>OW818695.1:0-4129358 GCA_942493345.1 uncultured Prolixibacteraceae bacterium
TTGGTACCTGGCATTGGGGTTTTCAGGTGTCCAAAAGTCCATTCCGGCAGGGAAATTTATGCGTTCGAAATTTGTATTACCATAACTATTGAAGGTATTTATGTTATCAGCCCCCATGTAATATTTCTCCCCTCCTTGTTTCGAGTTTATAAAAATGGAGAATGTCCAGTTTTTATAGCGGAATTTATTATTAATACTAAACTGGTACGCGGGGTCCCTATAACCCAATATCGTTTTATCCAGTTCGTTAATAACTCCATCCGGATCCAAATCGTCAATTATATAGGTACCAACATCAGCAGTGGATGGTCTGACATCTCCAAGCTGGTACATCTTTCCAGATGTAAGATAGTCATAGACCACACTAAGGGGCTCGCCGATAAACAGTTCTTCAGAAATCAGGTCATCCTCAATGCCGTCGCCGTTGTCGTCCCTTCCAAGCAATTCTCTCAATTCGTTGCGGTTCAACGAGAACACAAGCCCCGACTCCCATTTAAAATCATTTTTCTCAATATTAATTGAGTTCAGGGAAACCTCAATCCCATAATTATGGATTTTCCCTAAATTAGTCGGGAAAGTTGCATACCTGGAAATGGAAGGAATATCTACATTATAAAGCAGATCAAAGGTATTGTTGTTATAATATTCAACCGAACCATTAAGCCGTTGTTTTAATACGGCAAAGTCCAGCCCAACATTGACACCGGTTGTCGTTTCCCATTTTAAATCGGCGCTTTCCAAACTTGTGATCGACTGGGTGTAAAGCGGTACACTACCATTCACATAATTATAATTGCCACCGACTACAGCCAGCGTTTGGTACCTGCCAACCGTACGGTTCCCGTTTGCACCATACGTTGCCCTTAACTTAAGATAATTGAACCAGTCTAATTTATTTTTGAAGAATGGTTCTTCCGAAACAATCCAGCCTATTGCTGCAGAAGGGAAATAGCCAAATTTGTTTTTCTCGCTGAATCCTGAAAAACCATCCCGTCTGATAGTACCGGTAAACATGTATTTATCCTGATAACTATAGAACAACCTCCCCATATTGTAAAGGCTGGCTTCTTCCCATGCGCTTGAATTGACCGTTTGCAATGAAGCATCTCCGGACTGTAGCCTGTTATACCCCAGTTCCTGTGAAGCAAAATTAGAAGCAGATGCCGTGGTACCGGTATTAACTCTTTTTTCTTCACCATATACTAAAGTAACATCTACCTTGTGCTTTTTATCAAATGTTCTTTTATATGAAAGGATGTTGTCATTAGTCCAATCTGTCCGTCTGGTTTCCTGTTTACTACCTTCCCCAAGAAAACCGCTGGCCCATGGATGAAAGGAATATTGGCTAGTGGTTCGATAATTGATATTGAAATTGGTTTTAAAAGATAAGCCTTTAAGAAAAGGAAACTTAATTTCAGCATAGGTATTGCCAAACAATTCGAGCCTCTTGTTCAAATCATCGGCTTCCATATAATAGTAGGGGTTGATACCTGTTCCCACAGGAGAATCAACAAGCTCACCATTTGCATCATAAGCCGGGGCATACCAGTTGGTTTGATACCTTAGACCCAAGTCCATCTGGTAGCCTGAATAATCACTGGAAGTCATAAAAGTCTGGATGCCTACGTTCAGCCAGTCCGTAATGGAATTATCGATATTGATCCTCGCGTTCCAACGGTTGTAATCTTCATTTGTAAAATAACCGCCCACATCTGTATACCCTATCGACATAAAATAATTACTACTTTCATTTTTTTGGGTAAGAGACAAATTATGAGTATGAGTATATGGTGTTTTAGTCAGAATATTATACCAGTCGGTAGTAATTCCGTTTTCATAAGCCCATAAATTTTCATTGGTGTGAAATATCGTATTGATATTAAAATTTGGATTGGGATCCAAATAACCGGATTCCGCCGTCCTACTGGTTAAAAAATAACCAGCCAACACCCTTTTTATAAAATCTTCAGGTGTTTCCGGTAGAATTTTCACCGAAGGTTGTTGAAATGAGTAACTGCCAGTGTAATTTATAACTGGCTTCCCAATCGTATTCCCTTTTTTTGTTGTAATAATGATTACACCGTTAGAAGCCTGAGAACCATAAACTGCAGCTGCACTTGCATCTTTTAAAACGTCGACTGAAGCAACATCATTCATATTGATGTCAATAATATTTCCCCTGAAGATAACCCCATCCAGAACGATCAACGGACTTTGTTCTCCAGAAATAGAGGTTCTGCCTCTGATCGACAAGTCCGGTTCCTGTCCTGCCTGGTTAACCTGACCAATATTTAACCCGGCAATAGCCCCATTGAGAGATTCCATCAAAGAAACATTGGGTCTATCCTGTAATTCATCCGACCTTACACTGGCAACAGAGCCGGTTAAATCCTTCTTTCTTAATGTACCATAGCCAATGGCTACAACTTCTTCCAAGCCTATGGATCCTTCTTCCATCTTCACGTTAAGAGATGTCATTCCCGAGATATTTATTTCCTGGCTTTTCATTCCTACAAAAGAAAATACCAGCATTGCATCTTTCGGAACTTTTGTCAGCGAATAATTCCCGTCGGTGTCGGTTATTATCCCGTTTGTAGTACCCTTCACAACTACTGTTACCCCCGGAAGTGGGATGCCGGAAGAGTCTGTCACTTTACCGGAAACATTTCCTTCCTTTTGCACACTATTCAATCCCAGACCATCTGCCGAAAGGGAAATCTGACGTCCCATAACTTTATACCGAATGTTAGTACCTTCAAAAATGTCATTCAACACTTCTGTTACCAATTTTTCTTCACACCTAACTGATATTTTTTTATCTACATCAATTTTTCCGTTATAAAAAAAACGGTATTCACTTTGATTTTCAATATTGAGGAGGACATTTTCAATGGAAGAGTTCTCCATTTTAATAGTCAGCCGGGTCGATTGGGAATATGCGTCAATTGCCCAACCGCTAAATACTGTAATCAAAAGAAGAAAGACTGTTAGTTTCATTTTCAATAAAATAATACATGAACAAGGATGCAGCCCCTGTGTACTTCGTTTTTTTTTCATAATTTTGAATGTTTTGATTTGATACTACTCGTTTTGAATCAGAATGTGCAAGAGGTGGAAAGGACCAGTTTCCATCTCTTTTTTTAATAATTTTTTCCTTTTTTATGACATACTATTTTGCAGTTATAGTTAATATTCGGGTTTGTGAATCAAACGAATAATCGATGGGCGTTGTATTTTTTATCAGTTCCAACACCTCGCTAAACGATTCCATCTCAATGGTGCCGGTATACCAAAGGTTTTTAATGGGTTCCCCTTCCAGTTTAATGCTGACATTAAACCAGCGTTCGAGCCGTTTGGCAACCAAACTGAAGGGTTCGCGCCTAAAAACCATCTTCCCGTCCTTCCACGAGGTATACATCTCGGGCTGAACTTTTTCTACCGAATATGTCCCGTTTTCTGCTACATATTGAAATCCGGGTTTCAAAATAACTTCATCAGAACTGGTATTTTCTTTTATCGCCACCGCCCCCTCGACCAATGTTGTATTAAAAGGTTCACCGGGAAAAGCGCTGACATTGAATTTCGTCCCCAAAACTTTTACTTCGCCATATTTCGTTTTTACAATAAACGGTTTGTTGCCTTTTTTTACTTCGAGATAAACTTCACCCTCTAAATTTATCTCGCGGGTCTTTCCAAAATGGTGAGGGTATGATAATTCAGAACCTGAATTCAACCAGGCAACAGAACCATCGGGAAGTTCGAACGAAGTACGGGCGCCATAAGGGGTTTTAACAATTTCAGACGTTGTGGATACTTCGATCGTTTCATTTGTGAAATAATATACAGCCGAAAAGATTAAAAGCGGGATGATTAAGATGGCCGCAACACGTTGCCAATAGTAGAAGAAACTACGGGCAGCCTTCAGCTTTTCGAGAATTTTCACCTCGGTCATTAATTTTGCCCGTTCAAGATCGAAACTGTTCAGTAGTCCGGTTGATTCCCATGCCTTTTTGTATTCCTGAAAAACAGCCCGGTTTTGCTCCAATTCGTTTTGCCAGTTTGTAAACTCCCGAATTTCATCTTCCGAAGCATTTTCGGTCAGTACTTTTGAAAAAAGATCATTGATATTTTTATTCCTTGCATCCATAATTTTGCGAATTCGAATACATGACGACAAGGCAGAGATTTTCCGTGACAGGAAAATTAAAAAAACGGAAGAAAAAGAAAAAATACGGTAATCAGGTAATCTTTCAGGTCGTTTTTCAACTTATTCAATGCTCTTCGCACCTGCGTATCTACCGAATTCTCAGAGACTTGTAACAATTCGGCAATTTCCCTGTATTTTAGATTTTCGAAACGACTGAGCCTGAAAATTTTTTTACACTGATCGGGAAGTTGCTCAATACACGATTCCATTTTCTCAAGCAATTCTGTAAAAATCAGGCTATCATTAAACGAAGAAGGTATTTGAAAAGAAATATCTCTTTGGTGCCGATCTTTTACTTTCAGGTGTTTCAAATGATCAAGGCAGGAATTGTAAACCGACCGGTACAGGTAGGCACTGAAAGAAGATTTAATATTCAGTTGCTTCCGGTTGACCCAGATTTCGGCAAACAAATCCTGAACAATATCTTCGACAACATCCGAATCGTGGATAATTGATGTTGCATAGCTGCATAATTTATTATAATAAGAATCGAACAAGAGATCAAAAGTTCTCTTATCTCCGCTTTTTATTCCCGATACTATTTTAAAATCTTTATTTTCCACGTTTTGGAAGAAAGTAAAAGGATTTCAAAGCTAAAGAATATTTCTTATTTCTGCGGAATGTTATAGAAATCAAAAAGAGGATTGAATTATGATATCCAAATATATTTCAACCGAGAAGTTTCTTAAACCCGTGCCTCAATCCGTGTTCTCCGGTATAGCAGCAACATGAAAAATAAGCTGAGCACAAAAAACACTGTAATTGCAAGCACAGAGAAACGCATGCTACCGGTAAGCGCTTCAAT
Organism: uncultured Prolixibacteraceae bacterium; assembly: GCA_942493345.1. GTDB lineage: Bacteria > Bacteroidota > Bacteroidia > Bacteroidales > Prolixibacteraceae > GWE2-42-39. Next base: position 5,013 of record OW818695.1, read on the forward strand.
CATTCCAAAACTGAAAGTACCAGCCACCGTCGCAAGTTTTTCCATGACATCGTAAAAACTGAAAAATGAAGTATGGTCGGTTGTGTCGGCAGGAAGCATTTTTGAATACGTGCTGCGTGCCAATGATTGAGAGCCACCCATTACAATGCCGATAAAAAATGCAGCTATCAAAAACTGAATGGAATTCGTAATAAAATAGGCTCCCACACAAATAAGCGTCCATGATGCTACTGTAATCATCAGGGCGCGTAGGTTTCCCAATTTTTCGGAAATCCGGGCGAACATCGATGCGCCCAACATTCCAACCAACTGTATAGCCAGGATCGTAGGAATAAGCACATTTTCCTTCAGTCCTAATTCCTTTTCGCCATACGTAGCAGCCATGAACATGGTGGTCAATACACCCATCATCAGGAAGAAAAAGCCAGTCAGGTACATGGTAAGTTTATACGACTTCCGGATTTGGTTGAATACGATTTGCAATTCCTTGTATCCATTGGTAAATACCGAGTCTCTTTTTATTCTTTTTCGGAAAGTATATTTGGGTAGCCTGCTGAAAGTAATCTGCGAAAACGCGATCCACCAGATAAAAACAGTCACAAACGAAATACGGGCCGGTAAAGAGCTATCGGCAGCAATACCAAATAAATCAGGCTTCATAATCATCAGCAGGTTGAAGAGAAGCAAAACAACTCCTCCCAAATACCCCATCGAATACCCGCGCGCACTGATGCGGTCCTGGTCTTCGGGTTCGGCAATGACCGGTAAAAATGAATTATAGAACACAATACTTCCGCCGTAGCCAATCGTTCCCAAGGTAAATGCAATTACTCCCAGTTCGATATGGTTTTTATCGAAGAAAAACAAAGCTCCGCATGCAGTAGCCCCGATCAGTGTAAACGCCCGCATAAAACCTTTTCGCCGCCCGGTGTAGTCGGCCATCGATGAAAACAATGGCGACATGATGGCTACCAGCAAATAAGCTGCGGCAATCGCCCATGAATAAAGTACCGTATTAATTACCGGAGCGCCAAAAAAGGAGATGGTAAAATCGTCGCCCGTACGGGTTATTGTGTTGTAATAGATGGGGAAAATAGCTGATGCAATGGTAAGCTGGTATACCGAATTGGCCCAATCGTACATCACCCAGCCCCGCACGATGCGCTTGTCGCCCTTCACGATGGTTTGAACATGATTTCGCTTGATCATAGTAGCCTTCTCCTGTTTTATGATTGCAGTTCTTTATTTATTTCTCCAGATTTTCTTTGCGATAGTCGTCAAATATGGATTTGAAAGGTATGGCGAACAACATTCGATCTTCGATTTTTGCTGAATCTTCTGATTAATCAATCGTTGCAGAATTCGAAGTGCCGTTTTACCATGCGTAAACCGAAATAAACTTTGATCGACCACCTGTTTCAATGCATCATTCAAATGCGTATGTTTTGAGCTGCTCGAACCACCAAATTCTTTTTTGCGCAACATATCAATCGATTTTTCGCGCGTGTCGTACATACATTGCTGCACCAACTTGGCAGCTTCGGCTGCCGAAAGTGTCGGGTGGCAGGTATGTACATGTTCTGCATTAAGAAAATGACTCTCTATATCGGTTCCAAGTGTCACAAAAAAATGCACATCAATTCGTCGAAACTGATTGGCTATATCGTTAATTTCATCTGCCGTGAGATAGTCGCGGTCGCGATGAACAACAATTTTCACATGCGGCATCTTCTCCTTCACAAAAACAGAAAAGAGGTTCGCAGAACTAAGTTTCGAGCAGCCTTCGTATGAAATAATGTTGGTTTCGTTCATTTTAAATCCTGAAGCCTCGAGTACAAAACCCAGTAAACCACTGGTGTCGCTATCTTCGGTAAGCACAATACACTTTTCGCTGCCATTCAGCTGCTTCAACTGCATTTCCAGCTCGTATTTTCCCAACACCGACAAATAACCTGAACTATTTACAAAATCCTGTAAGGTTTGAAGCTCCTTGTTCGCTATGAATTGAACCAACGGGTTCATATTTCCCTGATCAGCATGTTGGAGTGTTTCGTAATAAAGGTTTCGTTCGGTCGGCAACACCAATATCGGAAGATAATCGTGACGCAACAGAATAACGTTCAGCAGCAATCGTCCTACCCGGCCATTGCCATCGTTGAACAAATTGGCGATGCTAAATTTATGATGAAATGTTGCCGCCAGTTCAAGCGGATGTTCCCGTTTTGTGTTTTGTTGCTCCTGAAACCACTGCAAAAGCTCATCGATAACCTGAATACTATGATTTTTTGCATCCTGATTTTCTTCGTATGAATGAAACAGCATTTCATAAAGCAAAACCACATGTACCCCGTCAAACTTTCCATTCGTCAAATCGAAAAAAAGCTGCGTAATGGCATGTTCTAAACCGACCTCCTGATAGTACTCCTTTTCACTGGTAGAAACAGGTTCCGAAGATTGAATTGTTTCATCGTCGTCAGGCTGTGTCAACGAAGTTAAATGCCGCGCTACTTCAAGTTTAAACCGCTCTTTAATAATCGATGTTAAAGGATCGTATTCATCCAATTTATGAACCTGTTCCCTGATGAGATCAATTTCATTGAATATAGGTAAAAGTTTAAAAAACTGCATGATTTCTGTTTCCGATTTAAAAATTGAGAACGAAAAACATTTTCGATTCAATGAAAAGCATCACGAAGACCAAACGATTATCGTTTCTCAAAATTGAATCTGTTTAGTTGCATAAAAATAATTTAAACTTTTAACTAACGACCCGGCTTGTGTGAATTTTTAATCAAGAATAACTGAACCTATAAAAACGAACAGATCCGATGGCTAGAAATCATCGGATCTGTTCGTTTTTATACATGAATTGTGTTTCGTTACTTCTTAAAAAACAGTTCTTCTTTTATTTTATTCATGCGGTTAAGGGCATAATCGGCATTCTGCGCTCCCTCACCTGCTTCCAGCAAATAGGTTCTGTAATAATTGAGGGCCATTGTTGTATTGAAATTATATTTTTCATACGTGGTGGCAATCTCAAACAGAACTTCCACTTTCCGGTTGTCTAGTTCATAGGCTTTATTCAATGCCTCAATCGACTTCTCGAACTCATGCATGTTTCCATACACCTGCCCCAGATGATGGTACATTTCAGGCAAAAATTCGGGCAAAGAAATATAAATGGCAAAATCGAGATATTTGACTGCCAAATCGTAGTTTGCCAGCTTTTTATGACTTACCCCCAGATAAAAATTGATATATGGATCGTTGGGATTCGCCGAGTAACATACCTCCAGTACGTTTATTGCTTCCTGTTCGTTCTTTGTGTGGTACAAACAAATGCCATAATTCATCAAAATCGGCATGGTCGTATCATATTTTTCCATGTATTCTTTATAAAACCAGCATGCCCCATCATATTTTTTTGCCGCAAAAAAGGAGTTTGCCAGTTTCAAATCGACGGTTTTATTATTGGGAAATTTTTCTCTGGCACGAAATAATGTTTTGAACCCGTCAGTTTCATTTTTCAGTTCACCATATACATTGGCCAGATTCAAGTATGCACCCAGGTCATTTGGATTCTGAACCAAATATTTTTCGTATAAAGTTATTGCCTCTTTATTCATTTTCGCCTTGAATGCAGCCATTGCATAGTACTTGTTAAACATCACATTGGTAGAGTCAACCGCATAAATTTCCTCAAATGTTTTAACAGCATCTTTGTAATTATTAACTCGGAGATAGAGTTGTCCCAAATCAAGTTTTATTGACAAATCGTTCGGCTGAATAGCCAATGCTTCTTTGTAATCTTTTATCGATAAATCGTAATTGCCCAGCGACTCGTAGAAATCAGCCCGTTCAGCAAGGTAATCCACGTTCAGCGAATCGATTTTCAGGGCTTCATCAAGTTGTTGCAACGCTTCGGGATACAGCAACTGCTTTTTCAAAACCATACTTTTTTTGAAAAACAAACCTGCATCGGGCTGCTGTGTAAGCTGACTGTCAATTAATTTTAGAGCCCCGGAATAATTCTTATTCAGGATTAAAAGATCGATTTTTTCCTGTGAAAAAGAAATAAAAGGGGCAATTAACAAAAGGCAAAAGATAGCTTTCTGAATCATGGCTTTTTTTGATTAAAGGTTAAAATTTTGCAACTTGATTGCAGTTACTTTAGTTTATTGTTTTGAATTTCGTAAATCGTAATTTTTAAGTTGGTTACAAGTAGCTCATTCTTCTATCAGGAACAAAAGGGGAAACCTCGCAACCGCGAAGTTCCCCTATAAAACTATTGTAATACAAAATTCACAGGAATTGTATATTGAACAGCAACAGCTTCACCCCGTTGTTTACCGGGAATCCATTTTGGGAAACTGGTTACAATACGCAATGCCTCTTTGTCAAGCGAAGTATCGACGCCCCTTGCAATTTTAGCCCGGCCAACTGAACCATCTTTTTCCACGACAAAAGTCACATAAACTTTCCCCTGAATATTGTTTTTCTTTGCAATTTCAGGATATATTACAGCTTTGGCTATAAATGTCCGTAAAGCATCTTCCCCTCCAGAAAATTTCGGCATTTCTTCAACAATTATAAAAACATCGTTATCTACATTATTCATTTTATTAGCTTTCGTAATAATTCTAATAATGCCATCTTTTGCCTTTTCCCCATATTTATTAACGAAGGCTGCGTTTTGTTTCGATGCGGTAATCGATTCTATATCATATGGGTTAAGTTTCCGAAAAGCATCTTCGCTAGACAATTCTCCATCAATAATAAAGAGAGGTACATTCTTCGTATCTGATAATTGAATACCCTTTCCTTGAATATTTATCTCATTTCCGGAAACAAGATGCTTTTTGTTTTCACAGGCAAAAACCAACAACAATGCAATCGCCATAATTCCACCGCTGATATAGCGAAGACCGGCCAGTTTCGAAGATTTTATTTTAGTCATCATTTTTAATCGTAATTTAATGAGAGATGAATTGAAATTATTGGCAACCGAAAACTGATTGCCCACCCATTGACTGACCAAAATCTGCTTGTACAAATCAACAGGCACTCCGTTATTTAATACCGCCCGGTCGGCCATGTATTCGTGGTTTTCCTTAATTACCCTTCGCATCATCCAGAAAAAAGGGTTGAACCACTGAAAGAGGCTGATCAGTTCGAGTATCAATATATCCACCGTGTGTCCCTGGCGGATATGTTCCAACTCGTGTGCAAGCATTTTTTCCCAACCTGGTTTATTTTCAAGGTTCCGGCTCACAAACAAGTAACCGAGGAACGAATACGGGCTTGAATCTTCTTCAATGTAAACAAATTTTACTCCCATTTTGGATACCACCTCACTGTTACGGATGACTTTTACAATTTGCAGTATCCTGAAAACAAGTAAAACTATACATACAAAAACTACAATCAGGTAACCCAATACAATCATCTGACTCGAAAGAATGAAATCGACCAGAGAACCAGTCAGGCTGGAGCTGAATACAGTTACGCTTTCGAGCATATTGCCGGAACCGTTCCCAACGCCAACGGTTAATACTGAATTTCCCGGCAGAAAGACCTTCAGGTGCAAAAGTGGCAGCACGCTGGAAAAGATAACCGAAAAAAGCAAAAACAAACGATTTGCTTTGAAGAACGTTTCGTTCCGGAGAAAAACAAAGTAAACCAGGGAAAACAACCCGAGGCTGATCCCCGACTCGATAATATAATTTACAAAGTTGTTCATAATTCCGGCTTTTTATTGTCGTCCAAATCTTTACCTACTTCTTTCATCAAATCTTCCAGTTCGGTAATACTCATATTATCTTCCTTTGCAAAAAAAGAAACCATCTCTTTAAACGAATTACTGAAATAATTCTTAATGAAACTATTCATATACAAACGGGTGTATTCCTTTTTGCTCATGAGCGGAAAATAGCGGTGGGTTTTTCCAAAAGCTTTGTAACCAACAAAACCCTTTTTTTCCAAAATGCGGACAATCGTTGAAACAGTATTGTAGGCAGGTTTTGGATCAGGCATCTGCTCAACGATGTCTTTCACAAATGCTTTATCAAGTTCCCATAAAATCTGCATTACTTGTTCTTCCGCCCTGGTAAGTTCGCGTGCCATAATAGTCTGGTTTTAAATTCATTTTCAAAAACACAAAGATCAAGCCAAATTTAACTAAAACAGTAGTTATTGAACTAACTGAGTAGTTTATTTTCTGAAAAGACAGAGGTTTTAGGATGACAGATACTGGATTTCCGATATTTCGCCAATCGTCAATTATTGATCGTTAATCTCCAATATTATCAGTTATAACAACCGCTATCCCATTTTTTAGGTTTCGATTCTTTCATTGACCCATAAAACAACATTTTGGTTAAAAACTGTGATCATGGAATTCCAAAAACAATATCACAACTAAAATTTTAGTTTTAAAACTAAATTATTAGTTACAAATTATATGCCACAAAAAAAGAGCGATCATTCCTGACCGCTCTTCTCATGTTTCACTAGGTTTTATTGGTTATTCAAACAAATACGTTATTATGGACAACGTTTTTATCTTTATTTTTTTGTACAAATCGCAGCCCAGCCTCCGCCTTTTGCCATTTGGATTTTCAATTTGCTACCTGAGTTTTTCTCAATAGTAAGTTTTTTGTAATCGCGCGCCGATTTATTTGCATTGATGCCATCCTGCATGATTTCCAATTCGTACTTTCCTTCGCCAAGGAATGAAAGATCGATTTCCAGTTCCCGTTCATCCCAGTTGGTCATTGCTCCCAAGTACCAGATATTATCTTTTTTGCGGGCAACAGCAATGTATTCGCCTACTTTTCCATCCAAGCCAATGGTTTCGTCCCAAACAGTTGGTAATTTACTGATGAATTTTACCGTTTCGTCTTCTTTGCGCAGGTTCGACGGGTTATCGCTCAGCATTTGGATTGGAGCTTCGTACACCACGTACATAGCAACCTGATGACACCGGGTTCCCTGGCTCATCGGATTGGACCATGAAATTGAATAATCTTTTTCCTGTGTATTCAACATTGCACCGGGAGTATAATCCATCGGGCCGGCAAGCATACGGGTAAACGGCAATGTAACATCGTGCGCCGGAGTGATCAGCGTCGACCACTTGTTGTTTTCCATTCCTTTCAAGCCTTCGTGGTTTACAATGTTCGGATAGGCTCGCAACATACCGGCAGGTTTGAAAGCACCGTGATAATCGATCAACAGTTCGCGTTTGGCGCACTCGCGGGCCGCTCTTTCGTAAAAATTTACCATGTACTGATCACAGCGCTGCATGAAATCAACTTTGATTCCTTTCACGCCCCATTTTTTAAACTGATCAAGAATAGTTTCCATTTCACGATCGAGAGGCCCCCAGAGTAACCATAGAATTACTCCTACGTTTTTCGATTTGGCATAACTTACAAGTTCTTCCAAATTAAGCTCGTTGTTGGGTTTAAGCAAATTCGTAGTCGTAACCGACCAGCCTTCGTCTAGAATAATGTATTCCAGTCCGTAGTCAGCGGCAAAGTCAATGTAATATTTGTAAGTATCGGTATTAAATCCTGATTTAAAATCAACTCCGCGAATATTGTTATCGTTCCACCAGTCCCAGGCAACCTGTCCGGGTTTTATCCAATCGGTTTTTTCTACCTTATTCGGACGCGACAAAAGAAAAACCATTTGGTTCTCAATCAATTTTACATCGTTTCTCGACAACATAAAGACCCTCCAAGGAAAATTCCTTGTTCCTTCGGTAAGCGCAATATAATTGGCTTCTTTTACAATTTCCTGGTTACAGTCAGGTCTTTTTTGGGCAGGAACAGCTTCCAAAACAGCCTTTGGGAACTTGCTGACAAATGAATTTTTTCCGGTTCCTTTTAAAAACAAGCAGGGATAATCGTACAAATCGGCTTCGGTAATACCGATTTTTATATTGTTTGAAGCCTTGACGAGCGCTGGCAGAGAACAAAAACGTCCACTGGCGATTGCAGCAATCGATTCATCAAGATAGCTTCGTTCATTGTGCGATATAAATGATTCTTCTTCAGGAAAAAGAACTGAAAAATTGCCTGAAAAATTCAGATCTGCCTTTTCATCAACCACTGTAACCTGGTTTTTTATGCGGGTTTCGAAACGGTATGCAACACCTTCGTTAAATACCCTGAAAACCACCGAATAATCGTCTTTAAATTTCAGGTTCAGCTCGTTGTATTCGTTTTTAATTTGTTTCGATTTGATGCCAACAACCGTTGTTTCAACAGTATTATTTGAACTTTCTTTGGCTGAAACGACTTTAGGCGCTATGCCTAAAACTTTATCGGACAGAGCAACACTTATTTCGTTGTTGGTAAAAATCGGGGTGCCAGCATATACACTGCTCCATCTAATTCCATCGGTAACAGAAATGGTAACTTTTGTATTTCCATCGGGCGATTGTACGGAATAATCTTTTGCAAAAAGGTTCAGACTTAATAAAGAGAAAAGAAAAATAGAAAGTGTCCTCATTTGTTGTTTAGTTAGAAATTTCAGAAAACAAAAGTGGAAAAATTGGAATAATCGGGTATGGACAAATAATCAGATCGCATGGATTATTGTTCAAACAACAGGAATACACTACAGAGAAGATCTGATTAACGAGACCATAAGGATTGATTCGCTGCTTGAGATGTTGTATGTTTGTACAGCCAAGCGCCTAAATATTGATAATGGACGATTAAATACCAAGCATATTGATGATAATTCGTATTGAATTTTGAATCCTAAAATTTTAAAACTATGAAATTCATTGATATTCACACACACGAAAAAAAAGGGACGACAGACACCGAAATCCTGAATGTTTTTGTACAAAACCTTCAAAGTGATATTGGGCTGCCTCTGTGTACTGCGGGATTTCATCCCTGGCATTTGGATGATTACGACGAAAAAACGATGATCAACCTGCTGCACGACCTGGCGGACCGATCTGAAATACTGGGTATCGGCGAATGCGGCATCGACCTGGCGATTGCCATTGACCGCGAAAAACAGGAACGTATATTTTTAAAACAGGCTGGTATTGCCGAAAATAAAAAGAAACCATTGATTATTCATTGTGTAAAAGCCTATAATGAAATTACCCGGTTGTATAAATTAATTCGCCCCGACATGCCCTGGATATTTCATGGATATTCAGCAAAACCGCAAATTACCAGATCGCTTTTAAACCACAATTTTTATTTCTCATTTGGGGAATCGTTGCTGAATAAAAAGAAAAAAGCCATTGATTCATTAAAAATTATACCCCCGTATAAATTATTTTTCGAAACCGATGAAAGCGATGTTCCTGTTGAAGAAATTTATTTCTTTGCAGCAAAAATCCTGAAAATGGATGAGGACGTTTTGAGAAAACAGATTTATAAAAATTACAGGCAGGTTTTTGGAAATGGATAAATGGAAGAAACGAACTTCCCTTTTGCTTGGGGAAGAAGGGATAAAAAGACTTGAGAATGCCAATGTTTTGGTGATTGGGTTGGGTGGTGTTGGCGCCTATGCAGCCGAACAGTTGTGCCGGGCCGGCATCGGCAAAATGACTATTGTGGACGGCGATGTAGTGGAAGAAACTAACCGCAACCGCCAGCTTCCTGCACTGATCAGCAACCAAGGAAAACCCAAAGCCGAAGTGCTGGCGCAACGTTTTCTCGACATCAACCCAAAACTGGAACTGACTGTAATTAACGAATACCTGAAGGACGAGCGAATACTGGAAGTAATCCATTCCGATGATTTCGACTACGCGGTGGATGCCATCGATACCCTTTCGCCCAAAACATTCCTGATATACCACTGTGTACAGAAAGGTCTGCCCATTGTCAGTTCGATGGGTTCGGGAGGCAAGCTCGACCCATCGAAAGTTTCGGTTTCAGATATCTCGAAAACCCACAATTGCAGCCTGGCAAAGATGTTGCGAAAACGCCTTCACCGGATGGGGATAAAAAAAGGTGTGCAGGTAGTTTTCTCCACAGAACTGGTAGACAAGAGCAAAATTATTCTTGAAGATGGACAAAATAAAAAATCAACGGTCGGCACCATTTCGTACATGCCTCCCATTTTCGGCTGTTTTATTGCCTCGGCAGTAATTAACGGGCTACTTCAAGAAGCGGGACAGTAAATCCAAATAAAAGTTTCCAAGTATCAAAGTAAAATCTGTTATAAAGAATGGAATCTGCACATCATCTCAAAAAACTCATAGTATTTTTATCTTAGGTACTTATAACTCATAAACTTTTTCACCGCTTTTAATCAACAAATTAACATCTCAAAAAGAACGATCTGGCATATTATTTGGTAAATTTCGCTAAAACAATTTTAAACTACCATGAAGACGAGAAATTTACTATTTACCCTGTTTGCTATTTCACTTTTTCTATTTCAATCATGTTCCGCACCCAAAAGCCTGATTAAACTTGAACCCAATCAGGAATCAACAAAATGGCTATATGGACAGGAATTTGCAAAAGACTCGGTTGCCGGGATCATTTACGAAGTTGGTTTTGACAAGATTATCGAGCCAAACTACCTGTTCGATTTCGACATCACCAATCGGTCGAACCTTGAAATACTGGTCGATCCGCAGGATTTTTACTATTTGCCGCTGAACGACAGCCTCCAGCCCATCGTTGATGAATATCTTCACGCCAGCGACCCGGAAAAAGAAATTCTGAATATCGAAAAGAAAATTTCAATTACCGAAGCCAGGAGAAAAAGCAATATTGCACTGAGCTTGGTTGGCTTGGGCGTTGATATTGCTGCAGCTGCCATTACCGCAACCGACGACAACCCGCACAACGATTTCTTTCGGACAGACCTGTTCAACGCAGTACAGATCGGAAACATGACCAACGAATTTGAAGCCGTTGACCTGCAGGAACTGCGCGAATCATGGTCGCAGTCAACCATTCGGAAAACCACGCTGGAACCGGGTTTTTCAATGAAAGGCAAAGTATTCTTTCCCTTTTTCCCGGAAGCAAAATACTTGCAAATAGTGCTTCCTGTCGACGATCAAAACATCGAAATTTTGTTTCAGCAAAAATATATTCCGGTAAGGAAATAATTCTTTTCCGAACAAGTTCAACTTATTAGGGACTATTCATTGTAGTTCTTTGTTACTTTTGCGGTCAAATTTTTACAGAAGAATGAAACGAGGGAAAGTTAATATAGTAACCCTGGGCTGCTCGAAAAACCTGGTCGATTCGGAAATGCTGCTAAACCAGTTAGACTTGAACGGGTTCAAGGTAGTTCACGACAGCGAAAAAGATGATGCCAACATTGTGATTCTGAATACCTGCGGTTTTATTGCCGATGCCAAGGAAGAATCGATCAATACCATCCTGAATTTTGTGGATGCCCGCAAAAAAGGCAAACTCGACAAGTTGTTGGTAATGGGTTGCTTATCGGCCCGGTACAAAGATGATCTGACCAAAGAAATACCGGAAGTTGACAAGTTTTATGGCAAATTCGATTTCAAGGAAATTATAAACGATTTGAATGCCGATTTCTACGAACAGAAAATGTACCGCCGGGTGCAGACAACCCCTGCTCACTTCGCCTATCTGAAAATCAGCGAAGGTTGCAACCGGCATTGTTCGTTTTGTGCCATTCCACAGTTTACGGGCAACCATAAATCGCGCAGCATCGAAAGTTTGCTGGAAGAAGCCCGTAGCCTGGTTGCCGGAGGGGTGAAAGAGCTGCTGATTATTGCGCAGGATCTTTCGTATTATGGCATCGACCTATACGGAGAAAGCAAACTGGCCGAACTGATAGAAAAATTAGCCGATATTGAAGGACTGAAATGGATTCGACTGCACTACACCTACCCGTCGAAATTCCCGATGGACGTACTCCAGGTGATGCGCGAACGCAACAATGTTTGCAACTATCTTGACATTCCTCTTCAGCACATCACCAACAACATGCTGGGCATGATGCGCCGGAAAATCAACAAAGAAGAAACCATTGACCTGGTTAAAAAAATACGAGAAGAAGTGCCGGGAATTGCCCTGCGCACAACTTTTCTGGTTGGTCATCCGGGCGAAACGGAAGAAGATTTTGAAGAATTGAAAGCATTTATCAGCGAATACCGGTTCGAGCGGATGGGTGTGTTTGCCTATTCAAGCGAAGACGATACCTACGCGTTTAAAATGTACAGCGACGATATTCCGCAGGAAATAAAAGAACAGCGTGCCGACGAATTGATGGCAATTCAGCAGGAAATTTCCGCTTCGTTAAACCAGAAACACATTGGGAAAACCTTGCAGGTACTGATCGACCGGGAAGAAGGCGACTATTTTGTAGGCCGCACCGAATACGATTCGCCGGAAGTAGATGGCGAAGTATTGATTCGCAATTATTCGGAGTTAAAAATCGGCGAATTTTATCCCGTGAAAATCACCGGGGCCGATGAGTTCGATTTATTTGGAGAGATTGAGTAGTTTATTCATCCGATGACTCGAAGCCATCGGATGAATAAACTCAGGAGTCATCGGATGAGTAAATGTTCTACACCAGCCTGATTCCTTCGTCTTCAATAGCAATCAAGCGGTTTTTATACAACGTGCCGATGGCCTTCTTAAAATTCTTTTTGCTGATTTTAAACTGATCGTAAATTACTTCCGGGCTGCTTTTGTCGCCAACCGGCAAGAACCCGTTGTTCACTTTTAGTTTTTCCAGGATTTCCAACGACAATCCTTCTACTTTTTCGTAGCCGGGTTTTTGCAGAACAAGGTCAATCTTTTCGTCTTCACGAACTTTCTCAATAAAACCTTTCATCCGTTGCCCGATGGTCAGTGTTTGAAAAACTTCATTTTTATACAGCATTCCAAAATGCGAATTATCGATAATGGCCTTGTAGCCCATATCTGTTTTTTCGGCAATAATCAGGTCAACTTCTTCTTTCGGCTCATAGTCAACCGGCAGGTTATCAACAAATTTGTCGATTTTTGAGGAAGCCACAATCCGGTTGGTCTCGGGATCAAGATAAATAAACACGAGATGTTTCTCGCCCACATTCATTCTTTTTTTCTGCTCCCTGAAAGGAACCAGCAAATCTTTCACCAGTCCCCAGTTGAGAAACGCCCCAAAAGCGGTGGTGGCAATCACTTCGAGTGTGACAAATTCATCCACTTCGGCAAAAGGTTTTTCGGTAGTGGCAATCAACCGGTCTTCCGAATCGAGGTAAATAAAAACCTCCAATTCGTCGCCAATCGCCCACGTTTCAGGAAGATACCGTTTGGGCATCAAAATATCACCCAACTTTTCGTCGTGAAAATAAATACCGAAATCAACCTCGCGGACAATTGCCAGTTTGTTGTGTTTGCCAATTTTTACCATTGCACCTGTTTTTTTGATGATTGCACAAATGTACTTTCTTCCGGCGGGATACTAAAATAATTTAGAAAATCAGTTTGCATGGTGTTTTTATTGAGGCTGAATTTCTTTCAGAATCTTTCAGAAAAAACAGGTCTGCCGGTATAAATGCATTATTTTTGACACAGGTAAAAAACAAAATGAATCACATTCAAATGATCAATGTCGGATTTATCGGGGCAGGCGGCATCGCCCGGTCTCATGCGTATGCGCTGCAATCGCTGAAATATTATTACGGGCAGGTTCCCGGTATTTTTCTCGAATCGGTTTGTTCGTCCACCGCTGCAAAACGTGAAACTTTCGCTGCCAATTTTGGGTTCAGCAAAGCACAAACGGAAGAGGAATTTTTTCAGAACGAAAAAATAAACGCCGTTTTCATTTTGGGTCCGAACAATGTTCATTTCCGCCATTTGCAGCGGGCTTTGGCAATGCCCAACGTGCATTTTATTTATCTTGAAAAACCGGTTTGCGCATCGTACGACGAAGAACAACAAATGTTGAAAATGCTTGAAAATATCCGTCCGGAAGTAAAAATACAGGTGGGTTTTCAATACCTGCAAACCGCATCGGTACGCGAAGCCCTGAACTTCTGGAAATCGGGAAAACTGGGAAGGCCCATTCATTTTGATTTAAAATATTACCACGGCGATTATTTGCAGAAATCGTACCGCGACCAACGGCAGAACCGGCTGACCCCGGCTCCCGACGGCGGTGCAATGGCCGACCTAGGTTCGCATGGAATCAGTTTACTGGTGGCTTTCCTGGGCGAAAAACTGCAGCTTTTACATGCGATACAGGCAGGTCATTTTGCCGATGTTCCGGCTGATTCGGATCTGTTTAGCCTCATTTCTCTGTACGAACCCGAAAGCAAAGCTGCCGGTACGCTGAGCGCCAGCCGCATCAGTTCGGGAACCGGCGACTTGGTAGACCTCGAACTATACACAGAAAAAGGCTGTTTGAAATATTCATCCAGGCATCCGGAATATTTTGAATATTTTCTGGAAGAAACCGGGCAGTGGGTGCGTCAGGTGGTTGGCAGCAACTACAAACCAATAAGCAGTTTTCCGTCGGGACATGTGCCGCCGGGCTGGCTGCGATCGATGGTCCATGCCCATTATTTATTCCTGACAGGCAACGACAAACATACTTTCGTACCCGACCTGAAACATGGATTGGCCGTTCAGCATTTGGTTCTCGAAACAGCAGGGCATTTGGCCAGTTTCAGAAAGAATGAATTAAAAAAATGATGGACAGAAGTAGCGGGATATTATTGCACATCAGTTCGTTGCCGGGCAATTACGGCATCGGAAGCATGGGACATGAAGCCCACCGGTTTGTTGATTTTCTGGCCGCAACGAACCAAAAGCTCTGGCAAATTTTACCGCTTGGCCCAACCGGGTACGGAAATTCACCCTACCAGTGTTATTCGGCTTTCGCGGGCAATTCCATTTTGATCGATCTTGATGGACTGGTTGACGACCAGCTACTGACTACCAAAGATTTGGAAAAATCGCCAGCATTTCCAGAAAACCGCGTCGATTACGACCGGGTGTGGAATTACAAACAAAATCTGCTGCAAATTGCCTTTCATAATTTTCAGGGAAAACCGGAGCTTTTCAATGACGAATATTGTTTTTTCCTGAACGAACATAGCTGGTGGCTCGACGATTACGCGCTATTTCGCGCCATCAAAGGAATGGATGAGCAAAAAGGGTGGAACGAATGGGAATCGGAGCTAAAAAAACGCAAGGGATCGGAATTGCAGTCGTACCGGCAACGGCTGGAGAAAGAAATTAATTTTCACCGTTTTCTTCAATTCATATTTTTTCGCCAGTGGTTTGCCCTGAAGAAATACGCTAACGGACAAGGAATCCGCATTATTGGCGACATTCCGTTGTATGTATCACTCGACAGTTCGGATGTGTGGGCCAATCAGGATATTTTTCTACTTGATGAAGAAGGTAAACCGACTTTGGTTGGCGGTGTCCCGCCCGATTATTTCAGCGAAACAGGCCAGCTTTGGGGCAATCCGGTATTCAACTGGCAGCGCCTGAAAGAACGCAATTACGACTGGTGGATTGCCCGGGTACATTTCAACCTTCGCATGTTCGATCGGGTACGCATCGACCATTTTCGCGGACTGGAATCGTTTTGGGCAGTTCCGGCAACCGAAAAAACGGCAATCATCGGCGAATGGCTGCCTGCCAATGGGTACGAACTACTTTCAATTCTGAAAAACCAATTGGGGAAATTGCCTGTTATTGCTGAAGATTTGGGCGTAATCACCCCCGAAGTGGAAAAACTGAGGGACGATTTCAACCTGCCCGGAATGAAAATCCTGCAATTCGCTTTTTCGTCGGACGAAACAAATAAAGACTTACCACACAATACGGAATCCAATTTTGTGGTGTATACCGGCACCCACGATAACGACACTTCTCGGGGCTGGTTCCGGCATGCAACCGTGTTGGAAAGACGAATGCTGAAACGCTATTTGAAATTCCCGTCCTTCCGGTTTTCGCGCCGCTTCACGGAAATGGCTTGGGCAACTGCGGCCCGGCAAACCATCATCCCGATGCAGGACTTGTTGCAACTGGGAACCCGCGCACGGATGAATATTCCCGGCATCGCTTCAGGCAACTGGGAATGGCGCTTCCGCTGGAAAATGCTAAAACGGAAACAGCAGGATTTTCTCAGAGGAATAACCAGAAAGTACAACCGGAATGAGTCTGGAGAAGTGAGTTGTAAATCATGGTAAAATTCAAACACGAAGCATTGGTGCAAAATCAAAATTGGACAACCGGGTTCACGCAAAGTAGCGAAGTCACAAGGAAGATATAAATTTTCCGTAGGAAAAACAGTTCGGTAGGAATTGGATTTCAGGTTTGGTATTGTCCCAACCGGGACAAGAGATATGTATTCTCTATTTGTTTTACCGATCTATGGTTCCTAACGAAATCGTAAAATACGTTTACCTTTCGATGGTTTATAATAAAGTTTACTATTTTTGATAAATGTAAGCCATGAGAGAAGAAACGAGTTGATGGTAATTTAGAACCATCCCCAGAACACAAGAAATACAACTAGTTCCAATTTTGACACTAACTGTACACCAAAAAGAAAATAAAATTAAAAACCTAAAAAAAATGACAAGAGAGACTTTAAAAACGAACATTCTTTTATTGCTGATTATGGTAACCTTATTTACCTCTTGTAATACAGAAGATGAAACAAATTGTGATAATCTGTTGCAAACATTAACTAACTGCGATATGCAAAATTGGAAAGTAACAGAATCTATAAATAATGGGAATGCGGTACCAAGTGAAATCAACGAAATTTGGACATTCAAAGTAGATAATACTTACACAAGAACCACAGTGCCTGGTATTAACCAATTTGGATATGACAACACAATTTTTTGGCTCGGAGCCTCTCAAACAAATTTTAACACATATACTTATTTGTTCTCTAATAACAATAATGAGTTTGAACTTATAAAAGAGTCCACAGTCGCACAACCAGGATCTTATATTAGACGAATAAAATTCGTAAAACAATAGAAACTGACACCAACATCGGTTTGAGAAAGCAGGGCTGACTACATTTTAGGAACATTTCCTTTTTATGACGGTTCAATCACTAAATGAAGAATAAATGCACATGCTTTCCCTGCATCAAAAATAAACAATGATTACACTGGCTTCGTTAAAGTTTCTGACCATGGGCGCATTTCTGGGATTGACGGCCGGAATATCTCCCGGACCTTTACTAACACTTGTTATTACAGAGACCTTGAGTCACAACAAAACGGAAGGAATAAAAGTTGCTGTTTCGCCTTTAATCACTGATTTGCCGATTATTCTTATTTCCCTTTTCATTTTTTCGAAGCTCTCGCAATTCGATGTTGCACTTGGCATGATTTCATTTGCCGGAGGAATTTTTATTGCATATTTAGGTTACGAAACGATAAAAACGACAAGTTTATACCGGGAGGGAAAAAGCTCCAAACCGGAATCATTAAAAAAAGGAATCACCGCCAATTTTCTGAACCCGCATCCCTATCTTTTTTGGTGTACCATTGGTACTCCGCTTTTTTTAAAAGCTTTCGAAATAAATTTGGTTACCGTAATTCTCTATTTCCTGGCATTTTACATTGCATTAATCGGTTCAAAAGTTGTCGTCGTGCTGATCGTATCGCGGTCAAAAACATTTATCGGAGATAAATCATACATCTGGATCATGAGGATACTCGGAATCATATTATTCCTGTTTTCGATCTTCTTTCTCTTCGACGGAGTGAAATATTTATTGCATAGGTAGAAAACTTTAGAAGAACATGATTGCATTCAGAAATTTCATAGAAGGATATACCGAAGTCGCTGATTCTGACTGGCAAATTATTCAACAGGCTTTTGAACGAAAGGAATTTGGTAAAAATGAGATTATTCTTACCGAGGGAAATATCTGTAAGAACTTCTATTTTCTTGAGAAAGGCTTAATTCGATTTTTCATAGACCATGATGGCGATGGAATCACAAAATTTTTCACGTCGGCGCCCTATTGTTTTACTTCCAAGGATAGTTTCAGGACACAAAAGCCGTCAAAAGAAAGCATTCAGGCAATCGAAAAGTCGGTCGTTTGGCAAACCACATTAAAACAGTCGAATGAATTGCTGGAACTAAAATCGTGGAATACGTTCACCCGTAAATTTGTTCACGAAGTACAAAGTTATACGGAGGAATTACTTTGGGAGATGAAGACCGAAACAGCTGAGCTGCGATATAAAAAGTTACTGGAAAAGCACCCCGACCTGACACAGAAAATACCACTGAAATACCTTTCAGGTTTTTTGGGAATAGCACCTCAATCGTTAAGCAGAATCAGGAAAAACATCAATAAATAGCTGAATGAACATAGGTGAAGTATTTTTATATTCCGTTTGCCGAACTTTGTACCCCGTAATTTTAAAAAGCGACACAGATGACCAGCTTTAAAAGCAAAATATTCAATTTCCTATTGAGGAACAGGCATGTATTTCAAGGAAAATTGAAAAAAGAAATTTTCGATTTTAATACTTCGATTGCCGGTTTTAGAGAGCAATGCGAGAAAGGAGCAAGCCGGTATACAAAGATTCCGGAAGGAATCAACATTAAAGAGCAGTCGATTGAAGGAATGAAAGCGGAGTGGCTGATCCCGGACGGCGCCGATTCGAGCAAAGTTATTTTGTATGTTCATGGCGGCGGATATGTTGCCGGCTCGTGCAGCGACCATCGGGGATTTATTTCAAAATTTGCAAAAAACACAGAAATTACCAACTTAGTTTACGAATACCGGCTTGCTCCCGAAAATCCATTTCCAGCTGCGTTAGACGATTCAGTAAAAATTTATCAATGGGTTCTTTCTTCCGGATATAAACCCGAAAACATACTAATAGCAGGAGAATCGGCCGGTGGCGGCTTGTGTTTGGCAATTCTTCTTGCCTTGAAAGAGCGGAACATCGTCTTGCCTGTTGCCGCTGTTGCAATTTCGCCATGGACCGATTTAACTTGCTCCAGTGACTCGTATCGGACAAAAAACAAATTATCGCTGGCCCCATTAAATTCGTGGACTGTTTTCAGCAAGCATTATGTTGGCAACAACCAGGCTACTTCCCCGCTTATTTCGCCTCTGTTTGGCGATTTAAAAGGACTGCCCCCGATTTTAATCAATTCAGGTGACGACGACGAATTGTTTGAAGATGGAGAAAAGTTTTATCTGAAAGCAAAAGCCGCAGGAGTTGACGCAACATTCAGGGCCGGAACCGGAATGGTTCATTGTTATCCGTTATTAGCGCCGATGTTCAGGGAAGCAACTGAAGCGATGAACGAAATTGTTGATTTTATTAAGTGGCATTTAAAGACGAAAAAAAAATAAACAGAGAGCAACCCTGCAATACTTCCAATACAGCTATTGAGCGGAGCTTCACTCCTCCCCTTTCATTCAAAATATCCACCAGACATCGATTTTTCAGCGGGTTCAGAACTGTCGCCAGACTAGTAAAATAAAAACACCTGCAAAGTGATAACCATGCAGGTGTTTCAAGATAATTCGGACAGAGAATTTCTCCGTTTATTTTGTCAGCAGATACGTTTTAAAATCTGCAAATTGTTTGCTCATCGGAATAGAAAGTTTTTCTCCTTTCATAAACTCGGCCAGTTTCTCCGGAAGTAATATTTTTTTACCAAGCGTTGCTTCAACCGTTTCCGTGAATTTGGCCGGATGGGCCGTTTCGAGGAAAATACCCACTTCATTTTCCTGCAAATCCTCGTCCAGCGCCTGGTAGCCCGTTGCCCCGTGCGGATCAAGCGTGTAGCCATATTTGTAATGAATTTCCTTCATCACTTCGCGGATTTCGTCGTTACTGTACCGGTAGCCTTTTATGTCGGCAACAATTGCTGCGTGTGAATTTCCGTACAGATCAAGGATGCGCGCAAAGTTGCTGGGGTCGCCCACGTCCATCGCATTGGCAATGGTAGCCACCGAAGCATGCGGTTCGTATTTACCGTTTTGCAGGTAGTTGTAAACGATGTCATTCTCGTTATTGGCCGCAATAAACCGTTTGACGGGCAATCCCATTTTCTTGGCAAATAAACCGGCTGTCAGGTTCCCAAAGTTTCCACTTGGTACTGAAATGACCACATCGTCCTGAATCCCTCTTTCGCGAATCCGTGCGTATGCATTGAAATAATAAAATGCCTGTGGAAGGAAACGCGCCACGTTGATCGAGTTGGCCGATGTCAGTTGCATCGCATTTTTCAGATCTTCATCCATAAAAGCGGTTTTCACCAATCGCTGGCAATCGTCGAATGTGCCGTCTACTTCAATTGCAGTAATATTTTGGCCGAGGGTGGTGAATTGTTTTTCCTGAATTTCGCTCACCAGTCCTTTCGGGTACAGCACGTACACCTTGATTCCCGGAACGCCCAGAAACCCATTGGCAACCGCGCTTCCGGTATCACCCGAAGTGGCCACCAGCACGTTCACTTCGTTTTTGTGACCTTTCAGAAAATAGCCCAGCAGGCGTGCCATGAAACGGCCGCCCACATCTTTAAAAGCAAGCGTTGGCCCGTGAAAAAGTTCGAGTGCAAAAATATTGTCGTTTACATGCGCAATCGGGCAATCGAAACTCAGCGTGTCGTACACCAGATTTTTCAGGGTTTCTTCCGGCACATCGTCGCCAAAAAACTTTTTGGCTACTTCAAACGATATTTCCTGAAAACTCAGTTTGTGGATTCCGGCAAAAAATTCCGGATCAAACTTTTCAATTCGTTCGGGCATAAACAGGCCTTTGTCGTCGGCCAACCCTTTTACAACCGCTTCTTCGAGCGAAACTTCGGGTACTGATTTATTGGTGCTGTAATATTGCATAACTATAGGCCCCCTTCTTATTCCCCCTGAGGGGGAAGGATTAACAGCCAGGGGAAAGCATTTTATTTTGTGTTATTTAAATTTTTTCATTTCTGATTACAAAGAAAATCATTTTCTGTAATCCCCAATTCCCCCTTCGGGGGATTAAAGGGGGCCTTTTCCCAGCAATGCTTTCATAAATTCGTTGCCTTTCAGCATTCCGTATGCACCTTTTGACACCGAAAATTCATCGTAAAACTGCACTTCGTCGGCCTCATTTCCGGGTTTATAAATAATAAACGGAATCGGGTCTTTGGTATGAATTTTCGTTGCGCAGGGTGTCGGATGGTCGGGCAAAACGGCAATAGTTACCGGCTCGTCCATCTTTGCTGTTTCTTCAACCAAAAATTTCACAATTCGCTGATCGAGGTATTCGATGGTGCGGGTTTTCAGTTCGGCATTGCCTTCATGTCCAGCCTCGTCGCTGGCTTCCACATGAAGATAAACCAAATCGTGATCTTTCAGCGCATCGATGGTTGCCTGCGCTTTTCCTTCGTAATTGGTATCGTACAGCCCTGTTGCGCCTTCCACTTGAATAACATCCATCCCGGCATAAACGCCGATTCCCTGAATCAGGTCGACGGCCGAAATGACAGCCGATTTTTCAATCCCGAAAAGTTCTTTCAGAGTCGGCATCTGTGGTTTGTAGCCCGGCGACCAGGGCCAGATGCTGTTGGCCATGTCTTTTCCGGCGGCTTTGCGTTTCATGTTTACCGGGTGATTGGCCAGCAAAATCATCGATTTGCGAATCAATTCGTTCAACAAATCAGCCGTTTCCGATGCTTCGGAACCGAGCGATTCGATCATGTAATCGCGATACGGTTTTCCGGGAACATCGTGTGGCGGTGTACATTTTATTTCTTTTTTGCCGCCTTTTATCACCAACAGATGACGATATGAAACACCGGGATAGAAGATAATATTTTCGCTGCCCAGTTTTTCATTCAAAAAATCAATCAGTTCATGGGCTTCTTCGTTAGAAATATGCCCGGCAGAATGGTTTTTAATATTTTCATTCTCGATGCAAATCAGGTTGCAACGCATTGCCATGTCGCCTTTTTCGAGCGTCACGCCCATGCTGGCAGCTTCCAGCACACCTCGTCCTTCAAAAACATTTTCCACATCGTAACCCAACACCGAAAGATTGGCAATCTCACTTCCCGGATGCATTGATTCAGGAACAGTAATCAACCGGCCTGTTTTTCCTTTTCTTGCCAAACGGTCAATCGCTGGTTTTTGAGCCATCTGAAGCGGGGTTTTCCCGCCAAACTTTTCCAACGGTTCATCGGCCATGCCGTCGCCTAAAACGATAATATACTTCATATTACAGACCCCCTTCTTATTCCCCTGGAGGGGGAAAGATAACAGCCCGGAGAAAAGGCTTTTTATTTCACTTTTTCAATATTTCTAACTCAAAAAGAAAACATACAATGAACGGTTCTATTTCCCCCTTAGGGGAATGAAAGGGGGCCTCTTATATATTTGAAACCCTTATAATATCGGCAAAAACACCGGCCGCAGTAACTTCAGCGCCAGCACCGTATCCTTTTATCATCATCGGAAACTCGTGGTAACGTTCGGTTGTGAACATCACCAGGTTGTTGCTTCCCTGCAAATCGAAAAACGGGTGGCCCTGTTCAATTTCCTGAATACCAACTTCTGATTTGCCGTCTTCGAAACGAGCCACAAAACGCCAGCATTTGTTAGCTGCGACCAGTTTTTTACGTTTCTCTTCGAATTCGGCATCCAGGTTTGGAACCCGTTTCCAGAAATCATCCACACTCCCTTCAAAATAATTGTCGGGCATGAATTTATTGATCGTCACATCTTCTTTGTCAACCACGTAGCCTGATTCGCGAACCAGAATCAAAAGTTTGCGGACCACATCTGCCCCACTGAGGTCGATGCGCGGATCGGGTTCCGCATAGCCCTGTTCCATCGCCATGCGAATGGCTTTACTGAACGGGATATTTTCGCTGATGGTATTAAAAATGAAATTCAATGTGCCCGACAAAACAGCTTCAATCCGCAGAATTTTATCGCCTGAATTTACCAGGTCGTTCAGCGTGTTAATAATTGGCAAACCAGCGCCCACATTGGTTTCGAACAAAAATTTGACGCCCTTGAGCTTGGCTGTTTTTTTCAAACTGGCATAATTCGAATATTCTGATGAAGCCGCAACTTTATTGGCAGTAACAATCGAAATGTTGGCATTCAGCAATTCGTGGTATACATCGACAACCTTGCTGTTTGCAGTACAATCCACGAAAATTGAATTGTACATATTCAGACCAATAATTTCGTTTTTGAAACCTTCAATGCTGCTGGTTTTTCCTTCCGAAAGCATCCGTTCTTTATAATCCGCAATATCGATTCCGTCTCTCGACAAAAGCATTTTCTTTGAGTTGGAAACACCGGCCAGTTTTATTTTCAGGTGTTTTTCCTTCAGCAATTTGGCTTGCTGCTGCCGTATTTGTTCCAGCAAACTGCCGCCAACCAGGCCAATTCCCAAAAGGAAAATGTTCAATTCAATATTTTCAGAAAGGAAAAACGATTCGTGTACCACGTTGAGCGTTTTCCGCAGGTCCGAATCTTTCACAACCCATGAAATATTCAGCTCCGAAGCGCCCTGCGCAATGGCAATGATATTGATCCCGTTTTTTCCAATGGTATGAAAAAGTTTTCCGGCAATACCGGTTGTATGTTTCATGTTCTCACCCACAATCGCTACGATCGAAAGGTTGCTCTCAATCGTAATTTTGCTGATCTGATGGGTTTCTATTTCGCGTTCGAATTCATTTCTGATGGCATTTTCTGCTTTCTCCACGCTGCCGGTATTGATGGCAAAACTGATCGAATTTTCGGAAGAAGCCTGCGAAATCAGGATCACGTTGATATCTTCTTTGGCCAGCGCACCGAACAAACGCATGGAGATGCCGGTAACACCCACCATTCCCAATCCCTGAACGGTAATCAGCGTGATATCGGAAATCGATGAAATACCTTTGATCGGCAGGTCTTTACCATTCAAATTGCTTTGAGTAATCAGTGTCCCTTCGTCTTCTGGAACCATCGTATTTTTTATCCTGACCGGAATACCTTTCTGGTAAACCGGCAAAATGGTTGGCGGGTAAATTACTTTGGCGCCAAAATGCGAAAGTTCCATCGCTTCGGAATAGCTGAGGGTAGGAATGGTGTAAGTTTTACTGATCACGCGCGGATCGGCAGTCATAAAACCACTCACGTCGGTCCATATTTCCAGCGAATCGGCATTGAGCGCTGCAGCCAGAATTGCACCAGTGTAATCAGAACCACCGCGTCCGAGGGTGGTCATCTCGCCAGCGTCGTTGCTGGCAATAAAACCGGGCACAACAGCCAGTCCCGAAAAATTACTGAAAGTATTTTTGATCAAACTATTGGTAACATCGAAATTGACCCGAGCTTTACCGAAATAGCTATCGGTACGAATGAAGCTACCGGAATCGAACCACTGAGCGCCGGGAATAAATTCAGAAATAATCAGCGACGACAGGCGTTCGCCAAAACCGCCAATTTTATCGAGCGTTTTGGGCGTGAGTTCACCAATCATCGAAACCCCGTTGACGATTCGTTCCAGTTCGTCAAGCAAGTTCGTCACACGTTCCTCAACAAGAGCTTTTTTCCCGTTGTCGAAAAGTGCAGCAATCACTTCGCAGTGCCTGTTTTTTATGTCTGTTATTTCAGCCTGAAAGTATCCCGTACCTATTGCGGCCATGCGTGCCGCACTGAGAATTTTGTCAGTAATTCCACCCAATGCAGAAACCACCACGATGATATCCTCATCCTGTTTCCTGCAAATGTCTTTTACTTTCCTGATGTTTTCGGCACTACCTACTGAGGTGCCGCCGAATTTCAATACTTTCATCTGTGTAAATTTTCGGTGAAAAGATACAATTTAAAAATAAGAGGGGTGAAACAGCACCGCCATTTCACCCCGACTTTACTGTATTTTTAAGTATTTTTTAATTTTCGGTCGTTGCCGTGGTCATGGTTTCCAATATTTTGGTTTCCAGTTCATGCGCCAATTCTTCGTTGTCACGAAGGATGTTTTTCACCGCTTCGCGCCCCTGCCCTAATTTTGTTTCACCATAACTGAACCATGAACCTGACTTCTTGACAATTCCAAGTTCAACGCCCATATCAACAATTTCACCTGTTTTTGAAATCCCTTCACCAAACATGATGTCGAATTCGGCTTTGCGGAATGGCGGGGCCACTTTGTTTTTTACCACTTTCACGCGGGTGTGGTTTCCCTGTGCTTCTTCTCCATCTTTAATTTGTCCGATACGACGAATATCCAAACGTACAGAAGCGTAGAATTTCAATGCGTTCCCACCGGTTGTCGTTTCCGGATTACCAAACATTACACCGATTTTTTCCCTCAATTGGTTGATGAAAATACAGCAGGTTTTTGTTCTGCTGATATTGGCGGTCAGTTTTCTCAATGCCTGCGACATCAACCGGGCCTGAAGCCCCATTTTTGAATCGCCCATATCACCTTCAATTTCGGCTTTTGGGGTCAATGCAGCAACCGAGTCGATCACAATAATATCAATTGCTCCCGAACGAATCAGGCTGTCGGCAATCTCCAGCGCCTGTTCGCCATTATCGGGCTGCGAAATCAGCAGTTCGTCAATATCGACTCCCAGTTTTTTTGCGTAAGTCGGGTCGAAAGCATGTTCCGCGTCAATAATTGCGGCAATACCACCGGCTTTTTGTGCTTCGGCAATGGCATGAATAGCCAGGGTCGTTTTCCCGGACGATTCAGGTCCATAAATTTCGATGACCCTCCCTTTCGGATAACCACCCACGCCCAATGCAATGTCGAGCCCGATGGAACCGGACGAAATGGTAGGTACATCTTCAACCGGGCGATCGCTCATTTTCATGATAGACCCCTTGCCAAAACTCTTTTCTATTTTATCCATTGTCAGTTGAAGCGCTTTCAGCTTTTCACTGTTGATATTGGTCTTTTCGTTGCTTGCCATATTTTGAAATTGATAATTTATTATTGATGATTGATTATTGAAAGTACATCCGTTTGATGCGCCCTGACATGTAATTAAATTCCTAAAGTTTGTATAATTTGATTCGTGTGATCGCTGGTTTTTACCGTTTCAAAAACTTCATCGATAATTCCGTTTTCATTGATGACATAAGTGGTTCGTAAAACACCCATATATTTTTTACCATACATGCTTTTCTCGCCCCACACCCCGTACGCCTGAAGAATTTCTTTTTCGGTATCGGCAACCAGGTTGAACGAAAAACCAAATTTACCGGCAAATTTTTTGTGCGATGCCACACTGTCGGGACTCACACCAACAACTTCATACCCGTTGTTGAGCCAGTACTGGTAATTATCGCTTAAATTGCACGATTCGGCCGTACACCCGGGCGTATTATCTTTCGGATAAAAATACAAGATTAGCTTTTTCCCCTTGAAATCATCCGAGGAAATCCGTTTTCCGTCCTGGTTTAAACCTTTGAAAAACGGCGCTTTATCGCCTTTATTTAAAACTGCCATCAACTTGTGTTTTAGTTAAACAAATATACTTCAAAATATGAGATAAACCCACTGCTGATATGTTTTGTTCATAACTTGCAAGAATGATACAAAGAGAAGAAAACCGGTATTATTTCAATCAGGCACATTTGCATTCTCAAATTTTAACGAAAGCAATACATCCTTTTTCAGAACCAATAATATTCTTTTCCAGAAAGTTAAGTCGCTGAAATATTTGACGTTAACATTTCAGCATGTAATTTTTTGATTTATAAACATTTTCATGTTAAAAAGAAAATTAAAAACTTTTCTAAGCATTTGATATTTTAAAGAAAAAGTACTTTCTTTGCAACCTGTTTGAAAAAAGTGAGATTCTGAATTAAAAATAACGACAATGTCAAGAGTTTGTCAAGTTACCGGAAAAAAAGTAATGGTGGGCAATAATGTTTCCCACTCGAAGAGAAGGACGAAAAGGACTTTTATGCCGAATTTATTCAATAAAAAGTTCTATTTTCCTGATGAAGACCGCTGGATTACCCTGACTGTTTCGGCAGCTGGTATTCGTACGATCAACAAAAAAGGCTTGAGCTACGCGCTGAAAGCAGCGAAAGAAAAAGGTTATATTAAAAATATTTAAACGCTTGAGAAATGGCTAAGAAAGGAAACAGGGTACAAGTGATCTTAGAATGTACCGAGCAAAAAGAAAGCGGATTGGCAGGAATGTCTCGTTACATTACTACCAAGAACAGGAAAAATACTCCTGAACGCCTGGAGATCAAAAAATATAACCCAATATTGAAAAAAGTAACTGTTCACAGAGAAATAAAATAATTGAGTTATGGCAAAGAAAGCTGTTGCAACACTACAAAAAGGAGCCGGTAAAGGTCACGCGAAAGTGATCAAGATGGTAAAATCAGAAAAAACCGGTGCTTACACATTTGTTGAGGAAATCATTCCGAACGATGATGTTACTGCATACTTCAAGAAGTAATTTTTTACAGAAGATATAAAAAAGCTTTCACCTTCGGTGGAAGCTTTTTTTTTTGCTGACGTGCAACAATGTAATCAGCATATACATTCGCACCATTTCAGAAACGCCGCATCCAAACAGATGCCTTCTCCAGCATACGAGAAAAATTGTACCGATTTATTCCAAAACTCGTTTCATCACCCGCATTTTATGCGAATAACGCTGGGTATCGACATTAAAAATACCAAACTGGTCAACATTATCGATACGCACTTTTCCGGAAGCATGTATGATTTTATTCTTTGCCCAGATAATTCCCACATGTACAATGTTGCCTTCATCATCGTCGAAAAAAGCAAGGTCTCCGGGGAATGCTTCTTCCACAAAACTAAAAGCAGTGCCGACATGTACCTGCTGACTTGCATCGCGGGGCAATATCACGCCAACCATTTTATAAATCACCTGAACAAAACCCGAACAATCGACTCCAAAAGGAGAACGACCTCCCCACAAATAGGGAGCGTTAAAATATTTTAAAGCCTGATCGATAATCAGTTTTCGGGGATCCTTTGGCTGATGATAAGTAAAATTCCCCTCCATTCTATATTTATCCTTCACCAGCGAAAATTCCCTTTTATAAGGTCTCCAGCATGGCAAACTACTTCCGGCAACAATCATTACATTTTGTTCCTGATTTACCGGGATTAAATTAAAAATGTCGGTACTCACAGCAACCGGCATCCGCTCCATCTTCTGAAAAATTCGATCTGGAATTGGGGTGATCATTTTTAAATCGATCCAACCTTCGTATCCATCGTATGCCAGTTTCACCCGGCACCAGCCAAGCATCTGTTCAAAAACTTCAAAATGTTCTCCAAACAATATTTGGGTAACCATTTCGCTTTTTTCGGAAGGTTCTTTTCTGACAGGGATAATACTTAACCCGGAAATGCCGTACTGCATGGATAATTTCTTTATTTTTGAATATCAAAGATAAAACTTAAACAGAATTTTTAATCGTCGGTAAATATTCAACAAAAAGTATTTATGAAAAAGTTATTAACCCGATTAACTCAATATTATCACTACTTTTTCCTCGGTCTCGTTTTCTTTATCACCATTCTTCTTCTATTCCTGATATTTCCCGGTGAAACGCGTTTTAAATACGAATTTCAGAAAGGTTCTCCCTGGAGGCATTCGACCCTGATCGCTCCTTTTAATTTTGCAGTACTGAAATCAGATGCAGTGATTGCTGCCGAAAAAGATTCTGTTCTAAAAAATTACATTCCTTATTTCAAAATAGATACCACCATCCAAATTGCCCGAACGAGGGATTTCAACAAGGCTTTCACATCCTTTTTTAGTTCAGAAAAAAACAAACGTATACCGAAATCGCTAAATAAAATCCCTGCATTTTTAGATCAGCTATACAGGGATGGAATTATATCAAAATCGCCCGATACATATCCTGAACTTCGCGGGAAAACCGAGTTAATGGTTGTAAAAGGCAACTTGTCGTCCCGACAGCCAGTTGAAGAAGTTCACTCGTTAAAATCGGCTTACCAAACACTTAACGACAGTATCCGTGATTGGGCCGGGCTGCTTTACGGCGATTTCATTTCAAGGGTGAACATCAATGATTACCTGCAAGAAAACCTGAGTTATGATACGGAATTGAACGCCAGCGAAAAAAACGAAATAATCGAATCGACTTCGCTGACGATGGGGGCTGTACAGGCAGGGGAACGTATTATCTTTGAAGGGGATATGGTGGGTCAGGAAGAACTGATCATTCTCGAATCGCTAAAAAAAGCATACGAAACCAAGCGCGGGGAGAACCTGGATTATTTTATGGTCATTATCGGAAAAATAATCCTGATCATCGGGTGTCTGTTGATCCTGTTCCTGTATCTTTTGTATTACCGTACCGAAATATTTTACCACAAGCGCCAGTTCAGTTTCATTTTTCTGATGATCGTCCTGATGGTATTTCTTTCAGGACTGGTAGTAAAGCTACAGTTGGGCAATATTTACATGATCCCGCTAACCATTCTGCCCATTCTGGTACGCATTTTTTTCGATTCGCGGACCGCTACTTTTGTTTTGCTAGTTACCACGTTGTTGATTGGCTTTTTCGCGCCTAATAATTACGAATATATCATCCTGCAAATCATTGCAGGCGTTGTCGCCGTATTCAGTCTCAACAAATTACAGAACCGGTCAGATCTCGTAATTACAGCGTTCTGGGTAGCTGTCACATATTCAATTATCTATATTGCCATTTCGCTGATGCAGGAAGGCAACCTTACATCGGTAAAATGGACCGATTTGCAATGGTTTGGATACAATGCCCTTCTCATATTCCTAGCCTACCCGCTCACCTGGATTTTCGAAAAAGTGTTTGGTTTTGTTTCCGATCTGACATTGATGGAACTTTCGAACACCAACCAGCAACCATTGCTGCGGAAACTGGCAGAAGAGGCGCCCGGCACTTTTCAACACTCGATGCAGATTGCCAATATTACCGAAGAGGTAATCCACCGCATTGGCGGCAACCCGTTCCTGGTTCGGGCCGGAGCATTATACCACGATATCGGAAAAATAAAACGCCCAGCTTTTTTCATCGAAAACCAGGAAGCAGGAATGAACCCGCACGACCGTATCGACCCGAAACGAAGCGCCGAAGTAATTATCGACCATGTAACCAATGGAGTACGGCTGGCCCACAAATACGGTCTTCCGGAAGTTTTGATTGATTTTATCACGACCCACCACGGAACCACTCAGGCTACTTATTTCTATAAGACCTGGCAGAACGAAAATCCGGGATTGCAGGTAAATACCGATGAGTTTAGTTATCCGGGACCGACACCCACCAGCAAGGAATGTGCTGTAGTTATGCTCACCGACGGGATTGAAGCAGCAGCTCGTTCGCTGAAAGACAAAACAGTTGAGAACTTAAGCAACCTGATTGACACAATGGTCGATAAAAAAATACAGGAAGGACAGTTAAAGAATGCAGAATTGACTTTCCGTGAAATCACCATTTTCAAAGAAACAGTATTGGAAAAACTAAAAAACATATATCACCTGCGTATTGAATACCCAAAATAGAAAAGTTCATTTTAAAATAAAGGCATCAATAAGTGAGTGTAACTATTTGTTTTAGTGGCTATAATGAAATAATAAACAAGAAACACAAAATAAGAAATAAGAAATTTGGGTGCAGGTGCATTTGTGATATTTCGATATTCCTCATTTCTTGTTCGTTATTCGATATTTAGAAATGAAGAGGAACAAATAAATCTAGTTTCAACTTTAAACAAGTTCAATGAAAAAATTACAACTAATTATCCTTTCTGTCTTTTTCTTCCAGAATGTTTTCTCACAGGAGAAATTCATATACAAAACCATTGACACGATTTCTCTTTCAATGGAAATATATTACCCAAAAAATTTGGATCCGTCAAAAAAGTATCCGGCCATGGTATTCTTTTTCGGAGGAGGTTGGAATAGTGGCTCCACCTCGCAATTCGAGCCCCATGCAAAATATTTTTCAGAACGGGGCCTCATTTGTATACTGCCCGACTACCGGGTAAAAAACAGGCAGGGAGCATCTCCATTCGAATCGGTTGAAGATGCCAAATCGGCCATTCGATATTTGCGCAAAAATGCAGAAAACCTGCATATTGACCCGGAACGCATCATTGCTTCAGGAGGATCGGCCGGTGGACATTTGGCTGCGGCAACAGCAACCGTCGAAAAATACAACGACAAAAATGATGATTTAACGATTAGTCCCGTTCCCAATGCGTTGGTACTTTTCAACCCAGTCATCGATAATGGCCCCGGAGGCTACGGTTATGAACGTATCGGAGATGAATACCGCTATTTTTCCCCTCTTCACAACATTCAAAAAGGGACACCTCCAACCATCATTTTTTTAGGAACAAAAGATCACCTGATTCCTATTGAAACTGTCCAATACTATAAAATGGTGATGGAAAAAACCGGAAACCGTTGTGATTTGCAGCTATACGAAGGTGAGGGAC
Source organism: uncultured Prolixibacteraceae bacterium (assembly GCA_942493345.1). GTDB lineage: Bacteria > Bacteroidota > Bacteroidia > Bacteroidales > Prolixibacteraceae > GWE2-42-39. Next base: position 36,445 of record OW818695.1, read on the forward strand.
ATGGATTTTTCAATTCAAAAAACACTGATAATTACAAAAATACAGTATTAAAAGCGGATGAATTTCTGGTTTCGCTTGGCTATTTATCAGGCAGCCCGACAGTAAAACCATAAACAAAGATTAACGAAACAGTATTAAACTAAACCGGCATCGAGATTCGGAAAGTAGTGCCTTTCCCAATCTCCGATTCAAGGTGGATTTCACCATCCAAAAGCTCAACCAGCCCTTTAACGATTGACAATCCCAACCCAACACCTCCGTATAAGCGGGTCATTGAAGTATCGGCCTGTCGGAATCGTTCAAACATGCTTTTCTGTATCGATCTTTCAATACCTATCCCGGTGTCGGAAACAAAAAATTCGATCCGTGAGGTATCGGCATGAAGAATTCCAAACCGGATGGATCCTTGGTGAGTAAACTTTATTGAATTGGTCAACAGGTTCATCAAAACCTGAGTTATCCGTATCTGATCGGAATTCATTAAAATTTCTTTTTCAGGGACTTCAAGTACAAGATCAACAACTTTTGCCAAATTATTATCCATTTTCAGTTTGCATTGCGAATAAATATCGGAAAGCATTTTCTGTACAACAAATTGTTTCCTAAAAATCTGAAGTTGATTAGTTTCTAATTGTGAGACAGCCAAAATATCATTGATGATCTGTAGCAAACTTTCAGAACTTTTACTAATAATCGAGATAAAATCTGTTTTTTGTTCTTCCACCAAATCATCTTCGGAAATAAGCATTTGGGTAAATCCGAGAATGGCATTCAGGGGCGTTCGTATTTCATGACTCATGTTGGCCAAGAAGGCCGATTTCAGCCGCTCACTTTCTTCTGCTTTTTCTTTTGCTTCGGTTATCTCCCTGATCATTGATTTTCGTTCAGTAATATCTTCAATCACCCCGACAAAATTGGTTATTTGCCCTGAATTATCGAAAACAGGCGATATTATTATCGCTTCCCAGTACAGATCGCCGTTTTTTCTTTTATTCTGTATCTCCCCGATCCAGTCTTTCCCCGAAAGAATGGTTTTCCACATGTCGTCATAAAACTCGCGGGAGTGATTCCCCGATTTCATAATACTCATTTTTCTTCCTAATGCATCTTCCTTCGAATAACCTGTAATTTTTGAAAATTCGGGGTTAATATATTCAATCGTTCCGGAAGGATCGGTAATCATTATACTCACCGGGGTTTGTTCAATGGACTTATTCAATAATTTCAATTTCTCCTCTGCTTCTTTCTTTTCGGTAACATCCTGAATGATTGCATGCAGACAATCTTTTCCCTGAAATTTAATTTCACTCGAGAATACGTCCACAACCCGAATTGAACCATCAGCAAGGCGATGTTTATATTCAAAATAATTACCTTCTCCCGAACTCGTTTTCATTAATTCACATCGGATTCCGTCTTCATCAAGCAGATTTATCTGCCTGATATTCATAGTTTTCAACTGATCAATAGTCCAACCATAAAAATTGGATGCGGCTTGATTCGCTTTTATTATATTACCTGTATGCGGATCAATCATCAGTTTTATTGCTGAATGGTTTTCAAATAAATTACGATAATTCTGCTCGCTTTCCTGAAGTGCAAGTACAGTTTCCTTCAGCTCACTGATATCCAATAATACCCCTTTCAGGCAAACAAGTTTTCCTTCTGAAAAGAAAGGTATTATCTTGTTCATCATCCATTTTGTACTACCATTAGGGAACGTGATCCGTATCTGTCGCTCAACGGGTTTACGCTCTGCCAGGATTTCGGCATAAGCCTCATCAACTAACTGAATATCTTCCGAATGTATTCGACTTAAAAAATAGTCAAAAGTGGGTTCTACTTCAAAAGGCTGAAGCCCCAAAATCCGGTAACAATTTTCCGACCACTTTCCCTTATTTGTCAACATATCATTTTCCCAGTTTCCCATTTGGGCAATCTGCTCAGCTTCTTTTAACGATTCTTCCCTTTCGCGAAGAGCCTGTTCGGCTATCTTCTTTTCGGTAATATCGCTATAAAGCGATTGAAAATGAGGGATTCCGTCCCAAACAATTTTTTTTTCTATATACGTGCAAATGACGGGTTCCCCCTTTCAGGTTGACAATTGATATTTCGTACTCAATAGGCACGTATTCCCCTTTTTCCCGTTTTTCTTTTCTGATTTTGTGTAAACGAGAACTTTCGGGAGTGTAGATAGACGAAAATTGGGAATTTATAAATTCATCCGCCGTTCCTCCATAGATCTCAAGCAAAGCATCATTTACATAAACAACAGTTCCAACAGAATCGGTAATCCGGATGCCTAAAGGAGATTCATCCAGTACTTTTCTGAAATTTTGTTCCGATCGGATAAGCGCTTCCTGATATCTTTTTTGTTCCGTAATATCTTTTACCGTTCCAACATACCCATTTACAGTCCCGTCTTCCCTGAGTTCAGGCACTGCTTCGGCTGATACCAGGACCACACTCCCATCTTTCTTTAAAATACGAGACTCAAAATGAATATTGGTCTTTGATATGATTGCATTTCTCCATTTTTCGGACAAAAATTCCCGGTCATCGGGGTGAACAGCATTCAGCCATTTATACCCGGCAATATCCTTCGGTAAAATCTCGACCATATCACTTAAACGAGCATTAATATAAGTTATCATCCCGTTTGCATCGGCCCGGAATATTCCTACCGGAGAATTTTCGGAAAGAGTCTGAAAAAGACGATTGCTTTGTTTGATCGTTTCAAGTGCGACAATCTGCTTTTCTTCAGCTGCCAATAGAGTTCCTATTATTAATGTAGCAAGCGGGAAAACCAATAAAACCGGCACCCAAATATTTTGGATCACATCAAAAGCTTTGTCCCAAGGAAGCAGCAATTGCGAAAGCAACATAAAGATTTGGGACACTAACCCAATTATCCATAAAATAAACGGGTTGATATTTTCCGGTCTATTTTTATATATGCGGCGGAAAAACAAGCCGACCAAGCCACTGGTAATAATCGTAGAAATGCCGGCAAAAACTCCGATTCCCCCGAGCATTGCACGATAAACCCCTGCAATTAGAACCGCCAGCCCACTGATAATGCCACCTCCAAATAAACCAGATAAAACGAGAATTATCGATCGTCCGTCGTAAAATATGCCCGGCGCATATTTTACCGGAATATTCATCCCAACAATAGCAATAAGACCAAATAAGGAACCAACAAAAATTTTATACAGAATGATGTTCTCTTTTCTGAGACCTGTTAACGCCCTGTAGAAAACAGACAACGCAATAAGCAAAGCAGCATTAAATACTAAATCTACAACCATCGCCCAAAATTTACATTGAACACACCCACACAACGGAGACCCGTAAAAAAAAGATTTAACTTGCCCCGAAATTTAGCAACTAACGTATCTCCCTCAAATATAATTAAAACCGTATGAAATTACTATCATTCGCAAATTCTTATTTGGTGTGATTTTGTTATCGTTTTTGCAACATTTGCATTTTTGTTGTCGTCTTTCAACCAGAAGAATAAAAAACATTGGAAACGCTTTACAAAAATATTTATCAGGATATTATCGACCGGTGCAAAAAAGGAGATCGGCAAGCGCAATTTCAGCTTTATAAATTCTATTACAAGCCCATGTACAACGTTTGCCTGCGCATGGTCGGAGAAGAAACAGAAGCCGAAGATATTATGCAGGAATCTTTTTTAAGCGCCTTCAGAAATATTGAAAGCTACGAAGGGAAAGTGAGTTTCGGAGCCTGGCTAAAAAAAATAGTAATAAACCGTTCGCTGGACTATTTGAAAAAGAAAAAGATAAAGTTCGAGGAGATAAACGAAAAAATGGGTATTCCCGATGAACCGGTTTTCATGGAGATGGAAGAGAACAGCCTCGAAAAAATACAAGAGGCGATTGGGGAACTTCCTGAAAAATACCGGGTAGCGCTCAGTCTTTTCCTCATCGACGAGTACAGCCACGAAGAAGTTGCCAAACTACTTGGAATCAGCAATGTTGCTTCACGAACACAGTTTTTCAGGGCCAAGCAAAAGTTAAAAGAGATTTTGAAGCAGAAAGAGATTTTTTCGGTCAATTAAAAAACAACGAGATGAAAAGCAATTTAGAACATATTATAAACGAAAACCGGGAGTTCTTCAACAACGCAGAACCAAAGGAAGGGCATTTCGACCGTTTCGAAGCGAAACTGGATAAAGAATTCGGGCGAAAAAAGAAATTCAATCCCCGGATTATCTGGCAAGTAGCAGCCGCTGTTGCATTTACGTTTCTGGCAATCAACCAGGCCATCCTGTTTTTTACACCAAAAGAACAACAGGAAAATAAAACCCTTGCCTCAATATCTCCGGAATACAGTGAAATGGAAATGTATTATGTTTCGGCAATCAACAGTGGCCTGACCAACTGGGATGCGCTTCAGAAAGAAGGGATGCTTACCGCCGAAGAAAAATCGTTGCTCGACGAAGAATTGAAGGAATTTGATACAACTTTTAAAAGCCTTCAGGAAGAATTAAACGCGAACCCGAATGACGAACGGGTAATTAACGCAATGATTGAATTTTACCAATCGAAGTTGAACGTTATAACGATCATTATAGATAACATGAAAAAAGTAAAACAAATAAAAGAACAAAGCCATGAAACTGAAATTTAAACTTTTAACACTGCTCATTACATTCTCGTGCTTTTCGATTCAGGCCGCCGATTATACAAAAAAAATCAGGCATGCCTACCCAAAAAGTGATGTTTCGGCATTAAACATCAGCAATAAATACGGAGCAATCACCATTAACGACGAAGGAGGCGACTCAGTGACCATTGATGTGACCGTTGTGGTTGAAAGCACGAGCAACAGCAGAGCACAACAATTGCTCGGCCAAATTGGAGTCGAATTCAGCAAATCGGGAAAAACAGTGATCGCCGAAACAAATATAAATTCCGATTTCAAAACCAGAGAAAACTTCAACATCAACTACAAGGTGAACATTCCGGCCGACCGCAATCTGGATATTACCAATAAATACGGGAATTTGGCAATCAATAAACTCGAAGCCCTTGGAAAATTTCAAATTGCATACGGAAACATCATGGCTGAAACGATGAAAGCTCCGGGCAGCGAATCCATTTTTCTCGACCTCGCTTACGGAAAAGCGGACATACAGGATGTAAACCAGCTAAACACAGTGATAAAATACTCGAAACTTTTTTTAGGAAAAACCAACCGCATGCAACTGGAATCGAGATACTCGACAATTGAGATTGATGAAGTCGGCGAATTGAAAACCAATTCGAAATACGATGGTTTTTCAATCGAACAAGCAGAAAACATCACCGCTGAATCGAAGTACACCCATTACAATATCGACCAATTAAAGAAACGATTTGTACTGATTTCGGAATACGGTAATATAACGATCGAAGAAGTGGCTGCCAATTTCGAAGCCATTGATATCACCAGCAGTTACGGGGGAATAAAACTGGGACTTGATGAAAAAGCCTATAAATTGAATGCAGAATGCAGCTATTGCGACGTCGATTATCCGGAAGAACTGTTTTCGGGCAATCGGGAAAAAAACAATCAGGACCTAAAAATTGATGGGAAAATAAAAAACGGAACTGCGAATGTGCATATTATCAGCCGGTACGGGGGAATAAAACTAACCGATTAATTTCAATAAAAACAGGCAATGCGAAAACCATGATGCAATAATGCGTCATGGTTTTCGTATTTTGTTATATTTATAGCAAAATTTCGCCTGTGGATAAATCGCTTCATTTGGTTTCGTTCAATGTTCCTTTTCCTGCTGATTACGGGGGTGTTATCGATGTATTTTACAAACTAAAAGCCTTGCACAAAGCAGGAGCAAAAATCAAACTCCATTGTTTTGAATATGGTCGTAAAAATGCGCCGGAGCTGGAAAAATACTGCGAAAAGGTGTATTATTATCCGCGCGATAAAAGTTTTCTACGCCTGTTATCGAGCAAACCATTCATTGTAAACACCCGGAATCATAAAGATTTACTCAAGAATCTGGCGGCAGACCCCCGCCCTATTTTGTTTGAAGGACTACACTCTACTTTTTTCCTGAAACACCCGGCTTTGGAAAAACACAAAAAAATTGTGCGCACCCATAACATTGAACACGATTACTACGAATATTTAAGCCATTCGACAGAGATTGAGAAAGAGAAATATTTTTTTAAACAGGAAGCCATCAAATTGCGCAACTACGAAAAAATATTGCACCATGCCGATCATCTGCTGTGCATATCTGCACCCGACACCACTTATTTCAGCAACAAGTACGGAAAAAGCACCTATGTCCCGGCATTCCATCCGTTCGACAATGTTTGTTCTGAAAAAGGGACAGGAGAATACATCATCTTTCACGGCAATCTCGAGGTGGCCGAAAATATGGATGTGGTTAACTTTCTGATCGATAAAATATTTACGGAAATTACATATCCATTCTATATTGTTGGAAAAAATCCGCCGCAAAAGCTGGTCGACCGGGTACAAAACATCCCGCATATCAACCTTTTTTCAAATGTATCACACGAAGTGATGGACGTGCTGATCGGTAATTCCCAAATTTGCCTGATCCCGGCCTTTCAGTCCACTGGTATGAAATTAAAACTTCTGAGTTCACTTTTTGCAGGGCGACATTGCATCACAAACTCCATGATGGTGCAGTCGACCGGGCTTGAAAAACTTTGCGCGATTGCAGACAATCAACAGGATATGATTGCTGCGATTGAAAACCTGTTCGAGAAAAAATTCAGGGAAGAAGATATTGAACTACGAAAAGAAATTTTGGGTGATGAGTTTTCAAATGAAAAAAATGCACAAAAAATATTGGCCCTCCTTTAGTCTTTTGTTCCTTTTGCTGGCTTTCGGAAAATCCGGATGGTCGCAGGAATATTCAATTTCACTGAACATTCCCGACGCTGTTGATTCGACAATTTACCTGGCACACCATTTCAACGGGCAAATTTTTGTTGACGATACCCTGAAACTCGATCATTCAGGAAAAGGTACTTTTCGGGGCGACTCGCTTCTCGATCAGGGATTGTATCTTATCTATCTGAACAAAGACCATTTTAGTGATTTCATGATGGGCAACGACCAGAAGTTTGAAATTAAACACCGCTTTTCGAAACCGGAAGAACTTGCAATTAAAGGATCTCAGGATGGAGAACTTTTTAATTCATACAAATTATTTCTGGTTAATTTAAAAGAAAAGCAACAGGCGCTTCTCAATAAACGCAAAGAAATTCAAACCAATAACGATTCGCTAAAACAGATCAATGAAGAATTGGAACTTTTGAATCAGACAGTTACCGGTTTTTGGTTTTCTGAAGCGAAGAAATATCCGGATTTATTTTACAGCAAATTTCTTTTGTCGAACTACATTCCGGTTCCCGAAGAAAAAGACATTCCTGAAAACTGGCTGAAAAACGATTCGCTCCGATGGATGTACGAATACAACTTCAGAAAAAACCATTACTGGGATTATCTGGACGTGGCTGACGAACGCTTCCTGCGCACCCCGGTTTTAAAATCCCGGCTCGAAAATTATTTCGACCAGGTATTGCTCCAACTGCCCGATTCGGTTGTTCCGTGCGCAATCGGAACCATCGAAAAATCGAAAGCCAACCCAAAAACCTTCCGGTATATCACTACTTTTTTGCTGAACCATTTTGCCCAATCGCAGGTGATGGGAATGGATGCTGCTTTCGTAAAAATTGCCGAACGTTACTACCTCAGCGGACAGGCAAACTGGGCCGATTCGGCCACTATTGCAAGTATTGGACGTCAGGTTGCCTTCAAGCAAAACAACCTGCTCGGAATGAAGGCCAAAGAATTGAAAATGGAAAGCTGGGAAGGCCCGTATTTCAGTCTGCACGAGGTAAAAACCGATTATACCGTATTGGTATTTTGGGAGCCCGGCTGCGGCCACTGCAAAAAGCAAATCCCAGAACTTTACAACAATGTTTACCTTCCGTTAAAAGACAAAAACATTACTTTTTTTGCGGTGAACAGTCAGAGTAAGAAAGAAGAATGGGAAAGTTTCATCAACGAACACAAACTGTACGGATGGATCCATGTATGGGATCCGAACGACCTGAATAATTTCAGGATCAATTTCGATGTACAAACCACTCCTGTCATTTATATACTTGATAAAGACAAAAAAATAATTGCAAAAAAAATTGATCCCGAAACCGTGAAAAAAATGCTGGAATATCTGCTTTCGGGGAAACGTTAAATTGGTTCATCATCAGAGAAATCAGAGATTCCAGTTTTTTCGTGAAATCATTATTGTTTTTTCTTGGCAGGATTAAAATTCAAAAGCGCCCATGTCTGGTTTTTCATCTATCGGGGAACCATCGATGTCGCCAGAATATCCAATATTCATGCCCGCGTTGATTGCCGGGCTGCTTTTTTTCAGATGAAAATTTCCGTTGGCAAAATCAACAAACAGCGGATCGGCAATAATATCGCCTTTGCCCTTTGGGACTCCACCCAATGGATCGGGATTGCTGTTGCCAATTGAAAAATAAAGATTGTGATCGTGCGGCTGGTTCCCGATGCGTGAACGATGGTGCCCTTCATATTTTACAATGGGGCCATACACCTGAATATCGGGAGGCAACACAAAAATGTTGTTCCGGAGCGTCAGCGAAGTGCTGTCGGGCTTGAAAGTCCAGAAAATATAACGGTCGACATTCGGTTCGCGAGTCCTGATAATCGTGTTGTTGTACACAAAAATATTTTTCATCGAACCGCCGCCGATAAACTGGTTGGTATCGTCGCTCAGGTTGTAGGCCACCGTGATACTGTCCATTCCCCTCCCGGCAAGTTCAAGAAAACCATGGTTATTTACCGAAATATTGTGGTGAATGTTTACATTCTTTCCTATAAAATCGTCGTCTACACCATCGAGTTCGATAACACCTCCGTCGGAGCCATAAGGGCCGCCATAAGAACCATAATTTTTGACGGTATTATAACAAATTTCGTTATCGGGCTTCACGATCATAATGGCCAGAGGCCCCCACGAATAAGCCAGCTTTTCCGTGGCATCGTGAAAATAATTATGCGTAATCAGGTTGAACGAACCTTTTACTTTGACTCCGACCGGGGAATGAAAAAATTCGCAGTTACGGACAACATTATGATTCGAGCCGAGAGCCAGATAAACAACTCCCATTTTTTGGACATTCTTATTTTTATGATCGGAATCAGGCGGATAGGTATTGTCGAAAAAATACATACCGTCGATAATGATGTGGCTACCTTTTATATGAAAAATATTGCCGTTCATGACTTCCCAGTCAGGATTAGTAAATGCAGGGGCCGGGCCGCCTCCATATTGAATAAATAAACGGTCTAGTTCGTTTCTGGGAGTCGAAATAATCACATTTGCACCGATTTGATAGCCTGAAAAAACGATAGGTTTCTCTACTGTGCCGGAGCAGGAAAAAACAAACCCGCCTTTATACGACGAACCGTAAGCAAATAAAATGCTGTCGCCCGGCTGAAAAATATTCTTTTCCAGGTTTTTCAGGCCAAACCAGGGAGTATTGAGTGTAAGTCCATTATTTGAGTCATCCCCAACCCTGCTGTTGATATAATAGGTTGCCGGTTTTACAATCAGAGGACAAATAAATAAACAGACAAAAAGGACAGACAAATGTTTTTGAAGCATACTCTTATTATTTCTGAATTATTTACAATTTAAATGAATTTCACGGTATTTTGAATAGATACATAAAAAAGGCCGACATACGGCCGGCCTTTTTTATTAATTATTTAGTTTCCGGAATATCCTGGATTTTGTTGCATTTGTTTCCCGGTGTTGGCATCGATAATAATTTGCGGAATGGGCCACAATACATGAAAATCCTGAATTGCCGCAGCCATCGGGTTATGTAACTTAGTGCGCGAAATCAAAGTACCTGTACGGGCCAATGTATACCGGCGATGTTCCTCGGTAAGCAATTCCCTGGAGCGTTCATCCAAAATAAAATCGAGGGTCACACTGGCTGCCGAAACTTCGGATGCATGAGCTCTTCTCCTGATTTTGTTGATCCATTCTACCGCCTGTGTATTTTTATTGAGCTTCATCTGGGCTTCAGCAAGCAGTAAATAGGTTTCGGCCAGACGAACATAAGGCTGGTCGCCATATTGCCCCGTATCGGTCACGCGAGCCGGATCGGGATGAGTCCAATCCCATTTTTTTGTACTTGGCCAATACGAATCATTTTTTGTTTCGGCCTGAACACGTGTAAGTGCGATTGTTCCATTGGTTTTAATATACGATTTACTGAAAGCGTATTGACTAAAACGGTCGTCGGTCGATTCATAAATATTATATGCCCAACGGGTAAACGTAGCACGACCAATTCCCCTGCCTCCATATTCAGCAGTTACCGGGGCAAAACTGTAGTATCGGTTAACCCATGTCCGGCGCATAACGTTTTCGGAGGAACCAATCACATCCGGCTCATTCAGTAAAACCCACAGCACTTCGGTATTGCCTTCGGAAGGCAACACGTTGCCATCGTAAAATTGGTCCATAAACGCTACGCCAGGCAACGTCTTTTTTATACCATACCGGTTGGTAATCAGCGAAAAATTAGGATTATTGACAGCGGCCAGAGCTTTTGTTTCTGCTTTTCCCGGGTCGTTCATGGTAAGATATAATTCGGCCAGATAATGTTGTGCCAATGCCTTGGGAGGTACTGTTACATCGCTGTAGTTTTCAGGAAGATACTGTTCTGCAAATAGCAAATCTTGTTCCATCTGTAAGCGAACTTCAGCAACAGGCGTCCTGTCCCAGTCGTTCCGGTAGGTTTGCCCGTTGATTTCCTCCAGGCTCAATGGGACATCCCCAAAACAGTAGGTAAGGTGACGATAAGCCCATACCCTGATGAGTTTTGCCTGCGCAAGAATCAGATTTTTATTCTGTTCATTTTCTTCGTCGGTATCACCGCTCCAGTTGATGTCAGGATTCTCGGCTCTGACGACAATCATGTTTGCAGTATTGATAGCCCTGTAAAGCCAGTTAAAAATAGTTTCCAGGGTTTTGTATTCAGAATTGAGAGAAACACCGTACGTATGAAACCCATCGATTGGCACATCGGTGTAAACCGACCAGCCATTGTCAACCCCAATTTTCATGGGAGTTGCCAGTTCAAACGATCCGGCCATACTGGTCCTTTCCTGAGCAACCATGGCCTGCAAAGCATTGAGTGCATTTTTAAACCCATCGTAATTAACAAACAGGTTTTCGGCATAAATATCGTCTTTGGGAAGTTCTTCGAGAAATTTGTCTTCGCTGCATCCGGTAAAAAATGTAAAGCTCCCCAACAATATGAATGTGAATAGTATTATTTTCATCGTAAAAAATTTTAAATGTTGATTATAAGCCGAGGCGGATACCGAAAATAAAAGTCTTCGTCAATGGAATAGCTTCCTGGTTGTCTAATTCAGGATCGAGTCCGCTCCACTTGGTAATAGTCCATAAATTTTTAGCATTGACATAGCATTCAAGCTGGTTGATGCTCCACTTATCGATCAGTTTTTTAGGAAATTTATAGGCCAGTGTTACATCTTTCAGACGGATAAAACTTGCATCTTCATAGAAACTTGCCGAATATGGATTGACTGTTCCGGGAAGTTTGTTTGCCGGATACTTGTTGGTTTGGTTTTCGGGGGTCCAGAATTCGATATCCATTCCGCGTCGCCGGTAATTCCAGGGAGCCAAAGTAATCAGCGTATTCTGCCGGGTCACGCCCTGCAATGTATAGATGAAGAATGTCAGCGAAAAATTTTTATACGACAGATTATTGGTAATACCTGCTGTAAAATCAGGAACCAAAGAACCAATAATTGTCCGGTCTTCAGGAGTAATTTTACCATCTGCATAAACATCTTTCAATTTTATATCCCCGGGTTTTGCTACCGGCATGTGTGAATTGGCAATATCTTCATTTTCCTGCCAAATACCATCCATTACATATCCGAAATTGACATCAACAGGCTTTCCAATAAACCATTTATTGCTGATATCATCAATATAGCTTCCCTGGTCGTCGGTCAATCCGATATTCACGATTTCATTGTGGTAACGTGAAATATTCAGATCGGTAGTCCATTTAAAATCCTTATGGTTAATGTTGATAGAAGAAATCTGGAACTCGAATCCGCTGTTTTTGGTTTCTCCAATGTTCTGGCGGATACTAGTGGTACCGTTTACCGGAGAAATGGTTTTGTCCAAAAGCAAATCAAAAGTATTGCTAAAGAAAACATCGAATGTTCCCTGTAGCCGGTTTTCGAGAAATCCGAAGTCGACGCCAAAATTCAGCGATTTAGTAGTTTCCCAGCCCAGATTGGCATCACCCAGCATCGACGGGTAGAACCCGATCGCTGTTTGGTGGTTCCCACCCAGGTAATTCAAACTGGTTAACCGGGGAAGAGTAGAATAGGCGCTAACAGCCTGGTTTCCGTTTTCTCCGTACGAAGCCCTTAATTTCAGCCTGTTCAGCCACTGAGAATAGGTCGACATAAAACTTTCGCGGTTAATGTTCCAACCCACAGCAACCGACGGGAAGAGACCGAATTTATTGTTTTCGCCAAAAGCAGAGTAACCGTCGCGCCTGGCAGTAACCGTCAACAGGTAACGTCCGTCATAGGAATAGTTTGCACGGATCATCTGCGAAATGTAATTTTCTTTTGAATAGCTTGCAGAGGGTTCGATCAATGTTGCTTTGCCGGGCTGAAAGTAAGTCATTACATCGTTCGGAAATCCTTCGGCCGAAATAGAGTGCGATTTACTGGCCGTTTGCTGCGTACTGTACATAGCTGTCAGGAACAAACTGTGTTTATCAAACTCTCTCTGATAATTCAGAATATTTTCAAGAATCCAGTCTTCGTAATACTTATTGAGTACTTCCGAAGCGCCACCTTTTTCATAACCTACCTGTGTGTCGCGTCCCTTGTAAGTTTCACTAGTACTGTTACGGAAGGTATAGCCTGTATTCACTTTACAAGAAAGCCCCTTAACAAATGGCAAGTCAATAAGAAGGTAGTTATTTGTAACAATCTGCCGCGACTTGTTTTCGTTAATATATTTTATAGGTTCGAGCGGATTTACAAAGCCGGGGTCTTCGGGCCAGGGATACAAGGTAACCGATTTACCATCTTCCTGATATGGAACAGCCAGCGGGTTCATTACAAATGCTTCCGTGAAATTGGCAGGCAACCCAGAACGGTCGAAATATCCCATTGTTGTATTCGACCCAAACGATAACCAGTTCGTGATCTTGGTATCGATATTGGTACGCAAATTAAATCTCGAAAAATCATCGTTTTTGGCAATTCCTTGAACCTGGTTGTAGGTTCCTGAAATAAAATAACTGGTTGCTTCGGTTCCGCCGCTTATCGACAAACTTTGTTGCTGACGTGAACCCATACGTGTAGCTAAATCGACCCAGTCGGTGTATATTCCGTTATTGTATGAATCGGTTTCAGTTTTCGACATGATACTTTCTCCCATACAGTCAGCTTTCCGGTTATAGAACGTTTCACCATCCATCATGTCCGGAAGATTGGCGATCTGTTCAATGCCATAATAGCTATCGAAGGCGATTTTAGGTTTCCCTTTCCCTCCTCTTTTTGTGGTTATCAGAATGACCCCATTGGCAGCCCTGGCCCCGTAAATTGCAGAAGAAGAAGCATCTTTCAATATTTCGACCGATGAAATTTCGACCGGGTTTATTTCGGACATTAACCCGGCATACGGAATTCCGTCGAGAATGACCAACGGAGAATTTTTTGCTGTAATCGAATTTTGTCCCCTGATTTGCATGGACATGGAATTCCCTTCGGCATCAGACGATGTTTGTGAAATATTTAGCCCGGCAACATTGCCTTGCAGCGACTGAAGGATATTTACCTGTGGCATTTGTTGCAGGTTTTCAGCTTTAAACGAAGCAACAGAACCAGTAATATCACTTTTCTTTTGAGTTCCGTACCCAACCACAACAACCTCATCGACACCAATACTCATTTCTGTCATTTCAACAATTATTGACGACTTACCTGAAACAGAAACTTCCTGCGATTTCATACCGATATATGAAAAAATCAAAACCCCGTCAACCGGCACTTTCGAGAGTAAAAAGATTCCTTCTGAATCGGTAATGATTCCGTTGGTAGTTCCTTTTACCACTACGGTGACCCCAGGCAAAGGTGTGCCTGCTGAATCCGTTACTTTTCCGGATACCTCTTTTTGTTGTTGCCCTGAAGCATGCTCTTCATTGGAAGTAATGGCAATATACCGGTCGATAATTTTATACGAAAGACCTGTGTCTTTCAGTAAATCGTCGAGGATATATTCAATCTTCTCTCCGGCATATTTGACATCTACTTTCTTATCAAGGATGCCCGCGTCGTATTTCAATACGAAATGGTATCCCGAAACCTGTTCCAATTGCTCAATCACATCTCTCAGTGTCGAGTTCATTACCAGGCTAATTTTCTCAACCTGTCCGTACGAACTTGCATATACATGCATGCTCAGGACAAATACAACAACCGCAGTTATTTTCATAATTCGCAACAATTTTTTTATGCTCCGAATAAACGGAACACAATTCATTTTTTTCATAAATTTGAACTGTTTTAAGTGAATATTAGCCTTAATACAGAAGGCTTTTTTAACACAAACCAGTTGAGCGCCATAAACGCCAACCGAACAACAGGCCGTAAATATGTCCAGTATTTGCGGTCTGATTTTTTTATGTAGAGTTTCGTTTTCTCATTGATCCAATCGTCGGTTTTTTAATTAGTTAGCAGAAATTGAATAGCTATTTCCAATAAATAAGAGTCGGTTTATCCGGTCGTTGAACAATCTTGTATTCCAGAGACGAAGTCAAGCGGAAAACTTCGAGTATCTGATCAACTGGTTTGTTTTTCATAATGGTTCCCATGTACAGCTCATCGGCCAGTTTTTCATTCTGAATAATAATCTCGACATTGTACCAACGTTCAATTCTCCGGGCAATTTCCTTCAGGCTTTCATTTCGAAAAGTAATCAACCCATCTTTCCACGAAGTATATAAATCAATTTTCACTTTACTGACCTGTAATTCATTGGTGCTATCGATGAATTTTGCATTCTCTCCGGGAACCAACCGGGTAAACTCTTTTCCACTTTTATCGATTACGCCCAAACTTCCTTCCACCAGGGTGGTATTTATTTCCTGGTCTTCGGAATATGCCTGAACATTAAACGAAGTTCCGTAAACTTTAAAATCGAGTGATTTTGTCTTCACAAAAAACGGGTGCGATCGATCTTTTGCCACATCGAAGAAAGCTTCACCTTCCAAACTGACAATCCGTTTCCCGGAATTAAAATTTGAAGAATACACGAGTGTGCTCCCGGAGTTCAACTGAACGCTTGTACCATCGGGCAAAACAACATTCGACATTTGGCCGGACGGAACGGAGATACGGGTATCGGCCAGATAGGCCGGGTTGCCAAATGGTTTATCGAATACGAGATATTGAAACACCGCGCCCATCGCAAAAATCAGCAAAATAGCTGCTGCATATTTTATCCATTTCGGATCGATGAAAAGCCCTGATTTTCGATTATTTCGCTCTTTTGCAATATCGATCCAGGCTTTATCCTGATTTTCATTTGCATGCGATGTCAGCGCCCAAATTTTTTTATATTGCACCAGTTCTTTTTGGTTTTCAGGATTGGCCTCAATCCACCGGAATAGTTCCCGAATTTCCGGTTCAGAAGCTTCTCCGGCCAAATATTTATTTACAATCGTGTAATCCATTTTTCTTCGTGTTATATAATGGGTACACGCAACGGGTGAAAAACCCTATGCCGGAAATTTGTTTTTCAGAAAAAAGATTGATTAAATTGATCAGGAAATGTACTGCATGATGATCTGTACCAAAACAAGCGGAAGATATTCCGATAAATTCGATTTTAAAGTTTTCAGCGCCCGGGTCATGTTCGCTTCAACTGATTTTACTGAAACGCCAAGTTCTTCAGCAATTTCCCTGTTCGTTTTTCCATCGAAACGGCTCATGACAAAAACCTGACGGCACTTTTCAGGCAACTCATCTATCGAGCGGAGAATCAACTCCTCAAGTTCTAAAAATTCGAGTGAGTTGAAATCGAACGACTCAAGAACCTCCAGGTTCAGCAAGTTTTCCTTTTGCTGCAATTGTTTGTCATTGTATTTGCTGACCACTTTTTCGTGTCGTATATAATTCAAACATGCAGATTTTGCATAGGTATACAGAAATGAACGAATCCCGTTGAACGTGCCGATTTTTTCACGGTTGAGCCAAAGGTTAATGAACGCTTCCTGCGCCTGATTTTTTGCACGGTCGTAATCGTTGACAAATTGATTACAGAACCCGACAATTTTATTATAGTCTGATTTAAAAACCGTTTCAAAAGCTTTCTCGTCCCCATTTTTGAAACGAAGCATAAAAAAATCATTCAACTTTTTTTGTTCGGCTTCCATTAAAAAATCGAGCTTTTTGTTTCGTATTTACAAAGATGATCTTTTTTTTGAAAAATTGATTTTTAACCTACTGACTGAATGACTTTGGGGCATCCGGTTTGTATTGTGTTATCCTCTTCATCCAAACCTGCCGGAATAAAAAAAAACCGTTTCTCCCCGGTTAAGGTTTAGAAACGGTTTTGCATATTTTCAAACCAGTTTTTAGCTGTCTGCCGGTATCGAATGATCTCTCGATGTTACCAGGCAAAAAGCGGATAACCTTTCATTATTTCATTCACTTTGGCACGAACAGCATCGATAACGGCTTCGTTTTCCACATCGCTCAGCACCTGATCGATCAGGTCAACAATAACCGGCATCATATCTTCTTTCACACCGCGGGTAGTAATGGCCGGTGTCCCAACGCGCAACCCGGAAGTTTGGAAAGGCGAACGGCTGTCGAACGGAACCATGTTTTTATTGATGGTAATATCGGCACGGACCAAAACATTTTCGGCCACCTTACCAGTCAGCTCAGGGAACTTGGTGCGAAGGTCGATCAGCATGGAATGGTTGTCGGTTCCGCCTGAAATTACTTTGTAACCTTTGTCCATAAAAGCCTGCGCCATCACAGCAGCATTCTTTTTCACCTGCGCCTGGTACACTTTGTACGAAGGATCGAGTGCTTCGCCAAAAGCAACCGCTTTCGATGCAATAACATGTTCAAGCGGACCACCTTGTTGCCCGGGAAATACCGACGAATCGAGTACAGCCGACATCATTTTGGTTTCGCCTTTTGGTGTTTTGAAACCGAATGGATTTTCAAAATCTTTGCCCATCAGAATAATACCTCCACGCGGGCCACGCAATGTTTTATGGGTGGTTGAAGTTACAATGTGTGCATATTTAACCGGGTTGTCGAGCAATCCGGCAGCAATCAAACCAGCCGGGTGAGCCATGTCAACCATGAAAATAGCGCCAACCTGATCGGCAATTTTGCGCATACGGGCATAGTCCCATTCGCGCGAATAAGCCGATGCACCTCCGATGATCAATTTGGGTTTGTAAGCCAGGGCCAACGCCTCCATTTCGTCGTAATCGACCCTTCCGGTTTCTTCCTTTACATGGTACGCAACCGGTTTGTACAAAATTCCGGATGTATTTACCGGCGAACCGTGTGAAAGGTGACCTCCGTGTGAAAGGTCCAATCCGAGAAATGTATCACCCGGGTTCAGAACCACGCTCAGAACGGCGGCATTGGCCTGGGCGCCCGAGTGAGGCTGAACGTTTGCATATTCGGCGTCAAACAATTTTTTGAGGCGTTCGATGGCCAGCGTTTCAGTTTCGTCAACAAACTGGCACCCCCCGTAATAACGTTTGCCCGGATAGCCTTCGGCATATTTGTTGGTCATTACCGATCCCATGGCTTCCAGCACTTGTTCGCTTACAAAGTTCTCGGAAGCAATCAACTCGATGCCATGCAGCTGGCGCTGACGTTCTTTTTCAATGATCTCAAATACTTTGGAATCTCGTTTCATGTGTTTATTTTTTCAAAAGTGTTATATACAATTTTCGTATCAACAACCGATTTTCATTCTTGATACTAACGCACGGAATTCGCTACATGGATTTCGCTTCGCTTCAATTCAATTCGCATGAAAAAAATAATCATTCCGATTGGTGTTTCTGCGAATCGCGCTCATTTCATCCGTACTAAATTTTATGTTTGAATGTTGGGCAAAGGTACAACTTTTAAAAACTGAAGGCAGGCGATTTAATTCAAAATAATCAGGTATTTTTAAACAATTAAAACTGAATTAATGAACAAACGGCCCGTCCTCTTTTCATCGGCATGTATATTGAGTTTTGCCGGAAGTGGAATTGCATTTTTGACTTTTCTGCTTGTTGCCATTTTTTATGATTTTGTTTCCGGAAAAATTATCGGAATTACCAATGAATTGAGTATGGAAGGAACTTCCCCGTTTTATTTTATCCTGATGTCGGCATTTCACGCCCTTTCGTTTACCGGAGTTGTTGCCCTATGGAAATACCGAAAAAACGGATTCTATCGGTATGCCTTTTCTCAGTTGGCCATTATTTTTCTTCCCCTGATATTTTTAAGCAGAAATGCCTTTTCAGTTACCAATACCGTTTTCACAATCGTTTTCGTGAGCATCTATTTCTTCTATTTACCGATGAATAACTTTTTTAGTCGACCCGCCGGGCAGCCCAATTGATAGCCCCGGCAATATGTTGTCGTACGTTTTCGTCGTCGAACGATTCAGGAGTATGCCCGAATACGGTATAAAACGACCGGCATCCCTCGTATTCGTGATACCAGATCAGCGGATGGTCACCCATCTTCCAATCATCGTTTTTTGCATTTTTAATGGATTCTTCGTCAAGGCGTGCCAGTACATGCACTTTTCCACGCGGGTTTTCTTTAAAACTGTACCATTCGTCAAAAGTAATGTATGTGTTCATTCCCTCGAAAGGTTTCATAGCCGGGTGATTTGTATTTTCAATAATAACCGTACCTTCCTGAGCCGGCGGGTGGGTGGCAAAATAAGCCCCGCATAGTCCTCCATACCACGGCCAATTATATTCGCAATCAGTTGCTGCATGGATGCCCACAAAGCCTTTTCCGTTTTGCATGTATTTTTCATAAGCCTTTTGTTGCTTATCATCAAGTACATCCCCTGTAGGATTCAAAAAAACAACAACATCCATTTGGTACAAAAAATCGGAAGTAAATAAGTTGGCATTCTCAGTGCCTGTAACGACCCAGCCTTCTTTTTGCCCGAGTTCTCTGATCATTTTAATCCCATTGGAAATTGAATTATGACGAAATCCTGCCGTTTTGGAAAAAACCAAGACATTAATTTTCTCAGTTTTTTTCTCATCCTGAACTTGCGCTGTTGCTGAATTGAAAAGCAATGCAGTAATGAAAACAAGCAATAGCAATTTATTCATGATCTAATTCGTTGATATATTAAGATGAACAATATTACGAAAAAAGAGGTCTTCATTACGTAATGGAGACCTCTTTTTTATGAGTATTTTGATATAATTATTTTACATCAGGAAGCTGAGTAAAATACCGGCGGCTACAGCAGAACCGATAACACCAGCAACATTCGGTCCCATCGCATGCATGAGCAGGAAGTTCCCCGGATTTTCTTCTTGTCCGACATTTTGGGAAACACGCGCAGCCATAGGAACTGCAGAAACACCGGCAGAACCGATAAGCGGATTCATCTTTTCTTTGCTGAACAAGTTCATAAACTTTGCTATAAGTACACCACCAGCAGTACCAAGGCCAAATGCAACAACACCCATAGATAAAATCATAAGGGTTTGAATATTTAAGAACGACTCAGCTGTGGCTGTTGCTCCAACTGTTGTACCCAAGAATATAGTAACAATATTCATGAGTTCGTTTTGTACGGTTTTACTTAAACGTTCAACCACACCACATTCCCTCATTAAGTTACCAAACATCAAACATCCGATCAAAGCAGCGGCATCAGGTAATAGTAAAGACACAATAAGTGTCACCACGATTGGAAAAAGAACTTTCTCTGTTCTTGAAACAGCACGAAGCTGTTTCATTTCAATTGCACGTTCCTTTTTTGTGGTAAGCAACCTCATGATAGGAGGTTGTATTACAGGAACCAAAGCCATGTATGAATAAGCTGCAACAGCGATAGGTCCTAATAAGTGAGGAGCAAGCTTTGTTGTCAAAAAGATTGCTGTAGGCCCATCTGCACCACCAATAATACCGATTGAAGCGGCTTCCTGAGGTGTAAATTTTAACCATGATGCACACAAGAAGGTTATAAAAATGCCTAACTGCGCAGCAGCTCCTAACAACAAGCTCTTCGGGTTTGCAATTAGCGGACCAAAGTCTGTCATAGCTCCAACTCCCACAAAAATCAAACAAGGATAAATTCCAAGTTTTACACCTAAGTACAAATAATCAAGCAGACCTGCACTATTGACAAATGATTCCCAATGGACATGCCCTCCTTCAAATAATGTGGTATGGAATAGTCCTGCACCGGGTAAATTACTCAACAACATACCAAATGCGATAGGGAGCAACAACAGTGGCTCAAATTGTTTAACGATTGCAAGATATAGCAACACACATGCTATCACTAACATAATTAGGTATTTCCATCCATCTTTATTGCCACTTTGTGTACTAGAATCATCCTGTGACAAAATTTTAGAAATACCTGTGCTTTTAGCAAAATCGACCAGACTCTCTATAATGTCAATGTTTTTCTCTTCTACTTGTTCTTTGGAATTTGCATTTACAGTCTGAGTTGTTTCTGGTGTGATATTTTCAGCAGCAACTACTTCTTTTGCAACAACTGTCTCAGAATTAGTAGCCAGAGAATCTTGTGCAAATCCTGGCATTGCGAATGCAAATGTCATAGGGATCAGCAGAAAAAGATATTTTTTAATTATTCTCATTAGTCATTAATTTTCAGTTGTTCTATTCCAAATCAAAAAGCGCATCGCCTTGAAGTACATTTTGGCCTGCTTGAACATATACTGCAGTTACGGTTCCGTCTTTACTTGCCATAATGCTGTTTTCCATTTTCATTGATTCGATAGTAAGCAATGTATCACCACGCTTAACCAACTGACCAACAGACACAAGAACTTTTGCAATACTTCCAGGAAGTGGTGATTTAACTGATTTTGAGCCACCTGCTGGTCTACTTGGAGAAACAGCGGTCGGAGCTACTTTCGAAGTTGCTTTTTGTGTCGTAGCATTAACAACTCTTTTAACAACAGATTTTGTCGTCTCTTGTTTTTCGATTTCGACATTGAAGGCTTTCCCGTTTACTACAACTTCCGATGTGTTTTCCCCAGTTTCATTAACCGACACATTGTAACTTTTACCTTCTATATTAAATTTAAATTCTTTCATTTTTTTATTCAGAAAAATTATTTAAACCAAAAATCTTTGAATTCCATGAAGAGTTATTATTGTCTTGAATAGTTATAAGATAACTTTCCTCATCGTGAACATCCGCATAAAATAGACTTAACGCCATTGCAATAGCAGCGCTTTCTTCATTGGAAAGTCCTCCTTTATTTACTTCTCCTGCATTCGTCTTTGTATCTTTTTTGCTGTTTTCTTTATTTCCCTCCGTTCTGCGTGCAATATAACCGAAAACTTCAAGAATGTAAACCAACAAGATCAAGACAACAAAAACCAACCCAAATCCAATAAATATTATTATAAATATATTTGACCAGTTTATACTAAGTATCATAATTTCATATTTTATAATGGCATATTGCTATGTTTACGTGGCGGGTTGGAAAGCTTCTTTGTTTTCAAAGCTTTGAATGCGCGAATCACCCGAAAACGTGTATTCCGGGGCTCAATTACATCGTCAATATAGGCAAGGGCTGCAGCTGTATATGGATTCGCAAAGGCATCCTGATACTCTATGGTTTTAGCTTCAATGAACTTAACCCTTTCTTCAGGATCTTCAATTTGAGCAATGGCACGGCCTTCGAGAACGCCTATTGCACCACTGGCTCCCATAACTGCAATTTCAGCGGTTGGCCAAGCATAGTTAAAATCGCCACGAAGTTGTTTGCAACTCATAACATCGTGTGCTCCACCATACGATTTACGAATAGTAACAGTAACTTTAGGCACAGTTGCCTCGCCATAAGCAAACATTAATTTTGCTCCATGAGAAATAATTCCTGCACGTTCTTGTTCTAATCCTGGCAAGAATCCCGGAACATCGACCAATGTAAGAATAGGAATATTGAAAGCATCGCAAAAACGAACAAAACGTGCTGCTTTACGCGAGGCTTCGCAATCTAATACACCGGCAAATCTTGATGGCTGGTTGGCCACAATACCTGTCGAAACACCATCAAGACGACCAAATCCAACAATAATGTTTTGTGCGTATGCAGCATGAACTTCAAAGAAATCACCATTATCTGTAATGGATTTGATAATCTCCATCATATCATATGGTTGATTTGAATTTTCAGGAAGAAAATCGTTTAAAGAGTCTTCTACACGATCTACAGGATCATTACATTCCACAACAGGAGCATCCTCCATGTTATTCTGAGGAATGAACGAAACGAGTTCACGTATCATAGCCAAACCTTCTTCTTCTGTTTGTGATATGAAATGAGCAACCCCAGATTCGCTTGAGTGCATATTGGCGCCACCAAGATCGTCAACTGAAACATCCTCGCCCGTAACAGATTTAACAACCTTAGGTCCGGTGATAAACATGTAACTATTCTGCTCTGACATCAGGATAAAGTCGGTAAGAGCAGGTGAATAAACAGAACCTCCGGCACAAGGACCAAAGATCACCGATATCTGAGGAATCACCCCCGAAGCAAGAATATTGCGTTGGAAAATTTCGGCATAACCTGCAAGTGAGCCTACACCCTCCTGAATACGAGCGCCACCCGAGTCATTGATACCAATAACAGGAACACCCATTTTCATGGCTAGATCCATCACTTTGCATATTTTAAGAGCGAAAGTTCTCGAAAGAGAGCCTCCAAATACGGTAAAATCATGAGAGTAGACATACACCAAACGACCGTTAATCGTACCTTGTCCGGTTACAACACCATCGCCAAGGTATTTTTCTTTTTCCATTCCAAAGTTTGTACAACGATGCACTACAAACATATCAAACTCCTCAAAACTACCTTCATCCAAAAGGACATTGATCCTTTCTCTGGCAGTCATTTTTCCCTTTGCGTGTTGCGATTCAATCCTTTTTTCGCCACCACCAAGTCTTGCTTTTTCACGAAGCTCGATGAGCTTCTTAATTTTATCTGCGTTTGCCATAATTTAATTCGACTAACAGTATGTATTTAAATTATTATTCTCCACAGAGTTCGGTCAAAACTCCCAAAGTAGATTTTGGGTGAAGGAATCCGATATTCAGACCTTCAGCACCTTTGCGTCCGGTTTTGTCGATCAGTTGTACTCCGGCTGCTTCAACATCTTTCAATGCTTCGTTTACATTTTCAACGGCAAAAGCCATGTGATGTACGCCCGGTCCTTTTTTCTCGATAAATTTGCCAATTGGCCCCTCCGGATCGGTTGACTCCAAAAGTTCAATTTTCGTTTGCCCAACCTTAAAAAAAGCAGTTTTAACCTTTTGGTCGGCTACTTCTTCAACTGCATAGCATTTCAGGCCAAGAACTTTTTCATAGTAAGGAATTGCTTCTTCCAAACTTTTTACAGCAATTCCGATGTGTTCAATATGTGAAATTTCCATAGTTAATAAATATTGTAAGTTATAAGTTTATGCTTATCTGTTTTTTTAGTGTTTTTCAAACAACTGGCTCAAAAATTCGGTTTTTGGTTTAAATTTTTTTTGTGTATAACTAAAAAAAACACAAAGTTACAAACCCTGAATTGAATAAACACATAGAATATCAATATTTTACAAAAATGAAAAGGCAGGGAATTCCCCTGCCTGATCTATTTTTCTTTACTTTTGACTACTCATAAATCGATAATGTGAACCAAACCGTTCAAAAGCTGCCTGATCCAATGCCTCGCGATGATCAGGATGTGCAATGGATATGATCAGACGTGCCCGTTCCTGAAGAGTTCTTCCATACAGGTTCACGGCTCCATATTCGGTTACAAACCAATGGATGTGATTACGGGTTGTAACAATTCCTGCCCCGGGAAGTAATACCGATGATATTTTGCTCGCCCCTTTATTCGTAATTGAAGGCATAGCAATAATTGCTTTTCCACCTTTCGAACGCGATGCTCCGTATACAAAGTCAACCTGGCCGCCAACACCTGAGAAAAATTTAGTTCCCAATGAATCGGCATTTACCTGACCTGTCAAATCAACTGATAATGCAGAGTTAATAGCGGTTACCCGTGGATTTTGAGCAATTATAAATGGGTCGTTGGTATAGCCAACATCCATCATTGCAACCTGGGGGTTATTGTGAATAAAATCGTAAACTTTTTGTGACCCCATAAGGAATGTTGAAACCATTTTCCCTTTGTCCAATGCTTTGTTTGCACCGTTGATAACGCCACTTTCAACAAGAGGAAGAACGCCATCGGCAAACATTTCAGTATGGATTCCGAGGTTTTTATGGTTCCCTAACTGAGCCAAAACAGCATTTGGAATTGCGCCAATCCCCATTTGCAGACAAGCTCCATCTTCAATCAATTCAGCACAATGAATACCAATGGCTGTTTCAATTTCATCGGGTTCTGAAAAATGTGCCGGCATCAACGGAGTGTTGTCTTCAACAAACAGGTCAATCATGCTCATTGGAATTAAAGCATCGCCCAAAGCACGTGGTACATTTTTATTAATTACGGCAATCACATGCTCTGCTTTCTCAACAGCAGCAAGCGTAGCATCGACTGAAGTCCCAAGGGATACATATCCATGTTCGTCAGGTGGACAAACCTGGATCATTGCCACATTACAGGGAAGATATCCATCGCGATACAACCGTTGTGTTTCGCTTAAAAATACCGGGATATAATCGGAATAACCACTTTGAACCGACGAACGAACATTGTGGCCAACAAAAAAAGCATCGTGTTGGAATATACCTTCAAATTGCTGTTCTGTATATGGTGCCGGTCCTTCTGTGTGAAGGTGGTGAATATGAACATTTCTCAACTCACCTGCACGTCCTCTGTCACACATGGCATTAATTAAACACTGCGGAGCACTTGCAACACTGCTCAAGTGAACATGGTCATTGCTCTTTATAACTTTTACCGCTTCAGCGGAACTAATAAATTTAATAGGATTCATAGTAATTTTTTGAAAAGATTACCCTTTTTTCAATTGGCCGCAAATATAAAGATTAATTTTTCAAAGGCATGTTTCAAAAATCCTATTTTAAAAGGCTCTGAAGAAATGTTTGTTATTTGTAAACTTAACGTTAATTCAAGGCAAAATAACATGATACTTATCAGGAATAGAGAACATTCGCTACGGACTGTCCCATATACTTTTTATTAACATCAATCATTGTATTTCTTTTTTTATTTCACCGATTGTTCTTTTAAAGTTGTTTTATCTTTGTGGCGTTGAAAAACGTGCCTTTCAGGCCTCAGTGAAAATTTAAACATTCCAACATGATCCTATTTTTTAAGACCCCGGAGAAAAGTATTATCGCAGTAAACACAAAGCAGGAACTCAGTCCGGCTGACATAGGGAAACTCCTCTGGTTATTTGGCGGAGCTGAACAATTAAAGAAGGAAATCCTCGAAGGCTGGTTTGTCGGACCGCGCAAGGAAATGCTGACCCCCTGGAGCACCAACGCTGTTGAGATCACCCAGAATATGGGAATATCGGGGATTATCAGGATGGAAGAATATGTACAAGTTCCTGATGAAAAGGTTGGTTACGACCCCATGTTGAAAGCGAAGTATCACAATTTGGATCAGCATATTTTCACGATCGACAAAAAACCGGATCCGATTATAGCAATCGAAAACATTGCCGCATACAACGAGAAGGAAGGTTTGGCTTTGAGCCAGGACGAAATTGATTATCTGAATGATGTATCGAAAAAACTGGGCCGTAAACTCACCGACAGCGAAGTGTTTGGTTTTTCGCAGGTGAATTCGGAACACTGCCGTCATAAAATTTTCAACGGTTCGTTTATCATCGACGGAGTGGAGCAGGAAATGTCGCTGTTCCAGATGATTAAAAAAACATCGAAAGAAAATCCGAATAAAATTATTTCAGCATACAAAGACAACTGTTCGTTTGTACAGGGGCCGGTCGTTGAGCAGTTTGCCCCGGCGACACAGGACAAACCCGATTTTTTCGAAGTAAAAGATATTGAAACCGTGCTTTCGCTGAAAGCCGAAACACATAATTTCCCGACCACAGTGGAACCGTTCAACGGGGCATCAACCGGAACCGGGGGCGAAATTCGCGACCGTATTGCCGGGGGAAAAGGAAGTTTGCCCATTGCGGGAACGGCTGTTTACATGACTTCGTATCCGCGTACCGAAAGCGCCCGTTCGTGGGAACAGGCTACCGAAGAACGCGACTGGTTGTACCAAACACCGGAAGAAATCCTGATCAAGGCATCGAACGGGGCCAGCGATTTCGGAAATAAGTTTGGCCAGCCCATCATTACCGGTTCGGTTCTCACTTTTGAACATTTCGAAGCCTACAAAAAATATGGGTTCGACAAAGTCATTATGTTGGCCGGAGGGATTGGTTTTGGTGCAAAAAAAGACAGTTTAAAAGACGAACCTACCAAAGGCGACAAAGTTGTGCTTTTGGGCGGCGACAACTACCGCATCGGGATGGGTGGCGGCGCTGTTTCGTCGGTTGACACCGGCGAATTCGACAATGCCATTGAATTGAACGCCGTGCAGCGTGCCAACCCCGAAATGCAAAAACGTGCCTACAACGCCATCCGTGCGCTGGCCGAATCCGATAACAACCCGATTATTTCTATCCACGACCATGGCGCTGGGGGCCACTTGAATTGTCTCTCGGAATTGGTGGAATCAACAGGCGGTAAAATTGATACTGCAAAATTACCGGTCGGCGACCCCACCCTATCACAAAAAGAAATTGTAGGCAACGAATCGCAGGAACGAATGGGTCTTGTCATTCATGAAAAAGATGTTGAACTGCTGCAAAAAATTGCCGACCGCGAACGCGCCCCAATGTATGTAATTGGCGAATCGACCGGCGACATGCAGTTTACTTTCGAAAATTCGCTGACCGGCGAAAAACCTATCGACTGGCAATTAAGTTATATGTTCGGAAAACCGCCGAAAACAGTCTTGACCGACAAAACAATTGAAACACACTACGATGAACTGAAATACAATCAGGATAAAATTGAAGAATATTTGGAGAATGTTCTCCAACTGGAATCGGTAGCTTGCAAAGACTGGCTCACCAACAAAGTCGACCGTTCGGTAACCGGGCGTATTGCCAAGCAGCAAACTGCCGGAAAAATACAGTTGCCTTTGAATAATGTTGGTGTCATCACTCTCGATTACCAAGGGAAAAGCGGAATTGCAACAACCATCGGGCACGCGCCGGTAGCTGCACTGGTTTCTGCTGGAAACGGTTCGATACTGGCTATCGCAGAATCGCTTACCAACATTGTGTTTGCGCCGCTTGCCGATAAAATGAAGAGCGTTTCACTGAGCGCCAACTGGATGTGGCCTGCTAAAAACGAAGGCGAAAATGCCCGCATTTACAAAGCGGTGAAAGCTGCCAGCGATTTTACCTGTGCATTGGGAATCAACATCCCAACTGGGAAAGATTCGATGTCGATGACCCAGAAATACAAGGACGACGTGGTCTACGCGCCGGGAACCGTAATTATTTCTGCATCGGGCGAAGTAACCGACGTTAAAAAGGTAGTGGAACCTGTTTTAGTGAACGATCCGAAAAAAGCTATTTATCTGGTTGATTTTTCGCTGTCGGCCAAAGCGCTGGGCGGAAGCGCTTTCTCTCAAATCATCAACAAACTGGGCAACGAGACGCCAACCGTGGCCGATCCTGCCTATTTTGTAAAAGCATTCAATGCCATTCAGGAACAAATTGAAGCCGAAAATATTCTGGCCGGACACGATATTTCTTCGGGCGGGTTGATCACGACCCTGCTTGAAATGTGTTTCACCAGCAACGAAACCGGGATGCAGCTCAATTTTTCAGGAATAAATGAAAAAGATACCGTAAAATTGCTTTTCAGCGAGAATCCGGGATTGGTACTTCAGCCCGAAAATTCAGCAAAATTTGAAACTGATTTAAAAGCCGCCGGTGTAGCGTTTGTAAAAATTGGCCAGCCAACCAATGTTTCAAGTTGTATCGTGACGAATTTCGATGCAACGCTGGCACTGGATATTGCTTCGCTGCGCGATCTCTGGTTCAAGTCGTCGTACCTGCTCGACCGCAAACAAAGCGGCGAAAAACTGGCGCTTGAACGTTATAAAAACTACAAGAAAAACGAACTTCAATTCGACTTTAAAAACTTTACCGGTAAAGCTGCCGATTACGGAATCGACCTGAAACGCAGAAAACCCAGTGGCATAAAAGCAGCTATCATCCGCGAAAAAGGGGTAAATGGCGATCGCGAAATGGCCTACGCCATGTACCTGGCCGGAATGGATGTAAAAGACGTTCACATGACCGACCTGATTTCAGGAAGAGAAACGCTGGAAGAACTCAATATGATTGTATTCGTGGGCGGTTTTTCCAACTCCGACGTACTGGGCTCGGCCAAAGGATGGGCCGGGGCTTTCAAATACAACGAGAAAGCGCGGCTGGCGCTCGAGAACTTCTACAAACGCAACGACACGCTCAGCCTGGGCGTTTGCAACGGCTGCCAGTTGATGGTCGAACTGGGGTTAATTTATCCCAATCACAACGAGATGCCAAAAATGCTGCACAACGAATCGCATAAATTCGAATCGACGTTTGTGAATGTTGAAATCCCTGCAAACAACTCGGTAATGCTGGGCTCGATGGCCGGGCAGAAACTCGGAGTTTGGGTGGCACATGGCGAAGGAAAATTCTCGCTTCCGAAAGCAGAATCAGAATACAAAGTAGCCATGAAATATATTGGAGAAGGTTATCCTGCCAATCCGAACGGTTCGATGTACAACATTGCAGGGCTTTGCTCGAACGATGGCCGCCACCTGGTGATGATGCCACATTTGGAAAGAGCCTTCAAGCCGTATCACTGGGCCTATTACCCAAGAGAACGCAAAAACGATGAAGTCGCGCCTTGGATAGAAGCATTTGTGAATGCAAAAAAATGGATTGAAAAGAACAAAAAATAATATTGAAGGCTCTCATTCGAGGGCCTTTTTTATGGTTGCATATTGCGATCTACCTTACTACACAAAATTTGGTGTGAATTATATTTTCGATCAATCGATTTTTTACAGCTAATGATTACATTTGGAACAAATTTCTACAAAATCCTTTAATACTAATTTTTACCCGAGAGGGCTTTTCTAAATCACACATCATGAAAAAAATTATTTTTTTGACATTTGCTGCAAGTTTATTCCTTGCAATTCCTTCATTTGCACAGAAAGCAAATAAACTTTCGAAACAAGAGAAAAAAGACAACTGGGTTTTACTTTTTAACGGCAAAAACTTCGACGGATGGAGGCAATGCAACGGCACTGCAATGCCCGCCAACTGGGTTATTGAAGAAAATGCAATGAAAGTTTTCACAGGCGAAGGGAAAAAACCGGGACAAAGCGCCAACGGCGATATCGTTTTCAGCACCAAAAAATTTAAAAATTTTGAATTATCCGTTGACTGGAAAGCAAGTAAAATGGCCAACTCCGGCATTTTTTATTCGGTACGCGAAGTTCCCGGAAAACCAATTTATTATGCTGCCCCTGAAGTTCAGGTACTCGACAACGTAGATGCAACCGATAATAAAATCGACAGCCACCTCGCCGGTTCGCTGTACGACATGATTGCTGCCGACCCAAAAACGGTAAAACCAACAGGCGAATGGAATACCATCGTTATTAAGGTGGTTGATGGCAAAGCAACACACACCATGAATGGCGTTGAAGTTCTTTCGTATACCCTTTGGACTCCGGAATGGGACAAGCTGGTTGCCAACAGTAAATTCAAAACTTTCCCCGGATTTACAGAAGGAATTGCCAAAGAAGGTTTCATCGGCCTTCAGGATCATGGGTACACTGTTTGGTTCCGCAATATAAAAATCCGCGAACTTTAATCGACAAAAAAACTGCTCCGATAGCAATTATATGCTGAAAAGGCATTTCAGGATCATCCCGATGATTTTGAAATGCCTTTTTTAATGCTGATTATCGCCCCCGAAAAATTACATCTTCATTTTCCTGAAAAAGAAAAACATGTTTTGTATTTTCGAAACTGAAATCAAAAAATCGTGCTTTTTATGAAACGGATAAATCACCCCTGGTTTTTTCTACTTCTATCATTTGCAATTACTGTCGCAGTTAAAATTCCGCACTTGGGACTACCATTCTTTTTGGACGAAACATTCTCGTATTACCCGGCCATCCTTGAAATGGCGAAAACCGGGCCGGGCATGTTGCCCGGAACAATTCCGCTTATCTTATCGAAAGGACATCCGCTATTTTTCTATTTCCTTGCATCCGTGTGGGTAAAATATATTGCCGGAAATTCCATCGTGTTGACCCATGTTTTTCCCTTGCTGATCGCGCTATTCGCATTGTTTATATTTCACCGTTTTGCAAAACGGCACACGAATATTGTTCTGGCTAATATTGCGGTTGTCCTGCTGTCGGTACAAACCATGTTTCTGGCACAAGCCAGCCTGCTCCTGCCTGAAATATTTTTGTTTTGTCTTTTCATGCTCTGTTTCGATGCGTATTTATTGGGCAACTTCAAACTGTATGCACTGTTTGGTTCGCTGATGATGCTCACCAAAGAAACCGGCGCCGTTTTCATTATCGTATTCGGAATCAGTTATCTGATTGAAAACTTCAAGAATATCAAAACCCGGAAGTTTTGGGTCGAAACTGCGATGCTTGCAACGCCTGCTTTTGTTTACGGCATTTTCCTGATCCTTCATTACGCAGAGTTTGGCGTTTTCTTTTTTTCTGAACATCTTGGTTATATTTCGATTGAAAAAATCAAAATACTTTACAAATCCAAATCCGCATTTGCTACTCTTTTTCTGAAACATGGAAGAAATATTGTCTTCTTCCCCGGGATAATAGCCCTCTTATATCTTCTAATTTATCGAAAGGTCATTAAATACAAGCGGTTTCTTATTTTAAGTATTTTTATTCTGTGTGCTTTTTTCATTTTTACAATCCTCAATTTTTACACATACCGGTATGTATTTCCAGTAATGGGAATTATGTTGTTGGCATCGCTGACACTGGTACAACAAGTAAAAACAAAATACCAGATTATCAACATTGGGTATATTGTTCTGATTTTTACAGTCTGCGGATATTATACAGCCACAAAACGAGGCCAGTCGGATGCCGATCTCGGGTACACCCAATTTTTAAAAGTCCACAAGCAAATAGTTGAATATTGCGAGCAACAAGGCTGGTACGATCAGGAATTTGGTGCCGGGTTCAATATGGTAATGGGAATGAGGGATAATTTTGCAAGGTATCTCAATGCGAATAAAAATTTTCACATGCACCTTCTTCCGGGTATAAAAGACCGCGATTTCATTATTTACGATTCAACTTGCTGGCCTTATGAAATGCCTCAGAACGAACGTGAAAAACTGGAACTGGTAAAACGTTTTCAGTATAAAAAGCATTGGGGAGAGATATACAAAGTCAAAGAATAAATTTTCTGCCTAAAAATTATAACTTTGTAGCCACTTTTCAAGGGGCTGACTGGTTTTGACAGCAAGTTGAAGAGGTATGTAAGCATGCCGGGCCTTGATCGCACAGCCCGTTAATCTCGGCGTTCAAAACTATAATTGGCGAAAATAACTACGCTCTTGCTGCGTAATCGAATTAAGTAGATTACACTTTATCCCGGCACCAGGTGCTGGGACGAGACATCGCCCGGATGCTATCTCCCTGAAGCGGTCCGATCTGGCGGTGCAAGTAAATCGGGGATAGTGGAAGTATTGCTCCGCGACTTCTGCAAAAATAAAGGAGCTAAGGTAAAAGTCGGTGGCCCTGATCCAGCTTTTATTCGAAAATTAAGTCTGGGGATAAGCATGTAGAAAGCGTATTGCTTCCTTGTTTGGACCCGGGTTCGACTCCCGGCAGTTCCACGAAAAAAAACAAAAATGGCATTGGTTATCAAACTGATGCCATTTTATTTTTACAGCCACTCAAATGGTCATCTAGCGGAATAACAAAAAAGGGGAAATTAAAATTTCCCCTTTCATTTAATATATTTTTCACTCCATTTTTATTCCAAATAAGTATATCCATAAAGGCCGGAACGGTAATTCGAAAGAAATTCTTTTCCTTCCGTGGCCGAAATAATACCTGCTTTTACCGCAGTTGTCACCCAGGTTTCAACTGTGCGCACCAGCTTTTTGGCATTGTAACCAACATAGTCGAGTACTTCGGCAACCGTCTCACCATCAATTACCTGATCGATGCTGTACCCATTTTTATCGACAGAAACGTGCACCGCGTTGGTATCGCCAAACAAATTGTGCAAGTCGCCCAAAATTTCCTGGTAAGCTCCCACCAAAAAGACACCGATGTAATACGGTTCATTGGCTTTTAATGAATGGACTGGCAGGTAATACGATGTGTTTTTGGGTGAAATAAAGTTGTCAATTTTTCCATCCGAATCACAGGTAATATCCTGAATGGTCGCATTTCGTTCCGGTTTCTGGTCGAGATGCTGAATTGGGATGATCGGGAAAATCTGGTCGATAGCCCACGAGTCGGGTAACGACTGGAACAGGGAAAAATTACAAAAATATTTATCAGCCAGAAGTTTTGGCAATATCAACAATTCTTCCGGGATGTGTTTCAGTTTTGTACTCATCTGGTAAATTTCGAGACCAATAGACCAAAACAAACGCTCTATTTTTGCCCTCGTTTTAATGTCGAGCAACCCCAAGCTGAAACGGTCAAGCGCTTCTTCCCTGATTTGCTGTGCATCGTGCCAGGTTTCGAGCATATACGGTTGGTTCAACGCGTTCCATGCCTGATAAAGTTCCTGAACCAATTCATGATCTTCTTCCGTCACATCGTCGTCGTCGTTCCATTCAGGAACCGAAGTCGATTCCAGCGCCTCGAAAATCAGCACCGAATGATGGGCTGTCAACGACCTGCCCGATTCTGTGATTACGTTCGGGTGCGGCAGGTTATTTTTCTCGCTCACATCCACCATCGTCGATATGGCGTCGTTTACATATTCCTGGATACTATAATTAACGCTACTTTCGCTGTATGCCGAACGGGTTCCGTCGTAATCGACGCCAAGCCCTCCACCAATATCGACAAACTCGATATTAAAACCTTCGTGACATAGCTGTGCATAAAAATGCGATGCTTCGCGAAGAGCCAGCTTTATGCGGCGAATCTTGGTCACCTGGCTGCCAATATGGAAATGAACCAGGCGCAGGCAATCTTTCAGATTGTTGGCTTCGAGATATTCCATGGCTTCAATCAGTTCACTCGATGTTAATCCGAATTTACTGACATCGCCCCCCGAATTTTCCCATTTGCCACTGCCCGAACTTGCCAGTTTAATACGAACACCCAGGTTGGGTTTCATTTTCAAACGTTTGGCAATCTTGTTGATCAGCTTTAATTCGTTGAGTTTTTCAACAACAAGAAAAATACGGCGTCCCATTTTTTGTGCCAAAAGCGCCAGTTCAACGTAATCTTCATCTTTATAGCCATTGCAGATAATCAGCGAATCATTATCAATGTTCGTTGCAATAACGGCATGTAATTCAGGTTTTGAACCGGCTTCGAGACCTATATTGAATTTATTTCCGTGGCTGACAATTTCTTCAACCACCGGTCGCATCTGGTTTACCTTGATGGGGTAAATAATAAAATTCTTTCCCTTATAATCGTATTCTTCAGCGGCAATCTTAAAACAACTGGTCATTTTTTCAATCCGGCTATCCAGTATATCCGGGAACCGGATTAGCATGGGAGCCGAAACATCCCGCAACGAGAGTTCGTCAACCAGCTCTTTTAAATCGATTTGTGATCCGCCTTTAACAGGAGTAACCACCACATTTCCTTTTTCATTGATTGAAAAATAACTTCTGCCCCAGCCATTTATATTATACAACTCAGCAGAATCTTCAATACGCCATTTTCTCATTTCAAGGTAAACAGTAATAAAAACGCTTTTTTATCCATTATCACCCGCAAAGATAAAATAAAGATGAACTAATTCAATTAATTATTTGACCTCTGTTTATCCTGTTCACAGCCCTCTTTACCGGAGCTGTAATTCCCTGAATTGATGCGCATTTTAACACGATCGCAACCACTCGACGGAATTATTTTTCAGTCAACAAATGTTTATTGATATTCTCGACAAACATGCTTTTTGTTTCTTCTTTCGAGCGCCCTACCCCTGCAGCCAGAATAGGTTTCCCGGTTACCGGTATATATAAAAATGCCGGAATACTCTGGATTCCGAAATCGGCAGCAAGCTCCTTTTCCTTATCGGTATCAATTTTATAAACGATTATTTTACCTGCATATTCTTTTGAAATCTCTTCCAGAATCGGGGCAGCTATCCTGCACGGACCGCACCAATCGGCATAAAAATCGATGATGGCGGGTTTGTTACCTTTGTATTTCCATTCCTTTGGTGAAACATTATAATCCCAAATTTTTGCAATAAACTCTTTTTTAGTCAGATGGATAATTTCTCCCTGTGACTTTTCATCAGGAACCAGACTGATAACTTTATTGTCGGTTCTGTTCGTCATGTTTTCTGCAACCTTTTTATTCCCAAAACTGGTGACGGCGATTGCAAGTGCAGCCAAAATAAATGTCACTTTTTTCATTACTGATGTTTTATTATTCATTCCAATAAACACATGTAAAAATATACATATTTCAATGACAACTATCATGCCAATATAGAATTTTTGCCAGCAACGAATTTCTTTCAGAAAAAAATGCAAAAATTATTTTCCTCTACGCAACCATTTTTTTATCGCTGCGGTCTTGCAATTGTATTTAAAATAGTGAGGACATATGAAATGAGCATGGTTCGCAGAACCACCAAGGGAAATGAATAGTTTTTCATGCGAATTCCATCTCGTTGAAAATTAGATTGAAAGACTGAAGTAATTACGAAGATTATAGAAACAAAAATTGAAAATTTATACAGATGAAAACAATTAAGATTTTTTTGCTGATAGCATTCACGACACTTTTTCTTGGTTCGTGTAATTTTGATGATGACGGCTATTCTTTATCAGACGCTTGGCTGGGGTTTGGTTTGACCGACAATGTGAGCGAAAATGGTCACTCATTCATTATCCGTATGGACGACGGCTCGGTTTTATACCCAGTTGCCAATCAGATGCCTTGGTTTGATATTGAAAAAGATCAACGTTTGCTGGTAAACTATACCGTATTGGGAGACAAAAATGTTTCGGGCAATAACAAAGAGTATTACGTGCGAATCAATCAACTAAAAGAGATTCTGTATAAAGGAATTTTTGAAATCACTCCCGAAACAGAAGACAGCATTGGCAACGACCCGATCCATGTGGTAGATGCCTGGCTTGTCGATAGTTTGTTGACTTTCGAATTGAAATATTACGGGAACAGTCAGGTGCATTACATCAACCTGGTGAAGCAACCGGGACAACCAACTGCAGCAGATGAACCTATAGAACTTGAACTTCGGCACAACAATCGGAACGACGCGCCTTACATGCCCATGACGGCTTTTGTTACCTTCAAGCTCAATGCCATAAAAATAGCTGGTAAAAATTCAGTAGGGTTCAAAGTAAATGGCGTTGATTTCAAT
The DNA here is from genome assembly GCA_942493345.1 of uncultured Prolixibacteraceae bacterium. GTDB lineage: Bacteria > Bacteroidota > Bacteroidia > Bacteroidales > Prolixibacteraceae > GWE2-42-39. The sequence continues at coordinate 72,488 of OW818695.1, forward strand.
AATACCACTTACGAAGACACTGGAGTGTACGAATACGGAAACAATTAACAATGATCAACCCTATTTTTCAGGCACCTGTCTCATCTTTTTGAGGCAGGTGTTTTTTTGTCGTTTTTTTATTGAAGAACAATCCGTATTTTGCTTCCTTCTATTCTTATATTTGGAGGCAAAACAATATTAAATATTCATCAGATGAAACGGATTTTTTTTATACTGCCCGTGCTTGTGGTATTAATTTCGTGTTCAAAAAAAGAAGTTCAAACAGAGATGGTAAAAAATTATGTACCTGAAACCCCGAAACTGGCTTCGGACATTATGACTCCGGAAGTACTATGGTCGTTCGGGCGCCTGGGCGAAACGACTATATCACCCGACGGAAATACTGTATTGTTTTCAGTAACATACTTCAAAATTGACGAAAACAAATCGTATCGCGATTTGTATACCGGGCCGGTGAAAGGCGGAAAATCAAAACGCATTACCGACACCGAAGTGAAAGAATCATCAGCTGCCTGGCGCCCCGATGGAAAAAAAATAGGCTATCTTTCGCCAGTATCTGGTAATATGCAACTGTGGGAGATAAACCCTGATGGCACCGAGGCAGTTCAGGTTTCGAATATTGAAGGCGGAATCAACGGGTTCAAATATTCACCCGACATGAAGCACATCCTGTATATAAAAGATGTAAAGCTGGATGAGAATATTCACGATCTGTTTCCCGATCTGCCCGAGGCAAATGCCCGTCTGGAAAACGATTTAATGTACCGTCATTGGGACGAGTGGCGCAACTATACGTACAGTCATATTTTCGTTGCTGGTTATTCGAACGGGAGCATCGATTCAGGAAAAGATATTATGGAAGGCGAAAAATTCGACAGTCCGGACAAACCTTTCGACGGAATGGAGCAAATCAACTGGAACCCTGATAGTAAACGAATTGTCTATTCGTGCAAAAAACTTCAAGGCAGAGCATATTCCCTTTCAACCAATAGCGATATTTACATATACGACATCAGAAGCGGTGAAACAAGGAATTTCACTGAAGGGATGATGGGTTACGACAAAGCCCCGGTATTCTCCCCCGATGGAAAATACCTGGCTTGGGAAAGCATGCTTCGCGATGGCTACGAAGCAGATAAATCGAGGCTATTTGTGGCTGATCTATATTCTGGCGAAAAAACAGATTACTCAGCTGATTTTGACCAGAGTTCGCATGGGTTGAACTGGGCAGCCGACAGTCGATCACTGTATTTTATCAGCGACATTCAGGCTACCGACGAAATATATAAACTGACGTTGATCGATGGAAGAATAGTCCGAATCACTGATGGCGTTCACAATTACGAATCGGTGGAAGAAACGCAACACGGTCTGGTTGCCCAGAAAGTTTCCATGTCGCAACCAGCCGATTTGTACCTGGTTGATCCGGCAACAGGCGAAGATAAGCCAATAACAAAAATCAACGAAGGAATTTTGGATCAGCTTACCCGCGGAAAAGTTGAAAAACGCTGGGTACAAACTACCGATAACAAGGAGATGCTGGTTTGGGTGATTTATCCGCCTCATTTCGATCCAAACATTAAATATCCGGCTATTTTATTTTGTGAAGGTGGGCCACAAAGTACGGTCAGCCAATTTTGGTCGTACCGATGGAACTTCCAGATGATGGCCGCCAACGGATATATCGTTGTAGCCCCCAACCGCCGAGGCTTACCAGGTTTCGGAAAGGAATGGCTCGAACAAATCAGCACCGACTACGGGGGTCAGAATATTCAGGATTACCTCAGCGCCATTGACGATATAGCCAGAGAACCGTTCGTTGATAAAGATCATTTGGGCGCTGTGGGCGCCAGTTATGGCGGCTTCTCTGTAAATTATCTGGCCGGATGTCACCAAAAACGTTTCAAGGCATTCATTTCTCACTGCGGAATCTTCAATTTCGAGCAGCAATACCTCACTACCGAAGAAATGTGGTTCGAAAATTGGGATATGGGTGGCCCCTACTGGGACAAGATGAATGCAGCAGCACAGCGTTCGTTCTCGTTTTCGCCACACCTGTATGTCGAAAAATGGGACACTCCGATGCTAATTATTCACGGAGGAAAAGATTTTCGCATTCCGTACACACAGGGAATGGCTGCATTCAATGCCGCAAGGTTACGCAATATTCCGGCACAATTCTTATATTTTCCGGAAGAAAGCCATTGGGTGTTAAGCCCGCAAAATGGTATTTTATGGCAACGGGTATTCAAACAATGGCTTGATAAATGGCTGAAAGAACAGTAGCACCTGTTTTCTTCAATACATAGAACGTTAAAACGGAACGCCCCGGCTCTTCTGAAAGAAAGAAAAAAAGCCGGGGCGTTCTGCATACAAGTTTGCAAATGGAGGGTCTTGTATTCCGTCAAAAATTACTAACTTGCCGGCCTCAAAATTTTTAGTTATGGGTATTTTTGGAAGTTTTACCAAATCAAAAAAAGACAGTCTCGATCAGGGTTTACAAAAGACAAAAGAAAGTGTTTTTAAGAAACTGGGACGTGCAATTATTGGTAAATCGAAGGTTGACGATGAAGTATTGGATAACCTGGAAGAAGTGTTGATCTCATCGGATGTGGGCGTTGAAACGACCTTGAAAATTATTGAACGGATCGAAAACCGGACTTCGAAGAACAAATACCTGAATGCCTCTGAATTAAATACTATTCTGAAAGAAGAAATTGCTGCGTTGCTCGAAGAAAACAACTCGGATGATGTGGCCGATTTCGACCTTCCTGAAAATGACATCCCCTATGTAATTATGGTTGTGGGAGTAAACGGCGTCGGCAAAACGACGACCATTGGCAAACTGGCTTATCAATTTAAGCAAGCGGGGAAAAAAGTAGTAATCGGTGCAGCTGATACATTCCGGGCTGCGGCCATCGACCAGTTGGAAATTTGGGCACAGCGCGTTGATGTACCGCTAATCAAACAAAAAATGGGTTCCGACCCGGCTTCGGTAGCGTACGACACAGTTGCTTCTGCCAAAGCGCAAGGCGCCGATGTGGTGATTATCGATACGGCCGGAAGGTTGCACAATAAAATCAACCTGATGAACGAGCTGTCGAAAATAAAACAGGTGATGCAAAAAGTTATTCCAACCGCACCAAACGAAGTGCTGCTGGTACTTGACGGCTCAACCGGACAAAATGCCTTTGAACAGGCCAAACAATTTACTAAGACAACCGAAGTTACGGCGCTGGCGCTTACAAAGCTCGACGGGACTGCCAAAGGTGGCGTGGTTATTGGTATTTCCGACCAGTTTAAAATTCCGGTAAAATATATCGGTATCGGCGAAAAAATGGAGGACCTGCAAATTTTCCACAGAAAAGAATTTGTTGAATCGCTGTTTTCCTAAAAAAAGAAAACACTAAATCTTTTCTACATATACCTGTGTCGTTTCTACCCTGACCACTTTTATGGTTTCGCCTTTTTCAATCATACCCAGTTCCGAAACAGCATCGTAAACTGCATCTTCAATTTTTATTTTTCCTGAAGGGCGTAAAACGGTATGCGCAATTCCTTCTTTTCCGATCAAATCCATCATGCGAATATCAATGCTAACGTAGCCATCCGCCCGTTTCTGGACATCCTGTAACGAAAGATTTTTTAAAACTCCGGATTGTGTTGTAAAAAGCCGCCGGCTCAACCAAAGCGACAAAACAAATCCGGCAAAAGTTGAAAATACAACTGTTGTAAGAGCTACCATTAACTGACGCGGTGCTACCCCATCGAAATTAAAATGGACATTGCCAACCAGACTTAAGACCAAACCAGCAAAAGCCAGCACAATACCGGAAATTCCGGCCACACCAAAGCCGGGGAAAACAAATATCTCGATTGCAATCAAAATTAAGCCGATAATAAAAATGATGATTTCCCAGTTGGCCGCAAGACCTTCGAGATATAAAGGCGCAAAATAGGCAATGGCAGCCGCCACCGCAATAGCCAGCGGAAAACCGATGCCCGGTGTTTGCATTTCGAAATATATTCCTCCGAGAATAGCCATGATTAAAATTCCCGAAACAATCGGGTTAATAAGAAAACCGATCAGGCGTTCAAGGCCGGTTGGTTTATATTCCACAATCTCATAATTTTCATACCCGGCTTCCTTCATCAGTTCGTCCACATTCTCGACAATGCATTCACAAAAACCATATTTCATTGCTTCATGCGGGGTAAAAGTGAGTATTTTCCCAGTATCTATAATCCCTTCAATATAAATTGCTTCGTCCACCATTGCTTCAGCAATGTGCGGGTCGCGTTTCCATCGCAGAATGGTATCCTGTTTTTCAATAATGGTATCTTTTCCGTGAGCTTCAGCAGTGGCCCGCATGATCGAACGCATGTACGACTGATACTTGTCGGGCATTTTTTCACCGGTTTGGTTCACCACCGTTGCCGCTCCAATCGACGAACCTTCGCGCATATAAATACGGTCGCAGGCGATCGAAATCAAGGCGCCTGCCGAGGCCGCATTATTGTCGATAAACATGTAAACCGGGATTGGACTATTCAATATTTTTGTACGGATGGAATCAGCATCCAGTACCGTTCCCCCGTATGTATTCATGTGAATCAGCATCAATCCGGCATTCAGGCTATCAGCTGCCTCAAAAGCCTGCTGGGTTTGCCGCCAAGTAGCTGGGGCAATATTTTCTTTGATATTCAGTTTGTATACGATTATTTGTTCCCGTTGTACTTCTTTTACAGAAGTGGGCTGAACAGAAATGGCGCCCTGTGCAAAACATCCGGCAACGGAAAGGAGAAAATAAATTACAATAGTCAACAGTCCGGGGTTCATACGATTATGATTAAATTGCACATTATTTCTTACTTGAAAAGCGAAGTTCTGACTAATCCCAAAGTTACATTTTTATTGGCTCTGCCAACTAATATTATTCTTTCAATTTAGGGTTATTCAAGTTACGGAAGAAAATATAGGGGGAGCTTTATCTCATCTAAAAAAACAAGAGAAAAATCTTCGTATATCTTTGCCTGTTTCCAATAAACGATTACCTTTACCGCCCGAAAAACCGGTCTGTAGCTCAGTTGGTAGAGCAGCTGACTCTTAATCAGCGGGCCCGGGGTTCGAGCCCCCGCAGACCGACAAAAAAATAAAGCGGTTAAACTAAAAAAGTTTAACCGCTTTATTTTTTAAGTTCAAAAACATTGAACAAAAGATATTCTTTTGAATACTCTTATCAACCCACTATTCAATTAATGAAGCCAAAGTAGCATTTTGCAAGATTCGATACGTACTTTCCCTGATTTCTTTAAAAACCTTACGAATTTTACACGTATCCTCCGTTTTACAAAACTCACATATCTGATATGATTTCTCGGAAACACAATAAAGTAACGCAATGGATCCTTCGAAATGATCAATGATATGTGCCAGGCTAATTTCTTCAGGTGATTTTAATAAAAAATATCCTCCATTCTTTCCCAACTTACTACCAAGTACTCCCATTTTTTTTAACTCAAGCAAAATGCCTTCCAGAAATCGCTGGGGTATTTGCTCCGATGTTGAAATTTTGCTGATTTGAATTGCTCCCTTCCCATATTCTTTTGCAAGACCAGTAAGGGCTAACATCGCATATCTCGTTTTTTTCGACAACATAAGTTAAGATTGAAGTTATATCGTTCACAAATAAGATCATGCAAAATTACGAATAATAATGCGATGGGAAAATCTCTGATAATATTTACACTTATTGCTTTTACGATTTTATACTTATTGCTTTTATAATCGCGATCAGTTTCATTTGTACACTAATTCGATCGACTTTTAGTATTATTTAGTAATGTGCAATTTTATGATACGGGTAAGTCAAAAACAGAGAGTAATTCTACCAAAATATTTTTGAAGCAAACTACAACTTTGATGCAAATACTCTTTTTCTCACTATAAAAAAACAAGAGAAAGTGGAGTGGCGTCAACATTGGTATCCTTCAATTTAAATTAGTTTTTATTTAAATATTTCATAAAACAAAGAATATGCAAATGGCAAAAAATACTCCATATTTCCTTTCATTACTGATTATAATTGCTCTTTTCCCAAATAGTACAAAGGGACAACCCCAAGAGGCATTAAAAGGAAATATCAGTATATCCGGCGCATTTGCATTGTATCCGTTGACAGTAAAGTGGGCCGAAGAATTTAGGAAAATCTATCCGGGAGTAAAAATTGATATTTCAGCTGGCGGTGCGGGCAAAGGAATAACCGATGCACTGGCAAAAATGGTTGACATTGGATTGGTTTCGCGCGAGATAAGTTCTGAAGAAATAAAGAAAAACGCTTATGCAATAACCGTTGCCAAAGATGCTGTAATTGCAATAGTTAGCGCTTCGAATCCGAATATTAAAGACATTCTGTCCAATGGATTGGATCGCGACGCTGCCACGAATATTTTCATTACCGGAAAGACGAAAACCTGGGGACAAGCCATTGGAAACCAAAGCAAAGTACCCATTCGCGTTTATACCCGTTCGGATGCATGTGGCGCTGCCGAAACTTGGGCAAAGTATTTAGGAGAAAAGCAGGAAGATCTTTTGGGTGTTGGTGTTTTTGGTGATCCCGGTTTGGCCCAGGCCGTTAAAAAAGATCCTCTGGGAATAGCATTCAATAATATTGGATATACTTACGATGCGAAAACAAAACTCCCCAATCCCGGAATTAAGGTGGTTCCTTTGGATACCAACAACGACGGAAAGATTGATCCCTCAGAAAATTTCTACAACACGATGAATGATATTGTCAAGGCAATTGCTGCAGACAAATACCCATCGCCTCCGGCACGTGATCTCTATTTCGTGACTTCGGGCAAACCAGTCAAGAAAGAACTTGTGGAATTTATCCGTTGGTCATTGACCGAAGGTCAGAAATATGTTTCCGAAAGTGGTTATGTAAACCTTTCAAAAGAAAAGACAACGGCCAGTCTGGAAAAAATCAAATAGGCGTGGGGGGAAAAGAAAGCCTGTATAAATCAGAACCTATGGAGAAGAAAAGATTCAACAAATATCGGCATGTAAAAGAATTTATTATCCGGAATTTCATGCTTCTTCTTACGCTGACATCTTTGTTATTTGCAATTACAATTGGCATAAGCCTCTACTATAAGTCAGCTCCGATATTAGATCAGCAATCGCTATGGAATCTTATTGGTGGCAGCAGTTGGAGACCCTTAAAAGGAGAATTTGGATTTTTCCCATTTATTATGGGGACCTTGTGGGTTACAGGTATTTCTGTAATTATATCGCTGCCACTTTGTTTGCTTGCAGCCATTTATCTTTCCGAATATGCTCATCCATATGTCCGAAAGATTGTTTTTCCAATGGTTGACGTGCTTGCAGGAATTCCGCCCGTTGTTTATGGCGTATGGGGAATATTGGTGGTGGTTCCTTTCATTTCGACGGAACTTGCTCCTCATTTTGTCGAATTCTCGACTGGTTATAGTATTCTGGCAGGAGGAATCGTATTGGCAATAATGATTGCCCCCCTGATGATCTCCGTTTTTCTTGAAATATTTGATGCCCTGCCCGGTGGATTGCGCGAGGCTTCGCTTTCGCTGGGGGCGACCAACTGGCAGACAATCAAAAAAGTAGTTCTGCGGAAATCATTTCCGGGATTGGCGGCAGCAGTTGTTTTGGCCATATCGAGGGCTTTTGGCGAAACAATCGCTGTTTTAATGGTCTGTGGAAATGTTTCGGAAGTACCTAAATCGATTTTCGATCCGGGTTATCCTTTACCGGCACTCATTGCCAACAATTACGGTGAAATGATGTCGATCCCTCTTTACGATTCGGCGCTCATGCTTTCGGCCCTGCTTTTATTTGTGATTATTTTTATTTTCAACGCTATATCCCGACTTATTATGGTTCGAATTGAAAGAAATTATGCACTATGAGAAAATTAGAGGAAAAAATATTCAAAGCATTAATGATTGTTGCAACGCTGGCGATTGTTGCTTCGCTTTTTATGATCATTGTTGCCATTGTAAAACGGGGACTTCCCGTGATGAGTTGGGATATGATTTCTGAAATTCCGAGCGGAGGTTTTTATATTGGAAAAGAAGGGGGCTTATTGAATGCAATTGTTGGATCGGTATATATCATGATTGGATCGGTCATCCTGGGATTGATTTTTAGCCTGCCCATTGTTCTGTATCTTAATCTGTATTTACCCGAAAAGTCTAAACTTGCACAGTTGATCCGCCTGTCGTTCGACGTACTGTTTGGAATCCCATCCATCGTATACGGCGCATTTGGATTTACATTGATGGTCTATCTGGGACTTCGCTCTTCGTTACTGGCAGGTATAATAACCATAGCTTTATTGATTATTCCTATCCTGATCCGTTCCATCGACGAAGTAATCAAACGGGTGCCAATAGAAATGAAAGATGCCGCATTATCGTTAGGGGCAACCAAATCGGAAATTATTGGTGTAATTATCCGGCAGGTAGCTCCGGGGATCATTACTGCAATCCTCTTGGCAGTGGGCCGTGGCATCGGCGATGCCGCATCGGTGCTTTTTACCGCGGGTTATACCGACAGTATTCCAACCTCCCTTCAACAGCCCGTGGCGACACTGCCTTTGGCCATTTTTTTCCAGATGGGAAGTCCAATTGAAGAAGTGCAGGACAGAGCTTATGCGGCGGCTTTAATACTGACTATTATCGTTTTAATACTAAGTATTGCCGGACGTTATTGCAGTAGAAAATTTTCAAAGAATAAGATATGATACAAAATTTGGCTCGTGTCGAAGACAATGCAGACACGTTAATCGAAGAGGTCAATCTCCGGAAATTAAAGCGCAATGACATAGAAGTTCAAGAGATCAATATTTTTGATACTCATAAATCGCATATTCAGGTTCGAAACCTTAATGTATATCTTTCGAAAAATCATATTCTTAAAAATGTAAGCCTCGATATTCCCGACAAAGCAATTACCTGCATCATTGGTCCATCGGGGTGTGGTAAAACCACTTTACTGAAAACGTTTAACTGTTTACTCCAAAACTCAATCGATGTAAAAATTGAAGGTGATGTTTTGGTGGATGGTGAAAATATTCATGGTGAGAAAGTTCGTGTTGAAAATATCCGAAAAAAGATGGGACTGCTTTCTCAACGGCCATGCCCGCTACCCATGTCGATATATGATAATATTGCTTATGGTCCACGCATTCATGGTATTCGGGGAAGAAAAAAGTTGGATGTTATTGTTGAAAAGCATTTGAAAGAAGCCGGGTTGTGGGATGAAGTCAAAGAGCGATTGAAATCGCCGGCCAATAGCCTGTCAATCGGCCAGCAACAACGACTTTGCCTTGCCCGAGGACTGGCCGTTGAGCCGGAAATTATTTTAGGCGATGAAGCAACTTCTGCTCTCGATCCGGTTTCAAGTAAAAAAATTGAGGAACTCTTTGTTCAGCTCAAAAGTAAATATTCGATTGTATTGGTAACGCACACCCTTCGTCAGGCCAAACGGATTGCCGATTATGTTATTTTCATGTACTTGGGCGAAGTGATTGAAGTCGGGCCTTCATTTGAAATTTTCAACAACCCCAAAAAGCAATTGACACGTGAATACCTGAGTGGAAGTTTTAGTTGAAAATTCAGAAAAAGCACACTAAAAATTTCTCTTTGGAAAATTAAATTAGATAAATATTTTACAATGAACACATACAATATTAACCACTTACGCGAGCTGGAGTCGGAATCAATTTATGTGATCCGCGAAGTGGTCGCCCAATTCGAAAATCCGGTGATGTTGTTTTCCGGTGGAAAAGATTCCATCGTCATGTTCCATTTGGCCCGGAAAGCATTTTGGCCTGCGAAAGTTCCGTTTCCGTTGTTGCATATCGATACCGGCCACAATTTTACCGAAACACTTGATTTTCGTGATGAATTGGCTGCAAAAACCGGCACTCGCTGTATTGTCCGGAGCGTTGAAGACTCCATAAAAGAAGGCAAAGCAGTTGACGAAACAGGAGTAAATGCCAGCCGCAATCGTCTTCAAACAGTTACCCTGCTCGATGCGATTGAAGAGTTTAAATTCGATGTGGCAATGGGCGGTGGGCGCAGGGATGAAGAAAAAGCACGCGCGAAAGAACGTTTTTTCTCTCATCGCGATGAATTTGGCCAGTGGGATCCGAAGAACCAGCGCCCTGAACTTTGGAATATATTCAACGGACGGAAGAATCATGGGGAACATTTTAGGGCATTTCCCATCAGCAACTGGACCGAAATGGATGTTTGGCAATATGTGCTGATGGAAAACATCGAAATGCCCTGTTTGTATTATACACACAAACGTGAAGTGTTTCAGCGCGACGGCGTTTGGCTGGCGGCGGCGCCATTCATGAAACTTAAAAATGGCGAAAAAGTCGAACTGCTTGATGTCCGTTGCCGCACGATTGGAGATATCACCTGTACCGGGCTTACCCTGTCGAAAGCCAACAGCCTTACCGATATTATCGATGAGGTGGCCGCAACCCGTGTAACTGAAAGAGGTGGCCGCGCCGATGATAAACGCTCGGAAGCAGCGATGGAAGATAGAAAAAAAGAAGGTTATTTTTAGAATCATAAATATGCAAGGAACCGGAATTTCAAAATTCATAGAGATGGAAGCGCTTAATCAGCAATTCGATAAGTGTTCTCCGGAAGAGGTATTAAAATTCTTTTTAGCCGAATACAAAGGGAAAATTGCACTTTCGTCAAGCATGGGTGCTGAAGACCAGGTTCTGACAAGTATGATTTGCGGCATCGACATAACAACCCGCATTTTCACGCTTGATACCGGGCGGTTGTTCCCCGAAACGTATGAATTGATTGACAAAACCAATCAGTTTTTCAATGTTTCCATCGAAGTTTTCTTCCCCGATTTCAAGGCGGTAGAGCAAATGGTAGCGACAAAAGGAATCAATCTTTTTTATCAAAGTGTTGAAAATCGCAAAGAATGTTGTCACGTCCGCAAATTGGAACCGCTGAAACGTGCTTTTGCAAATCTTGATGTCTGGATTTGCGGATTACGCCGGGAACAATCGGTCACAAGAAATTCTTCAGAAAGGATTGAATGGGATGAGAACAACGGCATCATCAAGATTAATCCTCTTATCGATTGGACCGAAGAACAAGTTTGGGAATACATGAAACAACATCAGATTCCATATAATTTGTTACACGAAAACGGATTTCCAAGTATTGGTTGCCAACCATGCACCCGTGCAGTGAATCCCGGAGAAGATATACGGGCTGGAAGATGGTGGTGGGAAGAACCAGAGCACAAAGAATGCGGTTTGCACAGAAAGAATAAATAGAAATAATTATCAAATAATTTATAGATCAGAAAAATGGATAATAGTTCACCCGTAACGGGATATCTTGATATGGAACTGCTTCGGTTTACAACGGCAGGCAGTGTCGACGACGGAAAGAGTACATTGGTTGGAAGGTTATTATTCGACAGTAAAGCTATTTTCCAGGATCAGATGGAAGCCATTGAACGGGCCAGTTTAAAGATTGGCGAAGGCGATATCAACCTTGCATTACTAACTGATGGCTTGCGGGCTGAAAGGGAACAAGGTATTACCATTGATGTTGCATACCGCTACTTTGCAACCCCAAAGCGGAAGTTTATTATTGCAGATACTCCCGGACATGTTCAATATACGCGGAATATGGTTACCGGGGCATCAACTGCCGATGCAGCCATTATTTTAATTGACGCACGCAATGGGGTGATCGAACAAACACGAAGGCACTCATATATTGCATCATTGCTGCAAATCAAACATATTATTGTATGTGTGAATAAAATGGATCTGGTCGATTTCAGCCAGAACGTTTTTATACAAATACAATCCGATTATAATGTCGTTGCTCAAAAACTGGGCAACCGGAATATTTATTTTATACCCATCAGCGCCAAGCTGGGCGATAATGTAGTGGATGGCTCAGAAAATATGGACTGGTACAACGGGCCAACCTTGATGAATTTGCTCGAAACCATACCTGTTTCCGGCGATTTTGATATTTCTGCGGCACGGTTTCCGGTACAGAATGTTATCCGCCCGCAAGTCGATGATTTTCACGATTATCGCGGTTATGCAGGACGGGTTGCCTCGGGTATTTTTAAGAAAGGCGATAAAGTAAAAATACTACCTGCAGGAATGTTTTCCACCATTCGAAGCATCGATTTTTTTGGCCAAACCCTCGAAAAAGCATTCCCACCTCAATCAGTTGTAATCACGCTTGATGGTGATATCGACATTTCGCGGGGTGATATGATTGTAAAAGAAAACGACCAACCGGTGGTTTCAAATGAAATCGATTTGAGGGTATGCTGGTTATCAGAAAGACCTTTGTTTCCGGGAAACAAATACGCCATCAAACACACTTCGGCTGATGCTCGTTGTGTGATCAAAGATGTCGCTTATAAACTTGATATTTCAACTCTTGGGCACGATGAAATCAATAAACAGGTCGGGCTCAACGAAATGGCAAAAATATCGATCAAAACAACCCGTCCGTTGGTGTACGATGCGTACGATAAAAATCGCGTTACCGGCAGCCTGATATTGATTGATGAAGCCACAAACGTAACAGTTGGTGCGGGTATGATTATTTCTAACTTAAATGGCACAGGTATAGGAATAAAATAGAAGACCGACTTACAAACAGGCAATTACACAAATGTGATTGCCTGTTTTTTTTATTCACGAAATTTTTTCCCCCTTTTGGTGATTATTACAAACACTTATTAAATAAACGTATACAATAAACATAAAACGAATAATCCGATTTAAACCTTCATTATCTGGTGAAAATATTCTTCAGATAATCGGCTACACGAATCGTTTTCCGAACGATTTTTTCTTTCAGGCTTAATCTTTCGGCAAGTATAAATTCATTTAAAATTTTCGAAAACTCCGTTGTCCTGAGGTATCCAAACGATTTGTGATGATTGGGGACGCCATTTGCTTCGTAATTGTTTTTCACCAAAAAATCAACCGGTTGCACGCCATTGCTGTTTTTCGGGAAATTATCAGCCAAATGATAATCAAAAGCCACAGTGTCGCAAATGTCGGCAAAATTATACCAGTTTTTCTGAATTCCGGGCGGAGTAACCATGTAGTTTTCGCTGGTATTCATATGCTTCTGTTCGGCGGCAATTTTACTGATAACAATTGGCAATCCAAGCGGCGAACCGATGGTAACAAATGTATGTATATTCAGGAAAGGGGCGAGAAACGTTAATACATCGAATGCGATAATGGTTCCCATCGAGTGGCTGATCAGCATGATGTCATCATTTTTGTATTTTTCAAGCGCCTGAAAAAGTCGCTCCCTGATCACCTCTTTTGCTTTACGTCCATCAATAATTTCCGGCGTACTACTTTCTGAATAATAAATTTCCAGTTCTCTGAAGTACTTGCGTACAAGAGTATCAGTAATAAATGAATAATTGAGAGTAAGATCTTCGTTCAAAAAAATGCGGTTCAATTGACGCCCCATAAAATCAACGAATTTCATTCGCAGGCTATGGTCTTCCCCCAAAGCAGGGTTTGTTCCCTTTTCATATTTTTCATCGATAAAATACGGACTTTCAGGGTTGGGTTCCTTCTCATCCAGCGGTTTATCGTACACGAGATCTGCCCAGTAAACCATTTCAAATTTGGGCAATTCTGCATTAAAATTACCGATTTCCAACCCTTCTATCATGGACTGTTTCCACCAATTTTCGAGCAATTGTTTCGGGGGTTTATTGCCAAGCCCGTGAATTCCGATGATTATGTTTGCCATAGTTGCAATTCCATAAGAGGTTCAAATCATTCAAAAAAATTGCATAAAACCATGTCTATAAAATTAACGCGTTTTTCTCTTGCACAACTATTTGTTCTAAAAATATTTATGAAGAAGAACGAAACAGTATTGTGTAAATTCCTGCATTTCAGATCATCTGGTTCAAGCGGCTCAATTCAACAATTTGATCCCTGACCTGTTCCCTCATCCATCCGAAAATACTAAATTTGCAATTCAATCATACAAGAGAAGACAATGACAACGAAATCACCAAAAACGAACCCACAAATTATATCGAAATTGCAATCGCAAAATCCCGAATGGGTTGTTGAAGCCATTGAAAAGCTGCGCAATTCGGGGAATTCATCATATATACCTGTTCTTATTGAATTACTGCATTCATCGAAAAGTCCAGAGATCGATTCGAAAATTATGAACCTGCTGGCTGATATCAAAGACAAAGAAGTTGTACCTCAATTAATGGATGCTATTCAGAATAAAAAATATGCAACCGAACGCAAAAAACTGGTTTCTCTTTGTTGGGAAAACGGGCTCGATTTCAGCGCCAATCTCCCGGTATTTGTCGATCTTTTAATTACTGAAGAGTTGGATATTGCTTTTGAAGCCTACACGGTTATTACCAACATGGAAGGAAAAATAACGGCAGAAATGCTGAATGCTGAAACCGATAAGATGGAAATTGCCCTAAATACGGTTGGCGATCAGAAAAAGCCACTGCTGATCGACATTATTGATTTTTTACCAAAACTTTCTGATTTATAGTTCACGTCAAACGGTTGAATACCGGAAACAATTCTTATTTTTAGCGTCTTTCTAAAAAAAACGAATAATCCGGGGATACAAATCGTGCAAAGGTGGCATCTACTATTTTTTTTCTGCGTTTTCAGTCTTAAATCGTTCTGCCAGGATGCCGAATATTCGCAATTCTATGCCAACCCGTTGTATTTAAACCCTGCTTTTACCGGAACCACTGAATATTCCCGTTTCTCGGTCAATTACCGGAATCAATGGCCCAGTCTGGGCAACACATTTGTAAATTATTCGGTTTCGTTCGACCGCTATTTTAAAGCGTTAAATGGAGGATTGGGACTTCAGTTAAGCAATAATTCCGAAGCCGAAGGAAAAATTATCAGCTCCTCGGCATTTCTGTTCTACTCGCATCACATAAAAATAAACAATCAGTTTTTTATTGATGCGGCATTGCAGGCAGGCGGAACGTACAAGGGATTTAATAAATCGGGCCTTGTTTTTCCTTCTGAAATTAATGAATTGAATGGGGTTATTGTCCCGGACGGATCAATGAATATTGAAGACGCCAGCAAAATTTATCCCGATTTTGGAATTGGTATTTTAGGACAGTCGGGCTCCTGTTTCTTTGGGTTCAGCATTCAGCATTTAACGAAACCCAACGAATCGCTGATCGAAGGCGACCAGAAAGGCCTCCTGCCCCGGAAAATTACAATAAACGCGGGCGCACGCACAAAAAAACTCAGAAATGGTTTATTATCGAAACCATATACCCTCTCGCCCAACATTATTTTTCAGCAACAGGGCAGCTTCAAACAGATGAACCTTGGAATGTACCTGAATATCGGGCCGCTGGCCGGTGGTTTGTGGTACCGGAACAATTTGAGCATCCGTCCAGATGCGGTAATCGCCATGATTGGCATCATGCGCGAACGGTTCAAAATTGGCTACAGTTACGACCTGACCCTTTCGCACCTGTCGAATTACTCGTTTGGTTCGCACGAACTATCGCTGATTTATTTCTTCGGGGAACGGATCAAAGGGAATGCACGCGAAACAATGATCATTCCTGAATTCTAATAGAGCAAACTAACCGCCCCGTTTTGCCGGTGTTTCTCACCCAGGAAATCAACATAGTTGAGAACCCAGATATACGTACCTGCCGGCGCTGGTTGGCCGTTTTTCATCCGTCCGCCCCATGCTTTGTGCTCGTTTTTGCATTCAAAAATCAATTGTCCCCAGCGGTTAAAAACCTGTAAATGATAACCTTTCGTTTCAACGCCATCGGTGGCAAGTAAGAAACTCCTGTTTTCAGGATTTGTAGAATTTGGACTGAAAACTGTGGGTGGAAAAATTTTTTCGAAACGAACCAGCACTTGTTTGAATGCACTGTCATGGCAAGACAATTGGTTTTCTGCAATCATTCGCACATCGAAATATCCTAATTTATCGTATGCGTAATTTGGACTTTCGAGATCGGAAATTCCTTTTTCATCGCCAAAATCCCAAAAATACCGAACCGCATTCTGCGACAAATTGCGGAAAGTAATCTCCGGATTTACAATACTTACATCTGCCGGATCAGGAATAAAATCAGCCTTTGGAATAGGATAAACCCGGATGTCGCGGGGAACTTTTACAGTGTCGGAACAGCCGGTATTTTCGGAATAGGCGACTGCCCGGACCGTGAAAGAATGATCGGGTTCCGGGAACAGATGATTTACTTCTTCGTCTCCATCCACCCAATTCTCATCCCCGAAATTCCATTTATAGTTGAGTTTATCGACCGCATCTTTTGCATTCAAGCGAAAATC
Organism: uncultured Prolixibacteraceae bacterium; assembly: GCA_942493345.1. GTDB lineage: Bacteria > Bacteroidota > Bacteroidia > Bacteroidales > Prolixibacteraceae > GWE2-42-39. The sequence continues at coordinate 88,915 of OW818695.1, forward strand.
GATATCCAATACCGGGCAACCTTCGTATTTATTTGCTTCGGCCCAAACCCAGGGTTTCCGCTTAAAAGGAACTTCTATTTTCGGGCTTTTGCAATTGTATTCCGAAATGACATAAAATCCGATTTTACTTGCAGGTTTATCGGTCAGACTGATTTTTACCGGTCCAAAATCTGTACCCGGATTTTGGACAACTTCAGGCGGGTTCAGATCCGACAAATCCCAGTAATAACGGGCAATTTCAGAAGCAGTACCAACGTAATTTATTTCCAGTGTATCGCCATAACACGAATCGGGTTTTAAATCGAGCTCGGTTGTCGGGATCGGATACACTTTTATAAAATCCTTTAAAACCGCTATATTTTCGCAGCCTTCATCGCTCACAATTTTCAGGCTCACATCGTAAAAACCATCTTCGTTATAAGTATGAACCGGAAATGGTTCAGAAGATTTTGCACCATCGCCAAAATTCCATTCGTACGTATCAATAATTTCAGTAGTTGAGTTATGGAATTTGGCTGTAAAAGGTTCGCAATTGGCAGTGGTATCGGCCCAAAAATTCATATTAGGAATTACTTTTATATACTCTTCGGTAATAGTACTTTGACAACCATCTTCAAGCACTTGCAATCGCAAATAGCGACTTATTTTATCATTTATTCCCAAAGAAATATCAACATCCTGTCTGCCAATTTCAGACAAAGTATCGATAAACATCCAGTTGTAAAGAGCATTTCCGGTAGCATTTCCGGTATATTCAACATTCAGGGAATATCCGTAGCATTTATCATTCAGAATATTAAAAGATGAAGTAGGTATTTGATGAAAACCTATGTTCAACGTATCGGAAACTTTGCACCCATACGGGCTTGTCAGATCAACAGAAACCCGGTAATTGCCATAAGCCGGAACATTCATTGGCGTTGATTTCTGAAGTGGAGCTGTAATTGTCATCGTCGGGTTTTCCGGTTTCCAAACTACACTATTATCGGAAGAAGTGATTTCAAGTTGCCCTTTAAAATCGCCACAAACCAGCGTATCCGACTGGTCGAGCGAATAAACCGGGTACGCATGCACATTCAAAAATAAGCTATCCTGAAAAGTACATTCGCCATTGTCGGTTTTCACTTTGTACCAGCTTTGTTTCTGAGCGCTGATCGCACTAGTTGTTTCGCCGGTGTTCCATAAATAGGAATAACCGGTTCCTTCAGTTTCAGGAACCGCTTTCAATGCTGACGTCTCGCCTTCGCAAATATCTTCATCACCAATAACATCAACAATTGGCGCCGGTTTTACATTTACTTTGAAACTCTGTTTTTGAATGCAAGTACCGAATCTGGCTTCCACATCATACGTTGTTGTTTGCATGGGCGAAGCAACCGGGTTTGCAATGGTCGAACTACTTAAACCATCGGCAGGCATCCATGTATATTCCCCCAAAAACTCATGGTTCAGGGTAACCGTATCGAACTGGCAAATAGTGGCATCCAGTTTACCTGAAAACTTAAAATTAACAACTTCGATCTCGACATAGTCAGACATTTTCAATAATGAAGCGGGTTCCATTCCCCCGTATTCAATCAGGTATCCCTGCGGATGATACGTATTGCCTGGGGTCGTATTCCCGGTATTCGAAAGGTCATTCCATGAGCCTGGAATGCCCACATTGAAAGTAATATGGGCATAATACTCTGTATAACTATTATTGGGTTCCCCTGTATTCCAGTTTGAGTAAGCTCCATTAACCGGCCCCCCGCCTGCATTTACCCCCCTGCCTCGCCAAAATAAAGTACCATTTTCGGGCCCGGTTACCCATTTCCAGTCGTCTTCCTTTTCTATGTCCGATGCGCCAATCCACCCGGTTCCTTTGGTTTTTGTCCAGATAAAATCATCTTCAACTTCCGAGGTTATGGTTGCCAGATAGCCCTGTAAACCATAAAGGTATTTAGCAGCGGCGGCATCCCGGGCAGCCGACCAGGTAATCCCCTGTTGCGATACAAACTGGTAAAAATGCTGTGTTGCAGGCAAATAATCAACATCGGTAAGCGAAATAGTAATATTCTTTTTCTCGGATGTCGGATTTTTTGAAACATTATTGTAATAAACCTGTCGTATGGCGTCCTGATACTCCTGCAAAGTAGTTGCCCCGCTTAATTTTAACGAACCATTTGCATCCCAAAGCGATCTTATTCCGGGGTTCGAGCCACCGTAAAACAGAGTATCCTGTCCCTTCTTGTAGTTGGCAATCGAAATTTTAAAATCGGCAGGAACAGTTGTCCCCTTGATTGATGTTTTGGGAGCAACCAGAATCTTTTGAAAACAAAATGTTTCGGGCGTACCAGTGTATCCTGAAGAAATTTCCAACGTTACATTGCCCTGCCCTGCTAATTGAAGGACAAGCAATGAAAACAGAAAGAAAAGGTTGATTCGTTGCATCTATGAAAAATTATCCCTTCGAAGAGAAATATTTCATAAACTGCGACCTTTCGTATAATTGCGGGTCAGGAATATTTTTGATGGATAAACGTCCCCGGAAGTCATCAATGGTTTTGAAGTTCCATTTTTCCATAAACTTTTTTAGATCGCTTAAAATTCCGGCTATTTGCTGTGCCCCATTGATATACAAAGTTGAGCAAAGCTGAGTAACCTGCGCGCCGGCCAGAATTTGTTTGATTACCGCCTCGCTGTCGTGAATGCCGGTCGATGCGGCAATCTGAAGGTTCGGTACAGTTGCCGACAAAATTCCCACCCAACGCAACGAGCGACGTATATCTGCCGGAGAGCTGAAAACCTCCGAAGAAATTATTTCAAGATTCTCGATATCGATATCGGGTTCGTAAAAACGGTTAAACACCACCACAGCCTGAGCCCCGGCGCCAACCAGACGGTCGGTCATCGAAACCAGGTTGGTAAAGTAGAAACCTATTTTTATTGAAACCGGAATTTTCACCAGCTTTTTTACTTTCGTGAGCACATCGACATACAATTGTTCAATCTCTGCCGATGATCTGCTTCGCTGTGTCGGCAATACAAAAAGATTCAGTTCCAAAGCGTCGGCTCCGGCCTGTTCCAGATCTTTTGCAAAGGCAGTCCATTCGTTATCCGACACACAATTGATGCTTGCAATGACCGGAATCGAAACCACTTTTTTGGTTTCTTTTATCAGTTCGATATGTTTTGTAATGGAATTGTTTCGGGTATAATTCCGGATATAATCTTCAGCCTCGGGATATAAATTCTGAGGATCTTTGTTGATCAAATGGCTAACTTCACTGTTAATTTGTTCCTCAAATAAGGATTTCAAAACAACTGCACCAGCGCCTGCCGATTCCAGTTCTTTAATTTTAGCTACCGTATTTGTCAATCCTGAACTTGCCACTACAATCGGGCTTTTCAGGCTGAGACCCATATATTTTGTCTCTAAATTTGCCATTGTATCATTTGTTTCTTACAAAGAAACTTCTTTTTCCTTTACTCCGGCATGATTTTTACCTGTTATACAGAAGTTAGAAAGCTGAATTGTTGATTCGTTTCTCTTCAAGAGAACGAACACGAAATGAGAAATATCGAAATACCACAAATGCGACTGCACCCGGATTTCTTATTTCTCATTTTATGTTTCTTGTTTATTTCATTTTACTCCGGTTCGCAATAATGGCCATGCGGAAAAAAGGGCAACAAGCAAATAACTACCACCAGCAATCAGCATGGCAAACCCTAAACTGAAATGATCGGTAAAATATCCAAGTACCGGGCCAATAATGGCAAAACTTATTCGGATCACCAAATCGCGCAGCGAAAGGATGGTCGCCCGCACTTCCGAACCAGTGTGCCGGTTGATATAATCTTTCAGAATGGGATGTGAAATTCCGCGCATCACATAAAAAAAGAACAGAATGGCTATTCCAGCCAGGCTGATTTCCCAGGCTGCAAAAAAATATCCAAAACTCAATCCGGCAATAATTAGCAACAGGGAATTTCGCTGACCCAAACGGCGTTCTACTTTATACGACAAAAAAGCGGATATTCCCGCCGACAAGTTCAACAGGGTCCACATCAGCCCAAACAAGGAAACAGGCAACCCGGCCTTTTGGAAATACGGTTGTGCAAACCATGCAAAAGTAAGCGAAGCGGTTCCTGTAAATGAAGAAAGCAGTAATGCTGAGCGCATTTCAACATGCAGGAAAGTTTGCCTGACCGTTTGCAAAATAGCTTTAAAACCGATGGCAATTTCTTTTGTATGCGTTTTCGGTTCCTTCAGTAAAAAGGTAGCAGGAATAGCGATTGATGCAACTGCAAACTGGAAATAGAAAGGCATCCGAAAACTAATGGTGGCAAGCAATCCGCCACAAATGCCGGCAAAAGCTTCAGCAAAATTACCAACCGAAGTTACCCGTCCTTCCTGTTTGATATACTCGCCTTCCCTTTTCGATGCTTTCAATGTATCGTAAAGCATCGCCGCATCAGTGCCCGAAATAAAACTGTAGCCAATGCCCAGAACAAGTTCTGCAACTGCAAAAGTCCAGAAACCATCCGAGAAACTGTACACGGCGAACCCCATCGCCCCCAATACAGCGCCCATCTGCAATGTTTTCTTCCGTCCCCATACATCAGCCAAATAGCCCGAAGGAATCTCCATGGCCACAATTCCCAGGGAATATATCGACTTGAGCATAAAAATCTGCTGCATGCCCATGCCATTTTCCTGATAAAATAAAACGATGACCGGCATCACCAGGTTAAACCACTTCGAAATTTTTATCAGGTATAAATTGAGGATATTTCCGGAAAGCTGTTTCACTCCATTTTTATGTAAAAAAATATAAAAACACTCTTATATGTCTCTTTTTCATATATAAGATAAATTTTTGCTACATATTTACAGTTTTTTTTACCAAAATGAACAAAAAAATGTTTTACAACGCAACATTAAAACTTCATTCTTAATAAATAGAAACTATTTTTGCAGCTTTCATTTATTTGAGGACACTCAAAATACACAAAGAACAAAGAAATTGATATATGAAATAGCCCTGAGTGCCAAAGCTCTCACAAACCGAAAATGATTATTTACGGCTATTCCATTCGTTGAAATCTAATTTGGAATACTGAAGTTGATACGAGAATTAAGGAATACAATATTGAAAAAATAAACAAATGAAATTATTTATCCCTAAAAATTATCAGCCTTTATTGGATCTGAAACAAACAGAAAAGGCAATTAAGCTGGTAAAAGATAGTTTCCAGGAAGACTTGTCGTCAGAACTGAGATTGCGCCGGGTAACAGCCCCTCTTTTTGTAATGCAGGGAACCGGTATCAACGACGACCTGAATGGAATTGAGCGTCCGGTATCGTTTCCGGTAAAAGAGCTGGACGACAAAAAAGCTGAAGTAGTGCAATCGTTGGCGAAATGGAAACGAATGAGCTTAGCCGATCTTGGAATTGAAGAAGGCTATGGATTATATACCGACATGAATGCTATCCGCCCCGACGAAGAACTTGACAATATCCATTCGTTGTATGTTGACCAGTGGGACTGGGAACGGGTAATTAAACCGGAAGAACGCAATCTGGATTTTCTGAAAAAGATCGTCCGTAAAATTCATACCGTTCTTCTGCGTACAGAATTTTCGGTATTCGAACACTATCCGCAAATCAAGCCTATTCTTCCTGAAGAAATTACATTTATCCATGCCGAAGAGCTGGAAGCCCGTTACCCGAAACTAACGCCCAAAGAACGTGAAAACGCCGCTGCAAAAGAGTATGGAGCAATCTTTATCATCGGTATCGGCGCGATAATGCCGGGCGGAGAAAAGCATGACGGACGCGCACCCGACTACGACGACTGGACAACCGAAACCATTAATGGGTTCAAAGGATTGAACGGCGACATCGTAATCTGGAACCCGGTTCTTGAATCGGCTTTCGAAATTTCGTCGATGGGCATCCGGGTCGATCGGGAAGCATTGCTGCGGCAACTTTCGATAACCGGAACAGAAGAACGCAAAAACCTATACTGGCACAAACGTCTGCTCAATGGCGAACTGCCACTTTCAATTGGCGGCGGCATCGGGCAATCGAGACTTTGCATGTATTTTCTGCGCAAAGCTCACATTGGTGAGACCCAGTCGAGTATCTGGCCTGCGGAAATGATTGAACAGTGCGCTGCAAATAAGATTCAACTTATTTAAAGATAAACGAGCAAGAGATAAAAGCCGGGACTGAAAATCAGATTCCGGCTTTTTTATTATTTAGGTAATCGCTAAACGTATTTTTTATATATTTGCAACCGCAAAAAAGGATGCCTCGGTAGCTCAGTTGGATAGAGCAACGGCCTTCTAAGCCGTAGGTCATGGGTTCGAGCCCCGTCCGGGGTACTGATTTGAAAAATAAAACCTCTGTAAAAAAAGATTACAGAGGTTTTTTGACTCTTATTCCTGCCTCTTTAAAGGATCAATTGAAACTTCGGATGGATTATGGATCAATTTTTCAGGATCACTTCATATTGGATTACCTTTCGTCAGACATAATTTTCAGCTAATCGGAATAAGAAAAAGAGAACAGACTCACACTTCTATGAGAAATGTAAACGTCTTCTCACACCGATTATCTATATACCTAAATTAACTGATTTCTCATGATGTTTTTACAATATCAGAATGTTACTCACGAACAAGGCGAACTCCCATCAAATAAGAATTGTATGGTAACCACATTGACATTGTGAAATACAGGTTATCGTCCTTAAGAGAAATAGGGTGAATGAATGAACCATATAATTGATGATATTCATACCCATCGACTAGTTTTTTGGCATCACTCCAGGGGCCTGTAATGTTGTTGGCTTCCCTAAAAGTAATTTCATATCGTGCGCCATTAAAATATAAAAGTATCCATTTCCCGTATTTGCTGTGGTATGCAATGGAAAGTTCTCCCGCAACATCATCAATCAAAACCGTGGCGGCATTTTCATTTCCTTTTATCCATTCGTTGTTATTTCCATTCCAGAACTCATATTCCGATTGCCGCTCAATATCTTTTTCCTTAAAACGCGCCAGATGCGGACGATTATTTCTGCCTGCAACAGTTCCGACCATATACACATACCCATCTTTCTTAAAATAACCGACTTGTCCGAAATTGCTCTTTGAGTCAAATTCTACATCCCAACATCGGCTCCAGGTCTTGCTATTATCAACAGATTTGTATAGACTTGAATAGTTTGTAATCCACCCCGTCCAATTTTTTATATTCATATAATGCACATAATCTGCACCATTTGCCCGAATCGCTGCGGTGGGGATAGATGTCCAATCTCCGTTACCGCTGCCATCTTTCCCGCCAAGAACAATTTCGCGGGCAATTCCTTTATCATCGACAGCTGCCCCATTAATCGTCAACCCATCTGAAAGATTTTGGTCGTTAGAGAACAATAAAACATTACTTCTCCAACTTCCCCCATTGGGACCAGAGTTTCCCGGATTAGGATAAAAATCAGATCCAAATGTGTCGCCGAAGAAAAGACCATAATTCCCGGCATTCATCTCCCAGATTATACCAAGATCTGTACCTCCAACATTATACAATTGGTCTGTCCGATTGTTGGCAATATACCTTACCTGAGGAAGTGCACCTTCACTTCGCTCGGCCCCTGTAACCCGCGAAATACATTTTAAGTCGGCAAAACCTAAACCTTTTCGTCTATCAACAAAGAGCGTTTGTGTGTCGGAACACCAACCCGTTTTATCAACAGCCGTAAACTCAAATTTGAAAAAGTCGGAATCATCATTTCCAACAGTGTATTCAAATAAGTATTTGGACGAGATATCTGCCGCATATACTTTTTGAGTTTGTGTTTCGCCCCAATCATTGTGTTTAATCAACAAATAATCAAGGCTGCTGATCTGATTAACAATCAAGGTTGCAGAAAATTTACCTGTAAGTTCATCCAGTTTCACGCTCTTCTCATCATACGAAAGCATAACACTTCCTTTGGGTTTATTTACACAAAGTTTTCTGGACTCAGCAACAGTTCCATCCTTGTTCACAGCAAGAAACTCAAAAAGGAATGAGTTGGAATCAAAAGTGGTAACCTTGTACCCGAAAGTATAATGCTGCGATAATTCAGACTGCTCAAGTGTTTCGGTTGAAACAGTTGTTCCATCGATTTTCGTAATTTCGAGATACCTCAAACTGTTAAAATTATTGATTTTCACCCCTACAGATATATTACCGTCTGATTCATCTGCCGTAACGGAATCAACAGAAAGCTCTACCCCAAAAGGGACCGGCTCCGACTCTGTTTTGTTACAACCAACTTGCACCAGGAATAACATGCACATTGTAATCGCATGAATGGTCTTTTTCTGAAACATAATTTTGAAAGCTATTGAACTCTAGAAAAATGTATTACAGCTCCACCTTCTGCTGCGAGTGGCAATTCGATAACATCTTTCGCGGTAACTCTCTCTTTTCTGGTATTGATATGGTTTGGATTTTTATCAACATCGGCAGCATCGGTATATATCTCAGCGAGATACTCTTCTCCTTTGTTCAGAAAATCCAAAGACAATGTAAGTTGCCGTGCGGTACTATTATTAAGTGAACCCACCCACCAGTCATTATCTTTACGACGCGCGATGGTTATATATTCGTTAATCTTAGCATGAGTAACTTTTAGGTCGTCCCAGTTCGTCGGAACTTTGCATAAAAAGTCGAAACCCGGTTGCCCTTCATAGGCTTTTGGATTGTCGCACAACGAAGTGAGATAATTTTCCAACACGACATACATCGCCAACATGTGACATCTTGTACTTGTTACGAGCGGATTTATATAGTGAATTTTAAATTCCGACCTTGGGACAGCCCGAAATCCCCCGAGATGATAATCAGCAGGCCCTGCCAACATTCGTGTAAAAGGTATCGATATATCATGGTCTGCATTGATGATGGTATCCCACTTATATACTTCATAATTAAGAGTTCCTTCACGGGTAAACTCATTGGGATAAGTGCGGATAAGACCTGACGGTTTACTTGCCCCGTGAAACTGTATGAACAGATGATATTTGGCGGCCATAGCAAGAAATTCTTCCTGTATCCGAATCATTTCCTGATCATCTCTATCCAAAAAGTCGATCATTAAACCTTTGATACCCCATTGTTGAAATTTAGAGAAAGCCTCTTCGAGTTTGGGATAAAGGGCACGCCAATGCACCCACACATGAAGCCCCACTCCCACACTTTTGGCATAACCACTTATGCGTGGCAAGTTCAAACAAGGGATCGGCCTGGTAACATCGGCATTAGGGCCCGCCCAACCAAAATTGAAATTATCATCAAAATACCACGGGGTTTCAGCATAGCCGTAAATGCTGTGAAGATCGATCCCATTGCGAGCGGCAAAATCGATGTAATACTTATTTGTTTCGAAGTTGTTGCCAGGTGAAAAAGTTGTATCGGGTACAACATTCCCATTCCACCAGGTAAAAGTAGTTTTGTATGGTCTGATCCAGGAAGTGTCTTCAATTTTACAAGGCTCGTTGAGACTGGTAAGTATGTTCGTTTCGATAAGTGTTTCGATGCGATTGCTTACAGAAATTACCCTCCACGGAGTACGGTGTGGAAATTCATTGATCTGAACCTTAATTTTTTCTTGTCCTAACCGAGGCGATAACTTGCCAACAAAACCATCGTTTTCTTTCATTAAATACATTCCGGCGTAATTTAAAATTGCGGCTTCTGTGATTGACATGTACACCCCATCAGAAAATTCCATTGTAATCGGCATTTCGATCAACTTATTCCCGGTTATATCATCAAATTGCAAATGGTGATACAGCCCCTCGTGAGTATTTATATAATTTGGTAAATACATAAAAAGGGTTTTCGGATTCCCCGTTACATTGAATTGAGTTTTTTCGTCATACATTACATACGAGTTCCAGTTTTTCTGCTTCGGAAACTCATACCGAAATGCGATACCGTCATCATATGCTCTTACAACAAGGTCAACCCTTCTGCCTGTGGGCGATTTCTCTTCTAACGGTATTGTTGTTTGTTTGCAATAATCACGCGCATGTTTCACCTTTCCCATAACCAGTTCATAAGTTTGATCGATGGTTTGGCTGGCAACTTTACCTACTTTTAAGTTCTTGCCAAACTCTCCGCTGTCAAAGTTAAACCCCAACGAAGAATTCTCTATCAGGACCCTCTGCTTGTAAGAAATATCATATTTTATCTCATTAACGGAAGTTTTCAAGGTAAATTTCAACATACCGTTGGGCGATGAGACAGTTATTTTTTGTTGTCCGTAGAGCGTTGAGCAGAATAATATAAAAAAGGAAATAGCAACAATTTTTCTCATGATAATCAATTTATAAAAAAAATAGGCTCCATTGAAACCGGATAAGTTCCAATAGAGCCTGCAATAAAATTTTTATTTTGGATTCTGTCGCAAGTTTGAATTACTCTGCAACTGATTGAACGGAATAAGACAAAGATTTCGTTTTGTATCATTACTTGGACTATGGAATGTCCACGTACCTCTGGTAAAATTATTATCAAAACGTATCAACTGACTTCTTCGAAGTCCTTCAAGGGCAAATTCAACGCCCAATTCCTGTAACATACGACCATACCGGACAGAAGCTCCATTGTAACTGACCGTTGCTTTAAGCTCTGCTCCTGTCAATAAATTTTCTTTGTCAAATGCCCTACTGCGAACATCATTAACAAGCGCGGCAGCAACATCTGCATTGCCATTTGTACGGAGAATACACTCAGCTTTCATCATAAGTACCTCTGCATATCTCATGATCACATAATCGTTATCCGGAGCACTTGTGCCTCCCACCTTTATTTCATATTTACCGAAACGGTATCCTTCAACCATCGTGGCCGGACCATCGAGAGCAGAGATAGTTCTTGTGTAAATCAAAGGTTGATTGATGCCATCGACCCAACCGCCAGTCCATAAAGGAGAACCATCAAGAGCATATTGTTGCCCCATAACCCATGTTTTTTGGAGACGTTTATCGCCTGCAACATAATTGTCGAAAAATGATGGTACGCCAAGACATCCGCTGTCGAACCATGTACTTGAAAGATTATATGTGGCAATTTGAGCAATGTGCAAGGTTTTACGAGCTTGCATGTATATTTGGTTTCCGGGCGTTTTTATTTCGTCGAACGGGATTACAAACATCGTCTCATTACTTATTGAATTGCTAACTGAAAAAGGCATCGAGTAATCTTCATCGAGCTTATATTTCCCGGAAGCGATGATTTCATCACATAACTTTTCACACTCGGAGTACATACTTCTACCGATCCACGCTTCGGCATTCAGGTAAAGGCGGGCAAGCAACATTCGTGCATTCCACTTATTAAACCTTCCGTATGTTGAGATTGATTTATCGCCTAAGTTATTCATATTGTTTTTAAGTTCCGTTTCAATGAACGCAAATACCTCGGCTCTTGATTTGGTCTCGGGCAAATATCCTTCAGGAACGTCAAACCGGTCAACAATAGGTACATTACCAAAAGTTTCGATTAACAGATAGTAATAGAACGACCTGGCAACTTTTAGTTCGGAAATAAATTTCTCTTTTCCTTCCATATCTATTGTGGAGTTTTCAAACTGATACAACACCCGATTGGCATCATTTACTCCCTCAAACAATTGCAACCATATATCGTTGAAATGGGGGTCTTCTTCAACCCAGGAATGTTGATGCAAACGAATATAAATACCACCATCGAACCACGCCCAATAAGCCCTGACCGGGGTAATACAGATATCGGTAGTCTCCTCTAAATCCCACCATTTCCGCCAATCGGTAAAAGTCCGCATATTCGCATATACCGGAACCATAGCCGCCATAAATTCGGCTTCTGTCTTATAGAAATCGCTCTCAGGAATACTGCTATACACTTGTTCGTCCAAATCAGTACATCCGACGAAAAGGCAAATAATCGCTAAAGCAGTAACTATTATGTGTTTATTTTTTAACATTGTTTTTAACTTTTAATGGTTAAAATGAAAGATTAACTCCAAAGGTAATCAGGCTTGTAGTAGGATAAGTAGCTCCTGTGCCAGATCCATCGACTCCCGGTGCAAGACCTTTAATACTTACTTCCGGATCAAGACCTTTATATTTTGTAAAAGTGTGCAAATTAGAGCCGGCTATATAAACCCTCAACTTTTGAATAACATCCTGCCGTCCGACATTAAATGAATAGCCGATATTGACATTATCAATCTTCACGTAATCGCCGTCTTCCACATAATAACTTTGCATAGCAGGAATATCCCTAACGTATGAATTGCTACCGAAAGGTTTATCCAATACCGTACGTGGAAGATTGCCTTCTCCTATTCGCTTGGTTGTTTCAAAATGCATTCGCTGAGTATTAAGTATCTGATAATCGAACACCCCCCGCAACATCACTGAGAAATCAAATTTTTTATACCCCAAAGAGAATGTAAGGCTACCAAAAGTAGATGGGATTCCGTTTCCGATTACCATTTTATCTCCGTCGTTTGCAGCAGACAACAGTTTGGGTTTTCCGTCTGCACCATAAATCATCCACAAACCATCTTTCGTGAGGCTATGCGTTTTATACCCGTGAAAATCACCTACCGGACCACCTTCTTTAACGATGTGTGTATGAGTTTGAATAGGAGAGCCTGTAGCACCTTCGTACCAATAATCCCTTTGATATTGATCGTTTGAGAACGAAACAATTTTGTTCTCATTGTAAGCAAAAGTTGCCGTTATATCAAATCTTAAATTCTGGGTTTTGACAACATTTCCGTTCAACAATAACTCGACACCCATATTCTCTATTTTGCCCACATTGGCTGTCATTGATGAAATAATATTCGGAGGTGTTGGCACAACATAATTGGCAAGAAGGTCAGAAGTAACACGCCGATATAAATCAATTGAACCCGACAACCGTTGTTTGAGAAGTGTAAAATCAAGACCGAAGTCAAGCTCCCTCTTGGTTTCCCACCGAAGGTCGGGATTGGGATTCTGATATGGAGCAATACCTTGTATCCAACGTCCGTTCAAGTATGAAAAGCCATTATAATTCAACAAGTACAACGACAGGAGATCTTGTGTAACTTCATTCCCGGTAACACCATAACCTACCCTAAGTTTAAGGTCATTTACGAACTTTACATTTTGCATAAAGTTTTCTTTGCTTAACCTCCAACCTGCTGACAAAGCAGGGAATACACCCCATTTTTGATTTGCTCCAAAACGAGATGAGCCTTCGCGTCTGACGCTTGCCATAAACATATATTTATCGGCATAATTGTATGTTGCCCTGCCAAAAAACGATATTAGGCGATGTCCATTCCGATAGCTGCTCATATCCGCTTTGTTATCTTTCATTTCATTCAGCGAACCGATATTCCACGGTCCAAAAATGTCAGTCGGAAAATCTTTGGCCCACTGATATATTCCCTTATTATCGTTATCAATAAAGCTATAGCCAGCCATTGCGGTAACATTATGCAGATCAAACGATTTTGTGTAATCTCCTACTATTTCAAGAGTTTTTTCAAATCTATTATCAGCCCAATTCCACACATTCCCGTAATTGTTGTTCACTACGGTTGTCATGTGTTTGAAAGTATTGCTCTTATTTTCCATCCGATCGAACCGCTGCATTGCTCCCATTACACTCAAATTCAGTTCAGGGATAGGAGATAAAATAACTTTCCCATTCATCATAAGTTGATTGTATCCCTCCTTATCATACTCCTCGTTTATCAGAGAAACAGGGTTAAGGGGTTTCAAATTCATCTTATACTCTGTGTAGTTGCCGTTTTCGTCATAAATAGGACGTGTTGGATTTTGTAAAAGAGCGTGCAAATAAGCAGCATACCACGCCCGTTGTTGCGTCACATAGCTATCGTTGATATTGAGCTGGAAACGCAACTTATTGTCGAGCATGTTGTGATTTATTCCCAATTTAGCGGTTATCGACTCTCTGTCTGTTTTGTTTATCACACCTTTTCGATCTCTGTAATCAATAGATGCTATGTAGCTTGATTGATTCGTGCCTCCGCGTAATGTCAAAAAATGATTTTGACTGATTGCTGTACGTGAAATCGCATTGACCCAGTCTGTGTCTGTGCCTTCATCCATCATACCGACAAATGCCGGGTCAGCTTTTAAATTACGATAATCGCTGGCTGTCAACATATTTGCATCTTTCGATATCGTTTCGACGGATACCGAGCCGTTATATTCTGCCGTCGGAGCAGTTGCTTTTGCCCTATTGGTAGTAATAATTATAACCCCATTCGTTCCGCGTGTGCCATAAATTGCCGCAGCTGAGCCGTCTTTCAGGACATCGATTGATTCTATATCCTCGCTCGAAATAGCCGTTAAACTTCCACCCGGTATTCCATCAATAACAATTAAAGGAGATGTGCTTCCCGACAAAGAGTTAACACCCCTTACGGTCATTTCCACTCCCAATACGGGGTCGCCGGAGAAATTGGCAATTTGTAATCCGGCTACTTTTCCTTGCAGAAGCTGTTCTGGGCTTTTTACCATTCCCTTAACAAATTTTTCTTTTCCAAGCGATGCAACCGCACTGGTTACCTCTCCTCTTTTCATCGAACCATATCCAATAGCCACGACCTCTTCGATTCCAACGGTTTCTTCCTTCATGACTACATTTATCTGACTTTCTCCTGAAACGGGAACTTCCTGGCTTTTCATTCCCACGAACGAAAACACCAGTGTAGCATCACCGGGAACATTTGAAAGAGAATAATTACCATTTGCGTCTGTAATAATTCCCTGGGTGGTTCCCTTTACTACAACCGAAACCCCCGGGAGCGGTGAACGGGTAGAATCGGTAACTTTTCCGGAGATGCTTTTTTGCTGTTGTTGCTGATTCACATTTTTTGCCATCAGCACAATATTCGTTCCCTCCATGGCATAAATCACATTGGTATCACTAAATATATCGACAAGGACATCGGCAACCGGACTGCTTCCAGCATCAACCGTTACCGGACGGGTCAGATCAACTTCATTTTTATCATACACAAACAAATAATCAGTCTGATTTTCAATAGCTCTGATTACCTGAATAACGGGTACATTTTTTAGTGTTATATTCACTTTTGCAACCTGTGAATTTACATTGGTTGCAAACAGAGACGAAGTAAACACTATCAGCAAGATACATGTTGTTCTCATCTTTCGTAAAAGTTGTTTCGTTGAGTCAAAGGAATCCTTTGACAAATAATTTTTCATACATTTGCTTTTTGGTTGTTAATACTTGAATTGTTTTTAGCGAGCAGGTCAGGTATCGACCTTTTGACCGGCAGGTGTTAGCGCACCTTCCGGTTTTTCATTTTGTTACTTACGCATAAGCTTCTTGTTTTTAGTTTAGTTATATTCGTTTATTCAATCGTGATTCTATTTTGTTTCTCATCGATGCGGTAGTCGAATTTATTTTTTAGCTGAAGTACTTTCAAAATATGTTCAACTCCGTCTTTCATACGGAATTTTCCGGTATAACTATAATTCTGAATTTGATCATTTTTAACCTCAATTTTTAAATCA
The DNA here is from genome assembly GCA_942493345.1 of uncultured Prolixibacteraceae bacterium. Lineage (GTDB taxonomy): Bacteria > Bacteroidota > Bacteroidia > Bacteroidales > Prolixibacteraceae > GWE2-42-39. The sequence continues at coordinate 104,515 of OW818695.1, forward strand.
AAATAGAGTTCAAGTTGGTGAACCAACTCATTAAAAGTGGCATTATCAAAACTTATTATCCCTTCCTTCCATAATAAGTGGTCCATATTATTTATAGGAGCAATGATCATATTCCCATCCCTGCAGAATATTCGTTCGTTCGGTTTTAGCATTAGTCCTTTATCGCGGTCGGGTCGTAAAATTTCAACAGAACCTTCCAGCAGGGATGTTTCAAAAGTTTCAGTCCCTGAATATGCCAACAGATTAAACCTGGTTCCCCATACTTTAATATTGTATTTGCCTGCGTTTACAATAAATGGTTTCGATTTATCGGAAGTCACATCAAAGAAACCTTCACCATCCAGTTTTACCTCACGGGTTTTTCCTGAAAAATGGTTCGGAAAGGTTAATGTCGTTTTGGCATTTAGCCATACTTTGGTGCCATCTTCCAATGTTAATTCAGCTCGCTGCCCGGCAGGTACATGAAGCGTTTGCATAGCAACAGGGCTTTTTGTAACAACATCGGGAAGGAAATATCGGGATACCAAAATTGCAAGAAGAAATACAGCCGCAATTTTAAATACCTCGATATAATATTTATTCAATGACCAAATGGAGACTTTCTCTTTTCGGTTTTGCTGCTGTTCTCCAGGATTTGTTTGCCAAATAGTAATGTCATTCAATCTGCGTAATGCAAGGTATTCCTTCATATTGACAGGGTCAGAATCCAACCAATGGGTAATGGTCAATTTTTCCTGATCGGTGCAATCTCCATTGATATATTTTAAAAGAAGCTCTTCCATTCTTCAAAAGTTTAATTTGTATGTATGGGAACTTTTATTTTCCCTTTTCACAAACAAAACGATTGAAGTCGACAAATCACTAGTAATTTTTTTAACTTTTTTAATAATTCAGGAAAGACAGTAATCCAACAAGCGGCATATAATCCTTCAAATTCTTCTTCAACTCTTTTACAGACAACATGATATGATATTCGACGCCCTTTACGGAGATATTATATAATGATGCAATTTCTTTATGCGATTTGTTTCCGAAACGGCTCATTATAAAAATTTCCCTTGTTTTCTCAGGAAGTGATTGAAGTGTAGCTCCTATTATTTGTTGTATCTCGCTTGAAAATATCTCATTCGGATCACTCGATTCGAGCGATGTCGTTCTAATTTCCAATTCTCGGTTCAATGCTTTTCCCATTGCATTGTGAACATCTTGTTTTATCGCCTGATGTTTTAAATAATCGAGAGTCCGGTTCTTCAAAATGGAAAACAGAAATGGACTAACCGGGTCAATGGCTTCTTGTTTCATCCGTTCCCACAGTTTAATCAAAGCGTCTGAAGCAATATCCTCGGCAGCCATATCATCATGCACATACGACTTCACATACAGATAGGATTTTCTGTAAAATGCAGTATAAACCGCATTAAAGCTATTGGCCTGATTGAGATACATTTTTTCAGTTTAGATCGACAAAATTAAGAAATTAATCTACTTTATATTTAACACAATCATTGCATTGCCAAATCCAATTCCTTTCCCGTCGGGCAAACGAGAGAATTATTCTTATGCAAAAGTATTTATTCTTTTTGTTTTCAATTCTTTCATGTCCTCTGATATCTCTGAATCAACGATTCTTGCACAAATCTGGGTCGTCGTAATTGAAGATGCAAAAAGCACAAATAAAACTGTCCCTTTTTAAACCAGACATAAAACAAAAAGCCTTGCAAATCAATGATCTTCAAGGCTTTAATTTTCAATTTCGTGACCCAGATGGAGTTTGAACGCATCCTTATTCCGAGCTGATTATCAATGTTTTACTAAGTGCTTATTTCAATAGGTCTCGATATAGTCTCGACTGATTATTTTGGCGATGATCAGGTCAAAACTTACTTAATCCGATAGAGCACGATCAGGAAATAATCAAATCAAATTCAGCATTTCCAGACGTTCATGATAATGGTTCATATACTGCCCTTTCGTTCCCTCATCTAAAAATGATCGATGAACTAAAATTTCAACGCCTACTTGTTCTTTAAGGAAAGGGGCAAGTAATTTATCAACCCTTTTCTCGGCTATTCCTATTTTTCTCCCAAATACGATAAAATCTTCCTTACACGGATGATGTTGCGCGTTTTTTATTCTGCAATCTGACCAGTACCACTCTTTAAATAATTCGCCCGTCAAGGCAAAAAAACCATCTTCATCGACGTGAATCCTGGTATCCATCAGATCACAGGCAGGACTTAACACATAATCGCCATTTACTGTCTCCAGTAAGGAGAAATTTTTTAAATGAGCATCCCCATTGGAAAACAGGAAGTTAAAGACCACCAGATTAAAGAACTTCTCCATTTCAATCTTCCATGCCCCAACGTATTTTTTAATCAATTCAGCAATCTCTTCGTAGGAATAATCATATCTGAAATTATTTCCCGCATTTTCTTCTGTTTTACCTGCCAGGGTTGCAAAATCTTCTTTCCCAAATTTGGAGCCATTGACACCAACGTCAAACCGTTTTGTCAGGTATGCCGGTTCATCATTGCTGAAAAATACCAACCCGTTTACCGCCGTAGGAATTCTATAGATCTGGCTGGCAATTTGCATGGTTAGATGTTCATTTGCAGGAGCCATCAAGACTTTTTTCAGTCCATGAGGTTTGGGTTTGAGGATATAGGTTCCTCTTTCTTTTTCTTCCGTCAACCTAAGATTGCTTTTATCCAGCAAAACGGAATATTTTTCCTGCATTCCGGAGATCGAGATTTTTTTTCTGTTTTGCATGAACCGCTTTTGGTCTTCTTCATCAATTTCAGGCGCATTATAGGGTAAAATGTGACTGACTTTTCGCCCGGAAAACATCCTGCGCAGGAAAAGAGGACTATATTCTGAATATCCTTCCGTTAGCAATCCCGGGCAATTCCTTATTTCCATAGCTTTTTAATTAATCGGGTTAATCGTTATTGCCCCAATGGTGTCGTACTGAGCTGTGGCCAATAGTAAGCCAAAAAAATCATTCTTATCAATCTTCAATTGTCTGGATTGAACTATCCGGTTTGCTCCCTCAGATAGCATATTATAGAAAAATGGGAACAGATATTCCGAAACGAACACCAATCGATCTTTGGGTAATGTCAAACTAATGGCCGGGTTCGAATTATCATTGAAATACTCAGAAATGTATTGAAACTCAAATGTCCGGTCATCAGCTTCTGTAAGGATGCCGGCTAAAACTCCATTTCGATATACTTCTGCTTTTCTCATTTACCTGTATTTTTGAGTTCCAACCTTATTTCAAGTCCCAGGATATCGACAATTTTTTGCAGGTTATTCAACGTGATATTCCCTTTGCCGCTTTCGAAACGTTTCAATGTTGCGATTCCGACCTCTGAAAGTTCAGCAAGGTTTTCCTGATTTATTGCCAGAATTTCCTTCCTTTCTTTTACTGTTTTAATTATCTCTTCATTTGTCATATCCTAAACATCTATGGTATCATAAATAATACTTTTTGGTAAAGCTACAACACATTTCAATAAGAAACAAATAGAAAGTATCTTTTGTGATACTATTTGGCATTTTATGTATTCAACAAAACTACTATTTTCACTGAAGTGTCATATATGATACTTGAAGAAGTCTAGTGGCAAATGAAATACTTTGAATGACCCATTAGCCAAAAGATTCAGCCACTAAGACAAAGTGGTAGCTTAAAAATGGCTATTATATCTTATGAAATAGATACGCAAATTTGATTAATATTTACTTTGCCTGAAATGGGCAATCCATGAAACTGAACGCATCCGAAGGACGTCCCGGGTTGCCGGAACGCCCCTTTACCGTTCCGTGAAGCGATCAATAAATTTGTCGGAAATTTGAGTGTAATAGAAAACTAAATAATTACTCTATCATATTAGGGAAAAGGTATTTAATGCGAATCAAGGGTTGATCTTGTCTAAACGGTTATTCAGAATTTTAATTTCTTCTGATTTTCCTGAAATTTGTTGCTTATTAGCATTCCATAAGTCGGGTTGAATAAAAATTCCGGTTGAACATTCAAAATGTTTATTGTTCATGGTACACCGTACATAAACAGGGCATTTCCCATCAGCACGGGATTTTGTTCTCTTGAGTGAAAAATTTACTGTTACTCTCATAATTAGACTCATTTTTATTGTTAAAAAATGGTCTCGTTTCCATATCTAAAACTACCCTGTTTGAGTCTCAATTCCAAGTATCAAAACGAACCAAAATAAATCAAAATGAATTAATTGTCAGAATTTTACATCGATTACCGAGACCTATTTGCGATTTTCCGAGAATAGGTCTCGATATAGTCTCGTTTATTTTGCGATTTGGTGCATATTTTGACACCTTGCAGAAAATAAAAAAGCACTTAAACCTTTGATTTAAGTGCTTTTAGTGTCAATTGATGTCTTTTGGTGTGACCCAGCTGGGACTGTAACTTTCCTTTTCAATATTAACCTTTATTAATCTAAATCATTAATAAATCAGCCTATTATAAGGGGTTTCGTAAAGTAAATCAGCAAAGACAAAACAAAAATAATTAAACCAAATTAAAATATTCTGTCCCCTGTATAGTCCCCTGTCGTATTTGTTCGTATATTGGCTTTATAAATTTACCTCTATGGCAAAAGCTAATTTTTTCCTCAAAGAACCAAATTCACAGGATGAAACTTTGGTTTATCTTTTCTTCAGTTTTAACAATCAACGGGTGAAGTATTCCATCGGTGAGAAAATTAAACCTCAGTTCTGGAACTTTGAGAAACAAAGAGCAAGGGAAACCCAGAAATTTGTTGAATACCCTGAATTTAATTCCCGGCTTGATAAAATAAGTTCCAAAGCAATGGATGTTTTCCGAAAACTGACCAATGATGAAATTTTGATCACAGTCAATATCCTGAAAGATGAATTTGATAAGGAACTACGGAAAGGGAAAGATAAAGGGACTGACCTTTTTTCTTTCATCGAAAAATACATGGAAGAATGCAAGGGGATAAGAAACGATTCGACCCGGAAAACATACAGGAACACGTTACGGCATTTAAAGAATTTCAGCACATTCAAAAAACGGGTTTTCAGTTTTGAAGATATTGACCTCGAATTTTACAATTCGTTTGTTTCCTACCTGAGTAATGAACTTGGCTTTGCCCAAAATACGATTGGTTCCCAAATCAAGGTTCTGAAAACATTCCTGAATGAAGCTACAGAAAGAGGAATCAATAAAAACCTTGAATTCAAGAAACGCAAATTCAAAAAAGTTTCTGAAGATACAGACAAAGTTTATCTGAATACTTCTGAATTGGAAAAGCTTTATCAATTTGATTTATCCGGCAACAAAAAACTGGAAAAAGTAAGGGACTTATTCATTATTGGCTGTTATACCGGGTTACGGTTTTCCGACTTTATCCAGATTAAACAGGAAAACGTTATTGAGGGCAATAAAATCAAAATACGGACACAAAAGACAGGGGAAATAGTTATTATCCCCCTGCACCGTTTTGTAAGGGAAATAATACACAAATACGAAGGAAGCATCCCCGAACCTATCAGCAACCAGAAAATGAATGAGTACCTCAAAGAATTGGCAGAACTGGCTGAATTGAACGACCTAATAGAAGTATCGATAACAAAAGGCGGACAAATGGTAAAATCAAGCACCCAAAAATACAACCTGATTATGACCCATACGGCACGAAGAAGTTTTGCAACCAACTTGTATATGGCGGGTGTCCCCTCAATTACGATTATGAAGATTACCGGACATAAAACAGAAAAGAATTTTTTACGCTATATTCGTATTTCACAGGAAGAAAATGCAAACAAATTATTGAACCATCCATTTTTTCAATCATGACAGAACCAATGCGCCTGAAAATAACTCCTGAAGAAAGGACTATTTTAAAGACTGAATTTGATCAGCTTCAAACAGTTGAGCAGAAATATAATTTCTGGGAAGAGAAATTCAACATTAAATACGCTTACTTTTTTACATTTATAGGTGTTGAAATCAACGATTTTATGATTTGGCCAAAAACAGAACCAGAAATTGCAATATTGAACAGGTTAATTTATTCCGATTATAATTCTTTATCCGTTGGGAGAAAACAAAAAAAAGATCAATTCTGCAAAGAAACATTTGCAAAAGAAATCAGTTCCATTGAAAACAAAGAGGCATTTGTGGAATATGAAATAAAGAGGATAGATGATTATGTTTTCATACGCAAACAACCTTCAAAATATGGGGTCCATGAAGAAGATACCAATAATCGTTTTTTCATAGCCGGATTTGAAAACTATCTCCTGCGAAAACAAGAATTCGACTGGGGAGAACAGGTTTACGAAGCCCCGCATCTTTTGCAGATGATAAAAGGCATTGAATTGGCAAAATACAGAGAGTTTGTAACAAACTACAACAAAGCCGACAAAAAGAAACCTGAAATAAAACTGACCGGGGAACAAAAATTCTTGCTGCTCCATTATTTGAACTTCGGAAATGAAGTAAAAGCGAATACAAACAGGTCAATATTATTTGAACTTTTCATTGATGAACTTAAATCCAATTCTATCCGTCCCATGTTTTCTGATATCCGGAAGTATGAAACAGAGGAAAATCTTTATGCTTTACTTTCTTTCTTTAAATTAATCAAACTTGACTCTAAGGCTATAGAAATCACAGATAAACTGAATAAACTAAGAAAAAAGAAGTAAAGAAAATACCCACAGTATTAACCACACTTTCACCCACACCAATTTTCTCAACGGAATTTTGTGCCATAACATTAAAACCAAAAAGTTATGTCACAAATTCTATTACACGGAATCACACCGGAACAATTCAAGGAATTATTTCTGGAAGCGTACAAAGAAACGCACGGTACCGCCCCTGCACATTGGGGCATGTCAATTAACGGAAAATCATTTTCCAGTGAGGACGAAAAAGCCTCCGATAAGGAAAAGTATTTAACCCGAAAACAGGCGGCAAAAATCCTGCAAATTTCTCTCCCTACTTTGCACCAGTACACAAAAAGCAGCCTGATTACTTCGTACCGGATTGGAAACAAAGTCAGGTACAAAGAATCTGATATTGAAAAGGCTTTGAATGAACGAAATTTTGGGAGGAGGAAAGCCGTATGAGCCACAAAAACGATTATGCAGTGATCGCTTTCTTTGACAATCAAAAACCTAAAAAATGGGGGTTTGTACACAAGCTAAGTACATTCAGGCGGTTTCTTGACCAAAAGCATCCCGATTGGACATATATAAACGTGTATAACAGAAGGGATAAGGGTTATTTGAGACGGTTTTACAAAGACGAAGAACTTCCCGATTTCCTGTGAATCGGGGTTCTTTTTTTTAACCTTTAAAATAAACCTTTAGTAACCTTTAAAAACCTTTAGTGGATTCATTATTACACGCATATTTCAAACTTTTTTATCCATGTCTTACATTCTTAGTTATTCAAGCCTGACATTGACAAATGGCCGGTCAGATACACAGTTCGGGGGATCATCGAAATATAAATTGATCGATGGGGTATTATCGGAGAAACCTGCCCGGCAAGCTGAACCCAAAAGAACCTTTACCACAATTGAAAAAGAAGTATCAGAAATAACAGGTGAAGCAAAACAAGCAAAAGAGAAACCTTTGACAAATACCTTTGATGTGGAAACCTTCAAAACCTACACACTAAACAAATCAAAAGTCCGGCGGCGCTGCCATGCTTTAAGCAGGCTCGCAAAAAGCAAAAAGTTTCTTGCATTTTATACGATCACTTTCCCGGAAGGGATTTCAGATAAAAATTGTTACAGGCTTTTCAACCTGTGGCTTACCCGTTGCCGGAAAACCAGCGGTTTGAACACGTATTTATGGGTGGCTGAAAGGCAAAAAAACGGGACAATCCATTTTCATTTGCTGACCAACGATTTTATGGAGATTGCAACCGTAAACGGCTATATGGCAAAAGCCCTGACCAACGCAAAGAAACGGGGGATTGAAAAACTGGCAACTGTTGAAACCGAAAAATACAATGGTGTTGACGTAAAAAAAGTAGGGAAGAAAAAGAAAACGTTAATCGGCTACCTGACCAAATACATCACCAAAAACAATATTGAGTTTTACCGTTTGCCCTGGCACTGCTCCCGGGATGTGTCCCGGTTGTTTACCTCTCTTTATTTCGAGCAGGAAGATTCTGAAAAGTACAGGGAAAAACTACCCAAAAACAAAGACAAATACTTCCTTCATGAATCAGAGTATTGCAAAGTAATGGCTTTTAAGTTTATCCCGGATGATGGGGTTTTTATTGATCTGGATGTTGTAAATGAAGTAATTTATAATGCAGAAGGGAATACGAAATAAATTCCACAACACTTTATTATCTATTTGAACTGAAGACTGAATTACTTACCTTAGGGTGAGAAATTCAGTCTTCAGTTTTATACTAAAAACTCGCGAATGAAATAGAAAAGGAACTAAGAATATTGTCCTTTCCAAACCGTCGTATTTGAATGGGAAAAACATTTTTTCATACTCCTCATTAAAAATACGACCAATGAAAATATTGATACAATAAAAAATTACATAATGGAATATTCAGATAAAATAATAATTGAATATTTAAGAGATATCATTAATCTTCTGACAAGTCCTGTGTACAGAGATGTATTGCTTGTTTTTATTGGTGGACTTATTGGTTTTATTGGTTCAATTGTAATTTTTCGGCTAAATAAGCGACAAGTTGATAACGAAAGACTAGAACAAATAACTATTGATTTAAACATACTAATGGAAGAAATAAGTCATAACGTTTTTGCGATAAGAGAAAACGGATATTTGTATAGATATTATTTTAAAGAGATGGAATTATTATCTAAAGAAAATAGCTACTGGGGCAAAAATAATGATGTAATTCAAGAGTATAAGTATAAGGCAGAATCACGACTTCGAGATAGAGAATTACTTTCTGCTAGAATGTCAGGATTAATACAGAAACATAATCTTTTCCTGACTAAATCAAATGAGATAGATGACAATTTTAAGGCTTTTCGTAACTTTAATGTTCTTCCTAACTATTTTGCTCATTGTAGTACCGTGATAGATTTAGAGGAAACTTATGATAGTAATTATTTGGAGCAACAGAAGACGGAACTTACACGAGAGTTTCTCCCCTTATTATATAACTTAGGTGATTCTATAAAAAAACCTATATATAAAAAACTCGGAAAGAAAGAGTTATTAAAAGGATTAATAAGTTAAAGAAATTAAACAATCTACTAAACTAATGACAGAAGAAGAAAAAGCCATATTATTGGATATTAAAAATCTTCATGACAAATTATTAAAGGAGGCTTTTGAAAAAGAACCTAGCGCATATAATTATATGCGCAATGCAGAAGTATTAAGAGAAAAAGTTCACGAGCTCTATAACATTTTCAAACCTGATTACTTGCAAAAAAATGAACTTTATGCTATTGCTTATACATGTAATAATGAAGTGAAATCAGTTGTAGTTTGCTTTGAAAATTCATTAAAAAGAAACGCTGCAAGAAAACGATATAAAGAATTTTTGGGAGCTATTGATAAAGCAAATAAACAAATCAATTTAGATTGCTATCTTCTTTTTAAGAAAATAGAAAAAATTAAGTAATCATTAAACCCAATCCCAAATATGTTATAAGTTCTTTACAGGGTTGGTCATTGTTTCTGCTTTTTTTTTGATCGTCATGTGCCGGACACTGATGAACTTCTAAATCCGCATTGTAACAAACACCGATCTTTGGGCGCAATAACGATTCATTTATAAAAAAAAAAAAAAAAAACGGTTGGTTAATAGATGAAAATTTTACTCATAGATATTGAAGCAGGGAAAATTAGGCAAGGGACTAATCCTCACACAATGAGCTTCAATACGAATCTTCTGCTAAGTTTTTCGGAACCGTTAGATGATATAAGAACAGAAACAAGCTTTGAAAGTGCCTATAATTTTATTAAGGAAGAATTAGTTGTTAAAAATAAGTATATAGATTTTATTCTTATTCATGTAAAGTCAGAGGATGCGAAAAAAGCCAATGATTTTTCATATAATATAAGAAAATCAAAAGATTCATATTTTAATGGATATTTTAATGTTTCAGCAATTTGTATTGTGGTTGTAACAAATTACACTTATACAGATTCGGTCATTAATAGTCACTTATTTTCAAGAATTATATATAGCTTTTGGAAGGAGACCCATTTTATACGAGAATTGGGATTAGCAATTAATGATTGGCGACAAAAACTAGCAGGAGAATTAGACGAGTTGAATATCAGGCTTGATATTGACTTTAAAAACTTTGATTCTCAATGGGCAATAAAATACAAACTACACAAATTAAATATTCTGACCTCAAAATTCATAAATGATAAAGAACGGTTTTCATTTTTATGGCTAGGCGATAACCTTAAATCAATTGATTACTCTGTTAGTGAATTCCATCAATTAATGAAATCAAAAACACGAGAAAAAGAAAAAAAGATACATGAATATTTGAAACTTAAAGAAAGAATACTTCTTGGAGAATATAAAAAAGACTTCATTTATGAGAGGCATTTATATTACAATGGAAGTAGGAAATATATTGAAGCAGATTTTATAAACTATGCTTACCCCTTCTATCTTGATAATCCAGAAATATTTGAAGTTAAGCGACCTGAAAAAAAAATTATTAGAAAGAATAACAAAGGCTTTTACTCACATTTTAACAGCTATTTAGATCAAGTTTCAAAATATTATACATATTTGACTGATCCTATAAATATCGTGGAAATTGAAGATAAACTGGACACCGATAGACTTAAAATTAACTATAAAAGATTTGACTACACGATGCTGTTTTCTCGTAGTGAGCATGCAGATGAGTGTATCGAACAAATAGGTAACAAAATAGACTCGTTGCCTTTTAAAATGAAGATGCTAACCTACGATGAATTAATTAATAGATTCGAAAGATTTTATGAAAGAATAAAGAAATATGGCGTAAGATAAGTTACTACGCTTAATTCAGCTTAAATCCAATATCGGGTTTACTGGATTTTGAGGTGTAGCTTTTTATGTTGATTTTTGTCGTTCTTCTCTCGGGAAATCACGTTTTGAATCCGACATAAAACCTACACCAACCGCTAAAATAGAATTCAAAAGCAAAATCAAATCGTCCCCTCTAATGTCCCCTAACAAGACAAAAGCCCTACAAGTCATTGACCTGCAAGGCTTTCATTTTTTATTTGGTGACCCAGCTGGGATTCGAACCCAGGACCCCATCCTTAAAAGGGATGTGCTCTACCTGCTGAGCTACTGAGTCATCCTCAAATGTGCTTTTGTTTTTCAAAAGCGGTTGCAAAAATAATCCTTTATTCTAAAAAGGCAAGAATAATCTTATTCTTTTCCTGTTTTTTTTACATTCTTGAATACAAGATAAAGAATAATCAGGAATCATTTAAAACTATTCTCCGAATAACAAACATTTTATACTTTCGCTAAAAGAACGGTCGATACAAAATCTATTTGTTTTTGCTTCGTTATAATGTAAAAAAATAACAAATGAACATTCAAATGGTTGACCTCTATGGTCAATATATGAAGATTAAAAATGAAGTTGACCAGGCCATGCAGGAGGTTATTGCATCGTCGGTTTTTGTAAAAGGCGGCAAGGTTTTCGAATTCGAGGAAAACCTTGGCAAGTACCTAAATGTGAACCAAACCATTGTCTGCGGAAACGGCACCGATGCGCTGCAAATGGTTTTCATGGCGCTGGATCTGCAACCCGGCGACGAAGTAATAACCACGCCGTTCACTTTCGTTTCAACGCTCGAAGTATTGGTTTTACTAAAATTGAAACCTGTTTTGGCCGACATTGATCCGGCAACGTTCAATATTTGTACTGAAAAGCTGAAAGAAAAAATTACGCCAAAAACCCGGGCAATTGTCCCTGTTCATCTGTACGGACAATGTGCACCGATGGAAGAAATAATGGGAATTGCCCGTCAGCACGGATTATATGTTGTTGAAGACATGTGCCAGGCGCTGGGCGCCGATTATATTTTTGCAGACGGAACCCGTACAAAAGCCGGAACAATCGGCGATATTGCCTGCAACTCGTTTTTCCCGACGAAAAATCTGGGCGCTTTTGGCGATGGTGGTTCCGTATTTACCAACAACGAAAAACGGGGCGCTATCATCCGCTCTATTGCCAATCACGGGATGAGCAAGAAGTATCACTATCAGCAAATCGGGGTCAATTCGCGGCTCGACGCATTGCAGGCCGCCATTCTCGATGTCAAACTGAAATACCTCGATCAATATATTACTGACCGACAGGAGGCTGCCGCTTTTTACGATCAGGCGCTTGAACCCCTTTCAGAAATAATTATTCCTGAACGAGTTTCATACAGCACACACAGTTTTCATCAGTATACAATTAAAGTGAAAACCGGCCGCGATCAGCTTCAGGAATACCTGAAACAGGCAGGCATTCCATCCATGGTTTATTATCCTCTCCCACTCCACCTTCAGGAAGCATACCAGTTTTTGGGATATAAAAAAGACGACTTCCCCGCAGCCGAAAAATGTTCGCAGCAAGTATTATCTTTGCCCATGCACACCGAGCTTTCGCGGGAGCAATTGGAATACATCACCAATCGGATTATTGAATTTTACCAATAATGGAAAAGGAATATTTTGCACACGAAACTGCGATAATCGACGAAGGATGTTCGATTGGAACAGGCACGAAAATATGGCATTTCACCCACATTATGCCACAATGTACCATTGGTCAAAACTGCAATATCGGCCAGAATGTGGTCATTTCGCCGGAAGTGGTGATTGGTAACAATGTGAAAATTCAGAATAATGTTTCGGTATATACCGGGGTGATCTGCGAAGACGATGTTTTCCTGGGGCCGTCGATGGTGTTTACCAACGTGGTGAACCCGCGCAGCGCAATTGTCCGGAAGAAAGAATACCAGCCGACATTGGTGAAAAAAGGGGCCACTATTGGCGCCAACGCGACCATTGTGTGTGGAATTACCATTGGCAAATATGCTTTTGTGGGAGCTGGAGCGGTGGTTACTAAAAATATTTCTGCCTTTGCATTGGTGATGGGCAATCCGGCGCGGCAAACCGGCTGGATGAGCGAATACGGGTACAAACTGAAATTCGATGTGCAGGGAATGGCAGTGTGTCCCGAAAGCAAACAAAAATACCTTCTGAAAGACGGAAAAGTTATCAAAATTGAAAAGTAAGAACATGACAAAAAAGATACGTTTTGCAGTAGTCGGAATGGGACATATCGGGAAACGACATGCCGAAATGATCCGCCGGAACCCCGATGCCGAGCTAGTTGCCGTTGCCGATATCCGGAGCGCTGAAGAGTGCGGGTTGCAAGGAATTACCGAGCCGTTTTACGGTTCTGTTGACGAACTGCTGGCCAATGAAAAAGATTTCGATGTACTGAATATCTGCACCCCCAACGGACTGCACGCCCCGATCGCAATCAAAGCGCTGGAAGACAACCGGCATGTGGTGGTTGAAAAGCCGATGGCGCTGAGCAAACATGATGCGGAAGAAATCATCCATAAATCGCTGGAAAAAGAAAAGCATGTTTTCTGTGTGATGCAGAACCGCTATTCACCTCCTTCTGTCTGGCTGAAAAGTGTGATCGATCAGAAGTTACTGGGCGATATTTACCAGGTGCAGATCAACTGCTACTGGAACCGCGATGCACGCTATTACACCGGCAAAAACTGGCATGGCAGTGCGAAACTCGATGGAGGTACGCTGTTCACCCAATTTTCGCATTTCATCGACATCATGTACTGGTTGTTTGGCGACATTCATACTATTTCCGGGCGCTTCAACGATTTCAACCACAAAAACCTGACTGATTTTGAAGATTCAGGATTTGTTTCTTTCGATTTTGTGAAAGGAGGGACCGGCAGCCTGAATTATTCCACCGCGTTGTTCGGAGAAAACCTCGAAAGCAGCATGATTATTATTGCTGAAAAAGGAACGGTGAAAGTGGCCGGACAATACATGAACGAAGTAGCTTATTGCAACATCGAAAATTATACCATGCCGGAATTGGAAGCAGGAGCGCCGCCCAACGATTACGGCGCATACAAAGGCTCGGCACAAAACCACCATTTTGTGATCCGCAATGTGGTTGAAAAGCTGAACAACCATTCGTCGATCAGCACCAACGCGCTGGAAGGAATGAAAGTAGTAGACATTATCGAACGCATTTACGCCGAACGCTATAAACAATGGAAGAAATAATTTCCCAACCGGACCACCACTGGTACGCTGTTTATACCAAATCGAGGGCCGAGAAAAAAGCCCAATTCGAGCTAAACGAGCAAGGCATTGAGGTTTTTCTACCTCTTCAGCGAAAACTACGCCAATGGAGCGACCGCAAAAAGTGGGTCGAAATGCCGCTCATTTCGGGTTATTTGTTTGTGCGCATCAGCCGGAAAGAATACGACAAAGTTCTTCAGTCGAATTACGTGGTGACCTACGTGCGTTTTGACGGCACTGCGGCTGTCATTCCCGACCAGCAAATCGAATACCTGAAGATGATGCTCAAACAGGATGTTCTCGATGTGTCGGTGACTACCGAAAAACTGGAACCGGGAAAGAAAATTGAAGTGATTGCCGGCCCGATGATCGGAATGAAAGCCGTGCTGGTAGAAATTCATGGCAAAAACAAGGTGGCCGTCCAAATTGATAAAATGGGATTTGCCGCGCTAATTGAGATTCCGGTAAATGATATACGATTGGTTTGAAATCTTTTTTGGGGAACAGGCCATAATTGTGGCAAACAGTTGGTACATGTTGTGCCGCGGATTTCGAAGAACGTCAGCGGTTGCCAGAATCTGACGGACAAACGGGAATCCGACCTACGCGCACACCACGAACCCATTATAATTTATAACTATTAGCGGTTATTATTAAATATTTCATCCATTTTTTCATAGAATTCATCACTCTCACCAATCGTTTTTAGTACTATTTTACCCTCTTTATCAATAATTATTTTTGTAGGATAACCTTCAACTCCATATTTGTCTGTGATTTCTTTATTTTCGGTAAAGAGATTTGTCCAATTTAAATCATATTTATCAATAGCTTTTAACCATGCTTGTTTACTGTCTCTGCAAGCGATACTTAAAAATTCGACTTTGTCGCGATATTTTGAATAGTATTCTTTCATTTTGGGTATTCCTTTCACACAGGAACCGCACCAAGTGCCCCAGAAGTCCAGAACGATATATTTTCCCAAAAAGTCTTTCAACGAAATGTTTTTCCCTTTTTCGTTCTGTAATGTGAATTCAGGAGCAGAAGAGCCAGTTTGGGCGGCATTCATAATCTTCGAAAGATGGATGCCAAAGAATGAATTTTGAACATCGGTCGTAAAACTTTTAAAATATTTTGAAATAGTATCTTCTGGAAATCCAGCAAGCATTTCCGCTGAATAAATCCAGTCGGGGTGTTTGATAATTGAATTTAAACTAATGCTGTCTATTTGTTCATTTATTACACGTATTTGCTTTTCCAGTTTTTTGCTCTTTTCATTTTCTTTTGCAACTTTTTCTTTTTGAATTGTCAAACCATTATATTTTTCCTCTAAAGGGAATAGCTTTTTTGTAACTATGTTTCTTTGTGTACTAATGTCATTTCCTAAAACTTGATAGTTAATTCCGTACTCACCTATATTTGCTATAATAGAAATGTGGTCTTTGGGGCGAATAAAAAAAAATATTCCCCGATTCTTTAATTTGTGTGTACTTGATTTTTCTCGTCCAAATACAGTATTAAAATCTTTACTGTTTAATCTGACTAAATGCCACATGTCCAAATTGAAATTCACTGTACATTCAAATTTGCCTTGTACGCACTGTATATTTTCAAAAATCGGAGTTTCCCCTTCTTTTAAGGGTAATACTGACACATTAATTTCTGCACTGTCGATGCCATTTATTTTACCTTGAAAAGTTTTTTCCTGAGCATTCAAAATCAAGGAAATAAACACAATGGGCATTGTGATAAGAATATGTTTCATTGCCTGTTTTTTTTTAATAATCGCTAACGTTTCGCGCTGTTATTTTTCTTGATGTCTACTTATCCTAAATTTTTATAATCTATTCTTTTGAATAAATAATAATAAGATTAGGACGTACTTCTATTTTGGGAAACTTAGAAGAGCAAAATATGGCTGAATTTGTTGTTTCTGTATTTACGCTAAATCCCATCAAACCATAATTCGTGATGTTGCCATTAGACCATGCCTTGACAAAGTTGGTAATATCAACAATATGGTAAGTATTCTTTACCGGCCAATCTGCTAAAACTCTGGTTTCTGTTAATGTGTTGGGTTTTTTACTATAGCCAATATTTTCATTCCATGGTTCACTTATGCATTCATATACTAATTGTCCTTGTTTATCACCGTTATAATCCGTACAAAACAACTGCATTTTAGCTTCAATTATCTTTATGCCTTTGGGCAATCCCGATAAATCCCATTGCATTAAAAACCTCTCATCACAATTATGATAATCGGCATCTTCAGTTACTTCATCTTTTTTAAATCTCCCCTGGTAATATATTTTCCCTTCTCCGTTTGGGCTGGCAGTATTTGGCTTGCAGGTACATATATACAAGTCTTTACTTATTTTTGTTATTACTAATGTGTCGGTCAAACTTTTGTTCGTTTTTTCTTTATCTATTTTGGGTTTTGTTCCAAATACAGGCAGATTCAATATGGAAATTGCCATGATTAATAATAAGTTTGTTTTCATTTTTGATTTTTATTATTGTAAATGTATTAATTGTGAATATCTTTTCAATTTTAATATCCTCCATTATGCAATTTTATAATCAAAATAGTTTAGTAACGTGTTTCACTAATTGCGCATAACGGTGGCGGTATGGCCTGAAAGGGATTGCGGGAGATTTCTTGTCAAGCTGTACGAACAGTTGGAGCGTGCTACAACCCTTCGCATACCACTGAAACCCTTATTGGCTATACTGCGGGCCAGCTGGGCTTTATTTTGTTATCAATTCTTTTACTTTCTGTTCCAATACTTGTTTATCAGGTAAGTATAGCTGATACTTTGAAACAAAAATATTGTTTGAAATTCCTCCAATTGCATATTCGACCATTATGTCATTTTTATCTGCACCTAATACTATCCCGATTGGTGGATTATCTCCTTCGGTATTTTCCTCAGACTTGAAATAATTCAAATACATGTTCATTTGTCCAATGTCTTGATGTTTGACATATTTTGTTTTCAAATCAATCAACACAAAACATTTGAGGATTCTGTGATAAAATACCAAATCAATATAATAATGGTCGTTATCCAAAGTTATCCGATATTGTCTACCAACAAAGGAAAATCCCTTCCCTAATTCAAGCAGAAATGTTTGAAGGTTGTCTATGATTTTTTGTTCCAGTTTACTTTCTGACATTCTGTATTCTTCAGGAATCTGAAGAAATTCAAGTACGTAAGGGTCTTTTACTATATCTTTAGGTTCTGAAACAATTTGTCCATTTTCTGAAAGTTTCAGAATTCCGCTTTTATCTTGACTCAATGCCAATCTCTCAAATAATGACGCGCTTATTTGCCTTTTTAATTCTCGAACACTCCAATTCTCATTGACCGTCTGTTTTTCATATAATCCTCTTGCATGGTCATCTGAAACTCCAAGTAATTCAGCGTAATGGGTCCAAGTCAATTTTCCAGTCAGTGACTGGAAAATCTGATACTTTAGGTAAAATTGCCTCATTAAATAGATATTGCTTTTGCTGAATCCTTTTCCAAATCTTGATTTCAAGTCTTTAGAAAGGTTTGTTAATAATGAACTGCCATATTCAGCTTTCTCGTTTCCATGTTGTTCGTATTCAACAATGTATTTACCAATCTCCCAATTGGCTTTCAATAACTCATTATTAACAGCTTGAATAGCTCTTTGTCGGGCACTTTCAATTGTAATCCCAATCGAATCAACAAGTTTTTGATATATCTCAATATTTTGAATTCTCTTATCCATAATCAATATTTCAACCAAAAATACAAAATCGAATCAAGAAACCTCAATTATTTGCAGGTGTGTCTTCTAGCCTTGCAGCCAACGTATAGTTGTAATAATCAGTCATTTAAATTATGATTTTTACAGCATGTTGATCAGCCCTATGGCTGATCAACATGCTGTGTGTAATCACCTGCGTTTATTTCTCCTTTATCTTTTTAAAAGTATCCAATTGGTTACAAGTAAACAAAAGATCATAAAAATACTTTTCAACTGATTTTCAACCAGAAAAACACCGGAAGTAAATTATCGATAACCAGTTACCTCGAATTTATTCCGGGGGCTCATCAGTGGAGAGATGCTGAAACAACCCCGATTAATCGGGGTAGCATGACCTTTCTAAAATATTTATTTAAATTTCACATCCACCTGAACGGGATAGTGGTCAGACGGAAGCCTGATGTCATATTGGTGCAGTGTAAGCTCTTTCGGGAAATTGCCCGATTTGACTTCCTCCGCGCTGTTACTAACTTCCGAACGATACGAATCAGTCAGCACACCGTAACGCACCACCTGAAAATCTTTGCTGACGAAAATATGGTCGATCCGGCTGTTGGTTTTCAGGTTTGGATTGAAGGCATTCGCGGTACCATTCAGCGCATAGCGGATCCCAGCCAATTCGTACGAATCGCTTAATATTTCGGAACTCGAAAGAATTTTGTAGCCTTCGCTGGTCTGGTCCACGTTAAAGTCGCCCGTTAAGATTACCGGGTCATTGCCACAAATCGTTTTTATTTTCTGAATGACCAGTTTCGAGCTTTCCAACCGAGCTTTCACTCCTTTGTGATCGAGGTGCAGATTGAAAAACCAAAACGTATTGCCATCGTCTTTCAGTTTAAATTTTCCCCAGGTGCAAATTCGCGGCAAAGCAGCATCCCATCCCACGTTGGGTTCGTCTTGTGTTTCCGACAACCAGAAATGACCAGATTGCAAAAGTTTAAATTTGTTCTCTTTGTAAAAGATGGGCGAAAACTCTCCCCCATTCAGCCCGTCGTTACGTCCAACGCCAATATACGCGTAGCCGGGAAGCTGCCCCAGCATATCGGTCAACTGCCCGTAAAGAACTTCCTGCGCACCAAAAATATCAAAATCATGGAACAGAATTAGTTGGGCGATCACCGGGCAACGTTGCTTCCATCCGTTACCTTTGTCTACATCCCCCTGGTTTTCATTACGGATATTGTAGGAGGCAACTGTTAAATTCTGCGCATACAATACCGAAACAAAACAAAACGCGATCAGGAAGAGAAATACATGTTTTTTCATTTTTATGTGTTTTTAATTGTGTTCATGTTTCCAGCTTTCAATTTTAGCTTTCCGCAAGCTATCCAAATGTGCGGACGAATTATTCCGGTCGCTGCCTTTTACGATCTGATCCAGCCAATCGCAATACACCGGATTGGGCAGAATAATAAACCGGCTTCCAAATTTTTCTTTGTACGTGTTTATACTGTCTTTAATCTGCTCCTCGGTGCCTCTGATATCAAAAGCTTTGTCGAAATCAGCCATTTGATCGCCACATAGAAGCATTATCTCGTAATTCAGTTCATTTTCAATTCGTAGACGTCGTTTTTCTTTGGTCGTTTTTCCTGACGGTATTTTATCCGCATCGGTTTTTAACAACAGATGTTTCTCATCAGCAAACGGAAGATTGAACTTTCTCAGGTTTTGCAAAGTGGGTTCACAAAGCGGGTCTACCCTTCGGTTGGAGACATAAAAAATTTCGCAGCCCAAATCTTTTGCATAGTTTAAAAAATCAACCGCTCCGGGCAATGGTTCTGCGATTGCATCCTGTCCCCACGCATTCCAGCTTGAATCGGAATATGCTTTGCCCGAAAAATAAAGCCATCCATCATAGAGGCTGTTGTTCAGGATTGTCTCATCAATATCGACCACCACGGCGTTCTTTTTCTCTTTGTATATCTTGTGTTTCAGATTATACGCCAGCGCCTGTTTCGCTGTATTGTAACCTTGAATATATAACGCATGCATTTCTGGCGAATGTTGAAACCAGAGCTGTGATTGTGATAAATATTCGCTACTTTGATACCAGTGAATCTTATTCTCCAAACTGTCAATCCGGTTTTGCAAAACCGTTACTATGTCATTTTGTTGGGTACAATTGAATAGCCCAAGTGCGAGTAGAAGAAAAATGGTTTGTTTCATGTGTATTGTCAATTTAATGTTTGTGCTACCGCGAAATCATATCCGAAAATCCGTTTTTTATTGTTCCTGAAAAGGTTGCGATCCGCTGTAACCCGAATAAAAATATATATTTCTTCAGAAACAAATGCACTGAGTAAAAATAATCAGATATTTTAAATGACCATCGAATATGTGCTTGATTTACGATGAGCGATATCTGCTGAAATTGCTGAATTGCTAAATTATTACAGGCTGCTAGTGTCATGTCAACCATCAAACGACGGTTTGTCTTTCTGAGCGAAGCGAACATAGAATTAATCATGAGACCCTTCACTACGTTCAGGGTGACAAAACAAGGTTGACACGACACTAGCAGCCAACAGCTTTTTTTTTTGCAAACTAAGACTGAGTACTTCAATATCCGCATTTCGTAACTTAAAAATTTCTTTTCTGTATTTTGAAATTTGGATTACTTTTGAACAAATCAATCTCCGAATTATGAATATCACCAATCTTACTGAAAAGAAAAACAAACTGGCAGTTGTCGGAATGGGGTATGTCGGATTGCCCCTGGCGCTTGAATTTGCAAAACATATACCGGTTATCGGGTTCGACATCAATGCAAAACGGATTGATATGCTGAACCGGCATGTCGATCCGAGCAACGAACTCGACACATCTGCCTTTGAGCATTGCGATATTCATTTTACCTGTAAAAAGGAAGAACTAAAACAGGCATCTGTGTTTATTGTCGGGGTTCCCACGCCGGTCAACAAGTACAATCACCCCGACCTGACGGCTCTTTTGTCGGCTACCCAAACAGTTGCCGAAAACATCAAAAAGGGAGATTATGTGATTTATGAATCAACCGTTTATCCGGGAACCACCGAAGAAGAATGTATTCCGCTGATTGAAAAAATTTCAGGATTAAAATTCAAAACCGATTTTAAAGTAGGTTATTCGCCTGAGCGGATCAATCCGGGAGACAAGGAACACACGCTGGTAAACACGGTAAAAATCGTATCGGGATGCGATGATGAAAGTCTTGAAAATATTGCTGCATTATACAGCCTGGTGGTAAAAGTTGGCGTCCATCGTGCACCCTCGATAAAAGTTGCCGAAGCCGCGAAAATCATTGAAAACACCCAGCGCGATGTCAACATTGCCCTGATGAACGAATTGTCGATTCTGTTCGGGCGCATGGGGGTGAACACCTACGATGTGCTGGAAGCTGCGGGTACCAAATGGAATTTTCTGAAATTTTATCCCGGTCTGGTAGGAGGTCATTGCATTGGCGTCGATCCGTATTACCTTGCCCACAAGGCGCGTGAACTAAAATACCACCCACAGATGATCAATTCGGGGCGTTTTGTCAACGACTCAATGGGCGGATACATCGGCAAGCAGGTTGTAAAACGGCTGATTGCCGGAAAAACCAACCCCGTAGGTGCAAAAATTCTGGTTATGGGAGTCACTTTCAAGGAAAATGTAGCCGACATTCGGAACTCCAAGGTCTTCGATATAATCAAGGAATTAAACGATTATGGCGTTGAAGTTGATGCTTGCGACCCACACGCTTCAGTAGAAGATGTACAAGAAGAATACGGAGTACGGTTGATCGCATCGCCAATCAATCAGGATGAAAAAATATATAGCGCCGTGATTGTTGCTGTTTCACACAGGGAATATACACAACTTACAGAAGACGATTTTCTCCGGGTTTGCAATTCTCCTTCTCTTCTGATCGATATTAAAGGAGTTTATCGCGGAAAAGTTAAAACGATGAAATATTGGAGCCTGTAAAAAACAGTTCTTCCAGCCAGAAAAATCGAGATCAAGAAAATGAAAACAGTAAAATATTTAGCTGATTTCTTTGTCAGTCAATATGGATGTCCTTTTGATGAAAACATTTCGCCCGAAGTGATCCGTCAATTGAACCAACTCAACCGGGAAGAACGAGGCGAATTGAAAGATTCTTTGTTTAATCAGGCCAGATTGCTGGAACAAATGAACGAAAGAGGCAGCGTAATTTTTTGGTTGCAAAACAGTTTTGAAATCGTTGAAAAATATTCATTTCGCCTTCATAAAGTATATTTCAGTCCCGGGTTCGATATTATGGACAATCTTTGCGAACTAATCGAACAAAGTCGCGAGATGGTTGATCTTTGCATATTTACCATTACAGATAGCCGGCTGTCTGAAAAAATTACGAACAGTTTCCGGCAAGGCGTCCGTTTCCGCATCATCACCGACGATGAGAAAATTTACGACAACGGCTCCGAGATTATAGGACTCGAAAAAATCGGCATCCCTGTAAAAATCGATCATTCGCGCTACCACATGCATAACAAATTCGGGGTCATCGACCATCGAATTGTTTTTACCGGAAGTTTTAACTGGACCTACACCGCCTCGAAACACAACCAGGAAAACCTGCTGGTGACTACCAACTACGATCTTGTGAACCAATACCAGGAAGAGTTCGAACGCCTATGGGAAGAAATGTACAATTTATAAAACGGTTTCCTGAAATGCGTTCCTTTCAAATTCGAGTACTTCTAAATCTTTTATTTGTTTCCCGTCGATTTTAAAACGAAGGGCTGTGCAAACATTATGAAAGCCCTTGTTGCCGGCAGCTCCGGGGTTCATGTGCAAACAATCCAGTTTTTTATCAAAAATTACCTTCAAAATATGTGAATGACCAGCAATGAACAATTGCGGTGTTTCCTTTATCAGCTCCGGATAGATATGTCGATCGTAATGTCCGGGATAGCCGCCAACATGGGTCATCAGCACATCCACATCTTCACAGCGGAAACGTAATTTTTCGGGGAACATGCGACGCAAAATATAATCGTCGACATTGCCGTAAACTGCCCGCAATGGTTTAAAAGCAGAAAGCCTATCCGCAGTCTGTACATCACCAATATCGCCCGAATGCCATATTTCATCTGCATTTTCGAAGAACCGGAACAAGCGGCTGCTCAGGGTTCCGTGTGTGTCAGAAAGTAATCCGATTTGTTTCATAAAAATATATCCAGAACCAAAAATCAAAATCAAGAATCATTTTAACCGATCATAAAAACCATGGGTAAATGTAGAAAATTAACACATATCTAAAAAAACATGTCATTCTATGTTTTTCAGATGAGGTATAAATAATTGATGCTTTATCATTCTCAACAGGGTTCCAAAAAATGAACTAAAAAACAAAAATGAGCCTGAAGATTATACCTTTGTATAAGATAAAAACGATCAACTATGATTCTTCAGGCACTTTTAGTAATCTCAATTATCCTGCAATTATTTGCAGTGGGTGTAGCCACCAAATTGACCAAGGTAACCAAATTCAACTTTGCGTGGATTCTACTGACTGTCGGATTCGTGTTTATGGCCATCAGCCGGCTGGTCGAATTTCTCCCCTACATCAGCGATTTTGTACCACAGGATTTTCGTGAAGTGTTCGTCTGGATCGGCGTCACCACTTCCCTTTGTTTTGCCATTGGGGTTTTTCTTATCCAGAAGATTTTCAAATACATAAAACGGGTAGAAGACTCGCGTCGGCTGACCGAAAGAATGTTGCTGAACGCAATTATCCAAACCGAAGAAAAAGAACGTAAACGCTTTGCAAAAGACCTGCACGACGGTTTGGGGCCACTGCTCTCAACCGTTAAAATGTCGGTTTCGGCATTGGCCCAGCTCGAACACGATTCTTCGTCAAGAGAAATTGTAAATAACACAGAACTGATCATCAACGAGGCCATCAAAAGCCTGAAAGAAATATCGAATAACCTGAGTCCACATGTACTCGATAACTTTGGCCTTTTGCGTGCTATTACCAACTTCAGCAATAAAATAAACACCACCAAAGCGGTGCGAATAGAGATTGACTCGAACCTGAAAGACGACCGTTTTGACAGCAATACGGAAGTTGTTTTGTACCGGGTTTTGTGTGAATTGATTAACAATACCATCAAACATGCTCACGCAAAAAACATCCGCATAAATTTGAATAAAGAAGAAAATTATATTACCATTGTTTACAAAGACAATGGCCGCGGATTCGATGTAAAACGAATGACAGAACTCCCAACCAGTTCAGGCATGGGTATTTCGAATGTTTTCTCCCGTATCAATTCGCTGAAAGGGGAAATATCGATTGAAAGCGAAAAGAGCAAAGGCACATTGGTATACATTAAAGTGAAAATTGAAAATGAGTGAACGAACCTATCGAAAAATAATAATTGTCGACGATCACACCTTGTTTCGCAATGGGTTAAAAATTCTTTTAAATAACCTGAAAGATTACCGTGTTGTTGCAGAAGCATCGAACGGGAAAGAGTTTCTCGATATTTTGGAAACCATTCAACCCGATCTGGTTTTACTCGACATCGAAATGCCGTTAATGGACGGTATTGAAGCAGCCGAAATTGCTCTTCGGAAATTTCCGGCATTGAAAATTATCACCCTTTCGATGTACGGCGAAGAAGATTATTACTACCAAATGGTGAATGCCGGGGTAAAAGGTTTTGTACTGAAAAATTCGGATATAAAAGAAGTGAAAGCCGCGTTGGAAACGGTATTTGACGGAGGAAGCTATTTTTCTTCGGAATTATTGGAAAACCTGGTCAATAACCTGAAAACCACGAAAAAAGATAAGGAATCGCACACCGAGCTTTCGGAACGCGAAATGGAAATACTGGTACTCATTTGCCAAGGTCTCTCGAACCAGGAAATCGCCGATCAACTTTTCATCAGTAAACGAACGGTCGATAAACACCGCGCCAACATCCTCGAAAAAAGTGAAAGCAAAAACACGGCCCAGTTGGTCGTGTATGCCATCAAAAACCGGCTGGTCGAATTGTAATTATTCCGAATTTATTTTGTCGCCAACGATAAAATCGTCGCTGATTTTCATTTCTTCGGCCATATAAACAGCCATGTGAAAAAACGGCAAGATCAGGCTAAACGGGCTAAGTTCCTCACTCAGTTCATCTTCGTTCATTTCAATAAAACAGGCTCCGGCATTTTTAATGGTTTTAGCAAGAATCTTGGTTCGTTCGTAATATTTTCCCGAAGGGTTCAGCACAATCACAATCGAATTGGAAGCAGCTTCTTTCACCCCATAATTATATTGTGTGGCAGGAAGTCCAAAAAACGGAAGTTTCGTGGTTTCAGTCAGCATCTGGGCTGCCTGGTGGACAGTTCCAATATTCGGTCCATTTCCAATAATATACAATCCTGAATAGCGTTTCTTCTTTAATTTTTTCAATACCATTTCTCCCATATACTCGCCCTGCTCTTTGAAATAATTAAAGCGATTATGGATGCTCTCAAGAGCAGGCGACGGATCAATCCCGTGTCCCAAGTAAAGCACAACCAAGGTATTTATGAATGTTTTTGAAGAAGCATGAACTTCATTCCCTGCGTACAACTTAACGATTTTCCTCGCATTCTTCAACATTGCAAGTTGACTGTCGTCTGAATTTACGATGCCGCAAAACGACTTAAAAAGTTTTGCGCAGGCAATTGTTTCGAGACTTTCGCCCGATTGTGAGATAATCACTGCGTCTTCATAATCAGACTCTTCTTTATGACACAAAGAGTACTCCGATGCGATTTCAAGCATAATATTCACTCCCAGGTATCGAACAACTTCGGCAGCAAAATACGAAGCCCCCATTCCAATGTATGGAACTTTTTCCGGTAAAATCAAACCCTTGTTCTTATCAAAGCAAAGTTTGGCCCGGTATGGAATTTCAAATATTTCTGTTTCCACCTGTATCATTTTTCTCCATACAATTTACGAATATTTCTACGATACAAATATTCGTATTTCAAATAAACTTTCGCGCAATGCGGTTTGCCTGATCGAGATAAGTACCGCCAAACAGGTAGAAATGGTTTAAAATATGATAGAGTTGGTACAAGCTATTGCGTTCTTTCCACCCCTCCGTCAGCGGATACATTTCATGATATGCGACCCACACGCAGGAAGAAAATCCGCCAAACAGGGTCATCATCGAAAGTTCCATCTCGCGGTCGGCATAGTACGTTGCCGGGTCGATCAAAGCCGGACCATTGGCCGTGTACATGCAGTTGCCCGACCACAAATCGCCGTGAATAAGCGAAGGCTTTGTTTCGTGCGATAAAAGTTCAGGAAGCCGGTCGATCAATTTTCCGTATATTTTCATTTCTTCGGAAGATATTCCACGGGAACGTTGAATCAGTCGCAGCAAATATCCGATGCGCTGCGTGCCAAAAAAATTAATCCAGCTTGCGTGCCATGAATTGTTTTGCACGGTCAAACCACAATAATTATCGTAATGAAACCCGAATTGCGGGACAGTTTTCCGGTGCAAAAAAGCCAATCCCCGACCGAGTTTTTCATCCTGTTCGGAAGAACCACCGGATGGTTGCAGGTACTCCATCAACAGCAAACCAGGCAATTCGTCGACTTCTTTTGCCCAGATCACTTGGGGGATAATCAGGTACGGATTTTCAACCGAATACATCTCCTGCAAACCGGCGGCTTCCTTCAAAAACATATCGCCAGGACAAGAGGAATTCCATTTCAGGAAAAAATTACCCGCATTGCATTTCAGCAAAACCGCATTATTGATACAACCTCCGCCAACCGACTGTTTGCGTTCCAGAACAACTTTTTGCCCGTATAAATCGGATAATCTGGCAAGGCATAGTTCTACGATTAATTCTTCATTCATAACGATTGAAAGATAAACGATGCTTGATTTTGATACTCGTGACTCCCTTCCCTACTCAAAACTCATTACTCGATGCAAATTACCAAAAATCGGGCATAAAAAAAGTCCCGTCGGCAAATGCGACGGGACTTTTTTTATATGTTTATTTCCACCTGGTTCGATGAATGTTTATTTCACCTTTTCAACGATTGCTTTGAAAGCAGCCGGATGATTCATTGCTAAATCGGCCAACACTTTACGATTGATCTCAACGTTTGCTTTTTTCAGCAAACCAATTAACTGAGAATACGATAATCCTTCAACGCGGGCAGCAGCGTTAATACGCTGAATCCACAAAGCGCGGAAGTTTCTCTTTTTGGTCTTTCTGTCACGGTAGGCATAAGCCAACCCTTTTTCGAGGGTGTTTTTTGCCACCGTCCAGACGTTCTTGCGGGCGCCCCAATAACCCCTGGTCAACTTGAGGGCTTTTTTTCTACGAGCCCGAGAAGCTACGGCATTTACTGATCTTGGCATAATCTTACTTTTTTGAATGGTTAGCGTTCCGGTACTACCGGAATCTTTCGGCTAATTCACTCGATTAATTACTTTTTTTACTTCAACTCAATTTAAAAAAAACATTACTTCATGTTGAGCATCAACTTAACGTTGCTCTCATCGGCTTTAGAAACCATTCCCCAAAGGGTCAGATTTCTTTTTTGCTTTTTAGTCTTTTTCGTAAGAATGTGACTTTTGAAAGCATGTTTTCTTTTAATCTTACCGGAACCAGATAATTTAAATCTTTTTTTCGCTCCGGAAACAGTTTTCATCTTTGGCATCTTCCTAAAAATTTATTTGAAATTTATTTCTTCTTTTTAGGTGAAATAAACATGGTCATTCTTTTTCCTTCCAGTTGAGGCAACTGCTCAACTTTTCCTATTTCTTCAAGCTCCTGCGCAAATTTCAAAAGAAGGATCTCGCCCTGTTCTTTAAACAGAATCGCCCGTCCTTTGAAAAACACATAGGCTTTTACCTTTGCTCCTTCTTTCAGGAACTTTTCGGCATGCCTTAACTTAAACTGAAAGTCATGATCGTCGGTATTTGGTCCGAAACGGATTTCCTTCACCACGACTTTAACAGCATTGGCTTTCATCTCCTTCTGTTTCTTTTTTTGCTGATAAAGAAACTTCTGATAATCAATAATTTTACAAACCGGAGGATCAGCATTTGGGGAAATCTCCACAAGATCCAGTTCCAATTCATCAGCTAGCTTCCGTGCTTCGCTTAACGAAAACACACCTGGATTGTCGATATTGTCGCCAACTAAACGTACCTGATGGGCACGAATTTTTTCATTGATCTTGTGCTGCGGTGCTGCCTCGACTCTTTGCCCGCCCCGAAATGGTCTTTTTACTGCTATGACTAAATCCTCCTATTATTTGTTAATAATCAAATTATTAAAACGCTGACAATTGCTCTTTTACTTCGTTATTGATAAATTCAGCAAAATCATTCCAATTCATTGACCCGATATCGCCCTGCCCTTGTTTTCGCACAGAAACTGTTTGATTTTCAGCTTCTTTTTCTCCAACAACCAGCAAATAAGGGATTCGCTTCAATTCGTTATCCCTGATCTTTCGGCCAACTTTTTCGTTCCGGTCGTCAATTAAGCTGCGAATATCGCAATTATTTAGAAAATCTGAAATACTTTGTGCATAATCGTTATACTTTTCACTAATTGGCAGAACTACCACTTGCTCAGGGGTTAACCACAGAGGAAATTTCCCTGCCGTGTGTTCAATCAATACAGCAACGAAACGTTCCATAGAACCAAACGGGGCGCGGTGGATCATTACCGGACGGTGGCGGTTGTCGTCGGCGCCAATGTATTCAAGCTCAAAACGTTCGGGTAAATTGTAGTCGACCTGAATGGTTCCCAACTGCCAGCTTCGGCCCAAGGCATCTTTCACCATGAAGTCAAGTTTTGGCCCGTAAAAGGCTGCTTCGCCCTGTACAGTAACTGTTTTCAGTCCTTTTTCGGCTGATGCCTCAATAATAGCTTGTTCTGCTTTATCCCAGTTTTCAGTCGATCCGATGTACTTTTCGGGCTTGTTCGGATCACGAAGCGAAATCTGGGCTGAATAATTTTCAAAGTTCAACGCCTTGAAAATGATAAAAATAATATCAATAACTTTCTTGAATTCATCTTTAATCTGATCGGGACGGCAGAACAAGTGAGCGTCATCCTGGGTAAATCCGCGCACACGGGTCAATCCGTGCAACTCGCCACTTTGTTCGTAACGGTAAACGGTTCCGAATTCGGCAAAGCGAACCGGAAGGTCTTTGTACGAACGCGGTTTGAAAGCGTACAATTCGCAGTGATGAGGACAGTTCATCGGTTTCAGCATGTACTCTTCGCCTTCTTCCGGAGTTTTAATTACCTGGAATGAATCGGCACCGTATTTGGCAAAATGACCTGAAGTTTTGTACAGGTTCACATCGCCAATATGTGGAGTTATTACCTGTTCGTACCCGAATTTTTTCTGAACACGTTTCAGAAAATCCTCCAATTGCAAACGCAATGCAGTCCCTTTTGGCAACCACATCGGAAGCCCCTGCCCTACTTTCTGCGAGAAAGTAAACAGTTCCATTTCCTTACCGATTTTACGGTGGTCGCGTTTTTTGGCCTCTTCAATCAAAACCAGGTACTCTTCCAACATTTTCTGTTTCGGAAAAGTTACCCCGTAAATACGGGTCAGCATTTTGTTTTTTTCGTTGCCCCGCCAGTAAGCGCCAGCAATCGACATCAGTTTTACTGCCTTTATATATTCGGTATTCGGAAGGTGCGGGCCACGGCACAAATCGGTAAAATTCCCCTGATTGTACAACGAAATAGTCCCGTCTTCCAACTCGTTGATCAATTCCAGTTTCAGCACATCGCCCTTTTCTCCAAACATTTTCAAGGCTTCGGCCTTCGAAACACTTGACCGGACGATGTCGCTTTTTGCCCTCGAAAGTTCAATTATTTTAGCCTCGATTTTTTCAAGATCTTTTTCAGTCAGTTGTTTCCCTTCCGGAAGGTCGATATCGTAATAAAAACCTGTATCGACAGTAGGCCCGATCCCGAATTTCGTTCCCGGGTAGAAAAATTCAATGGCTTCGGCCATTAGGTGTGCCGATGAATGCCAGAAAGTTACCTGTCCTTCACGGTCTTCCCACTTAAACAATTTAATTTCGGCATCCTCGGTAATCGGCCGGGTTAAATCCCATGTTTCGCCGTTTACAGAAATAGCCAGTACCTCTTTTGCCAAACGGGGACTAATCGACTGTGCAATAGCCATTCCATCCACTCCGCTTTCGTATTGTCTCTGGCTATTATCCGGTAATGTTATAGTAATCATCAACTAACTTTTAATGTTCTTAAAATTCAGGCTGCAAAGATAATATTATTCAATGATTTCAGGCAAACTGCGCAGTAAATTTCTTTTTGTACTGAAAAAATTAAAACACTTAAGGACAGGATGTTTTCAAATGTTCTGGAATAAAAAAAGCCACCGTTCATAAAAACGATAGCTCAATATTTTACGAACTTCTTGTCATATAAACTGAATCTGATAAAAAATGAGAGTTCAATTGAACCAGATACATTGCAAATTATCGTCACATGCCAAAATAAAAGGTGGTTGTTTATTGGATTATTTGCTTTTCAACGCTTTTGCTTGTTCATACAAATCTTTTTCTTCACCAGTCTGTGGTTCAACAATAATGTGGTGTGGCGTCGGCTTCGTATTTTCATCAACATGAATAAAAGTAATAAAACCACTTACAACAAATTCGTCGGCATTGCCTTTTGTCATTTTAATATACGCAACAAAGCTGCTTCTTCCTGCATATACAATTCGTGAAGAGAACTTGACAATTTCTCCAGGCCTTACAGGTTGAGTAAAATACATCCCATGAATTTTCAGGCAAACGACATTGTCTGGTGCAACCAATGATGCAGCAGCCAAAAACCCCGATTCGACAAACCACTCGGCAGTTCTCCCTGCAAACAATGTTTTGTGATGATTTAAGTCTTCTCCTTTTACCAACCTTGTGGTAATGACTTCTTTTATTGCATTTGTTGCCATTTCTGTTTTTTGAAAATTATTCTGCAAGTTTAGGAACAATTTATTAATCAAGGTATCAAAAAATAATATTTTAACCGTATGTGAAGTTTATAAAACAGGAATTTATTGTGATCATAAGATTCCGGATTGCGCCGAAATAAAGGAAGAAAGGCCGGATGAGCTTTTTAACCGCAATTCACTTCCTGTCTTACGACTTTTCACTTACTGCTTACGACTATTTCCGAAAGAACTTTATCTTTAACTGTTCAAACAAAAGCGATGGCCCAATTAAAAATATACAAAGCGTCGGCAGGCTCGGGGAAAACATTCCGGCTGGCAGTCGATTACCTGAAATTAATCCTGAAAAACGAAGCAGCGTACCGGCACATTCTGGCGGTAACCTTTACCAACAAGGCCACTGCGGAAATGAAATCGCGCGTGCTGAATGAACTGTACGAGCTTTCGACGGGTAAAAACACGGCCTATCTGCAAACCCTAAAAGCGGAACTGGGTATGCCCGAATGGGAAATTGCCGAGCGTGCAAAAAAGTCGCTGAACCGCATCCTGCACGATTATTCGCGTTTTTCGATCACCACCATTGACAGCTTTTTCCAGCGGGTGATAAAGGCATTTAATCGCGAACTGGGCATCAACTCAGCTTACAGTGTCGAGTTGGATGAAAATGCTATTTTGGATGAAGCGGTCGACCGGTTGGTGCTTTCGGTGGAAGAAGATTTGCGCCTGCGTGCCTGGCTGAAGGAATTTGCCGAAAATAAAATTACCGAGGGCCGCGGCTGGAACCTGAAAGCAGATATTCTCGATCTGGGCAAAGAAATTTACAACGATTCGTTCCGCAGCCTGAACGAAGAACTATACGAAAAACTCAACGATAAAACGTTTATTTCGGACTACCGCAGCGAACTGAACAAGATCGTTCATTCGTTTCAAAAAACCATGCAGGGTTATGGCAATGGCGGCAATTCAATTATGGCTGAAAACGGGTTGACAGCAGATGATTTCAAACGCAAAAAAAGCGGGCCTGCCAACAGTTTCAACAAACTGGCCGACGGCGATTATTCATTCACTGCAACCGCACTGAAAGCCGCAACCGACGTAGAAGAATGGTACGTAAAAAATGCCGAAGAACGGGTAAAATCGGTCAGCGAAAAACTGATGACCGTACTGCGCAATGCGGTTGAATTTTACGAAAAGAATATCCGGGATTACAATACCGCCTGTTTAATCACCAGCCAGTTGTATGTGCTGGGCATTCTGGTCGACCTGCGCAGGATGGTGCGCGAAATTTGCCAGGAGAAAGGCATTGTGCTGATCTCCGATTCCGGCCATTTCATCAAGGAAATCATTGATGGTTCCGACACGCCGTTTGTGTACGAAAAAACCGGGGTGGTGTACAACCATTTCATGATCGACGAGTTTCAAGACACCTCGTCTTTGCAATGGGAGAATTTCCGACCACTGGTGCTGAATTCGCTGGCCGAAGACCATTACAACCTAGTGGTGGGCGATGTAAAACAGGCCATTTACCGCTGGCGAAAGGGCGACTGGAACCTGCTGGCCGGTAAGCTGAACGAATCGCTTGGCATTTTTGGCGCCGAACACGAGGTACTCAATAAAAACTGGCGCAGTTGCGGAAATATCATCCGGCTGAACAACACCATCTTCACGCTGGCCCCGGCCATCCTTCAGCGCCATTTTGAAGGCGAACTGGAAGAAATCGACCTGCCCGACGTTTCCGGATTAATACCGGTTGCTGAAATTTATGCCGACCGGCTTCAGCAGATTGCCAAAACGGAACTGGCCGACGAGGGCTTCTTCAGGATAAAATTTCTGGAAGCTGCGCGCGACAAACAGGAAGAAAATGATGAACGGATCAAAAGTGAATTGCTCGAACAGATAAAAAGTTTGCAAACCAAAGGAATTCCGGCGCGCCGGATTGCGGTGCTGGTGCGTGAAAAAAAAGAAGCCCGCGCGATTGCCGAACTGTTTCTTGCCGAGAAAAACAAGCCCGAAAACAGCGCATTCAATTTCGATATTCTTTCCAACGAATCGCTGTACCTGAACAATTCGCGGCTGGTGGGTTTTGTGGTTTCCATGATGCGCTATTTCCTGAATCCCGAAGACCCGATCATTCTGGCAACGCTCAACTATTCCTATTATTCCTACCTCTACCCGATTTTAAGCCATGCCGACGCTTTGCCTGATTTTTCTGAAGCGAAAAAAACACAAGCAACGCTCGACTTCACACAGGCTTATCAACCCGGTATTACCGGGCAGTTCGAAGATATGGAGAACGCCGGAAACGGGTTTGTCCGCTTTCTGAAAAGCGAAACATTTCATCAACTGGTAAGCGCAAAGTCGCTGCAGGAAATGGTGTACAGCATCAGCGAAAAATTCAGCCTGTTCTGTATAAAAAATGAACTGGCTTATTTGCAGGCGTTCATCGATCAGTTGGCGGCTTTCGAGCGCGGCAATGCGTCGGAAGTCACCTCGTTCCTGAACTGGTGGGACGACAATGCCGACAAAATCACCATTCCGGTGGCCGACACGATTGACGCGATCAATATTCTCACCATTCACAAATCGAAAGGGCTGGAATTCGACCATGTTTTTATTCCGTTCTGCGACTGGTCGATGCAGCCCAAACCCAACCATGCGCCGCTGCTTTGGTGCGCCCCCGGCCGGCCGCCTTTCGACGGACTGAAACTGGTTCCGGTGAAATACGGGAAACAGTTGGCAAAATCCATTTTCAGCAACGAATTTTTCACCGAGAAATTCAATACCTATATCGATAACCTGAACCTACTTTACGTGGCGTTTACCCGCGCCAAATCGGGTCTGTACGTGTGGTCGCAAACCACAGGAAAAATGAACACGGTGGGCGATCTGCTGCAAAAAACAGTGGAGCAAAACCTCGGTATTTCCGACGATCTTTTAAAACTGAACGAGCTATTCGACGAGTCGCAGTCGCTGGTTGAATTTGGCCGTTTTTACAAGAATGAAATAAAAACGGAGAGCAAAGTTCAGAATATTCTGCTCGACCGGTTTGGCTTTGCCGATTTTCGCAAACACTTGTCGATACGAAAAAACACGCAGGACTTTTTCAATCCGGAAGAAAAATGGGCCGGTGCGATTAACAAAGGAAAAATCATTCACGAGATTTTGTCGGGCATCAGGCACCGCGACGAACTGGAGAGTTCAGTACGAAAAGCCGTGTTTGCCGGGAAAATTTCGGAGTCGCAGGCCGAAATGTACATCAGTGAAATCAGCGGAATGCTGAACGATCCGGAGGTGGCCGAATGGTTCGACGGAACCTGCCGGGTGATTAACGAACGCAACATCCTGAACAACGGTCCGCAGGGGATGAAACGCCCCGACCGGATGATGCTGAAAGGCGACCAGATGATTGTAGTCGACTACAAATCGGGCGAGCACGAACCGGAAAAATACAAAAGCCAGGTTCGCTCGTACATGACCCTGCTGAAACAATGCGGCTACCCGGATGTGAAAGGCTACTTGTGGTACACGAAATTTAACCGAAGGGTGGAAGTGTGAGACACCTCCTCTGCCAGCCTTTCCCCAAAAGAAAAGAAGTCTATCGTAACAAGTGAAATTACAGGCGATTAGTTATCCAGTTCCACAATGGTAATTCCCGAACCGCCAAAATCGACATGCTCGTCGCGGAACGATTTTACTACCGGGTCGGATTTCAAATAGGCACGGATCACTTCTTTCAGAATGCCGTTGCCTTTACCGTGTAAAATACGCAGTTCATGAAAATTCAACATGACCGCATCGTCGATAAACGACTGGATATTGGGAATTGCCTCTTCGGCGCGCTGCCCGCGAATATCGACCTCGGTTTTAAAGTTGAGCCGTTTCTCTGAAAGGTTTTTTGTGATGTTGCTCAATGTCTGATTGTATCGTTTTACTTCGCGTTTGGCCTCGTTGTTGCTGATCTTTTCCAGCTTCGGACGGTCGATAGTTGTACGCAGTTGGCCGAAAGCAACTACCACTTTTTTCTCGCTCAATTCGATGATCTCTCCAATATTGAATTGACCAATGATGCGCACATGATCGCCAATTTGCCATTCATCGACAACTGACTCAATCGGTTTTTTCTCTTCCTTTTTTTCTTGCGGCCTGCGTTGGTTGCGACGTTTTTCCTTTTCACGCAATTGCTGTATTTTTCGGTCAATCTGTTCATCTTCTGATGAATCGTCTTTATAAACTTCCTCTTTAAACAAATTCAGCTCAGCCCGTAACTTTTTTGTTTTCTCCTTTTCAGCCTGACTTTCCCTGATTCCAAAAATGGTATTTTCAATCCGTTTGTTGGCTTCGGCCAGAACCTGCGCCGCTTCTTCTTTTGCTTTCTGAAGAATTTCTTTCCGCAAGTGTTTTATTTCCTTCAATTCTGCTTCATATTTTTCAGCCTGATCGTCGAGAATTTTTTCGACCTTGCGGATACGTTGCCGTTTTTCTTCCCAATAGTGTTTGTCGCGCGTGATGTTGCGAAGGTGTTTGTCGAAATCGACATGCTCCTGCCCTACTTTTTTGCTGGCATCTTCAATAATTTCTTCCGGCAGACCTATTTTACGGGCAATTTCGAAAGCAAACGAACTGCCCGGCTTCCCGATCTGAAGCATAAAAAGCGGCTGCATCCGGTTCGAATCGTACAACATGGCGCCATTTTCAATTCCTTCGGACGATGCGGCAAAATGTTTCAGGTTGCTATAGTGGGTTGTGATCACGCCGAAAGCACGAATTTTCGCCAGCCGGTCGAGAATAGCCTCGGCAATAGCGCCTCCCAGCGCCGGTTCGGTACCGGTACCAAATTCATCGATCAGTATCAGTGTTTTGTCGTTCGCATTTTTCACGAAAAATTTCATGTTCAGCAAATGCGAGCTGTAGGTACTCAAATCGTTCTCGATGGATTGTTCGTCTCCGATGTCGATAAATATTTTTTCGAAGATGCCGGTTTTACTGCCATCCTGAACGGGAACCAGCAAACCGCACTGCAACATGTATTGAAGCAGCCCGACGGTTTTCAGGCAAACCGATTTTCCACCGGCATTCGGCCCCGAAATAAGCAGAATATGTTTCTGATCGTCCAGTTTTATATTCAGCGGAACAACAGCACGCTGTTCACGGGCGAGTTTTTTCTGCAAAATCGGGTGAACCGCGCCAAACCATTCGAGGCGGCAACGGTTTTCAAATTCAGGTTGAACGGCATCCATTTCATTTGCCAGTGTGGCTTTCGAGCGGATAAAATCGATCTTCCCAAGGAAAAGATACGCCCCCGACAGTTCGTCGACATACGGACGAATATCGTTTGAAAATGCCACCAGGATGCTTATAATCTCCCGTTTCTCTGCATATTCCAGCTCCCTGATCTGGTTGTTCATTTCCACCACTTCGGCTGGCTCGATATAGGCTGTTTTTCCGGTTGCCGATTCATCGTGGACAATCCCGCTGAGTTTTCGTTTCATTGCTGAAGATACCGGAATAACAGCACGTCCGTCACGAATTGCCACCGAGGCATCTTCATCGACCAAACCTTCGCTTTGCGCTTTTCGCAAAATGGAATGGAGCTTCTTCGAAACATTGGATTGCTTGCTCAGAAGTTCTTTCCGGATGCGGGCTAACTCGGGCGATGCATTATCTTTAATCGTCCCCAGCTTCGTTAAAATAGTATCAATCCGGCCAAGTACATACGGAAACATCTGGACTTCGACCAGTAGTTCTTTCAGGCAGGGATAATTTTCTTCGTTTGCATTCTTCAGAAAACGAACAATGGAACTGATGGTTTCCAGCGAGCGTTTCAGGTCGAACAACTCAAACACTTCGAGGAAGCGCCCTTCGATGCGGATTTTATGCAATGCCTGGCGCAAATCGAAATAATAACTGGTCGGAAAATTATCGGTTTCCTGAATAATACGAATGAACTCGGAAGCAAGCGACAAGTTTCTTTTGATGCTTTCATAATCGTTCTGAAAACAAAGTCCATCGACCTGTTCCCGTCCCAAATCGCTCAGGCATCGCGACTTTAATAGTTCACGAACTTTATCGAAGCCGATCTTTAATTCAAAATTTTCAGGAAATATAAATGCCATTCGTAAATTTTTTCGATGGCAAAAGTACAAAGAAGATCATGGATCAGAAATAATTATTCAGGTTTCTGCCTGAGTAGCGGTCAAATTCAAAAAACTTCCCCGATAAAATTAAACCGGCTTATTCTATCTCACGCAAAACATTGATTAAATCAGTAACTTTGAAAGGCTTTCCGAGAAATGCATCCATACCAGCCTTCAGGCATTTTTCCACATCTTCGCGCATGGTATTTGCCGTCATTGCAATAATTTTCACGGGAACTTTAACTCCCAGTCGTTTTTCAATATCCCGGATTTTAAGCGTTGCCTCAATGCCATTCAGTATCGGCATCTGAATATCCATCAAAATGTAGTCAACTTTCTCGGATTTGAACAGATCAATTGCCTGCTGACCATTATAGGCAGAAAAAACATGCGGACTAACGGAATTCAACGTAAAGGTTGCAACTTTCATATTGATCTCATTATCTTCTGCTATCAGGAAGCATTTATCTTTGTAGACAGCTTTGCTCAAATCAAGTTGATCGTCAACCAATACTGTTTGTTTCAGTTTACCAATAACCGAAGCGATTACATTAAACAACTGACTCAGTTTAACAGGCTTATTTAAATAATATTCAAAACCATATTTTTTCATGTCATCACGCCCGATGGCATCGGTAACCGAAGACAATAAAATAAGGTGGACTTTTTCTGTGGAAGGGTTGGATTTTATCCTTTCGGCTAATTCGAGTCCATCCATTTCTGCCATTTGATAGTCGACCAGGACAATATCGACCGGAGTTCCTTTTTCATTGAACTGGGCAAGCTGACTCAAGGCATCGGTTCCATTGTTTGCTTCAAATACGTTGATTTTCCAGTTTTCCATGTATTCCCTGAATATCTTCCGGTTGGTTCGGTTATCGTCAACCACCAGCACATTCAGGTTTTCAAAAGAAATATTTTTAAACTGGATACCGGGTTCCCGAATTTCAGTAGCAGGTTCAAATTTTGCAGTAAAACAAAATACAGATCCGTTTCCTTCTTCGCTTTCCAAAGTAAACTTACCGCCCATTTCCTTGACCAGCCGCTGACAAATGGCTAGTCCCAATCCGGTACCTCCAAATCGTCTTGTTGTTGAAGTATCAACCTGGCTAAACGATTTAAAAAGTTTTTTCTGGTTTTCTTTTGCGATTCCTATTCCTGAATCTTTCACCTTGAACAATACTTCGTGCTTTTTCCCTTTAAGCCCGTTGTAGCTCGCCGAAACATACACTTCTCCTTTGGCCGTAAATTTAATTGCATTGTTCACGAGGTTCGTAATAATTTGTTTCAAACGAACGTAATCTCCGTTTACAAAATCCGGCACCTCCGCATCGACATAGGTATACAATTCGAGAGATTTATCAGAGGCATGAATAATCTGGACATCAGCAACTTCTTCGATAATATTCCGGATACTTATGGGCGTCGACTCCATGGTCATCTTTCCCGATTCAATTTTGGAGAAATCCAAAATATCATTAATAATAGTAAGCAGAGTTTGCCCCGATTTCATAATAATATCGAGGTATTCTTTTTGAGTAGAATCAAGTTTTGTGCGCTTCAGAATATCAGCCATCCCAATCACCCCATTCATCGGTGTTCTAATTTCGTGCGACATATTCGCCAAGAAGAGGCTTTTTGCTTTGTTGGCTTCTTCGGCTTTCTCCTTCGCATGCTGATAACTTTGCTTTGTCAACTCCGCTGCAGTAACATCTCTCGAAACGCCCACAATTCCCACTATTTTGCCATCTTCGTCTTTAATTGGCATCTTGGTAGTTGATAGCCAGATAGGTGTTCCATCGGACTTAAATGATTTTTCAAT
Source organism: uncultured Prolixibacteraceae bacterium (assembly GCA_942493345.1). Classification (GTDB taxonomy): domain Bacteria; phylum Bacteroidota; class Bacteroidia; order Bacteroidales; family Prolixibacteraceae; genus GWE2-42-39. The sequence goes on from OW818695.1 coordinate 143,583, forward strand.
TTTGCCGATTATTGCATTGCCTGTTGATAATATTTCTTTTTCATGAGTGAGGAATACATCGGAAACTTCTTTCGGAAAAAAATCATGGTCACATTTGCCATATATTTCGCTCATCTCTTTTATCTGTAATGAATCAGCAACCGCTTTGTTGATTCGCACATACTTTGAATCGATATCCTTGAAATAAATAAAATCAGGAATATTGTCCATTAATTTTTGCAACAATTCTTTTTCCTTGGCAAGAGCCTCTTCCAACTGCTTTTGTTTTGTATAATCGCGTGAAATGCCGACCATGCCCAATAATTCATTATTTTGATCGAACAAAGGAATTTTCGTACTCGATTCCCATACTCTTTTCCCGTCCAGGAGATGGCTTTCAATTTTATTTACCAGGGGTTTTCCTTTCTTCATCAGGTTCTGTTCATCTTCAAATGCCTGCCTTGCATGTTCGGGGTCATGCAGGTCGAAATCAGTTTTCCCGTATAAATATTCAGGATTATCTTTTCCGAACAATTGGGCTATTGCTTTGTTTGCCCGAATAAACCTCGAATCTTTATCTTTAAAATAGATCCGATCCGGAATATTGTCCATCAACAAATTCAGGAGTTCTTTTTCACGCTTCAATTCTTCTTCAGCAAGTTGTTCACGGGTTACGTCCCGGCTTACTCCTACCATCCCCACACAATTGCCTGTTTCGTCCAACAAGGGAATTTTAGTCGCCGTAACATATTTATACCCGGTAGCTTTCCTTATATATTCCAGTTTATTTATCAATGGCAGCCCGCTTTTCATTAATTCCTGTTCATCTTCAAATGCCGCCGCCGAATGTTTCTCATCGAAAAAATCGGCATCACTCTTTCCAATTGCTTCATCCGGGTCTTTCAGCCCCAAAGCGAGTGTCTGCGCCCTGTTTATCCTGGTAAATTTCGAATCTCTGTCTTTAAAATAGATGGTATCCGGAATATTGTCCATCAGCATTTGAAGATATTGTTTTTCTTTCGTCAAATGCTCTTGTACGATTACCTGGTCTGTAATTTTCTCATACAGTCCCATAATCATCATAACTTCACCATACTCATTTTTAATAGGTATTTTACTTTTTCTCAAGTATTCATCGCGACCATCAGCATTGGTAATTTTTTCCTCATAATTGATCAATGCCCTGCCGGACTCAAGTACTTCCCGGTCAGTCAATAGATTCTTTAACGCCACATCATTGGGGAAAAGGTCAAAATCGGTAAGGCCGTAAACATCGCATTTTTCATTTAAGCCACGGTCCTTGCAAAACACCTGATCGCAACCAATATAATTCAAGTTTTTATCCTTCCAGAACAAAGCAATCGGAATATGCTGAATGATCAAATCCAACATTTCTGTAGAAAAAATCAAGTCTTTTTTTTGTTGTTCCGGATCTTTAAAAAAATTAAGTAGTTCTGAATCCGAGAAATTTTCAGAAAAAATCGTTATCCCTGTTTTTTCGATATCATCAATACAAATGGTATCTCCAATTAAGATAAGTTTTAGATTGATCCCTGTATAATCTATTTCCTGACGAAAAAGAGAAAAATCAGATTCATGCAGCAATAAAGCGTCAGGAGCTAAAGAACTTAACGAGCTTTTAAGCAACTGAATATCACTAAAAAAATACAAATTAATCTCCTTCAGATTATTCATCAAAGAAATTAACTTTCTGCAACTTTGATCATTCTTCCCAAAAACAAATAATCTTTTCATACAACGTGCAATTATTAATCACATGAAAGGTAATGATAAATAACGAAAATTTTTATCGCGTCATTTTTTTTATTCGAAAAAGCTGGTGCAATCACCCCAAAATTAATCACTATGCTTATTATTTCTCATGAGAGCAACAAAATGTTCATAAGTTTGCGGATGGTCTTCACTAAAATCGGAATACCTGATAAAATCCGGACAATGGGAGCAACGAAAAAACAGATAAAAGTTTAAAAACACATTCGCCCCATACCCTCCTCATTTTTTTCAGAATTTATTGAAAGACTTTTATTGATTAACGAATTGTTAAAGTTATTTTTACCGGGCTTATTAATGTACGCAGGTTCGATTTTTCCGTACATTTGTCTAGCCATAAATAAAATTAAACATTATGCTACCAAAATTTTTATTAGCCGACAATTCGCTGGAAATGCCCGACACAATTTATGTTGTTCACAACGAAACTCCGCGTTTTATTGTAGAAAGCGACATTGAAGATTTCTGGAGTAAACAGGAAATTCACTGGATTGATGAAGCCCCGGGGAATAAAGAACTAATTGATCAGCTTTTAGGTGAAGCCGAAGATTTTCTGGTTGCCGAACTCGACAACCAGGACGAATATTTTGAAGACGGGGAAGACGATTAATTCGTTGGTTCCTGTTCTTTTGAGGTCTGTTTCAGACTAAGCTGGATGCGTTTTCGTTGAATGTCTACTTCAATGACTTTCACCTGAACGTGTTGATGTAGTTTCACAATCTCATTGGGATCGCTGATGAAACGATCGGCCATTTGCGACAAATGCACCAACCCGTCCTGTTTTACGCCCACATCGACAAAAGCCCCGAATTTGGTAATGTTGGTAACTATTCCGGGAAGCACCATTCCAACCTGCAAATCTTCAACTTTAAAAATCCCGTCTGCAAATTCGAACACTTTGATCGCTTTTCGCGGATCGCGACCGGGTTTGCCCAATTCCTGTTTTATATCCTGAAGGGTTGGTAAACCGACGGTGGGCGTTATGTATTTTTCAAATACAATTTTCTTCTGAAGTTCGGAATCATTCATCAGTTCCGAAACCGAACAATTCAGATCGGAAGCCATTTTTTCCACAACGGCATACGATTCCGGGTGAACAGCAGAATTGTCGAGCGGGTTTTTCGCATCGGTAATCCGTAAAAAACCAGCCGACTGTTCAAACGCTTTTGCACCCATCCGGGGAACTTTCATCAATTCTTTCCTTGATGCAAAAGCACCGTTTTCTTTTCGGTAATCGACAATATTTTGCGCCAGTTGCGGCCCCAGGCCTGAAATGTAAGTCAACAAATGTTTCGATGCAGTATTTAAATCGACACCAACATTGTTCACACACGATTCGACAACCAAGTCCAAGCTATTTTTCAATTTTTTCTGATCCACATCGTGTTGGTACTGCCCCACCCCGATCGATTTCGGATCGATTTTCACCAGTTCGGCCAACGGATCCATCAAGCGCCGCCCGATTGAAACAGCCCCGCGCACGGTCACATCGTACTGCGGAAATTCGTCACGTGCAATTTTCGATGCCGAATAAATGGAAGCGCCATCTTCAGAAACGACAAAAACACGCATCTCGCGGTCGAAATGCAGTCGTTTGATGAACTGTTCGGTCTCGCGGCTGGCTGTCCCGTTTCCAATCGCAATCGCCTCAATTTGGTAGGCTTCGACCATCGAAACAATTTTCTTCGCAGCCAGCTTGGTTTCTTCCTGAGGTTTGTGCGGATAAATGGTTTCGTTGTGCAACAAATTCCCCTGCGCATCCAAGCAAACCACTTTGCACCCGGTACGGAAACCGGGATCGAGAGCCAGTACCCGTTTTTGTCCAAGCGGAGCCGCAAGCAAAAGTTGCCGAAGGTTTTCAACAAAAACACGAATAGCTTCTTCGTCGGCTTTTTCTTTCGACGATTGTGCAAATTCAGTTTCAATCGACGGTTCCAGCAAACGCTTGTACGCATCCTTCACGGCAAGTTCAATTTGTTTTCCGCAATCGTTGTCCGACTTCACAAAAAAACGTTCCAGACGTTCTACTGTACTTTGGGATTCAGGAGAAACAGAAACATTCAGGAACCCTTCGTTTTCGCCCCGCCTCATGGCCAGCAAACGATGCGAAGGACACCGTTTCAACGGCTCTTCCCAATTGTAATAATCCTGATATTTTATGCCTTCTGCCTCTTTTCCTTTTGCAACTTTGGAGCTGATTACCGCGCCAAACGAGAATGCCTGCCGGACAATGTTCCGGGCTTTTTCGTTCTCGCTGATCCATTCAGCAATAATATCGCGGGCGCCGCTCAAAGCGTCTTCCACCGTTTCAACCTGATCGTTTAAAAACGAAGCGGCACGAAACTCCGGGTTGGGTTCGTATTGCTTCATGATGATTTTAGCCAGTGGCTCCAACCCTTTTTCCCGCGCCATCGAAGCCCGGGTCTTGCGTTTGGGTTTATAGGGCAGATAAATGTCTTCCAATTCAACCGGATCGTAACAATGGTCGATGCGGTCCTTCAATTCTGCCGTCAACAATCCTTGTTCATCAATAGTTTTCAGGATTGTTTCTTTCCGTTTCAGCAATTCCGAGAACTTTTCCTTTTCATCTTTCACCGCAGCGACCTGCACCTCGTCGAGGCTGCCGGTCCGCTCCTTCCGGTAACGCGAAATAAACGGGACAGTAGCCCCTTCGTCGAATAACTGGCAGGTATTTTTCACTTGAACCTGCTGAATGCCCAATTTTTGTGCTATAAGCCGGAAGATATGATCGGTCATGTTTTTTCGTTTTGATGCACGAAAGTAAGTTTATTTTTAAATGAAGTCAAGCACCAACTGCACCGGTCCGCTGTTTTCGACATAAAAATTTGAGATGGTGAGCCCCAGCAGACGGATACTTTTCAGAAATGGATATTCCTGTTTCATTAATTGCAAAGCGCCGGACAACACGTCTTCTTTGTCAAGAAAAAAATTCGTTTTGGTAGTACTTCTGGTTATTTGTTCGAAATCCGAAAACTTGATTTTCAGGGTCAACGTTTTCCCGATTTTGCCGGTCCGTTCCATCCTTCGCCAGAGTTCGTTGGTGAGTTTTTCAATTTCAGCATTCAATTCGTTTTCATCCCGCAGATCGGTTGCGAAGGTATTTTCCACACCCACCGACTTTCTTTCCCGGTCGGGAAACACGGGCCGGTTGTCGATTCCCCGAGCCACATCGTAATAATAGCTGCCTGCTTTTCCGAACAAACGAACGAGTTCATTTTTTGTGACCAACTTTAAATCCGAACCATAATAAATACCCAGATCGTTCATTTTCTTTGCAGTCACTTTGCCAATCCCGAAAAACTTATTGATTTCCAGATGGTCAATAAATTCCTGTGCCTTTTCGGGCAGAATAACAAACAGGCCATCGGGTTTATTGATGTCGGATGCGATTTTGGCCAGAAACTTATTGTATGAAATCCCGGCAGAAGCAGTTAAATTGAGTTTTTCCTTTATTTTTTGTTTGATTTCGCGGGCAATCAGGGTTGCCGAGTTTCGTGCAACTTTCGATTCGGTTACATCCAGAAAAGCTTCGTCGAGCGACAAAGGTTCAACCTGATCGGTATATTGATAAAAGATTTCACGAATCTCACTGCTGACTTGCTTGTATTTTCTGAAATCAGGCGGACAAAATATTAAACCGGGGCATTTCTGTTTGGCAATTTTCGACGACATTGCCGAATGTATCCCAAACTTTCGGGCTTCGTAGCTGGCCGCCGCGATAACTCCTCTTTCCCTTTCGCCACCAACAACCACGGGAAGTCCTTTCAATTCAGGACGATCACGCTGCTCCACCGATGCATAAAATGCATCCATGTCGATATGAATTATTTTCCTGAATTGCTCCATTTTTCAGTGGTACTGCAAAACCTTTGGTTTGTTTGCACGAAGTTACTTTTTTTCGTACCGGGTTGTACCACGCAAAATAGGATTTCTCTGGTTATACTTTCATCACCATAAAAGCTCTTTTCGGAAGTGCGCGATAAATCGAAAGAGCATCTTTTTTACTTACACAAATATGAATTGCAGGCTGATATTCTGGTTGTTTGATATGGGCAACACGTTTCATATTATTCCATGTCTCACCCTGAATGCTATCATGCTTGCCAGCCCGTTTACAACCGAGAGAACTATCGTAGATATAAATTTTAAACCCAGCTCCAATAGTCAGTTCAACGTCTGCTATCTGCTGCGCTTTCACCGAATCAATGGCAACGGGAGCTGCTGCTGCGAGAGCTTCAGCTTCCGATTTTGGCGCTTGTTTAACAACGATCGGTTCTTTTTCAACGGTTGCACGTTGTTCTGTGATTTCGAGCGGTACCGAAAAAAGATTTTGGTAGCTGCATATATCCATGGCTTTAAAAAAGCCGTCATCAGAAACACTTTCCATGGGCGCTGAATGAATGATAACTCCCTGCAGTGACAACTGTAACAATTTATCGCTTAGATTGACAATCAAACCAATAGAGTCGATTTTTGCCATACTGATAAAAGCCTCCTGGTATGCTATTTCCTTGACTGTTTTTTGAAGGGAAGGATGGTCGTAGCACGGTTTTTCACCTTCATTTTGAACGTATCTTTCATTGAACGCATTCAACCTTCTTACCGACTGAAAAATCGACAACGACGTGAAAGCAATTGCGACAAAAAGAATTAGTAACGAAATTCCTATTATCAGGTTTTTACCTTTAAAAATTTTCATAACATCATAGCATCAATAAAAATATACTTTCGATCCCGCATTCATTGTTTTATATACCTTCTCCAAATCCTCATCATTTAAACGGACACATCCATGCGTAACGGGAGAGCCAAGGTGTCGTTTATAAATCGTTCCGTGAATCATATAACTATCTCGCATTGTCAAAGCATAGTCGCCAAGTACGCCTTCCTCTAAACGGGAAGGATGATTGGCCGAAGGTACCGGAAGCCCTTCTTCAATAAATGCCCAGTCGGGTTTTTTCCAAACCGGCGCTGTTTTCTTTCCCAGAATTTTCAATACCCCCCTGGGGGTTTTAAAAATCCATTTCTTGTTATTTCCGGCTTCCAGTTGAGTGTAACTTCCGGTTGAGCATAGCCCATGCAATACTAACTCCCGGTTTTTGTACATCCAAAACTCATTGACAGTCATATTTGCTATAAAATACGGCTCAACAGGTGTAAAACTTATAGATTTTTTTTGCAAATCATCGAGTGCCTTTTCCAACCCAGCTTGAATTGCTTTTGAGGAATCGCTTTCCGATGAAGAAAGCAATTCAGTTTTTCCCTTTACTAAAAATGCCATTTTCCTGATTGATGGAATGTTGACAACCAGCATAACCGAAATGAAAATGCAGAGAAGCAGAATTACTGTATTTATAATAAATCCTTTCGCTCTACCTTTTTCAGAGTTGCCCAATATATCTTCTTTTGTTATATATTCAGAATCTCGCATGTGTTTCAATTTAATATTTCGCTCAACGGTCTTAACGAACCAACAATTGTAACAGGCATGTTTACTGAAGCATACCTAAATAAAACATCTATATCTGAGTCACGCAGAGCCACACAACCATCGGTCCAGTCAGCATGTTTTCCTCCGCATCCGTGTATTTCAATCAAATTACCGATACTCGTATATCGGGGCATGTTCTTTCTATTAGCATTGAACCGTGCCTGATCTTCAGCATTTGGATAATCCAGCAAAAGCGCTTTATAATATTTGGTGTGCCTGCTATTTTTTATCGATGTAATTCTATATTTTCCTTCCGGAGTACGTTTGTCCCCCTTACAAATTTTGTCTCCAACCCAATTGAGGCCAAGATCAATATTAAACTCGTGTTTTAATTGACCAGCCTGATAAAGATAGCATTTACGGGCAAACTTATCGACAACAACAGCATTCGATCTCCGTGCCCTCGACTGGCTAATAGTTTCTTCGGCCTGTCGTTTCCATACGGAGTAATTACTAAAATATTGCTCCAAATGATTTTTAAAAAACTGATACGATCTGCCGAGCAGTTTTTCAGCTTCTTCTGCTTTCTCACTACAAGCAAGAAATTGCTGATTCATGTATGCAAGTTCGGCCTCTTTCAGCAATAATTGTCCCCGGTTGTTTTCATCTCTTAATCTTTTTGAGAAGGGAATTTTACTGAAGGTTGAGTCATATCTATCAACTAATTTTCGGTTTGCTTGCAGCATGCTTTTTAAGTCAACCTGAAAATTGGTTACTTGCTTTAATGCGGCAGAAGCAGCTTCTTGTGATTTCTGCGCCGAAAGGGCAGCAAATGATTTTACTTTTGAATAATCCCGTCTTTTATAGAACGGTTTTCGATTTTCACGTTTCCAACGATTCATAGCAGAATCGTAAAGGCATTCGGCCTTTAAAAATGATTCCTTCGCATATATATCAGCTTTCCTTACTTTTGCCTGAGATAATGCTTCGCGTGCATACGCAGTTTCTTTTAATGGGGCAGGTTGTTTTGTTAAAAACAAATAAAGCGCAACTGCGCCTATAAGAATAAAAATACTTAGAACCCACAAAAACAGTTTCCGTCTTCTTGTCATCGCCAAATGATTCCGGTTTTTGTAAAAATCCCCGGGTTTTTTAAAGGCCCGGGGATTCATTATTGTAATACCTTTTTACTTTCTTTTTGCTGCAGCAACTTTGTCGATAGCTTCAGTCAATTCTGTTTTAATTGTAAGAGCTTTTTCTTTTGCGGCTTTCATTTTGTCAAGAACAACCAAATATTCGGTATCCTTAATGTCTGTATTAGCAGCTTCAATCCATTCAGTTGTGGTAGCAATATCGGTTTTAATTTCTTCGATAATTGCAGCACCGCCTTTTCCTCTCGGAGCTTTGGCAACTAACTGATTGTCTTCTTCAATAAGAGCTTTTACTTCAGCATAGGTTGCTTCAATCTCTGCTTTCAATTCAGCCTTCCGGACAATTGTTTTTTCTTTGATTTCTCCAGCCATAGTTGCAGCAACAACTAATTTAGCTTTTGCTACAGAGTATTTCTTGAACCATTTTGAATTTTGTTCTTCGATTTTCTCCATTGCAACTTTCATTGTGTCCTGAACACCGGCAAATGCTTCTGCCATGTAAATGTCAGCACCAACGGCTTTAGCCGAATCAATAGCAACTTGCGCCTGCTGAATTTCAGCTTCAGGCATTTTTTCACAACCAGTAAATACTAATAAAGCAATACCTAGTACTGCAATACCACCTAAAAAACGTTTTTTCATTTTTATAAAACTTAATTTGATAAAGTTAAAATTCATAACCTCTGAAAACATGATTTTTTTTAATGTTCTACGATTATGACGCTAGAGAAATTGAAAGTAACAGCCCGACCAACATTTTTTCCGAAAGAAATAATAAAATGTGCGTTTTTAGCACTGTAATGTTAATAAAAGGCCGCTATTTTTTTAATTTGCCACTAAAGGTATCGATATGATTCCTACTTTTGTATCGTTAATAAATGTAGGATACATGAGTGTCGGGATCATCGAAACGCGCAAGGACGAAGAATTGGTAGCATTGATTCTTCAGGGACAATCGAAGTACTTTGATGTACTATATAAAAGATATTACAACAAAGTATTCGATAAATGCACCAATTTGCTAAAAAATCGAGAGCTGGCCGAAGAATTTACGAAAGATGTTTTCTCAAAAGTATTCGAAAAACTGACTTCATTTAAAAACAAGTCCTCGTTTTCGACCTGGCTGTATTCAATCACCTATAATTATTGTATCGATTATCTTCGGAATAAAAAGAAATTGCACTATCCGGATTGGAATCGGGATAACGAATTACCGGAAATCATTGATGAATCGGATGAAGAAACAGATGCAATTGAATACGACAATTTTCTGAAAGTGCTGGAAATGGTTCACCCTGAAGAAAAAGCGTTGTTGATCATGAAATATCAGGATAATTTATCGTTACGACAAATGAGCTGTTCATTACGTATTAGTGAGGATGCTGCGAAGATGAGATTGAAACGTGCCCGAACGAGAGTACTTTATTTATACAAAAAAGTATTTGGGGAATCAAATTGATGGTTACCTTATCGATGGTCTTCGTCTACATGATAAACTATTAAGCCATGGGTAAATTATTTATAAGCCTGACTGACAGAGATTCAATTATACCTTCCGAAGAAGTAGAGGAAGCAATGCTCAAACATTTTGCGAATGCTGTTAATATTGAATGGTTTTATGAAAACGGAGCCTACGAAACTATTTTTTATCTCGACAACAAAGAATACATCGCAAAATTCGACCGGAATGCCAAACTCATTGATTACAGGGTGAACCTGCCGCTGGATTTGCTACCGGTTAATATCGAAAAATCGCTTGATCCCGAAAAAGAGATAATGAACCTGGTTGAAATTCATAAAAATAATATCATTTCGTATGAGTTGATTCTCCGGAACAAAGAACTGATCCGCTTTGTGGCTCTATTTAACCAGGCCGGAGAAAATCTGGGAATGAAAAAATTGTAAACTCAATTTACAGATTCAAATCTTCAGATTCAATATTCAAACTTCAAATCAGGAGCAAGGAATGGGAACAGCATTAGCTGATGATTGCATCTTTCGTTCGTCATTTTCCTTCTCTATTCTCTTTGTTCTTATCGCATCGTGTCTTCAAAATCAGTGAAAGAGATCTTGCTTCTTGCCTTTGACAAAGCTCTCACCCGAATAACATACACCGACCATAATGCCATAGGAATTATATAACTCTCCTGTATCGATCCCGAACGAAGCAGTGTATCTCAAAGGGGATCTTTCTTTTGCATACTCCATTTCAAAAAGAAAGTAGTTTTGTTTTTTTCCATCGCGGAAGTAATAATCTTCACGCTCAACAAAATCATGCACATAAAACCCGCTGTATGTACCAAAGTTATTCGTAAAAGTTGCTTTCGCGTTGTATTTCAGGCGATCGTTAATCCATCCTTCAGCAGCAAAATGGTGCGATTGGATACGGTTGTTACTAATATTCTCATAGGTTTGTATACCATCCTCTTTAAATAGCTCTATTTGCTTTTTACTGTGCATGAGCGGATACCCAAAGAAATGATTATCATGAAAATGCCCTAACGGATAAATGCCGTTATTGAAATAGCTGTCGCGTCCACTGTATTTACCATCTTTGCCAGTATAGGAATAAAGTATATCGGCAAAATCATCAAAAGTTTTAACTTCTTCGCCCTGGTAATTGAAATTTTCCGTCAGATAGCCTGTATAGTCAGCAATTGTTTTGTAGTAGCGATCACCCAATCCGACCCCACTCTGGTGTACCGTGTAACCATATTCGTAGTTCAACGACGAAAGCAGGTGTTTCCCTTTCAGTTGAATATTGAAAATGAGGTTGTGATCGTCGGATTGAACAAAGCCTGAATAATCAGTAAATATGTTCTGGAAGGTGAAATCAAAATATACTTTTTTGAGATCGAGAATAGCCCCCATATCTACAAACCCCACATGTTCTCCAGGTTTGTTTTCCCCTTCTCCCTGTAAAACTTTTCCTACTTTTTCCGAAGCATTAATCAAATACGTATTGTAAAAGTCGACCGGTATTTTAGTGCCGTCGCGCATGGTTCCACCAAAAATCACCCCGTGATTCATTCCTATAAAAAGTTGCAGGGGAAAGTTTCCGGTTTTGGCATACAGGCTTTTAAAATGATAAAGTGGTTTATCGACCCCTATCGGATCACGATCACCGTTGAGAATGCCCTGTACAAAAGTGGCTTTAAACTGTAGATAGCCTTTCAGAAAAGGGAAATTTGTATAGTCGTAGAACCCGAATGAAAAATAAGGAAAAGGACGAATGTTCCGGAAATCCATAAACGGGATTTGTTGGTTGCGGGCATTCAGAAAGTCGATATTTCGTTTGCCTATAATTAAACTGGCAGACCCCCATTTGAATTCGACATATAACTGTGAAAGGGCTTTGTAATTCCATTGCTCACTGATATAGCCTTCCATTCCAAAAGTAAGGTTACTATTTTTACTAATTTCTGTGCTGTAAGTAGCCCCAGCCAACAAGTTTAATTCTCCGCTGCCAAAATTATTGACCGTCCCGAATTTATTGGTGTGCAACCATAAAGGAACTAAATCGCTGGAAGAAGCTACCGCATGAGAACGGGCATACCACCGGATGCTGTCCTGGCCAGAGAGAGAACCGGGAAACAAGAAGGACAAAATCAAAACGATTATACAGGTTGAAATTACGGATTTGAGACATGGTAAAAAAAATGCAAATTTCGAATTGTAAATTTTGAATTTTGAATTTGTCCGGGCCGGGTTATCCTGCTGATGTATTGTCTGCAGCGCGATGGTTTTTGTCATTGTTGTTTTGTTTTTCAGAATCAAAAATACAAGGTTGAAAATTTTAAAATTTAAAAGATATTGAATGATGAATATCCAATGTAGAATAACGAATGGGAAAGCCCCCTTCTAATTCCCCCATGCGGGGGAAGGTTCCGGTTGCGATGGTTTAACTTTTTTTTTGTTTGTTGTGTTAAAATTGAAATGATGTCATGCTTTGCGCCGCAATATGGCATCGTTGTTCAACGTGTCGTTACAAACGACTGGCAGCTTACCCCTACGAAGCAGGCAGGCTATTTTTTAAAAACAGTAAAATACAGGACAACCGAACCGGTTGCGAAACAGGATACAAATCCCAGAACAGAAGGGTACAAGTTACAAATCCGTACCAGCGGGTGTCAAGGAGATGAATCCGAATTACAAATCCGGATTAGCCTGAGTGTCTTCTCCATACCTAAAGTCCCCCGATTTGGGGGATTAGGGGGTAAGCGACATTCTGTAACTTGTATTCGCGTTATTTAAAATAAAAGGTTCAGCTTGAAATTCGATTCCATCCCGTTATTCAAATTCGGTAAAAAAAAAAACGAGTGCACTCCTTGCTCTCAAAAACCGAAATACCTGATGAAACCAGTAATCCAGACTGACCAACATTGTTGAATATTTAAACTTTTTTGTATGAATCAAAATCAGATTAACAAATTCCGTATGGGTAGTTCTGTCGATTTGGCGCTTGACAATCATTCTACCCTGTTTACCGAGAGCGCTGAACTTGTTACTGTTCACCAGCGGTTAAAAGAACAACTGAACCAAATCAGTCAGCTTCGCCAGATACAGGAAGCTGATACGTCCGGGTTAACCCAGAACAAATCGGATCTGCGACAACGGTTGACTCAACGGATTGCACAACTTTCAGCAGCTTTGGTTGCTCATGCAACAACCACAAGAAATGCGGAACTGAAAACCAAAGCGACGTACTCAAAAACGAAACTTGCACAGGCCGCCGATCCGGTATTGTATGATATCGGCGTTTTGCTGGTTGCCCTGGCAACTCCCCTGAAAGAAGCATTGGCAAAGTATTTTGTTACCGAGGCCGAATTTGCAGAAGTAAATTCGTTACTGTCCGAATTTAAACTATCTATTCCCAAGCGGAGAGTCGCTACGAATATTTCAAAAGTTTCGACCAGTAATATCGGTGATATGGTTGACGCCATGATCAAGCTGCTGAACGAGGAAATTGATGTACTGATGGAACCATTCCTTTATCCTCAGCCAGACTTTTACAAGGCTTACAAAAATGCCCGTAAAATCGTAGGGTATCACGGGCGGGGCAGATCAAAAGACGAAGAGGGCAACGAGCAACCGCAGAGTTAAGTTTTTTATTGGTAGTTATTCACCGGGTGACTTGGAGTCACCCGGTGAATTAAACGGACTTTCTATGCGCCGGAATTGAATGCCCCCTTCTAATTCCCCCAAAATGGGGGAAGGTTTGGTTGCGATGGATAGAAATTCAAACTTCAAGTTTCAGATTCCAAGGTGAATGATGAATGTAAAATTAAAAGAAAGGATTGTTTTCGATGACTTAAGTAATAAGAATAAGATAATGTCGTATTTTGTTGTGCAAATGACATGTGATGCAAAAGATAATTCAAATTAGCAAGACAAACTCTATAGCTTGTTTCGAAATGGATTATGCCTTTTGTCTATAATCCTTTTCCTTTCAAAATAACAATAATTCCTTTCCAAATAATTTTTAAATCAAGCATCATCAAACTTAAAGATGAAGAATTTAAATATCGATCAATATATTCATATTCATAAATAGGATTTCCCATTTCAGAAGTTCCTTTCTTAATATGTCCAAGACCAAGAAGGCCTCCTCTAATAAGAAATCGAGTTACATTTCCTTGTTTAAGGTCTCTCTCATAATGATGAACAGCTATAGGCCTAGGTCCTACAATAGACATATCTCCTACAAGAACATTAAAAAATTGAGGAATTTCATCTAAATAGAATTTTTTCACAAATCGCCCTAAATAGGTTCTGGATTGGGGCTCCCATTCTCTAGCATATGCATGCCAATCGCCTTTGGCTTGTAAGTCTTTGTCTATATATTTTTCTTTGATTAATCTAATCTTATATTTTTTGAAAATTTTTCCAGCACTCACTGCATTATAATAAAAAAATAAAGGCCCACGATTTTCCAAAATAATGACCCCTTCAATAATGTTCCAAAGAAGTAGTAGTAATATGATGGGTAAGCAGCAAATTAAAATAATAATAGCTACAATTTTATCAAAAAACAACTTGATTAGAGGTACTTCTAAAGGAGTTTTTATTTCAAAGATTTCCTTGTATTGAATTTTTATTTGCTCTGTTGGAGCTTTATATGGAAAAGCCTCTATCGGTTCGTTATGAATTCCCATTTCAATTTAAATTAGTGTGTTAATACGAGTGTTATTGGTGATTATGAGGTACGGTCAGAATGTAATAATGCCCCCGGAGCAAGCTCCAAGCTATCAGCTACTACGGCCTAAGTTGTTTTGAATGCATTACCATATTGTCCAACTGTGTTTGCATAAATCCTCCGTCCAAAAGTTCCCTTCCAATAAATCCTCTTTAACTTCAGGATAGTTCTTAAGCAACACTCGATCAGTTATACTTTTTATGGTTTGTGCAATCTTTCAAATAGCCATTATAGGCAAACTTTGTATCAGAAAATGCACATGATCTTCATCAGTCCCAATTTCTACAAACTGTAGTTTATATCTTTCACTGATGAGTTGCACACAAACTTCCTTTACGCAATCGTTTATTTGCCCATCAATAACTTTTTTTCGATATTTGACTGGAAAGACTAAATCATAAAGCAACAAGGTTTTATTATGTCTTTTGCATATATGCTCATCCATGTTGACAAAATGCGCCTTTTCAAAGCGTCATGAAAACCTAAAGATTTTCAAATTTTCCTCTATACAACCAGAGGTCTCAAGGAATTCGTTTGAGTAAAACAGTTCAGATATCAGTTATTGTTCTTAATTTTGTTTTGAAAATAGATGGATGAAAGTCCAAAGACATTTTTTTTATTAGATTATGATCAAATTGATGATTTTCTTCCTCAAATTTATTTATTACATTCATTAAATCTACGGAGGTTGCAGAATCAAAAGAATATCCAAACTTAGTATTGTATTTCTTTTCATTATCAAAAATTAACTCCTGTGATGCTGGTGATTTTACAGCAATAATTG
The DNA here is from genome assembly GCA_942493345.1 of uncultured Prolixibacteraceae bacterium. Taxonomy (GTDB): domain Bacteria; phylum Bacteroidota; class Bacteroidia; order Bacteroidales; family Prolixibacteraceae; genus GWE2-42-39. Next base: position 158,936 of record OW818695.1, read on the forward strand.
GAGTTCCCCTGGCAAATGATTCTATAATTGGCAAACCATATTCAAGGACTGTAGGTATAATACATGCTTTTGCTCTTGATAGAAGATAAATAAGATTTTCGTCACTTTGATAGCCTTTAAAATTGACAGCCGGAAAATCACTAATATAATTATCTAGTAATGATCCTGTTCCGATAACAATCAAATTTAATTTCAAGCTAGCAAATGCCTCAAAAACATATTCTAATTTTTTCGCCTTTTCCAGTCTGGAAATTAGAATATAATATGATTCTCTTTGAGGATTTTCTATTTGGTCTAAGTAAAATTTTTCAGAGGTAGGACAATATAAAACCTCAGCATCTACATTAAATATTTTTTTTAAAGTTGTTTGTGTATATTTTGAAATGCAGTAGATTTCATCAAATTTTTTATACTGCATTTTTTCAAAATAGATAAAAATTTTAATTAATGGTTTTATTATTTGTAATAAAATTTTGTTGTTGAAAAAAACTTCAGGATTAACAACTCCTCTGGATGGAAAGTTTAAGTATAAAATTTTTTTTCTTCCTCTTAATTTAAAAAATTTTCCACTTGTGTCTGAATAGCAGAAGATAATATCATCATGTACCGTAAACATTGCAGAAAGTGCACATACGATAGGATATAAAAGAATAAAAATAATTCTTTTCGAAAAAATCCAACCCCATTTAGGCTGTCTGGTATTTATAAGTGTATTTTTCCATGCAGTATTTTTAATGTCGCACAAAACAGCAATCTCCTTCGGATTAAGTGCATCATTAATGTGAAATAAGACTCTTTCTCCTCCTCCGAAATATATCAACTTATCATAAATAACAGTCATTTTTTTATTCTTTTATTTATTACGGTGATGATTGTGAGACGTTTGTGCATTTTGTAATCGCAATAACAGAAAATGACGAATTTTAATTGTTGTAAGTATCTTTTTTGTCTACATTAGAACTTTTACACCAAATATAGAAGCGCTTTATGTATCTTAATAGAAAACTAGGAATAAAAAAAACAGGAAATATTTTATACCAAAATAAAGGGAAATACCAATATCGGCTTATATACAATAAAAAAAGTTTGTACTGTGTTGCAGAAGAACAACCATCTGCTTTTATTACGGCTAAACTTCTTGCCATCCTATCCGCAATTATAGTATAAATTACTTTATTATAAGTATCACTTCGATACCCGAAAATGCGTTGAATAACTGCAGTAAAGTTTATATGTGTAATCAATTGACGATTGTAAACTCCTAGTCTGGCTAAAAAAGAATCATTACCACTTCTGTATTTGACTAGTTCTTTATGTATATATAGCCATTTAGATTCAAATTCAAACATTCGACCGATTATATATACAAGTAACCATGAATTGTAATAATTATCCAAGTTATTATTTGAAACTGTTTTCAACCAAATATCTCTGTTTACAATTTGGCCTGAAAGAAACCCTAAATGCATTCCTAAATTAGAAAAACATTTTTTGCAATCTGTAAACAAAAAATCATTTTTTATTTTACTTCTACTTATCGCTGGTACAGTATGAATTTTGAATTGCATTTTTGAGTCGTAAGCAATATAATTTACACTAATTCCTGATAATGGAGAGTATAAATCAATATAATTAAGTACATATTTCAATGCTCCATGCTCTAATAAATCATCATCACTCATTAGCCAACAATATTCTCCATGAGAGAGCTGAACTGCTCGTAATATATCTCTATCTACACCAACACATTCATCCCTTCTGAAATATACAAGATTAGAAAATAATTTTGCATATTTCTCAACTAACGATTTAGTATTATCAGTTGAGGCACCATCAACAATCACAACTTCCAAATCATCCATATCCTGTGAGAGAAGACTATTCAAGCACTCATTTAAATAAGCTTCTCTATTTCGCGTAGGTATACAAATAGATAATTTAGACATATGAAATTCTTTAATTTAATGAGGTTAGATAATTAAAATATAGATTCGAAATTTAATACTTCAATAATAATCTTTTATATATTATCTTGAAATTAGAGTTCAATAATATAGCTACATTTACTATAAATTTGAAGCGACCAATTAAACCACATATTTGAAGCGTTAGAGGTCGATAACCGAAATATAGCAATTGGGAGGTGTGTTCATCCCATCGTTCTGAAGATTCTATAGAAGACCGAAACTTTATAAGTCTATGCCAACGATGCTCTCGGGTCATTACATTTAAAAACTTTTGTTTGATCTCGAGCTCATCAGAAAATAATAAGTCTGCAAGTAGCGAATACCCATTAAAATCTAATAGGTATCTTTTTTCAATACCTTGCCCAGAAAAGGAATCATTTCCGGGGCGGTTTAAAACTAACGGTTGGGAAATGTACTTTATAATGCAATTAGTTTTACGAAACGAAAAAAGTGTATATACATGTGCGTAACCGGTTTTGTCCATTAATTCATTAAATTCAATATTTATCCATTTTGTCCGTAAAAAAATTATTGAACACATATAACAAAAAAGTGCATTATTTGAAGTAGCGAGCTCCATATACTCTAGAAATTGATTTTTATCTGTAATATTGAACTTGTCTGTTTTATGTGATTTTTGTAAAAAGTGAGATTTTGACCAAGACTTCATCTTTGCATTGCAATAGAAAATATCACATAAATATATATCATCACCAGAAGTAATCTCTTTAAGTATTTGATTTACTGCCTCCTTTGCTAGCATATCATCGCTGGACATTAGCCAGCAATATTCGCCATGCGCTAACTCAACGGCTTTAGCCATATCTCGATCAATACCCATATTCTTTTCAGAGCGATGATAAATTAAATTGGGAAACTTTTCTTGAAACGACTTGACTACTTCAGCGGTGTTATCAGTTGATGCACCGTCCAAAATTACTATTTCAATATTACTATTAGCTTGATAAATAATACTTTCAAGTGTATCACCTATAAAATTACCCCTATTATATGTTGGAATACAAAATGATAATTTGATGCTCATACTACTACTTTTTTCTTTAAAAAATTATTAATGTTAATATTTATCGCCACCAAGATTCCCATCAAAAAATAGAAATGAGACAAATACCAGGTAAATTCCACAAATGCACAGGTAATTATATATGTCGCAATAGAAATAATGAATCCATTTAAAAATATAAATATCATCTTTTTGTTCGTTGCAGAAATTTTATCAATATCTTTTATACTCTTCATTGAACTTGAAAAGACAGAAATTACCATGACAAAAAATGCAAAAAGACCGATTATTCCAGAATTTGCTAATAGACATACGATAAGATCATGGCTGGTAACCGTTCCCCATCCTAAACCTAAAGCTGGATATCTTAAAAAATAACTCCATGCGGTTTTAACTGAATAAAGCCGCTCCAATGCTGAACCTGAATCCAGCTTTGTAAATATAATTTCATGAAAATAGCTTTGAATAATAGGAGTGAAATTATACAGAAAAATGAAACTAATAAGAATAAATACTGAGCTTATAAAAATTGCCTTTACCTTACAAATATTATTAATGTATGCAATTAGTATGAAAATAAATATGCACACGATAATCCCTAAGATAGCGCTTGATGAAGTTGATAATAACAAAACAAATATGATTGTTGAAAACATTATGCGATCTATAGTAGATGTAAAAATAACTCCTCGTCGAACATAAGATACAATAAAAAGAGGTAAAATAGTTAATATGATTTGTGCTAAATGTGAAGGTTCTTGTGTAACCGAAGAAATCCGTAAAAAATTTCCAACACCATTGTCTATAGTTGTTCCTAAGGCCATCTGATTCCCTTCTGACATAGTATTAAATAGAAATTCGGGATAAGCAATATTAACTACCTTGCAAAAGAATTGAAACCCGCCCCAAAGAGATATAAAAAAAACTGAAAAGGTGTATGTTTTGATAGATCGGTATAACATTTCAGATGATGAATTTTTTATGGCTATAATATAGATTAATAGCATTCCAAATATAATTGGGTAAACTTTTTTTATACTCTGTATTGAAAACCGAACTGGAATATCGTCATAGAAACTGTTTATTTTACCAGAGAAAACACTAAAATGCCCATTAATGATCAAAGGCATCAGTGTAGTTAATAATATAACAATTATAAATACGACCATGTATTTAAAGGGTTTATGATTCGCTTTTAATGAAGGGAATTTTATCCTGCCGGTTAAAACGATATTTATAAATTCTTTTATGGTTAATAAAATTCCAAAATATTGTGCTGCGACTAGCGCTGCTCCTGAAGCAGAATTAATAAGAGAAGTTGCAGTAAAGGGAATAAAAAAAATCGTTAAATAATATAAATATCTTCTTCCTGTGAAAAAAAAAATAAGCCCTAGGGGAATTAGAAATATTCCCGGAAATGTTATTTGCATTCTATTGTTTATTATACTTGATTAGGGTTCGATTTTTAAATCATGATAGGCGATCTCTATTCGACCACATTATTTATATTTATTTGGCCAACAATATTCTGTAATTCATCATCATTTGTGAAGCAAAAATCCTTGTCATCTAATAAATCCTTTAAACCGCCAATATTAGAAACAATTACACTCTTATTGTATAATTTAGCCCTGCTTAAAACTCCTGAATTTGAGCTTATATGGTATGGAAGAACAATATAATCCGAAGCTATTATCCAATTATCGAAATCCTCGAAGCTTAAATATTTTTTTATCAAATGGATATTATTTACTGACATGCTAATCTCAGAAAGTTTTGAAAAATAATTAATCGTACTTGTATCGGCTTCTAGTCTGATATCGCCAACGATATATAATTCACAATTTTGAAAGTTACCCTCAGAAAATACTTTTGCAATGCGATCAAATCCCTTATTTGCATTTATAAATCCATTACATACAAAAATAGTATTTCGATGTTGGATATTTAATTTATTTCTAGCTTCGATTTTGGATAAATTAGAAAATCTCTGGAATTTCATGTTTTCTTTCTCAATTATGTACTGTTCAGAACGCAAAGTGATATGCAATTTTTCTTCAAATATTATCCTTTGACTATTTGTAAAAAATGTAATTTGAGGAACGCTGCTCCATATTTTCTTATGCAAAAAAGTACGTTCAAAAAAAAACTTGGTCAAGGGAGGTTCATGTATAATGATGTTAATATTTCTAATCAACTTGAATATAATGCAAAAAGAAAAAAGTGGAATTATATTAAAAAATCGTAAGGGATTTTTCCCGACATAGAAATATTCTTCAGGCGTAAAATGAAGATTTATTTTCTTGTATTTTTTTGCGTATTTACACAGTTTTAGCAAATTGAAGCCTCCAATTAAATTCTCATGATAAGTTCCTTCACAATCAAAAGGTGATAAAATATCAACAATCCATCCCTCATTTTTGAGGGTAGTAGCCATTTGGAAATTATTTGCTGCTACACCACATTTTCGTGGAATATTTGGACCTATGATTAGTATCTTTTTTTCGTTCATATTAGGCTGCAATGGTATTAAATTTACTAAAATTGTTCACAACAAACAATCTAAGACATGTATACTGTATATATTAAATATTAACGATTAATAGGCTTAAACCAAAAATTATTAATATAATCTTTTGAGTAAATATCGTTTAGAAATGGCTTCTGGTGTAATTCATATGAAAATATTGAAAGAGGATAATAAGTTTTTTTGTGAAAGTATCCTCCCTCATATCCAAGTGATAAAATAGTATTAAAAACATCAGCAATATTATGCTCTTTCAAATGTCTTTGTTCTATTTCAATGAGGATTACAGGCAATTCTCTTTTTATCGTATTGATGGCGCCATGAATAACTTCTAATTCATTTCCTTCTGTGTCAATTTTTATAAATCCTACTTCCTGAAAATTATATTCATCTAAGCATCGAACAGGAATCGTAATTACTTTTCTTTCTCCACCAGGATCATTAACGCTTCCAAGACCAATATTTAATTCATTTGTATTCTGAATATAAGGAATATAAAATCGTCTATCTTCATTTTTATTTGATAATCCAACATTATAAATTGTAATATTTTCTTTTTTAAATGCGTATGCCTTGAGTAGATTTGTACATTCTGTAATTGGTTCGAAGGATTCAACATTTTTGAATAATTTTGATAAAGCATAACTGTATGTACCTTTATTAGCACCAATATCAATAGCACGAATATAATTGTATATATTATCTTTCAGTATAAAAATATTATCGTCTAATTTTCCCGAAATCTTTAAATAGTTATATACAATTGGTAGCCGGAAAGAATGGGGAATAAATGCTTTTATAATTTTTGAAATTTTCATAATATTTATGTAATAGTTTTTAAGTGATGTCGATGACAAAACAATCCATTAAGTGGACTAAAATAATTTTCTTTTAACTGCAACAATCCATTTCAATAATCTTAGGTTTAAGATAAAAAAAAGCCAATGCCACTTTTTATTTGGAGAAATCATATTCAATGCAGACTCAGCGAGAGCTGACTTTTTTTTATCTCCTATTAAAGATTGATGCTTTCCCCAATTATAAATAAAATTCTTACTATAGTTATTCATTGCATTTTTTAGCACATTATTTAGCACTGTAGATTTTTTTATCCACTCTATAAGCTTTATTTGAGAGAAAATAGCATCTTCAGACAAGGACAGATTCTGATTATGAACCCTGATTTTTGTTATAACCTGTGAACTGAAAAATACAGAATTATTTATGGCCAATAGTGATAGAAGTGCAAAATCAGTCGATGTTCCTACATCTGGATACCCTCCCATATTTTTTGCTGCAATAGTTCTAAACATTGTAGCAGAAGGAAAAGCAACCCTTTTACATTCTAATATATTTAGAAGCAACTCATACCCTTTCTCGATTTTGGGTGCATCAAAACTATAGCTGGGCTGATTCGTCTCCTCATTTTCGACAAATGCAACCCGCCCGTATGATATTGAAATTGTATCATTAATAAACCCCGCCAATAATTCTTCAATGGCATAATTTTCAAGCATATCATCGTCTGAAAGAAGCAAGAAAAATTCTCCAGTTGCAATATTCAAACAGTGATTAAAATTAAATACCATCCCTTTATTTTCAGTGTGATGCACGACCTTTAATCTTTCGTCACAATAATCTAATAAGATTTCTGCCGTATTATCTATTGAACCATTGTTTGAAACAATTATTTCGACATTTTTATACGATTGATATAAAGCACTTTCAATTGCCTGTTTTAAATAGAAGGATCTATTGTATGTTGGAATACCAATACTCACCTTGGGATTTTGTAGAATGGACATAGAAAGAATGATGTTAATTTTCAGCGACTTGGGTTGTTTTAATCTTACTTCTTATTGCAATAATTGAATAAATTAACATATTATTTGGTGTTAATCTGTATTTCTTAAATATTTCATAAGGCCACTTCCAATTATTATAGGATAGCTGAACTATCGCTTGAGAAATTAATAATCCTAATAATCCTAAATTTGTTAATTTAACAAGGGCGGTTGATAAAATAATTATTGCAATACCGGAAATCATAGCTGCCTTAATGAATGGAATTTTATTTTCACTTGTAATAAAAGTTGCGAACATTGAGTGATTGTTCTCCAGAAACAAAAAAATTGACATAAAAATAAGGAATCCAGTTGGAAGAAGCGTCACCGGAGAATGCATAAGAGACAACAGTTTTTGTCCAAAAAATATAATAAAAAGAGCTCCAAAAAGATAAATAATCCAATTGATAAAAGTACAAAATGCAATTATTTCTTTTATTCTTTCATCTTCTTTATAAAGAAATGCAATATTCAATTCTGGAAGATAAACGGTATAGAGAGTCGAGCTTAAAGCTGCAAGGATCGTGAATAGCTGTAATGTAATACCATAACTTGCAGTAGTCTCTAGTCCCAAAAAACTTGAACATAGCAATGTGTTTGATTGAGTAATTAAGAAGGCACCAAAAGAGACCATTCCTAATCGCCAAGCATTATGCCACATAATTACAAACGTTCCGTTAAATTTAACTTTACTTTTTGTAGCATTGCATTCACGTTGAAATAATACCTCCTTGTTTACATTTTTAAGAAAATAAATTTTGGAAATTAACCTTAGAGAAAATCCACTAATAAGATATGCAAATGCAACTGCTATTAAATTAAAGGAAAGTAGTACTCCAATAATTGTTATTAATATTTGCAAAATACGTGATGTAATACTTGCGATCTGTCCTTGTCTAATCGCTCCGATTCCTCGCAACAAGGGAGCCCAATAACTATAAAAAAGATTGAAGAAAATACCTGTACAAAATATTACCCATGCTATTACATGTTGATTCCCATTAACCTCTTTTGTTATGCTTAAAATGTAAAGAGTTCCGACTGTTAATAAAAGAACGACAGAAACAAGAGAGATAATTAGATATATTCTTTGGGTTACATAAAAAACATTTTTCAGTAGTAAGTAATTTGGTTCACTTTGAATGGATACATTCCCTATTCCGACTTTTTTTAATTCTTGAGATCCTCCCCAAGCATAACTAACATTTCTTGCCAAAGTCGGTGAAAATCCAAAATCTAAAAGATTCACCAATGCGCTAATGCTCATAAACGTATACCATAGGCCAATTTCGTATGACGATAAGTATATAAGTAAAAATGGTAAAATAATTAAGCCTGTGGCAATATTTAGAAAAAACCCCAAATAGCTCCAAATGATATCAGCTTTTGATATTTTAATCATTATCTAGATCAACGTAAGTAAATAATATTATTCCCTTTTTAAGTTTCATTCATTATAAGTATAAAACATGAAATAATGTCGTATTTCTTATTCGCATTACCTAAAATAGCTGGTAGTTTTTGAATTTCGATACGACAACAAATTGTTCTTAACCTGTTGTGTGAAACTATAAATTGAATAAAATAATCGTGCATTAAGCTACTATTTAGTATTTTAAGGTTGCGAAACAAAAAATATTAAAACAAGCCATGCACGATATCAAGACGAATTTCGACAAAATTTTGGAAGTATTAAAATCCATATTGCAGAATAAGGTAGATCATACCGGTAATTTTCCAAAGGTTGGGAAGAAACCTAAGTTTTCAGATATAGAGGTAATAAGCCTTAACCTGACCAGTGAATATTTGTCAATAGACAGCGAGAACCTGCTGTTTAAAAAGTTGAACGGAGAATATATGAAAGAATTTCCGAGGTTAATTGATCGCACACAATACAATCGTCGTAAAAAATCACTCTTCCATCAGACAGAATTTGTCCGCAAACAATTAAGCCGTACTTTCAGTGAAAATGAAGAGGTGTTTGTTATTGACTCGATGCCCCTTGAGATTTGTCGAAATGCCAGGGCTTCAAGGCTAAAAATCTGCAAAGAAGATTTCTCTACCTCTCCGGCCAAAGGGTTCTGTGCCTCACAAAACCAATATTACTTTGGATATAAATTGCACGGTATCTGTACCTTTGACGGAGTATTTACCTCGATTGATCTGACTAAAGCCAATGTTCATGATGTCAACTATTTAAAAGATGTGAAAGTTAGCCTTTCCGATTGTACCTTACTGGCAGACAAAGGATATATTGATGCCGGGCAACAATTGGATTTATTCCATTCAGCTAACATCAGGCTGGAAACACCAATGAGAGCAAATCAGGGAAACTATAAAAAGCACCCTTACATTTTCCGCAAATCCAGGAAAAGAATTGAAACTCTATATAGCCAGTTGTGTGATCAGTTTTTAATTAGGCGAAACTATGCTAAAACATTTATCGGATTTAAAACCAGAATCTTATCAAAGATAACTGCTTTGACAATCGTTCAATATATCAATCGGTTCATTAACAACAGACCGATCAACTTTTTGAAACATGCTATTTAATTCACACAACAGGTTGTTCTTATTACTTAAATATTTGTTTTATTCCCTTTTCAATGTTAATCTCAGGTTTCCATCCCGGAATTACTTCACCTTTTTCCCACGGTACCATCACTTCTCTTTTCCTGTAAGGTTTTGCAGCCCAATTTATATTAAGTTTATGTCCTGTACTTGCTTCAAAAATGGAAGCTAATTCTCTTAATGTGAAGCGTTGGTTTGCTTTTACTGCAAACACGCTTCCATTTATAATTTCAGAATAAGAGCTATTTAGATAATGAGTTAAAAGAACATATGCATCAATTATATCATCGATATAAGAAATGTCAATAAGTTGTTCCCCTGGAGACATGTCTAATGGTTCACCTGTTTTTGCAATTTTATCCCATAAATTAAAGATTTTAGGCCGAGTATCATTAGGCCCGTATGTGTCGCTTAACTTTAGGGTACAGAAAAAAATTTGATTTGTTTCAACATAATATTTTGCAATCGCTTCAAATGCTTGTTTTGCTGCAGCGTAAAGATTAACAGGAGAATAATCCGCATTTTGATAATGTTGCCAAAATGTTCCTGTATTGATAAACCATTTGACTTTTGCAGAAGAGGCACATTCCAAAAGATGAGTACTAAATCTCACATTAGAATCAATAAGCCTAACAGCATCTTCAGGTTTGTGTATAGTAAGATAGAGAGATGCTAAATGAATAATTCCATCAAAAGATTTCTGGGTTAAGTATTCAATATCTTTTTGAATGTTTACCTCATCGATCTTATAAGTTAAAACCTTCTCTCCAAAAGGCGATTGTTCTTCTCCAAATAAATTTATTGTGATTTGATGCCCTTCCCCAACAAGCCTTTTAACTAAATGTTTTCCTATAAAACCTGTTGCACCTGTAATAAAAATCTTCATAGCTAAAAATAAAGACCTGTATCTAAGAAATCAGGGAAGTTTGAATCTCGCTCACTAATAATAGGATTCCATACTTTCCAGTCCATTCCAAATGAATTGTATTTTATTCCCTTGTCGCAAATATTGTTGTAGCAAGAAGTCTGTAAATAAGTAACCATTACATTATCTTCCAGACTCAAAAATCCGTGAGCACAACCAACAGGGATATATAATAAAACAGGGGTTTCTGTGTTTAATTCAATTGAAAAGTATTGCCCATAAGTAGCCGATGTTTTACGAATATCTAATACTACATCTAACATTCTTCCTGCGTTTAAATATACCAGCTTAATATGTTCTTCAGGAGGTACTTGAAAATGCATCCCCCTTATTACATTCTTAGAAGAAATGGAGTAATAGCTTTCTTTGAAAGCTGTTTCAAGTCCGTTTACTTTAAAAAAATCACTATTAAAGATCTTTATAAAACTCCCTCTTTGATCTTTAAACTTTTTCAAGTGAATAAGTTTTAGACCTTGAATAAAGGTACTTTCAATTTCCATGTTCCATAAATTATTCCCAGTCATCGGTTAAAACATTACTAGCAGGTACTCCTTGACCAATTAAAGCATGTTTAAAAGATTTGAGCATAGCTGGAGGACCAGAAGTGAAATAGTTCGTGTTGGCTCCATTCTCAATAAAAATGTTCTGGATATTTATAATTCCGTCCTCATCCTCGTAGAAAAATTTAATAAATTTAGAGGAATTGCATAAACTTTCTAACTCGGATTGGTAAATATTATACTCTCTTGATCTGAACCCCAAGTAGATTTTAGGATTAATGTAATCATTAAATGATTCGTGGGTAAAGAGTGAAAGAAAGGGAGTAATGCCTGTTCCACCTGCGATGAATACTGTGTTTTCTTTGTTGTGAAGTTGGGAAAACAAGTCACCATAAGGAAGTTTGAGCCATAATTCGGAACCGGGTTTCAATTGTTCTTCCATTTGCCGGGTGAATTCACCTTTTACTGAATAGGTAATCCGGATGACTTCTTCATTGGGATTGCTCTGTATAGAGAAGCAACGAGAGTCGGGCCATTGGCTGTAACCATCGTACTCTTCATCTAATGCTAAGTGAAGAAACTGACCGGGTAAATATTTAAACTTTCCTTTTTCTGAAGTAAATTCTATCGTATATATACCTTTAAAAGGATTACTTATAGATATGATTTTTGATTTATATTTTTTAGCAAGCATATATTGAACGTCAAAAAAATTCGTTTCACAAAGTATCATCAAAGATGAGTACAATGTTTCTCAATGTCTTTTTTAGGATTAATTTTGATGCCATTTTTCAATGATTACACATATGATAGGAAATTCAAGCCATCAACCTGATAATTCTCATACAGATTAATGTTTATGCCTAAAAGTTTCTAGTTTCTTAAGTTCTATTATAGCTTTCGAAATTACAAGAAGACCGACAAAATAAACAAATCCAAATTTTATTTACTCATAGATCAAAGACAATATCTTGTCTTCTTTTTCTATACGTTCAGCTTTTCTTTATATTAATATGGGAAACGAACGATAAATTGTGTAGACATTGAATGGTACTGTATAATTTGCTTATTTCATTTTTAGTCATGATTATTATAAGTTTACACAAAGTTTTACGAAATTATTGTGGATGACTTTACGAAGCACTTGAAATTGTTTTGTAGTATCCAATAAATGAATCTATTACACCCTCCACATAATTAAACATTTCTTTGTTCAGTCCAGGATAAGTACCTAAAAAGAAAGTGTTGTTCATGATATAGTCAGTGTTATTGAGATGGTCAGCAATACGCCATGATCGATTCATAAATCCTGGCTGTCTAGTCATATTACCTGCAAAAAGGTTGCGAGTTTCGATTAACTTGGCATTAAGATATCCGGTAAGATCATCTCGTTTAAACGGAGCCTCTTCTTTTAATGTGACAATGAATGCGAACCAGGCAGGATCAGCACCTTCGGTTGCTTCTGGCAGGATAAAGTAATCGGGATATTTAGCAAAGATTTGCGTCCATTTTTTAAAGTTCTCTTTTCTTCGTTCACAAAAGTGAGGGAGCTTATCGATTTGTGCAGCACCAATAGCTGCTTGTATGTCTGTCATCTTTAAGTTATATCCTATTTCAGAATACACATACTTATGGTCGAACCCAAAAGGAAGGTTCCCAAATACCTGAGAGAACCGTTTTCCACAGGTATTATTTTCACCTCCGGCACAATAGCAATCACGTCCCCAGTCTCTGAAAGAACGAACCAATTGAGCCAATTGTGGATCGTTGGTGCAAATGGCCCCGCCTTCTCCTGTTGTAATATGATGAGCAGGGTAGAAAGAAATGGTTGAAAGATGGGCATACGAACCTGTTTTCTTTCCTCTGTATTCACTTCCGAAAGCATCGCAGTTATCTTCAATAACCCACAAGTCATGCTCTTTTGCCAGTTGCATGACCGCATCGATATTAAATGGATTACCTAATGTATGCGCTAAGAAAATACAACGTGTTTTGGAAGTGATGGCTTTGCGCATCATTTCCACATCAATGTTATAGGTGGGGATTTGTACATCCACAAACACAGGGATAAGCCCATATTGAATAATCGGAGTAACTGTTGCAGGAAACCCGGCGGCAACTGAGATTACTTCATCTCCGGGGTTCAATCGTTTGTCTCCTAATTTTTCAGAAGTTAAAGATGAAAAGGCCAACAGATTTGCAGATGAACCTGAATTAGTAAGTAGAACATGTCCTACTTCCAAAAATTCGGCAATTTTTTCAGAAAACTCTTCAGAATAACGACCTTCAGTGAGCCAAAAGTCCAAGGATGCGTCTACTGCATTTGCTATTTCTTTTTCATCGAAAACACGACCAGCATAATTGACACGAGATTTTCCGGAAATAAATTCAGCTTCGGTAAAGCGTACCCGATAATATTCAATGGCTTTTGATATAACTTCTTTGCGGAGTTGCTTATGATCGATCATATTTTTTAATTTCACGTATTACTATGAATTTGCACTATATTTCTCAAAGTATGAAAAGAAGTTCCATTGTGTTAATTTGCGTCATACGTTGTACTACTTTGTAATATTTATTTGATTAAAATATTGATTGATTTGATTTTCTGTGACGATAAGAATATCTTCTCCTTTCAGCCAAGCTTTATTCCAATCAACGATAGATTTGAGTGTAGTTTCAATGTTCCATTTTGGATACCAATTCAACTCAGCCTTGGCCTTGGAGCAGTCGAGTTTTAGGTAATTGGCTTCATGTGGTTGAGGATTGGCATCTACATTGAAAGAAGCTCCATCACCCCATAAATTACATATTGTCTTGGTGATCCACTCCACATTTTGAGCGTCCTTGTCATCCGGTCCAAAGTTCCAGGCTTGAGAAAATGCTGAACCTTCAGTGAAAAGTTTTAACGCTAAGGTTAGATATCCGGATAAAGGCTCCAAAACATGTTGCCAGGGACGAATCGCATACGGACTACGAATTTTTACTTTTTTTCCTTTTGAAATAGCCCTGATAAAATCGGGAATTAAACGATCATCAGCCCAATCTCCACCTCCAATTACATTTCCAGCACGTGCAGAAGCTAATGCCACACCGTGTCTGCTATATTCTTTTGGATTGAAATACGAATTAAGATAAGCAGAAGTAACCAATTCAGAACATCCTTTACTGTTTGAATATGGATCATATCCACCCATAGGCTCATTTTCGCGATATCCCCAATGCCATTCCTTGTTTTCATAGCATTTGTCAGTAGTAACATTTACAATTGCTTTTACACTATTGATATGGCGACAGACCTCAAGCAAGTGGACTGTTCCCATCACATTGACGGAATATGTTTCAACCGGTATTTTATAGGATTCACGAACCAATGGTTGGGCAGCCATATGTATAACAATTTCAGGTTGGATCTGCAGCATTACCTTCTGAAGATAATTTAGGTTGCGAATGTCACCGATATATGATGTAACCAGTTCATCAATTTTTGCTTCTTTAAAGAGGCTGGGGTTGGTTGGGGGCTCTAGTGCATAACCATAGACATCGGCTCCAATTTTGTTTAAGATTAAACAAAGCCAAGAACCTTTAAATCCGGTATGTCCTGTTATTAGTACCTTTCGGCCTTTATATATATTACTAAATAAATTTGCTTCCATAGTTACCACCTGATCCAAGGGGCAGTTCCTGATTCGATCATTTCTTCAAGTTGCAATTTATCTCGCATGGTGTCCATTGGCTTCCAAAATCCTCTATGCTTAAAGGCATAAAGTTTTCTGTCTCTTGCTAAATTTTCAAGAGGTGATTTTTCAAAAACAGTTGAATCTTTTTCAATGTATTCAAGAACCTTGGGGTGGCAAACAAAAAAACCACCATTAATCCAAGCTCCATCGCCTCTAGGTTTTTCCTGAAAACTACTTACCTGTTCATTCTGATCTATCGTTAAGGCTCCAAATCTACCTTCCGGCTGAACTGAAGTCATTGTAATTAAACCATCATGTGATTGATGAAACTTAACCAATTCATCAATATTTATATCCGAAACGCCATCGCCATAGGTCAATAGAAAACTCTCCTCTCCAATGTAATCTTTCGCCCTTTTTATTCTTCCACCTGTCATCGAATTTATGCCAGTATCAATCAATGTGACTTTCCAAGGCTCTGCCTTATTTATATGGAACGTGATTTCATTGTTGCTCATATCTATAGTCAGATCGGACTGATGCAAAAAATAGTTTGCAAAATATTCTTTAATTATGTATCCTTTGTATCCCAATAAAATTATAAAATCGTTATAACCATATGAGGAATAGATTTTCATTATATGCCATAAAATTGGTTTTTCACCAATCTCAACCATCGGTTTGGGTTTCATTGAAGTTTCTTCTGACAATCTTGAACCAAGTCCCCCTGCAAGGATTAATACTTTCATAATAATAACATTAATTGAGGTAATCTATATTAAACATTTTTCTCTTGTACTTAAAAGTACGAATCGAGACTGAACCATTTCCTTAACAAGATCCTCAAACGTGATCATAGGATTCCAATTACATTCATTTTTTATTTTAGTACAATCACCAACGAAAGGCATTTTTGAAATTCTTTTAATATTTGGATCTTGAAAAACATAATCAGAGGAATTAAGCCCAACTGAGCTGAAAGCAATTTTTGCAAATTCGCCCACGCTATGAGTTACGCCTGAGGAAATAATATAATCACTGCCGTTAGGTTGTTGTAGCGTAAGCCACATTGCACGCACATAATCCTGAGCTGCTCCCCAGTCAATTAGGGCATCAATATCTCGAAGATCGAGTTTGACAGGAATACCTAAAGATGCTTTTGCCGCAGATTCAGCAATTTGAGTGGTGACAAAACTTAACGACCTCCGAACTGATTCATGGTTATATAAAATTCCGACAGAAGTATAGAGATTGTACTGATCTCTGTAAAATTGACAAAGGTTGGTTCCTGCAGCCTTTGATATTGAATATAGCGAATCGGGGCGAAATAATGTTTTTTCATTTTGAGGGAAACAGTCAACTTTACCAAAAACCTGACAACTTGAAGCGTAAAAAAATCTACTATTTGGAAGATAAAATCTTATAGTCTCTAATATTTCATTCGTCGCTAGTAGGTTGATTAAGTAAAATTTTCTGAATGATTTTTTTTTGTTTCCTTCGTTTTGAGATGAAAAATGATACGCAGCCAAATGGTAAATCTCATCAGGACGAATTTCCAGAATGATTTTTTTTAATAAACTAGATTTTGTAATGTCAACTTCATAACAATATTTAATTTTATTACTGATTTGTGATGGAAGAGTAGAGCAAGATTTCTCAATGCCATATACTTCATACCCAATATCTAAAAGGTATTCGGCCAAATAAGAACCATCCTGCCCTGCGATTCCAGTTATCAATGCCTTTTTCATTCCAGCATAATTAAAATATTAAGATCCTTCACCTTTCTTAAAATCAGACAATTTCAATTTCTGGTAAAGGAAAAATAAACTTGCCACCTTTAGCTAAATAGTCTTGTTCCCGAGCCAGAATATTATTCTTAAAATGCCATGGCAGTACTAAGAAATAGTCTGGATTCATGGCTTTTGCTTCTGCTTCTGAGATAATTGGAATAAGAGTTCCTGGAGTAAAGGTTCCGAATTTTTCTTCATTTACTTCTGCTATATAAGGGATCTGATCACTTGTAAAATTACAATATTGAAGTAATACGTTTCCTTTAGTACTAGCACCATACCCAAAAACTTTTTTACCATCAGCAACTAATGCTTCAATTAATTCGATAAGGTTCTTCCGATGCTTAAATACTCTTTCTTCGAATTCTCGGTATGGTTTTAACGTATCCAGACCCATTTCATTTTCTTGTTTTAATAACCAATTAATTATTGGATTATTCGATATATAATTTGCATGTTTTTTACATGCAGTAACAGCAAAGCTGCCCCCATTTATTGCATTCATCTGAACATCAACTATTCTCAATCCTTTTTGTTCAAGCATGTTCTTAACCACTTTTAACGAATAGAACTCAAGATGTTCATGACAAATAGTATCATAACTGTTTGTCTTTAGCATACTGGGCATATAGCTTTGCTCAAAATGCCAAATTCCATCTTCTGCCAAGCACTGTTCTATATTCTCCACAAAATCCAGAGGACTTTCCAAATCATAAAACATAGCAATTGAAGTAATAATCTTTGCTTTTTCATCAGGAAAAACAGCTTTGAACATTTTGGCATTGAAAAAATCAGGAATTAATGTAATATCATCAGTGTAATGCTGTTTGAATTTTATCCCTGTTGGATCAATACCTACTTTTTTGTGATTTCCACTATACGCTTTTAAAGAAGTTGCATCGTTGCTGCCAATATCTATTACAATGTCATCTTCATTCAAGCTGATCAAACTTTCCAAGTATTTAATCTTTTGTTGTAAATGTTTTACCATTGATGCATTTAATCCAGAACGATAACCGTAGTTATCACCATACATTTCATCCAGACTATATGACTGTTTCATTTGTAATAGACCGCTATCCGGACACCAGACAAGATCTAAAGGACCTTTTGTTACTTTTTCTTCTCTTTTTTTCGGAAAAACACCTGTGAGATATTGACTGCCAAGGGAAAGTACTGTTATTAAATTTGAGCTCTCATTGATTCGGCATTTTGTTATTTCTTTGTACATATTCCTTTACCTGTTTTAGTTATGTATTTTTATGATATTTATTATATTCAGAGAAGTCTATTAAACTATTTTGCATTCTTCAAATTCTCAAAGTCTGCCCGAACCATAATCTGAACTAGTTCTTTAAACTTAGTTGTTGGTTCCCAACCTAATTTCTCTTTGGCTTTTGAATAATCTCCAATTAAAAGATCAACTTCAGTGGGACGGAAGTATTTAGGGTCTATCGCTACTACTTCTTTACCCGAAGATGCAAGAATTCCTTTTTCATTAATTCCTTCCCCTTGCCATATTATTTTCTCGCCAAAGTAATTGAAAGATTCTTCAATAAACTCTTTTACCGTATGGGTTTCATTGGTTGCTAAAATAAAATCATCGGGTTGATCTGCTTGTAGAATTCTCCACATGCCTTCAACATATTCTGGAGCATAACCCCAATCCCGCTTTGCATCCAAATTGCCCAAGAATAATTTATCTTTCAATCCTAAGATAATACTAGCCACATTTATACTTATTTTTCTCGTAACAAAGGATTCTCCTCGTCTTTCGCTTTCGTGATTAAAGAGAATACCATTGCAGGCAAATAGATTATATGCTTCTCTGTAATTTCTGACTATCCAATATGCATAAAGTTTTGCTACTGCATATGGACTTCTTGGATAAAATGGAGTATTTTCTGTTTGTGGAATTTCCTGAACTTTACCAAACAACTCAGAAGTCGATGCTTGGTAAAATCTTGATTTTACCGTTGTCTCTCTTATTGCATCTAAGAATCGTAATGTTCCAATAGCATCAACTTCAGCCGAATATTCAGGGATCTCGAATGAAACCTGAACATGGCTTTGTGCTGCCAAATTATAAATCTCATCCGGCTTCGTTTTTTCGAGAATACGATTGAGATTACTGGAGTCTGTCAAATCTCCGTAATGAAGAAATAGATGTTCATGAAAAACATTCTCTTTTGAAGTCAAGTATTCAATACGTCCTCTGTTAAAAGAACTACTTCTGCGAACAATTCCATGAACTTCATATCCTTTGTTTAAAAGTAGTTCAGCAAGATAACTCCCATCTTGACCAGTTATCCCTGATATTAATGCAATTTTCGACATTTTACCATTTCATTTTTGTTATAATTCTGTGATATATTGATTTCTACTCTTTAATCCAACGCTCTTTCATGATACATAAGTTCTTCCTTCCGAAAACTAATGCGGCACCAGCCACTCCACCTAGGAATACCCAGATGATCAGAATCATGGATTTCTTTGGTTTTGACTTTTCGTTAGGAACTACGGCAGGTGCCAAGACGGAAAAAACAGGGGTATCTTCTTTTACCTGTATTTGAGCTTGTTCTAATTGTTTGGCCAATTCGGAGTATACATTAAAGCCAATACTGTATTCACTTTGTAGGCGTTCTTCCTCCGTACGAGCCATCGCGGTGGAAACATTTTTATTACGATCACGAAAGTGTGCCAGATTTTCCTGTGCCAGCTCAAATTCCTTTTTCTTTTCAGTATAGCGGTCGCGGATAAATTTTAATTGATCATTTGCTTTTTCGACCTTTAAACGGGTAATATATTTCTGGAGCAATTCACGAGCATACTGGGCAACTTCGGCTGAGAGGAATGCTTCAGGCATATTGACCGTCAGTGTTAAATAACCTTCCTTTGAATTGACTTCTAATAAAACTTTCTTTTCCATCATTTTTCTAATTTCTTCCTGTTTATCAGTTAAAGAGATCAGACTGGTATCCGAAGTCCGGGTTTCGGATTGCCCCTTTAAGGTTCTCATGATGACGAATGGCAATCCGATGGTGTATTTTTTCACCAGTGAAAGTATTCCAGGTTTGGCAATCTCGGTATAATATTCATAGATGCTTACCGGATGACCGACTTTTGAAAACGAAAAAGGAGCATTCATCAGTTCAAGTTGAAAAGGTACCGAACTGACGATCTGGGGATAGACTATGGGAGAAAGGGTCTCACCTGAATTGGTCATATTATCGAGATTGAAACCGGCCATGGCGGCCAATGAAGAAAGTCCGCCCAGTTTGGAGGATTTGCCTACTTGTGGTACTACAACGGTGGAAGCAGTGTATTCTTTGGGAGAAATAAAGGCGATGATCAGGCCAAGAATAGCACAGATGATGACTGAACGGATGACGGTTTTACGGCCATACCAAAGGGTTTTGGCTAAAGCGATTAGATCGATTTCGTCGTCTTCGATTGGTGGTTGATTGATCGTATTATTTTCTTTTAAAGGGTCCATATAAGTTATTGTTACGGGTTACAGACTTAACAGCCTATAGACAAAAAGTTACAAGTTGCTGGTTACAAGTTGCTGAGGAAACAAAGAATGGTTTTATGATTTTTGATGTGAGTTATGTGGTAAAATCATTGATATTAATCCACTTTCGTCCCGAGAGGAAGATATTACAACATTTTATATTCTTCGCTAAAAGTTCTGAAAAATCAATCACTTCGGGTACAAGTTCTCCGATCGCTTCTGGTATATACTCATGTGCAATCTGGTTTCGTAAATCACGAATTTCAATCATCTGATTCGCAGAACAGAGTATTTGCATTTTTTCACCCTTATTCATCATATCGATAAACGGGACAAATGGCTCGTGAAGCAACATCCACGTTGTCCGTAGAACTTTCTGAGTAAACAAATCAGAAGTTCGGTTAAATTTTGAGGTAAGCGAATCAAAAGATTCCTGCTCTTCAAAAGTATATTCTGGTTTTATTCCAATTGCTTTACACTTCGTTACAGAGAGGAGCAAAGTTTCCAGCGATACTTCGAGCAGCATCCATTCAGATTGTAGCAATTCTCTCATCAATTGATCGTTTTGAATATTCATCCGAACAAATTTTAAAGATTCCGATTTTCTGTTGGTTGAAGTCGATCTATAATAATAAAATAATTCACCAAGTGGAACTCACATGCAGTTTGTTCATCGGTGTTTGTGTGTTTTTGCATGCATGTTCGTTTCATAATGCAATACTGTCGGATTGAATAAGTCGCCGAAAAGCAGATTGATCTTTATCTGTAAAGTTGACGAAATCAATTTTTTGCCAACCAAACTTTTTATAGAATTCAACACGAATGAGCCGAAAGATCTTTTTATCCACAGGTTCGTTTGTTATTATCATCAAATCTATATCTCCACCCAAGCCATTATCTTTTGTACGCGATCCAAAAAGATAAATTGTAGCCCCCGGAACTTTTTCTTCTATGATTTGCTTCAGGAAATTGATGATGCGGTTATCTAATCTCATTTTATTCCGAAGGTACAAAATTGTTATATACAATGTGTTTTTCAATAACCGATGAAATGCTAAGTTTCAAGTTACAGGTTCCTGAGTTCCTAAGAGAACAAAGGAATGTTTTATGATTTTTGATGTGTTCTATGTGGTTTTCTGTATATTATTTCAACAAGTACGAAATAGCTATTGCCAGCGTTGACATGGTACTTGCAATACCAAGCCATTTTGCAGTTTGGTCGGTCTTCTCGCGTTCTGGTTTTTCGGGAATGATGATTTGGCAACCCGGTTCCAGAGGTGGATAATTGTGCCACATAAAATTACGAGTTACCTGAGTGGTACCATCACTGTAAATGACGAAAACTTTTTCTTTTTTCGCTTTTTGACTGAAACCGCCTGAATGATTGATGTAATATTTCACGTTTCTACCTTCTTCGTATGCCATTCCGATCGGGTTCAATACTTCACCAAAAATACGCACTTCTTGCGATATCTCAGGAACAATAATACGATCGCCATCTCTTAATATATAGTCATAAATAGTACCGGGTTTCGATAATATTTCTTCGAGCCGGAGTTCCAGTTGTTCATTATTTAATTGTTTTGCAGCTTTTGTAAGCAAGGTATCAACCGAACCATAACGAATGGCTTCCTGACCAAGGGCTAACTGTCGGTTTACTCTTTCCATCCGTGCTCCCTTGATAAAAGCATTGGACGTGAATCCACCAGCCCTAACAATTAGATCGGATATGCGTTCGTTTTTTGAACTGATACTATAATCACCAGGGTATCGCACTTCACCAGTAATAGTAACAGTTCTTTGTTCGTGATAAGAAGGAGCTCTTCTCACATATATATAATCAAATGGCTGAAGATGAAATTTTTCACTTTCTGTATCAAGATTTAACTCTCGGTCAATATCAAACTGGTAAAGTTTAACAATCTCATCAGTTATTTGCGAGGCTTCTTCGTAAGTATGTCTTCTAGCTAGTTCAATGTACGACTGACTGGCAGCTTCAGTAAAACCACCTGCTTTAAAAATCAGTTCTTTTAAAGTCAGGTCATCGGTATATTCAAATTCACCAGGACGAAGAATCTGCCCCGATATACGTACAATCCGTTTTTGTCTCATGTTGAATATGTCTTCAATAATCACTTGGTCTTCACGTTGAAGTGCTATATCTGTTTTTCCCTGTACAATTTCATTTACATTGAAAGATATCGTTTTGGGAGATAAGTCTTCCTGAAGACGGATAATAAGACCGCGGTTACTGTAATAATCTTCACGTACTCCTTGGGCATTAGCAATCAACATTGAAAGGGTCAGTCCCGGCGTTAATTCAAAGGTTCCGGGACGAAAAACAGCACCGCTAATATTTACCCGATTTTCATAACGATCAATGATTGTTCCGGCACTGATTATATCACCATTGAAGGGGACAAAGCTGTCGAAAACAGACTGATTGATATCGATGATTTTTTTCTCTTTTCCTGTGATGCGGGTCAACGAAAGTTGAGCATGATAGGCATTATCGTTAAACCCCCCCAGGTAACGAATCAAATCTGGCAGGTTCTCTTTTTCTGTTAGTTCAAACAGTCCGGTTCGCTTAAAAGCTCCAATAGCGTCAATCCTTTTTTCGTAGGTGGGTATATAAATAATGTCTTGCTCCCTGAGTTGTATATTATTAATTGTATTTCCATTGATGAGATAATCATATACGTCAATAGTTTTGATAGTTTTATTGTCACGGATCAAACGGATGTTGCGGAACGAACCGTTTTCATTCGGTCCTCCTGAAAGATATAGAGCGTTAAATGCAGAAGCCGTTGCCGGAAGAGTATAGGTTCCGGGAGCCATTACTTCCCCAATAACATTTATTTTGATTGAACGCAGTCCACTTATACTGATTTCAGCGTAGGTATTGGGGTTGAGTCCTGACATTCCGTTGTAAATAGCAATCAACCGTTTTTTTATTAATTCTTGTGCTTTTGAAAATTCCATACCTGAAATATGTACAGGGCCAAGGTCGGGTATACTAATGGCCCCGTTTTGATCAACTGTCAACTGGTAGGTGATTTGACTGGCTCCCCAAACAGTAATGAGCAACTGGTCACCAATACCCAGTACGTAGTTTTGCGGGGTGGGTATGTTTACGGGAGGTTCAAAAGTGAGGTTTTCAGAATTGAATAACTGAAAACCAAAAATACGTTTTACTTCAGGTGTAGCACTAATTACGGCTTTTTCAGAAAAAACTTCCCGCGAGAATTTGCTTGCTTGTACGGTTGCAGCAGTAGGATTGGCAACAGAACCTCCCTTTGGAAAGTTTAGTTCCTGTATGCGGCGTTTAACCTGCTCTATTTGAACAGGAGTAGCACCCTGAACACGAGCCAACTGAACGGCTTCGTCAATGGTTAGACCACGGGAGTTTACCTCATTAACAATCTGTTGTATTTGCTGATCGGACAATGCGTTTACATCAATTGTGGCCGGGTTTTGTGCATTTAGGTATGTAATTGCCAATAATCCGAAGAATGTAAGAAAGATAAGTACAACGTGTTTTCGCATAGTGTTTTGTTTTTATGTACTAGAATACTAAAATAATTCCTAACTCACTAAAGGATATATAAAAAAGAATTATTGTTTTATATTTTATTCTGTTGAATATTTGTTTTTAAAAATGTTATTGATGAAAACATTCAATTGACATTGTTTGTATCCCCGGTACTGTCTTTTTTCCATATCAGTAAGTGAGGAATATCTTTTAAATGTCTGACGGCTTCTTCCATGGTTAAAATCAGGAATCGTATTTTACGCATTGTTAGCTTTTCTGCTTTTTCAATCAAGGTTGTAATATAATTACGATCCATTTTATCCCCGATTAGAATAAGGTCAATAACCTGTGAGTCGAGTCCAATCGCGAGTTCTCCGGTAACATAGGCTGCCTTTAAATCGCCAATCTGTGAAGTCACTTTATCAAGGATCTGATCAAATCCCACAAATTTCAGGAGAATGCTATGAATGTCGTTGTACAATGGATGTTGGATATTTGCCATGTACATTTTTTTGTTTCCTACCGATGAAGAAGTTAAAAGCCCTGCATCCTCAAAACGGTTCAGCTCTAATCGGATAGCGTTTGACGATTCCCCGAATTCGCTTTCGAGGTTACGCAGATAAGACTGGGTTTTACTGTTCAGAAAAAATTTCAGCAAAAGTTTGATCCTTGTCTTCGATGTAATTAATGTGTCGAGCATTCTATGTTTTTATGGATTACTTAAATATCCGTTTGGGGGGAAATGCCAGGCATAGGTGAGAGACCAGGTGAAAAAAATTTTACGTTTGAATTTATAGGACTGAAAACTTGATTATTATAGCTTCGCCTCCTCAGTCACAGGGACGGTGATGAGCTTGCTACTTTAAAAGCATTGCTTGGTATTAAAACATCAGGCAATTATTCAATTTAAAGATTGAGTAGCAAATTTACTCGATGTATAACTCAAAGTCAATAGGAATCAGTAAAAAAAATAAAAAAAATTCAATCATAGTAAAGGAAAGAGGCGGATAATCATATATCCGGGAATTTTGTTGTTTGTTAATACAGAAAATCAATATGTTAAAATAGAATGTTACCCAATATTGATTTGTGATAAATTTAGATCAAATTAAGTAATCAATTAATTCGCTGCCTTCCGATAGCTATTCACCACCCAGTTATTTTTCTCCTGAAGACCGTTTTTCGCGAGTTTCAACCCTTCAGCAACATTTTGTATGTCGGGAACATCGTTTTTGTAAAAACCGCTCAAAAGGATTTGTCCGCCAGGTTTTAAAACTTTATTGTAGACAGGCAGGTCGCGCATGACTATATTTTTCTGAATGTTTGCAAAAATGATGTCGAATTGCTGGTTGATGAGCAGGGACGCATCGCCCAGGGCAGCTTCGATATTGGTGATTTTATTGACCCGTGCATTTTCGATCGTTCCTTCGAAAGCCCAGTGATCGATGTCGATGGCCGTGATTTTTTCAGCCCCTCGCATGGATGCCAGAATAGCGAGGATACCGGTTCCGCAACCCATATCTAAAACGGTTTTGCCCGGCAAATCAAGTTTTAGTATTTCTTCAGCCATCAACGAAGTGGTTTCGTGATTGCCTGTACCAAAAGCCATGTTCGGCTCGATAATGATTTCGTATTCCGCGTCGGGATATTCGGTGTGGAACGGCGCACGGACCAAACATTTATCAGCAATCAGCAACGGTTTGAAATAGTTCTTTTCCCACACCTCGTTCCAGTTTTGGTCAGGAATGATTTCATTTTCCATCGCAACATCAAAATCCAGATCCTGAATGAACGGAACGACCGTTCCTTTCACGAAATTTTCACCGGGCCAAAATGCCTCTACCGATTCATCGGTTTCGTTAAAACTTTCAAACTCGGTTTGAGATAAAACGGCAACCAGTATTTCGCGGTTGGCTTCGTTATCGGGAGTAATTGTAAAACTTACTTTCGTATAAATCATAGCTCTGACGTTGGCTTTGAAGGTGAATAATTATAAATCGGGGGTTTCAGAATAAAGATTTTCAGTACATTAATCTTCCGTTTCCGTTTCAATCTGATAGGAGTTCCTTTCTGCCGAACTTCTGGAAATCATTTCGCCCAGGAAACCCGCAAGAAAAAGCTGGGTTCCAATGATCATGGCAGTAAGCGCCAGGTAAAAATAAGCGCTTTGGGTAACCCGCTGAAAAGCAATATTGTGCAACGTATAGTATAGTTTTTGTCCGCCCAGCCAAAGGGAAGAAGCGATGCCTACGAGAAACATGAGGGTTCCAAGTAACCCAAAAACGTGCATGGGGCGTTTGCCAAATTTCGAAATGAAAATAACAGAAAGCAGGTCGAGCGGGCCACGAATGAAACGTTCGATGCCAAATTTTGTAATCCCGTATTTGCGTTCCTGATGGTGAACTACTTTTTCGCCAATGCGCTTGAAACCTGCCCATTTGGCAAGTACAGGAATGTAGCGGTGCATTTCGCCGTACACCTCAACGCTTTTAATTACCTGTTTCCGGTAGGCTTTCAGTCCGCAATTAAAGTCGTGCAGTTTGATACCCGACATGCGGCGGGCTGTCCAGTTGTAAAATTTACTGGGCAGGTTTTTACTGAAAAGCGGGTCGTGCCGTTTTTTCTTCCAGCCCGAAACCAGATCGAACTTCTCTTCGGTAATCATGCGGTACAATTCCGGAATTTCATCGGGACTGTCCTGCAAATCGGCATCCATGGTGATTACCACGTCGCCCTGCGCTTTGGCAAAACCACAATATAAACCTGCCGATTTTCCGTAGTTACGCCTGAATTTTATGCCTTTGAAGTTTTCGTTTGCCTGATGGATTTCCCGGATAATCTGCCACGAACGGTCGTTGCTTCCGTCGTCAACAAAAATGACTTCGTAGCTGAAGTTATTTTCATCCATTACTTTTGAAATCCACGAAGCCAGCTCTGAAAGCGATTCTTCTTCGTTATAAAGGGGCACAACTACGGAAATATCCATGCTATATGATTGATTTAGTAAAAAGTTGTTAGTAGTAAGACAGCAGCCGCAATGACAGATTACAGATTTTAGACTAACGGCTCGCAACTCAATACTCATAACTCACAACTCTATCTGTTATTCTTCGTTTTTTACTTCTTCCATTGCTTCCTCAAAAGCATCTTCTTTTTGCACGTTCTTTTTTACGATTGCCGCACTAATCAGCGACATAACTGCACCGCCAATCACTCCGCCCAACAAGGCTGACTGTACAGATTCCAGCGGCGATGGAATTCCTTTTTCCTCGAATGCACGCATGGCTGCATCAATCTGCTCTTCCGACATTCCCCTGTTGGCAAACATCTGATACATTTTTTCCTGCATCATGGTCATAATACGCTCCATGTAACCTGGATCGATAAATTTATACAGGATATAACTGAATAAACCGGTAATTAGCGAACTGCAAACAACAATCAAGACGCCAAAGGAAAAAGCTTTTCCAAAAGTAATTGTGCCTCCCAGTAAATTATCGCGATAAAGTTTTGTAAAAACAATCAACAAAACGACCGTGATAACCAGATTAATCAATCCGATAAGAGATGCCCCCATCAATCCAAGCGATTCAATCAGGCTGGTTGCCCAAATAATCAATGTGATTACAATGCTGATGATGGCCATGTAGATTCCATAAGTTAAGGCCGATTTCAAAGGAGATACGTTGTTTTGTTCCATGATAAGACATTTTTTTGGATGAGTTTGACAAATATATTTTAAAAATTTATGCTTGCCTCATTTCGGCTGAAATAATCACAGATTAAAAAAAATTTCAGAAAAGTTACAGAAATATTTTCTTGAACGCTAATCAATTAGTTTCCGATGCTGTGAAAAAATTACCGGACGAAGTATTTTAAATTTGGATGGAAAGCAAAAATGTATACTTTTGTCGCCGGGTAAGTCCTGTGCGACCAGCTCCTGCTGAATTCCCCCAGGGTCGGAAGGCAGCAAGGGTAAGTAGTTGAGCGGTGCGACACAGGGGGCTTACCCACTTTTATGAGTTCTTTTTTTAGAATGAAGATAAGCCGAATTAGCTCAGTTGGCCAGAGCACGTGATTTGTAATCTCGGGGTCCTCAGTTCGAATCTGAGATTCGGCTCAAAAGAATTATGGAATATTCGAATTATGAAATTTCAGAATGGTGAGAAGTTAAAAAATCCCCAAATTCTGTAATTCGAAAATTTCAATATTGTTTTGGGGAGATACCAAAGTGGCCAACTGGGGCAGACTGTAAATCTGCTGGCGTATGCCTTCGTAGGTTCGAATCCTGCTCTCCCCACAAAAAATCAAATTTCAAATATTAAAAATCCAAAGCCCAAAATTTTGGAATTTGAATATTTTAGTTTGGAATTTGTAAAGTTGCGGGAGTAGCTCAGTCGATAGAGCATTAGCCTTCCAAGCTAAGGGTCGCGGGTTTGAATCCCGTCTCCCGCTCAGAATAGCAAGCCGGTTACTTTCCGGCTTTTGCTTTTTTTATGCCTTCCCCATCAAAATAATCGATAACCAATCACATTAATTGAACGAACCAGAAAAACTATTCAGGCAGAAGCGTGTTTTATATTGAAAAACAAAACATGCAAAAGATGAAGAGATGGTGGCCTAAAATAGTGTTTTCACTTACTGGGGCAATGGGTGGTTTTTTGTACTGGTATTTTATAGGGTGTACCAGCGGAACGTGTCCGATAAAATCGGTTTGGTATTATACCGTTTTGTGGGGTGCTGTTCTTGGCTATCTGGCAGGCGATATAATTTTGGATTTCATTAAAAAACGAAAGAAAGATGCATGATCGTTTTCAAAATATAATCAACTCTGACAAGCCGGTACTGGTCGACTTTTATGCAGACTGGTGCAGCCCCTGTAAAATGATGTCTCCCATTTTAAAAGAAGTTAAAGATCATTTTAAAGACAATATCCGCATTCTGAAAGTAAATGTCGACCGCAACCCTGTCATTGCATCAAAATACCGGATTCAAAGTATTCCGGCCCTGCTGATTTTTCAAAATGGAGAAATTCGCTGGAAAGGCGTCGGTGTTCAATCGCACGAAGTTCTACGAGATCAAATTCAGCTACTTGTATAATATTCAAAAAGGAACAACCGATTGAACATTTCTAGCAAAACGAGCAACCGGCATTAAGATTGAGATTAATGAAACAGCGGCAATGGTGCCAAAAATAATTAGTGAAAATGATCATTTTTTTTTAACACGATGATCAATCAGAACAGGAAACAAGCAATGCGGAGGAGTAACTTGTGAGCAATATGATTTATCAGGAGAATAAGAGACTCTCGTTTCGATGTGAATCTGTTTTATTTCCTGGTATTTCCCTCCGTTGCCAAGCCGATAGAGCTGTGTAAACTAGTGTTATCCCGATACACAATCAAGCATAAATCTTTACCAAAGTAGGTTCCATCAATTAGCAGATTTACTTTCTCTGATGGAAAAACACTTCGTTTGGGCGGAGAAGATAAGTATTGGTGAAAGAAATGTTTGAGGGTGCAAGTCGAATATCCACTCTTTTCTGAAATAACTTCCAATGTTTGCTTCAAAAGAATCCATTGTCTAAACCATATAAATCGGTTTGATTGAGTAACTCATTTATTGACCCGGATAAAGAAGATACCACAAGATTTACACTTAAAACGCTGCTTCCAATTTTGAATCCCCAACCTATAACATCCAAACATTGGTAGGCCCAACATAACGTTCTTATCATCTTTTTGAAAAAAAAGTTAATCGAAACACATTTCAGTTAATCTCCTTCTATTGATCGAAAAAACTGAACCTCCAGAGCTTTTTACCAACTATTTTTTGTCTATAAAGTTGTCAAAAGTTGGGCATCAACAAGAAACACAAAATAAGAAACAAGGAACTCGCTTGCAGCGCATTTGTGATATTTCAATATTCCTCGTTTCTTGTTCGTTATTTGATATTTAGAAATGAAGAGGAACCTATAAACCTGGGGTCAACTTTAAACAAATTCTCATTATATCTTTTTGTTTTAGCTCGTTTCATTGGATAGATTTTTTACTTTTATGCTTCGATTAAAAATAAATGAACCATGACTGAACTAAGTATCGGAACCCGTGTAGAACATCCGCGCTACGGCGAAGGAATTATCAGCAAAGACAAAATTACCAGCTATGAAATTTTCTTCGAAAAGGGCGGTAAAATTGAAATAACCAAGAGCAACCCGGATCTTGAAGTTCTGGAAGAAGCGGCCAGCGCTCCAAAAAATTCACTGACCCTGAAAGAAATTGAGAAAGTACTGGAATACGTACTCGACAAACATGCCATGCTTCAGGAAGTAGTGCCAATGGGCGAAAAATGGAACGGAGGCACAATGCTTCTGCAACCGGCCAACCCCAATCTTCAGTCAAAAGAAATCCCGATTGAAACATTTTTCCACAAAATTGTGATGGTACGCGACCGGCTTCGCGTTCTGGAGCAAAATATCAACAGTAATGAAAAGCTGACTGACGAAGAAAAAGTTGACCTTCATCAATATATTACCCGTGCGTACGGTTCACTTACTACGTTTAATATACTTTTCAGCGAAAAAGAACACTATTTTGTCGGACAGAAAACAAAATAGCAGACAATAACCAAAACATAAACAGTCTTTTCTTCAACATAATTACCGAAAAAATAAAAACCAACCAACAATGAAGAAATTATTTATTAATCTGATTTTTCTAATCCTCATGAGCAATTTAACAGCACAGGATTTTAGCCTAAAGGTTTGGCCCAACGGGACACCCGAAAAAAATACTCCTCCGGGAAAAGAACGTTCGTGGGTGGATGGGATCCAGAGAATTGAGAACATTTCGGAAGCAGAAATTTACGTTTATCTTCCCGAAAAAGAAAAAAGCACAGGCGCGGCCATAGTCATTTGCCCGGGCGGAGGCTACTGGATTGAAGCCATTGAACACGAAGGCTACCAGATTGCTGAATTCCTGAAAAAGAACGGCATTGCAGGCATCGTACTGAAATACAGGCTTCCTTACGGGAATCATAAAATTCCGTTGATGGACGCCCAACAGGCCATCCGCCTTGTACGCAGCAAAGCCGCCGAATGGAATATCAACCCAAATAAAATAGGTATTGCCGGATCATCGGCTGGCGGGCACCTTGCCTCCACTGCCGGGACTCATTTCGATGCAGGCAACGTGCAGGCCAGCGACCCAATTGCAAAATTTAGCTGTCGCCCCGATTTTATGCTGCTGCTTTACCCGGTAGTAACGTTCAATGAAGAATGGGGACACATGGGATCGCGCAAGAACCTGATTGGAGAAGGGAATAAATGGGAACTAGTGGAAAGATATTCGAACGAACGGCAGGTTACAGCGGATACTCCTCCAACTTTTTTCATCCTTGCCGATGACGATAAAGGGGTTCCACCACAAAATTCAGTTGAGATGTACCTGGCATTGAAAAAATATGAAGTTCCTGCAGAAATGCACATCTTCAGCAAAGGAGGTCACGGTTTTGGCATGAAAGAATCCGGTCTCCCGGTAAGTAATTGGCCCAATTTGTTTATCAACTGGCTGAAATCACAGGAAATCATTTCAAACAAATAACTATGTATTCCGAAACACACCCGTCCCGGGTATTTAAATTCTGCCCAAAATGCGGTTCTCCTGAATTTAAAATTACCGGAGCAAGGTCGTTTCGTTGCAGCAACTGCAATTTCGAGTTCTATGTGAATTCGGCAGCGGCAGTTGCTGCAATTATTTTTAACAATGAAGGGAAAATGCTTTTCACCCGCCGTGCGGTGAACCCCGATAAAGGAAAACTGGATCTTCCAGGCGGTTTTGTCGACCCGATGGAATCGGCAGAGCAGGCAGTAAAAAGAGAAATAAAAGAAGAACTTGGAGTGGACATCCTTTCCCTACAATATTTTTGTTCCTTTCCCAACGAGTACAAATATTCCGGTCTTTCCGTATTCACTACCGATCTTGCTTTTTTTGCAGAAATCGATCATCAAGTGGCAATCACCCCGATGGACGATATTTCGGCAATCCAATACATTTATCCGGAAGAACTGGACATGAGTACATTGCCTGCCATATCAATGAAAAATATTGTACACAAGGTCATTCAATTCAGGAAAAATGATAAAAAAAAGGATTGAGAAACTCCGGCAACAAATGGTAAAAAAAGGTATCCAGGCCTTTTACATTCACGGTTCCGATCCGCACATGAGCGAATATCTGCCCGGACGATGGCAAACGCGCGCATTTATCAGCGGTTTTACCGGTTCGTACGGATGGCTGGCAATCACGCTCAATGAAGCTGCCCTATGGACCGATTCACGGTATTTTATTCAGGCTGAAAACGAACTAAAAGGAACCGGCATTCAACTGATGAAAGCTCGTTTGCCCGAAACACCCGACGTAGCCAGTTGGTTAATTTCGAAAATTCCGACAAATTTTATCGTGGGGTTCAATCCCGAATGTCTACCGTTCAGCCTATACAAAAACATGTCAACCCGTTTTTCACAAGCATCAATCAAGCTGATTGATACCGGCGATTTACTGAATGAAATATGGGACAATCGCCCTGCTCTTCCCAAAGATGAAATCGTTGAACATGAGCTAAAATTCACGGGAGAAAGCCGAACAGATAAAATTGCCAGAATTCGTACAAAACTCGTATCAAAAGGCGCCGACTGGCATATTCTGACAGCGCTTGACGACATTGCATGGACTTTTAACCTTCGGGGAAACGACATCGAATTCAATCCGGTATTTCTAAGTTATGCGCTGATCGGCAAACAACAGGCAATTCTGTTCATCAACCCGGAAAAACTGCCGTCCGTTTTAAAAGCACAACTTGAAGAGGAAGGTATTCTGATCCGAGAATACCCGTCAATATTCAGTTTCCTGCAACAAATAAAAACTTCAGAACAAATTTATATCGATGGCGATAAAACAAACTGCGCCATTGTTTCGTCCATTCCGGAATCCTGCAAAATCGTGGAAGCGCTTTCCATTCCCTGCCTTCTGAAAGCGCAAAAAAACGCTACTGAAATTGCCAATATCCGCGAAACTATGAAAAAAGACGGCGTTGCCCTGATCGAATTCTGGCACTGGCTCGAAAACACGGTTGGCAACGAGAAAATTACGGAATACGATTTGGTTATTAAACTAAACCAGTTCAGGCAAAAACAACCCAAATTTAAAGGCGACAGTTTTTATCCGATTATTGGTTACCGGGAACGCGGTGCAATGGTTCATTTGCATGTTCAGGAAAACAATGCGATGGAAATCGAAAAAGACGGCATCCTGCTTTTCGACTCTGGCGGGCATTATTTGGATGGAACTACCGACATCACCCGCACCATTGCTTTGGGTACACCAACCGATCAGCAGAAAACTGATTTCACACTTGTATTGAAAGGCATGATCGCACTCTCAAAAGCAATTTTTCCGGAACACACTGCCGGTTGCCATCTCGATATTTTGGCCCGCAAAGCGCTTTGGAAATACGGAATGAATTACGGGCACGGAACCAGTCACGGAGTCGGTTTTTTTCTGAATGTGCACGAAGGGCCGGTGAGTATTCGCCCGGATTTTAACAACCAGACGATAAAAGCAGGTATGGTACTGTCGAACGAACCAGGCTTTTACAGGGAAGGAGAATACGGCATCCGCACCGAGAACATGATGGCTTGCATTGAGAAGGAAACCACCTCGTCTGGCAAATTTTTGGGCTTCGAAACACTCACCCTCTTCCCCATCGATACACGGATGATTGAAACAAAACTCATGTCAGCCTCAGAAATTCAGTGGATCGATGACTATCACAAAAAAGTTTGGAAAGAATTAAGTCCTCTTGTTTCGGGCGAATTGAAAATATTTCTTCAGGAAAAGACAAATATCTTGTAAAAAAGAGAGGTTGCCCTTTTCAACAAAGGCAACCTCTCTTTCAAGAAAATCAAAAATTTATTTTACATATTTTGCATTCATCATGAAATCGATACTTTTCTGAACGCTCACAATCGGATCGAAATTGTATCGTTCAACTTCAACGATATAATGCTTCATTCCGGCTTTTTTTGCCATTTTAAATGCAGATTCGAAATCCATTTTACCGCTTTCGCCCAGTTCTTTTTCATCTTTCACATGGTACAAAGTAAAACGTCCGGGGTACGCGTTGAAATAATCAACCGCTTTTTTCCCGCCTTCGGCAATCCAGTAAAGATCAAGCTGGAAGAAAACTTTTTTCGGATCGGTATTTTTCAACATGAAATCGTAAATAATCTGGCCTTCCAGTTCTTTAAATTCTCCGGCATGGTTGTGATATCCGAATTTGATGCCTTTCGCTGCACATTTTT
The DNA here is from genome assembly GCA_942493345.1 of uncultured Prolixibacteraceae bacterium. Taxonomy (GTDB): domain Bacteria; phylum Bacteroidota; class Bacteroidia; order Bacteroidales; family Prolixibacteraceae; genus GWE2-42-39. The sequence goes on from OW818695.1 coordinate 193,173, forward strand.
CGCCAACGGCATTAAATAAATCGCAATACAATTTTAACCCGGCCAAACTTTCGTAGGCGATTTTATTCATCGAAGGTTGTACAATGTAACTAACGCCGGCAGCTTTATTGGCATCAATACATTGATCCCACCAAGCCATAGTTTCGTTCCAGTTTTCTTTTGAAGGAACCGGTCCGTTACAATGTGAAGAAATAACTTTCATACCATTTTTTTCGACCAACGCTTTAAAAGCTGCAGGATCCATTCCATACAACTTTCCATTGGAATAACCGGCAGGTTCAACTGTTTTGTAACCCATTGCTCCCAATTTCTCGATTGTGCCAGCCACATCGGTTTTCATCGCTTCGCGAACCGAATACAACTGAATGCCAATTTCTTTTTTAGCAACTTTATTCGAGGAAATAGCTGAAAAACCAAATACAAAAAATGAAAGGAAAAAGAAAGCAAAAATCTTGCTCAGTTTAGTTTTTAGGTACATAATTAAAAAATTTGAATTTAATATTAGTAATGTGTTTCAAGGCAAAAATAGCACAATTTACTTTTCACCTGACGCAATAGTCCCAAAAATAGCGGATGTTTTCAAGCTATTGCCTCTTAATACGTACCGAAACAGCATCTTTTCCTTTTACTGCTTTCAGAATATAAATTCCTGAACGTAAATCAGAAAAATCGAAGGAGAATGTGTTCTGTCCTGGATGATCAGCAAACACGTTCTTTTTAATTATTTCATTTCCCAGAATATCATAAATTTTCACGATCAGTTCTCCCTCCGTTTTCACAAAAAATTCAACGGTAAGTTTATCTTTTACCGGATTGGGATACAATCTTTTTACAGAAATTAATTTCTCTTCTTCGACGATACTGTTTCCTGATACATTCTGTACAGGAAAAAATTTAGAAGATGAACCAAGCGAAGAAGACGTGATAAAGAGAAGAATAAAAAAGAATATGATTGGATGAACTTTTTTCATGGCTGCAATAATTTGGTTTCGTTTTAAAAAGACAAAAACAATACCAAGAAGTTGCAACACCCGGGCAAAAAAAAGCCCGACTTCAAAAGAACCGGGCTAAAAATATTTATACAATCCGAAATATATTATTCGGGATGTATTGCTTCAGTCGGACAAACTTCGGCACATGAGCCGCAATCGGTACATATGCTAGCGTCAATTTTATAGATGTCGCCTTCACTTATTGCTTCAACCGGGCACTCATCAATACAAGTACCGCAAGCAATGCATTCATCTGAAATCTTATAAGCCATAATTCTTCGTTTTGAGTTAAAATATTAGTTGCAAAAGTATAAAGTTTAATAATAATACAAATATCAATTCCAATTTTAATTGCTGTTGGTAACCAAATGTTGACCTTCCCTGTTCTCCCTGTTTTTATTGTACTTACATAAACTATTCAAGCCGCATTGTCCACATTTGGGTTTACGGGCCAGACAAACATATCGCCCGTGCAAGATCAGCCAGTGATGTCCCAAAGGCACCAATTCTTCCGGAAAATATTTCATTAGTTGCTTCTCGGTCTCCAAAGGAGTTTTTGCATTGGTGGTCAACCCAATCCGTGCAGCCACCCTAAAAACATGCGTATCGACAGCCATTGCCGGCTTGTTGTAAACAACCGATGCAATTACATTGGCTGTTTTTCGTCCCACTCCAGGTAGTTTTTGTAACAAGTCGACATCGTCGGGAACCATGCTACCAAATTCCGCAACCAGCATTTTTGCCATCCCGACCAGGTGCTTCGATTTATTATTCGGGTACGAACAGGTTTTTATATAATCGAAAACTTCGGCAGGCTCGGCCTCTGCCATTTTTTCGGCTGTAGGAAAACGTTTCAGCAAATCGGGAGTGATCTGGTTCACCCGCTTGTCGGTACACTGCGCCGACAAAATAACGGCAACCAGTAGCCCGAAAGGGCTTCCGTAGTCCAGCTCCGTTTCGGCAACTGGCATTTCTTTCTGAAACCAGGCAATCACTTTCTCAAAAAGTTCTCTTTTCCGCATAATTCCACTTTTTTAACTTTCATAAAAATACAGTTTCTATTCAATCCGACAAGAATAGCCCAACGATTAAACTGTTTTTGCACAAAAAAACGAATAAGTTTTTTTCTTTTATATTTTTTCTATTTTTACTCATCAAAAGTTCAAATCACCCATTCATGATAAAACGTCCGGTATACTTGTTATTTTCACTTGCACTGATTATTCAGGTGTGCCAGTATTCCTTTTCAAATCCTCCATCCGAAAATAAAACACAATTAAAAAATGGCATCACCGATACCCTAAAATTTAACCAATTTAATGAGGATGTTCAAATCGCCCTGCTTGAAAAAGAAGCCAAAGCTCGGCAAAACAGGGAAATGTTTATGGTTGCCGGAATGGGAATACTGGTTTTTATCATGGCTATTCTGATCGTATTATTTCTATACGTAAAAAGAACCAATCGCGTATTGCTTCAGGAAAATCATCGGATTGAATTGCAAAAAAAACAAATTCAGGATCAAAACAAGCGACTTGAAATTTCCATAAATACCCATAATAAACTTTTCAGCATTATTGCCCACGATTTGCGAAGCCCACTTGCATCTATTTCGAATATCGGGGTGCTTTTAAAAATGGCATTCGACCGGAACGATCAACAAATGTCAGAAGAATTAATTGACAAACTCAGCCAGCGGAACACCCAGGTTCTTCAGCTAACCGATAATCTTTTAAGCTGGGCCAGCAGCCAAGCTGGGAAAATAAGGTTCGTTCCAGGCAGATTCAATTTGAAGACCATTCTTCAGGAAACGATTTCCGTATTTGAGGAAAATCTGATTCAGAAAAATATTAAGTTTGAATTGAAGATTTCTGACAATATTGAGATTTTTGCGGATAATGCTACTATTAAAACAGTTTTTCGCAATTTGATCAACAACGCGGTAAAATTCACCCACGATGGAGGAATGATAAACATTCGTCATCGCATTGAAGACAAACAGGTTATTGTTCAAGTATCGGATACCGGAATTGGTATCCCTGAAAACATTCAGGATATTATTTTTGATATTAACGACCAAAAACAACAACCGGACACCTGGGGCGAAAGAAGCACAGGACTTGGATTAGCGGTTTGTAAAGAGTTTGTGGAGCGGAACAACGGCCGTATCTGGCTCAACAGCACTAAAGGAAAAGGAAGCAACTTCCACGTTTCCATCCCGCTTTACACAAATGAGATTGAGCCTATTTTTAAATCCTGACCTTTTCAGTCACTCCCAAAAACCAAATACTTTTTATCTGCCATTTTTCACCAATCACCCGGTTTGCCGATATTTGTTACTTTTGTCAAAAATTTTACGATGATCCCATATTTACAGGCTGAAAATTTATCGAAACGTTACGGCGATTTAGTACTGTTCGAAAATATATCGTTCACCATTTTCCAGAAACAAAAAGTTGCGCTTATTGCAAAAAACGGAGTTGGAAAAACATCGCTGATGGAACTGCTTGCCGGTAACGACAGCCCGGATGCCGGGAAAATCACCATCACCAGCGGACTGAAAGTGGGCTACCTGAAACAAGACCATGATTGGAATTATGAAGCCACCGTATTCGACGAGGTTTTCCGTTCGAATAACGAAAGACTGCAAATAATCAGCAAATTTGAAGAAGCAGTTTTACACGAAGACAAAGAGGCCATCTCGCATTATTCCGAATTGATGGACAAACACCAGACCTGGGAAGTGGAAGTAAAAGTAAAACAAATACTCACACAACTAAAAATTACCGATTACGATCAGAAAATAGGCGAGCTTTCGGGCGGGCAGCAAAAACGGATTGCGCTGGCCAATGTACTCATTAACGAACCCGACATCCTGCTGCTCGACGAGCCGACCAACCATCTCGACCTGGAAATGATCGAATGGCTGGAAAATTACCTCGAAAAAACCAATAGTACTTTGTTCATGGTCACCCACGACCGGTATTTTCTCGACCGTGTTTGCGACGAAATTCTGGAAATGGATTCCAATTCGATATACCGCTACAAAGGCAATTATTCTTATTTTTTGGAAAAACGTACTGAACGGATGGAAATGCTCCAAGCTGGTATCGACAAAGCCAAAAATATTTTACGCACCGAACTCGAATGGGCACGGCGAATGCCCAAAGCCCGTGGGCACAAAGCAAAATACCGCATGGATCAGGTAGAGGAACTGAAATCGGCCGCCTCGCTCAACCTGAAAACAAAAGACCTGGAACTGGGATTTCAATCGGCGCGAACGGGAAAAAAGATCATCGACATCGATAATATCAGCAAAAGTTTTGGCGATTTAAAACTGATTGAAGATTTCAGCTACAAATTTGCACGCTACGAAAAAGTGGGGATCATCGGCAAAAACGGAAGCGGGAAATCGACGTTTCTGAACCTGCTCACCGGCTTCCTAAAGCCCGATAAAGGCGCCATCGAAGTTGGACAAACCATCCGCATTGGCTATTACCAGCAGGATGGAATAGATTTCAACCCAAGCGAAAAAGTAATTGATGTGGTTAAGAAAATTGCCGAAGTGGTAAATTTCGACAATGGTAAAAGTTTTACGGCTTCGCAGTTGCTCACTCATTTTCTTTTTCCCCCGGAAACTCAGTACAACCTGATCGAAAAATTGAGCGGAGGCGAAAAACGCCGTCTCTATTTATGCACGGTACTGATGCAAAACCCGAATTTTCTGATCCTCGACGAGCCCACCAACGACCTCGACATCATAACCTTGAATGTGTTGGAAGACTACCTGGCCGGGTTCAGCGGCTCGGTAATCATTGTTTCGCACGACCGTTATTTCATGGATAAAATTGTCGATCACCTGTTTGTTTTCGAAGGAAACGGGACCATCCGCGATTTCCCGGGGAATTACACCATTTTCAGGAACAAGCAACTGGACGACGAGCAAAAGGAAAAAGCAAGCGCTTCGCCCATTCCTTCAGAAAATAAAGAAAAACCGAAAAGCCGGGTACAAAAACTCAGTTTCAACGAAAAACGGGAATTCGAACAACTGGAAACCGAAATTCCGGCGCTCGAAAAAGAAAAAAAAGAAATTGAAGCGGCTTTAAATTCCGGCGAATTATCGAACGATGAATTGCTGAACCAATCGCAGCGCTTTGCTGAAATATCTGAAATTCTGGATGAAAAAGAAATGCGCTGGCTCGAACTAAGCGAAAAATGCTGACAAAAAAAAGCCTCACTAAAACAGTGAGGCCCAAAATTTTAAATGTTCAAAATATTATTATGCTATTCTAACATTAACTGCATTTAAACCTTTTCGTCCTTCTTCAAGATCAAAAGTAACTTCGTCGTTTTCTCTGATACTGTCTTTAAGACCGTTTGAGTGAACGAAATACTCTTTTGTTGAATCTGCGTCTTTAATAAATCCGAATCCTTTTGATTCGTTAAAAAACTTTACTGTTCCTTTATTCATGATATAAAATATAAATTAATGGGCACAAGGTACACTTAATAATCGGGATATTAATTTTTTACAAAAGAATACTGAAAAAATTCCTTTTTGTGTTAAATTAATTCTTCCTTTTTCCTTTATTTTTTGTCAATTGGAACAATCCCGGCCATTTCACCAATAATATTAACCAGTTCGGTCCCGGTTGGAATTACAATTTTTGCATTCTTTTCGAGCGATACTTCCATCGCTTCGAGCTTCCGCAATAGCTGAGCATTTCCAACAAAATATTTATCGGCCGCTTCGTTCACCAGCCGGATGGCTTCGGCTTCTCCTTCGGCATGCAATATTTTCGATTGTTTGAAACCTTCAGCTTCCTTTATTTTGGCACGTTTCACACCGTCGGCAACCGTTTCGGCCGCCGTGGCAGAGTCGATCGCGGCAATTTTTTCATTCTCGGCTTTCACCACTTTGTTCATGGTTTCCTGCACATCTTTCGGCGGATCAATTTCCTTCAATTCAGTACGAACAATTTCAATTCCCCAGCTTTGGGTTTCGGTATGAAGCGTTTTATACAACTCGGCATTGATCTTTCCGCGCTCGCTGTTGGCCGATTTAAGCGTCAGCGTACCTATAATATTACGAAGCGTTGTACGCGCAAGATTCACGATCTGCCACCTGTAATTATTCACATTGTAGATTGAACCTTTAACGCTGTCTTCATCCGATTTCACCCGGAAATATACTTGGGCATCGACCCGGGCATTCAGGTTGTCGTTTGTAATTATTTCCTGGGGTTCAGCATCCACCATTTGTTCGGTAACATTTATCATAAACAACCTGTCGATTATCGGGATAACCCAATGAAAACCAGGATTTGCAAAATGATGATACTTTCCGAGCCGCTCAATCAGACCACGCTGAGTTGGCCGTACAATTCGTATTCCTGCCAGAAATAAAAATGCCGCAGGAATTATTAAATACAAATAGTTCATTTTGATTTTTTTTGAAGATTAATAATTAGATGATTCAGATGCGTATTTTTCAAGAATTGCTTCCAATTCTTTCTTTGTTTTCATCAGTTTAATTGATAAAATACTCAACATATCCTCTTCCGAACCATCCCTCCAGAACAAATCAGCCTCAGTCAGTTGCGGATATTCTTTTTTAAGGTCCATTTTGATTTTATTCCAATAAGCAAGATCAAATCCTTGTGCCATTTTATAATATTTAAGTGAATAAACCAAGTATAATATTGACTATTGCAGACAACTATCCCCAGAAAAAAAAGGTTTGCAAAAAGTGTAGATAAAAGTTTTATAAGTCAGAAAATCAATATTCTGGCTAAAGGTACGATTAAAATTCCGTGAAAGCATTACACAATTCAGGATAAGAATTCATCACATCCGATAAAACCGGGAAGCAAGATTCGTGGGATAAAATCCAGGCTGTATCTTAACTCTGCATTAGCATTTCCTCAATCGGGCAAATAAAAAGCGTGATTACCAGATTTTTAGCCTATCTTTAAAGTTTTAGCAGATCAGAGAATTAAATATTGAATAAATAGAAAGGAATAATTGTATGTATGAAAAGAAACCGAATGAAATTAAGTCTGTTGACTTAAGGAAGTTGCAGGAAGTTGTTATTGATGGCCGCACCCGAATTTATATAGCAATCGATGCTGATCCGAAAGAAGCCAGAGAACGATATTTATCAAGAGTTGGCTATAAGAAACTATAACGATACCTCATCAACTGAATCAGAAGAACTTTCTGTCGATTTACACGATGATTTGTCCTTCGATTCTCAACCAGATTTTAAATCTAAAAATTATAAAAAGTAAAAAACCACATCCGTTGAGTGTGGTTTTTTACTTTTTAGCGATTGCATATAATTTCCAGCGCATTGGATACAAATTATAAAAAACATCCGATTCATTTCGATTTGTGAAAATAACCGAAGGAATTTAGGTATTATCTTTATGAAAAATTTATCATGAAGCGGTTAAAGAAACGATATCTGATTTCCGGGATTATTATTCTGATTGTGTGCGTTTTTCTGTTTTTCTTGTCGACACTGGTAAAAAACTGGTTGGTAAAAAACAGCGAATCGTTGGTTGGGCGAAAACTCGACATCAGCGAGCTGCATTTCAATTACGCAAAAGTATCGGTACAAGCCAAAAATGTCGTGCTTTACGAGGAGAACAAAGTCGACAGCTTCGTTTCGTTCCACGAACTGTATATCGATTTCAGCCCGTGGAAATTGCTGGGTCGCGAATATTCTTTATCTGAAATCAGGCTCGACCAGCCACACGTACAAATTATTCGGAATGGCGAACAGTTTAATTTCGACGACATGCTTCAGTCCGAAGACAGCACAGCTGTTGCCAAACCCGATTCAATTGAAAAATTACTAAAATTCAGTATTTACAATATCAAACTGACGGGTGGAAAACTTGTATATATCGATGTGTCGATGAACAACCGTCTGGATTTTAAAAACCTACACCTTGAATTGCCTTTGATTGCCTGGAACAATAACAAATCGGACGTGGGCGCTATGTTTAACATGGGCGAACGTGGCTTGGTTGAGATGAAAGCGTTGGTCGACAATCAAAAAAACACGTACCGGATTGATGTGAAAACAACCGATGTATCGGTAAGCCCGGTTGCCGGTTACCTGAAAGATTATATAGACATTGAATCGATGAAAGGCCTGCTTACTTCGACAATACAAATTTCAGGAGACATAAAGGAAGTGATGAACATGACAGTAACAGGCGAGGGAAAAATGACCAATTTTTCGGCTAAAGACGGCCGTTCGCAGGAGATATTTTCGACTCCTGAAGCCCGGGTTCGCATTGCCGATATCAACCTAAAAACGTTTCACTTCGGGTTCGCCAAAATTGAGGTAGACCGTCCGAATTTACTGGTTGTTCGCGATAAAGATATGACCAACCTCGAACGGTTTTTCCTGCCCTATTTCCGGGGTGATTCGATTGCCGCAGCAAAGGCCGATTCAACGTCAGAAGAACTGGAAACGACATATTCCATTGATACCCTCCGGATAAACAACGGCGAAATTTCAATTGCAGATAATACGATGAACCGCCCGTTTAACTATTTGGTGAACGATCTGAACTTAACAACGATCGGGTTGACTGAAAGCGCAGAACAGATTCCGATGACATTCTCGGCCAAACTGAACAACCGGGGAACAATTGAAGGCAATACCTTGCTGAACATGATGAATCCAATGAATGTTGAGTTTAACGGCAAATTGAAACGTCTCGATCTGGTTAGCTTTTCGCCGTATTCGGAATATTACATTGCTTCGCCCATCACACAGGGCTGGTTCAACTACGACCTGCAATTAAAGATGAGCCCAACGTCGCTGACCAATCAAAATAAAATCAGGGTTGAAGAATTGGAGTTTGGAAAACGTACAAAAGACACGACGGGCATCATTAAAGCGCCGGTACGCTTGGCATTGTATGTCATGAAAGATATGAACGACATCATCAATATCGATATGCCGGTGAGCGGTAATCCATCGAATCCGCAGTTCAAGTTGGGCAAACTGATATGGAAAACCTTTGCCAACCTGATGGTAAAAACTGCAGCTTCGCCTTTTAAAGCGTTAGCCGGACTGGCCGGGACAAATCCCGAGAGCATGGAACGTGTGCGTTTTGAACTGGCACAGGATTCATTAACTCAATCGCAGAAATCGGAACTGGTTTCGCTGGCAACCATCTTAAAGAAGAAGACAGATCTGGTGGTTCAGATGACTCAACATACCAATGTAGACGCCGAAAAGGAAAAATTGGCCGTAAAATTAGCTGAAGAAGATTACAGGACACAGGAAGCAACAACCTCGGAAAACGCAGCTCCCGGGTTTGAATCCTTTGTTCGGCAGCGTGTTCCAGCGTTCGATTCGCTGGGTATGGGAAAAGCATGTCAACAGTTTATTGCAGCCTCACGGGTCGATAGCCGGTTTGCTGCTTTGCTTGAACAGCGCAACCAGCAAATTCGTGATTTTTTGATTACAATACAGGGACTTCCGGAATCGTCGGTACGTGTTTCTACTGCCGACTTGAAGAATTTGCCAGAGCAATTGCGGGTTCCGGAGTATAAAATAGAAGTGTCGCTAAAATAGATATCTCAACTGTTATCAAATCTGTTCCCAACCCATCCGGTAATTATGTCGGATCCAGCTTTCTGTTGTTTGCAAAGCAGGCAGAGTTGCATAATCCTTGTTGAAACGCGGGTTTCCGTTCACTACTTCAAAAACATCCCGGGTAAGTACTTTCAGTTGGTCGTTATCATATACATTTTCGAAACTCATGTTGAGACCGTTCCAAATCAGTTTTCGGTTGAGACATTGCAGCCGTACGGCAAGAACGCCCATCAGTACCATCTCGGTTAGCGGACCCGAATAGCTAAAATTTGACGATGCCTCCAGCCTATTTTCGCGATTTTCCTTGCATGCACGAATCCAATCCTGTTCATGGCCTCCGTCCATTGCTTCAGCAATGCGCAACAGCGATTTGGTAGGCGGAGTAAAATTTGTCATTTCCCGGGTAGGCAACAATTGCGGGTTCCGGGCATAAGTGCCACACATGATTTTGCCCCGTGTTCCGTAAAAGATACATCCTCCATCGCGGTCGCCCATCAGTTCACCATCGAGTAATTCGGCAGGGCGCGGGGGCATCAGGCCACCATCGTACCAGCGCACGATCAGTTCGGGCATAGCTACTTTGGGAAGATTGTCGCGTCGTGGAAATTCGTAGGTAATAATTTCTGAATTGGGCGCCGACTCATTGTTAAAGGCCGACGAAGAGGCCTGTACGGTAGAAGGGTATTCCAGTTTCAGCGCTTTAAAAACCGGGTCGAGAATATGGCAGGCCATGTCGCCCAATGCGCCGGTGCCAAAATCCCACCAGCCCCGCCAATTCCACGGATGATAAATTTCGTTGTACGGGCGATATGCAGCCGGGCCAAGAAATAAATCCCAGTTGAGATCTTTCGGTATCCGCATTTCTCTTTTCGGACGTTCCAATCCTTGCGGCCAGATGGGACGATTGGTCCATGCATCAACATGGGTCACTTCGCCGATAACACCTGCCCAAATCCATTCACAAATCTGGCGGATTCCTTCACCTGAATTGCCCTGGTTCCCCATTTGGGTTGCAACCCCGTAGTTTTTTGCTGTTTCTGCCAGAACACGAGCTTCATAAACCGAGTGAGTGAGCGGGTTCTGAAGATATACATGATAGCCCATTTTCATGGCCATCAATGCCGGAAGCGCGTGCGAATGATCGGGAGTAGCAATCATCACCGCGTCAATATCTTTTTGCTGTTCGAACATCAACCGGTAGTCCTTATGCTGTTTTGCCAGCGGCCAGGTTTTAAAGGCGTTTCGGTTGGCGTAATCCCAGTCAACATCGCAAAGAGCGACAATATTCTCGCTTGCCATGTTCTTCAGGTTGCGATAACCCATACCGCCGACACCAATACCGGCAATATTCAACCGGTCGCTGGGTGGCTTGTGCCCCAGACCGGCAATTACATGACTGGGCAGAATGGCGAGCCCGGCAAGGGCCGAAGTTGTGGTTCCGATAAAATTGCGGCGATTGATTGATTTTTCCATTTTGCTTTCGTCAGTTGTTCAGAAAGTATAAAAATAGATATTCATTTTTAAATGGAAAGTATTGCTTGCCCTTTCTTCAAAAAAAACAGGGTTATTTTACCAGCTTAATTGACCGGAACAGCTTTCGTGGGAATAGTAAAACGGAATACCGAACCTTTTCCCAATTCACTTTCCACCCATATCCGGCCCCCCAGCATTTCTACGTATGCCTTCGAAATCGACAATCCCAAACCGGTTCCTTGGTAACTACGGGTTAGCGTTTCATCTCCCCGCCGGAATCGTTCGAAGATGATTTTCAAATGATCCGGACGAATGCCTATTCCTGAATCGCGGACAAAAAATTCGATGGATCCATTCTTTTCTTCATATCCAAACTCAACAAAACCACTCTTTGTAAATTTTATGGCATTTTTAACAAGGTTGGTAAGTATTGCATATATTTTTTCTTTGTCGGATAGGATGGCCAGTTCTCCATTATCACCCCTGTTTGACAAAATCAAATGAATACTTTTCTGATCGGCCTCGCGTTTGAAAAACGAATAAATATACCCCATCTGCTCGTTGATATCTGTTTCCGAAAAGTAAACATCCATTTGACCCGCTTCAATTTTTGAAATATTTACAATATCATTGATCAGAGAAAGCATCCTTTCTCCGCTTTGCTCAATAATACTCAAAAAATCATGTTGTTCGCTTTGGCTTAAACCCGGTTCTTTCAGCAATTCAGTAAAACCAATTATGCCATTCATCGGAGTCCTGATTTCATGGCTCATGTTAGCTAAAAAAGCTGACTTTAGCCGGTCGCTTTCTTCCGCCTTTTCTTTTGCTTCCCGAAGTTCTTGTTTTTGGGTGATATTCTGATCAAAAAGATTGCCCAGTTTTTCAAATTCAAAGGAAATCTGCTTCAGTTTTTCGATGTGTTTCGAATCGTCCGTTTCGAGAATTTTCAAAATTAATCTTATCGGACGCATGATCCAGTAGTGAAGTGAGTAACGGATGATTACCCACGAAAGTACCAACAATGCAAGCAAGATTAAAAAGATATTCCACGAAAAGCTGGTTTGCAGTTTTAAATTTTCGAAGTTTTTTGTGAAAATAATTATGGCAGCCGGTCTGTTTGCCCAATCGTTCATAGCATATTCAGAAGAAAATGAATATTTATTCTGAGAAATAATTGTATCTGACGCTGAAATTATTCTGGTTTCAGCTCCCATAATGGTTGATAAATCATCCATTATGTTTTGATTATAGCTGCGGACTGCAAAAAAGTAACCTTTGGGCCGGGTTAGCCTGTGGGTCGGGTCGTTTGTCGGGTGAATCGATGCACTGCTTACTTCGAACGCTTGGTTTGACCTATAGATATAAAAATTGAGAATGCGATCTTGTTCTAACTGTCTGATCGCTTCCATTGGGATTAAACCACGCTCCTTAAATCCTTCACCTGATGCTTCATGTACCAAATGAAACGTGCTATCGTACACGGCAACATAATCGACATGAAACGATTCGATGAGGGTCGTGATGTTGTTTTTAAACCAATCCGTATCGTTTTTGTCAACATATTCATAAAACTCATCCCAATATGTATAATCGTTAACTGTTTGCGTTATATCCCTTCCGTAAATGGAAAGAACTGTATTAATTTCTTTTGAAAATTGTTTTTTTGATTCATCGAAAATAAATCTTTCTTCTTTCTTATTACTTATGAACAATACATAAAGAGCGCCGAAAAAGATCACTCCGATCAATATTGAGACCAAAAGTATTCTGTAATATAATCCGGTTTTTTTCATCGATTTATCAATGGTTATTACAGACTAATTCCTGCCACAAGTTGCACACTTTGCCTGTCCGGGTTTACAATCAGGCTTAAAATCAAGGGAAGAGAGTAACGCTTGGTAAGCGCAATTGGCTTCGTAATAGTGCATCCCAGATTGACAAAAGCTGCCTGTTCTGCATAATAATTCCCTTTCGCCTGATATCCTGCAAAAAGCAACAGGTCCATATCGCGAATGCTTTTAGCATATTGCAATTCGAGATAAATACTTTTTGAGGGGTCGGCGCCATAGAAAAGGTAGCTTCCTAAAAGGCTAAATGGAAATTTCTCATTTCCTGAAACCTGTATCTGCGCTTCAAGCAGGTGCGAAGTTGTATTTTTCGAATAGTTGAAAAAATCGGTAGGTTCGGATTCCGAATAGCTCCAGTAATCCCAAACGGCAAAAGTGAATGGTCCCGCTGCTTGCGAGATGTAAAAATCAGTTTCCTGTTCCTGGGTTCCCGACGAAACAAGTTCGTAAGCTCCCCAAGCACCTATAGTGAGGTTTTTCCATGTTCCAGATAATCCGGGTTGGATACTTGGCCCCGTCCCATACGGCTGTCCCCGCCATATATACCGGCTCATCAGATCGACATTTGCCGACCACGAAAAATCAGATATACTGTCGCTTTGAGCCAAAACATTATAAGTTCCTGCAAACAGAAATACTCCAACCATCCATGATTTATATTTGTTTTTCATTCTCTTTTCAAGAACTTGTTAGTTCACTGAAATTATAAAAATTTATTCACTTCGATCGTACAATATACGTGTTTTGTAAAGAATCCCCCTAAAGAAAGTAATCCTCTCAGCAACAATGTTATGGTAAAAATAGCAAAATAAACGTCAGAAACAGTATAGCCCTTTCAGAAATATACACAGAAACTTCTCAATCTGTATTGGCGATGGTTTATTCTGAAAAAATATCGGAATGAATGGTTTTGCCTGGTTAATCGCACAAAATATTCATGTCTTTTGACGGGTTGATGCACAAAACCGGGAGCCGTCCTGCTTTTCTGATGATTTTCTTTTCAGGCAACCCAATCAGCAAATCAACGAGGGTTATATTTTTACTGCTCAGAATGATAAGAACATCCCGATTCACTTGATTTGCATTGTTCATTGCTTCGAACTGTATCTTCCAACTGTTGGAACGCCCTTCCTGCAATACATGTTGAACTTGTAATTTCTTCAAAAATTTCCGAATAAAAATGAGGTTCTTTTTCACCTTGGTTTCATTCTCCTTGTTGTGCTCCAGGGCAGCAGTCACCAACACCTCCGCGCCGTTGAACCGTCCGAGGTACGAAGCCCACAGCGATGTTTCCTTCATTTCTTTCCGGTAATCGACAGGCAATATCACATGTTTGTAACTGATTAAATCGGTGGTTTTGCCATCGACAAACAAAAATGGAATGGTACTTTCCTGAAGCGCCTTTAGCTTTTTCGAAAGTTGCTGTTTATTCAGGATTAAAATCACGGAATCGTATTTTTCGGTCAGCCGTTCAGCATTTTGTTCCAGGGAACCTTTCAGCACGAGCGTTGAAACAACCATTTGCGGGGCTTTGCTTTTTATCGTCCGGGCAATTTCTCCCAGCCGGTCAAGCAATTCCTCTTTGTTCGGGCTTTTCTTCCCCGTGAGCGAAAACAAGCACAGTTCTTTTCCCAGAAAACCGGTGATAAAAATGCCGTGAAGGATTGTTCCGTTCATGCTTGGCGAGAAATCGCAAAAAACCGTTACTTTTTGTTCCGAAAGATTTTTCATTATCCTGAATTCGCCCAAAACTATCCATTTTTTTGCAATCGACCGAATGACGCGTCAAAAAAGATCGGTCCTGTTCACGAGGATTTCGTTTCCAAAAAACGACCCACATCTGAGCAAAATCAAATATTCGCTTGTTAAGTATTTGTATCTTGCTTAAAATTTATCAAAAGATGATCGCAAAAGAACTGATTTGGCCAAACAGCATTGTGGTAGTTGGCGCTTCAAATAATACGGGCAAGCCGGGAGGTAAATTGCTGAAAAACCTGATCGACAATCATTATAAAGGCGAACTGCTGGTGGTGAACCCGGGTTCGGCCGAGGTACAGGGAATCCGTTCGTATGCTTCGGTGGCCGATCTTCCGCCGGTTGAGATGGCGGTTCTGGCCATTCCCGCACAGGCTTGTCTGCCGGCTGTTGAAACGCTTGCCCGCCAAAAAGGGACCAAAGGTTTTATCATCATTTCTGCCGGTTTTAGCGAAGTGGGCGAAGAAGGCCGAAAGCTCGAACAGCAGATTGTGAAAGTGGTTGAGGAGAATGGCGGGAGCCTGATCGGGCCGAACTGCATTGGCATCATCACCTATGTTCACGCCAGCGTTTTTACCACGCCGGTGCCAAAGCTCGACCAAATGGGCTGCGATTTTATTTCCAGTTCGGGCGCTACGGCTGTATTTATCATGGAATCGGGGATACCCAAAGGGCTGCATTTTGCCAGTGTGTTTTCGGTGGGCAATTCGGCACAAATCGGCATGGAAGAAGTGCTCGAATTCATGGACAATGTGTTCGACCCGGCAACCAGCACGCGGGTAAAATTATTATATATCGAAAGCATCCAAAATCCGGATAAATTATTGAAACATGCGTCGTCGCTGATACGGAAAGGGTGCAAAATTGCGGCCATCAAAGCCGGGAGCAGCGATGCCGGGAGCCGGGCTGCCTCGTCGCATACGGGGGCAATAGCCAATTCCGACCTGGCGGTGGAAGCTCTTTTCCGCAAAGCCGGTATTGTGCGCTGTTACGGGCGCGAGGAACTGACCACCGTGGCCAACGTTTTTATGTGCAACGAGCTGAAAGGGCGACGAATGGCCATTATTACCCATGCGGGCGGACCTGCCGTGATGCTTACTGATGCGTTGGAAAACGGTTGCCTGCAAATTCCCCGCATTGCCGATTCGCCCGTGAAAGAAAAACTGAAAGAGCAGCTTTTCCCCGGCTCGTCGGTTGAAAACCCGGTCGATTTTCTGGCTACCGGAACGGCCGAACAACTGGGTGCGATCATCGATGCCTGCGAGAATGATTTTGATGAAATCGACGGCATGGCCGTTATCTTCGGAAGCCCCGGCCTCACTGCCGTGCACGATGTGTACGAAGTGCTGAGCCGCAAAATGCGCAGTTGCCGGAAACCAATTTACCCGATTCTTCCGTCCATCATCAATGTAAAGGAAGAAATGGCCTATTTTCTTTCCGAAGGGAATGTAAATTTTCCGGATGAAGTACTGCTGGGGCGGGCGCTGACCAAAGTATACAACACCCCAAAACCTTCCGAAGAAGATGTTTTTACTGAGAAAGTGGATGTTGCTGCAATCCGGCGGATTATTGATTCGGCCTCCGACGGCTACCAGTTGCCCGATATTGTTCACCGTTTGCTCGATGCCGCCGGTATTCCGAGGGTGAGGGAGGTGGTTGTGAAAAGGACTTCGGAAGCTGTGAAAGCTGCCAAAGAATTGGGATTCCCGCTGGTGATGAAAGTCGTCGGGCCGGTACACAAATCCGATGTGGGCGGCGTGGTGTTGAACGTGCGCGACGTGGAATCGGTAAAACACCAGTTCAAACGCCTCATGAAAATACAGGGAACTACCGCTGTACTGATGGCCGAAATGGCTTCGGGCATCGAACTGTTCCTGGGTGCGAAATACGAAGATAAATTCGGGCACATCATTCTCTGCGGAATGGGCGGCATTATGGTCGAAGTGATGAAAGACGTAACGTCGGGCCTGACGCCGCTTACCTGTACCGAAGCGCAGTCGATGATCAAAAGCCTGAAGTCGTACCGGATTATCGAAGGGTACCGGGGACAGCCGGGAGTGGACCAACAAAAGTTTGTCGAAATTATGGTGCGGTTGTCTGAAATGTTGCGGGTTGCAGTCGAAATAAAGGAGCTGGACATCAATCCCCTACTGGGAACCGGCGACCGCATTCTTGCGGTGGATGCCCGGGTGAGGATTGAGAGGTAGGAAGGCGGAAGTAAAAAGGCAGGAGACAGGAGGTAGAAGAAAAAGGCAGAAGTGAAGGAGTATTTCATACTTAGCAGTCATTCGTCCCTTTTCCCGGCAGCCCTTTCTTCTTTCTGTCATTCCTCCTCCCTTTCCCAGTCATTCCGGCGAAGGCCGGAACCTCGCCACAGTGGAAGCAAGTGAGAGTTTCACTCCAAGTGAAGCTCTCAGTAACTCGATGAAGGGCTTTATATAACGCCGACCCTGGTTTGTAAAGCAATTTCTGCATTTTTGCTAAACATGATCTGTCTGTACGGCCTATCGACTTGTAAAACAGGCATTGAAATATTAAAATAAATTTGTTTAATAGAAATGAAAAGTAAAAAAAACACTAAGTTTATGGTGCTATTTATTAGCGGTCATTGTAGGTGCGTTAGCATCGTTACTGTATTATTTAAACTTAAGTAATAAATAGACCTTTAAACAAAAAACTATGATACTTAAACCAAAATGCTTCGTTTTTATTTTGTTTCTTCTATTTACAATAGCTTCTTCACAAGCACAGGACTATCAAATTAGTTTTGCTGGCACTGGAGCTAGTAGCACTGTAGGTTCTGTAACAGTTGAGAACCTTACCCAAGGCAAAAGTATTACCCTTAGCGGGACAGAGACACTTCATCTTGTTGCAACAATTACTGGGACAAATCCAATAATAGATGATGCTAATAATGCTTTACGAATTTACCCCAACCCCATGATCGACAACAGTACAATTGATTTTGTTGCCTCTGCTTCAGGTAAAACAATCATTGAATTGTTCGATATTGCCGGGCGAAAAATTGGGTCACTACAAAACACATTAACAAGTGGTACTCATTCTTTCAGGATAAGCGGTCTGCAAGTGGGGATATATACTGTAAAAATATCTTCACAAGCATACACATATACCGGTAAATTGGTAAGTAGCGGTACTTCCGATTCGGACTTGAGAATAAGTTACATTGGCAATAGCGAAATCCCCATTACCACAAAGAAGTTGAAAAGTGCCAATAATGAAAAGATAATGCAATATAAAACCGGAGATAGATTGAAATTTACGGGTTTCTCTGGTATTTACAGCACTATTCTTACAGATATACCAACCCAAAACAAAGCAATAACTTTTACATTTATTGCTTGTACGGATGCCGATGGTAATAACTATCCTATAATACAACTTGGAACTCAATTTTGGATGGGTGAAAATCTAAAAACCACAAAATATAGCAATGGCGAAACAATACAAAATATCACAGATAATTTACAATGGAGCAACTTTACGACAGGAGCACAATGCAGCTATAATAATGATGAAGTTTTGGGTAATAAATACGGGAAACTATACAATTGGTATGCAGTTAACGATAGCCGAAATATAGCGCCTGCTGGCTGGCACGTCCCTATCAATGAAGACTTGACCGTATTTTTAGACTATTTGACATCTAAAGATAACTCAGGGAGCATAACATTAGCTTCTACCACTGATTGGCTAATTTCTAGTAATTCCGGCGCTATTGGGAATGATTTATTAAAAAACAACTCCTCTGGTTTTACTGCTCTTCCTGGTGGTATCAGGGAGGATTGGGGGCTATTTGGAGATATGTATGGAACTTTTGTGTACTTGAAGTTCAATGGATTTTGGTGGAGTTCTACTGAAAAGGATGCAACCCATTCCTCCGTTATGATTTTGGATTATAATGACAACGCAATAACATTGAGCAACAATCATAAGAAGAATAGTGGTGGTTCTATACGATGTGTAAGAGAGATAACCATAAATGCATCTGTTCCAACAATTAGTACTAGTGAAGCTAGCAGCATTACTATTACATCTGCAACCTGTGGAGGCAATATAACCAGCAATGGTGGTGCAACCGTTACCCAACGTGGTATTTGTTATAACACTAGCCAAAATCCCACGATCAATAGCAGCAAAATAATAATTGGCTCCGGTTCAGGTACTTTCACTAAATCAATTACAGGTCTAATTCCTAATACCACCTATTACGTAAGGGCTTATGCTACTAACAGCCAAGGAACTGCATATGGAGATCAAATAAATTTTAAAACCACTTCTGCAGAAGGGTCTGGAACTGTAACAGACATTGACGGTAATGTTTATCATACCGTCACTATTGGCACACAAGTATGGATGGTTGAAAACCTAAAAACCACAAAATACAATGATGGTACAAGTATAAGACATGCAATCAGTGACTCCGATTGGGCAATTAAAAGATCTTCAGGCTACTGTTGGTACTACAATGAGCCGGCTTATAAAACTTTATATGGTGCCTTATATAATGAATATGCTGTTAGATCAGATAAACTCTGCCCCAAAGGTTGGCACGTACCCACAAAGGCAGAGTGGACAAAGCTAATTTCCTATTTGGGTGGTGAAAGTATTACAGGAGGAAAACTTAAGGAAGCAGGCACAACTCATTGGCTAAGTCCAAATATGGATGCCACCAATGAAACTGGTTTTACAGCACTTCCTGGTGGTAACAGAAATCAGGTTGGAACATTTAGTGCCATTGGTCGAGGAATTGGGGACTACGGCTATTGGTGGAGTTCTACTGTTGACGAGATGTTAGGTCTTTGGTGTATTAACTTAAATTCTCAGGGAGGGAACATTGAAGGTAAATATTCTGATGAAAATTATGGTTTTTCTGTTCGTTGCATTAAGGATGAAACTCAAAAACAGAGTGGAGGTACTATTACAGACATTGAAGGAAATATTTACCTTACAGATACCATTGGAACACAGATTTGGATGTTGGAAAATTTGAAAACAACAAAATACAATGATGGAACAAGTATACCAAGTGTAATTAATAATGACTCTTGGGCTTCTCTATCAACTCCCGCATACTGCTGGTACAACAACGATATTGCCAATAAAAGCATCTATGGTACTTTATATAACTGGCATACTGTAAATACAGGAAAACTTGCACCTACGGGTTGGCATGTACCCACTGAGAGTGAATGGTCAACTCTTTTCGATTACTTAAGAGGAGGAGGATTTATAGGTGGAAAACTAAAGGAAAGAGGTACCAGTCATTGGGATAGTCCTAACACAGATGCCACAAATGAAAGTGGCTTCACAGCCCTTCCTGGCGGAAGCAGGGGGGGGGGATTTAACGGCCTTGGGCAGTCAGGTTTCTGGTGGAGTTCTACTGAGAGTGCGTCTTTAGGTGTCTTTTACTATCTTTTGCGATACAATGAGAATTATGTTAGTACGGTTAGCAATCCCTATGACATAAAGCAAAATGGCTTTTCTGTTCGTTGCATTAAGGATAACATTGCCATAAATATAGTCATTCCGACTTTAAGTACTAAGACGGCAAGTAATATTAACACTACTTCGACAAGCACTGGTGGCAACATTACCTCAAATGGCGGAACGGCAATAATTGCCAGAGGTGTGTGTTGGAATACTACAGGAACTCCAACAATAGCAGACAACAAGACTACTGATGTCGGAGATAACGATAGCTTCACTTCAAATATTACAGGTCTAACTCCTAATACCACCTATTACGTAAGGGCTTATGCTACTAACAGCCAAGGAACGGCATATGGAGATCAAATAAATTTCAAAACCACTTCTGCAGAAGGGTCTGGAACTGTAACAGACATTGATGGTAATGTTTATCATACCGTTACCATTGGTACACAAGTATGGATGGTTGAAAATCTAAAAACAACAAAATACAATGATGGCACAAGCATACCAAGTGTAATTGATAATTACATTTGGGGTTTTCTATCTACTCCCGCATACTGCTGGTACAACAATAGCATAACAAATAAAAGTACATACGGAGCATTATACAATTGGTATTCTGTAAATACAGGGAAACTTGCCCCCAATGGATGGCATGTGCCATCCGATGCTGAATGGACAATACTTACTACCTATTTAGGAGGTGAAAGTATATCTGGTGGCAAATTAAAAGAAATTGGCACAAATCATTGGACAAGTCCTAACACTGGTGCCACCAATGAAACTGGTTTTACAGGTGTTCCTGGTGGTTATCGAAATGCTTATGGTAATTATGTGGCTTTTGGCAACGATGGTTGTTGGTGGAGTTCTACCGGTCTTTCTGCAGATGCTTTTTACAGAAGTTTGAGCTATTTTAGTAATGAGGTAATTAAGTATGATCCCAACATCAAGAGTTTTGGATTATCAGTTCGTTGTGTTAAAGATAATTAGTCTACTCTCCAGTAGGTGGAAGAATATCCGTTTGATAATATTATTAATTACCATTGAAAATTTCCTTGATGCATTGATCTTTGGTATGACTATTTCTTATGCTAAAACATATATTCGTTAAAAGGAGAAAAGAACAACGAACCGCTAACTTCAGCTACCCGCCAAGTGCGGCAGCGGTGGTTTTCGGTGGGCATCTTTCCGCCCGGGCTGCTTTTCGGTTTGACAGGAAATCGCCCGCAATCCGCCCCTGCGTGTAGCTTCCTACGTTATAGCGGCAAGCATGAGTGCGGCACAGAAACAGACAATTATAAACGGACTATTTTATGAAATATAAATGGATTGAAGATTACCTCATGACTATGAATGGAGTAACGCGGGACTTTAAAATTGAATGGCAATGGCATAGATTTCAAATAATGGATAAAATCTTCGCAGCCATATGTGTTGACAATGAAGGACGGAATGTAATCACGTTAAAAAATGAGCCATCTTTAGGTCTCTCATTGAGAAACCAATATTCAAGTGTAAGACCGGGCTATTATATGAATAAAAGCCATTGGAACTCCGTTGATTTAAATGGAGAAGTGCCGGATGAAGTGTTAAAAGAGATGATAAATCAATCTTATCAGTTAGTGTTGTCATCATTAAGTAAATCGGTTCAAAAAGAGATACTTGATAGACAAAAATTGTAGACTTTTCTGAAAAAAATAACAAAAACAAGACCTATGAAAATCTTCGGTTTATTGAGCGGATTAATCCTGATGACAACAATTAGTTTTGGACAAAACAAAAATGACATTAAAATGGAGCAAAGAATGACTTTTATGACACTGGGAGTTAATGATTTAAAAACTTCCATTGATTTTTATGAAAACAAATTCGGCTGGAAACGGTCTGAAACGAGTAATGACAATTTGATTTTATACCAATTAAACGGG
Source organism: uncultured Prolixibacteraceae bacterium (assembly GCA_942493345.1). Classification (GTDB taxonomy): domain Bacteria; phylum Bacteroidota; class Bacteroidia; order Bacteroidales; family Prolixibacteraceae; genus GWE2-42-39. Next base: position 215,242 of record OW818695.1, read on the forward strand.
ATTCATATTGCATTGTACTCAAGGGATGAACTAGCAAAAGATGCAACTGTTAATTCACAAGGAGATGGCTTCAAGGGATTTACAATTTCTTATAATGTTTGGAGCGAGAAAGAAGTAGACGATTTAATAAAATCACTAAGAGACAAAGGAGTTAAGATAGTAAAGGAACCCCAGAAAGTATTTTGGGGTGGATATAGCAGTTATGTTGCAGACCCCGATGGGAATCTTTGGGAAATAGCGTATAATCCATATCTGAAAAAGGAATAAATGCCAGCCGCTAACATCAATCAGCTACCCGTCAAGTGCGGCAGCGGTGATTTTCGGTGTGCATCTTTCCGCCCGGGCTACTTTTCGGTTTGACAGGAAATCGCCCGCAATCCGCCCCTGCGTGTAGCTTCCTTTAGCATTAACGTTATCAAGACAGCGCATTTGTGCAAGGGTACATGAAGTATGATAGATTTTAACAGACTAATAAAATTATATCAAACCATCAAAACAAAGACAAAACATGGATAACTGGGTAACAATTATGTCATTTACGTTTCCGACAGAGGCTCATATTGCAAAAGGGTATTTAGAGTCTAACGGAATTGAGACATTTATGAAAGATGAAATGACAGCCCAAGTCAATAATTTTTACTCAAACGCTATTGGTGGTGTTAAAATTCTCGTAAATGAGTCTGATTATGATAAAGGTATTCAACTACTCAAAGATGGTGGATATTTATCTGGCCCAAACTCCACTAAATCCCAGAAAATTGAAATTGTTAAGTATAGTAACACAGACAATACCAAAATCTGCCCATTCTGTAAGTCAAAAAATATCAGTAGAAGAAAGAATCTGAATATTTTAATAATTCCTTTTTATTTTATTCTTGGTTTTCTATTACCTATATATAAGCTATCTCACAAATGCTTTGATTGTAAGAAGGAATGGAGATTCAAAAAGAGTTAAAAAACTAATGTATAACAAAAACTATATGTCAATTCAGTGCGGACAACAAAGTTCGCAGCCCGCAACAACGGCATCTGGGTTCGACAGGGACGAAGCCCGCAATCCGCTTCAAACGTTAGCTGTTATGATGAGTTGTCATAAAAAATGACTACACAAAATGTAGTAGATATGTATCAAAATAATCAGGCAGTAAGACGTTTCAATGAAAGTTTTAACTTGAGAATTTTGCAAAACTTTGCAGCCATTTTTTAGGGTCCGACAATTGGCTTTGTCAAATTTTATTTGCACTTTTATATTGAAAACGCCGCGAACAAAGGGCAACCATGACCTGTTAAATAATGGGTCCATCGCGCAAAAAAAATGAACTGAAATTATTTGAAGGAACCGGTATAAATAGAAAAAACATTTTCTGTAAACAACAAAAAAACTGCAAAGACATTCGAAAAACATTGGAGAATATTATTCCAAAAAAAAGATAAACGAAGCATTTGTTGCTCTCTTTCTTATTAATCAAATAATTCCATTAACCAATGAACGACAAAACCTACAATCCGTTTGAAACTGCCCAAAAGCAGTTCGACCACGCAGCTGATTTGTTAGATTTGGATGAAGCAACCCGGGAATTCTTGAGAAACCCGATGCGGGAATATCATTTTCTTATTCCCGTAAAAATGGATGATGGTACCCGAAAAATCTTTAAAGGGTTCAGGGTGCAACACAACGACGCCCGCGGACCGGCGAAAGGTGGCATTCGTTTTCACCCGATGGAAACCATCGATACGGTAAAAGCGTTATCAATGTGGATGACCTGGAAAACATCGGTTGCCGATATTCCCCTGGGAGGTGGAAAAGGTGGAGTTATTTGCGACCCTCATCATTTGAGCAAATCGGAACAGGAGCAGATTTGTCGCGGATGGATTCGCCAGATTGTAAAAAACGTTGGCCCCAATGTTGATATTCCTGCCCCCGATGTGATGACCAATGCACAGCACATGCTTTGGATGCTCGATGAATATGAATTGATACGCGGCGAAAAGTTACCGGGATTTATTACCGGCAAACCCGTTGGCATGGGAGGATCGAAAGGCAGAACCGAAGCCACCGGATATGGCACAATTATCACCTTGCGTGAAGCATTGAAAGAATTGAATATAAAACCGGAAAATACGACTGCAAGCATCCAGGGATTTGGAAATGTTGCCAGGTACGCAATTGAATTATACAACCAAATAGGCGGAAAGGTAATTTGTGTTTCATGTTGGGATCAAGCCGATAATGCAAGTTATTCGTTCCGGAAAAAGACGGGCATCAATCTCAAAGAATTAATTTCTATTTCTGATCCGTTTGGAGGAATTGACAAAACAAAAGCCCGCGATTTGGGTTACGAAATTTTACCGGGCGAGGCGTGGTTGGAACAGGAAGTTGACATTTTAATTCCTGCCGCTCTTGAAAACCAGATCCGGATGGATAATGTGAATACGATTAATAAAAGCGTAAAAGTCCTTGTCGAAGGCGCCAACGGGCCTACTGCACGCGAAGCCGCCGAAGTAATCGACCGGATGAAAATCCATGTGATTCCCGATTTTCTTGCTAATTCGGGAGGCGTTGTATGCAGCTATTTCGAGCAGGTGCAGTGCAACATGAATTATTTCTGGGACAAGGAAGAAGTAGTCGGAAAACTCGACCTAAAAATGACTTCGGCTTATTTGGCTGTCAGCGATTTTGCGAGATCAAATAAAATGGGGATGAGGAATGCCGCTTATGTTATTTCTGTCAACCGGGTTGCACAGGCATGCCGCGACCGTGGATGGGTTTAAAACACAACCATTCGATCCGCTTCGATTAAAAAAACAAATACTTATTAAAGCCGACAGGCATACCGGTAAAGGTTTCATATTTTTAAACCATTCATTTCATGAGTCCTAAAAAACCCGAAAACAACCTTACCAACGAGCTGAAAGAACGCGCAAAAGAGTTGAGTTGTCTGTATGAGCTACAGGAACTTTTAATCGATAAGGAAAAAAGTATTACTGATATTTTTAATAAAATTGTAGAAATACTTCCACAGGGATGGCAATACCCCGACATCTGCAACGTACAGATAATCTACCATGAAGACGTTTATCAGTCAATCAATTTTAAAAAATCGAAATGGACACTAAAATCAGATATTGTTGTCCTGGATGAAGTAGTCGGGAGTATTTCTGTTTGTTATATCGAAAAAAGGCCGGCAGAATATTCAGGGCCGTTTTTATTGGAAGAACAAAAATTGATCACCTCGATTGCCGGACAAGTTTCATCGTTCCTTTTGCACCGGCAGTTAAAATCAGTATTTGAAGCAAAAGAGCAAACCATAAAAGAACAAAAACCGGAGTGGTTTACCATCTTCGAAATGCTAAAAGGAACGAATCCGAAATTGCTTGTCAGTATTTCGAGGAAGATGATTAATTTGCTGTGTTGGAGTGGCATAAAAGAGGCTGAAGGCTTGCTCGAATATTTTAACCCCTCCCATAAAAACAAAATCGAACGGTCCAAAGAAGGCGATAACCTTCCCTGCCAGGGAATTACAAACAATGATTTAATATCGGCAAGTTTTGAAATTTTTGAATTGGCCGACAAACACCTCAACGAGAAAATAATCATTGACAATATCCACAAATGGATCAAGGAAGATCGTTCGGGTTTTCTTATTGATGTGCTTGAAAATACAGGATCATCATTATCCGAAATCAGCGGGGCCATTGAACGTTTTTACCACTTATCGCCTCAAGGACTGGAATTGTCGCCCTCAAGAGAAAAAAGTTTAAAGACATCCCTGGTCCGCCGGTTGCTTATCGATCATCCCGATTTTATAAGTATTGCAAAAAAATTCATCGATATAACCGATTTTCATGGATTGTTGAAACGCATCATTTCCCCGGTTGGAAGTTATGGCAAACTGGGCGGGAAAAGTTCAGGTTTGTTTTTATCGAGTCATATTTTATGGAAATCGGCCGATAGCAACCCATTTTTCAGTCAGATAAAAATGCCAAAAACCTGGTACATAACTTCCGATGCAATCCTTAGTTTCATGAAAGGGAATGATCTGGAGGATATTATGGAGCAAATTTACAAGGATATTGACCAGGTAAAAAAGGAATATCCATACATTATCCATGTATTTAAAAATTCCCCTTTCATCCCGGAAATGATCAAAGATCTATCGCTTGCGCTTGACGATTTCGGTGAATCCCCGCTGGTCATCCGTAGTTCCAGTTTGCTTGAAGACCGGATGAGTACAGCATTTGCCGGGAAATACAAAAGTTTGTTTATCGCCAACCAGGGAACAAAAGAAGAAAGGTTACTGGAATTGATGGATGCCATCGCTGAAGTGTATGCTTCCCTGTTCGGCCCCGACCCTATTGAGTACCGCAAAGAACGGGGCTTGCAGGATTTTCACGAGGAGATGGGAATTTTAATTCAGGAAGTTGTTGGGAAACGGGTTGGCAACTATTTTCTACCTGCATTCGCAGGCGTTGCGTTTAGTTACAACGATTTTCGCTGGTCGAACAGGATAAAAAAAGAAGACGGTCTGATCCGAATGGTCCCCGGATTGGGAACCCGTGCGGTGGACCGGCTAAGCGACGATTATCCCATCCTTATTGCACCCGGACAGCCAAAATTACGGGTCAATGTGGCAATTGATGAAATTGTAAAGTATTCCCCAAAAAAAATCGACGTAATTAACCTTGAAAAGCGGACGTTTGAGACCATCGACATACAGCAAATATTGAATGAATCGGGGAAAGAATACCCCGGAATCCACCAGATTGTATCGCTGATTACGGAAGACCACATACAACAACCGCAGAAACTCACGATGAATTTCGAAAGAGACCACTATGTGGTTACATTCAACGGACTGATCAACAATACCGATTTTGCCAAACAAACACATGCCGTATTGGAAGTGCTCGAAAAAGAATACGGATGCCCTGTCGACATTGAATTTGCCCACGACGGCGACAATTTTTATCTTCTTCAATGCCGTCCGCAAAGTCAAAGTGTTGCAGGCATGCCAGCTACAATCCCGTATAATATAGCCGGAGAAAAAATAATCTTTTCGGCCAACCGGTTTATTTCAAACGGAACGATTCCAAACATTTCGCACATCGTTTATGTCGACCCGCTGAAATATGGTGAATTGCAAGACTACGAAAAACTCGCTACCGTAGGAAGAATTATTGGCAGCTTAAATAAAATGTTACCACGGCGACAGTTCATTTTAATGGGGCCAGGCCGTTGGGGAAGCCGTGGCGATATTAAACTTGGGGTAAATGTGGTTTATTCCGACATCAACAACACGGCTATGTTGATTGAAATTGCCCGTAAACAGAAAAGTTATGTGCCTGAATTGTCGCTTGGAACACATTTTTTTCAGGATCTGGTAGAAGCGAATATCCGCTATCTGCCTTTGTACCCCGACGAGCCAGGTGTTTTTTTTAACGAAAACTTTTTATCCGGTTCAAAAAATTGGTTAAGCGACCTGCTTCCCGATTTTGCTTCGTTTTCTGATGTCATAAAAGTGATCGATGTTCCGGAAAGTTCAGATGGAAATGTGCTGCATGTATTGATGAATGCGAATGAAGAAAAGGCATTTGCAATACTTGCCGAACCTGTTCCGCAAAACGATTTCAGTATTTTCAAATCAAACACGTTCAATATAACCGGAAATACCGATTTCCACTGGCGTTGGAGATTGAGTTATGCCGAACACATTGCTTCGAAATTGAACCCCGAGAAATTCGGGGTGGCTGGATTTTATATTTTCGGAAGCGTTCTGAATGCAACGGCAGGCCCGGGTAGCGATATCGACCTGCTCATCCACTTTCGCGGGACCGAAGACCAGCGCAACGATTTATTATTGTGGCTCGACGGTTGGAGTTTGTGCCTCAGCCGGATTAATTTCCTGCGCACCGGTTCGAAAACCGAAACATTGCTCGACATTCATATTGTTACCGACGAAGATATTCAGAACCGCACCAGTTATGCAGTAAAAATTGGTTCAGTGAACGATGTTGCCCTTCCGCTGGCAATGGGTACAGACAATACAAATATTTTAGCTTCAGATTAACGATCGGGTGGCATTTTGCAAATTCCCGGGATCGAACCGGATCAGTGCAAGTTCCGGTCCATCGTGGGCCGCATTAAAAGCAACGGTATTTTTCAACCGATCGTTCCAGCTTCCGGTCAGCCGGGCCGATTCGTGAACATGCCCGTGCAAGGTCAGAAGCGGTTGTTTGGTTTCAATAAATCGTTGTATGGCAATACTTCCAACATGCACATCGAGGGGTACATGTTTAAACATTTTACCATCCAACGCAGCCCTGTCTAATTTTGTTTGATAAGGTGGCGAATGAAAAAGAAAAATTGACTTCGACAAATCGTCGTCCTTCGTCAGCATCTTAATGTCTTTCTGAATCGTTCCGTATACAATATCATCTGTTTTGAATGGCATTGAATGAACCCCCTCTTCAGGCGGAACACAACCAGGATCGACAAACCTCGAAACATCGTAACGTTCCCAATCCTTCAACAAAAACGGAGTGGGCGGCACACAGGCATAACCATATACCGGATACTCGCCAAACATGGTTTTTTTATTATGAATATATTTCCAAATACCTGTTGTTTCGGCTTCAATAAAAGCAGTTTCTTCACACCCCCCGTCGTCGTTGCCCAAAATAACAAAAACACGCGGGTAATTATCGGTCATCTCGGTCTTCAGCTTCAGAAAACCAGGGATTAAAAAATCACGAATAAAATCCCTGATGCAACTTTCTTCATGCGTAAATAGGTATATTCCGGATGGCAACAGATCGCCGCCAAGGAATACAGACAAAGGTTTTTCTTCTGCTATTTTTTCAAATAGCTTATTATAAAGAGCAATTTTCCCGTGTAAGTCTGAAACAAAGAAGTTTAATGACATGAAGGATATATATTTCAGCGAATTCAGAAAACAAAAATAGTTTAATAATTAAAAAAATCAGACGAGAACATAGCCCATTGCCGCTATTACTTTCGTTTAGAAATAGCTTCATCAATACGCTTTATCTGATCTTTTGGATATTGTTCTTCTTTTTGGATAGTCAATGCTTTATTGTAATAAAAACGAGCCACACTGTATTCCCCTTTTTCAAAAGCGCGGTCGGCCTGCTGCAATTGATTCATGTATTCCATACGCACACGGTCGCGCGTTTCCTGCTCGATCAGCTTTTCAATATCAGCAATTTTGATCTTGGGATAACGTTCATCGGGTTTAATTCGCAACGCTTTATTGTAATGAAACCGGGATACCGAATAGTTTTTCGAATAATAAGCCTCATCTCCCTGGGCAATTGCTTCGTTGTATTGTTCTTCCTCCCGATCCGACAGCAAGGTATTGGTCAACACCTGTATCTCGTGAATGCGGTCTTTCGGATAGCGTTCCCACGATTTTATTTCAAGCGCCTTGTAGTAATAAAATTTCGCAACCGTATAATTGTTTTTTGCAAATGCATCGTCAGCCTGTTTGATGGCGCCATCGTATGACGAAAGAACATCGGACGACAAACCAATATCGATCAGCCGCCCGATTTCCTCAATTCGTTGTTTCGGATACATCTCGGCCGGCTTGATATCGGAGGCTTTGTAATAGTAAAAACGCGATACCGAATAATCTTTTTTCACAAATAATTCATCTGCTTTTCCAATGATCTCGTTATACAATTTATTCGTTTCCGTGACGCTCAAATTTTCCAAATACCGGGGAGATGATTCCAAATATTCAGCCTGCGGTTGCTCCTGCACTGGTTTTATTTCAGTAGCAGCAACTGGTTTTTCTACTTTAGCAAGAACCGATTCGGTTTTTTGAGTCATTTGCCTGATCAGCTCAATTTGCTTTGTAGGATATACTTCACCCGGTTTTATCTGCAAAGCATTTTCGTATCTGCTTGTGGCATCGTTATACGCTTTGTTGCGGAACGACTGATCGGCAAGTGCAATTACCTGCCGGTAGCGGTCGTCTTCATTTTTAGCCTGAGCCAGCCTCAAACTATCGCTGGTGAACACTTCAATCATCCGGTTGATTTCGCTGATTTTTTGATCCGGATATGAATCTTCAGGATTCAATTCCTTTGCCATTCCGTATTGAGTCCGGGCTTCTTTCAGTTTTCCTGCTGCCAGTAATCCATCAGCCTGTGTTATTTTGTCGTTAAAAGATTTCTGTTTTTTCGATTTTTCAGCATCGGCAGCCAACGTCTGAATGAGCTTCTGGTCTGCAATTTTAATTTGAGCGCCCGCGTATTCATCATCCGATTTTACAGCAAGGGCATCGACATAATTATTTTTGGCCAGTTGCCATTTCTCCTGATTGAAAAATTCATCGGCCTTTTCAATAATAGCCACGTATTCGGCATTTTTTCTATCGATAATATCCTGAATTTTTCGGATCTGGCTCTTGGGATAATCCTCATTCGGCATACTATTTCCGGCATCGAGATACAGCGGACGAGCTTCTGCATATTTTCCTGAATTGAAAAAATTATCCGCTTTTATAATCGCTGCACGATAGTCGGCCAATTGCTTTTCAACAACCCGAATCTGGTCTCTCTGATTTGCAATCCGGACATTGATTTCAACCTTGTTTTCAGGAACAAGTTCAAGCGCCCCGTTGTACTTCGAAATTGCATCTTCATATTTCTTTTCCTTGGTCAGTTGCTCTGCCTGGCTTACCAGCAATTGATAATCGCGCAAACGGACTTTGCTGATGGAATCGCTGGCTGCCTGTTGTTTTACAATTTCCGCATGCCTCCTCATCTCATCCATAATCGTATCAATTTCCCTGATCTTGTCTTTCGGATATTTTTCTTCAGGAAGGACGCCCATTGCAGCAACATAATTTCCCCGTGCCTCGTTGTATTTTTTTAGCCCGAAATCGGCATCGGCCAAAGCAATTGTATGGTCGTATTTTTCACGGTTTGCTTTCTCGGCCACCAACCGCTGCTGTTCTTCGAGTTTTGTCATGCGTTCAAGTTCCGCACGCTGTGCCAATATTTTATCGATTTCCCCGATACGCTGAAGTGCGAGCGGATCGCCTGTTTGGTATTTTAGCGCTCCTTCGAACGAAGATTTTGCATCCGTCAAACGTTCCTCATTAAATGCTTTTTGGCCTGCTTTCATGTTTTCAGAATACAGGCGACTGTTCTCTTCCACAATTCTTTGTTTTTCCAGAATGTCATCAATATCCGAGATTCGTTTTTTCGGATATGTTTCCGTTGGCTTCAGCAAAAGAGCTTCAGACAACTTTTCTTTTTCCTTACGAAGGTCGTTCCTTCCGGTTGCATCTCTTGCATCTTCCAATAAACGATTATAATCGTCATCCAGCTTTTTCAGTCGTGCATTTTCGACAACGATAGCATCCAGGAAACGACTTGCTTCCGTAATTTTTTCATTTGCATAACGATCCCCATCCTTTACCAAAAGAGCTTTTCTGTACTCTTCAATTGATCCGGCATATTCTTTCTGGTTAAACAAGCGATCGGCCCCGGCTATTGCCTGTTGGTAGGTCTTTTCTTTCTCTTCCTGAATAATGCGATTTATTTCTTCAATCCTCGAAGACGGATATTTTTCACTTGCTTTTATTCCCAAAGCCTCGCTATAGGCCATTTTTGCAATATCGTATTGCTTGGCACCAAACGCCTGATCTGCTCTTGAAATAGCCTGACTATATGCGAAATCGATTTGTTTCTGCTGCGCTTCCCTGGTGGCCAGCGCCTTTAATTCGTTATCAATCTGAAGAATCATCTGATCCGGATACTTTTCTTGCGGAAGCAAATTTTTTGCTTTCACAAAACTGCTCCTTGCTTCTTGGTAATTTTTAACGGTCAACAGCGAATCGCCAGATCGAACCAAAGAAGCAAATTGCTGGTTTTTAAGTTTTTCAGCTGCATCATTGGCCATTACGCCCGCAATCTGATCAATCTGGCTTTTAGGATATTCTTCCTCCGGTTTCACAGAAAGCGCCTTTCGATACCCGGTTTCAGCCAGTTGATAATCTTTTTTTCGGAAGGCTTTGTCCGCTTCAGCAATGGCGACATCGTAAACCTGCTGGTTCTGCAACTGCTGATTGGCTGTTTCTGCATTTCTTATTTTTTCCAGCGCCACCGGATCGTTCGTTTTTATTGCAAGCGCCACCCGGTATTGGGTGATTGCATCTGTAAATTTCTGCTGACCAAACAAACGATCGCCATCCTGCAATGCTTTCTGGTAATTTTGTTCCGATGCGGTTTGTTCGGTAATCTGTTGCAATATGCGGTTTATCTCTTCAATCCGTGCATTGGGACGTGGATCGTCAGGCAAAATGCCCGAAGCCTCGCGAAATACTTCCCGAGCCTGTGCGTATTCTTTGTTGCTGAATAAATTTTCAGCCCGGGCCAGAATTTCAGCGAACTTTGTTCCTTTATCTCTCTGCTCAACAATCTGACCTATCTCACTGATTTTGCGTTGAATATAATTGTCATCGGGCTTGTATTGCATGGCCTGCCGGTAAATTGCCAATGCGTCATCGTATAGTTTATCCTGAAATTTCGAGTCGGCACGATCGATGGTCTCTTTATACAGCTTGTTAAAATCCTGCTTCTTTTGTTCGGTGAGCTTCAGCGCGTCCAATAAGTCTTGAATTCCATGGATGCGATCCTTCGGATAAGGACGGTCAGGAAAAAGTTTGCTTGCTTCCTGATATTTTGCCAACGCCTCATTGTACTTTGTCTGATCGAAAAACCCGTCCGCTTCCTTAATGATCCGATCATACTCTTTCTGCACCTCCTGCAATTCCTGAAGTTCCAGTTTATCCAGTGACTTTTGTTCTTTTTTAATTTCCTTATCCTTTGCAAAAGCTTCATCCAACTGAAATGCAAACAAGTTGTCATCCAGAAGTGGCAAAGATTTAAAATCATCTATACTCTTCTCGTAAAAGATTTTACCGTACGGCCGTAATGAAAAACTTTTGTCAATACCTTCAATCTCTTTGTATAAATTCACCTGAAGCTCTATTGGCGGAAAATCACTATTCAAATCCAGAATCGCATTAGGAACCTGTGTGGATATTAATATGATACGAGTATATAATCCGGGCTTCGAAAAGGTAAATTTGTATTCGTTATTAAATTTCAGACGATAAATAAATTTTTCATCCTTGCTTATTTCAAAATGCTGGTTTTCCTTGCCGTTCATCTCCACATCAAGCATTGTCCCTGCCAATATGCCATCTTCGGCAAATATTTTTACCTGAATTTCAAGATAATCCTTTTTCTGCGTAAACCCGCTCAGTGGAAAAGAAAAAAGGAAAAGACAAAACAGAAAATATTTAAACCCTAATTTACCAACCATATCCACATAATTCTGATGTATCAAGTCTTTTCTGTAAAAGCATTCCGAAGCTAAGTTAATTAAAACATTTGATGTTTCTCCGTTAAACAAACGGTTTTATTGCGCATAAATTTTAAAATTTGGCGATTAATTGCGTTATTTAGAGTTGTCTACTTTTTATCCAATTGTAAAACAGAAAGAATGAAAAAAGACCCATCATTGACAGAAGCCCTCATTCCCATTATTCTTTTGGTTGGATTATTAACTGCAAACGTATTTATTTTTGAAGATACACTGGCCGGGTCGAACCAAATTGCACTTTTGATGGCTGCCACTGTGGGGGTAATTATTGTACGCAAGAACGGAATGAATTGGGATAAAATAAGCGACAAAATTGTAAGCACCATCGGTTCGGCCATGCCTGCCATGTTGATTTTACTGTTGATTGGCTCATTGGCCGGCACATGGATGATCAGCGGAATAGTACCCGCCATGATTTATTACGGACTGGACATTATTCATCCCCGGATGTTTTTATTTACAGCCGTTATTATAGCTTCCGTTATTTCGGTTGTCACAGGTAGTTTCTGGTCAACCGTTGCAACCATTGGCGTTGCCTTGCTGGGCATTGGAAAAGCGCTGGGAATAAATGAAGCGCTGGTTGCCGGGGCCATTATCAGCGGCGCCTATTTCGGTGATAAAATGTCGCCCATGAGCGATACCACCAACCTGGCACCGGCCATGGCGGGGACGGATCTCTTCACCCATGTACGGTACATGGTGTACACCACTACCCCATCAATGATTTTAACCCTGATCATTTTTCTGGTAATCGGTTTTAATTCGGATACGCACACCGTTATATCAGATATCGAACAGGTGCAAAGCGCAATTGCCAATAACTTCAACACATCTCCGATCCTGTTTCTGGTCCCAATTATCCTGATTACCATCATTATATTAAAAGTACCGCCACTTCCTTCATTGATGATCGGCACCCTGCTGGGCGGAGTTTTTGCCATTATTTTTCAGCCTGAAATTATTTGGGAAATCGCAGGATCGGGAATGTCGTATATCAAAGCTTCGTATATTGGTTTTATGCAGGCCATGTTTGGCGATGTTTCGCTGTCGACCGAAAACCAAAGCGTGAACGAACTGTTAAGTACGTCCGGGATGAGCGGGATGTTGGATACCATTTGGCTCATCTTGTCGGCCATGGTTTTTGGCGGCGTTATGGAAGCCGGTGAACTATTGAAACGCATCACCATGCCAATTGTAAAAAAAGCAAAATCGACTGGCAGTTTGGTTACCTCAACGGTTGTCTCCTGTATTTTTTTTAACGCCACCGCCTCAGACCAGTATATTTCCATCGTTATACCCGGTCGCATGTTTCGCAAAACGTATGAAGAAAAAGGTTATAAACCGGAACTTTTAAGCCGCACTCTGGAAGATTCAGGAACGGTAACCTCGGTACTGATTCCCTGGAATACCTGTGGAGCAACCCAGTCGCGCGTACTGGGCGTGTCAACATGGGACTATCTGCCCTATTGTTTTTTCAACATTATCAGCCCGCTGATGAGCATTTTTTTCGCTTATATGAATATCAAAATCAAAAGAATACAAAAAGCACAAGTCCCTGTGATTTTAAACTAATAAATAATCATTTATTTTTGCTGTGAATCAGATAAATAACTAAGTTTTAACCGAAATATTGATCTTTAATATGCTGGTTTTAGCTATAAAAATGACTTAATTTTACCTCTGGAATCTTACATTGGACCGTTGCAGATACGAGAATTGCATTTAACAACCTTAAAAGAGAAGCAAATGAAACAGGTAGTACTTGTCCGTCACGCCAAATCGGTAGCATATGGTTACGACGACGATTTCAGCAGGGAACTCACTAACCGGGGTGAAAACGATGCAACGATGATCGGCAACCAACTAAAGAAGCAAAAAACCATAGTCGACCTGATTATCAGCAGTCCAGCTAAAAGGGCTATGCAAACAGCCTGTATTTTTGCTAAAGCCCTGAATTTTCCGGAAGATAAAATTGTATTTAATGAAGCCATTTACGAAGGCATTACCACCAACGATTTCATCGCGCTGCTTCATGAATTGCCCGACAACCTCGACACCGTATTTATATTTGGACACAACCCAACCATTTATTACCTGGCCAATAACCTGCTTAAATTTTTTGAGGGAGAAATGCCCACCTGTTCGACCGTTGGAATTTCATTCTCAATCGGCCATTGGAAACAATTGGAAGCACGGCGCGGGAGTCTCAGTTTTCATCTTATGCCCGGCATGTTTAAGTAAACAGCGGTCAGTCACAGTGATCAGTAGCAGCAAACAGTTCCAAACCATCATAAGCCATAAAAACATTCTTCGGAAGTTTCGCGGATATTTCCTCGTGAAACCCCATTTGATGGGAAATATGTGTAAGATATGCTTTCTCTGGTTTTAGCTCGTCAATCAGTTGCAATGCCTGATCGAGCGTAAAATGCGAAATGTGTTCTTCTTTCCGAAGAGCATTTATAACAAAAACATCCAACCCCTTCAGTTTTTCTTTCTCACTATTTTCCAAATAATTAACATCGGTAATGTAGGCCATTCTTCCGATACGAAAACCATATACAGGCAAATTGTAGTGCATCCCGCGAACCGGAATAATTTCAGTTTCCCCAATACGGAATGGCTCGTTTTCGATTAAATGAAGGTTCATTTGCGGAACACCCGGATATTTGAAATTCGAAAACACATAATTAAATACCCGTTTGATAGCGTTTTGCACCCGCTCTTCGGCATAAATATCGGTTGGGTGTTTCTGTATCCAGTTGAAAGCCCTGATATCGTCGAGGCCAAAAAGATGATCGACATGTTCGTGGGTCAGTAAAATAGCATCGAGCCTTTTTAAATTCACTTTCAGTATTTGCTGGCGAAAGTCGGGACCGGCATCGATGACCAGTTTTTGCTCCCCGATCTCAATCAGGATGGATGCACGCAGGCGCTTGTCTTTTGGATCCTCCGACTGACAAACCCCGCAACCGCACGCGATGATGGGTATTCCCTGCGATGTACCGGTTCCTAAAAATGTAATTTTCAAAATATCTGTTTTTTCTGATGTACAAAAATAAGTATTGAAACAGGCTCTGCCGCACTTTTTCCTTATTTTTGAAAAAAATTTAGCATGTCGAAAATTTATCTGGTCCCTACCACTCTTGGCGAAAGCAAGCTGGAAACAGTACTCCCCCCCGACCACAAAAATATAATTGTGTCAGTTTCGTATTTCATTGTGGAAAATACTAGGACGGCTCGCCGCTTTTTAAAACTGGTCGACAAAGATATTGACATCGACCAACTTACATTTTTCGAACTGAACAAGCACACCAAATCCGAAGACCTGCACCGCTACCTCGAACCACTGAAAGACGGCCACGATATCGGGATTATTTCGGAAGCCGGCTGTCCGGGCATCGCCGACCCCGGAGCCGATATTGTACGAATTGCACACGAGAAAAACATCCGTGTAGTTCCGCTGGTTGGGCCATCGTCTATCCTGCTTTCGCTGATGGCTTCGGGATTGAACGGACAAAACTTTGCTTTTAACGGCTATCTCCCTATAAAGGAACCGGCAAAATCGAAAGCCATAAAGATGCTGGAAAGCCGGGTATATACCGAAAACCAAAGCCAGCTTTTCATCGAAGCGCCGTATCGCAATTTGCAATTATTCGACGACCTGATCCGCAACTGCGATTCGAAAACGTTGCTTTGTGTTGCTGCCGACATCACTCTGGAAACCGAATTTATCTTGACCAAACCAGTTTCGTACTGGAGCAAAAACCAACCCGACATTCAAAAGCGGCCTGCAATCTTCATCATCGGAAAATAGCTCTCAGCCTGCTATTCGAATAAATTTGTTTCAGTTTTGCCAGGAAATAAAACACTCCTGCAACATCCCATTATTTTGATTCAATATAAATTGAAAGATTGCATATAAATAAAACCTAAAAATTTGTATACTTGCAATGGGAACGTTCCCAGACTCATTGTAAAATGTGTTTTGTTGAAGTTTCAGTAAAAAATTAATACCTGATAAATTCCATATTTATGCCCAGCATAATCGACATAGCAAAACTCGCAGGTGTTTCAAAATCGACTGTTTCACGGGTAATAAGTAACTCCGGCTACGTGAAACCGGAAACCCGTGCAAAAATTGAAACGGTGATGGAAGAACTGAACTTCCGGCCCAATGTATTTGCAAAAGGGATGCGAACCAATCGTTCCTTCTCAATCGGCATTATTTTCCCCGACCTGTCGAACCCGTTTTTCCCTGAATGGTATGAGATTGTCGACCGGATTTCGCGCGAACGCGGATACCTGAATTACATTTGCATTACCGACCCGCAGGGCGTTTCAGAAGAACAGCGTATCGACGATCTGCTCGCACGCAGCATCGACGGAATTATTTTTTTTTCGTATCATAAACATCCAACGGTTTGGGAAAAACTTCGAAAAATAACCATTCACACTCCGGTGGTTTGTTGCGACTCAATCGCGAAAAATGAAGAATTGTCGTATGTGGTTGCCGACGGGGAACAGGGAACTTACCTTGCCACGAAACATTTGATTGATAGCGGCCGAAAAAGAATCGCTTTCATCCGGGGGCGAAAAGAATACGAAGTAACGGCAGATCGTTTTAATGGATACTGCAAAGCCCTGAAAGAAAATAATATTCTGTTGGATGAAAACTTGATTTATGAAGGAAATTTCAAGCAGGAATGCGGGTTCAGGGCAGCCAATTATTTTATGGGATTGCCCCAGCCTCCCGATGCAATTATGGCAGTAACCGACAACATGGCCTTGGGAGCTATTCATTTTCTGAAGAAAAACGGGTATCGGATACCTGAACAAGTCGCGGTTTTCGGGTTCGACAACCTTCATATTTCCGAAAATGCAGAGCTGTCGTTAAGCAGCGTTGCCATGCCAACTAAAGAAATGGCCGAAAATTCAATAAATACATTGATTTTATTAATTGAAGGAACCAATCAGCCAATTCAAAAAACGTTTGACTGCAGACTCGTTCTCAGAGAATCGACAAGCAATTAATTTTATTCCGACAACTTTATAAAACTGAAAATAAAATGGATACAAATTGGAAAAACATTGAACTGGAAAAAAAACCGGATTTCGACGAATGTATGAAACGGATTTATGCCTGGTACAACCAGGAAATAATTGACCGGGCGCCCATTCGCTTTGCTGCACACAATGCAGAATACAGCGAAGCCCATGTGATGAAAGGTCGTAGCTGGGCCAACCTGAAAGAACGCTGGTGGGATACAGATTATCAGCTTGAACTTTTTGAACATCATCTGGGAAACTCGGTTTTCAATGCGGAAACTTTTCCTGTTTTTTGGCCCAACCTTGGCCCTGAAGTTTATACTGCATTTTATGGCGTTGAACTTGAATACAAAGAAGTTACATCGTATGCAAAACCAAATATCACCGACTGGTCACAATTGAATTCCATCCGTTTAGACAAAAACAATCCGTATTTCCGAAAAATCGAAGAAATGACCTTTGCTGCACTCGACCGATGCAATGGGAAATACCTGGTTGGTTATACTGACATCCATCCGGGAATGGATTGTGCAGCAGCATTTCGCGATCCGCAGCAACTTTGCCTTGATTTGCTTTTAGAACCGGAAGAAGTACAAAAACTGATCGACATCTCATCGCGCGACTTTCAAATGATTTTCGATCATTTCGACCGGATTTTAAAAGCACACGGACAACCGTCGGTTACCTGGATGGGCATCCCTTCTTTTGGGAAAATACACATTCCAAGCTGCGACTTTTCAACCATGATTTCGCCCGAACAATTCGAAGAATTTGTATTGCCGGTTATTCAAAAGGAAGTGAAGCCTATGACACACAATATTTTTCATCTTGACGGAAAAGGAGTTGCCAATCATGTCGATCACCTGCTTGCTATGCCCGAAATTAATGCCATTCAATGGGTACAAGGCGTTGGCGACGATTTGCCCATCCTGCAATGGATCCCGTTCATCAAAAAAATACAAGCTGCCGGAAAATCAGTTATTGTCGACCTCACCGTTTCTGAACTGGAACCTTTTATGAAAGAAATGAGCCCGAAAGGAATTTACCTGTGCATTGCTGCCGATCCGGACATCCAGCCAGATATTATCCGGAAAGTTGAAAAATGGAAATAATAAAATCTTCGACCTGAGAATTTCGAAAAATTTATTTCGGGGGAAGATGGCTAACGATACACGGTCAAGACCAAATTCCGTCTTCCTCCGAAATTTCGGAATTCGCAAAAATAAATTCCCTGCCAGGTTCCCAGATTTAAGCGGCGATTGGTGACCGGAATGGTTAGCGAACTGCCAATGATCGACGATTTCAGATGAGCCGGCATATCGTCGTCGCCTTCGTAGTTATGTACAAAATCCGCATCGTTTTCAGGAACCATTTTATTGATGAAAGTCTCAAAATCGCGGCGAACAGTCGGATCTGCATTTTCGTTGATGGTGATGCCGGCAGAGGTATGTTTCACAAGAATATTCAACAAGCCTTTTTCCGGCAAATCGGGCAATTGCTCTTCAATCATCCGGGTAATCAGATGGTATCCCCTTCTGAATTCAGGTAGTGTTATTTCGTTTTGCCAAATCATCTTTTCTTTATAAAATCATCAAAAGCATTGTAGGTATTTCCGTATTTCTGCTGTTCGCGCATGTCGTGCTGTTGTTGTTGCCACTGCAAAGCAAGATCTTTCAACACGGTATCGGCATGTTTGAAAAACATTTTGTACGACTGGCAAAACCTCGGGTTCCGGTTGTCGCGCGGATCTTTGATCCGGTCTTTGGTGCATCCGCCATAGCAATTATGAAGCCAGCTGCATTGTTTGCAATCGCGGGATAATTGGTTTTTTGCCAATCCGAAAGTTTCCTGTTGTTTCGAGTTCAGCATGTTGATGATCCGGTCGTGCATCACATTGCCGAGTTTCCATTTCGGATCCACGAAAAAGTCGCAACTGTAAACATTGCCGTTGTGTTCCACCACCACGTATGCACCACATTCTTTCATCATGGTACATTCGGGCGCCTGCATCCCCACATACGAATAAAACACCGACTCGAAATGCCGGATGCTGGTGGTGGGCTGTCCGTTTTTAAAATCAGCCAGCCACAAATCGAAAAGCGTATTCAGAAAATGGCCATAATCGACTGCTGAAACTGAGAAAGGCGCTGCTTTCGAAGGGTCTTCCTTGTCAGTTTCAACCACCGGGATAAATTGCATAAATGTATAGCCCAAATCTTTATAGTAGTTGTACAACTGTTCTGGGTATTTTACTGAATGAGAAGTAACACAACACATGGCATTGGCAGCCACGCCTTCGTCGAGCAGCATTTTTGCCACGTCTTCCACTTTGCGGTGCGTCTTTCGGCCTCCTTTGTCGAAACGGTAATGGTCATGAATATCGGCGGGCCCATCAAGCGAAAGGCCAACCAGCCAATCGTACTTTTTCAGGAAAGCCGCCCATTCGCGGTCGAGCAGCAATCCATTGGTTTGAAGGCCGTTTCCCACCGACTGATTGTGCCCGAATTTTATTTCCAAATCAATCGCCCGTTTGTAAAAATCGAGTCCCATCAGGGTCGGTTCGCCCCCTTGCCATGCCAACGACACATTGCTGCCCGATTGCTGCATGACCTGCCTGATCGTTTCTTCCTGAACTTCCGGCGACATACGATGAACAGGTGAAGCTTGAAAAAGTGCTGCCTTTTCAAGATAAAAACAGTAGCTGCAATTGAAATTACAATCAGGCCCGGTTGGTTTTATCAATACCGAATTCAGCGGTTTAATTTTCTTCACCATTTTCAATCTATTTTTCGAATTCACAAACTTATTAAAATAACCCGTTATGTAGAACTCGTGAGGAACAAAAACAATCGTCAAACAGCTAGTGCTTCAATGAATTTCAAGTTTTGAATAAAGATCAAAGCCCTTTGTGCGAAACTTCGCTTGCATCTTCGTTTCAAAACTCTATTTTTGCAACAAAAAATTCTAAAAAATGATACAACGTATTCAAAGCTTATATGTTCTTATTTCTCTCATATTGATCGAACTTTTACTGGTTCTTCCGTTTGCTGAAATTGTTGACGGCAATACAATTTATCAATTCGACAAACTGGGTATTAGCAGCGAAGCCGGGCAAGTAAGGAATAGCTGGCCCATTGCAGTTTTAATTTGCATTATTGCATTGGTCCACCTGGTTGTTATCTTCAGTTTTAAAAAACGGATCCGGCAAATCAGAATGCTGGTTTTTTCCATTTTACTGATGCTTGGCTTATTCGGAATGTTTTATTTCTTCAGTTATTTTTCATTCG
Organism: uncultured Prolixibacteraceae bacterium; assembly: GCA_942493345.1. Classification (GTDB taxonomy): domain Bacteria; phylum Bacteroidota; class Bacteroidia; order Bacteroidales; family Prolixibacteraceae; genus GWE2-42-39. Next base: position 234,997 of record OW818695.1, read on the forward strand.
ACAATGCGCAAATCGGTTTTAAAATAGTGGTTGCATTCCCGCTGGTTGCAATCATTCTCGACTACCTGGCCATCCGTGCAATCGGTAAAGACGAAGCGCTGATCCGCTCCGTCGACCGGATACGGTAAAAGCAACAAAACTGGTTTCTTCCGTAAACCAAACACAAAAAAACATGGTCATGCGCGACCTGTACTTTTTCAACCCTACCTGTGAAACGGCCATTGCCAATGGCTCGGAAACATTTATGGCTGCACAAATACTGCGTGAATTTGAAGATGACCTTTCGCTTTTGCCAATGATCTTTACATCGTCCGGCGATATTGTTTTGAGCGCAGGAAAGCCTTCTGAGATGTTTATTTTCAGGTTGAAACAAATTCATTTCCCGGTTTCTGACAGCGCCTCAAAAGATGAATTATTAAAAACAAAAAATTTGAAATTGAGCCGGATTATCCCGTGGGGATGGAGCCCGGCTGCCCACTTTCAGCTAAAAGAACTAAAAAGTTACACTTCTCCTGAATTTCAGTCGTCCCGGGTTTTCAACTGGGAACCCGGACACAGGGCGCTTTTCGAGCGCAAAACATCGGCACAAATTTTCGGCCGATTTATTGCTGAATACGGAACTGCTGATTATTGCTCGGCAAAAGCTATTCCTTCGGTATTGCAATCGGAAGATGAAATTCGAATCTATTTAAAAAATTGTCCGAATACCGTCCTGAAATCGCCGATTAGTTCATCTGGACGCGGTATTCAGATGATCAGGAACGAGAAGTTGAGCCGCTCCGACAGTCAATGGGCCAATGCTGTTTTGAAGCAATCGGGTTACCTGATGGCCGAACCATTGCACAACAAAAAGCTGGATTTGTCTTTTCAGTATAAAATCGATGCTTCCGGAAAAATAATTTATTGCGGGCATGTTTTCTTTTATACCAACAGCAACGGGATGTACCAGGGACATTATTTAAACCGGAATAGTGCAGAACTTATTGGTGCCGATTTTACCGGGTTGCTGGACAAAACCGGCGACAGGCTGAAGACAATTCTTGAAGAATCGATATATCCGACCTTTCATGAAGGGTTTCTGGGCATCGACGGAATGATTATTGAAGAGGAAAATCAGATCAAAATTCATCCTTGCCTTGAAATTAATAGCCGCACGACGATGGGAATGCTCGCGCTAAAAATTCAAAACCTGGTTCATCCGGAAGCCAAAGGCCGTTTCGAAATTTTCACAGGAATGCCGGGCGAATTTGTCGCTTTTTCGGAGAAGATGAAAACAGACCACCCGGTTGTGCTGAAAAATCAACAGTTTTATTCCGGCTTTGCTTCGCTGAGCGATCCGGTTGAAAAAGCAAAATTCGGAGCGTATATTTTGCTTATTTAACTTTCTTTTATATCCTTTTAATTCTTTTTAAACCTTTTTAAAATAGTTCATAACTAACTTTGTAAAAACTAATTGATGAAATATTTTAACCTCAGGAAAAATGAAACGGTTTTTATTTTTGATGTTTGCAGGACTGCTGGTTGGCAACGCCGCACATTCACAATCCGATGAACCAAAAAAAAAGTTGAACTCACCGCAGGAAAAAGTAACGGTGAATAAAAAGTTCGACGAGAATGGAAACATGACCAGTTTTGACTCAACCTATGTTTATTCGTGGTCGAGCGACAGTACGCTGAACGGTTTCCCGGGCGATATTGATTTTTCTGATTTTTTTAACTGGAAAGGGAGTTTTTTTGATAACGATTCAGATTCCATAAACGATCCGTTTCATGGATTCAATTTTAATGACGGAGATATTGAAAACCTTTCCAAACGTTTTTCGGGGATGATTCCCGATTCACTTGATCAAAATTTGTATTCGTTCCGAAACGATTCGGTTCTCCGCTTTTTTGGCGATTCTGTAAATGCTTTTCAGTTTCGGGGAGATACTGTGCCTGATTTCCATTGGCAGTTAAACGACTCGACAATAATGCGTTTCTTCTCGAAGCCCGAAATCTCTACTCCAAATGATTCTATCCGGCAAAAAAACCAGAAACTGCTGGAAAAATACATGAAGGAAATAGAAGAATTTGAGAAGAAGTTTTTCCAGTTCTAGAAGATAGAACCTTTTGTAATATTGATGCACAAAAGCAGGAGAGTACCCGCCCTTCTTTGAAAAACCTCACTTCATGGCTTTTCATGCCTGCGATTGCAATGGACAATCCAAAAAGATTTTTATTTTCACCGCATTATTTTCCTAATTTATCAATGTAAAAAATGCTTCGGCAAATGATTTTATCATCATATTTGTAATAGTTGTTGTTGAATAAAGATGAATCGATTGTTTGCCATTGTTCAGATAAGCATTCAATCGGATTACTGGATATATTGATTGATCCCGGGCTTACAATTTCTTTTTAAAAAGTAGAATTCCTAAATATCAACTAGAAATCAGATAAATTAACCAGATGGAATGGTCAGCAAAATCGATAATGGTGCTTATTGTACTCTACACGCTCCTGATCATGGTTTTTATTTTATTGAGCCGAAAACAAAAACAGCTATCTGATAAATTATTGGCTTTGTATGCCGCTGTCGAAATAATCGGAATGTCTAAATTTTTTGCAGGAGATAAGATATTCGACATATTTCCGCAATACTATTTCCTTACTATCCCGATTTGCTATACGTATATCCCGCTTTTTTACCTTTATTTTTTATCGAATTTTAAAACGGGCTTTGTTTTCAAGAAAAAACATTGGGCTCATTTTGCCCTATTTGCATTTTATCAACTATACTACAGCATTCGATATTTATTAAAGTCCATTCCGGAAGTCCAGCATCTCATCGGTACAAAACCAACCTATATCCGGATTGAATGGATCGTTCACGAAACCATTTTAAATGTTCAATTTATTTTCTATTCATTTTTATTGATAATTTCTTCAAAGGAAATTCTTAAAAGCAAACCAAGCCCAAAAAACAAGTCTTTTTTACTGGTTGTCCTGATCAGTTATTTGGCAGGCATTGTCATATCGCTGGTTGTTACAACATTTGCGCTTTTTGGTGTGGTCACACCCATTGACATGGACTTTGGGGGCATCATGTATTTTTATGCTTTTTTCATCATCCTGTTTTTTATAACCATCCGAAAAATTGAAAGTGAGAAGATAAGAAGTGATCAAAGGCAAATTTTAATTGATGATACAAAAGCAACGGAACTTGAAAAATATGTCTTCACCCGAATGACGGAACAAAAAATATATCTTGACCCACAATTGACACTGTCGGGATGCGCGCAACAATTAAACCTGGGTATTAAGGAATTTTCATTTCTGCTAAATCATAAGATTAAAAAGAATTTTAATGAATACATTAGTCATTTCCGGATTGCTTATGCAAAAGAGATGCTGACAAACCATCCTGAAATGACAGTGCAGGAAATCATGTACAATTCAGGCTTTAATTCCAAAGCTGTTTTCTATTCGGCATTTAAACGGCACACTAATCTATCGCCAAAAATATTTCGGAAAAACCAATAAAATTAACAGTACCCCTTGGTGAAATTCAGAAAAATGCCACCATTCAATTCAACTTTGTAACATTGGGAAAAAACGATTCAATGCTTTTAAAATTGTTCGATTGGCTGGAGTTTTGCGTAGACATACCACCAAGAATATAAATCCGTTTATTGACTATCGCCGATGAATGGAAACACCTTCTGACTGGCATATTTGCCTTTTTTCTCCAGCGATCGGTTAACGGATCATATTCTTCAACCATCGAAATTCCGGGATGCCCTCCTATTGCATATATTTTCCCATTCAATAATTCAACGGCTAAATCGGTTCTTGGCGTAGGCATATCCGCTTTTCTGGTCCATGATCCGTTTTGGGGATTATATTCCAGTACGACATTGCCAGCTCCATGCCCCCCGACAACATATATTTTCGAATTGAAAACAACAGTACAAGCGTTTCTTACCGATATTTCCATGTCTGTTTTTTTAATCCACTCGTCTTTAGAAATAATGTAAACCTCAAAACAGTATTTTGTTTTCGGATTTTCCACATTATTATCTCCGCCAATAACATAGAGCGAATCCCCAATAAGAGCGGCACAGGTTTGTTGTCTGGCTGTGGGCATATTTTTTAGTTTTGTCCATACGTCTGTAGCAACATTGTAAACTTCAAGTTCTGAACGATAATTGCTATTCATATCTGCCCCACCTACGACATAAATTAAGTTTTTATTATCGGTTGCAATTCCAAAGGAATGTCGCATTGTAGGTAATCGACCAACCTTTTCGACACAGGTTTTATTCAGTGGATCGTATTCCTCAACCACATCTGTATCTATGGCCGAATTTGTATACGGGTTTGTAACACCTCCAATTATGTAAATTTGATTATTAACTGATGTGGAACTACCGAATGCTCTTGTTCTTAATAGTTTCCCTTCATCAGTTCTCCACTCACTTTGGCTTATGGCAAATTTCACAACACATAAACTCAAAATTAACAATACAATATTTTTCATTTTCATTGATTTTGAGTTCAAATTTATCTTGCCAGATTATGAAAAAAGTCTTGAAATCTTTTTTAAGACTTAATATTAAGAACAAAGGTTCTTAAGTTGATGAATACAAAATTTAAAAGTTCTTAATATCTCAAATTTTTCCGAATCGATTGAAGAAATGGCGGGGAAATTACTTACATTTTTGATGAGGTTATTTCCACATCGACAATCGAATTTTTTATTCAACCACTCCGTGGTTGTTGACCGAATGTTTTATCTACGGTGGTTCGTTGACAATCAGCAACAAAAAAAGCTCCCCAAATTATTGAGAAGCTTTTCGCGGTGCGGACGGGACTCGAACCCGCGACCCTCGGCGTGACAGGCCGATATTCTAACCGACTGAACTACCGCACCAAATAGTGTTTTGTCGTATCGTTTTCGCGGTGCGGACGGGACTCGAACCCGCGACCCTCGGCGTGACAGGCCGATATTCTAACCGACTGAACTACCGCACCAATAATTGTCGTTTAAACGATACAAAAAACACTTTTTTAAAGAACAAACCTTCTGAAATCCGTTTTTCAAAAGGCTTTGCAAATATATACTTTCTTTTTTTCTCTGCAATACGATTGAAAAAAAATAAATGTTTTAAGCAACCTCCTCACCTTACTAATCAAACATCTGAAAATCTGAAAATTGAATACATTTTTAAGCTTTCACAATATGGCTTTCATCTAATTTTTTTTCACCAAACCACCGATAAGCCATCAATTTTCGACTTCGGCTGACACACGAATCGACACAACAAAGATTGTCGGTAAGAATACCGCTTTTACTGTTCAAACAATAATGTCCGAAAAATACAATCGGGGCATCGACAGAATAAGGTTCAACTGGATTTACGATTTCTTGGGGTACGGTATACTTTGGAAGTTTAAAACGACTTTCAAGTGATATTTTTTTGAATGTCAATCCTTTCGGGTTTATCCACCACTTGGTACGGAAAGTACGGTGAGGTTGTCCTGATGAGTCGAAAACCAGCAAATCTTTAGGAAGTTTGAAATCAACGCCTTTGCAAGTTTCCCATACACTTTTCGCAACGGTGGTATTATCTTCAAAAATTTCCCGAAGTTTACTTTTCGTCAACCTTCCTTCTGAAAAATGAGTTTTAAGGATTTCAATATTTTCGTCTTTCCAACAGGCATGAACCACCCGAATAGCGCCCAGATCGAGAAATAAAGGCAAGGACCGCATCCATTTCAAATGGCTTTTAAATTCCTCTTTGCGGCCAGCAAATTCCTTTAAAGTCGGATCAAGTGAAAGGCGGTATCTTTTTCTTTGGACATAATATTTACCCGAATCGTCTTTCAGATAATAAAAGATGGCATTCAATTCGTGGTTTCCCAAAACAGCAAGTGCATTACCGCTCTCTGTCATCGCCCTGATAATCTCAATTGTTTCGCCAATTTTAGGCCCCCGGTTAATGAAATCGCCAACAAAAACAGCCTTTCTTTCCGAATGAAAAAAAGAGCCATTTTTCTTTTCGTACCCAAGCCCTTTCAGTAACAGGATCAGCTTATCAGTTTCTCCGTGTACATCGCCAATAATATCATACATAAAAAAAGCCCGTTTTAACGGGCAATTTATTATTTTTTTACGAGAAATGGATGCAATCAGCATTCAATCAACAAAGATCAGGTCAATTTCGTTTCGATAAAATTTCCAAGATTTCTGTACTTCTCATAAATAGTCTTGTATTTTTCAACATTTTCCGGGATCGGATGGTATTCAGTTTCTATTCCGCCACCCATTTTTTGCTGTGCCTCAGCAGTTGTGGCATACACGCCTGCAACTACTGCGGCGACCATTGCAGAACCAAGTGCGCAGGCCTGCTCCGAACGGGCCACTTTGATTGGCATATTCAACACATCGCAAACAATTTGCATGACCAGAGGCGATTTTTTGGCAACTCCGCCCAATGCAATCACTCCGTCGATGCGAACTCCCTCGCTGATAAAACGGTCGATAATTGCTTTTGAGCCGAAAGCCGTCGACTCGACCAATGCACGGAAGATACGGGGTGCGTCGGTTCCCAAACTAAGCCCGGCAATGGCGCCTTTCAGGTTTTGATTGGCATCCGGCGTGCGGCGGCCATTCATCCAGTCGATAGCTAAAACGCCGCTTTCAGAAATAGGTATTTCAGAAGCTGCTTTCGAAAGTTCGGCAATCATTTTATCCGACATTTCAGCAAGCAACTGTTCGCGTTGTGCCTCGTTTACAAGCGAAGTTTTTGCAAGGATCTGTTCGGCAGGCCACATCATCACTTTTTTGAACCATGCATAAATATCGCCAAAAGCCGATTGTCCGGCTTCCATGCCCAACATTCCCGGGACAATTGAACCATCCACCTGACCACAAATTCCGGGAATCAGTTTATCGCCAACTTCGTCCATTGGAGCAATCAGCATGTCGCAGGTTGATGTTCCCATTACTTTACTAATATAGTATGGCTTAATTTCGGAACCCACAGCTCCCAAATGAGCATCGAAAGCGCCGACGCCCACTACCACATCGGTAGAAAGCCCCAGTTTCCCGGCCCATTCTTTCGACAATTTGCCGACTGCCACATCGCAAGTGTAGGTTTTTTTGAACAGACGGTCACGCATTCCGCTCAAAACAGGATCAAGCGCCATTAAAAATTCGTCGGAAGGCAAACCGTCAAAATCTTCGTGCCACATGGCTTTGTGTCCTGCAGCGCAACGGCTTCGCTTCAACGTTTTAGGATTGGTGTCGCCGGTAAGCAGTGCGGGAATCCAGTCGCAATGTTCCACCCATGAATAGGCAGCGCGATAAACCGCAACATCTTCGCGGGTAACATGCAATAGTTTGGCCCAAAACCATTCCGACGAATAAATTCCGCCTTCATATTTGGTAAAATCAATTTCCCATTTTTTTGCCAGTTCATTAATTTCATCAGCTTCTTTCAGTGCAGTATGATCTTTCCACAACACGAACATGGCATTCGGGTTCTCTTCAAATCCGGAAGTCAGCGAAAGCGGAGTGCCTTTTTCGTCAACAGCAACCGGCGTTGAGCCAGTTGTATCGACTGAAATACCCACTACATTTTCAGCTACCCCGGCAGGAGCTTTTTTCAATGCTTCGATGATGGTATACTCCAATCCTTCGAGATAATCTTTCGGATGCTGACGAAACCGGTTTTCGGCAGGATTGCAATACATGCCTTTTTTCCAGCGCGGGTATTCAAAAACTGCATTTGCAACCTCTTCTCCGGTTACCACATTAACAATTAACGAGCGAACCGAATCCGATCCGTAATCCAATCCAATAGTATATTTTACCTGAGTCATAAGATATGGTTTGATGTTTATTGATTTATATTTTGAGTTTCAAATTCCAGATTCCAAGTCAAGCATCACTTGGAACCTGGGAATCTGGAACTATTTCTGTCCGTAATAAGCGTCTTTTCCGTGTTTGCGAAGATAATGTTTATCGAGTAAAGTTTGCGCCATCAATGCATCTGGATTTAACACCAGCGAGCGAAAAGCCATTTTGGCGACCTCTTCCAAAACCACTGCATTGTGAACAGCATCATGCACATCTTTTCCCCAGGAAAACGGAGCATGGTTGTTTACCAAAACACCCGGCATAAAATCAGGATTCAAATTCTGAAAGCATTCAACAATAACATTTCCGGTTTCATGTTCATAGTCGCCTTTGATTTCTGTATCCGTCATCTTCCGGCTACACGGAATTTCACCGTAAAAATAGTCAGCATGGGTCGTGCCAAGAGCCGGAATTGCTTTTCCGGCCTGTGCCCAACTGGTTGCCCATTCGGAATGAGTGTGAACAATTCCGCCAATATTCCTGAATTTTTCATACAGAACAAGATGGGTCGGCGTGTCGGACGAAGGTTTGTATTTTCCCTCAACGATATTTCCATCCAAATCCAAAACAACCATGTCCTGCGGTCTCATGTTATCGTATGAAACACCGCTTGGCTTGATCACTACCAGTCCTTTTTCCCGATCGATGCCGCTGGCATTTCCCCAGGTAAAAATTACCAGTCCGTGTTTTACCAGATCGAGATTGGCCTGACAAACCTGTTCTTTTAAAGATTCTACCATCAAATTTATTTTTACCAGAGATAAATATAAAAAGCAACTGTTATACTGATAATAATTGCAGAATGAATAATGTCCCACTTATTCCAACTGGCGCGTGTTGCGGCTTTTTGTGCTGAAGTAGCCGACGAAAATGTCAGACCTTCGATCTGGGCTGCCGGGGCACGTTCTGTAAACATACTCACCACGATTACTACCAGTATACTGAATGCCAGCATGCCACCACTAAAAAACAACCAGTTGACATCGTAAAATAAGGTATAGAAGAAATTATCGACACCCTTTTCTGCAGCCCAAAGTTTTACATCAGTATAACCGGCATTGCCCGCTATAGTCGAATAAAAAACTTTTGCTCCCAGACGAATGATACCGATAATGAAACCTGCAATCATTCCCCACATACCACCTTTGGGCGTAGGACGGGTAGACAGAACTCCTAACAAGAATGCGGCTGCAATACCCGGCGCCAAAACCGACTGAACGTCCTGAAGATAGGTATAAAGAACACTACCTATACTCCGCATAATCGGAATCCAGAGAATACCTAAAACAACAACGACGACCGTTGCAGTTCGTCCAACCCGAAGCAGTTTAGCTTCAGTTGCCGAGGGACGGTACTTTTTATAAAAGTCGATTGTAAAAAGCATAGATGAGGAGTTGAACAGCGAAGCTAGCGAACTCATCAAAGCAGCCAAAATACCGCAAACCACAAGACCTTTTACGCCTGCAGGAAGCAGTTTGGAAACCAATGTCGGAAAAGCAGCATCGGACGACGTAAGTGTAAAAACTTCACCGTTAATGACAATTCCCTTTTGAGCCATTGCAAAGGCGATCATTCCGGGGATCATGAACAGAAAAACCGGGGTTAATTTCAGATATGCCCCAAAAATTGCGCCCCGACGCGATTCCGTTTCATTTTTTCCGGAAAGAACTCGCTGTACAATATATTGGTCGGTACACCAATACCAAAAGCCAATTACTGCCGAACCGATCAACACGCCCAGCCACGGAAAATTTTCGTCACGGTTACTACGGATCAGATTGGTCATTGTATCGCCGTATTCATTTACCTGAACCGCACTCGTAATACGCAGCACTTCGTCCCAGCCGCCAACGGCTCTCAGTCCAAGTACCAAAATGATCAATGAACCAAGCAGTAAAATAGGGGTTTGCAACACCGATGTGTAAAGTACCGATTTCATTCCGCCAATAACGGTATAGACAGCCGTCAGCAAAACAAGGCCAATCGCTGAAATCCAGAAAAAGTCAATTCCCCAGATGCTTTCAATTCCGAAAACTTCTTTAAACACCAATCCACCAGCATACACAGTAACAGCAACTTTTGTCAGCACATAACTAATCAGCGAGATTAATGAAAGAATGGTCCTCGATTCTTTATTATATCGTTTTTCCAGAAATTCAGGCATGGTCGACACCATACTTCTTGAATAAAACGGAACAAACACCCAGCCGAGTATCAGGATCATCCAGCCCTGAATTTCCCAGTGAGCCATTGCCATTCCACTTGAAGCGCCAGCCCCGGCCAAACCAATCAGATGTTCCGAACCAATATTCGATGCAAAGATAGAAGCTCCGATGGCGAGCCATGTAGCATCCCGTCCGGCCAAAAAATAATCTCCCGAACTACTTTGCTTCTGCCTAAACACCCAAACAACAATGCCGATGAGCGCAAGTGCAAAAATTCCAATAACAATCCAGTCAAGTAAAGCCATTTTTTAAGTTTTTAGTTTGATTTTATTGGTTCAGATTTATTTACAGGCCCCTTGAAAGATGATAATAAAGGTCATTCCATTTCAGTTCTTTCTTGAACTCGGAGATTTGTGTGTTTTGGTCGATTACAATAAACTCAAGACCTATCATCTCAGCAAAATCTTCCAGATACTCGCGGTTCAGCGCCATTGAAAAACTGGTATGGTGAGCGCCGCCTGCATAAATCCATGCAGCTGCTCCAATTTCGAGGTTCGGCATCGGTATCCAAAGCGCACGGGCAACAGGCAATTTCGGTAGTGGTTGTGGTTGAATAGTTTTCACCGGATTAACAATCATTCGCATACGGCCTCCCATATCAACCAGAGTCGCATTAATTCCGTCGCCTTCAGGAACATTAAAAACAAGGCGTGCAGGCGCATCTTTACCGCCAATTCCCAGCGGGTGTACTTCAACTGTAGGTTTCGATTTGGCAACAGAAGGACATATTTCCAGCATGTGGGCGCTTAAAACAGCAGGTTGAGCCGGGTCGAGGTGGTACGTGTAATCTTCCATAAACGAACAACCGCCTTTCATTCCCTGCGACATTACTTTCATGATGCGTACCAAAGCCGATTGTTTCCAGTCGCCTTCAGCGCCAAATCCATACCCTTGCGCCATCAGGTGCTGGCAAGCCAAACCGGGCAACTGCTTCAAACCTGTTAAATCTTCGAAATTGGTTGTAAACGCTTTGTAACTATATTGATCGAGAAATTTCTTCAGTCCGAGTTCAATTTTTGCCTGATAACGAACACTTTCACTCTTTTTATCGGGCAGTTGATATTCTGAAGCATAAACTTCGATCAAGGCATCAATCTCTTTTTCTGAAATGGTTTCCATGCTGGCCACCAGCTCTCCAACACCATGCGAATTTACTTGCCAGCCTAAAACTTTCTGAGCCTCCACTTTGTCGCCTTCCGTAACGGCAACATGACGCATATTATCACCCAATCGGCATACTTTCAGCGATTTTGATTCGTGATAACCAACTGCTGCACGAGTCCAAATACCCAATTTCTGTTGTACTTTTTCATCCTGCCAGAAACCAACAATTACCTTTCGGTTCAGGCGCATCCTTGTACAAATAAATCCAAACTCACGATCGCCATGTGCCGATTGGTTCAGGTTCATGAAATCCATATCAATTTCATTCCATGGAATATCCCGATTAAATTGTGTATGAAGGTGGACAAACGGCTTGTTCAGTACTCCCAGTCCCTGAATCCACATTTTTGCAGGAGAAAAGGTGTGCATCCAGGTAATCAGTCCGATACAATTTGTATCGGTATTCGCTGCCAGACAAATATTATAAATTTCTGAAGGCGTAGTCACAACCGGTTTGAAAATAATTTTTACAGGAATTTTAGACGAGGCATCCAGTGCTTTTGCAATTGTTTCCGAATCGTGGTCAACCTGTTTCAACGTTTCTTTACCGTATAAATGCTGGCTTCCGGTAACAAACCAGACTTCCAGTTTTTTTAAATCCATTTTCTCCATTTCAGTATTTTTTTGGTTATTTATATTTTAATGATTCTACCAATGTCTTTCTCATGAGCTTTGTCCTGATTATAACTAAAAAAGAATGCCCCTTTCTTCGATTCCGTTGAGTCTTTCTTATTGGAACGTTTTAAAATTTCGAGCGACAAAACTTTTTTTCTAAAATTACCCGGATCGAATGTTTTTTGAAAAATAGCCTCGTACAACCGGCGAAGCTGGGTCAGAGTAAACATTTCCGGAAGTAATTCCGGTCCAACCAATTGATAGCCCGCTTTTTGCTGAAGTTTTGTCAAAGCTTTTTCAATAATTTCATCATGGTCAAAAATCAGGTCGGGCCTTTTTTCGAACGGAAACCATTCGGCGCCATACTCCCTCACTCTTGCCTCGTCGTGCTCATCAATCCGAATTAACGCATAGTAACCAATGCTGATAACCCGAGCTGCCTCCTCCCTGTTGGGATCGGAAAATGCCGCCACTTGTTCCATATAAATCTGATCAAGTCCGGTAGTCATTTTCAGGATTCGTGCTGCCGCTTCGTCCGACGACTCATTTTCCTGAATAAAGCCTCCCAACAACGACCAATTTCCTTTTGCAGGCTCAAAACTCCTGGGATAAAGAAGAAGTTTGAGTTCTCCATCCATGTAGCCAAAAATCACACAGTCTACAGCCACATAATGTTTTGGATGCTCGCTATAAGATCCTTCCAATATACTTTTATTTGTCGTATCCATTTACCTCAAATTTATAATAGTATTTTATACTTTTAATATTTATTTGTATTTATTTTAACTACACTGCTTTATAACATAGATATAAAAAAGAACCCTGAAAATAATGAAACCATTACTTTCAGGGTTATATGTCAGACAAAAAGACAAATCAGAGTATTTTTGTCCATCAATTAACAATACTTTATTCTACTTCTACCGGAATATTTTTATTGACGTTTTTGCTACCGATTAAAGCAAAGAAGAGCATGTAACCAATACAAGCAAACATAACCCAATAACTTGCCAGGTATCCAGCAGTATCAGCAACAAAACCTTGAATAAGAGGCACAATGCCACCACCACAAACCATTACCATAAAAATACCAGAGGCTGCGGCTGTATATTTTCCTAATCCCTCAACTGCAAGATTGAAAATACCTCCCCACATAACAGACGTGCATAATCCACAAAGAATGAGAAAAACAATGCTTATCGGGATCCTTACTTCAATGGCACTCCTGACAAGTTTCGTAACATCAATCGTAATACTTGTAGGTACAAAAATTGCTAATGTCACTAACACTAGTCCTAAAACAGAAACAAAGATCATCATCAATTTACTTGAGAATTTAGCGCCAAGAGAAGCTCCTGTTAATCGCCCTACAAGCATCAACAACCAGTAGATACCGACTAAAAAGCCAGCAATACCTGCAGGAATCCCTAATCCTGGTCTGATTTTTCCAGCGATAATTTTTTCAGCTTTCTCAAAAGTATCTTTACCAACTACTTTTGCCTCATAATCCTTTGTTTCTTTGTTTACTTTATCGGCTTCAACCAAAGTAGCATAATATGCGGCATCTGATTGTTGTTTATTATATTCAGATATTTTTTCCTGTGCTTGCTCTGCAGTGAATGCGGTCATGAAAAGGTTTGCAGTACTTGGAATTCCAATTTCAACACCAACATATACGAAAATAGCGATTGCACCAAAAATAAAATGACGGAACGACAAAGGACTGTATTTATCTTTTATTTTTGATTTTGCCTTTGTTATCATATGAGGTTCGGGTATGTCAACGAAAAAAAGCACAACAAAAGCCAATGCGAATATCCCTATTGCAAGAAATAATGCAGGATTTGCCTTTTCTATAGTCCGCCCAGCCTCAGCTCCCATCAATACACCTACAAGCATAGGTGTAATTGTTGCTGCAATAGAGTTAATAGACCCTCCGAACTGGATTAATTGATTTCCTTTATTTCCGCCTCCACCTAATGTATTCAACATTGGGTTTACTACGGTATTCAACATACACATTGAGAAACCGGAAATAAAAGCACCTGCTAAATAAATAGTAAAACTTCCAGCAACTCCAGAAAAGAATTGGACTGAAACCCCTGTAATCCCAACAATAATAGCAGCCAATGCCGTTTTCTTATAACCAATTCTTTCAAGCATAATGCCAGCAGGAATACCCATGAAAGCATATGCAATAAAATTAGCAAAGAAACCTAATTGTGATGCGAAATTAGATGCGTTAAATTGTTTGGCGACGATTACACCCATAGGACTAGGAAGACCTGTCACAAAGGCGATCATAAAAAAGAGAGCGAACATCATTGCAATAGGCAATGCATAACTTTTTGTCTTAGTCATAGTTGGTGAAATTTTGATTAGTATTATTTAAAATCAATTTAATATTATTGCCAAAAATATGTGATCAAATATTTTTTGTTTCGCTTTTCGACCTTCGAATTTGCAAAAAAACATGGACTTTCATCCATCTGGAATAAAAAAAGATATTAAGATCAGCCCAAATGCTTGTTAACTCCTATTATTTCAGCATCTTTTTTTAGCAACAAAAGTACATGCAGATTCAACTACATATCTAATTTTATCGCCCCTTTTGCACGGATAAACAACTTATGACATTTTCCTTCTCCATAAACATGTTCAAGAACTTCAACATATTTATCGAGCAAATCCTGTGGTACAAATGCCTGTATGGTTCCTCCAAATCCACCACCGTGAACACGCCATGCGCCTTTTCCCTTCAAAATCATTTCGCTCAAAGCCAAAGCCAGCGAAACCACTTGCTCTTCTTTGTGAACAACATCAAAAATATTCTGATTGTACATATACGAACTGTAACCCGATTCAACCACCATTTTCAGGAATGATTGAAAATCGTTTTTCTCAAGAGCAGCAACCTGTTCAACGACACGTTGGTTATCTCCCTGGAAATGATATGCGCGAAGGATTGCCCTGTCGCCTGTTTTTTTACGAATTTCAGGAATTTTCTCAACAATTTGTTCCAACGTTACCTGTCTCAAAACTTTCGCGCCAAGTTCTGCTGCAACCGACTTCATTTCTGTTGGAAGCGATGCGTATTCTGCCTGCGATGCAGCATCGTCGTGTCCACCGCCAACATCGGTTATCACCAATGCATACCCAGTTGAAACAAAATCAAAGTCAACCTCTTTAACGATAGGTTTCGATGGGTCTTCAAAATCGATGGTAATTAATCCACCGACAGAACAAGCCGTTTGATCCATCAAACCGCAAGGTTTTCCGAAGTAATTATTTTCCGACCACTGTCCGATGATCGCATTCTCAACGGCACTCATTTTCCCATTATTGAAAAGATGGTTTACGATGGCGCCAACCAACACTTCGAACGAAGCAGACGAACTCAGCCCCGAACCTTTCGGCACACGGCCTTCGATGCAAGCGTCGAAACCGCCGATCTGATAACCCAGTTCTTTCATACGGGCACAGATTCCTTTTACGATAGATGATGATGTATAGAATTGAGATTCATCAATTACCAGCTCCGAAAGGTCAACCTGAAATTCATGATATCCTGCTGATTTAATACGGATAACATTGGTTCCGTTTTGAGCAGCAACAGCAATATTATCGAGGTTCACAGCGCCTGCCAAAACACGTCCGTAGTTATGATCGGTGTGATTACCGCCAATTTCGGTACGCCCGGGCGAGCTGAATAATGCAACATCATCGGTTCCGTATACTTTCTGAAATTCGTTCATCAACGCGGCGTAGCGATCGGCCTGTTCTTTCAGCACGACCGCATTTACACCATATAATTCCTGAAACAATGGATTTTTTCCACCATTTATTTTTTCAATTAATGCATTAATTTTTGCCATAATTCTTTAGTTGAGTTTATTATTTATTGGTTTGTTTTTTATAGTGAATATCAGACAAATCGCGCAATCTCTGAGCTGCCTGTTCGGCGGTAATATCACGTTGCGGCGAAGCCAGCATTTCGTAACCAACCATGAATTTTTTCACGGAAGCCGATCGCAACAAAGGCGGATAAAAGTGCATATGAAGATGCCATTCCGGGTAATCTTTTCCATCCGTTGGAGCCTGGTGCAAGCCTGCCGAATAGGCAAACGAAACTTCGAAAAGATTGTCATACCTGACGGTCAACTGCTTGTAAATATCGGCCAAACCATCTTTTTCTTCATCAGTAAGTTGAAAAATGTTCTGAACCGGACGCCGGCTGATGATCATGGTTTCGAACGGCCATACTGCCCAATACGGGACCAGTGCGACGAAATGTTCGTTTTCAACCAGCAAACGTTCTTTTTTCTGAAGTTCTGCCTTCAAATAATCGCCCAGCAGCGTGGTTCCATGTTTTTCGAAATATTCCTTTTGGGTTTTCGATTCTTTTGCGGGTTCAGTTGGCACCGTTGACGATGACCAAATCTGCCCATGCGGATGCGGGTTCGAACAGCCCATGATGGCCCCTTTGTTTTCAAAAATCTGGATGTAATTGATGAATTCCGTTTTGCTCAACTCGGCAAACTGTTCACACCAGACATCAACCACTTTACGAATATCTTCTACTTCCATTTCTGGAATTGTAAGGCTGTGATTTTCACTAAAACAGATCACCTTACAGATGCCGCTTTCGCTTCTTGCCTGAAAAAGGCTGCCTTCATCAACCCTACCTTCCGGAGTATCGGTCAATAAGGCGCTAAAATCGTTTGTAAACACGAACGTTCCTTTATAGTCGGGATTAAATTTCCCTCCTGCCCTTTCGTTTCCTGCACATAAATAACAAGTTGGATCATATTTCGGACGTTCATCCGAAATTGCCTTTTCAACCTGTCCCTGCCATGGCCTTTTTGCACGGTGAGGTGAAACTAAAATCCAATCGTTTGTCAACGGATTCAGTCGTTTGTGAGGATAATCTTCAATATTAAAATTATTCATACATTATTTTTTTACCAACTGGTAGGTACTAGTGGGTAAAGTTATCGTTTTTAAATTTGTCGCCTTTCTCCTCATTCATGTTTTGAAACATATTAAATCGAGTTTCTCACAATAAGAGACGATGGATTCTGAATTTGCACTTTCTTCCGTTCCCGGATTATCTCCGCCAGAGTTTGTCCCATCTTGGCAAAATCCGTCGAAACAGTCGTAATTCCACAAGCCACAACTTCTTTCAAAATGGTATCATTGAAAGCCAAAACGCCCAAATCCTGGCCCAATTTAAGATTCTTCTCCGTAGCCGTTTTTACCACTTTCACCAAATTTCGATCGGAAACGACAAAATAAGCTTCCCCTTTCTTTATTTCTTTGTTGACCAGACTCCGAAGGATTTCATACGAAAAACCATATTCTTCGCAAAACCTGCTAAAACCTACCATTCGCCCTTCCGGCTCCTTCCCGCCAGGGAATACCATGATTAGTTTTTCATACTTGCGGAGCAAGTCGATCCCATCCGTCAAACCATTATAAACATCAGCTTCAAAGTCCTGGTAAACAACCGAATAATCTTTTAAATCTTCTTTTAGCCTGTCAAGAATATAAACTTTATCGACAGGCAATTTGCTTACAATATCGCAAGTGGAATCGAAAGTTGCAGGCATGATTACATACGAAGTATATTTTCCGGCGCTTTCGAGAATGAGGTTTTTAAAAACCTGGAAATTAAAATGGTGAAAATAAATATCGACCGTCGTTTTGTCGTCGAGACAATTCAAAAACGAAGTATACAGGTCTTCCTTGAAAGCGTTCAGTTCATCAAAAAGCACAAATATTTTTTGGTCGAGATTGATTTCTATACTATTTATGTAGTATCCTTTGCCCGGAATGGAACTGATCACTCCTTTGGCTTTCAACTCATTAAAAGCCACCATTACTGTATCGCGCGACAAATCGAATTCAGCGCAAATCTGATTCAGGGAGGGAATTTTATCACCAATTTTTAATCGGCCACCTGCAATGGCCTGAAAAATAGAGTTAATAATCTGGCGGTATTTGGGTACCCCCAGCGAATCGTCAATTTGAATATGCTCCACAGGTTGGTTCTTTTGTTTTTTCGAAATTACTCAAAATAGTACCAAAGATACAAGATATTGTACAACCTGTACCTACCAGTAGGTATCGTTCAATTTAATTTGTATATTGAGCCGCGAAAAACAAGTTCGCTCTTTTCATGTACAAAAAATTCATAAAAAAGGGCTTAAACTCAACTAATACAACTTAATCATTGACCTCAAAAAACTGATAAGATGCAAATTACAAAAAAAACATTTGGCCAGCTAAACGGGAAGCAGGTTGATCTTTTCACCCTTGCAAATGACAATAATATCACGATTAAGATCACCAATTACGGAGCGATCATTACCTCGATTGAAACACCCGACAAAAACGGAAAATGCGAAAATATTGCATGCGGGTTCGATCAATTTGAAAATTACATCAGCGACCAATATTTGGGTAGCTATCCATACTTCGGCAGTCTTATCGGCCGTTTTGGAAACCGTATTGCAAAAGGAAAATTCGTTCTCGAAGGGAAAGAATACACGCTGGCAGTAAACAATGGCCCCAATGCCCTTCATGGAGGATTGGTTGGTTTCGACAAAAAACTTTGGGCCGCTGAAATGATTGAAAAGGATGACAATATAGGCGTCAAATTTTCGTACACCAGCCCCGACATGGAAGAAGGTTACCCAGGTACACTAAAAGTGGTTTGTACCTACACACTGAACAATCAAAATGAGCTGGTGATCGATTACGATGCGGTAACGGATAAAACGACTATTTTGAACCTGACCAACCATACCTATTTCAACCTTACGGCAGGGAAAGAAAACATCATGAACCACGAACTGGAACTTACAGCCGAAGCAATTACCGAGTCAGAAGACATGATTCCAACCGGCAAAATTATTCCGGTTGAAGGAACTGAATTCGACTTCCGCAGCAAAAAGAAATTAGGCCGTGGTATTGGCTCGTTGGAATACGGATACGACAACAACTACGTGCTGGGCAACGATGCAGGCAAGCTGGTTTTTGCAGGCACCCTGAGCGAAGCAACATCGGGACGTTCGGTCGAAGTTTATACCACACAACCCGGCATGCAACTTTACACCGGCTACTGGAATCCTGAATTAGTCATCGATGGCAAGAAGAAATTTGGTAGTTATTCGGGTGTTGCATTGGAAACCCAGCACTACCCCGATTCAATCAATCACGAAAATTTTCCGTCGGTTATTTTAAAACCGGGCGAAGCATATAAAGAAAAAACGATTTACAAATTCTAGATAAAAAGAGGCTTCGGCCTCTTTTTCATATCTAAAAACTGGCTGAATAGGAGGTAATTATTTGATTAACCCAAACTGATGGCTACCTTTGCAGCATACCAGAAATCGATGAAAATATTATTACTGATCCGTTATTTCGATTTTGGAGGAGCCGAAAACCATGTTTGCGAATTGGCAAATGCTCTTCACGAAGCGGGACATACAGTTATTATTGTTTCCCGGAAAGGACGGCAGTTACAACGGTTACATCCTGAAATAATCCATTATGCAATGGATATTTCGAGCAAAAAAGTACTGTTCCATTTCTTCCGTTTAATACAGATCACCCGCCGTCATCGGATTGAATTGATCCATGCACACCAGCGCCTGCCATTAACAATTGCATCTGCACTGGGAAGGGTTACACGAATCCCTGCTATTGGGACCGTCCATTCCAGGCTTAAGCAAGACATGCGAAAAAAGTGGGTCAGAAAAGGGCTAAAAAGAATTATTGTTGTCTGCAAAAACAGCTACAAAGGCACACAAGAAGACCCGACGATCAAAGATATTACCCGCTGTATTCCCAACGGGATCAAGTTGCCCAAAGAATCGATTGTCAAAATCCCTGAAAAACTTCAATTTTTTTATGTCAGTCGATTGGATGCACCACACACGAAAATTGTAAAATTTTTGATTCATGAAGCATGGCCTCTGGTCATTCAGAGTTATCCTGAAGCATGTTTAAAAATTGTGGGCGACGGAATAGGAATGCCTGTAATAAGCCAAATGATCGGTCAAATAGAAGATCCAAAAATCGCACAATCGGTTTCCATTGCTGGTTATGCCGCCAATATTTCTTCGGAAATAAAAGATGCAAGCCTGATAATGGGTGTTGGACGGGTCGCGATGGAAAGCCTCGCACTGGGAATCCCTGTATTATCGATGAAAAATAACCGAATGGGACCGCTGATTACCTGCGAAAATTTCGATCGCTTGCAGTACGGAAACTTTGTAGATGTTGAAGCCGGTACACCAACGACAGTTCAATTTATGGGAACCATCAACGAATTTGTTTCCAACCATGAGTTTTATAAAAATGAAACGCTGAAATTGAGCAAAAAAATGTTCGAAACTGCAAACATTCAGGAAACTTCAGAGGCAATCATCCAGGTTTATAATGAAGTATTACAGCCATAAACACCCAATTTCATCCGGAGTTCAGTAAAACGATCAGGTATTTCAAAAATTTGTACATTTGAAACTGTTTGATTTTTTCTAACTAAACTTTTACAGATGAAGACAATCGTTGAACTTTTTGAAACCAGTGTTGAAAAATATCCCGACAATATTTATTTGTGGGAAAAGGAGAATGGCGAATTCAAAGGAACAACCTATCGTCAGACACGCGACGAAGTACTAAAATTTGCGGCCGGCCTGCTTGCATTGGGAATCAAAAAGGGAGATCGTCTTGGTCTTGTTTCCGAAGGCCGAAACCAGTGGATCATCAGCGAATTGGGAATTTTATATGCCGGGGCGATCAATGTTCCGCTTTCGGTGAAACTTGATGAAGCCGCTGAATTAAAATTCAGGCTGGCACACTCCGGTAGCCGCATGATTATTGTTTCAGCGCGCCAGGCCAGCAAGATTGAGGCCATCCGAAATGACCTACCCGATCTCGAAAAAGTTATTTACCTGGACCCGAAAGAAAATTCAGGAGAAAACGATATTCAGTATTCGACGATTATCGAAATGGGAGAAAAATACATGGGAACCAACCGGGCTGATATTGAAAATATTTACCAAAATATTCAGCCAAACGATTTGGCAAACATCTCCTACACATCGGGAACCACAGCCGACCCGAAAGGAATTATGCTGTCGCATTTGAATTATGCGGCAAACGTGGTTCAGTCGAACACGCTGATGTCGATCACCCCGAAATGGAAAACGCTGGCCCTTCTTCCCTGGGACCATGCCTTTGCGCACACCGCCTGTCTCTATTGCCTGATGTACAACGGGGCAAGCGTAGCATCGCTCGAAATGGGAAAGACACCGATGGAAACCCTGAAAAATATTCCGAAGAACATTAAAGAAATACAACCCAGCGTACTGATGAGTGTTCCGGCGTTGGCAAAAAATTTCAGGAAAGGAATTGAATCAACGATTCGGCAAAAAGGGCCGGTTGCCGAAAAATTATTTAACCACGCATTGAAAATCGCATACAAATACAATGGCAACGGCCACGATCGGGGAAAAGGATTCCGGTTTATTTACAAACCGATGCTGGCGCTGTACGATAAAATTTTATTCAGCAAAATACGGGAAGGGTTTGGCGGAAAGCTGAATTTGTTTATTGGTGGTGGCGCCCTGCTTGACACCGAATTGCAGCGTTTCTTTTATGCCGTGGGAATACCGATGTGCCAAGGCTACGGGCTTTCGGAGGCAGCGCCTGTCATCTCGTCGAATGCGCTTCATGCCATTAAATTTGGCTCGTCGGGGAAATTGGTGAAATACATGGAATTGAAAATTGTGGACGACAAAGGCGTTGAACAAACCACCGGGCAAAAAGGCGAAATCATTGTGAAAGGCGACAATGTGATGCTAGGCTACTGGAACAACCCGAAAGCCACGGAGGAAACGCTGAAAAACGGCTGGTTGTACACCGGCGACATGGGCTACATGGATACCGACGGCTTCCTATATGTTTTGGGCCGTTTCAAAAGCCTGTTGATTGGCAACGATGGCGAGAAGTTCAGCCCCGAAGGAATTGAAGAGGCGCTGGGCGACCAATCGCCGTACATCGACCAGTGCATGTTGTACAATAACCAGAACCCGTACACTTCAGGAATGATTGTCCCGAATATTGCCGCCATCAACCGCGAACTGGAGAAACGCGGCATAAAAGCCGGAAGCGACGAAGGAAATATTGAAACTCTGAAAATTATTCAGCAGGAAATAGACGAATACCGTGCCGGGGGCAAATTTGCAGGTATGTTCCCAGAGCGCTGGCTGCCAACCACCATTGTGATATTGCCCGAAGCATTTTCGGAGCAAAACCAACTGCTA
Organism: uncultured Prolixibacteraceae bacterium; assembly: GCA_942493345.1. Classification (GTDB taxonomy): domain Bacteria; phylum Bacteroidota; class Bacteroidia; order Bacteroidales; family Prolixibacteraceae; genus GWE2-42-39. Next base: position 257,238 of record OW818695.1, read on the forward strand.
AACGCATCAATGAAAATGGTGCGCGGAAAAGTTACCAAATACTTTGCGAAACAACTGGAATTTCTGTACAAAGCCGAAGCTAAAAATATTGTGAATGAGGTGAATATTGAAGCCGTGAAGGAATGGAATAAGTAGGAAAAGTTTGTTTCCACGCTAAAAATAGATGCAAAAATAAACTTCCAAATAAAGAAATAAACAAAATCCTTCAGATACACTACAGATACCAGCAAGCGTAAAAAGACAACAATACCATTGACTGACAAGAATTTATGATTGAATCAATTAACATTAAAAAGGTAGCAACTTATGACCAATTAAATGGGGTTCTTATCCCTGATTTAAAGAAAGTCAATTTTTTCTTTGGTTATAATGGTTCTGGAAAATCTACAATTGTTAAATACCTTTACAGTCTGAGTCTTGAAACGAGCCTTAAAGCTCCTGAATTTAGTGACTGCTCACAAGTGGGTTATACTGAAGCTGACAATCAAATACTTGTTTTTGATGAAAACTTTACAGAAATTAATTTTAATAGAAATCCTGTATTAAAAGGCGTGTTTTCTTTAAACCAAGCTAATGACATTATCGATAACAAAATTACAACGGAAGAGGCATCAATCAATGAATTTGATAATTTAATTAAGAAGAAAATAACTCTGACAGAAAGCATTACCAATGATAAAAAGCAAAAGCAAAATGAATTATTGGAACATTGTTGGAGGCAAAGAAACACATTTGCTACTTTCACAAAAATAAACCTTAATCATTCTGGTAGTAAACCTAATAATTTACAAGAAATAAAAAGTAAATTAATTACTCCACTATTAGCAGTCCCCTTAATAGAACAGCTTACACAACGATATCAGACACTTTACGAAAAGGAAATTAAAAAAGTAAGTCAAAGTGTAAACTCTATTCTGTACAAAGAGATTAGACATATTGAACGAAAGTTAGAATATTTATTGCAGGAAATTATTGTTGGTAATGAAGATGTAGATATTGCTGCTCTAATCTCAAAAATAAATGCAAGAAGTTGGGTTGAGATTGGAGTCCAGTTTATTGAAAAAACAGAAGGTGTTTGCCCATTTTGTCAACAAAACACAATTGATGATAATTTAAAGGCACAATTCAACAAATATTTCGATTTAACTTACAAGGAAAAAATCAAGGAATTAGTTGAATTACAAACAAATTACCAACAAAAATCCGAAGCTTTATTAGCAAATGTAATTGGTATCCAAAACGAATTCAACTCTATTAATTTAGTGTCAAATATTTATCTCAAACTCCAAGAACATTTCAATACTAATTCTGCGACCATTGCAAACAAAATTAAAAATCCAAATGAAAAGAAAAGTTTAGTTTCTCTTAATTCATTTAGAGCAGACCTTTCTGAGATTCAAAAAGCTATTAAAGAAAATAATACAATCTTTTCAGAGCTAAATGAAAACAGAAAAAATTTTGTTGCCGATTTGTGGAATTTTATGGCTTCAAAATGTAAAGATAAGATTGAAGAATTTGCGATTAAAGAAATAAAATATCAAAGTATTATATCCTTGGCAAATAGTTTAATTTCAGATTATAAATCAAAAATCCTTGCATCAAAACAAACAATAGAAACACTAAGAAGTCAAACGATAAATACCAAAGAAGCTATTGATAATATCAACTTAATATTGAAAAATAGTGGTTTTGATGGCTTTGAAATTGCTGAAAAAGATTCATTAAATAATATCTCTCAGTATTACTTGAAACGACAAAACGCAGCCGTAGGAAATCCAATATTTAGAAGTTTGAGTGAAGGTGAAAAGAATTTTATTTCTTTCTTATATTTTTTTCAACTCTGCATAGGCACCGATAATATTCTGAGCAATGGCAATAAAAAGAAAATAATTGTTATTGATGACCCAGTTTCAAGTCTAGATAGTCAAGCATTATTTGTGGTTTCAACTTTGATTCATAATTTAATTTTACGAAAAGGAGACAACCCTAAAGCCGACAAAAAACTTCTTAAAAATGGAAATCTATCACAGGTATTTATATTTACGCACAACCTTTATTTCTACAAAGAAGTTTCATTTGATAAGAGGCCAATTTGTACTGATTATTGGCATTATAGGATTATTAAAATCAACAACCAAAGCACTATAAGAGGAGAATACAATAAAACTATTTATGACGATTATTCTTTACTTTGGAATACCATCAAAGAATTAAAATCAAATATGCCTACGACTTCTTCTCTAAATATTGTAATTGCAAATTCAATGCGAAGAGTCATTGAAAGCTATGTAAATTTTATAGGATATGGGAAAGATTCTTGGGCAGCTCTTTTTAATGACAATCAAGACGAACCAACGCATTATGTAAAATGTGCTTTTATTGCAACTATAAATGATGAAAGTCACAAGATTACAGCATTGGATAGTGTCTATTATCAAAAAATAATAAATGAGCAACCTCAAATATTGTTTGATGTTTTTATCGAAATATTTAAAACTATTGGTAAAGAGCATTATGAATTAATGATGGATGAACAAATACAATCATAAATAGACGCTTCTTTATTTACCCCTCCTACCTCCCCTGTCAGGGAGGCTTCCGGCCTGTGGCCGTGCAATGGTTTTCAAAATGATTTTTGTAACCCGGCAAAGATAATGACCTCAAAAAAAATCATCCGAACAATAATCCAAACTATCATTTTATTACGGAATCAAAGCTCCTCCCCATTTTGGGGATGCGGGGTGGGGCTTCCATGAAATTCCGGTTTTCGCCGGAATGACGGAAAAAAGAAGTACAACAGAAATTCGGGTTACAAATCTGAATCAGCCTTAAATTCAGATGATACTGCAAACCACCATTTATGACCATACCTTATTTTCTTCCGACGTTCTCAAATATTACTTGCATTTTCCAGATTTTCGTTGAACTTTCGCTGTACGTTAAACAACACAGATAAAATGAAAATCGCAATAATAGGAACCGGAGGAGTGGGTGGCTACTTCGGGGCAAAATTAGCTCAAGCCGGAAATGATGTGACTTTTCTGGCACGAGGGGAACACTTAAATGCAATCCGTAACAATGGATTGACTGTGAAAAGTATTCTCGGTGATTTCCATGTAAATAATTTGAATACAACCGATGCGATTCATGAAATCGGACAAGCTGATTTAATACTCCTCGGGGTCAAAGCATGGCAGATTAAGGAAATCCGAAATGATTTGAAATCAATTATTCATCCCGGCAGCATTGTTCTGCCCATGCAAAACGGAGTATTGGCCGTTGAGGAATTAAAGGAGTCGATTGACATTTCCAACATTCTCGGCGGGTTATGCCGGATTATCAGCAAGATAGAATCGCCAGGAGTTATAAACCATTTTGGAATTACACCCACTATTGTTTTCGGGGAAATTGATAACTCGGAATCGAAAAGAACACAGAAATTAAAAGCTATTTTTGATCAGGCGGGTATCAATTCGCAGGTTTCAAAAGACATTGAATCCGATTTATGGAAAAAATTCATTTCCATTTGTGTCAGCGGATTACTGGCCGTAACAAAAACAACTTACGGAGAACTGCGGGAATTAAACGAAACCCGACAGATGATGATTGATTTGCTGACTGAAGGGTACGTGCTGTCACAAAAGATTGACATAAAAATAGAACCTGATTACGTGGATAAATCAGTTTCATTCATTGACTCATTTCCATCCAATTCAACTTCATCGTTGGCAAGAGATGTTTGGGAGTGCCGGCCATCTGAAATTGATTACCAAAATGGCACCATCGTCCGGCTCGGAGAGAAATATGGAGTTGCTACTCCTGTGAATAAATTTGTATATAATTGTATCCTGCCAATGGAATTAAAAGCCAGAGAATTAAAAAAAATAAAATTGCCCGATAAACTGACCTTTCTGCCCTACCCCAATTGAAATAAAGAAAATTCGCTATTCACCCCTCCAAACCTATCATACAGGGGAGGCTTCCATAACCTAAACACAAATCATCCCAAATCAACGGCGCAGGACTTTTCAACAAAAGTCCTGCGCCGTTGATAATAGTTTAAAAACCGATCGTTATTTCAATACCACCCGGTGTGTTTGCTGGTTTTGCCCGGTAGTTATTTTTACCAGGTAGATCCCCGGATCGTGACCCGAAAGGTCAATCACGGTATTGTTGTCGCGGAGATCCGTCTTTTCAAGGATCAGCTGACCGGTGATTGAATAAACACGGATTTCAGAAACACCTGTTTGCCGGTTCTGAATACCAACCGTAAGGTTTCCCGATGTGGGATTCGGGTATACTTTCACATGAACGGGCTGAAGGTACAGCTCCAGGTCGGTAATTACATTATTGCCTTCCCATACCGTGAAATCAACATTCTCTTTTTTCGTGGTCTGCGCGTTCATTTCCACGGCAACCACTTCCTGCTGTATGAACCCGGGGAGCATTACTTCTACCTGATAGATACCCTGCGGAAGGCCGTTAAACTCATAATGCCCATTCTCTCCGCTGATGCAGGCACAAATGATTTTCCCGCCTTGTTTCAGCAGTACATTAACACCGGCCAGGGGGGTGCCCGATTCTATATTCATACTCTTTTCAATCAGTCCCGACTTCGTGGTATTCGTGCTTTTCTTAACAATAAACCCGGAAATAATGAAACTGCCCGAAGCCTGAACCGGTTTTTCGAGCATGGTTATTTCGACCTGCTGATTGGCATTTGCCCCCAGCTGAATGACTTTGGATGTTGTCCAGTTATCAGACTTGTCAAAGTAGGTAGTCATCAGGTTTTCGTATTTTAAGGCATCAACAATGCATGCTTCAAGAATATAATTTCCTGCTGAAAGGTTATAAAAACCAAAACTGCCAAGGCTTGAAACGGTGGTTCGGGTAACCAAGTTGAAAACAGGTGTCGGTACCGCATCAACTTTCTGGTAAAGGGCAACAACAGCCCCACCACTCAGTTTTGTTCCCCGATCATATAAATTACCCGTGATGCTTGATGATGTTACCTGGTAAACGATGATTTCAAAATAAGTACTGGCTTTTTCCCCTGATTTATCGGTGGCGGTTAGTTCAATCAAAACATTTCCTTTATCTGAGTCTCCAGGTGTGCCGCTAAACACCTTGCTGGCAGGGTTAAATGACAACCAGGACGGCAGGTCGGTTCCGGCCTTGCGCTTTACAGAATAAGTTAATTCGTCTCCCGGGTCAATGTCGTAAAACAGGTTGACCGGGATTGTGAAATTATAGGCAGTACCAACTAAAACCAGTTGCGGATCAATGCTTCCGTTCTGTATCGGGGCATCGTTTACCGGGGAAACAGTTACTGCAAATTCCGACGAATAGGTGTCTGATCCATTGTTGGAAGTACCTCCGTCATCTTTTGCCTCGACCTTAACGGTTGCTTTACCTGACATATTCCCTTTTACGTAGATAGTAAGTTTAGCTGTTGCCTGCCCTGTAACGTAAGCAACATCAATCTTTTCAATAAGATTGCTTGTACTGCTTGCCAAAACGGTTTGAACACGCTGGGCAACCCCATTACAGTCTCCATTCTGGATTCCATTGATCGTTACCTCGAAATGTCCAATGTCCTCAAGTACAACAATGTCTGAAACCGGTGAAAAGGATGGTTTTTTGTTCACTGCCTGAACCGTTATCCTGGCGGTCCCCTTGTTTGTCTTTCCCCGGTTGTCGGTGACGGTTAGGGTGACGGTATTTACACCCAAGGTGCTGCAATCAAAAACTGTTTTATCCAGTGAATATGATGCAATGCCGCACAAATTGAACGAACCATTGTCGATCTGTGCCGCAGAAATAGTAGAAACATTGTTCGCATCAAGCAATACAGTTATATCTTTTGTCAGAACGGTTATCGGATCCTCGACCGTAACGGTTGCATTGCATGCCGCAGAATTACCGGCCTTGTCGGTTACCGTTAACTTTACGGTATTCACACCAACGTTTGCACAGGTAAAACTGCTCTTGTCTATCTCGTATTTCTCCAGACCGGAGGCATCGGTTGACCCGTTATCGATATCCGCTGCGGTTATCGTTGCTTTCCCGCTTTGGTCAAGGAAAACCTGAATGTCCTTGCAAAGCACTGTCGGGGCTGTGTAATCAAATTCTACGGTAAATGGTTCAGCCTGAATATTTGTATTGTCGGCATCGTCATGTACTGCCCCGGCAGCAAGATCAACATGTACCTGTTTTTCGGTTATATTAATAATATCGCTCTTGTAATAAGTACTGCCAATTGAAATGAAGTTTGCTATTGTTCCATTACTCAGGACAATATCACTGGCTGCGAAATCAATCACCGGTTCCGAAAAAGTAAATTCTGCTGTAAATGATCTTGCCTTTTGATTTATATTGGTACCGGTGATCACAACGGCAGGCTTTACCGTATCGTAATTTAATGACAATTTATTGGAGACAAGGTTTCCGTTACTTGCCGCATCGATTGCAGAACCTACTTCAACAAGAACTGTCACTGGTCCATTCGATGAAGGTATTATTTCAGTAGTGTAAACTATTGTATTTATTGCCCGGAAATCTACTGCTGTAGCATTTGTAAGGATAATATCACCAATTGTAAAACCAGTTACAGGTTCACTAAAAGTATAGGTCGCCATGAATGAACTGTTAGTTGAATTTTCTGCTGTGCTGCTTATTGCTAGTGCCGGTTTTACCGTGTCATAAGTAATACTGTATCGTGTGGCCGCAGTATTGGTGTTCCCTGCCAAGTTGTTTGCCACTCCTGCAGCAATATCAATTGTAACGGATCCATCCGATACCGGTGTTATCGTCGCTGTGTAAACCTTAGCGCTGGCGGCTGCAAAATTGCTGACGGCCCCGTTACCTACCGTAATATCGCCTATAGCGAAATTATAAATACTTTCGCTAAAAGTAAAGATGGCGATAAATGTGGCATTGGCCGGGCTGGTAACATTCCCGGTAATAGCAACTGTCGGTTGTGACGTAGTAACTGTCACGGAATACGCCGTACTGGCGGCGCTGGTGTTCCCGGCAGCGTCAGTAGCTTTCGCAGTAAGCGAATAGTTGCCGTCCGGTAATACAGTACCAGTATGGTCAAACTGCCAGTTGCCGGTACCGTTGGCTGCGGTTGTGCCTGCACTGACGGTGTTGATAAACACTTCGACCGTTGCATTGGGTTCTGAAGTACCGTTTATCAGCAAGGTATTGTCACTGGTAATTCCATCGGCTGCGGTATTGCTGTCGGTGCTGATCCCCGTTACAACCGGTGCAACCGGAACAATAGCATCGACTTTTACATTGGTCGTGCTACCTACACTGTTCAAGGTTGTTATTGCATCCAGACCGGCTGCGTTTCGTATCGTGGAACCGTTGACAGAAACAGCGCTCCCAACGGTAATGCCATTGGTGTCTTCCTGCCCGGTCTGTACCGTGTAGCGGAACAGGGCCGTGGTACTGCCGGCCACAGTTCCGTTAAGTGTTGCATTCACCGTGGCCGAACCGATAGTTACCGGAATGTACGGGGTACCACCGCCGGTGTTGATGGTCACCGGCTGGTTGAAGGTAACGGTGAAGTCGAGGTTTTGTGTAGCCCGGTAGATCCCGTCAGACGGGACAGAAACACTGGTTATCGTTGGCGCATCATCGTCAACGATGGTGATGGTTTGTTGCTGAACCCCTTCCTCAAAACCTTTTGTGACAGAAACAATATCAATAACAATTGTTTGATTTCCTTCCGGATCAGTATCGTTTATTGCAGTAATCCCGGTTGCAACATTGGCTGAAAGGCTGCCTGCCGGAACGGTTATGCTGGTGCTTGCCGTATTGTTGTAGTCGGTTCCATTGGTTGCCGTTCCTGAATAAGACAGGGAAACGGTTACTGCCTGGCTGGACGTTTGCGACAAAGTAGCTGTAATGGTTGATGTTCCTGCATCCTCAGCAATACTTGATGATCCAACACTCAGGGTAACGGTTGGAAATGCCTGAATGACGATTGCCTTGTTGGCCCCAAGCGAACCGGCTGCCCCGGGGGTTGACAATGTGAGGGTAGCATTGTTGCCCGCCGCATCTTTGATCGTTCCGCTGTTCAGTGCCAGCGAGCCGGTGGCTTTGTAGTCCAGATCGGAAGATTCGTCGCCCGACTGGGTGGTATAGGTGAAACTAAGGATGTTTGTTCCGGTTCCTGAAGAATAGTTGATCGTCCGGTCAACCGGCCCTGTTTCCAGTTCCAGTTGCGGGGTTCCTGTCACAGTTACGGCTTCGCTGAAGGTTACGGTAATGGTAATCGCTTCACCAATACCATATGTACCGTTCGTTTTTGTCGATGTCACATTGGTAACCAGAGGTACTATCCCATCAATAACAATATCTTTCTGTCCTCCTAATGAATTCGCTCCTCCAACAGTTGGTAAAGGAAGGATTGCATTATTCCCTACTGCATCTTTGATCGTTCCGCTGTTCAATGCAAGAGAATTCGTCGCCGGATAGTCGAGATCGGCACTGCTGTCGCCGCTTCCCACCGTGTAATTGAACGTCAAGGTTGTTGTTCCACTGCCGGAAGCATACGAAGCAGTTCCGCCGCTGTTCAATGTCAGAGTCGGAGTTCCAGTCACTGAAACGCTTTCGGAGAAGATAACGGTAACAGCGACCACATCGCCAGTTTTATAACTACCGTTTGCCGTTGAAGAGCTGACGGAAGACACTGTAGGAGCAACTCCATCAATGACGATACCTTTTTGTCCACCTAACGAACTCGCCCCACCAACTGACGGTAAGGTAAGCGTTGCATCGTTCCCAACAGTATCTTTAATAGTTCCGTCTCCCAATGAGAGTGAGTTGGTTGCTGAATAATCGAGATCGGAACTGCTATGACCACTGCCCACCGTATAACTATACGTTAAGGTAGTTGTTCCGCTGCCGGAAGCATGCGAAGCAGTTCCGCCGCTGTTCAATGTCAGGGTCGGAGTTCCGGTCACCGAAACATTTTCGGAGAAGGTAACAGTAACTGCAACCACATCGCCAATTTTATAAGTTCCGTTTGCTGTGGATGAGCTGACAGATATAACTGTCGGGGGGATAACATCGTTGGTCACGCCGGGAGTCGCAGCCTGTGCACCAAAATTGCCGGTACCGTCAGGCCAGCGTGAAAGAGATTCAGTGTCTTTCTTACTATTAACATTTTCATTATAAAGCGAAATCCCTCCCAAGGTTGCTCTCAAAACTGCATCATCAGAGCTACCATAAACAATTGCATCAACAAGGCCATCGCCAGTGACTGATGTTCCATTGGGAAAATCAGATTGGTCGCCTACATATAGTGCTACCGCATCAGGGCCATCCTGAATGTCTGTTGAAGACCAGGTCAGGTCAAGATTCGCAACAACCGCATCACCTACTACAAAGAAATCTTTTGATGCAATGGTATAGCCATCAAAGTCTACTGAAGTTTTATACGTTGCATCATTGGTTAAATCTCCATTGAAAAACACCAACACTAAGCCGTTTAAATTAACAGGAGAGCCGTTGACATTAAACAATTCTACAAATTCGTCAGTACTGCTGTATGAGTTTAGTTCATTAATTGTTATTCCCAACGGGGTCACAAAAATTTTAAATGTTTGGTTGGATGACTGGTTGTCGCCTCCATTGGATGTTCCTCCATCATCTGAAATGAAAACCGTAGCAGTTGCTTTTCCAAATTTTGTTGCATCGGGGGTAAATGTCAGTGTCCCGGATGAACTGATCGCAGGCTGTGAGGTAAACAACGCAGTGTTGTCGTTTGAGACATTGAACGAAACAGTTTGAGCAACTTCCGCGTCGCCATCGTTGATGTTCGTTATAAAATTGGCGACCGATTGTGCCCCGGCATTTTGTGCCACCGTTTTGTTCGGGCCAACCGTAAACGAAGGTTCATCGTTTATTGCTGTAATGTCAATGTTCACGATTCCTAATAAAACGTTGGCACCTCCACCCAAACCGCTATTGCCTCCATCGTTGGCCGTTAATGTAATGGTAGTTGCGTTATTCCCGTTGACATTTGATGCTCCGGTATATTTGATATTTGAAGCCGTATTCAGGTAGGTATCAATATTTGATACGGTTCCTGACAACATTAATGTTCCCGATCCCGATCCCAAAACAATTACACTTCCACCAGATGATGCTGACATTGTTCCCGTGCCTGCTGCAATAGCGAGGGTAACGTTTCCTGACCCTGCATCCACATCGGTAATGGTTGCAGCCGATAAGTCAACATTTCCGGCTACATCTTCGAAAACTGTAATATCTGACAACAGACCTGTAATAGCAGGATTATCGTTTACAGCCGTAATGTCAATATTGACTGTTCCAAGCAAAGGATTGACGGTCCCGTCATTTGCATGGACCGTGAACGTAGCAGCATTCTCTCCATTTTGATTCAACACACTGGTATATTGAACATTTGCCGGTGTATCTAAAAACGAATTAAGGTTAGCCGATGTTCCCGACAAGGTCAGAGTTCCCGTCCCGCTTCCTCCTACAGTAACACTTCCTCCGCTTACAGCAGTGAAAATACCCCCGGAAGAAGTTAAAGTGACAACAAGCGCATCACCATCGACATCACCAAAACTTGCAGCAGAAAGATCAACATTGCTTGCCACATCTTCAGTAACAGTGACATCGGTTACAAGACCGGAAACAGTGGGCGATTCGTTTACGTTGCTGATCGTGATGGTAAATGATTCTGAATAGGTGTTACTTCCATCGGAGGTCTGCACCCTGACCGAATAACTGTTCCTGGTCTCGTAATCCGGGCTGTTGGTAATCCGAAGGCTGCTCCCGCTGATATTAAACGATGCGTTATCTGTATCACCTGTCCCTGAGACCAATGTGTAGGTAAAGCTGCTGCCTGCATCCGGGTCGGTCGTGCTTAAGGTACCAACAGTGGTATTACCGGCTACATTCTCGTTCACGGAACTTGCCGATAAGGTAATATCGGTAGGCGATTCGTTTACGTTGCTGATCGTGATGGTAAATGATTCTGAATAGGTGTTACTTCCATCGGAGGTCTGCACCCTGACCGAATAACTGTTCCTGGTCTCGTAATCCGGGCTGTTGGTAATCCGAAGGCTGCTCCCGCTGATATTAAACGATGCGTTATCTGTATCACCTGTCCCTGAGACCAATGTGTAGGTAAAGCTGCTGCCTGCATCCGGGTCGGTCGTGCTTAAGGTACCAACAGTGGTATTACCGGCTACATTCTCGTTCACGGAACTTGCCGATAAGGTAATATCGGTAGGCGATTCGTTTACGTTGCTGATCGTGATGGTAAATGATTCTGAATAGGTGTTACTTCCATCGGAGGTCTGCACCCTGACCGAATAACTGTTCCTGGTCTCGTAATCCGGGCTGTTGGTAATCCGAAGGCTGCTCCCGCTGATATTAAACGATGCGTTATCTGTATCACCTGTCCCTGAGACCAATGTGTAGGTAAAGCTGCTGCCTGCATCCGGGTCAGTCGTGCTCATGGTCCCAATTGTGGTATTTGCAGAAACATTCTCGTTGACAGAACTTGCCGATAAGGTAATATCGGTGGGCGATTCGTTTACGTTGCTGATCGTAATGGTAAATGATTCTGAATAGGTGTTACTTCCATCGGAGGTCTGCACCCTGACCGAATAACTGTTCCTGGTCTCGTAATCCGGGCTGTTGGTAATCCGAAGGCTGCTCCCGCTGATATTAAACGATGCGTTATCTGTATCACCTGTCCCTGAGACCAATGTGTAGGTAAAGCTGCTGCCTGCATCCGGGTCGGTCGTGCTTAAGGTACCAACAGTGGTATTACCGGCTACATTCTCGTTCACGGAACTTGCCGATAAGGTAATATCGGTAGGCGATTCGTTTACGTTGCTGATCGTGATGGTAAATGATTCTGAATAGGTGTTACTTCCATCGGAGGTCTGCACCCTGACCGAATAACTGTTCCTGGTCTCGTAATCCGGGCTGTTGGTAATCCGAAGGCTGCTCCCGCTGATATTAAACGATGCGTTATCTGTATCACCTGTCCCTGAGACCAATGTGTAGGTAAAGCTGCTGCCTGCATCCGGGTCAGTCGTGCTCATGGTCCCAATTGTGGTATTTGCAGAAACGTTCTCGTTAACAGAACTTGCCGATAAGGTAATATCGGTAGGCGATTCGTTTACGTTGCTGATCGTGATGGTAAATGATTCTGAATAGGTGTTACTTCCATCGGAGGTCTGCACCCTGACCGAATAACTGTTCCTGGTCTCGTAATCCGGGCTGTTGGTAATCCGAAGGCTGCTCCCGCTGATATTAAACGATGCGTTATCTGTATCACCTGTCCCTGAGACCAATGTGTAGGTAAAGCTGCTGCCTGCATCCGGGTCGGTCGTGCTTAAGGTACCAACAGTGGTATTACCGGCTACATTCTCGTTCACGGAACTTGCCGATAAGGTAATATCGGTAGGCGATTCGTTTACGTTGCTGATCGTGATGGTAAATGATTCTGAATAGGTGTTACTTCCATCGGAGGTCTGCACCCTGACCGAATAACTGTTCCTGGTCTCGTAATCCGGGCTGTTGGTAATCCGAAGGCTGCTCCCGCTGATATTAAACGATGCGTTATCTGTATCACCGGTTCCTGATACTAAAGTATACGTATGACTATCGCCGGTATCCGCATCGGTTGTACTTAATGTTCCAACGGCAGTATTTCCCGCAACATTCTCATTAACAGAGCTTGCAGACAAAGAGATATCCGTTGGTGTAGAATTAGCTCCAATGCCCTGTACACTATAATTATACGGATTTTCATTGCTGTCATCGTTGGCAATCGAAAGAGTGGCAGTGCGTGTTCCTTTTCCCGAAGGGTCAAATGTTACCTGAAACGTTACGGAACTGACTGCCGAAACGGTTGTTGCAGGCTGGGTTGTTACACTGAAATCATCAGCATTCGTCCCTGAAATAGAAACCGCATTCGCACCCAAAGTCAGCAACCCTGTTCCTGTATTTTCAATACTAAAGGTTTTTACGATTGTACCGCTTGCAGCAGCCACAGAACCAAAATCAGTATGATCATCCGCAGAAGGCGCCGTATCTTCGTCTGCTATTGAATTGCTGTTACCTTTTATATTGATCTCAGGATAGGTGGTGGTAAAATTTTGCACACCACCATATACCGTACCAACGCTTGAGGTTGCGTAGGCTTGTACATAATAAGTAGTATTAAAAGAAAGTGATCCTATCGATTCTGAAAACACTCCTGTTCCTGAACCGTTGGAATCCTGTGTCACTCCGGACTCACCAATCGTTGGCGTGTTATCGGATGAAGAGTAAACAACCCCACGGGCTGACACAGTTTCGCTTCCAGCGCTGGTCACATTGCCTCCCAGGGTAGCGGAGGTATTGCCATAAACACTAACGACAACAGTTGTCACAGAAGGAAGGACATCGTCATCGGTAATAGTTGATGTTACCTGTTGCGTTACGTTTTCAACGGAATTGGTACAGGAAATGACATCAATAATGACGGTCTCATTAGTTTCATCCAATAAATCCTGAACAGCAGTAATAGTTGCAGTTCCTGTTGTGTTACCTGCAAGAATGGTAATGGTAGTTGATGACAATGAGTAGTCAGTCCCTCCCCCTGTTGCCGTAGACGAGGCATTTGCCCCGATGGTGATTACCGCATCCTCTGAAAATGTTGCATCTAATGTTGCCGTTATAGTGTTAGTCCCGGCAGCCTCAGCAAATGATACTACTGACTGGGAAAGCGTGACTTTGGGCAAATCATCATCGAGAAGAGTAATTGTTTTTTGCTGCACATCATTTTCTGTTCCATTGGTCACTCCCGTGATATCAACGTTGATCGTCTGGTGCCCCTCAACATCAGTGTCCTGAATAGAAGACAAAGTTGTAGTGCCAGTCGAGTTCCCGGGATTGATTGTTATCGTTGAAGAAGCAAGACTGTAATCGGTACCGGCTACTGCCGCAGCGCTTGTTGCTGCGATAGTTACTGTTACTGTTTTTGCCGAAACAGCAGATAAAGTAGCCGTAATCGTTGATGTTTCAGGAGTGTCATTTTCGGCGATGCTTGCAGGGGAAACCGACAACGTTACCATTGGAGCTTCATCGTCGTCAGTGATGGTCACCGTTTGCTGCTGGGTACCGGCTTCCGTTCCGTTGGTTACCGATGAAATGTCGACAATCACTGTTTCGTCATCTTCATCTTTTGTATCCTGAACAGATGTAATGGTTGCTGTTCCGGTAAGGCTCCCTGCAGAGATGGAAATACTGGTTGATGACAACGAATAATCAGTCACTGAAGTTCCGGTTCCTGATGTTGACAAATTAACAGTAGTGGTTTGACTTGATTTTGCACATAGTGTTGCTGTAATTGTAGACGTACCTGCTGCTTCGGCAATGGTAGCGTTATTCACAGAAAGTGTGACACTTGGCCCGGTATTGGCTGCACCCATGCTGGCCTGCCCCTGGGTCCAGTCTCCGGCAACATCCGTGTCAGTCCCGTTCGGGAATCGCTGTGCTGTTTCGTTGTATTGAGTATCTGAATTAGACGAAGGAGTTGAATTGAATGTAACTGCGTCAACTATTGCCCCGCTAGGATCTTTTAAATTGATTGTAATATTGTTATTATTGGCTCCTCCATTCACTCTTCCCAAAACTAAATAGTCTCCACTGCCGGTATTTGTAAAACTTCCGGTTCCCACATAACTGGAGTAAACAAAAGCACCTGAAGCAGCCAGACTACCGGTAATATCGCCACTTCCATCCAATAGTTCAATCGTCCAACCCGTCAGGTTTATGCCAGACGAGTTTATCAGGAGTTCAAGCCATTCATCGTAATCCGTTACTGCTCCTACCGCTACGGTACCATTGAAATTATTGGTACTCCAATCCTGCCAGGGTTCGGTTACCACTTCGTTAATTAGCACGTTCACCGTTGTATAGTTCAATGTTGTGCTGCCCGAAATTCCGGCAAATGAATTCCCGGCATCGTCATCCAGAGCAGTTGCATCAATTTCGATGTAATAACCGGTTCCTTTGGCAAAAGTACCGGCAGGATTGATGGTAACTTGTGTCCCCGAAACAGTTATTTTTGAATCAGTCACATCTATTTGTTCGAAAACGGTTCCATCACTTTTTTTAACTGTAATATTCCCGGTTCCCTTCACCATGTTATCGTTGAAAGTGAGGACAATGTCCTGACCAAGATAAGCGTTGGCCGTATTGTCGGCCGGGGTGCTGGAACTCAGTAACGGCGCGGTTAAATCAGCAGAAGTAAAATTCAATGTCGTGTTATTGGCTATTCCGGCATAACTGTTTCCATTGCTGTCGTCGATGGCTGTGGCTGCAATCTGGATGGCATAGTTTGTATTTTCTTCCAAATCGCTTGTCGGGTTCAGTGTCAGTACATTGTTTGAAATGGAGGCCTGGCTTCCCGGTGATGCAGCATCAATAGTTATTGTTCCGGTATTGTCATCCAGATCGATGATCTGGATGTTCCCTGTTCCGAAGACAATATTTTCACTAAAAGTAAGGGTGATATTGGCGGAAGCAGAAATCCCGGTTGCCCCATCGACAGGAACAGATGAACTCAACGTTGGATTGTCGCGATCAACTGTATGTATACTACCCGAAGTAAACGATGCGGGTGGAGTATTGGCCGAATTATCGGCTATGTTTGTTGATGCTTTTAAATCGAGGCGTAAAGTACCTGTACCTGATATCGTATTCACGGTAACATTTATACTTGTTCCTGAAGCAGAACTTACTGAAGCGATTGTTCCGCTGGCAGTGCCGGTTGTTGTTAATGAAAAATCATCGGTACTCACATTGGTTACCGACTCGTTGAATGCTACGACAAAAGTAATTGAAGATGCAGTTGCAACAGGCGAACCGCTCAAAGTGATACTGCTGACTGAAGGATTGGTAACATCGTTCACCTGTACGGTTGCCTGCACCGCGCCCGTACTTTCAGCTCCGTTATTATCTTTTGCGGTTACAGTAAAGGCATTTTTTGCGCCGTAGTCGTTGCTTGCAGGTGTCCAGTAAGCATTATTGGTGACATCAATTGTTTTATTGGTTGAAGAGTTATAAGCGGTTGCTGCTCCTGCACTGGCCCCTATTTTCAGGGTTCCTGTACTAACTGCGGTTACAAAGAAAGCATCTACGGTTCCATCCACATCGGCTTCGTTACCTTGCGCTTTTAATTCGGCCAGGGTTATTTCAACCGCTGTATTTTGGTTGGTTGTTTCGACTACGCCAGTAAATGCGGTTAAAGTAGGTGCATCGTTTGTGGCAACAACTGCAACCGTCGAAGCAACAGAAAGCGTGGCTGTGTCGTCACCACTATTTGCCGTACCACCATTGTCTTTTATTGATGTCAGTGTTACTGCCCGGCTGGATATATTTGGATTTTCACTTGTATTTCGATAGGTCATGCCATCAACCAGGGTTTGCATGGTGGCTGCAGAAATTCCACCTGCTTTTGAAATAGTAACTGTGGCCGTGGTTCCGGTAACACTTACACTTACAGCCATGCTGTTCGTTAAAGTAGAAGGAACCGAGTTGCCATTTGTTAAGGCAACATTGCTTCCATCAATTGCTAAAATTTCGTTCGAACCGTCATTCACGTTGGTGACAGTTAACTTCAATTCTGATATTGTCTGTCCGCTTTCAATGGGTGAAATAGTTATCGAGGAGTAAAGATCGACAGCAGAACTTTCTTCTGTAAAGATTGGGCTTGTGCCGGTTGCAGTTAAAGTTGGCTCGTCGTTAACGGCAGTGATGCTCACTGTGCGGGTGTCCGAAGCGCTGGCTGCGTTTTTATCGGTTGCGGTAAATGTAATTGTCCGGTTTGAAGTGCCCGGGTTGTCAGAAGTATTGCGGTAATGTATTACCCGCAAAACCTGTTGCACCAACGCATTTGTTGCGCTGGCGTTGAACGTAATGGTCAGTTTTGTGCCGCTGGTAACTGTTCCTTCACTTGCGCTTAGCGTTCCGATTGCAGTGCTCGAATTTCGCAGGCTTGTTCCGCTTGTATTAATTGAACCAATAATATTGTCTGGTATGCTAATCTCATCTGCAGCTTCGTTGTTGGCAGTTATTTGAACCTCCAGTTTCCCTCCGTTCCAATCGGCATCGCCATCGGCATCCGATAAGGTTGCGGCAGCATCGGTTTGGGTTGCTGCGGCGTTCTCTGTGTAGGCCAAGGTGGCATTGTTAACTGCAATTGCAGGGGTATTGTTTGCTGTTAATGTGGTAAAGCTTCGGGCACTTCCATAGCTGGTGCCTTTCGAATTCGTAGCATATGCCCGTACATAATAGGTTTTATTCGCCGATAAACCCGTGATGGAAGCGCTGAAATCATTTGTAGTTGCGGCATTGGCTACCTGTGTTACTCCTGTGCCTCCAATCGTTGGGTTCGTATTGGCGGTAGACAGCGAATACACGATACCCCTTCCGGGTGTTGCCCCGTTACCATCGTTTGTTATGTCGCCACCCATGGTTGCTGAAGAGCTGCCGTAGGTAGTAATGCTTTTTGTTGTTAATCGCGGAGGAAGAATCAGTACAGGATAATCACTGTTTCTACCCGATATAAAATTCCAATAATCGTTTGTCCCATTTGCGCTTTCTCCTAAAAAATCCCAACCTGTAAAAGTTGTTTGTTCTTTCATTTCAGCGGTAGTTTTACCTGTTGCTGAAAATGTTGCTGTGTACAAAGTAAGATATGTGTAGCTATTGCTTCCGCAACCATTGGCATATAATGATGAATTCCAGTAACAATTATTGTTTACCGTACCTGGAGTGAATTCAAAAGGACTACTGTATTTGATGAAGAAAAAATAATTTTGATAATAGTTCATGCCAACAAACCCACCTACCATAGGAGTATTACCAGTAACAGAAGTTACAGATAGACTACAAGTTGAATAGCTATAACTTACCGTACCTGTATTTCCACCCAACAATCCTCCAATTTCACTTTCATTTTCTGCATTTAATATAGTGATTGAACCATTGGCATAGCAGTTAACAACGGTTCCTTGATTGGTTCCAATTAAACCGCCAATATTAGAGAAGTCGGGATTTGTAGGCTCTCTATGAAGAACCCCATTTGTTGATACGGAACTTTCGGAAAAACAGTTCTCAACACTTGAGCCAGTACTCACTGTTCCTAACAGTCCACCAACCTCCGATGCTTCACTATTTACTGTAACCGAACCGGAAGAATAAGAATATGTAAGATTAGCAGTTGCAAAATTGGCAATCAATCCTCCAGCAGATCCATTTTCGGCAACTACCGTACAACCAGCAAAACAATTATCTACATTTGAAAAGGATTCACCACAAAGCCCTCCAACATATCCAGTACTTCCTGTGGATTTTACAGACCCGGTTACATAGCAATTGCTTATTGTTCCACCTGAATCCATATATCCGGCTAATCCTCCAACATCATCGCCTGCAACGATGGATACATTGGTTACTCCAAGGTTTTTGATTGTTGCATCATCACAATATCCCCAAAGACCATAATAATTAGCAGAAGGGTTATTAATATAAAGATTTGAAATAGTATATCCTTGTCCATCATAATTACCTGAGAAAGTTCCGGTTCCCTCTGCCCCAATAGCAACCCATCCTGCTCCACTGGAAGTTGAAGAGGCATCAATATTGGCCGTTTGAATAAGGTATTCGCCTGAAAAGGTTATCGTTCCGCCATTCACCTGATCGGCAATCCACTTAAGATCGGTAAGAGTAGCTATCTGATAAGGATCACCAATAGTGCCATCACCGTCGGAAGGCTGGGCCTTCGCCTGAAAACTCAACACAATAAGGAACAGCATTAGTAGCAAATTCTTTCCAGTTTTCTTTATAAAAGTAGTTGTGTTCATGCGTTATAATTTCTTTAGGTTTAATTTCTTGCCTTAAGTACGATTGACCAAATATTTTCTTCGTGATAGCCCCGTCGGCTTGCAACGGGGTAGTTCATTTTTTATGTACATCAAACAAGTTTAAAAATACTTTAACATATTTGAAAAATCAATTTTTTTTATTCTTAATTACTGAGGAGGAAAGTAATTTCGGTACACCCCCTTTGTCCTTCGGACATTTCCTTCAGAACGGGGGGGGGGGGAGATATTGGGCTGCATAAATTCAGTTGCGGCATGGCTTTAAAGTATTTCACTTACAATGTACCCCCTTTGTCCTTCGGACATTTCCCCCAAAGCGGGGGAAAGTATTGGCCTGTATAAGTTTGGTTGTGTCAACATTTCAAAGTATTTTACGTTCAATGCCCGCTGAATCAAGCTCCTCTCCTGTTGGGGTGAGGTTGGGAAAGGGTCTAATCTATTGACGAACAAAGTACATCAAACAAAAAAAAAGCCAGCCGGAACATATAGGTTCGCGGCTGGCCTATTAAAATCAGTTGACTATAATCGTATACGTAGTGGTTGTACTATCGATGGTTACTGTAACCAGAATCGTTGTAGAACCAACCAGGCTTATTTGTGCCGAAGTACCGCCGGAAGCGACTATGCTGCCATTAACCTTGATGACAGAACCAGTTGCAGGAGTTGTAGGCATAACTATTACTTTTCCTTTGCCGGTAGAAGTGGTGTAGGCAAAAATTGTCGACTGGAAACCCGGGGCAAGCATCATGACTGCATTTCCGGGCATACCCTTAAATACAAGGTCGCTTAAACTGGTGTTGAGCCTTGTTATGGTGATCTTGTAATTGGTGGTAACTCCGCCATCTGTTACAGCTACCGGGATTTCGTTTGTTCCAATATTCAGCGTAATTGGTGCCGAAGCCTGACCTGAATTTACCTGGATTCCTTTAACGGTTATCGTCGCCGAGGTTTTTTCAGCGGTAGGGGTAACTGTAGCCGAACCCACCTCGTAGCCCACTGTAGCCGTGTATTCCAGGATGGTTTTTACAAACGGCGACGGACTTAATGCAATGGGTGTTGACCCTGAATTGGCAGTAAGTGCACTAAGGTATGGCATGCTGGCACGGGTAATTTTAACACTGTACCCCAGCGATACGCCACCGCCTGCTGCAACCACAACGGCAATAAAATTATCGCCGACAGCTAGCGAAATGGGCCCCGACGGGCTGCCGCTGCTAACCGTTGTGCCATTTACTGTAATAACAGCGCTGCTGCTTTCAGCTGTTGGCGTAATGGTTATTGTATCGGTATTATAACCGACCGAAGCATTGTAGGACAATGTTGTTTTTACAAACGGCGTGGGGTTAAGCGGAATATTAGTTGTTCCCGATTGTGCAGTAAGGTTGGTCAGGTAGGCGCTGTCCTGCCGGGTGACCGTAACGGTATACGTTGATATAAGGCCCCCGATTTGCGAGTTTACAACAACGGTAATTGTGTTGGCTCCCACATTCAGAGGGATAAGCCCCGATGGGGTGTTGCTCCGTACAACCACCCCGTTTACCTTAATGGTTGCATTTGCATCTTCGGCTGTTGGCGTTAATGTTATACCAGTAACATTGTAACCGACAGTTGCTGTGTAAGCAAAGGTTGTTTTGTTGAATGTTGGAGTTAGTGCCCCTGCACTTAATACCAGGTTGCTAAGGTATGGGCTGGTTGGCGGCGCCGGGTAGAGTTCAAACTCCATAATGGATGCCAGTTTTGTATTGGTATTCAACCCCCTTGTTACATAAACCCTGAAGTAACGGGCATTTATCGCGGTTATATACCGGTTGGTAATCGAAGAAGGGTTTCCCGTTACAATATCAATATCATACCAGCTTTTATTGTCGATAGATCCCTGCAACTTGAAGTCGGAATTCACATAACTGGGGGCTGTCCATCCCGGAACAACCGGCATGTGCTTTACTACCCACTGGTTTACCCAAGTAGGGGCGCCTAAATCGACGCTCATCCACCCCGGTAATGTGTTACACAACCACCGGTTGGTTGGCGCTGTTGAACCATCGACTGCTCTCGATGCAGAATACGGCAGTACATAACTGCTTGCCGCTGTTGGTCTGTTTAATGCTATATTTCCCATGTTTTTTACAATGTAATTCGTGAATCTTTTGTTTGGTTCATTAGTCCCTTTGAGGATATAACCCCTGAATAGCAATATAATACTTCATATTGGGCAGGGGAGAAGCCCCGTTTAAGTTGGGCAACATGAACGTCGTTCGTCCATCTCCCCCGTAAACGGTTCCGATAAGAGAATACAAAGCAGCATTTTGCTGTATGTTTAACGTCTGTCCTTCGCATGACATCCATCCGTAAGGAGCAAAAAAGAAGGCGAATAATTGTATCTGGCCTAAAATAGGTTCATCCATAATTCATTATTTTTTTTAATAATTAGCTGCGTTGCGGATACATTCCTTCCATCGCAAAGTAATATTTCATACCGGGTACCGGAGAAGCGTTCCGTAAGTCGGGTAACGCAAAGGTGGTCGAACCATTGCCTCCGTATGTAAAACCGATCAGGGAAAATACGGTCTGGTATTGATTGACCGTTAATACCTGTCCATCGCACGACAACCATCCCATTGGGGCAAATGGAAATGCAAAGAGTTGAATCTGTCCGATAATTGGATAATCCATAATTGTTTAAATTTAGTGTAATTAGCTTCGTGGTGGATAAAGACCCTCAAGTGCAATGTAATATTTCATACCTGGCAGGGGTTCAGCTCCCTTTAAGTTTGGGACGGCAAAAGTTGTTCTGCCATCGCCACCGTAAGTAATGCCAATAAGCGAATACAGCGCCTGGTATTGGGTAATAGTCAGGGTTTGTCCTTCACAGGTCGACCATCCTAACATGGCAAATGTGAATGGAAATAGTTGTACTTGTCCGACAAATGGATCCATAATTCTAAGTTTTAAATGATTAATACTATCTGTTTGTTCATCGTTTTCCCCGGCAGCAGTGCCACCGGGAAGAGTATTGTTTTGTTCTTACTCATCTTCTTTAGGGGTACCGGCACCTTCAGGGGCTTTTTCCCCGGCGGCGTTGCGCCCCTTCCGCTGCGCCAGTATAAGCCGGTAATTGGCTATGCGCTGGTTTAGCTGGGCAATAAAGCCGGCATAGGCTTCGCCGCCGTTTACCTCTACCAGAGCGTTCACTCGTTTCACAATGGCCCGGTAGGCATTGTCGGTTTCAACGCGTGCCAGCTTAAGGTTTTGCTGCGGCTTGGCGGTGTTTTCGTTATAGCGCGAATTTTTCAGTGCGTCGAACGCCTGGTTGCGGGCCTTCAGCTCGGCCACCCATCCGGCAATACCCAGCGTGGCCACATCGGCGGCGTAGACGCCCTCCAGTTCGGCGGTGAGCTTAATGATGGCTGCTGTTTCCTGGTCGTAGGGTTTGTCTGAAACAACGCCATAGGTATCGAGCAGCGCCTCAAGCCGGGCGGCAGCAGCTTTTACACCGGGGGTAAAGTGGTTTAAGGCCGATTTAATGGTACCAGCCAGTCCCTTGAAAGTGGCATCGCGGGTGGCATCGACACCGGAAAGGTCGTCGGTAAGAACACTGGCCCGCACCACGTTCAGTGCGGCCTCTTCGGTGTCGAAAGCCGTCTGGAAAGCCGGGTGTAAAGTTTGAATCCCCAGCGCTTCGGGGGTAAACTGGGAAACCAATCCTGCAAAATCGAGGTTGAATTTGTAGTGTTCTTCGTTCCGAAGATCTTTCAGTTTTAGTTTTAATAGTTCCATTGGCTAAAAATTTATTGGTGTTTAAATAATTACAATTATAGGTGACAACTACTCAGCAAAGTCATTTTATGCGTCCCCTGTTGGGGAAAACCTGCCGGAAACTTTTTTCTGCTTTCCCCGGTCGGGGAAAGCCTGCCACAAGCTTTGTTGGCCCTTTCCTCCGCGAAGGAAACTTTGTCACATGCTTTTGAGTCCATTTCCCCTTCGGAGGAAAACATGTTTAAACGGTTGTTCTTATTTTCCCCACCAAGGGACATCTTGCTTGTTTGTAGGTTAAACATTTATTTTTATTTTTTTATTAACTCATCCCAGCCAATAAGGGAATAAGGTTTGGTTATATTGGCTATTTCATTTCTACTGAGGTTTTGTCTTTTAAAAAATAAGGTCTTAATCATTTCTATCACTTATATCATATTTATTACTTTATTCGATTTTGATTGTCCTCCGTGGAGGAAACTATTCCTTGTATTTTAATATCCCGTATCCAAATAACATTCGCCTTTTCTTTAAACCTTATTTTGAATGGCTACCTCAGTAAATAAGGTTTGGTTATATTGCTATTTCATTGCTACTTAGGTTTTGTCTTTTAAAAAATAAGGTCTTAATCATTTCTATCACTTATATCATATTTATTACTTTATTCGATTTTGATTGTCCTCCGTGGAAGAAACTATTCCTTGTATTTTAATATCCCGTATCCAAATAACATTGATCGCCTTTTCTTTAAACCTTATTTTGAATGGCTACCTCAGTAAATAAGGTTTGGTTATATTGCTATTTCATTGCTACTTAGGTTTTGTCTTTTAAAAAATAAGGTCTTAATCATTTCTATCACTTATATCATATTTATTACTTTATTCGATTTTGATTGTCCTCCGTGGAGGAAACTATTCCTTGTATTTTAATATCCCGTATCCAAATAACATTCGCCTTTTCTTTAAACCTTATTTTGAATGGCTACCTCAGTAAATAAGGTTTGGTTATATTGCTATTTCATTGCTACTTAGGTTTTGTCTTTTAAAAAATAAGGTCTTAATCATTTCTATCACTTATATCATATTTATTACTTTATTCGATTTTGATTGTCCTCCGTGGAGGAAACTATTCCTTGTATTTTAATATCCCGTATCCAAATAACATTCGCCTTTTCTTTAAACCTTATTTTGAATGGCTACCTCAGTAAATAAGGTTTGGTTATATTGCTATTTCATTGCTACTTAGGTTTTGTCTTTTAAAAAATAAGGTCTTAATCATTTCTATCACTTATATCATATTTATTACTTTATTCGATTTTGATTGTCCTCCGTGGAGGAAACTATTCCTTGTATTTTAATATCCCGTATCCAAATAACATTGATCGCCTTTTCTTTAAACCTTATTTTGAATGGCTACCTCAGTAGAAAATCAGCGCTCAAAGCCCGCAACCTTATTACCTGCCTGCCGGTAGGCTGGCCTTATTTCGGGTTGATAGTCTTCTGATAAAACTTGATAAATGTCTCATATTCTTCTGCGTAACTAATTTTTCGATGATGTTCTGGTTGGTTAAGGATGTAGTTGCATACTTTTCTAACATCACCTTTTGATACTGAAAAAGCGGAACAGCTATCCTGCCATTTAAATTTGCCCTGACAAAGTTTATTTTCATTAATAAACCGTTCCGAGCTGCTCGCCACTAATGAGGCGATTGTTTCTTCTGAAATGTTTGGTGCGCGGGAGATAAGAAAGTGTACGTGTTCCGGATTCGCATAAATGGCATAGAGGTGACTTTCATTGTTTTTAACTATTCCGGTTATGTATTTTTCGATTCGCTCCCTGTGCGGATTAATAATCAAAGGCAATCGGTGTAATGTGGTGAAGACAAAATGTGTGTATAGGTTATTGTATTCAATTTTCATAAATAATAAGGTTTGGTTATATTGGCTATTTCATTTCTATAGAAGTAGCCATTTAAAATAAGGTTTTTTAAGACATCGCATTCGTGTTGATCTAATTTGTAGATTGAGCATTTATTTGTTTTCAATCAATAAGTCCACGATTTTATCGAGCTCTGCTACGTTGCCGGTAACAAAGGTTTTTCCGGCTTCTTCCAGCGCCCGCATGTTTTCGGGTGTGGCCAGATCCATCTTGTTTTTGGCTGTTCCTACCGTAGGTTCCAGCCTGAAGTAATTCTTTTGCCCCGATTTCTCGGTCGGTTCAAACAGTTGCCTGAGTTCGTAGTGTACCGTTTCCGAATTGCCCGACATCAGAATATCGATCAATGGCATCAGCCAGCCGATCACGCCCCATCGTTTTGCTTTGCAATACGTATACGGGTCGCCGTGCGAACCGGTACCGATGGAGACGATAATCATATCGGATGTGTTCGGAAAATCGGATTTACCGGGGGTTTGCGGTATCTTGCTGAACTCGGTAACCCGGGCTTCAGCATACGCACACATGGCCGGATTATTGGCGAACATGCCGCCATCAATCAAATAGAATGGCGCCCCAAACTCCGAATGGATGCTGGCCGGTTTAAAATAGGTTGGCGCTGCGGAAGTGGAACGGGCAATGTCGCGCAACAGGAAATCCTTGATTTTGCCCTGACTTGTGTCGGCCATGTTAAAAAAGATGGTCTTCCGCTGGAAAATTTCGTATGCGGTTACCAAACAGGGTTTCAACGCCTGGCTCAATTTCACTTCTTCAAGATATGTTTTTAGTATGCGTTCAATGTTTTTTACCGGGTACTTTGCTTCGAACAACCCAAATACGTTCAATATCCTGCGGAATAATGGAATTGAAAAGATTTGCCCCCCGTTTTTCAGATATAGGTCGACCGCTTCCTGTGCCGTGAATTTTGGCCGGCCATCGTTGCCGGGGATGATGTACATGCAGGTCAGGATGCCGCCGGTGCTTGTTCCGGCAATCAGGTCGAAATAATCGCTTATCCGGGCATTCGGGTCCCCGGCTTTCTTTTGCAGTTGCTCTTCGATGTACGCCAGGATTACCCCGGGAAGTATTCCCCGGATACCCCCTCCATCAATGGAAAGAATGGTTGCTTTTTTGCTCATAGAGACTGATTATTTAATTATTGATGATGGTCTGTTGTTGCTCTTGCCATATTTTATAATAATCGGGGCGGGGGTATTTCCCTGGCTGGGAAACGATCGTACTGCTGCCTTCAAGCCTGCAATTAATTCCGGGAGTGGTTCCTTGTTCGTACCAAAACTCGACGGCTTTTCCTGTATGTGTTCTGAAATCGTAATATTTTAATGGAATATTGAGGCTACAATCGTTTTCGCCAAGCGTTTCATCGCCGAAAACACGGATGCTGGTAAAGAGCTTCAGTTCGGGAAACGAATCCAGTTTGACGGGAAGCTGAAGCGTATTTCTTAATTTTTCAGTTTTAAGATTTTCTTTGTTTACCTTAAAAACATTTCCCAAAGAGATGCGTGCAAATGAAGGTTCACCGATTTCACAAGTAAGAAGCCTGTCGTTTTCTATTTTGGAATTGGTCAAATAAGCGTCAATACTGATTTCTTCAGGAATAAAAACGGCCCCGCTTTTCATTTGCGGAATGAGGTTTTGCATAATGGCTACCTGCGGTTCGTTCTTCAGGCACGATTGCATTGTTTCGGAAATAACAATATCGTAATCCGGTTCGATCGTCAGCGTTGAAGCATCGTGCAGATATATATTCCGGATAAACTTTTCAAATTTCAATGCTTGAATTAATTTTTTCAGGGAGTCAAGAGATTGCTGATTGATGTCGAGCAAGTCAACCTGTATGTCATCCGGCGAAAAAAGACACAACAACGGAACAACCAGAGTACCGTACGGTCCGGTACCTGCATACAGTATTTTTACAGGCCTTCCGGGGTTCTCCTGTTTTTTGCTCAATATCGCTTTGTTGATGCCCCTCAAAAAAACAGCAGTTCGCTTCATCTCTAATAAACAATGCGCTGCTGATGATGGGGAAATTGCTTTACCCGACGATAATATAATTTCTTCCTGATAACCTGAAATATCAATTCCCGTTATCTCGCTAAATAATTTATATATATGGTCGACCGATTGCTTCATAAGAAAGAAATCGGACTGGCAGTCTAAGATTTGTCGGGTATTTGTCCTTAATTGTTTCAGGGCTAGGTCAGGGCTCATAGATTTCCGGTAAACATTTAGATTAAGTAAGTTAAATTTCGTTAATATAATTTACAAAATCAATAGATACTGAATATTATTTTCACCATAAGAGATTATTTTCTTTCTATATCAAAATACAATTTTTTACACACAACTAAATATCAACACAATATCATACTTAAATACTACAACTATTTAATTGATATTATGTTGTAAATAAAAAAACATACGACAGGATTTAAATTTAAAACCTTTTCATTTTATGTGTTTTTAAGTAATATGATGTAATTTGCACCAAAATTCAACTGTTTATATTAACATTCATATTAAATTATGAACCCGACTGCATTATTTCAGGAAATTGTGGCCTTTTGCCAATCGAATTCCAACGAAGAAGGTGTCCGAAAATCGCAGCGTTATTTCAAAGAAGAATTCAATGGCTACGGGCTTTCGACCACACAGCTACAGGAAAAAGTAAAAGAATTACTTCACCGAAAGGAACTCCATTTAAACATTGTTCTGGAGGCAATGCCCATGTTGATGAGAAGCGGCAAATACGAAGAAGTTTCGTTTGGATTACTATTGTTAAACGGCTTTCCAAAGGAATACACCGCCGACACATTAAAAACTATCGAACGCTGGTTCCCTATTAGTATCAATAACTGGGCACATGCCGATACGCTGGGAATGTATATTTTACCAAAATTTATCGATCAAAAGGTGGTCCCCATCAGCAATTTTAAGGATTGGCTCTATTCACCTTATAAATTCCAGCGAAGGTGTGTGCCGGTAACATTTATAAAAGCGATGAAAAAAAGCCGGCAGGTTTCGTCGTTTATCAGTTTCATAGAACCTTTGATGAATGACCCGGAACGGGAGGTACACCAGGGTGTTGGCTGGTTTTTACGTGAAGCATGGAAAATTCAGAGGGACGAAACCGAAGCCTTTCTATTAAAATGGAAAGAAACAGCACCGCGATTAATCATGCAATACGCCTGCGAGAAGATGTCGGCCGAAGAAAAAGCATGTTTCAAAAAAAGCAAATAGGCGCGGGCAATTACTTTTCGTTGGCCAGGTTCACAATGTGAACCGCTGCAACCCCTGCGGTTTCAGTTCGAAGCCGGCTTTCGCCCAGACTTACCGGTTGATAGCCATTTTTCAGGGCAACATCTATTTCTTCGGACGAAAAATCACCTTCGGGACCAATCAACACAACAATATTTTGTTCCGGTCGGACCAGGTTTTTCAGGTGTACTTTTTCCTGATCTTCGCAATGGGCAATAAATTTACCGGCATCCAAAGTCTGGCGAACGAAAGTATTGAATGCAACCATCGGGTTCAAACGGGGCAAATACGCTTTCAGCGATTGTTTCATGGCCGAAACCATGATTTTTTCGAGCCGGTCACCGTTGATGTTTTTCCGCTCGGAATTGGAACAAAGCAGCGGGGTAATTTCGTGAATGCCAATTTCCGTGGTTTTTTCGAGAAACCACTCAAAACGGTCAATGTTTTTTGTCGGGGCAATGGCAACATGCAAATGAAACGGCCTTTTCCCGTATTCCTGAATTGAATTGACCACTTCCACCGCACAACGTTTGGGATGTGCATCGCTGATCCTTCCTTCGTAAAAACCTCCGTTCCCGTCAACCAGAATGATGCTATCGCCCACCGAAAGCCGCAAAACACGCACACAATGTTTCGACTCGTCTTCGTTCAGTACATAATTTCTGCCCGAAATATCCGGTGTGTAAAATATATGCATCTGCCTGCCTTTTAATGATCTGGTATTGTAGCAACTAATTGTCAGCAAAAACCATCCTGAACTTGATTCAGCATCTCTTTATTAACCGAATCACAGAAACAGGTTCAGGGTGATTTTGCACAAGATATCTATGTATCTATTTTTTGTTACGTTTTCTACGGGCTGCTTTCTGAAGGCATTCGCGACGCGGAATAACTACAGAAACGCCTTCGTATGCAAGTTCTTCCCTGAAAATCTGCACCATTTCGTCGTGGTTTTTCTTCAATGGCACAATCACCCGGATGTGGGCCGGGTCAACCCCCACTCCTGCACAAATACTTTCAATTTTTCCGTAAGCCGACGAATCCTGACCTCCGGTCATCGAAACCGACTCGTTATCGGAAATCACCACCATGATATTCGATTTTTCGTTCACTGCATCAAGCAGACCGGTAATTCCAGAGTGAGAAAAAGTCGAATCGCCAATCATTGCAACAGCAGGAAACAATCCGGCATCGGCAGCTCCTTTGGCCATGGTTACCGAAGCGCCCATATCGACACACGAATAAATGGTTTCGTAAGGAGGCAAAGCGCCCAGCGTGTAGCAACCAATATCGGAAAACACCCGTCCTTTACCGTATTCATTGAGCGCTTCGTTCATCGCAACATAAACATCCTGATGACCACATCCCTGGCACAACGCAGGCGGACGGTTGGCAACCATGCCCGGAATATCCGATCCAACATACGTTTTCAAACCAAGCGCTTTTGCCACATAATCGGGATTTAATTCGCCATCGCGCGGCAAGGCACCATCCAAACGGCCATGAACCGGAGTGCCCTTTCCGAAGAAATCAATCAGCATTTCTTCCACCAGCGGAGCCCCTTCTTCCAATACCAAGATCGCGTCACATTCCTGTTCCATACGTTTTATTAATCCGGAAGGAACCGGGTATTGAGATATTTTCAGTACCGGGAACGGGCATTTTTTCCCCTGATAATTTTCCATCAGGTAGTTATACGAAATTCCGCAGGCAATAATTCCAAGCGAAAGATTTTCACCCTCGAAATAAGCATTGTATTTTGATTCTTCTGAAAAATTTTCAAGCTCTGCCTGTTTGGCCAGCAAACTTTTGTATTTCCGCCGCGCCAAAGCGGGCAGCAAAACAAACTGTTTGGGATCGGAAGGCAATACAATGGCATTCTCCGGCAATACTTCTTTTTGTTCGACACCCGACCGGGAATGCGCCAGGCGGGTGGTAATGCGCAACATCATCGGCAATCCCGTTTTTTCAGAAAAACGGAATCCGTCATACGCCATGTCGTATGCTTCCTGCTGGTTTGAAGGTTCAAAAACGGGGATCATCGCGAATTTTCCATAGAAACGCGAATCCTGTTCGTTCTGCGACGAGTGCATCGAAGGATCGTCGGCAACGGCCAGAATAAACCCTCCGTTAATACCGGTAATTGCTGAATTCACAAATGCATCGGCAGCCACATTCAGCCCCACATGTTTCATACAGGTCATTGCCCGTTTCCCGGCATACGACATTCCCAAAGCCGCTTCGTAGGCAGTTTTTTCGTTTGCCGACCACAGCCTGTGTATATTGCGTTCTTCGGCCAATTCATTTTCCTGAATATATTCGGTAATTTCGGTAGAAGGAGTTCCCGGATAGGCATAAACGCCCGACATTCCGCCATCAATAGCACCCTGCGCGATAGCTTCAACCCCTAACAATAGTTGCTTTTGCATATTGTTTTTTCTTTCTGTTTAATAATTTGAGGGGCGAAATTTAGAGCTTATATGCTTTAAAAACAAACCCATCATGTACATTTTGCAGAATAATTTTAGCGGCGAAGCGATAAAAATTTGAATATCTTTGTAAAAACCGGCCCAAAAAATCAAACATGCAGGGTTCCGTTCACATC
The DNA here is from genome assembly GCA_942493345.1 of uncultured Prolixibacteraceae bacterium. Taxonomy (GTDB): domain Bacteria; phylum Bacteroidota; class Bacteroidia; order Bacteroidales; family Prolixibacteraceae; genus GWE2-42-39. The sequence goes on from OW818695.1 coordinate 287,742, forward strand.
TATTATTTTTCAGGCACCGGAAATTCAAAAAGAGTTTCGGAATGGGTGCGGAAAATAGGCGAGGAAAAAGGTCTTGTTGTTGAATGCACGGACATTTCAAAAACCCGGCGACGCAACATCCCCAAACCGGAAGATGATGTGATCATCGGGTTCTGCTCGCCAACCCACGGATTCAACCTGCCCCCGCTCGTGATGCATTTCCTGCTGTTCTTTCCACGGGGGAAAAACAAAGTTTTTATCGTGAACACCCGGGCCGGAATGAAATTATCGAAACTGTTTGTCCCCGGCTTGAGTGGCATGGCGCAATATTTATACGGGATTATTTTATTTCTGAAAGGCTACAAGGTAGTGGGCATGAGGCCTGTCGATCTGCCATCGAACTGGATTTCGCTGCACCCGGGATTAAAACCCAAAGTGGTTGATTCGCTGCACGAACACTGGGAGCAAAAAGTAGAACGCTTTGCCAACAGGATATTTTCAGGAAAACGCGATTACCGCGCCTTATACGATTTAATACAGGATATTCTGATTTCGCCCATTGCCATCCTGTACTATCTCATCGGCCGGTTTGTTCTTGCCAAATCGTTTTATGCCGATTCATCCTGCAATGATTGCAATTTGTGTATCAATGAATGCCCTGTCAAAGCCATAAAAAAAGTAGGCAACAGGCCTTTCTGGACTTTCCGTTGCGAGAGCTGCATGCATTGCATGAACAACTGTCCCAAACGCTCCATTCAAACGGCTCACGGTTATTTTATCGGCACTATGTTTTTATCGCATTCTTTACTCCTGATATGGTTCTGGGAATATATATCCCAATTTTTACCCCTTCGTTCCGATAACATCATCTGGGATTTTATCGACATTGCGGTTTCAGGTTCCATCACCATACTTACTTTTCTGGTCACCTACCGAATCTTTCATTACCTGCTGAAAGCACCGGTTTTCAAGGAAATAATCCGCTACACATCGTTCACTCACCTCCAATTTTGGAGAAGATATAAATACCCGAACGGAAAGCAAAAAATCAGATAAAACCTTCAACTAAAATTTGTACTTTGTGCGCCATTTAAAAGCAAAAATGGTGGAACAGAATCCAAACAAAGTGTTTTTCAACGACGGATATCAACTGGTGGTTTCCGAATTAAAAGGCAAAGCCGATAAAGATTCGGTTTTTCGTGCCCTGAAAAAGATGTACCAATCCATCGACATGCTAATTGATTCGCTGCTTGTTTTTGCTAAAAAAAAAGGCATCGGGATTGCCTGCCACAAAGGATGCGAATGGTGTTGCCACCAGGCCGTATTTGCCAACTCGTACGAGACCCATTATTTGTCAGAATACATAAAATCAAATTTTTCACGTGAAGAACAACAGGATACGCGGGAGTGCGCCCGACAGAAAAACGAGAAAGTGAAAAAACTTTCGGAAGCCGACATTTTAAAGTACAAATCACCTTGCCCGTTGCTGATCGACGGAGCTTGTTCGGCCTATGAAGCCCGCCCGATGGCATGTCGCATTTACCTGTCGACCCGACTCGAAACCTGTCTTGAATTTTTTCATCATCCTGAAAATGAAAAAAATTATCCAGCCTTGCTCGATTTCCCTTTAATGGCCGGAAAAATGATGAACGAGGGGTTTATTGAAGCATTAAAAGAAAACGAAGTAGGTACAGCAGAATTCAGATTGGAAGAAGGTTTGTCGATAACGTTGGAAGAAAACTGGTCGGAGCCCAATGCCCTGAAATGATTTTTATCTGACGTTTTCGTGACCGGACAGAAGTCTCTTTTTGCACAACAAACGTCTCATTTTGTGAATAATAGTTATCAACAGGCTGTTTATAACCCCATCGGGAACACAATTGAAATTCAAATTTTCCTTTATTAGTCAACGACACATAAGATCAGACACTTATCAACTTTTGTTAATATCGACAGTTGATACAAAGTGCATTTTAAAATGGAAAAACTATTGACTCAAATACCTTATATAGAGTAATTTTAATACATCAGATGAGCGATAAAAGGCAGCTCCGAAGAAGCGGAAACGGTAAAAAGAACTTAATTGGATTTTGGCCCGTTTCATCCCGGCCTCCGGGTCGGCGCAACAGAGGAGCCGAAGTTTGAACAAAGAAGGATTCGTCCGGAAGGTTCAGTCAACAAGAAAAAGTTCGCTTGCGTTCTTCGACAAGTTGAGTTGAAAGGTACCCCGCAGAAAGGAACTTCGGTTCCGGAAAGCAGGAGTAAAAGCAGGAAAGGTCGAAAGGCCGGGAAAGTTTTACAAACCGTCAGCGTACATCGTAAGACATACAATGACAAGGTTTGTCCGGAAAACACTTCGTCCGCGAAGAGGACCCTCGGGAAATCGAACGGACAGCCGGAAGGTGGAGCCGTAACACGCCTACCGGAAAGTCAGGGGCTGAAAAAAGTACGATGATGAATCAGAAATTACAGCCGGTCTTAATAACCGTAGTCTGGCACTGAAGGCAACTTCGGTTGCTGATGTGAATGGGAGCTATTCGTCACAGAGTAGTCCCCATTCGTGTTTTTATACGGCTCATCATCAAATAGCAATCACATGAAAAAATAATCCAGCTGAAAGAGGATCAAGTGATCCAAAGAAAGGCCTCCCTTCCGGAAAGCCTTTCTTTGAAATATCTTGATGCCATTCGTTGCGACCGTGTTCCGATCATGAGATTCTTCGCTACACTTAGAATGACAATACCTTACAACAATCTTTCACAAACGTGCTTTAATTGCTTTGGTAGCTTCTTCGTATCCCGGTTTTTCGAGCAAGGCAAACATGTTCTTTTTGTATGCTTCCACTCCGGGTTGGTCGAATGGATTCACGCCCAAAACGTAGCCACTCATTCCGCAGGCAATCTCAAAAAAATAAATCAGTTGCCCGAGGAAATATTCATTCAGTTTTGGCATCACAATCTGGATGTTTGGAACACCGCCATCAACGTGTGCAATCATAGTTCCAAGTTCGGCCATTTTATTTACCTCATCCACCCGTTTCCCCGCAAGGAAATTCAGCCCGTCGAGGTTATCCTTATCAGTCGGAATTAGTACTTCCTGATCGGGAGTGCCAACCGAAATAACGGTTTCAAACAATTTGCGCTCACCTTCCTGGATGTATTGTCCCATCGAATGCAGGTCGGATGTAAAATCGACACTGGCAGGGAAAATACCTTTACCCTCTTTTCCTTCACTTTCGCCATAAAGCTGCTTCCACCATTCAGCTAAAAAATGAAGTTTTGGATTGTAGTTGACAAAAATCTCTACCAGCTTTCCGTTGCGGTACAGTTCGTTGCGCACTGCTGCATACTGGGCAGCAATATTTTCTTCGAACGGAACATTTTTACCGGTAGCAGCTTCCATGTCGACGGCGCCTTTTACCAGCGAACGGATGTCGAAACCTGCAATGGCAATTGCAACCAGCCCAACCGGAGTTAAAACGGAATAGCGGCCTCCTACATCGTCCGGGATTACATAGGTTTTATAACCTTCTGAAGTAGCCAACGTTTTCAGCGCACCGCGTTTGGCATCGGTAATAGCAATGATGCGTTCTTTGGCTTCTTCTTTTCCATATTTATCTTCAATGTCCTGTTTCAATAGACGGAAAGCAAGTGCCGGTTCGGTAGTCGTTCCCGATTTGGAGATGACGGCCAGTGCATATTCTTTTTCGAGCAATAGTTCGCGCATTTCGTAAAGGTAATCTTCGCCGATGTTTTGGCCGGCGAACACCACCAGCGGGTTCCCGGTATTTTTCATACTAGCAAAACTGTCCGACAGGGCATCGATCACGGCTTTGGAGCCGAGGTACGACCCACCAATCCCAATCACTATAAAAAGGTCGATTTTTTTACTTCTGATTTTGGCGGCTGTTGCTTCCATATCGGCCAATTCTTCTTCAGTAATCGAAGAAGGAAGATTGGTCCAGCCTAGAAAGTCGTTTCCTTTGCCGGTTTTTTCATGCAAGGCAGCGTTCTGCTTTTCAATTTCCTGCTTGTAGGCAAAGATGGAGTCTTTCGAAATAAAATCGAAAGTCTTATTAAAATTCAACGAAATTTTTTCCATGGTTTTTATCTTAAATTTTCAGTTAACAGACGAATTTCAATAGCGGGAGAAATATTCTCGTATAAAATGTTGTATACGGCTTCTGTAATGGGCATGTTCACATGGTATCCCGCGTTTATTTCGTGGATTGTTTTGGCCGCGTAATAGCCTTCGGCTATCATGTGCATTTCAAGTTGCGCCGAGCGCACCGAATAACCTTTTCCAATCATGTTGCCGAATGTGCGGTTGCGCGAAAACTGCGAGTAAGCAGTCACTAATAAGTCACCCAAATAGGCTGAACTTTTAATGTCTCGGGCAATCGGGTGTACCGCATCCACAAAACGTTTTATTTCCTGGATGGCATTCGAAATCAGCACGGCCTGGAAGTTGTCGCCGTAGCGCAACCCGTGGCAGATGCCCGAGGCAATGGCGATCACATTTTTCAGTACCGAAGAATATTCGGTTCCGTAAATGTCATCGGACACATGGGTTCGGATAAAGGGACATTCGAGGCGGAACGCAAAAGCACGCGCCTTTTTCACGTCGGGACAAGCAATGGTAAGATACGAAAGTTTTTCCATCGCTACTTCCTCGGCATGGCACGGTCCGGCAATAACGCCGATTTGGTCGAATGCAATTCCAAAATATTGATTCAGGTATTCTGCAATGATCAGGTTGTCGTCCGGAACAATTCCTTTGATGGCCGAAACCACGAATTTTCCTTTCAGGTCGACCGTCAGTTCCGACATGCTTTCTTTCAGGAATGCCGAAGGAATGGTCAGTACAACAATATCGGCATTGCGAACGACTTCGTTGATGTCGCTGGAAAAATTGATGCGTTCGGTCTCGAATTCAACGCCACACAAATAGTTGGGGTTGTGATTTGATTTTTTGAAAGCCTCAATGTTTTCATGATTACGAAAATACCAGTTGATATTTTCCACGTTGCACAAAATAATTTTCGCCAACGCGGTAGCCCAGCTTCCGCCCCCGATGATTGCTATTTTTGAATTTCTAAACATGCTTTTTTTGAAGATCAGGTCAGCCAGTTTTTCACATCGTCCATCGCAGGATTGGCCAGCCCCAATTTATTCTTTTTATTGAAACCACAAAGATCGTTGAAAAACTTACCCGGTTTCAATTCTTTTAATTCGCTGACTTTTTTGATGTCCATTTGTTTCAGTACCTCAACCCATTCGGCAGGAATACCCAGTTCCATAAATTTTTCATTGGAATCAACCAGTTGCTTTTTCTCTGGTTTCATTTGCGGAAAAAATAATACATCCTGAATGGAAGGGCTGTTGGTCATGAACATGGTCAGGCGGTCGATTCCTATTCCCAAACCGGAAGTTGGCGGCATGCCGTATTCCAGCGAGCGCAGGAAATCCTGATCGATGAACATGGCTTCGTCGTCTCCTTTTTCTGAAAGGCGCAGCTGGTCTTCGAAACGCTCACGCTGATCAATCGGGTCGTTCAACTCCGAATAGCAGTTAGCCAGCTCTTTGCCATTTACCATCAGCTCGAAACGCTCGGTCAGTTCCGGGTTGTCGCGGTGTTTCTTGGTCAGTGGCGACATCTCAATCGGATAATCCGTAATGAAAGTCGGCTGAATGTAGTGGTGTTCGCATTTTTCACCGAAAATCTCATCAATCAGTTTGCCTTTGCCCATGCTCGGGGTCGTTTCAATGCCTAGCTTGTCGCAAATCATGCGTAGCTCGTCTTCCGATTTGCCAGAAATATCGTACCCGGTGTGCGTTTTTATTGCTTCAGCCATGGTGACGCGCGGGTATGGTTTTTTATAATTGATCTCCACATCACCGAATTGCACACTGGTGGTCCCGTAAAGGGCGACAGCAATGCGCTCTAGCATTTCTTCAGTGAATTCCATCATCCAACGGTAATCTTTGTACGCCACATAAATTTCCAACACCGTAAATTCCGGGTTGTGGGTGCGATCCATTCCTTCGTTACGAAAATCTTTCGAGAATTCGTAAACCCCGTCAAATCCGCCAACAATCAGGCGTTTCAAATACAATTCATTGGCAATACGAAGGTACAACGGTATGTTGAGTGAATTGTGGTGCGTGATAAATGGACGAGCTGTCGCTCCTCCGGGTATAGGTTGAAGAATGGGCGTTTCAACTTCGAAATAACCCTGTTCGTTGAAAAAATTACGCATGGTGTTCACGATCTTTGTGCGTTTCACAAACGTATCTTTCACCTGTGGATTCACTATCAGGTCGACATAACGCTGGCGGTAGCGCATTTCCGGGTCGGTAAACGCGTCGTACGTAACGCCGTCTTTTTCTTTCACAACCGGAAGCGGGCGAAGCGATTTACAGAGCACTTTCAGTTCTTTTACATGAACCGATTTTTCACCCATTTGCGTAGTAAATGCAAAACCTTTGATCCCGATAAAATCGCCAATGTCAAGCAGTTTTTTAAAAACTTCGTTATATAGGGTTTTATCTTCTCCGGGGCAAATTTCATCGCGGTTGATATAAATCTGAACCCGACCTGTATGATCCTGTATTTCAGCAAACGAAGCTTTTCCCATTATTCGCTGTCCCATCAACCTTCCGGCAAGGGTCACATCCTGATAGTTTCCTTCTTCCGGACTGTACTTTTCCCTGATTTCAGATGTGGTTGTATTTACTGTAAATTCTTCTGCAGGATATGGGTCAATGCCTAATTCTCTCAATCTTTGCAACGAGTTGCGGCGGATAATCTCTTGTTCGCTAAGCGAAGAAATGCTCATGGTACGATCTTTCGGTTTATACTATAAAAAAATTTTTGCAAAGATAGAAAAGAATTACATAAAACCTTTTTGCCCGTGGAAACGAAAAACTGACAGTAATTCATTCATTGAAAAATGTTGATAAAAATATCTGTATTCTAAGTTTTTGACAGGATGAATCTTAGCTGGTCATTGTTAGCTTTACGTTAACAAAAGAGATACTAATCTGCTGATTTTACTTTTTAGAGAGAATCTCATTTCCTATCTTTGACCAATTCGCGACCCATATATTTGGCTGAAGTAAAAAGAATGGAAAAAACCTGGAATCTTAAAGAACAAGGCGACATCAATGTAATCAAGCATTTGTCTGCCGCCCTAAATGTGAACATGGTTATTACCAACCTTTTAGTACAGCGAAATATTACCAACTACCAGGAATCACAGGCTTTCTTCAGGCCCAAGATGGGAGATCTACATAATCCCTTCCTAATGAAAGATATGGACAAGGCGGTTGAACGGTTGGAACTGGCTATCAAACAGGAAGAAAAGGTGCTTATTTACGGCGATTATGATGTTGACGGAACTACTTCGGTCGCGCTGATGTATCGTTTCCTGCATTCCCGCATCAAAAATCTCGATTACTATATTCCTGACCGCTATACTGAAGGATACGGCATTTCCCCACAAAGTATTCAATTTGCTCACGATGAAAAATTTTCGTTGGTAATTGTGCTGGACTGCGGAATTAAAGCAGTTGAAAAAATAAAACATGCAAAAAGTCTGGGTATCGATTTCATCATTTGCGACCATCATAACCCGGATGATGAAATACCCGATGCAGTTGCTGTTCTCGATCCCAAACGACCTGATTGCAGCTACCCGTACAAAGAACTTTCGGGTTGCGGTGTTGGTTACAAGTTTTTGCAGGCATATTCATTGAAAAATGAAATCCCCTATTCGGAACTGGACGATCTGCTTGATCTGGTCGTTGTTAGCATCGCTTCGGATATTGTTCCTGTGACCGGCGAAAACCGTGTGCTGGCCTACTACGGACTGAAAAAACTGAACAGCAACCCAAGCCTTGGTTTAAAAACAATTATGAGCTATTCGGGTATAAATGGCAGCGAAATAACCATCAGCGATATTGTATTTAAAATTGGCCCCCGACTGAATGCCTCCGGGAGAATTGAACACGGGAAAAAATCGGTGGCAATTTTAACCGTTACCAGTGAAGAAGAAGCCGAACGCCTGGGCGATGAGATCAATTCGTATAACGAAATCCGCAAGACACTTGATCGCGATATTACCCAGGAAGCACTGGACATGATTGAACGGAACCCGGAATTGAACAACAAAAAATCAACAGTATTATACAACCGCGACTGGCACAAGGGGGTCGTTGGTATTGTGGCTTCCCGTATTACCGAATATTTTTACAGGCCGACCATTATTCTTACCGAATCGAATGGTATGGCTACCGGCTCGGCACGTTCGGTAAAAGATTTCGACCTGTACGAGGCCATTGGCAAATGCAGCGATCTGCTCGAATCGTATGGAGGACACATGTATGCAGCCGGACTTACTTTGAAAATTGAAAATGTTCCCGCATTTATTCAACGTTTCGAAGATATTGTTGGCGACTTGATTACAGATAAGCAACAAATTGAGGCCGTTGAAATTGATTCGAAGCTGCAACTTTCGGAAATCACGCCTAAATTTTTCAGGATTTTAAAACAGTTTGCGCCATTTGGCCCGCACAACATGCTGCCTGTTTTCCTTTCTGAAAATGTGTTGGATTATGGAACCAGCCGGCCTGTCGGGAAAAATCTGGAACATCTCAAGCTGGACTTGGTTGAACCGACCGGAAGTTCTTCAATTTTTTCAGGAATTGCCTTTAATCAGGCTGAACATTACGAAGCGATCAGCCAGGGGTTGCCGTTCGATATTTGTTATTCAATTACTGAAAATGAATTCAGGGGAAAAACAAACCTTCAGCTATATATAAAAGATATAAAGGCCAAGGTTTATTAATTTACCATTTCCTAACGATTTTTGTTGCCAATAGTCGGTTTTCTCAACACCTCTTATTTATTGCTATTTCAGTTCTTTTCGGGGCACAATAATTGTTCCCTTCAATTCCATTTCTTTTGGATGAAGTTCCTTAAAAACTGACTTTCTTTTAGCTGATTTTGTTGTACCTATCGGCTTCCCGGTAATTTGCGCAATAGCTGTAGCCAGTACCTCATCGTTCAGATTGCCAAACGGATAAGCCGGAATCAGATAATCTTTTACATAAACATCCGGAGCAACTCCATCTTTAAAATTGGTAAACCCACTGGCATTCGAATACTTAAGAACGATTGGCACCATGCACCAGTTGTGTTTTGGCGGCTTGTTCGTATCGGGCAACACCCATGCTCCCGTATATTTTCCGCGGGTTGTATCTCCAACCATAACAACATTCATATAAGGCTCCAGACCTGTGATAAGAGCTTCGCTGGCAGAAGCTGTCCCTTTTGTAGTCAGAAAATAAATTTTATTTAAATTTAAATTGCCAGTGCTGGCCGAAAACTTATAATACAGGTCGGTATCATCATCTTGTTGCTCAAAATAATTTTGTAATTTCCTATTGTACACCATTTTCAGGAAAACCTTTTTGTCTTCGACCACATATTTAGGAGCAACCGACGATGCCAAATAGGCAGCGGTGCCGGGAGATCCGCCCGGATTATAGCGCAAATCGATAATTAAATCGGTAATTGCACTTTTTTTAAATAAATCGATTACCACATCAACCGATCTGAGGAAGCCATCATTCACCCCGCTGGTAAAATCGGTATACACCCAATAGCCTACTTTTTTCTCTTCAAATTCTTTCACTTCATAATAATTAACAGGATCGGCATCGAAGCTAACTGCCGTTAATGGTACATTCACTCCCTTCAAACTAAAGATTTCCGTTGCCTGATTATAAGTCCCCAATCCCACGGTACAGGAACTACCCGAATACAAATCATAATAATTTTCATCGTCAAGTGTATGCCCGTTAATCGTCATGATGATGTCGCCCCTTTTTAATCCTGCATTATCGGCAGGCGAACCTTTATACACATATTTGATGATAATAATGACCTCGTTACTCCCTTCATTTCTGTAAAAGAATGCAGGAGAATACCCCATCGAGACGGGAGTTCCTTCCAATTCTTTCAGGTACGAAGCCCAATCATCGGTAATCCATGACCATTGATCTTCTTCGGTGTACAACATTTTATTGAAAAGGTCCTCCGGGTCGGCTTCTTTTTTATAATTCACAGAAGAAGAAATCTTGGTGTTCCAAAGGTAAACATCCTTCATAATCCCGTCAATCCATTCGTTTATGGCAAGCGTTTCTTCAGAAATGTCGCTACTACCATCGTCGCCGGTAATATCGTTCGGATCGCAGGCAGTAAAAACAACAACGAATGTAAACAGAAAAGATGCCCGTAAAAAATATTTTGCCTGAAGTGATTTAATTATCATAGATTTCCGTGTTTTCATTTAATTTCTAAAAATTATAAAATAAACTCAACTTCTTTAAAATGGAATTGTCTAAATTTTTTATGCTGGTCCAGAATCAGCAATTGACCAATTTCATTAACACCTGTTATTTTTCCGATAAACTCCGTATTATTAGCACTATAACGATGCTTTCCCCCGAAACGGTACATGTTTTCATGGAAAAGTTTATTGATCACCTCAAAATTACCGTTTTTCAGGAGATCGTAAAATGAAATAATATTCTCTATTATTTGCTGCAACAGCGGCATCAGGTCAAAATCGCGTCCGGTAAGTTGCTTCAGCGAAACAGGGTTGGGGGCATTACTGAGGAATTTTTCCTGGTTAATATTCAGCCCGATGCCAATTACCGAATTAGTGATTTTGCCCGACATGATGGAATTCTCAATCAATATTCCGCCTAATTTCCGGTCGCCTGCATAAATATCGTTGGGCCATTTAATTTTCAGTTCGTCAACATAATTTTTCAAACCCGAATGAATTCCCAGCGTGACCACCTTCGAAATCATGAATTGATCGGAGATTTCGAGGAAACCGGGTTTCAGGACAAGAGAAAGCGTAAGATTCTTTCCCGCTTCACTTTCCCACTGGCTGTTTGCCTGTCCCCGCCCGTTTTTCTGACTGTATGCCAAAAAGACAGCTCCCTCCTGCACCTCAAATTCAGCTAATTGGCAGTTGGCATAGTTGTTGGTAGAATCGGTCTCCTGTAGGACAACAATATTATTTTCAATTTTGATATCCATATTTTTGATCTGCAAATGAATTACAAATTAAATCAAAATCAGAAGAGAAACGGCACAAGATAAAAATACAGGTGATTTAGTATAAAAAATTATCTTTGTAGTCATAAAAATAATGTATGAGGAAAACAAAAAAACAAGCTGATACGGAAGAATTACTGAACGCAATAATTGAAGGAATTCAAAGAATAAAAGGACTAGATATTGTCAAAATTAATTTAAGCAAAATCAACCACACAGAATGTAATTATTTCGTGATATGCCACGGAAAATCGAACACACAAGTCGATGCGATTGCGCATTCGGTGGAGGATACTGTTTTGGAGTTGGCTGGCGAAAAGGCATGGCATAGTGATGGATATAGAAATTCAATCTGGGTGCTGCTCGACTATGCCGATGTAATGGTTCATGTATTTCAAAAAGAAGCACGCGATTTTTACGATCTTGAAAATTTATGGGCCGATGCCCCAATAGAAAAAGTAGAAAATGAAAACTAGAAATAATGGCAGAAAACAATAACGATAAACAAAAGCCAACTCAAGGAGCCTTCAAACCCGGCAATATGAAAGCGCCAAAAGTAAACCCATATTGGATATATGGTATTATTATAATAATTTTCATCGCGGTACAATGGTATAGCTTTGGCGGAGGCCCTATTGGAACCAACTGGAACGAAGTAAATAAGATGCTTCAAAGCAACGATATTGGGAAAATAACAGTTGTCAATGAAAAAGAAGCACAGATTTACCTGAAGGAAGCCAGTTACGAAAAATATAAAGATAAACTCAGCAACGGGTTTAATACACCAGCAAAAATTGGCCCTCATTTTTATTTTGAAACGGGGCCTTCCGAATCGTTTGCTTCTAACCTGAAAGAAGCTCAAAAAGATTTCCCGGCAGAAAATAAAATTAGTCCTGAATACAAAACGGTACACAACTATTTTGGCGATATACTTGGCTGGATTCTTCCATTTGGTATCATCATCCTGATATGGTGGTGGATTTTTCGCCGGATGAGCAAAGGTGGCGGCGGCGGTGGCGCCGGAAATATTTTCAATGTTGGAAAATCGCAGGCCAAAGTATTCGATAAAGATTCGAGAGTTTCGACCACGTTTAAAGATGTTGCCGGCCTTGCCGAAGCAAAACAGGAAGTGGAAGAAATTGTCGATTTCCTGAAAAGCCCAACAAAATTCACCAAGCTGGGAGGTAAAATACCAAAAGGCGCTTTACTGGTTGGCCCTCCCGGAACCGGTAAAACCTTGCTGGCAAAGGCCGTTGCAGGCGAAGCAAACGTTCCGTTCTTCTCCATGTCGGGTTCCGATTTTGTGGAGATGTTTGTCGGGGTGGGCGCCAGCCGTGTGCGCGACCTGTTTAAACAAGCCAAGGAAAAAGCGCCATGTATCGTGTTTATCGACGAAATTGATGCCATTGGCCGCGCCCGTGGACGTAACCCAAATATGGGTTCGAACGACGAACGCGAAAACACACTCAACCAGTTGCTGACCGAGATGGATGGCTTCGACACCAATTCAGGGGTAATCATTCTGGCAGCTACCAACCGCGCCGATATTCTCGACCGTGCATTGATGCGTGCCGGGCGTTTCGACCGCCAGATCCATGTGGAATTACCCGATTTGAACGAGCGCGACGAAATATTCAGGGTACACCTGAAACCGATCAAATTATCGGCCGAAGTTGAAGTGCCTTTCCTTGCCAAACAAACACCGGGATTTTCGGGTGCCGATATTGCCAATGTTTGTAATGAAGCGGCATTGATTGCTGCCCGCAAAAACAAGGAAATTGTTGAGAAACAAGATTTTCTGGATGCTGTCGATCGGATTGTCGGCGGGCTGGAAAAGAAAAATAAAATTATTTCGGTGGACGAAAAACGCCGGATTGCCTACCACGAAGCTGGTCACGCAACCATTAGCTGGCTGCTCGAACATGCCAACCCGTTGGTAAAAGTAACCATCGTCCCGCGCGGAAAAGCGTTGGGTGCCGCATGGTATCTGCCCGAAGAACGCTCGATTACCACCAAAGAACAGTTGCTCGATGAAATGTGTTCGGCTTTGGGCGGACGCGCGGCCGAACAGCTCGAATTTGGCGATCTTTCTTCAGGAGCGCAAAACGACCTTGAAAAAATAACCAAGCAGGCCTATGCAATGGTCAGCATTTTCGGGATGAGCGAAAAAGTAGGAAATGTGAGTTATTACGATTCAAGCGGACAAAGTGATTTTAGTTTTTCGAAACCATACAGTGAAAAGACAGCCGAACTGATCGATGAAGAAGCCAAGAGAATGATTGAAGAACAATATCAACGGGCTTTGAAGATCCTGAAGGAGAATACTTCTGGTCATACACAATTATCGGATCGTCTGCTTGAAAAAGAAGTTATTTTCGGGGAAGATCTTGAAAGCATTTTCGGAAAGCGGAAATGGGAAAAGCATGTTGAACCGAAAAAAGAACCCGACAAGGTTATTGATGAAGTCACCGGCGAACCCGATCAAACGAATCCGGTTTAATGGGTACGGCACGCGAAGAAATAGTAGCCCGTTTAAAGGCTGCACAAGATAAAAGAGGTGAAATCGGGTTTCTCCATCCCGATTTCACCTCTCCTGTTTATTTGCCACTGAACGAAAATCTGGCAGAAGAATTTCAGGAAAAAATGGAACTGGTGGGAGGCAAGGTCATTGCTGCCGGATCGATTGATGAAGCAATCGAAAAACTTCAGGAAAAAATCAGTGAGAATCAATGGGAAAATATTTTTTGCAAAGACGATATGTTGCAAAAGTATTTTTCAGGAAAAATTGAATTTGGCTCCGACGATCAATCGTTTGAACAAATGAAAGTTGGCATCACCCGATGCGAATTTCTGGTTGCTCATCTGGGTTCTGTTTTGGTGAGTTCGGCTCAGGTTTCGGGCCGCCGTTTAAATGTTTTTCCTGAAATACATGTTATATTTGCTCATGAGCAACAGTTGATTGACTTTCTGGAAAACGGACTTGAAAAAATTAAGGTGAAATACGAAGGCAATTTGCCCTCGCTGATTTCTGTAATTACAGGTCCGAGCCGCACTGCCGACATCGAAAAAACACTGGTGATGGGCATGCACGGTCCCAAGTCGATAGCGGTATTTCTTTGTAAAAAACCTTTTTAAACGTCGCAAAATGGAAAAAGATTGGGTTGTGGTTTTTGAAACCGCTCAGCAATATCAGGCCGAGATTGCCAAAGAAGTTTTGGAAAATGAAGAAATTACTGCCGTGATAATGAATCAGCGCGATTCGACGTACATTACTTTTGGCCCAATTAAGGTGTATGTCCATCAGGATTTTGAACAACAGGCCAATGAACTGCTTAAAGAACTAAAAAATTGAAAAATCTACTGACCCGAAGTGTCACGGGAATTGTTTTCGTGATCATTGTTCTGGGAAGTTTACTGCTTGGCCAGTTTACTTTTGCCATCGTTTTTTTGGCTGTGCTTTTGGGAGGTCTCGCTGAATTTTATTCCTTCTTTAAAAATGGGAGTTATAAACCAAATAAACCGATTGGTTATTTTGCAGGTTTCACTATTTTCTCCTTGTCGTTTCTGGCTTCTTCCGGATATTTTTCTACGAAATGGCTGTATGCACTATTCCCGATTTTAGTACTAATTTTTATTGTCGAACTTTTTTCAAAAAAAGCAAGCCCGGTTGAAAATCTGGGAATCAACTTTTTTGCAATCGGCTATATTGCATTACCAATCAGCTTGATCAACCTGCTGATTTTTCCGGCTTTTGAAGATATACCGCAGTATACTCCCGACATATTAATAGCTGTTTTGGCAATTATTTGGGTTTACGATTCGGCAGCCTACCTGTTTGGCGTAAGTTTTGGCCGCCACCGTTTGTTCGAACGCATTTCACCCAAAAAATCGTGGGAAGGCGCAATTGGCGGCACCATCGTTGCGCTGGCTGCATCGTATGTAGTTTTTCTTTTTATTCCTGAAATCAGTTTTGTCAATTGGCTGGCGCTTTCGGCCTTAATTGTGGTTTCTGCTACGTTGGGCGATCTTGCCGAATCGATGATCAAGCGCAGTTTCGGGATAAAAGACAGCAGTAATTTATTTCCCGGGCATGGCGGAATACTCGATCGTTTCGACTCGTTGCTGTTCGCTGTTCCATTCATCGTTTTATATTTAAAACTCATTATTGAATAAGCGCCAGATAATTTGCTATTTTTACGGCAGATTTTTTAACTATTTCTGAAATGAAAGTTCACAAGGCCGGTATTGTTATTATCAATTGGGCAACTGCCCTACTGATCGTTTTTAATATTATTTGCTGGTTTCTGATCAGTCCCCCGACAATAATGATTTCTTTTTTATTTGCCAGTTTGGTTGCCTATTTCCTTATTATTCAGTTCTTCCGCTATCCTCAAAGGCAAATTACCCCGAACGAAAAAATGGTGATTTCGTCTGCGGATGGAAAAGTTTGCGACATCAAGGAAAACGTGGAAATTGAATACCTGAAGACCCAATGCAAGCAAATCTCAATTTTCATGTCGCCACTGAATGTGCATATCAACTGGATGCCAGTCGTCGGGAAAATAACTTACATGAAACACAAAGATGGCGAGTTTTATGCCGCTTTTAAAGATAAATCAGCTGAAGAAAACGAACGAACCACAACTGCAATTCAGTTGAACGACGGTCGCGAAATTGTAGTCAGGCAAATTGCAGGCGCAATGGCGCGTCGCATCATTAATTATGTTGAAGTTGGTCAACAGGTTGATCAAACGGTGGAACTGGGCTTTATCCGTTTTGGTTCACGAGTCGACTTGTTTTTGCCACTCGATGCAAAAATAAAAGTTGAACTTGGTCAAAAAGTAACCGGATCGCAAACCATCATTGCTGAGTTATAAAATGAGCAAAAAAAACAACCTATTTTTTTGGGTGCCAAATTTCATTACCACATTGAATTTGGTTTCCGGTACGTTGGCTGTCTTTTTCGGCGCCGACGGGCAACTGGGCTGGGCATCGGTGTTTATTTTCGCTGCTGCTATTTTCGATTTTTGTGACGGCTTTGCTGCCCGTCTGCTACATGCTTATTCCGATATTGGCAAAGAGTTGGATTCGCTGGCCGACCTCGTTTCGTTTGGACTGGCGCCTGCCACCTTGGTTTTTGCCATGCTCGAACTGACCTTGTTTGGCGTAAATCGCCCGATTTTTGAAATTGAAGCAACCTCGGGGCAATGGATTGTGCTGTTTACTTCGCTGCTGATCCCGGTTGCCGGTGCATTTCGTTTGGCAAAATTCAATACCGACACCCGTCAGTCCGAAAGTTTTCTGGGGCTTCCCATTCCCGGCAATGCCATCTTTTTCGCTTCATTGGCCCTGATTTTGGAAATAGGCACAAAGCAAAATATCGTCCCTTTCATCCTGAATAAATACACACTACTTGTTGCCATCTTCGCTTGTTCATTCCTGATGGTTTCGGAACTTCCGATGTTCTCCATGAAGCTGAAAAACCTGAAGCTGAAAGATAACAGTGTCCGCTTTATTTTTCTGGGTGGAATCGTGCTCCTTCTTGCGATTCTGAAGATTTATGCACTGCCACTGATTATTGTGTGGTATGTGGTACTTTCAATCGTCAGCCGTTTAGTCATTAAAAACGAATAGTGTTATGTCAACATTGTTTTGTCATGCTGAACGTAGTGAAGCATCTGTTGAAAATAGCTCTAATCATTAAATCCTTCGCTTCACTCAGGATGACAAACCGTCTTTTGTTGATTGACATGACGATAGCATATTCACATTCATTTTTACTCCTTCCATTTATTCTTATCTTAGTCGTTCGAAGAATTAAAATTCTATCATCAGTTGCTTTAATTTGAATAAATGAACCTGTATTCTGGAAAATACAAAAATCATCTTCCTCTGTTTCTCATCATGCTCGTTGCCATCGTGGTTCGTTTTTGGCAACTGGATAAAATTCCCTTTGTACACGACGAATTAAGCGCATTGTTTCGTACCCGTTTCGATAATTTTACCGATCTCATCAATAAAGGTGTTTTGATCGATGGTCATCCGGCAGGCATTCAGGTATTTCTTTATTATTGGGGACAATTTTTTGGTTTTTCAGAAATCGCATTGAAGATTCCATTTCTGATTATGGGAACGGCCTCGGTTGGATTAATTTATCTGGTAGGAAAAGAATGGTTCGGAAAAACAAGCGGATTAATTGCCGCTGCATTTTCAGTGAGTTTGCAATACACTGTTTTTTATAGTCAAATTGCCCGGCCCTATTCAAGCGGTTTGTTTTTTTCATTACTGATGGTGTACTTTTGGGACAAACTCGTTTATTCGCCTCAGAAACAATTTTTGCGAAACTCTTTTTTCTATGTTATTGCAGCTTCCCTTTGCACGTATAATCATCATTTTAGCCTTCTTTTTGCGGTTATTGTCGGTATCAGTGGCTTATTCATCATTCCAAAGCAATTTCTAAGAAAATATTTCATTAACGGAATTCTGATTTTCGTCTTATACTTGCCACACATCAGTATATTATTGTATCAACTAAAGGTAGGTGGAGTAGAAGGCTGGCTTGGAAAACCCGAAAATGATTTTCTTTTTAGGTATATTCATTTTCTTTTTAATTATTCATTTCTACTCCTGGCTTTTGCCTTTTGCCTCTTTCTTTTTGGAGTAATAAGCGCGGATCGAAAAATTTTTACTCAAAAATATGTTTTGTCTCTTATGTGGTTCTTTCTGCCGCTTTTTATCGGTTTCTTTTACTCGAAATTTGTGAATAGCGTTTTACAATACTCCGTTCTGATTTTCTCATTCCCATTCTTTCTTTACATCTTGTTTGGTAGCATCAAAGAGCTTTCGTGCAAAGTTAATTTGCTTCTGGTGATTTTAATTCTGACCGTCAGTACAACAACACTTGTCTTCGAACGACGACATTACGAATTATTTTACAAGTCGGCCTACGAACAAATATTGATTGACAATCAGGTGGCACAAACTGAAAGCAAGGAAAAAATAGTTTCAATTATTCATTCGCACAAACTCATTTCAAAATATTACATCGAAAAACATCAGTTGGACAGCACGTTTATTTGGGATGATCATTTTGAAAACCCGGTTTCATTAATTTTATTTTTAGAGAAATCAGTGGCAAGCAACGATTATCTTTTTTTCGGTACAATGAATAGTGCAGACCAATTAACGGTTGCGGTTATTCGGAAATATTATCCAAGAATTGTTCGCCATAATTGCTATTTTGGCGGCGAAAGCTTTTTGTTTTCAAAAGAAGTAAACTCAATCGAGGGGAAGCAACCTCTTTCAGAAATGGGGTTTGAAGCAGAAAACAAAAACTGGTCTCCGATAAATATATCCAACAGGATCGATTCGGTGAGTTTTTTCGGCAACTATTCATTGTTGTTAAATGAAAAATCGGAGTGGTCACCTTCTTTCAGCTATCCGATGGACAGTCTTCATTTACAAAAATTTGATGTAATAGAAGTGAATCTGAAAACCAAAATCATTTCGGACACAATTGATGCTGTTTTAGTTGTCTCTGTTGAGAAAGATGGAAAATCGCTAATTTGGAACGGGACATCTTTCGGATTGTTTGTAAAAAACACACAACCAGAATGGCAAACCGTTTTTAACGCAATTGAATTGAACTTTTCTCCACGAGAATTCAAACATCATCAAATGAAAGTGTACGTTTGGAACAAAGGCAAACATACTTTTCTGATTGATAATATCAAAATTCAGGTCAGAGAAGGGAACCGGATAAAATATGGGTTATCAGAAGATTTGAATTGAAAGAACCCGAACATAAGAAGTAGCGAAATTCATAAAAGGGAATATTGTTCATGTTAAGAAATTGTAAATCGCAAAAACTTATTGATTGGCAAAGAAATATGAATTAAGATTAATTTCTTTCCTTGCATGACAATTATGACAACACGTACTTTCCATATTATTCTTGCAGTGGTGGCCGCGATTGCGGGTTCATCCGGGCAGGGTATGGAATAAGTTAATGATATTCAGTAATTAATCGGCCATTCTCTGCATGCAGGGAGTGGCTTTTTTTATTTTACGACAATGATGATGAACATTTTTATTCTTGCAGCAGCGGTCATTCGTGTGAACACATTCACATAGGGAAGCTATTGCCTGAATCATGAAAAGCCTTTCTCTGTGTGACAGAGGAAGGCTTTTTTGTTTTTGCAGGTTTTTAAACTCTAAATACACGACTATGGAATTCAACTACGAAAGCCTCATTTCCGAATGTTGTAAAAACATTCCACGTTCCTTTATCCGCGAGATACTGGAAGTTGCCGAACAACCCAATTTTATCTCTTTTGCCGGGGGATTGCCCAATCCGGCGTATTTCCCGCTGGAACAAATGCACAACGCCTTCCTGAAAGTGATGGAAAACGATGGCCGTGAAGCCCTGCAATACAGCGGCAGCCAGGGATTTTTGCCCCTTCGGGAATGGATTTGCACACGCTACAACAAAATGTACGGAACGGCAATGACTCCCCGAAACATCATCATCACCAACGGTTCGCAGCAGGCGCTCGACATGTTGGGAAAGATGTTCATCAATCCCGGCGACCCGCTGATGCTCGAAAGGCCGTCGTACCTGGGCGCAATTCAGGCATTCTCCGCTTATCTACCGTATTTCCACCAGGTGCGCCTGACCAGCGAGGGCATCGATTTGGACGAGATGGAACGGGTGATTATAAAAACCAATGCGCGGGTATTGTACGGAATACCAAATTTCCAAAATCCGTCGGGCATTTCGTATTCCGAAGAAACCCGGAAAGAACTTGCCATTTTGCTGGAGTGGCACGGGGTGGTTTTTATTGAAGACGATCCGTACAACGAGATCCGTTTTGAAGGAACGCCGCATCCTCCGGTATTTTCGTATTTGCCTGAGCAGGTAATCTGGTGCGGTTCGTTTTCAAAAATGATTGCACCAGGAATCCGAACCGGTTGGATTTGTGCCCCGGAAGAACTGATGCCGCAATTGCTGCGCATCAAGCAGGCTTCCGATTTGCAATCGAATAACCTGATTCAACGGGTCATTTTTCAATTTCTGAATGATAACAGGCCGGAAGACCATCTGCAAAAAGTTAAGTCTGTTTATAAAAGCCAAAAAGACACGATGGTACAGGCAATTCACGAACATTTTCCGGAAGGTTCTGAACACACCAATCCCGAAGGGGGAATGTTCATATGGCTGACTTTGCCCGAAGGTTTCGATACGGAAAAGCTGGTTGAAAAATCGCTTCAGAAAAAAGTTGCTTT
This sequence comes from uncultured Prolixibacteraceae bacterium, assembly GCA_942493345.1. Classification (GTDB taxonomy): domain Bacteria; phylum Bacteroidota; class Bacteroidia; order Bacteroidales; family Prolixibacteraceae; genus GWE2-42-39. The sequence continues at coordinate 308,139 of OW818695.1, forward strand.
TGTTCCGGGTCGGTCATTTTTTACTGCGGAAGACGGAAAACGCAACATGCGCCTGAATTTCTCGAATGCCTCTGAAGAAATGATCATGGAAGGGATGAAACTGTTGGGTGAAACGATAAAAGAATATTCGCCAAAGCGGCTTGTAAAGGTGTAGTAAAAACAATTGAGGGTTTCACTTTTCGTGAAGCTCTCAATTTCGTTCGTTTAATGGTATTGCTAACAATTATCTTTTTACTTACGACTTACGATTTATGACTTACTACTTTCTACTTCTTCTTTTTCGAAAACCGCTTCGTATTTCCGGATGGCAAACTTTACCAACTGATACGAAATAACGATCAATGCGGGCCAGCTTAAAAGCCATAAAACAGAACTCCAGTACATAGTTGAGTTTTTAAATGTTAATAAAGATGATCTTCTTTCCCCAATTCTTTTTTGCTGATTTTTATTTTGTTCATCAACCTCCAGGTGTACCAGATGTATGCCAGAACAAATGGCACAACCAGCGAAACGTAGCTCATGGCCGTCAGTGTATAACGGCTTGACGAGGCATTTTCGATGGTCAGCGACGATTGCAGGTCGTGAACCGACGGGTAAAATGCCGTGTTGTTGAACCCTGCCAGCAGCAGCAACATCCAAACGGTTAAAACGGTTCCGGCGCCGGCAAACCAAATTCCCCTGTCTGATTTTTTCAGCAAAGACGAAGCGATGCCCCACAACACGCCCACAATGCCGATCAATAAAATAGCGGCGACCAGCGGCATGGCAAACAGGTTGTGCAGGTATTTGTATTTTTCCATGAAAATTTCACCGGTTTCCGGACGATAGGCAAAACCTTCTTTCAGAATTAAAACAATCAGGAAATAAAGAAAGAAAACGAGAAACGGAACAGCGTTGTACCACAATTGTTTTTGTGAGCGTGCAAACATTTCATCGCTTTCCACCGAGTTCATAAAATAGAGCAGTCCGAGTACCCGGGCCAGGAAAAACACCGACAGCCCCAGCGCCACATTGTGAAATGTGAGTACCGCTTCGAGCCCGCGAAAAGGCGTCGCCCATATTACGTTGTTCATCCAATTCAGACTGAACATGGCCCCATTGAAAAAAGTACCGACGGCCGTTCCAACCAGAATGGTACCAAACAAACCGTTCAGGATAAGAAACCATTCGAATGTTTTTGCGCCCAAAAAATTGTTTGGTTTTTTCCGGTACTCGTACGAAACGGCCTGAATGACAAAGAAAATGAGGATGGCATACCAAACCCAGTATGCGCCTCCAAACGAAGTAGCGTAAAACAAGGGAAACGATGCAAAAAAAGCGCCTCCGAAAGTTACCAGTGTGGTAAACGTAAATTCCCATTTTCTTCCCAGCGTGTTGATCAGCAGGCTGCGTTCGATGTCGGTTTTGGCGATGGTGTAAATCAGGGTTTGCCCGCCCTGAACGAAAGTCAGGAATACAAACAAAGCGCCCAACAGCGAAACGATGATCCACCAGTATTGCTGCAATGCAAGATATGATAACGATTCAAACATTACTTGTTCCCTCCTTCTTCTTCTTTATGTGGCCCGATTTTTATTTGGCGGAGCATGATTTTTATTTCAGCAATAAGCAAAGTTGTAAATATTGCGGCAAACAGCCAGAAAGTAACCATCACGGCGCCCGAACTGATTCGGGTAACAGCAGCCATGGTGGGCATCAAATCCTGGATAACCCACGGTTGACGGCCCACTTCGGCAACGACCCAACCTGCCTGACTGGCAAGGTATGCCAACGGGATAGTCCAGATGGCGGCCCACAGGAACCATTTTTTATTCTGAATAACCCCTTTGGCCGAAAACCAGAATGCCAAAATGAAAAAGAGAATGAACCATCCGCCCAGCGCCACCATGATATGAAAACTGTAAAACGAAAGCGGGATGCTCGGTATCAGTTGGTTCACATCGGAAATGTACCCGTAACCAAAATATTTAAAATAGTTATCCTGAAAATCTTTACTCATAAATTCTGACTTCAGGCTATCGGCGCGCGCTGTTTCACCAGCCTTTTTTGCATCCTTGAAATCCTTCAATTTCTGAATGGCAATTTTCCCCCTTTCAACTTTTTCGGAGGCTGGAATAATGCCGTATTTCGGGTTCCCTTTTAACAGATCGTTCACGCCCGGAACAAATGCGTTCCAGTCGAGAAATGCCATGTACGAAAGCACATTGGGTATTTCGACAACCATTTTTAATTTCTTCAGTTTTATATTTTCGGGGTCGCTTTCGGTGGATGACACAACTCCGAAAACAACCAATCCAACCCCCTCGCTTCCGTTGTACAGACCTTCGATAGCAGCAAATTTCATGGGCTGATATTGGGCAATCTGTCGGGCCGAATTATCGCCCGAAAGGACAGTGTAAACGGATGACAAAAAACCAAATATTGCGGCAACAGTAATGCTTTTTTTTGCCAACGACAGGTCTCTTTTTTTCAATAGAAACCATGCTGACACGCCAATTACAAAAATGGTAGCCAGTACAAAACTCGACGAAGTGGTGTGCAAAAATTTGTGTATGGCCATGGGCGAAAACAAAACATCCCAGAAGTTTGTCATTTCATTTCGCGCCGTTTCGGGATTGAAAATCATGCCGACCGGCCGTTGCATCCAGCCGTTGGCAACCAAAATCCACAAGGCCGACAGGTTGGCTCCGATGGCCGTCAGCCAGGTAGCCAGCAAATGAAATTTTTTGCTGACTTTGTTCCAACCGAAAAACATAACCGCAATAAAAGTCGATTCCATGAAAAAGGCAAAAATGCCTTCGATTGCCAGTGGCGCGCCAAAAATATCGCCCACAAACCACGAGTAATTCGACCAGTTGGTGCCAAATTCAAATTCGAGAATGATCCCGGTAGCAACCCCAATTGCGAAATTAATGCCGAAAAGAGTCATCCAGAATTTGGTAATCCGCTTCCATTCCGGGTTTCCGGTACGGACGTAAATGGTTTCCATGAAGGCAATGATGAATGTAATTCCCAGGGTGAGGGGAACAAAAATCCAGTGGTACATCGCGGTCAGTGCAAATTGCGCCCGCGACCAGTCGACCAGTGATAAATCGATTGTTTCAAGCATTGACTATTATTTTTTAGGTTCGGTTAATTGTTCCAAGACAAAATCGCTCCGTTGCCGGTCGTTTTCGAAATTACTTTTCAGAAAATCGGGAAAGAAAAAAAGTTTCAGGATGGCAAACAGGATGAAAAGTTTTACAAGGATGATGATCCAGACCTGTTTGCTCCAGCCGGAAAGGTTTTTAAAACCATCGATATAAAAATTTAAAATACGGTATAATAAGCTGCTCTTCATTCTAAACTTTTTGACCTTTTTAAAGTTAAAACAATTTCGCTTTTTTATAGCAACCCGGAATATATCTTCTGTAATAAAGGAAAAACGGGCAATACGTTTAGCAAAACACGAAGCGGACGGATTTGTTTGGAGTGATTGTACAATTCAAAAAATACGTCCTATTTTTTACTCACTTTTCGTCTATAAACTGATTCACCGGTAAAATCTTGAATCTTAAAAATCCCTGTATATTTTCGTTTTCTGTTCCCCGGTAAAATTCTTCATTCACCTTTTATTTTCCTCTATTTAAAGGATAACTTCTGACCACATGAATTTTCCGGACTATTTTTGTTGATATAATTGATTGGACAAGCTCTTTTTTTATTGGTGATACATCGAGGTAAAACAAAAAACCAGACTTTCGAAGCCATGAATCTGGTTTATAATAATTTTTACTTGTAACCGTTTCTGTTTTAGAAAATGATTCAAGAAAAAAATCGCCGCCGAAGCAACCATTTTCAGATGAATTTGTCTATTGAGAAAGAAAGCAGAAAACAAACGAAGTAAGCCCTTCGGAAACAGAAACAATATTCAGAAAACAGAAACAAAACATGAGAACAATGTTCATTTTATTTACTTTGGTGTGCGTTGCCTTTCAACTGATGGCAAATGCAAGCAACACACAGGAGATTAAGGGAATAGTGATCGACAAGATCACTGGTATCCCTTTACAGGGAGTAACCATAAGCGTATCAGACACGAAAATCCCGATTGGCACAATTACCGACGAAAAAGGAGAATTCCGTTTATGGGACATTCCCTTAAATATGAACCTGATTTTTAGCCTAGATGGCTACAAAGTGGTATCTCTCGATCCTGTAAACGGGCATACTTCCGATGATTCATCTTTTATTATTGAACTTGAAAACAAAACGGATACAAAGAAAAAATCATTTATTGGAAACCTGTTGAAAAATCGAAAAACGGAAGATAAACTGGTTGTATTTTCAGAATAATGGGAGATTAATTTTCTGCTTGTTCCTGATTATTGATCGAATAAATAAACTCCAGAATTTCCTCTTTTCCGGTTCCTTCCTCCGATGAACTGATAAACATGGTTGGTAATTCGGACCAAACCTGTAACATTTGTTTTTTGTACGCGCTGATGTTCTTGTCGAGGGTACTCCGGCCAAGTTTATCGGTTTTTGTAAAAACGATGGCAAACGGAATATTTTTTTCGCCCAGCCACATCATAAAATCCGAATCAATTTTCTGCAATTCGTGGCGCGAATCGACCAAAACAAAAAGGCAATAGAGATTTTCGCGTTTTACTATGTAATCCGAAATAAGCTTCTGAAATTTATATTTGGAAGTCTTCGAGACCTTGGCATAACCATATCCGGGCAGATCGACCAGATACCACGAATCGTCGATATTAAAATGGTTGACTAATTGCGTCTTTCCGGGTCGAACCGAGGTTTTGGCAAGGTTCTTTTGCCCGGTAATCATGTTAATGAGCGACGATTTTCCAACGTTCGACCGGCCAATAAAAGCGTACTCTGGTCGATTCGGGTCCGGACATTTCCGAAGGTCGGTATTGCTGATTACAAATTCTGCTTTTTTGATCATGCCGTTTTTACTTTGCTTTCCTGATTTTTACTGATGAGGCTGTCCAAAAACTTTGTGTTTCTCTGTGCTTTTACTCCGTGTGACTCTGTGGTAAAAAATAAACAAATTGAACCACAGAGGTTCTCAGAGTTACTAACAGAGTTTCACAGAGAAAAGTTATTGTAATATTTATTTTTTGGACAGTCTCATCAGTATCAGTTTTATCGAATATTTTTACTTAATATAAACTTCCAAAAGTTTTACCGAAGGCGATTTTGGAACCAGTTTCAGGTTCTCGAGTATCGCCGGGATCAAAACCGTTTCGCCCTGTTTGACGGTTTCCGTTCCGTTATCAAATACAATTTCATACGAACCTTCCAAGCAGATATAAATTACAAACGAATCGAGATGGTTGTAGTCCTTTTCCAGCGACTGATCGAAAACCAGCAAATTGGTTGTAAAATAGTCACAACTGACAATCTCTGACGATTCGTTCAGTTTTTCCTTATAATCGGTTTTGTATTTTTCCTGAAGGCTAAAATCGATTGCGTCAAGCGCCAATTTGGTATGTAGCTCGCGGGTATTGCCTTTGTCGTCACAGCGATCGTAGTCGTAAATGCGATAAGTGACATCGGATGTTTGCTGAATTTCGGCCAGCAAAATTCCGCTTCCAATGGCGTGTACCCTTCCGGCTGGAATAAAAAACACATCGCCGGGAGCCACTTCTTCAAAATTTAAAATTTCCGTTAAATTTTTTTCTTCCAGAAATTTCAGGTATTTCTCCTGATCTACTTTCTGGTTGAATCCCGAGTTGAGTTTTGCCCCTTTGTCAGCCTGAAGCACATACCACATCTCAGTTTTTCCATACGCATTGTGCCGCTGTTTCGATAATTTATCGTCGGGATGAACCTGGATCGACAGATCGTCGTTGGCATCAATGAATTTTATCAGCAACGGGAATTCAACGCCAAAGCGTTCGTAAATTTTTTCGCCAAGCAGGTCGCCCATGTATATTTCAGCTAAATCCTGCAAATCGTTTCCAGCTAAATAGCCATTGGCTACCACTGAAATATTGCCTTCAACGGCTGATATTTCCCAAGTCTCACCACAGTTGGGCAAATCGCCAAAATCCTTGTTTAAAACGGTTTTTATTTTATTTCCACCCCAGATTTTATCCTTGTACTGGGTGACAAATTTCAACGGGTATAAACTTTCCATAAATAGTTAAATAAAAGTTCTTATTCCCCCAAAGGGGGAAAGATGTGGCTGCAATGTTTCAATACTTTTTACTAAAAAACTTCTTTCTGCCAATACCTCCTTCACTTCAGGGAGGCTAGGAGGGGCTTTCTTAAAACTCAAAATCGACAGCTGCCCTGTCAATGGCATGTTTACCAATCAATTCTGCAACTTCCAGATGATCGGGATGAACACGGTAAACATCTAGTCCGGCAATTGATTCAAAATGAGTAATCAAACAAAAGTCAAACGATTTGGAGGCCAACTGGTAATTTGTGCCGACTTCAATATATTTTAATTCGTCGATTTTACTTTTTAACCCCAACAGAGCTTCTTTTATTTCTGAAAGAACCCCGGCTTTTTCTTCTTCCGAACAGTATTCTTTCAGTTTGAATAATACAACGTGATTAATCATATTTGAATTTTTCTGATTTTTTTTTTGCGAAGGTAACATTTTCTGCCCGCTTAACCATGATGCCATTTTTTTTGATGGATAAAATTGAATAGGTTCCGTATATTTGATAATAAAAATTGCAACATGCTGGTAATTGGTATTGCAGGAGGTGCCGGTTCGGGGAAAACTACCGTGGTGCGTAGGATTATGGAACAATTTAAAGAAAAAGAAGTAGCTTTTCTTTCGATCGATTCATATTATTATGATAGTAGTCATTTGCCGTTGGAAGAACGGCAGAAAATAAACTTTGACCACCCGAATTCCATTGAGTTTGATTTGCTTATTGAGCATGTGAAACAGTTGAAAAAAGGCCAACAAGTTGATGAACCGACGTACTCGTACCTTACTTGTACCCGGCAACCTGAAACCAACCGTATTGAGCCACAGAAAGTGCTGATTATTGAAGGAATTTTGTGCCTTGCCAACAAACAACTACGCGATGAAATCGATCTTAAAGTATTTGTTGACTGTGAGGCAGACCTGCGGCTTGGACGCGTCATCACCCGAGATATTATCGAACGGGGGCGCGATATACACAAAACCCTGGCACGCTACGAAGCAACTGTACGGCCAATATCCAGTTTATCGAACCAACAAAAAATTATGCCGATATTATTATTCCGCAGGGGGGTGAAAACATCAAAGCCATCCACCTACTAGTTCTTTTTATAAAGCAAAATCTGTAATCAATATGCTTGAAAATTTACATATCGAGGATGTCCTTTTTATCGACATCGAAACGGCGCCACAATACCCCGTATTTAGCGAAGTTCCTGGTGATCTTCAAAAATTATGGGATAAAAAATCGACGTATTTCCGTACTGAAGAGCAAAGCGCTTCTGATGTATATGAGCGTGCCGGGATTTATGCTGAATTCGGTAAAATTATTTGTATATCGACTGGATTTATTATCCAAAAACAGGGAGAACGGTTTTACCGGGTAAAATCGTTTTACGATGATGACGAGAAAAAACTTCTTTCGCAATTCAATCAAATGCTGGAAAAATTTACCAGTCACCCAGGGAAACGAGTTTGCGCTCACAATGGCATGGAATTCGATTTCCCTTACATTGCCCGCCGTTCCCTAATTCACAACCTGAAACTCCCAAAAATACTGGACATTGCCGGTGCCAAACCCTGGGAAGTGAAAGATCGCCTGATTGATACTCTTCAGCTTTGGAAATTCGGGGATTATAAAAATTATACTTCTCTGGAATTACTTTGTGCGATTTTTAAAATCCCAACCCCGAAAGACGACATCGACGGCAGCCAGGTTGCCCATGTATATTACATGGAAAACGATCTCGACCGCATTATCCGCTATTGCGAAAAAGACACTTTGGCGCTGGCAAACTTACTTCTTCGTTACAAAGGAGAATCGATTATCCTATCAGAGAATATGGAAGTGGTATAAAAAATGGCCATTATCTTGATTAATTGCTACCAACCTCATAGTTTGGGGCGGTTTAGCATTTTCGAAACAATAGACAACCCCCCGGAAAAGAGAGAGATTGAGAAGAAACAAAAAAGGCCCCGGCTCAAAAAGAACCGGGGCCTTGGGTAAAGATTGGCGACGACCTACTCTCCCACAAATGAATGCAGTACCATCGGCGCTGGCGGGCTTAACTTCTCTGTTCGGAATGGGAAGAGGTGGAGCCCCACCGCAATAGTCACCTAAAATCGTTCTGGTAATTACGTACCAACTAATATTTTTATTAGTTGTGAGTTTCGAGTCACGAGTCATGAGTCCTGAGACTTTTTTGTCTCACTACTCTTTACTCATATCTCACTACTCATCACTAATCAACATGTCAGGGGAAGTGAAGTAAAAACAGACCTGTAAATTCAAGCGAAAGTCTACGGGCAATTAGTACTGCTCGGCTTTGACGTTACCGTCTTTACACCTGCAGCCTATCAACGTGGTAGTCTTCCACGACCCTTAAAGGAAATCTCATCTTGAGGCCAGCTTCGCGCTTAGATGCTTTCAGCGCTTATCTGTTCCATACATAGCTACCCGGCGATGCAGCTGGCGCCACAACCGGTGCACTAGAGGTATGTCCACCGCGGTCCTCTCGTACTAGCGGCAGGTCCCCTCAAATTTCCAACGCCCACAACAGATAGGGACCGAACTGTCTCACGACGTTCTGAACCCAGCTCGCGTGCCACTTTAATGGGCGAACAGCCCAACCCTTGGGACCTTCTCCAGCCCCAGGATGTGACGAGCCGACATCGAGGTGCCAAACCGCCCCGTCGATATGAGCTCTTGGGGGCGATCAGCCTGTTATCCCCGGAGTACCTTTTATCCTTTGAGCGATGGCCCTTCCATACGGAACCACCGGATCACTATGCCCTGGTTTCCCACCTGGTCGACTTGTCGGTCTCACAGTCAAGCACCCTTGTATCATTACACTCTTCTGACGGTTACCAATCGTCATGAGGGTACCTTTGGAAGCCTCCGTTACTCTTTTGGAGGCGACCACCCCAGTCAAACTACCCACCACACACTGTCTCCCGGTTACCCGGGATTAGACTCCAAATAAGCAAAGGGCCGTATTTCAAGGACGGCTCCACGAACCCTAGCGAGCCCGCTTCATAGCCTCCGGCCTATCCTACACATCACTTATCCAGAATCAATGTGAAGTTGCAGTAAAGGTTCACGGGGTCTTTCCGTCCCGTTGCGGGTAATCGGCATCTTCACCGATACTACAATTTCACCGAGCTCATGGCCGAGACAGTGCCCACATCGTTACACCATTCGTGCAGGTCGGAACTTACCCGACAAGGAATTTCGCTACCTTAGGACCGTTATAGTTACGGCCGCCGTTTACCGGGGCTTCATTTCAATGCTTCTCTTGCGATAACATCCCCACTTAACCTTCCGGCACCGGGCAGGTGTCAGGCCATATACATCATCTTTCGATTTGGCATAGCCTTGTGTTTTTGATAAACAGTCGCATGGGCCTTTTCACTGCGGCCTCCATTGCTGGAGGCGCCCCTTCTCCCGAAGTTACGGGGCGATTTTGCCTAGTTCCTTAGCCATGAATCACTCGAGCGCCTTAGGATTCTCTCCTTGACTACCTGTGTCGGTTTGTGGTACGGGTCGTTCATACCTGATGCTTAGAGGTTTTTCTTGGAAGCCCTTTTAGGGACACTATCCGATTGCCCGAAGGCTCTCGGTACTGTCAGGTTTTAGCTCAACCAGCGGATTTGCCTGCCGGTCTCATCACCTATACCCTTTAACGTACTATTCCGTCAGTACGCGGTCCTTTCATCACTTCGTCGCCCCATCGCAGTATGAACAAGTATCGGAATATTAACCGATTGTCCATCGACTACGCCTTTCGGCTTTGCCTTAGGTCCCGACTAACCCTGATCCGATTAGCGTTGATCAGGAAACCTTAGTCTATTGGCGAGAGAGTTTCTCACTCTCTTTGTCGTTACTTATGCCTACATTTGCTTTTCCAACCGCTCCAGCACCTCTCACGAGACACCTTCTGCGCAGATTGGAATGCTCCCCTACCATAAATCCATAGCTTCGGTGGTATGTTTGATGCCCGATTATTATCCACGCCCGATCGCTCGACTAGTGAGCTGTTACGCACTCTTTAAATGAATGGCTGCTTCCAAGCCAACATCCTAGCTGTCTAAGCAATCAGACTTCGTTAGTTCAACTTAACATACACTTGGGGACCTTAGCTGATGGTCTGGGTTCTTTCCCTCTCGGACGCGGACCTTAGCACCCGCGCCCTCACTGCCGGCAAGCATCTTGCAGCATTCGGAGTTTGTCTGGATTTGATAGGCGGTGAAGCCCTCGCATCCAATCAGTAGCTCTACCTCTGCAAGACTCGTAACCGACGCTGCACCTAAATGCATTTCGGGGAGTACGAGCTATTTCCCAGTTTGATTGGCCTTTCACCCCTACCCACAGTTCATCCAAGAGCTTTTCAACGCTCCCTGGTTCGGTCCTCCATCCCGTGTTACCGGGACTTCAACCTGACCATGGGTAGATCACAAGGTTTCGCGTCTAGCGCCACTGACAAAAACGCCCTATTCAGACTCGCTTTCGCTTCGGCTCCGGGCCTTAAACCCTTAACCTGGCCAGTGACGACTAACTCGTAGGCTCATTATGCAAAAGGCACGCTGTCATCCACATTGCTGCAGACTCCAACCGCTTGTAAGCGCACGGTTTCAGGTACTATTTCACTCCCCTGTTCGGGGTGCTTTTCACCTTTCCCTTACGGTACTAGTTCACTATCGGTCTCTCAGGAGTATTTAGCCTTACCGGATGGTCCCGGCAGATTCAGACAGGATTCCTCGTGTCCCGCCCTACTCAGGATACCACTATCATTTCAACACAGTACATATACAGGACTATCACCCTCTGTGGTCAGTCTTTCCAAACTGTTCTATTTAATGTTGAAACAAATGTCGTGGTCCTACAACCCCAGTTTTGCCGAAACAAAACTGGTTTAGGCTGTTCCCTTTTCGCTCGCCACTACTAAGGGAATCACTTTTGTTTTCTTTTCCTCCGGCTAATTAGATGTTTCAGTTCACCGGGTTGGCCCCATGCATAACATGGTCTCCTTGCGGAGGGGTTGTCCCATTCGGATATTTACGGATCAAAGGTTATTTGCACCTCCCCGCAACTTTTCGCAGCTTATCACGTCCTTCTTCGCCTCTGAGAGCCTAGGCATCCACCGTACGCCCTTATTAACTTTCTTCTTGATTCTATTTATAGGTCAATCTTTCTTCACATTCCCAACATGTCAAAGAACTTTAAAACTAGTTCAGAGTTATGAGTATTGAGTAACTAGTACTTCAAAACTCCCCTTTACTGTTTAATGAAGATATTTTTGGAGTCGAACCAAAATATTAAACCTCCTCGGTATACCTTTATTCTTTTTTTATCAATACTTTTTTGAACTTCTTGTCTTTCAACTTTTTTCTTCATCTCATGACTCGTTTCTCACGGCTCATGACTCATTTCCTGTGGAGAATAAGGGAGTCGAACCCTTGACCTCCTGAATGCAAATCAGGCGCTCTAGCCAACTGAGCTAATCCCCCGTGTTCAAATTTTGAATTTTTAATTATTAATGCTGAATGTATTTCAATTCAAAATTTAAAATTATTCATTCAAAATTTACTGGTAGTCCCGCCCAGATTTGAACTGGGGACCTCTACATTATCAGTGTAGCGCTCTAACCAGCTGAGCTACGAGACTGTCCTTGTTTCACGCTTCAAGCCTTCCAGCATTTTCCGCTTATGGCCTGTTGCTGACAGCTCTTACGCTTTTGCTCTGTATATTTTTAAAAAGGTAAACAAAGACGCATACTTTAGTTTCAATTCCACCTGTCGTCAAGCTCCAGAAAGGAGGTGTTCCAGCCACACCTTCCGGTACGGCTACCTTGTTACGACTTAACCCCAGTCACTGGTTTTACCCTAGGACGCTCCTTGCGGTCACATACTTCAGGTCCCCCCAGCTTCCATGGTTTGACGGGCGGTGTGTACAAGGCCCGGGAACGTATTCACCGCGCCATGGCTGATGCGCGATTACTAGCGAATCCAGCTTCACGAAGTCGGGTTGCAGACTTCGATCCGAACTGAGACCAGCTTTAGAGATTAGCATCCTGTCACCAGGTAGCTGCCCTTTGTACTGGCCATTGTAACACGTGTGTAGCCCTGGACATAAGGGCCGTGCTGATTTGACGTCATCCCCACCTTCCTCTCACCTTACGGTGGCAGTCTCGCTAGAGTCCCCGGCATGACCCGCTGGCAACTAACGATAAGGGTTGCGCTCGTTATGGGACTTAACCCGACACCTCACGGCACGAGCTGACGACAACCATGCAGCACCTTGTAAATAGCCCCGAAGGGAAGTGTATTTCTACATCATGCAATCTACATTTAAGCCCAGGTAAGGTTCCTCGCGTATCATCGAATTAAACCACATGTTCCTCCGCTTGTGCGGGCCCCCGTCAATTCCTTTGAGTTTCAACCTTGCGATCGTACTCCCCAGGTGGCTCACTTAAAACTTTCGCTTGGCCGCTTACTGTGTATCGCAAACAGCGAGTGAGCATCGTTTACGGCGTGGACTACCAGGGTATCTAATCCTGTTCGATCCCCACGCTTTCGTGCATCAGCGTCAGTCATAGTTTGGCAAGCTGCCTTCGCAATCGGTGTTCTGAGTAATATCTAAGCATTTCACCGCTACACTACTCATTCCGCCTACCTCAACTATACTCAAGATTAGCAGTATCAATGGCAGTTCTACAGTTAAGCTGCAGGATTTCACCACTGACTTACAAATCCGCCTACGCACCCTTTAAACCCAATAAATCCGGATAACGCTTGGACCCTCCGTATTACCGCGGCTGCTGGCACGGAGTTAGCCGGTCCTTATTCCTGTACTACCGTCAGCTACCCTCACGAGGGCAAGTTTCTTGGTACAGAAAAGAAGTTTACAACCCATAGGGCTGTCATCCTTCACGCGGGATGGCTGGTTCAGGCTTGCGCCCATTGACCAATATTCCTCACTGCTGCCTCCCGTAGGAGTCTGGTCCGTGTCTCAGTACCAGTGTGGGGGATCATCCTCTCAGAACCCCTAGACATCGTAGTCTTGGTGAGCCGTTACCTCACCAACTAACTAATGTCACGCATGCCCATCTTTAACCGCCGGAGCTTTAATTACTAATCCATGCGGATCTGTAATCTTATGGGGTATTAATCCAAGTTTCCCTGGGCTATCCCCCTGTTAAAGGTAGGTTGCATACGCGTTACTCACCCGTGCGCCGCTCTCATGGTATTGCTACCAATCCCGCTCGACTTGCATGTGTTAGGCCTCCCGCTAGCGTTCATCCTGAGCCAGGATCAAACTCTTCGTTGTAATTTATAAGTGTTATGTACTTATTAGTACAAAAAGTTCTTCTAGCTCTTTGACGTTGGTTGAATCTAATTCTAACGTAATTATCCTTGTTTTACCTTTTCAATATTTTCAATGAACTTTTTCGAATCCTTCAGACCCCTCTCAAGGCCCCGTCCTTCCGGTTCTGTTTCCCTCTGAACGTCCCGTCATTACTGCGGGGCGGCAAAGTTAGAAAGAGTTTTTATTCTGCCAAAACTTTTTGGCCTTTTTTTGAAGTTTTTTTTCGACCCGAACCCGAATGTTACCTGTTAGTATTATCCGAATCCTGCCGGTCTCTATTGTAAACTCCCTCTTCCTTCTCTATTCCCTTTTAGAACTTCGCTCTTCGTTTTAGCGGCGGCAAAGATATGTTTTAATTTTTTATTCCTCCAAATCTTTTTAACCTTTTTTTAAATCTTTTTTTTCAAACAAAAAAACATCTCAAAAAGATCTGCCGACCACCTGAAACCCCAGCTTTTATTGAACTCTTGCGCTTCCAAGGGGCACTCGCGTTCCCCTTTTGGCGGCGGCAAAGATAAACACCTTTTTTTATTCTTTCCAAACCTTTTTTCTGTTTTTTTAACCCAAAATCTCAAATACCTGAGTACCAACTATCAATTCTATCTAAAATTTGCTGATTCTTCGAAAAGATAGATAAGTCGATACCGAAAAGCTGATTAAAGAACTCTCATCCTTATGAATCGAAGCAGCTTTGATTCTTCCCATGTCTGTATAAAGTAGAAAGCCTTTTCTTACAATATTAATTATACAACGATACATCATTTCTAGCCACCTTAATTTTCTATTTAAACTTTCGTTCGACCCTTTTCCCAATATATATAATACATTACTTCTTTCGCCATCTCATTTTCATAGAGCATAAATCAATTCCGTCGGACTCACGCACCAGTATCACCAAGTCCTCGTTTTCCGAAATAGTTGTTCGCGAAACAGCCAGCGAATCTTCAGACAATCCTTCTTTCAAATAATTTACTTCTATTTCACACACTTCATTTTTGCTTAAAAAAGGTATCCCAAAATTATTCAACGCACGCTCCACATATCTCACACTATTAAAATGCTGATTGATATCGAGGTCCGTAAAAACAACAGGCACAAAAATCAGATTCTCGTTTTTCCCGTTGGCTCTGATCTTCACGGGACAACGGCATATTTTTGCTTCTGCAAAATGTTGAAAATTCTCGGTCAACGAATCGGGCCTGATAATTTTTTTGCTTTCCTGATCAAGAATCAGCCAAGCAGAACTGGCCCTGATAATGACTTCATCCTGCACATTTTTTATGGCAAATTCACGCAAGGCATAAATTCCATCCGTGCCGGTTGTCCATGTTTCTACCGTTATTTTTTCCTGCCATTCAGGGTATTTCTCTACCTGAATAAAAACCCGCGACAAAACCCAGAAATAATTGTTCCTTTTCAATGCGTCAAATCCCCAGTCGAGTTTTTGAGCATGTTCCCAAGCTATTTCAATAAAAAAATTAAAGACCGATGAAAGCGATGCATTTCCAAAACGATTGGTTTCGTAAGAATGGATGGTAAAATCTTTACAATATCTCATTATCGTGATTTTCGGTTAAACTTTTAGACAAAATTATTGTTCAATTTTGAAATAATGCAAGCTTTAGCGACTTTTGCGAAAAATTAACATTCAGGATGGAAAAGATCATTATAAAAACGCCAGAGCAGATTGAAGGCATAAAAAAAAGCAGCAAACTGGCCGCCAGTTCGTTGGTATACATTAAACAGTTTGTAAAAGAAGGAGTTTCAACCGAATTTCTCGATCAGAAAATTGAAGAGTTTGTGCGTTCGCACGGAGCAATTCCGGCTACACTGGGCTATAATGGCTATCCAAAATCTTCATGTATTTCTTTAAATGAGGTCGTTTGTCATGGCATTCCGTCCGAAAAAACCATTCTAAAAAACGGCGATATCCTGAATATTGACGTGACAACCATTTTGAATGGTTATTTTGGCGACACCAGTAAAATGTATACAGTCGGTGAAGTTTCACCGGCAGCCCAGCAATTGATCGAAGTTACCGAACATTGCCTCAACCTGGGCATTCAGCAAGTAATTCCGGATAATTATTTCGGCAACATTGGTTTTGCAATCGACCGTTATGCGCGGGCAAAAGGCTACAGTGTAGTTTATGAATATTGCGGACACGGGGTCGGCATTCATTTTCATGAAGCCCCGCAAGTCGACCATGCAGCACGACGAAACAGCGGTCCCAAAATGAAACCCGGCATGATTTTCACTATCGAACCCATGATTAACCAAGGACGACCGGGAACCATTGTTGACGAAAAAGACGGATGGACAGCCCGAACTGTCGATAAAAAGCTGTCGGCCCAGTTCGAGCACACGGTATTGGTTACAGAAACAGGATACGAAATACTTACCAAAGCAGATCAATAAACACGCCCACAACAATTCCGGTTTTTGGGGCAATGAACACATTGAGTTTTTATGATAAAAGTGTTACTTTTATTTCGAAAGAATTTGATGTGACCAGAAAAATCGCAAATAAAATAAAAACTCGTATTCAGGCTTCAGTGCTTGATGATTATCAGTCGTTAGACGAAAAAAAAGCATCCTTTTGAAGGTATTTTTCTGTTTAATGGGCGGTATTCTTCTGTTCTTTATTGTAATTAGTGCAGCCAACTGCGATTACATGCATGTCCTGATTAATTCATCGGTCTTGTTGATTCTCGTATTTTTGTATTTTTTATTCCGTGTAAGAAAACAATTGCTGCCTACTTCTCATTTATTTGTTTTTATTCTCTGTTGTATTGGATTGTTTTATGCATTTTCAGGAGGATTTGAAAATACAGGATTGATTTTCATTGTTCTACTGCCAATTCCGATCATCATGTTAAAAGGAAGGAAACATGGATTGCTCATCCTGTTGGTGTTTCTCCTTACAATTATTGCTGGAACTTATTTTTTCAGGGAGGTTTCCTTGATTGCAAAATATCCGTTCTTTTTCTCAATGCGTGTTTACCTGTGTTTTGTGATCATTGCTTTTTTAGGATATTTGAACGAGTTGGTTTTCGAAATTCTGTATTTGCGTCTGCAAAAAACTGCAGATTCGTTGCGGGAAAGCCGCGAAGATTATAAACGACTTTCGATAGCACGAGAGAAATTTCTTTCCATAATTTCCCACGACCTGAAAGATCAGATTGTGGGATTCTCTTCCATCGTCGATCTTTTGAAGAATCAATACACGGATTTAAATGAAAACGAACGGCTGGATATTATCGACCAGCTTTGGGATAGTTCGCACAAAAATGTCCACCTATTGCATGACATACTGAAATGGTCGACCATCAGGAACGATACCTTTCCGAATAACCCGGTAAATATAAAACTTGAAAAGATTTACAAAGAAGTTGTCGAACTTTTTGATCTCGAAATAGAGAAAAAACATATTTCAGTTTTTCTGAAAATAAAAAGCAATTCTGAAGTTTTTGCCGATTACGATATGTTGAGCGCCATCATGCGCAATTTGATTTCAAATGCTATCCGATTTGTTGGCGATAATGGCGAAATCCGCATCAAATCGGAAGAACATGGAGATTTAATGAAGGTTGAAGTCAGGGATAACGGTATTGGAATTGACAAGGCAACTATTGAAAGACTAAAACAATCAGCTTTTCATTCAGTTACTGGGACTAAAAATGAATATCGTTCGGGCATCGGGCTTTTGCTGGTTAAAGAATTTGTCGAATGCAACAATGGGAAATTATCTATTGAAAGTCGCGCCGGAAAGGGAACCCGCATCTCGTTTACAATTCCATTGTCCGAATAAGTTTGGACTGAAAAATTCAGAATAAAGTCGTCAAGAGTTGGGTATCAACGAGTGAGTGTAATTATTTGTTTTAATAGCTATAATGAAACAAGAAAAGCAAAATAAGAAATAAGGAATTCGGGTGCAGGCACATTTGTGATATCTCGATACTCCTCATTTCTTGTTCTTTATTCGATATTTAGAAATGAAGAGGAACCAATAATTCGGGTTTCAACTTTAAACAAGTTCAATAGAAAATATTCTGAGGCAAGTCTAGTTTTTAGTAAAATATCGTCTTCCTTTTTGCTAAAAAAACACAGATACTTCGTTATAAACCACTTTCATTTATTGGCCGGTAATTTTTTTGAGTTAGTTTTGCATTAGTTAAAAATTATGCCATGATTGAGAAAATAAAAGCCGTACTTCGTCAGGAAGCAGAAGCAGTACAGAACATTCCCGTTACCGGGGAATATGAAAAAGCAATAAAAATTATTGATGAGCAGGTTCACCAAAAAGGTGGAAAATTGGTGGCCAGCGGAATGGGCAAAGCGGGACAGATTGCCCTGAACATTGCAACCACATTCAGTTCAACCGGAACCCCGGCTGTTTTTTTGCATCCTTCCGATGCCCAGCACGGCGATCTCGGCGTAATCCAGCCCAACGACGTACTTTTCCTGATTTCAAATTCGGGGAAAACCCGCGAAATACTTGAATTGGTTGAACTGGCCGACCGGCTGTACAAAGACCTTCCCCTGATTGTGATAACCAGTCAGGAAGATTCGGAACTGGCCCGGATGGCTGATGTTTGCCTGCTTACAGGCAACCCGAAGGAAGTGTGCATTTTGGGGCTGACCCCAAGTACATCAACCACCATGATGACGGTGATTGGCGACGTTCTGGTTGTGCTAATGATGGAGCAAATCGGATTTTCGAACGAAGATTATGCCAAGCGGCACCACGGGGGATATTTGGGCAATAAATCAAGAGAACAGGCACTACAGGGTAAAAAGTTGTAACAAAGAAAAATAATGAGAATTCGAAAAGAAGAAAGTATTGCATTGATAATCGACATTCAGGAGCGTTTGGTCCCGGCAATGGCCGATCAGGAAATGTTAATTGATAATTGCAAACGATTGGTCTGCGGGCTGCAAGAACTTGCCATACCATTGATTGTAACCCAGCAATATACCAAGGGACTGGGAGGAACGGTTGAAGAAATAAAATCGTTAATTCCCGATTTCCAACCATTCGAGAAACGCGATTTCAGTTGTTACGACGAACCGGCCGTTGCCGAAAAATTGAAAGACAGCGGAGCAAAAAATATAATCATCTGCGGTATCGAATCGCATGTTTGTGTCCTGCAAACAGCCATCGACCTGAAAGAAGCAGGTTTTGTACCTGTCGTCGTAATGGATTGTGTTTCGTCGCGTAACCTCGACAATGTTGATCTGGCAGCTGAGCGTTTCCGCCACGAAGGCATCATGATGACCTCCTGCGAGTCGATATTATTTGAACTTACCCGCTCGTCAACTGCTACTGCATTTAAAGCAATATCAAAAATTGTGAAGTAATATGTTGCACAAAATTCAAAACAATTAAAATTTCTAGAGTTTTTTCAACTTCTGAAGAAATACATTAAAAATCAGTTATTTCCGAGAACAAGGATAAAATATTGATTTTGTAATAATTCCCGGAGTTTCACACAATAAGATAATCTGCTGACTCCGGATTTTTCATTTAGGTATATCCTAACGTTTTTGCTACAATAGAGAAATTCAAATAAATATTATTGCCAAAATTGAATTTAGTATGGATTTAATTTTTTATTACTAAATTCAAGCCCTATGTCAAATGCTATTTTTGACATATTTCAATCCAAATTACATAAAAACTGGAGTCAAAAATTAGTTGAAATATTTCATGAAGGTCAAAGAAATAGTATCAAATACGGTATTTGTTTTGGTTTTTATGCACTCAATGGCATTTGCCCAGGAAAACATTCTTACTACGGGAGGTAATGCTTCAACAAAAAGCGGATCAATCAGTTATTCAGTTGGACAAGTGCTATATACCACCAATTCAGGGACTATGCTGTCTGTTGCGCAAGGCGTACAACAACCTTTCGAAATTTCGGTCATTCAAGGTAAAATGATTGATATTACATGTGTAGCTTATCCAAATCCGACGATTGATATATTAAAATTAAACATCGATAATTTTCAGTTTTACACTTTATATTATCAACTATACGATATTTTAGGACGACTTATTGAACGCAAACGAATTACCAGCAAAGAGACCCTTATTACCACAAAATCTCTTATGCAAGCTACTTATGTTTTAAAAATTACCGATAATCAAAATATTTTTAAGACTTTCAAAATCATTAAAAACTTTTAACCTGCTATCCATGAATCGGATTATCATCATATTCGTATTGCTGTTCTTTAGCTTTCGGATGTTTGCAGAAGTGCCTGAAAAAGTAAGTTTTCAAGCTATTATTAGAGATGGGCAAAACAATTTGGTAACTCTTCGGCAGATTGGCATGAAAATAAGCATTTTACAAGATTCTCCGAATGGAAACATTGTTTATACTGAAACACAGACACCAACAACGAATATTAATGGACTGGTAAGTTTTGAAATTGGAACAGGTGTGCAGGTATTAGGGAATTTTGAATCAATAGATTGGGCTAACGGCCCATATTTTATTAAGACAGAAACGGATCCTGTTGGTGGAAAAAATTACACAATATCCGGAACAAGTCAGTTAATTAGTGTCCCGTATGCTATTCATGCAAAAACAGTTGATAATATTACTGAAACCGATCCTGAATTTAAGGCATCCATTGCAGGTTCAATAACTGCAGCCAATGTCGATTCGTGGAATAATAAATTATCAAAAGAAATTGATGGCTCAACGACCAATGAAATTCAGGCTTTAAGTATTAGCCACGATACAATTTTTCTTAGCCAGTGTGGTTTTATCAAACTTCCTCCCGGATTTGACGGATGTTATACTAGTCTTACTAATGCTCCAGAAAAGTTAAGTTCATTTAAAAATGATTTAGGTTTTCTGACCACAGAAAGCGATGGCTCTATAACCAACGAAATTCAGGTATTGAGTATTCGACATGATACGATCTTCTTGAGTAACGGAGGTTTTGTTAAACTTCCTCCAGGCTTCGATGGAAAATTTACCAGTTTAACGAATGTCCCTGCTAATCTCGACATCGATTCAACAAACGATTTTAACGGACAATATTCCAGTTTATCTGGAGCGCCAACCCGATTAAGTTCTTTTACCAACGATGCAGGTTATCTGACCTCTGAGATTGATGGCTCAATTACCAACGAAATCCAGGCATTAAGCATTCGACATGATACGATCTTTTTGAGTAACGGCGGTTTTGTTAAACTCCCTCCCGGGTTCGATGGAAAATTTACCAGCTTAACTAATATTCCTGCTAATCTCGATATCGATTCGACAAACGATTTTAACGGACAATATTCCAGTTTATCTGGAGCGCCAACCCGATTAAGTTCTTTTACCAACGATGTAGGTTATCTGACCTCTGAGATTGATGGCTCAATTACCAACGAAATCCAGGCATTAAGCATTCGACATGACACTATCTTTTTGAGTAACGGCGGTTTTGTTAAACTCCCTCCCGGGTTCGATGGAAAATTTACCAGCTTAACTAATATTCCTGCTAATCTCGATATCGATTCGACAAACGATTTTAACGGACAATATTCCAGTTTATCTGGAGCGCCAACCCGATTAAGTTCTTTTACCAACGATGTAGGTTATCTGACCTCTGAGATTGATGGCTCAATTACCAACGAAATCCAGGCATTAAGCATAGCAGGAAATATAATTTCGTTGAGCAATGGAGGGAGTGTAACCTTACCAGCACCAACAACTAGTCTTGATGATGCATACGATAATGGCCGTAGCATTACAGCCGATGCAGGAGCTGTTACGATTGAAGGAACCGACGGTTTTCTTTCTACAGGAGCTTTTGGAGTCGGAACTTTACCGACATCCGGAGCCGGAACCCGGTTAATGTGGTACCCTAAAAAAGCAGCATTACGGGTTGGATATGTAAATAATGATCAATGGGATGATACAAATATCGGAGATTATTCGTTTGCATCAGGCAATAATAATATTGCTAATGGAGCATTTTCAACGACTACAGGATTAATTACAAAAGCAAGTGGTTTCGGTTCTACTGCCATGGGAAATAGCACTACAGCCAGCGGGGACGGATCAGTTTCAATGGGAGAAGGAACACTTGCCAGTGGGGCTAATTCTACTGCGATTGGATTTCGCACAATAGCCAATGCACCTGTTGCAACAGCGATGGGAACAGGGACAACAGCAAGCGGAAATGGTTCTACTGCAATGGGAAACGTTACAGTTGCCAGCGGTGTAACCTCTACTGCAATGGGCGGTGAAACGGTCGCTAGTGGGGCAACTTCTACCTCTATGGGATTTCGTACAGCTGCCAGCGGAATTGTTTCTACCGCAATGGGACAAACGACAACAGCCGGTGGAAGCTATTCAACCGCAATGGGAATTAACTCCACCGCAAATGGAACTGCTTCTACAGCAATAGGGAACGAAACGACTGCAAGCGGGGCAACTTCCACCTCTATGGGATTTCGTACCGTTGCCAGCGGAATTGTCTCCACTGCAATGGGGCAAACAACAACTGCCGGAGGAAGTTATTCAACTGCAATGGGAATTAACACCAATGCGAATGGGGCTGCTTCAACTGCAATGGGATTCAGTACAACCGCAGATGGAGATTATTCAACTGCAATGGGGGTTAATGTTTCTACAAACCATAAAACAGGCAGCTTTATTATCGGAGATTCCCGTCCTACGACAGCAAATTGTGATGCAAATGACCAGATGATGATGCGTTTTAACGGAGGTTACAAATTATTTTCCAATGGTGCCTGTACCATTGGAACGGAATTGGTTTCCGGAGGAAATGCCTGGGCTGCAATTTCAGATTCGACAAAGAAAGAAAATTTTACACCAGCTGATGGTGAATATTTTTTAACAAGTTTGTCAAAACTGAAATTGGGAAGTTGGAATTATAAAAGTCAAAATTTCAAAGATTTCAGGCATTATGGACCGATGGCACAGGAAATCTTTCACTATTTTGGGAATGATGGCATTGGTAAAATTGGGTGCGACACACTTCTTAATTCTTCTGATATGGACGGGATTATGATGATCTGTTTGAAAGCTCTGGAAGAAAGAACTATTCAATTACAAAAGGAAACCAGCGAATTAAAAAAAGCTAACCAACGCATAGAATATCTCGAAAAACGGCTTGCTGCCATTGAAAAGTTAATCAAAAAATAGTTATCGAGGAATAATTTGTATCTTATCGTTCCTAAAAATTTATATCGTACAAACCTTCAGCATCCAACTCAAATTGTTTGATGCCAATGTCGGTCATTGGATGTTTTATTAGTTGGTGCAGCAATTCGGGATTGATGGTAGCTGATTGTGCGCCGGCCATGCTCACCCTGTAAATCTGGTCGACCGTTTTAAAACTGGCCGCCAACACCTTGGTTCCCAATCCAAAATCAATCATATTTTGAACAATGTCGGCAACCACCTCAATACCGTGCGACGAAATATTATCGAGTCGGCTGACATACGGTGCCACAAAATCGGCTCCGGCACGCGCGGCAACCAGGGCTTGCTGTTGCGTAAAAATTGCCGTTGCGGTTACATTGATGCCCGCATCTTTCAGCTTGGTCATTGCGCGATATCCTTCTTCCGAAACCGGGATTTTTGCATAAAAATTATCTCCAAAATCGAAATAGCTTTTGTACTTTTTCGCTTCGCGCACCATATCTTCAGCAACGCTGCTGATCATTTGCACATGAACCATTCCGTTGCCCACCAATTCCTGAATTGCTTTAATCGTTATTGAAAATTTAAGTCCCGATTGTTTCAGGATAGTCGGATTGGTTGTAACACCTTCCAATGGAAAAAACTTGTAAAGCTTTTTTAGTTCTTCTATATCAGCTGTGTCTGCCATGTAAATCATATCTGTATTTTTTAATGAGTTGTTTCTTGTTTTTTAACGAGTCAAAAGTAGGTTTTATTGGTTCAACAAGTCAGTCAAGTCATCCGGTTCAATACATCCAATTTACAAAGAAATAAAGAAAGCTGTCCTATAAATCGCGGATACATTTTGAAATGCCTCAACAAATCAAAAATTTACGGATCGTTTTGGATAGCCTTCTCCTCGTTAAATCGATTTTGCGTTTGCAAGTAAATATTCTTCGGCTTCAATCGACCATAGTCCATTTGTTTTGGCAACAATCGCGGCCAACCTGGCAAAGAATGGATCAGTTTTTCCTTTTTCTTCAAATTCAGAAATAGCCGTCAGCGGTAAATCCACGTGGGTATAAATCAGCTTTTTGCCGCCGGGAATATGAGGCAAATTCAACGTCGTATCAATTACGGCATTCAATCCCCCGACATGCGTAATAAGGCCTGCCGGATCCAATCCTGCGGTCATTACGGTCAGCGCTTCTTTCATGTCGTTGGTATTTCCACCTGAAGTACCAACAATATGTGTGTATGCGTAATGCACATTGTAAAAATTCATTTTGGCGCTCAGGATTGGATCCGAGGGACCTGCAAAAAAGTTCAGACAGCCATCGAATGCCAGAATTGCATCGCCCTGTTCGATCACCGGGGCAACCGGAGCAAAAACGAACACATCATCGTAGCCTGTTCCGCCTGAAACTTCTTTCAGTTTGGCAACCGGGTCTTCCACATTTCCTGTGTTCAGGTAAATCAATTCAATGCCGCGTTTCTTCGCTTCAGCAACCGGATAAATTGCTGCTGCGCGATCCAACCGGCTCTGATCGATGTCGGTTACCACGCACAATTTCGGCTTGCGATCGGCACGGTGAATGACGTAGTTGATGGCAGCCAGCCCCATCGGGCCAACTCCGGCAAGAATAGCCATCTTCCCGTCGGCAACAATTTCCATCTGGTGGATGTACGAACCGGGAACAGTATGATAGTTGGCATGCATGGCGCCGATCACACACGAGAGTGGTTCGGCCAGCGATGCCGGGTAGAAACCGGGACCATCGTAAACCAGCAAACAATCCTGAACCAATACATCTTTTGGAATGATTACATACGTTGAATCGCCACCAACATATTTATATGAGTAACCCGGTGCACTCAAAATTCCAACAGGACCATCCTCATAATAAATGGCCGGTTGAATGGAAAATTTTTGCCCGGCTCTGAACTTGTACTGCCAGTTGGCTCCCACCTGAATCAATTCACCGGAGAACTCATGACCAATAATTGTTGGGTTTTCAGCTATATCGTTTGGCACACGTTTGTGATCACTACCTTGCGATGACGACTTGTACGACGACATACAGATACTGTCGGACACAACTTTGGCCAGAATTTCATCTTCGGTGATTTGCGGCAACTCAAATTCTTCAAGCCTCAAATCTTTTTTTCCGTATAATCTAACTGCTTTGGTTTTCATATTCTATAATTTTTAACACAAAGACGCTATAACAGGGTCTCTGTGTCTTCGTGTTTAGTTTTCATTTAATTCAACATATTCTGTCCTCCGGTGACAGGCACCGCTTGTCCGGTTTCGTATTCCTGTTCAATGATGTAATAAACGGCACGCATCACGTCGAGTGGAGTACACCCGCGCCCGGCCGGAACCTGTGCTTCGTAAAACCGTTTCACATCCTCAATGGTTTTTGCGCCTGGAACTTTTCCTGCCCGCAAATACTGAACAAACAATCCTTTTTCAGGGTCAGCCCACAGCGGCCCATCGAAAAAATTACCCGGACAAACCGAGTTGACCTTAATTTTGTAAGGCATTAGTTCCATGGCAAACGACTGGGTAAGCCCGATACCGCCAAATTTACCACCGGCATACGCGAAATTTTTATTGCTGCCTTTCAATCCCGATTTCGAATTGATCTGGATGATGTCGGTAAAGTGGTCAGGTTTAAATTTATACTGCTGCTTCATCACCGCCGAAGCATGTTTAGTACAAATGAAGTAAGCCGAATAATTTACTTTGGTCATCAGTTCAAACGTTTCCGGGGTCATTTCTTCCAAACTACCAGCCCGCAAAATGCCCGCATTACTAATGAATACATCCAGCCCGCCAAATTCTTTCACCGTTTCGGTCACCAGATTTTCTACGGAAGCTGAATCGGCAACATCTACCTTCACGAAGAGCGCTTTATTGTTGCGTCTTTCAGCATTCAGTTCATTGGCAAATTCCTGTCCTTTTTCGGCATTCAGATCGGCAATGACCACGTTAGCCCTATTTTGCATCAGGTGTTCAACGATTCCGGCGCCAAAACCCTGTGCCCCTCCGGTCACAATTGCAATCCGTTGTTCTACACGGCCATTGTCCTTTTCGCATTTTCCAGCCGTTTGACCAGCCGATATTTTTGCTATTTCCGATGGATAATCGGCAACCAGCAAACTTCCAAATCCCTTGATACTGATTACCTGAACCGCTTTCCCTGCATTTTTTATTTTTTCTGAAAGTTCAGTCAGCAGACTGTCCGAATTTTCAACGGTCAGGGTTTCAAGTGCTTTTGCCTGCTCCGGAAGTTCTCCTTCAGCGAAATATTTGACTGTTTTCAGACTTTCGGACGAGAGCATCATACGGACAGCCGGGATGATTGTGTTTATTTGATTTTGCATCTTCCTTCTATTTTTGAAAATATTTTATAACGGCATTTCCCAATGCAATAAAATCGCGGATTTGTTCAGTTTTTGCCTTTCCATTTTCGTCGAGATAGCCCGGTTTTCCTTTTGCAATAAGGTATTGGTGAGCTGCGGTAATGCAAGCTCCTTCGTATCCGATTTTCACCAGTTCATCGTCCAATTCAACCCCGCCCGAACACGAAACGTTCACCGGATCCAGCGCCGGCGTGTTGTGTTCGGTGCCAAATGTAATGACAAAGCCTTTGCGGTGAAAAAACTTCACAAAATCTTTCAGTATTGAAAATTTATTGCGACCGGGAATCAGTTCGAGACTGCTGATATTTTTAGCCTGAAGTTTGACAAACAGCGCTTCCGGATCACCTTCAAAATCGGTAAATTCGCCTTTCGGGTTATCGAGTAACACCGGGTAGCAGGGAATTCCACCCCCGTTAATAATCAGGTCGCGCACCTCTTCAAGACTCAGAAAAGCACGGTCGTTTTCCGGCACAAACGCCTTTCCTCCGGCTTTCAACAGGTTACTGCGAATTTCGTTTTCCAAACCAGCAAAGTCATCAATCGCCGATTTTACATCTTTTCCTGAAAATATTTTTGTTAGAACAGATTTTCGGTTTTCGTCGCTATCAAATTTTTCGTAAACAGCTTCGCGTAGCGCTTTGGCAATATGCCGTTCGCGCAGCATATTCCGGGCATAACGGGCTTTCATTTCTTCAGCCGTAAACTGAATGTCGATTTCAAGTTCGGCAAGCAATCCATTCAGTTTGTCGATCATTTCTGCCGTCTGAATATTGCTTTCTTCCTGCACTTGTTCCAGCAAAACCTGGTATTTTTCATTCAGTTTGAAAGGGAACGAAAGGCCTTTCCCGCTGAAATAGGTTCGTCCCGGATTGTTGGGATCGTTCACCCGGATGTTGTTGGCCTGCTCATCTTTCTGCAAAGCCATAAATTCGATGTTGTACAACGGAAAGATTTTATACTTCCGGGCCAGTTCCGTAAATTCTTCGTAGCCATCGGTTGTATAAAAATCATTGATCCCCAGCACCTGAACGCCTTCTTTTTGAGCCATTTCAAAAGCCTGTTCAATTTCAGTAAAAGCGCTGAATGAAAAGGGAGTATGGAAGTGCCCGTTCACCAAAAGCGGCTTTGTATCTGCATTTGCCGAAGCCCATTTTATTAATTCAGCCTCGTCGGGAAGCGATGTGAATATATTTTGCATGTTGTGTTTTTTGGAGCAAATAAAGTTAACTGCTTTTATTCGTATAAATCGTCTTTATTTTAAGGAATACCCCATCCCGTTACCGGGACAGGGCAAAATTCCATACTTATGAATAAAGAGCGTCTTAAATTCCTAACTTATTTCTTCGGATTTGTTCGTTTTCAGTGAAATTATTTTTCACCACATGCCCTTTCAGGGGAACGAGTTTTTCATGAATTGCGTCAATAATCCAACTTGCCTGCGGAAAGAAATATTCTTCCAATTCGTATGCCGGAGTGATCCAGTTGCGTGAGCCAACTACCACAGGTGGAGCATCCAGTTCGTCGAAGGCCAGCTCGGTAATGGTTTGCGCCATATCTTTCATAAACGATCCGCGA
This sequence comes from uncultured Prolixibacteraceae bacterium, assembly GCA_942493345.1. Classification (GTDB taxonomy): domain Bacteria; phylum Bacteroidota; class Bacteroidia; order Bacteroidales; family Prolixibacteraceae; genus GWE2-42-39. The sequence continues at coordinate 335,837 of OW818695.1, forward strand.
GCCGAAGCATCGCCGGTGATGATGATGCGACCGGTTTTTTTCAACGATCTCAATACCAGTTCGTAATTGAACGGAACCAATGAGCGCGCGTCAATAATTTCGGCACTCATATTGTATTTTTCCTGAAGAATGTCAGCCGCCTCCAATGCGCGATACAAAGTGGCGCCAATCGAAAGAATAGTCACATCTTTTCCTTCGCGTTTCACATCGGGTTCGCCCAGTGCGATTTCGTAATAACCGGCCGGAACGCCTTCTTTGTGGAACTGTTCCCCGATGTCGTACAAACGCTGGCTTTCGAAGAAAATTACCGGGTCGGTTCCCTGCAAGGCAGCGTTCATCAAACCTTTGGCATCGTATGGAGTGGCCGGGAAAACAACTTTCAGGCCGGGGATGTGAGTTGCCAAAGCGGTCCAGTCCTGCGAGTGCTGGGCGCCGTATTTCGAACCCACGGAAACGCGCAGTACCATTGGCATTTTGAGTACGTTTCCACTCATCGCCTGCCATTTCGGTAACTGGTTGAACACCTCATCACCGCAACGGCCCAGAAAGTCGCAATACATGATTTCAGGAATGACCCGGCCGCCACACATTGCATAACCGATAGCCGTTCCAATAATCGATGCTTCGGAAATGGGAGAGTTGAACAAACGATGGTATGGCAGAGCTTCGGTCAGTCCGCGATAAACGGCAAAAGCGCCGCCCCAGTCACGGTTTTCTTCACCGTATGCAACCAATGTCGGGTCTTTATAAAAGCGGTCGATGATGGCCTCGAAAATACCATCGCGATACGCATATGTTTTTATTTTTGAATGCGCTTTGCCATTTTCATCGTAGGCAAAACGTTCTTTTGTAGCCAGTTGCTTTACCCGTGGATTTTCTTCCATCGGGTGGTTCACGTCGGGTTTGCGGTCTTCCATTTTATCAACCGACTCGTTCGAGAACATCATTCCGCCAATCAGTTCCGGATATTTTTCCATATCCATGTGTGGCGAAACTTTGTCGTCGATAGCCAGTTTCAATCCCCATGAAATAAGATCGGTTGTTGCCGATTTAATTTCTTCCAGAGCTGCTTCGGTAGCAACACCAGCTTTCACCAGTTCTTTTCCGAACCAGATGATTGAATCGTGTGCTTCCCAGGCTTCCACTTCTTCTTTCGAACGATACGACGAAGCATCGGATGGTGAGTGGCCGCTGTAACGGTAGGTTAGTACATCAAGAAGCACCGGACCACGTTTTTCTTCAATAATTTTACGTTTGCGCTTGTAGGCATCAATTACGGCCAGCGGATTGTAACCATCCACCCGTTCGGCGTGCATCTGGTCGGCATTCAAGCCGGCACCAATGCGGGCAGCCACTTTGTAACCCATCGTTTCGCCGCAGGTTTGTCCGCCCATTCCGTACTGGTTGTTCATAATATTGATAATCAATGGCAGGCCGCCTTTCATATCGCCTTCCCACAATTCGTTGAACTGATCCATAGTGGCAAAAGCCAAGCCTTCCCAAACCGGACCGCAAGCCATTGATGCGTCGCCGATGTTGGCAACCACAATGCCATTTTTGCGGTTCACTTTTTTGTACAACGCAGCGCCAACCGAAATGTCGCCCGAACCACCAACGATGGCATTGTTCGGATACACACCAAATGGAGTGAAAAAAGCGTGCATCGAGCCACCCAATCCACGGTTGAACCCGGTTTCGCGTGCAAATATTTCGGCCAGCGTTCCATAGATCAGGAAACGGATGGCCATGTCTTTTGCAGTTCCTGAGAAATTACTCTTTACAGGAGCAAAAGTAATTCCATCGAAATGGCTTTCCATAACTTTGGTAAGTTGCTCATCGCTCAATTTGGTAATGGCAGACAAACCCTTGGCAAGAATTTCGCCATGACTGCGGTGCGATCCGAAGATAAAATCTTCGACGCCCAGTGTGTAGGCCATACCAACAGCAGCCGCTTCCTGCCCGATAGATAAATGTGCGGGGCCGGGATGGTTGTATGCAATTCCGTTATAATCGCCACGGATTTTTATGAGGTTCAACATGGTTTCGAATTCGCGAATGATTACCATGTCGCGGAAAATCCGAATTAAATCTTCGTTTGAGAAATTGGCTTTTTCTTCCTCAACGGTTTTATTGTATTGGTTTACAGGAATCGGTTTGAATGTGATTTCACCGGCTTTCCTTACTTCTTCCGGGTTAATAAATTGATTTTTTGGCATTTATTTAAGATTTTAGATATTAGACAATAGATTTTAGCTTTCTCCGCTCCTTGGAGGGGTTGGGGAGGCTCTTAAAATTCAAAAATGGTTTCTTTAATAATTTCACTCACAGTAGGATGTGGAAAAACAATTTCCTGAACATCCTTCACCCGAAGCTGGGCTTCAATCAGCGCACAGGCTCCCCAAATCATTTCGGAACAAGCCCCTCCGACCATGTGAACACCAAGGATTTCTCCATATTTTTTTCCGGCAATTACTTTGCAGAAACCGTCTTTTCCTTCGTTTTCAGCAACAAAACGGCCGGCATAGGCCATCGGCAGTTTGCGCACTTCCACGTCAATTCCCTTTTCTTTTGCTGAAGCCTCGGTCAACCCAACGCCGGCAATTTCAGGATGGGTATAAACAACGCCCGGAATGGCATCGTAGCGCATTTGGTCTTTGCGGCCCAGAATGTGGTTTACGGCCACTTCTCCTTCGCGGCTGGCCGTGTGTGCCAGCAATGAAAAACCAGTGATGTCACCGGCTGCATAAACATTCGGGATGTTGGTGCGGCAATTTTTGTCGATTTTCACTCCGCGCGGCGTAAATTCAACGCCAATATTTTCGAGACCGATACCGGCCACATTGGCTTTCCGGCCTACCGAAAGTAAAACTTGCTCTCCGATTATTTTTTCTTCTTTTCCATCTTTTTCAAAAGTTACTTCTTTGCCATTCAGCTTGGTCACTTTTGCGCCCAAATGGAAGTCGATTCCACGCTTTGTGAATTCGGCACGAACAAATTTGGCAATGTCGTCATCAATCCCGGTCAAGATTTCAGGCAACATTTCAATCACCGTTATTTTTGTTCCCATTGCATTGAAAAAATCGGCAAACTCGGTTCCGATCACTCCGCCGCCAATAACCACAAGGCTTTTGGGTAATTCATTCAACTGAAGAATTTCGCGGTTGGTCAGAATTTGAGTTTTGTCCAATCCCGGAATTGGCGGAACAGCAGCTTCTGAACCGGTGCAAACAAGCAGATTCTTTGCTTTATATATTTTCCCTTCGGCTTCGATGGTAATTTCAGAGCTGCGTTTTTCCCTGATGACGGCTTCGGCCATCACCACTTCAGCTTTGGCATGTTTCATTTTGGCACCGATTCCGGAAACCAGTTTGCGCACCACTTTATCTTTCCGCTTCATTATTTTGCTGAAGTCGAAGCCAACCTCGCCAACAGTGATACCGTATTTCTCAGCTTCGTGCGCATATTCCAAAACTTTTGCCGAGTTGAGCAGCGTTTTGGTCGGGATGCAACCTTCATTCAGGCAAACACCACCCAGCGATCGTTTGTCGAAAATCACCACGCTCAGTCCTTTTGCACCGGCGCGTTCGGCCGCCACGTACCCGGCTGGGCCACCGCCCAAAATTGCTATATCGAATGTATTTTCCATAGTTTCAGAAAAAAAACCTCACCTCCGAAAACCTTACCCTGATAAATTAATACTAATTATTTAAGGAGGCGAGGCATATTTTAAATTGTTAAATTTTCAATTTGTTCTTTTATTTCCCGAAGGAAGAGAGTTGCTTCGCCGCCATCCAACGCCTGGTGGTTGTATGTAAGCGAAAGGCCCATCATCGGTACAAAACCATAAATTCCGTCGCCCAAATCTTTCGGACGTGGAACAATGGTGCAAACGCCCAAAATAGCAGTCTGCGGAAGATTAATTACCGGGGTGAACATTTCCACTCCGTAATTTCCGAGGTTCGAAACGGTGAACGTTGCAGCTTCCGGCGAAAGTAATTCAGGATTGATATTTCCCTGACGACACTGAGCTGCAACTGCTGATAGTTGTGCAGAAAGCCCTTCCAGCGAAAGATCATCTGCATTTTTTACTGCCGGGACCATCAGTCCGCGGTCGGTGTCAACGGCAAGTCCGAGGTGCACTTTATTGAACCAACGCATGCTGTCGCCCATAAAATGAGTATTCACCTGCGGCCATTTTTTCAGTGCTTTGATGACTGCCAGGCAAACTAAGTCATTGATGGTAACATTTTGTGAAACCTTTCCGGCTTCAAATTCTTTTTTCAGCTTTTTGCGCAGAGCCATGATGGTGCGTGCATCGGCACTCATGTGGTGGGTGAGCTGAGCCGAATTCTGCAACGAAGCGTGCATTGCTTTGGCAATCAACTTGCGAATATTGGTCAGTTTTTTCACTTCGAAATCGGCACTGTAAACCTGGTTGGTTGAAGCGAGGTCACTGGCAAGCACTCGTCCGCCCATACCACTGGTCTCGGCACCAACACGTAGTTGTTCGTCCAAAGCTTTTGCTTTCGCCAGCGAAGTCATTACCGGCATGGTTTCGGCTGCCGTTACTACATCGCGCTCAATGATACGCCCACCGGGGCCACTTCCCTGCAACTGGTTGTAATCGACGCCCTTTGCTTCGGCCTGTTTTTTTGCACGAGGTGAAATTTTCACTGCTTCATCCGACGACTCGCGCATTGCAACTGCCGGCTTTTCAACAGCGGTTTCTTTAGCTGTTTCATTTTTTTCTTCTACTGGAGCCGTTGCAGGCTTGCTGCTGCCTCCCGGCCTGAATTCGTCAACCGGTTCACCGGCTTTTCCGATTACAGCTACATTTTCGAGTACAGCAACTTCGTCGCCTTCTGCGAAAAATATTTCGAGCAAAACACCTTCTTCTTTTGCTTCCTCTTCAAACGAGGCTTTATCGGTTTCGTAAGAAAACAGGATGTCTCCTACTTTTACCTGATCGCCTTTTTTCTTGTACCATTCTCCAATGATACAGGTTTCAACCGACTGTCCCTGACGGGGCATTAAAACTGGAACTGCCATCTTATTTTATTATACTTGTAAATACATTAAACAATCAACATGAAAGTCAATATATCTTTAAAAACACTGAATTTAAAAGATATGTTTATTTTCATGTTGTAAAAATAAATATTAATACTTGTATTTACAAGTGAGTAGTATCAAATTAAATATTTTTTGTATTTTTGATCAAAATTAATTAACAAAGCGACCTTGGAAAGAAAGTTACCGCAATACAAAAAATTACACGAAATACTCCGAAAACACATTATCAGCGGAGCTTACGAGGAAGGCAGTATGCTTCCTTCGGAAAATGAATTGTGTGCGGTTCATGGAGTTACTCGCCCTACCGTACGACAGGCGTTAGATGCCTTGGTACGTGATGGTTTTATAATTAAAAAACAAGGCAAAGGCAGCATTGTAAAAAAACCGCCTCATGATATTGGCATTTTGAGCATCTCTGGAACTGCTTCGGCCATCGGACAACAATATCTAAAGACACAAATTTTGTCGAAACCACAGATTATGACCTGGCCAGAAAATTTTCCGTATGAACTAACAGAGGTAGAACGCGAATCGGGGCGAATTTATTTGGAACGCCTGCGATTGGTAAACGAGCAACCTGTTTTTTACGATATAAATAACCTGCCAAATATTAACCTGCCACGGTTTACCAGCCGGTCGTTCGAAAACAAATCGCTTTTCGAATTGCTGCGTTCCAATTACCAGATTGAAGTAACCGGCGGAGAACAGAAGCTGAAAGCAATTAAAGCAAATCAGCAAATCAGCGAGTTGTTAAAAATCAAGCTGGGCGACCCGGTTCTGTACCTCGAAAGAAAGCTGAAAACCAACCGCGAAGGATTTCATATCTACTCTACCATCTATTTTAATTCTGAAAAGCATTCTATTTTTGGGACGTTTTAAACTAGCAAAACAGATATACCAGAATAAAAAAGTCTCGCGAACGATTGATTTACGAGACTTTTTATTTAAAATTTAAAAAATCAGATTCCCGGGACTCCACTGTTATATGTTTTGTCTTTGTGAATCATTCACCTAATCTATCAGATAAACTTTTATAGATGCCAAAACTTTAACACGAATTAAATATTTCAAACATTTTTAGCCAGAAATAAAAAACTAAATCTCTGTTCCCGTGTTATATGTTTATTACCTAATTTTCTTATGATATGACAAAAAAAATAACAATCCTGTCTTTGTTTTTACTACTCGTTTCAGTAAGTACTTTTGCACAAAACTGGTTGACTGATATCGATCAGGCAAAAGCAAAAGCTTCAGAAAACAAAACAAACATTCTATTGGTATTTTCCGGTTCCGACTGGTGTGCCCCCTGCATGAAACTGGATAAATTCATCTGGCAATCAGAAGAATTTAAAACATTTTCAAAAGATCATTTCGTACTTTTACGTGCCGATTTCCCCAAACAGAAAAAAAATAAACTCAGCAATGAGCAACAGGCACACAACGACAAACTTGCTGAAAAGTACAACCCCAATGGTTATTTTCCGTTGGTCGTAATTCTGGATAAAAATGGCGGGACAATCGGTACCACCGGGTACAAGAATGTCAGTCCGGCTGAATATATCAAACAACTTCAGGCACTTGAAAAATAAATCAATATGCGTTTGTTCGTATCGTTTTTTCTGATTTTCATTTCAGCAAAAAGTTTTTCGCAGGAAATTTTTATGAGGACGCTGAAACTCATGGGGTCGCGCTACGAAATTACAGTTGTGGCAAACAGCCAGGCAGAAGGCGATAAGTATATCGATATGGCAGCGAATGAAATCCGCCGGATTGAAAAACTTATTTCCGAGTGGGACCCGAATTCACAGGCATCGAAAATAAACACCAATGCCGGTGTTGCCCCTGTAAAAGTCAATCCTGAACTTTTCCATCTGATTGAACGAGCCATCCAAATATCGAGAATTACCGATGGAGCTTTCGATATTTCGTATGCGGCGATGGATAAAATATGGAAATTCGACGGGTCAATGCAACAAATGCCCGACGAGGAAACCATCCGACAATCGGTAGCGAAAGTGGGTTATAAAAATATTATCCTGAACAAGAAGGATGGCACTGTATTTCTGAAATTACCCGGAATGAAAATCGGATTTGGCGCCATCGGGAAAGGCTACTCGGCCGATAAAGCCAAAGATTTACTGATGAAAGAAGGCGTGGTTGCAGGTATGGTCAACGCGTCGGGCGACCTGAATTGCTGGGGCAAAAAACCCGATGGAAAGCCCTGGCTGGTAGGAATCACGAACCCGCTGAACAAAAACAAGGTTTTTGCGTGGTTCCCAATTGGAAACAGGGCAGCGGTCACTTCGGGCAATTACGAAAAATATGTCATCCTGAACGGGAAACGATATGCACACATCATCGATCCACGCACCGGCTATCCGGCCCACGGACTGACCAGTGTGAGCATTTTTGCCCCCAATGCCGAACTGGCAGACGCACTGGCAACCGGTGTATTTGTAATGGGAATTGAAGCGGGGCTTGACCTGGTTAACCAATTAAAAGGTGTTGAATGTGTCATGGTAGACGATCAGGGAAAAATTTATTATTCAAAAAATATTGAACGAAGAACGACGGAACAATGAAAAAAGTATTGATTGTTTGCTTGGCGCTGCTTGGATTAAGTTCGTGTGTTGCAGTGAAGGAGTACGAAAAAGTGTACATCAACGACCCCGACATGAAACTATCTGCGGCACAACACGAGCGTTTTGAACTTAATTTCCAAGTATACCGCGAAGCAGCTGCAGGAGCGAATGGAGGTAAAACAGGCGGTGGTTGCGGATGTAATTAAGAAAATACATGAGAAAAATACTATTTGCGATACTGATATTTTCAAGTCTTTTTTCTGTCGCACAAAACCAGAAAGACAGCATAAACAGCTACAAAAAACGTGTTTTGGAAGCGCCGGAAATCGATTTACTGATGAGCTATTACCATCAGGATGGAGATCATTCGGCTGTTGGCGGCGGAATTGGCGATGAATCGTTGGATGACATCACACCTACAATTGTGATCACTTTACCGCTAAACGACGACGATGTGCTGACCATTGATGCAGGCCTGTCGGCATACACCTCGGCTTCATCAAGTAATATCAACCCGTTCAATAGTTCGGGCGCATCACGCAGTGGATATGGCGATGATGATGATGAAGGCGAGCGCTATGCAGCGCCTTCGCCCCAAGCAACGTCGGGAAGCCCTTGGGTGGCCTCGTCGGGAGCCTCACGAAGCGACGAACTTTACACACTGAGCCTCGATTACAGCCACAGTTCCGATAACCGGAATTTTATTTGGGGCGCACATGCTGCTCTTTCACAGGAATTCGATTATGGCTCATTTGGTTTTGGAGGAAGTATTGCCAAACTTTTCAACGAAAAAAACACGGAAATAAGTTTAAAAACACAGGTTTATCTTGATCAGTGGAAGCCCATCTATCCTACTGAATTGCATGAATACAGTTTATACGGAAGCGACTTCCTGAATTCAGGATATTTCAGCGGGGTAACGGTTTTAAATGAAAGCGGGAATGCCAGCACACAATATCATCCTGATATGTTTTCTGTTTTTAACGATAAAAAGCGAAACTCCTATTCGGCATCGGTCAGTTTTTCACAAATACTAAGTAAACGGCTTCAGGCATCTGTCTTTTTCGATTTAATTTACCAGAAAGGCCTGCTTTCGACACCTTATCATCGCATCTATTTTGCCGACAAACCCAATTATTACATTGGAACGGCAAGCGACATTCCGTTTTACACCAGTCGGCAAAATACCGGAGTATATCGCCTTTCCGACAATATTGAACACATGCCCGGCCACCGTTTTAAAACTCCGTTTGGAGTCCGGGCCAATTATTACATCAGCGAAAACCTAAAATTACGCACCTATTACCGGTATTATTCCGATGATTGGGGAATTACTTCGCATACCGTCAATATTGAAATACCAATAAAATTGTCGCAAAGTTTTACCGCGACCCCAAGCTACCGATATTACCAGCAAACAGGAGCAACCTGGTTTGCGCCATTTGAAACCCATCTGTCGACAGAACGGTATTACACTTCCGATTACGATTTGGCAGCTTTCCACAGCAATCAATGGGGCATCGGGTTAAGTTATACCGATATTTTCACGCAGCGAAAAATTTACAAGTTCGGGTTAAAAAACATCAATCTTCGCTACAGCCATTACGACCGGAACGATGGGCTAAAAGCAAATATTGTATCACTCGGAATAAAATTTGTGTTTGAATAAATCAACTATTTCAATCGTATTGAATCATTAAAAAGACGTATTAACTGGCATTTTTCATTTCAATCGTGTAATTTGTACTAAAATTGAAATGGAGCTGGACCATGTAAACGGGGCGATCCTGAAAAGCCATACGAGTAAGAAAAATTAAAAACCAAAATTTATGGGACTATTTATTGTCGTTTATCTGGCAGTCATTATTCTTGTGATTGTTTCCATGTGGAAAATTTTCGAAAAAGCCGGGAAACCCGGATGGGCATGCATTATCCCGATTTACAACATGATTGTATTGCTTGAAATTGTAGGCAAACCCTGGTGGTGGTTGCTTCTTTATCTTATTCCCGTTGTGAACCTGGTCATTCTTATTTGGGTGTTCAACCTTCTTTCAAAGAGTTTCGGAAAAACCGAAGGTTTCACTATTGGACTAATTCTACTCGGCTTCATTTTCTTCCCGATACTTGGTTTGGGAGACGCTCAATATGTTGGCCCGGCGGGAAAAACTACATAATCAAATAAAATCAAAATATTAAATCCCGGCCTGTAAAACCTGCCGGGATTTTTTTTTCGGCGGTTTTCTCTCAAAAGTGATTATTTTTGCAAAGTACAGGTTTAAAATATTCTATGTTCGAAAAACAAATCTATTTGGAGGGCGTTGACCCGCTCGAATTCTACGGAATAAACAACAATAAAATCAAACTGGTAAAGTCATTTTTCCCAAAGTTGAAGATTGTGGCAAGGGGCAACAACCTTATTGTTCATGGTGATGAGGACGAAATCATTGATTTTGAGAAGAAACTAAACAGCTTGCTCGACCATTATCACGAATTCAACGTACTTGCCGACGAAATTATTCTTGAAATACTGAACGATGAAGTTTCTTCGTTGCCGACTTCGGAAGAAACAAAAGATGTTTTGGTTTATGGAAATAACGGGAAAGCAGTTCGCGCCCGTACCCCGAACCAGCGGGTTTTGGTTGACGAATGTGCCAAATCGGATTTGATTTTTGCCATTGGTCCGGCCGGGACCGGAAAAACCTACACGGCCATTGCGCTTGCTGTAAGGGCTTTGAAAAATCGAGAAATCAAGCGCATTATTTTAAGCCGCCCTGCAGTTGAAGCCGGCGAACGTTTGGGTTTTTTGCCCGGCGACATGAAAGAGAAAATTGACCCGTACCTACAACCGCTGTACGACGCTCTCCAGGATATGATCCCGGCAAAAAAGCTCGAAGAATTTATGAAAGACGGAACCATCCAGATTGCACCGCTCGCTTTTATGCGCGGACGCACGCTCAGCAACGCTTTTGTAATCCTCGACGAAGCCCAGAATACCACCCTCAACCAGTTGAAAATGTTCCTCACCCGCATGGGAATGAACGTGAAATTCATCATTACCGGCGACGAAACCCAGATCGACCTGCCCAACCGCAACCAGTCGGGGCTTCTTCAGGCAAAAAAGATTTTGAAGGGCATCCGCGACATTTCGTTTGTTCAGTTCGATGTGAAAGATATTGTCCGCCACCGGCTGGTGCGCGACATTGTAAATGCCTACGATAAATATTACATCGAACAGGCAGCTAAAAAAGAAGAATCAGAAAAACAGAAGGAAACAGAGGAACCAAAAAGTTAATTATCTTTGAGATATGAAGAATTTCATCGATCACATATCAATTATAAATTTCAAATCAATCCGGAATTTAAAGCTCGAAGGGCTGAACAGGATTAATCTGTTTATTGGCAAACCCAATGTCGGAAAGTCAAATATTCTGGAGGCTTTTGGGGTATTTAGTTTGCCCTATTTAAGGTACAGTACAAACAAAAAACTGAACAATTTTATTCGTGCCGATTATTTAAACGAACTTTTTTTTGATGGAAATACCGAAAATCAAATTGCAATAAAGAATAACCTTGGAGAATTTGGGTTGTCTTACTACTTAGTAGATAAAATTTCACCACTGGGAACAAAACTGAAAATTCATGATGTAAATACCATCATTTCAATAGAAAAAGACCTCACGGTTACTATTCTTGGAAACGACATCGACAAAAACCCTTTCAAGTATTATAATTTCAAGACGAATCAAAAGCCAAAACGAAATAATCTATCCAACTTATTACCTCCTGCTGGCACAAATCTGATGGGAATCATTGAGAATATACCAGCCTTAAAAAAGGATCTTATTCAATTGTTTAATGAATACAATCTGAATTTGGTTTTTGATCGCGCCAGCCAGGAATTAAAGGTAATGAAGGAGCAGAAGGAAAAAGAAATCTTTCTAATTCCTTATAGCTCAATTGCAGATACGCTCCAGCGGGTTATTTTTTATAAAACAGCTATTGCTTCCAATCAAAACTCGGTATTAATTTTTGAAGAACCTGAAGCACATGCTTTCCCTCCATACATCGTACATATCACACGGGAAATCATTGAAGCTAAATCAAATCAATTTATCATTTCAACCCATAGTCCTTATATTTTAGATTACTTTTTGGAGAATGCAATGGAGGAACTGTCCATATTCATGGTTGACTATAAAAATGGTGAAACGGTTGCCAACAAGCTTTCGAAAGAAGATATGGAAGATATTAAGCAATACGGAATTGATTTGTTTACCAACTACGAAACTTTTCTAAAATGAAGCTTGATTATCTGGTAATTCCGGAATGCTATGCAGATACGACATTTATTGAAACAATTGTCCCACCGGATAATCAACGGGGCTATAATCATCAAATGGGATGCAGCAAAGTGGCGAACAAAATGCAAAGTGATTTAAATGATGATTTTGCATTAGGGATAATTGATAAAGACAAGCGGTCCGTAAGGTATTTAGATGAATTTAGTTTAATCACAAATAAACAAAGCCTATTTCTGTACAAACATCCGAACAAGCATCATTATATTATTCAGATTTATCCGGCGATTGAACGGTTTATCCTGGAATCTTGCTCTGAAGTTGATATTGACTTATCCGATTATGGGTTAAAGAATGATTTGGAGGGCCTAAAAGAAAAAACCAAGAAACAGACAAGCAAAAAAGACCCGCAACTCATACAACTATTCAAAGAACTTAAGAACCGTAACGCAGAACAAGTTGTTACCTTATCAAGATGGATAAATTACCTGAAAGAGAATAATTTTCGTTCTCAAATTGAAGAAATAAAAGAACTTTAATAATTTAAATACAAAATGAGTAACGCATTAACACGCACCGATTTTAATTTTCCGAAACAGAAAAGCGTTTACCACGGGAAAGTACGCGACGTTTACAACATCAACGACGAATACCTGGTAATGGTTGTTTCCGACCGCATTTCGGCTTTCGATGTCGTCCTTCCAAAGGGAATTCCCTATAAAGGACAAGTGTTAAACCAGATTGCGGCCAAGTTTCTGGATGCAACCAGCGACATTGTCCCCAACTGGAAAGTGGCCAGTCCCGATCCGAATGTGACCATTGGCCATGCCTGCGAACCGTTCAAAGTCGAGATGGTGATTCGCGGTTACCTCACCGGGCACGCCTGGCGCGAATACCGCGACGGAAAACGCAGTCTTTGCGGAGAGCCAATGCCCGACGGCATGATCGAAAGCCAGAAGTTTGCTACTCCCATCATTACGCCAACCACCAAAGCGTCGGAAGGACACGATGAAGATATTTCGAAAGCAGAAATTATCGCGCAGGGGCTGGTGAGCAAAGAAGATTATGAAATGCTGGAAAACTATACTCAAAAACTGTACGAACGTGGAGCCCAAATGGCTGCCGAAAAAGGCCTGATACTGGTTGATACCAAATACGAATTCGGAAAGAAAGACGGGGAAATTTACCTGATCGACGAAATCCACACACCCGATTCGTCGCGTTATTTCTATGCCGAAGGTTATGAAGAACGTCAGGCACGGGGCGAAGCGCAGAAACAATTATCGAAGGAGTTTGTGCGCCAGTGGCTTATTCAGAACGGGTTTCAGGGCAAAGAAGGCCAGCAGGTTCCGGAAATGTCGGAAGAATTTGTTGCTTCGGTTTCCGATCGCTACATCGAGTTGTATGAAAATATCACCGGCGACCAGTTCGAAAAGTCTGATATTTCGAAGATGCAGGCGCGAATCGAAAAAAATGTAACTCAATTTCTGAACTCTTTGTAATATGATATTTTACTGAGGATCTACGTTCGTGCGATCCTCAGTAATCTTCAAAACAAAAAACACATCCCGTGCGTACATTCATTTTCATCTTTTTTATTGTAGCTGCCTTACAATCAGCGGCACAGGACGAAGTTGCAACCACGATGGTGAAATTAAACTAGTCTGTTCCTGAATTCAGTTTCAAAGATGAAAACGGAAAAACCATATCAATTTCCGATTACAAAGGCAAAACCGTGCTGATCACATTTTTTGCCACCTGGTTCGGCCCCTGCCGGAAAGAGCTTCCGCTGATACAACACGATATTTATAACAAGTACAAAGACAATCAAAACTTCAAACTACTGATTTTCGGAAGGGAACACAATCTTCAGGAAGTTTCAGACTTCAAAAAATCACAAGGATTTTCAATGCCTTTTTATGCCGATAAAGAACGCGCGGTATATTCTCTTTTTGCAAGCAAATATATTCCCCGAAATTTCCTGATCAACTCTGAAGGAAAAATAGTTTTCAGTGAAACAGGGTTTGATACTGACAAATTCGATGAACTAAAGAAACTCATCAAGGAAAACACAAATCAATAAAACTATTTTTTTGGCCTGATTTTTAATTCCTTGTATGGTTTTTTCTCAATTATTATCTAACTTGTTGTGTTTTTTAACGCAAATTATGCAATAATGAATTTTCGGGATTTTTACAGGTTTGCTTTTTATACAACGGACAAAACTAACACATACGATTATGATGAAGAAGGAATGGGCTGACAAGAGAATTCTTCTGGTTGAAGACGAAGAAACGAACATTATTTTAATTCAAGAGTTTCTTTCAATTACACAGATCCGGATTGATGTTTCAAAAAACGGAAAGAATGCACTGGAACGAATTGAAGCAGATGAAAAGTTTGACTTGGTTTTAATGGATATCAAAATGCCTATCATGAATGGGCTGGAAGCAACTATCCGAATAAAAAAAATTAATCCTGAGCTTCCTATTATTGCGCAAACGGCTTATGCCCTGTCGGAAGAAAGGGAGCAGGCACTGGATGCCGGATGCGATGATTATATTACGAAGCCCATCCGCCGGGACGACCTGATAGCGCTGATAGCAAAACACATTGAACAATAGGAGTACCGAGACAATAACCATAGTCACAGCTGTAACCGACTTCGAAATCTCCCTCCCAGAAACCACTTCAAATACAGGAGATATAAAAGACCGTTGTTGTACGTGTCTTTATATTAATTTGATCTTCCGAAACCTTTTAATACAAGGAACCCAGATATTTTACCAGCCATAATCTTATGAAACGAAATCGGAAGCGAAATCGGGAAAAGTCTATTTTTCCGGTTTTGCTTCCGATCGGCTATATTGACAAATTTTTGCTTTTTTTTAATGAAATACTCTATGGAGTATCAATTCCTTTGCGGAAAACCGGCCGGTCGGACTTGCTTTGTTCGCGGCGACGAAATTCCTGCAACATGTGTACTCTGAACTTTCGTTCGGCCTCGTACAATCTTACCACTTTTTGAATCGGGAGGACTTTTATAAATTGTTTATTGTATTCCTCCATCAATCGGGCTTCTTCGGCAAAAGCAGCAATATATTCATCGTTCATTTTTTTCAACTCGGTATCGCTGAACGATGCTAATTTTTCATTCGACTTAAACTCCAATTTCATCCGGGCTTTTTCCAAGTTGAACTTTTTGTTTTCAAATTCGTTATAAACCGGCCAAAAAGACTGTGCTTCTGCAGGAGTTAGTTCAAGACGGGCCGAAAGAAATGAAACCTTCTCAACTTTCATCCGCTGAATCATTTCGGGCGATTGCCCTTTGTGCTCCTGAGAACTTACAATAGCGACCATTACAGTCATGAGAAAAATTGTTCCAAATAGTTTTTTCATTTGCTACATCCTATTTAAGTTCATACAAATCAAATACATCCTTAATTCCAATCCCTATTTCTACGGATTATTTTAATTATACATTGCTGAATAAATCTCGTATTCGCTAAGTTCTGCCGACAAGAAATCAGCAACATCATCATTATCAATCGTCTCAGCATCCATATCTTCCGAAATCATATCGTACAGATTATCATCATACAGCCATTCATTCGATATATTATCTTCAACACCTTCAACGCCAGCTTCTGATGAATAATCGGGCGAACTCATTTTCACCGGATAGCGCACCAGTAAAAACACAAGAACGAGACTGGCGGCAAGCCATAAAACCGGCATCAGCATTCGAATTGTTTTCCCTTTCGGTTTCGATTCCAGAGATTGTTCCTTGATTCGTTGTTGCAAGCGTTCTTCAAAGGTTTCGAAATATGCTTCAGGAACTTTGAATGGTTGTTCGTTTGGCAGCCCCTGCAATGAATCAATATGTTTATCGTTTTTGTTCATTTCTTCTAATTCCCTTTTTTGACTATTAAAATTTTGAAAAGTTTAATTGCTTCGAAATAATTTTCCGTTTATTCCTCTGATTTTAAATACTCTTCTATCTTTTTTACGGCATGATGATACGACGCTTTCAATGCGCCAATTGATGTGTCCAAAATTCCTGACATGTCCTGATATTTCATTTCATCGAAATATTTCATATTAAAGACCAGCCGCTGTTTTTCGGGCAAAATCGCAATTGCCTGTTGAAGACGGATCTGAATTTCATCGCCATCAAAATACGAATCCGAATGGATCGCCCCCAGCAAATATTCGCTGATATCGCCGGCATCGAACATTGACCGTTTCTTTTGCTGGTTCAGCAAAGTTATCGCTTCATTGGTGGCAATGCGGTACAACCAGGTATAAAGTTCCGATTCTTCACGAAAACCATCAATGCTGTTCCATACCTTTATAAATGTATTCTGAAGGGCATCATCGGCATCGTCGTGAGTAATCACAATTTTCCGAATATGCCAATATAGACGCTCCTTGTATTTCGAAACCAGAACACCAAACGCTTGGCTCCTGCTACTTTCCAATTTAAGCCCTTCAATTATTTGTTGGTCATCCTGCATATTTTCATTGTCGATTATTCTTCTGATCAATTTTTATTGCAATGGTTTAACCGTTTATATTTTTTTAACTATTCAAAAGCAAAGGTAGCAATATTGACAAATGAAGACTGGTATCACTTTGAAGCAATATCCCCGGAACAAACGTCCAATCAGACCTCTACAAACCGGAACAATTTGAGAAACAAAAAACAAGGCACACCAATGTCAACTCCTTTTTACGAAGAGACAGAAATTAACAGGTAATCGCTTTCTTCCTACCATTTCCTGATGAAAATTTAATATTTTAGTCGACGAAAACCTGAAAAACAACTAAATTCAAATAAAATGAAAAAACTTCTTTTTATGCTTCTATTTGTGACTTTTTCAATTACAAATACCAAAGCTCAAAAACTTCCTTTATTAAAAATCAGCAACGACAAACGATACCTAGTTACTGAAAATGACGAACCGTTCTTTTGGTTGGGAGATACAGCCTGGGAACTTCTTCACCGCTTAAACAAAAAGGAAAGCCTGATCTATCTGAATGATCGTGCATCAAAAGGTTTCTCTGTGATTCAAACAGTTGTTCTAGCCGAACTCAATGGGTTGAATACTCCGAACGCGAATGGAGACATGCCATTGATCAATAACGACCCAACCAGGTTGAATGAAAAATATTTCGAGCATGTTGATTTTGTGATAAAACAAGCCCAAAAACGTGGTTTGTACATTGGGCTACTGCCGACATGGGGCGATAAATTTTTTAAAAAATGGGGAGTCGGTCCTGAAATTTTCACTCCTGAAAATGCTGAAATATACGGAGAGTTGATTGCCAAACGTTACCTGAAGCAAAACAATATTGTATGGATACTCGGTGGTGACAGGATTCCACAAACCGACGAACATTATGGTATCGTCAGGGGAATGGCAAAAGGCATCCGAAAGGTGGACAACAAACACCTGATAACATTCCATCCATGGGGACAGAAAAAAGCAACAGACGCAGTGAACGAAAATTGGCTAGATTTCGACATGTACCAATCCGGTCACCAGGCGTATGCAAAAGATTACAAGTTCGTAAAGGAATGCCGAGCTGTAACACCTACCCGGCCAGTGGTCAACGGCGAGCCCGGATACGAAGATCATCCGAATAAATTTGATCCGAAAAAAGGTTGGTTAAACGACGCTGATGTTCGTATTTTTGCATACTGGACCATGCTTTCAGGCGCAGCAGGTTTTACATACGGGTGTCACGATATCTGGCAAATGTTTACCACCGAACGCACGCCTGTAAATAATGTACGAACCGATTGGCAACAGGCCATCCACCTTCCCGGTTCAACACAGGTAATGTACATGAAAAACCTGTTATGTTCTTTTCCGTGGCAAAAAATGAAAAATGACCAATCAACTATTTTGAATGACAATCCCGAAGATTCAACCTACATGGTTGCGGCTATTGGCGAAAAGAAAGACTTTCTCCTGACATACATGCCTTCAGCAAAAACGATTAAAATTGACCTCTCGAGAATGAATGCACAGAAAATAAACGCATATTGGTACAATCCGAGAAGTGGAAAATCTAAAAAAATTGGCGAATACAAAACGACAGAAACGCCTGAATTCGCGCCTTGGTCAATTGGCAAAGGAAGCGATTTTGTACTGGTACTGATTGATTCAGATGCCACCTATAAGTTACCTGAATAAAAGAATGCAGTCCAATATTAGCCAAAGATTGATTGAGTTCTGGGTTTAGGCATCAACCGAAAACAAAATGCACTGGCATGTTCGTTTCATTCTAAAAAAATTAACTTTGCAGCGCTAAATTAAGAACAAAAACATGGCATTAAAATGCGGAATAGTTGGATTGCCCAACGTCGGAAAGTCAACACTTTTTAATTGTTTATCGAGTGCAAAGGCTCAGTCGGCCAACTTCCCGTTTTGTACAATCGAACCCAATATCGGAATTATAACGGTTCCCGACCAGCGTTTGATTGAACTGGAAAAAATCGACAAACCGAAAAAAGTAGTTCCAACCACCATCGAAATTGTTGACATTGCCGGTCTGGTAAAAGGTGCCAGCAAAGGCGAAGGGCTGGGAAACCAGTTTCTGGCGAATATCCGCGAAACCGATGCCATCATCCACGTGCTGCGTTGTTTCGAAAACGATAATATCACGCATGTCGATGGATCCATTAATCCGGTGCGCGACAAGGAAATAATTGACACCGAACTTCAGTTAAAAGATTTGGAAACCGTTGAAGCGAGAATTACAAAATGGGAAAAAGTAGCCAAACACGGCAACGATAATTCAGCAAAAAAAATAGTGGAAGTGGCTACCCGCTACCGCGATGCGCTCGTTCAGGGAAAATCGGCCCGCACGGTTGAGCTTACCGAAGAAGAAAAAAAACTGACCCGCGACTTTTTCCTTCTGACCAACAAACCGGTTTTATATGCCTGTAATGTTGACGAAGCATCGGCAAAAAACGGGAATGCTTTTGTTGAACAGGTAAAAGAAGCCGTTAAAAATGAGAATGCCGAAATATTAATTATTGCCGCAGCTACCGAGGCCGACATTGCAGAGCTGGAAACGTACGACGAAAAACAAATGTTTCTCGAAGAACTGGGACTCGAAGAACCCGGTGTAAACATGTTAATTCATGCGGCTTATCGTTTGCTGAACCTGCAAACCTATTTTACCACCGGCGCCGATGAAAGCCGTGCATGGACTTTCGTAAAAGGAATAAAAGCCCCGCAAGCTGCCGGAATCATCCACACCGACTTTGAAAAAGGATTCATCAGGGCTGAAGTTATTAAATACGACGATTATATCCGTCTGCGATCAGAAGCCGCCTGCCGCGAAGCCGGAAAGATTGGAATTGAAGGAAAAGAATACGTTGTACAGGACGGCGATATCATGCACTTCCGGTTCAATGTTTGATTTCGTTCATTAAACACTACTAGATTTTGAATTTCACTGATTCCGACTGCTTGCCGGTTAAAAAAATACAATAACACACGAACTTTAAATTGAAGATATGAAGCTGCATCGAAAGATGTGGTTTTTTCTTTAAAAGAAAAAACCCCGCCTAAAAAAGACGGGGTTTACGAAAATGTTTTTTATTGTAATTTCAGATTATTCCGAAGAATATTAAACATATCCCTGAGCAATCATTGAATCAGCAACTTTAATGAAACCACCGATATTGGCACCTTTCATATAATTGATGAAACCATCGTTTTCAGTACCGTATTTCACGCAAGTACTGTGGATGTTAATCATGATTTGGTGCAATTTTGCATCAACTTCTTCCCGTGTCCAAGGTAAGCGCATTGAGTTTTGGGTCATTTCCAAACCAGAAGTGGCAACACCACCAGCGTTAGCTGCTTTTCCAGGACCGTAAAGGATTTTTGATTTGAGGTAAACTTCGATAGCTTCTGGGGTTGAAGGCATGTTTGCACCTTCTGAAACAAGGGTACAACCATTCTTAACCAACATTTTAGCATCTTCTTCATTAACTTCGTTCTGAGTTGCTGAAGGGAATGCACAGTCACATTTTTCACCCCATGGAGTTTTGCCTTCAACGAATTTGCAGTTGAACTGTTTTGCATATTCAGAAATACGGCCACGACGGATGTTTTTCAGATCCATAACAAAAGCTAATTTTTCAGCATCAATACCGGCTGGATCGTAAATGTAACCTGATGAATCGGAAAGGGTTACAGGTTTTGCACCCAACTGGAGCAATTTTTCAACGGTATATTGAGCTACGTTACCAGAACCCGATACGAGACAAACCTTACCTTTCAGGCTGTCTTTGCGGGTTTTTAACATTTCTTCTGCAAAGTAAACTGAACCGTAACCAGTAGCTTCAGGACGGATTAAGCTACCACCCCATTCAAGACCTTTACCAGTTAATACACCTACGAATTCATTTCTGATTTTTTTGTATTGGCCGAACATGTAACCAATTTCACGGCCACCAGTACCGATGTCACCGGCAGGAACGTCAGTGTCAGCACCAATGTGTTTGCTCAATTCAGTCATGAAAGCCTGGCAAAAACGCATTACTTCATTATCTGATTTTCCTTTCGGATCGAAATCAGAACCACCTTTTGCACCACCCATTGGCAATGTGGTAAGACTGTTTTTCAATACTTGTTCAAAAGCGAGAAATTTTAAGATTCCAAGATTTACTGTTGGGTGCAAGCGGATACCGCCTTTGTAAGGACCAATAGCGCTGCTCATTTGAATACGGTAACCACGATTGATCTGGACTTCACCATTGTCGTCTACCCAAGCAACGCGAAACATAATAACACGTTCCGGTTCTACCATGCGTTCCAATATTTTCGCATAGTGGTATTTCGGATTTTGCTCAATGAAAGGAAGCAATGATTCTACAACTTCCTGAACGGCCTGATGAAATTCAGATTCCCCGGGATTCTTGGCAATTACTTTTGCCATGAAATCGCTTAGTTTTAAATTCAAAATGTCAGTCATAATAGCTTTTTTATATAAATGTTAATACAAATTCAGAAAAAAGAAAACATTATTACGACAACAAAAATAATACGAATAGCAAAAACCACTTTATACTGATATGCAATTCCGTGTATCACGTAAGCGTAGTACGACAATGCAAAATTAGTCTGTCATGAAACGAAAATGAAGCCGGGAATCCGGCGAAAGATGCAGAAACAGAGTAACTAATTGGTTATTATATATCGATGATATTATTCTTAATCGCAAATTTCACCATATCGACCGTGCTCTTCAGGTTCAGCTTTTGCATGATGTGGTTTTTGTGCGATTCGACCGTGCGCACACTGATAAAAAGCAGTTCTGCAATCTCCTGGTTCGAATAACTTTCTCCCCACAGCCGGAGTATTTCAACCTGTCGTGCACTCAATTGCTCAAGTTGTGTTCCCGGCTCCGATATGCTGTTGAAATTGGAAATATACTGGTTTACAACCAGGTTCGATATGGATTTATTGTAATAATCGTGCCCGTTGCGAAGAGTGAAAACAGCTTCTTTCAGGTCGTCCAGATCTGAATCTTTTCCCAAAAAACCCTTTGCCCCGGCTTTTATCGTTTTCAGAATAATCTCTTCATTTTCGATTGCGGAAAGAATCAATATTTTCAATCTGGGGTTATCAATTGTGAGCTGGACAATGAAATTTAGATTCCGGATCGAAATATCGTGCATGTTCAGAATTAAAACATGAACATTTATTTTTTTCAGTTTATCGGTCAATACGCTTCGGTGGTCGCACGCCATAACAACATTAAAATCAGGCTCATCAGACAGCAGGCGTGCAAACCCTTCTAAAATCAATTTGTGTTTATCAAATAGTGCAATATTAATCATACCTCGTTTCTTGAATATCTATACAATAAAAAGAATCTCATTCATCGACCTTTATAGCCGCCGTTCGCTGTTTGCCATCCATAATAATGGTAAGGTCATTTTTGAACCGGACATGTTTGAAAAATTTTGTTTCATGAATGATTTTTTGTTCGTTTAAAGAATCCCATCGGAGAAAATCGGTTGACGATGTATGTTGTATGGAAAGATAGCCAATATTCATTGATGTTACATTGTGAAAAAAATGAGAACCGAGGGACGAATCGAGCGGAAAATTTTCCAGACTGACTTCAACAATCACTTTGGCATTGGAAATCTGCGACCAGTTTACCGGGATTCCCACAAAACGGTCCCGGCTACCCCATCGCCCGGGGCCAATCAGAATATATTGTCTTTCGCTTTTGCTCATCATCTTATTCAATGCTTCTATTTCCGCCGCCATCTCCAGGGTTTTCATCTTATTAAACCGTTTCGGGTCGACAAAAATAACATCGTTGATGCCATTGACAATGCCATTTCCCATGCTCGATTTCGTGAACAGTATCATCTTCGATTTATCCATCATTTCGATTGAAATGTTTTGTGCTGGTTGGTCAGCAAGCAAAGGCTTAATCTGAAGAAGGTAAAAAGTAGGTAAGCCATTTTTTGTCCGGTTAAGATCTACCGCGTATTCAATTTCGACGGGCGAGCCAAATGCTTCTTTTATCGTGTTCAAAAGAAGCCGGATGGTTTTGGCCAGCGGGATGTAATCGTATTGCAAAATATTCGCAAAATTGACAACCCTCGGCCCCGGAGAACTAAGTCCTGCTTCCAACCTGTCGTTTTCCAGATTATATACCGACACACAATGAACAAGGGTTCCATGTTTTTCTGCTTCACGAATATCCAGCAGTTCCAGCGACGCCAGTTCTCCGTCCTTCAGAAAATCGACAGTTAAATCCCTGCAATTCAATGCGTAAAATTCAACCTGCGAACTACTCAGCAAATCCTTGATACTATACATCCTTGTTTTGGGGTACTTGGGCGAAAAACGGTACGATTGCCAGCCATCGACCACATAAGCGCCCAGGCCAACAGCAGCCACGGCAAACCCTTCGTCGGGTTTCATGTGGGAAACAGGATAATAATTATACGATTTGGCCACCCCGCTAATGTGCGGATAATAATAATCTCCATACTGATTTCCAACCAGTTCCTGCAAAACAACAGCCATCTTTTCCTCTTCTATTTTATGATGGATAACCGAAAAATAGTTTCGGGCTTTATCCGAAAACGTAGAAGCATATACCAATTTGATTGATGTTACGAGTTGTTCGAGAACTGTTTTTTTATTCGTGATCCGGTTGGGGACCAGATAGGTGTCGAAAACCCCGGCAAAAGGCTGCGTGATCGAATCTTCGGATGTGCTTGAAGACCGCACAGCAATAGGTTTATCAATTTGGGAAACAAAAACTTTCAGCTTCCGGAGCATCGTTGACGACAGGTGTGCTTCAACAAACAGGCGCCTTAACTCGGCATACGAAACAGAAGGATCGACAACTTTTTCGAAAAGGTGATTTCGTGCAATAAAATTCTGAAACTCATCGGTGCCAATGACCACCGTGATGGGTGCAAGAATATTGATACGGTCTGACAATTCCGAGAAATCGAGATTGTATATCAGGATATTGATAAAAGCCAGTCCGCGGCCTTTTCCACCCATTGATCCCCCGGCAAAGGAAACGACATTTTTTTCGTCCAGGGTTGAAGTCTCATCAAAATCAAGGATTTTCCCCTTCTTTTTTTCGTCTTTATACTTTTTAATCTGATCGAGGAAAAACTGTCTCGACTCACTCATGCTGTCAAAATTATCGACATTAACCGGATTGAGTGTTTTGGCAAGCTGGATTTCGCCGCGCGCCATCAGCCACAGCGACATTTGGTTCTCCGAAGCATGCAAGTAGAACGATTCATCGGGTATCTGGTGCAACAAGGTTTCAAATTCGCGAAGCGACTTGGCCACGGCGATTTTATTCGAATCTTTGTCCCTGAAAACAAAGTTGCCAAATCCCAAGTAACGTTTCAGGTACGTCCTGATTTCATTCAGCAAGGTTTCTGAATTTTTATTGATAAAAGTTACATTGAGATTTTCAGCAATTTTTTCGTTTTGATCTTCCGAAGATTGAAGAATGATGGGCAGGTTGGAAATATGCGACTGCACATATTTGATAAACCGGACACCGGCATTTTTATCCAATTTCCCGGAACGCTCGAATTCGACATCGGAAATCACGCAAAGCATGAAATCTTTGTATTTATTAAAAATATAAATGGCATCTTCGTAGTTGCGAGCCAATAAAATTTTAGGCCGCGACCTCATTTTTACAAATCTTGTCGATTTCATTTTTTTCAACTTCGGGCAACAATTGCTGCACCTGGCCAAAAACAATATCGTATAAAATCTGCAAATATTTTGAATAATAAAGCGGCGAATCTTCAATTAAAAGAATAACGCGCACCAGCCCTATTTTTGTGTCGTTTTCCACATTCACGCTGTCTTCCGTCGATTTCACGATGGCAAAAAGTATCTGAGAATCGCCGTTCCAAACAAATAGTTTATCGACCGAACGAATGGTGGGTACCAGTTCTTCGAAATACCGGATGTCGCTTTTCTTATTCAGAAGAAGATAAATGGGCAATAATTCATTCGCGGCTCTGATCTGTTCGCTAATAAGAATGGGAGCTTCACGGTCGATACCGGCCATCAGGATAACCAAATCGAAATGCGTTGTTTTCAGTAATTCCAGTGCTTCTTCGGCAGTAGACACACCCGTGATACGGGGAACAGAGAACAGGCTGTACTGGTATATTTCGCCCATAAACTTCTCGAAAAACGAGTCCTCGCTTTCCAATATGAACGCATCATATAAAGTCGCTATAAAAAGAATATGCTTGACTTTAAATTTCATCATGTCGAGATAAACGTATTTATCAATCGACTGTTGGTTAAAGTACAACTGCAATGGTTTTTTATTCCGGATCAGAGAATTTCGGAATTCGTCGGAAGGAAGATGCTCGCGGAGTGCAATCCCTTTTTGGGAAATAACTTCATGTCCTTTGTACCCGTTCAGGTATCCGCATATCAGTTTGCCGATATTGATCAGTAGGTTCCGTTCTTCGTATAAAAACGGGCCTTCGCCAATCTCCGGAAATTGTTTCAGATAAAAGACCTCTATTTGTCCTTTTTTATGATCGATGGTAATAAAAACTTCCTTTTGAACCCATTCCGTTTCCACAAAACCATCGCTGACATAACTGCTGCCTTCAAATGTTATCCGGGCAACCGTGAACTTCGGGTATTGATACGAACCGGGCAAGATGGCACAAACAGCCTGCAATGTTTCATCAATCGGCCTTCCTTTCTCGATGATAACAGAAGTTTGATTGATGGCCCTCAGTTCCTTGAGGCGCTCGGTATTTGCGCGGTACAACTTTTTGAATTCGTCCCGGGTGACCGATCCCGAAATCAGGCTGGAAAGGTTGACCAGCAAATTTCGTTCTTCTTTTAAAAACGGACCTTCATCGAAATCGGGGAACTGTTTCGAATAAAAAATCTCGATTGTACCTTTCTTCCTTCCGGGAGCCACAAAACCTTGTGCCATCCGCCATTCCGATTCTTTGAAATTCCGACTAACAAATTCTCGCCCATTGTATCGGATACGGACGCTGGTCGATTCCGGGTACTGCCATGCATCCGGCAGAAAGGAACAAATCACCTGCAGCGAATCTTCCATCGATCTTCCTTTTTTCAGAATTTCCGATGTTTGGTTGATCCCTTTCAACTCTTTCAGCCGTTCGGTATTTTCAACCAACAATTGCTGCAAAACTTTTTTCGAAACGGTACCGGAAATCAACGCTGCCAGGTTGTTGACCATACTCTGTTCTTCCTGCAAAAACGGGCTAAAAAAAACATCCGGGAATTTTTCCAGATAATATATCTCGATACACCCACCTTTTCCGTCGGGTGTATCAAAAACCTGCTGCAATTTCCATTCAGTAACACGAAACGACCGGCTGGCAAATTCTTTTTCGCCGTATTTTATGCGGGCAACAGAATGTTCAGGATATTGCATGGCTTCGGGCAGGAGCAAACAAATTTCCTGCAACGATTCATCAAGGAGCTTACCTTTTTTCAGGATTTCGGCCGTCTGGTTTATACTTTTGAGCTCTTTGTCCCGCTCGACGGTATATCGATATAATTCATCAAGTTGAAACTTCGAAATCAGGTTTATGAGCAACGGGATAAGCTGAAAAAGCAATTTTTCACCATCGGAAGATGCCTGCTTCGGAAAAAAAAGCTCAATCGTCCCGGATTTGCGGTCGGGGGTTTGAAAACTGTCGACCTGAACAAAAGGGGTTTCCGTGAAACTTTCATCAATCCAAATCTTTCCGTTAAAAGAAACCCGTACCGAGACCTTGTTCCCGTCATGCAAAAAATCGGAAATAAGCTCGCAAAACTGTCGCAACGACTGATCCAAACTGGGTCCTTTCGTCAGTATTTCGATAAGACCGCTTGTTAATTCAGCGGGAAGTATGTTGTCAAATTTTTTATTCATCATTTCAATGCAATCGAACAGACGGGTTGCTCCATTTTTCTTTGACTATCTACCAAAGGTACAGGGAAACCGAGAAAAAAAGACAATTTTGACGCTTTTGTGTCGAAAATTAATATAAAAAATAAAGAACAAAAGCATTCCTGCCAAATTAATATCTGACGGCACAAACATTCTCGTCCGTTGACAAAATGCCGAGAAAGAAAATAATATTTACAGAATTGTGTACCTGTTATTTAAGAAGTTCCTCGATTGCCCTGTTTACCGACGAAAACTGAAAGCCATCAATAACCGCATTCATCTTACCTTCAATTTCAGGCAAACAAAGGTTACCCAGACTGCCTTCGTGCGTATGGTTCAATTCTTTTGAGGGAGTGTAATTTCCAGCCTGAATTTCCAACCCGACCTGTTTGTATGCATCGCGGAAAGGCACCCCGTTTTGCACCAGCCGATTGACATCTTCAACACTGAAAACATATTTATAGCGGTCGTCATTTATTATCCCGTCGTTTACTTTGATGTCCGAAATTGCAAATGCCGTGATTTTCAGACAGTCGTTCATCTCTTCGAACAATGGCAGGAACACTTCTTTTATAATCTGCAAATCGCGGAAATATCCGCTCGGCAGATTGTTGATCATCATGGTTATCTGATTGGGAACGGCCTGAATTTTATTGCAATGCGAGCGCACCAGTTCAAAAACATCGGGATTCTTTTTATGCGGCATAATGCTCGAACCAGTGGTCAGTTCGTCGGGCAAACCCACGAAACCGAAATTCTGGCTCATGAAAAGACACACGTCGAATGCCAGTTTCGAGATGGTTGCAGCGATAGACGCCAGTGCTATGGCAACAGTTTTTTCCATTTTGCCACGTCCCATCTGCGCATACACCACGTTGTAGTTCATGGTACTGAAACCCAGCAATTCGGTTGTCATCGTACGGTTCAACGGAAATGAAGAACCGTAGCCAGCCGCCGATCCCAGTGGATTTTGGTTGGTTATTTTATAGGCAGCCAGCAATATTTCGAGGTCGTCGGCCAAACTTTCGGCATAGGCGCTGAACCACAGGCCAAACGACGAAGGCATGGCCACCTGCAAATGCGTGTAGCCGGGCATCAGCACATTTTTATACTTTTCAGCCTGACTGATCAGCAGTGAGAATAATTCAGCAACTGAATCAACAATCTTTTGAATTTCGGAACGGGTAAACAGTTTTAGATCAAGTAAAACCTGGTCGTTGCGGGAACGTCCGCTATGGATTTTTTTGCCCACATCGCCCAGTTTCCGGGTAAGCATCAGTTCCACCTGCGAATGCACATCTTCGATGCCCTCCTCAATTTTGAACCAGCCTGCCTCAACTTCTTTGTAAATCAATTTCAGTTCGGCAAGAAGGTCCGTTTTTTCATCGGCAGTAAGCAAGCCAATCGATTCGAGCATAATGGCATGTGCCATCGAGCCCAAAACATCGTACTTTGCCAGATATACATCCAATTCACGGTCTTTGCCAACCGTAAAATCTTCAATCAATTTGTTTACCGAAGTTCCTTTATCCCAAAGTTTCATTTCTAATCTATTTTACCGACAAATATAAAGTAAAATGCCCC
Organism: uncultured Prolixibacteraceae bacterium; assembly: GCA_942493345.1. Taxonomy (GTDB): domain Bacteria; phylum Bacteroidota; class Bacteroidia; order Bacteroidales; family Prolixibacteraceae; genus GWE2-42-39. The sequence goes on from OW818695.1 coordinate 363,852, forward strand.
TTTCAATCTAATAATGATGAATTAATTCAAATTTTAAACGAAATACATTCCTTTGTCTTAAATTTGCCGGAGCGCAAAAAACAAAAGCAAAACAACTAGTTTACAACCGATTACAAACAATGTTTCAATCCAATAAAAACCGGATCAGCAACTCCCCTACATTTTGGATCGTTGCATTCATGATTTGCACAGCCCCGCTGGCCCTCACGTACATGCTCCATTATGTCGACGAGCTGCATTACACCGATGCGGCCATCCGGATGGTGCAGTCGCATGATTTTTTCACGCCCTTGCAGGCAGATGGTGAACCGCGTTTTCTGAAGCCTGTTTTCACGTATTGGATGGTTGCCGGGAGCTACGAATTGTTTGGCATCAGCCAGTTTTCATCGAGGCTGCCGTTCCTGATTTTCGGAATGCTTTTGCTTTTTATCACCTACCGGATTGCCTTCAAACTGACAAGAAACAGGGATATTTCGCTGATGGCACTGCTGATTGCGGCCTCCAACCCGTTGTTGATTCTTAGTTCGTCGCGCTCAATACCCGATTTGCCACAGGCTTTGTTTTTCGCCACCGGGGCGCTTGGACTGGCCGGTATTTTTGTTTCGGACCAGCCGCGCAATAAAGATTTGTGGCTGTTTTACCTCGGTTTTGCGCTGGCTTTTGCTACCAAAGGAATCCCCGCTGCCGTATTCATGTTTCTGTCCGTTTTGTTCCTGCTTCTCAACCCATGGAAAAGGTCCAGCCTGAAATCCCTCATCAACTGGCCTGCCATTATCATTGGACTGATCGTTGGTTTATGGTGGTACATTTTAATGTATATTCTGTACGGCGACCAATTTATTGTTTCGTTTTTCACCGACCAGGTGAGCGGACGGGTCTCTGAAAACCATTTCCGGATATTGAAAAATGCTGCATTTGCATTGCTCACCATTGTCGGTTATTTCATTTTCTGGATTGCACCCATTTCGAATCTAAAAATCAAAACATTTTTCAGGAGTCCTGAAATTCCCCTGCATTACCGGCTGTTTGCCACAATTACCGGCATCTGGTTGATAGCCATGTTTGTATTTTCAGTATTCACTGTAAAATTTTACGACCGCTATTTTCTGCCCGTTTTCCCTTTAATTTCTGTACTGATTGCTGTACTTTCGGGTTCCATCGCAAACCGGACAGCCGAACGGGGTCTTTCCGCAACCAATATCATCCTGCAAATTACCGGAATCATCATTTCCCTGATTTCAGTTGTGATTGCAATCCGGCTGGGAAATACCGCCACGTGTATTGTTTCCGCAATACTTGCCATTCTGTTTGGCCTGAAAATAATCCTTTCGAAAAAAAGCAGTTCACTGCTATCAAGTACAAAAGCCATTTCCGGTTCAATTCTGTTTACCATGCTGAGTGCATCGATGTTGATCGGCAATTTTGCACTTCCCGATCAGAGTTCGCAAATTGCTGCTTACCTGGAGAAACACAAACCCGAAAGCCAGACAATCGTATTTTACGGCCTCGAAAAGGTAGCAGCAAAAATACGGGTTGCCACTCGTGGAGCAATCACCGTACAATGTATTGAACCCCAAACACCGCCAATTGCACTTTCCGGCACACCGGTCATCTTCAGGGAAGATGCAGCCCCTGATTTCATTTCTGAAAACTATACCGTTTCGACGATTTCATCCGAATGGAAATCATTTCCAATCGTTCCCCTGCTGCTCACTTCGGATGCGGAAAAGGTAAAACGAAATCACACCACGCAGCACAAATCAATTACAATTAGTCAATTTTAAACAATACAAACAATCTTATTTCCATCAAATAAGATTTAATCTATCTATACTCCAATAAATATAATTAATAAATATCATTTTGATATTTTATTTACAATTATTTAATACAACCGATATATCTTGACTCTTTTACTACAAACGCCCAGTATTTACAGGCGGTACAGGAATATATTTAATTCCAATTTTCACAAACACCCCTTAAAAAGAGACACACATTCACCATTTTTTAGCCATTTCTAAATTCCACCCCCAACCCCCAAGACACACAATCTCAAAAATTAAATACTTTTGAGAAACAAACCCACAAAAAAATATGGGGTACAACCAAAAGAAACAACATTAATTATTTCATAATACCCATTTTCGAATGGGCACAAGAAAAAAATAAGAGTATTATAAATATTAACCCTAAAAATTAAGATCATGAAAAAAGCACTTACATTATTGATTGTGGGATTACTAGCCACGGCAACTTTAACGACAAAAGCACAAGAATGGAGTACCGGAGTTGATTTGTACAGTAGTTATGTATGGAGGGGTACTAAATTCGGGTCGGGACCAGCCCTGCAGCCATCTGTTAAATTTGCCGCCAGTGGCCTTACTATTGGTGCATGGGGATCGTATTGCTTTTCAGATAATGAAGCAATGGAAGCTGACCTTTACGCAAGTTATGGTTTTAATCTTGGAGAAAACAGTTCGTTAACCTTTACCGTTACTGACTATTATTTCCCCGGAAATGGTTCAGAATGGTTTGACGGTGATTATCACTTCTTTGAACCTGCAGTCAGCTTGGGACTTGGCAAGTTCTCATTGCTTGGCGCATACATGACAAACGCGAAAGACACTTATTTTGAAGCTGGCCTTACCTTAAAATCAGTTAAACTGTTTGCCGGCGCCGGCGATGGCGCATACACAAGCGATGGCGATTTTTCGATATGTAACCTGGGTATCGGCACTTCAAAACAAATTAAAATAACGGATTCCTTCTCACTTCCTGTTTCCGGTTCTGTTATTCTGAACCCATCAACAGAACAGTTTCATATTGTAGTCGGAATTTCTTTGTAAAAACTCATAAAAAAACAAAAAACATGAAAAAGATTGAAGCCATTATTAGAAAAACCAAATTCGACGAAGTTCGAAATGCACTTCACGAAGCAGACATCGAGTTTCTTTCATGGTGGGATGTCAAAGGGCAGGGAACCGCTCGACAAGGACTAATCTTCAGAGGTATCGCCTACGATATTAATGCCATAGACCGGATCTTCATTTCATTTGTTGTCCGGGACATCAATGTCGAAAAATCGATCAATGCCATTCTGAAAGCAGCCTACACAGGTGAAAGCGGAGACGGACGGATTTTTGTCTCTGCAATCGAACAATCTATCAGGATCAGAACAGGAGATTTTGGAGATGAATCGCTGTACGACAAAGAATAAACCTCCCAATGTCTAATTATTAATAAAGAAAAACATGAAATCGAAATTAAAATATATAGGGTTGGCATTAATCGGGCTAGTCGCCCCCACCCTACTTTTCGCTGAGGAAACTACTATTCCCGCACCTTATATTGATTTTGGAAATACTGCCTGGATGATTATCGCAACTGGCTTGGTCATGTTAATGACAATTCCCGGGCTGGCGCTTTTCTATGGCGGGTTAGTACGTCAAAAAAATGTCCTGAACATCCTGATGCAGTGTTTCATTTTAACTGCTGTTATTACATTAGAATGGGTTTTCTTTGGATATAGCTTGTCTTTCGGATCATCAACCGGCTCTCTGGCTCCGTTCATTGGCGGTTTTGACTGGGCATTTCTGAATGGAATTGGGATCAACGATGTAAGTCCGTATTATATTTCACAAGCTACGGCAAGAATTCCTCACCTTCTATTTGTGCTGTTCCAATGTATGTTTGCAGTAATTACCCCTGCACTTATTATTGGAGCCTATGCTGAAAGAATAAAGTTCCGTGGATTTCTCATTTTTTCGGTTTTATGGGCAATATTCGTTTATAACCCTGTTGCACACTGGGTTTGGTCAGCCGACGGCTGGTTGTTTAAATTGGGGGCACTTGATTTCGCCGGTGGAACAGTAGTTCATATCAATGCAGGGATTGCAGCCCTTGTAATGACGTTAATGATTGGTCCAAGAAGAAATTACAACAATCACCCGACTGCGCCGCACAACATTCCTTTGGTAGTAATTGGGGCCGCGTTGTTATGGTTCGGATGGTTCGGGTTTAATGCAGGAAGTGGACTTGCTGCTGACGGCCTGGCTATCAGCGCCTTCCTTTCGACCCATGTTGCAACTGCAACTGCAGCATTCACATGGGTATTGCTTGATTGGACAATAAATAAAAAACCTACTGTAATTGGTATCTGTACTGGCGCCGTTGCCGGTTTGGTTGCCATTACTCCGGCTGCCGGTTTTGTAGGTATATTGGGTGCGGTTGTTATTGGAATACTGGTTTCGGTAGTGTGCTTTTTAATGGTTTCTGTGGTAAAACACAAATTGGGTTACGACGATTCGCTTGACGCTTTTGGCGTACATGGGATAGGTGGAATCATCGGTGCAATCGCAACCGGGTTACTGGCTACCCCGGCTATTCAGTCTTCGTACAGTGGATTGTTTTACGGAAACCCAAAGCAGCTTACAATCCAATTAATTGCAACTGTTACAACCATTGTCTTCTCTGGGGTAATGACCTATATCATTTTCAAAATTGTTGACAAATTATTTGGTATCCGTGCTACTCAGAAAGAAGAAATTGCCGGTTTGGATATTTCGCAACACAGCGAAATGGCTTACACCGAAGTTGAATAATATATTTCTACCAGAAAAGGCATTAACGAAATACGAAAACTGAGAAATAGCTTACAACTTTCTTCAGCCTTTAAGTCTGTAGTTTTTTACGGGGCCTGTCAGAGGACAGGCCTCTCTTTTTTGAAATACGATCACAAAATAAGACAATTGCACAACAAACCTTTTCAGGATTTTCCTGCAATATTTCATAATTTCAGGAAAAAATTAACTGTAAATCAGGGTTGAGGAGTTTCTTCTGCCGGATGGACCATTTTATCAATAAGGGTTGAAAGAAAATTGCGAATGGTATCTGCATTTTTTGCAATCAGGCCGGTAACTCCAAACTGCAAGAGAGCGCCTAACACTTTAATGAAAACATTACTGTTGGAGCCAGCCACCATTCGTTTGGTAAGGTATCCCGAAAGAATTGACATAATCGCACCGAGCAAATCATTTTTAACCTCCACGGAACTGGTAATCTCTTTCAGCGAGCTTTTTATCAGATTAACAGGTTTCAGACTTTCATAAGTAATTTTCAGTTGTTCTTTCAGAATTTTCCCTTCCGCCTCTTGTTTCATTTCAAGCAGGCGAATCGATTCTTTAAGTCTTTCGGTTGCAGTTTGTGTGGCCATAAGCTATTCGAGTACCTGGTCAATAATGGAGTTATTAACCGGATTTTTAATGAGTTTTTTCCGAAAAATGCCAAAGATCAGGGCAAGCAATCCATAAAAACCTGCCACCACGAAAAAGCCGTAATACGATTTCCCGAGGAGTTCGCCAATCCATAAAGCAATCCCAATATTTAAAATAAGGAAGAACAATACGGCAAAAATTACCACAATGAGCCACGAAACCAGGCTAGAAGCAACATCGGCTGATTTATCAAGTGTTTTCAGCTTCAGCAGCTCAAGTGTCGTTTTACCGTATTGTTCGCCTTTTTCAATGAGCGAATTAATTAAATCAGATTGTTCCTCCATGTTTATGGTTTTAATCTCTTCCCAATATTAAACTTTTGCATCTTCAACCGTTGCCTGAGCGTCTGATGCCATTTCATCAGCTTTGGCTTTCGTTTCATCAATTTTCTGCGACAGATCATCCAGCAGTCCGTTAATTTTTGCCTTGATGTCGTCGGCATACTCTTCTCCTTTCTTGACAATTTTTTTCCGTGTTTCCGATCCTTTATCAGGAGCAAACAGAATTCCGATCAATGCACCGGCGGCTATGCCTGCCAATACACCCAACAATACTTTTCCTGAACTCATAGCTTCAAATTTTAATTGTTTATGACAATGTTCTACATTGTGTTGTGAGGCATCCTTAATTACTTAAAATTTTCAATTTTTCTAATATTAATAAATTTTCATTCTTGTAAATACCCTGATTTTTCAATGGATTCAATAGTAATCTGAATCTATTATTATATAGTATTATTAATCCGCTTAACTGAAGATTATCATGAAAACTTCCCAATTCTGTCCATTCCTTTCCTAAATGATTAAATTGCTTCGATTTCGCTATTGGAGAATCAAAATCTATGAATTCAATACCTTTACCTAAAAAATACTCCTTGAAATCTTCATAATCAAAACCACTTGTAAAATCAATTGATACTGCAATAAAGTAAGGAAGTTTCATTTTTGAAATCAGACTTTTATATTTTGATAATTTTTTTGTTATCTCGTTGTCCCTTTTTAGATGTTTAAACTGTATTAATTTATCAGGTTTAATGTCAATAGAGTTTGTGTTTCCTGTACAACAGATATGATTAACCCTACTGTTATTTTTTGTCACTTCAAAAGAAAAATTCTCATTCAAAACTATTTTATCTCCAATACTCCTTTCGGATTTTGAGAACCAACTCTTTAATCCATTAATAATTGTATCTACATCGTAATTAATTGTCTCAAAATACTCTCTAAGAAATTTAATTCTCACAAAATAGTTAAAAGGAAGTCTTTCTATCTGTTCAATAAGGTCGTTCTCAAAATCACTTCTCTCTTGATCTTTTAAACTTTTACCAAGCCGATATACTTCACATATTGCACTAGTATTTTCAATTGAAATAGTCCAATCAGGAGTTTGTTTATTAAAGTACTTTTTTTCATAATCCAGATGAAATCCTAATTCATAAAACTTCAATCCAAATTGTATCTCTGCTATAATAGAACGAAATTTAGCTTTGTTTTCAGCATTCTGGAGATTTTCAAGAATTTTTTGTTTTATATTTTCCTGAAATGGTTTTAGAGTATCATAGAAATCAGGATGATAGTTACAGTATATTTCTAATAAGTTTTCCATAAGTATCTTTTTCTCTCAGTCAGAATGCCCTATCTCAGGGTTGCACACAACGTATATGTTACGACAATGAAAAGTAACAAAATTTGGCCGGGAAAGCAAGGAAAAACCCGGTTCCATTATTTCTTCTTCCTGAACTTTTTCATCACTTTATCCTGAACATGCTCCTGCTCGCTAAAGTTGACTTCTTCACCCAACAAAAACCCATACGGTTTGAGCGAATCAAAATGATCGCAAACCACTTTGACCATACCGGTCAGCGGCAAAGAAAGGACCATTCCGGGAATCCCCCAGATGAGCGAGCTGGCAATCAGCACAATCATCGCCGTCAACGGATTGATGCTGACACTGCTTCCCACCACGTAGGGCGTTATAAAATTATTGTCGAGAAACTGCACAAAAAAGCACACCCCGGCAACCGCGAGCGTGTAAAACATCGCATCTTTGGTCAGAAAAGCCATCAGGATCGGGAGGGTACTGCCAATCAGGACGCCGATGTACGGAATAATATTCAGCATTGAGGTAAGTACACCAAACAAAATAGCATGAGGCAATCCGAGAATCAGGAACCCGACAGAGTTTAATACCGAAAGAATAAGCACATCCAGAAAAATCCCCATCAAATATTTTTGCGACACCTGCGACACTTTTTTTACAACAACCAAGGTATGTCCACTTTTTTCATCGCGGGTAATCAGTCGGATGAACTCTTTAAATTTATCTTTATAAAACGTCAGGAAAAAGATGTAAATCGGGATCAACGAAAAACTGGCCAGGAATGAAGTTGTAGCCGAAAAAATTCCCAGCACCAACACCCCGCCGGTGCTCGCATTCTCCTTAATTTTGGTCGTTATCCAAGCTTCCTGTTCAATCGGGCTGATATGAAAAGTTTCAGTAATAAACTGCTGCAAACTGTCCCACTTGCCCATGATGGTTTTTTCGAGTACCGGCCAGTCGTTGACAAAACTTAAAACCTGTGCATAGAAAAAGTAAAGCAATGCCCCGAAAACGGCAAAAGCCAGAACAATACTGACCAGAATGGCCAGTGCTTTCGGGAAATGCCACTTCTCCAGTTTCCGCGATACAGGCATCAGTAAAAAGGTAAAAAACAAGGCTATCGTCAGCGGAATGAGGATGTTCTTCGCCAAAATCAGAAAAGCAATAATTAAAGCCGTCAGTAAAAGTTTTACTGTTAACCGGAAATAAATGGGTTGTTCAGAAACCGTCATGGCATGTATTTTTTTTATGAACCAAATAGATTTCTAAAATTAGAAGTTTTATCTTTGAAGTCATGCGGTATCGTCAAAAAATGTTTTGACATCGTGTACCCGATTTTTTTTGGGAAAAAGCCACCATGATTTGCCAAATGTAGAAAAAAAACCGAACTCAGCAGGTATACACCATCACATGCCCGTCGAATAGCAGGTACTTCAATTCGATCGATTGTTCCGGAGGGACGCTAAAAACCGCACTGATCGTATCATCGTTTTCTGGTTCAAAATTCTCGATCTGTATTTGTTTCATGAAGTCGACTCCTTCCCTGTCGGCCCATTTAAAAATGGCTTCTTTTGTACTCCAGTATACAGCTCTCAAAACAGGACTTTTCGTCGCCTGTTCCAGTTCATTTTCTGAAAGATATTTCTTTTCAATCGTCGAAAACTTACGGTCGAGGCTTTCGACATCAATACCATTTTTTTTGTTTTTGTGAAGATAAACGGCCGCATACATTGCCGAATGACTGATACTGATGAATTTATATTCAGGATGAATAAATTGTGGCTTACCTGATTCGGCGTATGAAATTTGGAAATCAGGGCCGATCAAACCGGCAATCAACAAGCGCACTGCAAGCCATTCTTTTTTCCTTCGTCCGTGTTGAAAATTTTCCACCGAGGGTTTATCCCGAAAAATCTCGGCATACTGCCTTTCCAGTTCCTCTGGTTCTTCGGTCATTTTATACAACCCAATGATTCCGTCTTCAGGATATATTTTTTCAATTAATGGCATTTCAATCTTTCCAACGGGTTGTTTCGATCAGACGGAGAATATCGGTTTTCAGAAAATTAATAACCGGGCGAATGGAATCGATATTGGGAATTTCCCGGATGTATAAAGCCCCACGCAAGAAATTACGGGTGCTGTCGGTCAGGTAAAACTGGATGGGCGAAGCCGCATTTCCATCGATATAAAAAATTGTGCCGTACACCTTATTTTTCTTGTCGATATGAATTTGTTCGTCAATGGCATCGGCTTTTACGGTGTGTTTGTTGACAAACTCCCACGAATTTTGCAGATGTTCCGGCAGGTTATTTTTTAAAACGGCATAACTGATATGCAGTTCCGCTTTGTTGTCCGGGGTAATAATATTGATCCAGCCAAGTTCGGCAAACCGGTCGGAATCGGGAGCCGCTTTTGAATAAGTTGCAATATCGAAAGTATACGGCACTTGAAGGTCGAGCGGTTTGTAGTCTTTTTCAGGAAAAGCAATCCGGAAATAGCCATGTGGCTTGGGCGTATATTCTTTTTTACAGGAAAAAAAGATACACATAAATAAAAATCCGGCAATAATTATTTTCAGTTTCATATTAAAAACGGGAAGCAATTGTTATTTTTCTACCTCCACTTTGATTTGTTTTATACGGCGATAGTCGACTGCTTCAATAGAGAAAACGAAGTTTTTGCAATTTATTTTATCGAAGCGCTTCGGAAATTCACCTTTTATTTCGAGGATCAATCCGGCCAGAGTATCTGCCTCTCCTTTTATATCGTCAAAAATATCATCGGGACAGTCAACAATTTTGTAAAAATCGTTCAGCAGGGTTTTGCCATCAAACAAATATTTATTTTCGGAAATGATGGTAAAAAAGTTTTCTTCTTCGTCAAACTCGTCGGTAATATCGCCCACAATTTCTTCCAGAATATCTTCCAAGGTCACGATTCCTGAAGTACCCCCGTACTCGTCAACCACAATGGCCATGTGTACTTTGTTTTTCTGAAAATCTTCGAGCAAGTCGTCAATTTTCTTGGTTTCGGGGACATAAAATGGCGGACGGATGATGGTTTGCCACTTGAAATTATTGCCTTTGTGAATATGGGGCAATAAATCTTTAATATATAAAATGCCCCTGATGTGGTCAAAAGTTTCAGAATAGACCGGAATTCTGGAATAACCCGAATCATTAATCAACGCAATAACTTTCTCGAAACTTTCTTTCAGGTCGAGAGCGACTATGTCGACCCTCGGGTGCATGATTTCAACCACGCTTTTATTACCAAATTTCACAATCCCTTCCAGTATTTCCTTATCTTCGGTTATCTCATGATCGGCAGTCATTTCCAAGGCCTGCGACAACTCATCAACAGAGATATTTTGTTTGTGTTTTTGCATCCTGCGGTTTACAAACGAAGTGGAATAGATGAGGATGAAATTCAGCGGGCGAAACAACTTTTCGAGAACCAACAACGGGAACGACATAAAAATCGTCATTTTCAGCGCAATCCGGGCAGCATAAACTTTCGGGATAATTTCGCCAAACAGCAAAAGAATGAAAGTAATGACAAACACCTGAACCCCAAAGCCCAGAGTCGGAACTTGTGAAAAGTCGACGATATGCGAAGTTATATAACTTGAAAGAATGACAATCCCCACATTAATAAAGCTATTGGCCACTAAAATAGTAGCCAATAGCTTTTCGGGATATTCAAGATTTCTTAAAGCAAATGTATTTCGCCTATTCCTGTTTTTTTGGAGAAAATCGCGGTCAGTAGGCCCGAGTGAAAAATAAGCTACTTCAGATCCGGAAATTAACGCTGATAAAAACAGCAATAAAATCACGATTAAAATACAAAATGCCACACCGGTTGAAAAGGGATAGAACTGAATATTCCACAGTGCATGTCCGGCTATCGGCAAAGGGTCTGTTTCCAAGGATTAAAAATTTTAGTTACTAAAATGGCAAATCGTCCTCTTCAGGTTGTGAAAAATCCGGTTCGCTTACTTTCTCAAATGATTCGTTGGCGGGCGATGGCTGCGAAGAAGGAACGCCATTGTCATCTTTCTTACCAAGAAGCTGCATTACATCGGCATAAATTTCGGTTGTATACCTTTTATTACCGTCTTTATCGTCCCATGAACGAGTGCGTAGTCGGCCTTCAATATAAAGTTGACGGCCTTTGGTCACATATTTTTCAGTTACTTCCGCCAGGCCTCTCCATAGAACAATGTTGTGCCATTCGGTAGTACTAACTTTTTCCCCATTCTTTGCCAGGTAGGTTTCTGTGGTAGCAAGAGGAAAATTTGCAACGGATACACCTTTGTCAAGATGTCGAACTTCGGGGTCTTTACCGACGTTTCCTACTAAAATTACTTTGTTTACTGACATGTTTTTAAAATTTAAAAATTAACAATAATAAATTTACAAAAATTATCCGGAAACATTATTCACAGTAAAATTCATTTTTTATGAATAAATCAAATCCGCTAAAAAACAATATGAATTTACCGGATAAATCAATCTAAAACAACTTACTATTGTTAATAAAATTCTCCAATAACTTTGGAACAGCAAAGTCAAAAATATCCTTTTTATTGACTTGAATCAAACCTGAAGTCATTTTTTTCGCCTTGCCAACCCGCAAAACAAAAAAACGATAAAATATTTTCTGATGACTCAACAAATGTGTTTTCCACTCAGTGATCGTTTCAACTTCCGTTCCAATGAAATTATCGAGCAACAAAAATGCATCCTCCTCAATAACTATTTTTACCGATGCCTTATTTTTTGTCTCAGCCAATGGAAATTCGAACAGGTTTTTCCAAATATCGTCGCCGTCCCTTTTTCTTAAAAAAACTGAATCGGTTGTAACAATTACAAAATAATTGAAATATCGGTTCCTCACATTTATCTTCTTACTTTTCACAGGAAGACGATCAACCATTTTATTATTGCATGCAAAGCAACCTAAATGCAAAGGGCAATCGGAACAAACTGGATTGACCGGCACACAACGAAGAGCGCCAAAATCCATCATGGCCTGATTGTGAATCCCGGGATTGCTTGCCGGAACAAGTTCATTTGCCAGGTTACGGAATATCTTTTTACCGTATGCTGTGTCAAACGGCTCCGAAATTCCAAAGTAACGCGACAACACCCGAAAAACATTTCCATCGACAACAGCATACGGAAGGTGAAAAGCAATGGAGGCAATTGCGGCCGCTGTATATTCACCAACTCCTTTCATCCCGAGGATTGTTTTGTACTCAGAAGGAAAAATCCCGTTCAATTCCAGGTCAATAAATTTTGCAGCTGCATGCAGGTTTCGAGCCCGTGAATAATAGCCCAATCCTTGCCACATTTTAAGGACTTCATCCTCCGACGCTACTGCCAAGTTGGAAACAGTTGGAAAATTTTCGACAAAACGCATATAATATGCCAGTCCCTGAGCAACCCTTGTTTGCTGCAAAATAATTTCCGACAACCAAATTTTATACGGATCATTGGTCTCCCTCCATGGCAAGTCACGTTTGTTAACGGAATACCACGCATTGATTTCTGTAGTAAAGTCACCCATTTTCTATATGTCTTATTCAAAATATTCAAAATATTTTAGAAATAAAAAAATAATTCAGTCCATTTGTTCTTATTTATTGAATAATTTTTATTTTTGCACACCGATTCATTTGAATTATAATTTGTTGAAAACTAAATATTTTAAGAAATGACTAAAGCAGATATTGTTAACGAAGTAAGTAAGAACACCGGTATCGAAAAAATTACTGTACAGAAAGCGGTTGAAGCATTTATGGAAACCGTAAAAGATTCTTTAACTGATGGTAAAAACGTTTACCTTCGCGGTTTTGGTAGCTTCATAGTTAAGAAAAGAGCTGAAAAAACAGCACGTAATATTTCGAAGAATACTACAATTATTATTCCAGAGCACAATATTCCGTCATTCAAACCAGCGAAAACATTTGTGGCTCAAGTTAAAGACAAAGTAAAATAAGAAGTTATGCCAAGCGGAAAAAAAAGGAAACGACACAAGATGGCTACGCATAAGCGTAAAAAAAGACTAAGAAAAAACAGACATAAAAAGAAAAAATAGTCTTTTCTTTTAAAGCATGAGCTTTTAAAGACATTTTTAGATTAAACCTAAAGTGCTTTTTGTGCTTTAGGTTTAATCTGTTTATATGTTTGTGCATTTTAAAAACTCTCTAAAATTTCATTTAACATTGTGAGTAGTGATTTAATTATTAATGTCTCTCCCTCAGAAGTTGTTATCGCTTTACAGGAAAACAAGCGATTAGTTGAGCTAACCAGGGAAAAGAGCGGGGCAAAATTTGCGGTCGGTGATATCTATCTGGGTCGCGTAAAAAAGATAATGCCCAGTTTAAATGCTGCCTTCATCGATGTTGGATACGAAAAAGATGCGTTTTTGCATTATCTCGACATGGGGCCTCAGTTTTCTACGTTAAGTAAATTCATGAAGCTGGCATCGTCGAAAAAAAACAAGATTTCTTCCCTCTCTAAAATCCAATCGTTACCTGATATTGATAAAGACGGTAAGATTGTTGACATTTTGAAAACCGGCCAAAGCATTCTGGTCCAAATTGCAAAAGAGCCTATCTCAACAAAAGGACCGCGTTTAACTTCCGAACTTTCGATCGCAGGCCGACACATGGTGTTGATGCCTTTCAGTGAGAAAATAAGCATTTCACAGAAAATAAGTTCTTTGGAAGAAAAGAACAGGTTGAAAAAACTCATTCAAAGCATTCGCCCCAGAAAATACGGCGTCATTGTACGAACTGCAGCCGAAGGAAAACGCGTTGCGGAATTGGATCAGGAACTTAAACGGCTGGTAGCCAAATTTGAATCAACGTTCAACACGTTGAAAAATGCGCATGCCCCTTCCCTCGTCGTAGGCGAATTGGGGCGTACAACTTCTATCTTACGGGATATTTACCATCCCGACTTCAACAGCATCGTTGTTGACGATCCTGCTGTTTTTGATGAAATTACAGAATACGTTGGTTCGATTGCCCCTGAAAAGAAAAAAATAGCAAAACTCTACAAAGGAGGACAACCTATTTTCGACTATTACGGGATTGATAAACAAATTAAAGCATCTTTTGGTAAGACCGTATCCTTCAAGAATGGAGCTTACCTGATTATTGAACACACCGAAGCGTTTCACGTGATCGATGTCAACAGCGGCAACCGCTCGAAAGCAGGCACCGATCAGGAAACCAATGCTTTGGAAATAAACCTGTCTGCTGCTGAAGAAATTGCACGTCAACTGAGGTTGAGAGACATGGGCGGCATCATCGTTATCGATTTTATCGATATGCACGTCCTCGAAAACAGACACAAAGTCTTCGAATGCATGCAAAGTGCCATGGCAGCCGACCGCACCAAACACAATATTTTGCCCCTCAGCAAATTTTGTTTGATGCAAATTACCCGTCAGCGTGTCAGGCCTGAAGAGCATGTCGACACCACTGAAGTTTGCCCGGTATGCAAAGGAACCGGAAAAGTTACGCCCTCCGTTCTTTTCACCGACGAACTGGAAAACAAGGTCGCTTACATATTCAAGGAATTGAATAAAAAGAAGCTGACCATCAAGGTACATCCTTATCTGGACGCATACCTTACAAAAGGTATCTGGTCAATTAAAAATCAATGGGCGTTCAAATTTTTTAAACGTATTGAGATAGAAAGCGGAAGTTCATACAATTTTATGGAATATCACTTTCTTGACGAAAACCTGGAAGAAATCATTTTGTAATTTCATTTTAAAATCCCGGCGAAAAACCGGGATTTTTTATTTTTAAGCGGCAATAAAATCTTCCCGTGTCAAAAAAACCACATTCGTACCCTTTTCATCCCTGCAAAAGGTCATTTTTCTGAAAATCGCCAATCTTTTTTTGTTTTCATCTGTTACATTTGATAAAAATATCAAACCGCGAATTCTTAATTCTGAAATGAAACACATGAAAACAAACAAATTCCTACTGGTTTTTACCCTTCTCCTTATCTCTTTCGGACTTTCGGCGCAGGTTTTAGAACCGGTAAAATGGAAATTTGATTCAAAAAATCTGGGCAATAACGAAATGGAGTTGATTTTTATGGCTGAAATTAAAACCGGCTGGCATTTGTACGACACTTCATTGCCTGAAGGCGGCCCGATCTCCACTTCAATCAATTATTCCGACAGCACAAAATTTGAATTCGTTGGCAAACTGCAAAAGGCCCCCGCGCCAATTGAAATATTCGATAAAACTTTTCAAATGCAGTTGCGATATTTCAGTAACAAAGTTGTGCTGAAACAAAAAATAAAAATTACCGGCAAAAATGTTTCGGAAATAGGCGGTTATGTCGAGTTCATGAGTTGCAACGACGAAACCTGTACACCTCCGGCAGAAGCTGATTTTTCGTTCAACGCAAATTATACCAGCAGCACGGAAACATTAACGATAGAAAAAACAGACGGGGAACCCGAAGAAACTAAAAAAACGAACACTCTGGTTACCAACAAAGGCAACGAAGGTTCATCTGAAACCTTGTGGCTATTTTTCTTTTTCTCGTTCCTCGCCGGGCTGGCGGCAATCCTTACTCCCTGTGTATTTCCGATGATCCCGATGACCGTTTCGTTCTTTATGCACGGTGGCGAATCGAAGTTAAAGTCACGCTTAAACGCATTGTTTTACGGCATTTCAATTATCACTATTTACACCATCATCGGAACGATTGTTGCAGTGATATTCGGACCCGATATTGCTAACTGGCTCAGCACACACTGGATTCCAAACATTTTATTTTTCCTGATTTTCCTGATTTTTGCTCTTTCTTTTTTCGGCATGTTCGAAATCGTTTTGCCGAGCTGGCTGGTCAATACATCCGATAAACAGGTTGATAAAGGCGGCTTGCTGGGTTCATTTTTCATGGCATTGACACTGGTACTTGTTTCATTTTCGTGTACCGGCCCGATTGTCGGGGCAATATTGGTTGAATCGGCCGGAGGTCAGGTTTTGAAACCAATCGTGGGCATGTTCGGCTTTTCGCTGGCATTTGCCCTGCCATTTACCGTATTTGCACTTTTCCCCGGATGGCTGAGCAACCTGCCAAAATCGGGCGGATGGCTGAACTCAGTAAAAGTTGTTTTGGGTTTCCTGGAACTGGCGCTGGGCTTGAAATTCCTGAGCATTGCCGATCAAACATACCACTGGGGAATTCTCGACCGTGAAGTTTACCTTGCCATCTGGATTGTAATATTTGTACTGCTGGGATTTTATCTGCTTGGCAAACTGAAATTTGCCCACGACAGCGATACCAAATTTGTTACTGTGCCCAAACTCATGTTGTCAATCATCATTTTTTCGTTCGTTGTTTACATGATTCCCGGAATGTTCGGTGCTCCGTTGAAAGCAATTTCAGGCTATCTGCCACCGCAATCGACACACGATTTCGACCTTCATCAAATCATTAGGGAAGAAGTTAATCTGGTGACTTCCGGTTCCGGTTTTCAGCAAAAAGAAGAGAATAAAGTCCTTTGCGAAAAACCCAAATACAGCGAATTTTTACATCTGCCACACGGACTGGAAGGCTACTTCGATTACGAACAGGGACTGGCTTGTGCCAAAGCGCAGAATAAACCCATTTTTATTGATTTCACCGGGCATGGCTGCGTAAATTGTCGCGAAATGGAAGCAAATGTTTGGTCGGACCCGAGGGTTTTACAGCGGCTGAAAAACGATTTTGTGGTTATCGCACTTTATGTTGACGATAAAACAAAGTTGCCCGAAAACGAATGGGTTGTTTCGAAGTACGATAACAAAACGAAAAAAACACTGGGTAAGAAATATGCCGATTTTCAGATTTCGAACTACGGAGTGAATGCACAACCGTACTATGTTTTGCTTGATAATGAAGAAAATAAACTAGCCGAACCGAAAGCCTACGATTTAAATCCTGACAATTTCGTGGAATTTCTTGATCGCGGACTGGCAAATTTCAGGAAGTAAAAATCGGTTAAAACCGGAAATAAATAAACGGTTGCAACTCGCTTTGTGCAACCATCGAAATGATTGTCAACAGTGCAACTGCAAACAGAACCTGAACAATCATGGGGGAAGCGATAAAGGTTCCCCTTATTTTTTCTTTCATTTTGAAAGGCGTCCAAACAAGCAACAAACCCAATACGAAAACGAGCAACACATTTCGGTAGGCAGCCCAATCGCTCAACGAAGTTTGCGGAATGAAATGATTCCCCAACTGGTAAAAAAACTGCTGTATCTTTTCATTGCTTTCTATCCGGAAAAAAATCCAGGCAAAACTGACGACTTGGAAAGTCAAGAAAACGGAGAATGCCTGAAACAACAAACTCATCTTTTTGGGGGAAGGAACCAGCGAACGGAACAGCTTTTCGACAACCAAAGCAAACCCGTGAATAGCGCCCCAAATGACAAAACGCAAGTTTGCCCCGTGCCACAAACCGCCCAGAACCATCGTCATCAGCAAATTAAAATACATTCTGACTTTCCCTTTCCGGTTTCCTCCCAGCGGAATATACAGGTAGTCTCTCAGCCAGGTAGAGAGTGAAATATGCCATCGGTGCCAGAAATCGGTGAGGCTGGTTGCCTGGTACGGCGCATTAAAGTTGACCGGAATTTTGAAACCCAGCATCAGCGCCAAGCCGATGGCAATATCGGTGTAGCCCGAAAAATCGCAATAAATCTGGATGGTATACGAATACAAAGCCAGCAAATTTTCGACCCCCGAATACGAAAGCGGCGCATCGAAAATGCGGTCGACAAAATTGACCGACAGGAAATCGGCAATCACCATCTTTTTGAAAAGCCCTTTCAGGATTAAATACAACGAATGGCTGAATTCCTGCCGGGTTAATTTGTACTTCCGGTACAATTGCGGAATAAAATACGAAGCCCGCACAATCGGGCCGGATACTACCTGCGGGAAAAAACTCAGGTAAAAGCTGAAATCCAGAAAATCACGAACGGGCTGAACCTGTTTTCGGTACACATCAACCTGGTAGCTGATGGCCTGAAACGTGTAAAATGAAATTCCGATAGGCAGAATAATTGAATGAATATCGCCGGTGTCGCCGGTCATTTCATTCTGAAGGCAGGTCAGCCAGTTTACTGCCCGAAACTGTGCGGCAAATAACTGGTTGATGGTTTCCGTAATAAAAATGGCATATTTATAAAGGCCCAGCAACAGAAGGTTTAGCGACACGGACAAAGCCAGAATCAGTTTCTTGTACTTGTATTTTCCAATCGACAATCCTGACAAATAATTTACCAGGCATGAAAACAGCAAAAGCAACAAATAAAAGCCGTTTAACTTGAAATAGAAAAATAAACTGATCAGCAGCAGATAAGTATTCCGGACTTTCATCCGCGAAAAAACCAGCGAATAAATTCCGAGGAAGGCCGTAAAAAACACCCAAAACAGCAGGCTGGTGTAAAACATCAGGTTGTTTTCGGAATACAAAAACCAATCGGGCCATATCTGATTGAAAATGCTCATCGTACTGATTGGGTATTTAAATATTTCTGATATTCCCCGAGGATCAGTTCCGAAAGGCGTGCACCCACTTTTTCGGTACCTTCCGGCGAAAAATGAACGTAATCTTTCTGTCCGAGCCGCGGGCTGGCATTCACCCACCGGGCCATTGAACCAGCCCCGCCCATGAATGCCTCCAAATCCCAAAAGGCGCAGTTACAAGCGCGGGCGACATTCATCTGCGCTTCCTTGATCGCCTTGATATTCGGGTACGAAACAATTTCTCCGTTTTCTTTTCGGGCCATATCCGAAATGCCGACAATGAGAATCGGGACACGGGGCATCAATTGCTGCATTTTTTTTATCTCCCCAATCAACCGGGTCTGGTAATAATCATAGTCATCCCGTATGTCGGGCGCAATATTGACCCCATAATGCAGCAAACACAAACCGGGATTGATGAGCTTTACAGTTTCTTTCATTGCCTGTTCGTCCGATTTCGAAAACGGGGGGAACGACTGACCGCGCAAAGCAATATTATCAACCTGTATTCCCGACTTCGTTTCGAGCGAAAAAGCGGTTATTTCGAGACTGTCGGTCGATTGAAAATACAATTCCGTACTGGCTGGTGTGAAATTAAAATCGAAGTTCAAAACACTGACGGACGTGGTTTTGACCACATTTTCCTTGTAAATGACTTTTCCGTCTTCTTTCACCGTGATATTAAAATCGCCGGGCGAATGGAAAAATATTTTCAGTTGCAGGTAATCGTTTTTATTTTCTTTACTCCGGATTTGCCTGATTTTGAACCACCCTTCTTCGTTCGGCGGCAAAACGGCCGTTTTAAAAACAAGCGACTGATTTTTCACGCGGTCATTCAAATTCAGAAAATCGATGTTTTTCCAGTTTTCCGACCGTTCAACCGTGAACGAATGGCTGTTGTTGTACAACAAATCGGGGGCAATCAATCCAATGCCAGCTCCGCCAAATTTCTGCTGAAATTGTTTTCGTATGGTTGAAGTAATGCGGTCGCCTTCAATTTGTGAATCGCCAAAATAAACAATGCGAAGCGGCGACTGAAATTTGTTCAGTGTATCCAGCTTACCGAAAAAAGAATTTAAAATGGCAGCGTCGCCCGATGGAAACTGGATTCCATTTATTTCTGTTGTTCCTGAATTTGTACTCATCTGAAGGGAATCGCGAAACTCAGGAGTTTTGGTTGTCAGTGAATCGAAAATTCCATTTGCTATTGAATCAGTAATGATCGATTTCTCTTCATTCCCGGTTGTTTCTATATTGGATTGATATTGCCCGATTCCCGGCAGGCTAATTTTTCCGAAAAAAAATGAAACCACCAGAAAGCCGCCCAGTATAAAAAAGACATACAGAAATGACCAGAATGGTTTCATATTTTTTTTGCTTTTGCCTGTCAGGTAAAGCTAAAAAAATGTTTCTGCAAATTCAACACAATGGAATCCGCATTTTTATTATCTGACTGGAATTTATCCTTTTCTGGGGATCTTTAGTTTTTGTCCAGGGAAAATACGTCCCGATTTGCCTAAGCCGTTTGCCTGAATGATATCACTATTCGAAATTCCATGATACCTGCGGGCTATGGCATACAAATTATCGCCACGACGAACCGTATAATAAATAAACTCTGAATCACCATAGCTGTCGCTGCCTGAACTCGTAATTTCGGCTACCTTGGTCACAGGAGAGTTATCGTTACGCGCAAATTTTTGTTTTTCCGTCAAGCTCATTGAATTAAGGTTAGCATAAGCATCACATGTTCCCTTTGGCTTGTAAATAACCAGTTTTTGCCCCACCCTGATCATGTTTTTATGAATGTTGTTCCAGCGACATAAATCAGTAACCGCCACCTTATACCAAGCTGAAATATATCCAGGGTTGTCGCCCGATTTCACTGTATAATACAACTTGTCCATATCTTTGATATCAATGCCTTGGTGATGTTCCCCTTTGCTTTGAGGGGTCACAATGCTATTATTCGGGAAAAATAGTTCTCGTTTATGATTAAAGATCGAGTCTTCGTTGTCGATAAAAGCGGTTACCTGTTCGACCGGAACTTTCAGTACGTATGGTTTATCTTTTTTTGCCGGAATAATATCAAGACGATATTGCGGGTTCAGCGACCGAAGTTCTTCGATTGGAACATTCAATACTTCGGAAACCTGTTTGAAATGAAGATAATCCTTTACCACCAAGGTGTCGGTGATAATCGGAAAATCAGGATATTTCGGCTGGAGATTGTGTTTCTGATAATTTTCCATGACATATGCAGCGGCGATAAATGCAGGTACATATCCGCGGGTTTCGCGCGGTAAATTGTAATATATCTTCCAGTAATCCTGCACTCCACCCGACCGGCGTACGGCTTTGTTTATATTTCCCGGTCCGCAATTGTATGCGGCAATTACCAAATGCCAGTTTTGATAAATCTTATACAAATCGCTCAGGTATTTGGCTGCAGCTTCGGTAGCTTTCACCGGATCGCAACGCTCATCGACAAAAGTTCCGATTTCGAGTTTATACATTCGCCCGGTGCCGTACATAAATTGCCACAAGCCCACAGCGCTCGCTTTCGACCGGATTGCAGGATTCAATGCAGACTCGATAATCGACAGGTATTTTAGTTCCATCGGGAGGTTATACTTATCAAGCGCTTCCTCGAAAAGCGGGAAGTAATAATTAGCCAAACCCAGCATCACTTCTACCTGTTTTCTTTTTCTTACAGTATACAGTGCAATGAAATTTTTAACCGTTTCATTATACGATAAATCAATATGCGAATCGATGGCCTGAAGTCGCTCAATATAAACCGAATCGGGCAACAAATTAAGCGTGTCGGCATCGGTAAGTTCAATGCTGTCCATCACAAAGGCATTTTGCACATACCACGAATTCACAAGGCTGTCGATTTGTGCCGAGAATATATCGTTCAGGTCTTCATCGGGCAAAGCATAATATTTGTTGTACCCGGTAATTGTATCGACAGAAGAAACCTGAATGGTACGCAATTTCCGGATGTCATCTTTGTTTTTTCCAAACGACGAAACACTGCTTACGACAATGGCTGTCAGTATAATAAAAAGTTTTCTCATCATGTTATTTTCTCAAAGTTAAAAATTTATGCGACAATTTACGCCAATCATTTTCTGATCGAGGCAATACATGGTTTCAGGAACCCAAGCCATGGAAAGATCGTCGCTAATGTCAAAATTAAAAAAGTGTGCATCCACACTGGCATCAATAATGTTCAGGGCATAAAATGCCGCTGTAAAAATAATGTTCATGTCCCGATATCTTCGGGTTCCATCTTTCGCTTGTTTTATATTATTGGCAAACTCTTGTACATCGCCGGAATTATTCAGATTATAACTTTTGTGCGGAAGATCAAGAAAAGAATTGGTCTTCGGGTCGGTATCAGTAATATCGTAATACGCTTGCTTGTATAAAACGTATTTCTCATTATTCCAGTTGATTGCATAAGCAAACCCAACAAAACCACCGTATATAAGCGGAATTTTCCAATATTTTTTATTGTACACCTGCCCGAGACCGGGAAGTACAGCCGAATATAAAGTTGCTTTGCGCGGAGAATGTACCGACTTGTCTTTTTCAACAAAAGCAGAATCCTGTCTGGTCGTTTCCTGAGCGCCAGCCAAAGCACAAACTCCTGTCAATAAAACAGTAATAAAAAAAATCCGGATGTATTTCAAAACAATTTCTTTTTTCCCGTTGAATATTATGCCTCTAATTTATCTAAAATCCCCAATATGCGTTCCAATTCTTCAGATGATTTAAACGGGATAATGATTTTCCCTTTCCCTTTCGGATTCATACTGAAGTCAATCTTGGTTTTAAAATATTTGGAGAGGTGGGTTTTCAGATCCTCATATTCGGTCGGAAATTTTGTTTTTGGTTGGTTTTCTTGTATTTCTGACTTCTCCTCATTACTCAGGTTCCGCACGAATTCTTCTACTTTTCGTACCGAAAAATCGTATTTTAGGATTTGTTCATAAATCATGATTTGCGACTCAGGGTCTTCCACTCCTATAAGTGCCCGGGCATGTCCCATGGTAATTTGTTTTTCAACGATTCCCTTCTGGATGATAGCCGGCAATTTCAGCAAGCGCAAATAGTTAGTCACGGTCGACCGTTTTTTACCAACCCGTTCGCTCAGCGATTCCTGGGTTAGTTTGCATTCCTCGATCAGCCGCTGGTAGCTAAGGGCAATCTCAATGGCATCCAAATCTTCACGTTGGATATTTTCGACCAGAGCCATTTCAAGCATGCCTTCGTCTTCGGCTATCCGCACAAATGCCGGAATGGTGGTCAAACCAGCCATTTTAGCAGCCCGGAAACGACGTTCCCCTGCAATGATCTGATATTTATCGTCGTCAATTTTTCGCAGGGTGATCGGTTGAATGATGCCAATTTCTTTAATCGAGGCCGAAAGTTCATTCAACGCTTCTTCGTCGAAATTGGTACGTGGCTGAAACGGGTTAGCCACAATTTTCGAAATTTCAATTTCGTTGATCGACGAACTCTGCTCTTTTATTCTATTGGCATCGTCGATTAAGGCTCCTAATCCTCTGCCTAACACATTCTTTTTTCCCATAACAGAAAGGGCTTTATTCTATAACTTTTTCCGAGTTTTTAATCCGGGTCATTTCGTTGTTCTGCAAAATTTCTCTGGCAAGCTCCATGTAACTTTGCGATCCCCGCGAATTGGCATCGTACAAAATCACCGGTTTACCGTAACTGGGGGCTTCACTGAGTTTGATATTCCGCTGAATAAGGGTTTCAAAAACCATTTCCTGAAAGTGTTTTTTCACTTCTTCGTATACCTGATTGGCCAGGTTCAGACGTGAATCGAACATGGTCAGCAGGAAACCTTCGATTTCCAGTTCGGGGTTCAGGCGACTTTGGATGATTTTGATGGTATTCAATAATTTTCCCAGTCCTTCGAGCGCAAAATACTCGCATTGTACCGGTATAATGATCGAATCGGCCGCGGTAAGGGCATTCACTGTAATCAATCCCAGGGAAGGAGAACAATCGATAAAAATAAAATCATAGTCGTCCCGTATTTTTTCAATTACATATTTCAATACTTTTTCGCGGTTAGGAAGATTGAGCATTTCAATCTCGGCCCCTACCAAATCGATATGTGAGGGAATTAAATCCAGTCGTTCAATGTCTGTATTCAAAATTATTTTCCGTGGATCGAGATCGTCGACAATACATTCGTAAATGCTTGTTTTCACATTTCGGACATCAAACCCGACCCCCGAAGTGGCATTGGCCTGCGGGTCAGCATCGATAATCAGAATTTTATATTCGAGTACGGCCAAACTGGCTGCTAAATTAATTGCCGTGGTCGTTTTCCCGACCCCTCCTTTTTGATTTGCAAGCGCAATAACTTTTCCCATGCGAAACGGCTATATTTTGGTAATTTTCAAAGTTAATATTTTATGCAGAATATGCTTAAACTTGTTAATAACTTATCGTAAAACAAAGATTGACAAACAGATAAGTAATCCTCAATTTCATTCGACAAGAATTTTTACAGCTTCATTTTTTAAACGTTCTTTTTCGATCGGAACAACCCCCGGTTTTTCGCAAACCAAGCCTCCGGCAAGATTCGACAACAGGGCAATGAATTTTGGCGGCAAACTGGCTGCAAGGCTCAGGCTTGCCACGGCAAACACCGTATCGCCGGCACCCGAAACATCGGCTATATCGCGCACTTCTGCCGGAAAATGATTCTGGGTCAATCCGTTACTAACAAATACCCCATTCTCGGAAAGGGTAATAAACATTAAACCGATATGGTGATCCTTCTTAAATTTTTCGGCAGCTTCCTTGATCTTACCCAAATCAGTTTTTTCAATATTCAAACGCAGTCCGTCAATAAACTCTTTAAAATTCGGTTTAAAGAGGTCGAGATTTGAATAACTGTTGAAATTCCTGATTTTAGGATCGGCAGCCGTCAATATATTTTGTTCTTTCGCCAAAGCAATTACTTTATCGATCAATCCAGGGGTAATCACTCCTTTGTCGTAATCGACAAAAAGAATAATGTCAATGTGGTTTTTCGCGATCAACTCTTTTACTTTTTCAAAAAGCATATTTTCAGTGGAAAGATCGACCAGGGTCGAAATTTCCTCGTCGATCCGCGATATTTGTTTTCCTCCGGAGATGATTCGGGTTTTCACGGTTGTCATCCGGTCGCTTTTCACAAAAACACCTTCGCTCGAAAGCCCGTTTTTCACCATCAGGGTTTGGAATTTTTTTCCTTTGCTGTCATCGCCGATAATAGAAACCAAAAACGGAGTTGCCCCCAGCGACTGAAGGTTCATCGAAACATTTGCAGCGCCACCCAAACGGTTTTCCTGCTTGGTGACCGTAACAATCGGGATAGGCGCCTCGGGCGAAATGCGGTCGACCCGCCCCCACAAATAACTATCGACCATCGCATCTCCGATCACGATAACCTTTAGTTCCGAAAATTTTTCAATCGCTTTTTCTATTATACTTCTTTCCACGAGTTGATTTTTGAAGAAGACAAAAGTAGTAAAATTTGTATGCTGTAAAAACGAAACAGGAGGTTTGTTATTGTTCAAATTGCGAGGGAAGGGTGCGGAAGTTTTTAACTTCCTTTTTGTCAGGACACCGCGGTTTTCAACAAGCGGTTTAAAAACCGCCACACCCGACCGGTGCTACATTGGATCGACATCGGCGTAAATAATTGCCCCCGAGTTATTGGGCTGACTTTTTATCTTTTCAATTATTTCTGAAATCCGCTCTTTGGACGCCACTATTTTCCCGTCGCGCGACAATTTGATCAGTATTTCTTTCTGATACCACAACTGAACCCGGCTAACCACAGGATATTCAGGCCCCAGCACATGATTATTGAACAGTTTTCGGAATTCAGTTGCAAGAATGCCCGCAACCAGGTCAAGGCGCTGCTTGTTTTTGTGTTTCACCACCACTTTCACCAGGCGGTAATACGGCGGATATTTAAACAGTTTCCGCTCGTGCAACTGGGTGGCAAACATCCTTTCAAAATTATTTTCCTTCGCATCGATAATTACCGGATGAGTTGGTTGAGCGGTTTGTACCACCACTTTTCCCCGTTTATTTTTGCGGCCTGCCCGTCCGCTCACCTGCGCAATCAACTGGAAACTCCGCTCATACGAACGAAAATCGGGATAACTCAGTAAGTTATCGGCATTCAGGATGCCCACAACCCGCACATTTCCGAAATCCAGCCCTTTAGTAACCATCTGCGTACCAATCAGTATATCTATATTTCCGGCTTCAAAACGCTGGATAATTTGCTGATAGGCGTTTTTTGCACGGGTGGTATCGAGATCCATCCGCGCCACTTTTGCATCGGGGAAAAATGTAGAAATTTCTTCTTCAATTTTCTCGGTTCCAAAACCTTTGGTACGAACATCTTCCGAGCCACAATCGGGGCATTTCGGCAGAACCGGTTGCGTGTACCCGCAATAATGGCAAAGCAGCGCCGAGCGCGATTTGTGATACGTGAGGCTCACATCACAGTGTCGGCATTTGGGTATCCATCCGCAGCTGGCGCACTGGATGAAAGGAGCAAAACCACGCCGGTTCTGAAATAAAATCACCTGCTCCTGATTGGCCAGCGCCTGCGTTATTTCATCGAAAAGTTCCGGGGTGAAAAACGATCTCATCTTTTTTCGTTTGTACGCGTCTTTGGTGTCGGCAATAATAATTTCCGGCATCTCAATTCCGCTGAACCGCTCGGTCAGTTCTACCAGCCCGTATTTTTTGCTTTTTGCATTGAAATAACTTTCGATGGAAGGCGTGGCGGTCCCGAGCAGCACTTTTGCCCCGTGTATGTTTCCCAGTACAACCGCCAGATCGCGGGCATTGTAGCGCGGCGCGGGGTCGTACTGTTTGTAGCTGTTTTCGTGTTCTTCGTCAACAATAATCAACCCAAGTTTGCGAAAAGGCAGCAAAGCTGCCGAACGCGCACCCAGCACCAACTGGAATTGTTCGCCATTTTTGCCCGGTTTCTCGTTCAAAACGCTGAACCAGATTTCCACCCGCTCTGCATCGTTGAATTTCGAATGGTAGATGCCGGTTTTCGCGCCAAACGCCTTTTTCAGGCGGGTGACCATTTGTGCGGTGATGCCGATTTCCGGTACCAGGTACAAAACCTGGTTGCCCTGTTGCATCTGCTCTTCTATCAATTTAATGTAGATTTCAGTCTTCCCGCTCGAAGTCACCCCGTGTAGCAACACCGTCTGTTGCTCTTCAAATTGAGCTTTAATTTCATCAAATGCCTTTTGCTGCGGCTTCGACAGATCATGGATATTCAGCAATTCGGAGGTTTCGTTATCCAGCCGTCCGGTTTCTTTCTGAAAAACTTCCAGAATTTCTTTTTCATGAAGGCCACGCAACACGGCTTCGGAAGCGCCGCCCCCTTCGAGCAGTTCCTTCTTCCCTATTTCATCTTTTATTTCTGAAGAAAACGTCGTTTCTGAAAGAAAAAACTGGAAAAGCTGCTCCTGCTTTTTGGCCCGGCCCAACGATTCGAGACAAATTTTTATCTGGTCTTCATCTGCAATTCGCTCGTTCAACCGGACAAACGAAAGCAGTTTGGGTTTGTAGCTTTCTTTCATCTGCTCTTCAACCACCACCGCATTTTTTTCAAGCAACAGTTTGATGATTGAAAACGAATTTTTCCGCCCCAAAAACTGGTCGACTTCCTGAATGCTGAGCTGCTCGCGGCTTTGCAGAAGCATGAGCAGCGAATTTTCGTTTTCCGAAAATTCAGCGGCAAAATCAGCTTCCTCGTTCAATCGGATTTTCGTCTGGCTTTCCAGTTTCAATCCCGAAGGCAGAGCCGCTTTAAAAACTTCGCCCAGCGAACAACAATAGTATTCGGCCATCCATTCCCAAACTTCAATTTGCCGCCGGTCGACCACCGCGTCCTCATCCAGGATGGCTTCAATATCTTTTATCTCGTAATTTCCGGTTGGTTTCTGGTCGTGAATGCGATGTACCAGCGCCGACAAAAATTTACGCTGCCCAAATTGCACGATCACCCGGATGCCTGTTTTCATTTTAGGCTGAAAAGCAGGCGGTACACCGTAAGTGAACTTCTGGTTCAACGGAAGCGGCAAAATTACATCGGCATAAATTTCAGAAACCATAGAATAAGATTATGCCGAAAGGTAGCTGTTTTTTAAAAAACGGATGAAATGTGTTGAAAAGTTTTGCTTTATTCTTAATTTGGAGGAAAAACAAAAACAGAAAGCGGCGAATAACAAACCTTGCCCCGAACAAATTGTTTTCATATAGAAAGCATTAAAAAATGAAACAACCTGAAAATCAAATACTGGTTATTTTTGGCGCTTCGGGCGACCTGACCAAACGCAAACTGATACCTGCCATGTTCGATTTGCAGGTGCAGGGAATTTTTCCCGAAAGATTTGCTATTCTGGGAGTTAGCCGTACCGACCTGAGCGATCAGGCGTTTCGCGAACGAATGCTTGAATTTCTTCCGAAGGACAAGAAATATGGAAAAGAGATTGCTGCTTTTCAGGAAAAACTATATTACCAAACGCTTTCGACTTCAAGCAATTACGAATACCCAATTTTACGCGACCGGTTGCTGACACTGGCCAAAGAAATGGAAATTCCGGAGAATTTCATTTTTTATCTGTCGACTCCGCCACAACTGTACGAGCTAATTCCGCAAGGATTGGCTTCGGTAAACCTGAACGACACTTTTGGCGGTTTCAAGCGGCTGATCATAGAAAAGCCATTTGGCACTGACCTTGAATCGGCCCGAACGCTGAACAAAAACCTGCTGAATTATTTTTCAGAAGAACAACTTTACCGCATCGACCACTATTTGGGCAAAGAAACCGTCCAGAACATGCTGGTCACCCGTTTTTCGAACGGCATTTTCGAACCGATATGGAATCACAATTTTATTCACCACATTGAAATTACTTCGGCAGAAAGCCTGGGAGTGGAAGAACGGGGTGGCTATTACGACCACTCGGGCGCCCTGCGCGACATGGTGCAAAACCACCTGATGCAACTGGTCGGGTTGGTGGCCATGGAACCGCCGGTAGTGATCGATGCCGATGCCATACGCAACGAAGTGCTGAAGGTTTTTCAGTCGCTGCGCCCTATCCGTGAAGAAGAAGTTGCCGCATCGGTTATCCGCGGACAATATACGCCGTCGCACATCAAAAATGAGCCAATAAAAGGATATCGCGAAGAAACAGGTGTCGCCCCCGGGTCGCGCAGTGAAACTTATCTGGCAATGAAATTTCACATCGACAACTGGCGCTGGGGCGGCGTTCCGTTTTATATCCGTACCGGGAAAAAATTGCCGGCACGGGTCACCGAGGTGGTCATTCATTTTA
This sequence comes from uncultured Prolixibacteraceae bacterium, assembly GCA_942493345.1. Taxonomy (GTDB): domain Bacteria; phylum Bacteroidota; class Bacteroidia; order Bacteroidales; family Prolixibacteraceae; genus GWE2-42-39. The sequence goes on from OW818695.1 coordinate 392,709, forward strand.
AAAGTACGCCGCATCGTCTTTTTGGGGAACAGGCCGACAGTGTGGTTGCCAACAACCAGCTGGTTATCCGCATTCAGCCCGACGAAGGCATTTTGCTGAAAATCGGCATGAAAGTTCCGGGTTCCGGGTTCCGGGTGCAAACCGTGAACATGGACTTCCATTACGATCAACTGGCCAACGTGCATTTGCCATCGGCCTACGAACGCCTGTTGCTCGACTGCATGCGGGGCGACGCAACCCTCTACGCACGCGGCGATGCAGTTGAAAAAGCATGGCAATTTGTACAGCCGATTTTGAATGCGTGGGAAAACAACCCGGATATTCCGATTTATGGTTATCCGGCCGGAACCTGGGGTCCCGATGTGGCCGACCAACTGGTTGACGACGGACAATGGCGCTACCCTTGCAAAAACCTCAGCAACGACGGGGAATATTGCGAGCTGTAAAGCCCCTTCCAACCTCCCCAAAAGGGAGGAGTAGAAAAATAGCACGAATGTACCTGCACCCGAATTCCTTATTTCTTATTTTGTGTTTCTTGTTTATTATTTCATTGTAGACACTAAAACAGATAGTTACACACACTCATTGATGACCGACATATGACAACTTTATTATAAACAAACCCGGATTCTCCCCCTTTGGGGGAGTTAGAGGGGGCAAAACTGAAACATCATGGCCGGAAATATTGAAGTAAAAATTTACAAAGACCCTGAAAAGGTTGCAAAAACATTTGCAAAAGAATTATACAAGATTGTAACTAACCCCGATCGGAAGCGTTTTGACATTGCCTTGTCGGGAGGAGAAACACCCAAACTGTTGTTTCAGTATTTGAGTTCGAAATACAAAGAAAAAATGCCCTGGCAACGGCTTCATTTTTGGTGGGGCGACGAACGCTGTGTGGCTCCCGATCATGAAGACAGCAACTTTGGAGCCGCCAACAGTTTGTTGTTTTCGAAGATTGAAATTCCGGCAGAAAATATTCACCGCATAAACGGGGAAAACGACCCGGTTGCAGAAGCCCAATCGTACGGGCAACAACTTCAGGAACAATTAATCAACTGCAATGGCTTGCCTGTTTTCGACCTGATTGTTTTGGGAATGGGCAAAGACGGACACACGGCCTCTATTTTTCCCGACCAGATGGAACTTTTGAATTCGAAACACATATGCGAAGTGGCAAGACACCCTGAAAGCGGGCAAAAACGGGTAACACTGACCGGCAAAGTGCTGAACAACGCCCACCGGGTTTACTTTCTGGTTACCGGAAGCGGAAAAGCAAAACGGGTTTCACAAATTATGAACAACCTGAAAAAAGCCCGAAAATTCCCGGCCTATCATATTATTCCTGAAAACGGCGACCTCTATTGGTACCTTGACGAAGATGCGGCTAAAAAAATCAGGTAACAGGCTCATTTTATTGGGCGTTTCATCTCCAGGCTACATTTATTAACCGCAGCAATGCGTGATCGCACCAAATTGGTGAAATATTTCATCGTGGAGGTTTGCAATTGCAGCAAAACGGTGCGATGTTCCATCGTGGAACTGCAATAATCGCAACCACGCAGTGCAATGCTTCACGGTGGCAGTGAAAGTTTTCATCCACAGGGTGCAGTAACGCACCGTAGAGGTGAAAAATATAAGCTCCAAGATAAAAACGATGTCCTCCGGAGACAGTATCGATTCGATCTTTAGAAACACAATCCTTAACAAGTTTAAACGATCGAATGAATTGCTCTTCGAAGCAGTGCATTCAGAATTATTCTAATTTTTTGATCATTTATCATCACATATAGTTTTTGTTATCTGTTTTTCATAACTTGTTATTCTATTTTTTCACTTTTGAACAGCTCTGAAAAATCCGTTGTTTATGGTGCAACTCAGGAAAATATTTCACAATGGGAACTACCAGATTGGTCTCTACTTTGGATTCGATGAAGAATTAAAGCATAAGGCCAAAAGCATTGGAGCCCGTTGGAGCCAGACACATAAATGCTGGTATATGTTGTATAGCAAGGAGAACTACAAGCTGATATTGCATACCTTTGATACTATTGAGATCGCACAAGATAAAAACAATGAACGGCACACTGAACCTGCTGCATTGCAGCATGAAAATGTTCACATAGCTGAGGAAATCAGCGAAATTCAGCAAAAAACAAAGGCTGAACATAAGGGTTCGAACCCTGAAATTGCCGGTGATATTGTTTTTAAAGGAAGTTTAGGTAAATATTGGATACTAAAAGCACCTTACAAGGAAGGTATCACGCCCAAATTGATGGACATTAAAGGGGTTTATTGGAACAAAACCCAAAAGGCCTTTTTTATACTGAGGCATGTTAATGTAAAAATCAAGGTTGAGGCATTGCTGGGCATTGGAGAAATCTTTCCACCCGAATATTTTAACATGGAAACGGTTATTTCGAACCAGAATACATTTATCGAACTAAATGCCTACCCTCCCGACAAAAAATGGATGTTATTAAACTATCCATCAATCCCTTATTTTATTGAACAGGTAAAACGCTGGGCAGGTAGCCGGTATAGTAAGGCAAACGGGACATACTTGCTTCCTGCAACGCCTGCAATGTTCGATAACCTGCAAGAACTGGCAGGGGAACTTAATATCGCAATACACAATAATTTACCCGAGCGGTATTTGAGTAAGCACAAGGCGATCAATAAAAAAGGATTGCAGGTACAAAATTTAAGGGAAAATATGCTGCAACAGGTTCCGTCCATGGCACAGGTATATACACTGGCAATGCTCGATTACCTGATGGCCCAGAATTACAGTGCGAATACGGTGCAAAATTACGTCAAGTCGTTTAACCTGTTCCTGCGGATTAATCAATATCAGAACCCGGATACATTAACCGAAATGCAGATCATCAGACACCTTGCCCTGATGACCGAAAAGGGATTATCGCCTTCGAACCTGAATATGCTGATCAATGCCTTGCAGTATTATTTCAGAGCGGTACTAAAAAGGAATTCGTTTGAAATAAAAATACCCAGGCCACGAAAGGAACATCATTTGCCTGCTGTGCTTACGATGGACGAATGTTCCCGGATTTTCAGTTATGTTGATAACCCGAAGCACAAGTTGTTGTTACTGATAGGCTATGGCGCCGGATTACGACGCAGCGAGATTGTAACGTTAAAATGGAAAGATATTTTGTTTGAAGAACACCGGATACATATTAAACAAAGCAAAGGGAATAAGGATCGGATCGTGATGTTGCCCTACTCGGTGGTGGCCTATTTGATGACTTACCGGACGCTTTATCCCAGCGACATATGGGTTTTCCCTGGACAATACAAAGGTGAGGCGTTGAGCGCCAGTACGGTACAGTCAGTTATGAGGAATGCTGTGACCAGAGCAGGACTCGAAAAGAAAGCAACGGTACACACCCTCAGGCATAGTTTTGCAACACATTTACTGGAGGGTGGAACCGACATTCGCTACATACAGCAATTGTTAGGGCATAGCAGTATAAAAACCACCATGATTTACACTCATGTTACTCCACAAGCAGCGAAAAACATTATTAGTCCGCTCGATCGGTTGCCCGGAAAGCCAGATATTAAAATGCTAAAATAAATTTGTTAAACAGATGAAAAAGTTTTGGAAAAGTAGTAAGTTTATGATACTATTTACTAGTTAGCAGCAAGCATGAGTCGTCCTAAACAACACCCTACATAAATTAAACAGACAAAAAATGAGAATTGGATTAATTGGATTTGGAAAAACAGGAAAAGCAGTTGCTAATGTGATACTGCAAAATAAAGAGTTTAGTCTTGAATGGGTTCTTAGACGGAGTTCCCTTTTAGAAAATAGGAGTGTTCCAGAGTTCTTAGGCGTGGACTCAGACGAGCCAGGACTGATATATTCAAGCTCTAAAATAAAAATGCCCGAACTTCTTGACAAACATCCAGTAGATTTTATCATTGATTTTTCTTCAGCAACAGGTATTTATACTTATGGAGAGATTGCAGCGGAACGCCAAATTAAAATCATTTCTGCGGTTTCTCATTATGGTGAAACAGAAAGAGAATTACTAAAAAAGCTATCTGAGAACACAGTCGTGTTCTGGAGTCCAAACATAACATTAGGAGTTAATTATTTGCTTTTTGCTGCAAAGTTCTTGAAAAAGATTGCTCCTTGGGTAGATATTGAAATTATTGAAGAACATTTTAAAGGGAAAGAAGGAGTGTCTGGTACTGCAATAAAAATTGCGGAAGCATTAGACTTAGAAAAGTCAGACATAAACTCTGTGAGAGCGGGAGGGATTGTAGGCAAACACGAAATAATTTTTGGTTTTCCTTATCAAACTGTTCGACTTATTCACGAATCTATTTCGAGAGAGGCTTTCGGAAATGGAGTTCTATTTGTAGCGGAGAATTTAAATAACAAAAAAAATGGGTTATACAATTTTGAGGATATTTTATTACCTTATTTTGCTGCTGAATAAAGACGAATATGAGCACTGCTATCATAATAACAATCTGTTTATTATTGCTTTTTGCATATCTTTTTGACGTTAGTTCGTCAAAGACAAAAATTCCATCTGTAATTTTATTGTTATTATTGGGTTGGGGTGTAAAACAAACTGCAATTTTCTTTGAAATTTCTATTCCAAATTTAACACCTATACTACCCATTTTAGGTACAATAGGGTTAATTTTAATTGTATTAGAAGGTTCTTTAGAATTGGAATTGAATAAATCTAAATTGACAATTATTGGAAAATCTTCTTTGATGGCAATCTTTCAAATGCTTCTAATAAGCTTTTGTTTAGCGTACTCTTTTTCTTATTTTGGAGGTTCAACATTTAAAAGTGGATTAATTAACGCAATACCATTAGCAATTATTAGTAGTGCAATAGCTATTCCAAGTGCTAAAAATTTAATTGCACGTAATAAAGAATTCATTACTTACGAGAGTAGTTTATCTGATATTTTCGGTGTGATATTCTTCAATTATATTACTTTAAACGACAATTTAAACACTGGAACATTTGGCATTTTCTTACTACAAATACTTTTAATAATTTTAGTTTCCTTTGTTTCCACTTTATGTCTTGCCTTTTTATTAAGCAAAATCAAACACCATATTAAATTTACTCCTATTATTTTGCTTGTCATTTTAATATACTCTATTTCAAAAATATACCACCTGCCCTCTTTGATCTTTATTTTGATATTTGGTTTATTTATTGGAAATATTGATGAATTAAAACGATTTAAAATTATAGCAAAACTTAAACCCGAAATTTTAAATTTGGAAGTACAGAAATTTAAAGAAATAACAACAGAGATAACATTTATGATACGAGCTCTATTTTTCTTGCTTTTTGGCTATTTGATTGAAACGGCTGAATTATTAAATACCGACACTGTTATTTGGGCAGTAATTATAACAGCAAGTATTTTTTCAATTAGAACCTTGTTGTTAAAAATATTCAAGTTGCCACAAAGTCCGCTTCTTTTTATTGCTCCTCGTGGACTAATAACCATACTTCTGTTCTTGAGTATTCCTGCCAGTCAATACTTAGAGATAGCCAATAAATCCTTAATTCTTCAAGTTATTATTTTGACAGCATTAGTGATGATGTTCGGCTTAGTGAAACATAAAAACAAAGAAAAAATTGAAATTATATAGAATGCCAGCTGCTAACAAAAACTATATGTCAATTGCCGTTTCCGTGCTGACAACAAGCCGCATAGCCCGCAACAGCGGCGGTGCGGCTCGACAGGAAAGCAACCCGCAGTCGGCAACTGCATATAGTTCCGTCCGTTAGGTGCAAGCCAAACGCCGCTTTTTGACACATTTTCGCTAACTTGACAATGACTAAAAATAAAAAAACAGATAGGATTAATGCTTTTGGAAACCTCTTTGCAAGGGGTTTTAATTTTTTTTACCCCACGCGCATTGCGCCTTTTGGGCGCATTAGGAATGGGACAATCAACAGCCCACCCACAAAACAGCACATTTGCAAACTTGCCAACCGCGCCAAAACCCAAGTTTGCAAAAGAGCTGTTTTTTTTGCCCTCGCGCCTGCCTTGTGCGTAGGACATCGCTAACTTGACAGAAACTAAAAAAGGTTAATGAACTTTTACAGCAAATTATTGGTTTACTTTTGTATCATTGATTTATGAAAGAGAACGAAACCAAATTAGAAAACAGAAATATCAAACCAACCGCTATGCGCGAGTTGGTCTTAAAGGTTTTGAGCGAACAATCGGCAGCCATTAGTTTAGCCGACCTGGAACAAAAATTTGAGAAAGTAGATAAGGTTACCCTTTACCGGACACTCAAAACTTTTGAAGAAAACAAGCTCATTCATAGTATCGATGATGGTACTGGTTCGGTGAAATATGCCTTGTGCCGTGAGACATGTCAGTGCCACCCGGAAGATCTTCATGTTCATTTCCTTTGCACCAAATGCAAGCAAACGTATTGCTTAACCGATATTCCTGTTCCTTCAGTGAACCTTCCTGTGGAGTTTACCCTTGAAAATATTAACATGGTTGTGAAAGGGGTTTGTTCCAATTGCCAGAAATAACTTTGCAACTCGGTTGCATCAACTTTTTTCTATCTTTGGCGTTAAATATCACAGATGAAACTTTTTGCATACATATTAGCAGTTGTTGTTCTTACCCTAGCCATACATCCATGTGCTGATGGTACGAACCTAAACGCTTTGCAAAAAACTGAACTATCTCAAAATACTGATAACAGCAATCATCAAAATGATTTTGATAATTGTTCTCCATTTTGTACCTGCCAGTGCTGTCATTCGAACTTTTTTGTTTCAGGTATTACAGTACCTTTTCCCGCTATTGAAATAGAAATCAGGCATATTGATTTATTCCAGATTTTTAACAGTATCGATTTATTTGATTTTCTGATTCCTCCCAAGCATTAATTTTTCTTCAAATTTTTAAAGTGGGTCTTTCCTTTTAGCAGTATAAAAAGGTTTGGCCGTGTACTTACGTCCATTTTCTAATAACTTCCATTGTTAAAACCATGATTTAATATCATTTAAAACAATTGAAAATTGAGACCAAAAAATGAACTACCCCGCCGCAAGCGAACGGAGTATCAACCCAAAAAAGCAAAAGCAAGATACACCGCAAGCGGCCGTGGAATTAGCCCAAAAGAGATTAAAAAGAAACGAAAAAGAAAGAAACTCCGGTTTAAAGAAGTAGTAAAATGGTTTTTCATTTTTCTGGCTTGTTCTTTACTTTTTATAGGAATTATTGCCAGGATTTATCACTTTTTCACCGTACATGTAAAATAAATTAATCCATAAATTATGATAGAACGTATCATTCATTTTTCGATAAAGAATAAATTTATTGTCGGCCTGTTTGTGGTCGCTTTAATCGGTTGGGGAACCTATTCCCTTAGCCGTTTGCCCATTGATGCAATCCCCGATATTACCAATAATCAGGTGCAGATTATATCACTTGCGCCATCTTTGGCGGTACAGGAGGTTGAGAGTTTTATTACCGCGCCTATTGAAGTCGCGGTTGCCAATATCCCCAATACCATCGAGCTTCGCTCCATTTCCCGCCTGGGTTTATCGGTTATAACTGTTGTGTTTAAAGACGGTGTAGATGTTTACTGGGCCAGGCAACAATTGAGCGAAAGGCTTAAAGAAGCCGAGGACGTGATCCCTGCCGGTCTTGCGAAAATAGAACTGGCGCCAATTTCGTCAGGATTGGGCGAAATTTACCAGTACCGGCTTGCCGTTGATAAAGGGTTGGAGAAGAAATTCAATCCAATGGAACTGCGAACCATTCAGGATTGGGTTGTTCGCCGCGAGATGCTCGGAACACCCGGTGTTGCTGACATTAACAGCTATGGAGGTTTTGTAAAGCAATACGAAATTGCTGTAAATCCTGAAAGGCTCCGTGGGATGAACCTCACACTTAATGATATTTTTCAAGCCCTCGAAAAGAACAATGAAAATACGGGGAGCGCTTACATCGACAAAAAACCCACCGCTTATTTTATTCGTGGTATTGGTCTGGTTAAGACCATAGAGGATATTGAAAAGATTGTAGTTAAGTCCAGTTCTTCAGGAATTCCTATTTTGATTCGCGATGTGGCAACTGTTCAATATGGCAGTGCAACACGTTACGGCGCTTTGGTGGTGGACACTACCGAAGCTGTTGGAGGTGTGGTGATGATGCTCAAAGGGGCAAATGCCCATGAAGTTGTAGACAATGTTAAAACACGCATCGAATCTATTCAAAAATCAATGCCTAAAGGGGTTACAATTGAACCGTTCCTGAGTCGTTCCGACCTTGTAGACCGTGCCATAGGAACCGTTTCCAGAAATCTGACAGAAGGGGCATTAATTGTAATCTTCATACTGGTATTGTTGTTGGGTAATTTACGCGCCGGTCTTGTTGTAGCATCAGTAATACCATTGGCGATGCTTTTTGCAGTATCGCTAATGAACCTCTTTGGTGTATCGGGCAACCTGATGAGTTTGGGGGCAATCGACTTTGGTTTGATTGTAGATGGTGCGGTTATTATTGTTGAAAGCGTAGTACACCGAATAACGATGAGTAAACATCACCATCCGGGTGTGGCAAGGCTTAATCAGCAACAAATGGATGAAAATGTTTTTGATTCGGCCAAGCGGATGATGAATTCGGCCACTTTTGGCCAGGTGATTATCCTGATTGTTTACCTTCCAATCATGGCATTGGTTGGCATTGAAGGTAAAATGTTTCGCCCAATGGCGCAGGTGGTGGCTTTTGCCATATTAGGCGCAGCTATCCTTTCGCTTACTTATGTACCAATGGCTTCTGCTTTGTTTTTAAGCAAAAAAACCGAACACAAACGCAATTTTTCCGACAGGCTGATGGATGGTTTTCACAGAGCATTTAACCCGGTGATTGCATTTGCGCTCCGGCGTAAATTGCTTGTTTCTGTATCGGCTATTGCCTTGTTCATTTTTAGCTTGTTGCTGTTTCTCCGTTTGGGTGGTGAGTTTATACCACAGCTCGAAGAAGGCGACCTTGCAGCAGGTGTAATTACCTTACAGGGTGGTTCCCTTTCAAATTCTGTCGAAATGGTTCAGAAAGCCAATAAAATATTGCTAGACAATTTTCCTGAAATAAAACATACCGTATGTAAAATCGGTGCGGGTGAAATTCCTACCGACCCCACCCCGATGGAAACAGGCGATTATATTATTACCCTGAAAGATAAAGACGAGTGGACATCGGCCAAAACCCGGGAAGAACTGGTGGAAAAAATTGAAGAAGCTTTGATCCCATTGGCTGGTGTGAAATTCGAGTTTCAACAACCAATACAAATGCGTTTTAATGAATTACTTTCAGGATCAAAGCAGGATATTGCCATAAAAATATTTGGCGACGACCTGGACATACTTGCCGAAAAGGCCGCCAATGTTGAGAAAATTATTCAGCAAATTGCAGGCGTTGAGGATATTAATGTAGAGAAAGTGACCGGACTGGCACAGGTTCAGGTGGAATACAACCGCGACCGGCTGGCCCAATACGGACTTTCAGTTGAAGATGTCAACGTGGTGTTAAAGGCTGCATTTGCCGGAAGCCAGGCAGGAGTAGTGTTTGACGAAGAAAAACGCTTTGGACTGGTGGTTCGCTTAGATAAAGATTACCGTAAAAGTCTCGACGATGTAAAAAGCCTTTTTGTGGCGCTCCCCAACGGAGGACAGATACCATTTGAACAGGTGGCCGATATTCAGATTAAATCGGGTCCCGCTCAAGTTTCGCGGGAAAATACAAAACGACGTATAACCATTGGGTTTAATGTCCGTGGCCGTGATGTACAAAGCGTGATTAACGAAGTAACCAAACAAATGGATTTAAAAGTACAACTACCAACAGGTTACTATGTAACCTATGGGGGGCAGTTTCAAAACCTCGTTGCTGCAAAGAACAGGCTTGCAATTGCTGTTCCTGTTGCATTACTTCTGATCTTTGTGTTGTTGTTTTTTACCTTCCATTCGGTAAAACAAACATTGCTAATCTATACGGCTGTACCGATGTCGGCCATTGGCGGCGTATTTGCACTATGGTTTCGTGACATGAATTTTTCGATATCGGCAGGTGTTGGTTTTATTGCCTTATTTGGTGTTGCAGTGCTCAATGGCATTGTGCTGATAGCAGAGTTTAACCGCCTCGAACAAGAAGGTGTTACCGATATTTACGAACGTGTCCGTCAAGGTTTGCACACACGTTTACGTCCGGTTATTATGACGGCTGCCGTGGCATCACTTGGCTTTCTCCCTATGGCATTGTCAACCTCGGCGGGTGCTGAAGTTCAAAAGCCTTTAGCAACTGTGGTTATTGGCGGTTTGATTTCTGCAACTTTTCTGACCTTGGTGATTTTGCCTGTTTTTTATATCATCTTTTCTTCAGGAAAATTCAGGCTTTCATTTAAACGGAAATCTGCGAAAATAATGTCTCTATTGTTGTTCTTATTTATTGGCTCATCATTTTTTAGTACCGTAAAGGCACAGCAAACAAAGACTATTAATTTGCGCGATGCGATACAGACGGCGTTGGACAGCAACCTTTCGATCCGCTCTTCTGTTTATTCGGTCGATGTTCAGAAAGCGCTAAAAGGTGCATCGTGGGACATTCCCAAAACAGCGATTGACGGAGAGTTCGGTCAGTTTAATTCGTACAGCAAAGACAATAGCTTTACCCTGTCACAGTCAATTGCTTTTCCAACTGTTTACATTATCCAAAACAAACTGGCAAAGGCAAATATCAAAAGCAGCGAATGGCAGTTGAAGGCTTCACAGCTCGAAATTGCCACAGGTGTAAAACAGGTTTATTGGCAATTAACCTATCTGTATTCAAAGCAAAGTCTCTTGTTATATCAGGACAGTTTATTTTCGGGTTTCCTCAAAGCAGCCGAGCTTAGGGCTAAAATAGGCGAAACAAACCGGCTTGAAATGATTTCAGCCCGTTCGCAAAGTCTCGAAGTGAAAAACCAGTTGCAGCAAAATACGGCTGATGTGGATATTTTCAGGCAAAAATTACAAACACTTTTGAATACTGGAATTGCCCTACATCTGGCTGACACAGTGCTTCGTCGTCTTGATTCTGTTCTCATTCCTGACAGTTCTGCTATTGCTGCCAACCCTTCGCTTGGGTATATGCAACAGCAGGTTGATGTTTCGCACATCGAAAAGAATCTGGAACGAAGCCGGATGATGCCTGATTTTAACGTAGGTTATTTTAGCCAAACCATAAAGGGCACACAGGATGTGAACGGCATACCCCGAACTTTCGGTACGGGCGACCGTTTTAATGGCGTACAGGCAGGAATTGCTATACCTCTGTGGTTTGCGCCTTTTACAGCAAAAACGAAAGCTGCAAAGCTGAAAGAACAGGTGGCCAGTATAAATGCCGAATATTACAACAAGTCGCTTTCGGGCAGTTACCAATCATTGCTTGCCGAAAATGGCAAATACAACAACAGTGTGGTTTATTACGAGAAGCAAGCTATCCCCGAAGCCAATATGATCATCGATCAGGCTACACGAAGCTATAAAGCCGGGGCATTGGATTATCTCGATTATATTCTCACGCTCAACAGGGCATTGAGCATCAAGCAAAACTACCTCGATGCACTGAACAACTATAATCAAACCATCATTTCAATTGACTTTATTACAGGTAAAATATTTTAAAACAATACTATCATGACAAAGAATAGATTCATCGCAACAATTATTATTTCAGCCTTCCTGATCAGTTTAGTTTCATGCAGCGGAGGCACAAAAAGCGCTGCCGAAACCAAAGAGGAAGAGGTTATACCTGAAGATATTGTCGAGTTACGGGGGGATCAAATCAAATTGGCCAATATCGAAACCGGGGCAATTGAAGAACGTTCGTTAAGTGGAACTCTCAAAGTTAGCGGCACAGTTGCCTTTGCCCCTCAAAATCTGGCCACTGTCAGCATGCCATTGGGTGGATTTGTTAAAAGCACATCCCTAATGCCTGGCAATGCTGTTCGCAAAGGGCAAACCCTGGCAATACTCGAAAACCAGGAATTTGTTGATATTCAGCAAGCATATCTGGAAGCAAAAAACAAGTTCGAATATTCAGAGGCCGAATATAACAGGCAAAGCGAATTGTACAAGAACGATGTCTCTTCGCAAAAGAATATGCAACAAGTTACTACCGATTACAAAAGCCTTAAAACACAGGTAAAAGCATTGGAGCAAAAACTGGCATTGATCGGTATTGATCCGGCCAATCTGCACGAAGATGATATCAGTAGTTCGGTAGCTTTGCTTTCACCTATTTCCGGCTTTGTAAAAGCAGTAAATGTGAACATTGGCAAATTCGTTTCCCCTTCGGATGTATTGTTCGAGATTGTTAACAGCGACAAACTTTTCCTTGAGCTTACCTTATTCGAAAAAGATGCGGATAAAGTTTCCACAGGCCAAAAAATCCGGTTTTTTATTAATAATGAAACCGAACAGCACGAAGCTGTGATCTACCAAACCGGTAAGTCGATCAATGCTGACAAAACCTATAAGGTGTATGCAAGCGTTCAGGGCACATGTAAAAACGTGTTGCCCGGTATGTACGTGAATGCCATTATTGAATCATCAAGCAACAAGGTTACTGCCCTGCCTTCGGATGCCATTGTTAGTTTTGACGATAAGGATTACATTTTCGTCTTTGAGAAAAACAAGGAAGAGGCCGGACAACCTTTTACCGAATACCGCATTATTGAAGTACAAAAAGGAGTTTCAGACAGCGGGTTTACCGAAATTAAACTTCCTGAAGGTTTTGATATCAGTACGGCAAAGGTTGTAATAAAAGGCGCGTACAACCTGCTTTCGGCTAAGAAAAATGCCGGTGAAATGGCTTGCTAAACATTTAAAATAAAGATTATGAAAGAAGTAAAAGCAATAGTAAAACCGTTTAAAGTAAATGATATTTTGAATCAATTACTGGAAGCTGGTTACCCGAATTTAACAGTCGCAATGGCAGAAGGAACGGGAAATTTTAAGGATAATGACTCTTCGATTTCAACTCATTTTTCAATTACCGACAGTAAATTAGCCATTATTGTAATTATATGTGCTGAATCTGAGGTAGAAAATATCGTTAGTATAATTTCTTCTATCGGACGGACAGGTAATCCTGGCGATGGTATTATCTATGTTTCAGATGTTGAGAAAGTTTACAAAGTGGGTACCGGTTTGGGAAATGGGATAGACTAATATGGGTTTAAAGGCTGTCCGTCTAATGGGGCAGCCTTTATAAAATAACAGTCAGCTAATTTGTACTAAAAATTTAGAGTGTCTGTAAAACGATAATTACCACAGCAATGAAAAAATATAAATTAAAAAATCTCGACTGCGCCAATTGTGCATCAAAGATTGAAGACAACCTGACAAAGCTGGGCGAAGTAAAATTTGTGGCTGTGAATTTTGCAAATTCAACCATGACTATTGATACCGATAATCTTGAAAAGGTTAAGGCTCGTATCAAAGAGATTGAACCGGAGGTTGAAGTAGAGGATAGTGATAAAAGGGAAACAATAGTTGCAACGAGTGAACTCGCTGAAAACAGATGGACTATAATTAAAGTAGTTTCAGGTATTCTGCTTTTAGTTGCCGGAATGATATTTCAAAAAGAAATTCATGATACACCTTTTCACATTGGCGAGTATCTGGTATTTGGCACTGGCTATCTGATTGTAGGTTGGAAAGTTATTTCATCGGCTGTGAAAAATATCGTCAGGGGGCAATTTTTTGACGAACAGTTTTTAATGGCTATTGCCACGCTTGGGGCTTTTGCAATAGACCAAATGCCCGAAGCAGTGGCAGTAATGCTGTTTTATGTAATTGGCGAATTGTTTCAGGATATTGCTGTTAACCGCTCCCGAAAATCAATTAAAGCATTGCTCGAAATAAAGCCAGAATATGCAAATCTGTTCGTCGGCGGAGAAATAATAAAAGTTTCCCCTGAAGAGGTTAAGGCGGGTGATACCATCATTGTCAAGGCAGGTGAGAAAATCCCTCTCGATGGAGAAGTAATTGATGGGGATTCATTTGTTGACACATCAGCGCTAACCGGCGAAAGTGTGCCAAGAAAAATGAAAAAAAATGACTTGGTTATGTCCGGCACCATCAATCAAACCGGAGTGTTGACAATCAAGGTTACCAAAATATTCAGTGAATCTTCCGTTTCGAAGATTCTTGAACTGGTCGAAAACGCATCATCAAAAAAAGCAGAAACCGAAAAGTTCATCACCACATTTGCAAAGTATTATACCCCGGTTGTAGTCTTTGGCGCGCTCATGCTGGCTGTGCTACCGCCTTTGTTTATTACCGGTGCTACTTTCAGCGACTGGATTTACCGAGCACTGGTTGTATTGGTAATTTCCTGTCCCTGTGCATTGGTTATAAGTATTCCGCTAGGTTATTTTGGTGGCATCGGCAGCGCTTCGCGTAAAGGAATTTTGGTAAAAGGCTCCAATTTCCTGGATGCGTTAACGCAAGTAAGAACTGTGGTATTTGATAAAACAGGCACACTCACAAAAGGCGAATTTAAAGTCACTGAAGTTGTTACATCAAATGGCTATTCAAAGGAAGAAATATTGGAATATGCTGCTTATGCAGAAACCAATTCGAACCACCCTGTTGCCAAATCAATTTCAGATGCTTATGGAAAAGAAATTGAACGCAAAAGAATTAACAAGGTTGATGAAATTTCAGGGCATGGCATCAAAGCCGTAATTGACGAAAAAACCGTTCTTGCCGGTAATGATAAGTTACTCCATAAAGAAAATATTGAACATCCGGTTTGTAGCGTGGAAGGCACAGTGGTACATATAGCCATTGATACTGTTTATGCAGGATATATAATTATTTCAGACACACTGAAAGATGACGCCATTGAAGCGATTGATAAACTAAAAGCAAAAAATATTCAAACGGTAATGCTGACCGGCGACAACAAATTTGCAGCAGCAGCCTTTGCCAAAAAATTAAATATCGACAAATACTTCTACGAACTGTTACCCGAAGATAAGGTAAAACATATCGAAACCTTGATGGAAGAATGCAAGGGAGGTAAAGTGGCTTTTGTGGGTGATGGTATAAATGACGCTCCTGTGATTGCCCGGGCGGATGTTGGGATAGCAATGGGAGCGCTTGGCTCTGATGCTGCAATCGAAACCGCAGATGTAGTGCTGATGACCGATTCACCAGCTAAAGTCGCCATAGCTATTGATGTTGCAAAGAGAACAAGAAACATTGTGTGGCAGAATATCTTGTTTGCTATGGGCATAAAGGCAATATTTATAATTCTTGGCATATTCGGTATAGCTACCATGTGGGAAGCGGTATTTGGCGACATGGGAGTAGCATTGATCGCGGTGTTTAATGCTATACGGATATTAAAGAAATAATAAAAGTGTACCTTTAACTAAAAATTGGGAGATGTTTAAAAAGGCAGTAAATATTGCTTTCGTCCTGTTTTTTTTGCTGACGACTTCAGGGTTGATTATACAGGAAAATTTTTGCTACAACAAACTGGTTTCCATATACATTGAAAAAACTTCGGTTAATTGTTGTGATAATCCTTGTCGCGGATGTCACAAAAAAGTTATTCTAGTCAAGGTTCAGGATAAATTTATCGTTAATGACTATAAACAAGTTTCGGAAAAGATAACATTCAAGCATCTTTGTTTTCATCTCAACTCCAATCCATATAACTGTTCAAGTAAAAAATATCCTATCCTAAGAACATATTATTTACCTTTATTCAAATATGTATTCACAACAGCCCAATTGATGGTCTATCGCTGTTGAAATAATACTTTTATTACCACTAAATACACTTTATAATTGAAAAAGCTTAAGTTGTAATTAAATAGTATTATTATGAAAACATATAAATTAATTCTGGCATTAATTGCATTTATTTCTTCTGGATTAAGTTTAAATGCTCAAACAGGTGGGGTCTACAAGACCTATGCAGATTATATAAATGGAAAAATGGAAGCTTCAATTGACTGTAAAAATGAAAAAGGGAGAATAAGGTCGAATGATTTTTTCAGTAAAGATTATATAACTGTTGTTGATAACGGAGAAAAACGTAATTATAGAAAAACTGAAATCTTTGGGTATCAACTTTGCAACGGAAAGTTTTATCGTTTTTTGGGGAAAAGACATATTCCTTTAGCAGAGAAAGGCGCTATCTGGATTTATACATCTGATGTTTTCCAAAGTATTTCACCGAAGAATGGTACAAAGCGAGTTACAAAATATTATTTTAGTAAGGGTGGAAACGACCCAATTAAATATTTGTCACTGGAAAATCTCAAGGAGGCTTTCTCTGATAATCACAAATTACTTGACAGGATTGATAGTCAATTTTCTACTGATGCTTCTTTGTCAAATCTTGATGGTAACCATAAGAGGTTCAGAATAAATAATTTTCTAGGAAGCCCGGATTTGCAATAACTTAAACATCTCACTTGGAACCGGGAGTATATTTTCCGGTTCCATATTTTTAGTCGAACAAAATACCTAAATCATCAATTATGGAATATTATTTTAGTAAAACAATCAACGCTTCGTTTGACGAAGCCATTCAGCAGATCACCGAAGCCCTAAAAACAGAAGGTTTTGGGGTAATTTCAGAAATCCGTATGCACGATAAATTGAAAGAAAAACTAAATGTAGATTTTAAACGGTACACCATACTTGGAGCATGTAACCCCCCATTTGCATACAAAGCATTACAGGCAGAGGATAAAATCGGGACCATGTTACCTTGCAATGTATTGGTAATCGAACAGGGCCCGAACAACATTGAAATTGCCGCCGTTAATCCAATCGCTTCGATGCAGGCGATTACAAACCCGGCATTGGGCGACGTAGCCCAACAGGTTACTGATAAACTTAAGAGTGTAATTGATAATTTATGAAATAAGAATGAGCCATTTAATTTCAGTACAGGTAATCATCTATCGGTACTAACGCTCAATGTGTCTAATCGTTGCAAATAAGAACTTTTCGGTACTATTAAACACAAAACTGTGTGCAACAAATTTACTACCAATGAAATGTTGACAAAGGTTAATCCGAAGACAGGCAAGTTTGAATTGAATGAAATAATATTGTCACTGATACAGAAAAATTAATGAATTGATTTTATTGAAAAAACAAAGCCCCGCATTCGCGGGGCTTTGTTTTAAGCTTTATCTAATTTTACATCAAGTACGCTCATTTCTCCATCGCTAATATTCAAAGTTAGAGTTTGCTCTTTATAACCAGGTTTGGTAATAATAACCTGATATATCCCCTGTGCCAAACCTTTTATATTGAACCCACCTTTTTCTGCGGTCTTTTTCACTAATTCAGGTTCAGTGGTAGTTGATGCTGCTTTGGCCATTCCACCATCTAAGGCAAACGATACAGCAACACCTTTTAAGGGCAAACCTGTTTGTGCATCGGTCACCAAACCTTTTACCGACAATGAACCTGCTCCCGTTTCAATAACTTTCCGTGCCGATTTGTACCCGTTGTAAAAATTAACTTCGGTTAAACGTACAATTTCAACTGCTGCATCCATGTTTTCCAAAGCGGTATCGGCAGCTTTAAACAAGGTTGCAAGTTGCTTGGTAATTTGTGTCCCTTCGCTTCTTTCAGCGCCCGGTTTGCCTATCGAATCATTATAAGCCGCAATTGCATCGGCAAGGGTAGCTTGTGTTTCATCGGAAATGCCATACGGAGCCAAAGAACCAACCAAGGGTTGGGCAAGGTCATACACAATCTGTCCATAACTTTTAACTGCCGTATCGGCTACCTGTCTTAGTTTGCCCTCACTAAATTTTACCTGCTGGGCTAATTTGGCATTGTTGGTAAACTTTGCATAAGCACCTAATTTTCTGGCATAGTCGGCTGTCGTTACGATTAAAGTTTCCTTCAACTGATTCTTACTATCAGTAACACCTTTTTTGCTCAATTTCTGTTGTTCCCAAATCGATTGAATTTGAGGAATAGTATTCAAAAAAAGAGTTGAATTTTCCGAATAATTCGGCAACGTTTCTGTAATGTTTACGTGGAGAGCTTGATAATCCTTAAAAGTAAGGTACATGCTCAAACGATCTTCTTGTTGACTGGTCATGTTTTTAAGAATTTAAATTGTTAGTAATCTTTGGTTGATTTATAAACGTCATACAAGTTAAAAAATTTTACTGAACAATTCATAATTTGTGCTAACTATTTCATGGTTAGTTCTAAATTACCCCAAATCGATACTACATGTGGCACGATTGAGTCTAAACAAATCAAGATTCATGGTAAATCACGCAAGAATCTCTCTAATTAAAACAAGCCATATAATAAGCCATAACAGACAAGTCCACAACCAAACAAGATATGCGCTAAAAGCACCAAGACATATCCTACGTTCGACAAGATGTATTCTAATGCGAACAAGACATTAGCCCGAACAATCACGAGTGTTGCGCAGACATTCAGGTTTGACAAAACAAAGGTTGCGTAGTGTCTACCAAGCCCTCGCACAAAGGCAAGCACATTTGCAATTCGCGCGAAACCTGCGCACAAACCAAAAATTGCAAAAGAGCTTGCCTTTTTTCCCTCCCGCAAGGATACATTTCAGTAACTTGAAAGGTTTTAAAACCCCCACCCTCAAAAAATTAAAACCCCAAACAGCATTTGTGCCTTGACTTAAAAATAAAATGCGTAGACAAGATTTTAACTTGACGAAATGTTATATATTTGATATGTAAACTAATGGAGGAATTGAAGGCCAGCACCTAACTTCAGCTACCCGTCAAGTGCGGCAGCAGTGGTTTTCGGTGGGCATATTTCCGCCCGGGCTGCTTTTCGGCTTGACAGGAAATCGCCCGCAATCCGCCCCTGCGTGTAGCTTCCTACGTTACCGCCAAGTGTAAAGGCGATCTACACAGCAGACAATTTGCTGCAAAAAGACAGAAAAATAAGAAACGATATAATGAACAGCCCACGCACAAAACAGCACATTTGCAAGCTCCGACGCACATACCAAAACTTCAGCTTGCAAAAGAGCTGTTTTTTTTGCCAACGCACGATATTTGAAGTATTTTAGCAGAATGGAACAATTAAATTTATTTGCAGGAAAAAATAATGATTTTGAACCAATTAAAATTCAAAATGGAGAATATATTTATGTTCCCTATTTCTTTGATAGTTCAAAAGCAGATCATTATTTCCAAAAAATAATTAACGAAATTGATTGGAAGCAAGAAGAGATGATAATGTATGGAAAAAGTTTAAAATTTCCGAGATTAACAGCATGGTATGGAGATAATGATAAACCTTACTCTTTTTCAGGAATAACTCTCAATCCAAAGCCTTGGACTAGTGAATTAATTGAAATTAAAAGAAAAATTGAGACAAAATGTAATTTGGTTTTTAATAGTGCATTATTAAACTTATATCGCAATGGAAAGGATTCTATTTCTTGGCATACTGATGCTGAAAAAGAACTCGGTAGAAATCCAGTTATTGCGTCTGTAAATTTCGGAGCCACAAGAAATTTTCAATTACGACATATCAGAACAAAAGTGAAGTTAGAAATTGAATTGACGCACGGAAGCCTTTTCATAATGCAAGGAGAACTTCAACATTACTGGCAACATCAAGTCCCTAAGACTAATAAAACAATAGGAGAAAGAATAAATTTAACATTCAGGGTCATAAAATGAATTGGGATAAAATAGAGATTTTAAATCAAAATGGGGATAAGGTTGACGCTCAAGCCCCAATCATTATTTCTGCCAGTCGATCAACAGATATTCCAGCTTTTTATGCTGATTGGTTTGTTGAAAGACTAAAGTCAGGTTATGTCAGATGGAAAAATCCATTTAATGGAGTTTCATTGTACGTTACTTTTTCTAAAGCCAGATTAGTGGTTTTTTGGTCTAAAAATCCAAAGCCAATTATAAACCATCTCGATTTTATTAAAGAGAAAATTCCTAATTATTATTTTCAATTTACTTTAAACGATTACGACAAAGAAAAACTTGAGCCAAACGTGCCAAATGTTCAATCAAGAATAGAAACCTTTATCGAATTATCAGAAAAAGTAGGCAAAGAAAAGGTTATTTGGAGGTTCGACCCCTTGATTTTAACAGATAAAATTGGAGTTGATGAATTATTGAGCAAAGTTGAGAATATTGGTAATCAATTGAACGGATATACTGAGAAAATGGTTTTCAGTTTTGCAGATATTAACCTATACAAAAAAGTTCAAAACAATCTAAGAAAAAATTCAATCAACTATCAGGAATTCAATGAAAGTCGAATGAATGAATTTGCAAAAGGACTCCAAAAACTAAATTTGAATTGGAATCTTGAAATCGGAACTTGTGCTGAAAAAATACCACTTGAAAAATACGGGATCATTCACAACAAATGTGTTGACGATGATTTAATCATAAAACTCTTTCAGCACGACAAGATACTAATGGATTTCTTAGGAGTAACAATAGCACCACCAGACATTTTTAATCCGAAAGGTGGAATTGAAAAAAAGAAAAACAATAAGGATAAAGGACAACGTGAATTTTGTGGGTGCATTTTTAGCAAAGATATTGGAGAGTACAACACCTGCCCACATCTTTGCGAATATTGTTATGCCAATACTTCAAAGGAAATAGCACTTGAAAACTGGAAAAAACATTTAAAAGAACCAACTAACGAAATGATTAAAGGAGAATAAAATATGGCTGAATATTATTTTAACTTACCACCGATTACTCAGTTGACAATTGACCAACAAGCTGCATTAAATGAAACAAATGCTATTGCATTATCAGGTGGACCGGGCACCGGTAAAAGCGTTGTTTCTTTGTGGAGACATATTTCAAATCATCAAAGAGGCAAAAAAAGTCAATTGTTAACTTATACAACTACATTAGCTAAGTATTTGGAAATGTGCAGTAAAAGCCAGAATGCTAATGCTAGCAATAATGTAAATTCATCACTAAGTTGGATGACTTCGCCACGTTCTTTTCAAGAAATAATTGTTGATGAAGCACAAGATTTACCAAGCAACTACTATGAAAAACTAAAAAACTATTCCAGTATAATATCTTATGGCGCTGATGACGCTCAGATTTTATATCCCGAAAACTCCTGTAGTCAAAGTGTTTTACGTAATATCTTCCCCAATAATAAAAACTATCCCTTGAGTAGAAATTTTAGAAGTACTCAGCGAATAATGCAATTTGCAAAAACAGCTTTTTCTGAGGCTTATATACCACTATCAACTATTCAAGGATTAGCTAATAATCAAGGTGATTTGCCAATAATGTTAATTTCTGGAGGAAGCAAATTTGAGGTAAGTAATGAAAGTCAAGATAAAGCAATATTTGATATTATCAACTCATTCAAAGCCGACACGCATAATATTGCAATACTTGTTCCATGGAAAAAACAGGTTGATTATTTTCATGAAAAAGTTACATCAAAGCATACATGTACAAAGTATCATGAAGGAATGAATGGCTGTAAGGATATAAGCAATCTGCATATTACTACCTTCAAATCTGCTAAAGGTTTGGAGTTTGACACTGTAATTATCCCCAACTTTGATAGAATGATAGAAAATACACCTTCTCAATTTCATTTAGAATGGCAAGATTTTTATGTGGCTGTTACACGTGCAAGAAGTAATCTTTATTTGATTACGAATAATGATATGTCTTTCCTTAATTCAGTAACCGATAAACAACGTTTATAATGGAAACAAAATTTTATCTTCCGATAAGTTCAAAATGTTTAGCTCATTATTTTGGCAATGCTTGCATAATGCCAAGCAGATACTTTTCAAATAAACCGATTGATATACAAAATAAATTTGAAGATTTTTTATTAATAACTAAATCATTAGGCACAAAGGAGACAGATTGCTGCCTTGAACTAGTTTTTACTAAAACAGAATTGAATGAGTTAATTGATATTAAAGAAGGCTTTTTCTTGTATCAAAAGCCGCTTCCTATTTCAAGGGTTAAATCTGTTATATTTTCAGACAAAAATCAAAAAGAACAAACAATAGTAAACATTACAATGAGTACCGCATTTGTTCCTGAAAAATTAATTCAAATCATTTCTAAGTTCGATGCAACAGATACATCAAAACTTGAAAAACCCGAGAACATTCAGGTAACGGATTGGTCTTTATCTATAAAAAAATACAATAGCCTATTGGGCGGTTTCGCTTTATTGCGCTTAAGTGGTGAGGATTATATGAATTATTCTGAAAACTACTTCTCTTCCTTAGCCGTTTTTAACTTAACAATTGAAAGTGAACTATTAAATTCTGGTAAATCGTTTAAGAATTTATTTAATGATAATCTGTATAAACAAATACAACCTTTATTGCAAAAAAATATCAATGATAGCGATTTAGATGAAGTTGCAAAAAAGGAAAATCAAATAATAAAGACGGATTATTTAAAAAACATTGATTTAAATGCATTGAATAATGCAACTTATATAATAGCTGTATTAAAATATTTCGGAGTAGGCGAGGAATCAAAAAAGAAAAAAATTGATGGGCTAATACTATCAAATTTTAAATCGGATATTAAAAATGACAAATCTGAATTAATTGCTCTATGTTATGGTTTGAATAGAGGTTATTCTGTTTTCAGTAACAAGTATAAATCAGGCAATATTGAAAAAAAGTTGAAATTTGAGCTAAACAGCCAGCTAGACTATTATACAATTGAGAGTTTATTCCAGTATAGTTTTAATGAACCTAAAAGTGAAGCATTTCCATATTTAGATAGCTGGTGTCCTATATTAAAAAGGAATAACACAACTAAAAGGAAATCAGACTATCAAGTTTTGGATGTCCTTGTTACAGGAAAAAAAAAACCGAAAGTTTTTTCGCAAGAATATTTGGCAAACTTGCTTCAGCGCTTTTTTCAGAAAGAAAATGAAGGTTTATTTAAAGATGTTTTTGAAAAAATAAGAACTATTATTTACAACGACACATTAGAAGAAATAAACGATGAAATAACGTTTCGAGATGAAGAAATTAAACGTTTAAATAACGAGGTATCTAAAGTCAGCAAATTGGAAATTGAAATAGATAGATTGATAAATGAAAAACAAGCTAATACAATAAGAAAAAAAGAATCAGTCGTTCATTATCAGCAACCATTAACGAATAAAACCATAGTAGAAGAACCTATAAAAACACCTGTAAATTTAAATACAAAAGAGTTGGTAGAACAGGTCTTGTTATACAAAGAGAAAAACAAAACAACGCTTGAAAAAGAAGCAAAAGAAAAAGGTATTATTGTTCGAAAAGGTGAGAAGTTAGACAATATAATTGTCTTGCTCATGACTTCTCCAAACAAATTATCCGATTCAGAACTTCCTTTTAAAGAGTAATAATTGCAGATATGGACTTATTTGAAAAACTATTTGCAATTTCTGATTCTGCCGGTTCACTGGATTCATTCCTTATTGAAAACATGCAATCGGTTAGTGATTTTTACAACTCTGAGTATAGCAGCGTTTCAGCTTCAAAAGATTCGATTGAACGTTTTATTTTATTTAAGTCAAGTATAATTGAACAACTTGACTATAATAAAAGCTACAACAAAGCTTTTATTTCAATTCTACTTGATTTTTGTGAAAGGTATAATTTCATTTCTGCTACTCCAAGAATTTATTCGGTTCTTGAACAAAATGAAATAAATATTGGACATCGTTTACAAGCTGCACTATTATTTCTTTATAATATTGATAGCATTCCAACTCTTGTTGGTCGGTTTGACTTGATTTGTCAAAAACTTCAAACATCTATAGAACTTGAAGAGGATAACGATAGGAAAGCAGTTTCAACATTTTTGAACTATTTCTCAATAATAATCCGAGATACTCAACCTCATGTTCAATATGCATTAGAAGTTAAATCAAAAATAGAATATTCTCTTTCAAACAACCTTTTCCCATTCCTTAATAGTGAGGCTATTGTCAAAGCTTTACAGATTAATTTAAATGATGCTGATGCAGCCTTTGAGCAAATTCAATCAATTATTGATTATTTGCTTGATAAAACAGGCTTCATTAAGCCTGTTTTTGAAGAAGAGGAAAGATGTTTATTGATTGAAAATGATACAGAATACTCAAAAATTCTAAATAGTACGGCTAAAACATTTAAATCTGTACGGAAAATATCTGTAAATAAAATCAATGGAATACCGGAAAAGGACGAAGTTTATAATTCTTTGGGGCGTGGTGTTGCAATATTAGAGAGTGAATCTCAGATGTATTCTTACATGAATAGCTTTGGAAGTTCCCACCATGCAAAAATGCTTTCAGCATTAGATAAAATTTCATTTGATGAAATTGACAATGATTTGGAAATATTTGACTGGAGTTGTGGTCAAGGTCTTGCAAGCATGGTTTTTTATGAATATATGGAAAACAAGGCAATTAGTTTGAATATAAAAAGTGTAACACTAATTGAGCCTTCTAATATTTGTTTGAAGCGAGCTGCATTGCATGTCAATCACTTTGACAAAACCTGCATTATTCGGACAGTATGTAAAGACATTGATTCATTGAAAAACAATGATGTTAAAAGCAGTCAGAACAATATTAAAATTCATTTCTTTTCTAATATTTTAGACGTTGACGATTTTTCGATTACCAATCTAATTGGATTAATTGAAAATACACAAAAAGGTTTAAACTATTTTGTTTGTGTAAGCCCTTATATTACAGACACTAAAGCCGACAGAGTTGATAGCTTTAGCAGACACTTCAGTCAATTTGACACCTATGAGTTATTAGGTGAAAAAACTACTGGTGGCAGACTGGATGATGAATACTGGAATTGTAATAACAAATACAAAAATTGCATGTGTTCATCTCATCCTCACACTTGTAATGGGAAAAACAAATGGACAAGAGTAATTAGAGTATTTAAAATAGAGTTTTGATTAGCCAACACACTTGCAAGCACATTGCCAAAGCCACACTAGCCAACGCTCAGTCCAACGCTTTGTCAAAGAGCTTGCAAACCCAACGCACGGTGGACAGAAACAGTATAGCAAATTGACAGAGAAATAATTGAGGACAATAAACACCTGGGCGGTAACATCAGCTACCCGCAAGCTCGGCAGCAGTGGTTTTCGGTGGGCATCTTTCCGCTCGGGCGGCTTTTCGGCTTGACAGGAAATCGCCCGCAATCCGCCCCTGCGTGTAGCTTCCTACGTTATGCCTTATTATAAATGCGACAATGACACGACAACTGATAACATACTTGACTATACTACTCTCCGTTTGCGGACAGAATTTGCAATCGGCGAATACTGTTTTGGTTGAGAATAGAAAAGTAGCTATCGACAGTTTACAAACGTTTTCAATTACCAATGCCACCACAGACGATTTTAATAACGCTAAGAGGGCGTATATTGAGAAAACGCATTTTGACACAACAACTTATAAGAAAGTAAATGGAGTAATTAAATTGCCCGTTGAAAGAATGTGGAACCCGTTTGTAATATTCAAAGACACTTTACAAAATACAGACGAGTTAGATATTAAAGAATACCATTACTTGGGACAGTTTGAGAAAATCGGATTCTACATTGTTGGAGCTGGGTTATATGAATATTCAGAATGCTATTTAATTGACAAAAAAACAGGTATAAAAACAACAATTTGGAATACTCCATCAATTTCACCAAACGACAAATTTATAGCCAATTTATCAATGGAATATGGATTTGATGGAATACCAAACGGCGTTCAAATTTGGCGAGTAGATAGACACGAAAATAATCAGAGTGAACCAATCTCAATTTCAAAGTATTTGGAACTGGACCAGCAAATTTGGGTGCCTGTCGACTTTGTTTGGGAAACAGACAGGTCTCTAATTATGAAAGTTGCTGACATAGACAAATATATGAACGAGAATGGACGGACAAATGATAGCGACTTTTACTTTTTAAGAGTGAGAATAAAATGACAACAGAAAGAATAACAAGGCATAACTTCAGCTACCCGTCAAGTGCGGCAGCAGTGGTTTTCGGTGGGCATCTTTCCGCCCGGGCTGCTTTTCGGCTCGACGGGAAATCGCCCGCAATCCGCCCCTGCGTGTAGCTTCCTACGTTAGCGGTCATGCTATTGGGCATCGCAATTTGAAACTTAACTTTGACAATGAAACGATTATAAACTAAAAAATAAAAACCATGGACTTCAAAGACCTAATCAAACAAATCGGTGACAGAGTTTTAAAACTTAAAGACCAAATTCATACAGAGGAAGCGACAAAGAACGCTTTCATTATGCCTTTTTTACAAGCATTGGGTTATGATGTATTTAATCCACTCGAAGTTGTACCGGAATTTATTTCCGACATTGGCCTTAAAAAAGGAGAAAAAATCGATTACGCCATTTTCAAAGATGGTGCTCCGACAATCTTAATTGAGTGCAAACACTGGGCGCAAAATTTAAGCATTCACGATGGACAGCTTTTACGTTACTTTCATGTTTCTAAAGCAAAATTTGGGTTGTTGACCAACGGAATTACTTACCGTTTTTATTCAGACTTGGTTGATGCAAATAAAATGGATGAAAAACCATTTTTGGAGTTTAATATTTCAGAGATTAAAGACAACCAAATTGAAGAGCTAAAAAAGTTTCACAAAACTATATTTGACGCTGAAAGCATTGTAAACACTGCGAGTGAGTTAAAATTTATAAATGAGTTAAAACAGCTCTTTCAGCAAGAGATAAATAATCCTTCACCAGAATTTGTAAAACATTTTGCACGTCAAGTTTACCCAAGTATTGTAACAGCCAAAGTTTTAGAGCAATTCACAATTTTGACTAAAAGATCAGTCCAGCAACACATCAGCGACTTAATCACTGAACGGCTGAAGACCGCATTGACAAAAGAAGACGAAGCGACTAAAGAGCAAGAAGCAATTCAAGCAGAGCAGACAAAAGTTGAAGAGAGCAAAGTTGTTACTACCGAAGACGAGTTAGAAGGTTTTATGATTGTAAAAACAATTTTACGCCAAAAGATAAGCGTATCGAGGATTTCACACAGAGACGCGCAATCATATTTTGCAATCTTATTGGACGACAATAACCGCAAGACAATTTGTCGACTTTATCTAAATGGCAGCAAGAAATATTTGGCAATTCTCGACGACCAGAAAAAGGAAATTAAAAAGGAAATATTGACACTGGACGATATTTTCAACCATTCGGAAACACTACTGAAAATTGCTGAGAGCTACGATAAATTAAAGGAAAAAGCTTGACAGAAAACGAAGCACGAACCGCTAACATCAGCTACCCGCAAGCCGGGTTTCGGTGCTTCGTTGACAGGAAATTTGAATTTTGAAAAGCAGTTCTTCGTAGGCAATTTATCGGGAAGCTCCCGTCCTGCGTGTAGCTTCCTACGTTAGCAGCAAGCATGAGTCGTCCTAAACAACACCCTACATAAATTAAACAGACAAAAAATGAGAATTGGATTAATTGGATTTGGAAAAACAGGAAAAGCAGTTGCTAATGTGATACTGCAAAATAAAGAGTTTAGTCTTGAATGGGTTCTTAGACGGAGTTCCCTTTTAGAAAATAGGAGTGTTCCAGAGTTCTTAGGCGTGGACTCAGACGAGCCAGGACTGATATATTCAAGCTCTAAAATAAAAATGCCCGAACTTCTTGACAAACATCCAGTAGATTTTATCATTGATTTTTCTTCAGCAACAGGTATTTATACTTATGGAGAGATTGCAGCGGAACGCCAAATTAAAATCATTTCTGCGGTTTCTCATTATGGTGAAACAGAAAGAGAATTACTAAAAAAGCTATCTGAGAACACAGTCGTGTTCTGGAGTCCAAACATAACATTAGGAGTTAATTATTTGCTTTTTGCTGCAAAGTTCTTGAAAAAGATTGCTCCTTGGGTAGATATTGAAATTATTGAAGAACATTTTAAAGGGAAAGAAGGAGTGTCTGGTACTGCAATAAAAATTGCGGAAGCATTAGACTTAGAAAAGTCAGACATAAACTCTGTGAGAGCGGGAG
This sequence comes from uncultured Prolixibacteraceae bacterium, assembly GCA_942493345.1. Taxonomy (GTDB): domain Bacteria; phylum Bacteroidota; class Bacteroidia; order Bacteroidales; family Prolixibacteraceae; genus GWE2-42-39. Next base: position 420,836 of record OW818695.1, read on the forward strand.
GGATTGTAGGCAAACACGAAATAATTTTTGGTTTTCCTTATCAAACTGTTCGACTTATTCACGAATCTATTTCGAGAGAGGCTTTCGGAAATGGAGTTCTATTTGTAGCGGAGAATTTAAATAACAAAAAAAATGGGTTATACAATTTTGAGGATATTTTATTACCTTATTTTGCTGCTGAATAAAGACGAATATGAGCACTGCTATCATAATAACAATCTGTTTATTATTGCTTTTTGCATATCTTTTTGACGTTAGTTCGTCAAAGACAAAAATTCCATCTGTAATTTTATTGTTATTATTGGGTTGGGGTGTAAAACAAACTGCAATTTTCTTTGAAATTTCTATTCCAAATTTAACACCTATACTACCCATTTTAGGTACAATAGGGTTAATTTTAATTGTATTAGAAGGTTCTTTAGAATTGGAATTGAATAAATCTAAATTGACAATTATTGGAAAATCTTCTTTGATGGCAATCTTTCAAATGCTTCTAATAAGCTTTTGTTTAGCGTACTCTTTTTCTTATTTTGGAGGTTCAACATTTAAAAGTGGATTAATTAACGCAATACCATTAGCAATTATTAGTAGTGCAATAGCTATTCCAAGTGCTAAAAATTTAATTGCACGTAATAAAGAATTCATTACTTACGAGAGTAGTTTATCTGATATTTTCGGTGTGATATTCTTCAATTATATTACTTTAAACGACAATTTAAACACTGGAACATTTGGCATTTTCTTACTACAAATACTTTTAATAATTTTAGTTTCCTTTGTTTCCACTTTATGTCTTGCCTTTTTATTAAGCAAAATCAAACACCATATTAAATTTACTCCTATTATTTTGCTTGTCATTTTAATATACTCTATTTCAAAAATATACCACCTGCCCTCTTTGATCTTTATTTTGATATTTGGTTTATTTATTGGAAATATTGATGAATTAAAACGATTTAAAATTATAGCAAAACTTAAACCCGAAATTTTAAATTTGGAAGTACAGAAATTTAAAGAAATAACAACAGAGATAACATTTATGATACGAGCTCTATTTTTCTTGCTTTTTGGCTATTTGATTGAAACGGCTGAATTATTAAATACCGACACTGTTATTTGGGCAGTAATTATAACAGCAAGTATTTTTTCAATTAGAACCTTGTTGTTAAAAATATTCAAGTTGCCACAAAGTCCGCTTCTTTTTATTGCTCCTCGTGGACTAATAACCATACTTCTGTTCTTGAGTATTCCTGCCAGTCAATACTTAGAGATAGCCAATAAATCCTTAATTCTTCAAGTTATTATTTTGACAGCATTAGTGATGATGTTCGGCTTAGTGAAACATAAAAACAAAGAAAAAATTGAAATTATATAGAATGCCAGCTGCTAACAAAAACTATATGTCAATTGCCGTTTCCGTGCTGACAACAAGCCGCATAGCCCGCAACAGCGGCGGTGCGGCTCGACAGGAAAGCAACCCGCAGTCGGCAACTGCATATAGTTCCGTCCGTTAGCGGTAAGTGTAGATGCTCCGTGGATAGTGTATTATAATTTGACACTTTGACCTAATTTGACATATTTATGGCTAAAAATCATTCATACAACCTGACACAAACTTCTCGTATTAAACAGGCTTTAATGTTTGACCACATAAACGAATGGTGTATAAGGTCATATCTAAATGACTGTGACAAAGACCCAACTCCATCAAACATAGAATCATATTTTTATAATAAAGATGGGACACACGGTTTAGAAACAGAACTTATTTTAAGACTAATGATTCATCAGGGTTATCTGATTCAAATAATAAATAAATATGATCCAGAAATTGTTGACTCTTTTGATTATACAAACAAGGGACTGGCTCTTTATTTCAATGGCGGAATGGCGGCTAAAATAAAAGCGAAAGGCCGTAAGAAATGGCTGATAATATTAGCGCAGATAGCAACATCAATAGCTGGACTTTTCTATCTGTTAGAAATTCTAAAGGAGTTGCATAAAATGATGTGCCATTAATTCTGTACCCAACGTATTCATAAATAACGAACATAAAGTCTATCGCAAAATTCATTGCAATAACAATAGAAACAATTATAAATAAATACACAAAAAACATTTATTCTAACCTTTAAAACTTAAAATCATGGAACAACTATTCAAAATCGGTGACGTCGTGACACTTAAAAGCGGTGGCGAGAAAATGACCATCGTAAATGATAAAATTGGTATTGATCTAACACTAGGTAGCGGATTTAATGACAAATACGAGTGTTCTTGGTTCGAAAATAATAAACTTAAATTCGACGACTTTCCACAAGAGGCATTAATCAAAATCTAAGACCTAACAATATTCTTTATCTCGTTATACAAATCTACCGTTTGTGCAATAGCAACACTTACGTGGACTCTTTTTTTTATAATGTTGTGTATCGCAAATTTATGTAGAACCAATATTATTTTATTCTCTGTATTCGTCGTTGACATTTTGCCGATAAATTAAAATTTATAAAAAATATTTAAAACTTAAAACCATGACACGCTTAGAACTTCACAACATTATCGAAAATAGACTTAAACTAATATGCCAAATGTCAGCAAAAGACAGACTTAAAGTCGCTGACTTTATAAAAGAAATAATAGATGAATTTTTAAATATCGACCCATTAGAGTTCGAAGATGAAGAATCCATTAAAATATTCGAAATGACTAAAAACGCGGCTGTTTTAAGTGCCGCCCATGACTATAATGACCTAATAAGCGGTAGTCATACAACAAGAACAGATAACAGTTATTTACAGGTTCACTTTTCTTTAACGACAATAAAATCATATCTCAGAATTGACACCAAGAGCTGAGTAAAGGCTTTTAAGTTTGCTATGCCCAAGTGCATCATCAACCCTGCATAGGGCTAAAATATACGTCCATGCAAACGGAGAATATAGTGGCATATCAATGCTTTTGGATAAATAAGCCATAAGGTTCTTGTGTGCAAACTCTAATTGAATTTCACACTCTGTAATTGATTTTGTTTTCTCGTTAGACATTTTGCCGTAAAATGAGAAGTTTAATATAAACTATTGAAAAACAAACACCTAACCGCTAACATCAGCTACCCGTCAATTTGGGCGTATGATGAGTTACATAGTTCAGTGTTTCGCTCGTGCAGCACCGCAAAATTGAATGAGATTTGCACGTAATCCCAAACTGCGTGTAGCTTCCTACGTTATGCACCATTTAATAAGCTACCCGAAATGTCACCAGAACTGAATAATTAAATATGATAAAAATTATTAATCATAGCAAAAGGACTCTTGATATTGCATCAAAACACGGCTGGCACGTTGGAGCTAGATATACTAATCTTAGAGACATTAAAACGTTCAAAAAAGTTACTTTTATCGACATCGACTGGAAAAACTATTGTTTTGACAAGCATCTTGAGGCAGTAAAAATAGTCTGCCCGATGATGACAGTTGCTAGAGACATTGAAGATATTCAAGAATTAGATAGCATATTAAGAGAGGCTGAGATTCTACAAGCATACTGTAAGTATATAATTATTGTGCCCAAAGCTATTGAGCTAATTGATAAACTTGATTTAATTCCTGAAAACTATATTCTTGGTTATTCTGTTCCATCAAAATATGGGAAAACTGAGATTCCGCCGAACAAATTTAAAGGCAGAAAAGTACATCTATTAGGTGGGAGACCCGATGTTCAGCGGAAATTAGCTATTGAAATGAATGTCATCAGTGCCGACTGCAATAGATTTACATTAGATGCTCAGTTTGGAGATTATTTTATTGGTAGTAAATTTGTTCCACATCATATCGGTGGTTATGAGAATTGCCTAAATGATAGCATTTTAAATATTAACAAAATATGGGAGGATTATCATGGATAATAGAGAAGAATTTCTCATCAAAATGTATGAACAAATGTTCAACGATATTGATAGACACCATAAACTAGTTTGGCAAGTTATTGGTGTTCTAATTGGATCTTTTGCATTTTTTGCATTATCGGGTAAAGGAATAATTCCAATAGATATTGCAATATCAATCGTAATTCTTTTATCCTTCTGGGTTATTGCTCATGTTTATGATTCAAATTATTGGTACAATCGCAATTTGGTAATCATTTCAAACATTGAGAGACAATTCCTTAAACAGTCTGACTTAAAAGATATACAATACTATTTTGGAAAACATCGAGATGAAAATGCAGTACAAACTTCATTAAGAATCCAACTATTCTTATCATGGGGTATAATTGGAGTATTTACTTTATATCATTTTATTTCAAGAATTTTACCTGGGTTTAAGTTACCCTTTAGTGTATCTAATATAGATTGGATAAGAAGCATACCGTATTTGACAATAATTGTATTCTATTTTATTTTGGTAAAGTGGATAAAGGAAAAACGTGAAAAAAATTATTTAGAGTTTTTAGCAAATTCACCTGGGATAGAGGTTGATACAAGTAATATAGTATATGGTGATGGTCATCCGACAAAATGAAAACGGTGCATAACTTCAGCTACCCGTCAAGTGCGGCAGCGGTGGTTTTCGGTGTGCATCTTTCCGCTCGGGCAGCTTTTCGGCTTGACAGGAAATCGCCCGCAGTCCGCCCCTGCGTGTAGCTTCCTACGTTACCAGCAAGGCTATGAGGGCAGAGCAACGATTGACAATCAATTTTTTAAAGATTAAATGCAAATAACATGACAGGAGTAAAAGTTTCGGTAATTCATGGTGACGCTTTTCAAATAGAAGCAGATGCCTTAGTATTAAAATATGCACAAGCTACTTTTGGACTTGATCGTGATATTGAAAGAGAATTTGCGAGATTGGGTGATTCAATTACATACAGACTGCCTAAGATTGGTGGCTATTTTTATACTGACAGCAAAGAAATTACAAGAACCAAGAGCATTATTTTTATTGGTGTGCCTTCGTTGAGACAATTCGGATACAAAGAAATTCGAGAATTTGGCAGAAAAGCTCTTGTCTCTTTAGCAAGTTCGGACCCTTCTGTTGAAACGATTCTAATGACTATTCATGGACCAGGTTATGGACTTGATGAAATCGAAGCATTTGAAAGTCAACTAGCTGGTATTCTTGACAGTATTTCATCTGACGACATTCCTGATAATTTAGCAGAAATAATCTTTGTTGAACGTTCACAAGGACGGGCAAGGCGACTTCAACATGTTCTTAAAGATTTATTTCCATCTTCAGAGATACCTACTCAAAAATCTGGTGGAGTAAAACAACTAGAGAGAAGTTCGGCAGAGACATTAAGAGCCGCAGGATATAGTTCAGACAGTAAAAAACGAATTTTCGTTGCTATGCCTTTTGCCGCTGAGTTTGACGATTGCTTCCATTACGGCATACAAGGAGCTGTAAATTCTTGTGGGTACTTATGCGAGAGAGCTGATCTTCAGTCTTTCACTGGCGATGTTATGGAATTTGTTAAAGAAAGAATAGCAACGTCAGATTTTGTAATTGCCGACTTAACGACTGCAAATCCGAATGTGTATTTAGAAGTTGGTTATGCTTGGGGGCAGAATAAGAAAACAGTTTTGCTTGTAAAAGACACTAGTGATTTAAAGTTTGACACGCGAGGGCAAAGATGTCTACCTTATTCGACAATAAAAGACCTTGAAACTAAATTAAAGAACGAATTGGCTAATTTGAAAATATAATGACTCAAATTCAAATAGATAGAAGCCCAGCTGGTAACTTCAGCTACCCGTCAAGTGCGGCAGCGGTGGTTTTCGGTGGGCATCTTTCCGCTCGGGCTGCTTTTCGGTTTGACAGGAAATCGCCCGCAATCCGCCCCTGCGTGTAGCTTCCTACGTTATGCGCAACCTTAACACAACTAATATTAGATAAGAAAAAATATGAAAATCACCTTTTCGGACAGCCCAAATATTGACGAACTAACATTTAAACGACTGGTTCTATTAAGCAATGAATTAATCTTTGTAGAAAGGCCCTCCATTTCACTTGCAGACAATTTTGGGACAGTTGGAATGCCTTCAGGTATTCGTAACTTGACAAATGAATTTGTAGGTTCACCTGTTAAATTAATTGTTGACGAACCACCTAACACTGTCTCCAACTCTGCTTTCTACAAAAAGTATTTTGAAAAGGATTTACTCAATGATGAATTTCTAAATACGATTTTTGAAGGAATTGAAAATTACTGGATTTACGACAACCGTTTCGACCCAAAGCAAGCACTTACAACCGGAGAATTTCAAGATTACAGGGCTTGGCTTCTTGCTAATCAAAACGAAATCAAATCACTTGATATTGCAAGCATAGCAAGACCAGAGGAGGTTTTTCAAATTACAAACAAAGACGAAGCATTATTTGCTTTTAAAATAATTGCAGCCGAACAATCATTGCGTGTTACATCAGTGATTCATGTTTGCAATAAATATGAGAGTAACCCGACAAGTATAAATCCTTATTTAAATAAACTTATTGCGCTTCGTCTTTCAAACCAAATTTATAGTGGTAGCCATACAAGAACACGACAAGTAGGGCTTAAACTCATGGACTGTGTAATTCCCGACGAAGCACTTATGCAAATTCCGTTGCAAGACCTTCTTACCTTCCGACAAGAAACAAAGGACTACTTTGAGAACTGGACTATTGAAATGAACAAACTTGAAACATTACTTTTTAAGGACAATTTTTCAATTACCGACCATGACATTGTTAATCTTTACGACACTGAGATAAACCCTCGACTTCGAGAATTGAAAAATGAAATTCGGAAAATAAAAGATGAACGTTTCAAAAACATTCTCAAAACGATAAAGAATACTGCGTTAAGTGGAATTGCTTTAGGAACACTTTCTTCACTTAGTGTTACAGGAGCAATTGCTGGCTTCATTGGGACAAATCTTAAAACACCACAGCTGACAGACGATATTATTGACGCAAATTTCAAAATCAAAGACAAGAAACTCTCAGACGGACTGACATACTTATTAAAATTACAGGAATTGACAGATAGACAACGAAAAATAAAAGGCAGCGCATAACTTCAGCTACCCGTCAAGTGCGGCAGCAGTGGTTTTCTGGGTGCATCTTTCCGCTCGGGCTGTTTTTCGGCTTGACAGGAAATCGCCCGCAGTCCGCCCCTGCGTGTAGCTTCCTACGTTAACGCCAATTGTAGTCGCAACTTGAAACGTTGTGCAAGTTTGACAAAAAAGTGGTTTGTAGTTGTTTGAAAGGGCAACGGTTTTCGACAGAGTTGAGTTTTTTAGAGGTTTTTAGGAGTGTTTGGAGTGTTTAAGTTATTGGAGTCGAGTTGTTAGAGTGACAAGTCATTGGAGTGTACAAGTTTCGTTTCATCGACAGACAAGCTCAACTTTGACAGAGAATTTATCGGTGACACATTTTCACCATTTGACACGGAATCGGTTTTTAAAATATAGACGGAGATGGAAAGCAGGGAAAATAAACAATATTCGAATCGACACTTTTGTGCCTTGACAGAACGGACTTGACCGTTTGACTGGGACTGAAGTGGCGAAGCGTCTCCAACACTGAACAAAAAGAATGAAAAAATTAAGGAAAAAAGAACAACTAGGCGTTAACATCAGCTACCCGACAAGTCCGGCAGCAGTGGTTTTCGGTGGGCATCTTTCCGCTCAAGCAGCATTTCGGCTTGACAGGAAATCGCCCGCAGTCCGCCCCTGCGTGTAGCTTCCTACGTTATAAACAAGGTTATTGGGACACAGCTAACTTGAATCGTTGTACATATTTTTAAAAATTAGTTGACGGATATGATAAAAAAAGATTAAATTATGGTTGACCAATTCACTTATGATTTACTTAAAAGATTACATGAATTCCCATGTAGCGACGATAAAGACGAATTAGAATTTGGACGATTTGAAGCGAAATACCATGCTATTTATGGTAACACAAATCAAATTGGGAAACTTCTAAGTCAACTTAAAAGTCTTGGATACTTAAATATACCTAAAGATTCCATGAGCGTTAAAATACTTTTTACTCAAAATGGCTTTGACGCAGTTAGAGAATATGAAAATGCTTTAATGCAAAATAACTGGAAAGCACAACTTGAGAATGAGAATTTAAAGTTGCAAAACGAACAATTTCACTATCAAAATAAAATTCGTGATAAGGAAAATGAGATAAGAGATTTGAATATTAAAAATCTAAGGCTCCAAAATAAACAACTTAAAAACAAAATAATTTATGCCATTTTAGGAGGAGCAGTTACGTTCATTCTTTCTAACTGGAAAGATATTTTAGTAATGCTGCAAATAATAGATAAATAATAGATCCAATGGTCATCCATTTTATTGCAAACAAAATATTCATTAATCGATTTTTATATTTTTTCATGAGACTAATAATTTGTATGAGAAATTTAAGTTAAAACTAGTGACAAAGAAACCCTGTTTATAACTTCAGCTACCCGTCAAGTGCGGCAGCGGTGGTTTTCGGTGGGCATCTTTCCGCCCGGGCTGCTTTTCGGCTTGACAGGAAACCGCCCGCAATCCGCACCTGCGTGTAGCTTCCTACGTTATAAACTATTTAAAAAAGAAGAAACATGAAGACAACCTTAGATTTAATTCAATTAGCTGGACTGGGCACCAATTTAGTGATAGACGCAGGGACAAAAACTACGCTAGATTTGATTCAGATTGCAGGAGTATTAAAAGGTAAAGGAGCGCACTTGACATTGACAAATGCCTCAAGAAAAACAACTCTTGACCTTATTCAGATTTCTGGAGCTTGTTCTGGAAATTTGACCCTTGACTTCAACGATTATAAACCAAAAGACAAATAATTATGGCAATTACAGTAGGAAACTATTCTTTTGAAGGACCCTATACTTCGACCGATAGACTCGAAGAAAAATCGGGAGTTTACGCTATTCATTGTAATGTTGGTGACAAATATTATTTAATTGACATTGGTGAAAGTTCAGGCGTAAAGACTCGCATTGAGAATCATGACAGAAAAGATTGCTGGACAAAAAATTGTAATGGAACTCTTACTGTCTCTGTTTATTATACGCCAAATTTACAACAGCCAGGGCGAAAACTTGTAGAACAAGAATTAAGGAATTTGTATAATCCTGTTTGCGGAGAAAGATAAAAACAGTTTATAACTTCAGCTACCCGTCAAGTGCGGCAGCAGTGGTTTTCGGTGTGCATCTTTCCGCTCAGGCTTCTTTTCGGCTTGACAGGAAATCGCCCGCAGTCCGCCCCTGCGTGTAGCTTCCTACGTTATGCGTCATACTATTGGTTATCAGTAAGCTGACAGTTGAAATAAATTTATGAGAATTTATAAATTGAGTTTTATCAAAAATATTAAACGTGGCTTTTTGACAATTCCATTTGGACTTGTAATAGGAGGAGCTATTATTATCATACTGGGAGTTGACATATTCTTCTGGCAAAAGATTCTGCTAATATTCATATTTGGTTCTATTGGGTTGCCTGGGATATTGATTCATCTTTTTTATTTTGGACATGACATAAATGTGAGTATCTCCTATAATAATAAAAACGATTTTTTTGAATTTAGTAAAAACGGACAGTCAACCAAAATACTTAAAAGCGATATTGAAAGTATTGAGAAAATACACCGGGACAGTCAATTTGTTCCATGGTGGGGCTATATGATGTTTAATATTAGACTAAAGAATGGCAGAGTCTATTCAATTACAAATTTGTCAATTGAATTTGAAGAGTTGTATGAGCTTACGAAGATTAAAGGCAAACAACCAAAAATCTTTAATAAATTTAGATTAATATGACAAGAAATAAAGTACGAACGCATAACTTCAGCTACCCGTCAAGTGCGGCAGCAGTGGTTTTCGGTGGGCATCTTTCCGCTCGGTCGGCTTTTCGGCTTGACAGGAAATCGCCCGCAATCCGCACCTGCGTGTAGCTTCCTACGTTGTAGGGCAGTTTAATCGCTACATGAAACGGTATCGGTTCTTGAAATATTTTATAAATTGACTATTCTGCCAGCTTGAGAGATTTTCGGGATTTGAAAGGAACGAAAAGAATTCTAATTGCAAAAGATTGGAAAAAATGAAAAAACGCCGGTAACGGACACTTCAAAATAAATAAAAGAGGTGTAACCCAATATATTAAAATAGCCTGTATATTTGATTGTTATAAAAATTCAGACAAATATAATAAGGTGTAATTGTAAATCTGATATTACAAGATATATTTAAAAGAACAATAACAAATTGTATAAAATGGATACTATACCCTTTTTAAAGCTAAATAATGAGTATTATTTTCTTATTACAGACAAAATCAAGGAATGTGTAAACGAAAATACTTCATTATTTTTTACTGGAGCAATGTTAAGTTTCCCAGAAGAAAAAAATAAAGTAAAGAGGGGGACTATAAATGAGATATTACGAAATGTCAATATTGAGGTAGATTGCGACTATTATATTTATAGAGATCCAAAAACAATTGTTTTATATAAAAAGAAAAATAAATTAGATAGCCTTTTTCAGGATAATAAGGATTTAGAATATTATCTTGGACTTGATATGATAAATAATTTTAGAATAAAAAATAAATCTTTTCTATTTGAAAATCTATTTAACGAAAAGAAAAATCATATAGAAGAATGTTTAAATATTTTAATGAATTATTGCTTTTGTAATGAATACTCGTTATGGCTTTATAACGGAATTACAAAAGTCATAACACGTGAGGCATCTTCTGTTAGTGCAGGTCCAGATTTTGCTGAGAAAAAAAGTAATACAACATTATTTGAATTTATTGAAAGTGGATTGCAATATGAGTTTCGAAAACCTAAAAAGGAATATGCTGACAAAGTCGGGCTTGGTAAAATGAAAACATTAAACCGTATTTTAATCCCGATGGATATTAAAGACAATGACAAGTATTGTGGAATTCTAAACTTTTATTCAAACTTGGAAAACTTTAGTTTAAAAGATGAAACTATAAAATTCATACAATCATACATAAAAACTCGTATGATTGAAAAGAGAGAATCTATACATTTAGCATTGGAAAGATTTGAGAAACAACTATCTTCATCATATGATTTAAGTGATAATCAACCCTTTTTAGATGACGTTGTAGAAAAGATATCAAATGAATTTAAGTTTGAAACATGCTCAGTTTTTATCATAAATGACAATAAATTAGAGTTGATATCTTCTCATAATGCTGAATATTCTGGCAAGCCAAAATCTTCTGTAAAATACCCTCTAGATGGCGATGGATTATCAACTAAAACAATTCAAGCAAAGGATATCGTATTTTCATACGATTTGAGAAATGACAAAAGAAATTCTCATTTTTATGATGAGCCTAAAATATTACCTTCAACTAATTGGATTGGAATCCCTTTAAAATGGGATAATGACGTAAAAGGTATACTTAGAGTATCAAACAAATATTATTTAGATGATCAAAAAAATATAAAAATCAGGAGTTTGAGCTATGAAGATTTTATTTATCTAAAAGCAGCATGTAGCAGTATATCTAGTATTTTAAGAATTATTGAATTAATTAAAAAACATATTTCCGAAATAACTGAATTGGAAGAAAAAACTAAAGAGTTGGAAGAAAAAACAGACGAATTAGAAAGATTCAGTCGTATTTTCCTCCATGAAATTAGAACTCCAATTTCAAAGTTTAGTTTATCTCCAATTTCGATTAAAAGGATACTGAATAAAGGAAATGTTGATAAAAATACTTTGGCAATTGTAGAAAAAAGATTAGATGATATTACTGTATTAGGTGATAGATTATCTTTTATTACACATGTCTATTATTATGACCAAATGGTTTTACCTATAAAAATTGAAAAGGTCAACGTTTTAAGTGAAATAATTTATCCAATAATTAATATAACCAAAGAATATGTCAGAACAAAATGGAAAGTTGATATTATTCATGATGGAGATAGCTTGAGAGGTTTTTATGTTCTCGGAGATAAAAGATTATTGAATATTGTTTTAAATACTTTGGTAGATAATGCTGCAAAATATTCAACTGAAGCGAAAGTACCAATTGAAATATATGGGAAAAGGGATATTATTAGTAATATGTACAAAATATATGTATCAAATTATGGATTTCCAATAGAGGATGATGAAGTGGATGAAATTTTCATAGACAGGAAAAGAGGCAAATATGTAATAAATAATAAACTAGAAGGAACAGGGATTGGACTAAGTCTTGCGAAAAATATTATGAAGAATAGTAATGGAGACTTAAAACTTATATCAAACAAGAATCCAATTACATTTGAAATAACAATTCCATTAATATAAACTTTTTAAATATAATGATATGGCAAATGTACTAATTTTAGAAGATGACAACTTTATGAATGAAGAATTAAAGTTTCATATTGAAGATGAAGGACATCATTGTGAAATTATGGACAACGCTGATTCGTTGATGAAAAACTTGAAAATTCTTGAAAATTACAAGCTATTAGTATTAGATTTAATGATGATGAGAGGTGTTACACTAAAGGATGAGAAATCTGATCTTTCAACTGGTGAAATAATATTTAGAAGAATCAAAGAATTGTATCCTAAATTGGAAATTGTAATTTTAACAGCAATGAGCAGCTCTGATATTAAACTATCAAAAAATGAATTAAGCAATATTCCCGTATTTATAAAACCTCTTGATTCTGAATCCATTAAAGACTTTTTAAATATAATAGCTGAAAGAACAAGAAGATGAAATTTATTAAGCTATTACTAAGCCTATTAATTATTTTTTGGTCTGTTGTTGCAATTGCGGAACCAGATAATAATCAGAATTTAGAGAAGAATGAGTTAAAGGTTGTTCATATTATAACGAATAGCGAATATGTTAATTTAAGTAAAGAATTGACTAAATTACAGAATGAAAATGAAACTTTAAAAAATAGTATAAAGTTAACTGATGAAAAAGTCAATCAGTCAATTACAGGGAAGACGAGTTTTATCTCATATATTAGTTGGACTACAAGTATAGTTTTATCATTCGTTGGTCTTTTGTTTGGTTTGTTTTCATTTCTGATGTATAGGGATAACAAAAAAATTATCAAGGAGTCTGAGCAAGTGTTAAATGAAGCCAAAAGCTTGAAATTGGACTTTGAAAATTGGTTCAAATCAAGACAAGAAGAATATAAAAAGGTGATTAGAAATGATTATTTGAACGCACTGACGATATTGCAGAACACTAGTAAGCTAGAAGAACTAAAAAAGATATTAAAAGGAGATAAATTCGACCAAAAAAAGATTTACCCATTGGTAGCCTCATTAGCAATAAATCCTTCTATTGAATACAAGCCTTATTTAAATAAAATAATTGAATTGAATATTTCAGATGAAATCTCAGAAATAGCAAGAAAGGGAATTAATAAAATAATAGATGAATAAATTTCCTATGAAGTTCATTGTTTTTTCGTTATAAAAAAATGATGATAATCTGTTTGTAAGTTTATTATAAAAGGCGAAGACTAAGTTTCTATTAACCTAATTTAGCCACTTAGCTTAGACCATTGAGAGGTTAGTTTATCGTAGTTTGAAAGGTATTTTAAGTCTTTGCCAATTATCGTTTCTCTTTTCCTGAACGGTTTTGTGCGCATAGTAGTTACGAGCAATTTGAAAGTTGCCTGAAATAATGATTTTAGAAACATAATCGAATCTTGGCAAAGTAGATTTTTTGAATCCTCGTTGAGAAGTTACTTCAAGAAATGCCACCACAAATTGTTACAGATGAGCTCAATATTGGTTCTGGTAAGCAACTTTTGGAACCAGTTTTACTTAAAGTTGGGAAGTCGATTGATGTCCAGGAAACCGCCCTACAACTTCAGCTACCCGTCAAGTGCGGCAGCGGTGGTTTTCGGTGGGCATCTTTCCGCCCGGGCAGCTTTTCGGCTTGACAGGAAATCGCCCGCAATCCGCCCCTGCGTGTAGCTTCCTACGTTATAAACTATTTAAAAAAGAAGAAACATGAAGACAACCTTAGATTTAATTCAATTAGCTGGACTGGGCACCAATTTAGTGATAGACGCAGGGACAAAAACTACGCTAGATTTGATTCAGATTGCAGGAGTATTAAAAGGTAAAGGAGCGCACTTGACATTGACAAATGCCTCAAGAAAAACAACTCTTGACCTTATTCAGATTTCTGGAGCTTGTTCTGGAAATTTGACCCTTGACTTCAACGATTATAAACCAAAAGACAAATAATTATGGCAATTACAGTAGGAAACTATTCTTTTGAAGGACCCTATACTTCGACCGATAGACTCGAAGAAAAATCGGGAGTTTACGCTATTCATTGTAATGTTGGTGACAAATATTATTTAATTGACATTGGTGAAAGTTCAGGCGTAAAGACTCGCATTGAGAATCATGACAGAAAAGATTGCTGGACAAAAAATTGTAATGGAACTCTTACTGTCTCTGTTTATTATACGCCAAATTTACAACAGCCAGGGCGAAAACTTGTAGAACAAGAATTAAGGAATTTGTATAATCCTGTTTGCGGAGAAAGATAAAAACAGTTTATAACTTCAGCTACCCGTCAAGTGCGGCAGCAGTGGTTTTCGGTGTGCATCTTTCCGCTCAGGCTTCTTTTCGGCTTGACAGGAAATCGCCCGCAGTCCGCCCCTGCGTGTAGCTTCCTACGTTACCGGTAATTTTAAGTACGCAATCAACATGGAAAATATTAAAATACCAGACATTGTATTGACTTATCCAACTGAATTTTTGGAGGAATTAATTGAGAGGGAAGTCTCATATCTTCACACAGATAAGTTAGATTTAAAAGTAGCCAAAGAAGATCATGGAAATTTCATGGCATTTGAGTGGATAATTCCAACTGCATTTGGAGTTTATATTTTAAAGCCATATTTCGATGCATTCTTGTCAGAAGCAGGGAAAGACCATTACAATATTTTAAAAAATGGATTAAAAAGAATAGTTGAAAAGGGCAAATTTATTCGAGCTAGAATGATAGCTGCTACGGTATCATCAGAAAAATTATCGAAGAATTATAATCAGTCTTTAGTGATTTCATTAGTAATTCAAACAAAAAATGGCAGACAAATAAAACTACTGTTTGACAATGATTTAGATAAATCAGATTGGGATAGTGCAATTGACCAACTTTTGGACTTTGTAATTGAAAATCATGAATCATTTCCGAATGACAAGTTGACTAAATCATTAATTGAAAAAAGTGACAAAGAATATCAAATGATATATGCGATTATTGATCCAAACTCAAAACAAATTAAATTTCATGACGATGGCGATTTAATTAAAATCTACAAAAACAAATTCTAACAAAAATAAAAACTATGAAACTTCAAGAAATTAGAGAACAGATAATTCAAGATTTAGAGAATAACATTTGTAACTGGGAGGATGTCATTAGCAATACAAGCCCAGGAAATTATGGTGTTGAGGATTGGGAAATATCGGTACCTGAAAAAGATTTTTTTGTTGATATTCCTAGTAAAACCTTTAAATTCAAAAACGTTGATTTTTCAGCTAAATTACTTTTGGGTGGATCCTCCGAAGAATCAGGTTTTGTTCATGACTATAACAAACCGGCATTTGGTCACGGAACCTTTGATTTCGCTGATAATAACAGTAAAGTAACAATTAAAGATATTAGTATTGAGATTGATTCTGATATTTTCGGATAAAAGTCAATCACCCACAGATAGTTGGTGATAATTTCAACTAACAAAATAAAAAAATGGCTGTATATACATTAGAACTTTTAATTCAAGGTGACCCTGACATCGTTGATTACTACAATAATGCAAGAAACTTATGGCAGGAAATTAGAGAAAGTGCTAATTTCAATGACGTTGCGAGTTTGGCACAAGATTTAGCCAATAAACAGTTTCAATTTGAAAGGGAATGTGGTGGTCGTTGGCTTGGTCAGGAAATTATGGCTATAGTCGGAATTGGACAGTTCTATAATTCCAATGTAGGTTTTGACGCAACAATAGAAGATGCAATAAAAGTTAAAAATGCTTTTGCTCAAAGCTATTGTAGCCTAGAAGTAAAGTGGCACGCTGAAAAAACAGTTGAGATTTATGGTTTATCTGAAAATGACGACTTATGAAATTTCCAAGTAAATATGACAAAGCAAATTATATTGCTTGGCACGAGACAAAATTTAAAAATGATAAAGGTCTTGAGAATAAACTTGAACAATTTAGAAATGACTTAAAAGAGAAAACAACTGATGAATTAATGTTCTTATCAAACATTATACAATCGGTTAGTTCAATGGCCTCAAATGAGTATAAAATTCAGCACGGTTCATCGCTAGAAACTGATTTTCCATTACTTAAGATACTAACAGCAAAAAAAACGACTGTTGAATATGATTTGTTATTTAAATCAGTTGACTCGATACTCAATAAACTTTGGCGTAAGAACAAACAAGGAGAAGAAGTTCAAATTTCTAATATCCAAGAACATATTACGGATCTTGTTCGAACTGAAATTATTACACCGACAATGGAAACGTGTAAATTTTTAGCTGCTAGGCTAGAGAGACATAACATATACTTTCCTGACAAAAAACAAGAATCGGAATTTAAAGAGAAAATTAGAAGTATCGCGTTTGAACCTGAGATGAAAATGGCTGCTGGCTATTTCGCATATCATGGCCAAGTAGAATTTTGTCTGGGATTGACTGTAGAAATTCAAATATATTCGAGTCTAATGAAATCTTGGAGAAAGCTATCTCATAAATTATATGAAAAGGCTAGACTTAGAACTAAAGATAAACAACTAGACTATGGCACAACGGAAACAAGACTAATTTCACTTGGACATTTGTTACATCTAGCAGAGTGTGAATTGACAAGGCTGGACAATGAATTATAAAAAAACTACCGGTAACTTCAGCTACCCGTCAAGTGCGGCAGCGGTGGTTTTCGGTGGGCATCTTTCCGCTCAGGCTGTTTCTCGGCTTGACAGGAAATCGCCCGCAATCCGCCCCTGCGTGTAGCTTCCTACGTTATGCAACATTTTAAACAGCAACATTGATATGGCAAAGTATTCAGAAGACACATTGACAAATTGGACAAAACCTCCAAGTGATAGCGAACAAACAAAACTTGAGAATTCTGCAAGAATGGTCAGGGATGCTATCAACTCAGATGAAAAGCTAAATAAAAAGTCAACTGAAACATTTGGTCAAGGTTCTTATGCTAATGACACAAATGTCAGACTTAATAGCGATATTGATATAACCGTTAGATATACAGATGGGTTCTACTTTGATTTGCCAACAGATACAACCGAAAGCGACATAGGTATTGACAAAATACCTCCAGCTGAATATACATTTTATGAATTTAAAAATGATGTTGAAAACGCCTTAGTCAATAAATTCGGAAGAAGTGAAGTTAAGAGAAATGACAAATGCATAACAATAAAGGAAAACACTTATCGAATTAAAACAGATGTTGTTCCTACTTGGAATTATAGACAATACAATAAAGACGGTTCCTATCAATTAGGTGCAAAATTCTTCACTGACAAATTAACATATGGAATTGTTAACTTTCCAAAGCAGCATATTCAAAATGCCAAAGACAAAAACTCAGATACTTTTAGACGATTTAAAAGACTTACAAGGCTTCACCGAAAACTTAGATATAAAATGATCGATGACGGAGAGGTTGTAAGTGAAAATATAACTTCATTTCTTTTGGAGTGTTTAATTTGGAATGTTCCTAATCGAATTATGAATAACTATGATAATTGGACAGATCGTTTAAAACAATCAATCATATACTTATACGAGCAAACTAAAGAAGAGCAAACCTGCTCCGAATGGGGTGAAGTTTCTGAATTACTCTACTTATTTCGTGGTCATAGAAAATGGTCAAGAACAGATGTAAATCAATATATGGTTCAAATTTGGAATTATTTAGAATTCAATTAAGATGGTAAGACACAACATAAGAATTTTCGCATTCGTTATTTTAGGTTTAGCATTTGTCGTCTATGCAATAATATTTTCATTAACTCAAAACTTTGAAAGTATTGATTTTCAAAAGGCACTTACTCATATATCAACAACAATTTCTATCAACATAATCATATGGATGATTTTTATTGGTTGGGCTTGGAAATGGAAAATATTCTATCCATGGTTAGTCCCTTTTCCAGATTTATCAGGTGAGTGGGAAGGGTACATTAAATCAAATTGGAAAGGAAAAGAACTTGAACCTATCCCAACTGAAGTGAGTATTTCTCAGAACTTTTTCAACATTCAAGTAAAAATTAAGACAAAAGAAAGTAGGAGTTATAGTATAGGAGCCTCATTTGACATCGACAACGAACGTGGATTTCAACAACTATTTTATTCATACCTTAATACACCAAAAGCTAGTGTTAGAGAGAGAAGTGAAATTCACTATGGTTCGACAATTTTAAATTTTGAAGGTTTTAAAGTAACAAAAATGGATGGCGAATATTGGACTGACAGAGAAACAACCGGAGAAGTAACATTGACAAAGAAAAACGTCGCATAACTTCAGCTACCCGTCAAGTGCGGCAGCGGTGGTTTTCGGTGGGTATCTTTCCGCTCAAGCTGCTTTTCGGCTTGACAGGAAATCGCCCGCAGTCCGCACCTGCGTGTAGCTTCCTACGTTATGTGCAAATTATGATGCGAGATTCATACATATTGACGTTATTCTTTTTGACAGCTTTTTTCTCAAGTTGCCAAACATCTAGTGACAAGACAAATTCACTAAATGGACTTGTGTTTAGGGACAGACATGAAATTAAGCAATTAAGCAACTATATTGACCAAGGTGCTTCAGTCATTGACATTGGTAGAAAGTCTATAAATGCTGACTATAAATACGGATTCACTCATGTTTTTGACACCTTAACTCATAGAAATGTATTAATATTTGAGAAATTTATAATAGACAGTATTGACCCAGGAAAGCCTATGTTTATGATTTTGGACACAATTAATGTTGATTTTAAAACAGATAAAGATTGGCTCACGTACTGTAACTGTTTCATTGACACTACTCGCCACCCAGAAATCATTGCGTACGTTCGGACAGACAGTGCGACAGAATATTTTGACAATATTATCATGGCTTGGTACGCTGACACATTAACTAATAGGATTATACAAATGGACAATCTAAAAAATATTAAATGTAGAAATGAAGATTATGGTGTGGCTTGCGATGACAATGACAAGTAAATCTGCACATAACTTCAGCTACCCGTCAAGTCCGGCAGCAGTGGTTTTCGGGGTGTATCTTTCCGCTCGGGCTGCTTTTCGGCTTGACAGGAAATCGCCCGCAATCCGCCCCTGCGTGTAGCTTCCTACGTTGTGGGCCAGTTTAACCGGTCCTTGAAACGATTTCGTTTTTAGACAAAGTATTTAAATTGACGGTTTTGGTTCCTTGACAAAGTTTCGTAGTTCGACAGGACTTTGCCGTTCGACAGGATTTTAAAAATTTGGTTTCGGGCGGTTTGACAGAGTTTCGGGGTTCGACAGTTTCGAGCCATTTGACAGGTTTTTAAAAATTGGTTTTTATGGTTTCGGGTTTGACAAATTCCCGTTTCATTGACAGACAAACGGATTTTAAACGTTCATTTTCAGCTTGACACGGTTTGCATTTTGAAACGCATTCTCGGACACCGTTTTAAAAATTCGTGGACAAATCAGCGAAAAATTTGTCGGACAAAATGTTGCTTTTTGACATCTAATTCATTGACAGACAGCGAATTTATTTGACAGAGATAAAATTAAAGACAAAAATATAAAGGTTTCAAGTGACCGAAAACCGAGCCCACAACTTCAGCTACCCGCAAGCCGGGTTTCGGTGCTTCGTTGACAGGAAATTTGAATTTTAAAAGGCAGCTCTTCGTAGAAAGTTCATCGGGTAAAATCCCGTCCTGCGTGTAGCTTCCTACGTTAGCGGTCAGGTTAATCGCTCCTTGAAACAGTTGTGGGTTTGACAGATTTTTAAGGTTGACCATTCAGCAGGTTAAGACGATTTCGTTGTTTGACAGGTATTTTGAGTTTGGGCAACTTGAGAAATTTTCGGGGTTCGACAGAGCCGAGTTTTGTTCGACGGATTTTTAAAATTGGTTTTTAGGTCGATGCGGTTTGACAGGTTTTCGCTTTTTGAGAGACAATTCCGGCTAAAACGTACATATTCAGATTGACACAGAATACAACCAGAGACAAGTTCTCGGACACCGTTTTTAAATTTCGTTGACTCGTCAACATAAATCAATGGAAAAGAAAATAAAATGAGAAAAATATATACAATAAAAAGTACCCTAATTGACATGACTATAATGACAATTCTATTTGCTATTATAGTACTTGTAATGACTCCATTTAATGAAATAACGTTAAGAAATTTCATTGGGTTAATTGGAGTTTTCGGATATCTTGTTGTAAGGCTAATTATAGATACATTTTACAAAAAAAAGAGATAGAAAAGAAACCCGAACCGCTAACTTCAGCTACCCGCAAGTTCGGCAGCAGTGGTTTTCGGTGGGCATCTTTCCGCCCAAACAGTTTCTCGGCTTGGCAGGAAATCGCCCGCAGTCCGCACCTGCGTGTAGCTTCCTACGTTATAGGCCATATTTCTGTCGCCACTTGAAACACAATTGGGGTTTGATTTTTTTTTTGCAGTTCATTATGAATAATTATATTTGAGTACATTATATGTGAATAATAAAAATGGGACGAATAGCTACTAATACAGGTACTCAAATACAATACCTAAAAGACAGAGGTATGGTCTTTGATTTTGAGGAGGCAAAAATTAAAGAGTTCTTATTGGATATTGGTTATTACCGACTGGGATTTTATTGGAATCCTTTTGAATTGGACAAGGATCATAATTTTATTGAAGGAACAAAATTCTCAGATGTTGTTCGTTTATATTATCTAGATGTGGATTTGAGAAATACACTTATCAAATATATAAATAGGATTGAAATAAATTTTAGAACAAAATTGGTTTACTATGTATCTAATAAATACAAAAACTCTCCCACATGGTTTGCAGATCCATCAGTTGTTAATCAGGAACTTTCAGACAGAACTGAAGAATTTTATAATAGAAAGTTTATCAATAACAATAAAATAATAAAGGCTCACCATGTAAAATATATTAATGACAAGTATGCTCCAGCTTGGAAAACGCTGGAATTCTTAACTTTTGGAGTAATTTTAAACATATATCGTAATGTAAAGGATGATGATATAAAAAAAAGAATTTCAGAAGCATTCGGTGTTCTCAACTATTCAAAGTTTATAAATTTACTAGAAACCATTATATTAGTTAGGAATATTTGTGCGCACGGAGATGTTTTATTTGATCTAAGAACTCCAAAAGGAATTTCAGTTATCCCAAGTATTAGCTTTAACAACAATGATAGGAGCTCATTAGATTCATGTATCAAAGTAATATCTTATTTTTTAGGACAAATTTCCATTAATCGACAGAATGAATTGGACAAACAAATTAAAGAATTATTTGATTGTCATATAGATAACAAGAACATTAAAAGAATTATTATTGAAAAGATTAACTACAAATATTAGCACACAATTGTGTGGAATTAATTAATTGTTTATATTTGCATCGCAGTGCACTGCTATTCGAGCAATCGCTTTAGTTTCTGCACTTTAAAATATTCCAATAAAACCTAGACTTGCTCTAGGTTTTTTTTTGACTTCAATATACAAAGCCATATTTTTTCCCTACAAACAAATAGTCAAGTATTGACATGACTTTAGAATAAATTACTTCGATATTGCATTGATAGAATAAAAATTGAATAATTATTATTATTTTAACTGCACTAAATACGGCCAATAACTTCAGCTACCCGTCAAGTGCGGCAACGGTGGTTTTCGGTGTGCATCTTTCCGCTCAGGCCGTGTTTCGGCTTGACAGGAAATCGCCCGCAATCCGCACCTGCGTGTAGCTTCCTACGTTATGGTGCATTTAAAAAACCTGCGGAATTATGACAAATGACAACCGACAATTAAATAAAAACCAAAACATGACAATATGCTGACGATAGAAACGATAAAAAAGAATTTCACTTTTATTAATGCAATCAGTGGAGAAACTGAATGTTACCAAGAGATAGAACAATTTCCAGGACATGGCAAATTTTGTGATATTTACTTTATGAGTAATCAGAAGGAGCTAACACAAAAGCAGGTTGACATTTTCAATGATTTTAAAGACAACTTTGAGCGATATATCCCAGAGATAGAGCAAAAGATTCCTAATATTTTAAAGCCATCTGAGCTTGACAAATTAGAGGAAATAAAGAAATCAACTCTTATGTTTGATGTTATTGAGTTACCACAAAACAAGTCAGAATATGACTTTCTATTAGTTTGCGGTAAGACATTCAAAAAATTACTATTTATCAAAGTGAATATCGACTTACACGTGGAATTCAAGGAAGGAAAAATAACATCTGTCAAGCGAAAAAAATACTACAGACAATATTGAGAAATGATAAAAACGCACCATAACAAAAACTATATGTCAATTGGGGTTTCGGTGCGGACAAGAATGTCCGCAGCCCGCAAAAGCGGTTTCGGGGTTCGACAGGAAAGCAACCCGCAATCCCCAACTGCATATAGTTCCGTCCGTTAACGCCAAGTGTAAAGGCGACCTACATAGCGGACAATTTGTTGCATAAAGACAGAAAGAAAAAGCGATATAATGAACAGCCAACGGACAAAACAGCACATTTGCAAACCGCACCAACCGACACAAGACCAAAGTTTGCAAAAGAGCTGTTTTCTTGCCGACGCACCCGTGGATAATTGTATATTTGTGGGTAATAATTAACATTTTAAGAGTATTTATTTAATGGAAATACGAATCTTGAAACCTCGGAAGGCACTTAATAAAGCCTTTCTGAAAGTAAAACCAAACAGGACTGAAATCGAGAGTTTCAAGACCAATTTGATTCAATTGCTCAATAGGATTAATGACAAGGAATCGGAAGAATTTCATAAAAACCTCGTCATTGACTTTCTAAAGAAAACCTATTACGACCCGAATCATTTTGTAAATACCAAGGAACGAAATGACCTTGTAATTCACAACGGTGATAAGGCTGTAAGCTCTGTGGGTGTTATTATTGAAGCCAAAAAGCCAACCAATAAAGCTGAAATGTTGACCCGCGAAAAAATTAATGTGAAAGCTTTTCAAGAATTGGTTTTCTATTATTTACGTGAACGTATTACACAGAAAAATATTGAAATTAAATATCTGATTGCAACCAACATCAATGAATGGTTTATTTTTGATGCACATATTTTTGAAAAGCATTTTGCTCAAAATAAAGAACTGGTTCGGAAATTTATCGACTTTGAAAATGGGAGTTCAGGCGGAAAAACAACTGATTTCTTCTATAAACAAATTGCCGAGCCATTTATTGCCGACATAAAACACGATATTGAGTTTACCTGGTTTGATATTCGGGAGTACGAGAAACCTTTACGAAACAATGACCAAAAAGACGATAATAAACTTATTTTGTTATTCAAATTATTTTCGCCCCAACATCTTTTAAAACTTCCATTTGCAAACGATAGCAACAGCCTTGACAAACGATTTTACGGCGAATTACTTCATATTATTGGATTAACCGAAACCAAAGACGGAAGTAAAAAACTAATTGAACGTAACAAAGAAGGCGAACGAAATACAGGCTCATTTCTTGAAAATGCAATTATCCAGTTAGACAGCCTTGACAAAATAACTCGGCTTGAAAAACCAAGTCAGTTTGGGGCAAACTTACAAGAACGACTGTTCAATGTTGGGCTTGAATTGAGCATTACATGGATAAACCGAATTTTATTCCTAAAACTTTTAGAAGCACAACTAATTACCTATCACAAAGGCGATAAATCATACGAGTTTCTAAGTTTTGATAAAATCAAAGATTACGATGATTTAAACAGCTTGTTTTTTCAAGTGCTTGCACGCAAGCAAAACGAACGTAACGTAGATATTAAAACGTTATTCGCCAAAGTTCCGTATTTGAACAGCTCACTTTTTGAACCAACTGAAATAGAGCATACTACACTATTTATAAGCAATTTACGCAACGACAAAACAATTCCGATTTATTCCTCGACCGTAATAAAAGACGATAAAGGCAAAAAACGAACAGGCAATATCAATCCGCTTGAATATCTTTTCGAGTTTCTTAATGCTTACGATTTTGCAAGCGAAGGCAGCGAAGAAATACAGGAAGACAGTAAAAGCCTTATCAATGCTTCGGTTCTTGGACTGATTTTCGAGAAAATTAACGGCTACAAAGACGGCTCTTTCTTTACACCTGGTTTTATAACCATGTACATGTGCCGTGAAACTATTCGCAAAGCGGTGGTTCAAAAATTTAATGAAACCAAAGGTTGGAATTGCTCCGATATTCATTCACTTTACGATAAAATTGAAGACCGAAACGAAGCCAATAAAATAATCAACGATCTGAAAATTTGTGACCCTGCTGTAGGTTCTGGGCATTTTTTGGTTTCGGCACTCAACGAGTTGATTTCAATTAAGAACGATTTAAAAATACTACAGGACCGAGAAGGTAAGCGTTTAAAGGAATATCATTTTGAGGTAGTAAACGATGAATTGATTGTAACCGACGAAGACGGAGAACTATTTGAGTACAACCCCACCAACAAAGAAAGCCAGCGCATACAGGAAGCTTTGTTTCACGAAAAGCAGACGATTATTGAAAATTGTTTGTTTGGCGTTGACATAAACCCCAATTCGGTTAAAATTTGCCGTTTACGTTTGTGGATTGAATTGTTGAAAAACGCTTACTACAAAAACGAAACAGAACTGGAAACCCTTCCGAACATTGATATAAACATTAAATGCGGAAACTCGCTCATTAGCCGTTTTGCCCTTGATGCCGATTTAAAACAGGCATTGAGAAAGAGTGCGAGCAAATGGACAATTGACACCTACCGACTTGCAGTTGACACTTACCGAAACGCCCAAAGCAAAGAGCAAAAGCGGGAAATGTTAAAATTAATAAACGAAATCAAAACCAATTTTCAGAGTGAAATTTCTCAAAACGATTCCAAGGTAAAACGTTTAGTTAAAGCTAAAAAGGAGCTTTTTACAATGACTGAACACCCTAAACTTTTTGAATTATCAAGCAAGGAGAAGTTTGCTTGGAATAATAAAGTTAAGGAGCTAACAGATGAATTTACAAAACTTGAAAATCAAATTGAAGAAATAAAAAACAATAAAATTTTCGAAACCGCTTTTGAGTGGCGGTTCGAGTTTCCTGAAGTTTTGGACGTTAACGGTGATTTTATAGGATTTGATGTGGTGATTGGGAATCCACCGTATGGCGTTTCAATAAAAGGAAATGAACGAAATCATCTTGTTGCAAATGTTAGTAAAGTTCCTGACTTTGAAATTTACTACTGGTTTATTGACAGGGGCTTTCAAATATTAAAGTCTAAAGGTTTATCTTCTCTCATCATACCAAATTCAATGCTTTTTAATGTATTTGCGCAAGAATACCGTTTGAAATTGTTTGACAATTGGGGTATTGAAGAAATGTTAGACTGTACTGAAATAAACATTTTTGAAGATGCAACGGTAAGAAATGTTATATTTCAATTTGTTAAAAATTCATCCAAAAATACTTTGTCATACAAGCCAACAAATGAAATTTTATCATTTACAGAATTAGCATCAAGGCATTTAGTTTCTATCAAAAAGGAAATCGTTGAAACTAATAATCAAAATTGGGGGCTTATTTTTAAACTAAACAATACCATTTTAGACCTTGTTCAAAAAATTAAGACATCTAATTTGTTGACAAATTCTTATGATGCAACACAAGGTTATATCCCTTATAGAAAAAGCGATTTGCTAAAAATATATGATAAGGAAAAAGCCGAATCAATTGTGAAGAATCGGGAATGGCACTCAAGTGTAAGGATAAATGATGAATATAAAGAAGAAATTTTTGGCGAGTCAATTAACAAATTCACATATAAAAGAACTGGAAGTTATATTTGGTATGGGAAGCATTTAGCAACATACGTTGACCTAAAATTCTTTAATCAAAAAAGACTTCTAATTAGGGAAATAACGAATCCTGGAATAATAGCATGTATTGTTGAAGAAGAATTTGTAAATGACCCTCAAATAATATGTGTGATTGAAAAAGATAATTCATTTTCAATTGAATTATTGTGGGCTATTTTAAATTCTAAACTTGCCACATTCTATCATTTTAATTCTTCACCAAAAGCAACAAAAGGTGCTTTCCCCAAAATATTGGTTTATGATGTTAATAATTTTCCTTTACCATCAAATCTTTCGAAAGAAACAGATGATATTTTAAAACCAATTGTTTCAGAGATTATTGAAAAAATAAGAGTTAATGTAAACTCTAATATTTTCGAACAAGTAAATGAGATTGATAGAATTATATACCGACTTTACAACTTGTCAATAGAAGAAATAGCCATAATAGAAAACGGAGTAAAATAGAAGCCATGACCAAAGAAACCGCCATAAAACTTTTTGAACAAAAGGAAGTTCGCTCACTGTGGAGCGATGAAGATGAAAAATGGTATTTTTCTATTATCGATATTATCTCAATTTTAACCGACCAACCTTCACATCAAGGAGCTAGAAATTACTGGAAAGTACTGAAAAACAGGTTAGTTAAGGAAGGAAATGAAACGGTTACAAATTGTAACCGGTTGAAATTACTTGCCGAAGACGGTAAAATGCGATTAACCGATGTTGCCGATACTGAGCAGCTTTTCAGGCTAATTCAAAGTGTTCCTTCGCCCAAAGCTGAACCATTCAAAATGTGGCTGGCACAAGTTGGCAGAGAGCGTATCGACGAAATAGAAGACCCCGAACTAGGCATCGACCGCCTTATGGAAACCTACTTACGCAAAGGATATAGCAAAGAATGGATTAACCAGCGGCTTAAAAGTATCGAAGTCCGCAAGGAACTTACCGATGAGTGGGAAACCCGTGGCGTGCAAAAAGGACAAGAATTTGCCATATTAACCGATGAGATTACCAAAGCATGGAGCGGATTCACCACCAAGCAATATAAAAACCTAAAAGATTTAAAGAAAGAGAACCTTCGAGACCACATGACAAACCTCGAATTGGTGCTTAATATGCTTGCAGAGGCTACAACAACCGAGATTTCTAAGGAAAAGAACCCAAAAACATTTGCAGACAATAAGCGGATTGCCAAACAGGGCGGTACAATTGCAGGCAATACGAGGAGAGAGATTGAGGCAAAAACAGGAAAAAGGATTGTAACAAAACAGAATGCCAAGCAACTTGACAAAAATAAAAACAAAGAAATAGACAACCAATGAAAGCCCACCCTACAGTCATACACATTGGCAAGTCGCACAAAAGCCCGTGCACAAACCAAAACTTGCCAAAGAGTATGCCTGCCCAACGCACGGTGGACAGAAACAGTGTAGCAAATTGAAAGAAAAATGACGGAAGACAAAGAACACCTAGGCGTTAACATCAGCTACCCGGCAAGTCCGGTAGCAGTGGTTTTCGGTGTGCATCTTTCCGCCCGGGCTGCTTTTCGGCTTGACAGGAAATCGCCCGCAATCCGCCCCTGCGTGTAGCTTCCTACGTTAGGTGCAAGCCAAACGCCGCTCTTATGACACTTTATCGCTGACTTGAAAATGACTGAAAATAAAAATACAGACCGGATTAATGCTTTTGGAAACCTCTCTGCAAGGGGTTTTAATTTTTTTACCCCACGCGCATTGCGCCTTTTGGGCGCATTAGGGAGCGCTCCGATCAACAGCCCCCGCACATTGCAGCACATTTCCAAGCCCCCGCGAGCCAACGCTCGAAACCAAAGGCTTGTAAAAGAGCTGCAATTTTGCCCCCGCACCCTAGCGTCTCGAAAAGTTTCTCTATTTTTGAATGTTATTGAACTAAAAAATGATTGATAAAAAAACCTTATCCGAACGTGATATATGTACAAAGTTTATAACACCAGCGGTTGAAAAATCAGGATGGAATAAGCTTACACAGCTATTAGAAGAAGTTTCGTTCACGGACGGCAAAATATATGTTCGTGGCAAATTGACAGCAAGAGGAAATAAAAAACGGGCTGATTACATTCTGTATTACAAACCCAATATTCCAATTGCTATTATTGAGGCTAAGGACAATAAACATTCCGTCAGGGCAGGTATTCAACAGGCTTTGGATTATGCCAAAATATTAGATATTCCTTGCGTTTTTAGCAGTAACGGAGATGGATTTCTATTCCACGACAGAACCGCAACTGATGGAAATATTGAAACCGAATTCGATTTAGACAACTTTCCTACACCAGAACAACTTTGGGAGAAATACAAAAAGTATAAAGGCATTACAACGCCATCGGCTGAAAAGATTGCTTCGCAAGATTATTATTTTGACGGTACAAACCGCAAACCAAGATACTATCAGCAAATTGCCGTTAACAGAACAGTTGAAGCCATCGCAAACGGACAAGATAGGATTTTGTTAGTAATGGCAACAGGTACAGGCAAAACCTACACAGCATTTCAAATTATTCACCGACTTTGGAAAAGTGGAGCTAAAAAACGAATTCTATTTTTAGCCGACCGAAACGCACTAATCCAACAAACAAGAAACGGAGATTTCAAGCACTTTAAAGATAAAATGACGGTTGTAAAACATCGTCAAATTGATAAAAGCTATGAAATTTATTTGGCCTTATATCAAGGTTTGTCGGGTTCTGATGAAGATGCCAATGTTTACAAACAATTTTCGCCTGACTTTTTCGACCTTATTGTAATTGACGAGTGCCACCGAGGCAGTGCAAAAGAAGATAGTTCGTGGCGTGAAATATTAACTTATTTCAAAAATGCCACACATATTGGTTTAACCGCTACGCCTAAAGAAACCGACGAGGCAAGTAATTCAGAATATTTTGGCGACCCTGTTTATACCTATTCATTGAAACAGGGCATTGACGATGGTTTCCTCGCTCCGTATCGGGTTGTCAGGATTGCCTTGAATATTGATGCAGAAGGATGGAGACCTGATCAGGGAAAGACCGACAAAGATGGAAACCCAATTGAAGACCGTATATATAATCGCAAAGACTTTGACCGAAATTTGGTTATTGAAGAACGTACCGATTTGGTTGCTAAAAAACTTACTGAATTCTTAAAAGGCTTTGACCGCTTTGCCAAAACAATAGTGTTTTGTGTCGACATCGACCATGCCGAACGCATGCGTTCGGCTCACCAAAAACATAATAGTGATTTGGCTGCCGCCAATCACAAGTATATTATGCAGATTACAGGCGATAACGACGAGGGCAAACGTGAATTAGAAAATTTCACAAATCCGGAAGAAAAATATCCGGTTATTGCAACTACTTCAGAGTTGATGACAACAGGTGTTGATGCTCAAACCTGTAAAGTGATTGTATTGGATGCCAATATCAATTCAATGACCAAATTCAAACAGATTATAGGGCGAGGTACTCGAATAAATGAAGAATTTGGCAAACTCTATTTCACAATTTTAGATTTTAGAAATGCAACAGATTTGTTTGCTGATAAGGATTTCGACGGCGAACCCATTAGAGTTAAACCTGTTTCGGAGGATACCGATTTAAGCGGAATTGTTGAAGAAGAAGAAAACGACACATCACCAATTATAGACGAGGTTACAGGCGATGAGATAAAAGTAGAAAAACCAAAAATACGTTACCCGGAGCGTGAAAGCCAAAATGTTGCGCGAGAGCCAAGGCAAAAGGTATATGTAAACGGTGTTGACGTTTCTGTTTTGATTAGTCGTGAAATGTATTTCGACCAACACGGAAAACCAATTACAACAAGCCTTAAAGACCATACCAAAGAAATAATAAAAGAGAAATTTGCTTCGCTCGATGACTTTTTAAGCCAATGGAATACTTCCGACCGCAAGGAAGCCATTATTTCAGAATTGCGGGAACAAGGTATTTTAGTTGAAGCCTTGTATGAAGCCGTTGACAAGCAAGTGGATTTATTCGATTTGATATGTCACCTTGCATTCGACCAGCCTCCTTTGACACGAAAAGAGAGAGCAAACAACGTTCGGAAGCGAAACTACTTTACAAAGTATGGGCAACAGGCTAAAAAAGTATTGGAAGCCTTATTAGACAAATATGCCGATGAAGGTATTACCAATATTGAAAGTATTGAAGTATTAAGGGTAAACCCATTCGATTCGTTTGGTTCACCTACCGAGATAATTAACGAATTTGGAAGCAAGGAGAATTACTTACAGGCAGTGAAAGAATTAGAAAACGAACTTTATAAAACAGCATAACAAAAGATGAGTAACATAGGAGGAATTATTAAAAGCATTCAACAAATAATGTGGCAAGACACAGGTCTGAATGGCGATGCACAACGCATTGAACAGTTGGGCTGGATGCTTTTCTTAAAAATATTTTCGGATAAAGACAAAGAACTTGAATTACTTGACGACAATTACACCTCACCAATTCCCGACCATTTTCATTGGGTAAATGAAAAAGGCAATTGGGCTGGCGATGATGAAGGAATGACAGGCGATGAACTGTTGGAGTTTGTCGACCGTCAGTTGTTCCCAGCTTTACGCAATCTCGATTTAAGCACTGGCAACCAACGTGCGGTAATTGTTCGCGAAGTTTTCGAGGGAAACAACAACTACATGAAAAGCGGTATCAACATTCGCAAGGTGTTGAATAAGCTTAACGAAATTGATTTTAATATTGCCAAAGACCGCCACGCCTTTGGCGAGCTGTACGAAACCATTTTAAAGGATTTGCAAAGCGCGGGTAAAAGCGGTGAGTTCTACACGCCGCGTGCCATTACGCAGTTTATTACCGATGTGGTTAACCCGCAATTGGGCGAGAAAATTCTTGACCCCGCTTGTGGAACTGGCGGTTATTTAACTTGTGCCATCGAGCATTTAAAGAAACAAGCCAAAAACGTTGAGCAACGTAAGAGCATTGAAGAAAATATCGCAGGTTGGGAATACAAACCGCTTCCGTATTTGTTGGCAACCACCAATTTGATTTTGCACGACATTGAAGTACCAAACATTAAATTTGGCGATGCTTTAGACCAACCGTTGAGCAACTTTACTGAAAAACACCGTGTAAACGTAATTTTAGCAAACCCGCCATTTGGTGGCATAGTAGCCAACGGCAACGAAAGCAATTTTCCGCAAACCTACCGCACCAAAGAAAGTGCCGACCTGTTTTTGATTTTGATGATTCATTTATTGAAACATGGCGGACGGGCTGGAATTGTTTTGCCCGATGGTAGTTTAACTGGAGATGGTGTAAAACAAAGGGTACGGCAAAAACTATTGGAAGATTGTAATTTACACACCATTATACGCTTACCGAACTCCGTATTTCAACCTTACGCATCGGTAGCAACTAATTTGTTGTTTTTCGACAAAGGTACACCCACCAAAGAAATTTGGTATTACGAACACCGCTTGCCCGAAGGAGCAAAAGCATACAGCAAAACCAAACCTATACAGGCAAAGGAGTTCGAGCCCATAAAAAAATGGTGGAACCATCGTTCCGAAAGCGATATTTGCTGGAAAGTAAATATCAAAACCATCATTGAGCGTGGCTACGATTTGGATATTAAAAACCCAACGAAACAAGAGGAAGAACACGAATACAATAGTTCTGAATTAATGGAAATGCTTGCTAAAAGTTTTGATAAAAGTCACAAATTATTGAACCAACTTAAAGAAGCTGTAAAATGAGTTGGAAATTGGTAAAATTAGGAGACTTTTTAAAAGTTAGGGAAAACAGATTCAAGCCTAACGACAAAGCTATTTCTAATTTAAAAAGGATAGATAAGATAGATTTTTCGGGCGAAATATTTATTTCGGATAAGCCATCAAATACCGATATGATTTTGATAAAAAAGGGTGATTTGGTAATTTCTGGTATAAATGTTGAAAAAGGGGCGATGGCTGTTTATGCTGGAAAAGAAGACATTACAGCAACTATTCATTATTCTTCATATAGCTTCGATGAAAATGAAATAGATATAGATTTTTTAAAGTACTTTCTTAAAAGTATTGAGTTTAGAAATGCTTTAAAAGAACAAGTTCCAGGTGGGATAAAAACAGAGATTAAACCAAAACATTTGTTACCTCTTTTAGTTAATATTCCAACTGATGTAAAAGACCAAAAAGCTGTTGTTAGAATATTACAGGATAGAAATTCAAAAGTTGATGCTATTTCCACCGAACTCACCCATCAACTCGACCTTGTAAAAAAACTCCGCCAACAATTGTTGCAAGATGCCGTGCAAGGCAAGTTGACTGCTGAGTTCCGAAGCAGTCACCCTGAGCTTGTCGAAGGATCGCATCATGCCAGTGAATTGCTTAAGAAAATAAAAGTTGAAAAACAAAAATTGATTGCCGAAGGTAAACTGAAAAAGGAAAAAGAATTGCAGCCCATAAAGGTAGAGGAAATCCCTTTTGAAATTCCAAAAGGTTGGGTTTGGTGTAGGTTTGAAAATTTATGCTCACACATTTTTGATATGGAACATCAAATGCCAACAGCTGTGACAAATGGTGGCGTAATGTTTTTATCTGCGAAAGATTTAATAGATAATGGAAAGATTAATTACACTGATAATGTTAAACACATTTCAGAGGAGGATTACATTTATTTAACAAGGAATTTTACCCCGCAAAAATATGACATTATATATTCTCGTAGAGGGGCAAATCTTGGGAAATCAAGGATTGTTGAAACTGATTCAAAATATTTAGCATCATATTCCTGTTGCACTATAAGAACTTTGAATCCGTGTTTGGATTATATTAATTATTTATTAGATGGAGGGTTTATTCTAAGTCAAGCTACAAAGCAGACTACAAATAATAGTATTCCGGATTTGGGTGTTAATAAAATAAAGTCTTTTATTATACCATTGCCTCCAATAGCAGAACAACATCGCATTGTTCAAAAATTAGATGAATTATTAAAAACTTGCAACGCCTTGGAAACCAGCATTAAAGAAAGTTCAGAACAAAACGAGAAGTTATTGCAACAGGTTTTGCGGGAGGCGTTGCGGAAGGTGTAGTTCATAAAAAGCAAATTATAACCAGATGAATACAAACAGAGAAAATAGCGACAAAATAAACAGCCTTCATGGCATGGCTCAATTTGCGCTTTTTGTATCATCATATTTGCCTTTGTTCATTTTAATTATTGCCAGGCAAGTTTCTGAGAATATTGAATATTTTCATTGGGCAGGCTTCACTGCCGAAGGAATGAAAATTTTATTTCTAAAATTTGGCCTATCTCTGGTTTTAACGATAGCCTCTTTAATTGGCTTGGTTGGATATATCCTGACTTTAGGGAACATCGAAGAGGTTGCTAAAAATGGGTTTCCGGTAATCGTAAAAGATGTAAAAAACAAAAACAGCGAATCGATAGGTTATATTGCCACTTATATTATACCCTTCCTGTTTCAGAGTTTCAACGGCTGGTTCGAGTGTATGTCGGTCTTATTTTTAATGGCAATTATTTATCGAATCTACATCAATTCATCTCTATTGCTAATCAATCCGCTTTTAAGTTTCCGTTTCTCCATTTATGAGATTGAATACATCGTAAATGATAAAACAAAAAATGGCTTAATTATTTCGCGCGATAAATACTTACAAGACGATGCAAGCATAAAAATATATGAAATCGGCCATAAACTCTATTTTGCAACCAAAAACAACTAACAACCATGATTTTAGATGATCTAAATGAAAAACTGGAAAACATCAAGGTTGATAATACCTTATTGTATTTCATTACACGTATTTTAAAAGACAATTTTAAAAAGTCGAGTAAAGTAATGGACAAATTCGTTTTTAAAGTTTACCAAATTGATGTAAACGATGATATTCGCCAGCACCTTTACGATTTAACCGTTCAGCAATTAAGCTATTTGCAAAAGAAAAAGAAACAGCTTCATGAATACGATGTAATCTCCGACGATACAGAACATTTGTTTACTTATTCAATGCAAAACAGTGTAATGTCATTTGCCGATGTCGTTTTTAATCAGTTAAAATCACAACCTCCCAAAATTCAAAGCCTTGAAGAAATAATTTCAGAAGAAGAATTATGGGCATATTCCGTAGGCTTTTCTTACAGCACAACCGATTGGATTTACAGTTTCAGAAAAATCCTTTCGGGTAAAGTAGCTGTTGACGAAAAGGATGGAAATAAAAAGAATGCACTACAAAAAAGCATACGAACAATTTTTAATTCAAAAAGTCAGAAACTTGAATTAATTGAAGGTGAAACTGTTTACCTCGACAAAATAGTAGATTGTATTTTTTATGATGATACTTTTTATATCGCTCGTAAACCTCAATTTGAACAGATCGTAGGTCTTGAAGAGGAATACAAAACCCAAGCAACGGCGGTAATTACAGAGCTTGAAGACACCAAAATGATTGAAGGTCTTGAAGTGATGAAAGATCAGATTGAAAAGAATCCATCAATCCATAAAAAACTGGTTCGCCTTTCCAAAATTGGCAATCACAAGAATATTGATGCAAAGTCAATCAAGCAAATGCAAAAAGTTTGTAAAGATCATGGTGACAAGCTTAAAACCCAAAATGGCAAGCTTTTAATCGAGGATGAAAATGATATTGACCTTGTGCTAAAAATGCTGGCTGACTATTACAAACGTGGCGAAGTTTCAGGGAAAGCCTATGGTACATTTGCAGGCAAGCAAATCCCCCCAAATGTATAATAGTTCCGAAATAAGAAGTTAATATCTCCACTACTGGTTTCATGATTTCGAAGGCGAATTGGTTGATTTTATTGACATCTAAATTTTTGTATATTTGAACATGCTTCGAAACGAGAAAATATTACTAAAAATAAAGCAGTTGGTTCGTTCTACCGACCCATCTGCAACCGTTATTTTATTTGGTTCGCGTGCCAGAAATCAAAACAGCAAAGACTCCGATTTTGATTTACTGATTCTGGTCGATCAGGATAAAATTTCTTATTCGGACGAACAGCGAATAAAAGACCCTCTGTATGATTTGGAATTTGAAACCGGAAAAATCATCAGTCCGGTTATTCTTAGCCGGAAAGATTGGGAATCCAGACATCGGATAACTCCATTATACCGAAACATAAAAAAGGAGGGAATCCAGCTATGACGGGCGATTTGGAAGATTTGATTCAATATCGGATTTCGCGTTCTTCGGAAACACTCCGCGAGGCAGAAACAATGATTCAGAACAATTTCTGGAATGCTGCGGTTAATCGGATTTATTATGCTTGCTATTATGCTGTAAGCGCACTTTTGTTGAAGAAAGGTGTTGAAACCAATTCGCACAAGGGAATCAGGCAAATGTTTGGCCTTCATTTTATCCAGACTGAGTTACTCACAAAGGAAGATGGTCGGTTTTTTTCGGATTTATACGACCGGAGGCAAACCGGCGATTACGACGATTTTATTTTGTACGACGAAGAAACTGTATCGAAGCTTTACGAAAAAGCGAATGGCTTTACCAATCGGATCATTGCATTATTAGAACTGAATAATTAGATCGGCATCTTCTTCAGTTCCTATGCTGGTGGCGATTTGTAATCGCTGTTTTTTAGCACGCGATTTTTAATCCGGACGATTCATCAAAGAATATATTTTCACTCTCCTGAAAATATAATTTATCATACTAATTCATATTTTTCACATTTTTTATTTGAAATTGCAAAGCAATGTTGTAAATTTAATGGAGTTAATTCATTCATTACTAACCATTAAATTTATTCACATGACTTCCACCTCCGAAACCGGCCATGCCAAGAATGTGGCCAACTACGAAAAACTAATTGCTAGTATCACCGCTTTAGGAACTCCTTACAATCCATCAAAAGCAAGTCTGAAACTTCCGGCATTAAACACCCAATTGACTGCTGCAAAAGCCGCGATTACTGCGGTTAATTCGGCTGAACCTGCGTATAAAAACGCAGTAAGTGCAAGAGACGTCGCCTTTGCTCCATTAAGCAAGTTAATAACACGGGTAAACAACGCTTTGAAAGCATCCGACACCACCACTCAAGTTGACGAAAGCGCTTTGACTCTGGTTCGCAAGTTACAAGGTCGCAGAGCAACCCCAAAAATGACAGAAGAAGAAAAGAAAGTTGCAGCCGAAGCCGGAAATGAAGTAACTGAAATTTCATCCTCTCAGATGAGCTTCGACAGCCGTATAGACAACTTCGATAAACTGATTAAATTGCTTACATCAGTTATAGCTTATGCCCCAAATGAGGCAGACTTAAAGGTTACTGCACTGACAACCCTTTTAACCGATTTAAAAGCAAAGAACACTGCCGTTATCACAGCCGAAGCGCCTTTGGTAAACGCCCGCATAGCGAGAAACGACGTGCTATACAAAGCAGGCACAGGCCTTGTTGACACATCAGTAGACGTTAAAACGTATGTAAAGTCTATTTTCGGTGCGACAAGTCCCCAATACAAAACAATTAGCGGCCTGAAATTTACAAGCGTCAAGTAATTTTGTAAAGTAAGCTGCCATTTTTATGTAGCAGCCTCCTGCATTGTTGTAACGAGCGACCGTAAAGTTGCAACGAACGCCTGCAAAGTTGTGACGAACGCCTGCAAAGTTGCAACGAGCGTCCGTAAAGTTGCAACGAGCACCTGTAAAGTTGTAATAAGCTCCGGTTAAGTTGTAACGAGCACCTGTAAAGTTGTTTTTGACACCGTAAAAGTTGTAACTCAGCTTGACACACTTGCGACAACCACCAGAAAACAGATAACAAGGTTCGCAGAGATTGTAGCAAGCAACCGCACAAAGGCAAGCACATTTGCAATAGAAAAAATTGCAAAAGAGCTTGCCTTTTTCCCCTCCCACTTTGATACATTTCAGCAGTTTGAAAGGTTTTAAAACCCCCACCCTCAAAAAATTAAAACCCCAAACAGCATTTGTGCCTTGACTTTAAAATAAAATTGAAAGACAAGATTTTAACTTGACAAAATGTTCTATATTTGATATGTAAACTAAGGAAGAATAGCGGCCAGCACCTAACATCAGCTACCCGTCAAGCCGGGTCTCAGTGCTTCGTTGACAGGAAATTAGTAAATTGAAAGGAAGTTCTTCGTAGGAAGTTCATCGGTTCACTCCCGTCCTGCGTGTAGCTTCCTACGTTATTGCCAATTGTAACCGCAACTTGAAACGGTATCGGTTTTCGATAAATTTTTAAGACGGACTGTTTGCCAGTTTGAGAGATTTTTGGGGTGCGACAGAGCCAAGTTTTTTGAGAGATTTTTAAAATGGTTTTTAGGTTTTCTGGGTTTGACAGATTCTCGCCTTTCGAGAGAATTTTGCGGCAGGACACAGAATCCGCAGACAATTTTGGCGGCGACACATTTTCGCCATTTGACAGGGAATCAGGTTTTTAAAATATAGACGGAGATGGGAAGTAGAGGAAAAATATTTGATTCGACACTTTTGTGCCTTGACTGAGCGGACTTGACCGTTCGACTGGGACTGAAGTGGCGAAGCGTCTCCGACAGTGACCAAAAACAATGAAAAAATTAAGGAAAAAAGAACAACTAGGCAATAACAGCAAAATACCCGCAAGTCGGGTTTCGGTGCTTCGTTGACTGGAAATTAGTAATTTAAAGTGCAAATCTTCGTAGGAAGTTCATCGGGGAAATCCCGCCCTGCGTGTATTTGCGGAACGTTATGGCCAATTGTAACCGCTCTGCGAAACGTTGTGCAAGTTTGACAAAAATTGGTTTGTGGCTCTTTGAAACCGCTTCGGTTTTCGACAGAGCCGAGTTCTTTGAGTGATTTTTATGTGTTCTGGGTTTGACAGGTTCTCGCTTTTTGAGAGAATTTTGCAGTTTGACACGGAATTCGCTGATAAATTGGGTTTTGACACATTTTCACCATTTGACACGGAATCGGTTTTCGACAGAACCGAGTTCTTTGAGAGGTTTTTTTTAAAGTGGTTTTTAGGTTTTCGGGGTTTGACAGGTTTACGTTTTTCGAGAGAGTTTTGCGGTTTGACACAGAATCCGCTGAGATTTTTGGCGGCGACACATTTTCGCCATTGGACAATGAATCAGTAAAATAACTTGACAATATGAAAGAAAATAGCAACTTGATTCGTGTTTATTCTGGGACAGAATTGACAGTGAATTTACTCACAGATGAATTAGAAAAATTTGGTATATCCAGTATGATCCAGAATGATTTTAATTCAGGAGTTTCTGCTGGATTTTCCGGCGGAGTCCCATCGTCAATTGATTTATTCATTCAAGAACTTGACCTTGGAAACGCAGAACCAATTTTAAGCGAATTTAGGGAGACAAACAAATGAAAAAGAACAACTCGGCCATAACATCAGCTACTCCGCAAGTGCGGCAGCGGTGGTTTGCGGTGGGTATCTTTCCGCCCGGGCTGTTTTTCGGCTTGACAGGAAATCGCCCGCAGTCCGCACCTGCGTGTAGCTTCCTTGCGTTGTAGGCCATATTATTTCGCCACTTGAAACACAATCGGTTTTTGAGAAAGCTTTCAAGTTGAGAGTTTTGGCGGCTTGAAAGGTTTTCGGTTTTGAAAGGTTTTTAGAAATTTGAGTTCGAGCTGTCTGGATGATTTTTTCGGTTAGAAAGAGCCGAGCAGCTTGAAAGGTTTTTAAAGGTTTGGGCTAGAGCAGTTTGATAGTATTTCTCGGCTTGATAGGTTCGGACCATTTGACAGAGGTTTTAGGCTTTTGGGTTCAAGCGGTTTGAAAGAGTTTCGCAGCTTGACAGAGCCAAGCCGTTTGATAGATTTTTAAAATCGGTTTTTAGGTCGGTTCGGTTTGATAGGTTTTCGCCTTTTGAAAGGAAATTACGACTAAAACATTTATTTTCAACTCGACACAGCTTTCAAGTTGGAAACGCATTCTCAGAAAAGTTTTTAAACTTCGTTGATTCGTTGGCAGGGAATCTGGTTGAGCAGTTTTTGCAGTTTGATATAAATTTGCTGAGAGACAGCGATTTTATTGAGAGAATCGTTTTTATTGACAAATAATAATCGTTATTTCAAGTGACAAAAATACGGCCTACAACTTCAGCTACCCGTCAAGCCGGGTTTTAGTGGCTCGTTGACAGGAAATTAGTATTTTAAAAGGCAGCTTATCGTGGACAATTTATCGGGAAACACCCGGCCTGCGTGTAGCTTCCTCCGTTGTAGGCCATATTTCTGTCGCCACTTGAAACACAATCGGTTTTCGACAAATCTTTCAATTTGAGAGTTTTGGCGGCTTGAGTGAATTTCGGGGCGCGACTGAGCCAGGCTATTTGAGAATTTATTAGAATTTTGGTTTTTAGGTCGGTTCTGTTTGAGAGATTTTCGCTTTTGAGAGACACTTCTGACTAAAACGTTCATTTTCAGTTTGACACAGCTTGCAAGCTGGAAACGCATTCTCGGAAAAGTTTTTTTTTAGTTTCGTTGACTTTTCAGCGGAGAATCTGGTTGAGAGATTTTTGCAGTTTGAAACAAATTCGCTGAGAGACAGCGCTTTTTTGAGAAAAAAGTTTTTATTAACAAATAATAATTGTTATTTCAAGTGACCAAAATACGGCCCACAACTTCAGCTACCCGTCAAGCCGGGGTTTGGTGCTTCGTTGACAGGAATTTAGTATTTTGAAAGGCAGCTCTTCGTGGACAATTTATCGGGTAACTCCCGGCCTGCGTGTAGCTTCCTACGTTATTGGTTATTGTAAAGGCTGCGCAAACAGGCGTTTACGACAGGATTTCAGAACTTTGCAGCGGACGTTTTTCATTTCGGGCGGAGACTTTTACGCAGAGGACTTTTCCTCATTTGACAATTTGGTGTTTAAGAGAAAAAAGCAAAACGCTGGCCGACAGTTTTTCGGGTCTCGAAAGAGAATTTTTCATTTCGACAGAGACTTTTAAAAAACTGCTCGACAGAGCCTGCAACTTGACAGTTCATCGGTCCTTGACAGTTTAGTTTTTCATCTCGACAGACCGAGAAAAGAGATTTTTAAAATTTAATCGGTAGACAGTTTCGCCGACAATTTGTAGATTTAACCGGACAAAACCGTGACAACCAGAGAATAAAAAAATGACAGAAAGAACAACAACCAATAACACCAACTATATAACAATTGCGGGTTTCGTGGTTTTCGGGCAGCAGTTTTCCGTTTTGGCTTTTGTGGTACGCGGACAGGACAACGCTCGCAAATCCCGCAACTGTATATAGTTTAAACGTTACCACCAATATTAAAATGAGGACATCGCTATTATTAATATTAGTTGTTTGGACAGGAATTTTGAAAGGACAGTATCCTTTCGAGAAGTATCCTGCAATAAAATATAAAGCATATATTGACTGGAAAACAATCGACAGATCTCAAGAAAAGGAGAAAGATGTTCAAAATACATTGATAATTCCGAATTTTTATGACAACTCTGACACGCTCACAATTCAGTTGACTTCTTTTGCCGATCATTATTGGGACAATTCAGTTGTTCGCGTTTTTCGCAATAAAACTGAGACGCAAAAGATAATTGAGAACATGGCTTTTAATCCGATTGGACTTGACAGTGTTAGGGTTGCTGATATTAACGGAGATGGATTTATGGATATAAAAGTAGTTTCTCCTTATATGGGTAACGGAACTGCTTCTTTGAATGTTAAAGTGATTTATTTGTTTCAGCGTCCAGACCATTCATTTAATGTAATTTCGTTTGACGACAAATCATATCCTAACAGACCGGAGAGAGATTTTGACAACGATGGAAATTATGAAATTATTACGATGAATCTGGTTGGACATGAGAATCATAGCTATTGGCTGTTCAATCTTTTCAATTACAAAAGCGATGAACTTATCAATGTGAATAGTAAAGCCAATTATCCAATTATGATACAGTTTCTCTTTCGTGAGAATTATGAAATAACGAACAAAATAAGCAGAGCGAAAATGAAAGACTTTGAATTGAAATTACCTGATAGTTATGAACGAAAATAGAAATACTGGTGGTAACATCAGCTACCCGTCAAGTGCGGCAGCGGTGGTTTTCGGTGTGCATCTTTCCGCTCAGGCTGCTTTTCGGCTTGACAGGGAATCGCCCGCAATCCGCCCCTGCGTGTAGCTTCCTACGTTAGCACCAATGTTAACAATTCAAATACAAGCATTTAAACAACTTGACAAATATGAAGAATTTAAAATTTTTAATCTTAATTGTTTTATCGACACTAAGCATTGACTCATTTTCCCAAATTGGAGTAACTAGCTATTCTATTTATTCATTAGGAATTAACACTTCTCAGAATAAACGGATTAGTGGAGAAATTAAGACATTTGCAAATCGACCGATTGGGGATATTTTAGTAGAAATTGACGGTTTTTACAATTTTAAACCGAGACCCTTTCATCGATTTTCGGTTGGTTTAGGTGTTAATGTTGTCCCTTTTAAGGAATTTGACCAGTTCTATGCATTGACAATTCCATTTTCAATTGAAATTTACCCATTGCAGGACTTTAAAAAATTGTCATTGCTCTTTGAATTAACACCTGAGATACTATCAGAAGATGGTGTAAATCTTCGGAGTTTATGGGGTATTCGTTATACATTTGGTGCAAATCATAACTAACAGAAACACTGGTGCTAACAAAAACTATATGTCAATTGGGGTTTCGGCGCGGACAAGAAAGTTAGCAGCCCGCAACAACGGCATCGGGGTTCGACAGGAAAGCAACCCGCAATCCCCAACTGCATATAGTTCCGTCCGTTATGCGTCATTCTATGGCGACACTGCAAATATGAGACTAACTGCAATTGACAAATAAATTAAAACAGTATGACGACATCAGGACAACAGATAGAGATTCCAATTAGCAAAAAGAAGTTGATTTTAATGATAATTGGTTCACTTATTTTTGTTGGACTTGGAGTTCTATTTGTAATGAATCCTGAGAAATACACAAGTCCAATTATGCGAAACCCAACAGTGATTTTTATTGCAGGACTTGCCAGTATATTATTTTTTGGATTTTGTGTCCCATTCGTCGTAAAAAAACTTGGTGACAAATCACCTGGTCTTGTAATATCTGATCAAGGTGTTTTTGACAACTCAAGCGGAGTTTCGGCAGGACAAATTTTATGGAAGGACATTGACGACATTCTTGTAATTAAAATCCATCGACAAAGAATGATAATCCTTCAAGTCAATAATCCGCAAGACTACATTGAAAAGCAGACAAGCAACTTTAAGCGGAAAATGATGACAATAAATTATAAAATGTATGGAACACCGTTGAGTATGACATCTAATGGTCTTAAAATTTCTTTTGACGAGTTATTTATAACATTGACAAACAAATTAAAGGCTTCTAGACAATGAAAAGAGAAGAACGAACGCATAACTTCAGCTACCCGTCAAGTGCGGCAGCAGTGGTTTTCGGTGTGTATCTTTCCGCTCAAACTGTTTCTCGGCTTGACAGGAAATCGCCCGCAATCCGCCGCCCTGCGTGTAGCTTCCTACGTTATAAGCTATAATATTTGCGCCGCAGACAGCGACATCGTTGACAATTTGATTTAAAATATAAGTTTCAATAAAAAACCAACCAAATGAAAAAACAAATCCTACTGTATGTGCTATTCCTCATTGGATTTATATCGTGCACTGATAATGCTAAAAACAAACAATTAAAAGAAAAACATTTTCAAGACAGTATTAAAATTGAGACAGCAAGAATTGACAGTTTACAAAAAATTAAAATTGATAGCTTAGAGGATTATGCTTTTGGAGATGCAAAATTCGGTATGACAATTAAAGAATTAAAGAAAACGGATGCTTTTAAGGGAGGTTTCTTTTGCGAATTCTTTGTTTCACCACCACTGGAAAATGAACGTTTTGGAAGTATGCTTTTTAATGTTCGTGGACAAGTATTTAATGATACTTTATACAGAGTCAATATAGAATCTTATTATAAAACGGCGAACTATATTGACGCAGAATTGCAGGTTGCTGTAGAAATTTTAGAGAGCAAATTCAGTGAAAAATATGGAAATCCAAAAATTAGTAATCCGTTCCCCAAGATCTTCGATTTTAAACCTGGATATGCTTATGTCATTTATTCATGGGAAATTGGAGATAAGAAAATTTCAATAACTATGGATGAAAAGGATAGTGGATCAGAATATAGAACTTCATGTACTATTTCCAGTGAAAAATACACCCAACAATTTTATAGAGCTAATGAACGAGAGTATAAAAAGAGTAAACCAAAAGAACAAGCAAAAAATCTGCTTTGAATAGTAGCTTAAGAACCGATATTACCCAACCTGCATTCCCCTAATATCAAATATCATTTGAGAAATATTCAAATTAGTTGACACTGATGGAACTAACGAAACAGCAAATAGAAAGAGCAAATAAGCTACTTGACTTATTATGCCAATCTGGACACCTTGGTGCAGAAAAAGCATATTCACTATTTGACTCTAAAAGCGATGCTGAATATGTATGCACCGTACTTGAAAAGAAAGAATTGCTATATGTGGCATGGGTTGAACCCAACGACATATATGCTCTGAGAATCAATGAAAACACTTGCAATGCAGTTGAGACTAAATTACTTAACAAAGAGTTAAGTAAAGATAAAAAGTCAATGTTTTCAATTAATTTAAATCTCATTTTTTTAATTGTTTCCTTAGTTCTAAATATTCTTTTGATAGGGAATCATTTTCTAAAATCAGACGATCCATCAAAATTAAAAGCGAATCTTGACTCTTGCATGATTCGTGAATCAAAGTTGAATTACGTTGTTGACTCATTGTCTGTACAAAATCATAACTTGCAAGACAAAGTGATAAAATTAGAGACAGAAATAGTGCAATTGAAACAAAAAGGTCAAAATTGACACGTCTGTTTGATTTCATAATAAGTTGATTTTTAATGATTAAACGAATTACAGCTTATAACTTCAGCTACCCGTCAAGTGCGGCAGCAGTGGTTTTCGGTGGGCATCTTTCCGCTCGGGCTGCTTTTCAGCTTGACAGGAAATCGCCCGCAGTCCGCCCCTGCGTGTAGCTTCCTACGTTAGCTGCAAGGCTAAGTGCTGTACACAACAACAATGCATAATAAAAATGAGACCAAGAGATTATTATTCATCAAGGACAGGAAAGTTAACGGAGACACCGGAGTTGACACTATCGC
Organism: uncultured Prolixibacteraceae bacterium; assembly: GCA_942493345.1. GTDB lineage: Bacteria > Bacteroidota > Bacteroidia > Bacteroidales > Prolixibacteraceae > GWE2-42-39. The sequence goes on from OW818695.1 coordinate 465,218, forward strand.
TTCTGAGAAAACTATTTTTAGTGACATACAATAAACTAGAAGATGATGGTTACTTTCAAAGATACTTCGGTTATAACTGTGTTGACCAGGGGGATGTAGTTGGAGAACTTGGTTATGATATTGATTCAATGATTTTCCTTGCCTTAAAGAAGGAACACCTTTGGCCATTAAGAGAAAAGTTAGAATACTATTCAGAGGACGATTTCTTTGATATGATAGAATTTCTGCATGATCACTGTTCAAAACCACTTTCAGGTTACAATCATCAATACAATAGTTGTGGCTACCATTATGACACTTTCAATGACCATGACGGGCAAATGGATTTTCGAGAAAAAATAAACTACATAATTAAAGACTATAAAGGGGGATTTGAAATATCTGAGGCAGGTGAAATACTGGAGCTCCCAGACAAGAATATGGCACCTTTACTCGAAGCTGACATTCCTTCCTCCGACAGCGAAAATGTCAATAAGAAAATACAATTGGCCGTTACAAAATTTAGACGACATAAATCAACTTTGGACGATAGAAAAGACGCGCTTAGAGAGTTAGCAGATGTTTTAGAATACTTAAGGACAGATATTAAAGACGTTCTTGAATCCAAAGACGAAGGCGATATTTTTAACATTGCAAATAATTTTGGGATAAGACATCATAATGTCAAACAAAAGACTGACTATGATAAAGCAATTTGGTATAGTTGGATATTTTATCATTATTTAGCGACAATTCATACAGTTTTACGTTTGACTGCAAGGACGAAACAGAAGCCCAGCAGCTAACTTCAGCTACCCGTCAAGTGCGGGTTAGGTGGTTTCCGGTGGGTATCTTTCCGCCCAAGCAGCTTTTCGGTTTGACAGGAAATCGCCCGCAGTCCGCCCCTGCGTGTAGCTTCCTACGTTATGGCCAATTGTAGTCGCTCTTTGAAACGTTGTACTGGTTTGAGAAAAAAAAATGGTTTTTAGTTGTCTGAAACTGCTTCGGTTTTCGACAGAGCCAAGTTCTTTGAGAGATTTTTTAAAGTGGTTTTTTAGTGTTTCTGGGTCTGACAGTTTCTCGCTTTTTGAGAGAATTTTGCAGTTTGACACGAAATTCGCTGAGAAATTGGGTGGTGACACATTTTCGCCATTTGACACGGAATCGGGTTTCGACAGAGCCGAGTTCTTTGAGAGATTTTTAAAAGTGGTTTTAGGTTTTCTGGGTTTGACAGGTTCTCGCTTTTTGAGAGAGTTTCGCAGTTTGACACTGAATTCATTGATTTATTGGGTGGTGACACATTTTTACCATTTGACAGGGAATTGATTAGGGAAAAATCCGGTGGCGACAGTGAACAGCTTAACGGATTTTAAAACATAGACGGAGATGGAAAGTAGGGAAAATAAGAAATTTACGAATCGACACTTTTGTGCCTCGACAGACGGACTTGACCGTTCGACTGGGACTGAAGTGGCGAAGCGCCTCTGACACTGAACAAAAAGGATGAAAAAATTAAGGAAAAATGAACAACTCGGCCATAACTTCAGCTACCCGTCAAGTGCGGCAGCAGTGGTTTTCGGTGTGCATCTTTCCGCTCAGGCAGCTTTTCGGCTTGACAGGAAATCGCCCGCAATCCGCCCCTGCGTGTAGCTTCCTACGTTACCAACAAGTTTAAAAAATCGCAACTATGAAAGTTTATCGAGCAAACGAAGAATTAGCTAATATTTTAGTAGACCATGGATTTATAGACACGACTTCTGAGAAGAATAAGAGAAAAGGAAAAAGGAGTTTTAAACTTTCGAAGAATGCTCGAAAAGAGATTTACTTCGATTACATAAATATACGGATTGAAGACTCTATTCATGAGATGGATAGTTGCCTAGAAATGAATGAGAATGATTTAAAAATACTCTTGCTTTTTTTTAAATTAAATTCCGCAGACAGGAAAGAACTTACATCGACAGGAACTTTCAAATTCAAAAAAATAATGGATAGCTTATCTTCAATAACAAAAGAACTGGAAGATTTAAAAAGATTTGATTTACATCGCGCAAGACAGACAAAACTAGAAAGAATAATTGACAGTTATAAATCAATAAATATTTGAAAATTATGGATTGTTTACTAATAGGAGGTGCATCATCAGTTGGTAAAAGTGAGAGTATTTATAGACTAACAAAATATCTAATTTCACAAGGATTTTCAGATGTTTCGAATAGCGTACCAAATGATTTCATAGACTTTAAGGCTGTAATTGAAGGCAACGGACAGAGTGGAAAACCAATTCGAATAATAATTAATACTGCTACTGACACTCCCGATATAATAGCAAGGTTTAAAGCATTTTACGACAATAATGGGACTTTTGACGTACTGATAAGTTCAATTAGGGATGATAACTTTTGGCCGAGATTTGACTTTTTTAAAATAATGAAAATCAGTAATGAGACACACAATATTATTGAAATCCCTTTAGCAAAAATAACACGTAGAGGAACTAATTTTGAGACAGCGTTGAAATGGTATCAAGACAAGACAGACAAGCTGATACTAAACACTTTAAACAACAAGCCATTTCTGATATAGGAAAACCTGTTGGTAACTTCAGCTACCCGTCAAGTGCGGCAGCAGTGGTTTCCGGTGGGCATCTTTCCGCCCGGGCTGCTTTTCGGCTTGACAGGAAATCGCCCGCAATCCGCCCCTGCGTGTAGCTTCCTACGTTGTAGGCCATATTTCTGTCGCCACTTGAAACACAATCGGTTTTCGACAAATCTTTCAATTTGAGAGTTTTGGCGGCTTGAGTGAATTTCGGGGCGCGACTGAGCCAGGCTATTTGAGAATTTATTAGAATTTTGGTTTTTAGGTCGGTTCTGTTTGAGAGATTTTCGCTTTTGAGAGACACTTCTGACTAAAACGTTCATTTTCAGTTTGACACAGCTTGCAAGCTGGAAACGCATTCTCGGAAAAGTTTTTTTTAAGTTTCGTTGACTTTTCAGCGGAGAATCTGGTTGAGAGATTTTTGCAGTTTGAAACAAATTCGCTGAGAGACAGCGCTTTTTTGAGAAAAAAGTTTTTATTAACAAATAATAATTGTTATTTCAAGTGACCAAAATACGGCCCACAACTTCAGCTACCCGTCAAGCCGGGGTTTGGTGCTTCGTTGACAGGAATTTAGTATTTTGAAAGGCAGCTCTTCGTGGACAATTTATCGGGTAACTCCCGGCCTGCGTGTAGCTTCCTACGTTAGCACCAATAGTAAGACGCAATTCGAATAATTTGTACAACTATGAGAAATGGAAAAAATCAAATCGTTTTTAATGTAATAGGAGTCCTTTTTTCCGTTGGCATTCTGTATTTCGGTTATAGACTAATCGCTTATTTCATTTCCAAGATTGACAGCATTGATGCCAATATTTTAATTGCTTTGATTGCTGGCACCGTTACAATTACGGGCTACTTTATAACACGCTATTTGGAGAGAAAAAAGATAATTGAGCAGCAGATACGTGAACAGAAAATCCCAGTCTATGAGGAATTTATAGAATTCTTTTTTAAACTTTTTCGCGATTCAAAAGAGAAAACGGAAATTGACACTAACGAACTAAATGATTTCATGTGGAGAATGAATAAAAAATCGATTTTATGGCTTTCTGATAAAACTTTTAAATCGTACGTGACATGGAAAAATACTTCAGTAAAATTCGCAGACTCGGTTAATAAATCTGAGGCTGAGAATGTCAAGATGCTTCAGTTATTTGAGCAATTACTTCTTGATTTTAGAGAAGACATTGGACATGATAATAAAAACATTCAAAAAGGTGATTTATTGTCACTTTTTATAACAGATTGGGAGAAATATAAAGACAAGAAATAACTACTGGTGCTAACAAAAACTATATGTCAATTGGGGTTTCGGTGCGGACAAAAAAGTCCGCAACCCGCAACAACGGCATCGGGGTTCGACAGGAAAGCAACCCGCAATCCCCAACTGCATATAGTTCCGAACGTTACCAGCAAACGTATTGCGGCATCGGGTATTTAAGATTTTACAAAAAATATGAATTAATAAAAGAGTTTTTACTATGGAGACCGAATTGACCAACTGTCCAAACTGTGGTTTGAAATTTAAAGAAGGACTTTTATCAAGTGTTTCAATTTTAGACGAGGGAAAAACGAAAATTATAAATGAATATCATAGTAAAAAGACAACTGCTTACTGCAACAAATGCGGGCCAGAGTTGTACGAAAAATATAAGGAACAATTATTGGTCGAGAGAAATCAGGAGAATAGAAACCTGCAACGTTTGATAGATGCAGTTCCCGTAGTTTCGACTCATTCTCCTTTAAATTGGGACTATGAGATTCTTTCAATGGTCACTGGACAGTCAACTACTGGGACAGGGGTAATTTCTGAATTCACATCCTCATTCACAGACTTATTTGGTGTTCAATCTGGACGCTTAAACAGAAAACTTAAGGGTGGTGAAGATCTTTGCTTCGCACAATTGAGAAAACAAACACTTGATCTAGGCGGGAACGCAGTCATTGCAACCGACATTGACTATTCAGAAGTTGGAGGCGGAAAAGGAATATTAATGGTCTGCATGGGTGGAACGGCAATCAATCTTAAAAACCTATCAATTTTGGGACAAGATAGAGCAGACAAAATTGATAGACTTTCTAAACTTAATACAAGACTAAATTTTCTTTACTCTTTATATTCTGAGGACTATTAAACGACTGACTAAATATGGAAAGAACAGAACGTCAGCTGGTAACTTCAGCTACCCGTCAAGCGCGGCAGCGGTGGTTTTCGGTGGGCATCTTTCCGCTCGTGCCATCTTTCGGCTTGACAGGAAATCGCCCGCAATCCGCACCTGCGTGTAGCTTCCTACGTTGTGGGCCAGTTTAATCGCTCATTGAAACTGTTTCGGTTTTTTGACAAAGTGTTATTTTGACTGTTTCGGTTACTTGAGACTGTTTCGTAGTTTGACAGAGCCAAGCAGTTTGATAGGTTTTTTAAAATTATAGTTTAAGGTTTTGGGGTTGACAAGCTCCCGGTTTTATTGACTGACAAACTTGTGCGAAAAAATTAAAAATCAACACGATACATAAAATATATGAAAAAATCAATATTAACATTTGTAATCACAATTCTATTATTCTCATGCGGTCAAAAAAGTAATAAACCTTTGAACTCAACAGAAAATCAATACAAAAAGAAAATTTTCGAACTTGGTATACAATATCAAAAAGTTTATGAATACGAGTATAAATTTGGAGAACCTGATGAAAAATCTGCATTCTTAACAGAACTGATTGAATTTGATAGAAAAGGAAATGCTATTAGAAGTGAAACACATAATAAAAGTAAGTATCTTAAAGAATATGACGAAATTGAATTCTTTTCTTACGATACTGCCGAGAATCATGCTGAAACAGTTGTAAAAGATACTTTAGGAAATACGAAATCTATTATCAAATATAAATTTGAAGATGCACTAAAAGAAAGATTATCTTATTCTGCAGACGGAAAATTGGAGAGCAAAGTGATTTATAAATTTGATAATAATGGAAATACAACAGAGTTAATTTCTTATAATAGTAATGGAGAGATTGAGTACAAAAAGGTTTATAAATACAATAGTAAAAACGAAGAGATAGAGGAAAAAGAATATGACAAAAAAAGTGATTTAGAGAGTTCTTCTAAACTTATTGAAATGTCAGATGGAAAAAAGGAATTGCAGTTTTATAATAAAGATAAAGAGTTGATTAATAGTTACATTTACTTAAAAAATGCAAAGGGTCAAATTATAGAAAGTATGTGGATTGATGTTAAGGAAGATAAAACAACAAAGACAGTAAATAAGTTTGACAATAATGATTTATTAGTTGAAATCATTGTATATGAAAATAATGGAGAACCCTCCGTATTAAAAAAAATTGAACGAATAAAATTTCAAAAATAAACAGCCCAGAATAAACGCTATGAGCAATTTGCCGAGCATTCCGAAAATCTTTTGCTTAGATGATTAGAAGAAAAGTTTTTATAATAAAAGGGTATTCTAAAACAGAACAAGAGCGGTCTGATGATGAGTATTTTGTTAGAGCTTATAGTGAATATTTCCAATTAAATGCAGGTGGAGCTTATTCTTCTAAAGAGGTTATTTATATTTCTGAGCCAAGCTGTAGGAATTTAGATAAATTTATGAGAAAAGAAAATCTTGACTATGCAATTGTTGTTTATATTGGACACGGTGGGACAAAAGATGATAACCAGGTTTTCCAATTGAATTCTGATGAAATAATCAAACCAGGACAATTTATGGTGAAATGCAAAAAACAAATTATTATACTTGAAAGCTGTCGTGTAATCGCGAACGAAATACCAACCATTGATTTATCTGACAAAATACCAATGTTTGCACAAGGAGGAGTTGTTAGGTCGCCTTTATCACAAAAGCAATCACGTGAAGTTTATGATAGTCACATTAAGCGATGTGAGAATGGAATTATGGTATGCTTTGCTTGTGGTTTAGGCGACGCAGCCTATAATTTTATTTTTTCAAATGCGACTTTACAATGTTCTATTGATTGGCATTTAGATTCATCACGACATTGTGCAATATTACCTATGGACGAACTTATGAGACTTGCTTGGATTGAAACATTCTTAATAGCTAGTGAAAAGTATGGTATAAACCAATTACCCCATTCAATTAATAGCATGAATTTTCCGTTTGGAGTAAGTAAATTTTAAAACCGAGCCCACAACTTCAGCTACCCGTCAAGTGCGGCAGCGGTGGTTTTCGGTGGGCATCTTTCCGCCCGAGCTGCTTTTCGGCTTGACAGGAAATAGCCCGCAGTCCGCCCCTGCGTGTAGCTTCCTACGTTGGCGGCAATGCTATGACACCGCTTTTTTAAGCGTTTTACGAATTAGAAACTGACTAATATTTTGACTTAGACAGGTCCATATATAAATTAACTAAAAATCAATAACTTATGACTGAAACATCTAATAAATCATGGGGTAAAGGTCCACTAAAAATTGGTGACATTGAGATAGATTGTTACATCCTAATGGACGGGACTCCTGTATTAAACAAAGGCAAAATGATGAAAGCCTTGGGTCGTCAATGGAAAGGCAGCAGCCGTTCTGAAAGACCTAATTTTATAGGAGCAATGAATCTACAAAAGTTTGTGAGACCAGAACTTGAAAAGTTTTTAGATGGGATTGATTTTTACGATGGGAAGAGGTTAATATCTGGATACGATGCTAAAATCTTGCCGCATATTTGCAAGCTATATAGAGAGGCAAACAGAGCCGGGGTCTTGACAGCTTCACAACTGCCAACTGCTGAGAAATGTGAAATTTTATCAGATGCTTTTTCCATTGTTGGTATAACTGCATTAATTTATGAACAACTAGGTTTTGAAAAACTTAAACATCCAGAGGCTTTTAGAATTTTAATCGAAAGCTATTTATCGGATGAGATAAGGAAATGGGCAAAAGAATTTCCAGATGAATTTTTCTGGCAACTTGACAGAATTTATGGAAATCAAAAGACCACTTCCAACAATAGACCAATGTATTATGCAAAATTCATAAGAAAATATATTTATGAGCCTTTAGAAAAAGGCGAAGTTTTAAAACAACTTGACAAGCATAATCCTAAAAATAATAAAGGTCATCGTTCTGTTAGACACCATCAATTAACCAGTGAAAACATTGGACTTCCGGCGGTAAGGTCTCAAATATGGCAAGTTATTGCGACACTTAAAATATCCTCAGACAAAAGGAGATATGAAACCAATTTCGCTAGAATGATGGGACAATCATGGCAACCTAATCTGTTTGAGGATTTATGAACAATGAAGCACTGACCGCCAACATCAGCTACCCGTCAAGTGCGGCAGCAGTGGTTTTCGATGGGCATCTTTCCGCCAAAGCAGTTTTTCGGCTTTACAGGAAATCGCCCGCAATCCGCCCCTGCGTGTAGCTTCCTACGTTATAGCCAATGCTAAAAAAGACACGGTTACAGAAAGTTCATCATTTAAAACATACTTTGTTATGGACATTCAGGACAAAACCAAGGAAGAACTCATAAGTGAGTTAAAGGAATTACTTCATGAGAGTAATTCTTTAAAGGCTTTAATTGAAAAACGAGAAGCAGAATTTCTCATTGCTAACAAAGAGCTTCTCTTTCAAAACGAGGAGAAAGAGAAACGAGCTGCGGAGTTAATCATTGCGAACAAAGAACTTGTCTTTCAAAACAAAGAGAAAGAAAAACGTGCGGCAGAATTAATCATTGCCAACAAAGAGCTACTTTTTCAAAACGAGGAGAAGGAAAAACGGGCAGCAGAGTTAATTCTGGCTAAAGAAATTGCCGAAGAATTTGAGGATAAATTCAGGCAAATTGCAGATAATGTTGACGAAGTTTTTTGGTTGAGATCTAATAGCGAAATGATATATGTAAGCCCTTGCTTTGAAAAAATCTGGGGTATTCCTGTTCTGGAAATATATAAAAACCCTCAAATATTTACTGAAAAAATACATCCCGACGATAAACCTATTGTCCGGGAAATCATTCAATCAAACGAATTTAAAGATAAAGGTTTATTCAACTATGAGTATCGAATAGTACAACCAGATAATAAAGTGCGTTGGATAAACTCTAAAACATTTCCAATATTAGACGATTCAGGAAAAATTGTTAAACGTGCTGGTATTGCACATGATATTACTGAAAGATATCAAAACATGCAGGAATTAGTCAAAGCCATGGAAAAAGCAGAAAAAAGCGACCGTTTAAAATCTGCATTTCTTGCCAATATGAGTCACGAAATAAGGACTCCAATGAATGGCATTCTTGGATTTGCCGAATTATTGAAAGAGCCTGATATGGAAGGTGATAAACAACAAGAATATATTAAAATCATTGAAAAAAGCGGCTTACGTATGCTTAATATCATCAATAACATTGTTGATATTTCGAAAATAGAATCTGGCCTAATGGAAGTTAATCACAAGGAGTCGAATATAGTAGAACAAATGGACTACGTTTATACTTTCTTCAAACCTGAGACTGAAAGAAAGAGATTGAAGTTATTATTAAAAAAAACCTTAGGGAAAGAAACTATCATCACGACAGACCGCGAAAAAATCTATGCTATTTTGACCAACCTTGTTAAAAATGCCATAAAATATACCAACGAAGGTTCAATCGAATTTGGATGTGATAATAAGGGCGACTACCTTGAGTTTTTTGTAAAAGACACAGGAATTGGGATTCCAAGAAACAGGCAAGAAGCTATATTTGAACGATTTATTCAAGCCGATGTTTCCGATATACATGCTTTACAAGGTGCTGGGCTAGGTTTGACGATTTCCAAAGCTTATGTGGAATTATTAGGTGGAAAAATATGGTTAGAAAGTGAAGAGGGGAAAGGCTCAACGTTCTACTTTGCCATCCCATATTCTACTGTACCGGAAGAAAAAAGTATTAATAGTGAGTTTGTTGCGGATGATGAAACAAAAAATGATATTCAAAACCTAAAAATACTAATTGCCGAAGATGATGAAACATCGGAAATGCTTATTACTATTGGAGTTGAGAAGTTTGGTAAAGAAATTTTAAAGGCAAAAACTGGTTTTGATGCTGTTGAAGTTTGTCGCAACAATCCAGACACCGACTTAATACTAATGGATATTCAAATGCCCGTAATGAATGGATATGAAGCCACCCGCCAAATACGACAATTTAATAACGAAGTGGTAATAATTGCCCAAACCGCTTTTGCCCAATCTGGTGACAGAGAAAAGTCAATAGCAGCAGGTTGCAATGATTATATCCCAAAGCCCATTAACAAACACGAATTACTTTCATTAATACAAAAGTATTTCAATAAATAACGTGTTGACTAACAATTAAACAATGAAAAACCAAGCACTCGGCTATAACTTCAGCTACCCGTCAAGTGCGGCAGCAGTGGTTTTTGGTGGGTATCTTTCCGCTCGGGCCGTCTTTCGGCTTGACAGGAAATCGCCCGCAATCCGCCCCTGCGTGTAGCTTCCTACGTTATAAACAAGGTTAAGGCGCATTTGCCAACATTTAAACTCGACATAAACTAAAATTTAAGACTATGACAGACGACCAATTAAAATTCGCTGACGAGTGTATTGACAAACTCTACAAGTCTTATCCAAGCCCAAGTTACCTAAATCAGAAGCATGACGTATTGAGTCAAAATGATCGTATGATAGTATTTGGCATTTTAGAATCTGATAATTGGATAGTATACTGCAATTTAAATGATTATTATAAATTAGAAAAAGCTGCTTTGCCGGTACTTGATAAACATAAGACATATACAAAATATTTAGAATTTGACTTAAAAAAAGAGCGACGCAATGAACAAAAAGAAATATTTGATTTTAAGGTTTCTAAATGGAAATATCATACGTTTTGGTATTTTTTTGCAATTGCAATATTCGGAGGTGGATATAGCGTATATGATTTTATAGAACGCCTAACCAAAGCAGAATCCGTCCAACAAGGACAAAACCCCAAAGCAGAAAAGGAATTGGAAGTATCCAAATTGCATACTTTAGTTTTAGACCAAAAAAATCTTGATTCATTGCATATTTCCAAAGACTAATCTTGCCTTCAATGAAGTCATTTGATATATCTTCATTAGATTTTTTATTTTTTTTCATAATAAATTGATTTTAAGCGATTAATAACTAATAAAAAAATAACAGTTGTGAAAAAGTATGCTATTCTAACTTTTATGGCCAAGGGCATGTCGCACGGAACCGCACCAAATGAATATAGTCCTGCCAGACTGAACACAGGGAAATACAATTCTACCCATGTGAACCGTGACAAAACAGCAATAGACTTGATTAGAAATGAAGATGGAACCATTAAACAATTTGTTTCGCAAGTTGACGCGCTAAACCACTGTATTGAACTTGGATGGAATTTAGAACAAACAATTTTTGAATCACACGAAGGATTTAATTCGAGAGACCCATTAAGTAATTACATTTTCATTTTATCAAGACAAGAATAACATCTTTTTTTAATCATAATAAATTGATTTAATGATTTATAAACAATGTTAAAATGCTAACTGGTATCGTTGTACATAAAAACTAAATTTTAAGACTATGACAAAATTTTTCATGCCGCCAAATCTGGACGAAGAAGCCGAGGAAAACCAATGGCGAATATTCAACAAACAATCAAATCCAGACAATCCAGACAAATTCAAAAAGAGAGTTTATGCAGTTCGAGAAGTTAGTGTAAAACTTGAATTAATCCACAGAGACACAGTTGGTGGCAACTTCCCTGACAGTACAATTCCATTGTGTGCAATAATAGAGACAGATAATACATTTGACTTGTATGGAATAAAATTAACTGACACTGATGGTGTTATTCGAGCAAAATCATATTTGCATCAGATTTACAAATCTCAGTATGTATTTGCTGAGTATTTTGAATAAAATCACCTTCAATAATTTTTTTTATATACTCAAGAGATTATAAGACACAATAAAAAAATTCTTGACATACAATGTTTTCTATAATTTTTAAATTTGTTGACATGATTATTTTATTTAACTGATCAAAACCCTGTTTATAACAAAAAATATATGATAATTGCCGTTTCCGTGCAGATTGCGGAGTTCACAACCCGCAACAACCTTTGTGCGGCTCGACAGGAAAGTTCTCCGCAATCGGCAACTACATATATTTCCGTACGTTGTAAGCAATAAATAAACGAACATTGACACATAGAGCCCATAATTCAACCTTTCCAGAGAAACTCATATTATCTGGAAAATCTTATCAAGGACCAACAGAACTGTATCGGTCTGTTAGACCTGAACCCAATATTTCTATGAATACATTTATGGGGCGCATAAGAAAATTAAATTTAATGGATAAACTAGAGGAGCAATTTATAAAAGAAGCTCTCTACATGCCTGTTAAAGAATTTATGGAAAAATATTCGGTTCGGAAGTCTTTTGTTAATGTTGAAGGTCAAGAAATAGAGTTGGCAGACTATTATGAAAAACATAGAGAGAAAGCCAATGTTGATTACCCTACCTTCAGGTCTAGGCTCAAGAACTCTAAAAACATCAATACTTTAGACTCAGAAGTCCTACTCCAAGCACTCACTCTTACTTATGAAAAGTGGATAACTTTTTATGGTGGTGGTAGACATAGGTCATTTGTTTATATGGGTGATTTATATCCTCAACACTCAGGAAAGAGATTTCATGGCATTAGTGCATTCCTTAGAGTAATTGGTCGTTATATTGACAAATCAACAATCTGGAGTAGATTAAAATTGGGTTGGGATATTGATTCTGCTTTAAGTATTCCCGTTGACTTTCATACAGTACGCTTTGGTAGAATATATAAAGTTACCCGTTTATCTACTGGTCAAATATACATCGGTCTTACTCTATCTAGTATAGAACAACGTTGGGCTTTTCATTTATCAGCAGCAAGGAGAAACGCAGGGACAAAATTTGCACAAGCTATTAGAGATGACGGTCAGGAAGGTTTTCATTTAGAGGTATTGGAGGACAATATTGATACCCCATTAAAACTAAAGGAAAGAGAAACATATTGGGTAGAAAAATTGGACTCACGTGGACTAAATGGTCTTAATACTGCTCCTGCCGGAGCAATTGGTAGTTCAAAAGGTGTTCCTGTCATTTTTGAAAATGAATCCTTTGAGTCGATAAAGGAAGCAGCTCACGTATTAGGGAAACGTAATGGTATACCTTCCTTTACCGTTGAGAGATGTTTACGCAATGGACTCGAACTACCCAAAAAGACTCGAAAAAACAGCAATCACAGCGAGGCAGGTACAAATCTTTTCAGACGTTGGCTTGCACTCAAAAAGAGACATTTTAATGACATTGACATAAAATGGAGAGACAACTACGATATATTCAAAAAAGATGTTGGTCTGATGCCGAAAGAAGGCTTGAGATTAATTCGAATTAATTCAGAAAAGCCTTGGGGTCCTGGAAACTGGCACTGGGGAAATGATACTGAATTTGTTCAGTCTATTCATGGAAAGCCGATTTCAGTACATGGACAGACTTATCCTTCAATAAAAGCTCTTGCTGATGCTTTTAGCATTGGATATTCCACACTCAAGAACAGAATTAATGTTCAGAATTTGCGTCCAGAAGATGCTGTAGTTCTACCTCTTGGACCTACTAACGGAAAAAATAGAAAGACGTTCAAAAATGAAAAGAGTCAGTATTAAGAGGTTTGTAAGTATAAATTTACTGCTTACAACTTCAGCTACCCTCAAGCCGGGTTTCGGTGCTTCGTTGACAGGAAAATAGTATTTTGAAAGGCAGCTCTTCGTGGGAAGTTCACCGGTTCACTCCCGTCCTGCGTGTAGCTTCCTACGTTATAGCCAATGTTAGACTGCCGCAATAGAATCGTTATATAATAAATTGAGTAATGGCTAATTTGACAGACATAAAGTTCAATTTTCTTAAATCGACACTAATTTTCGCATTAGTTGGACTGTTTATTCCTGGCTTTACAGCAATTGGACTGTTAGGTCTACAAATGCTATTTAGTAGTTTTGGAGTCGACTGTGAGACCGCGTGGACAGTCATTTGGAGTTTTACAATTTTGGGTGCCATAATTTTACCAATTGTATTTACTGGACACATCAGAATTATCAATCGAGACAAGTTAAAATCGTTGAAAACGAAGTTGATCCTTTTCAACTTATTTGAATATATCTTTATCCAAGCCGGACTTGCTACTTTGTTCACAAATGGACACACTCTTTGTTCTGTTGGAGATGGACAGAATGGACTTGAGTTTGCTTTTACGGCATGGTTATCATTACCAATTCTAATTCTTTTGAGTTATATGTTTGGTAAATTATCAAGGTATGAGAAATAGGAAGAAATATTCGGATTGGAACGGAACACTGGCTATAACTTCAGCTACCCGTCAAGTGCGGCAGCAGTGGTTTTCGGTGGGCATCTTTCCGCTCGGTCGGCTTTTCGGCTTGACAGGAAATCGCCCGCAATCCGCCCCTGCGTGTAGCTTCCTACGTTATGCCTTATTATAAATGCGACAATGACACGACAACTGATAACATACTTGACTATACTACTCTCCGTTTGCGGACAGAATTTGCAATCGGCGAATACTGTTTTGGTTGAGAATAGAAAAGTAGCTATCGACAGTTTACAAACGTTTTCAATTACCAATGCCACCACAGACGATTTTAATAACGCTAAGAGGGCGTATATTGAGAAAACGCATTTTGACACAACAACTTATAAGAAAGTAAATGGAGTAATTAAATTGCCCGTTGAAAGAATGTGGAACCCGTTTGTAATATTCAAAGACACTTTACAAAATACAGACGAGTTAGATATTAAAGAATACCATTACTTGGGACAGTTTGAGAAAATCGGATTCTACATTGTTGGAGCTGGGTTATATGAATATTCAGAATGCTATTTAATTGACAAAAAAACAGGTATAAAAACAACAATTTGGAATACTCCATCAATTTCACCAAACGACAAATTTATAGCCAATTTATCAATGGAATATGGATTTGATGGAATACCAAACGGCGTTCAAATTTGGCGAGTAGATAGACACGAAAATAATCAGAGTGAACCAATCTCAATTTCAAAGTATTTGGAACTGGACCAGCAAATTTGGGTGCCTGTCGACTTTGTTTGGGAAACAGACAGGTCTCTAATTATGAAAGTTGCTGACATAGACAAATATATGAACGAGAATGGACGGACAAATGATAGCGACTTTTACTTTTTAAGAGTGAGAATAAAATGACAACAGAAAGAATAACAAGGCATAACTTCAGCTACCCGTCAAGTGCGGCAGCAGTGGTTTTCGGTGGGCATCTTTCCGCCCGGGCTGCTTTTCGGCTCGACGGGAAATCGCCCGCAATCCGCCCCTGCGTGTAGCTTCCTACGTTATAGGGCAGTTTATCGCAGTTGAAAGGTCTTTAGGTTTTAACCAATTATTTGGTTCCTGTTACCTGAAATTGCATCAGAACCAGAATCGGAGAAGTGCAGTTTGAAAAGCGCCGAAAAGTCGCTTCTTGAAACGCAATCGGTACTTGACAAAGACGCGCTTTTCGAAACGTAGTTGAGAACTTTTTGAAACGGCGCCGTTGTTTGATTGGAATGAGCTTTTGGACTGGTAGCTGAAAAGTAATTTATTGAAACAGTTTTGCTGAAAATTTGGGAAGTCTTTTTGATGAACAAGAAACCGCCCAATAACAGCAAGCTACCCGCAAATGCGGCAAAGTCGGTATTCGGTCGGCGTCTTTTCGCTCGATTTCCTTGTCCTGCCGGACAGGAAATCACCCGTAATCCGCCTCTGCGTGTAGCTGCGAAACGTTATGCACCAAAATAAATGCGCCATGCAGACAGTAATATGTGATACAAACATTTGGTACGATCTTGCTGAGAATAGAAAAGATATAGATCGATTAAGTGGGGTTGAATTAATTGCGACATCTGTAAATATTACAGAAATAGCTTCAGCTCCATATTTAGTAAGCGATATTGGACTTATAGCTAGAACTGCCAATGCTATGCATAAATACAATCATAAAGTTGTAATTTCAAATCCAATGGAATATTTGATCTCACTATTTCACTGGGAATACGAACCGAACACCGTTACAGAGTTGAGATTACTAGAAGGTTTCAACACGCTCATGGACATGGATTTTAATGATATTCCTGCGCAAAATATAGTTGATACTGAGAGACAAATAAAAGAAGTTCTGGACTCGCAAAATGAACTTGCAAGTAGAATTAATAATGGTCTGCAAAAAATTAGACAGAACATTAAAAGACAAGAGGGAAAAGCGAAATATCGCAAAATAGATTTTATTGACAAGTGGAAAGAATATTTTTCGGAATTAGTTTTAGAATATAGTAAACAACATTGCGACAAGGAATACAAGTTGGATATTAATGACAAAGCATGGGACCAACTTGAATTCTTTCTTTATACTTGGGAATACTATTTTAAAAATAATCTCGAAATTGGAAATTGGAAGTTTGACAAAAATGACTGGGGTGATTTATTTAATTTGGTATATGTATGTCCAGGCTATAAATATTGGACATCTGAACTCAAATGGAATCGAATTTTTGACAGTAATGAAAGGTTGAAAAAATATAATTTCAGTGCATAACTTCAGCTACCCGTCAAGCGCGGCAGCAGTGGTTTTCGGTGTGCATCTTTCCGCCCAAGCTGTATTTCGGCTTGACAGGAAATCGCCCGCAATCCGCCCCTGCGTGTAGCTTCCTACGTTATGGGCAAGGTTAATTGCAGAACTATGAGACGAATTGACTTTATATTTATCCTATTGTTACTGACAGTTCCTGTTAGGAGCTTTGCAACTGCACAGGCTCCAGACATACTAATTTATAAAGGAGACACACTTTCAATATTTGCGAATCCTCTTGAACTGCTATATGACAATGACTCCATAAGACCAAAATACTTTGGAGAGAAAGAAGCTTGTATTACTACAGCTTGTTGGAGAGCATACCAAGCAGAGTGGACAATCGTTGACAATGACCTTTACTTGACAGGAATTTATAGTTGTTGCTACTATGAAGACAGCATTAAAGCTGACCTTAGCAAATTGTTTGGAGATAAATATATTAATGGAAAAGTTAAAGCAGATTGGGTTACAGCAAAAATCATTGCACCACAAGGCAAGCTACTATATTATATTCATGATGCATATGCTTCTATCTATGAGAAAGAATTAGAATTGAATTTCATCAAAGGACAACTTGCAGGAACGAACATTTATGACAATTCAAAAACCAGACAGTCTGCTTATAGTCAAGACTCAAAAAAATTAAAGGAATGTATTTACAAAAATATTAATTGGTCAGTGGTGCCAAGTTTAGACGATAAAATCATAAAGTTGTTTGTTCAATTCTCTGCAAATGAAAGTGGAGTCGTTGACAGTGCTAAAATAGTTAGAGGTAATGAAAGTGGACTCAACGAAGAAGCTTTAAGAGTGGTCAAGAATATTCCGGATTGGGATGTTTTTTACGTACATGGAGTACTACAGAGAAGAACGTGGACTATTCCAATTGTATTTAGCGAAGAGAATAGAAAAAAATATAGCCAATGAAAAAGATTCTAAGGACAAAGAACCCAGCCCATAACATCAGCTACCCGTCAAGTGCGGCAGCGGTGGTTTTCGGTGGGCATCTTTCCGCTCAAGCAGCTTTTCTGCTTGACAGGAAATCGCCCGCAATCCGCCCCTGCGTGTAGCTTCCTACGTTAGGTGCAAGCCAAACGCCGCTTTGTGACACTTTATCACTGACTTGACAATGACTGAAAATAAAAATAGAGTTTGGATTAATGCTTTTGGAAACCTCTTTGCAAGGGGTTTTATTTTTTTTTACCCCACGCGCATTGCGCCTTTTGGGCGCATTAGGGAACGCTCCTATCAACAGCCCCCGCACATTGCAGCACATTTGCAAGCCCCCACAAGCCAACGCTCGAAAACCAAAGGCTTGCAAAAGAGCTGCAATTTTGCCCCCGCACCTGCGCGAATTTGTTACTTTTGATCCCTAATGTAAAATTAAAGAGATTTAAATAAATGAGTGAAGACCAAAAAAGAATATTAGAACAACAACTCTGGAATATAGCCAATACCCTAAGAGGCAAAATGAATGCGGACGAATTCCGTGATTATATTCTAGGCTTTATTTTCTATAAATATTTGAGTGAGAAAATGGAGATTTTCGCAAATGAAATTTTGAAACAAGACAAAATCAAGTTTCGTGAAATTACTCCTAAAATGCCAGAAGCAAAAGAATATCTTGAAGCTATCAAAGAAGAAGCTTTGGAAAAATTAGGATATTTTCTAAAACCCGAAGAATTATTTGGAGAGGTTGCTAAACGTGGAAACGGCGGCAATGCCGAAGCGAATTTACTTGATGAAAGCAAAACGAATTTTATACTTGAAGACTTACAAAAAATTCTGATTAATATTCAGTTGAGTACAATGGGTACTGACAGCGAAGAGGACTTCGATAACCTCTTTGAAGATATGGACTTAAACAGTACAAAACTTGGAAAAACCCCCGAAACAAGAAATGTAATTATTGCAAAGGTGCTGGCTCACCTCGACAAAATTGATTTCAAATTGCAAAGTACCGAATTAGACGTACTTGGCGATGCTTACGAATATCTTATTGGCCAGTTTGCCAGTGGTGCAGGGAAAAAGGCAGGTGAATTTTATACTCCACAAGAAGTTTCTAAAATACTTGCCAAAATAGTAACTACAGGTAAACAGAAGCTAAAAACGGTTTACGATCCTACTTGCGGTTCGGGTTCACTATTGTTACGTGTGGCTAAAGAAGTTAAAGAGATAAACAACTTTTACGGACAGGAAATGAACCGTACTACATACAATCTTGCCCGAATGAATATGATTTTGCATGGAGTACACCATCGCAAATTCGACATTAAGCAAGAAGACACGTTGGAGCGTCCTCAACATATTGAGATGCAGTTTGAAGCCATAGTAGCTAATCCGCCATTTTCGGCACAATGGAGTGCAAACCCATTATTCACCAGCGACGACCGTTTCTCTCAATACGGAAAGTTAGCGCCTGCGAGTAAAGCCGACTATGCTTTCGTGCAACACATGATTTACCATTTGGCTGAGAATGGAACAATGGCAATTGTGTTGCCCCACGGCGCTTTGTTCCGTGGTGGAGCAGAACAACATATACGACGGTTTTTGATCGAAAACAAAAATTTTCTGGATGCCGTAATTGGTTTACCTGCCAATATATTCTATGGTACAAGCATACCAACCTGTATTCTGGTTTTTAAGAAGTGCCGTGAAAATCCCGATGAAATTCTGTTTATTGATGCCAGCAA
Organism: uncultured Prolixibacteraceae bacterium; assembly: GCA_942493345.1. Lineage (GTDB taxonomy): Bacteria > Bacteroidota > Bacteroidia > Bacteroidales > Prolixibacteraceae > GWE2-42-39. Next base: position 484,174 of record OW818695.1, read on the forward strand.
CGCATACGAAAAAATCAAAACACAAAATGTATTGCGCGACGAACATATCAATAAAATTATTGACACTTATCGCGACCGTTCAGAAATAGAAAAGTATAGTAAAAGAGCAACACTTGAAGAAGTTGCAAGCAACGATTACAATCTGAATATACCCCGCTATGTAGATACTTTTGAGGAGGAAGAAGAAATTGACATTTATGCCGTTATGCATGAAATAAAGGAACTGGAAAGCAAACGGGCTAAGTTGGATAAGGAAATTGAAGTCTATTTACAAGAATTAGGATTGGTATTTTAACATGAAAATTTACTGAACCATGAAAACAGTAGAAATAAAACAACTGTTTGACCAATTTAACGCCGCTGCCACCGAACTTAAAGTTATAAATTGTTGGAGCGTGAGAGAACTGCAAACTTTGACTTTTTTTATCTTCAATGTTTGGTAGAATAACACAAAACAATCGAGAATAATGAATAAAAGATCAACAATGGGCAATGTTCCAAATTTGAGATTCCCGGGATTTGAAGGGGAGTGGGAAGAAACGAAATTAGGGAAGATTGCAGATATTTACGATGGAACGCACCAAACCCCTAAATATGTAAATAATGGTGTGAAATTTGTAAGTGTGGAGAATATCAATAATTTAGATAGTACGAATAAATTTATTACTACAGAGGATTTTGAAACGGAATACAAAATAAAACCTAGAACAGGAGATATTCTTATGACAAGAATAACTGCTGGAATTATAGGTGCAACTGCTATTGTTCAAAATGATGACCCTTTGGCCTACTATGTAAGCCTGGCATTGATTAGGATAAAAGATAGAACTAATGTTCAATTCCTTGCACAAAGAATAGAAACAGATAAATTTAAACACGAACTCCATAAAAGAATTATTCATGTCGCTTTCCCTAAAAAAATCAATTTGGGGGATATTCAAGATTGTATCGTCTCTATTCCATCTCTTTTAGAACAGAATAAAATAGCTTCATTCCTTTCTTTAATTGATAAGCGAATCCAAGCCCAAATCAAAATAATTCAATGTTTGGAAACCTCAATGCAAGGTCTCAGGGAAAAACTATTCAAACGAAAAATAAAGTTTAAGGATGAGAGCGGAAAGGACTTTCCGAATTGGGAAGTGAAACCGTTAGGAAAGATTTTAACTATAGGAAATGGAAAGGATTACAAACATTTAGGCAGAGGTGATATTCCTGTGTTTGGGACAGGAGGATTGATGACTTATGTTGATTCATTTCTTTACAATGGGGAAACTATTTGTATTGGAAGAAAAGGAACAATTGACAAACCAATGTATTATCAAGGAAAAATTTGGACTGTAGATACTCTGTTTTATACTCATTCGTTTTTGTATTGTGTACCAAAATTTATCTTTTACATTTTTCAGTCGATAAATTGGATAGAATATAACGAAGCATCAGGTGTTCCAAGTTTATCAAAAAGCACTATTGAGAAAATTCCGTTACTCATTCCATCACTTGCCGAGCAAACTCCCATTGCCAATTTCCTCTCTTTCGTTGACGAAAAAATCGAAGCAGAAAAGAAAATATTGGAACAATATAAAAATCAGAAAAAATATTTATTACGGAATATGTTTGTGTAGCTTAATCAAATCCAATTTCAAAGTATTTTAAAATTGCTTTGTAATTATCTTGTGCTGTGAGGCAGGTATCTAGCAAATATTCTTTTGCGTTGTTCCATTCTTGTAAGCCACGATAATAAAATAGTTTTAAATCTTCGTCAATAATGAACGGAACAATATTGTTTGCCAAACATTCTTTAAACATGATCAAACGACCAACACGCCCGTTTCCATCTTGAAATGGATGAATTACTTCAAATATTTGATGAAATTCGATAAGGTCTTCTATCGTTTTTTGTTCTTTTAAATAATAAACTACCAATAGTTCTTTCATTTTCGCTGGAACTTCTTTTGGGGTACAAGTTTCATTTCCACCCACTTCGTTTGGTAGTTTTTTGTAATCCCCCACGTTAAACCAATCTTTTCTACTGTCCGATGTCCCCGATTTTAACAAAAAATGCAATTCTTTTATCAGTGGCTCTGTGAGTTTTGATTTGGCTTTATCTATAATCAAATCAATACAGCGAAAATGGTTGGTGGTTTCAATAATATCATCCACATTAATATTTTCTTTGGATGCTCCAATTGTGTTGGTTTCAAAAATATAACGGGTTTGCTCGTGTGTGAGTTTACTGCCTTCAATTTGGTTAGAGTTGTAGGTCAAATCAATTTGAGTGCGATGATAAATACCACCTTTCAGCTTCATGTCTTTTTGCTCTTTCAATATATTGAGCAAAGGATTGTCGCTTGAATTTTTTCTTGTTTTCTTTTTCTGGCAATACAGCATCTTCAGGAATATTCCAGGTTTTGCCTGTGAGAAATGCACCTTTTATTTTGCCATTGGCACAATAGTTTCGGACAGTTCTATCCGGGATATTCCATTTTCTTGCAAATTCGCCTACGGAAAGATATTGCATGTTTTATTAAATTTCTATCGGCAAAGATAGGCTATTTTTACTCCTTAATTTCTTTTTTTTGCCGATAACGGCAAGAAATTATACAAACATGTTTTTCAGTAGAAATTGTTTTTGTTTCTGATACCGTTCCAATACTCTTTTCTCGGTTTCTATTTTGGCATCAAAAGAGTGAAGGAATTTGGCGATTTTATTTTGTTCTTCGATACAAGACATATTAAATTCTAATTTTTTTATTTCGTTTCCACTTATTGCAGTAAATGTGCTTCCTTGTTCTAATTTACTCCATTTATCTTCGTAATGTAACAAGTACTGATAAATGAATTCAATTGAATATTTAGAATTAGTACTTATAGCACAAACACCCCGACCAATGCAGGCATTATGTAAAGATTTTGCCACAGCACCTACAGGAGCTCTAACAGTTAAAATTAAGTCTCCAATTTTGCATTCTTTAGTTATTTCTGTAGTCCAATTTCTGGGAGAAGTAATTCGGTTCACTATGTCTGCATTTCCCTGAATTAAAGGGATTCCTATTTCATCGGTATTGTATGATGTGGAACTAGGAGATTGTCCCATGATTATAATACAAACTTCTCCCAATTTCTTCATTTTCCAATCAGGATAACTATTCCCATTTTCATCTTTAAATCTCAATTGCCGAGAAAATATCTTTTTGCTCAAAGCTGTTTTCAAAGATTTCAAATACTCAATTATTTTGCTTTGAGTTGAGATTCTTTCATCAATGAGCGATAGTAACGAAGCAATTTTATGCTGTTCTTCAATAGTTGGATAATAGACTTTCAATTTTTTTAACCCATCTCCATACAGGTGAACAACAGATACTCCTTGCGCAACCTTAGCTATATCATATTTCCTTTTACCGTTTAATTGATAACTAAAAAAACGGCCATCACCATTATATAACCTTATAATATTGAGGTCTCCACCTAAAAGTATACCATTGAAAGGAACACAACATGCTGTCGAAATATCAATTGAAGATTCTCCAGAGGACGGTATGATAACATCGTTCGCATTGCTTTTTACTAAATTAGTTGCATCAATATCTGTGCGACTCAATACATTATTTATGACTTCGGATTTATATTTAGTGTAAAGTTCACCGTAAAGAATGCATGGTTTTCCTTCTTTTGAAAGTTGGTCTTTCGATATTCCTGCCCCTTTACTAATGGACGAAATGCCTCCCAATATACATTCTTCCCACACACCTTCAAATCCCGGGAATCTCAAATTTGGAACCTTAGGTGATTTTAACGTCTCAAATCCTTTATTCCTTTATTTTGAGATTTTAAATTCTAAAATCCAACAACAATGAACGAACAAAAGAGTATTTCAGAAGTAGTCAATTTATGGAAAACGGACAAAAAACAGTATGTAAAGAAATCAAGTTACTCCGCGTACCTACTTTTAATCGAGAATCACTTACTACCCGCGTTTGGAAACTTATACAACCTTGAAGAAGAGGCTGTGCAAACTTTTGTGTTGAAAAAATTGGAACAGGGGCTTAGTCAGAAAACCATCAAGGATATGTTGATTGTCCTGAAAATGGTTCTCAAATTCGGAGCAAAATACAATTGGTTAGAGTATAGGCAGTTTGACATTCAATTCCCGACGGTGCGTAAAAAACACGATTTGGAGGTTTTGAGCCGGAGTAATCAGAAAAAAATAATGAATTATGTACAAGCACATTTTACTTTCCGAAACTTAGGGGTTTATATTTGCCTAAGTTCGGGAATTCGGATTGGGGAACTTTGTGCGCTTACTTGGGAAGATTTAGATACCGATACAGGAATTATCAGCATCAAGCGGACGATACAGCGGATTTACACCATAGAAGAAGGCTTGCGTAAAACAGAGCTGATACTTGACACACCTAAAACCAAAAACTCAATACGGGAAATTCCCATGAGCAGAGATTTGTTAAAAATACTGAAACCGATAAAAAAAGTGGTAAATAATTCATTTTTCATCCTTACAAACGATGTCAAACCAACAGAACCTCGAACATATCGCAGTTATTACAAGAATCTTATGAACGATCTGGACATGCCTGAGTTGAAGTTTCACGGACTGAGACATAGTTTTGCTACACGATGTATCGAAAGCAAATGCGATTACAAAACAGTCAGCGTACTATTGGGGCATTCCAATATCAGCACCACATTGAATTTATACGTGCATCCGAATATGGAACAGAAGAAAAAAGCCATCGAACAGATGTTTAAATCTTTAAGATAGCCGAGCTTGACTATTGTCTGAATTAGGTGTTTATGATGATTAAGAAACAATAAAACAACTAACTTTAGAGTCTTAAAAATCTAATTCAGACCCTAATGGCTAAGCAAAGCGAACAAGTCCTAGAAGAACAATTACTTTCTTTATTGCAAAAAACAGGATATAAATATGTTACAACAAACAATGAGAGCGATTTATTAATCAATCTAAAAGCTCAATTGGAGAAGCACAATAACATAACGCTTTCAGCTACTGAATTCGAAAAGGTACTGAACATTTTAAACAAAGGTACAGTATTCGAGAAAGCCAAAACCCTAAGACAAAAACAACATATCGCAAGAGATAATGGAGAGAACCTCTATTTCGAATTCCTGAATATCGAAAAATGGTGTCAAAACCAATACCAGGTTACCAATCAGGTAAACATCGACGGAAAATACAAAAACCGTTACGATGTAACTATTCTCATTAATGGTTTGCCTTTGGTTCAAATAGAACTCAAGCGTAGCGGTTTGGAAATGAAAGAAGCTTTTAATCAAATCAACCGTTATCAAAGGCATTCATTTGGAGCAAATTCAGCATTGTACCAATACGTGCAGATATTTATTATCAGTAACGGCGTTAATACAAAATACTATGCCAATAACCGCAACCAAAGTTTCAAACAAACCTTTTATTGGACAGATATAAATAACAAACGACTTACCAATATCTTAAACGGTTTTACTTTTTCGTTTTTAGACCCTTGTCAACTTAGCAAAATGATATGCCAATACATTGTGCTAAATGAGGCAAATAAAATTCCAATGGTTTTGCGACCTTATCAATTTTATGCTGTTGAAGCATTGATTGAAAGAGTGATAAATAGTTCTAAAAATGGCTATATCTGGCACACCACCGGTTCGGGCAAAACTTTGACTTCGTTCAAAGCCAGTCAAATTTTAATGAAAATGCCCGAAGTTGATAAAGTTGTTTTTGTAGTTGACCGTAAAGATTTGGATTTTCAAACTACAAAAGAATTCAACAGTTTTAGCGACGGCTGTATTGATGGTACAGACAATACAAGTAATCTGGTAAAGCAATTTATAGGTACATACATTGACAAAAAAGGCGAAGCCAAAAACTCGAAACTCATTGTTACTACTATCCAAAAGCTAAACACGGCTATTAGCAAATTGAAGTACGAAAAGAAAATGGCTGCGTTGAAAGACAAACGAGTTATTTTCATTTTCGACGAGTGCCATCGTTCGCAGTTTGGCGATACACACAAACGCATCAGGGAGTTTTTCAATAATTGTCAGATGTTCGGCTTTACAGGTACGCCTATCTTTGCTGACAATGCCAATAAAAATGAACTTGGTAGACGTACGACCAAAGATTTATTTGAAGATTGTTTGCACAAATATGTAATTACCGATGCCATAAAAGATGAGAATGTTTTGAAATTCTCAGTTGAATACGTTGGCCGATACAAACACAAGGATGGTCGTGAAACTAATATCGATATTGAGGTAGAAGACATCGACACCAAAGAGTTGATGGAAGACGAAAACCGTTTAAATAAAATTTCGGATTATATCATTGCTCACCACAACCGCAAAACTCATAGCAAAGAGTTTACAGCTATGTTTTGCACAAGTGGAGTTCCAACGCTCATTAAGTATTACGACATTTTTAAGCGAAAAAAAGAGGAAGGCAAGCACAATCTAAATATTGCAACCATTTTTAGTTACGCAGCAAATGAAGACGATGCTGAGGCCAACGGATTTTTACCTGAAGAAGTTTCGGTTGTAGAAGAACCGCAAGCATTATACGGTTTGCAGGCCCACAGCCGTGAAAAATTGGATGAGTTTATTGAAGATTACAACAAACTATTCGATACAAAATACAGCACTAAAGACAGCGAAAGTTTTTACAACTATTACAACGACATTTCCAAGAAAGTAAAAGAACGCAAAATTGATATTTTACTGGTCGTAAATATGTTTTTGACTGGTTTTGACAGCCCAACATTGAACACCATGTATGTGGATAAAAACCTAAAATATCACGGCCTTATACAAGCCTATTCGAGAACAAACCGAATACTTAACGAACAAAAATCCCAAGGAAATATTGTCGCTTTTCGTAACCTAAAAAATCGCACCGACGAAGCCATTACTTTGTTTAGCAACAAAGAAGCTATAGAAGTAATCATTATGAAGCCCTATGAGGATTACACGGTCAAGTTTAACGAAGCCTTTGAAAAACTAATTGAAATAACACCAACAACCGACAGTGTAAATGACCTAGTGAGTGAAGATGATGAATTAAAATTCATTCAAGCTTTCAGAGATTTGATGCGCATTAAAAATATTCTCGCTGCTTTTTCTGACTTCAAGTGGGACGATTTGAAAATGACCGAACAGCTTTTTAATGATTTCCAAAGTAAGTATTTAGATTTATGGCATAAGGTAAAAACAGACCACCAAAAGGAGAAAGTTTCCATTTTAGAGGACGTGGACTTTGAACTGGAATTGATTCATCGTGATGAAATTAATGTTGCTTACATTATTCAACTCTTAATCAAACTCAAATCGAAGAAACAAAAGGACACAACAAAAGCAGAACAAGAAATTTTCAACTTGCTGAACACCGAAACTACTTTACGCAGTAAACGAGAGTTAATTGAAAAATTCATCCATGAGAATTTACCCGTTCTGGACAATTCCGATGACATTGCACCTGCATTTGATAAATATTGGAGTGACGAACAGCAAAAAGCATTTTCAATATTGGTAGCAGAGGAAAATCTATCAGCAGATAAAACAGAGAAACTAATTGAAGATTATCTGTTTGCTGAAAGGCCGCCTTTGCGTGACGAAGTTTTGGAACTCATTGACGGAGAAAAACCAGGTCTTTTGCAACGTAAAAAATTAGGTGCCAGAATACTAAAAAGAATTATGGACTTTGTTGATACATTTATAAACGGAATGACATAACCATGTTCTCAAAATTATTTAATTTCATATATAACCGCATTTGCATTTAGTTAATATCCTGTTAATATTTAATTCATTACCGTATTTAACTTTTCACTACAATTTTGTAAATTTAGGTTAGTTATTCTATTCATTATTAACCCTTAAATTTATTTACATGCCATCCACCTCAGAAACCGGCCATGCTAAGAATGTGGCTAACTTTGAAAAACTAATTGCTAACATTACCGCTTTAGGAACTCCTTACAATCCTTCAAAAGCAAGTCTGAAACTTCCTGCATTAAACACCCAATTGACTGCGGCCAAAACAGCAATTTCAGCGGTTAATTCTGCCGAACCTGCATTTAAAAACGCGGTAAGTGCGAGAGATGTCGCTTTTGCTCCATTAAGCAAGTTAATAACACGGGTAAACAACGCGCTGAAAGCTTCAGACACCACCGAGCAGGTAGCTGAAAGCGCAATGACTCTGGTTCGCAAATTGCAAGGTCGCAGAGCCACCCCAAAAATGACCGAAGAGGAAAAGAAAGCTGCATCCGAAGCCGGAAATGAAGTAACTGAAATTTCATCCTCTCAGATGAGCTTCGATAGTCGTTTGGATAACCTGGACAAACTGATTAAATTGCTAACATCAGTTACAGCTTACGCCCCCAATGAGGCAGATTTAAAGGTTACTGCTTTGACAGCCCTTTACACCGATTTAAAAACGAAGAACACTGCCGTAATTACTGCGGAAGCCCCTTTGGTGAATGCCCGCATAGCCAGAAACGACGTGCTTTATAAAGCAGGTACAGGCGTTGTTGACACTTCAGTAGACGTTAAAACGTATGTCAAGTCTATTTTCGGTGCGACAAGTCCCCAATACAAAACAATTAGCGGCCTGAAATTTACAACTCACTAGTAGATTTATAAAGTAAGCTACCTTTTTTATGTAACGAGCTCTGGTAAAGTTGTAACGAGCTCTGGTAAAGTTGTAACGATCCTTGGTATTTTTGCGACGAGCGTCCGTAAAGTTGTGACGAGCTCTGGTAAAGTTAAAACGAGCGTTGGTAAAGTTGTTTTTGACACTCTATAAATTAGAACTCAGCTTGGCACTTTTGCGACAACCACCGGACAATATAAAACAAGGGATGCAAAGTTTGTAGCAAGCAATCGCACAAAGGCAAGCACATTTGCAATTCACGCAAGAACCGCCCACAGGGCAAAAATTGCAAAAGAGCTTGCCTTTTTTCCCTCCCGCAAGGATACATTTTAGCAGTTAGAAAGGTTTTAAAACCCCCTCCCTCAAAAAATTAAAACCCCAAACAGCAGTTCTGCCTTGTATTTGAAATAAAAAGCCAAGACAAGATTTTAACTTGACAAAATGTTATATATTTGATATGTAAACTAACGCAGATTAGCGGCCAGCACCTAACATCAGCTACCCGTCAAGTCCGGCGGCAATGGTTTGCGGTGGGCATCTTTCCGCTCAGGCTGCATTTCGGCTTGACAGGAAATCGCCCGCAATCCGCCCCTGCGTGTAGCTTCCTACGTTAGCAACCATAATAAAAGGACTGCCCTGCATGAAAATTGGGAACATTTAGAAATAGAGACAACTATCGAATGGCTTAAAAAGTATAAAATAAAACCACATGGAATATTTTAAATCGCTGACCCAACCCGAAATTGAACAATTAATATTATCGACAAAGGAATGCTTATACATTTGTATGCCAGCCATTCACAAAGAATTAGTGACTGCTATCACATATTTGGATAATTCAAACAGCAATTCACAAAATATAGTCAAAATTCATTTCCTTATCGATTTCGATTCACAAACTTTTCGTCAAGGCTATGGTGATTTTAAATCGGTAGAAAATCTAATTAAAAGAGGGTTTGATGTTAAATGCTTAAAAGATAACCGCATTTCATTTATTATTTCCGACAATCTTGGTTATTATCTATTTATCGAATCTCGTTCATTAATTCCTGCTGATAAGGAAACCATAAATGCTGTCAGAATTGACCCAGTTAGTATTGTTAGGCTAAAAAAATTCTTTTTTAGTGAAACTGGCAATACCAATTTTGAAGATGATTTAGTTAATGCCATAATAGAGGAAAGCAAACAGTTAGAGAAATCCAATGAATTATTAACAAAGCAAATTGCACCGGTAACTGAAATATCAAAAATTGAAATTGAATCCGTTTCTGAAGTTCTAATAAAAAATCCACCCCTTAACCCCGATTTTAAAAGAATTGTTGAATTCTATTCGAACAAATTTCAGTATGTCAAAGTAAAGTTCGAAGGGGCTAATCTTCAATATAGAAAGGTTGAAATACCTTCCAAAGCACTACCAATAATGGATGCCTCTTTAAAAGATAAACTTGAAACAAAGTTGAATTTATTTGAAAAATCAGATGAAGATAATTGTTTCAAGCCATTAATCGATTATAAAGCTAAGATTGCTGAAATTCGGGATAATTACTTAACCAAAGTGAAATCAAGAGATGAAAGCCTCCTTGACAAACTTAAAAAGACTGAATTTGAAAAACAGATTGAAAATTTGAAAGGGGAAATTAAAGATGTAAAGAATAATATCATTGGAAACATTGCCAACCAGATAAATCAATCAAAAATTAGGTTATTAACCGACCTCATTGATTTTTTTATTGCCAATCCAAAATCATTATTTCCAAATCATCCAAATCTTTGGGAAGGCAATCAAAGCTATATTCAACAATCAGCAAAATCAAAAGCTGAAGAAATAATTTACCGCATAAAATGGCCTGAAGCTCATTTGCTAGTTGATGATTTTAAACTAAGCGTTCAATTTAGTGATATTACCTTTGAAGATTTGAAAAGTCCTGAATTTGTTAGCGAATTAAAGGATTGTAAATTAATAGACGAAATTGATGAAAATCGGTTAGCGGTATTTGGCAAGGGAGTTAAAATCAATTTGTAATTTACAGGTATTAACTTCGACAATGGAAATGCTTTATGAATAGTACTTTAATCATAGTTTTACTTTGTATTTGGTCTTTAATATTAATAAAATCAAGTTTATCACAAAAAAAGAGAAAGGATGAATTATATCAAAAAGATGATGATTTAATTAAAAAGCAAAGACAATTAGATACGAAAACTAAGCAGTCGCTCCTTGAAATCGAGAAAAAATCCATTCAAGAATCACAAATCCTAGCGAATAAAAGACAGTGTAAGCTCCCCCAAAAACAGTACGTTTTAAAAGTAGACAAAAATGTATAACTTTTGAAAAACGTAAAAAGATGAAAAAAAGCACCTTCAGCCCGACCCAGATTGCGGGTATTTTAAAGGAGTTCGATAACGGTAAAAGTGTTGAAGAGCTAACCCGGGATCATGGAGTTAGCCGAGCCAGCCTCTACAAATGGCGACAGCGCTATGGCGGTATGGATGCCAGCGAGATGAAGCGGATCAAAGAGTTGGAAGAGGAAAATGCACGATTAAAGCGCATGTATGCCAACCTTGCGATGGAACTTGATGTTGCCAAATACATTATCGAAAAAAAGCCCTAAAGCCTTGCGAAAAGCGAATAGTAGTTGGAGCTGTTCGCCAGGATCGCCCCAAAGACATAAGCAAGGCGTGTCGTTTGTTGCAGCTCAGCAGGAGCAGTTTGAACTATGTATCGGTTAAAACCGACCTATATTTTATGGAACAACTTGAACAATTGGCCAAAGCACACCCCCGGGAAGGTTTCTGGAAGTGTTACCACCGTTTGCGTAATGCGGGCAATAATGTGAACCATAAAAAATTGCATCGCATTTATAAACAAATGGGCATGCCCTTGCGCCGCAAAGTAAAGAAACGGTTGCCTGCAAGGGTAAAAGAACCGCTTCAGGTTCCGGGAAAGTTCACCCATACATGGAGTATTGATTTTGTAAGCGATGCTTTGAACAATGGGGTAAAATTTAGGTCGTTCAATGTGATAGACGATTATAACCGCGAGGTTTTGTTCATTGAAACAGACTATTCATTAAAGAGCAGCCGGGTTATTTGGGTGCTGAAGCATCTGGTGAACAGGTGCGGAAAACCCGAAAACATCCGCATGGACAATGGCCCTGAATTTGTGGCCAAAATAGCACAAAAATGGAGCGAAATTAACAAGATAAGGTTTCAGTATATACAGCCGGGAAAGCCCACTCAAAATGCGTACATCGAGCGATTTAACAAAACCTACCGCGAGTCGGTATTGGATGCTTATTTGTTCGACAACCTTGATGAAGTAAGGGAGATTTCTCAGGAATTTGTGGATGATTACAACAACCACAGGCCTCACGATGCCCTGGGTGGAATATCTCCCCGAAAGTACCGGGAACTTATGACCGAAGGTTACAATCCCTTTGAAGGGCTCCGTTTCGCTTCGGCTACGCCTTCGCTACACTACACCCTTCAAAGGGATTGTTCAACTAGAAAAGAATTGTCTACTTTTGAAGTGTACTAAAAATGGGAAGCCTACACACAACAACAACAACACAAACAACAACAACACAACACAATCGAAGAAACTGTTTAGTCTTAAAAAATGGCTACACAAAAAGATCGTTTTTTTGATCTTTTGAAAATTGGAGAATGCGAAAATTCATAATAGCGCCACAACTTTGTCATTTGATCCCAAAGAACCTGAGATTAATAAAAAAGCTGCACCCATAGAAAGTGCAGCTTCGTTATTTTGGAATTTAAAAAAAAACTCCGAGTTCCCCCCAATTTTAAAATTCAATAAGACTGTATGACGATCTTATTGAAACACCCCAATATATTTCAGAAATAGTCAAGAAAACAGCGATCGTATTTCTTCTTTCAATCGAAAAACTGATTTTTAAAGACGTTTACAGGAATATATCCGAAAATACAGGCAATGGTAACCACCCCAAGCCGAAAATATACTTGTTTATGTTTCACTTTTCTTCTCACTCCCCAAAAATACATCCCAAACAAAACCAAATTGGGAATAAAACAAAGAATTCGACACATGTTTCAAAATAGGTCTCGTGAATTCGAGAATTGTTCAGTTGATAACCGGCCTGCAAAAAGCAAATCCAGCACACATTGATTCATCTTTAAATCCTAAATTTGCATCGAATCAATAAAAACACATGGCTATGCCGTTGGAGATCGAACGAAAATTTTTGGTTATCAAAGAAAAAATGGCAATTGATGTCCGGGGAGAATATCTTTGTCAAGGCTATCTGAACGACGAACCGAATCGTACCGTACGAATCAGAATTGCAGGTGAATGCGCTTTCCTGACCATAAAAGGCCCCAGCAAAGGAATTTCAAGAAGTGAATTTGAATACCCTGTTCCTGTTTCGGAGGCTCGGGAAATGCTAAAAATGACCATTTCCCCACCGATTGAAAAAACAAGATACAAGATTCGGCATGAAGGGCTTTTGTGGGAACTTGATATTTTTCATGGCAGCAACGAAGGATTACTGCTCGCCGAGATTGAATTACAATCTGAAGACCAGGAAATTAAACTACCTCCGTGGGCCGGGAAAGAAGTTTCGGGTGACCCACGTTACTACAACTCCTACCTGGCAAAATTTCCTTTCGGTAGTTGGTCCGGAAATAAATTGGTGTAATTTTTGAAAGCTGCCGCAAAACAAGTACGATTATTTTACGTTATTTTGAAAAACCAAACAAAACCTGATTACACGAAATTGATAATAATTATTTTGAATTCTAACAGATGAAATTACGGATTATAGCAAGCTTCATTCTTATCTGCAACATTGCATTTTCTACACCCATTATGAATCATTTCGCTCCCGACAAGAAAACCCAGCCTGTCGACTCGCTGCAACAGGGAATGATTTTCCTGAAAAAATTAACAGAAGAGCAAGAAAAATGGTTTTTCAGCAATCACGAATTAAAAAACTCAATTATCGGCCTCATTCATTACATTGAAGATGAGCAAATTGATACGATGTTGTATAAAATCGACAAATACAAAAACGATTCGCTTCTTGTATCACGTCGGTGGCAGGATGTATCCGACACCCTAAGTATCCCTGGGTTTTTACCTGCCGGGCAAATCAGCGAAAAAATGAAACAACTCGACCGTGAAATCAGGGACCAAAATCCAACAAATAAAATTCCGGTACCTGAATCTTTATTGTCCGGGGTTGAGAAAAAAATTCATTTCATTTCAAAAGAAAATTCACAAACTCTGATCAACCGCAGGTTGCTTATTTTGCCCGACAGTTTAAAAAACCTCTCACAGAAAATAGACACACTCAAACCAGGCACTAAAAAATATTTGCAGCAACAGCAGCTCGACAGTTTTCGTACAAACCTGATTGAACAAGCCCGTATAAAATACAACGATTCGTTGCTTCGCCATTATATCGATTCCGTTTCGACTGCATATAGGAATATGGTCCTTACCCATTTTTCCGATTCGTTGCAAAACCAATTACATGTTTCACTAAAAGAAAAAAACTATCAATTGGTAAAAAAATGGAACAATTCATTAGTAGCATCAATGAACGATTCGATAAAACACCTGCTTCCTTTGCTTGTGAAACAAGCCTATCAGTACCCACAGGATGTCTGGGTGCATAACTTAACCAACGATTCGACCAAGGTTCGGCTACATAACGGAGAAAACTATTCTACCCGCATGTTTATCAAAAATGAGCAAAACGACTCGCTGGGTGTAAAACTTGAGAACTTGGGACGGAATTCGATGAAAATACTCATTGACGACGGGGTGACTTTTACCCGGTTCAAAGAACAGCAAAAGCGCGACATTCAATTTAAAAACTTCACTCCGGACAAAAAGCTGGTAAAAGTATCCAGCAAGTACAACATAATAACTCCTTGGGTTCTCGGTGAAAACAGCACGTTGGGTTTTACACAGACTTCGTTGAGCAACTGGAAAAAAGGAGGAAACAGCTCACTTTCGATACTCACGGTACTGAAAGGATTTGCCAATTATTCGGATAAAAAAATAAAATGGGAAAACAGCGCCGAAATACGTAACGGCTGGATGCGCGTAAACGATGAAAAAGAGGACGCAAAGCTGCAAAAAAACGATGACAAGTTTGAATTGATTTCCAGACTTGGGGTAAGTGCGTTTAAAAAATGGTATTATAGTGGCGAGGTCGATTTTGAAACCCAGTTTTTTAATGGGTACAAATATCCGAATACAGACAGCCCGATTTCTGCGTTCATGGCGCCGGCAAAAACCCTTATTAAAATTGGTCTCGATTACAAACCCAATAAAGATTTTTCGTTATTTCTCTCTCCCATTACTTCAAAAACTGTATTTGTCCGCGATACAGCGCTAATCGACCAAACCAAATTTGGGGTTGATGCCAACAAACGCAGTTTCTGGGAACCGGGGTTCAACGCCGACCTAAAATTCAAAAAAACGATTTATAAAGACATTGTTTGGGAAACCAAGTACAAAATGTTCTTTAACTACCGAAGTCCGTTTGACAAACTCGACATCAGCTGGGAAAATCTGGTCAGTATGAAACTGAATGATTACATCAACATGAATTTCATGCTCCACCTTATTTATGATGACAATGTTACATTTGCAACCGACAAACTCGACTCCAACGGCAAAACGATATACGAGCCCAAATGGCAGGTTAAAGAGCTGATCACTATTGGTTTCGCCTACAACATAAACCGTCGGGTTTATAAACGTCAACAAGTTAAATAACGGAATAAAACCAACAAATGAAGACTTTCAAAAAATATTTTCAACTGGCGGCAGCCCCTGAAGATGTATACAACGCCCTGACCAACCCTGCCATGATTGAAATATGGACCGGCGAGGATGCCGTGATGGAGGAAAAACCCGGCACCGAATTTTCACTGTGGGACGGAAGCATTACAGGAACCAACCTGGAATTTGTAAAAGACAATAAAATTGTTCAGGAATGGTTCTTCGGCGAACAGGATGAAAAATCGATTGTGACCATCAAGCTGCACCGCGATAAAAAAGGCACCACAATGGAAGTTTTACACACCAATATTCCGGATGAAGCTTACGACAATATTGTTGAAGGCTGGCAGGAAGATTATTTCGATGCGCTGAATCAACTGTTTGAGGAATGAACACGGCTGCCTACTGGATTGAAAAATTAGAACTTCAAAAACACCCGGAAGGCGGATGGTTCAGGGAAACGTACCGCTCTGCAGAATTTATTCCGAAAGAAAATTTGCCGGAAAGGTATCCGTCGCCGAGATGCTTCTCAACGACCATTTATTACCTGCTTGAAGGCAGCGACCGCTCTGTTTTTCACCGTTTAAGGTCCGACGAAACCTGGCATTTTTATACCGGCAATTTATCCATTCGGCTTTTCGTTATTTCCCCGGGAGGAAAACTGACCCAACATTTGGTAGGATCCAATTACGATAGCGATGAAACTTTTCAGCTACTCATTCCTCAAAACCACTGGTTTGCAGCCGAACCGACCAACCCAAAAGGTTATGCGTTGATTGGCTGCACAGTTGCCCCCGGGTTCGAATTCGACGATTTTGAGATGGGCAAACGCAATGAGCTCGTAAAAATATTTCCTCAGCACCAGGAACTAATTATAAAAATGACGAAAGGTTAAAGGGTTACAAGCGGCAACGAAATAAAAAATGTACTGCCCTGCCCTATTTTACTGCTCACACGGATGGAACCATTGTTTTTATCCATAAATTCCTTACAAAGCAACAATCCCAGACCGGTACCCGGTTCATTTTCAGTCCCATTTTGCGATTTCACTTTGTCAATCTTAAAAAGGTTACCTATTACCTCGTTATCGATCCCGATCCCAGTGTCGGAGACAGCAATCTCGGCAAAATCTGTTTTTACTTCACAGCACACATTTACCGTACCTCCCCGGGGAGTGAACTTAATGGCATTCGATACCAGATTCCGCAAAACAGCATTAAGCATTTGTTGATCAGCAAAAACATGAGCGTCGGTCTCTGCATTTATCTGAAGTTGGATATCTTTTCTTTGAGCCTGGCTGTCCATCAATAATTTCAGGCTCATTAAACTATTTTTCAATTCAATCTCTGTTGGGTAGGGCTTGAGTTTGCCTGTTTGAATCCGTGACCAATCCAAAAGGTTTTCCAACAACTCATACGTATTTTTCGATGTTTTATACATCATCATTGCCATTTCCTCGATTTCTTCCTTTTCCAATTCGTCAATATGCTCCGACAATAACTCACCAACACTAAGAATGCCCTGGAAAGGCGACCTCAGGTCGTGGGCAATGATAGAAAAAAACTTATCCTTTGTCGCGTTCGTTTCCGACAACTCAATGTTTTTCAGAAGCAATTCAACATCGGCCTGCCTTTTAAACTGGATACTTCTAGCCAATAACCAAAACAGAAAAATAATAATGGCTGAAAACAAGAAAGCTATTTGTATCCATGGGAACAAAATAGCAGAAACGGCTTCATCAATTTGCTTCTGAGGAATATAAGATACAATTTTCCATAAACGTATATTTTCGGGAACAGCGGAGAGATTAGCGGCCTTGCTGTCGTTAAACTGTGGCGCAATGGTAGAAAAAACAAACAATCCTTTTTCGGTTGATAGAGTTCCCGATTCTTCGCCATAGATAATTTTACTTTCTTCAACAAAATCATTAAAAAAAGTTTTTCCCTTTTTATCTTCAAACATAAAACCCCATTCGTCTTCAGGGTTAAGGCCAATAAAATAATAACCGTTTTTATTTAAAAAAAGAGTATTGGCATCTGTTCGCTTGGATTCCAACTTAATTTCATCAAGAATGATATTTCCTAAAAAATTAACAATCACGATTCCTATTACATTCCGGTCTGAATCGAAAACAGGGGACCCAACCCTGATCATTGGCTTATAGGGAGTCTCGATTTGATCGTCTTCAACATTTAAGTCCAACACCGAAAAATAAACCGAATCTTTTCTGAATTTTATTATTTCCTTAAAATAATACCGATCCGATTTGTTTTGAAGTTTATTTTCAGGAACAATCAAAACATTCTCTCCTTCAAGGTTAATCCGCGCCTTCTCCATTCCTGAAACATCAATAAAACGAACCTGATCATACATTTTCTTTGAAAGGGAGAACTGATAAAATGTTTCCTCTAAATGGCAGTTAAAATCCGATTTTTCGCGTAGATAAAATAATTCGATCTGCCGGGTCAGGAAAAGCACATCTGATTTCACCAGATTAATGATATCCGAAGTAGCCCGGTTTAATACCACTGCTGATTTCTCTTCCCTTGAAACAATTTCTTTTTTTACACTCGAAGAAACCAGATAATCAGCACCCAGCAGGATAAATGACAAGGCCACAAGAAAAGAAAATGTAAGTATAAAAAACAGGAGAAGTGTTTTCTTTATCAGTTTATGATTTTCTTTGAAACGGAACATCTCGTTTGCTCTTTCATTATTTGTGAATACGATAAAATTACGAATTTCCACAACAGGAATAGTACATTTGTTCCATTTTTCACAATCATAAAGATTATTTCAAAGTTATTATACAATTACTTCAAATTAGCATCACGAATATATAATCTTCCAAAATTAGATTTTGGTCAGCCATCACATTATTATTTTTAGGCATTGCCCAATACTTAAAAATGTTATTTTTGATACCAGATAGTAAACAGGACTCTTCAAAGTGCCTGAAATTTTTATAAAAAGCACACGAAGGAAAAGACACATTTTTAACTCAAATACAATGAAAAACACCTTAGTTATTTTCGCTGTAATACTTCTTTTGACTGCTTGCAACAGTCCGAAAAAGAGTACCAACGTTGAAACGAAGTCTACCAAATGGACACAGGAGCAGGCCCAGGCCTGGCAACAAAAACAGGGCTGGCTGCGGGGCAGCAACTTCAACCCGAGTACAGCAATCAACCAGTTGGAAACCTGGCAGGCCGAATCGTTCGACACGGCTACGATCAATCGGGAACTGGGCTGGGCCGAAGGAATTGGCATGAACGTAATGCGTGTGTACCTTCACCATGTAGCTTGGGAAGTCGACAAAGAAGGTTTTAAAGCCCGGATGGGAAAATATCTTGATATTGCCGACAGTCACGGTATAAAAACCGTTTTTGTATTTTTCGACGATTGCTGGAACCCAACCTATCAGGCCGGTAAACAACCCGATCCCAAACCAGGCGTTCACAATTCAGGCTGGGTGCGCGATCCGGGCGACCTGATTTTCCAGGATTCAACACTGATCAACACGTTGGAAGCATACGTAAAAGATGTGCTGACCACGTTTAAAGATGATCAGCGAATTGCTATATGGGATTTGTACAATGAACCGGGAAACTCAAAATATGGAAACAAATCGATGCCTTTACTGAAAAAAGTATTCGAATGGGGCTGGGAAGTTCGTCCGTCGCAACCGCTTTCATCGGGGGTGTGGAATCTTTCGCTTTCCGATTTGAACAAATTTCAGGTCGAGAATTCGGATATTATCACCTACCACAATTACGAAAGTCCGGAAAAACATCAGGCAGCAATCGACACGTTGAAAAGATACAACCTTCCGATGGTTTGTACCGAATACATGGCACGCCGCAACAACAGTTTGTTCACCAACATTATGCCGATGCTGAAAGAAAACAACATTGGTGCAATCAACTGGGGATTAGTAGCCGGAAAATCGAATACCAAATACGCTTGGGATGAACCAATTGCCGATGGTTCGGAACCGCCGCTCTGGTTCCACGAAATTTTCCGTCCCGACGGAACTCCTTACAAACAAGAGGAAGTTGACCTGATCAAAAGTCTGACATTAAAATAGAAAAATTGAATTAAAAAGTCTGTTTCTGTTCCATACCAACCTTGAAGTTGTCCGAAAAAGTATTTTCTCAGTGAAGAAAACTTACTTTCCGGACAGCTTTTTTTTGCTTAAAAATAGATCGTTACTGTTCATTTTAAGAAAGGGAAATACCCTCATCGATAAATCGCATAATTTATCTGAACAAATTTTATCTTATTTTTAGAAATTGAAAAATCTGGATCTTGATGAAACTTTCTGAAATCTCGAACATCCGTTTAGCAAGCCAACGCATTGAACCTTCTGCATTTGAAAATGTAAAGAAATTGGTGAGTTGGATGGGAGCCATGCAGTCGCAGGATTTTGCAATGGCGAAATGGGCCATTGGCGCCCGCATCAATGGAGCGACAAACGAAACAGTTGAAGCCGCATTCAATAAAGGAGAAATTATACGCACCCACCTGATGCGCCCGACATGGCATATTATTTCGTCGGACGATATTCACTGGATGCTTGAGCTGACAGCCCCGAGAATAAAATCGTTGATGAAATCAAGGAATTATGAACTTGGACTATCGGATGAAGTGATTTTAAAAACCAACGGCATCATCGAAAAGGCGCTTTCAGAAAAAGAATATTTGACGAGGGAAGAACTGACTGTAAAATTTAACACGGCCAATATAAAAACCGACGAAAACCGGCTTTCACACATCCTGGTCAGCGCAGAACTCGACGGAGTGGTTTGCAGCGGCCCGGCCAACGGAAACAAACAAACCTACGCGCTTCTCAGCAAAAGGGCGCCAAACAGGAAAGTGCTGAATAAGGACGAAGCGTTGGCCGAACTTGCCAAACGGTACTTTACCAGTCATGGTCCCGCCACACTGAAAGATTTTACATGGTGGTCGGGTTTATCGGTTACCGAAGCCAGAAAAGCGCTTGACTTTGTGAAATCAGACTTTATTTCCGAAACAGTAAATTCAGAAGACTACTGGTTCTCCGGTTCCCTTTCAGAATTCAGAAAAAACAAGTCATCGGTTTATTTTCTCCCTGCATACGATGAATTTCTGATCAGTTACACCAATCGCAGTGCATCGATTTCACAGGTCGAAAACCCGAAAGCCATTTCGAACAACGGTATTTTCCGCCCGGTGATTATTGAAAACGGACAGGTTATCGCGATCTGGAAACGAACCATAAAGAAAGATAACGTAATTATCGAAATTGATTTCTTCACTCCTCCCGATGAAAAGATGAAACTTCGTACCGAAGAAGCCGCTATTCAATTCGGAATATTTCTGAATAAAAAAACAGATGTACGATTTCCAGCGAAGTAAAAGATACAAGAGCTATTTTCCCTCTTAAATATTGATCACCCGCTGTATTTCAATCAAATCTTCATCGATGCTGTGGTGAAGTTTTACTGCCTTGCTGAACGGCACATGAACCGTTTTTTCGTTTATCAACCCAATCATAACGCTTTTCTGATCGTCAAGCAAAGCATCAACAGCGGCAACCCCCATCCGGGTAGCTGCGACGCGGTCTTTGGCAGTTGGACTGCCCCCCCGCTGCATGTGCCCTAAAATAGAAACCCGCACATCCAAATCGGGATGCTCTTCGGTAACTTTTTGCGCAATTTTTATAGCTCCGCCTGTTTCATCGCCTTCAGCAACTATAATAATTCCACTGGTTTCCTTAGTTTTGTATCCTTTGGCCAGGAATTTTTTCAGCTCTTCGTGTTGTTCTTTCGATTCAGGAATCAGAATTACTTCTGCACCAACTGCAATGCCGCTGTTCAGAGCCAGCAAACCAGCTTCGCGCCCCATCACTTCAATAAAGAAAATACGTCCGTGCGAACTCGCGGTATCTTTAATTTTGTCGACCGCCTCAACCACCGTGTTTAAAGCAGTATCGTATCCAATCGTATAGTCGGTTCCGAAAATATCGTTATCAATGGTTCCCGGGATACCCACAAACGGAATATCGTATTCCTGCGAAAAAACCAGTGCCCCGGTAAACGAGCCGTCGCCGCCAATAACCACCACAGCATCAATATCGTGCTTTTTCAGGTTCAAATATGCTTTTTCACGACCTTCGGGCGTATGAAAATCCTTGCTTCGGGCAGTTTTCAAGATAGTGCCACCTTGATTAATAATACCACTAACATTATTTGAATGAAGCGTCACAAAATCGTCTTCTATCATTCCCTGATAGCCATGACGGATTCCGACCACTTCCAGTCCATGCGACAATGCCGCACGGGTAACCGCCCGGATGGCTGCATTCATGCCCGGGGCATCGCCACCGGATGTAAATACTGCAATTCTTTGAAGTTTCTTGCGTTTGGAGCTTGCCCCATTTTCTGTATTTGCTTTTGCATTCATTGATTCTCTTTTTTAGATGTCGCGATGACAATACAAAGTAAATGCTGTTTTCCGGTTATCGAATCATGCCTGTTTTTAAACAGAAAGTTTTAATATATAATTAATGGTTAACTAGTAACTCCCTGACCTGCTCCATCTGCCATTGCGGCGTGGAAGTAGCCCCGCAAATACCCACCGATCCGGCGTTTTCAAACCATCCGAAATCCAATTCTTCAGGAGAAGAAATAAAATAGCTGCGCGGATTGGTTTGCAGGCAAACATCGTACAGGATGCGGGCATTCGAACTTTTTTCGCCACCCACAAAAACAATTACGTCGTGCTGCGCGGCAAATTCTTTTATTCGCGGAACCCGGTTTGCAACCTGCCTGCAAATGGTATCGTGTGTTTTCAGTGCGCTGCCTTTCAAATATTCCTGAATATTTATTCCCAATTGTTGAAATTTCTCAACCGACTTGGTTGTTTGAGCAAACAGTACGGCAGGTTTTTCAGGATCAATTTTTTCAAGATCATCGGAACTTCCAACAACAATTGCATGGTTGTTGGTTTGCCCGTTCAGTCCATTGATTTCGGCATGACCCTGATTCCCGTAAATAATTATCTGTCCGCCGGCTTTTTCCATTTCCCCGGCAGCCTTTTTCACCCTTTGCTGAAGTTTTAAAACCACCGGGCATGTGGCATCAATCAGCTCGATATTGTTTGTCCGGGCATATTCGTAGGTTGAAGGCGGTTCGCCATGCGCCCGCAAAAGCACCCTGCAATTCGACAGAGTATGGTATTTTTCGTGATCAATCGAGATCAGGCCAAGTTCTTCGAGGCGGTTCACTTCCATTCCATTGTGTACAATATCGCCCAGGCAATAAAGCGGTTTGCCGGCCTGAAGCGCATCTTCCGCCTTCTTGATGGCATTGACCACACCAAAACAGAAACCCGATTTATGATCGATTACAACCCTCATTTTCCAATTCGTTTTTCTGCTTTTTCGAGTACCCAGTGGAACTGTTCGTCGCGCGAAATGGTACTATTATCGAGCAAAAGAGCATCGTCGGCTTGTCTCAGCGGGCTTGCCGCACGCGACGAATCGATGCGGTCGCGCTCCAATACATTTTGCAGTATCTCGTTAAAATCGACAACCTGCCCTTTCCCTGTCAGCTCATCGTACCGGCGTTGAGCGCGCACTTCAGGCGAAGCCGTCATAAATATTTTCAGCTCTGCATCGGGAAAAACCACCGTACCAATATCGCGGCCATCCATCACGATGCCTTTGTTCTCGCCCATTTTTTTCTGAAGTTTCACCATGGCAGCCCGCACTTCCCGGATAGTTGCCACCGGACTCACATGGTTGGCCACCGGCAACTGGCGGATTTCCGCCTCCACATTTTCGTCGTTCAGGTATGTCTCGTTTTGCAGGGTTTCCGGATTGAAACGAAATTCAATATTTATTTCGTCCAGACGGGCAATCAGTCCGGCTTCGTCCACTTTTTTGTCGACAGCCAGCCCGTTACGCAAAGCGAATAAAGTAATGGCGCGGTACATCGCCCCGGTGTCGATATAAATATAGCCCAGCTGTTTTGCCAATTCCTTGGCTACCGTGCTTTTTCCACAACCAGAATGTCCATCAATGGCAATAATTATACAGGTTGGTTTTTCCATTTTTTTTCGATTTCAGCAAACAAATATAAAGGAAATTGGGTAAGGTTTCCTGTATTTCGTCAGAGTTTCATTCCAAACTGAATCCCCGATCCAAGAATTATGGATCGATATAAAAAGCTAATTTTGTGAGAATCGGCTAAGTGTAAACGTAAACTTGCTTCCTTTACCGGGTTCGCTTTCAACCGAAATTTGACTTCCGAGTTTTTCAGCAAATTCCTTACACAAAAGCAACCCCAAGCCGGTTCCTGATTCCGAATTAGTTCCTTCGGTTGAGACAGAACAGTCGGAACGAAATAAATTATTCAAACCTCCTACCTCAATTCCAACACCGGTATCTCTTACCGACACATGAATAAACGACTCGTTTCCACTCGAAGGAACAGCTTCAACTACAACCTCACCACTATTCGGGGTAAATTTTATTGAATTTGAAATCAGGTTTCTCAGAATAATAGATAACATATCCCGGTCAGCCTGAACAATCAGATCATCCGCGATATTTGCATGCAAATGAATATCTTTTTTTGTAGCCATATCACTCAACGGAAAAATAGTCTCATCAACAACATTTCGGAGGTTTAAAATTACCTGTAGATAAAGCAACCTTTCTATTTCAATTTGATCACTTCACTTCCGGCCAGTAAAAATGCACCGGTACCGTATACTTCCCAACTTTCTGCCGAAAAGTTTTTCTGCGGGTCGCCACCAATAGGCTGACACCAACCAATACTTCCGTTCGGCTGAACCAAACTATTCAGGCCGATCCATGCTTTTTTTACCACGGGCAAATATTTGTCTTTTGACAAAATACCGTTATTAATTCCCCATGCCATTGCATAGCAATAAAATCCCGAACCACTGGCTTCGCCTCCAGGATACGATTCAGGGTCAAGTAAACTTGCACGCCACAGTCCATCTTCTTGTTGTATACTGGCAATTTTCTCAGCCATTTCGGTGTAAACTTTTTTGTAAAATGCAAATTCCGTATAATCTTTGGGTAATTCTTGCATTACACGAACCAAGCCGCCCATAACCCAACCATTGCCGCGCGACCAGAAAATCTTTTTCCCGTTGGCCTCTTTTAAAATCTTAGGTTGGTTCCATTGATAGCGGTTATCCCTCGCAAACAAGTGTTCTTCTTTGTCGTACAGCAGATCATAACATTCCTTGAACAGTTTGTCGTTCAATTTTAGGTATTTTTCATCGTTAAGAGTTACACCCAGTTTTACGTATGCCGGAGGAGCCATAAAAAGGGCATCGCACCACCACCATGTAATAAGCTGAATTGGTTCTTTGACCGGATATGGAGTTGCCATAAATTTATCCATCGCACGAATAAACGGCTGAATCATCTTATGATCTTTTTTTATCCGATAAACATCAACATATGTCTGGCAAATTGCATAGTCATCGGCGTGGTGAAGCCTTGGCCCGGGTTTCCATTCGTTGGTATCACCCATATCGACCATTGCCTGTAATAATTTCTTCGAATGTGTTGTTTTATACGCCGCTTCAATTCCAGCATAAAGTGCCCCGTTGGTCCAGTCATAAAGATTGTGCTTCGGATTTGCCAGTTGCCACTCCGCTGCCTTGGTCATCACGCTCTTAATGTGTTTCTTGCTGAAGCATTTCGAGTCCGGGTTTCCGGCAATACTTTGGAATGAAAGCAGGAAAATTATCCCTGCAAAAAATGCTGATAGTTTCATGGTTCTTTAATATTAGGTATAATTGATGCAATCGATTGTACAAACATACAAATTCATTTTATTTTTGCAATATCTTTTTTCAAAAACAAAAAGTCAGCATTAAGTAAACATGAATTTCTTTCAAACATTAAATTCTATTGTTGTTTTACAATCAATTTATAATTATAATTGCATCACAAATTTTAAATAAAATGAACAACACACTGGGACATCACGGCTATCATTGCAACCTATTCATTGGTAGGCCGTAATTCTTTTGTTTTGTTACAGAAAATATTAATCCAAAGAAGGCTTACCGAAAGGTGGGCCTTTTTTATTTACTGAAAATGAAAATATCATGACACAACTGAAAATTGCCATTCAAAACAAAGGTCGTTTGTATGAAGATTCGATGGAATTGATCAAAGAAGTAGGGATCAAATTTTCACTGGGAGGCAGGGAATTACTTGCAACGGCAAAAAATTACCCGCTCGATGCGCTTTTTCTGCGCGATGATGATATTCCGCAAACCGTTGCCGACGGGGTGGCCGACATTGGTATTGTAGGCGAAAATGAAATACTGGAAAAAAAGAAAAATGTAGTTGTTGCCAAACGACTTGGGTTCAGCAAGTGCCGCCTGTCGCTGGCAATTCCGAAATCGGACGAGTACCCGGGTCTTTCCTATTTCAACGGGAAAAAAATAGCCACATCGTACCCGGTAATATTGCAGGACTTTCTGGATAAACACAACATCAATGCGGAGATACATGTCATTACTGGTTCTGTAGAAATTGCTCCCGGAATTGGATTGGCCGATGCCATTTTCGATATTGTCAGTTCAGGGTCGACACTGGTGAGTAACCGGTTGAAAGAAGTAGAAGTAGTAACCCCTTCAGAGGCAGTGCTGATCGCAAATCCCAACCTTTGTGATGCGAAAAAAGCCATTCTCAATGAGTTGATTTTCCGTATGGAATCGGTTCAACGGGCCGAAGGGAAGAAATACATCCTGCTTAATTCGCCGAACGATAAAATTGATGAAATTTCGTCAATATTGCCCGGCATGAAAAGTCCGACTGTTATGCCACTGAGCGAAAAAGGATGGAGTTCGATCCATTCAGTTATTTCTGAAAATGAATTTTGGGAAATAATTGGAAAACTGAAAAGTGCCGGGGCACAGGGGATTCTTGTTATCCCGATTGAAAAGATGATCTTTTGATCCCGGATTTATAAAAAATCGAATTACAAATTTTGAAAAATGCCGCATATGAAGCGATACCTGAATCCAGAACAAAGAGAATGGGCGAAAATAATGGAACGCCCGTTGTTTAATACTTCCGACCTGACGGACAAGGTTCAATCTATTTTAAATGACATTAAATCAAGCGGTGTTCATGCAATACGCAAGTACACCGAAAAATTCGATGGGGTATTCATTGGTAATTTTTCAGTAACAGAAGAAGAAATTGAAGCTGCTTCCGGCCTACTCGATGCCGGGCTAAAAGCGGCAATCGAAAAGGCAGCCGAAAACATCAGCCTGTTTCATGCAATACAGAAACCTGAACTGAAAAAAATTGAAACAACTCCAGGTGTAATTTGCTGGCAAAAAGCAGTTGCCATCGAAAAAGTGGGTTTGTATATTCCGGGAGGATCAGCGCCGCTGTTTTCGACTGTTTTGATGCTTGCCATCCCGGCTAAAATTGCGGGATGTAAGGAAATTGTACTTTGTTCTCCGCCCGACAAGGAAGGAAAAATACACCCGGCAATTTTATTTGCTGCAAATCTGGTCGGCGTCACAAAAATATTTAAAATTGGCGGGGTGCAGGCAATTGGGGCCATGGCCTATGGAGCTGACAATATACCCAAAGTGGATAAAATTTTTGGCCCGGGAAACCAGTTTGTAATGGCAGCCAAACAATTGGTCAGCATCAGCGATGTGGCTATTGACATGCCTGCCGGGCCTTCCGAAGTAGCCATTATGGCCGACGAATCGGCCAATGCCGAATTCATTGCAGCCGATCTGCTTTCGCAGGCCGAACATGGCCCCGACAGCCAGGTTGTGTTAGTTGCCAACTCCGAAACGCTAGTCGATAAAGTGGAAATTGCACTGGCGAAACAGCTTGCCGTATTAAAAAGAAAAGAAATTGCTGTCAAGGCGCTGGAAAACAGTGTGGCAATTATTCTTCAGAATGAAGAAAAAATGATCGGCATCATCAATGAATATGCGCCGGAACACCTGATTATTTCGATGGAAAACTATTCTGAAATTGCGGAAAAGATCATTAATGCAGGTTCTGTCTTTCTGGGTAATTACACACCCGAAAGCGCCGGCGATTATGCTTCGGGAACCAATCATACACTGCCGACCAACGGCTGGGCGCGATCGTTCAGCGGGGTCAACCTCGATAGTTTTATCCGGAAAATAACCTTTCAGGAAATATCTGCCGAAGGCATGAAAAATCTTGGCCCGGTGATCGAAATAATGGCAGCAGCCGAGCAACTGGATGCGCACAAAAATGCGGTCACGCTGCGATTAAAAGAATTAAATGATAAGAAATAACCACAATAGACACATAGGACACAATAGAAATATTTAAACTATGTGACCTATGTGGTTCAAAAAAAAATATATGAATTTAGACAAGTTACTTCGCAACAATATAAAGGCACTAAAACCCTATTCTTCAGCTCGCGACGAGTTTTCGGGCGAGGCCGAAGTGTTTCTCGATGCCAACGAAAACCCTTATAATGCGCCGTACAACCGCTATCCCGATCCGTTGCAAAGGACGCTTAAAGCAAAGATTTCAGAAATTAAAAACATTGCCCCGGAAAAAATTTTTCTCGGAAACGGCAGCGACGAACCAATCGACATTGTGTTTCGTGCCTTTTGCGAACCGGGAGTCGACAATATGGTGTCCATCGACCCGACCTACGGAATGTACCAGGTGGCAGCCGATATAAACAACGTGGAAGTCCGCAAAGTGAGACTGGATGAAAATTACAATTTCAAAGCGCAGGATTTGCTGAACGCAGCCAATTTGTATACAAAAGTAATTTTCATTTGTTCGCCCAACAATCCGACGGCCAACCTGCTCGACAAAGCGGAAATCGTAAAACTGATTACCAATTTCGACGGAATTGTGGTGGTTGATGAAGCCTATATTGATTTTTCGCCAGAAAGTAGTTTGCTGCCCGAGCTGGATAAATACCCGAACCTGATTGTTTTGCAGACTTTTTCAAAAGCATGGGGAATGGCCGGGATCCGCCTCGGAATGGCATTTGCACAGCCGGAAATCATTCGCGTTTTCAACAAAATCAAGTATCCGTACAACATCAATATCCTGACGCAGAAAAAGGCATTGGAGCTGCTGAATAATCTTCCGGAAAAAGAAGAATGGGTAAAAACTATTCTGGACGAACGGGAAAAGGTTGTTGTAGAATTGACTAAATTTCCGTTCGTACAAAAAGTTTATCCGACCGATGCGAATTTTGTCCTTGTGAAGATGCACGATGCACGCGGCATTTACGAATATCTGACGGAACAGAAAATTATTGTCCGCGACCGTTCGAAGGTTACGCTTTGCGATGATTGTTTGCGGATTACGATCGGCTCGCCCAAAGAAAACGAACGACTGCTGGAAGCGCTGAATGAACTGATATAAATAAATGAGAAACATCGAAGTACCCATTCGACATTTCTTATTTCTTGTTCATTATTTGATATTTTATATACTATGAAAAGAGCACTTTTTATCGACCGCGACGGGACGCTGATAGCAGAACCGGCTGACGAGCAGATTGACTCGCTGGAAAAACTCGAATTCATCCCGAAGGTTTTTCGCAACATGCACTTTATTGCCAAAAACCTGTCGTACGAACTGGTGATGGTCAGCAACCAGGATGGACTGGGAACTGCCAGTTTCCCGGAAGAAACATTCTGGCCTGCACACAATAAAATGCTGAAAGCGTTTGAAACAGAAGGTGTGGTCTTCAACGATATTCTGATCGACCGCAGCTTTCCGGACGACAATGCACCGACTCGTAAACCGCGTACCGGCTTGCTGGAAAAATACATGGACGGCAGCTACGATTTGGCCAACAGCTTTGTAATTGGCGACCGGTTGACCGATATCGAACTGGCAAAAAACCTCGGTGCAAAAGGAATTTTGCTCAACGATGGTTCGCTGGTAAACCAACTTCAGGAAAAAGGACTGGCCGAATATTGTGCGCTGGTTACTACCGATTGGGACGAAATTTATGCGAAAGTAGCCGCGCCGGAGCGTACTGCAGTGGTTATTAGAAATACCAAAGAAACAAAAATACGGGTTGAACTGAACCTTGATGGAACCGGGAAAGGAAATATTCGCACCGGGCTGGGCTTTTTCGACCACATGCTCGACCAGATTGCCCGCCACTCGGGCGTTAATCTGACCGTTCAGGTGGATGGCGATTTGAATGTAGATGAGCACCACACCATTGAAGATACCGGTCTGGCGCTGGGTGAAGCATTCAAACTGGCGCTGGGCGATAAGCGTGGGGTCGAACGTTATGGCTACTGCCTGCCCATGGACGATTGTCTGGCGCAGGTGGCTATCGACTTTGGTGGCCGCCCGTGGATCGTCTGGAAGGCTGATTTCTTGCGCGAAAAAGTGGGCGATATGCCTACCGAGATGTTCTTCCATTTCTTCAAGTCGTTTTCGGATGCTTCGCTTTCAAACCTGAATATTCAGGCTGAAGGAACAAACGAACATCATAAAATTGAAGGCATTTTTAAAGCGCTGGCTCGTTCCATCAAAATGGCTATTCGGAAAGATGTGTTTAATTTTGAATTACCTTCAACGAAAGGAACGCTTTAATTTTTTAACCACAGAGACCACTGAGAAAATGCTTTCAGTAAATAAAATAACGGAAACGATCATTGGATGTGCTATAAAAGTCCATTCTGCTTTAGGTCCCGGATTATTGGAATCTGCGTATCAACAATGTTTGTTTTATGAATTGAAGAAATCAGGATTAAAGGTTGAAAAAGAAAAGGCACTGCCGGTTATTTACGAAGAGGTCGAATTGGAATGTGGTTATCGATTGGATTTTTTGGTTGAAAACCGAATTATTGTGGAACTTAAAGCAGTCGACGCATTAACCGACATTCATTTGGCTCAAATGCTGACTTACCTAAAATTGTCAGAATGTGAAATAGGATTACTTATAAATTTTAATGTTACCCAATTAATAAAAGGAATTAAACGAGTAATTAATAACTAATAAAACTCAGAGAACTCTGCGAGCTACTTCGTGTTCTCTGTGGTAAAAATTAAAGATATGACTACAGATAAAAGTAAATCGACTGCCATTCTTCTTATTCACTGCCCCGATAAACGGGGGCTTTTGGCGCTGGTAACCGAGTTTATCAATACCAACAATGGCAATATCCTGTACCTCGATCAGCATGTCGACCGGGAAGAAAAGTTATTTTACATGCGTGTGGAGTGGGATTTGAGCAATTTCAATATCCCCAAGGAAAAAATTGCCGACTATTTTTCGACGCTCATTGCCCAGAAAAATCAGATGACTTTCGAAATCCATTTTTCAGAAGAAAAACCCCGCATGGCTATTTTTGTTTCAAAAATGTCGCATTGTTTGTTTGATCTTTTGGCTCGCTATACCGCCGGCGAATGGAATGTTGAAATTCCGTTGATTATCAGCAACCATCCCGACATGGCCGATGTTGCCCGCCGTTTCGACATCGAATATCACGTCTTTCCGGTAAACAAAGGCAACAAGGCGGAGATGGAAGCGCAGGAAATTGCTTTGATGGAAAAGCACAAGGTCGATTTTATCGTTCTGGCCCGTTATATGCAGATCATCAGCGATGAATTTATTACTAATTTTCCAAACCGGATTATTAACATTCACCACTCGTTTTTGCCGGCATTTGTTGGGGCAAAACCGTATCATGCAGCGTACGAGCGTGGAGTGAAAATCATTGGCGCTACCAGTCACTACGTTACTACGGAGCTTGACGCCGGGCCTATCATCAAGCAGGAAGTTGCCCACATTAGCCATAAAGACACGGTGAACGACCTGATTGCCAAAGGACGTGATCTGGAAAAGATCGTTCTTTCGAAAGCGGTAAACAAACATATCGAACGGAAAATACTGGTTTATAATAATCGTACAGTCGTTTTTAGTTAAAGGCCTCCTCCCAACCTCCTCCAAAGGAGAAGGAGTGAAAAAATGGATATTATATATTGGCAATTCGATATTGGACATTTTTGAATCATTAATTATGAGATTTTTAGTGTTTATATTTCTACTAATAGCAGTTTACACAAAAGCACAAATTCCGGTGAAAGAAATCCCGGCTGATTATGGCTACATCGTGAAAATCGGGCAACAAGTTCCCGATTTCTCAATGACAACTACGGGTGGCAAAACAATCCGGATGGCCGATCTGAAAGGCAAAGCAGTGATGCTTCAGTTCACAGCCAGTTGGTGCAGTGTTTGCCGAAAAGAAATGCCGCACATCGAAGCCGACATCTGGAAGAAATACAAAGACAACCCAAAATTTGCATTGTACGGAATTGATCTGGATGAACCCAAAGCAAAGGTTGAAAAATTTGCAAAGGAAATTCCGGTCACTTATCCGTTGGCGCTTGATCCGAAAGGTGGCATTTTCTATCAGTTTGCTGAAAAAGGAGCTGGTGTGACCCGCAATGTCATTATCGACAAAACCGGAAAAATTGTTTATATGACCAGACTATACAAAAATGAAGAGTTTCAGGAAATGAAAAAGGTAATTGCCGAACTTTTGAAGTAATTGAAGGATTGTAGCGCGTAGCAGAATCGAACTGCTATTTTCGGAATGAGAATCCGACTTCCTAACCGTTAGAAGAACGCGCCAATTTTGAAAAGTAATAGGGTAAAAATACTGTAAAATGCCTCTCGTTGTTATCGGGCAGGACTGAAAAATTAAGAAAAAGAATATGAACATCGTAATTATAAAATATAACGCCGGAAATATTGAATCAGTAAATAATGCTTTGCTTCGGCTTGGTACGAAAGCTGAGATTACCGGTGATCACGAAAAAATAAAAGCGGCCGACAAGGTAATTTTTCCTGGTGTTGGAGAAGCCAGCACTACCATGGCATACCTAAAAAAGGAAGGCTTGGATTTGCTCATTCCTTCTTTGAAACAACCGGTTTTGGGCATTTGTCTTGGATTGCAACTGATGTGCAGTCATTCCGAAGAAAACAATACACCTTGTCTGGGAATTTTCGAAGAAAAGGTGAAACGCTTTATCCCTGAACCGGGCATGGAATTCGTTACCAAAGTGCCGCACATGGGCTGGAACAACATTACCAATCTGAAAAGCGGCATTTTCGACCCGTCGCTCGAAAACCAGTTTGTATATTTTGTGCATTCGTATTATGCCACTGTTGGTGAGCATACTGCGGCCATTGGAAATTACATAACTCCTTTCAGCGCAGCCCTGCATCGCGACAATTTTTATGCAACCCAGTTTCATCCTGAAAAAAGCGGACCCGTGGGTGCACGGATTTTGGAGAACTTTCTGAAAGGGGCCTCCCCTAACCCCTCCAAAGGAGGGGAATTTGTGAGCAATTTTTAAAACAATTATGGATGAAAAGAATTTCAATAAATATGAAGCACGTTGACTCCCTCTCCTTTGGAGAGGGTTGGGGTGAGGCTTTTTTTCTCTCCTCCTTCGGAGGGGGCGGGGGGAGGCCAATATGATAACAATCATTCCCGCTATCGACCTTATCGACGCCAAGTGCGTTCGCCTGTCGCAGGGCGATTACGACCGGAAAACCGTTTATAATGAAAATCCGCTCGAAGTAGCAAAAATGTTTGAAGATGCCGGAATTACCCGGTTGCACCTGGTCGATTTGGATGGCGCCAAAGCCAAACACATTGTCAACTACAAAGTATTGGAAACCATTTCTTCGAAAACCAGTCTGGTGATCGACTTTGGCGGCGGGTTGAAATCGGACGAAGATTTGCGCATTGCATTTGAAAGCGGTGCAACGATGGTTACCGGCGGCAGCATTGCCGTGAAAGACCGCGAAACATTTCTGCACTGGATTGAAACGTATGGCCCGGAAAAAATCATTCTCGGGGCCGATGCCAAAGACAAAAAAATTGCCGTCAGCGGATGGCAGGAAGTATCGGAACTGCCCATCCTCGATTTCATTGAAAGCTATACCAGCCGGGGCATTCAGAAAGTTATTTCAACAGACATTGCCCGCGATGGCATGTTGACCGGCCCCAGCATCGACCTGTACAAAGAAATCATGGCGCAGTTCCCGAAACTCGAATTGATTGCCAGCGGCGGAATTGCCACCATGAAAGACATCTATGAGTTAGACGAAATGGGCGTTCCGGGAGTAATTACCGGCAAAGCGATTTATGAGAATAGGATTAGTTTGGATGAAATAGAGGAATTTTATAAATAGAAGCCCCCTCTTGATCTCCCCCAATTGGGGGAGAAACGAAGAAACAAGGGCATTGATAGTATTAATAGTGTTTTTCAAAGAACGAAACTCCTTCCCCGTTGGGGAAGGTTGGGAAGGGGCCTTTTTTATGCTAGCAAAACGAATCATACCATGCCTTGATATCAAAGACGGTCAGACCGTGAAAGGCATCAATTTTCTGAATATTAAAAGCGTGGGCGACCCGGTTGAGTTGGGCGCGATGTATGCCGAACAAGGAGCCGACGAACTGGTTTTCCTCGACATTACCGCCACGCACGAAGGCCGAAAAACCTTTGTGGAACTGGTAAAACGTATTGCCCGCGAGCTGAACATCCCGTTTACCGTGGGTGGCGGCATCAGCGAACTGAAAGATGCCGATGCTTTGTTGAGCGCCGGCGCCGATAAAATCAGTATCAACTCGTCGGCTGTTCGCAATCCAAAGCTGATCGACGATCTGGCGCTGAACTTTGGAACACAGTTCGTGGTAGTTGCTATTGATGGCAAAAATTATAATGACCGCTGGACGGTAACTGTCAACGGGGGACGAATACCAACCGAAAGAGAATTGTTTTCGTGGGCCAAAGAGGCCGAAAATCGCGGTGCCGGCGAAATTTTGTTTACCTCGATGGATCACGACGGCACAAAAAACGGTTTTGCCAACAAAGAACTGGCGCAAATGGCCGATATGCTAAAAATACCGATCATCGCATCGGGTGGCGCCGGGAATATGGAGCATTTTGTGGACGTGTTTACTGAAGGAAAAGCCGATGCCGGTTTGGCCGCCAGCATCTTTCATTACAAAGAAATTGCCATACCCGATTTGAAGGATTATCTTCGCATGAAGGGAATTTCAATTAGATAGAGACACAAGCTTCTGGCTGCAGGCTTCAGGCAAAATAAAATTGGATATGAAAGATTTTAAGAAGTTACAAATATGGCAAAAGGGAATTGAGATCGTTAAACTTAGTTACAAGATTACAGAGCAATTACCTTCGACTGAAAAATTCAATTTAGTCAGCCAAATAAATAGAGCAGCCATATCAATACCATCGAACATTGCAGAAGGAAGCAGTCGCCGAAGCGAAAAAGATTATTTTCGCTTTCTTGAAATTGCTTTAGGCAGTTGTTTTGAATTAGAAACTCAATTATTAATATTGATCGAATTGGGATTTATCACTTCAGAAAGTATTAATGGGCTTTTATCAGAAGTAAAACTGGAACAGCAAATGATAAGTGCCTTTTCTCAAAAGTTACAGATTTAAACTTATAGCTTGCGGCTTGCAGCCTGAAGCTAAATTATATAACTCACAAATATGACAAAAGAAAATACACAACTTGATTTCACTAAACTAAACGGCCTGATTCCGGCCATTATTCAGGATAATACCACCAACGTTGTTTTGATGTTGGGATTTATGAACGAAGAGGCTCTTGCCAAAACCGAAGAAACCGGGAAAGTAACTTTTTTCAGCCGCACCAAAAACCGGCTGTGGACCAAAGGCGAAGAATCGGGCAATTTCCTGAATGTCGTTTCTATGGCATCGGATTGCGACAACGATACCCTGCTGATTAAGGTGAACCCGGTGGGGCCAACCTGCCACACGGGGGCAGATACCTGCTGGGGCGAAGAAAACCAGGAAAGCGACCTGATGTTCCTTGAATACCTTCAGGATTTTATCGACCAGCGGAAACAGGAGATGCCGGAAGGCTCATACACCACTTCGCTGTTCCAAAAAGGGACACGCAAAATCACGCAGAAAGTGGGCGAAGAAGCAGTGGAGACCATCATCGGGGCAATGGCCAACGACGATGAGAATTTTTTGTATGAGGGAGCCGATTTGCTCTATCACCTCATCGTTTTGCTGACACACAAAGGCTACCGAATCGAGGATTTGGCGCGCGAACTGAAGAAACGGCACAAATAATATCGTCAGATCTGATTTCTTTTGCGGAGTTTCGGAGGATTAACTTTGTTGTTTTTTCTTTTTAACAACCAGTATAGCGCCTATTAAAACAATAATGGCGCCCGCTATCGAAAACACTGAGAATTTTTCGGCGGCAATCCACGATACCTCAATGGTTGCAAGAATTGCCATCGTAATAAAAGTGATTATCGGGTTCAGGACAAGAATAATGCTAACCTTGCTGGCCTCCATAAATTTTAGGGCCAGCGACAGCGTTCCGTACGAAATCAGGGTGTTCAATCCTAGCGAAATCAGTAATAACCACCATTTCCAACTCAGCTCAAGCAGGGGTGATAGATTGATAAAAGGCAGGTACAATAAAACGGGCAGACCAAACAGGAACAAATTCAACGATGCTGTAGAATAACGATTGACTAGTTTTTTTTGCATCGCGGCATAAAAAGCCCAGGTTAAAGCGCCTGAAAGGGTTAATAAAAAACCCAGATTGTACAGTTTTTCATCGCCATGTGTTTGTCCTAACTGGTTATGATAAAAAACGAACAGTCCGATGGTGGCCAGTCCAAAACCAACAATTTGCAAAACAGTTACCCGTTCGTTGAAAAGAATAATCCCGATCAGTGCCAGGGTTACCGGGCCGGTTTGGATCACAACCTGCGTATTTCCGGGTCCCATATAATGAACGCCAAGCATGAAGCCCATGTAATTCCAAGCCAGACAAAGAGTAGCTGCAACCAGTATCCAGGGCGGACGAACCAGGATTTTCATTTCGGATGGCGATTTATATAAATGGTAAACAAGCATGGCAAAGAATGCGATCGAAAAACGGAACCAGACGATTGTAGCCGGTTCAACCCGATTGGCAGCAACCTTTAGTCCGATAGCCAGAAAGCCCCAGCAGAGAGCCGTTATCGACGCAAAAATTATTCCCTTCCGCAGATTTCCCATATAATTGTATTTGTTTTTTTAAAGGCCAAAATGTATACTGAAATTTTTGATTGCATCGCGATAACCAAAGAATAAAAAAAGCCAACCTTTTTTGTGGTTGGCTTTCGAAGTTTTTATCTATTTATCGAAGTTTGGCATCCAATTCCCGCTCGAAAGTCATGATCAGTCGTTGCATGATTTTGTCGATCTGTTTATCGTTTAGCGTTTTTTCATCGTCGCGCAGGATAAAGCTCATGGCATACGATTTTTTGCCTTCCGGAACACCCTTCCCTTCGTACACATCGAACAAATCAACCGAACGTAAAAGTGTTTTTTCACTTCGAAAAGCAAGATCTTTCAGGTTGTTGAATTTTACTTGTTTGTCGATCAAAAGAGCCAAGTCACGGCGCACTTCGGGGTATTTCGGGATTCCGACAAAAAGTACTTTTTTGTTTTTCGATTCAAGCAAAAGGGTATCAAACATGAAATCGGCATAATAGACCGGGTTTTCAACATCGAACTGCTTTTGCACTTTTGGGGCAACAATACCGAACTCAACCAGTTTTTTGCCATTCACCAAATAAACCAGCCCTTCCGATAAAAATTTACTTTCCGACTCCTCTGCCTTCAGTTTGGCAATTTCAAAACCCACACGTTTCAGAATATTTTCAACGTATGTTTTCAGTTCGAAGAAACTGGTTTTTATTTGCGGGGCAGTCCAGCTTTCAGCTTGTTTGAAGCCGCTGACAAACAGAGCCAGATGTTCTTCTTCCCGGTAATTATTGATCGGGTTGTCTTTCAATTCGCTGTCGTTGTGGAAATAGCAATTCCCGAATTCGTACAAACGAAGATCGGCATTGCGGCGGTTGGCATTGTATGCAATGGCTTCGAGCCCACCATACAAAAGGGATTGGCGCATGCCGCCCAAATCGTTGCTCAGCGGGTTGAAAATCTTCACCGTGCTTTCCTGTGCAAAACTTTCGTTGTTTTCGTAGTACAAAAGTTTGGTCAGCGAATTTGACCATATTTCATTGAAACCCTGTGCGGTCAGCATTTCCGCAATCAGATTGCGGATAGCATGCGGATCGGGTTTCACCGAATATTGCAGCGAAGCGTTCACGCGGGTCGGGGTTTCCACATTGTTGTAGCCGTAAATCCGGAGAATGTCCTCAATCACATCGGCCTCGCATTTCACGTCAACCCGGTAAGGCGGAACCAGCAACGAAAGTCCGTTTTCGTTTTCATCTTCAATTTTTATTTCGAGCGATTGCAGTATCGATTTGATTTCTTCTTTCGAAATTTTCTTGCCAATCAACCGGTGAATGTTGAAATACGAAACATCCACTTTGAAATCGGCCACCGGTTGGGGATAAATGTCCACAATTTCCGAAGAAATTTCGCCACCGGCCAACTCTTTAATCAGCATGGCAGCACGTTTTAGCGCGTACAGCGTACTATTCGGGTCGACGCCGCGCTCGAAACGGAACGAAGCATCGGTACTCAACCCGTGACGACGGGCCGTTTTGCGGATATACACCGTATCGAAACAGGCCGCTTCAAGGAAAATACTTTTGGTTGTTTCTTTTACTCCCGAATGCAAACCACCAAAAACACCGCCGATGCACATTCCTTCTTCGGCATTGCAAATCATCAGGTCGTCTTCGTGCAACTCGCGTTCCACCCCGTCGAGGGTCATAAATTTAGTTCCCTGTTTCAGGGTGCGGGCCACGATTTTATTGCCTTTTACATCGGCCAGATCGTAGGCGTGCAGTGGTTGCCCGGTTTCCATCAAAACGTAATTGGTAATATCTACCACGTTGCTGATTGGTTTCAGCCCAATCACTTTCAGCCGGTTTTTCAGCCAGTCGGGCGATTCGCCAACGGTCAGCCCGGTGATGGTCAGCCCGGTAAAACGCGGACAGGCTTCGGTATTCAGAACTTCAACCTGAACCGGGGTATTTGTATTGTCAATTTTGAAATTTTCTACGGAAGGTTTTTTATAGTGCACCGGGCTTTTTTTGCTCATGAAAGCCGCCAGATCGCGGGCAATGCCGATATGCGACGAAGCATCGACGCGGTTTGGCGTCAAATCCACTTCGATCATGTAATCCGATTCAACCTTAAAAAATTCGCGGGCGGGGGTTCCCACTACGGCGCTGTTCGGAAGTACCATAATTCCATCGTGACTGGTTCCAATCCCAATTTCATCTTCGGCACAAATCATCCCTTCGGAAACTTCACCGCGTATTTTCGACTTCTTGATTTCAAATTCCTGATCGCCGTTGTACAGTTTGGTGCCAATGGTTGCCACCACTACTTTTTGTCCGGCGGCTACGTTGGGCGCACCACAAACAATGGGCAAAACCTCGTTGCCCACATTTACGGTTGTTTTGCTGAGGTGGTCGGAATTCGGGTGTTTCTCACAAGTAAGAACCTCGCCGATAACCAGCCCCTTCAGGCCTCCTTTTATGGTTTCAACTTCTTCGACACTGCCTACTTCGAGGCCAACTTGTGTCAATATCTTTTCCAGTTCGTGTGCACTGTAATCGAAATCCAAATAGTCTTTTAACCAGTTGTATGAAATCTCCATTGTAATCGCTTTTCTGCTGTTTTTTTAAGGCTTCAAAAGTAAACATTTTTTATGCCGGGGCAAAGAAAGCTTTTCTATATTTTGTTTCGGCAGAGCTACTATTGGATTATTGTATAAAACGGGTGCAGCGATTTTTAATCTGGATACAATTGCCATTAAAAATCGCAATACCACAAAAAAGCCGCTCTCGTTTCGGAAAGCGGCTTTTGTATTTTATCTTTTTTGCTTAGCCAAACAGCTCGTTCAATATCTTTGCCAAGCGATAGCCTGCATAAATAATCTGATGCTCCGCAATGGGATGAGCAACATTCATAAAATCAACACCATATTCTCCATCCGGCACAGCCATATCGTAAATTTGTCGGCAATACACAGCGTTTTCATGACACCAATCGCGTGGAGTGCCAGTTGTAATCGTTTTCTTTTCCTTCGTAGAATATCGGTCAAGTTGATGCTGCCACTCGGTATAATTCCATTTGTGACACATTTCATTAATGGTATTATCCCAAACATGATGATAACCGTCCTTTACTCCAAACAGCTTGATTTCAAATGAAATTTTCAACCCGGGATAATAAATATGAACAGGGCAATGCATGTCGCCCACAAGATGGATGATATACTTTATATTTACAGCAACCGTGGAGTCATCAAGGTTTTTGTAATTTTCAAGAATCTTCATGGCATTCTCAACTTCAATAGCTGCGTTTCGTTTTTTAGGATTAGACATCACATCAGTGCAATTAAAATTTTCGTCCACTGCAGCCATGTGCCATTCTGTTGTATTTTTGTATTCAAGAGTATTGCGGTAGTCGTCCATCCACGAAGCATAATAGACAATCGATTTTCCACCAAGACACTTTTCGATATTCTTTTTGGCTTTCTTCGTCAAATTACACTCGGCAATATAAGCAATTGCATCATGCCCTGTTTTGGACCATGCGGATGCAAATTCGGTGAAGCAAATCACGGCCATTAAAATAAATACAATCTTCTTCATGATTTTCTATCTGTAGTTTTTAAAGGTTAATTTTTAGCGAGTAAATGTACAAAGTAATTCGATGTTGAATGCTTTGAATTTTTCAAAAGATTGGCAGAATGGCGAAAAAACCACCATAAAGACTCAGATGTAAAAAAGTCGCCTCCTTTTCAGAAAGCGATTTTTGCCTTGGGTATCGCGATTTCAGATTCAAAATAAAAGTGTTAAATTGAAGACAAAAACCAACGATGGAATTTGTCAATGGCCAAATTTATCATGTCTTCAATCGCGGAAATAATTTGCAGACGCTGTTTTTTACCCGCGAAAACTACCTGTTCTTTCTCGAAAAGGTTCGGAAATACATTTTACCACATGCCGATATACTGGCTTGGTGCCTGATGCCAAACCATTTTCATTGGATGATTAAAGTGGTGAATGAACAGATCGAAATTTCTGATCGGGTTGATAATACGCCTGATCCGATGACTTGGGCTCATCGGATCAGTTCTGGTGGAAAGCATAGTCATCCGATGAGCTCCAGTCATCGGATGACTATGCCAGCTCATTCCAAAGTGCGGACTTTGAACGATTCAATCGCTATTGTGCTTCGTTCATACACTCGGGCGATCAATAAACAATATCACCGGCATGGTTCATTTTTCCAGCAACATACAAAAGCGCTTTGCCTGACTGAACCCGAATTTGCCCCGGCTTATTTCGATACTCATTTCGGGATGATGGGGAATCTCGATTTGCCCGAGACCAATTACCTGAACGTATGCTTCGGATACATCCACTGCAACCCGGTAAATGGCCGACTGGTTAGAAATACTGAAGACTGGGAATTCTCATCGTACCGCGATTACTATTCCGGAAGAAAAGGAAGGCTGATCAATCGGACGCTGGCAAAAGAATTAGGACTTATTGATGTTTAGTGAAGTTTAGTCAGTGTTTCACTCCAAGTGAAGCCCTGATTAAAAGTTCAGATCGAAGCGCCTGATCCGATGACTGGAGTTCATCGGATCAGTAAAACCTGAACTGCTCCTTGCTATTGATCGGGTGGCTCCAAGTCACCCGATCAATAATTCGCCCGACTTATCAAAATTATTCCCTAAATTTAATTTTTGATTTGAAAATCACTAACTTTTAAGAAACGAATGACTTGTATTTAATTGGCAATGGCTTCGATTTTGTACCACGAAAAAAATGAAACGATGAAAAGAAGAACTTTATTATCACCATTGGCATGGTTATACTTGTTTCTTTAATGCGGATTAAAAATCAAGAGTTGCAATGAAATATAGAATTAAGACGACTTGGAAGACCGTATTAATGTTTGCGATTTTCCTATTCTTTTATTTTTCAGCATTGGGACATAGTGGACGTACAGATACAAATGGTGGTCATACTAATCGAAACACGGGTGAGTACCATACTCATAATAGTGAAAGTGGCAGTGATGAGAATGGTGCTATTATTTGGGTATCTATATTGGTTGTTTTGATAATCGGTGTGGTTATAAAAGAAGCAATTAATAATGATGAATAAATTTAGTCAAGAAATATAACTGATCCGATGAACTCCAGTCATCGGATCAGTAAGTAAAAAAGCCGCTCCCCATTTCAGGAAAGTGGCTTTGTATTTTGCAAGTGAGCGGGTGACTTGAAGTCACCCGCTCACTAAAGAGTTTCAAATTACACTACATATGTTCTCGAAGTGGTGTCGCCACCTCTTCCTGTCCAGTTGGTGTGGAAGAATTCGCCGCGTGGTTTGTCGGTGCGTTCGTAGGTGTGAGCGCCAAAATAGTCGCGCTGGGCCTGCAATAGGTTAGCTGGCAAGCGTTCGCTGCGGAAACCGTCGAAATAGCAAAGTGCCGAGGTCAATGCCGGAACCGGGATTCCGTTGGTGAGTGCGGTTGCGCAAACACGGCGCCATCCGGTCTGAGCTTTTTCAACAATCTCTTTGAAGTGCGGATCGAGCAACAAGTTGGCCAGATTAGGATTCTTGTCAAACGCTTTTTTGATGTCGCCCAAGAATACCGAACGGATGATGCAACCACCGCGCCACATCAGGGCAATGCCGCCGTAGTTCAGGTTCCAGCCGTATTCTTTGGCAGCTTCCATCATCAGGTTATAACCTTGTGCATACGAAATAATTTTTGCTCCGAACAAAGCGTCTTTCAAGTCGGCAATCATCTGTGCTTTATCAATATTTTTATTTACAACCGGCCCGCTGATTACTTTCGATGCAGCTACGCGCAGGTCTTTTTGTGCCGATAAGCAACGTGCAAATACCGATTCGCCAATCAAAGTCAACGGAATGCCAAAGTCGAGGGCAGCCACGGCTGTCCATTTTCCGGTACCTTTTTGTCCGGCAGTGTCGAAGATTTTTTCAACCAGAACTTCGCCTTTTTCGTCTTTGTAACCCAGAATGTCGCGGGTAATTTCAATCAGGTACGAATCGAGGTCACCTTCATTGTATGCTTTGAAAACCTCGTGCATTTCGTCGGCGTTCATGCCCAACAATTCCTTCATTACCTGGTAAGCTTCGCAGATAATCTGCATGTCTCCGTACTCGATACCGTTGTGAACCATTTTCACGAAGTGGCCTGCGCCGCCTTCGCCAACCCAGTCGCAGCAAGGAGAACCGTCTTCAACTTTAGCCGAAACAGCCTGGAAAATTTCTTTCACTGCAGGCCATGCAGCAGGCGATCCGCCAGGCATCATCGAGGGACCTAACAAAGCGCCTTCTTCACCGCCGGAAACGCCGGTTCCGATGTACAGCAACCCTTTGCTTTCAACATATTTAGTGCGGCGAATGGTGTCAGGAAAATGCGAGTTTCCGCCGTCGATAATAATGTCGCCTTCTTCAAGGTGAGGAATAATCAGTTCGATGAAATCATCCACCGGTTGACCTGCTTTCACCAACATCATAACTTTGCGCGGACGTTCGAGCGAAGCGCACAATTCGGCAATCGAATGTGCCCCGATGAAATTTTTACCGGCACCGCGACCCGCCATAAATTCGTCAACACGCGCAGTGGTGCGGTTAAAAACGGCTACAGTAAAGCCTTTGCTTTCCATATTCAACACCAGGTTTTCGCCCATCACGGCTAACCCGATCAATCCAATATCTGCTAATTTTTTCATGTTTGTATAGTTTATAATTCGTATTTTATTTTGAACTACATAGACACAGAGGCTACATAGATTTAATTTTATTTTTCTCTATTGTGGTCTATGTGTCTATTGTGGTTTTACATTAAATCCAAGTTTATTTAATACTTCCAATGTTTTTGCTCCAATGTTTTCAGAAACAAAAGTAAACGCAGGGAACTCCCTTCTGGTGGGGTAATCGCCACGCAGTTTTTCAAATAACGCTGTGTTTTTCCGAAGCTCAGCGTCGTCCGTCCGAATATCGTACGTTGCCAGCACTGCTTGTGCAATAATTTCTTCTTCTGACAAACCTTCCCCGTTAATTTTTATGATGGGATTCTCCGGAAGATCGACACCCGATGGCTGCCAGTGGTCGAGCCCGAGGTTGAAAAAGCGGCTGACAGCATGCACACTCATGGTAGTGCCGTTGGCTTTGCCGTCTTTCGAGTAACCTGCAATATGCGGTGTTGCCAGATCGACCAACTTTAACAGGTGCAGATCGATATCGGGTTCATCTTCCCAGCAGTCGACCACCATTCCGGAAACCATTCCGCGCTCAATAGCCGTTTCGGCGGCCAGCGAGTCCATCACTTCGCCGCGGCACGAGTTGATTACAATCGGGCAACGTTCGAGCGAACTAAAAAACATTGAGTTGGCCAAATGAAAAGTTGCATCTTCACCGGTCATGTTCAATGGCACATGCAGGCTGATGATGTCGGCTTCCGACGTGATTCGTTGCAGGCTTACAAATTTTTTTGATCCTTCGGCACGCTCGCGCGGAGGGTCGTTCAGCAGAACCTTCATGCCAAAAAGTTCACAAATACGGGCAACTTTTGAACCTACCTGTCCAACACCAACAACGCCAATGGTTTTGTTTTTCAGATGAAAACCTTTTTTTTCAGACAAAACAAACAAGGTTGAAGCAATGTATTGTTCCACCGATTTTGAGTTGCAGCCCGGTGCATTGGTCCATTCAATACCAGCCTGTTTGCAGTATTCCGTATCAATGTGGTCGTACCCGATGGTTGCGGTGGCAATAAATTTCACCGACGAGCCTTTCAGCAACGCTTCGTTGCAAATGGTGCGGGTGCGGGTGATAATGGCATCGGCATCTTTCACCACTTCCGGATTTGTTTTCGACCCCGGAAGATAAACCACCTCCGCAACTTTCTCGAAAGCTCTTTTTATGTATGGTATTTTATCGTCTATAATAATCTTCATAAC
Organism: uncultured Prolixibacteraceae bacterium; assembly: GCA_942493345.1. Taxonomy (GTDB): domain Bacteria; phylum Bacteroidota; class Bacteroidia; order Bacteroidales; family Prolixibacteraceae; genus GWE2-42-39. The sequence goes on from OW818695.1 coordinate 528,686, forward strand.
ACGTTTTTTGAACCACATAGACACATCGGTCTCATAAAATTATCTCTATTTTTTCCTATTGTGTTCTATGTGTCTATTGTGGTTTTCATGAATTTTAATCTATTAAAAGAATTCTTCATTCTTTTGGTAAATCTTTGAAATATTCAGTTACAAATGTTCGCTGCCCTTCTTTGAAAATATTGATGCAATTAAAATTGATCAGGATACCTTTCGGTTTTTTTAGCAATTTCAGATAGGTCAATAATTGAGCCTCATGAATCGGTGAAAAAAACTCAACGGTTTTTAATTCAACAATTACCAAATCATTTACCAGCATATCAAAACGCAGTTCGCAATCCAGATTAAGACCACGAAACGTCAGAGGTATATTTTTTTGCCGTTCAACCTTAAACCCATTTTCAGTAAGCAAGTGAGTTAAGCATTTTTCATAGATACTTTCAAGAAGTCCTGGTCCAAATTCTTTGTGAACCTCAATGGCATATCCAATAATTGCCCTGCTTATGTCATTTATCTGTTTCTGCGTAACCATTCTACCTTTCTGTAGTTATTTTTTTCTATTGTGTTCTATGTGCCTATATGGTTTTCCATGAATTTTGATTCATCAAAATGAATAATAACTTTTTACAATCTCCTCCATCACCCAACTGGTGCGTGCCCCTGAAACTCCGGTACTGGGCGATTTGCCAACTCCCCGAAGTTCGTCAACTACCTGCTTGATCAACCCTCCGCCAACATGCTCCGGTTTTGGAAAATCGAACTCAATGGTACCGTCCTTTCGTTTCAGGATTAATTTGAACGGATCGAAACAGGCAAACCGCAGGTTTCCTTCTGTACCGAATAGTTCAATGCTGTCCTTTTCGGCCGATTTGTCGGTCACAAAACACCAGCTACCTGTTCCTGTAACTCCATTTTCAAAGCTGAAACTGGCGCTCACGGTATCTTCTGCCCGATATAACCCGCCCAGATTTTGTGCTGTTCCGTGTACATTTTTAATTGGCCCGAACAGAAAATCGAGGAAATCCAGTTGATGAGAGGCCATGTCGTAAAAATGACCAGCTCCTGCAATTTCGGGAATTACACGCCACGGAAGTTGATCGGACGACATGCCTTTTTCATTCGTTTCCGTATAAAAACGGATGTTCACAGCCAGCGGCTTTCCAATAATTCCCTGTTCAACCAGTTCTTTTACTTTCAGGAAAAGCGACATGGAACGGCGGTAATAAGCCACAAAAAGCGGCATCCCTGTTTCTTCCGAAACCCGGATCATCTCCTGGCATTCGACATAGTTACGGGCCATTGGTTTTTCCACATAAACCGGTTTCCCGGCGCGCATGGTTTCAATGGCATATCGGGCATGGGTGTCGGGCGGTGTGGCAATATAAACCGCATTCACCTCCGGATCGTTGATCAATAAGCTGGCATTGGAGTAAAACCTGGGAACGCCATGACGGGCTGCGTAGTCAGCCGCTTGCGTAATATCACGGCGCATCACCGCCACCAAACGCGAATGTTCGGTTTTGTTGAATGCCGGGCCACTTTTCAGTTCAGTCACGTTTCCGCAGCCAATTATTCCCCAATGTACTTCGTTCAGCACCATTCATTTATTTTTAACCACATAGGACACGATCGTTTTATTTTTTAATTTTTCTATATGTCTATTGTGGTTCAGATTTAGTATTTGAATCTTTCCTTGTATGCCCAAAGTCCCAGTGCAGGGTTCGAAATGTAAAAAACTTCTTCTCCGTCAATGGTGTTGTAGCCTTCCTTTAATTTCATTGGATCATATTTTGCCGTTACTTCGTCAATGTCAGCGTATTTGAAACCAACACTTTCGATTTCTTCCTGAGTCAGATTTTCCTGTCCTTTCCCCGGGCAATAGGTGATATTGAAACGTCCTTCGGAAGAGCCGTGAATCAGGTGAGCCGCGGCGCTCAGGTTATTGCGCAGTTCCTCATTTTCGTCGCAGGCTTGCAAGGTGGCCGGAGTTCCGAAATAGCCATATTTGCGAATCAATCGGTCGATTTCCTTGTCCTCACCAAATTCTTTCAGCGCCGGGGCCAAAACGATCAGTTCACCGTTATCATCAATGCCCATGCGGGTACGGTAAATTGATTTATTACCCAGCCAGGTACTTTTGAATTCCGTTGGATCGAGGTAAACAACAACCTTTTTCAGCGGTTTGTCGAGCATTTCAAAATTAACCTGCAACGCCAGTTTTGCTGCTTTGTCGAATACTTCAAAGTCGTCGCCGATAAATAGTCCTCGGGTTTTTATTTTACCGTCGGTTTTGTCGAGTCCAACAACGGTTTGCACATAAACAATCGGCAAATAATTGGTGAAATTATCCGAAGCATAATTAAAAATGCGGCGTACCGGCGTATCAGCATGGCCCATCATCCGCTCCATTCCGTAAGCTGCGCCCACAAAGTGGCTTTTGTTGATTCCTTCCACTCCGCCGGTTCCAACGAAAATATTTTTGTTGTAGTTGGCCATTCCCACGACTTCGTGAGGCACAACCTGCCCGATGGAAAGAATGAGGTCGAAGTTGCCGTTCAGCAAGAGTTTGTTCACCTGGGCCGGCCATGGAAATTCAACGGCTCCGCCCGAAACTTCTTTCACAAATTCGGCAGGAACAGTTCCAACAGTCACCACATCGTTTCGCCAGTCGTGTTCGCGGATCAGCAATGCGGGCATGGCGCCAAACATGTGCGAAATCTGGTGGGCAGTCATTGGCGTGTGTGTACCAAGAGCAGGCAATACATCAGTTAATGCGTCTCCGTAAAATTGCCACGCCATCTCGGTCAATTCACCGGCCCGACTTGGCAAACGGGTATAATCCGGCGGAATAGCCAAGACTTTTGCTTTCTTTCCGATTTTTTCCAGCGCTTCATAAAGACCTTTTTTTAGGTCTTCCGCGGAAAGCTCAATTTCTGTTGAACCTATTTCGTAGAATAGCATATCAGCCCCTCCTAGCCTCCCCCAAAGGGGAGGGATTTAATTCGTTTTGCATAGACTCTCATAATTTATAAGCCTCTTTATCCCCCTCTTTTGGAGGGGGTTGGGGGAGGCTTTTTATCTTTTTACCCGTGCGTTTCCGCCCCAGATGCTCCAAACCATATCTTCGTCGGCAGGCTGGGCATAGTCGGTTAGGAACGTCGTTGCCAGCGCGCCGGTTGCCCATCCAAATTGAGGCCATTTCTCAGGTTCCCAACCTTTCAGAATAGCGTATAGCAAACCGCCAACGAAACCATCGCCACCGCCAATGCGATCGAGGACATTGATTTTGCGTGGTTCGATCACCTGCCAGTTATTGCCTTCGAGCATGATGGCGCCCCACAAATGTTCGTTGGCACTAATTACCTGGCGTAAGGTGGTTGCAAATACCGAAGCATTCGGGAACGCTGCTTTTACCCGGCCAATCATTCCTTTGAACCCTTCAATTTCAGCTTCAATGCCTTTGCCTCCTGCTTCCGGACCTTCAATGCCCAGACAAAGCTGAAAATCTTCTTCGTTACCAATCAGAATATCGGCGACCGAAGCAATTTCAGTAAAATTGGCACGCAGTTCAGCATCGCGGCCTTTCCAGAACGATGCCCTGTAGTTCAGGTCGAAAGAGATGCGGGTCCCGTATTTCTTGGCTGCACGGGCAATTTCAATGCAGAATGTACTGGTTTCAGGCGACAAAGCGCCGATCAATCCTGAAAGGTGCACAATCTGAACGCCTTCCTGACCGAAAATTCGGTCGAGGTCGAAATCCTTTACATTTAATGTACGGCCCACCTCCCCGGCACGGTCGTTTTGTACACGAGGCCCGCGTGAGCCAAAACCACTGTCGGCAATATTGAACTGGTGGCGGTATCCCCAAGGGTTTCCTTGTGCAACTTCCGGGCCTTCATAGTCCATATGACGGCTCTTTAAATTACTTTTTATAAACTGTGCAATCGGGCTGTCTTTCACGAAAGTAGTCAGCACTTTTACGGGTAATCCGAGGTATGAAGCAATGCTTGCGACATTGGTTTCGGCGCTGGTAGCCTGCATTTCGTATAGATTGCTGCTGTGAACAGGTTGCCCGTTTACAGGGGTGATACGAACCCCCATGCTGGTAGGAACCACCAGTGAATATTTACAATTTTGTTTTAATTCGATGGACATATTTTCGATTTTTTAGATGTTCATGAAAAAGTGACAAAGTTCCTGAGTTGATTTTTGAAATTAGTTTCTGATTCCGAAAAGATTACTTAGAACTTGGGGTTTCATTCATAATTTATAATTCAAAATTCATCATTTGCTAAACTCCTCCGAATGCGCTGTAACCACCGTCGACCGGGATAATAACACCAGTAACAAAGCTGGAAATATCAGATAGGAGGAACAATGTAGCTCCCTGCAAATCTTCTGTTTCACCGAATTTGCCCATTGGTGTGTTGTTTACAATCTTTTGACCACGAGGCGAGAAACCTCCATTTTTTTCATCCAATACAAGGAACCGGTTTTGGTTTGTAATGAAGAATCCGGGAGCAATGGCATTTACACGAATACCTACTTTGGCGAGGTGAACAGATAACCATTGTGTAAAATTGTTAATGGAAGCTTTTGCTGCTGAATAAGCTGGAATTTTAGTCAATGGTTTATATGAATTCATTGACGAAATATTCAGGATAACGCCTTTTTTTGCTTTCAGCATGTCTTGGGTGAACACGATTGACGGCAATACAGTACCTTTTATGTTAAGGGCAAAAACCTTGTCAAAACCGTCCATTTCCAATCCGTAGAAAGTATCTTCCAGATGGTTGATGCTATCGTCGTCCATCTGTTCTACTTTGGTTGTTGCTGTTGGGTGGTTACCGCCAGCTCCATTGACCAGAATATCAATTGGCCCGAGTTTTTCATTGATTTCGGCTTTTGCTTTCTGAAGCGATTCTTTATCTAGCACATTTGCTTCTACTCCAATTATTTGTGCATTAAATTCCTTTGCGATTTCAGCAGCTACTTTATCTGCTATTTCTTTATTGATGTCGGCAATAGCCACTTTAACACCAACCGAAGCCATTGCTTTCACTAACGTTGCGCCGATTACACCGGCTCCACCGGTAATCACACAAACTTTGCCCGACAAATCATTAAAACTGATTGGTTTCATATCCTTTTTATTTATTTATAATAGTCCATATTTTCCTTGGTTACAATATCAATAGAAGTGAAGTTTTCATTTTTTACCTGTTTCTTCATGATTATATGTTCAAACAAAGTATTTACAGCCTGATAACCCTGCTCTTCGGGCCGCTGGCAAATGAGAAAATCGACTAACCCTTTTTTTAGATATTCCGCATTTTCGCGAATCAGGTCGTTTCCGATCAAACGGATGCCGTTACTATTTCTCTGCTCCAGATATTCGGCTATACGGTAAACTTGCGAATTGGTAACAAAAATGCCGCGGATATTGCTGTTTTCGGTAAAAAGCCGATCGATTGTGGTGAAAAAACTTTTGTCTGCCGGGTTTTCTATTTCCAGGGTGATCAATTTTTTTTGTTTTTCGGGGTCGTTTTTTTCGAAATACTCATAAAAACCTTTCTCGCGCTGTATTAAATGGTTCTGATTATCCATTTCTTTTGCAAAATGAAGTACTAAAATCGATGCTGAACCGGGGATTGAAAAATCGAGCAATCGGGCCGATAATGCTCCACTCTGGTAGGAGTTTTGTCCCACATAACTGAGCTTTTCACATTCCTTCAGGTTTGAATCGATAAAAACAAACGGAATATTCCGGAGGCTGAGCTCATTGATAAAAAATTTTGATTCGCGGGAAAAAAACGGGGCGAGCACCACACCGTCGAAATTACCATCCAGTACTTTACGGGCTTCAGTTACAAACGATGATGGTTCGGCTTGACTGAAACGAAAAACCGAGATTTTGATCCCGTATTGTTGCACTTCGTTAAATGCTTTCCGTACACCATCCATCGGCTTGTTCCAGTACGATTCTTCGGACTGGGGCTCAGGAAAAAGAATGGCAAACGAAACGATTTTTTTGGAAGCCAGGGTACTGGCCAGAATATTGGGATGGTAATCCATCTCTTCCAGTATCTTCATTATTTTTTCTTTGGTTGCCGGATTCACTTCGCCCCGGTTGTGAATTACCCTGTCGACTGTACCAATCGATACATTGGCTTTGCTGGCAATATCCTTTATACGTATGTGCGTTTTTGGTTCGATAGCTGTTAAATTTTAGTTTTGACCACATTTTTTAGCAGTTCCAAAACTAATCATTTTTTGTCGTGTTCGCACACGGAAAATTTATATTATAGAACATTATATCAGTTTTTATCCTGCAAGATGCATGTTTCCCTTATTTAGGGTGTCAATAGAATGACTTTTTACATCGTTCTGCGTGTGTTTTGTTTGATCATATCTGAAGTACACTCACTACAGAGAGAATGAAAGGACGTTGTATTATTTTTTACTCTCCACAGAAATGTTAAACTACTGGATTTCATATTTTTAGTACGCAAACAAAAAATCTACGTCATGATGGGGTCATAAGGAATCTTCCAGCCCCTGTATTCTTTTTTCAAATTTGAAAACATTACTAATCTCTATTGCCTTTTCTTCCATTCGTTTAAAATAGAATGATTTCAAATTATGAATCAAAATCTGCATTTTTATTGCAAAGTGAAAAAATGAATATACTTTTAATAACATTTTTTCAACAAACCATAAAAAAAAATCAAACTTAACTAAAATGACAAAATCAAGTTCTCCCGAGATTAAATTCTCGAACGGCCAAAAAATTCCGGTTGAGTTACACAAAGTGAGGATGGTTCAGAAGTTGTATCTGAAGCCAATCGACGAACGGTTGGAAGCCATGGAAAAAGGTGGATACAATACGTTCCAACTCAACACCAACGATATTTTTCTGGATATGTTGACCGATAGCGGCACCAATGCCATGAGCGACAACCAGATTTCATCGATGCTTCGCGCCGATGATGCGTATGCCGGTTCGCAAAGTTTTTACCGCATGCAGCAGGCTGTACGCGATGTGTTTGGCAAACAATGGATTCTTCCTGTGCACCAGGGACGTGCTGCCGAGAATATTATCTCACAGGCCTTCATCAAAAAAGGCGATGCAATTCCCATGAATTACCATTTTACCACCACCAAAGCCCACATGGAACTCAATGGCGGCGAAGTGTTGGAAATTTATACTGATGAAGCACTGAAAATTAAAAGTGATGTTCCTTTCAAAGGAAACATTGATATTGAAAAACTGGAAGCAGTAGTTAATAAATACGGAAAAGACCACATTGCTTTTATTCGCATGGAAGCCTCTACCAACCTGATTGGTGGTCAGCCTTTTTCTATCCAGAACATGCGCGAAGTGCGTAAAATAGCCGACAAACACGGAATCATGTTCGTTTTGGATGCCAGCTTAATTGGCGAAAATGCATATTTCATCAAAAAACGCGAAGCGGAATTCAAAAATACGGAGATCGGCGAAATACTGCGCCTGATGTGTGGTTTTGCTGATATTGTTTACTTCTCAAGCCGCAAAGTAAGTTCGACCCGTGGTGGTGGGATCTGTACCAACAGTGAAGAACTGTACCTAAAAATGCGTGACCTGGTTGTTTTGTTCGAAGGATTTCCGACTTACGGAGGTGTTTCAGTACGCGAAATTGAAGCAATGGCCGTGGGTTTGTACGAAACAACTGATGAAACAGTGATTTCTCAATCTCCTTCTTTCATCGAATATGCAGTGAATGAATTAGACCGGCTGGGAGTTCCGGTAGTTACCCCTGCCGGTGCACTGGGATGTCATGTCGACGCAATGGGCTTCCTTCCACATATTCCACAGGAAGAATATCCGGCCGGCGCACTTGCTGTTGCATTGTTTATCATTTCCGGTGTTCGCGGTATGGAACGCGGAACTATTTCCAGTGTGCGCGATGCCGAAGGAAACAATGTGCTTGCCGACGTTGAATTGTTGCGCCTGGCTTTTCCACGCCGCGTTTTCACACTTTCTCAAACCATTTACATGGTTGACCGTGTAAACTGGTTGTACAAGAACCGCGATTTAGTGGGTGGTCTGGTGTTTACCGACGAACCTGAAGTTTTGCGTTTCTTCAATGGCCGTCTGAAACCAACTTCGAACTGGCCTGAAAAATTGGTTGCCAAATTCAAAGCTGACTTTGGAGATAGCCTCTAAATCAATAATACAAAACTCACTAAAATGCCGTATTTTTCGAAAGGCGGCATTTTGTTTTTCAGCAAAAAATTACTCTTCCAAATTCCTACTGAATGAGATTTGATAAACGATGTTGTTGAATTGTTATTTATTGCAAAATGACGCTAATGACGGTAGTATCCGGAATTCATAAACTTTTTCTGGATTACTGCGACTGAAAAATGAACATTTATTTCTGGCTGTTCAATTTGAAATTTAGATTCTGCTAGTTGGAACTTGAACTTATAAAGTTACCTGCAACGAGAACAGTATTCCCAGTCTGCTTTTTACCTGATCGTTGTAATTATAGCGCCACACTGCATCGACCCTGATCACTTTAAAAATATTTTCTACTCCTGCCGAGAATTCGGTATACGGCGTTTTTCCCAAACCTTTCATCTCGCCGGGCAGTACCAGCAAGTTATGATTTGCCTCATCGAAACTTCCTTTGAGCATACGCACACCCACAATTTCGCGCCATTTCAATTTTCGGAACAAGGGAATTTTATTCAGAAAAAAACCCTGGAAATGATGTTCGAGAAACAAACTAACGTATTCGTCACTGACAAATTCCTGGTAGTTCATCAAGTTGAAAGCGAACACATCGTATGCATACGTTTCGTTGCCTTCGTGTATTTTCAGCAGGGGAAAAGGCACATTGCCCCAAATTTTTCCGGCTTGTAAATAAAAGGTAGTGAAACCAATTGGGTTCAAAGGAACCCGGTCGGAAATACCGGCATGCAACTTCAGGTAGTTGTAATCGCCACCTAAAAATCCTTTAATTCCACCGGTCATATCGAACGAAAACACCGGATCGTAGTTGGCATAGGCATTCCGCTCGAAATTATCGACCACAATATCTTCGCCCGGTGCATAACGGGTGGTCAATTTAATCTCACCCGTACGAATCGATGAAACAGGATTCCCCTGTTTGTCGACGAACGGCACGAAAGGTGCACTATTTATTTTAGTTGCCGAAATGCGAAGTTCGTTCATCAATCCAACCTTCCACTCGTGTTTGGCAGTAATATCCAAACGGTCGACCAGGTTCAGTTTCGAGTTCAATTGCTTGCTCAACAAGGTGGTCATGATGTTTTCTTCCATAAAAGCATTGTCGCTTTTCCCGAGCATTTCCATGTCGTGCTGGTACTGAACCGAAACCATGGTCAACGGCTTCATACCAAAATAATACTCGAATCCGCCGCCGTATTTCCATTTCTCGTCCCTTGTTCCGTAAGCGCCGTAGCCATTCAACCGTAGGCTCGGGTCGAATTTATAGGTTGTGCGGGCGCCCAGCCGCAAACGGGTTCCCTCTACTTTATTCCGGCTATACATGTAATAATAAGGTCCCAGTTCTACTTTCCCCAGATCGCGATACCCGTAATAGAACATGTAAATATACTCGGCTGCTGTTTTGTACAATTTCACATTTTTTATCGAATCGACCATCTGGTAAATATTCGCCTCCCGATTTTGTAACTCGATCGGGCGTATATTTTTCCAGTAAGTCGTATCTTTTTTCATCGCGTCGTCGAGTACGATTATTGGCTCTTTAAAATTTTCAATGAGTTTTGTCACCGGCCCGAACCGGAAATCTTCAAACACGTTTGTTTTTCGGGCCATGATGCCCATTTTTTCTGAATCTTTGTTTTTCTGAATGTCTACATCCACAATCATCGATTCGTTTCGCGGAACCCGTTTTTCACCATTTTTCTGAAAATCGATGGTGTATTGAAGATTGTTCACAAAATTCACATTGGCTTTTTCAGAAAGCTGCATTTCCAATTTTGTGATGGCAAAAGTTTGGCCATCGACCCAAAATTTTCCCTTAAAAGTAGGTTCCTGCTGAAGTTTCGGGCGGAACGACATTTCGTAGATTTTTCGGCCATCGACCACCGCGCTGTCGAGCAGGTAGTAGCGGTAAAACTGGAGGCCTAAATTGTTCAGCGGTGAAACCAGCCCCATCTCGGAAACCATGATGTAGTTGTCGTAGACATTAACACTTTCGTACATCTTCCCGGTGTATTGGCTAAACATATCAACAGTCATTCCCGATGCCTGATTAGCGAAAATTTCTTCCCGGTCTTTGCCCGTTTCCTTATCGTGATAATAATTTGAAACGGTTTCGTTGAAAAATACCGGCAAAAAAGTTTTTCCCTCCATTTCAAGCGAATCGATATAATTGAAAATAAAATCGAATTGCGAAAGCAGTTTTTTATTTCGTAACGAGCCGTTTACATTTTTTACATCAATTTCGGTTTTTGCGTAAATACGGCTTTTCCACGAAGGAAAATTGGCCGGGTTGTTTTCATCTTTGTGCGCAACAATTTTGCGGAATAAAATATTGGCCGGGTTCTCGCCCGGACGAATTTTAATCTCGTGCAGGGCAACCACTTCTTCAGCAAGCTCAACATTGAAACTGTTTTTCTGATCGATTTTTATTGGGAACACCTGTTTTTTATACCCGATTGCTGAAAATTCAACCGTGCCGGTTGGTTTGGCTGTGGCAAGATTAAAATTACCGTTAATATCAGACATGGTTCCGATAAACGTTCCTGTAAAAACAATATTTGCGTATGGAATCGGAGTGCCAGTACCTTTTTCGGTAATCTTTCCCGATATTTCTGTTTTCTGTGCATTTGCCTGCACCCAAACAAGGATTGCAACAACAAGAAACAATAGTCTGCTCTTCACTCGTTCTGCTTTGGTTCGTTCAATGTTTTAAACAAACAAATGTATTTTTTTATTGAATTAAATGAGCATTACCAAATCACTATTTACGGAAGGCCACTGAAAATTAACAATTCAACTATTCCTTCATCTCAGTCACTTTTGCATCCAGCCCGTAAACCATCACCGATTTTTTACCGTTGTTCCAGATGTATACCGAAACATTGGTGGCCGGCTCTTTCAAGTCCAGAAAATTGAATATGTGATTTATCTCTCCCATGTTTACTATTTGCCGGTTGATTTCAATGCCGTGCCAGTTTTTCTGCCCAGCAGCATTTTCTGTTTCAATTACCAGGTTGGCAGTTGACCCGAGGAATGTTTTTAGCCAGCAATCGACAGTAATGCGGGCCCGCAAACCGGGTAAACTATCCGTATTGAAAGTAAACGAAGGCGAGAATATTTCCGGATCGACCCGATATGCTTTTTGCTTGTAATACGAGTAATTCACCACTTTTTTTGCATTGTAGCCCTTCCAGTTTTCATTTTCTGCACCAAAGCCAAAATGTTCAGTTAAATAAACTTCCGGCGTCTGCAACGAATCTTTTCCGAAAAAATCGTTCATCGTTGCTTCATTGGCATCGAAATATTGCCATTGCAGCAAAAACGGATTTCGCACCATATCTTTATCGGAGCAAACCAACATGATTTCCGATATTTTTTCTGAAGGAGCTGCATCGCCAGCGCTGGTATAAAAAGGTGCAACCCAAATCCCATCGGTGGCATTTTGCGGAACGATGCGATATTTGAGCGTTTGCCCGTCCGAAGTTTTGTAATACATATAATAAAGCTCGTCTTTATAGAGCATACTTTTCAGTTTCCCGGTAAAGCTCTTTTTAAGTTGTAATTTTAGCCGGGTAAAGCTGCTTGCCGAATCGGGAACTGCAATCCATTCGTGCCATTTGGCAGTTTGCAGCTTGGTTTCTTTTGAATGAATTTTGAACGCACTTGTACGTTTGCGAAAAACCAGGAAGTTTTTATCGGAATAAACCCGTTCGTAATTCCGGATGATTTCGAGCATTGTCTGCGGCTCGTCGTTTAGCAAATAGCGGTTGTCGATACTTTCCAGTTTTTTGCCATTCGTATCGTACGTAATTTTATTCAGGTCGAAAATGAAATATTCAGGCGCGTTGTTGCTGCCAAAATGAGCGGCATTCTTTCCGTCAAGCCACGAAGTATATGCAGCATACGACTGAATCACCGGACGCGCTCTCCAGTTCAAATTGTTGGCAGCTACAATGGTGTAATCCCAGGGATAAATATCGACCGTCGAGTCCGCAATTTTTCTCCTGATTTCGTCTGGCAGGCGGTTGCTTTCTATGTTTTTCAGGTTTTGCTTTTCGCTATTTCCCTTTATTTCTGAATAGGACAAAACGAATTTCACAAAATTGCCGATTCCTGAATAATGAAACGATAGCGGTTCCGGGTTTTCCACATTTTTCATGTTCAACATAAAAAGAACTGCCGGAACGACTATTAACGGGATATTCACCAGTAATTTCTTCCGGTTGTAAACCACGAATAAAATCATCGATACCAACAGAAAAAACAGGTAGGTCCGCACATGAAAATAATCTTCGCGAGCCATTCCGTATTTCCAGGCTGCAAAAAAGCTGAGGATGAAAAGCAACCCGAAGGTTTTTCCTTCTTTTGTTTTCTGAAAAAACGGAAGCAATGCGGCGACCACTAAAAACGGGGCAACCAGCAACCAGTTGTTTTGCGGATGATATGCAGCCGCTGCCGAATTATCGCCCGCCAGATGAAACATCCCGACGCAATAATCAACAAAACCCAGCAGGCTTCCGTACATTACAATCCAAAGCAGGTACATCGAAGCCAGTAAAACAGCGAGATCAATAAATACCTGTTTGTAGTTTTTATCTCGGAAGAAAACAATTGCCAGTACCGAAAAAGTGAGTGTTCCGGTAATAATCGCCACCCAGGCTTTCACATAAAAAGCAAAAGCTGTGAGCAGTAGCCCCCAGTATTTGTTGACGGGTTTTCCTTCTTTCAGGAAAAGTAAATATGCTATCGCAACATTTGAAATTACAAGCTGGTTGAAGTTGGAAAGACTGAAAACAAACCAGGCCAAAACAGCGGCCAGCAACCAATCGGTTTTTTTGCTTCCACCAATCAGAAAAAACAATTGAAAAACAAAGGCTACCTGCAAAACCACAGTCACAAAAGTGGCAAGTATAAAGTTTTGCGCCAACGGGTACATAAAAAATGCCAGTGGCCCGTGCGGGAAAATAATGTCGCGCCCCATCCGGAGACTTTCCGAAAACAAATGGTTGTAGAGCCATTTCAACGGAGGGTCGATTCCAATATTGAAAGTGAAATCCAATTCAGGAAAACTAAATACAGCAACAGCCAGTGCCATCAGGAGCAATCCGGCATATTTCTTTTTATTCGGAATGATGGTCTCGGTGAAAAAACGTTTCATTTTCGGGTCGATTGATTTTTTGTAAAAATACGATTGTAAATGCAAAAGCAAAAGAATAAAAAAGTACCGAGCATCAATTATTATTCCTCGCAATCATCACCCAGATTCAGTAATTCAATTTTACGAAAATCGGTCGGGTGGCTTTCTGCCTGAATGGAAATAGAACCGCCTTTCAGTAATTTATTGCCATCGGGCGGCAGCAGCTTTTGGTAACTGGGATCGCGCTCGTCCAGCTGTGGCTGTGTGTATTCCATCACTAATTCGCCGTTTACAATGTGCCGGACCAGCGAATCGCCGTAAACTTCCAGTTCGGCAGTCACCCACTGGTCGCCATGAAACGTTTTCGATTTGGAGTTGATGCAATGTTCCAATCGAAGTTCTCCGTTCATCACAACATTGGTCCCCGGCGTACAAAGATTCATTGTTGAACGTTCATCGGTTCCATTACCGCCCAAAAGCTGAACTTCGATGGAAGTCGGAAAATTCTGGTCAAGCTCCATCGTTGAGGCTTTTTGCCCGTGAATCATGATTCCATTGTTGCGAAAAGCCCAGCCTGGCCCGCCCGGACATTGTTCGCCCACAAACCGGTACTCGACCCGTAATTTATAATGCGAGTAATTTTTGTGGTAGAAAAGGTGACCAAATTTATTGTCGAAATTTTCATATTGGTCGTAACGAACTTTCAATAATCCATCCTCCACACGAAACGTATTCTTATAATTCTCATTGAGTAGGTGACCGGCGAATTTTATTTCCCATCCATCAAGGTTTTTTCCATTAAAAAGTTGTATCCATCCTTTTTCTTTCGACTTTTTCGGTTGGCAGGAATTCAGCGAAAATAAAATTAGCACAATGGTTGCAGTTGATACAAGTTGGCTGGGTTTCATAGCATGTAAAGTTTTGAGTTGTTAATTTTCGCCATCAAGTTAGTAAAAACAGTCAATATCCTGATTTACCTGCGTTTATTCTTCTGCACTATAAAAAACAAAAATCCCGTAATTCAATAACAATCAAGCTATAAAACAATTTAAACTAGATTTTTAACCATCCGGTTAACTTTTTTGGTTAAAATACTTGTCTGTTAAAAATGAAGGTTTTATATTTGACCATTCGATTTAACTAATTGGTTAAACTATTTAGGCAATGGAACAAAAAAAAGACAATACAGAAGAAAAAATCCTGAATGCTGCACGTGAAGTGTTTGTGCGCAAAGGGATGGACGGTGCCCGGATGCAGGAAATTGCTGATGAGGCTGGAATAAACAAAGCCCTGCTGCATTATTATTTCCGCAGTAAAGAAAGACTTTTCGATGCTATTTTTTCAAATGTTATCAAATTTGCTTTCCCCGGGTTTGCGAATATAATTTCAGAAGAAACCGATTTTGTTACGAGACTTGGAAAATTTATTGATGCGTACTTCGAAATGCTGCTTAAACACCCGTTTTTACCCGGTTTTGTGATGAAAGAGCTCAATCGTGATCCTTCCGGTTTGTTCAAATTGATAGCCAAGTATGGATTTAATCCGGATTTTGTTCTCAAAGAAATTGAACAGGCGATGGACCGCGGGGAAATAAAACGGATGGATCCCCGCCATTTGGTAATCAATGTAATTTCAATGTGCGTATTTCCTTTCGCTGTCCGGCCTATTCTGAATTATTTGATTTTTAAAGATGACCAGATGGCGATGTCGGCATTTCTTGCTGAACGGCCCGAAGTCATTAAAAAATTTGTGATCGATTCAGTTGCAGCCAAACAATAAGCCAGAACAATGAATACAATTAAACAAACAATCCTGCTGCTGCTTTTTCCTGCCCAGCTATTGCTGGCGCAGGAAAAACCTAGCCTCGACGACTGCCGGCAGTGGGCACACGAAAACCACCCGGTGTTGCAACAAAAGCAAATTCTGGAAAACATGTCGGAGCTGGCTGTTGAGAACCATAAAACCAATTACTTGCCGGCGCTGAATCTGAACGGACAGGCAACCTACCAATCGGATGTAACCCATATTGGCATCAGTCTGCCGAACGTTTCGATTCCATCGGCTGCAAAGGATCAATACAAAATGTATGTCGATGTTTCGCAGACGATCTGGGATGGCGGAATTACCAAAATGATGACCGAACTGGAAAATAAAAAGCTCGACTCGGAACTGCAAAAAACGGAAGTTGAACTGTATGCCATTCAGGAAAAAGTAAATGCTTTTTTCTTTATGCAGATGAAATTGCAGCAGAACGCAAAAGTGCTGAAAACAAAAAAAGAGATTTTGCTTGAACGACAGAAGCAAATGGAATCAGCGCTTCGCAACGGGGTAATTATTGCCTCCGACCTCGATCAGTTGAAAGCCGAACTGATCCGGCTGGAACAAGACCAACTGACCATCGAATCGAGCCAGAAATATTGTGCCAATGCGTTATCGCTGCTAACCGGGAAATCGCCGGATATTTTTGCTGAGCTGGCAATGCCCGAAAAGAAAGTGCAACTTTCGGAAACCATTGCCCGGCCGGAACTGGAACTGTTCGGAAAACAGCGGCTTCAGCTCGATACTTCTTCGGAATTGCTAAAAAAGCAACGCAATCCCAAAGTATTCGGATTTGGCCAACTGGGCTACGGAAAGCCGGGACTAAACATGCTTTCCAACGAGTTCGATAATTATTATATGCTTGGTCTGGGCATGAAATGGAACATTCACGACTGGGAAAAAACGCAGCGCGATGTGCAAAGCATTCAGCTTCAGAAAGAAATTATCGACAGCAAGGAACTCGATTTTAAACGGAATATCAGTTTGGCGCTGGAACCCTACAAACAGGAAACAGAAAAACTCAAAAAAATTATGGAACAGGATGTTACACTGATTTCACTTCAGGAAAACATCACTCAAAGTTCGGCCTCAAAGCTCGACAACGGAACCATTACAATTTCAGATTACATTGAAGATTTGAATGCCGAAATATTGGCAAAAATCATCTACGAAACACACAAAATTCAACTGGAAGAAGCCATTGAAGTTTGCCGGATTATTCAGGGACAATTATAAAAACATTCGTTAATATGAAGACAAAATACATCAGTTTAATCGCATTTGCGGCTCTGGCAGCCTGCTCCGGAAACAATGAAAAATCGGATGCTTTCGGGAATTTCGAGACAACCGAAACCATTGTTTCTGCTGAATCGCCCGGTAAAATCATTAGCCTGAACGCGGAACAAGGCGATGCACTAACCAAAGGGCAGTTGATCGGAATGACCGACACAACCCAGTTGTTTTTCAGTATTGAACAGCTAAAGGCACAAATGGAGGCCACTTCGGTAAAAAAAGTGAACGTTTTGGCGCAGATTGATGTACTGAACGAACAACTGAAAAACCTGAAAATCGATCAGCAACGGGTTCATAAATTATACGACGAGAAAGCCGCGACCCGGAAAGACCTTGACTTTATCGACGGCAAAGTGAACGAAATGCAAAAACAGATTGCCTCCGTAAAAACACAGTTCCAGATGATCGACCGGGAGATGGACGTGTTGAATTCGCAACTTGTAAAAACTGAAGACCTGAAAGAGAAATGCAAAATTACCAGCCCGGTTGATGGCACAGTACTGGAAAAATACCTCGAACAGGGAGAAATTACCTCGGTTGGCAAACCGGTCGTAAAAGTGGCCGACCTGAGCGTGCTTGATCTGAAAGTGTATATCAGCGGTGCCCAGCTTCCTTTGGTGAAAATCGGGCAGGAAGTAACCGTGATTATTGATAAAACTGCAAAAGAAAACCAGTCGCTGAAAGGAACCGTGAAATGGGTTTCGCCGGAAGCCGAATTTACCCCGAAAATCATTCAAACAAAGGAAGAAAGGGTGAAACAAGTGTACGCGATGAAAGTTGCCGTAAAAAACGATGGCCGCCTGAAAATCGGGATGCCCGGAGAAGTGAAATTTTGAGGCCCCATCCCGACCTTCCCCCAAGGGGAAGGAGAAAGACCTCTTCCAGGGAGGAATAAGAATAAAAATAAAAAAATGAAGAATTATAGGTTGTTTATAGGTAATGAAGATAAAAAAAGGCTGTTTAACTCCCCTCCTTTGGAGGGGTTGGGGGAGGCCTGTGGGGTTCTATTATGATTTCCGTTGAAAACATACACAAATCGTACGGATCGGTTGAGGCGCTGAAGGGCGTTTCGCTGGAGGTCGGGAAGGGTGAGTTGTTTGGTTTGATCGGACCCGACGGTGCCGGAAAAACCACGCTGATGCGCATTCTGATGACCATGCTGGTTCCCGCCTCAGGCAAAGCGACAATGGGGGGCTTTGATGTGGTGAAAGATTATAAGAAAATACGGACTCGTGTCGGTTACATGCCCGGGCGTTTTTCGCTCTACCAGGATTTGAGCGTGGAGGAAAACCTCGAATTTTTTGCCACCGTTTTTGGAACAACCATCGAAGAAAATTACCACCTGATAAAAGATATTTACGTTCAGATTGAACCTTTTAAAAAGCGGCTGGCCGGGAAACTTTCCGGCGGAATGAAACAAAAGCTGGCTCTATCGTGTGCGCTGATCCACAAACCGGAAATTCTGATCCTCGACGAGCCAACTACCGGCGTGGATGCGGTTTCCAGAAAAGAATTCTGGGAAATGCTGAAAAAATTGCAGCAACACGAAATTACCATCCTGGTTTCGACTCCGTACAAGGACGAGGCCAACCTGTGCGACCGGGTAGCCCTGATGCAGAACGGCCAGATTCTGGACGTGGATTCGCCCCGGCGGATCACCGAAAAATTCAGCCGAAAAATGCTGACAGTGCGTTCGGCCAACATGTACCACCTGATTCAGGATGTACGCGCTTTCGGTAAAACAGAAACTGCTTTTGCATTTGGCCAGTTCCTGCATGTGACTTCGGTTGACGACGATATGGAAGCCATCGAACTGGAAAATTATCTGCATGCGAAAAAACACGAACAAATACAGGTTTTCGAAATTGAACCAACGATCGAGGATGTATTCATGGATTTAATGAGAGACAAAGTCACAGTTAACAGTCGCAGTGTTCAGTGATTAGTCGTAGTGACCAGTTTTCAGTCTCAGTAAACAGTAATAGAATAAGGTTGTAATAACATAACATACTGATAAAAAATCCACAAATGAGTAAAAAAGTAATTTCCACAGAAAACAGACCTATAAAGCCAATGTCCTTAAAAGATGAGTTTATTAACGAAAATCTTAGAAGGATTTGTGCAAATAATGGAGGTAAAATAGAATTCGTTAATCAGAAAAAAAGATATGCAAACAGTCATGACGTTGATGAACTATCGAAATTATTTAGACAGCTTGACTTAGCAGATATTAAACCAGCAAAATCTACTTTAACATCATTTGGGGAGCATGTTTGCAAAGCTGGAGGGTGGATAAAATATCAGCAGAAGATTTCGATCATGAATAAAAGAAAAACGATTAAAAAAATTCTTAAATGGGGATTTGGGATTATAATTACTGCGATGATTACATATATTTTAAACAAATGCGATGAGGAATCGAAGAAAGATGTGGGGAATGATACAATTCAATCGCCACCACCAATAGAGGTACAAAAACCAATTGCAAATTGCGAGGAAAAATTGAATGTAAAGGATTCCATAGTCATTCTAAAGAAATGATTTATTTAATGGAAATGAAAGAGAATGTCCATGTAGTCCAATTCTAAACATATACGCGAACCAATAAAGACATGAAAGATGGATTTTAAAGAATTAATAGCATATAAAAAGGCGTTTTCGCTGGCAATGGAAATTTTTCAGATTTCAAAAACTTTTCCAAAAGAAGAAACCTATTCTTTGACTGACCAGATAAGACGGTCATCCCGCTCGGTTTGTGCCAATATTGCCGAAGCATACCGGAAGCGAATCTATCAGAAACATTTTATCAGCAAATTAACGGACTCTGATGCTGAAAATTCTGAAACGGTGGTCTGGTTAGACTTTGCATTGGCTTGTAGTTATATCTCAGAAGCTGAATATGAGCATTATTACAACGAGGCGATTGAAATTGGAAAACTGATCAACTACATGATTGCCAATCCTGAAAAATTTGGCAGCAAAAACTGAAAACTGAAAACTGAGACTGAAAACTAAATTACTCAGTGATACTGTGGTTAAAAAAAACGATCAGGAGAATAAAAATGAACCAAGAAACACCAGTTATAAAAGTAAAAAACCTCGTCAAGAAATTCGGTTCGTTTGTAGCGAACGACAACCTGAATTTTGACGTTTACAAAGGCGAAATATTCGGTTTTTTGGGAGCCAATGGCGCCGGGAAAACGACCGCGATACGAATTCTTTGCGGTTTGTCCTCTCCTACTTCGGGCGAAATGACCGTTGCCGGGTACGATGTGTACACACAAACGGAAAAAATCAAGCAGAATATCGGTTACATGAGCCAGAAATTTTCGCTGTACGAAGACATGACCATTGCTGAAAATATTCGGTTTTATTCAGGAATATATAAAATTAAGCCCGATGACCGGAAACGAAAGGAACAGCAACTGTTGCAGAAACTTGATATGCAGGATGCCCGCGATAAGCTGATTGCCGACTTGCCCCTCGGATGGAAACAAAAGCTGGCTTTTTCAATCGCTGTTTTTCACGATCCGAAAATTGTTTTTCTCGATGAACCGACTGGCGGTGTCGACCCGGTAACCCGCCGCAAATTCTGGGACCTGATTTACGAAGCGGCCCACAATGGGATTACGGCATTTGTAACGACTCACTACATGGACGAAGCTGAATATTGTGACCGCGTTTCGATTATGAACGAAGGCCGTATTGTTGCCCTCGACACACCCGAAAACCTGAAAAAACAATACGCAGCGAAAGATATGGACGAGGTGTTTCTGCGAATAGCGAGATAGTTGTGAGATATGAGTAGTGAGTAGTGAGACAAGAGAAAAAATTCATTGAATAAAGAATATAACATCATGAACAATTTTAAAGAGTTGAAAGTTTGGCAGCAAAGCGTTGATTTGGTAGTTGATATTTACCAGGCAACCCGACGGTTCCCGTCAGAAGAAATGTACGGATTAACTTCACAAATCAGAAGAAGCTCGGTTTCTATTCCCTCCAATATTGCTGAAGGAGCAGGAAGAATCAAACCCGGTGATTTCAACCATTTTCTAAACATTGCACGTGGCTCCTCCAACGAATTGGAAACTCAACTCATTATTGCTGAACGCTTAAATTTTATAGGCAAAAATGAATCTGTCGAGATTTTCAGCAAAATAGATGAGATACAACGCATGATCACAGGTCTGCAAAAAACACTAAAAGTATAATAACTCAAAACTCATTACTCACGACTCATATCTCATTACTCATATCTCACGACTCGACCATGAAACGTTTTTTAG
The DNA here is from genome assembly GCA_942493345.1 of uncultured Prolixibacteraceae bacterium. Classification (GTDB taxonomy): domain Bacteria; phylum Bacteroidota; class Bacteroidia; order Bacteroidales; family Prolixibacteraceae; genus GWE2-42-39. The sequence continues at coordinate 549,453 of OW818695.1, forward strand.
GATTTTTACGGAAAGAATTTATGCACATCCTGCGCGACAAGCGGACCATGATTATCATCTTCGGTTTGCCCATTGCGCAATTGCTGATTTTCGGCAAAGTGATTTCTACCGATATAAAAGATGCAAAAATTGCTATTTACGATCCGGCACAGGACGAAACAACCCGCGAAATAACATCGAAATTATTGTCATCGAGCTATTTTTTACTGGAAGAAACTCTTGACGCGGAAACCGATTACGAAGCCGTTTTCAGAAAAGGAAAAATAAAAATGATTGTGGCTTTCGAACCTTCGTTTGACCAAAAGCTGGAACGCGAAGGAAAAGCGACGGTACAACTCATTGCCGATTCGTCGGACCCCAATGTGGCGCGCATGCTCACCACCTACGCTTCAGGAATAATAAACGATTACGTGATGGATGAAAAAATGCCGGGGATGACTTTGCCCCACGAGATTGTGCCCGAAGTGCGGATGCTTTTCAACGAAGACCTGAAAAGTGTTTACATGTTCGTGCCGGGCATCATGGCCATGATCCTGATGCTGATTTCGGCCATGATGACCTCGGTTTCCATTGCCCGCGAAAAAGAACTCGGAACGATGGAGATTTTACTGGCATCGCCCCTGAAACCAATCCAGATTGTACTCGGCAAAGTGGCGCCCTACATGGTCATTTCCATTGTAAATGCAATGGTCATCATCGTTCTTGGCATTTTTGTTTTTGGCGTTCCGGTTTTGGGCAGCGTCGCGTTTCTGATGGCTGAAACCCTGCTGTTCATTTTACTTGCATTGTCGCTGGGTATCTTCATTTCAACGGTTGCACCAACCCAGTTGGTAGCAATGTTTATATCCGTTCTGGCGCTCATGTTGCCTACCATTATCTTGTCGGGCTTCATTTTTCAGGTTGAAAATATGCCGGTTCCTCTTCGTATTTTATCGACCCTGATGCCCCCTCGATGGTTCATTATCATTATAAAAAGTATCATGCTGAAAGGAGTTGGAATTGCTTATGTATGGAAAGAGACACTGATACTGTTCGCCATGACCATATTTTTTATCGGCCTCAGTGTACGGAATTTTAAAATCAGGTTGGAATAATGAGAACACTATTATACGTCATACAGAAGGAGTTTATCCAGATTCGGAGAAATAAAACCATGCTCCGCATGATTGTTATGATTCCGCTTTTGCAAATGCTGGTGCTGGTTTTTGCAGCAACTTACGACCTGAAAAACATCGATATTTTTGTGGTCGACCACGATTTGTCGGCTACATCCCGCGAATTGGTTTCCAAGTTCGAAAGTTCTCCGTTTTTTACGGTTTACAACCGGGGATTCGATGAAAATGAAGCGGAACAGAATATTCTGGAAGGCAAGTGCGATATGGTGCTTGCTATTCCCAATGGGTTCGGCAACGACCCGGTCCGCGACGACCGGGCCAAAATTCAGTTGCGGGTCAATGCCATCGATGGTTCTGCTGCCCAGTTGATGTACTCGTACGCACGCGCCGTAATTCAATCGTACAACATGAATATGATTGCTGAAATGGAAGGAATTCCGGAGTTTAAACCGCCTTACAAAATTGAAACGGTTTCGCGTTTTTGGTTCAACCCCGAACTCGACTACAAATGGTACATGGCTCCCGGAATCCTCGCCATCCTGGTAACCCTGATCGGACTTTTCCTTTCGGGAATGAGCCTTGTACGTGAAAAAGAAATCGGAACGATCGAACAACTGAATGTTACGCCGATACGCAAATTCCATTTTCTGACCGGAAAACTGGTGCCGTTTTTAATTATTGCACTGTTCGATCTTGCCTTCGGATTGCTGATAGCCCATCTGGTTTTCAAACTCCCGGTTGTTGGGAGCTTGTGGGTGCTTTTTGGGTTTGGCGCTGTTTATCTCTTCGGGATATTGGGAATGGGGCTGCTTATTTCAACCATGGCCGACACGCAGCAACAGGTGATGTTTGTAACCTATTTTATCATGATGATTTTTGTGATGATGGGCGGCATTTTTACCCCTATCGAGAGCATGCCCGCGTGGGCACAGATGGTCGATCAGTTTAATCCGATTTGCTATTTTATGAGGGTAACACGGATGGTTGTTTTGAAAGGTTCAGGTTTTGCCGATCTGATAACCGAATTGCTGGCATTGCTGGCATTTGGGGTTGTATTTCTTTCATTGGCGGTGTGGCGCTACCGCAAAGTCGCATGATCGATTCGTTTACCGACAAAAATCGTATAGTCATGGAATAGATAGCCGGAGGGCAGTCATTGAAAACATATTTTTACCTGCGAAAACAGAAACACAGAAAACAATTCATTTAAGGTAAAATTTTATTCTTCGAAAACAGAAAATGACAATTTATTTCGCCTTAAAGCCATGAAAACAAGAAGCCTGCTCACGGTACTGCTCATTTTATTGGGGAGTACCGGGGCTTTTTCACAAAACACGAAAACACTTACCAACGATGACCTTTTTCTCTGGCAGGGAAACGGGGTTTACGGAGCTGTTGATTACAACTGGTGCAATGCCGACGGAGTTACAAGTGTCGTCAACGGAGCCAAAGTACTTTTCATGAAAGATCACCGGTACGGGATTGGGTTCGGCTTTTCTTCGGTGAACAGAAACACACTGAATGACCATGGAATTATCAGCCTGCATTTTGGAGGGCCCGAACTGGAATATTCCATTGCTCCACACAACCTGATTTTCACTTCCGTGCATTTATTTTCGGGGATGGCCTATTTTAGTAACTACGTGGGCAACGATCTCTTGTCGTGGTTTGTTGAACCCGGTGTAAAAATTTACCTGAATGTCGCTTCATTCATGCGTTTTTCAGTAAATGCCAATTACCGGAATTTCCGGCATAAACCGGATTTCAATACCCAGGTAATGAATGACCCGAATTTCGGTTTTTCAGTTGCCTACGGAAGATTTTAACCGCTGGTTATATACGGAATTATTCCAACACTCTTTCTCCGTGAAACTCTGTGAACAACTCTTTTTCCTCTGTGGTTAAATATTTTACCACAGAGTGAACGGAGTAAAAACATGGAGTTTCATAGAGTTTTTTTTGAAGAATCTCAGTTTGAAAGCAAAAATAATCGTGCCGGGCACCAATGGTTGTTTGTAGCTATTCAGTTGTTTATATAAGCGGGCGTCCATCTTTTTGTTGGCTATCGTTTCAAGAAACCAGACACTTTTCTAAAAATTTTGTTTGTTCATAAAATCTGAAAATTAACTTCTCCAGATTATTCTTTTGTTCATAAGATTTGTGTAAATTGAAGTCTGTTCATTCAGAAATACACATAAACGCCCGATTGGGAACAGTATATGTACTTCTTATGAAAGAGAAATAAATGTAACAGGTGAATATTTCTAATAGTTGTGTTTCATGCTAATAAAAAGAACAAATTATGAATACAAGTGATTTTGAAAACCATCAAGTTTTTGAAAAATTAGACCAATTACAAAATAGAATTTCAGAAGATGAAGTTCGTTCGAAAATAGAATTGGATAGACTTAGTTTTTATGATTCGTTTTGCAAATATCTTAATGACAGATTAAAATTGATTATTCCTGTATTAGTTCCAATTGCAGAACTAAATGCACTTGCATCAGAATTAGAAGCAGGTTTTGTCCAATTAAATGCTTTTATAGGCAATAATAACGCTGGTCATTTAAAAAATGCTGACGCAAATTTTAATTCAGCTATGACTAGATTACGCAATTTACCACTCCCCTTTTCTAAAAATGATTTTAATTTCTCTAAAAGTATCTCATCCTTTGAAAGTTTGGTCAAAATAAAATACAAAGAACTTGAAGTTGAAAACATTGCGTTAAAAGAAGAATTTAAAAAAGTACAAGCTGATTTAGTTTTAAAGCAAAATGATATAAAAAATATCTCAAATTTGCTGACCACGAAAACAAATGAAATTACCAATCTAACAAGTACTTTTCAAACAAACTTCAATAACTTTCAAACAACAGCAACCCAAAAAATCGAGAATGATAGAAAAACCTTCCGCTCAGAAATTTCAAGCGACAGGGAGGTTTTTCGTAACGAAATAACAAAAGATAGAGAAACTTTTAGAAAAGAGATTGAAGATAAAAAAATCAATATAGACAACAGTACAGCAAAAACAATCGAAGTAATCAAAGAAAAACTTGAAGAAGCTAAAAAACTAGTTAATGTAATTGGAAATGTTGGTGTAACAGGTAATTATCAAAAAATTGCAAATGAGCATAAAGTAAATGCGAACATTTGGAGAATTCTGGCAATATTATTTATGAGTGTTTTGTCTGGATTATTGATTTATGCGATTTGGGACGTAAATTCTGCTAATTATGATTGGGTTAAATCTTTGATTCGGGTTATTGCAGCGGCGGCATTATCTTATCCTGCAACTTATGCAGCCAAAGAATCAACAAGACATAGGAAATTAGAGAATATAAATAGAAAATTAGAATTAGAACTTGCTTCACTAACACCATTTATTGAGATGTTACCTGAAGATAAAAAAAGGGAAATTAAGGCAAATCTTGTTTCGAAATATTTTGGAAATCACTTCGACTTGACCGATGAAAAAGGAGAAAAAGAAGAAGAATTATCACTTGGCGGTTTTGAGAAAATTTTGAAAGCAGTTGTACCTTTTTTAAAGAAATAAAAAGCACGAAAACACAACACAGTGCATTTTACATTGCGGGGTTCGTGCGATGCGTTGTCTCCGCTCCTTTCTTGACGTTATGTATTTCGTAGCAAATTGAATTTTAATAAAAACTGATTGATTTGTGAACCATTGATTTAAGAATGAGATATGAAAAAGTGCCCAAAATGTAACTCTGAAGTAGATGATAATTTTAATTTATGCTGGAATTGTCAATATAGCTTCGTTGATAATAAAATTCTTGATAATAGCGATTTCAAATTGATTTGTCCAAAATGCAAAAACGAAATAGAATCTTCTTTAAGTTATTGTCCGAATTGTCATTATGATTTATCAGAAATCAATAAGGAAATTGGCATACGGCCACAAGGACCTAAATCGGTTGATTGTTTAAGATGTAAAGTGACTCTTGAATATCAAGGTAATTATAGATTTCATGAAGGGACACGAGTGGGAGCCTTAGGTAATTTGTTTGAACTATTTACAAATAGGGAATCGTTTGATTTATATAGTTGTCCTAAATGCGGAAAAGTAGAGTTTTTTATACCAGGATTTGATTGAAAATTAAACTGTCCACAATCGAGTAAACTGCCCCGCCAGTAATTAGCTTAAAAGTTTAAACTTTATCCGACAGTGTCTCTTGTGGTGTCTTTGTTTCTTTTTGTGTTGTAAAAGTTCTTTTCCTACTTTTGGCACAACTAATACATTCAGGATGGCACGAGTAATTTCCATTTTTCTGTTGATTTTTTTATATAGCTCTCAGGTTCATGCACAGCGTACAACCAATAATGAAACATCTGTTCCGCCTTTGGTGGTGGTCATCAATATCGAACAAATGCGGGTGGATTACATCAGCCGTTACTGGGACAAATTTCAATCGGACGGTTTTAAACGGCTCTATACCGAAGGCGCAGTTTGCGCCAACACACGGCTCGATTTGCATGTCCAGAAAATATCGACCGGAACGGCTACCTTATTTACCGGCGTATATCCGTCTATTCACGGAATTGTAAACGACAACTGGTACGATCGGCTCAAAGAAAAAGAAATTCAGTGTGCCGAAGATGATTTTTACATCACGGTGGGGAGCGACTCGCACGAAGGCGAACGGTCAGCGGTCAAACTGCTCAGCCCAACCCTTGGAGACATCATGAAATTGAACAGTAATAACCACTCAAAAGTATTCAGCGTGGCACTGAATGATGTGAGTGCAATTTTTTCGGCCGGACATTCGGCCGACGGAGCTTATTGGTTCGATACCCAAACCGGAAATATGATTTCGAGCACCTATTATGTTGATATTTTCCCCGATTGGGCACGCACTTTTAACGATAAAAAGTTCGCCGGCCTTTATACTTCACGCAGCTGGAACACGCTTCTTCCTGCAAATAGTTATACCGAGAGCCTGCCCGACGAATATGTGCTGGAAAAAGGCTACTACGGAAGATGGAACACGTTTCCGTATAGCATGAAAAAACTGCAAAGCCGCGCTGAAAGTTATAAATTCCTGAAAACTACTCCTTTCGGGAACACTATTGTAAAAGACTTTGCATTGGCTCTGATGGAAACTGAAGGACTTGGTGTAGACAAAATTCCAGACTTACTTTGTATCAGTTTTTCCTCGATGGATTATGAAAATGCATCATTCGGCCCGTCATCGGTCGAAATGGAAGATACTTATTTGCGGCTCGACCAGGAAATAGCCCATATTATGAACTACCTGGATAAAAAAACAGGGAAAGGCAATTCTCTGGTAGTGCTCACTTCCAACAATTCAGCAACTTATCCGGCTGATTATTTGAAAGAAGAATTTCACATGCCTGCAGGAGAAGTATCGCCTGAAAATGTAGTGGCATTGTTGAAATCGTTTCTGAATATTACGTATGGGGAAGGCGAATGGATTGAAAACGAAGCCGACCAGCAAATTTATTTTAACCACGAACTAATTGAAAAAAAACAGTTGTCGTTAAACGAAGTACAACGCAAAGCAGCCACGTTCATCAACCAGTTCGAAGGCATAAAAATTGCGTTGCCTGCGTCTGTTTTCGAGGAAGGCGATCATGTAAAAAGCCAGTTGGCGGCTATTTCCAATTCGTTTAATTTCAAGCGTTCGGGCGATATTTTATACACGTTTGAAGATGGTTGGCAGCCTGTGTATAAATTTAAACGAACCATATACAACGATAATTCGCACATTCCACTGGTCTGGTATGGAAATACAATAAAACGAACAAAAATCAGGCAGCCAAATCAGGCTGAAGATATTGTCCCGACCATCCTGGAAATCCTGAACATCCCAATTCCCGATCATTGCCCGGGCCGGATCATTGAAGAAGTACTTTGGTAATCATTATTTCGATTATCTTTTATAAGTTGACAAGGTCGTAAATAATATCGGCTCCATCGCTCTATCACACCTATTTCTGATTTGTTTATTCTAAACTATGTCTTCCGATAGCACCGTTTTACCTCGCAGAAGCGAGATATTTTGGAAAGAATGAATGGTTATTGAATAAATTCAGAAGGGACAAAACGAACTTTCAGCCAGTCGAAATAAAAAAACGACGACTTGTTATAAATTCATTTTTACTTCCTTGTCAAAATCCGTCAAACAATCGATTATTTAATTCAAATTATACAGTGATTTTACAAAGAACAGAATCAAATCGAAATAGCTATTCTTGCAATAAAATTCCATAAAAAACTTATTATCAATATAAAAGAAAGCCACAAAGTCATCACTATTTAAATCAATTATAAATAGCAAAAAGCTGCTGAAGAACGATTTTTTACCGAATAGTAGTATTGCAAACATGTATAGATTTGCAGGCAAATTAATTGAACCTAGCTAAAAATGCAGGGAGAAATTGAGCATATAGGAATCATTCAAAAGGTTTCTGAAGATAGAATAACAGTTGGCATTATTACTGAATCAGCCTGTGCTTCTTGTCATGCCAAAGGAGCTTGTACGGCTGCAGAAACAAAAGAGAAGGAAGTTGAAATTGTTCGGTTCTCCGGTGTTTTTCATGTGGGGCAGCAGGTTACAATTTTTGGCCGTTCATCGCAGGGTTTCAAAGCGGTATTTTACGGTTATGCGCTTCCTTTCCTCATTGTCATAACTACTCTATTCGCTTCAAATTCAATTACCGGCAACGAAGCTCTGAGCGGAATCCTTTCCCTCGCAATTTTAGTTCCCTATTATTTCATTTTGTTTTTATTCCGAAATAAATTGAGAAAAATCCTCGAATTTGAAATTAAGCCAATATTATAATTTATTCAATTCATGAATTTAACTATTGTATATACAATTTTGACCCTGAGTGCTATCGGGACTTTTGCTGCAGTCATTTTATATTTTGTTGCACAGAAGTTTAAGGTATATGAAGATCCACGGATCGACGAAGTTGAATCAGCCCTTCCCGGGGCAAACTGCGGCGGGTGCGGCCATACAGGCTGTCGTGCTTTTGCCGAAGCCTGTGTAAGCAAAAACGACCTGAGCGATTTATTTTGCCCTGTGGGTGGAAACGATTGCATGACCGAAGTTTCCAATATTCTGGGGCTTGAAGCAATTACAAAAGCTCCCCGTGTTGCTGTTGTTCGCTGCAACGGAACCTGCGAACACCGATCCAAAACCAACCAGTTCGACGGAGCAACCTCGTGTGCTGTTGCATCTTCGTTGTACAGCGGCGATACAGCTTGCCAATACGGATGCTTGGGAATGGGCGATTGCGTGGTAGTCTGTAATTTCGATGCGATTTACATGAACCCGGCAACCGGCCTGCCCGAAGTGGTTGACGACAAATGTGTGGCCTGTGGCGCCTGCGTGATAGCATGTCCGAAAAAACTGATCGAGTTGCGTAAAAAAGCGCCGAAAGACCGCAAAATTTACGTATCGTGCCGAAACATGGACAAAGGCGGAGTTGCCCGAAAAGCCTGCTCGGTAGCTTGCATCGGATGCAGTAAATGCGAGAAAGAATGCAACTACGATGCCATCACCATCGAAAACAACCTGGCATTTATCGATTCCGACAAATGCAAACTTTGCCGCAAGTGTGTGACGGTTTGCCCAACCAATTCCATCATCGAATTAAATTTTCCTCCCCGGAAAATAAAACCCGATGATGAAGCTCCTGCAACTGAAAAAGCGGCAAACCCGGAAAATAAAACTGAATCTTCTGAAAACTAATATAGGAGGAGTAGAACTGTGTTTAAAACATTCAAAATCGGAGGGGTTCACCCCGCAGAAAATAAAATATCGGTTGGCAAAGCGATCAAACAATTGCAATTGCCAAAAACGGTAAGCATTCCCGTGGCCCAGCATATCGGTGCACCGGCTGCATTGGCTGTTGCCAAAGGCGACAAAGTAAAAGCTGGACAAATCATTGCCCGTTCATCGGGCTTTGTTTCAACCAATATACACTCGTCAGTATCGGGTACGGTAGCAAAAATTGAAACGATTCCCGACAGTTCGGGTTATCCAAAAATGGCGGTTATTATTACTGTTGAAGGCGATGAGTGGATGGAAACTATCGATCGCAGTGAGGAATTAAAAACGGATTTTAATTTCGACGGTAAAACGATTATCGACAAAATACAGGAAGCCGGAATTGTTGGATTGGGAGGCGCAACTTTCCCGACCCACGTAAAACTGATTCCACCACAGGGAATGAAAGCCAACATTTTGTTGATCAACGGTGTGGAATGCGAGCCTTACCTGACTTCGGACCACCGGCTGATGCTTGAAAAAAGTACAGAAATTGTTGTTGGCTCAAAACTGCTGATGAAAGCCCTGAATGTTGAAAAAGCAGCAATTGGCATTGAAAACAATAAACCAGATGCCATCAAACTTCTTCAGGAGATAACAAAGAATGACTCGCAAATATCGATTGTACCCCTAAAAGTAAAATATCCGCAGGGTGGTGAAAAACAGTTGATAAAAGCAGTGACTGGAAGAGAAGTGCCCTCTGGAGCATTGCCTATTGCAGTTGGCGCAGTGGTCAGCAATGTGGGGACTGCATTCGCTGTTTACGAAGCCATTCAAAAAAACAAACCGTTGTTTGAACGTGTAGTGACCGTGACAGGCAAATCGGTTTCGAACCCATCGAATTTCAAAGTGCGCATCGGAACGTCTATCAGCGAATTGATTGAAGCGGCAGGCGGACTTCCCGAAAATACCGGGAAAATTATCAGTGGCGGCCCTATGATGGGTAAAGCTGTTGCCACCACTGAAGTCTCGGTAACCAAAGGTACTTCAGGAATTGTAATCATGAGGGAAAATGAAGCACGCCGCGAAACGGTTGAAAATTGCATCCGTTGCTCGCATTGCGTGTCGGTTTGCCCGATGGGACTGGAACCTTATTTCCTAATGAACCTTTCGAACAGACAAATCTGGGATAAGGCAGAAAGCAACAAAATAATGGATTGCATGGAATGCGGCTCGTGCAGCTTCACCTGTCCGGCCCATCGTCCGTTGCTCGATTACATCCGGCTGGGAAAAGGGAAAGTCGGGCAAATCATTCGTTCCAGAAAATAACAAAAGCGTTGAATGATGAATTTTAAATTTTAAATTAAAAATGAAGCAGGATAACATTATACAGTCGAAATCGTTTCAATTTTCGCTTCAAATGATTGCTTTTTACAAGGTTCTGGCAGAAAATAAAGAGTTCGTCATTTCAAAACAAGTATTGAGAAGCGGTACAAGTATTGGCGCTAATGTAGAAGAAGCAATCGCTGCCCAATCAAAAAAAGATTTCATTGCAAAGATGTCGATTGCATCAAAAGAAGCCAGAGAAACCAGATATTGGCTGCGACTTCTGAATGAAAGTCAATTCATTTTTGAATTTAATTATAGTAAATATTTGGCTGACATTGAAGAAATCATCAATATTCTGACAGCTATTGTAAAAACCTCACAATCTCACACATAATTCAAAATTCAAAATTTAAAATTCAAAATTTACAATATCGATGACTAAACTTCTAATAATATCTCCTTCACCACACATCCATTCGGGCGACTCGGTGAATAAGATCATGTACCGGGTAATTCTGGCTCTTGTGCCTGCGCTGATCTGGTCGGTTTTCGTGTTTGGCTTTGATGCCCTGAGGGTAACACTGATTGCCGTTGCCGCCTGCGTTACCATCGAATTTTTAATTCAGAAATACATTCTGAAAAACGTTCCGACCATTACCGACGGATCGGCAATTGTTACCGGCATCCTGCTGGCTTTCAATGTCCCGTCATCGTTGCCGTGGTGGATTATCATCATTGGGGCAATCGTGGCAATCGGGATCGGGAAAATGACGTTCGGCGGACTGGGCAATAACCCGTTCAACCCGGCACTGGTAGGGCGCGTGTTCCTGCTGATTTCATTTCCGGTGCAAATGACCAGTTGGCCAGCTCTCCATGCGGTTGACGCAACCACCGCTGCCACTCCGCTCGCCCTGCTGAAAGAAGGCATCAAAAGCGGCCAGCCGGTAAGCGAACTAATGGGTAAACTGCCTGCCAATTTGGATCTTTTCTACGGAAATATTCCCGGTTCGCTGGGCGAAATTTCAGCCATACTTTTATTAATCGGACTGGGTTACATGCTTTGGAAGAAGATCGTCACCTGGCATATTCCGTTCGGGGTTCTGGGCACTATTTTCATTTTTCAGGGCATCCTGTGGCGGGTAAATCCCGATTTGTATATCGAACCGGTATTTCATCTGCTGACCGGCGGCGCTATGCTAGGTGCAATTTTTATGGCTACCGACATGGTAACTTCGCCAATGACGCCCAAAGGACAACTGATTTTTGCAGTCGGGATCGGTGTGATTACGGTTTTGATCCGGAATTTCGGGGCTTATCCCGAAGGAATTTCATTCGCAATTTTGATTATGAATGCGCTGACACCGCTGATCAACACCTTGGTTAAACCCAAACGATTTGGGGAAGTGAACGTTCAATCCAACAAAGGATAAGTTATGGCAAAGAAAGAATCAACTTTTAAAAACATGACGATTGCGTTGCTCGTCATAACCGCTGTGGCCGGTTTTTTTATGGCCGTAGCATATTCTGTCACCAAAGAGCCGATTGCAATTTCCCAAAAAGCAAAAATAAACGACGCTATAAAAATGGTCGTTCCTGAATTTGAGACCATTTCGGATACCGTGCTGCTACCCGAAGATGGAACCGACAGCATCCGGGTTCACCGTTTATTAAAAGGAACAGAAAATTCGGGCATTGCAGTTGAAACATACACCGACAAAGGATTTGCCGGACATTTTACCCTGATGGTCGGTTTCATGCCCGATGGCTCGATCAGCAATATTGAAGTTCTGGAACACAAGGAAACACCGGGACTCGGTACGAAAATGGCGCTTCCGGCATTCAAAGATCAGTTTAAAGGATTAAAAATTGCCGACCTGCCCGATGGAAAACTGAAAGTAAAAAAGGACGGCGGTTCGGTCGATGCCATTACCGCGGCAACCATTAGCAGCCGGGCTTTCTGCGATGCTGTAAACCGAGCCTATAATACCTGTATAAAAAGAAGCAAAACAGCCGACGGAAATACTTCGGCAACCACAAAGAAAGGAGGCCATTCATGAACCAACTCAACAATTTCAACAAAGGATTTCTTCGCGAAAATCCAATTCTAGTCTTGCTTTTAGGCACTTGTCCGACCCTGGCAGTAACTTCTTCGGCCATAAACGGATTGGGAATGGGACTTGCAACCACCTTTGTATTGTTTATGTCGAACGTTTTCATTTCCATCGTAAAAGATTTCGTACCCGACAAAGTTCGGATTCCGGCCTTCGTGGTGGTTATCGCCAGCTTTGTGACCATCGTCGATTTGCTGATGCAAGCCTACACGCCGGCATTGTCCAATCAGTTGGGAATTTTTATCCCGCTGATCGTAGTCAACTGCATTGTACTCGGACGTGCGGAAGCATTCGCCTGTAAAAACAATGTCTTTTCGTCGTTTATCGACGGCCTCGGGATGGGCCTCGGTTTTACAATGGCTTTGGTTACCATCGGAAGCATCCGCGAAATGTTGGGTGCAGGTTCTATTTTTGGCTACAAATTTATTGCTGAAGGCGCCGATGGAATCCTGGTTTTCATTCTCGCACCGGGAGCCTTTATTACCTTGGGCTTCCTGATTGCCATCCTGAAAAAGATAAATAAATCCTCCAATTAGTACCGCCATGGAATATGTAATCATACTTATATCAGCCATTTTGGTCAACAATATTGTGTTGGCACAGTTTCTGGGAATCTGCCCTTTTCTGGGAGTAAGTACAAAAACAGAAACAGCTATCGGGATGGGTGCATCGGTACTTTTTGTAATGACCCTGGCAACAATTGTAACTTTTTTGGTTCAGCAATATGTACTGGTTCCGCTCAACCTGGCATTCCTGCAAACCATCAGTTTTATCCTGATCATTGCTGCACTGGTTCAGATGCTTGAAATTATCCTGAAAAAAGTAAGCCCGGCATTGTATCAGGCTTTGGGAATTTACCTGCCCCTGATCACCACCAACTGCGCTGTGCTGGGGGTTGCAATCCTGGTTATTAAAAAGAATTTCAATCTGGCCGAATCGGTTGTATTTACCGCAGCCACTGCGATGGGGTTTGCTTTGGCGCTGATTATTTTCTCCGGAATCCGCGAACAACTTGCCCTGGCAAATATACCGAAGGGAATGCAGGGAATTCCGATTGCATTGATTACAGCCGGCATACTGGCGCTGGCTTTTATGGGTTTCGCCGGACTGGTTTAGAAAATTTTTAAAACATATACTTGCAGAAGGCAGTTTCGTTTGGAACTGCCTTTTTAACGGTGATTTAAACGAAACATTAAGGGAATTGAATCATTTCCTTGAAAATTATAAAAAATAAACCCTCATTGTTTTCAGTTTGAAAAATAATATACATATTTGCACCGAAACATTTGAAACAGATGAAAAATAGTAACCTCATATCTCTACTCGGTCTTATTCTCGGTATTCTAATTATTAGGGTATTGAATTGAGGATGGTATGCGGTAAATAATAGAACGAATTAACAAAGGGCCATTCTCACCAGAGAATGGCCTTTTTTATTTATAATGCTTTATAAAACCATTTCGTTATGAGCGACAGATTGTACATTTTTGACACGACCCTGAGGGACGGCGAACAAGTTCCGGGGTGTCAATTGAATACGGTGGAAAAAATTGAAGTTGCCAAGGCGCTGGAAGAACTGGGAGTCGATGTAATCGAAGCCGGGTTCCCCGTTTCAAGCCCGGGCGATTTCAAATCCGTAGTCGAGATTTCAAAAGCGGTAACGTGGCCAACCATTTGTGCCCTGACCCGCGCAGTTGAAAAAGATATAGATGTTGCTGCCGAAGCCCTAAAGTTTGCAAAGAAAGGGCGTATCCACACCGGTATCGGAACATCTCCTTACCATATTTACCACAAGCTAAATTCCAATCCTGAGGAAATTCTGGAACGTGCCATCGCGGCGGTAAAATATGCAAAGAAATACGTTGAAGATGTAGAGTTTTATGCTGAAGATGCGGGTCGTTCGGACAATGAATATCTGGCCCGCGTGGTAGAAGCAGTAATCAAAGCCGGGGCAACCGTGGTAAACATTCCCGACACAACCGGTTATACACTTCCATACGAATTTGGCGAAAAAATAAAATACCTGATGGACAATGTGCGCGGCGTTGAGAAAGCAATCATCTCGACCCACTGCCACAACGACCTGGGAATGGCAACAGCCAATACCATTTCAGGAATAATGAATGGCGCGCGCCAGGCTGAAGTCACCATCAATGGAATTGGCGAACGGGCCGGTAACACTTCGCTGGAAGAAGTAGTAATGATCCTGAAAAGCCGTTATGCAGTGCTGGGCATCGACACGAACATTAAAACACAGAATATTTACAAAACCAGCCGTTTGGTATCGAACCTGATGAACATGCCGGTACAACCCAACAAGGCAATTGTTGGCCGAAATGCTTTTGCACATTCATCGGGCATTCACCAGGACGGGGTTCTGAAAAACCGCGAGAACTACGAGATCATCAACCCGACCGATGTGGGCATTAACGAATCGAGCATTGTGCTGACGGCCCGCAGTGGACGCGCCGCACTGAAACACCGTTTGGAAGTAATGGGTTTCAAACTCGACAAAGAAAAATTGGATGATGTTTACCAGAAATTTTTGGAACTGGCAGATAAGAAAAAAGACATTCGTGACGACGATGTTGCTTTGCTGGTTGGCGATGCACACCAAAAAGAAAAACGCATAAAACTCGACTTTTTGCAGGTGGTTACCGGGAAAACGCTGGTACCAATGGCAACCGTCCGTTTGGATATTGCCGGTGAAAAATTCGACGCAACCGCTTCGGGCAACGGTCCGGTCGATGCAGCAATCAATGCAGTAAAACAAATCATCCGCCGACACGTTATTGTTGAAGAATTCCTTATTCAGGCCATCACCAAAGGTAGCGACGATGTGGGAAAAGTACATCTGGAACTCGATTACGAAGGCAACAAGTTCTTCGGGTTTGGTGCCCACACCGATATTGTTACCGCGTCGGTCGAAGCATTTCTGGATGCCATAAACAAAATGCCGGCTGCATAAGAGCCTCCCCCCTCCAAAGGAGGGGAGGAAAAAGGCTCTGATAATAGTAATAAATTTTGCATCGCTGCCCCCCTCTCCCCGGGAGAGGGGTTGGGGTGAGGCTTTTAAAAAATAACAATGGAAGCAAAAACTTTATTCGACAAAATCTGGGATTCGCATGTGGTGAGAAAAGTGGAAGGCGGGCCCAATGTGTTGTATATCGACCGTCATTTCATCCACGAAGTGACCAGTCCGGTTGCATTTTTAGGTCTGAAAACCCGGGGGTTAAAAGTATTTCGCCCGGAACAAACTACGGCAACACCCGACCACAATGTACCAACCGTTGATCAGCACCTGAGTATCAAAGACGAATTGTCACGCCACCAGGTAGAAATGCTGAAACGCAACTGCGACGAGCACGGGATTGTTCATCATGGTTTGGGAACCGAAGGCCATGGCGTGGTACATATCATCGGTCCTGAAATGGGAATAACCCAGCCGGGAATGACCATCGTTTGCGGAGACAGCCACACTTCGACACACGGCGCTTTTGGCGCTATTGCATTTGGCATCGGCACCAGCGAAGTGGAAATGGTATTGGCCAGCCAGTGCATCATGCAGCCAAAGCCAAAGAAAATGCGCATCACGGTGAACGGATCGCTGAAAAAAGCGGTGACCGCCAAAGACATCGCGTTGTACATCATCTCGAAAATATCGACCAGCGGTGGAACCGGTCATTTTATTGAATATGCAGGTTCGGCCATCGAAAGCCTGAGCATGGAAGGCCGCATGACCCTTTGCAATATGAGTATTGAAAGCGGCGCCCGCGGGGGTATGATCGCGCCCGACGAAACAACTTTTGCATACGTGAAAGGACGCAAATTCGCCCCGCAAGGTGACGAATGGGACAACATGCTGGCCTACTGGAAAACCCTGAAATCGGACGAAGGCGCCGTTTTCGACACAGAAATGGAATTTGATGCAGCCGACATCGAACCAATGATTACTTTCGGTACCAACCCGGGAATGGGAATCGGCATTTCACAAAATATTCCTGATGGGAAAGAATTGACTGGTACCGACAAAACAACCTACGAAAAATCGCTGTCATACATGGGCTACAAGGCCGGTGATAAAATGGCCGGGAAAGCAATTGATTATGTTTTCGTTGGAAGTTGCACCAACGGCCGCATCGAAGATTTCCGCGAATTTGCCTCCTTTGTAAAGGGCCGCAAAAAAGCCGACCATGTCACGGTATGGCTGGTTCCCGGCTCAAAAGCAGTGGAAAATCAGATTCGTAAAGAAGGTCTGGTTGAGATTTTCGAAGCTGCCGGGTTCGAACTTCGCCAACCCGGATGTTCCGCTTGTCTGGCCATGAATGACGATAAAATCCCGGAGGGCAAATATTCGGTTTCAACTTCGAACCGGAATTTCGAAGGCCGCCAGGGACCCGGCGCACGCACGTTGCTCGCCAGTCCGCTCACTGCCGCTGCCGCCGCCGTCACCGGAAAAATTACCGATCCAAGGACCTTATAATAAAGGAATATTAGAATTTCTGAATTTAGGAGTTATGAGTAATCAGGATTTGAAAGAGTTTAAAGAAACAATAAAAAAACGAACAAAATTGTTTGCACATAATTGCGTTCAGTTTTCGTTGAAACTTCCCGACACTCCACTTGGCCGTCACTTGCGTAGCCAATTAATCCGATGTTCGACATCAGTTGCTGCAAATTATCGCGCAGCTTGTGTTGCACAAACAATTCCTTCTTTCATTGCCAAAATCAGCATTGTTATTGAAGAAGCTGATGAAAGCGAATTCTGGATTGAATTTTCATTGGACGAAAAAATCGGCAATTCGGCAGAAGGCATTCTTTTAATGAAAGAAGCAAATGAAATTGCATCAATCATGATTAAATCCAGGCAATCCTTAAAAAACAGATAATTCTAAATTCCATATTCAATAATTCCTAAATTCCTAAACTCTGTAATTCCTAAATTCTTAAATTCAAAAGAGATGGCATACGATAAATTTACAACCATACAATCGCCGGCAGTACCGGTAGCAATTGAAAACGTGGATACCGACCAGATCATCCCTGCCCGTTTCCTGAAAGCAGTGGAACGCAAAGGTTTTGGCGATAATTTGTTTCGCGACTGGCGGTACAGCAAAAACGACGAACCCATTGCAGGGTTCCCGCTGAACAACAAAAAATATTCAGGAAAAATATTAGTCGGCGGTAAAAACTTCGGCAGCGGATCGAGCCGCGAACATGCTGCCTGGGCCATTTACGACTATGGATTCCGGGTCGTCGTTTCGAGCTTCTTTGCCGACATTTTCAAAGGAAACGCACTGAACAACGGACTGCTTCCGGTTGTTGTTTCTTCGGAGTTCCTCGAACGTATTTTTTCTGAAATAGAAAAAGACCCGGGGACAAAATTCGAGGTAAATTTGGAAAAACAAACTTTCACCATACTATCAACCGGTGAAACAGAAACGTTCGAAATCAACCCGTATAAAAAACACTGCCTCACCAACGGCCTCGACGATATTGATTACCTTGTAGAAATGCAGGATCAGATCGCGGCTTTTGAGCAGGAGAAATAAGATTTAATTAAAAACAAAACTATGGGCGACAGGGTAATAATCATGGATACCACCCTCCGGGACGGGGAACAAACCACCGGAGTGTCCTTCACCGATACAGAAAAGCTAAGCGTAGCCCGTGTGCTGCTCGACGAACTGAAGGTGGACCGCATTGAAATTGCTTCGGCCCGGGTTTCGGAAGGCGAGTTCAAAGGAACCCGCCGGGTGATGGAATGGGCCAAGGAAAAAGGTCATCTCGAAAAGGTGGAAGTACTCGGTTTTGTCGACGGGGAAGTATCGGTCGACTGGATTTCCAAAGCGGGAGGAAAAGTGCTCAACCTGCTTTGCAAAGGTTCGTACAAACACGTTACCGAGCAGTTGCGAAAAACTCCGGAACAGCATATTGCTGATATCCGCAAGGTGATTGCTTATGCAGGGAAACAGGGAATCAGCGTAAATATTTATCTTGAAGACTGGTCGAACGGGATGCGCAGCTCGCGCGATTACGTGCATTTCATGATCAAAGAACTGAAGAATGAGAAAATCGGACACGTCATGTTGCCCGATACACTGGGCATCCTGACGCCGGATGAAACATACGATTTCTGCAAAGAAATGCTGGATTCGTACCCCGATGTGAAATTCGATTTTCATGCGCACAACGACTACGATCTGGCCATTGCCAATGTTTTTTATGCCGTGAAAGCCGGCATCCGGTGCATTCACACCACCATCAACGGGTTGGGCGAACGGGCAGGTAATGCGCCGCTTTCGAGCGCTATTGCCACCATAAAAGACCACCTGAAACTGACCACCAGCATCAACGAAACGAAAATCAACAAAGTATCGCGGCTGATCGAATCTTTTTCAGGAATACGGATCCCGACCAACAAACCGTTGATTGGCGAATACGTGTTCACCCAATGCAGTGGTATCCATGCTGACGGCGACAACAAAAACAACCTCTACTTTAACGATTTGTTGCCCGAGCGTTTTGGCCGTATCCGTCAATATGCCCTGGGAAAAACTTCAGGAAAAGCGAATATTAAAAAGAACCTGGAAGACATTGGCATCGAACTCGACCCTGAATCGTTGAAAATCGTTACTGAAAAGATCATCGAGCTGGGAGATAAAAAGGAGACTGTAACGTCCGAAGATTTACCCTACATCGTTGCCGACGTGCTGAACAACAAAGAGACTGAAAATCGGATCATTATCAAAAATTATTCGATAACACATGCTTACGGCCTGCATCCGGTGGCTTCAATAAGCGTTGAGATCCACGGAAAGTCGTACGAAGAAAGCGCGCATGGCGACGGTCAGTACGATGCGTTTATGAATGCGCTGAAAAGCATTTACAAATCGCTGAAAAAGCCGCTTCCAAAACTGACCGACTACGTGGTGACCATCCCTCCGGGAGGTAAAACCGACGCGTTGGTTGAAACGGTGATCACATGGGAAGGCGACCACGAGTTTAAAACCCGAGGACTCGATTCCGACCAAACGGCATCGGCAATCAAAGCAACCGTGCGCATGTTGAACCTGATAGAACGGGACAAAGACGGTGGACTTTTTAATTTTAAAGCGATTTACGAGAAAATAAAAACAAAATTATAACGAGTTATGAGTCTCGAGTTTCGAGTTTTGAGTTTTGAGAAGTCTCAGGGGTCGGGTATCGGACATCAAGCTCAAAAAATACATAGAAAATGAAATTGAACATTGCTGTTCTTCCCGGCGACGGGATCGGACCTGAAATTATCGATCAGGCCATGAAAGCCGTAAAAGCAATTGCGGTGAAATTTAACCACGAGCTGGAGTACAAATTCGGAATCACAGGTGCCTGCGCCATCGACCAGGTGGGCGCGCCTTATCCCGATGCAACCCATGAACTGTGTATGCAGTCGGATGCCGTTTTGTTTGGCGCTGTTGGCGACCCGAAATTCGACAACAACCCGAAAGCAACGGTCCGGCCGGAACAAGGCTTGCTGCTGATGCGCAAAAAGCTGGGTTTGTATGCCAACATTCGTCCGGTGGTTACTTTTCCATCGTTGTTGCACAAATCGCCGCTTCGCCGCGAACTGATTGAAGGCGCCGACTTTGTGGCGATCCGCGAGTTGACAGGCGGTATTTATTTTGGCGAAAAAGGCCGATTGGACAATGGCAACACCGCTTTCGACACGTGTACATACACCCGTTTGGAAGTTGAACGCATCCTGAAGCTGGGCTTCGAATACGCAATGAAACGCAGGAAGAAATTAACGGTGGTTGACAAAGCGAATGTGCTCGAAAGCTCGCGTCTGTGGCGCGAAATAGCCCAGGAAATGGCGCCAGCTTATCCGGAAGTTACCACCGAATACATGTTTGTCGACAATGCGGCCATGCGGATTATTCAATGGCCAAAAGATTTCGATGTAATGGTTACCGAAAACATGTTCGGCGATATTCTGACCGACGAAGCCAGTGTAATTACCGGTTCGCTCGGGTTGTCGCCATCGGCTTCCATTGGCATTCACACTTCGGTATTCGAGCCTATTCACGGTTCGTACCCGCAGGCTGCCGGAAAAAACATTGCCAACCCGATTGCCACTATTTTGTCGGCTGCCATGATGTTCGAATACGCTTTCGGACTGATGGGAGAAGGCAAACTGATCCGCGATGCCGTGGACGCATCAATGGCTGCCAGGTATGTAACCGTTGATATTGCGGAAGAAAAATCGCACACCACTTCGGAAGTGGGCGACTGGATTGCCAGCTGGATTACAAAAGCATAAAATACGGGTGTCCCCAATCGGATCCGGCACCGCCGGGAGTGACTTTAATGTTATCAGAATAAGCAATTGACTCCCTTTCTCTTTTAAAAACTTATATATCCGAACAATTAACCTACCTTTGTTGCCTATTATACATTACATGACTTTTAAAGAATTAGGAATTATCGAACCAATTCTGGATGCCCTCAAGGCTGAAGGATACACCCAACCCACTCCAATACAGGAACAAAGTATACCAATCTTATTACAAGGAAAAGACCTTCTCGGTTGTGCCCAAACAGGCACCGGGAAAACAGCAGCTTTTGCTATTCCCATCCTTCAGTTTTTATATCTCGACCGACAGAGAAACGGCGGGCCGCGTAAAATCAGAACGCTGATAATTACCCCGACAAGGGAATTGGCAATACAAATTGGAGAAAGTTTTTCGACCTACGGAAAATTTACCGGGATCAGGAATACCGTCATTTTTGGCGGAGTGAAACAAAACCCGCAAACTGACGCGTTGCGCAGGGGTATTGATGTACTGGTTGCCACACCCGGGCGATTGCTCGACTTGATGGACCAGGGATATATCTCGCTGAAAGATGTTGAATATTTTGTTCTGGACGAAGCCGACCACATGCTCGACATGGGTTTCATCCACGATATAAAAAAGATAATTGAAAAGCTACCAACAGAGCGGCAGTCGTTATTCTTTTCGGCGACCATGCCGCCCGACATCGTTGATCTGTCGCGCAAAATATTGGGCAACTTCGACAAGGTGACCGTGAAACCGGAACAGACAACCGCAGAAAAAGTGGAGCAAGCCTTGTATTTTGTGAGCAAGAAAAACAAGCCAAAATTATTGGTTCACCTGTTGAAAACAGAGAAGGTCGATTCTGCACTCATTTTTTCGCGCACCAAACACGGCGCCGACAAGATTGTCAAAATTCTGGAGAAAGCCAGCATTCCTGCCAGCGCCATTCACGGCAATAAATCGCAGAACGCGCGGCAACGCGCGTTGGGTGATTTTAAAAGCGGCGAGTTACATGTACTGATTGCAACCGACATTGCCGCCCGCGGCATCGATATTGAAGAATTGTCGCATGTAATTAATTACGATTTGCCAAACATCCCGGAAACCTATGTACACCGCATTGGCCGTACCGGAAGGGCAAGTGCCAGCGGAATTGCCTTGTCGTTTTGCGACATGGAAGAACGGGCATATTTACGCGACATTCAGAAGTTGATCGATCAGAAAATTACAGTAATTGAAGACCACCCTTTCCCGGGTGACGATGAGGAAGAGGTAGCTGAAACTCAGCAAAAGCCGCAAAGGTCCCAACAGAGACCCCATTCGCCAAGCGCAGGAAGCAGCAGGGCAAATACCAATCGTGGAAATTACAACCGGAATTACTCAAGAACTAAACGATAACATTCTTACAAAAAATATATATAAAGCCGTCTCTTTAAAGGGCGGCTTTTTTCATACATTCAAAATCCAGTTATCAAATTCCAGAAGAACCAAACAACAACGAGTTCAACATTCAGTCGCAGAAGACAGGAACATTCAATATATATATACAACAAACAGAATCATTCCCATCATTAACAATTCAACAATTTAGCAATCCAATCACCATTTTTCAGGGCATAAAAAAAGCCGTTCAACCTGATGTAGGCCAGACGGCTATTTTACTTCCTTTGAAAGATGCTTGTGACTTAAATGTCATCGTCATCCTCATCGTCATAGAACCCATCAAATGATTCCTCGTCATCTTCATCAAGTGAAGGATCTTCCGTGTCGAAATCAAGATCGTCTAAATCTTCTTCGTCAAATGAATCAGAATCCCATTCTTCATCCATATCATCCAAATCGAAATCTTCTTCCGAATCGAGATCCTCTTCAGCATCGAAGTCCAAGTCGTCATCAAAAAAATCGTCGTTCATCGTTATTCAATTTTAGTATAAACAATACATTTTAATGGCGGAAAAGTATCAAAACAAAATATAACTTCAAATAGGCTCAAATATTTTTTTTTTACATCTGATGAAAAAAAAGAAAACCGGCCTCAATAGAACCGGTTTCCAAGGAAATTGAACTTTAGGGAAACTATTTGGAGAACTAGTCTTTGAAAATTCCTCCATCGTTTAATTCGATCAACCAGTTGGCTATTTCCTGCGCATCCTTATCTTCATTTTCCTGAGACCAATCGCCTCGGTTGAGCAGGATAATCCGACGGTAAGTTCCGTTTACTGCATCTTTCACGTAGAACGAATAACTCTCACTTCCCGCATCAAACATAGTGTTTTTGGGTTTTGTAAGCTGGTTTTCGTCAACCTTTAAAACCAACGCTTTCATCCGGTTTAGTTTACTGATGTCAACCTTGCCATCGTTGGTACAACTCGACAGGTTATTTAAAAAATCCTCGGCCTTTACGTTGTCGTTTTCGGGGAATACCCAAGTTTCGGGATTGTTGTAGCTGTATTTTGTGCCGTCGGAAGTAATAACGAACCCGCGATGCTGTTTTCCCCATGCATAGTTTATATATTCAAACTGGAAAACAATCTCGTCGGTTGCAGAAAAGAATGCTTCATCGCTTTCCTGGCAGGCAAATATTCCGAAAAGAAACGTCGCGAAAATTAGTTTTTTTAGTGTTTTCATAATCCTGAAATTAATCTTGTTTTGGGTCTATAACTTTTCCTATAAATAATATTGCATTGGTATCTTTTTCTTTTATAGCAAACGCAAACGGATGGTCGACGGCAAAAATATTGCTCGGCCCAGCCGATGTGGTTTCAAATGCAATTCCTGTCACAGCTGCTGCTTCAGTCCCACGTTCGTCTACTTTAATATACGATTTGTGTATGACTTCCGAAATAAATATTTGCTGGGCTTCGGTAATGCCCTTAAAATTAGCCTTTTCGGGAAGAAATGCATCAACCATTCCGAGCGATTGCAGTTCATCGTTTAGCCCGTTGTCGTATTTAAATTCAAATTTAGGCAGAAAGACCTTCTTTTTCCAGCTTTGCATCTGTCCAGTCCACAAATCTATATTTCCCGGAGTCAACATGCCAATTGTTTGGTTTACCGTAACGCCTTCTTTGGGAAGGAAAACCAGCATCGAATATTTTCCGCCGCCGTATGGCAGTTCAAGCATTTCGAACCGATCGTGCTGGTAATAGTTGAATTTTTCTTCAATCATCATGGTAGGTACATTCCGGTTCGACCCGTCTTCATAAAAGAAAACCCGATCAGCCGTATTGTCTTTTTCGAAGCGATACGTCCATTCGCCATTGAAATATACAGCATTTACCAGTACCATCACATCGTTTGGACTAATCACATCCAGGATGCTTTCAATTTTTTCGTGGGTTTTGTCACTCACCCAACCATTGATTGTTTCAAGGGTGTTTTTGCTGTTGGCAAAGTCAAGCGCTCTTACTTCTGCAGAGTAATAATTTTTGTTGGTATTCAGAAAATCACTTTTCACACTGAAATTCTGATGGTAAAAAATTCCGTTGGCTATTTGCAGGGTAACATTTACATCATGACTTTTCAGCCCATCGACCAAAGTTTTGTACGATTGGTTTATCTCGTCGGGGGTGAGATTGAGTTTATGAAGCATATCTTCCATTTCCTTTTTAGTATCTCCTTCAGCTCCATTGTAGGCCATTGCCAATGCCAGCGATACGCTTAACGGCGATATCATAATGTTCTTTCCTTCGGCGTCCGTTTCATTGATTTTTTGAAAAAGCTCCAAACCGAACTGGTTGTCCGACGCAACAATTTTTGCAGATTTTTGATCCATCTTAATATCCGATGGCGTTTGGTCAACTGGATCATCGTTTGTACATGCACTTGCTACGAGAAGCGATGAAAAAGCAATTGTAAAGAGTTTTCTGTAGTTCATGGTATTAAATTTTGAAATTCTGAAATTGAAATTCTCCGGAAAGATGTTGTGCCGGGTTAAATGGTTGCGTGCGGTATCATTCTTTTTGCGCATAATAATTGTATGCCGATCTATTGTTCCAGATTAAAAAAAATTCAATAAAAAATCAACCGGACGCAACTATTTTAACAATGCCCCCGTCTGTCGGATGTCAATCAATTTCAAAAAATAAAAAAAAATGAAAAAATGGACACTGATTATCATTCTTATTGTGGCATTTTCGGCATGTGAGGAAGATGTGTCTGTTCCTGATTTTGCGCTAAATAGCTTCATCTTTTCAGATTGCAAAAATGGAAAGGCAGCTGTGATTAATGAACAGCAATCATTGGAATATCGCTACGCAGAAGGAAATTTGTTATTCATGAAGCATACAGATGTATACTTTAATTGTTGTCAGGCGGAGAATAATTTGCAGATTGACTCCCGATTGATGGGCGATTCAATTATTGTGTCAGAATACGAAAAAATACCGGGAATGTGCAAGTGTATTTGCCCATACGACATGGAATGCACGGTTGGGCCGCTTCAGAAAAAACAGTATTGGGTGATTATACGAAAAGGAGATACCGAATCGTGCCGGTTCCCGATTGATTTCGACAAGGAACTTGACGGCGTTAAAAGTTTATAAAAACAGGTTGGTAAACTCAAAAACTTCTAAATTTGAAGGAAAGAATTTTAAAGGACTTTGGAAGAACTCGACAAACTGATACAGGATTGTGCTGCCGGGAAACAACAGGCAATGGCACGTTTATACCATATATTTTCACCCAAAATGTATGGTGTGTGTTTGCGTTATGCCAAAGATACCTCGGACGCAGAAGACAGTTTACAGGAAGGTTTTTTGAAAGTTTTTACCAATATAAAATCGTTTCGAAACGAAGGTTCTTTGGAAGGCTGGATCAGGCGGATCATGGTGAATGTCTCGCTCGAAAAATACAGGAAACAGCGTCTATTGTATTCTGTTGAAGATGTGAGTATTTACGACAAAGAAAATAATTTTAGCGATGTTATTGCAGACATTTCGGCCAACGACCTGCTTGATATGATTCAGGAATTACCTCCCCGTTACAAATTGGTTTTCAACCTGTATGTGATGGAAGGAATGTCGCACCAGGATATTGCGAAGGAAATGAATATTACAGAAGGAACCTCGAAATCGAACCTTGCCCGCGCAAGAATGATATTGCAACAGAAAGTGAACCAGCGTTTCGGTGAACACAGGGTAAAAATGAACACAAAAGCATGATGAAGGAAGATAAATACATAGACCAGATTTTTCATGACAAACTCGCGGATTACGAAAAAAACCCGCCCGCTTTTGTCTGGGATAATATTGAGGCGAAGCTGTCCGGAGAAAAGCACAGAAAACTTTTTATTTACTGGCGTGTGGCTGGCGTGGCCGCTGCATTGCTCATCGCTTTTGTCGCCAGCTGGCAATTCATCAAAGATTCGGATATAACCCCGGAAATGATGGCAGAAAAAACGACTCAGCAACCGGTACAAAATGAAATCACAGTTACCAAGTCGAAAAATTCTTCTTTTGTTGCAACAGAAACACCCGTTTTCGCCGAGTTGACGAATGAAGCGATCGAGAAAACAATAATAACGCAGGCAAAAGCAACTTCAGAAAACGCAAAAGCAGAACCGTCGAAAACAACGACACAAAAAATTGAAAAACAAGGTTTTATCGAATCGCTGCAAGCCGTTTTAAAATCGCAGGAGCTTGGAGCAAAAAATCTTGCTGAAAAAGACCCATTGATGGAAAAAGTTTTGTTTTCGGCTGAAGAACTTCGGATAATTGAAGAAAATAAAACCCTGCTGGCAATGAATACATCCACTGCAGATCAACAAAGATGGATGGTGGGTGCGGCAATTTCCCCGGTTTACTCGGTTAGCCAGTCATCACAAAGTGACCAATATGCAAAAAAAATGGCCACTCCGGAATCCAATAATAACCTGAACATGGCTGGCGGTTTGTCGTTTGAATACAAAACACAAAAGAAATGGAGTTTTCAATCAGGTGTTTATTACAATAAACTAGAGCAGGCCTCTTCCAGTTCTGCCCGGACTGTATATACCGAGAACTCAAAATACGGACTGACCAGCTATTTCAGCACCCCGGTCTCCGAAAATAAAGGGAAAATGGAAATGAATTCGGTAGCAGGCGTTATCCAAATCAACAACCTGCCTTCATCGGTTCAGATGGAAGGAACCCTCGATCGTGAGTTGACCAGTTCGGCCATATTATCCGACGCAAATTTCAACCAGAATTTTGAATACCTCGAAATCCCTTTATTTGTAAAATACCAGTTGGTCGATTCGAAAGTAGGCGTACAAGTTTTAAGCGGGGTGAGCACCAATATCCTGGTGGGTAATAATGTCTATCTTCAGGACAATTCAGGACGAAATAAAATTGGAAAAACAGATGGAATGGTCGATTTTAATTACAGTGGCGTTTTTGGACTTGGTCTCAATTACTCATTGACCTCGAACCTGTTTCTCAACATCGAGCCGAGGTTCAAATATTATTTCAATTCGTTGAACGAAGATTCAGACTTGAGTTACAAGCCTTATACTTTCGGGATTTACACGGGTATCTCCTACTCATTTTAAACGGACGCAACCTTTCTTTATATCGGGCGACGCGGATTGTATCGCAATTAAAATCAAAATAAAATGCCGGGTACAAACCTGTACACCAGAAAACCGCAACACCCAAATACAGCCAGATTTTTTGTTTTTTATTTCGGAGATAGTTGAATAGCGTTTTTTATTCAGCTATTTTTGTCGATTGTGAAATTTTGAAATAGAAAATATGAAAGCCAGTTTTAGCAAAATAATCTCAGGTGTTGTTATATTATCGGGGGCATTTCTTCTGTTATGGGCTATTTTGGGACTGAAAGATACGACTGAAGGAAAGGAAAATGGAAAAAATTTTTACGGTCCGGCCGAATTACCTTCGAAACTTGATTTTGCAGGCGAACAGATCCCGCTCGAACGGTTTGATGTGCTGGAAAGCCTCGACCGCGAATTGTTGAGCAACTCGTATTTTCATTCACAAACCATTCGTTTTTTAAAAAGTGCGCCTCGCTATTTTTCGATCATTGATCCTATTTTGAAAGAGAACGGTATTCCCGCCGATTTTAAATACCTCTGCCTTGCCGAAAGCAACTTCGACGAACGTGTCGTTTCTCCAGCCGGAGCTGCTGGCCTGTGGCAATTTATGAAAACTACTGCCGGCGAATATGGGCTTGAAGTAGGCAAGGAAGTAGACGAACGGTATCACATCGAAAAAGCGACTGTTGCAGCCTGCAAATATCTAAAAGAATCGTATGTAAAATACGGCAAATGGACCTTGGTTGCAGCTTCGTATAATGCCGGGCGCAGTTTTACCAGCGGTCAAATAGACAAGCAGAAAACCGGAGATTATTTCGATTTGCTTTTAGGTGAAGAAACTGGTCGTTATGTGTTCCGGATCATGGCGCTAAAAATCATTATGGAAAATCCTGAAAAATACGGGTTCAAGGTTTCTGAAGAAGAAAAATACCCCGTTATCGAAACAAAAATTATTGAAATATCCGGGCCAGTGTCAAATTTCACCGATTTTGCAAAACAAAACGGCATCAGTTACAAAATGCTGAAAATGTTTAATCCCTGGCTGCGCGAATCGTTTCTTACAAACCCCACAGGAAAAACCTACCAAGTGAAAATCCCCATACTAAAATAAGTTTGTTGCAAAAATCGACCATGTACAAAGAAAACATAGAAACATTCGATCAAGATATACTGGAAAGCGAAGAAAAGATTGTGGTTCACGGGGCGCGTGTGCACAACCTTCAAAATATAAATGTCGAAATTCCACGCAATAAACTGACGGTGATTACCGGTTTGAGCGGCAGCGGCAAATCGTCGCTGGCATTCGATACCATTTATGCCGAGGGTCAGCGACGCTACATCGAGACTTTTTCGGCCTATGCCCGTTCGTTTTTGGGCAATATGGAACGCCCCGATGTCGACAAAATTACCGGACTTAGCCCGGTGATTTCCATCGAGCAGAAAACCACCAATAAAAACCCGCGTTCAACGGTGGGCACGGTAACCGAGATATACGATTTCCTCCGGCTTTTGTATGCCCGGGCCGGCGAGGCTTTTTCGTACAATACGGGCGAAAAAATGGTGAAATATAACGATGACCAGATTCTCCGACTGATAAAAACATCGTTTGCCGGGAAAAGGATTCTGGTGCTGGCACCTGTAGTAAAAGGCCGCAAAGGACATTACCGCGAATTGTTCGAGCAAATCCGAAAAAAAGGTTTTTTGTATGCCCGGGTCAACGGAGAGGTGACAGAAATAACCCCGGTGATGCGGGTCGACCGGTACAAAAACCACTTCATCGAAATGGTAATCGACCGCCTATTGGTGGACGAAGCCAGCGAAAAACGGCTGAAAGATTCGGTGCAAACAGCTATGAAAAACGGCGGGGGCATCATCATGATCATGGATTTCGATTCGAAGGAAGTGAAATATTACAGCCGCCAGTTGATGTGCCCGACTACGGGAATTTCGTATCCTGAACCGGCGCCTCACAATTTTTCGTTCAACTCGCCGCAGGGAGCCTGTCCGAAATGTTCAGGACTGGGGCGCATTACTGAAATTGACCTCGAAAAAATTATTCCCGACAATACAAAAAGCATCGCCCAGGGAGGAATCGCGCCGCTGGGTCCTCATAAAAATTCGCTCATTTTCTGGCAGATTGAAGCGCTGTCCGAAAAATTTGGTTTTACGCTGAAAACGCCCATTGCAGAGATCACGGAGGAAGGATTGGATGCAGTTTTGTTCGGCACCAACGAACGGATTCAATTAAAAAATTCGCCGCTCGGTTCATCGGTCAATTACATGATGAGTTACGAAGGAGTGGTAAAATACATCGACAATCAGAAGGATGACAATC
Source organism: uncultured Prolixibacteraceae bacterium (assembly GCA_942493345.1). Classification (GTDB taxonomy): domain Bacteria; phylum Bacteroidota; class Bacteroidia; order Bacteroidales; family Prolixibacteraceae; genus GWE2-42-39. The sequence continues at coordinate 578,950 of OW818695.1, forward strand.
CGTCGACAAAAGCGCAGAAGTGGGCCGATCAGTTTGTAAAAACAATTACTTGTCCGGTGTGCCAGGGACAGCGTCTGAAAAAAGAGTCGCTCTATTTCCGAATTGACGGAAAAAATATTTCGGAACTGGCACAAATGGATGTCACGGAGCTGAGCGATTGGCTGAACGGCATTGAAGAACGCCTGACCGACCGGCAACGAAAAATCGGGGTGGAAGTGATCAAGGAAATCCGCGACCGCATTGGTTTTATGGTTGATGTTGGTTTGACTTACCTGTCGCTTGATCGTACTTCGCAAACGCTTTCGGGCGGCGAATCGCAGCGCATCCGGCTGGCCACACAAATTGGTTCGCAACTGGTAAATGTACTCTACATTCTTGATGAGCCCAGCATTGGACTGCATCACCGCGACAACCTCCGGCTGATCAACTCGCTGATGCAGTTGCGCGACACGGGAAACTCGGTAATTGTGGTTGAACACGATAAAGATATGATGCTTCATGCCGACTACGTGATCGACATGGGGCCATATGCCGGAAGGCACGGTGGCGAAGTGGTTGCAGCTGGAACGCCGGAGGAAATTCTAAAAGCAGGAACACTGACTGCCGATTATCTGAACGGAAAACTGCAAATTGCTGTTCCTGAAAAAAGAAGAGAAGGAAACGGGCAATCAATAAAACTAATCAACTGCACCGGAAATAACTTAAAAAATGTGACGATTGAATTCCCGCTCGGCAAACTGATTTGTGTAACCGGCGTTTCGGGCAGTGGGAAATCGAGCCTGATAAACGGTACGCTCCAGCCCATTTTGAGCCAGTATTTTTACAAGAGTTTGAAAGATCCGCTTCCACATGAAAAAATATCAGAATTAAAAAATATCGACAAGGTTGTGCAAGTCGACCAGTCGCCGCTGGGCCGCACCCCGCGCTCGAACCCGGCAACATACACCGGCGTGTTTTCCGAGATACGCGACCTGTTTGCGCAGCTTCCGGAAGCAAAAATACGCGGGTACAAACCGGGACGTTTTTCGTTTAACGTGAAAGGCGGTCGGTGCGAAGATTGCCAGGGCGGCGGCATGAAACTAATTGAAATGAATTTTCTTCCCGATGTGTATGTGCATTGCGACAGTTGCAACGGGCGGCGCTATAACCGCGAAACACTGGAAGTGCGCTACAAAGGCAAATCGATCAGCGATGTGTTGGACATGACCATCAATCAGGGAGTTGAGTTTTTCGAGAGCATTCCGTCGATTGCCCATAAACTGAAAACGATTCAGGATGTGGGGCTGGGCTACATTACATTGGGACAGTCGTCGACCACGCTTTCGGGCGGCGAATCGCAGCGGGTGAAACTGGCGGCCGAGCTGGCAAAAAAAGATACAGGGAAAACGCTTTATATTTTGGATGAACCGACTACCGGGCTTCATTTTGAAGACATCCGCGTGTTGCTAGAAGTGCTGAACAAACTGGTTGACCGCGGAAACACGGTCATTGTGATCGAACACAACATGGACGTGATCAAAGTGGCCGACCATGTCATCGACCTGGGACCGGAAGGTGGCAAGGAAGGCGGCCGGGTTTTATGCAGCGGCACTCCCGAACAAATCATTTTAAACGAAATATCGTATACGGCAAAGTATTTGAAGCAGGAACTTCAAAAATGATGATTAATTGAAAATTCACATAAAAACAAAAAATAAGATGACAACCATCGAGATTTATTGTGAAAATAACGGACAGAAAAAGGAATATCCATTGGGCGTGACCCTCGAAGAAATAAAGGATGACCTTCAGATTAAACTGGATTATCCTATTTGCGGGGCGCTGGTGAACCACAAAGTAAAGGAACTTTCGTTTGCTGTGGTGAAATCGAAAAATATCCGTTTCATCGATTACTCCCATCCCGATGGTGTCCGGCTGTATGTGCGGTCGGTTCTATTTGTGTTGTATGTTGCAGTAAAAGAAGTCTTTCCGTCAACCCGGTTGAAAATTATGCACGGCATATCGAACGGTTTTTACTGCGAATTGGAAGGGCTGGCGCAGAAAATTACAGAGGCGGACATTTCTGCTTTAAAATTGAAGATGGACCAACTCATTGCCAGCGATGTTCCATTCGAAAAAAAAGGAATACCAACGAGCGATGCGGTTGAAATTTTGCAAACTCAAGGACTGTATAACAAAGCTCGCTTATTTAGTCAGCAGGGAACATTATTCAGCTATGTGAATTTCCTGAACGGGTATGTGAATTATTTCTACGGACATTTACTTCCGTCAACAGGATACATTAAAAATTACGGATTGGTGGCACACTACGACGGAATCCTGGTCCGTGTACCCAAACAGAGCGACTTTTCCCGGCTTCGGAAAGTATTCCTTCAGGATAAATTATTTGAAATTTTTCAGGAACACAAAGACTGGGCTGAAATTTTGAATGTTTCGAACATCGGCAACCTGAACAGTTTTGCTGAAGAGGGTCGAAGCGGCGATATTATCAAGATTTCGGAAGCGCTACACGAAAAAAAAGTGGCCGAAATTGCCAATATGATTTCCGAGCGGAAAGATAAAGTAAAAATGGTGCTGATTGCCGGACCTTCGGCATCGGGAAAAACCACATTCAGTAAACGATTATCGGTACAATTGGCAGTTAACGGGATCCATCCGTACATGATTTCGCTTGACGATTATTTTGTGGACCGCGAAAAAACACCTCGCGATGAATATGGCGAATACGATTTTGAGTCGTTACACGCCATTGATATCGAATATTTCAACCGGCAGATACTCGATTTGTTTGAAGGTAAAGAGATTGAATTACCAAGATTTGATTTCAGTCTTGGGCGACGTACCCATTCGGGTAAGAAATTAAAGCTGAACAACACCGATATCCTGATTGTGGAAGGAATTCACGGGATGAACCCGAACCTGGTGCCTCACATCAACGTTGAAAATACCTTTAAAATTTTCCTGTCGGCACTTACACAAATCTCTTTCGACGACCACAATTACATACCAACTACTGATAATCGCCTGATTCGCCGAATGATCCGCGATGCCAAATACCGTGGTTACTCGGCAGCCGATACCATTCGCCGATGGCCCAGTGTTCGAAAAGGAGAAGATAAAAACATATTCCCATATCAGGAAAATGCCGATGTGATGTTTAATTCAGCCCTGATTTATGAACTGGCCGTACTGAAAAAATATGTTGAGCCGCTCCTGAAATCAGTGCCTGAATGTATGCCCGAATACTGCGAAACGAACCGGTTGCTGAAATTTATGTCGTATTTTCATGCCATCGACGATTCTGAAATTCCACCGACTTCAGTGATTCGGGAATTTTTAGGCGGCAGCAGTTTCAATTATTGATAATAGCGACCTATTATATATAACTTTTTTACTCAATCTTTTCTTTCTCGATGTCGCTTTGGTTAATCCAGCCGGCTTTCACCGGCTCGCCTGACATGAAACGGTTATAGAAATTCCGAACTGCATCTTCTGAATACGGATACGTATCGAAAATATCGCCGTTGCCCATAATTCGCGGGTCTTTTTCACGGATGAGTTCATCTGTCATTTGTTTGGCCAGCTTTGTTTTTATAACTGAATATTCTTGTTTGTCAGCCAGATTATTCAAGCATTCCGGGTCGCTGGATATCTGGTACAATTCTTCTGCCTGCCGTTTGCCGAAGCTAAAATTCCAATACCAGCTTTGGCCTTTCGGCCGACGATCGTTCAGGATAAAACTTTTTGTGGGCGATCCGTCACAATCCATGTAGCCGGTTTCCGGATTTCCGGCTGGCCAACGATCGATATGATAATTTTTCAAATACAAAAAGCCATCTTTTAAAATCCCCCGTATCGGGTAGCCCTCGTCATTGATCCGGCCCATATCGTGCCGTTCTTTTCCGATTACCATAAAATCGCGGCCTTTGGCGCCGGGTTGATCCAAAAGAAGGGGCAACAGGGAGTTCCCTTCCATTGGTTGCATACCGCTTTTTTTCGGCGATACTCCGGCAATATCAAGAAATGTAGGAGCATAATCAGTAAAACTCACGAAATCGTCGATCACTCTGCCCGGATTTTTGATGCCTTTTGGCCACATCATCGCCAGCGGAAGATGATTTGAAAGTTCGTATTCCTGCCCTTTTATACGGGGAAATGGCATCCCGTTATCGGCAGTAACCACGATTAGCGTATTTTCAAGCAAGCCTTTTTCTTCCAGCATCTTCAGCATTTCGCCAAGGTGTCGGTCGAAATATTCAATCTCGAAAGCATAATCCAGCAGGTCGTTGCGTACCGTGTCGTTATCGGGCCAGAATTCAAAAATATGATCAATTTCTGTCGTGTTTTTACCCCCTTTTTTTACTCCCGATTTAAACTCATACGCCCGGTGAGGTTCAGTACTTCCATACCAAAAGCAGAAGGGTTTTCCTTCAGGATTGGCATTCAAAAAATCTTCAAAATTCTTTGCATAATCGTTTTTTGAGATTTGGTTGGTTGGCGGGGTCATGGTGAATTTATTATAGGCAGGTCCTGTTAATTCACGTTTTTTGCCGTCTTTCATTCCGGGGTTACCGGGCGCCCATCCTTTGGCCACATATCCCACATGATATCCATTTTCGATCAGCGCTTCCGAATAAGTCTTAAATTTTTCAGGAAAATACGGAACATGATTTGCAGCAGCGTCCAACTGCCACGAGTTGCGTCCGGTAATGATACATGCCCGCGATGGCGCACATTTCGCGTTGGGAGTGTAGGCTCGGGTAAATAAAATCCCCTGACTGGCTACACGGTCGAAATTGGGGGTTTTTATCCATTTGCAACCATACGCCCCCGCATGGGGAAACGATTGATCGTCGGCGATACAAAACAGGATGTTCGGCCTGCTTTGCTCTTTCGCTTTTTTAGTAAACGAATACATTGCAAAAGACAGGAGCAGAAGTACTGCTCCCAAGAATATATTCAGTTTTTTCATACGTTGTGTTGTTGGTTTTTCAGGGTACTAATTTAGTTTCTAAATTCGGATATCAAAGCAATGAATAGGGTTCAAATGTTTTATTTTAATTATCGGCCTGCGATTAATAAAGCATTTTCTAACTTTGGGTCTCATTATTTTATTGGACATGGAACAAATTCTCTTTTACCTGATTATCGGGCTTCTTGTCTTTGATTTTATTCTTGAACAGTTTCTCGATTACCTGAATACCACCCGATGGAGCGAAACGCTGCCCGATGAGGTGAAAGGTATTTACGACGAAGAAAAATACCGCCGCCAGCAGGCATACGAAAAAACCAATCATCGTTTTTCAATGGTCACCGATTCGTTCAGCTTTGTCGTTATCATGCTGATGTTCCTGCTTTCCGGTTTTGCGTGGGTCAATCAAATTGCACACGGAATTTCAGGAAACCCGATTGTTGTTGCCCTCGTGTTCTTCGGAATACTAATGCTTGCATCCGATCTTCTGAATACACCCTTTTCGGCATACAATACTTTTTCAATAGAAGAACGGTTCGGTTTCAACAAAACCACGCCCAAAACATTTGTACTCGACAAGCTGAAAGGCTGGCTGCTGGGCGCACTCATCGGGGGTGGAATACTGGCCCTGATCGTTTTTATTTACCTAAAAACAACCGATTTATTCTGGGTCTATGTATGGCTGGTAATCAGCGGTTTTTCTGTTTTTATGGTTCTATTTTATTCCAACCTGATCGTTCCGTTATTTAACAAACAAACACCGCTCAAAGAAGGCGAACTGAAGCAGGCAATCAATAATTTTACTGGAAAAGTAGGTTTTAAACTCGATAATATTTTTGTAATCGACGGTTCGAAACGCTCGACCAAGGCGAATGCCTATTTCACCGGGCTGGGCGCCAAAAAGCGGATTATTTTGTACGATACGCTGATTGCCGACCTCGAAACCGATGAGCTGGTTGCCGTTCTGGCACATGAAATTGGTCATTATAAAAAGAAACATATAATCAGCAGTTTGCTGTTGGGCATCTTCCAAACCGGCTTGATGCTGTACATTTTTTCGTTGTTGGTGGGTAGTCCGGCGCTTTCCGGCGCCTTGGGCGTTGCGGAACCGAGTTTTCATATCGGGCTGGTTGCTTTCGGTGTGCTTTATTCACCGTTTTCAAGTTTAATAGGACTGGGAATGAACATGCTCTCGCGCAAAAACGAATATCAGGCCGATGCGTTTGCTGCCGAAAATTTTAATTCCGGATCATTGGCTTCAGCATTAAAAAAATTATCGGTAAAAAACCTGAGCAACCTGCGGCCTCACCCAGCGTACGTGTTTTTTCATTATTCGCACCCAACCTTGTTGCAACGGCTGGCTGCGTTGAAAAATAAGAAAACAAAGTAATGCATGATAAATTGATTCTGAATATTGCTTAATTCTTAATGGTTGAATGGTTAAATTTGGATACACGATACTAGATATTGACCGCAATTTACCGGGAAAGCTCTCGAACTCATAACTCGAAACTCTTTTTATGAAAGCAGAAATAATAACCATTGGCGATGAAATTTTAATTGGTCAGATTGTCGATACCAATTCAGCATGGATGGGCGAACAATTGAACTTGTACGGAATTGAAGTTTACCAGATTACCTCGGTACACGATTCGCGCGAGCACATCCTTACTGCTGTCGACAACGCCCGTGAAAATGCCGATCTGGTGCTGATAACCGGTGGACTTGGCCCCACCAAAGATGATATTACCAAACACACGCTTTGCGAATACTTCAATACCCGGCTGGTGCTGAACGAAGACGTATTGGCCTGGGTTCAGGAAATGCTTACCCGACGCGGCGTGCAGGTCAATCAGTTGAATCGCGATCAGGCGTTGGTCCCCGAATCCTGTACGGTAATTCCAAACGGTACGGGAACTGCACCCGGCATGTGGTTCGAGAAAGACGACACCATTTTTGTGTCAATGCCCGGAGTTCCTTTCGAAATGATGCACATGATGGAGAACGAGATTTTGCCGCGCCTGCAACGTACCGGCAAAACCAAATCCATTTACCACAAAACGGTTTTAACGCAGGGTTTGCCCGAATCGATGCTGGCCGAAACGATCGCTGAATGGGAAAACAATCTGCCATCGTTCATAAAACTGGCGTATTTGCCCAGCGCTTTGATGGTCAAACTTCGGTTGAGTGCATACGGAACCGATAGCGATCTGTTGAAAGCTGAAGTTGAAAAGCAAATTGATATTCTGAAAACCATTATTCCTGAATATATTTTTGGCTACAACGATGAAACCCTGGCCGGAGTGGTTGGTAAAAAACTCACCGAATTGGGTTGCACCCTGAGTACGGCCGAAAGCTGCACCGGTGGAAATATCGCTCATTTCATTACTTCCAATCCCGGATCATCGGCCTATTTTAAAGGTTCGGTAGTGGCCTATTCCAACGAAATAAAAGAACAATTGCTGAAAGTTGAACCGGAAAGCCTCGAAAAATACGGGGCAGTGAGCGAGCAGGTAGCCCGTGAAATGGCTCTCGGGATAAAAAAACTGATGAATACGGATTATGCCATCTCGACCACCGGGATTGCCGGACCCGATGGTGGAACCGACGAAAAACCAGTCGGAACAGTGTGGATTGCCGTGGCCGGAAAAAACGAAGTGATCACAAAAAAATTCAATTTCTGGCATAATCGGGAGCGAAATATATTGCGGTCCACTCAATCTGCCTTAAATTTATTACGTTGTTTGATCATAAATGAAAACTCGATTGAATCATGAAACGGACATTGTATATCATCCTGTTTGTATTTGTAGGCCTGATCGGAGTTATGGCAATCACTCCCCTCTTTTTTAAAAATGGCATTTCCGGACGGTTGAAAGCTGAAATCAGTAAGCAAATTGATGGAACAGTTGATTTCGATCGGTTTCACATTTCGCTTTTCAATAAGTTTCCGAAAGTTGAAATACAAATTGTCGGGTTGAGCATCGTCGGAACCGGCGAATTTCGGAATGATACGCTTATTTCGGTCGGCGAACTTACCGGATCGATCACCCTTTCCGAATTATTCAGGAAGAAAGAATTTAAAATTACCCGCTTGAATGCCAGCAATGTTGGTGTTTTGTTGAAAACCATTGCGGGCGACACTGCCAACTGGGACATTATTCGGGCGGACGCAATGGAAAAAATAACCACAACGAAAGCTGACGGCACAGGCAGCGGCATCAAAATTATGCTCGACGACCTTCAAATTGCCGGATTGAACTTGAAATATATCGATGTGCCTTCCGGCATGTTGCTCCTGCTAAAAAATTCGTCGGCCCAATCGAATGGCGAAATTGCGGGCAGCCATATGAATTTCGATATTCAGGCGCAGGTTGGTGAAATGGTTTTTGAATACGATTCAGTAAAATACATTTCGGGGACCAGCGTCCGGGCGACCAGTAAAATGCTGTTCGATTCCGAAAAAATGAACTTTACTTTTAACGAAGGAAAAATATGGCTGAACGACCTGCTTCTGAATCTGGACGGCTCGTTTGCCATGCCATCCGACAGCATGTATTTCGATTTGAACCTGGCCAACGACAGCAAAGATTTTAAAGCGCTGCTAGCCATGGTCCCGCCCGATTACAAGCCGTATCTTGAGAAAGTTCAAGCCGACGGAACGGCCACCATTTCCGGTAATTTCAAGGGCTGGTATTACGAAGAAAATTATCCCGCCCTTCAGTTTTTGGTTGAAATTGCAAACGGCTCTTTCAAATATGCCGATCTGCCTGAAAAAATTGAGCAGATCAGTCTGAATACCCTGATTAGCAAGCCGCAGGGCGGTTTCGACGGGCTGGTGGTCGATGTGTCGAAAGCATCGGCATCGCTGCGTGGTACACCGGTGAATATGCAGTTGAAAATCAGTACGCCAATGAGCGACCCGGTGTACGCCGCTAAATTGCAGGGTGAAGTCGATTTCAATATGCTGAACAAAGCCATCCCGATGGAAGGGGTCGACCTGCAAGGCAAGCTCAGTGCCGATATTGCATTGGAAGGCCACCAGTCGGATGTCGATAATTCGGCCTACGATAAATTCAAATCGAACGGAAAAGTTACCCTCGATAATTTTGTGTACCGCTCGGAGGCGTTGAAACAGCCGGTCAATATCCGGTCGGGAGTGGTGGTGTTCACCACTCCGAAAATTGAGGTGAAAAATTTAAACGGGAATATCGGACAAAGCCATTTTTCAATGACTGGCTCATTGTCGGATTATCTGCCTTATTTTCTGAAAAATAAAATACTAAAAGGCGATTTTACTCTGAATTCCGATTTTGTGAACCTGACGGAACTGGCCACCATCATAAACCCAGCACCCGCAGAAAAAACCGATTCGGCAGTTGTTCGGAATACTGCGGTGGCAGCCGATTCCATCCTCGCTTTTGAAGTGCCCAAACGAATGGATTTAAAGTTCCGTTCAGCCATAAAACGGGCTGTTTTCGACCGCATGGAACTGAGCCGGATCAATGGGCTGATTGCCATTCACGACCAAAAACTCGAACTGACCAACCTTGATATGGAAATGCTCCAGGGAAAATTGACGGTCAACGGCTCGTACACGGGGAACGAGCAGCTTCGCCCCGATTTCGATTTTAAACTGAATGTTGAGAATTTCGATGTGCAGTCGGCCTACCAGTCGCTGAGCATGATGCGCCGCTATTTGCCGATTGCCGCGCGCAGCCAGGGAAAAATCTCGACCGGGTTCAGCCTGAAGGGAAAAATGAACGAAAAGCTCGAACTGGTTAGTTCCAGCCTCGATGGGTCAGGTCTTTTTAACACCCGCGAACTAATGGTGGTCGATAACCCGACATTCAGTCAACTGAAAGGAGTTATCAAATCGGAAAAACTGAAAAATGTGAAGGTCGACGATTTTACAGCCCGCTTTGCCATTGAAAAAGGAAACCTGGTTGTGAACCCTTTCCAAACGAAGATTGCCGACCAGGAAGCCACCGTGCAGGGGAAATTATCGGCACAACTTGATCTCGATTTCCGGCTCGATTTTAAACTGAACCGCGACGATCTGGGCGACGACATCAACAAAGGATTGGATTTGATTCCCGGTTCGCAAACGATTCAGAAAGTGGACGTGGGCGTAAAAATATCAGGCCCGGTGAAAGAGCCAAAAGTTTCGGTTGACCTGGATGCCGCCCGCAAGCAAATTATGGAAGGAGTGAAAAAAGCCGGTGTACAGGAAATTCAGGACAAGGTAAAAAAGATTGGTGACGAACTAAAGAAGCTGTTTAAGTAGGGGAAGCCCCTTTCATTGACCCCCGATAATGATACTTTGACTTTCAATGATGAATCTTCTTTTTCCAGAAAATTTTATGATAGACCTGACCATTCCTTTGTATACCGTTACGATAGAGACAGCATCACAATTCAGTATGCCGGACCAAATATGATTTTAGTTCGACCAACTACTCACCACTATGAATTAAAAAACAATGTGTTGTCAATTGACTTCAGGAATGGTTGTTATGGGTTCAATTCCCAAATATATAATCTTGCTAAAGTTGAATGAATTGATGACTGTCGCAACAGCCAACTACCTGCAAATCGGGATTTTTAGCTTCGTCGATAAAAAAATTAAAGATTCAATATCAGGACCAAAAAAACCGGAATAAAACTATTTGAATCAAAAAAAGTTTGTACCCGCTGGATGAAGAAAATGAGAAATGGTATTTTTCTGTTATTGATGTTGTTGAAATTTTAACTGACAGCACCGACCCGAGAGATTATTGGTTTTATAATCGAGATTTCACGATCTCAAGGTTTTTTTCAATTTTCGGGGAAGCTAGGATCCGGTTACCTCGGCTCAACAAAAAAGGCCCCGGCTCAAAAAGAACCGGGGCCTTGGGTAAAGATTGGCGACGACCTACTCTCCCACAAATGAATGCAGTACCATCGGCGCTGGCGGGCTTAACTTCTCTGTTCGGAATGGGAAGAGGTGGAGCCCCACCGCAATAGTCACCTAAAATCGTTCTGGTAATTACGTACCAACTAATATTTTTATTAGTTGTGAGTTTCGAGTCACGAGTCATGAGTCCTGAGACTTTTTTGTCTCACTACTCTTTACTCATATCTCACTACTCATCACTAATCAACATGTCAGGGGAAGTGAAGTAAAAACAGACCTGTAAATTCAAGCGAAAGTCTACGGGCAATTAGTACTGCTCGGCTTTGACGTTACCGTCTTTACACCTGCAGCCTATCAACGTGGTAGTCTTCCACGACCCTTAAAGGAAATCTCATCTTGAGGCCAGCTTCGCGCTTAGATGCTTTCAGCGCTTATCTGTTCCATACATAGCTACCCGGCGATGCAGCTGGCGCCACAACCGGTGCACTAGAGGTATGTCCACCGCGGTCCTCTCGTACTAGCGGCAGGTCCCCTCAAATTTCCAACGCCCACAACAGATAGGGACCGAACTGTCTCACGACGTTCTGAACCCAGCTCGCGTGCCACTTTAATGGGCGAACAGCCCAACCCTTGGGACCTTCTCCAGCCCCAGGATGTGACGAGCCGACATCGAGGTGCCAAACCGCCCCGTCGATATGAGCTCTTGGGGGCGATCAGCCTGTTATCCCCGGAGTACCTTTTATCCTTTGAGCGATGGCCCTTCCATACGGAACCACCGGATCACTATGCCCTGGTTTCCCACCTGGTCGACTTGTCGGTCTCACAGTCAAGCACCCTTGTATCATTACACTCTTCTGACGGTTACCAATCGTCATGAGGGTACCTTTGGAAGCCTCCGTTACTCTTTTGGAGGCGACCACCCCAGTCAAACTACCCACCACACACTGTCTCCCGGTTACCCGGGATTAGACTCCAAATAAGCAAAGGGCCGTATTTCAAGGACGGCTCCACGAACCCTAGCGAGCCCGCTTCATAGCCTCCGGCCTATCCTACACATCACTTATCCAGAATCAATGTGAAGTTGCAGTAAAGGTTCACGGGGTCTTTCCGTCCCGTTGCGGGTAATCGGCATCTTCACCGATACTACAATTTCACCGAGCTCATGGCCGAGACAGTGCCCACATCGTTACACCATTCGTGCAGGTCGGAACTTACCCGACAAGGAATTTCGCTACCTTAGGACCGTTATAGTTACGGCCGCCGTTTACCGGGGCTTCATTTCAATGCTTCTCTTGCGATAACATCCCCACTTAACCTTCCGGCACCGGGCAGGTGTCAGGCCATATACATCATCTTTCGATTTGGCATAGCCTTGTGTTTTTGATAAACAGTCGCATGGGCCTTTTCACTGCGGCCTCCATTGCTGGAGGCGCCCCTTCTCCCGAAGTTACGGGGCGATTTTGCCTAGTTCCTTAGCCATGAATCACTCGAGCGCCTTAGGATTCTCTCCTTGACTACCTGTGTCGGTTTGTGGTACGGGTCGTTCATACCTGATGCTTAGAGGTTTTTCTTGGAAGCCCTTTTAGGGACACTATCCGATTGCCCGAAGGCTCTCGGTACTGTCAGGTTTTAGCTCAACCAGCGGATTTGCCTGCCGGTCTCATCACCTATACCCTTTAACGTACTATTCCGTCAGTACGCGGTCCTTTCATCACTTCGTCGCCCCATCGCAGTATGAACAAGTATCGGAATATTAACCGATTGTCCATCGACTACGCCTTTCGGCTTTGCCTTAGGTCCCGACTAACCCTGATCCGATTAGCGTTGATCAGGAAACCTTAGTCTATTGGCGAGAGAGTTTCTCACTCTCTTTGTCGTTACTTATGCCTACATTTGCTTTTCCAACCGCTCCAGCACCTCTCACGAGACACCTTCTGCGCAGATTGGAATGCTCCCCTACCATAAATCCATAGCTTCGGTGGTATGTTTGATGCCCGATTATTATCCACGCCCGATCGCTCGACTAGTGAGCTGTTACGCACTCTTTAAATGAATGGCTGCTTCCAAGCCAACATCCTAGCTGTCTAAGCAATCAGACTTCGTTAGTTCAACTTAACATACACTTGGGGACCTTAGCTGATGGTCTGGGTTCTTTCCCTCTCGGACGCGGACCTTAGCACCCGCGCCCTCACTGCCGGCAAGCATCTTGCAGCATTCGGAGTTTGTCTGGATTTGATAGGCGGTGAAGCCCTCGCATCCAATCAGTAGCTCTACCTCTGCAAGACTCGTAACCGACGCTGCACCTAAATGCATTTCGGGGAGTACGAGCTATTTCCCAGTTTGATTGGCCTTTCACCCCTACCCACAGTTCATCCAAGAGCTTTTCAACGCTCCCTGGTTCGGTCCTCCATCCCGTGTTACCGGGACTTCAACCTGACCATGGGTAGATCACAAGGTTTCGCGTCTAGCGCCACTGACAAAAACGCCCTATTCAGACTCGCTTTCGCTTCGGCTCCGGGCCTTAAACCCTTAACCTGGCCAGTGACGACTAACTCGTAGGCTCATTATGCAAAAGGCACGCTGTCATCCACATTGCTGCAGACTCCAACCGCTTGTAAGCGCACGGTTTCAGGTACTATTTCACTCCCCTGTTCGGGGTGCTTTTCACCTTTCCCTTACGGTACTAGTTCACTATCGGTCTCTCAGGAGTATTTAGCCTTACCGGATGGTCCCGGCAGATTCAGACAGGATTCCTCGTGTCCCGCCCTACTCAGGATACCACTATCATTTCAACACAGTACATATACAGGACTATCACCCTCTGTGGTCAGTCTTTCCAAACTGTTCTATTTAATGTTGAAACAAATGTCGTGGTCCTACAACCCCAGTTTTGCCGAAACAAAACTGGTTTAGGCTGTTCCCTTTTCGCTCGCCACTACTAAGGGAATCACTTTTGTTTTCTTTTCCTCCGGCTAATTAGATGTTTCAGTTCACCGGGTTGGCCCCATGCATAACATGGTCTCCTTGCGGAGGGGTTGTCCCATTCGGATATTTACGGATCAAAGGTTATTTGCACCTCCCCGCAACTTTTCGCAGCTTATCACGTCCTTCTTCGCCTCTGAGAGCCTAGGCATCCACCGTACGCCCTTATTAACTTTCTTCTTGATTCTATTTATAGGTCAATCTTTCTTCACATTCCCAACATGTCAAAGAACTTTAAAACTAGTTCAGAGTTATGAGTATTGAGTAACTAGTACTTCAAAACTCCCCTTTACTGTTTAATGAAGATATTTTTGGAGTCGAACCAAAATATTAAACCTCCTCGGTATACCTTTATTCTTTTTTTATCAATACTTTTTTGAACTTCTTGTCTTTCAACTTTTTTCTTCATCTCATGACTCGTTTCTCACGGCTCATGACTCATTTCCTGTGGAGAATAAGGGAGTCGAACCCTTGACCTCCTGAATGCAAATCAGGCGCTCTAGCCAACTGAGCTAATCCCCCGTGTTCAAATTTTGAATTTTTAATTATTAATGCTGAATGTATTTCAATTCAAAATTTAAAATTATTCATTCAAAATTTACTGGTAGTCCCGCCCAGATTTGAACTGGGGACCTCTACATTATCAGTGTAGCGCTCTAACCAGCTGAGCTACGAGACTGTCCTTGTTTCACGCTTCAAGCCTTCCAGCATTTTCCGCTTATGGCCTGTTGCTGACAGCTCTTACGCTTTTGCTCTGTATATTTTTAAAAAGGTAAACAAAGACGCATACTTTAGTTTCAATTCCACCTGTCGTCAAGCTCCAGAAAGGAGGTGTTCCAGCCACACCTTCCGGTACGGCTACCTTGTTACGACTTAACCCCAGTCACTGGTTTTACCCTAGGACGCTCCTTGCGGTCACATACTTCAGGTCCCCCCAGCTTCCATGGTTTGACGGGCGGTGTGTACAAGGCCCGGGAACGTATTCACCGCGCCATGGCTGATGCGCGATTACTAGCGAATCCAGCTTCACGAAGTCGGGTTGCAGACTTCGATCCGAACTGAGACCAGCTTTAGAGATTAGCATCCTGTCACCAGGTAGCTGCCCTTTGTACTGGCCATTGTAACACGTGTGTAGCCCTGGACATAAGGGCCGTGCTGATTTGACGTCATCCCCACCTTCCTCTCACCTTACGGTGGCAGTCTCGCTAGAGTCCCCGGCATGACCCGCTGGCAACTAACGATAAGGGTTGCGCTCGTTATGGGACTTAACCCGACACCTCACGGCACGAGCTGACGACAACCATGCAGCACCTTGTAAATAGCCCCGAAGGGAAGTGTATTTCTACATCATGCAATCTACATTTAAGCCCAGGTAAGGTTCCTCGCGTATCATCGAATTAAACCACATGTTCCTCCGCTTGTGCGGGCCCCCGTCAATTCCTTTGAGTTTCAACCTTGCGATCGTACTCCCCAGGTGGCTCACTTAAAACTTTCGCTTGGCCGCTTACTGTGTATCGCAAACAGCGAGTGAGCATCGTTTACGGCGTGGACTACCAGGGTATCTAATCCTGTTCGATCCCCACGCTTTCGTGCATCAGCGTCAGTCATAGTTTGGCAAGCTGCCTTCGCAATCGGTGTTCTGAGTAATATCTAAGCATTTCACCGCTACACTACTCATTCCGCCTACCTCAACTATACTCAAGATTAGCAGTATCAATGGCAGTTCTACAGTTAAGCTGCAGGATTTCACCACTGACTTACAAATCCGCCTACGCACCCTTTAAACCCAATAAATCCGGATAACGCTTGGACCCTCCGTATTACCGCGGCTGCTGGCACGGAGTTAGCCGGTCCTTATTCCTGTACTACCGTCAGCTACCCTCACGAGGGCAAGTTTCTTGGTACAGAAAAGAAGTTTACAACCCATAGGGCTGTCATCCTTCACGCGGGATGGCTGGTTCAGGCTTGCGCCCATTGACCAATATTCCTCACTGCTGCCTCCCGTAGGAGTCTGGTCCGTGTCTCAGTACCAGTGTGGGGGATCATCCTCTCAGAACCCCTAGACATCGTAGTCTTGGTGAGCCGTTACCTCACCAACTAACTAATGTCACGCATGCCCATCTTTAACCGCCGGAGCTTTAATTACTAATCCATGCGGATCTGTAATCTTATGGGGTATTAATCCAAGTTTCCCTGGGCTATCCCCCTGTTAAAGGTAGGTTGCATACGCGTTACTCACCCGTGCGCCGCTCTCATGGTATTGCTACCAATCCCGCTCGACTTGCATGTGTTAGGCCTCCCGCTAGCGTTCATCCTGAGCCAGGATCAAACTCTTCGTTGTAATTTATAAGTGTTATGTACTTATTAGTACAAAAAGTTCTTCTAGCTCTTTGACGTTGGTTGAATCTAATTCTAACGTAATTATCCTTGTTTTACCTTTTCAATATTTTCAATGAACTTTTTCGAATCCTTCAGACCCCTCTCAAGGCCCCGTCCTTCCGGTTCTGTTTCCCTCTGAACGTCCCGTCATTACTGCGGGGCGGCAAAGTTAGAAAGAGTTTTTATTCTGCCAAAACTTTTTGGCCTTTTTTTGAAGTTTTTTTTCGACCCGAACCCGAATGTTACCTGTTAGTATTATCCGAATCCTGCCGGTCTCTATTGTAAACTCCCTCTTCCTTCTCTATTCCCTTTTAGAACTTCGCTCTTCGTTTTAGCGGCGGCAAAGATATGTTTTAATTTTTTATTCCTCCAAATCTTTTTAACCTTTTTTTAAATCTTTTTTTTCAAACAAAAAAACATCTCAAAAAGATCTGCCGACCACCTGAAACCCCAGCTTTTATTGAACTCTTGCGCTTCCAAGGGGCACTCGCGTTCCCCTTTTGGCGGCGGCAAAGATAAACACCTTTTTTTATTCTTTCCAAACCTTTTTTCTGTTTTTTACAAAAATCCATACCTCATTACCCCAATACACTGATCCTCAGAAAACAAAAAAATAGAAGGAATGTTAATTTAATTGTTGTACCTCTAATTTTTTCTTCTTCATGTACAAAAAACGCATGAGAATCGATAAGGTTCAAGCAAAATGCTTCAACTGCATTGCAATCTCGACAAAAAGTAGATTGTATGATTTCATTTGGAAGAGAATCCTTTTCTGACCATTCCTCCCCATCCCGATTTTTTAAGGACAAAATAATCCCAGTTTCCTTTCCAGGCCCACCAAACATTCAAAGGATGATTGATAAATGGTTCAATCCAGGCCAGAAAATAGAGTTTAATTACATCCATCTTTTTCTCATACCGATGAAAAGTCAATTCTTCGAAAAGTATAGCATGGGCAGAAATCAGCACAGAAAGACCGTAAATCAGAGCAAACAGAGAAAGAAGAATGATCCAATCCAGACTCCCCATCAAAATCAGGATAAAGACATACAAAAGGCCTGAAGCCTCAACCAAAGGCCCTAACCACTCAAAAAAGAACCAATATGGATAACTTAATAATCCTGTCAATTTATATTTCGGATTGAAAAGCATTTTACGATGAATTAACATGGTATCGATTGTTCCTCGGGTCCAGCGGTTTCGTTGCCGTCCAAGAACTTTTACTGAGTCGGGCGCCTCGGTCCAGAGCAACGGGTCAGGAATATAAGCTACATGGTACTTTTCATTCCGATCGGACATATAACGCCGCATCCTTACGACCAATTCCATGTCTTCGCCCACCGTTTTAGCATAATATCCGCCACAGGCAATCACAATTTCCTTGTCGAACAAGCCAAGAGCACCAGAAATCAGTAACAGGCCGTTCAGTTTGGTCCAGCCCATACGCCCCATTAAAAATGCGCGGGTATATTCGAGTACCTGAAATCCAGGCAACAACTTTGACGGAAAATTCACTTTAAGTATCTGTCCCCCACTGATAATGCACGAATTGGCGATCCGCACTCCTCCTCCGGTAGCGATAATGCGATTGTCAGTACTTTCGAGAAATGGTTTGGATAATTTCAGAAGGGCATCCGATTCAACAATCGAATCGACATCGATTGCAACGAAATACTCGTTTTTTGAAATATTGATCCCTGCATTAAGTGCATCTGCTTTGCCCCCATTTTCCTTATCCACGACAATCAGGTTATGAAATGAATCATTCCGTGACTTATAAATGCCCCTGACCGGTTTGCAATTCAATTTATATTCGAAAGCATAATCCACTTTCTGAAGATCATACGTCCTGATCATTTTCTCCAAAGAATCATCTTTACTGCCGTCATTCACAATAACTACTTCAAAATCATGATAGAACAACGACAATAAAGCCCTTATGTTTGCCTCGATGGTGAGCGATTCGTTGTATGCCGGAGCAATGATTGTTATAGAAGGGGCAAACGGGGATGATAACATGATAGAATAATCGACAAACCGGTTTCGTTTCAAATAATCCTTGAGTACAAATGCAGAAATAAGAATTAGTATTACATAACTAGATACGATCGCTACTGAATAAATCAGAAAGAGACTGTTTGCAACGGTCCTGATGATTTGTATTGTTTGTTCCATATTAGATTCTAGGGTCTGTTACGTGCATTGCATATTTCAAATATTTTCCGGGGTTCGATGCCGAGAGTTCATTTATCTTTGCCCTCCCCTTTTCACCCAGCGCATACAGTGCCTTAAATGATGCCAACAAAAGGTCGAAATCTTGGTTCACAGAAATCACTTCAACCAAAAAATCCACATCTTCAGGATTGCCAATATTTCCTAATGAATGAATAATAGCCAGCTGATTCCGGCTGTTTTCGCGGGAGTACCGTTCAATCAGCGCACCTGAAAATTCAGGCATTTCCATATTCCCCAGCGCTTTGATTGCTTCTTTTCTGATTTTTTCATTGGAATGATCCAACAACCCTGATATTTCAGGCGCTGCATCAAATTGCTTGTGAAGAGAAGCCATTTTGACTGCAAATAGCAACACCGACGCATTGGGTGTTGCCAGCCATCGTTTGAATTCTGGGATTTCCTTGCCGCTCCGCTGAATGGCAACCTGAAGGTTAATCTGATCCCAGGGAGTTAAAATGATATCCTCCATATCTAAAAAATGCAGCGGATCATCCGATTTCATGCGGACAAGCGCAAGAAAAGCCTCTCCCCGTAATATTTCATTCCGACAGTTTGTATACTTTTTTATCATGGGAATTGCTTCTGTCACCCCCATAATTGAAAGCTCCCTGAACCCTTTTGCTTTCATCTCCCACTTTGAATGTTTCAGCTTCGCCAGAGAATCTTTCTGAAGCCCAAGGCTTTCATATAAATATTTCAGTTGATCAGCTACCTCTCCGGAAAGATCAGACTGAAGACGTACAATTTCATCGATGATAAGTTGCCGCCTGCCTGTTTTTTTAATCCTGATAAAATCATCCGGCACTTCCTGTACCTCGTTATTAAACAAAAATTCCGCGATCTCGGCCTGGAACCAATCGGTAAGTATCTTGTTCCTATATGTTTTCGACTGCCTGTATGCCCGGGTAATCAAAACTGAAGAAACAGTCAGGGCTGACAATAGCAGGAAAAATCCAACAATTGATAAAATAAGAATCATAAGATGTTTATCACCAGAGAGCCTACCGACATCCGATGGATTGACAATGGTCACCATCAAAACGGGGAAAACCCAGCTTCGAGTTTTTATTCGTTTATTAGTTTTTCCATCGTTCAGTTTACCAAACATATTTGCTCCTCCGGTTAATAATATTTAATTTGCTTTTTTAGAAATGGAACCCAAGTTGCAACTTAACAGAGAAATTATCGCGAAAAGAATCGGCTTGATATTCTTCATTCTGATAGGCCCCGATAAGGTAAACAGTCCACCGGTCGAGGAAAAGATGTTGCCACGACAATTGAATTTTCTTCATCCTCAGCTCGTAGAATTTCTGATCGACAGAATAATCGAGGGGGTCGTCGGGCGAACTGCCACTACCCAGTTCCAGTGACAGAAAATTATCTCTTGTCGAAAGATATCGTCTCATCGTAAGATAGTACGATTGAGAAAGGCCATTCGATTTCGGATTGAAATAGGGCCTGAATGAAAACCAGTAGTTACGGTAATATTTTCCCAGTGTCCCGGTATATATTACAACTGGTTTTTCTTCTATATTATTATTGCTTCGGAATTGAAGACTACGGATTCCGGCAGAAAGTTCGAACGACTTAAGTATTTTCTGATAAAATTCGGCTCCAATCCTGTGTTTCGGGAAAATATCGTCGAATGAAAATGCGTAAGACAGATAGGCATAATTGCTTTTTGAAATTTTGGGATACGATTCGATTTCGTATTGCACCCCGACATTTTTTTCTCCGAGTGATTCTCCGTCAAACACAATATCGCCCATATAAATCCGGCCTGTGACCGTACCAAAACGTGTTTGTCTCGAATAATCCAGGTCCATCAGATGCCACCTCCGTATCCACGGTTCTTTAAAATAATCGAACGAATGCTGTATGGTAACTTTATTCAGGATGTTGGCGTTTTTTATTTCAGAGAGAATTGTTCTTGCTTCCTGGTTCGAGGGATTTTGCCCCAAAATATACGATATCTCTCTCTGGGCTGTTTTATAATCTTCCGATTGCACCAGCAAAGCTGTTTTTTTCAGCATAAACGGCTCGTCATTTGGGAAAAATTTCAACCCCAGATCGCAATACGAAATAGCTTTTATTTTATTTCCCGACCAGTTTTCGACATCGATCATCGCCTCAATTGCATCGCGACTTTTGCTATCCTGAAGCACTTTATCCAACTCAACCCGGGCTGAATCGTACTGTTGCTGCCATGCATAGGTTCTGCCTGCCAGTATCCGCACATCGTGATACGACGGATATTTCCGGAGAATAGTAAAACACAGTTCCCTGGCTTTTGCATATTCTTTGGCAGATGCAAGGCTGCGGGCTTCCAAAAAAAGAGAATCAGCATTCAAAACAAGATTCTGTGCTGACACTTCAGATTGAGGAATAACAGCAAAAGCAAATAGAATCAAATAAAAAGAGAATAATCTTTTTTTCATTTTCGGGAAGCGATTAATCGTTTTATTCGTATCGAAAGTTCATTCGGGCTGAATGGCTTTACGATATAATCGTCGGTACCCATATCGAAAGCCTGCAATACAGTCTTTTCCATTCCAACTTTCGACAGGACAATGATCGGAATGGTTTGTTTTAACTGGTTTCTGATAAGATCAATAATTTCCAGGCCTGTCGAATACGGCATAAGCAGATCGGTAATCACAAAATCGTACTTGTTTTCGCGCAATAATTCAAAGGCAATTTTCCCATCCTGGGCTAATTCCACCTCGTATCCCTCTCTCAGCAATTTATGCTCAATGGTTTTGAGCATCATAAAATCATCTTCACAAACGAGTATCTTCATATTAAACAAATTAATTATCGGACAAAAATTTATAAATCGGCCTGCCTGCTTTTCTTTATTCAGCCGGAAGGATTCTTTCAAATATTAAAATCAGAACAGATTTGCAGGATTACCTGCATGCTTATTTCTTCCAACCGAATAATTTCAGAAAGCAGCTTTGCATTTTCTACCCGTAACTGCGCACTATTTTCAATGGATTCCGAAACCCGAAACATCTCGGTAATGCCCAGCAATCCCAGCTCGGAACAAAATTTATGCGCTTCCATTCTCAGCTCGTCCCAATTTGAGGTCTGGCAATTTTGCTTCATGTTTTGAATTACTGCGGGTGTGTGTTCAACAAAATAGCGGAGCATCTGCATCACGAAATCTTCATCGCCATCGCAAAACGACCGCAGATTCGACAGGTCGTATTTTTTTTCATCACCTGTGTTCTGACTGTTTTGGCTACCGGAAAGCTCCGATTCGTTCCGGAGGCTAAAAACATGCTCGTTGATAACATTTTCAATATCGCTTCTACTAAATGGCTTTTGCACAATATCGGCAAAACCCGAATTTTTTAGTTTTTTCAGAAGTTCCGGGTCTTTGTGACCGGTCAGCCCAATCACCGGAATTTGTTGATTTGTCCCTGTTACCGAGCTTTTTATTATCCGTGTGGCCTCAATGCCATCCATCACGGGCATTTCAATATCCATCAAAATGATATCGAACTGCTGGCTGCCCAACTGGTCAAGTGCTTCCTGCCCGTTATTTACGACAACGAAGTTCGAACCAATCTCTTTTAATAATTGTTTAATGATTAACTGATTGAATTCGAAGTCCTCGGCAACCAGAATATTAATATTATCCTTCATAACAGGAAAATGATTGATACTAATGTACTAAATTTACATAAGAAACAGGCACTCTGGAAAGAATAAAATAAAGTATGGCGTATGAATGATCTTGATTTCCGAAAAAGTATTCAAAATGAAAGAGACAGACACCTGTCGATACTGGAAGGATGTGCCGATGCAGTTATTACAATAAACCAACAGGGGATTATCGAGTTTTTCAACCGGGCGGCAGAAAACCTTTCAGGATACGATCGAAGCGAAGTGTCAGGTAAAAATATAAAAATATTAATGCCTTCCTTTCATGCAGACCAACACGATCATTACATAGCCCGCTACCTTGAAACCAAAACACCAAGGGTTATTGGTGCCGGAAGGGAACTTGAATTACAAACCAAAACAGGAAAGAGAATACCGATAATACTGACTCTCAGCCAGGCAATCGTTGATGGGGAATATGTTTTTACAGCCTTCATAAAAAATTATTCTGAAAATAAAAAAACTGAAACTGAACTTCGAAACCTTTCGATGGTTGCCAGTAAAACCGACAATGGCGTCATCATTACCGACAAAAACAGGGTCATTGAATGGGTCAACGAAGGTTTTGAAAAAATGTCAGGCTACAGTCTGGACGAACTTATCGGCCAAAGGCCCGGAGTAATTTTGCAGGGAAAAGACACCGATCCGGCCATCGTAAAACGGATGCGCGACCTTTTAGAAGCGAACCAACCCGTTTCCGAAGAAATCTTGAATTATCATAAAAACGGGAACGCATACTGGATAAAACTCCATATCAACCCGGTTTTCGATACAAACGGGGATATTGATAAATTTATTTCCATTGAACTGGATATCACCGAAGAACGGAAGCTGAAGGAAGAAGTCAGGGCGTGGAATACTCATTACAAGGCCATTCTCGATGCAGTTCCCGATTTAATGTTTCGTTTCGATGCGCAGGGAACTTATCTTGATTTCCATGCAAAAAAAGAAACAGAAAAAGATATGGTCGCCCCGGCGAATGAACTGCTTGGGAAAAATATTTTCGACGTACTTAAAAAAGAAAACGCTGACCTCCTTTTTAAATATATAACGAAAGCCATTGAGACCGGGGAAAGCCAAACTTTTGTCGACGAAATGGATATGCCCCAGGGAATCGAGTATTACGAGTGCCGGGTTGCTGCAATTAGCGGAATGAATGAGGTTTTGGCCATTATCCGGAATATTTCGAAACGGAAGAAGGCAGAACTGGAAATGACTGAAAGTGAAACCCGGCTGAACGAAACCCAGCGGATTGCACGATTGGGCAGTTGGGAAATTGATCTTGAAAAAGATAAAATCTACTGGTCGAAAGAAACGTACCATTTGTTTGGCCTCAATCCTTCCGATACACCTCCGAGCGAGGAAGATTTTCTGAAAATAATGCACTCCGACGATCGTAAAATATTAAAACAGGCACTGGACCTGATTGTCAACGAAGGCATCGAAAACTCCATTGAAATACGGAATATCCTTCCCGATGGGTCGATCATTTATATACTTGCCCGGGGTGTTCCGATTTTCAAAAACGGCAAAGTTGTCAAAATCATCGGAACCTTGTTCGATATTACAGAACGCAAGAAATTTGAGGAAGATCTGCTGAAAGCAAAGAAAAAAGCAGAAGAATCGACCAAAGCCAAAGAATTGTTTTTGGCCAATACCAGTCACGAAATCAGGACCCCAATGAACGCAATTGTCGGGGTTACCGAACTTCTGAAAAAAACCCAGTTAAACAATCAGCAACTTGAATACCTGAATATTATAGAAAAATCGGCAGGTAACTTATTAAGCATCATCAACGATATTCTCGATATTTCCAAGATTGAGTCCCGCCAACTCGATATTGAGCAATCATCTTTCGATTTAAAAAAGCTGATTGCTTCTGTAATCAATACCTCAAAGTTAAAAGCCGACAAAAAGAATATCGCTATAAATTTTCATTGTCTTTCGCCCAACGAAACCGTGATGCTGGTAGGCGACGCCCTCCGGGTCGAGCAAGTTTTACAAAACCTCACCGATAATGCAATAAAATTCACCAACCAGGGTTCGGTTGAAATCATCCTGTCACTGGTGGCTGAAACCGACAATACCTGTCGTGTTAAATTTGAAGTTAAAGATACCGGGATCGGCATCAGTTCAGAAAAAATTGAAATTATTTTCAATGAATTTGACCAGGCAGATACCAGTACCACCCGGTTGTACGGAGGCGCCGGCTTAGGCTTGTCTATCAGCAAAAAACTGGTCGAATTAATGGGAGGCCAGTTAAAAGTTGAAAGCACACCAGGAAAAGGCACGACGTTCTTTTTTATGCTTGATTTTGAAAAAGATAAAAAGCAGGAAGCCGAAGAAAACAAAACCGTGCAACCGGAATTAACCGATCTTTCGAACATACGCACCTTGTTAGTTGAGGATCAGGAATTCAACCAATACGTTGCAAAACGTTTGCTCGAAAACATGAAGGCAACCGTCGACATTGCTTCGAACGGGAAAATAGCCATTGAAAAACTATCGGAAAACGATTACGACATGGTGCTGATGGACATCCAAATGCCCGTGATGGATGGAGTTGAAGCAACCCGTTTCATCCGCGAACACATGGACAAACCGAAATCGGAGATCCCCATTATTGCACTGACAGCCCATGCGTTAAAAGACGACGACAAGAAATATCTTGCACAGGGAATGGACGGGTACTTGTCGAAGCCATTCAATTCAAGCGATTTATCATACGTGATTCTGAAAACATTATCGGATAAAAAGCCAAAAAAGGTTTTGTACGATCTTACTTTATTTCAAAATATGGCTGGCAACGACAAAATCTTTCTTCAAAATCTTGTGCATACGTTTATCCAGTCAGCGAAAAAAGGAATTCAGGAAATCAATTTGAATACTCAGTCAGCCAATTATAAAGGAATAAAAGTTTCGGCACACACGGTAAAGCCCGGATTTAAAATGATTGAGAGAGCCGACATTTTTGAATTGCTGGAACAAATCGAAAAACTTGCTGAAGAAGAAACAGAAATGAGCAAAATATCAACTCTCGTACAGGAATTCGAAAAAGCGTTCAATTCTATTCAAACAAAAATGGAAAAAGAAATAGGAAGCATTTAAAAGCCCTTATTTATGAATAAGCAGTTTCTTCATAAATGTACCATCCCCTGATATTATCTCCATAAAATACAGGCCGTCTGAAAAATCGGATATATCAAGCTGCGCCGGAAAACTTACAATGTTTTTGCGATGAACCAGGCGCCCCGTGTGATCAAAAAGAAATAACTGACCATTGCCTGAATATTGTGGCAATTCAATATTTAATTTTTCAGAAGCGGGGTTAGGAAAAACCTCAAGTTTTGTTTCTGCTAAAACCCGGGCTTCGGTATTAATCTGATACGCCACATCAACATTCAGCGTTTGTCCCGCATTAATAAGCACGGTGGTATCGGAAGGGGTATGCCAGCCGGGTATCGGAATAAAACTTATTGTATGCTGGCAGTTCGAAATCTTCGATAAAGTACTTCCGCTGTTTTGCCATTCGCCTTTATCGATCCGCCACATAGCGCCACCGACAACTGCAACTGCAGGCAACAAAGACACTTTTAAAGAGCCAACAGGAATAAACACTGCATTCACTATAAATTCAACTTCCTGTTGATTGGTTGGCGGCACTCCTCCCAACAAATAAAGGTTTATATGGAGCCTTTCTCTACCTGCCGGAGGATTTTTGCTCCCGGTATAGGTCCACTCCTGAATTAAATATTCAGCAGAAGGCAACTGCGGATAATGCCCGTGATAACTTTGAAAGAATATATTTTTACTGCTCCAGATGAATTTATGAGTAGAATAATCTTCTGCGAGATTCAGTTTAAAGCGATATTGGTTTGCTGAAGTATAAGGACTTGGCTGCACGGTGTACCATCCGGGGGTATCTTTCTTCGATGCACTTCCAAAGCCACTGTTCGTGAACTCAATGTCAACCTCCCTGCTGTCGTTCTCGTAGGTAAACATTGCAGACACTACGCTCGGATCGTATTTTTCGACATTGCTTGCCACATAAAAAATATATTCCCCATAGCCGAACGATTGCTGCGAAATAATCTCCGGGCAATACCATTTATCTCCCTCTTTCCTGATTTTCAAATGAAGATGCCCGGTTCCGTCGACCCAAACACTTTGCGAACTGTCCGACCAGTTATTGTTCCCCGGGTTTCCTGTACCGGAACGAACATTCCAAGTCTGCCCGGCAAATTGAATCGTAGTTTGACCAATCATTTCTCCTCCGGATAAAACCAAACATAACAAATAAAAAAGCCAAATCCCTTTCATAAAGCTCAATCCTTTTACAAAACAAATTTCCAGACATAATGACAACTCATTCTGAACTGAATAAAAGTACCGAATTCTTCCGGCATTTAGATACGCTTAAAATCAGTATCTTATTTCTGACATTGGAAGAACAGTATTTCACAAGAAAGTATTAAATACAGAACAGAGTTATTATTGAACTTGTTTAAAGTTGAACCCAGTTTTATAGGTTACTCTTCATTTCTAAATATCGAATGACGAACAAGAACTAAGCAATATCGAAATATCACAAATGCGCCTGCACCCAAATTACTTATTTTTTGTTTCTTGTTTATTACTTCATTATAACCAACAAAACAAATCGTTACACTCACTCTTCGATGCCCAACTTTTGACAACTTTATTACTAAAAATGCATTAGTTGATCTGCAAAAGCAAATAAAACAACAGCTGCAAAGGTTATTCTTGTGTTTTCTGGAATAAAAACAAATTTATGCTGGCAATTGCTGATATTCAGAAAAAAAATGAAAACGGGACAAGAAAAAATCTTGTCCCGTTGTATCTTGTATTCATCCGGTGACTTCAGGTCATCGGATGAGAAGAGATGCAAATTATGCCGGCATTTCGGGTAAACTCCATGGAGCACGATATTTGTGCTTGATCAATTCGGCTGCAAATTCAGTTGCAGGAACCGGGTCTGTCCATGTTTTGTTGAATGTCGGGTGACCATCGTGAATTTGGAAACCGTCTTTAATAACCGTTTTAATTTTCTCGCTATCATTAATATTGGTAAACTGCATGCTGGCTCCATTCCATTCCAGCTCTTTATTGAGCGATTGCAGACGAACTGCAAGTACCCCCATTACAACCATTTCGTTGAATGGCCCGGCTTCGCTGAAATCGGAAGCAGTTTTTACACGGCTTTCCGGAGATTCTTTACATGCACGTACCCAATCCATTTCGTGGCTGCCTTCGATGCGACGGCGGAATTTTGGAGCTTCCGGAACGCGACCTGAGAGCAACCATGGGTCTTTTCCATAGCAACCACAAATCAATTTGTCTTTGGTTCCATGAAAAATAACACAACCACCTGCATTGTTCGGTTCTTTGCCTGCCGGCCATCCGTCTGGAAGCATCGGTTTGATTCCACCATCGTACCAGAAAACTTCAACTTCAGGAAGTTTAATTTTCATTTTTTTCTTTGGTGTACGGGCAGGGAAAGTCAGTTTCACGCTTTGTGCCGTTGGTGCACAATCCTGGAGCAACAAGGTTGAATTTCCCTGTGCCTTGGTCGGGTAGCCTAATTCGAGGCCAACAAATACCGGGTGAAGGATGTGACAAGCCATGTCGCCAAGAGCGCCTGTTCCGTAATCCCACCAACCGCGCCAGTTCCATGGATGATACAATTTGTTGTAAGGTCTCATTTTGGCTGGTCCGGTGAACAAGTCCCAATCCAATGTTTCAGGAACCCAATCCCCGTTTTCCGGAGTATTTAAACCTTGTGGCCAAATCGGACGGTCGGTAAAAGCTTCCACTTTGGTTATTTCACCAATTTCTCCATTGGCAATCCATTCACAAGTAAGGTTTACACCTTCACCTGATGAACCTTGGTTCCCCATCTGAGTAGCCAGTTTGTATTTATCAGCCAGTTTGGTCAACAAACGTGATTCGTAAACGGTGTGAGTCAAAGGTTTTTGTACGTATACATTTTTCCCCATTGTCATTGCATGGGCTGCGGTAATACAGTGTGTATGGTCAGCCGTTGCAATCACTACTCCGTCGATTTCTTTGCCCAGCTCATCATACATAACGCGCCAGTCCTTGTACTTCTTTGCTTTTGGAAAATAATCGAATACGCGACCGGCATAATTCCAATCGACATCGCAAAGACCAATGATGTTTTGCGATTCAAGGTTTTTCAGGTTGGCAAACCCCATACCGCCAATACCGACGGCAGCAATGTTGAGTTTATCACTTGGAGCCACATGTCCTAAACTTTTTCCCAATGCAAAATTGGGAATGATCGTAATACCTGCGGCAGCGGTTGCAGCAGTTCCCAAAAAAGCTCTTCTGGAAACGACATTCTTGTTTGAATTTTTGCTCATAGTTTAATTTTGAAAATAATAAGTATGTTTCTTGAAAATAAACTTTCGTAATTTTTTTAATAAAACCTGCTAAAGGTAAAATTATTTGATCGATTGTCCAAGCTCATCTGCGTCCCTTTTTACAGTAATTTTAAAGGTAAAAATTACGTTATTTATATATTTCTGAAAACCTTTGCTTTTGTCGTCTTCAAAGTTTCCGGGCTTGAATAGGAATAATCTATTCAGCATCAAGAAAATCAATTTGACTGGTGTTGGACTGCCTGGTACATTTGTCTTATAAATTTTCATTCAATCTCTGTTAAAAATCATTTCAAAAACAATAAAATCATGAAAACTATTGGAGAAAAGTTTCCGGAATTTAAAAAAGAAGCGGTTGTCTCGCTCGAAGCTGGTAAAGAATTTAAAACATTGACCAATGCCGATATTGCAGGAAAATGGACTGTGATTTTTTGGTGGCCGCTTGATTTTACGTTCGTTTGTCCTACCGAGATCGAATCGTTTAACCGAAATTTTGAGGAATTTACAAAACGCGATGTCAACCTGATCGGTGCATCAATCGATTCCCAGTTCGTACATCTTGCATGGAGAAACAATCACCCCGGGTTGAAAAACCTGAAATTCCCGATGTTGGCCGATACATCAAAATCGCTATCATGTGAATTGGGAATTCTTGAAACCGAAAACAAAATTGCCTACCGAGCAACATTTATTATCGACCCGGAAGGAGTGATTCAGCATGTTTCGGTAAACGGGCTGAACGTTGGCCGGAATGTAAAAGAAGTACTTCGAATATTGGATGCACTGCAAACCGGAGAACTTACACCTTGCGACTGGGAACCGGGCCAGGATACCTTATAAAAAAAGGACAGGGCTTTCGAGCCCTTTTTCCTTTCTATGAACGGTTCACTTTCGGATATTTTTCGCTCCAACTGCGGATTTTCATTTTTAATACACCCCACAATGCTTCGTTGAAAATACCACCGCTCATTTTCGAAGTTCCTTCGGTGCGATCTGTAAAAACAATGGAAACTTCCTTTATTTTGAACCCGTATTTCCAGGCTTTAAATTTCATTTCAATCTGAAACCCATACCCTTTCAGCCGTATATTATCAAGATCGATGGTTTCCAGGACTGCCCGCCTGTAACATTTAAAACCAGCCGTTGTATCTTTCACATTCATCCCGGTTACCAGGCGCACATACAAGGATGCCCCATACGACATCAGCACACGTCCCAGCGGCCAGTTAACCACGTTAATTCCTGAAATATACCGCGAACCGACTGCCAAATCGGCTCCTTCGTTTTCACAGGCAGCATACAAATGTTCCAGATCATCCGGATTATGAGAGAAGTCGCAATCCATCTCAAAAATGTAATCATACTTTCGTTCCAGCGCCCATTTAAAACCAGTAATATAGGCTGTACCAAGTCCCTGTTTCCCCGACCGTTGAAGCAAATGCAACCGATCCGGAAATTCACGCTGCAATTCAATAACCTTGTCAGCCGTACCATCGGGCGAGTTATCGTCAACAATGAGGAGTTCAAATGGCGTTGGCAACGAAAAAACTTTGCGCACCATTTTTTCGATGTTCTCAATTTCCTTATAGGTTGGAATAATGACCAGGTTCTTTTTCACTAATTTTCAGAATAAGTTTCCTGCGAAAATAAACTTTTTAGGCGACTTTCTCGCAATCAGCGCTTGCCAAATATATTTTACTGACAATGAAATTTTCCACCCGGAAAAAAAAGCATTATTCCCAATCACAAATAGTTAAATCACCAAAAATATTGACGGATTATCATTAAATTGGCAAGTCTGAATCAAATCATAAAACAGAATGAATTTTCACATTATTCATTATTACTCCCGACTTTCTTCTTGAACCCATTTTAATCAATTTCGTATGAAAACGCCAACAACATTTTTGTCCTTATTCCTGATTTTTAGTTTCTCACTAAAAGCACAAGAACAACTGCCAATGATTGCAAAAGGCAGTCAGCTTGAAAAAATACAGTCAGGCTATTCGTTTACCGAAGGACCTGCCGTTGCAAAAAACGGGGAAATTTATTTTACCGACCAGCCCAACGACAAAATTTATATCTGGAATGAAAAGCAGGGTATCCGTGAGTTTAAAGTAGAGGGCGAACGCTCAAACGGGTTGTATTTTTCAGCCGACGGGCAATTGGTGTCGTGTGCCGATTACCGGAACAAACTAATTAAAATCGCAATGGGTGGAACAAAAACAGTTCTGGTCGACAAGTACGATGGCAAACACCTGAATGGCCCGAATGATCTTTGGATTCACCCAAACGGCAACATTTATTTTACCGACAGTTATTATCATCGCGACTGGTGGCCCGAAGGGCAGGTGCAGGTGCAGGATTGCCGGGGTGTTTATTGCCTGAAAACCGACGGTGAACTTTTTCGTGTAATTGACGATTACAAAATGCCGAACGGAATTATCGGAACTTCGGATGGAAAAACGCTATACGTGGCCGATATCGCCGACGGAAAAACCTGGAAATACCACATTGAAACCGATGGAAAACTTTCCGGGAAAACCTTTTTTGCTCCCGAAGGTTCCGACGGGATGACCATCGATAGAAAAGGGAATGTGTACCTGACCAACCGTGCCGTTTCAGTTTTTGCCCCCGACGGGAAAAAACTGGGAGAAATAGTCGTTCCCGAACGGCCTGCAAATGTTTGCATTGGCGGTAAAAACCGGAAAACGCTTTTTATTACAGCACGTACATCGGTATACAAAATAGAGATGAAATAAACTTGTCGTTGATTAGTCCAGCTCTTTGTCGAGCATATCGCGAAAACCCTCAGAGAACCAGGTTTTCATTTCGCCGTTTTCTCCTGAATAAATGAAATATACTTCCAGACCTTTGACGTGACTGACAATCCGTTTTGCTTCTTCCAGCCCAAGAACCATGAAGGCAGTCGCATAGGCGTCAGCAGTCATGCAGTCGTCGGCCAATACAGTTGAACTTAACAACGAATGTTGTACCGGGTAGCCTGTTTTCGGATCGATGGTGTGGGCATATTTTTTATCATTTTCAATATAAAAATTGCGGTAATTTCCTGAAGTTGCCAACGCTTTATTTCTTAGTGAAACAATGGCTTTCAGTTCCTGATTGTCAGGCGAAGGATCGTCGACCGGTTTACTGATGCCAATGCTCCAGCTTTTCCCTTTCGCATTGACTCCGTGTGCCACAACTTCGCCCCCAATTTCAACCATGTAGTTCTTGCATCCCCGCCCAGCAAGAAAATTACCAACCACATCACTGCCATACCCTTTTGCAATGGCGCTACAATCGAGCATGGTGTTCGGGTGGTCTTTGATTACCCTGTTCCCCGAAATCCTGATTTTCTGATAACCGACCAACGTTTTCAACGAATCGATGAGTTCATCGGTTACTTTTTCCTTGTTTTTAAACCCGAACCCCCATACATTTACCATCGGCGCAACGGTTATATCGAAAGCCCCGCCAGTTATTTCCGAAACTTCCATCGCTTTGTTGAAGACCGTCAGAAAATAATCGTCAAGCTCAACATCCTGATTCCTGTTTATTTTCGAAACTATCGAAAGGCTGTCGAAAGTCGAAAGTGAATGGTTTACCTTGTTCATTTCGGCTTCAATTTCAACCTGCAAATCTTTACCATCAGGGCTTTCGTACTTTATGGTATAAATTGTACCATACATAAACCCCTGATTGGTAATGTAACTTGACTTTTTTAGATTGCAAGAACAGGCAATAGCCAGAACTACAGCAAGAAATATGAAATGACCCCTCATCGTTTTTTCATTAAAATATGGAATCTAAAGATAAATATTTTGTAACCGTTAAAACGGATGTAGGAAAAAGATTCAGCAACCGAGAATAAAATTTCAGAAATAAAAAAGCAAAACTCCCAAACGGAATCCTGCTTTTTTAAATGAACTAAAATATTTTAGATGAAACGTTCCCGTTTTTGAAGATTAAATAATCCGTACAAAAGAAAGATCAGGGAACTAACCGACAGAAAAACACGGTTCTTCACCATAATTCCTTCCCAAATGGTTTCATTCAGGTTTCGCGGTATATTGAAAGGGTTGAGAAATACGTCCCATTGGGTATCTTTCACAAAACTTTCACTAATAATCATTAGTATAACACCGAGGATGACCATAACAGCCATGGTTCCGTAGCCGTTTTTTATCAGGCTTGAAAACATAAACGACAGACATCCAATAAAAAGGATTGGATACATTACCTGATAAGTCATCTCCAGAATATTTATCCGGGTCAAAAAGATTGTTGCCAAGTATGAATACACGCACATGATCAGGAAAACCAAAATGAATACAAGAATCATGCGTACCAGCCATACTTTGTAACGATAGTCGGGAATACCAAAAAGAATTTCCAGAATACCCGCGTCAACATCGTTCTGTATTCCAAAGCTCATCGGATAAAAAACCAATAATATCCCCGGAAAAACGAGGGTATAGTAAACCATCTCTTCATCAAGGTTTTCCCCATTTAAAGTCGAATTAATCGAGATGAATATAAAAAAGCCAAGGGAGGCCAGGAAAAACCAGATGAAACGGTTACCAAAAATAACGCGCATGTTGTAACGAACCAGCTTCCATATTAAGTAAAGCGTATTTGCCAATCCTGATTTATTTTTTGTTTCCATTACTTCAAATCTTTAATCAAACATAAATAGGCGTCTTCCAGTAGTGGTTTTGCAACAACCGCATCGGGTGTCGGTTGCGTTTTCGAAAGCATCCGAACCCTGATTTTATCATCTTGTCGCATGTGATGGATGACCATTTGCTTGTTCGGCATTTTATCGAAGTCGCTGACCGGGACATCGAATTGCCAAACCAGATCCTTGGCCAGATGGACCATGTTGGATGGCGTTCCGGTATATTTTACGCGCCCCCGGTTGATCACGGCAACCTGGTTACACGAGCTGGCAATATCTTCAATAATATGTGTCGAAAAGATCACGATGCGTTCGCGACTGAGTTCAACCAGCAAATTACGGAACCGGATGCGTTCGCGTGGATCGAGACCTGCAGTAGGCTCGTCAACAACCAGTATTCTCGGCAGGTGAAGCAAGATTTGGGCAATCCCGATGCGCTGTTTCATACCCCCTGAGAACGATCCGATTTTCTCTTGTCTCCGGTCGTACATGTGAACCGATTTCAACACATAAGCAACCCGTTCCTCACGTTCGGTCCTATCCGTCAAACCTTTCAGTATGGCTTGATAATCAAGAAAATCTTCAGCCGGCATATT
Source organism: uncultured Prolixibacteraceae bacterium (assembly GCA_942493345.1). Classification (GTDB taxonomy): domain Bacteria; phylum Bacteroidota; class Bacteroidia; order Bacteroidales; family Prolixibacteraceae; genus GWE2-42-39. The sequence goes on from OW818695.1 coordinate 612,782, forward strand.
TTCATAGGTTCCGAATTCCTGCGGAAGATAGCCGATCAATCCCTGTAATTCTTCGCGTTTCTCCTGCGTATCGATACCGTTGATCCAGATTTTACCATAACTCTGTTCGAAAATGCCACAGATGGTACGCATCATGGTTGATTTCCCTGCCCCATTGGGTCCCAGCAAGCCAAACATACCGGTTTCTATTTTCAGAGAAACCCCGTTCAGCGCTTTGAATGGCTGACGACGTTTTCCAATTATCGGTATTTGTTTTACCAGCCGGAACACGGTTCGCCGCAAGTTGCCAAAACGTCCTGTAATTCGGTCAATATTCACTTTTTCTTCGTACAATTTTCGCGATGTAACCGAAATTATCAGAGCCAGGTACCACAGCAAGAAAACAGTCACCAGCAAACCGATAGACTTTGTGTTTAACCAGAGCATAAACAGCTCGGGCAAAGGCAAAATCCAGAAAAATGCCCATTGTATCCATTTCCGAATAACCAGCGGCCACTTTTTGTCCCTGGCAGCGGCAAGATGATCGAAATAATAATTGAATGGCTTCCACATCCCGTTGATATACAAGTACACCATCACGGTCATAAATAGCATCCAAAGCGCCGATTCGAGGTAAAAGAAGGTGAAATAGATAAAGAACCCCAAAAGTGGCAATTGCCAAATCATCTGGTCGAATTCCCGGATCGATTTGTATTCTTTTTCAAGCCCTGCGCGTTTGCGAATATTGATTCCCCCGTTCCATTCGCGGGTAAAACGGTCGGGACGGTCATAAATTTTCACCAGGTTTTGAATAACAATGCTAATCGGAGCATTTTCTTCAACCAGTTTGGTTTTCGCCTTTTTCAAGCTCGACAATACAAACCATGTTGCTCCCGGTACCACCAGAATGAGAAGCACAAAATCGATGACTTGCCACAAGCCTGAGTCTATTTTGAAATAAATGTATGCTGTACCGGCAATCATGATACTGAACTGAATAATTTTCAGTTTCCAACTCAGGCTGCGGAACCATTCGAGCGAACTTTCAAGCCCTGAATACATGGTTGGGATGAAAATAAGGGTCAGCAGGGTACTGACAGCCAAACCACCAATTACAATGATAGCAAACGGAGCGCCGATTACACTGACATATTCTGCATCGCCCATTCCCAACGGGATCATGGCTACGATGGTAGCGATAGCTGTAATCAGGATGGGACGTACCCGCGAAAGACCGGCGGTCATCAAGGCTCGTGAGCGCCGGAACCCGCGATCTCTCAAAATGTTGGTATAGTCAATCAGGATAATGCCATTATTGACCACAATGCCAATTAAAATCAGGAAACCGGTAAGCGTGTTTGCATTCAACAGGCTGTTGCCCGTGAAAATAAGCGCCATAAATGAACCTATACCCGCCAACGGAATGGTAAACATCAGAACAAACGGGGTTACCAACGATTCGAAAACCGATGCAAGAATCATAAAAATGAGCAATACGGCAGCGCCAATCAGAAAATAAAATTCATTCAGGTCGCTTTCTTCATGTACTACTTCGGCCGCCACTCCTGGAGGAAGATTGTAGCTGGCTACCAGCTCATCGATTTCATAACGATATGCCTCCAGCAGCTCTTTTGAATCTTCGGCCTCACTAACAAAGCTGTATGTAATTTCGATATTCTTTTCCTGGTTGACCCGGTTAATGCCGGCCAAACCGGAAGCATAAACCAGGTTGGTAAAATCCTGAAGGTCGTGAAGCCCATCGTTGGCATCGGAAACCTGAAGCCGGCGAAGGTCTTCCATATTGCGTTCTTCCTCTTCCTCAACACCCTTCGTTGTAATGACAATCTCGTATTCATCAACATCCTGATTAAACATTACCCCGGTATTGATTTCCTTTTGAAATGAATTTAATTCCGAAGTCACATTGGCAAGCGAAAGGTTGTATTCGGTCATCAGCAGCGGATCGAAAAGCATGTGTACTTCCGGACGGTTGTCTGAAACGTTGACCCGCACCCGGCGGATTGATTCCAGTTCATCGAGATAGTATTTAAAATCTTCGGCCACTTGTTGCATCTGTGCAAAATCCTGGCCTTTCAGAACGATTTTCTCTTCTTCGGTCCCAATGCCCATCATGCGTTGGAAATTGCCCATCGAATTGCGGCTTCCGCCTGAGAAACCACGGGAGCTTTGCGTCTGTTCAAACGATATTTCAGCGGTATTTACCGAACTGACCCTTTTTTCAATGTCCGCTTTTATTTCAGCAAAATTACGGTCGGCAATATCTTCATATTCTTCTTTCAGTTTGACAGTAACAACGGCTTCTTCTTCCTCAATTTTACTGACAACATCCAGTTTTTCTGCCAGGTCCTCCAGTTTGCCTTCAATATCGGCAACCGTTTCATCCGTTTTTTCGAGCGACGAGCCAGAAGACATGGTCACATACAAGCGTATTTCGGTTTGTTCAACTTCACGAAGCGAACTTACACTGACCGCAAGGCTAATAAAAATAGTAATGAAAAAAAGCGCTGTTGCCCCAATAATCGTTGTTGCAGGATTTCTCATACTTGATTTTAGCAACAGCATATATACCTGCACCATCCGGTTATTCGTGGTAACTTTTTCGAATGTGATCGATCCCTTTTTCCAACGTTTCAATAGGTAGTAGGTACCCATCGGTACCAGCAAAAGAGCTGCAACCAATGATACCAGCAGGGTCGAAACAATTGAAACACCAACGTTGTAACCAAGCATTTCGATCATCGAATTGCTTGAAAAAATGAATGGCAGGAAAACCGAAACCGTAGTCAGTGTAGCCGCGACAATAGAGCGCCAGACTTCGGTAGTTCCTTGAGTGACGGCAATTTCGGGAGCATAACCTTTGCCCGAAAGCCTATAAATATTTTCGAGGACTACCACGCTGTTATCGAGCAACATCCCTACTGCCAGCGCCATTCCGACCAGTGTCAGGCTATTCAGAGTGATGTCGAATGCGTAAAAGAAATTAAACGCGGTGTATACCGAAATAGGGATTGCCAGGGCAATGAAAGCAACAATACGGACATTTTTCAGGAACATCCATAGAACAAAGATAGCCAGTATACCCCCGACCAATGCCAGCTCAATAATCTGGTCAATGTTTTTCTCCATTGTTTCGGCAGAGTTGCTCTGAATCGAAATTTCAATGTCCTTGTAGCCCAGCTTTTCATTCAATCGGCCAATCAATTCTTTGGTATTATCCGAAAGATCAATCAGATTGGCCTGCGAATCATTAACCAGTTGGATGGTTACTGCATCTTTCCCGTTGACCCGGCTGTAACTGGTTTCTTCTTTCACCCCAAAATGAACTTCAGCAATATCTTTCAGCAACACAGGGCCATCAGCAACCACCAGGTTTTCTATGTCGGTAACATTTTCGTATTCAGCAGTAACATGCACGAAATACTGAATATTTTTATCTTTCATGTTCCCAACGTAAGTACGGGCTCGCGAGTTTTGCGAAATGATGTTCCGCACCCTGCTGGGGGTGATTTTATAGGCTTCGCAGGCTCCCGGATCAAGAATTACTTCCAGCGATTTTTCGCGTCCGCCAAAGACTTTGACGGATGCAATTCCGTCGATATTTTCAAGGTCGGACGCTATTTCCTGGTCGGTAATATTCCGCACCCGGTCGATGCCACCGCTCCCCCTGACCTGCAATTCCATGAATTGACTGTTCATTTGCTGCAAGTCAACTTTATTCACGGAAGCCCTTGCACCTTCGGGAAGCGAGCTTTGTATCTCGTTTATTTTTTCCTGAAGTTTCAGGTAAGCATATTTGAAGTTGACGTTTTTCTGATAATAAACCACAATACTTCCTGAACGTGCAGTAACGTTCGATTCGATCGACTCGATGCCTTCGAGAGTACCAATGGCGCCTTCGATGGGAATGACGATCTGGTTCTCCATAAACTTCGGATCAACCTCCCCCGAATAAGATGCCTGCACATACAAAAATGGCAGTTCGACATTGGGAAACAATTCAACTTTAAGCTGTTTGTACGAGACAAACCCCAGCAGGGTAAGCCCGACAAACAACATACTGATGAATATTCTTCTGTTTAAAATGAATTTCATTCGTTGATAATTTGTTTTTTTAAGGCCACATGGAACTCGCCCTTGGTTGTCATGTTCATTTGTGTACAATTTTCACTCATGGCTCGTTTCAATATTCACATTTTCTATTTGGGTTAGTGAGGGGCTGGCTCAAAGTCAGCCTCTCAATTCTATGTTTTATGATCCCGATCACCAGTGTATTAATTAGCCTTCCGTAAGCGGTCTTTCAGTTCATCCAAAACATCGTATGCACAAGGAATTACCACCAGTGTCAACAAGGTTGAAGTGATCAACCCTCCGATTACGGCCAACGCCATTGGCGAACGCAACGAAGCACCTTCGCCGAAACCCAGTGTCAACGGGACCAATGCTATAATGTTGGCTAAACTGTTCATCAAAATCGGACGAATACGTTGTTGCCCGGCCTGAACAATGGAATCAATTCGCGATAACCCTTCTTTCTTCAGCTGAATGATTCGGTCAACCAATATAATCGAGTTGTTTACGGCAATACCTCCCAGCATGATAATCCCGATCAGCGCCATGATGTTAAACGTTTTTCCCAAAATGAAAAAGAGAATGATTGAACCGACCACAGCTAGCGGAATCGTAAGCATGATTGTGAACGGGTGCAGTAACGATTCGAATTGTGAAGCCAAAACCATGTAAACCAACACAATGGATAAAAGCAATGCAAAACCCAAACTATTCATCGATTCTTTCCGTTTTTCTTCTTCGCCTGTTATTGAAATGTTATAATCGGGAGCTAGTTGAATATCGGCAATTTGTACCTCCACTTTTTTCACTACCTTATCAAGCGCCACATCTTTATTTAGGTTGGCAGTAATTTTCCCGATCCGTGTTTGATTGCGATGGTATATTTCTTTGGGAGACTGGCCAATACGGATATCGGCAATCTCGTTGATCCGGATTTCCTGATTGCCGTTTTTAATGACCATATCGGAAAGATCGTTCAGCGATACATCGGGTAATTTCAGGGTGATATCCTGCATTTCCCCACCTTTTTCGATTTTTCCGGCGCTTTTACCTTCCAACTGATCCTGAATCTGGCTAACCACATTACTTACACTCAGGTTGAAAAGGCCAGCGCGCAACCGATCAACAACAATCTCAACTTCAGGAGAACCATCTTCCATCGACGATTTCACGTTGTATAGTTCCGGATTGCCAATAATCCGTTGCTTTACCTGTTCTGAAATATTTTCAATGACATCCAAATCCTCGCCTTGAATTTCTACCACGAAAGGCGCTTCGTCGGTTCCCATAATACTGTTCAGCGCCGTTTCATCCTGAACAAAATTTGTTTCAATATCGGGCATTTCGCCCAAAACAGCACCAATGGCCTGAATTGCCTGAGTCGACCCGATCGTGCTGTTATCAGCAAGTTGAATTTTTATCGAAGCGGTATTTTCACCTTCAAAAATATTACTTTCAGTTCCGGCAAGCCCGGTGCTTGGCCCTATATGCGAGTATATATTTTTCACGTTGTCGCCCAGCATTTCGCGTATAATATTTTCGATATTGGATACCCCCGACGAGGTGCGTTCAAGCTGGGTGCCTTCCTTCATTTTCAGTTCAATGCTAAATTCGCGGGTCTCCGATTTTGGCATGAACTCCATTCCTATATATGGAACCAGTAAAGCTGTAGCGCCCATCAGCAGGAACGATAATACAATTACCAGCCATTTCTTTTTCAATAAACCCTTCAGAAAAACACCATATCCTTTCACCTGCACCGACTTTTGTGCAGTAATTTTCTTGCTGTTCTTATAAAAATAATTAAACAACATTGGAATCACCAGTATGGCAACCACGAGCGACGAGAGCAGCGAAAAAGTCACCACCCATGCCTGGTCTTTAAACAACTGACCCGATGCTCCGTGGAGATAAACGATCGGCAGAAATACCACTATCGCGGTGATCGTCGATGCGGTAATAGCACCGCCAACTTCAGCAGTACCAACAATCGCTGCATCTTTCACCGACATGCCATTTTCGTGGTTCCTGAAAATATTTTCGATCACCACAATAGCGCTGTCGACCAACATACCAGCCCCCAAGGCAAGCCCACCAAGTGTCATAATATTCAGCGTAAGTCCGTTGAAATACATCAGGTTAAAAGTGGCAACAATGGATATCGGTATCGATAAACTGACAATTACCGTTGTACCTATCCTACGAAGGAAAATAAACAGGACAAACACCGCCAGCAAAATTCCGACAAGCATGTTTTCCTTTACTTCCTTTGTGGCATTGTTAATAAACGTTCCCTGGTTCGTGATGACAGACAACTGGTATCCGGGCAATGCCTTTTCAATATTGACAAGAGCCTCGCTGATTTGGTCGACCGCTTTTATTGTATTAAATTTTGTCTCCTTAAAAATGGATAGTCCCAGACAGCGTTTCCCATTCAGGCGTACAATGTTTTCGGGTTCTTTGTTATTGTAGCTTATTTTTGCTACTTCGCGCAAAAATACAGGCGCTTTGGTAGCTGCCTGGTCGTTGGCTATAACCGATTTATAACCGACAATCACATTCTCAAAATCATCGATATTGTCGAGCAAACTGATGCCTTTTACCACATACCTCAACCCCATCTCGTTGATGGATCCACCGGAAATATTCTGGTTGAAATTTTGTATGCGGGTAGCCACTTCGTTCAATGTCAAACCAAAAGCATCGAGCATGTATTTATCGGTTTCGATAAGCACCTCGTTTTCTTCGGCTCCCGAAACATCGACTTCGGCAACTCCTTCCAAGCGGATGAGTTCGTTGCGGATGTAGTTGTCAGCTACTTTCCTCAGTTCATTCATGTCGGTGATGGTTGTATGCGACAGGCCAATAATCATTACCGGCGAAGTATTCGGGTCGTGTTGGGTAATGTTTATTTCGTCGATGTCCCTGTTTTGGGCGAAAGCAGAAGCAGCCTTTTGAAGGTCGAGAAAAGCCTCGTCCATATCTTTTTCCCAAGTATACTCAACGGTTATCTGGGCCGAGCCAACTTTCGAAATTGAAGAAACCTGCACCACTCCCGACTGGCGGATAGCCAATGCTTCCAGGTTTTCAACAAATTGTTTTTCCATTTCTTCCGGCGGGCGTTCCCCCGATTTCACATCGATAAAAAGCCGCGGATTGTTTATTTCTGGAAACAGGTCAACGCCCAGCTTGTCGTACGAGATGTAGCCCAGCAAAAGCACGGCTAGTACGATCATCAGGATTGTAACCGGGTAATTGACCGAAAATTTAGTTAATCTCTTCATTTGTGTCCAATTACTTAATAATCTTCACTTTCGAGCGATCTCTAAGGGTCTCGAAACCTTTTATCACAATGCGGTCGTTGTATTTCAGTCCGGATGTAATTTCAGCCTGATCCTGGTTTTCGTATCCAAAAGTGATCCGTTTCTCCTGAGCCGTACCGTTATCAACCACAAAAACGGTTTTTCCCCTTTGTCCTGAAATAATAATATCCTTCGGAATAACGATAACACTGTCTCTGCGGGCAATGATGATATCGGCTTTGGCGAACATCCCCGGACGCAATTTCAATTCCGGGTTTTCAATTGTCAGAACTCCTTTAAACGTACGCGTTTCAGTAGAAATAGCAGGCGAAAGCTGACTGACACTTCCGGAAAGCGTATCGTTGGGCAGAGTGTAATTCATAATGCGTACCATTTGGTTGTTGCTCACTTCACCGATATATTTTTCGGGAAGGTTCACTTCCATTTGCATTTTGCTGTAATCCATCATGCCAAACATGGGTTGCCCCGAAGCAAGTTTTGTCCCTTCGGTATAATAAGGAAGATCGGTGATCACGCCTTTGAAAGGAGCGCGAACTTTCATTTTTTCAAGCTGAATTTGCGCTCTTTCGTAACTATATTTTGAATCGATGAAAGAAACTTCGGCATTGCGGTATTCACGCTGAGTTACGCCCCCTTTTTTGTATAGCGATTCCTGTTTTTGAAATTCCTGTTCCGAAATTTCCCGATTCAGTTTTTTCGATTCAATGGCGATTCCGTTTATATATTCTTCATCTGTAAATTCAACAATTATTTGATCTTTTTCAACCAAATCGCCAAGGGCAAATTTCTTTCCGGTTTTTGAGTTGATTTTCAGGTGATAATCGCCGGCCATTTGCGAATTAATGGTCACTTCTTTCGTCGCATTCAGCGTACCGGTGGTATTGATGGTTTTTTCGATAAAACCTAATTTTATGTCTTCGACCGAAACAGGGATGGCCAAGTCGGTATTGACGCTTGTGTTCTGATTGCCGCACGATGTAGCAGCAAAAGCGCCCAGAATTAAAATGAAAAGTTTATTTGTGCGTGTCATCTGTGAAATATTTATGTTTTTATTTTTTTATTAATTCTTCAGGCAAAATGGCTTTGTTGTTTTCAAAATCGAAAAGTGTTTGAATTTTCATGTTCAGCAATTCAATTTTGTAGTCGATCAAAGACTGGGCATAAGACATTTTCTTTTCGGAAAGCTGTGTTTGAAACAGGTTCAAATCCATACTGGTAAGGTCGCCATTGGCATAACGCTCCAGGTTAATCTCGTATGTTAGCTGGGCATTTTTTTCGTTTTGCCGGGCAATGTCAATCTGGTTTACCAGATTTTGCAGCCGACGGTTCACCTGACGAATGTCCATCACGATCTGGATCTTTTCCTGATCAAAATCAAGGTTTCTCGATTTTATTACCGCTTCCTGCGCTTTTATACGAGCTTTCTTTTCGCCCCAGTCCCAAAGTGGAATATTGAAGGCGAGTGAAAAACGCGGATTGTTGGTGGGGTTTTGGTAAACATCGATAAGTTTTTCGTTATCCCCGGTTATCCCGATCGAAAAATTCACATCGCCTTTAAATTCGTTCATCGCCTTGGTACGGATGAGGCTGAACTGCGAATTTTCAATATCGATTTCGCGTTGCCTGATTTCCATCCTCGATTGCAAACCGTATTCAATGGCTTTCGCCACATCAACAGTTACCCGGTTAGCTTCAATGTCGGTCATCACTCCAATTTCTTCCATCAGGTCCATGCCAATATATTGTTTGAACTGATCCTTGTAATTTTCGAGGGTTACCTTTTTGTTCTGCACATTCGATTTGGCGGTAGCAAAGTTCAATTCGGCCTGGTATAATTCCTCCTTGGCAGCCAAACCTGCATCTACTTTGTTTTGGGTAATTTCAAAACTTTTTTCGGTATTTTTAAACTCATCTTCGGCAATGCTTAAACTCATTTGAGCCAGATATACATCATAAAAGAATTGGGTCACCATTTTTTCAAGATTCAATTTCTGAATGGCATAATTCAGCTTGGTATTTTCCAAATCAAGTTCCAGCTCTTTCAGTTCCAGCTTCGTTGCGTTGTATGTAAACAAAGGTTGCCGAATACTCAGATATAGGTTATTGCTGAAAGTTTTCGAACGAGTGTCGCTAAATTCGCTGTAATTATCCTGCCAGCCAAAACGGTTGATCAGTGAAACGGTACCATCGGTAAGCAGGATGGGTTGCGAAACGGTAAACGTACCAAACGACTGATAATTCTCGTTGGTATTCCAGGTTGAATAAAAATCGTTAAACGAACGGCTCATGTCGTAACTGAAAGGAGTTACGTTTAACGAAAATTTTGATTTCAAAGCTGCATTCTGGGCAGTTAGCGATTGTTCTGAACGTTCCAGGCTAAGCAACGATTTTTGTATATCGGGGCTATTGCCCCAGGCAATTTCCAACGCATCGGGAAGCGTTAAAATACGCTGTGCACCGGCTATCTGAACAGTAAATGCAAGCACCAGCGTGATTATCCCTGTTTTCATCATTGTTTGAAAATTCATATTTATAGGTTTATATTTGTTTCAAATTCCAAATTTCTGTATCCAAATTCCAAAAAAAACAGACAACCGCCTTCCAACAGGAAAGAATACAAAAATCGAGGATCATTTTTATCATTAGCAATTCAACAATTTAGCAAATATTGGACATCGTCCTTTCTCTCTATTGTTTAATAATCTTCACAGCATCGGCAACGATAATCCGCGCTTCTGACTTATTGCTCAGTTCAATAACTGCGCTATCGGGTGAAAAATAGAAGGAGCCTAGGTTATTCCAGCCTTCTTCAGCGGTTTTCAAGTCGACCAAAGCCACCTCAGTTCCATCATCATGATGGATGGTGTATTCATATTCGCCTTTAACTTCCTCTCGATCCCGATGCCCCGGGTCCATTCGTTGTTCATTCTTTGATAGGTATGTGTATACCGTGTAAAAACCTTTTTCTTTAACCGGAATTTTCCAAACGGCTTTTTTGTCTCCTTCCCCGGAACGGATATAGTGCGCCGAACGGCTGAATTTTCCATAAAAGCCCGAACTGGTTGTTGCAGTCCAGTTCCGTGGCGGGCGATAAGAGTTAAAACCGGCATATTTATTTTTCGTTTTGTCTTCCTGAAAGAGAAGTTTTCTCAGTAAACTGGTCTCTTCTGACTGAACAAATGAAAATCCTTTATCTTCATTATCGAGAATAATCTCATTGTCCTCGGCAATCCGTACCGGAACATCGACTACCTGTTCGCCTTCATAAGGAATAGCCTTTTTATCTTCTTCAATATTATCGAGTTGGAACCCAAGTTCAGCCGGAATATTTTTCGAAGTCAGTGTTTTAATGGTAACCCGGCGTGGTCGGCCTTCGAGTAAAAAACTTACCTGCTTCGTCTGATTTCCTTCCAGATGAACCAGCTTATCGATGGTTTTGATTGATCCGCCACCAAAGAAACCGCGTCCACTACTGCCACCACCACCCATCATGAATTGAACGGAGACAATCCCGTCAACCGATTCGGCATTGGTAATTTTAAATTTAACCATTGTTTTCAACTGGTCTTTGTCCAGCACTTCAACTGCGTTCACTGCTCCAATGAGATATGCCGGAAGCTGTTTACTGTTAAACCAGTCTTCCATATAAGGAAGCAGGTCTACATCGAACACTTTTTTTATTTCAGTATTGAAATTCTGTATGCTGGCCGTCTTAAATTTATGCGATGCCAGAAAATTATACATGAATTCGTCAAATGCTTCATCTCCTGCATTCCGTTTGATGATTGAAAACAGTGCTTCTCCCTTGAGTTGAATTACATTATCGATGAGCGTAGTTTGTTCCGGATCGTTCAGTAATTCGGCAAAACTATGATCAAGCAAAGCAATATTGGCTTGTTCATCTTCCGATGTTCCCTGCATGCTCCGCATAAAACCAGCGCGCGGATCGGAAGATGCTTGTTTCAGGTACGACTCGAAAATACGGTTAGTTACCGGCCATTTTTCGGAACTGATAAAATAGGTTTGATCATAAAACATCGGAAAAGCATAATACGCGTTGGTTGTTTCGGTGACGTTGAACGTCCCCCTGCTACGGCTAAAATTTGGCCTTCCCTGTTTCTCTGTAAAGCTGGTTAAAAAGCTTTTAAATACCTGGACTTTCTGTTCCTCAGGCGTTAAGTTCGCTTCGTCGCCACGGGCATAATGCTGCATCCGTTTCAGTCGTCCATTGAAGTCGGCATCTCTTACCGTGACTCCTTTCTCAGGGAATAAAATCATTTCAGCCTGAAGAGGTTCGCGCTCGCCCGAATACACCCGCTCGTAGGAGTAAAACTGAATGGGGACTTCAACCAAGGAAAGTGATTCGAAAGGATAATACATGTCGATGGTTCGTTCAAAATCCTGTAACGATTCGGCAATTAAGGCGGGAATGGTATCTTTAATTTCTTCAAAGAATTTACTGTAATAATCGTGCCCCGGCTTCGTGTACAAATTGAAATTCAATCCATCGATTTTACTGCTCGATTTTTCATACTCGCCAATGATCAATGAAACTTGCGAAAGCGGGGTTTTATTGACAAATAAAAATTTATTGTCCTCTTGGTTACTGGTTCCTTGTGAAATCGCCGTCAATCCAGGGTTAGACTCTACCTTCAAACTGAACTTGGAAAACTGTCGGTTGAACCACTGCTTGTTCGCATTTCCGTAACCGGCACCCGGAATGGGATACCAATTGTCCTCACGGGTCAGTAAAACAAATTTAGGGGTTATAAATGCATGTCGTTTGTCTATCTGGTACATCATCTGACTGAACGGCTTCATTCGTTCTTCATCGTTAATATCGAGAAAACAAGCAGCTTCGTCGATTGAGCCAGAATAAACAAATTCAAGTTTTGCTGAATCGCCGGGAGCCAAACCCGATTTCAGCTCAATGAGGTGCTGTTTGCGAGAAAATTCTGTTTCAATTCCGTTCCGGCTTATTTTTTCAATTTCCAAACCCGGATTCAGGCTAAAAAATAATTTTTGTTGATTGGTTGCGCTATCATTTTTCACCATTAATTCACTGGTTACCTGAATTTTTTCGCCTAAATGTTTTACATCAATCTGGTACGATTCGACAATTGGCGCTATTTCACCTATATAACTGTCGTTAATGACCAGCATCTCCTCCCTTCGGTTTTTTTCAGAAATAACCGATGATACATGCAGGTATGCGAGATAAACGCCCACCATAAAAAACAGTGTAGACACCACCACTGAAAATTGCCTGAAATGCTTGGCCTGTGGCAACCGTTTCAGAAACGAAATGGTGAGAAAAATAAACGAAAGGCCTAAAAAGAAATAGATGCCCCGGTGGATCAACAAAGTAGATTTGTTGCCAAAACCGACAAAATCGGAATAAGCCATCGGGATTCGGAAAGCCATATAGTCGAAAACAAAGTAGAATTTATTTTGCAGATAAAATAAAGTGAGCGCCACATAGCCAAGCAGAATGATGAAAGTGAGCGCCTGATTGCGAAGCACACTCATGAAGAAAAACGAAAGTCCCATGATGAAAACCAACGTCGGAACACTGATCAGCAAAAAATAATTGAGGTAGGAAATCCAACTGACAGAAAGGTCGCTGACTGCAAAGTTGAAAGCCAGTGCAATAATTAAAATAAGAATATTCAACACCATGAAAACAAACAGATTTCCGATGGTTTTTCCGATCACATACTCCCCGTTGGTCATCGAGCGCATGTAAATAACTTCGGTGGTATCGAGCTTCTTGTCTCGTTTCAGGAAGTCGGATGCCAGAAAAATGGCAATAATAGCCTGAGCAACATTCAACATCAACAAGTTTACATAAGGAACCAGCGAAGGAAGAGCTTTTATTTGCCATTCGCCTGCGCCCCCACCCGACTGGATCAAGACTCCAAAGTTGAAGAAGAATAAAAACACCATCGCCAGTATTGCAAAAATGCGAAAGAACCAGCTTCGAAGCAGGGTTTTTGTTTCGTATTTGGCGATTGAATTTATGTTATGTAGTGAAATCATTTCTTTGGGTTTAGCTGATGACGAAAATCCCACCCAACCTCCCCCAAAAGGGAGGAGATTTTCGGGACTGTCATTAATTTATATATCTGAAAAACATCCATTTTTATTTTTATAAACGCCATACGTTAACTTGCAATCCATTGCTGAAGATTGTTTTCCATAAAATACACGTAAGCATGTTCCAGGTTGGGAGAAATATTTTCGCCGTAGTAGCCATTAATGCTGTCGGCCACCAGTTGAATTTCCCAACCATCTTCTGTCGGCACATTGGAAATCACCGGGAATTTTTCGTTGATTTCCATGTATTCGCTTTCCGTTGCTTTTACCAGCCACACTTTTCCTTCAGCCTGAGCTACCAGTTCGTCGGGTGGCCCAGCATAAGCAAGCTGACCACGGTTGAGCAGCGCCATATCGGTACAGGTACTCGAAATGTCGCCAACAATGTGGGTTGAAAGGATGATAATTACATCTTGGGTCGAAATGGTTGAAAGCAAATTGCGAAAGCGGATTCGTTCCTCGGGATCGAGACCAGTGGTGGGCTCGTCAACAATAATAATTTTCGGATTGTTGATCAGCGCCTGGGCAATTCCAAGCCTCCTTTTCATACCTCCCGACAATTTATTGGCTTGCCGGTCGCGAGCCTCAAAAAGCCCCACTTCTTCCAACATTTTATCGACGGCAGTTCTTCTCTCCTTGCCCGATTTCATACCGGCCAGCCGGGCCGCATAATCCAGAAATTCCCAAGTTGAAAGGGATGAAAAGAAGCGAAAATCCTGAGGTAAATAACCCAGCATCGAGCGGATTTCTTTCCGGTCTTTAATGATATCAAGTCCGTTTATTTTTATGCTTCCGGAAGAAGGTTTCATTAAAGTAACCAAAATTCTCATCAGAGTCGATTTCCCGGCACCATTGGGTCCAAGCAATCCGAACATGCCGTTTTCGATATTCAGGTTAAGGTCTTTTACTGCGTGGTTCCCGTTTCCGTATACCTTCGAAAGGTTCTCAATTTTAATGTTCACAACCAAATATTGTTTATCGTTTCATAATTCGACTGAAAAAGTAAGCATTAGTTACTTGCATGTCAATATTTTTAGACCAATATTGTTATTTGTTAGACTAGACTTTGAATTACTTAGATAAAATTGGGGCGATTGAATAAATGTCCTCCATAAAAACGACAAGCCACCACAATATTTCAAAGTGATGGTTTGTTGTTTATTTTGCAAAAAATCAACTGTTTATACCATTCCGTAACGATTGGAAAAAATTATCGAAACTTCCTGGTTTTAATTTATATTGAACTGTTTCACCAGTGGTTTGGCATTGTCAGTCTGAATCTGGATAACCACTTCATATACTCCTGTAGGCCAGCCGTTATCAGGGCGTTCGAGGTTTGAGTGCAGTTCGAGGTCTCCCGATTTTTCGCCTGTATCCAGAATAATATTATTGATTTCGAACTTTGTATCGCCGTAATACATCCAACTGAATTTCACTTTGGTATTCTCCGATGCGTATTTCAGTAAACAACTGGCATAAATGGTCGGCGTTGAAGACGAAAGAACCGGAAAATCCTGATTGCAAAGGTTTCCGGTTAAACTTGAGCAAATTTTCGCATCCGATACTTTCGCGGTGGAAACATTACACTGGCATCCACCTTCGCCGAAACTACCCCCACCCCCAACGACGAAGAATATGGCGACAATAAGAATGGCAGAAATGATGATTGGTTTTTTCATGGGTCACGCTTTTTATTTTTCGAATAAATTACAACAATTAACGTTCAAATAAAAGATCAGTTAAAAAAAAAGACGAAGATTAAAACAGCTATTGATTTTGAACCAATTCTTACATAAAACAGCATTAAAAAATATCAGACAATTGTCATTCCCAGATGTAATACAGAAAACAGATTTGTCATCCTATAAGAAATACAAAAACATTTCGACCAAAGTTATTCCACATCCTTTTGTTATATTTACAGGCATGAATAAGACACTAAAACATACATACTTTATGCTTTTAACATTCGCCATTACTCTTGTATGCGCGAATTATTGTTTTAGTGATACTCCTCTTCCTCATAGTCATTTAGGGTCTCATAAAGAATGCACAGATATTTCAAATCATTACGAGTATTCTCATTTTTCGTGGGATAATGTTTTAATCAGTAAGACAAGACTAATACCAGGCACAACGCTTATTGACCTTGATTCATCGCCTGCGTTAAGCGTTAATTTGCAAAGCAACTTTATATCTGTTATTTGGCAACCGCCAAAACTCTCTTAATCCATTGGTTCTTAGATTTCAAATTACATGCAGGCATTTCTGCCTATTTCTTATGCGCAATAAATTAATGACAATGGTAAAAGAGAAAAAAAGAGTGGCTTTGTTTTCTGTATTCGCAGCCATATTCATAACTGGATTTAAATTAATTATTGGGATTTTAACGGGTAGTTTGGGTATTCTGTCGGAGGCGTTGCATTCCGGATTAGACCTTGTCGCTGCTATTATTACCTATTTTTCAGTACAAATATCGGACAAACCCGCCGATAAGGAACACAACTACGGGCATGGTAAGGTTGAGAATTTCTCCGCATTAATCGAAACCCTTCTATTACTGATTACTTGTGTCTGGATTATTTACGAAGCCATTCAACGACTCACTTCGGGCAATACACACATCGAGATAAATGCATGGAGTTATATTGTGGTTATCAGCTCAATTATAATTGATGCAACACGCTCACGGGCATTGTACAAAGTGGCAAAAAAACACAATAGCCAGGCGCTTGAAGCAGATGCGCTGCATTTCTCAACCGATATATGGAGCTCGGCAGTTGTCCTTCTCGGATTGATTTGTGCAAACTTTGGGTTCTTCTTTGCCGACTCTGTTGCCGCATTGGTCGTAGCTGTCATTGTTTTGTTTGTGTCGTACCGGTTAGGAAAAAAGGCAGCAGATGTATTGCTCGACAAAGCTCCCCAGGACACCGTCAACAAAGTTGAACAAATATTGGCAACCTATCCCGAGGTAAAGCATTTTCATAGCTTAAAAGTCAGAACCGCAGGGGCTGATACATTTATTAAGTTCAATATTCACCTGGATCCGGATTCAAGCCTTATGCATGTGCATGAATTATGCGATCAGATTGAAAAAGACCTAAGCATGATTATTCCTCGCAGCGAAGTATATATCCATGCTGAACCTCAGGACATCAACCATATTCAGGCTGAAGAGAAAGACAAAAACAATGTACTATAAACTCGGCTCAAGAGAAGAGAATCGTTTGTTTGAACTTAGGAACTTTTTCATATTAAACTCACACCATACTCCTGACAAAAATTTTCGGAGGGTGTTTTTATCTCTTCCTGAAATTATCGTTCAGGTTGATTGCCAGCGAAAGATGGTTGGAAGCCCCGGCCAGATGATAGCGTGCCAACCCGTAATTCAGTTCGAAACGCGAGATTTTAAAACCAAGTCCGAAAGTAAACCCAACAGTCGACATCTTTTCATCGAACTTTAGTTCCTGCCTGCGCTGATAATTGTACCCAAATCGAAGAGTGAAATTTTCGGAAGGCAATAATTCGACCCCTAAAATCAAGTGGCGAAGAAATTTTTTGCCCATTCCATCTTCATTTACGGTTGTACCGGTGAGTTCCCCTTCCTCCGTTTCGGGCGGCGCCAGTGTCCATTTCTGAAGATGTTGCAAGGTTGCGGCAATCCGTATCGGCGCATGACCCAACCGCTGGAAATATCCCAGTTGCAAATCGAACGGAAGCGGTTCGCGCTCACCATCGGCGTAATAGGTAGTAATTTGTGTTCCTATATTTTTAATGGTCAGGCCGATTGTGGTCAAACCGTCTTCACTCCGATAGCTTGCTCCCAGATCGGCTGCAATCCCCGCCGACTGGTAGGTTTCGAACGACGACCAGATTGGTTTCAAATTGGCACCAACCGAAATCCGTTCAAACTGGTACGACCAAAAAATGTTGAGTGCATATTCAGCAGCATTAAACGTATTTCCGGTAATCATCCCGCCGGGCAGCGCTTCAATAAACGTCCCATAATTGATGTAGTGCATTCCCACCGCCAGGTTGCCCGGCAAACCAACAGGTAGCGCATACGCAACATAGCCATAATTCACATCGCTGATATAATTCACATAATTGGTAACCAGATGATTTTGCATTTTTTCGGTGAGCAGCGCCGGGTTGTTGTAGGCTACGTTTAAATCGGTTTCGTCGGCCAGCGCCACCTGGTTTCCGCCCAGTGCGGCCATGCGGGCCGAGTTGGTCAGGTTCAGAAACTCATAGGTATTTTCGCCGCCAATCTGTGCTTTCGAAAGGAACGGAATTATCAGGAAGAATAAGAAAAAATAGTTGCGATTCATTCTACAAATGCCACGTTTACTGATCAAACGTCAAAGATATTTTTTTATTACAAGATGAAAGGCAGAAAATTTGGAAAACAGGAGCCATTTACATCTGGTGTTTCAACGATTTGTCTTCACAATTGGCAAACCCATCAATAGAAATATTGAAATCATCATCTATTTCAACGATGGCATAGCTGTTGTTTTCCGGAAAACTCCCTTCGACCATCGCCTTCATGGTAAAATAATGAATCCCGTTACGAATACTGTAATTGCCTTCGTGGTAATGCCCCTGAAAAACAGCTAAAACATTTTTCCCCGTTTCAATAACGTCAACAACCTTTTCGGCATTTCTAATACAATAATCGTAGGGCGCTCCTGAAAAATAATCGAGAAGTTGATGAATGAAAATGACAACCGGAAATTCACTTTCCTGCAATTCGTTTTCCAACCATTTTATTTGTTCATCAGGAACCATTGCTTTCGTCCATTCAAAGTTTCCGCAGTTATAGTCCGAACCATCTTCATTGTAATTGGCATCTAATACAATAAACTTAATTCCTCCGCGCGTAAACGAATAATAATTCCTCGATTTGTCATTTCCCGAATTGTTTGTGTTTTTCAGATATTCCGCTTTTGAAATGCTATCCATGTCATGATTTCCCAAAACATGGTATCTCGGCCCGTTAAATTTGGCCAACACGCTCTCAATTTCCTGCAGGAACGTTATTGTCTGAGCCTTATCGGCAACAGCTCCCATATCTTTAAAATCGCCAAGTTCAATTACAAAATCCAACTTGCTTTTATTAAAGGTATTTACTGCGTCAGTCAATTTATTTTCCGACTGTTCGTAATAGCGTGTGTCCTTATTTGGGCGTCTGGCAAAATGAAGATCGGTAACCAATCCAAACCGTATTTTTGATTTTTTTCCCGTAAACGAGATGCAGGAACATGCCACAAAGCAGAGTGTTCCTGATTGCCTTAAAAATAATCGTCTGTTCATGTTTTGATTGAAATATTAGAAATAATTTGTTCAACTAACAATATCATTCTCGGGATGAAAAATACATATAAAAATTGAAAAACAACACAGAAGTACTTGCAAACTCCTCATTTTTACAACCCCGTTTAAGTGAAGCGGAAACGAAGGGGAAGAACCTTTTTCACCACTCTTTCTTTACCAACTCTTCGGTAATACAATAAACGACCGGGCAAACTTCACAGTTTTTGTGGGTTAGGTTCAGTATTTGCACAAAACGTTTGCGGTCGGTATGCGGATATTCGCGGCAGGCTTTGGGACGTTGCTCGTAAACCATGCAATAGTTGTCGGGCAGCAAAAACGGGCAGGGTGTTTCCTTAAAAACATAGTCGTTGTCCTCATCGCGGTAAAGGTATTGCCCGATAAAATCAACCGCTTTCATTTTCAACTGTTTTGCGAGCCGCTCAATATCCTTGTCGGTAACAATGGGACTGATGGTGCTGCAACAATTGGCACAGGTCAGGCAATCGAACTGTTCGAAAGCCTCAGCATGCAACTGCTGCACTACATCATCCAGGTTTTTGGGCTTTTTCTTTTTCAGCTTTTTAAACAGTGCCAAAAACTCCTGGGTTCGGTTGGCTGTAAGTTCCTTCAGTTTTTCAGGCCTGATATATGGGATACTTTCCATCTTTTCGTTTTCGTTTTTTGATTTGGGACAGGAACAAACCGGCAATGGTTACGCCAATTCCAATCATGTTTTGCAGACTGAGCCGGTCGCCCAGAATGAAAAAAGCCAACACGGCCACAAAAACCGGGATCAGGTTGATAAACACGTTCGTGCGATTGACCCCTATATTTTTCACTGCATAGGTAAAAAATATAAATGCAATAGCCGATGCAAAAACCGCCAGTTTTATAATCGCATAAAAAGCCTCGGGATGGAAACCTGCATCGGCAAGATCACCTGATTCAAAAACCAGCCAGAACGGGAAAAACATGATCACCCCAAACAGGTTTTGATAAGTCAGGATGGTAAACGTGTTGTAACTTGCAGTCAAGCGTTTCAGCAACACAGCAAATCCAATAGTCGACAAAACGGCCAAAAATTCAAGAGCAATGCCTAGCGGCGAAGCAGCAAATCCAAACGATTTGGTGAACACCACCATGCACACCCCGACAAACGATACCAGCAAACCGGCAATATTGGCACCCGAAAGTTTTTCCTTGAAAAAATACCATGCAGCGAACGGGGTAATCAGCGGGATGGTTGCCACAATGACTGCAGCCACGGTCGACGATATATACATCAGACCGTAACTTTCGCCCACAAAATACAGGAATGGTTCAAAAAAGGCCAGCATGACAAGTGTTTTCCAATCGCTTTTTTTTACCGGCTGAAGTTTGCCCGTGAGCTTTGCAAAAGCAAAAAGCAAGGCCGTTGCCATGATCAGACGGAGCAAAATTACCGTCATCGGCTGATAGGCCAGGTAGGCAATTTTAAACCATACGAAGGAAAAGCTCCAGAAAAACATTGACAGAAGAGCCGCGCCCAAATACAGCAAATTCTTATTCTTCATATTCAAGAAATGATGGGCAAAAGTAGAGATAAATGGGATAGAAAAAAATTACTTTAAAGCTATTACCATCTCATCGTTGCAATTCTGAACGCAGTGAAAAATTTTATAATTACAGCTAAAGCAATAGCCCATCAATGCGTTCGAAAGACAAACACAAGCAAAAAACCAGAACTGCAGGAAAAAGAACAGGCCCAATGAAAAGATCAACGAACCTGTTTCTCGATTATGAATAGAAAAATCCGATTAAAATTTTCCGAATTTAAAAACCAAGCCAACAGTCGTCCCTTCCAGAACATCGGATTGAATATTTTCCAGCTCGACATCGGATGTAAACCGGTAGCTCAATGATGCGGCCATCCGGACATGCTTGCTCATGTTAAATTCCAGCTCAATTCCCGGCTCCAACACCAGAAAAGCATCGCTTCGGTCATCGTCGAAATACCAGTTATCCCAGTCATCAGAACTATCGACATATCCCACACCTCCAACTCCCAGCAAAATCGGTACTGAAATATGGACAGGCAGACGCGGGGCAAGAATCGGTTCGATGATAAGACCACCATACCCGCCACCCAAGTCGTATTCATGGTCATTATCGAAAATATAATCGGTGTCGACCCCATTGATAAAGCCGTAGCCGCCCAACCCGATTGCCAGCGAATGATCGATGATCCACGAACCGCGGGCCCCCATGATAAAAGCATCTTTGTTGTCGATTTGCGAATAATTTAACGAAATAGCGCCGTAACCTCCGTTACTATTGTTGCGGTTGAAAAGGGTCGCGATTTTGTAATCGTCCTGGTCGTTATCGTTTCCTGCAAGAACGATCTGGCAGACCAATGCCAAAGCGAAAAGTAAAGTAAATTGTTTCATAGATTGAATTGTTGAATTGTTGTTTTCTGATGTTGGGCGCTGATGCCCGATACTTTATATTCCTGTTTTTCTGACTGTTATTTTTCAATAGCAGTCACAAGTAACAGTTAAAAACCGAAACTTGTAATTTGTAACCTGCAACTCGCATCCCGATTTTGGAATTTGAGCGTTGCGATTTAGAACTTTAGAAATTGTACTTCAGCGTAAACGCAAAATCGAAAGGCTGCACACGGAATACCCGATGTCCGAATAAGTCGAAAAAAGGTTTGCCTTCGAACCCCAGGGTGAGAGGCACTTCCAGGAAGTTGTATTCAACACCAATCAGGCCATCGAGCCCGGTCAAAGGCGCCGACCGTGTTTCCCAGTAATAATAACCGTTGTGGAAGTCCGAATCATCCCACCGTTCGTAGCCAACATGAAAGCCAAAACCATAAACAAGATTTAGCTCGTCGCAAAAATCGAACAACCCCGGTTCATGAAATTCCTTCAGTCCAACCAGTTGAATTCCCCGGTCGCGGGTCGACAATAATGCTTTATACGAATGATACTCGTTGGTGAAAACCCGATATTCAAAACCCGACGACAAACCGCCACGAATACCTATCGAACGTTGGTTCTCCTGCGCTTTCAAACCGATTGTCAATAAAAACATTGACAGAAAAAAAACAAATTTTCTCATTGCCTGGCACTTTTTATAATTGGTCAATTACGGTCGATGACTTCGCCCGAACCGCTGATTTTTGTACGAACAGTTGGATTATTTATATAGAAAACTTTACCGCTTCCTGAAATTTTCACATCCAAAATCTTGCTAACATTTACATACATATTTCCGGAGCCTGAAACCGTTGCGTTACAATACTCCTGTTCCAGGTCGTACGAATCAATTTTACCGGAACCACTGACATAAAAATCGGATTGAGAGGCAACGCCTGTTAAAATAATATCGCCCGAACCCGAAATATTTCCGACAATACGATCGGCATTCAAATCGGAATAAATTTTACCGGAACCGGAAACCGTCATATCGAAATCGCCTGTTTCGAAATAATCGGCAGTAATTACACCCGAACCACTCAGCCTTAACCCATCGAGATCGGGACAAACCACATCGACAATCATCGGTTCATGGTTATGAAGATTGTAGATGTTCCGTGCGCTGATCCTTAGCGTGTGGTCGATCACATCCGTTTCAATGTAGCCCAATAAATTCGATTCAGCAGTTACACGCACCGAATATTCATCGCCCGGCACAATATTCACAATAAATTCGCCACTCGAAGCAACAACATTGAAGTTCCGTGCATACCGGTTTTCTGTTTCCGGCGAATGGTTCCCGTTTACAAAATATTCCTCCAGACAGCTGGTTGCAGAAAACATCAAAACCAGCGAAAAAGCGACAACTGCAAATTTGCTTGCTTTGAACCATTCGCCGAATCTCCTGAATCGTGAAATAGCTTTCTGTGAATCGGGGGTTTGCCTTGGTACAGGCTGATTGTTTCTGTGTAAGATTGTTTGTTTCATGACTTGTAAAAAATTTGTTCTTGTTTTCCCGGGACTATAAAATCCCGAATTATTATTTCCTGTTTCTAGTGACAATTATTTCATCCAACAGTTGCAAACTTTTTTATTTTTTCTGAAAAAAAATTAGGACACGAACGTTCCGGGTTGAATGGTTACAGAAGCTACTGTTTGTTCACAGCCGTTGGATAGCAGAAAGTTACCCGAAGTTTTTTTTGGGGGACACTGCAACGGAACACGAATTACTCAATCCTGTTTACTGAATCGATTGACACATGGATTTTGCCCCGATGCTTCGAAGTTGATATTTGGAAACCGACAATCGGCACGCATGCCTTCGGCCTGATTTGCCAACATTAAAACCTGATATAAAAATTTTATTTGTACTTCATGGTTTTTAGCTGCCCCATCCCCTGCCCTTCCCCAAAATGGGAAGGGAGTTTGGCCTGTGATTTTGACATTAGTTCAATAAAAACATTGTATTGCTGCAGACCCAAGTCCCCCGATTTGGGGATAAACGAGAGAATGGAGTAAACCATATTCGATGTATCTATTTTATATCGAACTCACGCTAATACGACAGCACGTTGATTTCTCCGGCAACCGAATTAATAATCAGTTTATCAGCTCCGGCAGGTTTTTCTCCAAACGAACATTTATGTTTGTTCTTTTTAATCTTCGGATCCAGCTCAACAGTATCCAGTATTTTTACTTCACGCCCAAAATCAAGGCTGGTTTTTGTTTCGGTAACTTCAAAATTGAATTTCGATTCCGTATTAAAGGAAATATTCAGGTTGGCCGACCGCGCCTCAAGATAAATATTTTCGAATTTTGGGTCGACATTTTCCATCTCCACATCGCCGTATGTTGTCCTCAAATTGGCAGTCTTGATCAGGTTGCCAATCCTGAAACTGCTGAAATTTCCATCGGCATCAATCTGGTCGATCAGCCTCACGCGAAATTTATCTCTCCGCGAATCGGCGTCCAGCCGGTTGTTTTGCAATATTTCGATGGTCGACGATTTGCTGTCGAAGTTCAACTGCCCCGACTCCCTGATATAAATATCGCTGTAATTGCAGGAAATCCTTCCATTGACGACATTCCCCAAGTTGGCATCGGCAAAGTTCAGGTTCAGGTTGAGTTTGTTTTTGAATGTTTTCGCACGAAGTTTGCCATTGCTCAGGTTAATTTCGGTAATCCCGGCATAATCGCCCATCAGGATATCGCCAAATTTGTTTTCGACCCGTAATTCGTGGTTGTCGGGCAACCATACTTTGTAATCGATGGTAACATTTCCGGTTGTTTGCAGCAATGTTTCTTTGAATTTGATCAATTCATTTTCCAATTGGTTCTGGTTTTCACCGACCAACGTGCGGGCAATCAGGTAATGCGGGCTATTGGTAAAATCGAAGTCAATTCCATCAAGCGTTTTTTCCAGTTTGTCGAGCTTTTTTTCTTCCACCTTAATTTCGACCTTGATGTACACCGAGTCTTTGGTCCAGGTATTTAATTCAACATAGCCGTACTTGTTGGTTATTTCAATGCGTGTGTCAGCCTGAATTTTAAAGCGTTTTTCGAACTCGCGCGTTTCGCTGAACTGGGCATTTGCAAAAACCGGAACCAGCAAAAATAATCCGGCAACTAACCTGTTAATATGTGTCTTCGTTCTCATCGTTCCCCTCTTTTTAACATTTTATTTGTGCAAGCACATCGTCAACCACCCTCAACCGGAAGCGGTTATTTTCAATCATCGCTTCAATCACATTTTTATTGGCCATGTTTTCATTCAAGTCTTTTTTCAACTCGTTGTACATGGTTTCCAATTCAATTAAATCACCCTCCACTTCCATTTTCAATTCAGGAACCATTTCATAACATTTTTTAATTTCTTCCAACTTACCGGAAACCTGCTGAGCATAAAATGCTTCCGCTTCAATCAGTTCCCTGATTTCAGGATCGATGATGGCTGCCGAACGGGCAGGTTCTTTCAGAATACCAGTCGACCTGAAAACCAGCGCCGAACTGATTAAAACCACCACAATAATGGCTGCGGCCCTGAATCCGGCCGATTTGAACCACACGGTCTTGCCCCTTCTTCCCAGTTGTTTTTCAATGTTGTTCCAAACTTCGGGAGATGGCGACAAACGATCGAACTCGTCCCGGTTGTTTCGTACAAATGATTTCAAACGATCTTCCTTCATGATGCCCAAATTTTTTGGTTCTTCAAATTTTCGTAAACCCTGCGTTTTGCACGCATGTACTGCGTTTTTGAGGTCGACTCGGTGATGTTCAGTATTTGCGAGATTTCACTGTGGTCGTACCCTTCGAGCAGGTAAAGTGAGAAAACCAGCCGACCACCTTCAGGCAGGTCTTCCATGGCTTTGAGGATATTTTCCGTTGTCAGTTCAACTGTTTCTTCGTCCTCCTGAACCCGATCGTGCCGGTCGATTTCATCACAATACACCAATTCTGTTTTCCGCTTGTTCAGGAAATTGATGCAACTGTTGATGGTGATGGTTTTCAGCCAGCTTCCGAAACTTGATTCGTAACGGAACGATTCCATTCTCCGGAAAACCTGCACAAACACTTCCTGCAACATGTCTTCGGCATCCTCGCGATTGTTCAGCATGCGGTAGCACACGTTAAACATTGCTTTCGAGTACAACTGGTAGAGTTGACTACGCGCTTTGTCGCTGCCCCGTTTACTGGCCTCTATCAGATCTTCGTGTATGAATGCCGTCGTTCCCAATTCCCAAATTCGCTTTTATTTTCGTTTATACTGACAAGAAAAAAAACACAGGGTTGCAACCGACTCAAAATTAATTTAATTTTTTTTGAAAAATGGGAGAAAAAAAACGGTTTAATCACAGAACACAGCATATCGTCTCGTGATTAACGACAAACCGCACAAAACAGAAAATCACTATTCAGCCCATCCCGGTATATCAATCGATTTATCAATTAAAGACCGATCGACATCTTAACATATAATATAATTCACAGAACCGATTTCCCTGATATCCGGAAAATTTAATAGTTTTGAAATTAAAAGATGAAGAAAATAGCTATCATATTACTGCTTGCTGTTTGTTCTACATTGCGTTCAACAGGTATAGCAAAAAACAAAGAAACCCAATTCTTTTTTGAAGGGAAGCAATTAATCTTTCGAACGAAAGTTAACACAGTCTCATTTTCTCCGAAATTCATGATCCTTTTCACAAAGAATGACCCCAAAATTGCACTCAGACCTGCGGGTATTGAGAATGTTACGTACAACGTGCCTACATGGGAAGGGAATATCGATAAACAAAACCAAATTGCCGCTAAATTAAAAAAAGAAGCACAAGCAGGCGATGGGTTTGATGACTCCATCTTAAAAGGTGAAGTTAGTAACCGTACCGCGAATATGTTTGCCGCAGGTGAAAAATTTTATCCTGAAATTGATGGAATCAGCCCTATTGAGAATAGATTTGAAGTGAGGTATAAAGAAAATAAATACGGCCAATTAAAAGCGACTTTTACTTTAACAGATAAGTGTCCGACCATTCGTTTCGAATTTATTCCCGCACAGGAAGGCTATTATTCAATTGGTTATATTGGAGCCGAAGAACAGAAAATTCAGAACGTTCAGGAAATCTGGCAGCCTTTAATCTGGCAGAAAATGCGGTTTCCTTCGCAATCGTTTATTACTTTGGCTTTTAGATGCCCTCTGCCTGGAACCCTTATTACACACGAAAATATTTCGTATGGAATATTAGCCCATCCGGATGAATTTTCCTATTCGCCACTGCCGGTAATGAACAACAGCCGGTTCGGTGTCGTACTGCGAAATGAACAGGGAAATGCACAACCGATGCTTTTTGCACCGGTATTGGGCGGTATCGGTTCGCAAATGAAAGCAGGTGTTCCGTTTTTCTTTAAAATGAATGTTTGGGCTGGAAATAAAAATATTGCTGATGCGTACAAAGATATTGCCGAAGAAATTTTTGGATTCCGTAATTATCGGAAGAATGATATTTCGTCCTTGAACAATACATTCGAAAACATTGTAAAATATGCCCAGTCTGGCTATGCCTGGTTCATCGATAGTTTAAAAGGATGTGCATATTCAACAGACGTTCCGGGTGCAGTTAAAAATGTCTCTGCTCTGAATCCGCTGGAGCTATCCCTTGTTGCTGACAATGCCGAGATGTTTAATAAACGTGCCTATCCGATTCTGGAATACATGCTGTCGAGAGAAAAATTTCTGTTCAGTCTCGACCCCGAACAAAAAATACAGAACCCTTCCCGAAAAATGATGGGGCCGGTTGCGCCCATTACTGAGCTGACAGCAATCTATAACATTACGAAAAAAAGTAACCCGTTTTTCATAAAATTAGCAAAAGAAGAATATAACTCCAGCCGAATGAGGAATCTGGAGGTGAAAGAAAGCGGGAAGAACTGGAAAAATGCACTGGCAATTTATAATGCAACCGGCGAAAACGAATATCTAAAAGAAGCCGTTCAACTAGCCGATGAATATTTAAAAAACAGGAAAACAAAACAAAGCAGTTCATTTGATGACCCATACTCCCAGGGATTCTTCTTTTGGCCTGGTTTTACAAACGATTGGATCAGTTTAATTGAACTTTATGAAATAACGAGAGATGAAAAATACTTAAAGTCAGCTCATGACGGAGCAAGGCATTATGCCATGTTTTGCTGGATGAGCCCGGTAATTCCAGACAACAGCATCAACGTTAATGAAGGAGGAAAAGCTCCAATTTATTTGTATCTGAAAAGTAAAGGCCACGAACAAATGAAAGCTCCGGAAGAAATGGCGCCAGCCTGGAGACTTTCAGAAATAGGGTTAACATCTGAATCTTCAGGTACGAGCACAGGCCACCGGGCAATTTTCATGGCAAATTATGCTCCGTGGATGTTGAAGCTGGGATATTATACCCACGACACATTTCTTCAAAATATTGCAAAATCAGCAATTATTGGCAGGTATCGTAACTTCCCTGGGTATCACATGAATACGGAAAGGACAACCATATATGAAAAAGAAGACTATCCGCTAAAAGCGCACAAACAACTCAGCTACAACTCATTTCATTACAATCATATATTGCCCATGGCATCCTTACTGCTCGATTACCTGGTCACCGACACCTATGTCCGGTCAAAAGGAGCTGTAGATTTCCCCAGTGAGTTTATCGAAGGATATGCCTATCTGCAAAGTAAGTTTTACGGACATAAGGCAGGTACTTTTTACGGGAAGGGAGCATGGCTTTGGATGCCAAACAACCTCTTACAATCCTCATCTGTTGAGTTAAATTATATCTCGGCCCGCGGCGAAAATAGGTTGATGGTTGCCTTTGCCAATCAATCGGATGTTGAACAGGAAGCAGTCATCCGTTTTAACAATGAAATTCTGAAATTTGACGAAAACAGAACCTATCAGGTTCGTGTTCGTGTAAATAACGATCGTGTTGATCCGATCACCATGCAGGGACATGAGCTTACAATAAAAGTACCTGCAAACGGATTGACAGCTATTGAAATAGAGGATGTAGCGATTGATACAAAAATTCAGGAAAAGTTAAATCTGCCGGCTGTTGCGTGGAAAAACGGATATGCAGAATCAAAAACAGGCGATGCCCGAATGATGATCATCAATGCAGGTAACTATGTAACAAAAGCATTTGTTTATCTGCGGGAAGATGATTCCGTGTACAAGGAGGTAACACTTTCGATGAAGCGGAACGACGATAAAATAATCCAACTGGAAGATAAACACTTTCCGTATGAATTTACCCTTGACATCAAAAATAATGATCAGGCTATTTCATTTAAAATAAGTGGAATTACAAATACAGGAGAGTCGATAGAGGGAGATTGGATTACACTGTCAAAAAATTAAACAGTTTGACGTGAAAATTTTTATTCAAAAAAACAACATATCCTCTTCACGAAACTTGTATTGAAGTGCAATCAGGCAAAGTTATTTGGCGAAAAACAAATCCGGTAGTTTACAAAACGACAAGATAATCCATAATTTCATCATATATTTCATTCTTTGGGATGCCGTTGTTCTGTATTTTTATTCCAGCTAAATCCTAAAATTTCAGGACAAAAAATCAATTTTCAGGAATATAGTAATGGCATAGTAAATCATAATACTTTATCGAAATGACACCAAGAGAACGACTGATTAAAACATTAAATCATGAAACGCCTGACCGTTTATGTGTAGATATGGGTGCCGGCGGACAAACAGGAATAGGGGCAATTGCATTAAATAAGTTGAATCAGGCTTTGATGCCAGGATATAAAGAAAAGGTAAAAATTACTGAACCTTATCAAATGCTGGGAGAAGTAGACGAACCACTCCGGCGGAAGTTACAACTTGATGTTGTGGGTATTTCCGGCCCTTCCACTTTATTTGGTTTTAAAAACAATAACTGGAAACCATTTACTATGCCTGATGGCACCGAGGTGTTAGTTCCCGGAGATTTTAATTATACCAGAGATGAAAATGGGGCCTTCCTGATTTATCCGGAAGGTGATTTTTCCGCTTCTCCAACTGCAAAAATGCCAAGTTCAAGTTTTTTCTTTGATGCCTTGAATCGACAAGCCCCGATCGTTGAAGATCAGTTAAACCCTCTTGACAATATGGAAGATTTTGGCATATTATCGGAATTGGATTTGGATCATTTTGCTCAAACAACCCGGAAGTTTTATAATGAAACAGATTATGGCATCTACGTAACACTACCGGGAATGGCTTTTGGCGACGTTGCTTTGGTGCCAGCCACATGGAGAAAAAAGGTAAAAGGTATTCGCGATGTTCAGGAATGGTACATGTCGTTGATGATGCGTCCCGATTACATCTATCAGGTATTTGAGAAACAGTGCGAAATTGCATTGAAAAATGTGGAATTGATGGCGAAAGCCGTTGGACATCATGCTCAAGTAGTTTTCGTAAGCGGAACCGATTTTGGTACACAAAATAATCTTTTCATCGACCTGGAAACGTATCGTTCGTTGTTCAAACCATTCCAGAAGGCCATCAACGACCGGATTCATGAACTTACCAATTGGAAAATTTTCATACACAGTTGCGGAGCCATTTATGACCTGATTCCTGATCTGATTGAAGCAGGATTTGATGTTCTGAACCCCGTTCAGATTTCGGCTACCGGGATGGACGCCCAACGTTTAAAGAGAGAATTCGGAGACAAATTGGTTTTCTGGGGAGGAGGAGTTGACACTCAGAAAACACTGCCTTTCGGAACTCCCGATGAAGTTTACCGTGAAGTACGTGAACGCATTGATATTCTCAGCGAAAACGGCGGTTACGTATTCAATTCGATCCATAATATACAGAGCAATGTGCCTGTCGAAAATATAATGTCCATGTTTCGCGCTGTGAACGATGCCAGAAATGTTCATTCAGATTTTTGAAATATTTTTTTTTCAGACACCCGCAAAATAAATTATCACCAATAGCTTAAATCAAAAAACCTGAATTCTATGGATCAAATTAAATTCAATAAACAATTCATTCTGGGCATCACATTGGTATCAGCGATGGGCGGATTGCTCTTTGGCTATGATTGGGTGGTAATCGGCGGTGCCAAACCGTTTTACGAGCGGTTCTTCGATATTACCAATTCTCCATATCTTCAAGGCTGGGCTATGAGCAGCGCTCTTATCGGGTGTCTCTTCGGGGCATTGTCATCAGGCTTTCTTTCCGATCGTTTCGGTCGAAAAAAACCATTAATTCTGGCAGCAACTTTATTTACCATTGCGGCTGTTGGAACCGGCGCGGTCAATCAATTTACTCCTTTTATCATTTATCGGCTTATTGGTGGTTTGGGAATTGGGTTGGCTTCAGCTATTTCGCCCATGTACATTGCAGAGATTTCGCCTGCCCCGATGCGCGGACGGTTGGTTTCGGTGAACCAGCTCACAATTGTAATTGGTATTTTGGCAGCTCAAATCGTAAACTATCTGATTGCCGATAAAATCCAGGAAGGTGCAACCGATGAGTTAATCCTAAATTCGTGGAACGGACAAACCGGCTGGAGATGGATGTTCTGGGCAGGAAGCGTCCCTGCATTGTTGTTTTTTATTTTCTCCTTTTTTATTCCTGAAAGTCCACGTTTCCTAGCCAAATCAGGCAAATGGAAGACTGCTGCCGCAACACTCGAAAAAATTGGAGGTTCCAAATATGCCATTCAGGAACAAAAAGAAATTTCCGAAACGTTGCAGGAAACGGATTCGAAAATCGACTGGAAAACGTTAGCATCAAAAAAGGTTCGTCCAATCCTCATTTTGGGAATAGTTCTGGCTGTTCTTCAGCAGTGGTGCGGCATCAACGTGATTTTTAACTATGCCGAAGAAGTTTTCACTTCGGCTGGTTATTCGGTGAGCGACATGCTTTTTAATATTGTAATTACAGGAGCCGTCAATCTTATTTTTACGATACTTGCCATGCGCATGGTCGATAGCTGGGGTCGCCGGAAGTTGATGTTACTGGGCTTCATCGGGTTGGCCGTTATTTATTTCATGCTCGGAGCCAGCTATTTCTTCGAATTAAAAGGTTTGCTCATCCTGATCCTGGTGATGGGTGCCATAGCAACCTATGGCATGACACTTGCCCCGATTACCTGGGTTGTTCTTTCCGAAATATTTCCGAACAGTGTGCGTGGTACAGCGATGGCCATTGCTACTACCGCCTTGTGGATTGCCTGCTTTGTGCTTACTTATACCTTCCCGATTCTAAATAAACTACTGAATGCAAGCGGAACATTCTGGCTGTATGGGGTTATTTGTCTGGCTGGATTTCTCTTTATTCTGAAAAAATTACCTGAGACCAAGGGGAAAAGCCTGGAAGAAATTGAGAAAATGTAGTTCTAATCACAGCCACAGACCATGCGGGTAAACCTCTGCATCGCCCGTGGTTGATTTACAAAGAAAAGAAGGATCGGAATTTACGTCAACATTAAACAACTATTAGTTTAAATCCCTGTGGTTTTAAACTAATAAATAATGAGTTTTTTGCTGCAAATCCGACAAATAACCAAGTTTTAACCGAAGTATTGTAAAAAGTAAATTGTATAATTTTTGTATTAGCCGTCGACAATTATCGATTCAACCATTTTTTTTGCGAGTGAGAGTTTTTTTCTAAAAATATCTTTAATCCTTTATCGGAACGATTTCCATCGCCATACCTCCACCTGCAGCCATGTCAATCTTTATGTTATCACCATATTTGACTTGCTTTGTGGTTTTCACCAAGTGATTGGGATAATCCCGGACATCGGGGGCATCCTGATATATTGTGACCGTATAATTAACATCCTTTTCTAAAAAATCAAACGAAAATTCGATTGCTCGTGCCGTTGTACTATTCAATGCCCCCACATACCAGTTTACACCATTTCTGCGGGCAATAGCAACGTAGTTTCTCAATTCAGCAGCCGGAACAACAGTTTGATCCCAAACAGTCGGTACTTTCCTGATAAACTCGAACCCGGGCTGACCTTCGTATGCCGAAGGATAATCGGCAACCATGCTCAAATAGCTTTCGAGAACCACATACATGGCGAGCATGTGGCAACGCGTACCTCCCATCAGTGGCCTGGTATATTGAGTCTTAAACTTTGCTTCAGGAACAGCCCTGAAACCGCCCAAATGATAATCGGTTGATCCGGCAAGCATCCGGGTAAATACAATATTCAAATCATGATCAGGACTAATAGGTTTTGCACTCCATTTGTTTTGCTCGTAATTGTGGGTTCCTTCTCGGGTAAATTCGTTGGGGTAAGTGCGATTTAACCCTGTTGGTTTAAATGCGCCATGAAACTGGATATACAGTTTATGTCGGGCAGCGCTCCGTAGAATTTCTTCCATGATATTGACCATTTCCTGATCATCGCGATCCAAGAAATCGACCATCATGCCTTTTACTCCCCATTTTTCGAATTGAGTAAAGGCTTCTTCCAATTGAGGATAAAGCGCCTGCCAATGTACCCAAACATCAATATCGACCCCCTTACTCTTTGCATAATTGCAAATCTGATACATATCCAGACTTGCGACACTTTTCGTAACATCGGCATACGTCCCTGGCTGACCGTAACTCTTCCAATTGTTGGGAAACCAGGCAAAACCTCCGTACCCAATTACAGCATGGTATTCAATATTATTCCTTGCACAGAAATCGATATAATATTTGTTGGTTTTGAAATTTATACCGGGAGTAATCGTTGTATCGGGAAGAATATCACCATTCCACCAGTGGAAGGATGTTTTCCCTGGTTTAATCCAGGAGGTATCACCTATTGTTGTCGGATCATTCAGACTTGTAAGAATGTTACTTTCGATTAAAGCGCCGATTCTGTCGCTAATTAGCAACACGCGCCAGGGAGTACGGTGCGGCAACTGAGCTTTCACTTTAACTTCGGTTTGTCCTTGTAAGGGCGACAAACGGCTAACCAGAACGCCATTTTCTTTCCGAAGGTACATCCCGGCATAATTTCGCAGATTGGCTTCCGTAATCGCCATCACTACTTTATTCGGGAACTCGAATAAAGCCGGCATATCCATTAACGAATCCTGGCTCACTTTTTCATAAGGCAAGATCCGGTATAAACCTTCGTGCGAATTGTTGTAATTTTTCCAGAAGAGGGTATAAACGGTTGGATTTCCCCCAATATTAAACGAGCTGTTTTCGTCAAGCAATACGTATGATTTCCAGTTATTTTGTTCCGGGAATTCATACCGAAACCCAATTCCGTCGTTAAATACCCGAACAACAAAATTAACTTTTCGCTGGGGAGCATTGCGTTCGGTAAGCGGAATCACAACTTCACGGTAATGACTGCGAACAGTCTTCGCTTTCCCGACCACCAGTTCATAGGTCTCATCCACCTCTTTGTACTGAGGTTTTTGCAATGTGAGGTTTTGCCCCCATGTTCCGTTTTCTTTAAAAGACAAACTTAGCTCAGAGTCATCAATCAATACAGAGCCTTTATATTCAATATGGTAAACCGGGGCTTTTTCAGTAAGTCTGAATTTAAAAACGAGATTATGGTCGGGTGAACGCAATTCAATTTTCTTTTGCGCAACAACAGGGACCGAACATCCAAGAATAAGGAGAAGCGCGACTTGTTTGATTAATTTCATTATGGTATCGAGTTAAATTTCTGCCAATTTAAATGATTCCGATCTTTCTTACAACCTGAAAAGAAAGCTTCGAGATAGAAATTATTACACAATATAGACCAAAGGCATTTCTTCGAATTGAGACGAGCTATATTCGCCACCTATTCATATTCTCAGCCAAGATCATCTATCTCTACACGAGTATCGTTCTATATACTGCCTCTTTTATCAAAATTTATCGGATTTAATTCGATTGATGAGTTCTTCAGGCGATTCGGGATCGACACCAAAGATGAAGGTAGCTCCGTTCCTGAATTTTTCCTTTAATTCAAAATTTTCGAAAGCAATGCCTCCCGGAATAGGCGATTTACTGGCCCAATAAGCAAACCGTCCATTGACCAGCCCTTCAAGGGATGAATCAGGTTTTTCAGAATACCAGTACTGTGTTGCAATCAACCCTTCGTATTTCCAATGCAAATTTGTATCCGAAGAATAGGTCACTCCCCACGGATTTTTTTCGTTGGGCGCTGCAATGAAATAAATACGTCCGTTTTTGTCGCGGATCATTTTCCTTAATGGAAAGATAACATGAGGGGCAAAATCAGTTTCTTTATAATTGGGCCAAAGATCAGCAGATGACTTCGTTTCGTTTTTAAGATATAAAGTACGTAATCTGGCATAGTTACCCATTGTCGCAGTTAAAATAAAATTTTTCAGTTCCCTCGAATCACGGCAAGCATAAGTGGACAGTTCTATTTCGTAAGGACGGTTTTCAAAAAATCTTAACCGAATATACACTTTTGCTCCGTTTTTAAACGGTTCTGAAAAAATAAATACAGTGAGTGTTTCAACTCCGTTAATTTTGCGGATCACCCCGTGGGCAGGAAGTTCTTCGGGTAACGGATCCGTTTGCAAGGAATCGTTCGAACTCCAGAACCTTTTGCCTCGCACACCATCGAGTTCGCTCATTTCCAGTTCGGAAAGCCCCCGGTATTCTTCTCCGGCAGGAATGGGTTCAAGTGCAATGAAGTTGATCATTTTTCCTTCCGGTTGCCCCAAATACGGGGTGTAGATACGCAGCAAACCCCTGGGACCGCCCATTGGAGCAATACCCACTCTCATTCCTTTGGCAAGCCCCCAAACCGGCTGTGCCGGGTTGCCCTGGGCTGGCTGGATCCAATTTCCATTAACTTCCGGAGGAGTCAACTCCTTCCACGATTTTACAGGAGTTAATGCATTTGACTGAATGACGATTGTCACCAAAGACAAAAAGATTAAAATTTTCATAAAACGTATTTTATAACTGTTTTTCCACGCCGGAAACCAGTACTTTTTTCACATCCAGATTTCCGTAAACCATATTTAAAAATGGCTTACCACCTTTGAGACCAACATTGCCAAATCCGGTTTCGGCAGAAATAAAACTTTTAAAATCTCCGACTTTTGAATCGATATACAATGTCTTGTCAACGGCATCGTAACGTACGCCTGTTAAACCTTGAAGTAAACCGTAACTTGACATGGCCCTGGCATACCAGTGTCCACATTCGTACTCATTAAACGGATTTCGCACTGCTCCATCGTATCTTTTCCGACATTCGCGAACAATATCCAGTCCTTTTTCAACTTCACCTTTAAGCATCAGGTGGCTGGCCACCTGGTATTCGATACCGGTCCATACTTCGTTGCTGTAAACAAACGGAAGCGAAAGCTGTCCGCCTTTGGGCCAGGTACAAAGCAACAAACCACCTTCATTACCGCAAGCGTAGCTCGGACGTTGAGGATTTACATGATCGGTTAAATCTTTCTTTAGGTTGTAATTACGAACTGCAACCAAGTGGCTGGTTACCTTGCTTTTATCAATAATTTCGGGCAATCCGCAAACCGAAGCCATCCACATGCCTAAAATTCCGTCCGACAAGCAACCCGTTCCGTATTGGTATTTTGGACCTTCTTTTTGCAGAATATTTAAGGCTTCCACGGAATAAGCGGTATGGAACGACTGGGCTTTCACCGGATCGGGAGCTTTTAATCCGGTCCATCTGATCTTCTGTATAAAATATTCGCCATCATAAAGATCGTTTTCCATGTAGTTTTTGCCTTTTAAAAGCAACGTTTGATAAATTTCAAAAGATTCGCCTGTAGCTTTGCTCATTTCGACAAAAGCAGTCAATGCTCCGAGGTAGAAACTGGTACACATTCCGTCAGGTCCCCAGAATTCTATATCGTATGTATTGTGGTGAGGTTCTTCCAGATAACCATTGTGATTGGGGTCCCATGTTTCGATACAATAATCAAGGCTCTTTTTTACGCTTGGATAAAGTTTTTTCATCCAATCGGTATTGCCACTAATTCGCCACTCCCGGTAAATTTTCATGATTCCGCCCAATTGACCATCAGCAGCAGCATGAAAGCCATGTGCGGGTTCAGTAATAGGCAGGGTGGCTCTAAAATTTTGGTGTCCATCTTTATTTTGATTCACCTCGAATTCTGTCTCGCGCAGGGTTCGTTCCATGGCTGGGAATAAATGAGGAACAGCCTGGGCATAATTCCAAACATGGGTACAACTACCAGCACAGCAACCTGAATTATCGCCGCAACCTTCCCAACCCCATAATTTCCCATTGTATTGCCGTAATACCGTTGGCGATTTTAAAATGGTAAGATTGGCAGCTACAGCTTCAATCACTTCAGGGGGAAGTGTTGAGCTATAAAAGGCATCGCGGAACAATTCGCTGTTTTTCTTTAAATCGGCATAATGAAGTGTCCAATATTTCGAGACTTCATCCAGATTCTGAAAACGTTTGGCATACCAAGGTTTATAAAATGGATCTTCGCATTTTCCACCGGGACAACATTCTTGTTTGCTTTCATCAATTTTGACTTCCGTCCATGTACCTAAATCATTTTTCTCGAAATCTTCAATCAATACAGCAGAACTGGAAAGTGCATTCAGATTTTCGTTTTTATTATCTGTCAGAACAAACTGGTCAGCTAAAACATGCCCCCAAGGATTTACACACAAATCAATAATCTGAATCTGGGCCTGTTTGCCGGAGTAAGGTTGTAAATCCCAAATGGCCTGATCTAAAGTTTCTGATTGCTTTCCGACAGCTGTTTCAACAATTTTTCCATCAACGACCAAATTTACCGAAGTTTTATCCTTGAGATTTCCACCGCCAACTAAGAAACAGAGGTAACGTTTGTCGACTTTAAACGGAGCTGATTGCAGGATACCGGTTTGTCCGTCGCCAGCAGGATCGAAAGTGTTTATGAGTTTGTTTCCGATAAAGCCGGAAACCTTTTGCTGAGAAG
Source organism: uncultured Prolixibacteraceae bacterium (assembly GCA_942493345.1). Classification (GTDB taxonomy): domain Bacteria; phylum Bacteroidota; class Bacteroidia; order Bacteroidales; family Prolixibacteraceae; genus GWE2-42-39. The sequence continues at coordinate 650,004 of OW818695.1, forward strand.
GAGCTTTGCCGGTCGAAGGTTTTCCGATAAAAGCCGGGCCCGTTTTTATGGCTTGCCCGATTGAAATATCTGAAACCGGAAGATACCAGCAGAAATTTACTGCAATTGTTTTTTCTTCTCCCGGAAGTAATTTAAATGGCACATAAATGGATGCTCCGGGCGCTTCGCCATCCACTGGCTGGTTCGCTACTGTTTCGCCATTTTGAATTGTTTTCCAAAGAATCGTCAACGGGTCAAACCATCCACCACGGAACCAGCAATGATCAACAACAGCGTTATTATCGTCAACGAAAACAGAAAAGCCGGTTCCCGAGTCCAAATTTTCGGCATCGGATACCAAGGTGAACCCATTTCTGGCTTTTGTTATCCGTCCGCCGCGATCGTTAATGAAATTTCTTGAGTTCCACGAAAAAACAGCGTCAACCGGTTTGCCCGATTTATTTTTAAACCGGTATTCCATCGCCCCGGCCGGGAGGCTCGAATTGTCTTCGTCAGTAGGAACAAAGGGGCTCCATCCCAAAACTTCAACTTGCAAGGGAATATCTCTATCGTTAAGTTCCAGGCTTGCAAACGGGAAACGTGGTAGAAATTTGCCATTTTCGAAACGGGGCAATCCATAATTTCGGCCAGAGCTGCCGTTGCCCGTACTACTGGGTCCGAAGAATTTCCAGGTTGGCACCGGCGCTTCCAAAACTTTGGCTCCATTGGGAATATTTTTTACACTAATTGCAGCGAATGCAAAAGGTTCGTTATACATTTCCGGCTTATTTTTTACAGAAAGATGCGAAATGGAACCTGTTCCTTCCATGCAAAACATTCCGGCACCCATTCCCCCGATGGGAAATGCTATTCTGTCGAGATTTTTTCCGGTATAGACATCATTAAACGGATGTCCTTCGGGAACAAGGTCATTACCGGCAAATACAAAATAGCTTTGCATAAGGCAGACAACTGCAATCAAGGCGGAAGCTGTTAAGTTTATTCGTTTCATTTAGTTGGTATTTATTGGTTGCTGAATAAAAATTATATGTTTAACTATTCTCATTATTCGTTGTACCTGCAACAGGAAATAGAAAAACAAAAAGATGATTTTCTATTAAAATTCGGTGTCCGGTCGTCCCTATTAATAGCCATAATTTTCTGACTTTGAAGTATAATACCTTACTGTTTCTTCATGTTGAACTTTCTGTTTCACGATACAGGATAAGATACATAAAAAGAGCCACTAATGCCGGAAAGACATTAATAGCTTTTTCGTTCTTTATTTGGTTTTCACGATAGACTTAAATATGAGAAGTAACTTTTACAGGAGACTGTTTCATGTTATAATATCCAAAATAGGCAATCAGCACGAAGCAGAACATCGGTATAAAAAATCCGGTAGCCATGTTGATATTGTCAGCAATTAATCCCATCAGGGGAGGACAGAATGCACCTCCGGCAACAGCCATAACCAAGAAAGAAGCGCCTTTTTTTGTAAGTGTTCCCAAATCGCGAATTCCCAGCGCAAAAATGGTAGGGAACATCACCGACATAAAGAAATAACAACTGAATAATGCCACTACTGAAACAGTTCCCAAACCCATTACCACCAACAAAACCAAGATGGTATTGATGATCCCGTAAAGACCAAGAAGTTTTCCGGGATTAATAAAACCAAGCAACCATGAGCCTGACAGACGACCGACCCAGAAGAGTCCCATTCCGCCAAAAGCCAGGATTAACGAAGCAGCCTGTTCCGGGTTTTGAGGCATAAACACCCGTCCAAAAGCACCCAGGTGTTGCATCATGTTCATAATCGGATTCTGCACGTTGGGCAATTCTTCTGTCACATAATTGATAAAAAATGAGTTAATACCGGTCTGAGCAGCAACATATGCAAATTGAGTCACAACAGCAAGAATAAATAGCGGATGCTTCAATAACAAGCGCATCGGTGGATTTTCATCCTGTTCCCGGGTTGCTTCTTCCTTAATTTCGGGAAGCGGAGTGAAAATAAAAGCAACGGCAACGACCAATACAACACTTCCAATTAACATGTATGGAACAAGAAGAGAATCGAATTTGCCGGCATCGGTTCCACTTGATCCAAAAATAAGTAAGCCGCCGAGTAAGGGACCAAGAATCCAGCCCAAACCGTTAAACGACTGTGAAAAATTGATACGCTGAGAAGCCGATTCCTTGGGTCCCAAAACGGTTGAGTACGGATTGGCTGCCGTTTCCAGGCAGGTTAGTCCGCAGGCAATCACAAATAAAGCCATCAGGAAAGGCCAGAAAGATTCGAATTTGGCAGCCGGATAGAACAGAAAAGCCCCGGTTGCAAACAACAAAAGTCCGAATATGATTCCGCGTTTGTAGCCAAAACGTTTCATGATCAGTCCAGCAGGAACTGCCATCGCAAAATAACCGATGTAAAGCGAAAACTGCACAAAGCCTGACTGGGCTTTGGAAACGTGCAATATGTTTTGAAAATGTTTATTGAGTACGTCCAGTAGTCCATGAGCAAATCCCCACAAGAGAAATAGACTGGTTATTAATGCAAAAGGGAGTAAGTATGATTTGCCATCCGGACTCTGAATGAGTGACTTTTTCTTCATTCGTTTTTCTTTTTTAGTATTGATAATACAGGAAAGCCATAACCAAATGATTCATCTGATTATGGCTTTCCATGAATGTTATGGGTTAAAAGCTTGTTTAATGGAAGAAATTGGCGTGTTAAACAATTTTTCGGTGATCTTGCTTAACTGAGCTTCGGTTCCTGAAATGTGAAAAATTCGCTGACGGTGAGTGATCTTCTCTCCGGCCTGTAACATTGCAGCAGGCGACGAACTCTCTATTTCATAAAATGGCCCCATCGTTTTTCCGTCGTCTGCAGGGCCATCGTTGTACGAGTTAATAGCATCACCACACAACGGATCGGTTTGTTCACCCCATTTCGAATTGACATATTTCATGGGTGTTTCAGGAATTGAACACCACAGTAAAGTCAACACTTTGTTTTCGGGATCGTAGCTACCGCAAAAAGGAAGAGCCCGTTGAGGCGAAATTCCGATTTTGCTCCTTAATTTTCCATCAACTTTAAAGAACAACAATCCTTTATGCTGAATCAGGCGGTCAGCCGGAACTTTACCAAAATAATCGTCGGTTACCACTTTGCCCAACTGAGCGTCATCTCCTTCTTTATAGGGAATGAATACCACTCCTTTTTCGGAAGGATTAAACATCGACAACAACCAAATAGAAAGGAACCCGCTTTTTTCTGTCCAAGCCGATTTACCCCGGTTGGTCAGCATATTTTCAGATTCGTAGGCAACAAAATTGAGAGAATCGTTCACCGGAATCTGTAAGGCCTGCTCAACGTCGCTGCCCGATAACAATTTGACGGTTCGCTCAACTCCAACTTCAAGTATTGAACCAGAAGCATTGATCAACGAAAAATCTTTCTGAAGAGTAACCTCAGTTGGTGTTTTCGAGATTACGTCGAAAGGTGTGGTATCTATTTCTTTAGGAACTATCCAGTTTTCAAAAACCTGGTCTTTCCCTTTCGGAAAATAGATAGAAAACGGACCTCCTTCAGGACCAAGCCAAAAGCGTTCTTCTCCCCCGTAAGGATTAAACTGGCTGCTTACTTTTCCTGATTCAATTAAATTATAATTGATCCAACCAAAACTTTTTCCGGCATCGCCACTCGCTGAACTTGTCATTACACGTCCCTGATAAGCTGGCACAATCAAAAGGCTCGCTTTCGACTGTTCATCTTTTAATTCAACAGTTGAAATCTGCCGACCTTCAAAAAATGCTACGTCATAACCATACGTTCCCTTCTCGAAATTCGATTTTGTTGTATTCATTGTATTGCTGTTTTTCGGACCAGGTGGCGTACACGCTACTGCCAAAAGCGTCAGAGCTATAATGACCAAACGGGTTCCGTTTTTGTGAAACGATTTATTCATTTATTTCTGAATTAGTTTGATATAAATGATCAATGGTAAAGAGGCCCAAAATCTTTACAGGCTCTGTAATCAGCTCCTTCCTGATCGCTTCCGAAAGCGCCCCAGGTACTCGGACGGAATACTTTGTCTTCTGAAACATTATGCATACAAACCGGTATGCGAAGCATCGAAGCCAGTGTAATTAAATCGGCACCTATATGACCGTAAGAAATAGCGCCATGATTTGCGCCCCATGCCGCCATAACCGAATACACATCTTTGAAAGCTCCTTGTCCATTGGTACGTGGAACAAACCAGGTTGTTGGCCAGGTTGGGTCGGTCCGTTTATCAAGTACTGAGTGTACTTCATCAGGTAATTCAATGGTCCAACCTTCGGCTATTTGCAGAACAGGGCCTAAATCTTTGATTAAGTTGATCCGGCACATCGTTACAGGCATCTGCCCGGCTGTACGGAATTGAGAAGAAAAACCGCCGCCTCTGAAATATTCCAGATTAGCCGGACACCAACGAGTGCTGTCCAGACAGCTTTTTGCTTCTTCCGGAGTAATATTCCACCACGCTTTCATTACCGGATTTCCGTTTTCATCGCGCTGACGAGCTGTCGCGTCTAATGTAGTTGATCCGGAATTAATCAGGTGTATGAAACCACCTTCGGCTAAACCAGTAGGTTTATAACCGGTAACGCGTTCTACCGATTCGGGACTCCAATAGGTCCTGACATCAGAGAATATTTGTGCGGTATTAGTCAATAAATGTCCGAACAACATCGAGACCCCGTTCAAACTGTCGTTTTCAGTTGCAAATACAAAAGCTTCCCGAATCCCGTTCCAGTCAAAAGAAGAATTCAAAATTGTTTCAGAGAAATCGCCGTTGGGATAAAAATCAGTCCATTGACGTTGTCCCTGGAATCCTCCGGCAATAGCGTTGCGTCCACGGGCTTCTTCTCCAAATCCCAAAGCCGCAAGTTTCGGATTCCCAATCATCAGGTCCCGCATAATCAACGTCATTTTCACCACGGTTTCCCATTCCCATACTTTTTGCTTGGGCGTTGAAGGCTTTTTATTCAGGTCTTCACCTTCTACGCAATTGGCTTTTACCCAAGACAAAGCTTTCTGGTATTCTTCAGGATCATAAATCTCCTGGTCTATTCGGCGGAGGATTTCACTCATGTCCACAAATTCGGTACGAATTCCCAGATAATCTAAAAAGAAATCAGGGCTAACGGTTGATCCAACAATACCCATCGATGTGTAACCCAACGACAAGTAACTTTTCCCTTTCATTTGGGCAACTGCCAGTCCAGATCGTATAAAGCGTAGAATTTTTTCCTGAACATCTTCAGGTATCGACTGGTCACCAGCATCCTGTACGTGTCTTCCGTAAATTCCAAAAGCAGGCAACCCTTTTTGTGAATACCCAGCCAAAGCTGAAGCCAGATATACAGCACCCGGACGCTCTGTCCCGTTAAATCCCCAAACAGCTTTCGGAATCAACGGATTAGTATCCATTACTTCAGCGCCATAACACCAACATGGAGTCACTGTTAAAGAAACAGCTACACCTTCGCGTTCAAACTGATCGGCACAACGCGCGGCATCGGCAATTCCGCCAATGGTAACATCAGAAATTACACATTCAACTTTTTCTCCGGAAGAAAACCGAACGTTTTCTTCGATAAGACGGGCTGCGGTCTTAGCCATATTCATGGTTTGTTCTTCCAGCGATTCGCGGATACCACGTTCTCTCCCGTCAATAACCGGACGTATCCCTATTTTAGGAAGGCGTCCTATCAGCCTGTTTGTCATATATCTATATTTTAAATTCTATTTAAATCTCTAGAAATTTAGATGAAAGATTAGTTTACCTCAAGTTGCTGCCACGATGGTATTTTGGGAAATTTTGCATGAGGATCGGTCTGGTACCAGAAACAAACTGAAGAAATATCAGACTGTTGTGGTAAATACCGACCTCCTTGTCTCCAACCCAGATCCTGAATAGTGATTTTCAGATCCTTTTCAAAACGTACCGGATCCATGATATGCCAACGGTAAAGACCAAATCGTTGTTGCGATTTATAGGTACCGTCGGGACGGATCACCTGTACCAACCCGGTGTAGGGAGTGCAGAATTCTTTATACTGTCCGCCACGGTCGAAATTATACGATCCACAAAAATAATCCTCGGTTCCGGTTCCGCAGATAGTCGGAAATTTGCTGTCGCCATCGATGAAAAATTTAATTTCACCTTCGCCCCACCAACCGTTGTTGTTTACACCCCAGGCCAGATAAACACCCACATACTGTCCTTTACCTTTGATGTTGTCAACAATGGTATAATCAGAGGTCGTGTTGGGGTTTGTTCTCCGGTACTGAGCGTGAAAATAAGCGGCATCAGCAGGAACATCAGTAAGCGTATAATCAACCTGATAATACAAGGTCATCGGGTCTTTATCGTTGATGTTTTCCATTGTGATCTTGCATTTCTTACGGAAAGGCATAGACCAATAGCAATTGAAAGCGCTTCCCGGATTTACACAGACGGGCAGCGAATTAAGCGGGGCATATTCGCACCAGCCCATGCCGAAAAAGTCGCCGACAGGACATTCTACTGAAGGTTCGGTTTCGTCGTCCCAGTAAATGCGGATGATTGAGAATCGCCAGTTTCCGGTTGGAGTCATCCAGATGTGCTGAATAGCGCCGGGGCCTTCGATTTCGGCCATTGTAAATGTTTCTCCTGATTGAATACGAACATAGGGGTTAACTTTCCATCCTTGTCCCAGATCACGGGCTGCACTGAAAGCATTGGCCATGTTAAGGTTGTCTTTATCTTCAGGTTTAGCCATGCCAGCTTTACCTTTTTCACCGGTAAAGTTTTCGGGACTTATCGAACGTGTTTTGGCATTCGATAAGCGGGAAAGATTGCCCAGATTCATGTCGAGCCCATTAAATGTCGATTGAGCATAGACACTACAAATAGTGAAAAAACTAAAAATACTGTAAATAATAATTCTTTTCATTGGTTTAAAATTTATTTAATCGTTTAAGCAATTATTTAAAAAAATGTCATTTACATGATTTACGTTGAACCAATTTATGAAGCATGGTAATTGGCATAATCTTATTTGATCCATGAATTTGATCCATTAACATACAAACCGCTTTTTTCCCCATTTCGGTTATGGGTTGTTCTATATAAGTTAATGGCGAATAAAAGAAATCAAATGCCTCATTTCCGTCAAATCCAACAATAGCAATATCATCGGGGACTTTTAAATTATTTTGATTAATAATATACAGTCCGGAAATAGTAAGTGCATTCGTTGCAAAAAATATAGCTTCCCTCCTATTCTCATTTTCCAGAAAATTCTTCATTGCTTTTTCGCAATCAGGATGAATCATACTATATCGGATCTCTTCAATTCTGATTTCGGATTCAAGCATCGCCTTTTTCATCGCATCAGTGTAGCCGGCAATACGCTCCTGCATGTGTACCAGGCTGGACTTATAGGCAACCATCCCGATTTTCCGATATCCTCTTTCAATTAAATAAGAGGTTGCATGAAATGATGCTTCAAAATTATCAAGTGAAACATAGTTCGTTTTTACGTCGTTAAAGTAGCGGTCAATTAAAACAACTGGTATTTTTCGATCCTGAAGATTTTTTATCTGATTCATTGTGCCCTCTGCCGGAGCGATAATAAAACCATCAACTTGCCGATTGACTAAAGTATCAATCAAAGAAGCTGATTTATTAAAATCTTCGTCGGAACTACAAAAAATAACAGTGTAACCATGATTGCTGGCCTCGTCTTCAATTACCCTGGCTAAATTTCCGAAGAATGGATTGGCAATATCAGCAACAACTAATCCAATTGTTTTGGTCGATCCGGTTCTTAAACTTTGAGCAATCCGATTGGGTTGGTAGTTTAATTCATTAGCAACTTCCCGAATTCGTTCTACAGCGTCAGCCCCAACCCTTTTTTCTTTTTCCTGTCCATTCATCACATAAGAAACAAGCGCAGTTGAAACACCCACTTTCTCCGCTATGTCTTTTAATGATACTCTTTTTGCCATTATACCAGGATATGAAGATTCTGATTTTGTAAACGTTCAATTCAACATTACAAATGTCTGCTTAATCGTTTAAACATACAATTAAAATTGCCTGTTATAGAACATTATTTTGAGTCAATACTTCGGTTAAAACTTAGCTATTTATCTGCGTTGAATTTTCTATATCTGCGAATAGGTGAATTAAGAAATAAGAATAATACAATATCGTAATTATTGCATACACACAGCAAATGCGACATTATATTATTCTTATTTCTTAATGTGTTTTGAATCTTTTAAAAATGTACCAGCTGTAGTTTATGCTTTTTTTATCAAAAAAATTATTTGCATTTGTTAAAGTACTCGACCAATAATAGTCTTAATTTCTATTGAGAAATCATTTCCACTTTTCCACTTTTCGAATGATATCCGCCTGGATTTCAGGATGGGCATCAATACAGAGCAGTATTCCTTTTGGATTTACTTCTTTCATAAACGAATCTAATTCAGAAATATGAAGATCAACTACGACTGATTTTCCGGCAGCCTGGATTTTTTTAATAAACGGAACCCACTGCATGATCGGCAAATCGTCGCCAACCCCCTGCACCCATTGTATGGCATTGATTTCCGGCATGGCCAATATATAATCCACGTGGTTGGCAACGCCTTTTCCATCTAAATGAAAAATATTGTGCGTCATTGATTTAACCTCATTCTTAATTATTGGAAGAATAAATTCCTCAAATTGTTCGGGTGAAATCATGGTGGAAAAATCGCAGCTGGGAATATGCATTCTGCCAAAAGAAGGAATTCCCATCCAGGTGACAGAAGGCTGACCGTGCATCTTCAGAATCGAATCGAAATGGTCGAAAATAGTTATGAAATCTCTGGACGACAGATCAATCAACCTTTTTACTTCATCGGGTTCGAGCAAAAAATCGATACAAAGTTGCTGCGGATCGCGAAAAGCTGCCGCGCAATCCAATCCGGGGTGCAAATCGGTGTATCCGACCAGATACTTCCCGGTGCAACGTTCCAATGCGGCATAAGTCATTTCTTCTATTTTCCGAAAATATGGATTGTTCGGGTCGAGTTTTATATTATCAAGTTGTGACCAATCTTTAAGGTTCGAAACAGAATAAGAAGTAACTTCCCTATATTCCAGTTCAACGCCATAAAAAGCGGTATAAACTTCAGGCCCAAGATTTGGCCAAAAAACAGGAAAGGTTTCCGCATTAAACACGGAATGTTTTAATTGATGTTCAAACAGTTCAATTTGATAATCAGTATCCCACCAACGATCTTTTAAAGTAGGCCAGGATCTGCCTTGCAGGAGGTGTCCTTCACTGTATTCGGCATTGTGCGCAGCAAACCGAATGGGAGCCCGGTCAATTATCTCCTGATTATACCATGCATAGATTCTGTCCATACAGGCATCAAAATCCGGTTTCTTTTCTAACTCAACCGTCAAGCGTTTATTATTTATATTCATTCGTTGATGTTTTTTTTCAATTGTAAAATTCGTATTCCTATCATCCAAATTACTGATAATTAATATCCGAAAAAATGTTTCTCCAGCTCCTTATTGTTACCAGGAAATGCAGTCAATTACCAGAGTATTACATTCCGGGCGTAAGCAGCAAAATCAAGCTCTTATTAGCCCCTTTTACCGGCCAATCCAATCCTACATTCATCAGAAAGTTTCCAGTATACTGTTCCCGGATTTGCTTATCTGCCGGCAATCCCAGTTTTTCTATTTTATACAGTTTATCTTTATCTAAACCTCTTAATTTCAAAAGGGTGCTTGTTCTGGTAACCGACATACTCCCGGATAAATATTCACCCATATTATAGCAAAAAACCACACATGAACCATCTTCGGAAGACACATATTGCAATGAACTTTTGTTTTCCCGGAAAGGTGAAATCAGCCGGTAAACAGTTCCTTTTTGCACGATTGGCCTGATACGCTTATACTGCGCGATTTTTTCTTTTGCTACCATTTTATCTTGCTCGTTCCACCCGTTCAAATCATTGCCAATTCCAAGTACTCCACTCATCGAAACGTCAAACTTATAATCGAGCGGTAGTTGCTGATGAAAATTCTGTTGCGTTACCCACGAAACCATCGTGTTTGCAGGAAAAATATTCAGGTATCCATAATGTATCAGGATACGATCGAGAGGATCTGTGTTGTCACTTGTCCAGGCCTGATCCATTCTTTGCATCATACCCAAATCAACCCTGCCACCCCCGCTTGAGCAATTTTCAAACCATACGTCAGGAAATTTTTTCCTTAATTCGTCAATAAGCCTGTATAAGTTGTCAATGTATTGCATTCTTGCTTCTCGTTGTATTTCAACAGGAGCATCGGGCCAACCAGGTTGAGCCAAGGTGCGATTGTGGTCCCATTTAATAAATTTGATGTTGTTTTCCTCAAGTAACTTAGTCAGCGACTTTAACAGGTACTGATATACATCTTCCCTGGCGAGGTTAAGCATCAACTGGTTTCTGTGCTCCGTCCGTTCGCGGTTGGGAAAGTTAAACACCCAGTCGGGATGCGCCCGGTACAGATCACTGTTTGGATTTATCATTTCAGGTTCGACCCAAATGCCAAACTGCATACCCATATCATTTATTTTTTTTATGAGCGGCTGAAGCCCGTTCGGAAACTTCGTTTTATCGACCTCCCAGTCCCCGAGCCCTGCGCGATCATTGGTTCTACCCTTGAACCAGCCATCATCGATTACAAACATCTCAACTCCTATTTCTTTTGCAATTTTCGCCAGAGCCAGCTGCTGACCCTCGTTTACATTAAACGTGGTCGCATACCAACTGTTGTAAAGAACAGGCCTAAGGTCATTTCGATGCGTTATTGGCAATATTGTCGTCCGAATATAAGCCGAAATGGATTGTGCAGCGCCTTCTGATCCGTTTTGCGAATAACCGGTAATAAATTTTGGCGTTGTAAATATTTCACCGGGTTTTAAAATCCAATCACTGTCCCAAAAATTTATGCCTGCAACAATCTGCAAATTGCCGTCGTAGAATTTATCAAAATCCATCCGCCAGTTACCGCTGTACGCAATGGTTCCATACCAAGCTGGACCTTCGGTTTCGTTATTATTATCGCGTTTCGGCCTTACCAGATACCATGCAGGATTTGTCATTGATTTAAAATCTTTTGACTGCAACGTTTTTACACCAGGCGTAAGCTCTGTTTCAACAGGTTGAAACTCGTGTCCCCATTTACCAGCCATGTGGTTAAGCATGTACTCATTCGCGGGCAAAACCACACTTCCGGATTGCAAATTTTCTATTTTTATAGCGTCTTTTTTTCCAGTATTTTTCACTTCCGTCCATTTTTCCAGTATATCAAACTCTTCTGCAACACGGATGTATGAAGTAACTTCTAACGGATAGAACTTATCTTTCTGGACTATTTTAAGCGTTTGTCTTCCTTCAATAACGGTAATATCACTGCTTTGATACTGAAGTTCGGCATCTCTGACATTATCCTTAAATACCACTTCCAACATTGGTGTTTTATCGGCCCAACCGCCACGAACCGGGATTTCATCTACTCCCTCAAACCACGAAGCATTCTTCCTTCCCAGATCAACCTGGGCCACAGCCCCATAATAAACAGGCTTTACATGTCCGTTTTTATCAACTATAATCTGGTAAACAGATGAGCGGGTTTTAATGATCCATCCCTGAGGAGATGTGGTCTTTGTTATAACATCATTTCCCTGAATGTTATCTGATGCAGTAACCTGAATGGCCGACCAGACAGAAATAATGATCACGAACATAATTCGATCGATTGATTTGAGGCTTTTAATGACCGATAAGTTTAGTAGGTTTAACATTTTCATTTTGTATTATAGGTTTATCACTTTTTTTTAATTTTTGACAAAGATCATTCTCGTCGTTTAATGGACAAACGATGATACAATCATCCTAAACAAGAGTTAAAATTAGGCTGATAACTCGTATTACAAATGGATTATCTGTTTAAAAAATAGATTATCTTGCTTCTGGCAGACCCACCAATTATTTATTCAGTTTAAACCTTACTAATGCACACCTGTCCTTTAAAGGTACAGACAACAACAGCTTTCCATTTTTATCCGATTTCGTTATGAGTTGTACAGGGTTCTCATCGCCGGGGAGCAACACATCTATCAGGTAGTCTTTTTGAAGAATATTAACAGTAATATCAACGCTATTCAGACCTTTTTCTGCCATTACTACGGGCATAACATACCCATCGGGAACAGTAAAAAAGTTGGCTTTAGCGTCATTATTTACCACAGATATAATGTTCGGTTTTAATACCCACTGGCGTTTCATCATGGAATTGAACAGGGAGCCATATTTTAGATACCACTTGTCCGAGAATTCGCCGGGGCTTATCTCATGATTGTTATCTGGAACCGGGGCCGATGGGAATACGCCCAGGTAAAGGAAGCGCTGCAAATAATAATCCGGATCTGGTTCAAATGATTTTTCATCCCAGGTCCATGCCACAACCGGCTTGCAGAGGCCAAGAAATACACTTGAATTCAGCCCGGGCCCCAATTCGTTGTGCTCACTGTAAATTCCATCGCCATGCTTCATCATATCCAGCCTCATGGCCACCATTGGATTAAGGAAAATAACCAAATCGCGTTTATGCATCATCGGTCCCATTCTTTCCATCAGGCTTCTCCATGAATTAAACAATGAACGGGCAGGGTTACCTTCATACCAGGTCATTCCGTCGTCAGCATTGATATTTAAATAAGTCAGCCAGTCCATCCGGTCGATACATATTCCTGATGATGAGGGCAGGTAATCAATTTGCCGCTGTGCCTGTTCGATAATAAAATCCTGGTAATCTTTCGCGCCCGGGTCCATAACTATCGCATCGCCCCAGGTCTTGTAATAATCGCCGCTTCCATCTTTATTGTATAAAATCCCGTCCGCGATTTTTGTGTGCAGAAAATCGTTGCAATTTTTCCAGAGGTCTTCTTCCTTCACGTTTTTATTTACCGATTCAGGACCTTTAACTTTGGTTCCGAACTCAGTAACATTAAAATAATTGAGTACGTGAAATCCGTAGCTTTTCATTAACGCGGAATAGTTTTCAAGCTGGGTCCTGGAAGTTGGAGCCCCTTTATAAGGTGTTCTCACCCATGGATCTTTTTTAGCTTCTGCCGAGGTAGCGAATGTTTGCCATTCGGCTACAGGCGGAAGAAACATGCCCATATAAGGAAAGTCAAAACTGGCCTTCCAGTTAAATTTAAAAGCCATTTTTTTCAATTTGTCCGCATCCAATTCGCCTTCCCAACTTGAATAGGCACCGCATCCGCCAACATCATGTGCTTTGGGATTAGCAGGCTCAAAATAAGCCGGATAACGTTTTACCATCCAGCCCAGGCCGCTGCGCCAATCGTTCTCATGGGTTACCAGATCCATCGCGAAACGCACATGTCGTCCTTTTTCTATACGATGGTTGCGACGTTGAAATTCCATTGTTCCATCCTCTGTTGTAACTAACTTCATGTATAATAAACTATCTTCCGGCGACTGGATGAAACTAAAACCTTCTTTTGTTTTATCATTGATGAATGTGGCAATCGGGATAGAAAATAAATCACCCGAAGTAGGTACATACATCAGTGGGTTTCCACCAAACCATCGCGAACTGTTGGTGAAAGAGCGGATTTGCAATGGATCGATCCACTCGGTTTTTAATTTTTCATTGTTCCAATATCCTTGTCCAATAAGGTCGGGGTGCGACCATGCTGTCCAGAATCGGGTATCTTTTGCTACCGGCATTTTAATAGAACTAACAATGGCAGAGCTCCAAGGATTTCCATTGCCTGTAATGTCAACATCCCATCGTACCGAGTTTTCGGTTGGCCTGAAACTTTCAGTAACAATACACTGGTTTCCTCTTGCATCTTCAAAAAGATGTGAAAATTGCATACCGGCACCGGGCAATTTTTTTGCTTCTAATAATTTTATTTCGCGGCATCCGGGAAGATTTGTACCACCTGATACTTCCTTTTTTCCTGAGTTTGTAAAAAGACCGGCTATCCTGCCATTTTGATCTAATTTAACGGTGGTGGAATTTCCGCCTTTTACTTCATAAACTGCCTTGGTTGTTTCGCTGCTTTGTTTCTCTGCCGACAAGGTCAACATCGGATCGGCCCAATTAACTTTTGCCGTATTTTTTGAATGGTTTGGATTGCCGCCTGTAGCTAAATCGATTACAAAAAGCTCTAATTCATTCACTCCGGAAACATCTAACTGAACCTGTTTGGCGGATGTGGTTGCATCCATACTACCGCTATCGTATACTTTATTGCCATCGGTAAAAACCTGAAAAGTGACCTTCCCTACATCGCTAAATTCAACCTTTCCATCTACCTGGCTAAAGGCCTCTTCAGCTTTAGTCTCCTTGCTTTCCAACCCTACCCAAGCTTCAAAATGGCTGTATTTACCATTTAGAATATAGACTATTTCGCTATTCGCATACGTGTTCAATCCAAATGTAAATTTACGGATGCCAATCTGTGGAACACGACCACTACTGTCGGCGCTGGTAGTAAGTTTCCCGATACGTTGGGTTGAGAATACAGGTTTGACAGAAGTAAGGTGAATGTTTTGTGCTACCGCGTTTACAGACAATACACCCGTGAAAAAAATTACAAGTAAGACAAAAAGGAGATGAGGTTTTTTAGTGTACATAGCTCAGTTAAATGTTATCGTAAATATATAATATCAAATCGGTTTTTAATTCTATTTTAACACGTTATAATACGGATTCGGGGACGGCATTTTTGCATCCTGTTCCTTCAGCCATTTATTCAACTTATTTCGAAGTTTTTCAGCAATTTCAGGTTTCTCATTAAGAACATTTTTTCCTTCACGAATATCTTCCTTTAGATTATAAAGTTCTTCCCGGTTATCCTCGTACCATCGGATTAACTTCCAATCTCCATCCCTTATAGCAGAGCCTGGAGCACCACCCTGATTGCCATAATGAGGATAATGCCAAAACAACGCAGACCTTTCTATTTTCTTTCCTTCCAAAATTGGGACTATGCTTTTACCATCTTTATGCTGCTCAGGCAATAATGGTAATCCTGCCATTTCCAGTATGGATGGATAAAAGTCGGTACTTATTACAGGTTGCTCACAAATGCTTCCTTTTTTCGTATGGTTCGGCCATCTTATTAGTAAAGGTTCACGAATTCCCCCTTCATACATCCAGCCTTTTCCGGCACGCAAAGGAAAGTTTGAAGTAGGGTCACCCTCTGCGGTTGACTCTCCCCCATTATCCGAGAAAAAGATGATAATCGTATTATCATAAATCCTCTCATCCTTTAACTTTTTAATAACTTTTCCAACAGCCTCGTCCATTGCATCTACCATAGCCGCATATATTACATTACCATGATTCATGCGCACACTGCTTTTCCCTTCCGTTGAGAATTTATCGATTAAGCCTAGCCTAGCCTTTTTCTCTTCATATTTTTCAATCAGGTCTTTTTTCCCTTGCAGAGGTGTATGTACGGCATAAAATGCAGAGTAAATAAAGAATGGTTTTTCTTTATTCTCATCTATAAACTTAACAGTCTCATCAGCAAGTCGATCAGTGAGATACTCACCTGTCGGTCCATCTTCCAATTTGGCATTACTATACGGAGAAAAATAACTTTTAGGATGACCAGAGTTAAAGCCTCCTATATTTATATCAAAACCCTGATTCTCTGGCCAATATTCCTGAGTCTTACCAAGATGCCATTTCCCGGCTATAAACGTTTTGTAGCCACTATTTTTTAATGCTTCTGCGATCGTTTCTTCTTCTAAAGGCAAATTGGCTCTGTAAGGCGCAGGAAGCATTTGGTGCTGGGTCCGCCGAATAGAGTCTTTTACAATTTCATCAGGCTGTAGCGCTCCAAAATAATCTGTTGTTTGCAATCTTGACGGATATTTTCCAGTCATGATACTTATACGGGTAGGTGAACAAACCGGACAGGCAGCATACGCATTGGTGAAAAGCATTGATTCAGATGCCAGATTTTTAAGATTCGGAGTTTCATAAAATGGAGTACCATAAGGTTCTATATCTGTCCAGCCCAAATCATCTACCAAAAAAAACACAACGTTGGGTTTCTTTTTGGTTTTAACTGATTGTGCGCATATAACACATGAAGATATACTTATTAAAAGCGGTAAAAAGAATACTCTTATTGCGTTCATTCTTCTATTTTAAATGGTTCAATCTAAAGTGGTTCAATTCCCCGACCCTTTGGGTCGGAAATAAATATATATTTGCAAAGCAAACTCCATTTAATACTTCAATGGCTCTGCCTCGGGGTAGTTTATTGCCAAATAAAAAGGGGCTAATTCGGTATCACTTTTTTCTCTTTCCAACAGATACCTATTTATTTATAGCATAAACACCTATACAAAATTCTTACAGTTCAAAGCCTGGGTTTTGAATCAAGGCATCATTATTCTGGATGTTGTCAAGCGGAATTGGTAAATAATAATCTTGAGGTTTGAATAACCGAGTAAGGGTTTCAGCATTCTTAAGTGTAATAGAATAGGTGTCTTCTGCAACATTCCATATCCAATCAATACCTCTGTACTGTTTGCTAAGCGGCCCTTCGGCATCTCTCCATCTTTTTAAATCCCAATATCGATGATTTTCAAAGCTCAACTCTAATTTTCTTTCATTTTTAATATCATCATATGTTAGAGAAAGAAGTTCAGGCATACCTGCTCTGAGTCTTATAGCGTTTATCGCTGCCAAAGCATCAACTGTATGACCTAAACCAAATGCGCACTCGGCATAATTAAGGTATATCTCACCTATACGCATTACCATATAATTATTATTACCTAAATCTAAAACAGGGACAGGAGTTGTGGTATTGGCTGTTTTTATGTCACAAATAGCCGATCGTGTACGATTTTGATTTGCCGCTACTCTTGGCACTCCTGCAGCATCAGCGGCTGCATTGTTAGTTACACTTTTGTGAAAATAAGCAGGATATCCTTTCAATATGTACCCTGGGTAAGCTACTGAAGCACCAAATCGCGGATCCCTGGTTCCAAATAGTTTTTTTAAATCATAAAACTTATTCGGCCCAACATTATTATCCAATAATCCTGATCCATCAGGCAATAACTCTCCCGAGGTACCATCTCTATAATTAAACCATTTGACAGTTTCCCAATAAACATTTAGGTTAGCTCCCCAGCCTACATGCTCAGGTAGAGCTCGGGGAAGAAGTGAAACATCAGCTGCATTTTCAATTCCTCCCTGACCATTAAATTGTTGGTACATGATTGTTTCAGTATCATTACTTTTATCAATGACATCAAAAATTTGCCTGTATTGAGCTACCGTTGCTCCTGGCCTAAGGGCATAGGATCCAGTGCCAAATGGGGCAGGAAGCAAGGCTTGGGAAGCTTCTAACGACAACTGGTAATAACGTGATGCTTCAGACAGATTTATACCAACCAAACCTTCTTTATGGAAAGGTAATTTTGCATCATTTTGCGCAATACTACCAGCATATAGCATCGCCCTACTTTTAAAACCATAAGCAGCATCTACAGACGGTTGATATTTACCTGTTGACTTATCTTTCAAAAGTTCTATGGCTTTGTCAAATTGAGAAGCTATGAAATCATAAGTTTCTTTCTCAGTGCTTCTGGGCACTTTCAATTCTTCTGGATCAAGATTTAGATCCTGGACTTCAGTAATAATAGGAACTCCTCCATATCTTTTAACCATATTAAAATACACCATCGCTCTTAAAAAATAGGCCTGCCCTAAACGCATTTCCTTATAGGTTTCATCAATGCTGTTTTCTGAATCCTCAAGTTCCGCTATTGCAGTATTTATATCCCTTAACAGGCCCCATCTCCAATACTCAAGAATGTGATTGGTATTAGTCCCACTTACAGCTCCATTCGCATCGGTATATGGAGCAGCATTGCTTCTAAATCTTCCCTCATCGCTTAAAGTGGTGGCCGCATACCATAAAAAATTTTCTTGATAAGTGGGCTGATAAGCTACATCGGTCCTGTTTAAGATATCTGCAAAATATGCTTCAACGAGAGACTTATCTTTCCAAACAACATTGCTGTTAATTATATCTAAAGATGTAGAATCTAATGGATTTTCGCAAGAAACCATATATGGTAGTGCGAATATGAAAAGTAAATATTTAAAGACTTTCATGATATTTATTTTTTATAAACTAATATTTAATCCAAATGAAAAAACTCGTTGTGCGGGATAATCAAGATTTCCACCTAATTCTGGATCAAACGGATAAAAACCTAAATTATCAATTGTAATTAAATTAGTTGCGCTTAGGTATAATCTAAGTTTTGTGATTCCGGCATTTCTTAAAATTGCATTTGGTAAAGAATAACCTACCACTAAATTTTTTAGGCGTACATATTTAGAATCAAGAAGATACTTATCGATAACCAAATTACATGTAGGACCAGTCATATCTACTGGAAATTCGGCTCCAACACCTTGATTTTCCTCTGTCCATATCCGACTAACTATATATTTATAGGGATTTCTGGCGCCACCGCTCGATACCCACATACCACGTTCTTGACCATTGAAATACTGATTAAAGCCCGCAGATCCTTGCCAGAACATGGTAAAATCGAAGTTTTTCCACTCTAATTGTACATTTAAGCCAAAGACTGTTTCAGGCACGTCACTTTTTCCTATAATTTTACGGTCTCTACTATCAATCACATTGTCACCATTAATATCTTTCAGTTGTATGTCTCCTGGCTTCAATGCTCCGTTTTGACCACTAAAATAATCAATTGATAAGTTATCTAATTCTTCCTGAGTAAAAAATCCATCAAATAAGTACCCAAAAGTTCGGTTAATATAATTTCCACTTAACCTTTCAATTCTTTCTAAATCCGGATCACCATAATCTTCTGGTTCAACTTGAGTTAAATATTTCTCTCTAGCCCATGTTAAGTTTCCTGAAATGTTAAACTTCAAATTTTTGATACTACCGCGATAATTAACAACTGATTCAAAGCCTCTATTGTCAGTAGATTCAAGATTTGCTAAAGATAGATTTGCACCGGTGGTTTCGGGAATGGTAACCCCGGTATCTATTGCAAGTAGATCACTTCTCTTTCTGTAAAATACATCTAATTCAACTCCCAATTTTCTATTAAAAAAAGAGGCGTCCATTCCGATATTATAAAGATCAGATAATTGCCAGGTTATTGATGAATTAGGTATTCCTGTAGTTCTAATCGCAGTCTGGTACTTACCATTAAAAATATATCCATTGCCACCTCTGTAAATATCAAATCCTTCAATATAGGCATAACCATTAGCTGCATCATTTCCAAGACGTGAATAAGAAGCTCTAAGCTTTAAGTTGCTAATAGTTTTAGAGTCTTGTAAAAATGCTTCTTTATTTAGTACCCAACCTGCAGATACTCCGGGAAAAAAACCGTTCCGAGTAGCTTCTGGGAAGTAGGATGATGCATCATTCCGAAAAGAAAATTCAAATAAATATTTTTCTTTGTAGTTATAGTTTAATCGACCTACAAGTCCACGCTTGCCGTATTCAGAAGCATTTCCGCCAGCTGTGATAGCATCAGGATTCGCAGTGAATAAATATGGTGTTTCTGCCGAAATCATATCGTTCCCAGTAACCCATTCATTATGATTGTCGTCTTTTGTATCTTCTAAGAGCAATAGGCCCCCTAAATAATGATCACCAAAGGTGTTATTATAGTTAAGGCTTAATTGGGTCGTTAAACGATTAAATCTATAACTATATTCGGTTAAGCTGGTAATACCACTATTAGCAACTTGCTCATTAACATAATTAGTTCCATTATAGGCCCAAAGCGAATACGGTTTTCTTAAAGTTTTCTCATAACGAATATTATCAGTGTAACCGGTAGCTCCTTTAACCGATAGCCCTTCAATTCCTGGAATAGAATACTGAAGTTCTATACTACCTGTTAAAATATCCCTTTGATCTTCATCCGAACCAGCGATTTTTTTATTTGTTGCAGCAAGAGGACTCCATGGATTAGTCATATTAGAGATTGGCAATCTTCCATCAGGTAGTGTACTTGGCAAACCTGGATCGGAAAATGCAATATTAAAAAGATCCACTGTTGCTGTAGAACCAACAGCAGTTGTTTCAGACCGCAATTCCCTTCTCCAGCCTAAGTTTACAGAACTTTTCAGATTATTTGAAATTTTAAAATCGAGATTAATATTACCATTATAACGGCGAAAGCCAAAATCGCCGGAAGACCACATCGATCCTTGATCAAGATATCCCAAAGAAGTAAAATACTTTACAGCTTCACTCCCTCCCCTTACATTAATATTGTGAGTTTGTTGGGGTGCAAAATCTCTGGTGGCGACATCTAACCAGTCTGTTCCTTCGATCTCACCGTTATTCAATGCAGCTTCCCTTTCGGGGGTTATGAGTCCTGTCAATTCCCAACCTGCTCCATTTGCATGTTGACTCAGAACTTTTCGATATTCTTGATAATTTGCTAATTCAGGATAGCGAATATTTTCAGTTAAAGAATAAGTTCCATTGTAAGTTATGACAGGCTTACTAATAATACCCTTTTTGGTAGTTACCAGGATAACTCCTGTAGCAGCTCTCACTCCATAAACAGCAGCGGATGCATCTTTTAAAATAGTGATACTTTCGATCTCATAAGGATCTAACTCGTCAAAACTTCTTTCAAAACCATCTACGATTACTAATGGACTCTCACCTTGCACACCACCAAGATTTGCACCAAAACCTCGAATGTAAAGATTCCCACCATCTGATCCAGGGCGTCCACTATTTTGATCGACAATTAGACCTGGCAGTTTTCCCGAAAGAGCTTGACTGATATTTGCAACAGGTACCCTTGTAAGTTGAGTACCTTCTACTGTAGCAACAGATCCAGTTACATTTGATTTTTTCTGCTTACCATAGCCAACAGCAACAACTTCCTCAATACCAATGCTATCTTCTTCCATTTTTACATTAATTGAGGATTTTCCATCAAGCGGAATTTCCTGCATTCTCATTCCCACAAACGAAAAAACCAGTGTTGCATCGCCCGGAATATTGTTCAGTGAGTACTTTCCATCAAGATCTGTAATAATTCCGGTTGTAGTACCTTTTACTACAACAGTGACCCCTGGAAGGGGCTGCCCTGATGAATCGGTGACTTTACCGGAAACGGAAGCAGGTTGTGTAGATGATTCAGAATTACTTTTCAATACAATGTGAAGATCCTGTATTTCAAAGGAAACATTTGTCCCATTAAATAGATTCGTAAGAACATCTGAGATTTTTTGATCGGTACACAATACATCTACCTTGCGGTTTACATTTACAACTTCGCGGTTATAAATAAAGTAAAGATTACTTTGTTCTTCTATTTTTATCAATACATCTTCAACACGAGCGTCTTTTAGATTTAATGTCAGCCGGGTTGATTGAGAAAAAACATCGCTCGCCATAAGTTGAGCAAAACTCAGCAACAAACACAGAAAAGTTAGTTTCATCTTTAATAATTTTTTTTTCAGAAAGAATATTGTAATTCCTCCTGAGTCATAAACGACTTTTTTTTTCATACTTTTGTGTTAATTAATTAGTTATTCCAATTGATTAATTTAGTGATGCAAGGGGAAGGCCCTAACTTCTCCTTGCATTTGTTTTTGTATCCTTTTTGCACATAGGCAATATGTTTTAATCCTTATTCTTTTCTATATAGATTTTACTTTTCGCATAACTTCCGTCGGATAACTTTTGGGAATTCCCGTAATAATATCTGAAAGGCGTACTAAGTGATAATAGCCTTAAAATTTCATTAATATTTTCATTTCGGAAGGTCGCATCCATGGGTATTGTTGCCAACGATTGGTCTTTCAATTCAATATCCACATTAAATTTGCGTGACAAGCGGGTTAAGACCGAATCAAAAGTATTGTTTTTAAATACCAGAGTTCCGTCTTTCCAGGCCGTATACAGGAATGCGTTTTCGTTTTCAACAACCAACTTCTTCGAATCATCATAAAATGTGACTGTTTGCCCTGGTTCAATGAAAAATTCATCTTTCCCTTTAATCTTTCCGAGCGACAATGATAAGGAAACACTTCCCTCCACCAATGTCACTTTTGCATATTTGTCGGAAGGAAACGCATTTACATTAAAAGAAGTACCATACACTTTCAATTTAACATTGCCGACCGAAACAATCATTGGTGTATGTTTATTTTTGACTACTTCGAAATAGGCTTCTCCTTTTACTGATACGTTTCTTTCAGAGCTATTAAAATAGTTGGGATATGAAACAGAGCTTTCTGCATTCAGGTATACTTTGCTGCCATCGGGTAATATTATATTCGAGATAGTTCCCGGCTGAGAATTAACGGTGATTGTTTGTTGTGATGTGGCCAGTGCAGAAGTATCAATTTTGAAAAATTGAAAGTACGCTGTATATAGCAGGATGGGTATAATTAATATGGCCGCAATTTTTGAAAATTGTTCCTGCAATTTCCGGAATCCAACTCGTTGCGTTGCCCCATTGTTTCGTTCAGCAAGTTCCCAAATAGTTTCATCTAAGGCACTTTGAATAACTTCAGGAGAGTGTTCAAACGGATGAAAATCGAGCCCAAGCCAAAGTTGCTGCAGTATCTCAACATCTTTTGCAGTAAGCTCATATTCCCGGTAAACTTCCGTTTTTTTCTCCTCGCTAAGTCTTGTCCACTCTAAAAGGATTTTTTGAAACTTTTTGTCTGTTACCAGGATTGAAATATCTTCGGCTCGTTTCATAGCAGATCAAAAAAAATATGATTTGCTATTAGAGAGAGAAAAATTAGAAAAGCATCATCAAATTATTTCATATTTTTTGCTGCACGGAAGAAAAAAGTAAGAAAAACATATTTCTCATTGAATTTAAAGACTTTTCTCCTAGTGCTTCTCTCAAATGAATTAAGGTACGATACATGAGGTTTCGTACAGCCTGGACACTAATCCCTGTAACCTGTGCAATTTCCGGATAAGATAATTCGTGGTAAAAAAACAACATGATTAACTCCCGTTGCTTTTTTGTCATTGAATTGATGGCAGACAACAAAACCTGGCGAATTTCATCTGAAATCTCGTCATGTCTTTCAAACTCGTTGACCTCGAAAAAGAATGAATAATTCTCTGCCTGTCCGATTTCAAAGTTTTTGGTATGCTTGTTTTTCTGTTTCCGGGCCAAGATCATCCTTCTCACCGAAACAACAAGGTACGATTTTGCATTTTGTACATCTGCTAATTTTCCCCGGGTTTCCCAAATTCGAATGAAAACCTCCTGAATACATTCTTTGACAAAATCCGGATCAGGAAGAATTTTAATGCCATAATAGTACAATTCGGAGTAATATTTTCTGAAAAGCCGGTTAAAGGAGCCTTTGTCGCCTGCTTTAATATTTTGCCACAAAACGTTATCTTCAGTATGTTCAGTTAATTCCACCATCTATATGAAATGATATGCGAACAAATAAATTGCTTTGCGTCATCGAATCTTATACTTATTTTGAGACCCATCCCGCGGCTAAAGTATTAAAAGATTTTAGAATTTGAAAGTAACTATTTATAACGCAGATACACGAATGGAGATAATGCGATTGCAAAGAATTCCGCGATAAAGAATACATCCATATTCTTCTAAATCTTAATGCAGCAAAAATTACTTTCCTCAACCTTTTTGATTTGACTTTGTCAGTCCCCTCTATCCGTTCGCACAAAACAAAAAGCTTTGCAAATCAATGATTTACAAAGCTTTAAAATTTAATTTGGTGACCCAGCTGGGATTCGAACCCAGGACCCCATCCTTAAAAGGGATGTGCTCTACCTGCTGAGCTACTGAGTCATCCTCAATGTGCTTTTGTTTTTCAAAAGCGGTTGCAAAGGTAAAATCATTTTCTTTAAATGCAAATAAAGAGACCAATTAAACCTGAAAAATTACAGATTTTACGGACAAATGTTTTCTGTAATATTCGGAATCAATCCACCGAAAAAATTACTTTTGCTAACAAAATCTTTTTATCATGAAAGGTAAAGTAGTAGTAATCACGGGTGCCTCGTCCGGCATAGGAAAAGCGCTTGCTAAAGAATGCGCAGCACGGGGGGCAAAATTGGCGCTTGCAGCCCGCCGTATCGACCGCTTGCAGGAGCTGGAAAAAGAACTTCCAGGAACTGAAATAATTTCGGTAAAAGTCGATGTCAGCAAGGACGAAGACTGTAAAAACCTGATTGAACAGGCATTTCAGCGCTACGGAAAAATCGATGTTCTGATCAACAATGCAGGGATTTCGATGCGGGCGCTTTTTGCCGATCTCGAACTGGACGTGATGAAACAACTGATGAATGTAAATTTCTGGGGAACAGTTTTTTGCACCAAATACGCCATGCCTCATTTGCTGAAATCGAAAGGAACAGTGGTTGGGGTGATCTCCATCGCCGGATATATCGGACTTCCCGGACGTACCGGCTATTCGGCTTCAAAATATGCCATTCGTGGATTTTTGGACGCACTCCGCACCGAAAACCTGAAAACAGGACTCCATGTGCTGGTTGCCGCACCGGGGTTCACTGCGTCCGAAGTCAGGCAGGTTGCCCTCACCGCCGATGGCTCGCAACAGGGCGAAACCCCGCGCGACGAAAGCAAAATGATGAGTTCCGAAGAATGTGCCCGCCACATTGTTCGTGCAATCATTAAACGAAAGAGAGAACTCATATTGACTTTTACGGAAGGGAAATTAACTGTTTTCCTTGGAAAATTTCTCCCGAAACTACTCGACAAACTGAGTTTCAACCATATGGCAAAAGAGCCGGATTCACCTTTCAAATAACAAGCGATGCTGGTTTCTGAAACAAGAATCAGGGTGTATTACGAAGACACCGACCAAATGGGAGTCGTATATTACGGGAACTATGCCCGCTATTACGAGATTGGCAGAACTGAAATGATCCGTCAACTGGGCATTACCTACAAGCAAATTGAAGAACAAAACATTCTTCTGCCTGCCCGATCGTTAAATATAACCTATTTAAAATCGGCCTACTACGATGATTTACTCACAATAAGAACCATCGTGGAGGCGGTTCCAAAAGTTAAATTCCCGATTAAAACCGAAATCTATAACGAACAAGGGGAACTGATCAACAAAGGGGAAACCGTATTGGCTTTTTTCGACGGCAACACCAATAAACCGTGTTCTGCCCCTCCGTTTTTCGTCGATCGGATAAACGAGTTTTTTAAAATCAAATTGGATACATGAGGAAGACTGCACGGACAGAAAAAGAAAATCAAATTCAGGGCAGAATAAAGAAAAGCATCAACGAAGCGCTGAAACAGGGAATGAAAACCACCGTGTGGTTGCTGAAACTTACCATACCGGTTTCGTTTGCTGTTTTATTGCTGAAATATTTTGGGATACTGGACATGATCGCGGGAGTAACGGCTCCGGTATTCAAACTGATCGGACTTCCCGGAATTGCAGCTGTTGTGCTCATCACCAGTATTTTTACCAATATTTATTCGGCAATAGCAGTACTTACAACCGTAGCAATTCCCGAACGCGAAGGAACCATATTGGCTGTGATGTGCCTCGTTGCCCACAACCTGATCATTGAAACAGCGGTTCAGAAAAAAACCGGTTCATCGGCCACCCGCATGGTAATTATCCGCCTGCTGGGGGCATTCATGATTGCATGGTTCTTAAACCTCGTGATGCCCGGAAGTTTTCAGGATATTCAGATAGAAAATAATAAAAATACATCGTCGTTTTTACCCGTATTAACAGGCTGGTCGGTTGATATTTTTTACACTATCCTGAAAATTATCATCCTGGTAAACCTGCTGATGATCCTTCAAAAATTATTAAACGAATTCAAGCTGATTGATTACCTGGTAAAGCCATTTGCGCCCCTATTGAAATTATTCGGGCTACCTGAGAATACCACTTTTTTGTGGATTGTTGCCAACACGCTCGGACTTGCATACGGCGGCGCAGTGATGATCAGCGAAACCGAAGACGGCAAACTTTCGAAAAAAGAAGGCGACCTGTTGAACCACCACATCGCAGTTTCGCATTCGCAACTCGAAGACCCGCTTCTATTTGTTGCCATCGGCTACAACTACCTCATATTATTGTTTCCCCGAATGTTGCTGGCCCTGTTTTTTGTCTGGTTCCGAAGACTGGAAATCTATTTCAGAAAAGAATAAAAATCTGCTACTTCCATATTTACTGACCGAACGACATGAAGTCATCCGGTCAATAAATTTAGCCTCACTTTTATTCTGTCATCACCGAAAATTCGGCAATATTGAACGTTTTTTGGTCGCCAACAGTTGACAAAGCAACAAACTTAACAAACCGTCCGGCCTTTGTGTTAAACGTTTTTTCCTGCTTCACCGGACTGTTCTGTATATTTGAGAACTCACCTTCCGATAACGGTTTTCCCCAACTTTTTCCATCAGAACTTACAAAAAACTGATAATTAAACACGATTCCTTTTTGTCCTCGCCCCTGATCAGGTGTATATGCAAACCCTTTCAGGTTCAATGATTCGCCCAAATCAACAATTATCTCAGCCGGAAATTTTTCGAATGCAAATCCCCAGGCAGACTGCTCTCTCCCATCGAAAACAGAAGCTGTTTTTTCTTCGTTTGCAGGTTTTACAATCTGCCATTTTTCAGCAAAAATATCGAATAAAGCCACACTCACAGGACTTGTTTTTCCAGAAGATATATCGGCAACAATGGCTTTCACAGTTCCTTTTCCAAACCTAAAAGGCTCTTTATATTGAACGGAATTCGCAGAAGGTTCTGTTCCATCAGTTGTATAAAAAACGGTTGTTTCATAATCGGCGTTTTCAATCGTAACCATCCCCTGCTTGTTTCTCACAATCTGTGACTCGGCAAGCACCTTCGGGGCATTGTAGATTTCAATGTTCGACAGTACCGGACATGCTTTTGAATCATCAATATGAATCCGGAGCTTATTGGTTTTCATGGTCGGCAATCGTAAAATTCGTTTGTAGCCGATGGTCGATTGATTGGCAATTTTCTCCCATTTGCCATCTTTCATAATCTCTACTGAAAACCCACGAACCCGTTGTCCCAAAGCGATATATTCCTGAATCAACAAGCGATTAAACTCCGTTTCCTGTCCTAAATCAATTTCTACTGAAGCCGATTTTACACTGTCCGGAGTCGACCAGTATGTTTCGGGGTTGCCATCGGTTAAATTTCTGGCTTTAAACTTATTTCCCCGCACAGAACTTGCCCATACAGTTTTCCCTTTTGCACAGTCATTGGAAAAATCCAGGTTTAACTGTTCTTTCAGTTTCAAAATATTTTTGACATCATTTTCATGAATCACACCGCGATTATCAACCGGAAAATTGAGCAGAAGATTAGCCCCATTGCCCACCGAACGATAATAAATATCGAGTAATTGAGGCAAGGTTTTCACCCGAAGGTCTTCGTACGGATGATAATACCATCCCGGACGAATAGAAACATCAACTTCAGCCGGGAGCCAATGCGTACCGTCTTCCTGTCCGTAATGCAAATCTTCAACATTTGCTACTCCCGGAGCAAATTCAGCCTGATTCAGCGTGTTCCAGTTTGTTTCGTATGCGTTACCGTCTTCATTGCCAACCCAACGGCAGCCGGGGCCGCCATCGCTAAAAATAATTGCCTGTGGTTGCAATTCGTAAACCAGCTTAAATGTATTTTCCCAATCGTAGTAAGTCGTTTTATCGACCGAGCGTTTTTCGTTGGCCCCGCCATAATAACCAGTTCCACCATTTGCCCCATCGAACCAAACTTCAAAAATCTCTCCGTAATTGGTGAGCAATTCGCGCAACTGGTTTCTGAAATATTCAACATACACTGGTTTTCCATAGTCTGCATGGTTCCGATCCCAAGGTGAAAGATAAACGCCGAATTTCAACCCAAATTCCTTGCATGCATCCGATAATTCACGGACCACATCGCCTTTGCCACCTTTCCACGGTGAATTTTTTACTGAATATTCGGTATATGCCGATGGCCATAAACAAAACCCATCGTGATGCTTGGCCGTAATGATGATGCCTTTCATCCCAGCTTCCTTACAAACTCGCGCCCACTGGCGGCAATCCAGTTCCGTCGGGTTAAAAGTCCCGGGGTTGTTATCGCCAAAACCCCATTCGTTGCCGGTAAACGTATTCATGTTGAAATGCACGAAAGCATAGAAATTCAGATCGTGCCACTTTAACTGATGTTCTGTTGGTAAAGCGCCAACGGGTTCAGGCGGCGTTGCCTGTTTGCAGGAAAAAGTAAGGAATAGAAAAGCTGTTGCAGCCAATAAATAGTTTCTCATAGATTAGTCAGGTTAAGTTTGAATTTCGACAAAAATAAAAGAATTTATTGAAACATCAGGACAGTACAGGACATTTACTTTTTGGTGGAAAATGGAAAATTGAAACAGGTTTTAATCCAGTACAAAGCGGTAGGTAATGGTTCCCTGCTGAAAAGCGGGAGCATTGTTGTCGACATTAAATTTAGCCAGCATAGCAGCTTTTTGTGCAGCAGCGAGCAATTCAGGCGACAAAGTGGTTGAACCTTTGCCCCCGGTAGTCGCTTTCGTCACATTGCCATTTTTATCGACAGTAACTTGTACTACCACGAGTCCTTCCTCATTCCCTGGGTAATAAGGAAGCGGGAGTTTGAGCGCCGAACGTCCGCCAAGGCTATACGAAACGCCTTTCCCGATACCTCCTCCTTTGTTGTAGTTATCTGAATTTGCAGTTCCATTCGGGCTTCCCTGATTGCCACCCTGATAAGTCACTCCCTGTCCGGCACTTTTCGAGTCGGCACTACCCTGCCCTGCTGCACCAAATACATTCTTTGCCCGCGAATTGATCTCGCTGATTTGTCGTTGCTCGGCTTCTTCCTTTTCGATCCGGGCTATTTCGTCCTTTTTCTTCCGTTCAATTTCGGCAAGACGTTCACGTTCAACCCTATCTTTTTGTTTCTGAAGATCAATTTTTTCCTGGCGGTTTCGGTCTTCTTCTTTTTTCTTTTTTGCAGCTTCAATAGCTGCGGTTTTTTCCAAATCCTGAGTTATAACTTCCTCTTTGTCTTTCACTGGCTCAGAAATTACCTTTGGCGGCGGCGGAATAGTCACCTGTTCAGACTTTTCTTCTTCCTGCTGAACCGGGGCAAATTCTTCTCTTTGCGGGGCAGGTTCTTCCATCCCCAAACCGGCATCATCATTCCCGAAATTCACAAGAATTCCTTCCTCTCCCGGTAACGGAAGCGGGGTAAAGAAACCATATAAAAGCAACAGCACCAAAACAACGACGTGCACAATGATGGTTCCAAAAAATCCTTTTTTATGTTCCGAAATATAATTCATCAATCTTCTGGAGCAGTAGCCAGAATCATTTTAAAGTTGTTCCTTTTTGCCACATTCATCACTTTTACCACATGCTCAACCGGTACTGATTTGTCTGTATGCAGTGAAATAAACGGATCGTCGCTTTTCCCGGCAAGACGTTGCAAGTATGCTTCTATTTCATTAAATGCAATACGTTTTTGCTCGCCGTTATCGTTGATGTAATATTTCAGGTCTTTAGTAATTGAAATGGCAGTAACCGGCTTGGCCGCCGTCTGGTTGTTGCTCTGAGGCAGCAATAATTTCAATGCATTCGGTGCAACCAGCGTCGATGAAATCATAAAAAAGATCAGCAACAGGAAAACCATGTCGCTCATCGATGCCATGCTAAACGAAACATCTACTTTATTTCTTTGTTTCAGTGCCATACTACTTATTTTGTACCGGTTCGTGCAGTAAATCCATGAATTCGCTGGTGGCCGCTTCCATTTTAAATACTACCTTTTCAATATTCGAAACCAGAATATTGTAAGCAAAATAAGCCGTAATGCCAACGATCAGACCGGCAACAGTTGTCACCATTGCCTCATAAATACCGGAAGAAAGCAAGGTGATATCGATATTATTTCCGGCATTGGCCATATCGTAAAAAGCCCGGATCATTCCCGTTACAGTTCCAAGAAAACCCAACATGGGAGCGCCACCGGCAACACTTGCCAAAACAGGAAGTCCCTTTTCCAGTTTCGAGATTTCGAGGTTCCCCACATTTTCGATAGCCGTATTAACATCGGCCATCGGGCGTCCGATACGGGTAATGCCTTTTTCAATCATACGAGCAGCAGGAGTATTGTTCGAACGGCATAAAGCCAGCGCGGCATCAATTTTACCCTGTAAAATATACTCTTTTACGCGATCCATTAATTGCGAATCAATCTGTCCGGCTTTCCGTACTGCAAAATAGCGGTCAAAAAAGATAAAAATCCCGACAAAAGACAACAACACGATCGGAATCATAATCACTCCCCCTTTTATGGCCAGATCGAGAAGACTCATGTCCATACCGTTTTGTACGGTAGTTACAGCACCTGCTGCTTCATGTAAATTTTGTGAAGCCTGTAATAATATAAAATTCAGCATATTTATTTTGATTTATTGAAATCATATATAAAAAACGGGGTATAACATTGTTTTATTATACCCCGCAAAAGTAAATTATTTTAAAATCAAGTCAAAGGCTAAAAGCCGAAGACAGCGCAGCAAAAAGAACAACGCTTTTTTTAACTATTTTTTTTTACAAGCCGAACATTACAAAATAAACAGCACAACCAGCCAGATACCCCAGCAAGGCCAGCCATGATATTTTTTTCAGGTACCAGATAAAGTCGATTTTTTCAAGACCCATTGCAGCAACGCCGGCAGCCGAACCTATAATCAGAATACTGCCTCCGGTTCCGGCAGTATAGGCCAAAAATTCCCAAAAAGTACCATCCTGAACAAACATAGCTTCGTAGCCAGTGGCTCCGGGTAATGCAATGTCATACATTCCCATTGCTCCGGCAACCAGCGGCACATTATCAATCACCGAAGAAAGAATACCAATAGCAATATCAATCAGGTAAATATTGTGAAGTTTTTCATCGAGATATTGCGACATGAGACTCAGTTGTCCTGCCGACTGTAAAGCTGCAACTGCCGATAAAATGCCAAGGAAGAATAATATTGTAGGAACATCAATCCGGCGCAGGATGGCAACCACCCTGAGTTGATCTTTGATTTCCTGCGATTTGTTCTTGTGCATGATTTCAGAAACCATCCATAACAAACCCAGAAACAATAACATTCCCATGTATGGAGGGAGACCGGTCAGCGCTTTGAACACTGGTACTAATAACAATGAAGAAACTCCAAGAATAAGCATTAGTAAACGTTCACCGGAAGTTGTTTTTTCTTCCCCGTTTTCTTCAACTATGGGACGGGTAACTTTCCCTTTCATGGTAAAGGATAAAACAATAACAGGTACAACCAGGCAAACAAAACTCGGAAGGAAAACACCAGCCATAATTTTCAGTGTGGTGACTTGTCCGCCAATCCAGAGCATAATGGTTGTTACGTCTCCAATGGGTGTCCATGCGCCTCCGGCATTGGCTGCCAACACGACCATACTGGCGAAGAACCAGCGTGTTTGTTTGTCGTCAATCAACTTACGAAGCAAAGCAACCATTACAATAGTTGTTGTCAGGTTGTCGAGTAATGACGACATGAAGAATGTCAGCACACTGATGATCCATAGCAACTTCACCTTATTGGTGGCGCTGATTTTATCGGTTATTACTTTAAATCCTTCGTGCTGGTCAACCACTTCAACAATGGTCATTGCTCCCAACAAGAAGAAAAGAATTTCGCCGATTTCGCCAATGTGACGAATAATTTCTGAATCGACAATAAATTCGTGGATTGCATGAATACCATGGGCATCGGGATGTGCCGCAGTATATTTCGCCCAGGCGGAACTAAATCCCATGTTCAATATGTCTTCAGCTCCAATAATATAGGCCACCCAGCACAAGGTTCCGATAATCAATGCTGAAGCAGCTTTGTCCACTTTTAGTGGATGTTCCAGTGCAATGGCTAAATAACCAAGCACAAAAATAACGACCATTAATATAAACATAAGTCTTTTTGAATTAGATTAAGGGGTTGAATATAAAAAATCCAGCGATTTGTTATCCTCCAGATTACAAATATATTTTCTGTTTTTAAACTACTTATCTGAAATTGGAAATATACGTTTGCCCAAACATTCAGGGAATAAAAAAAACCTGCTTTTTAAACAGGGTTCCATAATGATATTGTTGTCTACGTTTTTACAAGCCAAACATTATAAAATAGACAGCACAGCCAGCCAGATAACCAAGCAAGGCCAGCCACGATATTTTTTTCAGGTACCATATAAAATCAATTTTCTCGAGCCCCATTGCAGCAACGCCTGCGGCCGAACCAATAATCAAAATGCTCCCCCCGGTTCCGGCAGTATACGCCAGAAATTCCCAGAACAGGCCATCCTGTGTAAAATTGGCCAGGTAACCGGTAGCGCCTGCTTCGGCAATCGGATACATTCCCATGGCTCCGGCAACCAACGGCACATTGTCGATCACCGAAGAAAGTACCCCGATAGCAATATCAATCAGGAAAATATTATGAAGATTCTCATCAAGATATTGAGCCAACAGACTCAAATGTCCGGCAGACTGAAGTGCGGCAACTGCTGACAAGATTCCAAGGAAAAACAAGACAGTAGGCACATCAACGCGACGCAGAATAGTGACAACTTTCAATTGATTTTTAATATGATGAGATTTGCTTTTGTGCATGATTTCAGAAATAACCCAGATTACTCCCAACGAAAGCAACATCCCCATATACGGAGGCAGATGTGTAAGCATTTTAAATACCGGCACAAACAACAAACCTGAAACTCCAAGTACAAGCATCAGCAGGCGTTCCTTTGCTGTAATTATTTCTTCCTCGTTTTCGTTCACAATGGGACGGGTAACAGTGCCTTTCATGGTAAACGACAAGACAGCCAACGGAACAACCATACAAACCAGGCTGGGTAAAAATACTCCTTCAATGATCTTCAGAGTGGTCACTTGCCCGCCAATCCAAAGCATGATGGTTGTTACATCGCCGATAGGCGACCAGGCACCGCCGGCATTCGCAGCCAAAACGACCATACTGGCAAAGAACCATCGGGTAGGCCGGTCGTCGACCAATTTCCGGAGCAAGGCAACCATTACAATGGTGGAGGTCAGGTTATCGAGAAGAGCCGACATGAAAAATGTAAGAAAACTCACGACCCAAAGTAACTTTACTTTATTGGTAGTTCTGATTCTATCGGTAATAACTTTAAATCCTTCGTGCTGATCAACTACTTCAACGATGGTCATTGCACCCAGCAGGAAGAAAAGAATTTCGCCGATTTCACCAATATGATGAATAATTTCGGACTCGACAATGAATTCGCGGATTGCGTGAATGCCGTGGGCATCGGGATTCGCAGCGATAAATTTGGCCCAGGCAGGACTCAATCCCATTTGCAGAATCTCTTCAGCGCCAATAATATAAGCCACCCAGCACAAGGTTCCAATAATTAATGCAGAAGCAGCTTTGTCCACTTTTAGTGGATGTTCGAGTGCAATGGCCAAATATCCAAGCACAAAAATAACTACCATTAAAATAAACATAGTGTATCGTTTTTTTGAAGTTTATGGCTTAAATATAGGAATTATCAGAATTGATAAAAACTATTTTTCACCTCACATAGCTTTAAACCATTTTATTTGCCGGTTTTTTTTCCTTTCTAAACAAACTTTTAATCTTTGTCCAGAGCTCACTCAAGCTATCGTAATCCTCCCGGTACGACAAGCCGATCCCCTGCGTATAGGGCGAAGTTTCGTATATCAGGTTATTGTTTGAATGATTGAATGCTTTGAATTGCAGTTTCCCCGTTTTGTTCAGTTTTACATTCAGGTCGAAATCGCCAACAATACTGCTGCTGTTATTATTCGAGGAGGTTACCTGCGAAACATTGTTCCCGATGTTGCCGTTTATCGTCACCCGATCGTTAAAAATCTGCGTACTCAGAGCCAGTTCCACTTCGTCATCAGTCACTTGGTTGCCGGGCCGATAATTAACGCCAATATCGAAATCTTTACTAATTTTCGAAAGCCAGTTACTCAACTGGTTCGAGAACAACTCACTGGCAGTACTGCCTACCACGTTGGGGTTCGATGCCTCGTAACTTCCCCGCAAATATTCAGGAGTATAAAAACGCCCCAGGATAAGCAGGGAAAGAATCTGTTTGTTCCGGTCTTCGTCGGTATTAAAAAACTGTTTTACTTCATCTTTCACCCGGTCTTCGGAAGTAGGAAAATCGATATCGAAACCGATGGTCGGATTGTTTAAATTATCGGTCATTGCAATTTTGCAATTTACCGGAATGCGCTGGTTGTAGTCAATTTCCGTATCGGATGTGGGGAAAAGCTCTTTCAATGAGGCTTTGAGACGATACACAGCATTCAAATCGATTGTTGCATCGTACGGATCGCCATTCCACACAATCGTACCGCCTTTTTCAATCTCAAATTTTTTGTTGATCACATTCTGAAGTGTAAACAGGTAATCGCCACGGGTCACGGTATAATCGCCGTACATTACCATATTGAAATCCTTGTCCACATCAATTTGCAGGTTTCCGTACCCATACGAGCGAATCACATCGCCAATCTGCGAGTTGTAAATCAACTGTGCCCTGGCTTCGGGGGTAACTTCAATATCGAAATTCATATTGATGTTCGATTCATTTCCGGGATTCTGACGAAACTCTTTTTTCTCTTCCGGAAATTGTCGGTCAATAAAACTCAGAAAATCATATTCTTCGGCCTGTTCTTCATAGTTCAGCAGAATATTCAGCTCCGTGCCCCGTTCGGTACGTCCTGCCGCATCCAGATAAACGGTGAGGCCGAGACCAGTTATGGCAAGGTTGCCACTGGCATACAATTTACCGTAAAAACGTTCATTGTCAACCGAATTAGTATTAATTGCAAGGATACGCGGGGTCGTAAAATTCAGGTCATAAACCATTTTCTCGAAATTTTTATGTTTGATCGACCCATCGAAAACCGCGGCATTGCCCTCCACATCTTTTACCTGGATATGGTCAAAAATAATTGAATCGCCGGCAACCCGAACCGTGTCGCTAAATGTATAAGCTGTTTGCAAATACGTCAAGGTAAGCCCTACATTTTTTCCGTACAAACCGCCATCAAGAAGTATATGCGAAATGTCGCCGTGCAGGCGCACTTTGCCAAACGCTTCGCCCCTGAAATCGGAAAAACTGCCTTCCATAAATGGTTGCAATGCAGTAACCGACAAGCCATTTGCTTCAACATTGTAATCCAGCTTGCTGTCTGTTGGCGAATAACTACCCTTGGCCAGCAGGGTATTGCGGTTATCTTTGGTAATCATCACTTCCGAATTGATTGCTTCCGAAATCCCATCCCACTTATTGATCATACTTACATCGCCAAATAAATGACCTCGAAAACCAAACCCGGCAATTTTCAGATCGGAAAGGAAATAGGCATTTTCATACGCCGAGAAGACGGATGCTTCACCGGATAAAACTCCTTCTATATTGAGATCTGTCTGAGCCATAATATCCAGATTCCGAAGATTGATATTTTCAAATTTCAGGCCGAGCTTTTTCTCTTTATCTTCCGAAATACACCCATCAACTTTAATTTTCTGATCTTTATTAAAAACGCATAGATCACTGATTTTTATCTCCGTATTATCGACAAGGACTTTTGCTGCATTGACATACCAAAGCGAATCGGCAATATAAATTTTCGCTGGGGCAATATCGGTTTCAAGATGAACCCCTGCACCATCGCCTTCCCGGAGTTTCGTAGATGCGTTCAGCGATCCACTGTATGTCCGTTCGTGAAAATTATTCCAAATGACTTTGGTTTCAATTTTATCGCTTTTACCGGCACTTACCATGGAAAGGTTATAAATGCTGAAATTTTCATCCAGTTTGATTTCGCCAAACCGGTTCTTCATGTTTATTTCCTTATCTGCCGAAAAATCGAACAATACATTTTTCAATACCGTCCCTTTGTATTGAATCGCAGGAATCCGGGCAACAATACGAAACTGATCCTTTTCTGAATTCATACTTCCATTGAATTCGGACGGATCAATGGATAAACCGGGAGAAAAAACCTTCGTAACTTTTGAAAAGTCTTTCAATTTTCCTGAAAACTGAAATACATTCTTCGACTTAGCAGCATCATATTCAAGCTTGGCCGACGGCAAAAAATGGGATGCTATTTTCAATACCGAATTTTTCAGGTCATAAAATTTATAATCGCCCTTAAAATCGGCATCAATATAATCGGACCGCAATTGCAGCCTGTCATCCGTGCCATCATTAAAGGTTTTCAGATCAAAGCTGTTCAGTTCAATCGTCCCGTTTTCGTTCATATACGAACCATCTTCGAGCCAGATAGCCCCCGCCATGTTATCAATATTGCTGGCTGTAAAATTGGCCTTCATCAAAAACGAAAGTTCCGATAGATTGTATTTTTTATCCAGGTTCAGGGCAATCAGGTTGGCCCGGTTCATATCCATCACAAAGTCGAAAACAGGAACTTTGGGGTTGAAATCAAAAATACCGTCGAAATCGAAATTCAGATTTTCATCGGCAACCGACATGTGTCCGTCGAAACGCCGACCTGATATATTTCCTTTCAATTCGATGTTTTTCAACTCGTAATTATTCAGATCAATCCGCTCAATGCCCCCATCAATATCCGCGGTCAGAATATGCGTTTGTTTGTTGAATTTACCGCTAATCTTCCCGTTGTAAGTAAGCTGCTGGACAATTTCATTTTTGAAAAGTTCCCCAACTTTAAAGTCAACGGTTTTCAAATGTCCATCGATTCCTATTTCATTTGTTCCCGAAGGACTGAAAGCCAGATCGGTATCCAACCGGCCAAAGTTCGAATTAATTGATCCATAGGCCACAAAATCAGAAAAGAAACCGGTAAAACTTCCCTGGTATTCAATGATTCCGGCATTACTCAACACCGCCGGAATTTGTATAAATTTCCATCTGGCAATATCAGGAAGCCGGAAATTACTGAGGTCCTGAAGATGGGTCGTCGACTTCTTCAGGTCGAGATGAATAAACGTATTTTCAATGGAAGGCAGTCCATTCATGTAAAAATCACAGTTGATTTTTGTATAATCGCCGTAACTGATCATCAAATCTTTGGCTTTCAAATCGGACAGCGAACCATAAAGCCGTCCCGATACTTCCAAGTCTGCATCCATGCCACGCAACGAAGGCGCCAGTTGTGCAATATCCTGCATACTCACCAACGATTTATTCAAATGAATATCAAGTTTTAACCGACTATAATCGCCTGTTTCACGCACGACGCTTTTATCAATAAAAATATGGGCTTCCGACACAACCGAGTGGGGCATGCTGGCATATAAATTCGTCAGTTTTAACTGGTCGCCCGCCTGTACAAAACCGGCATTACATTCAGTAAGTTTGAAATTTTTCCGGTCGTTCAAACTCAGCTTATCGACATGAAAAGACGTAGAATCGCTATTCATCTGGAAGCCGGAAATATTCAGGAAAATATCGTAAAGTTCGAATTGTTTTTTATCGACAGCATATTGGTCGGTATACGAAAACGATGCATCTTCAAGCGCAAAGTTAGTACAACGAACGTTCCATAATTGCGTACTGTCAACTTCTGCTGTTGCTGTTGTGTCAAACAAAAACTGATAATTGGCAACCCTCGCCGAATCCATTGAAATCCAGACACGGGAATCGTTCAGGCTTAGTTTTTCCAAAGCCAGGCTTTTGTGTTTTACGCTGAACGAGTCGATTTGAGCCACCAGCTCGCCAACCATGATCATCGAATCTTTTTGCTGGTCTTTAATCAGAACTTCTTTCAATATCACTTTGTTGAAAAACGCAATATCGACCCCCTTCACCGAAATATCGGCATGAAACTGTTCCGACAAACGTTTGGTGGCAATCTGCGCCAAATAAGTTTGAACAACACTGATTTGTATAACCATGTAAAGGCTGAACAACAACGCAACTACTGCTGTTATAACAATCAATCCTATTTTGAGATATTTTTTGATATTTTTGAGCTTTTATTCAGAAAACAAAATAAGAGAAAATAGCTTACAAATCAAGCTGCCGGTATGATTTAATTTGCCCGGTAAATTAAAATAAAACGTTGAATGAACACTGAAAAAGACATTGTGATACTGGGGATCGAGTCATCCTGCGACGACACCTCCGCTTCGGTAATAAAAAACGGATATTTGCTGTCGAATATTATTGCCGGGCAAAAAGTTCATGAAGAATACGGAGGGGTTGTTCCGGAGCTGGCTTCGCGGGCCCATCAGCAAAATATTATCCCGGTGGTCGATGCCGCCATAAAAAAAGCCGGGATTAAAAATTCAGACCTCACGGCAATTGCGTTCACCCGCGGCCCCGGACTGCTGGGTTCGCTGCTGGTTGGTACTTCGTTTGCCAAAGGTTTTGCGCTGGCACAAAACATCCCGATGATGGAAGTGAACCATTTGCAAGCTCATGTTCTGGCCCATTTTATCAAAAAATACGATACCAATTTCGATCCGCCACGTTTCCCGTTCCTCTGTTTGCTGGTTTCGGGAGGCAATTCGCAAATCATTGTGGTGAAAGATTACCTCGATATGGAAGTGATTGGTCAAACCATTGACGACGCAGCCGGCGAAGCGTTCGACAAATGCGCCAAAGTAATAGGGCTTCCCTACCCCGGCGGCCCTCATGTCGATCGGTTTGCCAAAGAAGGAAATGCCGATGCTTTCAAATTTGCCAAACCGCGCATTGCCAGTCTCGATTACAGTTTTAGCGGGTTGAAAACCAGCTTCCTGTATTTCTTGCGCGACCGGCTGAAAGAAAACGAAAATTTTATTGAAGAAAATATACCCGACCTTTGTGCATCGCTGCAAAAAACCATCATCGATATTTTGCTCGACAAGCTGGTAAAAGCGTCGAAAGAAACCGGAATAAAAGAAATTACGGTGGCGGGTGGCGTTTCGGCCAACTCGGGGCTTCGGCAGGCGTTGACCGATGAGGCCCGTCGTCGCAAATGGAAGCTGCACATCCCCGAATTTGCGTTTACTACCGACAACGCTGCAATGATTGCCATTACCGGATATTACAAATTCCTGCGCGGCGAATTCATCGGGCAGGACGCAATACCGTTTGCACGGATGGATATCAGACAGTAAGTAGGGAATTGTTGAATTGTTGAATTGCTGCTGACTGTTTTTTGGATTTTGGAATTTGAACCTTGAACCCACATCGTAAAATACCCGTACTGATCGTGACCGGCTTCCTGGGAGCCGGAAAAACTACGTTTATCAACCACATCATCCATTTGCATCCCCACCTGAAACTGGCTTTGATCGAAAATGAGTTTGGCGAAGTATCAGTCGATTCGCAACTGGTAACCGGCATTGACGGGAACCAGATTTTTGAACTGAGCAACGGGTGCATCTGCTGCACCATTACCAACGAGTTTTCGCTGGCGCTGACAGCCCTTTCGGAGCAACTTCCCGATATTGGTTTTCTACTGATTGAAACAACCGGCGTGGCCGATCTGTCGAAGGTAATCAGCCCATTTTTTGCTGATGACGAATTAAAAAAACGTTTTCTGCTGACAGGTGCCGTCTGCATTGTCGATGCCGTGAATTTCGATCAGATGATAAAACTTCCGCCACAACAAATGCAACTGATACACAGCGATTATATTCTGATTAATAAAGCGGAAGACGTTTCTCCGGATGTCGTTGCAGGTATTTTAAGAAGTATCAACGCATACAATTCTTCGGCAAAAACCGAGATTACCAATTTTGCGCGCACCGAAAACTTCGGGCTTGAAACACTGGATTCCGACATTCAGGAAAAAATGGAAAAGAAACTGGCAGCCCCAATCCTGTTCCGGGTAGTCGAATCGCCGCGTTTTACCACGTTTACCCACCGGTTTCCCGGCTTTGTCGACCTCCGCCGGTTTCAATACTGGTTCGATTATTTCGCGGCCATCAACCAAATTGATATTTTCCGGGTAAAAGGGGTTTTGTTTCCCAAAGGAGGAGCCACAAAAACGATTGTTCAATCGGTTGGAGGTGCGACAAGTTATTCCGATGGTTCTTTTATTTTTCCTTCAGAAGAAATCATCAACACGATTGTTTTTATCGGAAGGGCAATCGATTTCGAACGGATTGGGTACGAGCTGGAGAGTTATTTATCCGAGGATGGAAATCCATAACGGAAGGCTCAGCGTTGCCAATGTTGTACTCAGCA
This sequence comes from uncultured Prolixibacteraceae bacterium, assembly GCA_942493345.1. Lineage (GTDB taxonomy): Bacteria > Bacteroidota > Bacteroidia > Bacteroidales > Prolixibacteraceae > GWE2-42-39. The sequence continues at coordinate 690,447 of OW818695.1, forward strand.
TAACCAACTTCGAAGTAAAACTAGTGTCCAGTCCATATTTGGTTGACAAAACATAGGGGGTCAGCCCCATGGGCATGGCTGCTTCGAGTACCCACGAACGATATTGAATATGGTCGAAAAAACAAGCAACCACCAGGTAAAACATTAGCGGAAGAATAAATAATATCAAAAGCGAGAAGCCGGCTGCCGGTATCCAGTCGCGAAGGTTCCCGATGGGCTGTGTCCCCAGAAAAATACCGATCGAAAACAGGATCAACGCCGTAACTGAAACAGCAAAAAAATCAATTGTTTTCATCAGAACAACCGGTATTTCTATTTTCAGTAACGAAACAAGGATTCCGAAAAACACGGACAAAAGCAACGGGTTCAACGCAAAGGACTTCAGCAGCGATTGCCAGCTCTGCCGATTATCGCCATATCTTTCGACCAAAACAATACAAAGTGTGAACAACCAAAAAAGATATACAGCAGAAATCATCGTAGCCTCAGGCAAAATACTATCGCCATAAGTATTTTGAAGAACCGGTATTCCGAGATACGACACATTACCATAGGCCAATACTAAAAACAAAGTCCGTTTGATTTGTACACTTAGTTTGAAAATTCCGGCTATTGGAAAAGTCAGAAAAACAACCACAACAATGTATGCCGAATTGCAAAGAATCAGATTACCAAACTCGTTGAAATCGATTTTTGTTTTTGCCAAAGCCGAAAATATCAATGCAGGGAAACCGATCCAAAGAGCATAATCATTCAATATCTTTACCCAGCTTCCGTCAACCGATTTATGCCTGCTGAAAAGTACCCCGGCCAGAATTGCCAGAAAAAGAGGGGCAATTGTTTTAAATGCTACGAACATTGATTCCATGAGATATATAAATTTCAAGATTCAAATTCCAAAAATAACAGTCTTTTGCCACAAAGGAGACAAAGTAGTACCCTGAGTTCGATATAAAAATTTATTTGTTTTAACTGCCCTATCCCCCAACCCTTCCCCAATCTGGGAAGGGAGTTTGGCCTGTGAATTTGACAAAGTTTGTTCAATAACTATAAAACCATCGCATTATTGCAGGCCTAAAGTCCCCCGGGTTGGGGGATTAGGGGCAAACCGAGGGAATGGTGTAAATTACATTGTATCGAATTCAGGTTACTACAACGCAAAAATCGTGTATCATCCTTCCTTTTGATAACATTTTAACAATTCAGCAACCTAACAATTCAACAATTCAACAATTCATGCATCATCGAGTATCGTGCATTCTTACATCAAGTACGGCCTCACGTCAATCAGCGACATTCCGGCTTTCCGGGCTGCCTGCATTCCCATTTCGCCATCTTCAAAAACCACGCAATCTTCGGGCGAAATATTTAGTAATTCAGCGCATTTCAAAAATGTATCGGGATTGGGTTTGTGCCGGTCAACATCATCGGCAGTAACAATCACATCGAAATATTCTTTTAACTGAAGGGTTTCGAGTTGCAGCTCGGCGCTTTTGCGACTGGCTCCCGTACCAACAGCCATCGGCAAAATTTTGTGGTACCTTTTCACCACATCAACCACTGCGGGAATCGGTTTTACGTTATGTACACTTTCCCGGAAATAGGATTGCTTCCGGCGAACAATCTCCTGCGAATCAACATCCAGCCGCTGCTCTTTTTTTATCCGTTCAGCAAAACTGATGGTTGCCATCCCGGTCATCTCCGCCACGATCCGTTCATCGAAAGTACAACCCATTTCACCACATAGTTTATGCCATGTGGCAATATGCACAGGAAGCGAATCGGAAAGTGTTCCATCCAGGTCGAAAATTAAAGCCCTGGCCTTCGGGTCAATGTTGATCTTCATCCCAAATTTATAATTGATCAAAAATAGGAAGTATTTCATAAGGCAATACACCTGAACAGCCAATATGTTTCAGCACAAAAGATTATTAAACTTCAATTAACGTTCTCTGACTAAAACAAAGCCTGAATTGCTGAAAAGAAAAATTCAGAAAATATTGTGTACACGATTCTTCCAAAACGTATTTTTTTATCAGAATAATTCTATATTTGAAACACCATTTATCCAACAACATTTTTGAATATGAGAAATTTTCTCCTATACGATATTTTATTGAGCCTAATTTCTCCCAGATATTCTATTCATGCAAAATCATTCTAAATTTTAAATAAAATGAAATCATTACCCTTACTGCTTTTTGCTTTATTTTTTATGGCATCCTGCTCGAAATACCAAAAATACGAAGGTGTGCCGTTCGAAGAAAAAAATCCTCACGACTGGGAAAATCCTGCTGTTTCCCAGATTAACAGAGAAGTTCAGCACGCTTATTTTATTCCTTTTGCCTCTGTCGACCAAGCCAGGGCCAACGACAAATGGGCTTCGCCGTATATCCAATCGCTAAACGGGAAATGGCAGTTTCACCTATCGCACAACCCGTACGAACGTCCGGCCTGGTTTTTCAAAAACGACTACGACACCCGCGACTGGGACAGTATCCCTGTTCCTGCCAACTGGGAACTACAGGGTTCCGATTACCCGATTTATGTAAATATTACCTACCCTCATGCAAAAACACCACCGACCATTCAAAAAAATTACAACCCGGTGGGATCGTACAAACGCACATTTACTATTCCTGCTGATTGGAACGAAAAAGAAGTTTTCCTTCATTTCGGGGCTGTTAGTTCGGCCATGTACGTATGGGTGAACGAACAAATGGTTGGGTACAGTGAAGACAGTAAAACGCCAGCCGAATTCAATATCACAAAATACCTGGTTGAAGGCGAGAACTCGTTGGCCGTTGAAGTTTACCGCTGGTGCGACGGTTCGTACATGGAAGACCAGGATTTCTGGCGCATGAGCGGAATCACCCGCGACGTATATCTTGCCGGCCGCAACAAACAATACATCCGCGACTATCGGGTAAATTATCCGCTGGTAAATAACTACAAGGATGGCCAGCTTGACATTTCGGCGGAAGTGGTGAACGGCGAAGGCACACAGGTTGAAGCGGTTCTTTTCGATGGAACGAATGTAGTAACGACCCTGAATGCAACTCCTTCGGAAAATATAGCCAAACTTTCGGCTTTGGTTCCGGCTGCAAAACCATGGACCGCAGAAACACCCAATTTATACGAATTGTTGATCAGCTTAAAAGACGGCAACGGACAGGTATTGGAAGTAATCCGTCAGGATGTTGGGTTCCGTACAATTGAAATCAAAGGAGGAAATCTGCTTGTAAACGGCCAGTACATCTATGTAAAAGGTGTAAACATGCACGAACACAATGACACAACCGGCCATGTGATCGATGAAGCGCTCATGATAAAAGATATTACCATGATGAAACTTCATAATATCAACACCATGCGTACCTGCCATTACCCGCAACCGGAGCGTTGGTACGAACTCTGCAGCAAATACGGACTTTACCTGATCGGTGAAGCAAACATCGAGTCGCACGGAATGGGCTACGGTAAAGAATCGCTGGCAAAAGATCCAGCTTGGGGCGAGGCACACATGTTCCGCACTAAAAATATGTTTGAACGCGACAAGAACCAGCCATCCATCATCATTTGGTCGTTGGGCAACGAAGCGGGCAACGGCGTAAACTTCGAAGCCACTTACGATTACCTAAAAAGCGTTGACCAAAGCCGTCCGGTTCAATATGAACAGGCACATCAGGATGGGCGCAATACGGATATTTACTGTCCGATGTATGCAACCATCGAACACATAGTAAAATATGCCAAAACAAATCCTGAACGTCCGCTTATTCAGTGTGAATATGCACACGCCATGGGCAACAGCGTAGGAAATTTACAGGACTACTGGGATGCCATCGAAAGCAACAAAGCGCTGCAAGGCGGTTGCATCTGGGATTGGGTAGACCAGGGTCTTTTAACCAAAAATGAAAAAGGCGAAAAATTCTGGGCACATGGTGGCGATTTTGGCCCCGACACAGTTCCTTCCGATGGAAAATTCTGTATGAACGGAATTGTAACACCAATACGCGGTGCAAAACCGCCGATCTACGAAGTGAAAAAAGTATACCAGTACATCGGGTTTAAACCGGTTGACCTAAAAAAAGGCATCATCGAAATTACCAACAAATATGCTTTCCGCGACCTTTCAGGATTCGATTTTACATGGGAAGTTACAGGCGATGGCGCAATCCTGAAAAACGGGCAGATCACAGGTATCGATTTAAAACCATACGCCAAGGCAAAAGTTACACTTGATTTGAGCATCGCACCGGAACCCGGGGTGGAATATTTCCTAAATATTTATGCCAAACTAAAAAACAAGGAAGGGTTGCTGGATGCCGGTACTGAGCTGGCCAAGGAACAAATGCAGCTTCCGGGTTACAAGGCCGTGGTCAAAACACCAATTGCATCGGTACCCGCATTAAAAGTTGACCAGTCGGGCGATAAAATCGTCATCTCGGGCGAAGGATTCAGTATGGCAATTGGCAAACAATCGGGTATTTTAGAAAGTTATCAGGCGGCCGGTACCGAAATGCTTTTGAAAGGCGCTGTTCCGAATTTCTGGAGAGCTCCAACGGACAACGACTTTGGCAACAACTTGCACAAACGCGAGAGAATATGGCGCAAAGCAGGCGACCGTCGCACAGTAAAAGGAATCACTGTGAAAGAAGCAGCAGCCAATCATGCGATTGTTACAGTCGACATGCAACTGAACAGCGAAAACGGAATACCGATTGCCGATTACAGCACCGTATTCAACGTCCTGGGCAACGGAGAAATGCTGGTACAGAACCATTTCAAAATGTTGAGCGACACCTTGCCTGAGATTCCGGTTCTGGGAATCAATTTACAAATGCCGCGCAAATACGACCAGGTTAGCTGGTTGGGACGTGGCCCACACGAATCGTATGCCGATCGCAAAACCAGCGCTTTTGTAGGTTTATACTCAGGAGCCGTGGCCGACCAGTATTTCCCCTATTTGCGTCCGCAGGAAAACGGGAACAAAACCGATGTACGCTGGATGGCCGTGACCGACGCTGCCGGCAACGGACTGATGTTCTCCGGAAATCCGCTCATTGAAACATACGCCCAACATTACATTATGGAAGATTTTGAATCGCTTGAAAAAACATTCAACAAAACCAGCAGGAGCCAGAAGAAGTTTCACCGCCACCCGTGCGATGTAAAACCGCGCGACCTGACCTCCGTTGGTGTCAACTTCAAACAAATGGGTGTTGGCGGCGACACAAGCTGGGGCGCATTGACCCACAAGGAATACCGTCTGACCGACCGGGAATACAGTTATTCGTTCCATATCAGCCCGATAAAAGCCGGACAAAAAGCGACTGAAATAGCCAAAATTGTTTACTGATAAAATATAACCCGAACGGAAGTTTTTTCAGAAACAAAAAAGATACAATCCGAAAGCCGCACTCTTCACCGGGTGCGGTTTTTTTGTGATTAATTCAATTTTTTGCAGAGCAGGCAAAATGAAAATGGTTCACAGAGAAATCTTCAGTTGTCCTTAAGTCCGGAAAACAAAATCTCCTTCTGTATAATAAAGTTTGCTATTTTTGGTCATATAAAGGTTCATTTTATGAGACATAAAGCAAGTTGTGCTTGACTTAAAGGTACCCAAAACCGTAAAAAGATACAGAAATGAAATTAGAGGACCTTGGGTATAATAACAAACTGGAAAAATTCAGGACAGAACAAGATCTTGATAATTTTGAGATTGGAAGGATTATTGCGGAACACAAGGAACGCTATATTATCAAGACCACAAAAGGTGATTTTGAAGCCGAGATAATCGGGAATATGCGTTTTACTGCTAAAAGTCGCGAGGATTTTCCGGCAGTAGGTGATTGGGTTGTCCTATCAACGTATGATTCTGATTTTGCGATAATTCATAAAATATTTCCACGGTTCTCAATTATAAAAAGGGAGGCAGTGGGGCAATCCGGAGAGATTCAGATTATAGCAACAAATATTGATTATGCTTTTTTAGTTCAGGCCGTTGATCGGGATTTTAATATCAACAGGCTTGAAAGATACCTGACAATCTGTAATTCTTCAAAAGTTAGCCCTATCATCGTACTCAGCAAAACGGATTTAATAAATGAGGAAAAGGTTTCTGAAATACTGGAAAGCATAAAACGACGGATTAAAAATGTTCCAATTATTGCAATAAGTAACGAAAATCAGAATGGATACGAAGCAATTAAAAAAGTTATTCAAAAGGGTAAAACATATTGCATGCTTGGTTCTTCAGGAGTGGGAAAATCCACTTTATTGAATAATCTTTCCGGCGGAGCCATAATGAAAACAGGTACAATCAGCCAAAGCACAAATAAAGGGAGACATGTTACAAGTCATAGAGAATTAGTTATTCTCGAAATTGGTGGGATATTGATTGATAATCCTGGTATGCGGGAAGTTGGAATAACGGATGCAACAAGCGGATTAGAAATAACCTTTGACAAAATTATTGAGCTTTCTCAAAGATGTAAATTCACAGATTGCGCACACATTAATGAGACGGATTGTGCAGTACTTGAAGCTGTTAAAAATGGAGTCGTTGATAAATCTTCGTATGAAAATTACCTAAAAATGGAAAGAGAAAAGGAGCATTTCGAGTCAACAGTTGCTGAAAAGCGAAAAAAGGAGAAGATTTTTGGAAAGATCGTCAATGAGTATTACAAAAAGGACATAAAACAAAAAAGGTACTAAACACAACCGATAGACGGCCTTGAGCCTAAAAAAAATCAGCTAATCACTTTTTATTGCAATTAGCTGATTTTTTGAGCGGGAAACGGGGATCGAACCCGCGGCCCTCAGCTTGGGAAGCTGATGCTCTACCACTGAGCTACTCCCGCAGAGCGAAGGCAAATTTAAACTATTTTTTTTTCTGAGCCACGAAAAGGCAACAAACTTTCCGAAAAAATTGATGACCCCCTCCGGTTAATTTTTTCCAGCGCCGGGTTAAGTTTTCGAGGTTTCTTACCGGTCTTTCCTCAAAATAAGGGGAAAAACACCTCTATTTTGAGGAAAAATTAAAATGCTTCATCACAAAAAACGGGGTCTTCATGTACCCAGGATGTCATTTCAGCAGAAAAACAGGGGGCTTCATATATTTCCACGAAAAATGCTTTCCAGTTCTGATTTTACATCTTAAATTTAAGATGTCAGCTACCTATATAACAAAACTAAGCATTAACAATGAGCGATCAAACTACCGTACAACGAATGCTTGAAATACTCACCCTGCTTTCAGGAAACATCATGTACGGCGTTTCCGAAATTGCCCAAAAGAAAAATATATCGGAACGCACTGTATACCGGTATATCGAAACATTTGAGAATGCAGGGTTTGTTTTCACCAAAGAACATAACCGGATGAAAATTGACCGCCAAAACAGCCAGGATAAACAACTGTGCGATTTACTTCATTTTTCGGAAGAAGAAGCGTACATACTAAGTAAAGCCATTCATTCGGTTGACGAGAACAACCTGATTAAAAGCAACCTGATTAAAAAGTTATATTCGTTGTACGATTTCGACCGGGTGGCCAACACCATCATAAAAAAAGAACAATCGGAAAACATACACCAACTGATACAAGCTATTAAAAACCGGAAACAGGTTATCCTGAAAGAATACCAGTCGGCCAATAGCAATTGTATCGCCGACCGGCTGGTCGAACCCATTGATTTTACGATCAACTACATTGCCATTTGGTGTTACGAACCCGGGACCGGTGAAACAAAGCTGTTTAAAACAGCCCGCATCAAAAAAATAGAATTTTGTGAAACCGATTGCTGTAACCAGGCGGCTTACAAAGTGGGATACATCGATGCTTTCAGGATTTGCAGCCAGGAAAAAATACCGGTAAAACTACAATTGACCCTTCGCGCCAAAAACCTGCTAGCCGAAGAATATCCGCTGGCCGAACCCCATATTATTGAAACGGGCTACAACCAATATCAGTTCGATGGATGGGTATGCGGATGGGAAGGCATGGCCCGTTTCGTGATGGGACTGCCCGGCGAAACAAACGTAATTGTCCCCGACGAGTTGAAGATATTCATTGTTGGAAAACAAAAAAAAGTATCAGTTGACGGTATGTGACAATGTTTTGTCCGTACTTGTCAGCTGGAAGAAAAGATTGAGAGGATTGGAAAAACAATTTATAAACGCAACAAAAATCGTATCAGTATGAGATTTAAAATTACATTGAACCGTACCGGGAAGCAACGCATGCTTCCGATGGATTACCAGTACTACCTGAGCGCCTGGATTTATAAAGTCATTGGTAAAGCCGATCCGGAATTTTCCTATTTTCTCCACACCGAAGGATACACTACTGGCTATAAACAGTTTAAGCTCTTCAATTATTCGCCGTTAAACTTTGGCAGACCTACGCTTTGGAAAGAAAAGACTTTGTTTGAGATTCACACCGATCAACTTTTCCTGTCTGTCTCCTTTCATCTGGCCGAAGCTGCCGAAAAATTCATCATCGGGTTGTTCAATAACCAGCAAGTTTACGTGGGCGACCAATTTAACGGGTTAGATTTGATGGTAAGCCAGATAGAACGCTTACCGGAACCTGAATTGAAAAGTACCATGAATTATTGGGCAGTTTCGCCGGTAGTTATTAGCCTGAAAGACGAAAACAGTAAATACGCCCAGTACCTTTCTCCGGCTGATGCCGGGTACATCGATTTGATTCGCAAAAATCTTTGGACTAAGTACGACTCCATTCCCAATATGGCCACCCTGCCCGAAGATTTGAACTTTCTGTTTAAGCTGAAAGACGAACCGAAATCGAAGCTGGTAACCATAAAACCCTACACTCCTGAACAAAGCAAAGTCCGGGGTTTTGTATTCGATTTCTCGCTGACCTGCCCTGTTGAAATCCACCAACTAATACTGGCAACGGGAATCGGGGAGAAGAATTCGATGGGATTTGGGTGGTGCGAACCTACCTACCGAAACCCTCGTTTAAATCGATCGAACGAAAAAACCTTAAAAAATTAAATGAATGCCAGAACAACGAATTCCATTAGAACCAAATTATTTTTACCACATCTACAATCGTGGCATCAATGGTTGTCCTATTTTTCGTGAGAGTTCTAACTACGAGCACTTCCTGTCAATATACGACAAATACATTTCAAATGTAGCCGATACGTATGCGTGGGTATTAATGGGAAATCATTTTCATTTGTTGGTGAAGATTTTAAACCCCAAGGTTTTGAAAACCTTGAGGGTTTCGAAAACCTTCGGGGTTTGGATGATGAAAAAATAGTAAAACGAATCAACCAACAATTCTCCAATCTTTTTAATGCTTATACAAAGGCGTATAATAAGAGATATAACCGAACGGGCAGCTTATTTGAGCATACATTCAGGAGAAAACGAATCGAGGATGAAACCTACTTAAAACAAACAATCCTGTACATACATAACAATCCCGTACACCACGGATTTTGTGAACATGCAATGGATTACCCGTGGAGCAGTTACCTAACCTGCATTTCGACAAAACCAACCAAACTGCACCGCGATACAGTTATTGGGTGGTTCGATGACGAAGCTAATTTCAGAACAAAACACAACGAAAAACCGGATATAGATGAAATGGAGAATTGGTTGGCATTGTAGAGGATAAAAAGAATAATCGCACCCCAAGGGAGTTTATAAACTCAAAAACAAATACTATGGCTATCAAATTTAAAGTAATTGAAAGAGGAGAGCCGGGAGTTGTGGGAGGAGGTACTAAAAAGTTTTATGCCAATCCGGTCATGGATGGCGAGATGAATCTCAATGATATGACCAAAGCCATTGAGAAAATCTGTACAGTAAGTGGCGCCGATATCCGCGCCGTATTGTATGCTTTGGTCGATGTATCGATCGACAACCTGTCGAACGGGACCATCGTACGCCTGGGCGATTTGGGCAGCCTGCGCATGAGCCTTAGTTCGGATGGGAAAGCCGCTGCTGCCGAAGTAACCGCCTCGGCCATTAAAAGTACAAGCATCATTTTTACACCGGGCAGCCGGATTAAAGAGATGCAAAATACCCTGAAATTCCAGAAAGAATAAGGGTATCTGGTTTTGTGCGCAGGGAATTTTTTCCCCTGCGCATGAAATTCCAAACGGATGCGCACAAAATCTTCATCCGATGCGCATCGGATTGGGAACGGATGCGCAGGGAATTGGTGACGGATGCGCATCGGATTGCTTTAATCCTGATAGGTTTCGAAAACCTGTCAGGATTGAAAAACAAAGAACAAAACTAAAACCAGATAAGAATATGAAACAAACCTACAAAACGATTGACTACGAATGGCTGACGAGGCCAACAGGCGACCCGTTTGCCGATGCAGGCGGCTTTGCCATTGATTTTTTCAGAAAGGGAACAACTAAAATTCAAACGGAATGGAAAATTTAGATTTATCAATTCTTGAGAAGATTCCAGAACCTAAACTGAAGGTAATTCTGGAAATTGAACCTTTAGCACCGCTCTCAATGGTGAGCGAGTTGCCTGGTTCTTACTACAAAACGCTGAAAAGCCCGGATAAAAAAATGCTTTGCGGACTTTTTGAAAACATTTTAGGCTGGCATATTGATTTGGCTGACCGAAAAGCGATAATTAAGGAACTTACAACATTGAGAGAAAAACAAGCAAAAAAGAATCCCCAATTGGAGTTTGTTGACAGAACGAAAGGTTCAACATATAGTCCATTATTGATGGATTACTTTGACATAGTACTACCTGTTATTCCTACGACTGGATTTTATGATGATTTGTGGAGTAAGGCTTACAGAAGAGCTGATGCAGATGTTCATCCGAAAGGAACATTCAATTTAGATTACGGGATTATTCCACTCAAAAGGCAACAACCTCGGGATAAGGATAAACCTCAAAAGATAGACAATGCTGCTTTGTTTGATTTTTTTAAAAAGAATGTAGATTCCTATCCATTGTATTATTCAACTCCTACATCAAGAGAATATGTTTTTGTAAAGGGTAAATACCAAATCCAGATTGCAATAGATTCTGACCTTTATAAGATGCTTCGCGATAAACTTACATGCGAGAATATTGGCTATTTAGGAAACAGTGAAGGATGGATAGATTTAAAATTTGAACAACTATGATAGCAATCCATCCTTACATCAGATATGCACAAGCATTGATTATGGTCGAAAATGATCTAAACAGCTGTGAAGAAATTACAGGGAAACACATCATTGCTGAAATTGAAAATGGACTTAACTCCTTTCGAATTTACCCTATTGAATCTATAGAAGGTAAAAGCAAGGTGAAATTTGATTTTATAAAACTTGAGAAAGGTGATACAAAACAAGGAATATTTTTTTCACCCAACATTATTTCTTCATTTAAAGAGTCAAGGCATATTTGGAATAAAAGCCATTACTTATTGGAAGAGTTACCAAAGAATTTGTTAGAGAAACTTGAAGATGTATCTACTTCAATAGCTCCGCTAACAGGTGAATATTTAAGTTTCTCGCTTAATAAGAAAATAGGAAGAGGAAATCCCAAAATAACATTGAAAGATCAAGGATTAAGTGCAATAACAACATTATCCCCGATCAAACCTTGTCTTCAATATAGAATCGATAAAAAAGGGAAGCCAGACATGTATAATGTGTGCATCATTCCTGACATCCCATTAAATGAGTTAAAAAGTTTCATTCAAGTTTTTAAAAGACTAAGAAGTTCTGGAACTGATGGAGACCTAATGGTGGGTAATGTTCTTCCTAAAACCACAGGGAAGGGGAAGACAGAAAATATAACATATGAGGCCAAACCGCCATTAATATTCAAGGGTAACTTTCCAAATCCGCCAAGAAGTAGTGCATTAGGCAGCATTGCCTTACTTGGTGCTATTGGTGAACTTGCCAAAGAAGCCCAAGATTCGGAACAAGTAAGATTAGTTCTTGAAAGTTTAAAGAATTCAACTATTTATCTTGTCAAGTATGGAAATGCTACATCTTTTACTTACAATCATCATGTCATTGATTTAGCAAAAGCAGGAAAGCTAAAAACGGTAGTTGATAGCATATATTACTCGGAGTTAGCTCTTCATGGAAAAAGAAATAGAAAAGACCTTAAACCTCAAGAAAAGAATGCACTTGTAAGTGAATACCAAAAATTCGATTTGTTCACAAGTCGCTTCCTTCAATTATTCAACCATGCAGCATTTAAGGATTTTCTGGCTTTTAGGGCAGAATATCCAAACCCAGTAACAATATTGTTTAACACATACTTCATAAAAATGGAAAAAATAGATCCAACAATTGTGGCATCAGCTAGGGCTATGGGAAAATGGCTCAACCAAGTTGTATATTTTGCAGCAAAAGCTGAGGTTAAAGAAAATTCAAAGAATTATAAAGAAGAACTTCGAAAAGAAAAAGCGAAAGGATTAACTGAAATCGAAAGTTCAATCTTTTGTGCTAAATCCGGGACGGCCTTAATTGCCCAAACTATAACCAGGGCCGGTCGTTTATCAACTACTGAAGCTCCAAATGAGTCTGCTTTATTTATTGATAAAACTAATACTGGAGAATTATTGCTTGACGATGCAAAAAATCTGCTAATTGCATACTCAAGATTGAATCCTTATGCAAAAAAGGTTGACCCTCTTAGTGGAAATACCGATTTAGAAGATTTAGATGAAAATGAAGAATCAGATGATCACAGTGACGAATAATTAAACCAATAAAAAACAAATACAATGGAAATTAAAGGAATTTTAGTTACAGCCCTTGCCCCGTTCGAAAACCATATCGCAAACGGAGGCGAAAAATTGTTAGGTAATGCGTCTTCAATTAAAAGAAGACCTGATGGACGAGTGTATGTTTCAGGACAAATGCAGCGTCATGTGTTGTTTTCTGCAATAGATCGAATAAATACGACTGATTCTGCAAAAGGAGAAACCTTCGTTTCAAATGGCGATGGCATCAGCAATTTAATCGAAAAAGACTTGCGCGCCGATATGGGTGGTTTTATGCACCCATCAAAAGGTGATTATTCAGGAAGAAGAACTGCTCCATTATCAGTAACACCAGCAGTTGCAATAGATGAAAGTGAAGTTGGGCGCGACTTATTGGTACGTGTTCGTTTTGACGAATCCGAAGATGCAAAAAACCAAGCTCTTGCAACTAAAGAATTTAGTCAAAAAGACCTAATGCACATGAATTTCTTTTTGGACATTAGTGCCCTGAGCATTTCAAAGGCTTTCGAATATAAAAACAGTTTCAATCTCGGAACTAAGTATTTCAAACATGCTGATGATCCTGAGCGTAAACGCCGAGCAAAGCTTTATCTGGAAGCAACCAAATCAATGAATGACTATGCCAGTCAGGCCCGCAATGCCGTAAGTGGAGAGCCACAAAAAGTTTTGATCGTGTTCGATACTATCTTAAGCCGCAAAGCAAGCAGGTATTTTGTTGCTGGCGAGCAAGAAAAAAAGAATATTATTGAGGAACTAACAGCTCGTGGAGCTAAGTATTTCCTTGGTGATGATACAACAGAAAAAAGCGTTCATAAAGCATATAAAGAGGCTTTAGAATATTTGGCTTCAAATACACTTTACGACCCATCGGAAGGAGCAGAGGTTGTCTCTTTTGAAAAAGCTTTTGGCGGTGCCTAACTACAAGTATCCCATATTGGCAAAGCCTTCCGGCATTACGCTTGAGCAACATACTCAAGGAGTAGTGTCGGAAGGAAAGCTATTGCTGGAACAGACTCCTTTTGTTGTTCAGAAATATCAGGAACGAGTTGGAAAAAGTTTAGTAACCCGTTTAGAAAGAGTATGCAAAGATCATGATTTGGGAAAGAAAACCACAACGTGGCAAAATGCTTGTCAAAAAGATTACGAAGCTTTCCTACAATGGCAATCTCAATATGGTGGTACATTCAAAGAATATTCAAAAACCGAAAAAGCTGGGGAGAACATCCGAAAAGCAGGTGTTCGCCATGAACTTCAGTCCTTACGATTGATTGAAAAAACAAACTTGCCATTACCACAGCAAGCCGCAATTGCCGCACATCATGGTAAATTAGGGAACAATTTTGAAGAGCGTTGGGCAAATGAAAACGCATCTGATTTTTGGGGTTCCTTTAAAAAAGAGAGCAATCGGGTTATTGAGCTATACTCATTGGAACAGAGTGCAAAGACACATTATGAATATGCTGGGCCACGAGGATTGTTGCAGTTGGTCGATCATCGGGCGAGTGCTAAAGAAGAAGGTGATGTTGTTCCTGATTTCAAAGAATTCAGCTATCAATTTCCTCATAAAGAAAAAAGAGGGGTTCAAAGCCTGATTGAGCAACATTGGCAAGATGATTTACTACTTGTCCGTGCTCCAACAGGTGCCGGAAAAACAGATGCATCGTTGTTATGGGCATCCTTACAAATTGAAAACAAGCGGGCAGACCGATTGGTAATTGCCATGCCAACTCGTTTTACATCAAATGCCTTGGCAATTAATGTTGCCGAAAGTTTATCCGATACAGGGCTTTATCATTCAAGTGCATGGTTTGCAAAGTTCCAAGAACAAGTTGATGCTGGAGTATTAGAAAAACGAGAAGCAGAGAAAATTCACGAATTTGCGAGACTTCTTCAGACTCCAATAACTGTTTGCACCATTGACCATCTTTTGATGGCTTTGACCCTAACAAGGGAAGATCATCATTTAATTTCGTTCAACATGGCCAATTCTTGTTTGGTCATTGACGAAGCTGATTTCTATGATGATTTTACACAAGCAAACATTCTTGTTTTGCTCGAAATCCTAAAATATTGGAATGTTCCTGTTCTTTTAATGAGTGCGTCATTACCAGAATCGATTTTGCCATCATATCAAAAACTGGGATATAAAATCGACAAGATTGTTGAAGACACTTCGGATAATGCGAGAGATCGTTTTGAGATAAAATCGATCAATGAATATACTGATTTGGAAGAGATCATTGATTTGCTCGACTTGTGTGTTGAGAAAGGTACAGCCATCATTTATGCAAATACAGTTGATAAAGCTGTAATGTTTTATAACTGGTTCGAAAAGAGAAAGGCAAATCCCATTCTCTACCACAGTCGATTTACTGAGCCTCACAAAAAAGATAAAGAACAAGAGCTAATTGATGCTTTAGGAAAAACAGCATGGGAAAATAACAGTGCTAAAGGGATTGCGATCCTAACCCAAATAGGAGAGATGAGTATTAACATCAGTGCCGATATTATGATTTCGGAACTTTGTCCAATCGATCGTTTGACTCAACGCGCTGGCCGCCTGTGCCGTTTCGACAAAACAAAAGTTGGTGAATTGTATGTGTTAGTACCACAAAAAAACGATTTGGTTTACCCTGCGCCTTATGGCGAATACGATCCAAAAATCAAAGCGTGGATCCCATGCGAAGCTTTTGTAAAAACATCTGAAATCCTTGAACCAACACTTTATAGTGCTGAAAAACTTGTAAATCTTCTTAATCATGTTTATGCAGTACAAGACTCTTTTTCTCCAAAAGCAATTAACAATGCAAAAAGCTTGAAAGAGTATTTTTCTTGGAATTGGTTGATTAACCCTAAACAAATAACAGCAACTGATGATACGGATACTAACTTTTGGAAAAGTAGAAATATCAAACCACAGGACACTGTATTTGTTGAAAAACCAACTTCAAAGTTTTTTTACAACTATTTCGGTTTTCAAAATTGGAAACTTAATAACTCATTGGAATTACCAGTTTATCTAATTGAGAAGGGAAAAAAGCTACACATGATCGACCTTGAAAAAATAAGAATCAAAGATGAGGAAGAAATTATTTATGTGATTCGTGAAGATTTTTATAATGAAGAGAAAGGTGCAACCTTCATAGAAGAAGATAAGTTCTTATGAAATTTATTGAATTAAAACTTTCGCCATGCTAACCACTGGAACCCATTTCAACTACTACCTCATCTGCCACCGGAAACTGTGGCTGTTTGCCAACGGCATCAACATGGAAACTACATCAGACCTGGTTTATGAGGGTAAATTGCTACACGAAACCTCCTACCCTCGCCGTGCCGAGAAATACCAGGAAATTGAACTCGACGGCATTAAGATTGACTACTATGACCCAAAGAACAAAGTGGTTCACGAGATCAAGAAATCGGACAAGCACGAAGAGGCTCACGAATGGCAGGTGAAATACTACCTGTATGTGCTGGAACAAAACGGAGTGGAAGGTGCAACCGGGCTGCTCGAATACCCTAAACTGCACAAAACCGACGAGGTACTGCTCACCACGCCCGACCGCGAGGCCATCAGCGAAATGATTATTAAAATCGCTGGGATCATCGGGTTGGAAAATTGTCCGCCCCCGATTGCAAAATCGCGTTGCAAAAACTGTAGCTATTTCGATTTCTGCTGGAGTGGAGAGATGTGAAGATGTGGAAATGGGAAGATTGATTTTCAAATTTCCTAATCGCCTAATTCTCAAATTGAAAAATTATGAAAAAAACCTACTATTTATTCAATCCGGGACGCTTACAACGCAAGGACAATACCTTGAAATTTACACCTTACGACGAAGATGGCAACGAAGAAAAGCCGCGTTTCCTTCCGGTAGAAAACGTGAGTGAAATGTATTGTTTTGGAAACCTCGACGCCAATTCGGCTTTATATAATTTTTTAGGGCAGGAACAAATCCCCATCCACTTCTTCGATTATTACGAGAATTACACCGGCTCGTTTATGCCGCGCGAATCTTTGATTTCAGGAAAGATGTTGATTGCACAAACAAAGGTTCAGCAAAACAAAAAAAAGCGCATTGACCTGGCTCAGAGGATTCTGGATGGGGCCAGCTACAACATGGTCAAAAACCTGAAGTATTACAATAGCCGCGGAAAAGATCTGGAACCCATTATTGAAATGATTGAAGACCTGGCATCTAAAATACCGGGAACAACGGCTATCGACGAATTGATGGGCATCGAGGGAAATATCCGCAAAAACTATTACGAAGCGTTCGAACTGATCATCAACGACTTTAGTATGGGCGGACGAAGTTACCGTCCCCCACAAAACGAAGTGAATGCGTTGATCTCATTCGGGAATATGATGTGTTACAGCCAGTGTTTGCGGGCGATTCATCAAACCCAGCTCAACCCGACCATCAGTTTTTTGCACGAACCAGGCGAGCGGCGTTTTTCGTTGTCGCTCGATTTGGCCGAAGTATTCAAACCGCTGCTGGTTGACCGCGTTATTTTTAAAGTGATGAACAAAAAGATGATTCAAACCAACGATTTTGAAGCCAACCTAAACCGGGTTGTTCTCAAGGCAAACGGGAAAAAGACTTTCGTTCAGGCTTTTGAAGACCGGATGGAAGAAACCATCGCCCACCGTGCCCTGAACCGGTCGGTCAGTTACAAACACTTGATTAAGCTCGAATGCTACAAATTGCAAAAACACCTGCTGGAAATAGAAGAATACAAACCCTTTAAAATGTGGTGGTAATGTATATTATTGCGATGTATGATGTTGGCGAAAAACGTGTTGGGAAAATGCTGAAGTTATTCAGAAGATACCTGAACTGGATTCAGAACTCGGTGTTTGAAGGCGAAATTACTGAAGTAAAACTACTCGAACTAAAGCATCAGGCGATGCTAATTATGGATGAAGAAACCGACAGCCTGATTATTTTTAAAACCCGTCAGGAAAAGTGGCTCGACAAAGAGATTGTTGGACACGAACGACAGGACTTGGATACTTTTTTATGAATAGAAATTGTCGATGCCGGTAATTATTCCGACATTCCTGTGTTTTTCCATGAAAAAATTCAAGTCACAGTTCTTTGACATACTGAAAATAAGATACATGGGACGAATTGTCGATCCCCCAAGGAAAATACACTTTGAGGGATCGACAATTTTTTGAATTAAAAATGCTAAGTTTGCCAAAGTTAATCTATTGAAGATGAACTTATTTTTTTGAGTCGTCGAACGGCTCCCAATCGAACCATACTGGAATTGAAACTACAATGCGCAATATATATCCATCTCTACTCATGAGCTCCCAATCGAACCATACTGGAATTGAAACTAGGGAGTACCATCGTGATCTTGACATAATTCCTTCTCCCAATCGAACCATACTGGAATTGAAACTAGCCCTTTCGTACCAGAACTTGAAATGCTTCCAGTCTCCCAATCGAACCATACTGGAATTGAAACTACGATGCTATTATTCATCAGGATATTTGCATCCAGCACCTCCCAATCGAACCATACTGGAATTGAAACAATAATTCCACACCCGGCAAGCGTGGCCGTGTGCCTGAAACGACTCCCAATCGAACCATACTGGAATTGAAACACGGGAACATTCTTTGCATCCTGTGGTTTGATGTGGCTCCCAATCGAACCATACTGGAATTGAAACAACGGTACAGGTTACTGTTGAGAACGGCCGCATGACTACTCCCAATCGAACCATAGAAAAATTGAAACTGTCGATTGTTAGTGGTTCGTCGGTTGACAGGCGCGTGCTCCCAATCGAACCATAGAAAAATTGACACTTTTTACATCTTGTTTTCCTTCCGGCGAAACAATATCTTTGTTTGTAAAGCAATTATCATGGAGCTACAAAATTATATCCCTGCCGAAATCATCAACTTTTTCCTGGTGCTGGTTTTCTCGCTGCTGATTGGACTTGGACAGCGCCGCCTGCACCTCGAATCGAATGAAAAACAATTGTTCGGCACCGACCGCACATTTACGTTCATTGGCCTGCTGGGGTACGTTCTGTTCCTAACCGGGAAAGAGAATTTTGTGCCGTTTCTCACCGGACTTGTTATTATCGGCACACTACTGGGCATACAATATTTCCTGAAGATCAAGATGAACAAGAATTTCGGGTTGACGACCTCTATTTTAGCCCTGCTCACCTATTGCCTTCCGCTGATGATTTTCACCCAACCCATCTGGCTGGTGCTTTCGTTCGTGGTGGCTATCCTTATTTTAACCGAAATGAAAAGCCAGTTCATCACCCTTTCGAAAAAGGCTTCGGAAGAAGAATTTATTACCCTGGCCAAGTTCATCGCTTTTGCAGGAATCATCCTGCCCCTGCTTCCTTCTGAAAATATTTCGGAGCTGATACCGGTTTCACCGTACACAATATGGCTGGCAATCATGGTAGTTTCGGGCATTTCGTACATCAGCTACCTCATCAAAAAATTTATTTTTCCCGATTCAGGATTGATGCTCACCGGCTTTTTGGGCGGTATTTACAGCAGCACGGCCACTACCGTGATACTTGCCCGGCGTGAGAAAAATGAAAGTACCGGACTGCAGTCGGTTTCGGCCATTATGCTGGCCAATGGAATGATGTACCTGCGAGTGCTGGTGCTGGCCTACCTGTTCAACCAGTCGATTGGCCAAATGCTGACCATCCCGTTCCTGGTCATGTTCGGTGTTGCTTTTGCCCTCTCGAAATTTATTGTCCTGAAAAATAAAACCCGTGTCATTCCGGTTTCTGATGTTCAGGAAAAGCCAACCGAGAAAAACCCGCTTGAATTGCGGACAGCAACTATTTTCGGCGTTTTATTCGTGGTGTTTGCACTAATTACCGAAAACGTGATGAAACACTACGGAAGCAGCGGTGTCACCGGGCTTGCCTTCGTGGTCGGAGTATTTGATGTCGATCCGTTCCTGTTATATTTATTGCAACAGCATTCAGGAATTATAAACACGACGATTATGCTGGCCATCATCAATGCGACCAACGGCAACAACCTGATGAAAATGTTTTATGCTATTTCACTGAGCAGCAAAGAAGTAAAAAAGCCACTGTTTATGTGCTTTGCAGGTTTGATTGCTGCCGGATTGCTTGTTTCCCTGGTGGCTTTTCTGCTGAGCGCGTAAAACAACCAGTATTTCGGATTATTGCATGTGCATCAGTTCGTCGATTTCGCTGAGGTGCAACTTGAAATGCCGGAGATAATCCGTAATCATTGCTTTTAACGATACGCTTTCATTCAGCGCCGTAATCCACTCGTTGTCCAATTTATTCCGGTCAACATTATTGATTACATGAACAATATGAATATTGGAATATTTCCAGAGTTGAAGCAGATCGTCCCATTTTTCAGCCTGATAATTTTGAATTGCAATCCACCGGTCGTTGTTTCCAAGGTTTGCATAATCGGGAAAAACCAACGGAAGCGGTTGGTATTGTAAATGAATAATCCGGTGTGTATTGTTCGATGCCGAGTCGACCATGTGCCCGACAATTTGCTTTATATTCCTGTCCTGACGGTTTCGTCTGTTGGTTACAATATCTTCTGAAAGAGCTGCTAATTTGGGTTCCCATTCAGTAATCAACTGAAGTAACTCCTGGTTATTGGCATTAAATTCGTTCATAATAAATTCTGTTTGGTGGATGGTCTAACAATTGTCAAATAAATCGTAAAAAGCCCGTTCGTGGGGTTGGTTCATAAAATTCAGGACATCGGTTTTATTGAACGGAGCAGTAGCTCCCTTGGTGGTTGCAGCCAACGCACCGGATGTATTGCCAAAATCGAGGGACGTTTGCAAGTTTTCGCCATTCAGGTACGAATGAATGAACCCGGCCGAAAAAGCATCGCCCGAGCCCACCGTATCAACCAGCTCCACTTTGTACCCGGCAGAGTAAAAAATCTCGTTTTTTTTGCTGATCAGAAATGCACCTTTGGAGCCAAGTGTCACCAGAATAAGGTCAAGCCTGAAAAGAGAAACCAGTTCGCCGGCCATATTCCGGAGTTCAGTACAATAAAGTCCAAGTTGTTCTTTTACCTGAAGTAGTTCTTCATCGTTAATCTTCAGAATATTGGCAGCTACCAAACTTTCCCTGATAATGTCTTCCGTAAAACAATCTTTTCGCAAATTGATGTCCAGAAATTTAATGGCATTGCCCGATTCCTTGATCAAACCTTTCAGGGTATTTTTCGAAATCCCGTAGCGCTGGATCAGTGTGCCAAAATACAGGCAATCGGCCTGCCGCACCTGTTCTGCCATTTCCGAAGACATTTCGATATGGTCGTAGGCAACATCGCGGATAATATTAAAATCAGGAATGCCATTGGCATCGATTTTCACATCTGCCGTACCGGTCGGAAACTCGTAATCGGTTTGTATGTGCTCGTCCGACAAACCGATCGAAAGCACCATCTTCCAAGCTTTCTCTCCCAGTTCGTCGTCGCCCAGCCGGGTAATGAGGGTTCCCTCGTCGCCAAACGAGTTGATCCGAAAGATAAAATTGGCAGGCGCTCCGCCCAGCACTTCGCCCGAAGGAAGCAAATCCCATAGTAATTCTCCGTATGCAACAATTTTAGCCATAAACAGTTGTATTGTTGAGTTTCTAAAAATAGCATTTTTGACGGATTAGCTTTCCGAAAATTCAAGATTGATGAAAAAAATCCTCCTATTTTTGTTTATACTGAAAAACAGGTCATGAACTTTTTAGCACATCTGTATTTATCGGGCGATTCCGACGGAGTTAAAGTGGGCAACTTTATCGCCGATCATGTAAAAGGGAAGCAATACTTGTCGTATCCTGAAAAAATTCAGAACGGCATTCTGCTGCACCGCGGAATCGACTCGTTTACCGACAAACACCCGCTGGTAAAGGAATGTGCCGAACTGCTGCGCCCCGTCTACCGAAAATATTCGGGTGTTATTGTCGACCTGTATTTCGATCATTTTCTGGCCAGCAAATGGAACAACTATTCCGACGAGCAATTGAAAAATTTCACCCGTCATGTACACGTTGTTTTGCTAAAAAATTATTTTCTGCTTCCGCCGCCTGTCAAACAATTTCTCCCTTTCCTGATCAAAAATAAACGGCTCCGGTCGTATGCCGAAATCGATGGGATAATCAAAGCTATTGAGATCATGGGCAATTACACATCGCTACCTTCCGAGAGCCTGCATGCAAAAAAAATTCTTCTTGAGAACTATGATTTTATAGAAGAGCGTTTCGTTGCATTTTTTCCTGAAATCATTCAATTCACGGAAGAAGCACAAAAGAAAAACCAAGCATTATAGCTTTTCATACAATTGCCTATACAAATTCCATTTTCACTGTAAAGTATTTACTCAGGAACTTTTATTTCTTCCATTAATAACCCAACTGTTCGAAACGGCTGGCATCGAGACGTAAAAAGATGAAAAGTAAAATGGTAAACGACCACAATGAAGACCCCCCATAACTAAAGAACGGAAGCGGGATACCAATAACCGGCCCCAGCCCGACAGTCATTGCAATGTTTACCGCAAAATGGAAAAACAAGATACAGGCCACGCAATACCCATAAATACGGCTGAATTTAGTTCGTTGTTTTTCGGCCAATCGAATAATACGGGTAAACAATAAAAGGAAAATTCCAATAACAAAGGTGGTTCCGATAAAACCCCATTCCTCGCCTACCGTACAAAAAATAAAGTCGGTACTTTGTTCCGGAACAAAATCGAACTTGGTTTGTGTTCCGTTCAGAAATCCTTTTCCAAAGAAACCGCCCGAGCCAATCGCAATTTTCGACTGGTTGACATTGTATCCGGCACCCAACAGGTTCGACTCGATTCCCAGCAATTCGTTAATTCGCTCTTGCTGGTGCTTCTCCATAACATTATCAAAAACATAATCGACCGACAAGATATAAAACATGGATATGATCAGAAAACCGATAATAAGCAACAGGTTTTTTATTTTTTTCAGGAGTGCATAAATCGAAAAAATGAGAGCCGAAATAGCCAGAGAAAGCAACAGAATACTAATTTCTGAAACATCCAGTTTCAAAAGATAATTAGTACCCCACAACAAACTATAAATCAAACCAGAAATAGCGAATCCGCGTAAACTTTCCTTGTATTTACGGGTTATAAACGAACTTGCCACAAATGCCGCGAAGACCAATATAACGATTGTGGTCAGAGGTGAGAATATCAGGGTAAGTATAAAGAGTAAAGCGAATAAAAAACCGAAGAACAAAACGGAACCAGTCAACCCTTCGCGGTAAAGAACCAAAACAAAAACAGAAAAAACAATGGCAGAACCAGTGTCGTTTTGAAGAAAAATGAGGAGTACAGGCAGCAGCAGGATCAAGCCAACAATCGACAGTGATTTGATCGATTGCATTTTGAAATTAAAACTACTTAAATATTTTGACAAGCACAGAGCAGTGGCAAGTTTAGCGAACTCCGACGGCTGCAAGGCAAAACTCCCAACCTGAAACCAGGAACGGGCACCTTTTATCTCAGTTCCAAACAGGAGTACACTTATTAATAAAAAAATTACCAGTGTATAAATCGGATAAGCAAATGAAACGTAAATCCTCGAGTCGATAAATACAATGCAAATCGCAATTAGAATGGCCGCAACAATCCAGACCGACTGCATCCCGTAACGCTGGCTAAAATCAAGAATGCTCTGGTGCTCGTCGTTATAAACCGCAGCATAAATATTTATCCAGCCCAAAAACATCATCAAAAGGTAAAGCGAAACGGTCACCCAATCAAGATTTTCCCAAACATTGTTTCTTTTTGCCATCGTTCAGTACTATTTAGGTTGAAACGAGTTTAGTAAATTCGCATCTCTCATCCGTTGCTCCCGGCCCAGATGCTTTGGGGGAATCTTTCCCTTTATATATTTTTCGATAATTAAACTGGCTATTGGCGCGGCGTAACGCGCTCCCCAAACGCCATTTTCAATAAAAACGGAAATTGCAATTTTGGGATTTTCCTTTGGCGCAAAAGCAATAAAAGCAGAGTGGTCGGATCCTGAAGGATTTTCGACGGTACCGGTTTTCCCGCAAATGGTAATGCTGTCGACAGCAATGTTGGATGCCCCTGACGTCGTTTCTTCCACCACCGACTGCATCCCCTCAATCAGCACCCCAAAATGTATCGGATCAATTGAACATTGCTTTTTTGCAAACTCCAAACGCCGGTATTCATTATCTTCTTCCTGAACAGAACGCACAAAATGAGGCTCGATATAATATCCCCGGTTCGCAATTATGGCGGCCATATTGGCCATTTGGAAAGGAGTTGTCGAAACCTCGCCCTGTCCGATTGCCAGCGAACGGACGGTCATTGCATTCCATCTCCCCTTTCCGTACATTTTGTTGTAATATTCACTTTCAGGAACAAGTCCGGGGCCAAGCCCTGACATCTCGTGGTTTATTTTCTGCCCCAACCCAAAACTCAACACATGGGTACGCCAAGTATTATAGCCTATTTCGGCCTTCGGATATTTCCCGATAATCGACCTGAAAACATTCCAGAAATAAGGGTTGCACGACTCCCTGATGCCAATGTGCGCATTCACTGTAGATTCATGAGAGTGGGTACATCGAATCGGTTTCGACGCTTTTCCGGAACAATGAAAACAAGTTCCCGGGGTAATCGCATTTTCCTGAAGAGCAACTAAAATATTAATTGTTTTAAGGGTGGACCCCGGCGAATAAAACGCCGAAATGGCACGGTTGATCAATGGTTTCAATGTATCAGCCGAGAGTTTGGCATAAAGAGCACCCCGCCCCCGCCCTACCAGTATGTTCGGATCGTACGAAGGAGCGCTGGCACAAACCAATATTTCACCGGTCGACGGCTCAATGGCAACAACAGTCCCTTTTTTATTTTGCAGCAACATTTCAGCATATTCCTGAAGATCGGCATCCAGCGTTGAAAGCAGGTTTTTACCCAAAACCGCTAAGGTATCCATCTTTCCTTCCTTGTAACTACCCTTTTTGCGGTTATGTACATCAACCAAGAAATGGCTGATTCCTTTTCTTCCGCGTAAATACTCCTCGTACGACTCTTCCAGCCCCTGCGAACCGATATAGTCACCCGATTTATAATAGTGATCAGCATCAATATCTTTTTGTGTTACCTCGCTTATGTAACCCAGCACATGACCCGCAATTCCCCGGGGATATTCACGCAACGTACGGGTTTGCACATAAAAACCCGGGTATTTGTATAATTTTTCCTGAAGTGGCGCGTACGTTTCGGGCGAAATTTGTTTCACCACAGCTGAAGGTTTATAGGAAGAATACGCCCGTGCCTTTTTCATTTCTACTGCCAGTTCCTGTTTTGTAATATTCAAAATATCACACATTTCCAGCGTATCGAAAGGTTTCACCTCCCGGGGTGTAACCATCAGGTCGTAAGCCGCTTTATTTTGCACCAATAATTTTCCATTGCGGTCGTAAACCAAGCCCCGGGCGGGGTAAATAACTTCAGGCCTCAGAATATTTCTGGTGGCGTATTGTTTGTATTCCGAACTAATTACCTGAATGCCAAACAGCCTAAGCACAAAGATTATCCCGATCAGAATAAAAAAAGCGTTAATAAAATCTTTTCGTTTTGAATAAGGATCCACCTTTTGAGCTAGTTTTTAAAGATGATGTATTGACTAATGATCACCAAAATTATGGATAAAACCGAACTTAGCAAACATCTGAGCAAAGTATAAAATGCACCGCTGAGTGTAAATGCTTCAGCAAAGAAAAGAAAAATATGATGGCACAGCACCAGCATAATTGTGTACTTTAAAAACCAAGCAAAACCCAACACCTTGATCCGGGGAGAAAAGCCCTTTTCCTGGCTGTCGCGTCCCGAAAGCAGCTCGAGTACATGAGGCCGAATGAAAGCCAGAAATACAGTTGCAGAACTATGTATACCGGGCGTATTGCTGAACACATCGATGGTGAGTCCCAAGATAAAGCCCAGTAATAACTGCAAATAGACAGGGGTCTGAAAGGGCAAAAGCAAAATAAACAATACATACAAAAAAGGATTAATGTACCCGCTGAACTGGATATTGTTCAGGATTAAAACCTGGATTAAAACCAGCACAACAAACATGATCGAATATTTGATCAAATCCTTAATCATTCTCGTTCTCGTTTTTCTCTTCTAGTTGACGAATCTCTATTTGTCTTACATTCTGCACAATTTCGACATAGCTGACGGTTTTGAAATTCGTCGACAGATCAACGTCAATCGTATAATAATTTTCGCCATTTCGTATATCAAAACTCTGAATCGTCCCAACCATTATCCCTTCCGGAAAAATTGACGAATATCCGCTGGTGACAATCGTATCGCCCAATGTTATGGGAATATGTATCGGAATTTCACGCAATAAGGCTTTTCTGTAATTCAGTCCATCCCACACAAGCGAACCATAAGTGCCGCTGTTCTTCACTTTCGCAGAAATAAAAAGTCGCTTATTCAGTATTGAAATCCCGGTTGAATAATTTTTTGAAACGTGATTGATGACGCCAACCACTCCTTCTGAATTGATAATCCCCATATCGGGTTTTATGCCTTGCAAATAGCCCTTATTAATTGTCAGGTAATTATTTTGTTTGTTCACCGAATTATTGACCACCTTCGCGGAGATATAAGTGAATATTTTTCCGCTCAGCGTGTCTTTTACCTGTCGGTTTTCGAATCGCTCGGTTACCCGATCCTGAAGCATGTTTCGTAAAAGCGCATTCTGAGCAGCCAGTTCATCGTTAATGCGCTTCAGGTGAAAATAATCGTTAAACGAATTATTCAATTCATAAATTGAACCAACCGTGTTGATACCCGAATTGAGAAACTTAACACGCTGGTAATTGTTGTACCTGACAATCAAAACCAATGAAATAATTTCAAGAAAGAGGAACAACAGAAAAGAATGATACGTTAATATAAGCCGTAATAAATTTCTCATTTTTCCGGGAAGGATGCCCTTCGTTCAGCAGTTTTTACCTGATCAGGAAGGAGAATTTATCCACATTTTTAAGGGCAACACCAGTACCTCTTGCAACGGCCCTAAGTGGATCCTCTGCTACGTGAAACTGAATGTTAATTTTCTCGGTCAGACGTTTCGCCAGTCCCCGAAGCAATGCTCCACCACCTGCAAGCCAAATTCCTTTGCTTACAATATCGGAATACAACTCAGGAGGCGTTTGTTCGAGCGCACTCAATATTGCGGTTTCAATTTTCGAGATCGATTTTTCGAGGCAGTGTGAAATTTCCTGGTACGAAACAGGTACCTCAATCGGAAGCGCCGTCATTTGGTTCGGTCCCTGGATAATATAATCAGCTGGTGGTTCGTCGAGTTGCGACAAAGCAGAGCCTACATTTATTTTAATATCTTCAGCGGTCCGTTCACCTATTTTTATATTGTGTTGATGACGCATATACTCCATGATATCGGCAGTAAGATCGTCGCCTGCAATACGAATCGACTTGTTGGTTACAATACCTCCCAGCGAAATCACGGCAATTTCGGTAGTACCGCCACCGATGTCAACGATCATGTTTCCTTCAGGAGCTTCCACGTCGAGGCCAATACCAATTGCAGCGGCCATGGGTTCGTAAATCATGTAAACTTCGCGCCCGCCGGCATGTTCCGATGAGTCGCGCACCGCCCTGATTTCAACTTCCGTTGAACCGGAAGGAATACAAACCACCATTTTCAGGGCAGGGGAAAACATTCTCGATTTGGGATTGATCATCTTTATCATCCCCCTGATCATCTGTTCTGCAGCATTAAAGTCGGCAATAACGCCATCACGCAAAGGCCTGATGGTTTTCAGGTTCGAATGCGTTTTCCCTTGCATCTGCTTTGCTTTTTCACCAATGGCAACAAGCTTCTCGGTTTTCATGTCAATGGTTACAATCGATGGCTCATCAACAACGATCTTATCATTCATGATAATGATCGTATTGGCAGTTCCTAGGTCAATCGCAATTTCCTGGGTTAAAAATGAAAATAATCCCATGTTAATCTTTTTCAGCGTTATTAATTTTCCTTCCGCAGAAGGTTCCTATATACAATTTTAATGTTTAAAGTGACGCATTCCTGAGAAAAGCATGGCAATACCAAACTCATCACAAGCTTCAATCACTTCTTCATCGCGAATACTGCCACCTGGCTCAACAATGTATTTCACACCGTATTCGTTGGCTGCTTCAATGCTGTCGCGGAACGGGAAAAAGGCATCGGAAATAAGCACTGCTTCTTCCATTTTAATTCCTTCCTTCAGATTGAAACGTGGGATCGTGAGATGCCGCAAGCTATCGAGTCGGTTGGGTTGCCCCATTCCGGCGCCTGTCAGCCAAAACGAACCATCGACATTTTCGGTAACCAACGCAATTGCATTACTTTTTAAATGTTTGCAGGCAATGAGTCCGAACCTTGCCAGGTTCATTTTATTGGTATCAAATTGAATTTTAGTCACATTATTAAATTCGGCTTCCAGGCCTTCGTCTTCATCCTGAACCAGCATTCCTCCACTGATCGAACGGTATAATTTTTCACCGGTCATTTGTGGTTTCACAGGCGTTACCAGAAGGCGAAGATTTTTCTTCTTGCCCAAAATTTCAAGTGCTTCCGGGGTAAATTCCGGGGCAATGATAATTTCGACAAAACGATTACTGAACCAGGCTGCAATTTCGGCTGTCACAGTATCGGTAAAGCAGATGATTCCACCGTAAGCGCTTACCGGATCCCCGGCCCAGGCCAGTTCAAGCGATTTCAGGATATTGCCGGTTACAGCAAGCCCACAAGGGTTCAAATGTTTAACAACCGAAACAGCAACTTTATTCTGAATGTGCGAAACAGAATGGAATGCATCGCTGCACGATTTCCAGGCAGCATCGGCATCCAGCAAATTATTATATGATAAGGCTTTTCCCTGAAGCACTTCAGCATTGGCCAAGGTCACCTGGGTATCCGAATTATCGAGTTTAAAGAAGGTGGCCGATTGGTGCGGATTTTCGCCGTAGCGCAATACCTGTCCGCCATTCAGGCTAACCCGGGCTTCAGCCGATGGCCCTTCGTTGAAATAATTAAAAATAGCGCTATCGTAATGCGACGAAGTGGCAAATGCTTCACGGGCAAATGCTTTTCGGTCTTCAAGCGAAGTTTCGCCCTGTTTTTCATTCAATAAAGAAATTACCTTTTCGTATTGATCTCTGGAAGAAACAATCAGTACATCATTGAAATTTTTGGCAGCAGCCCTAATCAGCGAAATGCCACCAATATCGATCTTCTCAATAATATCTTGTTCTGCGGCACCCGAAGCAACCGTTTCCTCAAACGGATAAAGGTCGACAATTACCAGGTCGATCTCCGGAATTTCGTATTTCGCAATTTGTTGCTGATCTCCTGCATGGTCTCGACGGGTTAAAATCCCGCCAAAAACTTTCGGATGCAGCGTTTTTACCCTTCCTCCCAAAATAGAAGGATAGCTTGTAAGCTGCTCAACTGCGGTAACGCTTATGCCTAATTCTTCGATAAAAGTCTGGGTACCTCCGGTGGAATACAATTGGACACCAAGTTGATCCAATTTTTTAACGATCTCGTCTAATTTATCTTTGTGATATACTGAAATTAATGCTGATTTAATTTTTTTTAAGTCGCTCATCTATAATACTTTTGAAAATTTGGCACAAAGATAGTAAAAACAGTCCTACTTTTTTCTCCTAATAAATTTTTTAGCTTATTTCTGTGGCTGAAAATATGAAGTTTTTATTCACAATCAAAATAGTTTGTAACAATAAAAAAATAATTAACACTAATTTTCTCGGAAGGAAAATACAGGGTATTGGGGATTTGTCCTATATTTAAATTTTAGAAAAAAAGAAATGCTGTTAGCCCGGTTAATATATGAAAGTTTTTCGTTCGCCTTTGGTTCGCTCAGGGCCAACAAACTGCGTACATTTCTCTCGCTGCTGGGCATTACCATTGGCATTTTTGCAATTATTTCCGTTTTTACGGTAATCGACTCACTGGAAAGCTATATCCGTTCGAGCCTGAATTCGCTGGGAAACAATATGGTTTACATTCAAAAATGGCCATGGACGCCACCTGAAGGCGAAACCGAATATCCGTGGTGGCGCTACCTGAACCGACCTGTTCCCGAATATGAAGAAACCGAAGAAATACTGCGCCGGTCGAAAACCACCGAAAATGCTGTTTATTTTTTCGGCTTCAACCAGACCGTACAATTTGAAAACAGCAAAGCAGAAAATACCGAAATACTGGCAACTACACACGATTTAATAAGCACATGGAACCTGAACATTACCAAGGGACGCTATTTTACTGAATCGGAATCGAACTCGGGCGCCAGCATTGCAATTCTGGGCGACGAAATCAGCCACCGTCTTTTTGAAACAATTGATCCGGTGGGCAAAACCATAAAAATTAGGGGACATAAATTTTTGATTGTTGGTGTTTACGAAAAACAAGGACAAGACATGTTTGGCACCAGCATGGACAAACGGGTGCATATTCCGATGCGATATGCCATGAGCATGATTGACGTGCGGAACCGCGACCGCGGACAAACCATTAACGTAAAAGCCAAGCCCGATGCCGACCGCGACCAGTTTGTTGCCGAACTGGAAGGCATCATGCGCAGCATCCATCGGCTGAAACCGATGGAAGAGAATGACTTTGCCATTAACGAAGTCAGCGCTATCTCAACCCAGTTCGATGCTTTTTTTAAAGTTTTCAACCTGGCCGGATGGATTATCGGAGGATTTAGCATTTTGGTTGGCGGATTCGGAATCGCCAACATCATGTTCGTGTCGGTAAAAGAACGGACAAAAATTATTGGCATACAAAAATCGCTGGGCGCAAAGAAATATTTTATTCTGCTGCAATTTATTTTCGAAGCCGTAGTGCTTTCGCTTGTGGGAGGACTACTCGGGTTGTTGCTCATTTTTTCCGGCACAATCATCTTGAGCAGCGCCTCCAGCCTGACCGTTCATTTGAGTGCCGGGAACGTGATCCTCGGCCTCATGATTTCAGGAATTATTGGTGTGATGGCAGGCTTTCTACCGGCATTCACCGCTTCCCGCCTCGATCCGGTGGAAGCAATGAATGCCGTATAAATTTTAGCGATGCTCAATTTTTATTGCTGAATTGCAAACCGTGCGAAAATTTTGTATTTCAATTTCATCTTTTTGAATGATAATTCGGGCAATTCTTCCACTCCAGCTGCATCCTGCATTTTCATGCTCACGTTGGCTACTCCCCGGAGCATGGGCATCATTTCAGGCTCATACATTTCCCGTTCCTGGATGTAGAGCGACTTGCCCACTTTTTCGCCAATGGCTTCGAGCAAATAAGCTGCTTTTTCGCGCGCTGCTTTCATGGCCATAATTTTTACCTCTTTCCGGAATTGCTCAATTTGCGAATGATCGGTTTTGTAGATGTCGGCATCGAAAACCTTTACTTCGTCCAGAATGCCGAAAACCTGATCGAGTACCGAAACTTTATCCGCTTTCAGTTGAAAATCTTTCGACGCAATCACATCCTTTTGATTTCTTTTAATTTTCGTATAATCGGCCGAAGCATCGGCCAGCATGAGATTTTTCAGGTCGAAATTTATTTTCTGAAGTTTCTGCTTCAGTTCCTTTTCCTGCTGATCGATGGTGATTTTCGTTTTGCCGTCGAAACGTTCTTTTAGGGTAAATGAAATAAAAATTTCGTCGGGGACAAATTCCATCTCGCCATCGCCGGTCACTTCAATGTAGGGAGTCGATTCGAGCGGGTTCAATACGTTGTTTTGAGCGGCAACACCCAACGACAATGCTGTCAGCAGAAAAAATGCAAATAATGTTTTCATGTGTAAATATGTTTTTTGTTTTCAATAAAATTCGAAATCCGTTCTTTCAAGAATCAGGCCATCAAGAATACAATAAATCCCAAATATTATCAATCCTCAAGTTTGTGATCCCTTTTAAAAATATTCAAAATCCGTTGATCGTTTCGTTTATCCTCAAATTCTTGTCCCTGAATAGTTCCTGGATATCCGAAATTCACTTCAATCGAATTATCCGAATCAATCATAAAAGGATCAATTGTAAACCAACTGCAGCTCAACGAAGAATAACCTGGCCAAAAATACCCGGTATAAATGAGAATATTATCCGCTTTTATTGCAAAAGCAGTACCAAATACGGAATGATGTATATTCTGAATTGCAGCCTTGGCTTCACCGGAGATCTCAAATACATGATGATCGGGATCATAAGAAATCAAGTCGGCATAACGGATCAACGGCTCAGCTTTTGTAACAACAGTTGATTCTTCAATCTGGCAGGAGTTTCCAATTGTTTCGTAAGATTCCAGCAGGTAAAATTCCACATTCCCTTCCACTGAATCCAGATTATTCTTTTCGCAGGAATTAAAAATAAGGCCAATAATTCCCAGTAAAAAAATGGTTACGATTTTCACACGCATATATTTTATAAGTTACTGTATTTCTTTTGGATTCAAGGTTCGAACATTGAACATCTGTCTGCCCCGTGTGGAACTCGCAGAGTTTATACATGTCCTTTTGCGGTATTTTGCACCATGCTCGTTTCATTGGTTGTTTCAATTTGGGTTAATGTATCAGAAAGATTAAAAACTTTCATTTTAGTTGCGTCATACATTAATGTAATACTTGGCAAATCCGAAGAGAAATGAGGAATATTAATTTTTCCGCTCCTCAACTTTATCAAACTCCAAATTACTAAAAATGATCGGGTTGCCAATGAAGCATTATTTTTAATTTTATGTATCCTGAAAATACGTTTATCTTTAGCCTAAACGAATTTGCAATGAACCCTTTTTTAAAGCAGGTAGCCGAATATCTATATAAAAAACACGCGAACGAACTGAGCGAGTTTTGCCTGGTTTTTCCCAGCCGAAGGGCGGGTGTGTTTTTTAATGCCTACCTGAACGAACTCATCGAGAAGCCACTGATTGGGCCCGAAACGACCACTATCAACCAGTTTATTTCCGATTTCTCTGAGATGGAACAGGCCGACCCGGTTTCGCTAATCCTGAAACTTCAGGAAATATATAATGAAGTGACGGGCTTTAACGAACCAATTGATGAGTTTTTCTTTTGGGGTGAAATACTGCTGAACGATTTTGACGACATAGACAAATACCTGCTGAATGCCGACGACCTGTTTACCAATATTTCCGATTTGAAAGAGCTGGAACAAAAGTTTGAGTACCTGACGGAAGAGCAACGAAAAGCGATCGAAAATTTCTGGGGCGCAATGGGCAAAGCCGGGCATTCGATGAACAAGGAAAAGTTTCTTGAACTTTGGGAAAAACTTCCGCAAATATATCGCCATTTCACCGAACAACTGCGGCAGCAAAAAATTGGCTACAACGGACTTATTTACCGCGAACTGGCAAGCCATCCCGAAATCTTCCATGCAAAAAATACCGACATCCACAGATTTATTTTCATTGGTTTCAATGCGCTGAACAACTGCGAAAAAGCAATTTTTAAGTACCTGAACAATGCACAAAAAGCGCTGTTTTTCTGGGATTTCGACGAAACCTTTGTGCAGGATGCTACCAACGAAGCAGGCTATTTTCTGCGCACCAACCTGATCCAGTTTCCTCCCCCACCGGATTTTATCCCCGAAAACCGCGACCCTCATGAAAAACAGAATATACAAATTGTCTCTGTGCCCGGAAAAATGGCGCAGGCACAAATCGTGAACACGCCGGCCATCACCCGGCATTTCAAAACGGATAAACATTTCGACAATACCGCGTTGGTGCTGGCCGACGAAAGCCTGCTGCTGCCGGTCATTTCAGCCACCGGAAACAAATTTGGCAAAATGAATATCACCATGGGTTTTCCGCTCACCGGAACGCCTGTGTACGGTTTTCTTTCTCAACTACTCAGCCTGCAACGGAACATCCGCAAAAACCCGGACGGGCTGCCCCGGTTTTATTTCAAACCGGTAATTGCCTTGCTGAACCACCAGTTTGTGAGTTCGGCCGAAACGACCGAATTCATCAAAAGCATTCATCGCCACAACAAAGTTTATCTGTCGCCGGAAGAACTGGCAGTAACCAAATTAACCAACAAAATTTTCACCATTGCTGAAGGATGGGAAAAAACCTTTGATTACCTGCTTGGAATTATCCAAAGCCTCGCGGAAACGTTTCACACCAAAGAAGAAGAACCGGCGCGGCTCGAAGCCGAATACCTGTACCAGGCATTTCTCTCCGTCAGCCGATTGAAAGATTCGATTGCCGCATTGAAACTGCCGGAGTTTTCGCAGAAAATACTGTTCCGCCTGATCGATCAGAATCTGCGGCGCATTTCCATTCCGTTCGAAGGCGAACCGCTCACCGGACTTCAGGTAATGGGGTTGCTCGAAACCCGCTGCCTCGACTTCAAAAACCTGATCGTGTTTTCGGCCAACGAAGGCAACCTGCCCAATACCGGCAATTCGCACTCGTTCATTCCGTACCACCTGCGCAAAGGACACGGCATGCCAACATTCGAGGAACGCGATGCCATGTACGCCTATTATTTTTACAACCTCATCCAGCGTGCCGAAAACGTGGTGCTGGTGTACAATTCGGTAAACGACGGCAGCAACTCAGCCGAGATGAGCCGCTACCTGTTCCAGCTTCAGTATGAATCGGCTGATAAACCCGAATTATCGAGCCTGACTTTCGATTTTAAAGGAAACGAGCAACAGGCCATTTCGATTGATGCGACGCCGTATCATCAGGAATTGCTTTTCAGTAAATATTCAGAAAAAAACTTCAGTCCCAGCGCCATCAACACATATCTCGACTGCAAACTGAAATTCTACTTTAAATACATTGCCGGGCTGAAAGAGCAGGACGAGCTGAAAGAAGAAATCGACCCGGTACTGTTCGGGAACCTTTTTCACCACGCGGTGGAACTGGTTTACAAGCCTTTTCGCGAACAGGAAATTACGGCTGAGATCATTGATACAATTCTGTTGAACAAACACAAAATTGAAGAAGCAGTCTTCCTTTCGTTTGCCGAGAAATATTACAATTTGAAACCGGAGCAGGCAAGAAAGCTAAAACTGAACGGACACAACCTGTTGATTGCCGGTCACCTTCAATATTACCTGACCCAATTGCTGAAAAATGACAAGCAATTTGCCCCGTTCAAAATACTGGAACTGGAAAGCGAACATTCGGGAACTTTCGAAGTGAAAACGGAAAATCGGACCCACAAAATACGGGTGGGCGGTATTATCGACCGGATTGATCAGACCCGCGACGGGGTGCGCATTGTAGATTACAAAACGGGGCGCAACCTGGAACTCAATTTTAACCAATGGGAGCAGCTGGTAACCCGGGAAATGACGAACCGGAGAAAAGAGATTTTCCAGACCCTGCTGTATGCAGGAATTTATCAATCAGAAAATCCAGACACCACCGTCATCCCGGCCATTTATAAGCTCGACGATTTGTTTGGCGACAAATTCAATCCACGGATTACCCGGCAAAACAGCGAATTCACCTATCGCGATGCGGAAACCGAATTCCGCGAAATTCTCCAGGAATTATTAAACGAGATTTTCAGCAGCACAAATGTTTATTCGCAAACCGGCGAACTCCGCAAATGCGGATACTGCCCGTATAACAAGATTTGTAACCGGAGTTGAATTCTGTAACTGGCTACTTTTTTCAGTTTCCAGCCCTGCGACTGTGACTGACTACTGTGACTGCTTACTTTTCAATTTCTCGATCCGTTCCTTTTCGAGTATTTGACGAAGCTGGCTTTCAAAACCATTCAATGGATTCAGGGCTGGCGAGGCAATTAATTTTCCTTCGCGGTCGATTAAATACGAACTCGGAAATGTTTTCACTTTGTAGGCAACTTTGCCTTCGTCGGTAGTGGTTGTGAAAACACCAGTCCATTTGCGGACTTCCGTTTCCGGGGTTTTTCCTTCGGTAACAAAAATGACGGTCAGGTTCGTTTTATACTGGTCGGCAACCGGTTTCAGAGCTTCCATGTGCTGGCGGCAAACCGGGTTTTGCAGGTCGGTAAAATGCAGGTAAACAAAACTTCCGCGATATTCGTCAATCGACATTTTTTGCCCGTTGATGCGGGCAAGCGATATTTCAGGAGCCTTTGTTCCTTGAAGCAAATAGGTAATTCTCTGCAAAATATTCTTTGCTATCAGCTTGTATTTTTCGGGCCAGTTGCTATCGACCACCTGCCCCAGCGCAACGGCGATAGACGTTTTCGAAAACTGCCCACAGTAATACGCATCTTTTAACGACTTCAGAATAATCAACTGGCAAGCATCTGCATTCCAACCATTTTTCTCCGACAAATATTTTTCGAGTTCCAGAACATTACCCGAATTAACCAAGCCGGTAATTTTCTGATCGTGAAGCGAATTGCCCAAAAAACTAAAATAATTGGCAAATACCTGATCAAACAAATTGGTATAAGCCGGAACCTGCATTTTAGGATTTTCTTTCCCAAAATACGAATTCACAAATTCAGTCGACTTTCCCTGGTTGAGCGCAAATTCCAGATTGCCCATCCGGTATTTTTTGTGATCTTCGAAAAAGCGGTTTTCAGTTTTTAGAAATTTATTTTGAAGCTCGGTTTTCACCAGTTCCACACTAGCTTTCAATCGTTTTTCGTAAATGTCGTAAAAGTATTTGTCTTCCAATATTCTGAATTCAGTTTCAAAATTTTTAATCAACAGGTTCAGGTCATCGTTCTGCTGATTGACAATTTTAAACCAGACCGGCAACAAACTAAAAAACGGGTTCCGCTTTTGTGCTTCCGACTGTTTTTGTCGCGGAGGAAACTGAATCTCGTACGATTTCCCCCGCTCCACATAAATCATGGCTTGGTAAATATCGAATTCGGTAAAGCAAACTGCTGTATACGGCAAATTTATTGCAACAGAAAAAGCTCCGTCAGCCTGAAAATGAATTTTCCCCACTTCCACTTTTTCTTCGGAAATAAAATCAGAAAACGTGTAAACAGGCATTTCCATTCCGGCATATTCGCTGGCAACCCCTTTTATGGTGCTTGTTTGGGCAAACAACGATCCGGCAGAAATCAGAAAAATCAGAAAAAATATAGATTTTAATTTACTCATCGAGGGTAAAATCTTTCATATCAAGGCCTTTGGGCAGAAACATACTGGCATCGCCACCATGCAGGATAATATCGCGCACAATGGTCGAATTGATCGGGGTATGTTCGGGCATGGTCAGCAAAAAAACCGATTCAATTTGCGGGTGCATTTTTTTGTTGATCTGAGCAATGGCCCGTTCGTATTCAAAATCGGCAGACGTACGTAAACCCCGCAAAATATAGCGGGCATTCATTTGTTTGCAAAAATCGACCGTCAACCCCTCGTGGCATTCAACCTGAACTTTGGGCTCGTCTTTAAACACCTGCTGAATCCATTTTTGCCTCTTCTCCACAGGAAAAGTTTGCTTTTTGTTCGAGTTAAAACCAATCATGATCACAATTTTATCGAACAGAGGTAGCGCCCTCCGGACGACACTTTCGTGGCCAACGGTAATAGGATCAAACGATCCGGGAAATATTGCTATGCGTTCCATATTTTCTTTTTTGATCTATCAAAGGTAAAAAGATAACGCAAAAAGATGCTTATTAGTCTTCAATTATCTCCAATTAACACCTGCACAACCGGCATTTTATATATTTTTGTTCATACTGAAAAAATTTACCTGAATGAGCAAACTGCTATCAATTATTATCCCGGTGTACAACGAAGAAAAAACCATTCGTTCAATCCTTAACCGGGTGGTTGACGTAGAACTGAAATACGGCTTCTCGAAAGAGCTGATCATCGTCGATGACTGTTCGAAAGACAACAGTTTTCAGATTATTTCGGAATACATTGCCGAACAAAACAGCGCCGCGATCAAACTCTTCAAACAGGAGAAAAACATGGGCAAAGGGGCTGCCCTACACCGGGGTATTGCCGAAGCAACAGGCGATTATGTAATCATTCAGGATGCCGACCTGGAATACGATCCGCGCGAATACAACGATTTGCTGAAACCCGTTGCCGAAGGTTTTGCCGACGTGGTGTACGGCTCCCGTTTTTTGGGCGGGCATCCGCACCGGATACTTTTCTTTTGGCATTCTATCGGAAACAAATTATTGACCACGGTCTCGAATGTGTTCACCAACCTGAACCTGACCGATATGGAAACCTGCTACAAATTGTTCAGCGCCGATAGCATTAAACAATTAAATCTGAAAGAAAAACGCTTTGGTTTTGAACCCGAAGTAACCGCGAAAATTGCCCGTGTACGGGGGGTTCGTTTATACGAAGTCGGGATTTCGTATTACGGCAGAACGTATGCTGAAGGCAAAAAAATAAACTGGAAAGATGGATTGCGCGCTTTTTGGGTTATCCTGAAATACAATGTATGGGCGAAATAGCAAAAAACAACAATTCGTTTTCCGACCCTGCCGGGTATTCCACGCTCGACACCATTTCTTCGGCCGACCAGTTCAACCGGTGGATGTACCAAACCATTGCCCCGTTCTGCAACGGGCAGATTCTTGAAATAGGCGGCGGCATTGGGAACATTTCAAAACAAGTTCTTGCCGACGGGAAAACGCTCACGATTACTGAACTGCGCGAAGAATACTGCGAATTGCTCCGAAAAGAAGTCGGGTCGAACCAAAACCTTCAGAATATTGTTTGCCTCGATATTGTCGATCCGCAATTTGATACAAAATACGCCGGTATGCTGGGCTCTTTCGATACGGTTTTTGCGCTGAATGTAATTGAACACATCGAAAACGACACATTGGCTGTTGCCAATTGCAAAAAATTGCTGAAACCCGGCGGACAACTCGTCATTCTGGTACCTGCCTTTCAATTCCTTTTCAACTCGTTCGACTGTGCGCTGGGGCATTTTCGCCGGTACACGAAAAAAAGCCTCATCGGTTTGTTTGAAGAAAGCAAGCTGGAAGTCGCCCACCGCCAATACTTCAACTTTGTTGGCACGCTGGGCTGGTGGGTCAGCGGGAGTTTGCTGCGAAAAAGAACAGTTCCCGAAGGACAAATGAAATTGTACAACTTTTTTGTCCCGCTTATCAAAATCATTGATTATTTTACACGACGATTTGCCGGACTGAGCGTCATCGTGGTCGGCAAAAAAAATTAAAACATCAGTTATCATGCAGAAGATCAAACAATTTTGCTTTTCGAACCAGACGATTGGCGGCATTGCCTTCATTATCCTGGGACTGATTGTCAATTATATTTTCCGCAATGTTTTTCATTCCATCCCAATCGATAAAATTATTCTCGGTTCCGATCCTGAAGGGTATTACCAATACCTGCCGCATTTCTTCCTGCGCGACTGGCAAAATTTCGAACATCTTCCGTGGGCCATTCCCTATGGCGAAGGAAAAACCATCAGTGTTTTTACTTGCGGGGTGGCTATTTTATGGAGCCCGTTTTTCCTGATGGCTCATTTTATCAGCGTACTTTTCAATCTTGATGCCGACGGATATGGCAATGTGTATTATTGGTTCGTGCTGATTGCTGCCTTGTTTTACGTATACACCGGACTGGTATTTTTATACAAACTTTTAAAAGAAGAATTCAGCATTTCGGTGAGTTTAAAAACCATTGCACTGGTGTTCCTGGGAACCAACGTTTTTTACTACACGATGATTTTGGGAGCTGGAATGTCGCATGCCTACTCGTTTGCCATGATTTCGGCATACGTGTATTTTGTTCACCGCTACTTCAAATCACCATCCAACAGAAATGCCCTTTTTATGGCAATCCCATTTGCCATCGCAGTTCTGATCAGGCCTACCAATATTATTTCAGGTTTCTATTTTTTCTTCTTCGGAATAAAAAATATGGAGACCCTGAACTTCCGGGTAAAATTTTGGACAAAAAATATTAAAACCATCGGCATCATTGCCCTCGTTGGATTGATAATTGCCATTCCGCAGATGCTGTACTGGTACAAAGTGAGTGGCAAACCCATTGTATATTCGTATGGCAATTACGGCTTTCCGTATATTGCTTCGCCCAAATTCGGGATTGTGCTTTTCGGAAAATACAACGGCTGGTTTTTGTACACCCCGCTGGTGCTTTTTGCCCTCTGGGGCTTGTTTGCCACGTTTCAAAAAGGATTGTACAACAACCTGGCGGTGCTGCTTATTTTTGTGCTGGCTATTTATCTCAACGCCAGTTGGTGGGCGCCCACGTTCAGCGCCGCCTGCGGGCAGCGTGCCATGATCGACTTCCTGCCGTTCCTGGTTCTGCCTCTGGCATGGTTTGTAAACGGGGTTTCAAGGCAACCGAAATACCTGCGGATATTATTTGCGGTGGTCATCGTTTTCATCCTCTTTTACAACATCCAGTTTGCCTTTCGCTACGACCCGGTACAATGGTGGGACACGCCAATGAACTGGGAGAAATTCTGGCGTTTCCTGAAATTTTAAAATTATCGTTGTACTTTTACTGAATAGTGACCCGGAAAAATGAGCAATCCTGAAAAAATATCCATCGTCGTTTCGGTTTTCAATGAAGAAGAGGTTCTTCCTGAATTTGTAACCCATCTGAAAAAAGAAATTTCAGTACTGGGCATTCAATCCGAAATAATTTTCGTGAACGATGGCAGTACCGACCAAAGTCTTCAGGTTCTTTCAACCCTGAAAGAAAAAATTTCTGCGGAAACAAAAATCATCAGCTTCAGCCGGAACTTCGGACACGAAGCCGCCATGATCTGTGGCATCGACTACGCTTCGGGCGATGCCATTGTTTGCATGGATTCCGACTTGCAGCACCCGCCGCATTTGCTGGGCGAAATGCTCGAAAGTTACCGTCAGGGCAACGAAATTGTAACCATGATGCGCGAAAAAAGGGAAGACAACAGTTGGATGAAAAACTGGTTTTCGCGCCGGTTTTACGGATTGATCAACCGCCTGTCGGAATACCAGCTCGACGAAAGCGCATCCGATTTTTTCCTGATCTCGAAACCGGTAGCCGAAGTGCTGCGGAATAATTTCAGGGAACGAAACCGCTTTTTACGCGGCTTCATCCAGATCATCGGCTTCAGCAAAACCAGCCTGTCGTATGTGGCCCCCAAACGCCCGGCCGGAAAAAGCAAATATTCGTTTTTCAAACTCTTGAAACTATCGGCCAACGCCATTGTTTCTTTTTCAAAACTGCCCCTCTACCTGGGAATTTACATTGGTGTTATTTTTGCATTCTTTTCGCTCATCCTCGGCGGATACACTATCTGGCAGTACCTTTTTGGCAATACACCTCCTTCGGGATACACCACCATCGTTATTTTTCTGAGCCTCAGCTTTTCCGTTTTATTCATCCTGATTGGCATTATCGGAACATACGTGGGCTACATTTTCGAAGAAAACAAAGGCCGCCCGATATACATTATACAAAAGATTCAATAGGGTTTCCGCTTTATCAAAAGCCATACCATTAAAACCCTTTCTGTATCGCGTTTTATTCAC
Organism: uncultured Prolixibacteraceae bacterium; assembly: GCA_942493345.1. Taxonomy (GTDB): domain Bacteria; phylum Bacteroidota; class Bacteroidia; order Bacteroidales; family Prolixibacteraceae; genus GWE2-42-39. The sequence goes on from OW818695.1 coordinate 731,811, forward strand.
ATTCACGCTATATGGAATTAGTCTTTATTATATTAAAGACCTTATGCTGAAGAACATTTAAATATCCACTGAATCTGATATTTATAAGTAGTTTTTGAGATCGGACTTGCCTAAATTTAAAGATGCAATCTAAATGTATGATCATCCTTCCTTGAAGGACCAGAACAATCTGACAATTCGATCCGGCTGCAACGCAGCAATGCTCTTATTTCAGAAATTACAATATCCCGATTTATTACTCTACCAATAACTACATTCTACATGAATCCCGTTACCGACCTGATTAAAGATCTGGCAAACCAACATGGAAGAAGCAGGGAAAATTTGCTTCCCATTTTACAGGGAGTTGTTGAACAGGAAAAATACCTTTCCGAATTTTCCATGATTGAAATTGCCCGGGAGCTTGACCTCCCTGCCTCCGAAGTTTACGGAACCGCAACTTTTTATTCTTTCCTTGAACACAAAAAAATGGGTGAATACATCATTCGGGTTTGCAAAACCATTACCTGTTCGATGAAAGGAAAGAACCAGATTTTGCTTGCTATTGAAGACATGCTGAAAATCAACCTTGGCGAAACAACCGGCGACGGCAAGTTCTCGCTCCTCGAAACCAACTGTCTGGGATGGTGCCATAAAGCCCCGGCGATGCTCGTCAACGACGATGTGTACACCGAGCTGACTCCCGAACGAATACGTGAAATATTGAGTGATTACATGAAACGTTAAAACGGAAAGGAGAAAACAATGGTCACTAATTACCAATTAAAAAGAGTGGACTTCATTTTCAAAAATGAAAACGACTATGAAGAAGTGCTGAGCAAAACCATTGCACGCCAACCACAGGAACTGATCAACGAACTGATTAGCTCCGAATTGAAGGGACGTGGGGGCGCTGGTTTTCCGACCGGGCTGAAATGGAAACTTTCGTCGGAATCGAAAGCCAATGAAAAATACGTGATCTGCAATGCCGACGAAGGAGAGCCGGGAACGTTCAAAGACCGGGAAATTCTGTCGAAGGTACCTTTTAAAGTGCTTACTTCGATGGCTGTTTGCGGCCATGTGATCGGTGCAAAGAAAGGGTTTATCTACCTCCGGGGGGAATACAAATATTTAAAACCGGAGTTGGAAAAAGCAATCAAAGAATTTGAATATTACTGTAAAGAAATCAAGTTCGATTTCTCGATTCAAATATTTATGGGAAGCGGAGCCTACATTTGTGGCGAGGAAACAGCCCTGTTCGAATCGATGGAAGGGAAACGGGGTGAACCGCGCAATAAACCGCCCTATCCGACCAATTCGGGTTATATGAATAAGCCAACCGTGATCAACAATGTAGAAACCCTTGCCCACACGTTTACTATCTTTAAATACGGGGCCAAACGTTTTTACGATCTGGGTGTGCAATATTCGCGTGGGTCAAAGCTGTTCTCGGTTTCAGGCGACACCCCGAAACCCGGAATTTATGAACTGGAACTGGGGATGAGCCTAGCCGACTTCGTGGAAGATTTTGGCGACGGCGACACCAAAGCAGTACAGGTGGGCGGCGCATCCGGTTTTCTTGTTCCCCGTAAAAAATTCGACGTCACGGCCATCGGATACCAGGGAAAATTAACCGGTATTTCCCTGCCAACCGGGGGTTCCATGATGCTTTTCAATAGTTCTCGCTCCATGTACAATGTGCTGGACAATTATCTTGAATTTTTTCAGGAAGAATCGTGCGGACAATGCACTCCGTGCCGTGTTGGCTGCCAGCAACTGATCAAAGGCATCAAAGCGGTAAAACGCGGAGAAAAAAATGCCAAATATCTGGATAAACTTCTCCGGCTCACCGAAACCATGCAACTGACCGCCAAATGCGGCCTCGGGCAATCGGTGGCCAATTCGTTTTCATCCATCGTTGAAAATTTCAGGGAAGAAATGATTTATTAATCTTGAAAAAATGACAGATATGGCAAATACAATAAAACTAAGCATCAACGGGTATCCTATTGAAGTGAATGAGGGAACTACCATGCTGGAAGCAGCGAATGAAGCAGGCATCATCATTCCAACCCTGTGCCACCACAAAGACCTTTGTGTTGCCGGAAATTGCCGGGTTTGCGTGGTCGAAGTTTCGGGACAAAAACGTTTGTCGGCAGCCTGTGCCACTCCGTGTGAAGAGGGTATGGAAGTACTGACAAACAGCCTAAAAGTTCGCAATGCCCGCAAACACATCATCGAATTATTGTTGTCGGAACACAACGCCGACTGCACCAAATGCTACAAAAACGGCAACTGCGAACTTCAGAAACTGGCTTCGGCATACAAAATCATGACCCAGGATTTTATTGAACTGGCTCCGTTGCACAAATACTCCATCGATATGTATTCGCCGTCGATTATAAAAGACGACAGCAAATGTATCCGTTGCCAGCGCTGTGTGCGCACCTGTGCCGAGTTGCAGGGGGTAAATGCACTGACCGTAGCCAACAAAGGTTCGGAAATGCGAATAACAACTTTTTTCGAGAAGTCGATGAACGCGGTGGTTTGTACCAATTGCGGACAGTGTGTCAATCATTGTCCGACCGGTGCGCTGGTTGAAAAAAATTACATCGAAGAAGTATGGGAAGCCATTGCCGATCCGACGAAGCATGTGGTCGTTCAAACGGCGCCTGCCGTACGCGTTGGCCTTGGCGAAGAGTTGGGTTTTGAAGTCGGGACACGGGTTACCGGGAAAATGGTGGCAGCCCTGAAACGCCTGGGATTCGACTCGGTACTCGACACCGATTTTACCGCCGACCTCACGATTATGGAAGAAGGCACCGAATTACTTACCCGCCTGAAAAAGGTGCTGGTTGATAACGACAAATCGGTTAAACTTCCGATGGCAACTTCCTGTTCACCGGGCTGGATCAAATACATCGAACACATGTATCCCGACTATCTGGACAATTTGTCGACCTGCAAATCGCCCCAGCAAATGTTCGGCGCACTGGCGAAAACCTATTATGCAAAAGCACGAAACCTCGATCCGGAACGAATCGTTTCGGTTTCCATCATGCCCTGTACGGCCAAAAAGTTTGAGGCCAACCGGCCCGAGATGCACGACAGTGGTTACCGGGACGTTGATTTCGTGTTGACCACCCGCGAACTGGCCATCATGATCAAACAGGCCGGTATCAACTTCATGAAGCTGGAAGATATGAACTTCGACCGGATTATGGGTGAATCGACCGGGGCAGCCGTTATTTTCGGAGCTACCGGCGGGGTGATGGAAGCAGCGCTGCGAACTGCGTACGAACTGGTTACCGGCCGCGAAGTACCGTTCGACAATCTGAATATTACCCCGGTGCGTGGAATGGACGGTGTCCGCGAAGCATCGGTTGTCATCGACCATCCGCTGAAAGCATGGGCTTTTCTCGACGGGGTTGAACTGAAATGTGCCGTTGCACACGGGCTTGTGAATGCAAAAAAGGTGATGGATGCCATCAAAAAAGGTGAGACCAACTACCATTTCATCGAATTCATGGCATGTCCTGGAGGATGTTTGGGAGGCGGCGGTCAACCGATTCCGACCAACCCGGAAATCAGGCAAAAACGCGCGCAGGCAATTTATGCCGAAGATGCCGGAATGCCCATCCGAAAATCGCACGAAAACCCGGAAATCATTAAAATCTACAAAGATTACCTGGGCGAACCACTGGGCGAAAAGTCGCATCACCTGCTTCACACCAAATATATTCCGAGAAACAGGTACTGACGGAATGTTGATTGATGATTTATGAACAAATAATGCATTTCATGAATATTCTGATGTAACAGAAAATCATCGTGGAAACTTAATTTGAAAAGTCCTGTTCTCGCAGGACTTTTTTTATATTTGTCAGTGATGGAATATTTCGAAACATATCAATCGCCTATTGGTTTTCTCACAGTATATTCTGATGGAGAATCTATCACGCGTGTTTCTTTTTCCGAAGAAAAACAGCAGGCCGCCCGTTCGTGCCCAGTTATTGATTTGACAATAAACCAATTGGATGAATATTTTCGGGGAGAACGGCTGGTATTCGATATTCCGCTCCATCACGAAGGAACCGGTTTTCAGGAAAGAGTATGGAAAGAGCTGGAAAAAATTCCGTTCGGGCAAACCGTTTCGTATACCGATATTGCTATAAAAACCGGCGACGCAAAAAATGTGCGGGCAGTAGGGACTGCCAACGGGAAAAACCCGGTTGCTATTATTATTCCGTGTCACCGGGTAATTGGCGCCAACGGGAAACTGACCGGTTACGCCGGAGGACTTTGGCGAAAGAAATGGTTACTCAATCATGAAGCCAACTTCAATCCTGTAAAAAATACCCTTTTCTGATTTCTTCCCTGTTCTTTTTGAAGGGAAACAACATCGGAAATAATTCTTAATTTTTTTTATTCTGAAAATGCAACCATTATAAATTTTTACTGTCTGTAAAAATAAGGGCTACAATTGAGATGGATTGGCTTTACAGCCAGTGTCCGGATCAATTAATCAGAAATTTGCGCGCGTCATTGCCGACGTTTTTTCATATAAAATTCTCATGGCTTCTGCCGTGGGGATTTTTGTTTTCAGAATACACAAAATATTAAATTTGAATTTTTTGTTAATTTGTTCGAATAATCCACAAATATCATTCTTTTTCTCGGAAAGATTCTCTAACCTTGCTCCCAATATTCAGAAAACAGAAAAACAAAAAACGATGAAACGAATTACAGCATTTATTATGCTGAGTGTTATCTGTATACAGATAATGGCTCAGAACAGTCCCAAAGGCTCCGGGGCTATCAATGCAAAAAACTTATTTGAGCAATTTGAAATTTCAGCAAGTGAAGGCTTTAACCTGCTTGCATCGGAAAAAATCGGAAGTAAAAAACTGTACGGAATTGTAGCGATTGGTAATCAATGTTTTAGCGAAGATTACAAATGGGGATTTGGCGTCGGCACGGGAACACAGCTCTTCGAGAAGAAAGATATTTCGTCCAACCTCGAATTTGTTACTTACCATATCAACGAAAATGAAATCTGGACCGATTCATACAATGGGCTTCAGCAGTTGAAACTGAGTTTCAGTAAAGATTTATCGAACCGGTTTAGTGTGTTTGTCGGACCTAGTTTTAACCTGTTGGTGACCCGCAACAAAACAGAATATGTGACCCCCTTCGACAGCACTTTCGCACCCTACGAAATTTTTAAAAATACTGGCGACAAATCAACCCTTCGCGGATGGATCGGCCTGACTGCCGGTTTGCGCATTAACTAAAAAAAGATAGTAATGGGAGTAAAAAAATCCTCATGATTATTATCTGGGGATTTTTTTAATCTTCATCCTCACTCAACTTCTTCCATTCTTCCATTCTCAACTTCCTTTCTTGAGAAAATGTTTCGAATCGCCCCACTCACCGTAACCAATCTCGCTTCCTGAGATTTCAATCCGGGCCTCGAGGCAGTTTTTGCAGAGCGACGCATCCTCATCAAGGCACGGTTTGCCTTCGTACAACTGGTATTCTTTCCGGTAATCGCAGGGCGTCAGGTTGGGCATGATGATGTTTGCACCTACTTTTACTGCTTTCTCGCGCCCCACCGGGTCAATGGCCTGCAAAGCGGTGGCCGCAGCAATATTCATATCGGGCGTCAGGAGCCGCAGGGTGGCAACCATTTTCAGCGCCAGATCGAAACGCTCCTGCTTGGTTTTTAACAGATGGCGATACTCGTACATAGGCGTGTTTTCATGCTCAACATATGGTCCCATCCCGACCATATCGATATCCATTTTTTTGAAGAAAAGCAGGTCGTCGGCCAAATGCCCGATGGTTTGAAATGGGAAGCCGATCATCACCCCGGTGCCGGTCTGGTAACCGGTTTCTTTTAAAAGATGCAGACATTCCAATCGTTTTCCGTAGGAATGATGTTTGTTATCGGGATGAATTTTTTTATACAATTCGGGATTCGACGATTCGATGCGCAGCAAATAGCGGTGCGCCCCGCTTTCGAACCAGCGCCGGTAGGTTTCACGGCTTTGCTCGCCGCAAGAAAGGGTGATTCCCAGTTCTCCATTCGATAGTTTTTTTATTTCTTTCAGAAGATGATCGACACGGTTTACAAAGATTGACGACGACAGTTCGCCCGATTGCAACACCACCGATCCAAAACGGTTTTCCCAGGCAAAACGACAGGCTTCCAAAATCTCGCTATCGGCCAAATCGTAGCGAATTACCTTTTCATTGCTTTTCCGGATTCCGCAGTACAGACAGTCTTTCGAGCAGATATTCGAGAATTCAACCAATCCGCGGAAATACACTTTGTTGCCAATGGTTTCCCGTTTCACCTGATTGGCCTTTTCAAAAAGCAGTACCCGCTCTTCGTTTTCAGCGCTGAGCAAACGAACCAGGTCTTCCCGTTGAAAACTGGCCTGTTGGATTATTTCCTGAAATGGTTTCATCTGTTACGAAGATAAGAAAATAGTTGCTGACTGAAATAGAGGAAATTTGGAAAGTCACCCTGAACTTGTCTCAGGGTCTGCCTATTCAATGTACCTTTCCTCCTTCATCGTGAGATGCTGAAACAACCCCGATTATTCGGGGCAGCATGACCGGGGGCAGGAATGCAATTATATGAACACCTAAATCGGGTACAATACACTCTGCGTAACTCTGTGGCAAACTCAGTTAAACTCTGTGGTTAAATATCCCTTTTACCACAGAGAACTACAGAGGAATTTCACAAAAACACGGAGGTTTAAATCATCTGATTTCACTTAAACACCAAATACCCCGGGGCAATCCCGACCCGGAAACTATCTTTTAACTCGCCGGCGGATGAATAGCGGTACACCATTCCGTCCTGCCGATGATCGATGGCATCACCAACATACACATCCGAAGTTGTCGGGTCGATGGCCAGACTGTAAAAACCGCCATACGTGTCGGAATACGGGCTTTCGATAAGAGGAGATTCGGGTAGTTTTGTTGCATCGACCGGCATTTGCCAGACGTGCAGGTTCAGGAAATAAAGCGTGTCGGCAGTTACATTCATCGTCAGGCCCAACGGATGATTGCCTTTTGCAAAACGCCAGAGCCGTTCCACTTCAAAAGTCGACGCATCAATTTTTACCAGCGCAGGAGCTTCGAACCCAAAAGGACTGCCGTCGAAACCTCCATCGGTGAGTACCCACAGCTTGCCGTTTTTATCGAGCGCCATGCTTTTGGGCTGAATTGGCACTTCAATTTCTTCCACCACCCGGTTGGTTTCCGAATCAATTACCAGCACCGTATTGTCATACGACCAGCACGAAACAAACACGTACTTACCCCACTGAACCATCTGCTCGGTGCTGCGCTGCAAAAACTGCGACGATGGTTTCGCCACATCGATATTGCCAGTCTTTTGAAGGGTCTCAGGATTGATGATCGTTATTTTCGTATTGAACAAGTCGGTGATATACGCTTTTTTAGAACTCACAAAATGAATGTAGCGGGGCGAACTCAGCCCGGTAATACTGCCTTTAAATTCGGCCGTTTCGGTATCGATCACATAAATTTTCCCGGAATTATTGACCACCACAAATCCCCGGTCGCCGAAAATATTCATCGACTGCACCACATCGCCCAGCGGTGCGCCGTTCCGGGCCTGGAAAATATGGTTGGTTACTTTTTTCGTGTTCGAATCGTAAAACGACAGCGAGGCGTTGCCGTACATAAAATTGCCTTCGTTGCAGATAAACACACCCTCTCCGCCTTTAAAATTGAAGAAAACTGTTTCGACCGGTTCTTCGGAACAGGATGCCATCAGCAGAAATAAGAACAGCGAGAATAACCAACTTCTCATCTTGTCATTCTGAACGAAGTGAAGAATCTGTTGATAATCGCTATGAACATGAGATCCTTCACTTCGTTCAGGATGACAGAAATTATATTGGTTCTTTTGTTTCATCGTTTCCATTCCAGTTGAAGATTAAACGAATAATACCGTCCCGGCATGGGTCGCCACAAAACGGCCATATAATCGGTATCGAAAATATTTTCCACACGCAACGAAGCATCAGCAACAATCCATTTCAGTAAAAACTTTTTACCGGCAGTGGCATGCATTAGCCAATACGGAGTCAGCACTTCCTCGAATGCCGACTCATTGTTGTCCGATGTAGTGTAACGTTTGCCGGTGTACGGTGCGCTCGCTTTCACATACCAGTTGCGGTAATCGAGCTGCGCAAACACATTCGCTTTGTGCTTCGGAATATAAATCAGTTGTTTGCCCCGCGATTTGTCAACCGATTCCACTGCGTTTTCATTGGTCGACCGGGTGAACGAATAATTGGCATTCACGGCCAGTTTGAACCGGTTGTTCGGATGGTAGCGCCACGAAGAGGAGAACTCCAGTCCGCGCGAGAATACTTTTTTCAGGTTGGCCGCTTCCCAGTAAAAGGCGCCGTTAGCCGCAGGCCGCCAAATAATCCAGTTGTCAACCAGCGAAGCAAAACCATCCAGCTTGATGTCGAAATCAGATTCCTTTTTTGTCCATTTTCTCTGAAGCGCCACGTCCGACGAAAAACCGTCTTCGGGCTTCAATTCAGGGTTTCCGCCGGGCAGCCAGTATAAATCGTTCAGATTGGGTTTGTGGTAATTGCGGCTCAGGTTGATTTTTAACACTGAAGTTTTATCGAAATCGTAGTCAATGCCCAGTGAAGGAATAAAAGCAATTAGTTTTTTATCGTACAATTCGGTGCGGAACAGGAACGACACGGCCAATTTTTTACTCAAAAGTGCCCGTACCAAATTCAGCAGTGAACTTTCGAAACGCGACTCGTTATAGCCGGTTTTTTGTGCGCGATCGTAAATTTCTACTTTGCTGAACGTATTGTTGAGCGACCACTGGAAACTCAGTTTTTCGCTTGGTTGCCAGTCGAATTTGGTTTGATGGGAGAACATGTTTTCGCGGCTGTCGCTGTCGAAATTCACAAAATTGGCCTCGGTGCTGCTTCGGAAATAAGTAAGCTGATTGTTTGAGAATCCGGCCATCATTTTCAGTTGATGTTTTTCTGAATACCATTTCCAATCGGCCACCAGCCGAAAGTTTTGGTCGTCCTGCGTTTCGGTGCGGTTGGTCCCCTCAAACGACATCAGTTGTGGCAAGTCGCGTCCGCTTTTGTAAAACCATCCTTTCATCGATACGAAATGATTTTGCCCCAAACAGCCGTAAAATTCCTGCAACAAACCCTGTTTTTTGTAGCCTGCGTTCTCCTGAACAGCCTCGCGCTGTGGCAGTACCCCATAATTGTAGTACGGAAAATCGTTTCCCGAACGGTCGGAAAATAGTCGGGTTTTTACCTGAAATTTTTCTGTTCCGGCCATCAACCGGATAAATTCTTTGTGCGTTCCGAAACTTTCGAGCGTTTGCGAATAACGGATGTTGAGCCGGTTGCTCCAGTCGGCCTTGTTCTCTATCAGGATGCTGCCGCCCAGTGCGCCCGAACCGGCAACCAGCGAGCTGCCGCCGTGCAGCAGTTCCATATCGTCGATGAAAGACACCGGGAACATCGAAAAATCGATGTCGCCGCGCATGGGCGAATTCACCGCCATGCCGTTCCACAATACCTGCGTGTGCGAGGGCGCTGTGCCCCGGAACGAAGCAGAAGCTGCCGAACCTCGTCCGTACGACTTGATGAATACCGGGCTGTGTGCCGACAGCAACTCGGAAATATCAAGCGATTGCAGGGCTTTCAGCACCAGCGTGTCGACTTTGGTTTGCATCACCCCGGCATTTTCGGCTTTGCGATGCCCGTAAACCGACACTTCCAGAATACGGATAGTGTCGCGGATCGATTGAGCCCGACTGGTTTCAGCATAAAAAACCAGCAGCAAAAGGCAATATTTTATCCATCGATTTTTCACCCGGCCGCTATTGTTTTATTATTTTTTGCTGAAAAATTCCGACTTCTGAAGTCAGTTTCAGAATGTATATTCCCGGGTTCAGGAACGAAACATCCATTGTTCCATTGTTTCGTAGTTGCTGGTGAAGCACCCGGCGACCTGAAAGATCGAGCAGTTCAGCAAAGCCAGTTTGCAAACCGGAATTTATCCGGATTTGTTTACTGGTTGGATTTGGGTAAACAGTTATTTGCTGTTGCGGAAAATCGTGTGTTCCGGTGGTTCCGGCCACATTCAGTTTCAGCTTGTCAATTCCTGAAACGGCTATGTAATCGCTGCTTTGAGCAAAACTGAACAACACTTTTCCAAACTCATCGGTTTGTTTGGTTTCGCCCCCTTCAATTTTTACTGAAACGCCGCTCATTACATCCGACGAAGCAACCAACACCTGCCGGTCGGCATTCATGTTGCATGTAAATTGCATCCGCTGAATTTCAATCGCTTCATTCTTTTTGATGCTGTCTTTGTCGGCCATCAATTGGGTGAATTGCCAGTTTACCGAGTTGTCGGGAATATGGTAAATCAGTATTTCGTCGCCGTTATTGATTTCCATTTTATCGAGCCCGGCAACAACCGTTTGCTGATTGATTTTCACCAACCATGTTTTTTTTGCGGCATCAGTTTCGCGGCTTCCGCCGTAACCGTAATGCAAAGCGGTGGAACCGTTATCATTTTCAGGAATTCTCCAGATATACAATTGATTGTTCCCTTTTTCGTCGTCGCGGAATTTAAAATCGCCGGAAGTTTGCATCTTTCTGAAAACTTCGGCCACCACATGCGCTGCCGTAATTTTCGGCGTAGCCTGAAGCGAATAATCGCCGCCCCGGCTGTCGACAAAAGTATTGAGGTCGAACAATCCGACCACCATGCTTTGGCGCGAAAACAAAGTTGATGTTTCCGTTTTTACTGAAACAAAAACTTTTTTTGCATCCGACCCGGCAATAACGGTAATCTGCACCGAATCGTTGATTTCCGGTTTTCCTTCAGCCTGAAAATAAAGCCAGGCCTGTCCTTCTTTCAAAGCCAGCAACCAAGCCTGCCCATCTTCTTCCGTTATCCTGAAAATATCTGCATTGCCTGAAATCCACTTCCCGGTCATTCCTGCAATTGCATTCCCTTCGTCATCAGTAATTTTTCCGGTGAGCTTCAGTTTATCGTTTTTCTGTACCGTTGTGACGGTGAGTTCAATTTTTGCATTTCCTGCAGAAATTATCTTCAGTTCGTGTTCAGCATAAATCGAATGGTCGGAAGTCAGCCAGACTTTCAGAACAATTGTTCCGGCTTTTAGCGCTGTCAGTTTTCCATTTTCAATTTTTACGGCATCAGCAGGGGTGGCAGTCCATTCGAGGGTTTCAGCAACCGGTTTTCCTTTCGAAAAAGAATGAGCTTTCAGCGACAAAACATCATTTTTGAAAACACTCTTCGGCAAGTCTTCCATTACCACCATTTGCGTTTTTCCCTGCGCTATTTGCGGTGCCACATCGCGGATACCGGCAATCTCTGTTGATATTTCGCCGAGCCAACCTGCAATATCGTTCATCCCGGTATAAATGCGGACGAAATCAATTTTATCGAGATTCATGTAATTCCCATTGGCATCGCGTGCCCACGAAATATCAATGGCATCGCCGCCGCTGCCTTCAATTTCAGTAGTATACGGATTGTCGGGCAGGTTTTCGGTCAGCGAAACAGTTTTGGTATTGTCGGCATATCCAAAAGTGCGGTGATGAACCAACACCTGTGTCATCGCCGACAAATCGATATTCCCGGTCAATGCTATTCCCGAAAACGTAAGCCGGGAGGTATTCACACCGGGGAAATATGCGCTCATTGGGTAATACGGTTGCTGGTGAAAACTGTTGGCGCGCAACGTTCCCGATTTTCCGAAGTTATCTGTCCAGTTAATATCGGACACAATTCCGTCGCCCGGATTGGTGTATGTTATTTGATAATTTGATTTTGTTGTTGAAAAATGGTGGTCGCTTCCGGCAATTTCGTACCAAGTATCGTCGGGCAGACCATTCCCGTTGTCGTCGCGCATTACCTGCACAATACCGGCTTCCGACCATGTTGGCGTGGCATTTCCAAAAATGGTAAAGTCAACTCCGTACGGGTTAGCCGGATCATTTTCAATGCTTTGCTCAAAACCAACAACGATGTAACCGCCATAGCCGCCCAAACTGACCAGTCCATTCAGCTTTCCAATGATTGATTGTGCTGCGGCAGGCCTTCCGATTTGTTCCGAATTAGTGTATTGTCCCGGGGCAGGCAAATACGAATGAATCGTTTTTATAAATTGCCCATGCGCAAACAAACTGACTGACCCCAGCAACGCACATGCAATTAAATTTTTGATTGTTTTGCGAATCTTCATTTTTACCATCATTAAAGTTGATGGATTTCGCAGCTTAGATAGGAAAAACCAGAGCAGTTACTGTTCTTTTGCTTTTTTCCCGAAAGCTTTAAAACCCTTTGTATCCGGCAGGTCTTCTGACTTATCCTACTTTTCACCGCCTTCCCGTTTTGAACGATACAAAACAGTGGCCTGATGGTAAAAAAATTACGGAATTACAGCAGCGGGAACTGTACCGGATTATCACCGGTTTCCCTATTATCCCAAAACGGGACCAAATACCCCGCAAAGGTAATTATTTTTTCTGCATGCAATCTTTTTTATTAATTCAAAAAAACGAGGCTGGTGGCATTCATTAGACAACCTAAAAATAGTAGTACAATCAACCCAAATATTCCATTTATCAACAACTGTATTTTTAAAGTAAATGATGGATGTTTTCAGAAAAAATGCCTTATTTTTGAACGACATTAAGCAACAAAAGCTCGAAAAATCGACATAAATAATAAAAAAAAATGGCTACGATTACAGTTAATAGCTACGATGAATTTGCCAGTTATCTAGGGAAAGAAATCGGCGTTTCTGAATACCTGAAAGTTACCCAGGATTACATCAATAAATTTGCTGATGCGACTTTGGACTGGCAGTGGATACACACCGATCCGGAACGTGCAAAAGTAGAATCGCCGTACAAGGCAACGATTGCACACGGGTATTATTCAGTTTCGATGCTAGCCTATTTTTGGATGCAGTTGATGGAAGTAAAAAATACAAAAATGATGATTAATTACGGAATTGAAAATATCCGTTTTGGTCAGCCGGTTGTTGTCAACAGCGAAATCAGGGTCCGTGTAAAATTACATTCCATCTCCAATCTACGGGGAATTGCCAAAGTACAACTCGACATCAGAATGGAAATGAAGGACAGTGCAAAACCAGTTATGACAGGCATTCTGACATTCCTGTATCATTTCGAAAATTAAACAGATTGAATCCTTCGTTACCGGATTTAGAACGATACTTACATCAACAATTATGAACATAACAAAACTAGTCATCGCCTGTTTCGTCATTCTTTTCAGTTTTGGCGAATTACACGCCCAACGGTATCAAACAGAGATTACCGATTCGGTGTCGATGAATACTTATACGTATGCAACCAAAGATGGTGAAGAATTAAAGCTGGACCTTTATCTACCGGCCCTTAAATTCGAAAAAAACAAACCGGTTTTTATATATGTCCACGGAGGCGGATTTTCTGGAGGCGACCGTTCGAATGGAAAAACGTTCTGCACCCGGCTTGCAAAAATGGGTTATGCTGCGATTTCGCTTGGATACCGGTTGACCAGAAAGAATAAAGAAGCAGGTTTTGGCTGCGACTGTCCGGCCATCGAAAAAAGGGCAACCTTCCAGGCTTCGGTTGACGACATCCAGGATGCTACCTCCTATTTAATACAGAACCGCGAACTGTTTGGTATCGATCCGCATAAAATTATTTTGAGCGGAAGTAGCGCCGGGGCAGAAGCAGTGCTGAATGCTGCTTACCAGCCTCCTTTTTGCTATGGCCTTGATTCCGGCCCGGTTGCCTATGCCGGGGTAATCAGCATGGCAGGCGCAATCCCCGACCTGAGCAAGGTGTACAACGAATCGGCCATCCCTTCCATGTTTTTTCACGGCACCTGCGACAACCTGGTTCCGTATGCTTCGGCTCCGCACCATTACTGCAAGGAAAACGAGCCCGGCTATATCATGCTTCATGGAGGATATTCCATTTCTGAAAAACTTCGCGAACTGGGAAAACCGTATTGGCTGATTACCATTTGCGGGGGAGCCCACGAATGGGCAGGCCGTCCGACAAACGATTATTTCGATGAAATAACCCGCTTTTGCTACGAATTTGTCCTTCAGGGCAAAAAACAACAAATTCACACGATTGTACCCGGCAACCAGAACAAATGCACGTACCAAACATTTAACTTTTGCAACGAATGAAACGAACATGCCGCTGAAAATAATTTATTAGGATGCGGCACAAAGGAAAATGAAAATCTGGTTCAAAATGGAAGCTCCCTGGCATGGATTCCCAAGCGAACGATCAAAAAAATTAATGAACTAATAACGATATTTTGAATGAAAACATTTTTTACACTCATTTTTTTAGCTGCCTGCTTTAATACTTTCGCCCAGGACATAAACGTGATAAGCTACAATATCCGCTATAATAATCCGGGCGACGGCGAAAATGCCTGGCCCAAACGAAAAGATTTGGTTGGCCAGTTGCTCCGCTTTCATGAAGCCGATATTTTTGGTTTACAGGAAGCCATGATCCAACAAATAGAAGATATATGCAAAGCCTTACCCGAATTCAAATGGGTGGGAGTTGGACGTATCGATGGGAAACAAGCCGGAGAATTTTCACCTGTTTTTTACAACTCCGAAAAATTTAAATTGCTTGACAACGGCAATTTCTGGCTTGCTGAAGATTGCACCAAACCGGCGCTTGCCTGGGATGCAGCATGTGAAAGGGTTTGCTCGTGGGCAATATTAGAAGAAAAACAATCAGGGAAAAAAATATTGGTGCTGAATACCCATTTTGACCATGTTGGCAAAATTGCCCGCGAGAAATCAGCCGAATTAACACTTCGGAAAATAGAAGAAATTAACAATGAAAAATTACCAGTAATATTGACAGGCGACTTCAATACGTTTCCTGATACAAAACCAATTGAGATTATTAAAACAAAATTATCCAATTCAAAAGAAATTTCGGAACAAGCGCCATACGGGCCGGAAGGAACATTTAACTCGTTCAACTTCAACCACCCGTTGGATAAGCAGATCGACTTTATTTTCGTCAACAAAAAGGTGAAGGTGAAAAAATATGCCGTACTTTCCGATTCGAAAAACCTGCATTATCCTTCCGACCACCTGCCGGTTTTCGTTACTGTTGAACTTTGATAACTATAAAACAAAAAATATGAAAACATCACGAATAGAAAATTGCGAGGAAACAGAAACAACCGGGAAGAAAAGTTCGATACAAAAACTGATCGATCAGAAATTTCTCGAACAGCGAAAAATCTTCCTCTGGGGACAAGTCGACGACGAATCGGCTGAAGATATTGTAAGCAAATTGCTTTATCTCGAATCGGTTAGTCCGGGCGAAAAAATTACGTTCTTCATCAATAGTCCCGGGGGTGTTGTCACTTCCGGATATTCCATTATGGATACCATGAACCTGATTTCATCGCCGGTATCAACCGTGTGCATGGGACTGGCTGCCTCAATGGGTTCCATTCTTTTGTCGGCCGGAAAGAAAGGCGAACGGTTTATTTACCCGATGGGCGAAGTGATGATCCACCAGCCCAGCATTGGCTATTTGCAAGGCAGCGCAAGCGATTTGGAAATTCATGCAAAACAAATCATGAAAACCAAGCAACAGGCAGCCGAGATTTTATCGAAAAACTGCAAACAACCATTGCAACAAATATTAAACGATTTCGAACGGGATTACTGGATGGACGCAAAAGAATCGGTTGCATACGGAATTGTCGACGGAATCTACAAAATCTAAAATTTTCCTCACACAGATTTTGCAGAGAACCCATTCCTGCAAAATCTGTGTGAATTACCGATCGATATTCAATAAAAATCCTGAATAAGATGAATGTTACAGGGATGAAAACCGGGTTCAGTAAAGGTGATTATTGCGATGCGTCGCAAATTACGATGCTTGCCGACAGCATTGGACTGAACCGTGGCTATGCCGCTTTCGATTTTATGAAAGTAGTGAACCGGAAACCTTTTTACACCGAAAGGCATCTCGACCGGTTTTACCACACCATGTCGATTTTGCGCATCGAAATTCCGTTTTCGCGAAATGAACTCCATACAATTATTGAAACGCTTGCCAAAAAAAATACGGCATCAAATTACGGACTGAAATTTTTTGCAGTACCGGTCGAGCTTGCTGATCCGGAGATATTTCAATCTGACATTTATATTGTGCCGGTTGATTTGCCAGTTTACTCACCCGATATATTTGAAAAAGGTTCTGTTTTAATCACGAAGGAATACGCCCGTTTTTTGCCCGAAGCCAAATCGACCAATTACCTGCCAAGTATTTTCTGGGAAAATGAGCTAAAAAAACACGGGGCGCTCGAAATCCTGTATTGCTACAACAAACAGGTTTTGGAGACCACGAAAAGCAATATTTTCATTGTTCGCAACAACCATGTATTTACCCCGGGCGTCAATGTTTTAAAAGGCATCACCCGCAGCATTGTGATCGAGATTCTGCACGAAAAGCAAATTTCGTTTTCTGAAAAAGAAGTATCGATCGAAGAACTGTTTTCATCCGACGAAGTGTTTATTACCAGTACTACCAAGGGAGTTGCCCCCATCGTAAAAATTGACGGCCAACCAATCAGAGACGGCAATGTCGGGCCGGTAAGTAAAATGCTAATCGAAGAATATAAAAAGCGGCTTCGCTGATTGATCCGGGAGAAAAGATTTGTCCACGTCGTGAAATCACCACCCCCTTTCCGAAAATACTGCAACTGAAAACGGATTGCCGGCTGTCCCTTTGGTTTTTGTTTTATTGGGATTTAGACTTTGAGCCTTCTATTTTGTGTACACCTCGATTACCCGTTCAATCGCATCGCGGCAAACCGGGCAAAAATAAGGTACATCGTTCGATTTCATCCGGCAATTCATCATGGGACTAAAAACACCGGTTGCCGTGTAGCCACCACCCTCGAAAACACCAACTGTTTTTTCATATTTTGCTTCCCTTGCTGTTGGCACCGGAGTATTTTTATCCAGCATATTTTCCCATTTCCTGCCGAAATCGACCAGTGTGGTCAGATTGGGTTCCCATGGTTCAACTTCGGGATTGTAAAAATTTTCGTAAGCCACACTACTGGTATAATATTCGTCGCCCAAGCCGGCAAAAGCATGCCCGAATTCGTGTACAAATACTTTCTCCGAAAGCTCATTATCGGCCGCCCCGAGGCTTATAAAATTGAAGAAACCGCCCCCTCCGTAACGTTCGGTATTTACCAACACAAAAAGATGGTCCCACGGAACCAGCGCTGCCACATCGTAAATGCTTTTCATATCGCCGGAGGTCAGGTAACGTGGCGTTCCGAAGGTATAAAATGTAGAATTGAAAATCGTGTTTTTGTAAATCGATTCCCCCGGCACATCGGTTCCCGATTCTTCAGAAGGACACAGCACCGCAGAAATATTAAATTTATTTTTGTGTTTATCGAACGGCGGCGTACTGAACAAATAGTCAGTCATCCGGGTCGCATCGGCCAAAAATTTGTTCATCTCATTTGTCATATATCCTTCGGCCAAAAACACCAGATCGACACATTTTTCAGGTTTCCCGGATACCCGTATTTTTTTTGTTTCATATTTTTTCGGGCTTTCCCGGAGAATATAATAATCGTCCGGGTCGACAAGCACCGAATGAATAACCGAGAAACCACCGTTCCACTGCCGTTGCTCGATTTCCAATTTTATTTTTTTCTTTGGAAAAGGAATGATCGCCGATTGGTAAAATATACGCTTCGCGTGTTTTGCTTCTTCGGTAGTTTGCCATTCCATAAACAGCGGACAAAATCCTTTGGAAAAGATTAGCTGACCGGTAGCTTCATCGAAAACACGAATGCGAAAATTCCCGAAATCAAACGGATCAATCAGGTTATTTTTCGATCCGGCCCAATATGGTTCCAGCTTCATTTGCTGAGGATAAATTTCCGTTGTTTTGCAATCACCTCCCAATAAAAAATCGTACCGAAAAGTCTGCTCTCTGAAGAAATCGTGAAAACATACATCCGCTTTTGCCGAAATTGCAGAAAATACCATCAGTAGAAAAAAATATTTGATAGTTTTGACCATCTCTTTTTATAAATTAAGACAATAAACAAATTTCATAATAAATTGAAAAGATGAAGCATTTTTATCTCTTTTTAAATGACTTTTTTCAGGAGCTGGCTTTTACCGATTTTCTGGCCGCCGCTTCTTCTGTTATTATCTGCCTGATAGCAATCTGGGTGATTGCTTTCGTGGTTTTCTTTATTACCCGGAAAGTTTTGCTCAGTTTTATTCACCGGATGGTGATTAAAACAACGTCTGAATGGGACGATTTTCTCCTTCACCGAAAAGTTTTTACAGCCCTTTCCCATCTGCCATCTGCTTTCATTTTTTATTTCACCTACAATTTTTCAGAAATAAAAACGGTTGACGAAATTCTTCTTCGGGCCAGTTTAATCTATTTTGTCATTATTGCAAGTATGACGCTAAACCGGCTGATAAAAGCGGGAATGGACATGTACAATACGACTCCGTATGCACAAACCCGCCCCATAAAAGGATATGCGCAGCTGCTCCACATTTTTGTATATTTTGTTGCCGGTATTTTTATCATCGCGTTTATCGCGGGTAAATCGCCCCTTTGGTTTCTTACCGGATTGGGAGCCATTGCAGCTGTTTTGCTGTTGGTTTTCAAAGATACTATTCTGGGACTTGTCGCCAGTATCCAGTTGTCGGCCAACAACATGTTAAAACCCGGCGACTGGATTGAAATGCCCAAACACAATGCAGATGGCACTGTAATCGATATCAGCCTCAATACAGTGAAAGTACAAAACGGAGACAAAACAATCACCATGATACCCACCTACGCGCTGGTTTCCGAGTCGTTTAACAATTGGAGGGGAATGGAAGAATCAGGCGGTCGTCGCATCAAGCGCTCGATTAATATTGACATGAAAAGCGTAAAATTTTGCGATCAGGCATTGCTCGAAAAATTTAAAAAATTCAGGTTGATAAGCGATTATATAGCGAACAAACAAAACGAGATTGCCGAATTCAACAAAAGCCTGAGCATCGACCAGAACGACACATTAAACAGCCACAGGCAAACCAACCTGGGAATATTCAGAAAATATATGGAAGCCTACCTGGCAAGCCACCCGATGATTAACACAGAAATGACATTCGTAGTTCGGTACCTTCAGCCTACCGAAAGAGGTATTCCCCTGGAAATATATGTATTCAGCAAAGAACAACGCATGCCCGATTACGAATCGATACAGGCCGATATTTTTGATCACATTTTGGCTATCATTTCTGAATTCGACCTGAAGGTCTTCCAGAACCCATCGGGAAACGACATCCTTGAATTCATTAAAAACAACTGATTACGATGCGGCGGTTTCTTTATGGATGCCTGAAAATAAATTATATCAGCAGAAATTGAACGAGATAGAAGGGTGCAAAAGATGCATCCTTTTTTCACAAGTATAAATTTTCAAACTTGATTCGAAAAATTCTCCTATCTGCCTCTTCCTTTTCAAACTAAATTTTCGACGTATGGATTTCACACTGTAATAAATGACATATTTTGAAGCATGAATATTTAAGATTTGTTATTTTTTAATACATTTACGTGTCAATTTTTAACCTTAATTGAAATCTATAAAAAACATGAACGACGATTTTATTGAACCTGTTCCACAGATTGATGAGCTGGATGAAAAAATTCTGAAGCTGATTACGAAAAATGCACGGATTCCATTCCTGGAAGTTGCCAGGGAATGTGGTGTTTCAGGTGCTGCCATTCATCAGCGGGTACAACGGTTATTGAATCTGGGGGTTGTTTCGGGAAGTGAATTTATTGTGAATACCCAAAAATTAGGATACAACACTTGTGCTTACATGGGCATTCATCTCGAAAAAGCAAAATATCACCAGCAGGTGGTAAAAGCGCTGGAAACCATTCCCGAAATTGTTGAATGCCATTACGCCACCGGGTCGTATGCCATTTTTATAAAAATCCAGACCAAAACCAATAAACATCTGAAGAAGATCATTGATGAACAACTTCAGTTAATCGACGGGATTGCCAGCACAGAAACATTTATTTCGCTGGAAATGATGTTTAAACGACAAGTTCCGATCAAGTAAGAAACACAGAATTACATAAATAGCCGGGCAGGAATAGTCCGGCTTTTTTATTATGACCAACTATCGGGAAATTGCACATGATAAATTATCGCTGCAAATCAAAGAAAATGTCAACGGAACAAGATTCAATCATAATACAGGCAAAAGGGCTGTCTCTTCAGTCGGGAATGAAAAGCATGTATTATTCGCAGCGATATGAAAGTCTGGAAGAAGATGCTTCGCTCGATGTCTGTACCTTTTTACAGAAAATTCAGAAAAAATCCGGATGTTCGGCCGACAAAAAACAAGTTCCCGAAATGATGGAACAAATGGGAATCACCGCTATTTCGGAACGCAAATTAATGTAACTCAGCAATGGGGAGCGGAAACGTACCCAACTGGCCGCTACCCTACTGCAAAAACCCGATTTACTCGTGCTCGATCAGCCTTTCGTGGGACTTGACGCCAACGCACGGATAAATATTGTGGGGAAATTCAGAAATAACAGGCTTTCGAAAAATCGAAAACAACTAAGAGCCAATCCTCTTTCTGATAATCAACTCATCGGCCACCAGTGGATAATCTTTTAGTTCCTTATTGCGGATCGAAAGAAGGATTTTTTCGTTATCGGAACGAACCTCAAAAGGAATTCGAATGCGCATCCATTCGCCGCTGAACGAACAGAAAAAATGCTGAAACTGTTCAAACTGATAATTTGTCACTTCTTTGCCTTTTTTCTGAACAAACTCGAAATTCGTGCGCCCCATCAGGTCTTTTTCGAAGTTGCGTACCCAGAACAACAATTCGCACTGATCGCCTGCTTTTACACCAATCAATTCAGCATCGAACAGTTTGTGCCAGAAACGCGCCGATCCCCACACCGCACCTTTTCCGTAAAGAGCTTCCTTGAAAATAATCTGTTCGAAACTATTGTACGCGATGCAACCCACTGAATCCAGTTTCCCGGCATGGATGAACTCCATTTCCCGTTCAAATTGCTTTTGTCCTTCGGAAGCCAGATTTCGCAATGAATCCAGCGAAAGCCGGTGCAAACTGAACTTCGGGCCTTCTTCTATTTTTTCTGAAAGGCGAACCATTTTTCGTTCATTGTCGGTTAATTCGGAACAATTATCAACCAGTAAAAGAAGTGGTTTTTGGTTCGGAAGTTCATCCAAAATACGATACGGAGCAACCGGATTGCTAACCAGTTCGAGGCTTTTATAAGTCTGAGAAACAGATGTCCGGCTCAACAATACGGCCATCGACGGCAACCCTATTTTTAGGGAAACAATATACGATTGTTTGACAATGTCGCACTTCGGATCGAGCCAAACATTTTCAGATCCGATGTGAAAATAAGGCAGGGGCAAAATAGCCTGAAACCGGGATGCATCAATATTTTTTATCCATTCGTTTTCCGGCGAAATATTCTGACGGTCTTCCAATTCAGGAATCCGGTTTACCAGACGATCTTTATACGTTTCAACATTCAGCCATGCATCGTAAAACAAAAACACGAATGCCAATGCCGCGAGTATTTTCATCCATTTATTTTTTCTGAAAATTTGAAAAAGCCCGTAAAAAACCACAATATTCAGCAGGTAATAAAAGAGCCATGCAAAGCGCGACAAAGCCCGCAGTTGCTGAACCGGCCCCATATAATCGAGCAGAAATTTCAACCCCAGATTGAACGGCAGGCTGAACGACAAAAGCAAAGAAACCACGGATGCCCAAAACAGTACATTAATCAATGGCTGGTCGGTTATCGCATACCACTTTTGTTTGTTGCGGATTCGTTTATACATTCTGGGAAAACCCCATATCATGCCGGTCAGGGCTACCATGCCAATAAAAGCATACGCTTCCCAATCGAAATACTGAAACGCTTTTACCGACGACAAAAAACTTGCGTACGGTTTGTGCAGGGGCAAAAGAACCGTTGCCGGGTTGGCCCGATAAGTAAAAAATCCC
Source organism: uncultured Prolixibacteraceae bacterium (assembly GCA_942493345.1). GTDB lineage: Bacteria > Bacteroidota > Bacteroidia > Bacteroidales > Prolixibacteraceae > GWE2-42-39. The sequence continues at coordinate 754,027 of OW818695.1, forward strand.
CAGGGATGAGTTGTCCGGTCGGTCACCGGATCGGTTAAACTCACCAGCAGCTGCATGGCCAAAAACGGCAAAATCATCTGAATAAAAACATGCAGAAACCAGCGATAATCTTTCACCAGCAGCTGTTTAGCCAGCAAAACGTGGCTCCAGTAAAACAAGAAAAGAATCCCGAACAAGGCAAAAAAGTACATGTGCATTCCTGCTGCGACGAAAGTAACCAAGCCAATAATTGCTGAAATCAGAAACGATTTGTTCCGGTCGAAACGGATGAGCAGCCAGATCATCAGCGGTAGCCAAAGCGCATAGCTGAGCGTAAAATGACCACCCAAACGGCCAATCTGCGGCGAAAGAAATGTGATGCCCACGGCAGCCAGCGTTGCAAACCACCAGCTAGTTCCCAATTCAGTAAAAATAAGGCACAGGAAAACCGCCGCCAGCAGAAATGAAAGCAACATCAGCAGGTTGATAATGGCAACTGTATAACTACGGATATCGACAAAATGGTTGCTGATAAATTGAATGGTATTCACCACTAGGGGCTGGCTGTCGGTGAAAAAAATACTTTCGCCATACGGATAATTCATGCCGTTCATGCGAAAGGCGCCGGTATCGTATTCCAGATGATACAGCGCGCCATAGTAGGCTTTCAGCCCGTCGCCGCCCGAAGCAAAATAAATTTGGTTCGGGTTGCGCACAATCGGGGCAAAAAACAAATAAAGCAATGCAGCCGAAAGAATGACGGTGGTATATACGGTTCCTCGTTTAAACATATTTCCAAAGATTCCTGAGATGTGAAGACATGAACAAATTAATTGTCAATTCCGAAAGTAGGAAAATATCTTCGGACGAGAAAACATTATTTGATTTCATCTTCTCCTTCAGAACGGAAATAAAAAAAGCTACCCTTTTTTTGAGCAGCTTTCTTCAAAATCGTTTCAAGATGACTATTCTTCCACGTCAACTTCCTTGTATTCTTCAATGATTTTAAAAACCTGCGGTGGAGTAACCCGGCCAAACACTTTTTCGCCCACCATTACCACCGGGGCAAGGCCGCAGGCACCCACGCAACGCAAGCTGCTCAGCGAAAATTTCCCGTCTGCGGTGGTTTGCCCGACTTCGATTTTCAACTGCCTTTTTAATTCGCTTAAAATCTGTTCGGCGCCGCGCACATAGCAAGCTGTCCCCATGCAAATAGAGATCGGAAATTCGCCCTGCGGTTTCATGGTAAAGAATGAATAAAAAGTTACCACTCCGTAAACTTTCGCTACCGACATATTCAGTTCCCGTGCAATTACTTCCTGAACTTCGGCTGGAAGATAGCCCAATTTACTTTGCACCTGGTGGAGCACATTGATCAGTTCTCCCTCTTTATTTCCGAATGAAGCACAGATTTCTTTAATCAGTTCAATCGTTTTTTCTGCTAGTTTTATTTTTGGCATTTTCTTCTGATTTTAAAATTAATAATAAACTTTGCTTTGTCATCCTGAGCATCGCGAAGGATCTGTAAATATTAACTCTCATTATGAGATTCCTCCTTCGTCGGAATGACAGCGCATTGTTCGACATTAGCTCCTGTCGAAATATTTTGTGTGCAACAAATGATGTGCTTTTTCGCTCAGCGGCTCTCCTAAAAATTCTTCGTACAGCTTTTTGATATACGGGTTTTCGTGCGATTTCCGTATTTTTTTGTTTTTATCTTCTGAATAGATTGCACGCTGCCGCTTTTTCAGGATTTCAACATCTCCGTGGTGATAGGGTTGACCGCCACCGCCAATGCACCCGCCCGGACACGACATGATTTCAATAGCATGAAACTCGCTGGTTCCGGCTTTAATTTCTTCCAGCAATTTGCGGGCATTGCCCAATCCGTGTGCAATACCAATATGGATGGGCGTTCCGTTAAAATCGATGGTGGCCTTGCGTAAGCCATCCATTCCGCGAAGTTCTTCAAAATCGAGACGCGGGAGCGGTTTCCCGGTGAACACTTCGTAAGCGGTACGAACAGCCGCTTCAATTACACCACCGGTCGTGCCAAATATGACACCAGCTCCGGTTGATTCACCCAACGGCTGATCAAAATTTTCATCGGGCAACGACTTAAAATCGATGTTGGCCAAATTAATTAATCGGGCCAGTTCGCGGGTCGTTAAGGCATAATCAACATCAGGATTGCCATTTACTGAAAATTCCTCACGGCTGTTTTCATATTTTTTAGCCACGCAAGGCATGATGGAAACAACCACCAAATCTTCGCGTTTGAGTTTGAGTTTTTCGGCTAAATATGTTTTTGCAATTGCTCCAAACATTTGTTGTGGCGAACGGGCTGTCGATGGGATGTCTTTCAGCTCGGGAAACTGATGTTCAAAAAATTTCACCCAAGCCGGGCAACACGAAGTCAGGATCGGCAATTTTACACTTTTATCGCCTTTCGTATAGGCCGATAAGCGACCGAGCAATTCGGCTCCTTCTTCCATAATGGTAAGATCGGCAGCAAAATCAGTATCGAATACATAATTAAAACCTAACCGACGCAATGCAGCGGCCATTTTACCGGTAACCAGTGTTCCGGGTTCCATGTGGAATTCTTCGCCAAGGGCGGCACGTACGGCAGGCGCTGTTTGCACAATTACGGTTTTCGACGGGTCGGATAATGCACGGATTACAGCTCCGGTATGGTCAACCTCAGTCAACGCCCCGGTCGGACAAACGGCAACACACTGTCCGCAATAGGTACATACCGAGTGGTCGAGATTCATTTCGAAAGCCGGAGATACAACGGCTTGGAAGCCTCGGTTGACGGCAGAAAGTACGCCAACCGTTTGCACCTCGTTGCACATCATCTCGCAACGACGGCACATAATACATTTATTTATTTCGCGGATGATTGCAGGCGAAGTATCTTCGCGGTACATCGATTGTTCGCCCTGATAATGAATTTCGCGGATTCCCAGGTGGTGGGCCATATTTTGCAGCTCGCAATTACCCGATTTGGCGCAAATCAAACAGTCCGCCGGATGGTCCGAAAGAATGAGTTCAACCACCGTTCGACGGGCATTTACCACTCGGATGGAGTGGGTTTTTATTTCCATTCCCTCGGTCGCCAACGTTACACAGGCCGGCGCCAGATTTCTGCGCCCCATCACTTCCACCACGCAAACGCGGCAGCCTCCCGGTTTATTTTCAATATTCAGGTCTTCCAGTTTCATGTGGCACAAAGTCGGAATATCAATCCCAATGCTCGATGCCGCTTCGAGGACAGTAGTTCCTTTTTTTACAACTACCGGTTTATTATCGATTATTAAATTGATCATCTTCAGTTCGATTTAAAATTACCTAATTAAGACAGCTCCGAATTTGCATTTTTCCAAACAAACACCGCATTTGATACACAGCGACTGATCGATGTAGTGCGGACTGCGCTTTTCTCCGGAAATAGCGCCAACCGGGCAATTTCGGAAACACAAGGTGCAACCGGTACATTTTTCATCATCAATGGAATAGTGGAGCAATTTTTTACACTGTCCGGCCGGGCATTTATGTTCATCGACATGTGCGAGATATTCATCCATGAAATTATCGAGCGTCGACAGCACCGGGTTTGGCGATGTTTGCCCCAACCCGCAAAGCGACGTGTCCTTAATAACATTGCCCAAAAGACGCAGACTTTCCAAATCTTTGCGTGTTCCTTTTCCCGATGTAATTTTTTCCAGAATTTCGTACATCCGTTTATTCCCAATCCGGCAAGGCGTACATTTTCCGCACGATTCTTCAAGAGTGAACCCGAGATAGAATTTGGCAATTGAAACCATGCAGTCGCCTTCATCCAACACAATCATCCCTCCCGATCCCATCATTGAACCAGCTTTCAGAAGATTGTCGTAATCGATGGGCACATCGAGAAAATCCTTGGTAAGACAGCCCCCCGACGGGCCACCGGTTTGTACGGCTTTAAATTCCTTTCCGTCTTTAATCCCGCCGCCGATGTCGTAAATTACTTCGCGCAGGGTAGTTCCCATCGGCACTTCAATCAGCCCCACATTATTGATATTTCCGGCCAAAGCAAACACTTTGGTCCCTTTCGACTTCTCGGTGCCGATGGATGAAAACCAGGCTGCCCCTTTATTGATGATGACCGGAATGTTTGCAAAGGTTTCTACATTGTTCACGTTGGTCGGTTTTCCCAGGTAGCCCGATTCGGCCGGGAACGGAGGTTTCACGGTAGGTTCGCCGCGAAGGCCTTCCATCGAATGAATCAAGGCTGTTTCCTCGCCGCAAACAAAAGCGCCGGCTCCATATTTCAATTCAATATCGAAATTAAAACCGGTTCCCAAAATGTCGGTTCCCAGCAAACCATATTCCTTCGCCTGATTAATAGCCACCTTCAGTCGTTGGATTGCCAGCGGATATTCAGCACGAATATAAACCAAGCCTTTGTCTGCTCCGATGCAGAAACCACAAATAGCCATTGCCTCGATAACTGAATGCGGGTCGCCTTCCATAATCGAACGGTCCATAAATGCCCCCGGGTCGCCCTCATCGGCGTTGCAAACCACGTATTTCTGGTCGCCCGCGGCTTTGCGGGTAAGATCCCATTTTAAACCCATAGGGAAACCACCACCGCCACGCCCGCGCAAGCCCGAATCTTTCACAATCTGAATGACTTCTTCCGGTGTTTTTTCCGAAAGGCACAGCCCCAGAGCAGCATACCCGTCGCGGGCAATGTATTCTTCAATATTTTCAGGATTGATAAACCCGCAATTACGGAGGGCAATACGGATTTGTTTCTTGTAAAAATCCATGCCAGAGGCATCCGGAATCAAATGATCGTTTTTCGGATCAACATAAAGCAGATGTTTTACTTTTCGTCCTTTTACAATGTGTTCCTCAACGATTTCCCAAACATCTTTCGGGGTAACCTGGGTGTAAAAAGTGTTGTCAGGAAGAATTTTTACAATTGGTCCTTTTTCGCAAAACCCAAAACAGCCGGTGGTAATCACCTGCACTTCGTCACTCAGCCCAAGCTCAGATAAATATTTTTTGAAGTTATTTTTGATCTGCTCACTTTCGGAGGCTTTACATCCGGTTCCCCCGCAAACAAGCACGTGCATATTGTAATCGGCCATAATAGTTCCGTTTTTAGATTTTATTCGTCTATTGTTTTATAACTCACCGGGATAATGCCATCGACCATTTCGCCAAGTTTAATGTGCTTCTCAACGATCTCCAATGCTTTTTCTTTATCTACATGGCCATACACTACCGGCTCTTTGCCAGGAATGGTCAATTCGATAGTTGGTTCGGCAAAACAATAGCCCATGCACCCAGTTTGGGTCACAACGGCATCAATTCCCTGACGATCCAGTTCCTCAATCAGGAAGGTCATGGTTTCTTTTGCCCCCGAGGCAATTCCGCAGGTGGCCATCGAAACCTTGATTTGAAGCAGTTTGTCGGATTTTTCGCCCTGTTCCCGTAGTTTAATTTTCGACTGAACTTCATCACGTATTCTTTTCAGGTCAGCCAATGTTTTGATTTTTGTCATGATAGATTTTGTGATAGATAGTTTTATGTAAAAAGATATGATTTTTTGTTCTAAATATCGAATCTTTCAAACGAAAAAAGTCTAATTTTTATCATCATTCGCTTATTTGGATTTGTTTTAAATTCGATGATACATAATCGGTTAAAAACTTCCGTACTTCAGGCGTATGAATAGGTACTCCTTCCAGCATTTCATTAATTTCCGAAGTCTTTACCGAAAACTCGCCAAATGGCGTTTTGTGCCTGTAAACAAAATTAATTTCAGCGGAAGCAGAAAACAGGATCATCAACGTTCCAACGATATCGCCCAGTATTGGGCGGTCGATGTGACTGAAACCAAAAATTGCGGCAAGTTGCGTTCCTTTATTTTTTTCAGAATGAATGGAGAAACTGCCGCCCGTGGTTTCGGCATTCTGCTTCAAAAGCGGCAATCCCAGTCCCACTTTTCGCGTGGAGCGCGAAGTATAAAACGGATCAACGGCCCGGGCAAGCTGTTCCCGGTTCATGCCGCAACCATTATCATCAATTTTGATAATAAATTGGTCGTCGTCGGGTATTTCTTCAATTTCAATACAAATTTGCGATGCTTTTGCACGAATGGAATTTTGGGCAATGTCCAATATGTGCATCGAAAGATCTTTCATTTTTCGGCGTTAATATTTGTGGAACTTTCTTTTGATTCGGGTTATCTGTTCAGTTTTTTCGACTGCCAAATCACGGAATTTTAGTACTTCTATTTTCGATTTTTAAAAGCGCTTTTTTTATTTCTGAAAACGAAATCTCCTGCATCTCGAAAATAGTACAAACTTCGCCTACGTTTTCAGGATAATGTGCATCGGAAAATTTTACAACACTGATTTCATCCGAAATTGAATATTTTGCACGAATATCCGTTTCATTCACTTTTTTCGATATTTGAAGCGCCTCGAATTGAAGGCTTTTAGGAATAAACCCCAGCTGGCTGTAAATGCTGGTAACATGCCGATCGACATGCGCCGGAATGAAAATACCACTCAGCTCATGGACTTTTAACTCCACTTCATCGATACCAACTGCCAATGCCGAGCCCAGATATTTTTCCTCGTACCCGGTAATATTGGAATGTTCGTCGACCAGCACTTGGTAACCCAACATGCGCGGGTGATTGGCAATGGGCGGCAAATGTCGGTCGATATATTGCTGAAAATCGTTCATTGCTTTTGTATCAGGAAAAAAAACAAGCACATGAATTTCTTCGAAAGTATTTATTTCGCAGCCCGGCAATACAAAAATATTTTCACGGGAAGCCACTTTCGAAACTGCCTCAAAATTACGGGTACTGTTGTGGTCGGTAATACCGATGATGTCGAGCTTTTGTTTTTTCGCTTGGGCAACAATATTTTCAGGGCTCATGTCCAAATCGGCACATGGCGACAAAACCGTGTGGATATGCAGGTCGGCCCTGAATTGTTGCATATTCTAGCGGTTTAGCAATTCGTACAATTTCCCCGATATTTCAAACGTGTTTAACCCGGTCCCCAGAATCGGGATATTCTCGTTATTACTGTGGATCAGGGTATTTTCATTGGGTTCGAGACCTTTCACCAAAATAATTGCAGCCATATCCTTCAGCGAGGCGATGGCCATCACATTCTGGTGTACCTGCAAGGTAATCCAAACCTGTCCATCCCGTGCGTTTCCCATTACATCGCTCAACAGATCGGATACATATCCGCCCATCACTTCGTTATCAAGTCCTTTCTCTCCGGAAAAGACTTTCAAACCTAATTCATTTACCAATTCAGAAACCTTCATTTCTTTTTCCTTTTTTATTGCAATCGGCTTCAAAGCGATTGGTTCCCCATTTTTTTTCGAGGTTCCGGTACGCTTTGCCTGGTTCAATTTTTCCTTCGTTTTGCCAGCGTTGCTGGATAAAAATACAGTCCGACATTTTTGCCTGTCCGGTTACCATGTCTTCGGCCAGTGCATGGCAGTTGGGCGCGCCACAGGCTCCGCAATCGATGCCCGGCAGAAAACACAGGATGTGTTGCGCCTTGTTCATCTTTTCGATCGCTTTTATTCGGTCGCTGTCGAAACGAAAAACAGGGTTCGGCATCATTTTGTCAGATACCAGTTTTTGTTTAATTTTTTCTATATCAATCTGAAGAGATGCCATGTCAACATCTTTTGCATCGGGATATCTTTTTGCCCGATGTTCCAATCGTTCTACAGTCAGAAAGCGGTTGCCGGTCATCATGATTCCACCGGCACAACTTTGGTCACAAGCCCTCATTTCCAAAAAATCGAGGCCTGGAATTTCTTCGTTTTCCAATCGTTCCAGAAACTTAATTACATTATGTATCCCATCGATGGCCATGCTCCGGTCTCCAAAATGAATGGACTCGCCACGTGTGAGGCTCCACAAAATACCTTCTTTCGTGATATGCATGCGCTGGTTGCTGGTATCCTCGACATCAACATCATCGATCACCTTCATCACCCGATTGTATAGTTCGTTCATGTTGATGGTTCCGTCGACAATCGATTCGCGTTCAACCACCGGGCTTTTTACGGCTGCAATTTTAGCACAGCAGGGTGTCACATAAAACAGTCCTATTTCTTCTTTTTGTGCCCCTTGTCTCAACAATTCCTGGATAGCAAAATGGGCGCTCATGTCGTGTGGAGCTTTCCGCAGAACCAAATTATCGACCAGCGAAGGATATCGCAGTTGGATCAATTTTACAATGGCCGGACAGAAACCGGAAATATTGGGTTTGTTATCTTTCTCCGAACGGCAGTATTCTTTTACCGAATCGATCATGAGCTGAATAGGCTGCTCCACCTCGAAGACATGGGTGAATCCCAATTTCAGCAAGGCTGAATAAATATGGTTTTCCTTGTATTTTTCAGGGAACTGGCCAATCATTACCGAAGGGAAAAGCACTATCCGGTACTTGAAAGCCTTTATTTTGTCGAGGTCGTCCTGTTCTACATAAATGGCTTTTACAGGGCACGAACGAAAACAATATCCGCAGTCGACACATCGTTCATAATTAATTACAGCAACCCCATTGACCACACGAATTGCCTCTGTCGGACAAACCTTCATGCAATGGGTACAACCTATGCACTTTTGCCTTTCGACTTTTAAAGCGTGATATGTAACCCGGTTGACCATTAAAAATAATTTATCAGTATTAATTCCGTTCCCTGCCCGACAGTGCTTTTAATATCCATCTGATCGGTGTTCTTTTTTATATTCGACAACCCCATCCCGGCGCCAAAACCCATTTCCCTTACTTTCTTGCTGGCCGTTGAAAAACCTTCCTTCATCGCCATTTCAATGTCGGGAATGCCGGGTCCTTCATCCACCAGCCGTACCGTTATTTTTTTGTCGTCAATTTCAACTTCAATAGTACCCCTAAAGGCATGGGCGACAATGTTCACCTCTGCTTCGTATAAAGCGATTACAATACTTTTAATTGTTTTCGCATCGATGCCCAGTTGTTTCAGTACTTTTTTTACTTCGCTCGAAGCCTGCCCCGCTTGGGTAAAATCACCACCTTCTATATTGTACGACAATCTCATTTCAATCTCAATAAACAGGTTTTAGACCTGCACTATACAGCAACCCACTTGCCTTAAACAATGAAAACGGCGATTCAATGATGACCATTCCGTTTTCAATAGCCAATTCCAGAATTTCGTCAGAGGCTTTTTTGTTTCGAACAAAAGCAATGCATTTAATATCGGACATTTCCGCAGTCCGCACCGTTTGAATATTGGCCAATCCAGTAATCAACAGCATGTTTTCCACATCAAGGGTAAGCACATCACTCATCAGGTCGGAACTGAACCCGTATTTTATTTCATCATTTGCAGAATTTGTTCCACATACAATATTCGCTTCCAAGATACCAACGATCTCTGCAATCTTCATTTTCTTATTTTCTGGTTTCTGTTTGCAAATATGAACTAAATGTACGAATTCAGGAACAGCTTTTAACTGGTTTTTCTTTCTGAGCTGAAATTTAAAATGAATTGAAATAAGGGAATTATGTCATCCTCTATTTAAAAATAGAAATGCTTGTTATTCTACTTCAGCTATAATAACGACATAATTTTTGCCGTATTTTTTTGCACATTTGGGGCAGGTGGTATACCACATGTACCATTTCATGACAACCAATCCCTTGATCTTGGCATCTTGTTCAAAGTCTTTGCACCATTTCTCAGTATCTTTAAATGGCCCTTCGTATACTTTACTAAAGAATTTTCCGGATATAGTTACGTTTTCGGCACCTTCAACTTCTTCGTCAACAGCAAGGTAAACATCCATGTTCCATTTCGAGGTGTGATCAGAAAGGCAAAGCCAGTCGGGCATGGTAGCTTCTGCTTCCCGTACTTTTTTATCCAGCCGTTTCATTGCACTGCCAAAATTTAACGGCATGTAGAAAAGGGTACAAACATGATCTTTTATAAAGCGTTTATTTTCCCAAACAAATAATTTGTTTTCCCAGGGAGTCGGATCAAATTTTGGGCAGCAGATTGAGTCAAGATTTTCTTTCGGTTCCATGTGTGTGTTGTTTAAATTGAGGTTTGTAATATTGGCTTTTATTGTACATACAATCTTGAAAACTAAAGATACAAAAATACGATGGATATGATGATTGGAATAGGAAAGTAGTTATTGAACTTGTTTAAAGTTGAAACTACGTTTATTTATTCCTCTTCATTTCTAAATATCGAATAACGAACAAGAAATGAGGAATATCGAAATATCACAAATGTGTCTGCAACCAAATTCCTTATTTCTTATTTTGTATTTCTTGTTTATTCTTTCATTATAACCAATAAAACAAATAGTTACACCCACTCATTGATGCCCAACTTTTGACAACTTTATTGTTATTTTACCACTGGTATTTCTGGTTTGTAATTCGTATTTTAATTGGATTAAAAAATAGCTTATGATTTACGATGAAAAATCCTTTCTTCAGGGGATGATTGATGACCCTGAATTGCAACAAAAAATCATTGATGCCTTGCCAACCCCGATCTTCTACAGGGATAAAAACGGGATTTACAAAGCTTGCAACAAGGCTCATGAAGATTTTATCGGCAAGCCGAAAGAACAAATCATCGGGAAAACGGTTTTCGATTTTCAGCCTCTTGAAATTGCCGAAATATATACCCGGCACGATCAGGATTTATTCGACAGCCCCGGAACCCAAAATTATGACGCAAAATTCAGGGATGCTGAGGGAACATTGCGTGATGTAATTTTCAACAAAGCCATTATCTGTGATAAAAACAATGAAATTTCAGGCATCGTGGGTTCTATTTTCGACATTACCGAGCAGAAAAAAGCAGAACGAAAGCTGGAAAAGGCCAAAGAAGCAAGCGTGATTGCTTCGGTGATGATGCAAAAAATCAGGGCGGGGATTATTATTGTTGATTCTGATTTTAAGGTGCTTGATTCGAACTCAGCTTTTGCCCAGATGTTTGGAGAAGAAATAGAGGAGCTGTTCGACACCATCCCCGGCTTGCATGGCGCCAATTTCCGTGAACTGGTACCCGAGGTGGTATCAAAAATGTTTGCTTCCCTGCTGAATTCCGGCGAAAACATGATTGAACGGGACCTGAAAATTCAGAATAAATTATTGCACGTGCAGGTCATCACGATTTACAAAAACCGGGTGGTTGGAGCGCTCATCCGCGATATGTCAACGCCCTCGCTGGTACGTGAGGAAATAATCAGCAGGGCACAACGAGTGAACAAACAAAATCTTGAAACAGTGCAAAAAATTGCATTTCTACTGGGCGAAAACGCCGCGATGACTGAAGAAATGCTGAATTCAATCATCGAATCATACAAATACGGGGAAGAAGAACAATGACCGACTACCACATTGAAATCGACTTTCAGCAAAATCGACCCAAAGGGCAGATCGTTTGCGGCGATGTTTTCTATTCCCGTAAAATCAGGGAAGAAGGACGTACCATACTGGTGCTTTCCGACGGTATTGGACACGGAGTGAAAGCCAATGTTTTAGCCACGCTCACTGCTTCTATGGCGTTGAATTATACCTCTTTTCACATTAAACCCGACATTGCCGCCAATATTTTTATGCGGGTGCTACCTCGCAGTAGCGATGGAAAAGAAAGTTATGCAACCTTCACCATTATCGAAATTGAAGATGAAGGAATGGTTCGGATTATTAATTACGACAACCCGCCCACCTTGATTTTCAGGCATGGAAAAATATTTTATCCGAAGGAAGAACGAATCACTATCCGGGGGGATGAAAACAAGGGTAAAATTTTACGTATCCGCGAATTTCACCCAATGAAAGAAGACCATATTATTTTCATGACCGACGGAGTTGAACAATCGGGGCTGGGAAGCGCAAAATACCCGATGGGCTGGGGATTGGAAAACATCTCTTATTTTGCCGAAAGCCAGATTGCGCGCGAGCCGGACATGTCGGCCGGGAAACTGGCCCGGAAAATAATTTCACAGGCTGCAATGAACGACGGCTGCGAGACCAAAGACGACACCAGTTGCGGAGTGGTTTATTTTAGGCAACCTCGCGAATTTATGCTAATCACAGGGCCTCCTTTCTATAAAATCAAGGACTTTGATTTTGTAAATGCCATTCAGAATTTCAGGGGCAAAAAAATTATTTGCGGAGGTACAACCGCCGAAATTATTGCCCGAGAACTCGATTTGGAAGTGCGTATCGAACATCGTTTTCGCGATGAAGAAATTCCCCCTTCGGCTCAAATGTTTGGCTTCGAGATGGTAACCGAAGGAATTCTGACCCTCGGAAAAGTAGAAGAAATTCTGGAATTGTACAATAGCGAAACCCGGTTGGAAGACAGTCCACCAGAAGAAGTGGTGAAGCTGTTACTCAACCACGATTTTATTCATTTCATCGTGGGAACCCGTATCAACTGGGCACATCAGGATCCCGATCAGCCCGCGCAACTTGAAATCCGGAAATTTGTGGTAAAACGGATCATTAAAATTCTGGAGGAAAAATTCTTCAAGAAAATAAAAGTGAATTACACCTAAAAAAATCTCCCCGCATTATCGAATTTTTCCTGACAGGAAAGGCTTTTCTTCCTTCCGGCTTTTTCTTCAATTAAATTATCTTTGATGAAATTTTTCTCATGCTTCGAATTCTGAAAATACAATTTGCATTGTTTATCGTACTGGCATCGCTGGCCGGTCAGGCACAAAATGCCCCGGTAAAAATTGCCCTTATGAAATACAACGGCGGCGGCGACTGGTACGGCAACCCAACAGCATTGCCCAACCTCATCAAGTTTTGCAACGAACAACTGAAAACCAATATCAATCCCGAACCGGCCACCGTTGAAGCCGGGAGCATCGACATTCTAAATTATCCGTTTGTGCACCTGGTTGGGCACGGCAATGTTATTTTTTCGGAAAGCGAAGCAGTCAATTTGCACACGTACCTCGAAGCAGGCGGCTTTCTGCACATCAACGACAACTACGGGCTCGACAAATACATCCGCCGCGAAATGAAAAAGGTTTTTCCGGAACTCGATTTTGTGGAATTGCCATACTCCCACCCGATTTACCACCAGAAATTCAATTTTGAAAATGGCGTACCAAAAATTCACGAACACGATAACAAAGCGCCCCAGGGTTTCGGACTGATATGGAAAGACCGATTGGTATGCTTTTACAATTACGAATCCGACATTGGCGACGGCTGGGAAGATCAGGCCGTGCATAACGACCCATGGGAAATCAGGCAAAAAGCCTTGCAAATGGGCGCCAATATTATTTCGTTTGTGTTTAATCAATGATGCGAAATCTTTGACTATCAAAAACAAACACTGACATTCTGTTTGAATTACAAAATCATTAGTTTATTTTTATATTGAGTAATAACAATATACCAAATTAATGGAAAACAATAAGATGGAAAACACAAACTCCCGAAGATCAAGAGGCACTGGATTATTGATCCTGGTCATAATTATTGTTGCCGCTGTTTTTTATTTTAAAAAACCACCGGATCCTACCGGCAATGGGAATCCCACAACGACCCAGTATGAAAAGAAAATGTGTAATGGTTGCGATGGCACTGGCCGATTCCGCGATGAAGTATGTACCGGATGTCGTGGAGCAGGGGCTGTTTATGTTCCTGCCCCTTTTGACTTTTGCAAAGCATGCAATGGTACTGGCGTGAACAATAGTACTTCAACCCTTTGTAAAGGGTGCGGAGGAAACGGCTGGGCATACGCAAAGTTGTCGCCTCCATAAATTAATACGAATATATTTTAAATCCTCCCTGGGTATTTCAAGGGAATAATTGTATCTCTGTCAGGTTAAGAAATCACGGAGAATGAGATTTATTTTTTACAAATGAAAGTTTTAGCAATCAATGGAAGCCCGCGCAGAGGCGGCAACACCGAAATTCTGATACAAACTGTTTTTACAGAACTCGAAAAAAAAGGTATTGGAACCGAACTGGTTCAAATTGGTGGAAAAACCGTTCACGGCTGCACAGCCTGCGGAAAATGCCGCGAAATACTCAACGGACGATGCCAGATTAAAAATGACGCCATCAATCAACTGATTGAAAAAATGGTGAAAGCTGACGGCGTCATCCTGGGCTCGCCGGTTTATTTTGCCGATGTTACCAGCGAGATGAAAGCGCTGATCGATGTTGCAGGTTATGTGACCCGCGGCAACGGACATCTGCTGAAACGAAAGGTAGGCGCTGCTGTAATTGTTGAACGGCGTGGCGGCTCCATTCATGCGTTCGAAACCATCAACAATTTTTTCCTGATCAACCAGATGATCATTCCGGGTTCCAGTTACTGGAATTTTGCTTTCGGCAAAAACAAGGGCGATGTGATAAACGATGCAGAAGGCATACAAATTATGCGCACCTTGGGCGAAAATATGGCATGGCTGCTGGAAAAGCTCCGGTAATTTTGGCTACTGAATTTCAGCAAACAGTCGCAGTCTTCAGTCACAGGATTCAGAAAAAAGTTTTGTAGATTGGTGTTTAACAGCCTCTCCTGATCGGGAATAAAGGAACAAGGATTGCCATTTGTTCGTTTAAGTTTGTGCTTTTTGCAAGCATGTTCGTTTCATCAGAAATGTTTACTTTTAGTAAAACAAAACCAATTCCGAAAAGTCCCGTTATGTCGAAAAAAATAAAAAGAACGCACAAAACAGGTATGCCACCCGGTTCTCTTGTTTATACCGGTCAAATCAAGGAAGTAAAAACCCGTATTGAATTTATCTGTTTCGATGATGAACGGTATTCAAAACGGGAGGGTTCGGTCGAACAAATCGCGGAACTTCAGAAAGACCAGATCAACTGGGTGAAAGTAACCGGACTCGATGAAATTGCAAGGATCGAAGAAATTGGAAAACAACTGGGACTGAGCCGCCTGCTGCTCGAAGACATCCTGAACATCAACCAACGTCCGGTTTTCAGCGAATACAACAAAGCGCTTTTCATCAGCCTGAAAGCCCTGCACCCCAACGGCGACAGGCCTGAATTCAGGCACTTGAGCTTTATACTGACTTCAGAAATGCTGATTTCTTTTGCAGAAGAAGATCATTTGGCTTTCAGGATGGTAGAAGAACGTTTATCTCTAAAAACCAGCAAACTCCGAAAAAAAGGAATCGATTATCTTTTACATGCTTTTCTGGATGTGGTGGTCGACCAGTACACGGAATACCTGGATACCATGACCGATTCAATTGAGATGTACGACGAAAAAGTACTGAAGAACCCAACCGAAGATTTGCTTTTCGAAATTCAGCAAGTACGCAGGCAACTGATCGATATTGAACGGCTGGTTTCGCCTCTGCGCGATGTTTTGAACCAACTGATCAACACGAACGACGAAATCATTGTCGACACCTCGCATCCGTATTACCGCGATGTACTCGACCATCTGATGTATTTGCTCGAAAATATAAAATCCGATATTGAACTCACCTCCAGCCTGAAAGACTTTTACGTGTCGCGCGTGAACCTGAACATGAATAAGGTAATTCAACTACTGACCATCTTTTCTGTGATTTTTATGCCTCTTACCTTTTTGGTCGGGGTGTACGGTATGAACTTTGAGAACATGCCTGAACTACGCACCCGCTACGGCTATTTTGTAGTATTGGGTATTATGTTTCTGATTTTTATTGGCATGTTGATTTTCTTCCGACGGAAAAAGTGGATGTGAGACTATATCTGGTCGTAAATAAAAAAAGCACCTTGTTCAAGATGCTCTTCAATTTCTTCGGAGTTGCTCTAATTCAGGTTCAACTCAATATTTCCGGTACTTTTGGTCTCCATCACATTGTATGAACGTGCAAAATTCAGGATTGCATCAATGCTTTCGGGAGCCGGCTCGTACATGTCGTCATTAAAACTGCTAAAAATTTCTTCGGAAAGAAATTCATTCTTTTGTTCGTTCTGCTGATATGTTTTAATGATGTAAGTTAAAGTAGAAATTTTCCTCATAGGCGCTTTTCAATTTTTTATTTGAAATTAGAACGCCTGTGAGGAAAATTTATTGTACCCGCGCCTAATTTTTTGTCAGGATCAGGTTTCTCTTTTCAATCAGTTTTCGGAGGTTAATCAGCGCATAGCGCATCCGGCCAAGCGCCGTGTTAATGCTCACGTCGGTTTTGTCGGCAATTTCCTTAAAACTCAGTCCCAAGTAGTGGCGCATAATAATCACCTGACGCTGATCGTCGGGCAATTCTTCGATCAGCAGGCGCACATCGCTGGTGATCTGGTCGTACACCAACTGATCTTCAATCGTATCGTCGGCAAATTTCACCGAATTGAAAAGGTCCATCTCGAAATCATCGTTCGAAGTGGTATTCAGCAACTTTTCCCTTCTGAAATGGTCGATAATCAGGTTGTGCGCGATACGGAGCACCCAAGAGATAAACTTACCGTCTTCGGTGTACCTGCCGGTTTTCAGCGAGCGGATAACTTTAACAAACGTATCCTGAAAAAGATCTTCGGCAAGGTGCTGATTTTTTACAATCAGAACAATGTAAGTATAAACTCTGTTTTTATGACGGTTGATGAGGATCTCAATGGCGGATTGGTCACCATCAACAAATTGTTTAACGAGCGAATTATCACTCAACGTTTCAGTTCTGAACATGACTCTGCGTTTTTATTTTCTGTCAAATAAAGAGTAGAGTTCTGTCGATAGGCAAAAGGTTTTAGTAAACGTTAAACAATTTGTTAATTTTGCGTGCTGTAAATTTGAAGCATTTTTCCGAGAAATGCAAATATGAACGAAAGATTTTAATTAACAAAAATATGAACGGCCCGAAAAACAACCATCCGTCTATTCAAATTAAAGGTGCACGGGTGCATAACCTGAAAAATATTGATCTGAATATTGAACGAAACAAATTCGTGGTCATTACCGGATTGTCGGGTTCGGGCAAATCGTCGCTGGCGTTCGACACACTTTATGCGGAAGGCCAACGGCGCTATGTCGAGAGCCTTTCGTCGTATGCACGTCAGTTTTTGGGCCGTATCAACAAGCCGGAAGTCGATTACATAAAAGGAATTCCGCCGGCCATTGCCATCGAGCAAAAGGTAAATACGCGAAACCCGCGTTCAACAGTGGGTACTTCGACCGAAATTTACGATTACATGAAACTTCTTTTTGCCCGCATCGGACGGACTGTTTCGCCAATTTCAGGAAAAGAAGTAAAACAGCACCAGGTGGGCGACGTCGTGAAATTCATCACCGGGTTTCCGGAAGGAACGCACATTCTGATTTGCTCTCCTTTACGAAAAAAGAACGGAAGATCGGTTCTTCAGAAAGCAGAACTGTTGCTGCAACAAGGATTTACACGGGTCGAAATCGATTCAGAAATAAAACGGATTGACGAAATACTGAAACTGGGAAATATCGAATCCCTTAAACATTCAGTATGCAATTTGGTGATCGATCGATTGAGTGTGCAAAACGATGAAGATGTGATTAGCCGGATAGCCGACTCGGTGCAAACGGCTTTTTTTGAAGGTCACGGCGAGTGTGTGCTCAAAGTTTATCAGGGTGAAAAGGTAATTGAAGAACATTTCTCGAATATTTTTGAAGCCGACGGAATGGAATTTGAAGAACCTTCGGTACATCTTTTCAGCTTTAACAACCCGGTTGGCGCGTGCCCTACCTGCGAAGGTTATGGTAAAGTGATCGGAATCGACGAAGATTTGGTGATTCCCAATAAATCGCTTTCGGTTTACCAGGATGCCGTTGCCTGCTGGAAAGGTGAAAAAATGGGCGAATGGAAAGACCGCATGTTTTACAGCGCCGAAAAGTTCGATTTCCCGATACACAAACCCTATTACGAACTGAGCGACGTGCAAAAACAATTGCTTTGGATCGGCAACCAATATTTTGAAGGGCTGAACAGCTTTTTTAAAATGCTGGAAGAAAATACCTACAAAATACAGTACCGGGTTATGCTTTCGCGCTACCGTGGTAAAACGGTTTGCCCCGAATGCCGTGGCAGCCGCCTGAAAAAAGAAGCAGGTTATGTAAAAATCGGCAATACATCGGTTCAGGATTTGGTACTGATGCCCGTGAACGAGCTGAAAGTTTTCTTCAATAAACTGAAATTAAGAGAACACGAACACCTGATTGCCAAACGAATTTTAATTGAAATACAAAACCGCATCGACTTTTTGTGCGATGTCGGGCTGGGCTACCTGACCCTGAACCGCTTGTCGTCGACGTTGTCGGGGGGCGAATCGCAACGCATCAATCTGGCCACTTCGCTGGGAAGCAGCCTGGTCGGCTCGATGTACATTCTCGACGAACCGAGCATTGGCCTGCATTCGCGCGATACAGACCGGCTGATCGGCGTTTTGCGGAAATTGCAAAAGATTGGCAATTCGGTAATTGTGGTGGAACACGATGAAGATATTATCCGCGCTGCCGATGAAATTATCGACATTGGCCCGATGGCCGGAAGGCTGGGTGGAGAAGTAGTTTTTCAGGGAACCCACGAACAACTTGAAAAATCAGAAGACAGTCTCACCGCAAAATACCTGACCGGGAAAGAAAAAATTGAAGTGCCAAGAATCCGCCGCAAATGGAATAATTACGTTGAACTGATTGGCGCCCGCGAGAACAACCTGAAAAATATCAGCACCAAATTTCCGCTGAATACAATGTGTGTCGTGACCGGCGTTTCCGGCTCCGGGAAATCGTCGTTGGTAACCAAAATTTTATATCCGGCACTGGCAAAAATGTACGGTGGCTTCAGCGAAAGAACCGGGCATCACGATGCAATAAAAGGCGATTTTCAGTTGATTACTTCCATCGAGTTTGTCGACCAGAACCCGATCGGCAAATCGTCGCGCTCGAACCCGGTTACCTACCTGAAAGCCTACGACGAAATACGCAAACTTTTCTCCGAGCAAAAATCGGCACAATATCACGGCTTCACCGCATCGCACTTCTCGTTCAACGTGGATGGCGGGCGCTGCGAGGAATGTCAGGGCGAAGGCGAAATAAACGTTGAAATGCAGTTCATGGCCGACATTCACCTGGTATGCGAAAGCTGTAAAGGCAAACGCTTCAAAGATGAAATTCTGGAAATCATGTACCGGGAAAAGAATGTTTACGATATACTGGAAATGACGATCAACGAAGCGGTTGAATTTTTTTCGACCGGAAAAAGTTCAACCGAAAAGAAAGTGGCCAAACGCCTGAAGCCATTGCAGGACGTAGGGTTGGGCTATGTAAAACTGGGACAGTCGTCAAGCACCTTGTCGGGCGGCGAAAGTCAGCGTATCAAACTGGCCTCGTTTCTGGCCAAAGAGAAGGACAGCCCTTCCCTGTTTATCTTCGATGAACCGACCACCGGTCTTCATTTCCACGACATCAAAAAACTATTGGGTTCATTCGATGCGCTGCTTGAACGCGGCCACAGCATCATCATTATTGAACACAATCTGGAAGTTATAAAATGTGCCGACTGGGTTATCGATCTCGGCCCCGAAGGTGGCAAAGACGGCGGTTATCTGCTGTTTGAAGGCACGCCAGAGGATTTAATAAAAGTTGAAAAATCGTACACCGGACAAGCGTTGCGCGAGAAACTGGGAACAGGCCGGAAATAATATCCAACCATCATTTAATTGTCATTCTGAGCGAAGCGAAGAATCTCTAACTTTATAGAGTGAAACATAAGACCCTTCACTACGTTCAGGGTGACAAAATAAGGTTGACACGACACTAGTTCGAAGCTATATACAACAGATTCTTCGCTTTGCTCAGAATGACAAAAGCTCTACTTCACCTGGAAATCGAACATTTTCCGTCCTTCGAGAAAACCTTCGAGCCGGTCGCCAATTTTAACCGGGCCAACCCCTTCCGGAGTTCCGGTATAAATCAGATCGCCAATTTTCAGGGTGAAATATTTTGAAACCTGCGAAACCAGCTCATCAATCGGGAAAATCATCATTGCGGAATTACCATCCTGCACTGTTTTTCCATTCAGTTTAAGCTGAAATTTAATGGACGCCGGATCGGGCAATTCTGCTACCGGGACAAAATCTTTGCTAATTACAGCCGAACAGTCGAATGCCTTTGATTTTTCCCACGGAAGGCCTTCGGCCCGAAGCTGATTTTGGACATCGCGTGCCGTAAAATCGATGCCCAGCCCGATTTCAGAATAGTAGCGATTGGCAAACGGCCGCTCGATGGACTTTCCCAACCGATTGATACGCACCACCAATTCCACTTCGTAATGCAGATTATTACTCCAGTCGGGAATATAAAACGGATCGTTGTTGCGTAACAAAGCCGAATCGGGTTTCATGAAAATTACCGGTTCAGTTGGAACATCACTTTTAAATTCTTTGGTATGCGCCACATAATTGAGCCCAATACAAATGATTTTCATAGTTTAACGAAGCCCCACCCGGCCTCCCCAAAAGGGAGGAGAATTCTGTATCTCCGGGTTTTGGCTGTTTTTTATATTTTTAATTCTTCAAATTCTTTAAATCCATAGCATTGAACCATGTCACCCGTATCTTTCCCCCTTTTGGGGAATAAGAAGGGGGCCATTATCCTTTCATCCGCAGCTTAATGGCTGTCAGCACTTTTTTCGTGTACAGCGGAAATTCCCCGTTTATCATCCATCCGTAATACCCGGGTTGCTCACGCAAAACCTGTTCAACGGGCATTCCTTTGTTCTTGCCAAAATTGAAAATTTCCACGCCATTGTCATCGTAAACAATTCGTCCCACGTAGTCAACATTGCGGTCGTACGACGAAAAATCACTCAAAGCAGGCACATCGTTCACAATCGGTTTGCTCACTTTGCCTCTCTGATCTTCGTATTCTTCTTCTTTGTACACATCAAGCTGGGCCTGTAACACTTCGTACGTTGCTTTGGTATCGGCCATGGCGCTGTGCGCATTTTCGAGAGGCTTTCCGCAGTAATATTTATAAGCTGCAGCCAATGTGCGTTTTTCCATCTTGTGAAAAATAGCCTGCACATCAATAAACTTGCGTTTTTTCAGGTCGATGTCGACCCCGGCGCGCAAAAATTCTTCGGCCAGCAGCGGAATGTCGAAACGATTTGAATTGAAACCGGCAAAATCGCAGCCTTCCATAAAATGAGTCAGTGTTTTGGCAATTTCCTTAAAAACCGGGGCATCCTTCACATCTTCATCATAAATCCCGTGAATCCGGCTCGATTCGACAGGTATCGGCACTTCCGGATTAACCCGCTTCAAAAACTCCTCCTCTCTCCCGTCAACATGAATTTTCAACAAGGCAATCTCAACTATCCGGTCGGTAACAACATTGATCCCGGTCGTTTCAAGGTCGAGAAAAATCAAAGGGTTTCTAAGGTTAATCTTCATTTCTGTATTTTTTCGGTAAAGGACTAAAAAAAAACCTAACAGCGATAATCATCTGTTAGGTTTATATCGTCGGACTTGATTTCTTAAACATTTATCATCATTGGCATCAGCAACATCAGCACATCTTCTTCTTCGTGGTCGGTTTCGGCCGGAAGCAGAAGACCTGCGCGGGTCGGGTCGGAAAGCTCAACTTTTACATCAGAAGATGAGAGGTTCGACAGGATTTCCAACAAGAATGTCGATTTGAAACCGATTTCCATTTCATCGCCTTCGTACTGACACTTCAGCCGTTCAACTGCTGAAATTGAAAAATCAACATCCTGTGCCGAAACAATCAACTGGCTTTCGTTCAGGTTCAATTTAATCAGGTTGCTGGCCTGGTTCGAGAACACCGATACCCGTTTCACCGTGTTGTATAGCTCCAGACGGTCGATGGTCATTTTATTCGGGTTTTTGGTCGGAATTACCGAATTGTAACTCGGGTAGTTTCCTTCCACCAAACGGCAAATCAATTTATAATTGGTCAATTCGAAAATGGCATTTTTATCATCGAACGCAAGTTTTACATCAAATTCTTCTTTCGGAAGAAGGCTTTTCAGCAAACTGGCCGGTTTCTTCGGAAGAATAAACGACGAATCGACTTCAGACTTTACATCTTTGCGTTTGTAACGTACCAGTTTGTGGGCATCCGAAGCAACAAAAGTCATATCGTCAGCCGACATTTCAATAAAAATACCGTTCATCACCGGGCGAAGTTCGTCGTCGGCAGTTGCAAACAAAGTTTTGTTGATTCCGCTTAAAAGTGCTTCGTGACTGACATTGATACTGGAAGCCACATCTTCTTTCAAACCCGGAATTTGCGGATAATCTTCACCATTCTGACCAACAATACTGAATTTTCCGTTGGCCGAGAAGATTTCAATACCGAACGTATCGCCACTGATCTGAAAAGTCAGCGGTTGTTCCGGGAACTCTTTCAGGGTATCGTTCAGCAACTTGGCCGGAACAGCAATTTTCCCGTTCCCGTCGGTATTATCCAATTCGAGACTGGTAATCAAGGTCGATTCGAGATCAGAAGCAGTGATCGTTAGCTGGTTTTCATCTAACTGAAACAAATAGTTGTCGAGGATTGGCAACGTATTTTTAGAACTAATCACCTTGCTGATAGCAGACAAGTGACTAAGTAATTCGGTACTTGAAACAACAAACTTCATCGTATATTTTTTAATTTTTATAATCTAATTTTCTTTTCCGGATAACCTTCCGGACAGGACTTTGGAGTCATACGAATATACAAACTTTGATTTTTTTTACCTATTGCTGACGAAATATTTTATTCAAAAGAAATGAGCACTATTAACAATCCAAAAAAGTTGAAGAAATTACCGTTTATACCGTCGTGCCCTGAGGAAATTGAAAAGTACCCCAAACAGCAGCACAACACCAATGGGAATCAACAGATTGACCAACTGCCACATTAGTTTTTGCTCATTAATTTTCACCTTGTCGAGCAGGCGGATTTTAAATACCCGCGACTTCAAAGCCATCAATCCCGAATCGTCGCAAAGATAATTCACCGCATTCACCACAAATTCCTTGTTTCCGAACGTTTGTTTCGAATAGATGTCGTATCCCAGCGGCATTATTTCCGGTTTCCCGGTTCGCATACTGTACTGGTTGGCAATCAGGTTTCCGTCGGCAAGTACGATCATGCGGGTGTTTTCGCTTTCGGTTTTTATTTCTGAAGAAGAAAATCCCAGTGGTTCAACCATACGATTTTTAAATACCGACAAAAATTGTCCTTCAAGCAAAACGCCAACCGGAACCGAAGGATGATTAAACAATTCGCTTGCCGGAGGGTTATTCACACTGGCAAAACTCACCTGCAAAGGCACATTCAGAATTCGCGAATGCGCAGAAGTAGACAAAATCACCTGTCTTTTTATTTTTTCGGAATGCCCGACCGTATCTATTGAGCTGATAAATTCTGATTTTATACGGCGGATGTTGCGCCCGATTACATGCTCTTCGGAAGGAAGCAGCATGGGCGAATAATACCACGGAAACGCTTTATAACTTGCCTTTTGTGATCCGGCTGGCGCAACATTCAGCGGAATCATCATGCACTCAACATCCTGCACCAGGTTTTGATTGAGCCGCACCCCGTATTTAAAAAGCTGATCGCTGAGGTTCAGATCGCGTGGGAAAGCCAGCGTCGATTGCCCGCGTTGAAGACTGTCGAGGCTCACCTGCACCGGGTCGACCAGCCACAAAACGCGGCCTCCCCGCATCACATACTGGTCGATCAGCAATTTATCTTTTTCCCCGAAAGCCTGTTCCGGGTCAGCAATTACCAGCGTTTTCACCTTATCAGTCAGTTCGCTGGCGGCAAGGCGAACTACTTCGTAATTTTCGCCCAGCGTTTGCCGGATGTCTTCGGTTTCCAATTCGCCCAGTTCTTCGTGCCCGGTCAAAAAAGCAACGGTTTGTTTTTCGCCGTTAATCAACCGGTTGAAAGCATTGGTGAATTCGTATTCCAGCGATTCCACCGAATTGTTCAGGTTTTGTTCGCCCGGCAACATCGGGTCATTTTTCAGAAGGTTCAATGCAATCTCCCGGTCTCCGGAGCGGATTAAAACGCCGGGGAAAATATAGCGTGTGCTGGTCCCTTTGTCGGTTTTTACCTGTAAATCGACTGGCTGCAAGCCTCTTTGCGACAACATTCCGAATAGTTTTTCGCGTTCTTGTGTCGTTGAAATTTCGTACGGATCAACAATATTCAGGGTAATTCGTTTGCCTGAATACGCGTTGTAATCTCCAATTTTTTCTGAAATTTCTTTCTGAAATTTTTGCAATCCGGGATGCAAATCGCCGGCAAGGAACAAATCAACAGATACCGGTTCTTCCAGTTTGGCAACTATTTCTTTCGACAGCGGGTTCAGACTGTACCGTTTTTCGGCTGTCAGGTCAATCCTGAAAAAATAACTGGCAGAAATCATCAGGCACAGAACTGTCAAAACAAACACAAATGCAGTTTTTTTCAGAAATTGGTTCAGTACTATTTTGTGTTTGCGGACATTTAAACTGGTAAGGTACAATAACAACAAAACCGCCAGCAGAAAATACACCAGATCGCGCGAATCGACCACGCCCCGGCTGATCGACAAATAATGCTCGTTAATCCCGAAACTGACGATTGTATTCTGCAAACCGGAGGGCAGGTCGGTCGAACCGATAAAATCGAATCCGATGTATGCCAGAAACGACAAAACCATGGCCATGATGAATGCAAAAATCTGGTTGTCGGTCAACGACGATGCCAGAATTCCGATGGCCACATAAATGGCGGCAAGAAAAAACAACCCGGTAAATGCGCCCCAGGTTCCGCCGGTATCGATGCAACCAACAGGGTTTCCGAGCCTGTAAACAGAGTAAAAATACAGCAATGTTGGCAACAAACTAAAAATTACCAAAACCAGTCCGGCCAAATATTTTGCAGCAACAATTTTCAGGGTCGACAATGGGCGGGTAACCAGTAATTCGAGGGTTCCCATTCGTTTTTCTTCAGCAAAAAGGCGCATGGTAACGGCTGGCACCAAAAAGAGGTACACCCACGGAGCCAACGAAAACAATCCGTCGAGGCGGGCATAACCGCTTTCCATGATGTTGTAATTTCCGGGGAACACCCAAAGGAACAAACCATTGGCCAGCAAAAAAACCACCATCACCAGGTAACCGGTCAGCGATCCGAAAAAACCGCTTATTTCTTTTTTAAAGAGGCTGTACATATTTTTGAATTATTTTGCACTCAGTTTTTCCCAAATTTTTTCGGCTGCATGGCGCGATGCACCGGGATTGCCCAACTTTTGCATCAATTCGCTGTAATCATCCAGTATCCGCTGATTGTATGCTGCATCGTTTAAAATGCAATTCATCTCGGCTACCAATTTCTTTTTTTTGAAATTCACCTGCAAAAGTTCCTTCACCACTTCGCGGCCGAGAATAATATTGACCAGCGAAACCCATTTGAGGGTAATAAAAATAAGGCCGAGTAAATGAAAGAAAGCCCCGCCTGCCATTTTGTAACAAACCACCTGCGGCGTGTTCAGAATAGCGACTTCCAGCGTCGCCGTGCCGGATGCAACCATAGCGGCCTTGCTGTTTTGAACAATTTCGTAGGTTTTGTCCCAAAGCACTTTCACCGGGTAATTTTGGGTGAACGTTTCGTAAAACGAAGTATTCATATTGGGCGCACCGGCAATTACAAACTGGTATTGCGGAAAGGCCTCCGACGCTTCGAGCATTACCGGCAGCAAATACGAAATTTCAGCCTTGCGGCTTCCCGGCAAAAGGGCAATGATTTCCTTCTCAGGCAAGCCATTTTCTTTCGTGAATTTCGGAAGATCAGCTTCGATTTTCTTTTTCAGTACCGCATCCAAAATCGGGTTGCCCACATAATTAACGGAGTAATTATATTTCCGGTAGAAGTCGGTTTCGAAAGGCAAAATGGTAAACATCTCGTCGACCAGCGCCTTGATTTTATGCACCCGGCCTTTCTTCCAGGCCCATATTTTTGGTGAAATATAATAGTAAACTTTTATGCCGTTGTCTTTGGCAAACTTCGCCATCCGCAGGTTAAAACCCGGATAATCAACCAAAATCAGCACGTCGGATTTGAAAGTCAGCAAATCCTGCTCACAAATCCTGAAATTCTTTTTAATCGTCCGCAAGTTCATCAAAACCGGAATGAAACCCATGAAAGCCATGTCGCGGTAATGTTTGGTAAGTTTCATGCCCGCGTTTTCCATCCGCTCGCCACCAAACCCCTGAGAAACAGCTTCCAGGTCGATTTTTGACAACTCGGCAATCAGGTTTCCGGCATGCAAATCGCCCGACGCTTCACCTGCAATGAAATAATACCGCATATCAGAATAGTTTTGAGAAAAGAACAACAAACGCGTAAATAAATGTTGCCATTAAAACGCCGCGGGCTGCCCAATCGTATTTCTTCCGGATAAAAAATAAAAATAACAGGAGGTTAGGGAATACGCACAAACTGAGCAATTTAATCAGAACATTAAATACCCAAAGCCCTTCGATATATTGCGAAAAAGGTTGGCCTTCGCCTTGCACCAGGTAAACCACTGCAAATACCAGCAAAGGCCCCAGCAAGCCCGGCCAGAAGCCGAACTTTGTTTTGTCGAATTTATATTTTAGGTCAGCGCCCATCAGAACTTCCAGCTTTTCATGGTTTCAATGGTCTGGTAGCAGCTCAGGTCGATATTGACAGGAACCACCGACACATATTGGTTTTCAAGTGCATTCAGGTCGGTTCCTTCCACGTCCGGCTCGAAATTTTTAAAATGACCAGTGAGCCAAAAATAATCGCGGCTGTGAGGATCGGTGCGTTTATCGTATTCCTCGACCCATTTTCCGGCCGCTTGCCGGGCCACTTTTATGCCCTTGATTTCGCCTTTCGGGAAATTCACATTCAGGCAAACGAATGTGGGCAGGCCATTCTCGGCCACCTGCTGAAATACCCTTGCCACATATATTTTAGCTTTTGAAAAATCGGCATCCGGGTCGTAATCGCAAAGCGAAAAGCCGATGGACGGAACCCCGTGCAAACAACCTTCGATGACAGCGCCCATAGTTCCCGAGTACATCACACTGATGGACGAATTGGCGCCATGGTTGATACCCGAAACCACAAAATCGGGATACCGGTCGAGCAGTTGGTTGAACGCCAGTTTTACACAATCGACCGGAGTACCGTTGGTCTGGTATTTGACGTAGCCGTCTTCCTCTTTCAGCTTTTTGATACGCAACGGTTTGTCTGATGTTATGGAGACCGACTTTCCCGACATGGGCTGATCGGGAGCAACCACTACCACATCGCCAAAAAAGCGCATCACTTCAATTAACTGTTTGATTCCCTTGGCATCCACGCCGTCGTCGTTTGTCACCAAAATCAAAGGCCTGTCGTTCATAATCGGAATTATTGAATGGTACACAAAGATAGAAGAATCGGGAAGAAATTGGTAGTATAAAGAAGGAAAAAGGGAAGAGTTCAGTATTCAGTTGAAGTCACAGTCACAGTCACAGTATTCAGAAACGGAAAGATTAATGATCGATGATTATTTGAAATATCCGCACCGGACATCAGAGCGCAAATGTCATTCAAAATTTAACATTCATCATTCAAAATTCACCCTTCATGTTCCCAGTGTAATCAGTAAAATCCCGGTTAAAATACCCGCCAGGTAAATTCCTTTGCGGCGAAGGTTTTTTTCGTGAAACCAAACCGCTCCCACCACAAAAGCAATCACTACCCCACCCCGCCGCAAAGCAGACACAATGGAGATCATCGAATCGCTATAACTGAGCGAATAGAAATAGGCAAAATCGGCCATTAAAAGGAAAAGCCCGATAGCTGGGATGCTCCAGCGCCATTGAAAAACAGGGCGTTCGCTTGAAGGAAGTTTCCACCGGAAAAGGGCAATCGCAGGCAGCATTACCACCACCTGGTAAAACGAAAACCACGACTGGACAGCAAGCCGGTCGATCTTCCGGATGATAAATTTATCGTACAAACCACTGGCAGCTCCAAGCATCGTTCCGGCAATCATGCACAAAATCCAACCATTTTTTCTGAAATTGATGCCTTCCAGTTTTCCGGCCATCGATAAAAGATAGAAGGAAACCAGCGTAACCACAACGCCTGTCCATTGCAGAAAGTTAAGATGTTCCTGAAAAATGAGGATGGCGCCAACCAATGTCCATATTGGCCTTGTTGCATCAATGGGAGCCACGATGGTCAGGGGCAGGTGTTTCACCGCATGGAAAGCAAAAATCCAGCTCGACACCACAATAACTGCCTTCAGAAAAATCAGCGCATGCTCGTGCAGGTTGATTTTCGGTACAAACAAATAAATTCCCTTGAAAAATTCAGGAAAGAAAAAAGAACCAATAACCATGGGCGAAACGAGCACCGCACCGGTAATGGTTGACCCCATTAAAACCGGCAACACCGCATTTTTGTTGAGCGACAGTTTTTTGAATACATCGTAAACCCCGAGAAGTACCGATGAAATCAGCGCCAGAATGATCCACATAGTTGTGCAATTTAAAATGCAAAACTAGAGGCTATTCGCACAATACAGGTACTTCGAACCTCTTTTCGGCCCGATTTAATTA
The DNA here is from genome assembly GCA_942493345.1 of uncultured Prolixibacteraceae bacterium. Lineage (GTDB taxonomy): Bacteria > Bacteroidota > Bacteroidia > Bacteroidales > Prolixibacteraceae > GWE2-42-39. Next base: position 782,655 of record OW818695.1, read on the forward strand.
TTCCTTAATTTCCGCAAAAACAGAATCTTCTACGATTCACATCTTTTCCGTTTTGCACCAGCACCGCCGCCGCCAAAGAAAATCATCACGCCCAGCAGAAAACCGAAATTGTACCATGCCCCTGAATTTGGGAATGCATAAATTTCGTAGTCGGTAAACAAGCTGATGATAAAACTGAACAGGATGATAAAGCCATGCAAAAGACCGGACCAAAACCCGGGCGGATCCTGTACGTTGGTGATCGATTGCGTGGCACAGCCTGCAAGCAGGACCGTGATTGCCAGCAACAAAAGTGAAGAAATCAGATTTTTTTTCATGATAATCAGTTTTGATTTTTATGGTTGATCAAACGTTTCCTGACAATAAACGCTTTGGCCGGATTTTTTACCAAAAGCAGGTCGATATCATTGTCAGTAAAACCTTGTTTTTTCAATTTCGGGATAAGTTCTTCAAAAACCGGGCTGTATGGTTTGAATGGTTGCTCCGGCTGTCCGGGGTCGAACCAGCCTGCATCGTGCGAAATTAAAACGTTATTCAGAACACCTTCCTCTTTCATCCATTTCAGAAGCTTCGGATAACTTTCGACAAGCGCTTCGTCCCAGCCATATTTATCGAGCGAAACCCAGGCGCCCATTTTTGCCGCCTTCACCAGTTGCGACCAATCTTTTTCGTCGCTGGCATGCGTCCAGATAAATGCTTCGGGCGCAACTCCTTCTTCTATTAAAATTTCCAGTTGCTGAAAAGCCCCAACTGCCGGGCCGGTGTGACTCATGATCGTCAGTCCGGTGGCTTTATGCGCAATGGCCGCTGCACGGGCAAGTGTTGCATGAAAACCAGAAAGCGGTTTGCGATCGACTGCAATTTTAATAAAACCAGGCCGGATGCCGGTTCCGTCAATTCCTTTTTCAAACTCAGCAATCCAAGAAGCAGAAATCATTTCCGGGGTCATTTTCAAAACCTGAGCCGGAATAAAACGATTGTTTTGCGCGCCATAGAATCCGGTATTGGTGAGTATCTGCAACCCGGTTTCTTCGGAAAGCCGTTTCAGCAATTGCACATCGCGCCCCACATAAACCGGGGTACATTCAACAAATGTTTTCACTCCGTATGCTTTCAGTTTTTTCAGAAAGGGCAAAACATGGCCGACTGCTTCGTCCATCCCGTAGGGTTCAGGCTGGTTGTTTTCCGGCCGGGTAAAATCGACCAGAATATGTTCATGCTCCAGGGTTTTTCCCATTTTTGCCGGAGAAATCACACCAGTTACCGTAATGATTTTTCCTTTTGTCCATGTCGTGCAGGATATTATCAACAGAAGAACAGGAAAAAGCAAAAATGGCATCAACTTATTCATTGGCAAAATTTACATCGGTTGGATTCTTCGTCTGCAATAAAATAAGGATGCAAATTAAGAATAAGTATGCCAATTCCAAAATCAGGAAAAATTCAGGAGAAAGAGAATTTATAACATGAACTTGGTTAAAGCTGAACCCAGGTTTAATGGTTCCTCTTCATTTCTAAATATCGAATAACGAACAAAAAATGAGGAATATTGAAATATCACAAATGTGCCTGCAACCGAATTCCTTATTTTGTGTTTTTTGTTTATTATTTCATTATAACCACTAAAACAAATAATTACACTCATTGAAGCCTAATTTTTGACAACGTTTATATAAATGGCCCGGTTCTCGGCAAAAGAAACTAGAACAAAAAATCAATAATGAAAGCGAATCATCAAAACAGAAAAGAAGACACTGTGATATGATTCATTTTTCAATACCTTCCAATCATTTTTGCATTGCAATCGAATCAATTATTTTTTTTCATTGTGAAACAGAGGATTTTGTCTGTTCCTTTCTACTCAGCTCACGACTTTTTAATATATTTATCCAACAATAACACGGGCATCATTCAAGCGGAAGGAGAAACCACAATCAACCATTTTATTTTGCCGCCATTTGCCAACAGTAAAAAAATGATGAATAAGCAGAATTACATACTTTTTGTTGTCTTACTTTTCCTTTCATGTAACACACAGAAAGAAAAAAAAGGAGACGCTTCTGCTTTTCTGCCCAAGACGATTGAATCCAATGGTTATCTTGTTCCAAAAGATAGCATCGAGAAACCGTTAACGATCATTGCAGGAAAACCTAAAATATACAAGGTTGGCAAACCGGAGGAAGTCAGTTCAAGCACCAGAACTACACTGGCAGGCAATCCAAATATTGTTTTTGCCGGATCCCCAAAAATTTGCACTCCCGGTAAAAATGGATTTTCAAATCCAAAAGAAATTATTTCAAGCGCACAACCTGTGCTTTCCGGCATACCAGAAACAGTTGTTGCAAAAAATCCATTTAGCAAAGATGTCACCCCGTATAGTTTCATGACCCTCGGCACTATGCAGGGGTTGAAACACGATCAGATCAGGTGCATGTTGCAAGACCGGCAAAGAAATCTATGGTTCAGCAACGAAGACGGAGTAACCCGCTTTGATGGTAAAAACCTCACTCATTTTTCGGTCAGAAGCGGACTAAGCGCCAACGTGGTTTTATGCATGATGGAAGATCGCGAGGGAACACTCTGGTTCGGCACCTTCGGAGGCGGAGTGACCCGGTTCGACGGTAAATATTTTACCCATTACACCGAGCGCGAAGGATTGAGCAATAACGTCGTAAATTCGATGATTCAGGATAAAACCGGAAATTATTGGTTTGCCACTTCAGAAGGAGGAGTTTCGAAATTTGACGGAAAAAAATTCACCCATTATACCGAAAAAGAAGGTTTGGCCTGCAACCAAATCCGTTCAATAATACAAGACAAGAACGGTTCTTTGTGGTTTGCCACATACGGAAATGGGATAAGCAAGTACGATGGAAAAAATTTCATGAACTTCACAAAAGAAAAAGGCTTTGCCGCTAATTATGTAGCTTCTACATTCCAAGATAAGGAAGGAAATATTTGGTTTGGCACGTTCAATGAAGGAGTAATAAAATATGATGGCAAGTTTTTTTACCAGTATACCAAAGAACAAGGGTTAAGTCACAACAGCGTATTATGTATAATCCAGGATAAATCCGGGTCCATTTGGTTTGGCACTTTAGGAGGTGGCATTTCAAAATTCGATGGCCGTTTTTTTACCCATTTTACAGAAAAAGAAGGTTTGACCAATAATCAAATCCGCTGTTCGCTAATTGATAAACAAGGAAATTTATGGTTTGGCACTCGCGACGGAGGTTTGCTAAAATACAACGACAACTTGTTTACCCATTACACGAAAGAGGATGGCCTCGGTGACAGTAAGGTAATGAACATCATGCAAGACAAAAATGGCAACCACTGGTTTGGCACTTTAACGAAAGGAATTACTAAATATGATGGAAAAACATTCACTTGTTATTCATTTAAAGAAAGTGGCTTAAACGACTGGATATATAATGTTTTGGAAGATTCTCACGGCAACATCTGGATCAACACAGAGAATGGTGGTATTATTAGGTTCGATGGCAAAAACTTGTATAATTACACGAAAGAAGAAGGTCTTTGCAGCAATGTTACCCGAAGTATTTTAATAGACCGTAACGGGAACCTCTGGATTAGCAGTTTTGGCGGCGGAGTCTCAAAATTTGATGGCAACACCTTTGTAAACTATTCGAAAAAATCGGGACTTAGTAATAACAGAGTTTTATGCATGCTGGAGGACAAAAACGGGAACTTATGGTTTGGCACCGATGGAAGTGGTGTAACCATGTATGACGGCAATATGTTTACACATTTCACAAAAAAAGAAGGGTTCATCCACAATACAATCACCTGTATATTCGAAGATACTGAAGGCAATCTTTGGTTTGGTACTTCAGGAGCAGGAGCCATGCGTTACGATGGTAGATTTATAACAATATTCTCTACAAAAGACGGACTGACCAATAACTTTGTCAATAGCCTCTACCAGGACAAACTTGGAAATATTTGGATCGGAACAAGATCAGGCCCCAATGTACTTGAAAAAGGAAAACTCCTGAAAAAATCACGGCAACCAGAACTTCCGCTTTTCACCAGTTACTCATACGAAGACGGGTTTCTTGGAATTGGATGCAATTTAGGAGCAGTACGGCAAGACCGGGAAGGCATCATTTGGATTGGGGCGACCAATCGTTTAACATCCATCAACCCAGAAAGTGAAATTCCCGACACAGTTGCTCCCAATATCCAGCTGACAAATATTCAATTGTTTAACGAAGATATTCCATGGATAGAACTGGCAAATAAAAAAGACACCAGTTTCACCGTCGACAACGGAGTAAAAGTGGGAAAATTTCATTTTAGCAATATTTCTAAGTGGTATTACCTGCCCGAAAACCTGAGTTTGGCACACAATAACAACTTCCTCACATTCAGCTTTATTGGCATTTCACAAAAACAAACCCAAAAAATAAAATACCAATACCAACTTGAAGGACAAGATAAAAACTGGAGTAGCCTGACCAGCAATACGGAAGTATCGTACGGCAATGTTGACCCGGGTAAGTACATCTTCAAGGTAAAGGCCATGAATACCCAAGGTTTCTGGAGCAAAGAATTCAATTATCCATTTACAATCCGTCCTCCCTGGTGGGAAACCTGGTGGTTTTATATTCTTTCAGCAATTGGTAGTATTGCATTGATTTATTTCTACACCAATTGGAGAGGACGTGAGTTGGAGCAACAAAAACACCTCCTGGAAAAAAAGGTCGAAGAACAAACCTGTGAACTGAAAGAAAAAAACCAGGAGTTGCAAATTAAGAATTCAGAAAAAGACAAGTTGTTTTCGATCGTATCACATGATTTACGGGGCCCATTAGGTTCATTTCTCGGGTTGACCGAACAACTTGAGGAAGACATGCAGGCATTTTCGCCAGAGGAAATTCATAGCATGATAAAATCCATGAAAATTCTGACTGCCAACCTGTATGAATTATTAAACAACTTGCTCGAATGGGCACAAATGCAACGTGGGTTAATTGTCATTAAACTTGAGGCACTGATTCTGAAAGACATGATAGAAGAATCTACTGGAACGGTCCATCAAGCTGCCCAAAAAAAATCAATTTCAATCGTTATCGATATTCCTCCGGAGTTTAAAGTCCTCGCTGATAAGAATATGTTTGAGTCAGTTATCAGGAATCTCACCTCAAATGCAATAAAATTCACACCTCAAGGAGGTTGTGTAACCATTCGTGCAAAGGAAACCGACGACAACAAGATCGAAGTCTCGTTGAGCGATACGGGTATTGGCATGAAAAAACAAATGGTATGCGACCTTTTCAGAATCGATATAAACACCAGCCGCCCCGGGACGGAAGGCGAACAAAGTTCAGGCTTAGGATTGTTGCTTTGCAAGGATTTTGTTGAGAAACAAGGTGGTCAGATTTGGGCCGAAAGTGAAGAAGGAAAAGGAAGCACCTTCCATTTCACTATTCCGTTTATAAACCAATAATCAGTAGCGTTTCATTGCAAATTTCTTCACCCACGAACAAAATGTGAATAACTTTTGCTGAAGAATTCCCGATTCTGAAGAAATGAAAATATATTTGCCCTTCACAAAAATATGAAGATATGCAAACCTGGTTCGAGTGCAAAGTAAAATACATAAAAATTGATGAAGACGGCCGCGAGCGGAAAGTAAGTGAAAACTACCTAATCGATGCCGTTTCGTTTACCGATGCAGAAACACGCATTATCAAAGAAATGGGATCGAATATTCGCGGCGAGTTCACGGTCGAAAACATCAAAAAATCAAATATCATCGAGATTTTCCCGCACGAAGACGGCGAATGGTGGTACAAAGCCAAAATTGGTTTAATTACTATTGATGAAAAAGCCGGAAAAGAAAAGAAAATAAACAACTATTTTTTGGTTGCGGCCGATGACCTGAAACAAGCATTGCAGCGACTCGAAGATGCCCTTTCGTATATTTTGGTTCCCTACCAGACCACCTCACTGGCCCTTTCAAGCATTGCCGATGTATTTCCTTATTTTTCCGAAGAAAAGCAAAACGAAATACCCGCTAATTTAAGGCCTCTTTCGGAGGTTCAAGAATAAGCATTCTCCGAAAAATAAAAAATCCCCTTCCGGAGATTTAAAAAATTCATTGATTTTCAACTATTTTTCTTTCCACAGAAAAAAGAGATTGAAAATCAATGAACTTAAACAGAGATCAAACAATCTCTTTATATCTTGTGGATGACCAGCCCCGAACGGAGTTTCGGTTCGAACCAGGTCGTTTTTGGCGGCATGATATTCCCCGAATCGGCAATATCGGTCAGTTGTTTCATCGAAACCGAAAACAACGCAAACGCAACTTTCATTTCGCCGCTGTCGACCCGTTTTTTCAGTTCGCCCAAACCACGGATACCACCCACAAAATCGATGCGTTTCGAAGTGCGTAAATCCTGTATGTCAAACACATCAGCCAAAACCAGTTTCGACAAAATGGTTACATCCAAAACACCAATCGGGTCGTTATCGTTGTAAGTTCCTTGTTTCGCCGTCAGCTTGTACCACGAACCGGAAAGATACATGCTGAATTCGTGCAGTTTTGCCGGTTTGTATATGTCGGCGCCCATTTTCACCACATCAAACGAAGCCGAAAGTTTCTCAATTAATCCGGCTTCTGTCAGTCCGTTCAGGTCTTTCACCACGCGGTTGTAATCGATAATCTGAAGTTGGTTATCGGGAAAATGCACGGCCATAAAGAAATTATAGGATTCTGCACCGGTATGATTTGGATTCTGCGCTTTCCGTTCCACCCCAATGCGGGCAGCAGCGGCAGTCCGGTGATGGCCGTCGGCAACGTAGGTTGCCGGAACTTTCGTTGCAAAAATATCTTCAATTTTTTGGTTGATTGCCGGGTTGTTCACCGGCCAAAAATGGTGTCCGAAACCATCTTCAGCAACAAAATCGTATTCTGCTTTTTCGTTGTTTACAATGTTCGAAACAATGGCATCCATTTCAGGAATTGCCTTGTACGAGAAAAATACCGGTTCGATATTGGCATTCACGTAACGCGTCAATATCATCCGGTCTTCTTCTTTGTCGGGGCGGGTCAGCTCGTGCTTTTTGATGATGCCGTTGTGGTAATCGTCGCAAGCGGCAGCGCCAACAATCCCGTATTGGGTACGGCCATTCATGGTTTGCGCATAGATGTAGAATTTTGCTTCGGCATCCTGTTTCAGCCAGCCTTTTTCCTGAAACGCTTTAAAGTTGCTGACCGCCTTGTTATACACTTCATCCGAATGGATGTCGGTTCCGGCAGGGCAATCAATTTCGGCGCGGGTAATGTGCAGCAACGAACAATCTTTTCCTTCTGCCATCCGGGCAGCTTCTTCGCTGTTCATCACATCATAAGGCAAACAAGCCAGTTGGGCTGCAATATCTTTCGGAGGACGAAGTCCTTTAAATGGTTTTACTATTGCCATAATTTTATACTGAATAAAAAATTATTGAATGAATGAATATTGGCTTTGGCGGCCATATAATAAAGAAAGGCAGTAAAAACTGCCCTTCTTTTTATTTAGTAATTTTTACTTTTCGTGCATTTGCCTGAACTCCTTCATACAATCGACCAGTGCCTGAACACTTTCTTTCGGCATGGCATTGTAGATAGAAGCCCTGAAGCCACCCACTGAACGGTGTCCTTTGATTCCTGACATCCCTTTTCCTGTGGCAAATTTCTGGAATTCGGGTTCCAGTTCTTCGTACCCATCGTTCATCACAAAGCAAACATTCATCAGCGAACGGTCTTCTTTGCAAGTGACAGTTCCTTTGAAAAGCGGGTTGCTATCAATTTCGTCGTACAGGATAGCTGCTTTTTCTTCGTTTATTTTCTGCATCGCTTTAACGCCGCCTTTTTCTTTCAACCATTTTAAAGTTTGAAGAGCAGCAAAAACAGGAACTACCGGAGGTGTATTGAACATGGAACCTTCGTCGATATGAGTCTGATAATTCAACATGGTAGGAATTGGACGGCCGGTTTTTCCGAGGATGTCATTTTTGACAATTACAAAAGTTACACCGGCAGGAGCCAGGTTTTTTTGCGCCCCACCGTAAATAAGGGCATATTTCGAGACATCAACCGGACGCGAGAAAATATCGGATGACATGTCGGCAACCAGCGGCACTTTCACATCCAAATCTTCGTGTATTTCTGTACCGAAAATTGTGTTGTTCGTAGTAATATGGAAATAATCTGCATCTTCAGGAACTACATAGTCTTTGGGGATATACGTGAAATTTGCTGCTTTCGAAGATGCAACTTCAACGACTTCGCCAAATAGCTTTGCTTCTTTCAACGCTTTCGAAGCCCAGGTACCTGTGTTCAGGTATGCCGCCTTTTTCGACAGCAGGTTGTAGGGAACCATGCAAAATTGCAACGAGGCGCCCCCTCCAAGAAAGAGTACAGAGTAGCCATCAGGAATGCTGAGTAATTCGCGGAACAAAGCAACGGCTTCATCCATTACTGCGATAAACTCTTTCCCGCGGTGTGAGACTTCCATTAAGGAAAGACCGGTGCCTGCAAAATTTTTGATTGCTCCCGCTGTTTCTTCAACTGTAAAATCGGGAAGAATCGATGGGCCTGCTGAGAAATTGTGTATCTTCATTTGGTATAAATTTGGTTGTTAAAATTCACTTTGTAAAAATGCAAATATTCGTCCAAATAAAAAGACATTTTCACCAACGAAATCTCAGAAAAACGAATAAAAATTACGATTTGCTAATAAAGGGCATTTTAACCACTTTGGCTTTCACCAATTTCTCCCTTATTTTCACATAAATTTCCGTTCCGAAAGCCGAATGTTCCCGGGCGATGTACCCCATTCCAATTCCCTGGTTCAGAACCGGCGACATGGTTCCTGAAGTGACCACTCCAATCGGGTTTCCGTTTGCATCGCACAATTCGTAACCATGACGCGGAATTCCCCGGTCAATCATTTCAAAACCACGCAACTGACGGCTGACCCCTTCCTGTTTTTGCTTCAACAGCAAATCCCGGTCGACAAAATCACCGCCATCAAATTTAGTAACCCATCCCAGACCAGCCTCAATGGGCGAAGTAGTATCGTCGATATCGTTGCCGTACAGGCAGAAACCCATTTCCAACCGCAGGGTATCGCGGGCTCCAAGTCCGATAGGTTTGATGCCTTCTTGTTTGCCGGCTTCAAAAATAGCGTTCCACATTTTTTCGGCATGTTCGTTGGCAAAATACAGTTCAAAACCGCCTGCCCCGGTGTAGCCGGTAGCTGAAATAATTACGTTACCGATCCCGGCAAAGCTGCCGGTAACAAATGTGTAATATTTTATTGATGAAAGGTTGATGTCGGTAAGTTTCTGTAAAACCTGTGTTGCCAAAGGTCCCTGAACAGCCAACTGACTCATTGCATCCGAAGCATTTTCAAGAACCGCGCCCACATCGTTATGGGAAACGACCCAGTTCCAGTCTTTTTCGATATTCGACGCGTTGACAACCAGCATGTATTTTTCGGGTTCGTAATAATACACCAGCAAATCGTCGACAATGCCGCCTCTCCCGTTCGGGAAACAGGAATATTGTGCCTGTCCGAGGTTCAGCTTGCTGGCGTCGTTGGTTGTTACTCTTTGTACCATTGCAAGAGCTTTCGGGCCTTTCACCCAAAATTCGCCCATGTGCGAAACATCGAAAACACCAACTTTCTCGCGAACGGTCATGTGTTCGTCCTTTATTCCTGAATACTCGATGGGCATTTCGAAACCGGCAAATTCGACCATTTTAGCGCCGGCTTTTTTATGCAATTCGTTGAATGCTGTAAGTTTCATGTGTTTATTTTTTCAAAAGTGTTTTGTACAATTTTCGTATCATCAATTGAATTTCAATCTTAATACCAACGCATGGTATTCACCACATGGATTTCGCTTCGCTTCAATTCGCATGAAAAAAAATAGTCATTCCGATTGATGTTTGTACAAATCATGCTCATTTCATGTGTTTATTATTGTTTTCCTATCTTTATTGATCATGTAAAAATAATGCTTTCTACCAGATGAAAGTACGAAATTAATCATTTTGAAATACCTTACACAATATATAATTGAACCACATTTAACACATCGTATATCAATTATTTTTTCTATTATTGTGAAAAACAACACATCATGTCAACCGATAAATTAATTAATCTTTCCTATCTGAATGAAATTACTGGTGGTGAACCGGAAATCGTAAAAGAATTCATTCAACTATTTCTGGATCAAATTCCTGAATTCAGGGATGGGTTGCAAAATTATCTTGCGGAGAAAAAGTACAAGGAACTGGGAGAGTTGGCACACAAGGCAAAATCTTCAGTTTTGACTTTTGGCATGGATGAATTGGGTGCAAATCTCAAAAAACTTCAGTTAAAGACACAGGTATTGGAAGACATAGATTCCTATTCTGGCGATGTGAAATCATTCGTTAGCCTAATCAATCAGGCAGAGAAAGAACTTCTGGAAGAAATTGAAAAATTATAAATATCGGATGATATTCATGGAATGCTGAAGAAGCGATGTACAAATAGCAGAATGTCGTTTCCATCAAAATGTTTTTTTCAGACAGTTAAGAGATTAGGGGCACCTTCAACCAATAATGTTTTTTAAAGCAAATCAACTCTCACGTGCAATTTATTGGTTAATTTTTGTTAAACCTAAATAAACATGAAACTATCTTTTTTTAATCAACGTAGACAATGTTGACTTTGCTCATTTTATGAACTTAATTTGGGGTTGATTGGAAAATTGGAATACAGAAAAGCAAGGTTAATGAAGGTAATTTTAGTCGTTTGTTTAGAAAAAGCGGTGTTTCCACCGCTTTTTCTGTTTAAAAGTTTTGTATCTCAAGCACGACAGGAAGGCTCTCGCCCGGAGCAATGATCAGGTTTTCCACCTCGTAATAGAACTTCAGATTTGAAACATTTTTCACTTCATCCGAAGTTCCGGTAACTTGAAGTATCGTGGTGCGGTGTGCTTCCAACGTAAGCGATAGGGATGCTGTAAAGCCAATCGATGGGGTTCGTTGCTTTAACTTGTAATCGATATCCGAATTATTATGTACCCGGATGTATTTTACCTGCATGTTCTCAAGGCGCGGCAAATCGGAAAGTATCTCAATAGAAGCTAAAAACAGGGGAGCCAAAAACGCCCGGTCGCCAAATAATTTATCGTGATAATACGCAACGGTTCTACGGCTCATCAATGCTTCCTTAATCGACTGGGGACTCCGTTCTTTTGCAAAAACCAATGTGATGGGCCTGTGGCTTTTTTCCAGATCGAAAGTTGTGCCAGTTGGCCCATGAATATCGGAACTGGCTAAAACAGTCAGTTCTTTTTCCTTCGCCCATCGTAAAGCTTCCGGATAATACTCATTGTCATTTACCACTTCAATCCCATTGAGTAACCCGGCATCCAATAAACGGGTATGATCGGGCCACCAAAGAGTACGATCTGGTTGCTGAACTTTCCATCCCGGATGGTTCCAAACGATAAAAGCTCCTTGGTCTCTGGCTTCCTTACAGGCATCGAGCCAGCTTTCGCGCTCCAGCAAATTCACATTTTTCAAAAATAATGCGTTCAGATGTCCGGGAGGCATTTTCCGGGATATTTCACCTCCACGAATCAAAATAACATCCAGCTGCTCGGCCAAAGGTTGTGCAATTTCATACGAACGATTATGATCGGAAGGAATATCCTGCGAATGAGGCCGGTACTCAATATGATCGGTTATTGCAATGGCATCGAGTCCTTCAGCCCACGCTTCCTGCACCCGAACCGTTGGCCAAACATCCCCGTCAGAAAAAACCGTATGAATATGAAAGTCACACTTCAGCGTTAAATAACCGGGGAGATTGGGAAAATCTATCTCCTTGCGTTCCTGTCCATACACCCAGACAGATATCAATAATAAAAAAAACATTAAATACGCTTTATATATCCTCATGCTGTCCAGATTTTTAAAATTGCTGAAAAATATGAATTTCAAAAAGTAAATAACCCGATTCCACTAATTTTTTCGATCTCTTCATACATTGAAAATCAAAATCATATTTGATTTCACCGTTCATCTCTCGTTCCTGCTATTCAACCAGCATGAGGCCCGGATGGTCGCCGGTGATGCAGCGTCCTCCCTGTGGGCTAACCACAAAAGTATTTTCAATACCTACCATTCCAACATTTTTTACCCCTTTTTTTGGTTCAAGGGCAAATACCATATTTTCCTGCAATGGTTCGTCAAAACCTTTTGCGAGAACAGGTAATTCATCGATGGTCAACCCGATACCATGCCCCAGAAACTTTACCTGCCGCTTTCCAAAGCCCATAAAGTTCTCCAGAAAATCAGGACTCAGGCTATTCATAATCGTTTCGTAAATAACCGAAGGAATATTCCCGGGCTTCAGCATTTCCGCAATCCGGAATTGCAGCTCCACACATTGCCGGTGTGCAGCAATTGCCTCATCGGGAATTGGGGCGCCAAACATAAACGTATTGGTTTTGTCGGTATGATAGCCATTTACACCCATGCCAACATCGACAAAAACCAGATCTCCTTTTTTGAGTTTCCGTTCACGGCTTCCCAACACCGGAACCGACGGGGCCATGCCGTAATTGCCGCCCGGCCCGTTGAAACTGGTCGGGTAAATCGAACTCTCGCCAAACGCGATGTGACCAATTACAATTTCGGTGTCGAACATGCCAAAACGCGACATTCCCTGATGTCCTTCTTCCAACATCACCTTGTAAAGTTCTCCTGCAAAATCCACCTCGCTCATGCCTTCTTTCAGCAAACCGGGAATGCGTTCTTCCAGCACCCGCTGGTGATTTTTTCCCGACTGCTCCATAAAATCAAGCTCATATAAACTCTTGACTGCACGAGCCATGGCAAGTTGCTGATCAAGCGGTTTAAATTTTGCAAAAGGGAAATACTTCTGAAACCGTTGATACATTGCCAGAGGCACAATCTCTGTTTCAAGGAAAATTGTTTCGGGAATATTTTTGATAACGGCAGCCGCATCGCGAAAGCTTTCCATGGGGCAGATGTCGGGGAAAAGCGATTCGTGTACGCTGCGTTCGTAACTACGGCGTGCCCAAAGTGTAGCACCGTCGTTCCGGTTGATCAGCAGCATTCCTTCGGGCATGGTGCCTGTGAAATAGTAAAGATTGATTTTACTGAAAATAACAGCCACTTCCCATTCCGGGTTTTGCACATCCATAAGATGGCAAAAACGGCTCATCCGCGATGTTAATTCCGAAGAAGGTACCTGGTAAATCATTGACAACATTTTTTTTTGAAAGCTCAAAAGTAGTGCTTTGTGGAGAAAAATGGTTGATATTTTCAAGTAAAAATTAGAGTAGTCGGTGTTCAGTCGGCAACAGGCACTTAGTCACAGTCACAGTAGACAGAAAGTTGGGAGTTGCGAGTTGCGAAATATCGAACAAGAAAATGGGCGAATGGGTGCGGAAGTTTTTTAACTTCCGAAAAGTAGCGATTGAAAATCGCTTCGCCTGATTTATCAGGGTTCAGATAATCACAACCAGGAAAAGAATAATCAGGAACATCATGAAAAGCAATAATTGGTTGCGAACAAACAATCCCATCAGGAGCAGGACTTCAATTTCTTCGTTGCAGGCAGTATATAGTTCAACCACTCCTTTGTCGTGGCTTATCAGTTCGTTGCTTTGATACGTGATAATTTCCGCTCCATTGAATTTCCAGGACCAGCGCGACTGCCAGAAATTTTTTATTTCGAGTTCGAAGCGTTTGCCATTAATAATCACATCGCTTCGCGGATTGAACAAGTTGATCATGATGCTGCCTAAAAGCATTTGATTGCCTGCATCGTAAATTTCGAGTTTGGAAAGAAAAAACTCACGGTTCAGCATGAAACGACGTCCGTTGATGGTCGCCTGTGCCCGGGCGCTGAAAAAACTATCCCATACAATACTCCCGACAGACTCCTGCCCACAGGTAAGGATAAGTTTATTTCCAAATAGGCTTTTCGACCAAAATAACTGTTCCATGACGATCTTTTTTGGATGCTGCAAGTTATAAAAAAAGTTCCTCCGAAATAGAAACAAAAAACAGCTGTACCAAAAGATTTTTTATAGCTTAAAAATATTGCTGTCAGAACTACAGCAGTAATTGAGGAAAAGTCAGTAATGTATAGGAAATAATAATTTTAGAGTAAAAAAATTTATTTTTCTTGTTTTTTGGGATTAATAACGTAGATAATACGTAATATTGCAAAAAAATTTAACGATGTCGCAAATAGTACCCAATTTATCGGTTGACTGTGCGGTTTTTGGTTTCGATCAGGATGGACTGAAACTGTTGTTGATACGGCGAGATAAAGAGCCGGCATTAAACAGTTGGTCGTTGCCTGGCGGGTACATTTATCTGGACGAGAATCCGGATGATGCGGCAAAACGTTTGCTTGATGAGCTGACCGGGGTTCACGATCTGTTTCTTTCGCAAATTGCAGTTTTTGGAGAAGTGAACCGGTATCCGGCTGGAAGGGTTATTTCAACGGTGTATTGTGCGCTGGTACGGCCCGATGTTTTCGAATTAATGGCCGGTTCTCATGCCCGCGAAGTGGCCTGGCTACCTGTCGAAAGGCTGCCGGAACTCCCTTTCGATCATCCGGCAATGGTAAAAACATCGCTTCACTGGTTGCAGAAAGAAATATGGAACGAACCCATTGCGAACAATCTTCTCTCTGAGAAATTTCCATTGAACCAACTTCATAGTTTATACGAAGCAATCATGGGAACAAAAATCGACAACCGGAATTTCAGAAAGAAAGTACTTAGCCTGGGGTTAATTATTCAACTGGAAGAGAAAACAAAAGGCGGTGTTCAACGGCCTGCATATTTATATTCATTCAGAATAAACTAATTGTAATTTTTTTTGTTCTTTTTAAATAACGTACAATTTACGCATAAACTAAAAATCATGTTCGAAATTAAAGGAAAAGTAGCAGTGGTTACCGGAGGAGGAGGAGTTCTCGGGGGAAGTATTTCGGAAAGCCTGTTAAAAGCGGGGGCGATCGTAATAATTTTAGATATCAGGGAAGAAAACCTGAGCAACCGGATCAACCAGTTACAGCAACTGGGCCAGATTGAAGGTTTGGTTTGCAATGTGCTCGATATGGACAGTTTAAAATCGGTTCGCGAAAAAATAATGGAAAAACACGGACGGATTGATATTCTGATCAATGCCGCGGGTGGAAATATCCCGGGGGCAACACTGGCCGAAGACCAAACTATTTTTGATATGAAAATAGAGGATTTCAGCAAGGTGACCAACCTCAACCTGAACGGAACGGTTTATCCGACGCTTGTTTTTGGCGAAGCGATGGCAAAAAACAACTCGGGAAGTATTATCAATATTTCGTCGATGGCAACCTATTCGGCCATTACAAGGGTTCCGGGTTATTCGATAGCAAAAACCGGAGTGAATATTTTCACACAATGGATGGCCACGGAAATGGCACAGAAATTCAGCGAAAAAATTCGCGTCAATGCCATTGCACCGGGCTTTTTTATTGGCGACCAAAACCGGGCTGTGCTAATCAACCCCGATGGTTCGCTGACCGAACGAAGCAATAAAGTAATTGCAAAAACCCCGATGGGACGCTTTGGCGATATTACCGAACTAAACGGACTGGTGCAGTTTTTGTGTTCCGATGCAGCCAGTTTTATTACCGGTGCAATCATTCCGGTCGACGGTGGTTTCAGCGCATTCAGCGGCGTTTAATTTACAGAAATATGGCTTTGGAAAAAACATGGAGATGGTTCGGGTACAACGATTCGGTTCAGTTATCCGACCTGCGGCAGATGGGAATTGAAGGCGTAGTTACCGCCTTGCACCATATTCCGAATGGTGAAGTGTGGACGGTTGACGAGATTATGAAAGTGAAAACCGATATCGAAAATCACGGAATGCGTTGGAGCGTAGTAGAAAGTTTGCCTGTTTCGGAAGGGATAAAAATTCACTCGGCCGATTACGACCGCCTGATTGTAAATTACCGGCAATCGCTTCGAAACCTTGGACAGTGCGGCATCGACACGGTTTGCTACAATTTTATGCCGGTGCTCGACTGGGCGCGTACCGATCTTCAGTTTAAACTCCCGAATGGTGGCGAATCGATGTATTTCGATTACCCGACTTTCGCCGCTTTCGATATTTTTATCCTGAAACGGCCCGATGCACAAAAAGATTATCCGGATTGGATGGTGCAAAAAGCAGAAGCGGTTTTTAGCAAGATGAGCGAAGCCGAAGCTGAAAAACTGGCCCACAATATTATTGTGGTTACACAAGGTTTTATCAATGGAACTGTGGGCGATGTGGCCGATTACAAAACGATTTTCCTCGGATTTCTTCAAAACTATTCGGAGATCGACAGAGACGGACTGAGGAAAAACCTGTCTGCATTTTTAAACGATGTTGTTCCGGTTGCCGAAGAAGCAGGTATCAACCTGTGCATTCATCCCGACGACCCGCCATATCCGGTACTTGGATTGCCCCGCATTGCCGGGACTATTGAGGATTTTAAATGGATTACCGAACAAAACAAGTCGCTTCGGAACGGAATTACATTTTGCTCGGGGTCGCTTTCGGCAAGAGCCGATAACGATTTGGTTGACTTCGTTCACCAACTGGGCGACCGCATCCATTTCATTCACCTTCGGAATACGCAAATGCTGGAAGACGGTAGTTTTTACGAATCGGGACACCTGAAAGGAAGTGTCGATATGTACGAACTGGTAAAAGCCTTGCTCGAAGAACAACATCGCCGAAAAGCAGAGGGGCGGAGCGACTACCGCATGCCAATGCGTCCTGACCACGGGATAAAAATACTGACCGATTACCAGCGACAGGCAAATCCGGGTTATCCGCTTACCGGCCGTTTAAAAGGGCTGGCTGAAATTACAGGTCTTGAAATGGGAATTGAAAGGGCTTTATTTCACTGATTGGTCTATTCCTAAAATATGGCTACATGCTAAACTTGAATTTAGATTCGGAGCAAAGCCATATTTTAGGACAGGCAAAAACTTGCGTAGAAGCGCTTGATGGTGTGCTGCTTTAACACGGTTTATCGGTCACGGGCATTGTAAACGTGATAAACTTCGAGGAACACTCTTTTACATATTGCTCATCGTATTGAAAGACAAAATTGCCATCATTGGTTTCCATTACAATCCCGTCCAAACGATCTTTATAATATACACTACCTCTTCTCATTCAGCGATTTCTTTACTATTCACAGGAGCTAATTCATGACCAAACATATTCAACACAAGGTTTACTTTATCCATGTTCAAATTTGCTTTACCCTGCTCAATTTTGCGTATTACGGTTAATGTAACTCCCGCCCGTTCTGCAAATTCTGTGTTGTCAAGCCGAAATGCAGCATGAGCGGAAAGATGCCCACCGAAAACCACCGCTGCCGCGCTTGCCGGGTAGCTGAAGTTAGCGGTTAGCCCTTTATTTTTCTTTTTTTCGATCTATAAAAATTTCCAAATGTCTTCAATCAGTAAATTGTCAAAGGTTTTTATGTGGTCTTTTAAGATATTTTCCGTTTTCATATTTGGTCTGATGTCACAGTAATAAACACCATCAAGAGGGTTGAGTTTTACTGTATATCCTTTAAAATGTCCGGGTAAGAATGTTGCATTTATGCCATATTCATTTTCTCGTCTTGTGTTTTTTCTTTGAACGTCATTTAAAAAAATTGCTATGTGTGGTGTAGCTTTTTCTAATAATTTGTTATACAAGAATTTGTCAATGAAAATCTTGTCTATTCTGTCTTTACTCGATGTTTTAATAGATCCAATTAGTTTTATGTCATACTGCTTCTCAATTATAAGGTCATGCTGATAGCTCATATTAAATGTAGGTTCACCGTCAACGATTACAGGAACTTGAATTGTTCCAGATTTACAGTCAATACCAATTTCGCGTATAATCAATCGAATGAAATGTTCAAACAAATCACCGTTTAGCTTTCTGGCAGTATTTGATTGTCCTGCTGGTAATCCATCTAAGGCAGAGCCAATAGACTGCTGAATGGTGTATGTAGCGTTATTTATTATATTACGAACGGGTTCATCATTTTTGTTAACCGTTTTAATTGTTCTTAATACTTTCAAAAACTCATTTGATGCTTTAGCAAATTCCTTTGCATCAAACATTAAGTTTGAATTTATTGGTCGTGTGATTTGAAAATTCCCTTCTTTCTTATATTGATAAAAACGATAGTGGTTTTCGTTTTGGGAAATGATGATTGCCTGCAAGTTATCACTGATGTATCTCAAATATTCATCGCAAAATGAAATGTATGCTTTAAGGTCTGTGAAGTTGCTTTTATCCTTTGCTTTATTAACAATCTTGTGTAAATTCATCGTATTGAGTTTCTCCTTTTTTGGTTTTCAAAATCGTATTTAATCCACTTTTCAATTCCCCATTCTTCGACAAGTTCGATGCGGTTCGCAGCCCAATCCAAGTATTCAAGAGATAAGTCGCAAGCCATCCATTTTCGTTTAAGTTGTTCCGCACATACTGGAGTAGTACCTGAACCACAGAATGGATCAATAATAGTATCTCCAATATTTGATGATGCCAAAATAAGTTTCCGTAATAGTTCTTCAGGCTTTTGCGTTGGATGAGGGGTCTTTTCGTGCATCCCATTACAAGTAGTTGGTACTTCAATAATATCCTGCGGTATTTCCAATACATCTTTAGGTTTTGCCCCAAGTGGATTTGGCTCCCAAATATTATTGCCATTTTTACCATTACTATATTGGCTTGTTTCAGCTTGTGGATGGCTTGGATATTTTAAGGTGTGGTCACTATAAGGAATCCTAATAGTATCAATGTTAAAAGTGAAATTTTTCGTTTTTCTTAAATGCATGATACTTTCATGGCTTCTTCCCCAGTCTGACCCAAGATTAGCTTTGTTTTTGTAATTCCAAATTATCCAACGGCATGACTTAAACAGTTTTGATGCAGGGTGTTTTATGTCTGCAAGTATTTCGGAAAAGCCACATATAAACAAAGTTCCTGAAGGCTTTAAAACTCTCGCAGATTGTTCAATCCATTTCATAGAAAACTTTATATACTCTTCTTGGCTTTCAAATGTATCCCAATCGGCTTTTTTAATATTGTATGGAGGGTCCGCAAAAACCAAATCGACACTTTCATCTGGTAAAGTCTTTAACCATTCTATACTATCACCTTGCCAGAGCTGTCCATTGGGATGTTGATAAATTTTCTTCGGAGAAAAATTATTTTCAAAATTATTTTCAATTCGCTCTCCTTTTAATAAAACTTCACCAAAAAAAGTTGGTAATTCTTTATTTCTTGTCATAGTCATTCCCATTGTGTAAAGTTTTTAAGTAAGACACTTTTTCTTCTGCGACTCTTAAAATACTCAGGTCGCCTTCTTCGTCCAAAACTTTGTAAGCGATTTGGTCACTCAAAAACTCAACAAGCAATTCTCTTTCATTTATATTGAAATAAGAAGCTATACTTTTGATTAACTGCCTTGTCGGTTGTCTTTGGTTTCTCTCAATTTTTGCAAGAAGTGAAGAATCAATTTTAAGATTTGATGCAACTTCTCTTAATGTCAATCCGGCAGTTTCTCTCATGTTTCTGAGATGTTCTCCAAAATTTGTATGAATTTTCACTATCTCCATTTAGGACTTATTTTGTCCAAAAGTAATCACATTTTATTAAATGGACAAATTGTGTCCACGAAACTTTTTCACAATTTATTAAATCATTTGTCTTATTTTCTGATCTGTCATTAGGTGTACGCAGCCGATTTGGGTTACCGCTAACGCAAGGAGGATACACGATCGGGCGGGCCTTGCAGCATATTTCAATCATCTTACAAAGAAACTCCATCATCTAACGAACAATATCTTTCGTATAACGGGCTCTCGCTGTCGTTTAACCGGGGATTTCCATTGCGGGAAGCGAACTGCGGAAAGCCGAAGTCCATTTGTAAAAGAGGATTTCAGGAAGCCCCCCCAATAACAAAAATAAGAGAACCTCAACTCACTGCAAAACGAACATAAGTCACCGCAAAGAGACTTTCATCCACTGGAAATCAACGATTATTCACCGTAAAATGACATTAATTCACTGCAAATTGTCTTCTACCCAATAAAAGATGACATCTATTCATCGCAAACAAACATCTAAACACATCAAGTTGACATAAGACATCAAGAGAATATCGGAATACAAAACTATTTCACCAGTTCTTTGGTCGAAAGCAATCCGCAGGCGGCATAAATATCCTGTCCGCGACTGGCGCGAATGGTGGTGAGAATGCCCTTTTCGTTCAGCAAATCTTTAAAATCCTGGAGCGTTTTTTCGTCGGTTCCTTCGAGTGGCGTGCCTGGTATCGGGTGGAAGCGGATGAGGTTGATGCGGCACTTCAGTTGGTTGAGCAAACGCGCCAGTTCCCGCACATGCCGGGGCGTGTCGTTCAACCCTTTGAATACAATGTATTCGAACGAAACACGGCGCTGGCGGCCAAAGTCCCAACTGCGGATTTCATTTACCACTTCTTCGATGGAATACACCAGTTGCACCGGCATCAACTTGCGGCGCTCATCATCGAACGGCGTGTGCATACTTACCGCCAGGTGCGCCTCGCTGGTTTCCAGAAATTTCAGCATGGCCGGCACAATGCCAATGGTCGACACGGTGATGCGGCGCGGGCTCATGGCGTATCCCCATTCCGAAGTCAATATTTCAAGGCTTTTCAACACTTCGTCGAGGTTATCGAATGGCTCGCCCATGCCCATGTACACAATGTTGCTCACTTCGCGAAACTCATCGATGCTGCGAATTTGGTTGACTATTTCGCCGGCCGTCAGTTGTCCCTGGAAACCTTGTTTGCCGGTCATACAAAACAGGCAACCCATTTTGCAACCCACCTGCGACGACACGCAAACCGTTTTCCTGTCGCGGTCGGGGATCATCGCTGTTTCAATGAATTTTCCGTGGATAGTGGGGAACAAATATTTTTTTGTGCCATCGATACTTTCCTGAACTTTAGTGAACCCAATCAGTCCAACTTCGTAGTTTTCGCTTAAAATTTCCCTGTTTTTTTTCGAAAGATTGGTCATTCCTTCAATCAAAGAAACCTCTTTTTTGTACAGCCACTCAGCAATTTGCTTCCCGGTAAATTTCGGGAATCCAAGTTCCAAGGCAAGGACTGTCAGTTCATTCAGCGTTTTTCCAAAAAGTGGATTTTTCACAAGTATGATTTTTTCAAGATAAATTTGGGAACAAAAATACAAAACTATGTCTTTGGGTACGTTTCTCCGACGAAGATTGTCAGGTCAAAGGAGCAATAGCTTCCGGGAAACGCCCTTTTAAAAGTATATTTCAGCAATAATATTTTTGTATGGAATACCCCGTCCGATGAGCAGGTCGCGAACTTCGACTACCATCAGCGCTTTGCCGCAGAGATAATACAAATGATTGGCCGGAAGCGTTTTCAGTTGCTTCAAATAATCGGTAACACGGCCGGAAAAAACATCGCAACTTTGCTCCTGCGAACAACAACGGACATAATGTTCGCCCAATGCCCAGTCGAGTTCATCTTCAAAATAAAATTGGTTCAGATAACGCGCCCCGTGTACCAGGGTTTTCCCTTTTTCCTGTCCCGAGCGGAACATGCTGTAAAACGGGGCAATTCCGGTTCCTGCGGCAATCCAGAAAGCCGGTTGGTCGTCGCCAGTAAAACTACCGTAGGCTTTGCTCACCCATATCGTTTCACCGGGAATACACGACGATAATTTTGGGGTCAGTTCGCCTTCTTTTTTAATATTGAAAAGTACCCGCATCTCCTTTTCGTGATTGCCGCTGCACAGGCTGTAAATTCGGGGCTGATCGTTTTCGTGCAAGGCAATTTTCACCACCTGACCGGGGAAAAAATCACTGTTCCGTTTCCACGAAACGACATGTGCTCCCGGCGATATTTCTTCGTTTCCGGTAATCTTTACAGGGAAAAGTTCATGTTTCGCAGGCTGGTGTTCTTCGGCTTCTGACATCTGATTTTTTTTCAGTAAAACACGAAATTAAGCCGAAGGTTCACGATCCGGTTTCCACATCGGGAATCAGCGGAAAACTCCCGGTATTGCCGTGTTCTGAACGGCTGACACTTCTTTCGGAAAGCCTTTTTAAAAGGTATTCTGTTCCTGCTGACGATTAATCCATTTTCAATGTCCGCTTCAGAAACTTCAATCAGGGCATTTCTCAGGATTAAAGCGCTTTATATTAAAATAACATAGCAATTTAGTTCGTCATTCAACCATCGTTATCCGGCAAAATTTGTAAATTTGTTCTCCGTAAACCAAACCTTTTACAAATAGAAATTACGATGAGATTAATTATTCAGGAAACACATCAAATTGCGTCGCGTTGGGCAGCTAATTACATGGCCCGAAAAATTCAATTGGCAAATCCTACCGAAGCAAATCCGTTCGTACTGGGATTGCCTACCGGTTCTTCTCCATTATTGATTTATAAAGAATTAATTTCTTTACACCAGGCCGGAAAAGTTTCGTTTAAAAACGTGGTCACATTCAATATGGATGAATACGTAGGAATTCCGAAAAATCATCCGCAAAGTTACTACACCTTCATGTGGGATAATTTCTTCAGCCACATCGACATTCAGGAGAAAAATGTAAATATTCTGAATGGTAATGCACCGGACCTGAAAGCGGAATGCCAACGGTATGAAGAAAAGATAAAGCAGGTCGGCGGAATTGATTTATTCCTGGGAGGAATTGGCGCCGATGGACATCTCGCGTTCAATGAACCCGGTTCGTCGTTATCGTCGCGCACACGCGACAAGGAACTGAATTACGACACGATGGTCGCCAACTCCAGGTTTTTCGACAATGATTACAATAAAGTTCCGAAAAGCGCACTGACAGTTGGCATTGCAACCGTGCTTGATTCGAAAGAAGTTCTGGTCATTGTAAATGGACTGTCGAAAGCCAGGGCTTTACGGCATGCCGTGGAAGAAGGAGTTAACCACATGTGGACCATCAGCGCATTGCAATTGCACCCCAAAGGAATGATTGTTTGCGACGAACATGCAACCTACGAACTCAAGGTAGGAACTTACAGACATTTTAAATCGATCGAAGAAAAAAATCTTGATCCGGAAAAAATAAGTAATTCGGATTTGATCTGGTAGTTCAAAATCGTTGTTCTCATACAAAAATAGAAAATGACCATCTTTGCCTTTTGAACGTGCAAAGGTGGTCGTTTCATTTTCAACATCCCCGGTTTTTTTCAAAAAAGGAGGGGGTTTGCTCGTGAAAAGCAACAATTTTAAACCCCCAAAAAGTACTAACAACAGCATTTGTACATGCCAAAAGTCCCCCAATTGGGGATTAGGGGGCAAATAAAAAACATCATTATAGAATTCTCAGTTAAACAGATCGGATTGCAAATCCGTATCAGCCAGAGCCCGCCCGCAAGTGTGACAATATCAAAAAAGAACCCTTTTCCTTCCGGATTTCGGAACAGAAAAAGGGTTCAATATTATCGGGAACCGATATTTCGTTTTGCTGAAATGTTTTATTCAAACACACCTTCGACCGACTTCTCGAGTTCGTCAGCCAGTTTTAGGAATTCGGTTACATTCATGTCGCGATGGTAGATCAAACCATGAGTTGCACGGATGAGCGGTTTGCTGTGCTGGTAGAAAAAGTCTTTACCCAGCAAAAATTGAATTTGTTTCAACTGCTCGACCCACACGTGTTGCGTCAACGTACTGAATTTTCCATCGAGCTGATAGCTTGGAAACGATGCATTTACCTGGGTCAGGTAACAATCGGTAAACGAATTATCGAGAATTGCCAAAGCATTGAGCGAAACCGGAGTAATTACATTGACATCGGCCGGATGAAAACGGAACCATACATTCCGATAGCCTATGATACGAAGATTGGAGAGATCGGCTTCCTTGCTCCATTCGCGAACCGTGGCAGCAGTTACCTGTAAAACTTTGTAATGTGTGTCGGGGCCGCTTCCTTCGGGGTCGAGCGCCAAACTGATTGAAGTTGGTTTGTATTTTCGGAAATCTTCAAGCACACGGGCAATATCCTGGCGGTAATCAGGAGCTTCGGAAAACGATCCGCTCTGGTAGAAACCCAAACGAAGATGATGTACATTTTTCACCGGCACACCGTAATGCGCCCACACCAGTTCTTCTTCAAATTCGCGGATCATTCCTTTTAATTTCTGAATTCTGGGTGGGTTTTTCCCTCCGTCGTAAAACGTTTTTAATTCAGCAATCAGCTTATCGATGGTTTCAATCAACATGGTTTGGCTTTCCAACTCCCAGATTTGCGCCATTGCGCGAACCAAACGATGACAAACACCCCTGCGTTTTTCATCTTCATTGCCAGCGGCAACATTGTCGAGATAATGGTACACATCTTTGTCCCACTTGTATTTGTAACCTTCAGCAAAAAAGTCAGGATAAGTCACCATCAACATTTTCCCTTCGAGAAGTAACTTTCGGGTATCCTCAAGTAATCCGATCAAAAACGAATTGGTAACAGCTGTAAACCCGGAAGTCATTACAGCAAAATGCGATTCGTTGGTTGCCTCGCGCAACTGACGGTTTATAACTGGCATGATTCCCAGCATAATATCGTCGTGATGGGGGCCTGAATGGTAATATGTCTGATTTACATCTTTCGCCATCCCCCGTTCAATTTTTGCAGTAATCGATTCGATTACAGAAGCAACTGTATTTTCGTTTAACCCGGGAATTAAGCTGCAATACGAGTCGGCCTTCAAATCTGCCAACTCGAGTTTTGGTCCGAATTTATTGATCTTTACACACAGGTCAATGACGGCCCGTTCGGTTTTTTCGTGGGTCCAGTCTCCTGTTTTGTAATATTTATCGACGGTATCGGTCAGTTTTATTGCAGCTCCATTGGTCAGGTAGATGCGTGCATTTTTAAGTTTTTGCAGCGCTGTTGCCGGATACAAATTGTCGGGTTCGTTTTCGAGCGCCGCTTTTATGATGTCGGCATTCGATTCGCCGGCAGCATATATAATCGCAACAGCATCCGGATTATAGGTAATTGTTTCCAACCCAATGGTAATTACCAGCCTTTTGCGCGACACTTCAATTCCTCCCAGGTCGGCTGCGGTAATCGCTTGTGTTTCAAAATTAGTAGTCGTTAAACGGGTCGCCGAAAAATGATCGGTTCCACGCGTATTAAATGCGATATGCCCGTCGGGGCCAATTCCTCCGAGGTAAAAACCGATGCCTCCTTTTTCGCGTATCTTCTGTTCGTATTTGGTACACCAGTCGTCGATTTTAAAAATCGATTTTTGCTGAAGTTCTTCGACATGTGTTTTGGCTTCGCGATACCGCAACGAAAGATCGATGCAGTAATCGGGAAATACTTCCGAGAAATGTTTCCCATCGGCCAATTCAATTTCATCGGAGTTAATCAGCAACGCTTTATTTTTATCGAGGCCGAACCCATCGATATAAGAATTCATCACGTAATTGTAAAAACTATTGTGCTGCGACGAAGGAATCGGGAAAAATTCGTTGATCTGCACAAATTGCAATCCGCTTAGATCGGGTTTTTTCAATTTTCCAAGTCCATATTTTTCACGCATAACCACAGCTTTTGGGCTGTCCCAGTTTTCCAAAAGATAGCGGGTATAATAAATGAAATAGTTTTGTGTTTTCCCGGTCGATAAGCTAATTACTCCGTTTGGATTTTTAGCTACCCATTCAAAAAAACGCAGCGAAGCAAGTAAGCCCAGTTTCGGGAAATTCCGGACTGTTAAATATGAAAGTTTTGTTGTTCCTTTTATGATTCCGGATTCTTCCAAAAAGACTTTCTCTACTTCGGAAAATTGAATATTATTCATCTGTATAAATTTTTAAACTTGATTCGGAAAATTCTCGTATCTGCCTTTTATTTTTCAAACTAAATTTCCAACACATGGCCCCGAAACCTCGGAGTGCATGAAAAACGAGCATACTGATTGGTGTTGCTAATCATGCTCATTTCATCAGTGTGAATTTTGAAATTACAAATACTACTTTGTTCCTATTTTACTCATCATCTTTTCCATCAACATGGCAGTAACCCCACTCACCCCGGCATATTTATCAAGTTCGGTAACCTGAATTTTTACTTCTTTGCTCAAATCGGGGTTGCAATACGTATTAATGGCTTGCTGGATGGGCGTAAGAATATACTGTCCGGCATTGGACACACGTCCGCTCAGAATAATCAGTTCCGGATTAAATATCTGGATCAGATAGGCAATGCTTTTCCCCAACCACTGTCCAACATTGGTAAGAATGGTAATTGAGTACTGATCGCCTGCATTGGCAGCTTGTACAACTGTTTTTGGTTCAATTTTATCGAGATCTTCGTTTACCAGCCGGGTCAACATCGACGATTTACCCGCTTTGATTCCTTCACGGGCCATCCGTGCAATAGCCGTCCCCGACGCAATGGTTTCGAGACAGCCCTGTTTTCCGCAGGCACACAAAATACCGTTATCGGCCATGGGTAAATGTCCGAATTCACCAGCCAGACTGTTCTTTCCACGATACAATTTGCCGTTCAGCACCATCCCAAGTCCGATTCCCCAGTCGAGTTCGAGCACCAAAACATTCTTCCGGTCCCGGGCAGCGCCAAATTTCAACTCGGCATAAGTCCGGGCTTTGGCATCGTTTTCTATTATCACCGGCAATCCCAGTTTTTCATGAAACACGTCGAGAAGCGGTTTCGCAGTTTTCAGGTGAGTGAAGTTAACACCCAGTTCGTAATTCACCAACCCCGGAATTTCAATACCTGCACCAATAATTTTCTTGCGATCAATCTTTTGCTGTTCAATCAAAGCGTTCGTGCGGGCCACAATCAGGTCAATAATTTCCACCCCTTCAGAAATACTTATATCCAGAATTTCCGGTTCACAAATGGCTTCATTTCTTCCATCGAAAATAAAAATTGTAGTCCGGTACAAATTAATGGTTATGCCAACAACATAGAGAGCATCCCTTTTCAACCCGTACAAAATAGGACGCCGCCCACCACTCGAATCAGCCTGCCCGATCTCCTCAACAATGCCATCGTTCTTCAATTCATTCAGCAAACTGATAATTTTCGGGGTACTTAGCCCCATTTGATTATTGATTTCAGGATTGGTTAAAGCCTTGTTCAAATAAAGCAACTTTGTAATTTTTTGCTTCTGAAGGACTTTTTTAAGTTCGACAGTGTTCAATTCGGTAGTATCTTTTTTCCGGATAGGATCAATCATCGTACTGAAGTTTTTATTGACGACACAAAGTTATCGCATTTTTCCCAGATCAACTTCAATACTTTTGTTATTTTTTTATAAAGTTTAAATTTCTTTTTTTAAAATTTAACACCCTCTTCGATTACCAATTTAAAAACAGACAAACGTCCCGACAGGGTATGAAAAATTAATAAATCCCAAAAACACGAACGAATGTGACCGTTTCAATTTTCGTTCGCATAACTATTTTTCAATAGGAACAATTCATCGATAAATGGTTTTAAATGCTCCAGTTTTGGGTCATTCCTGCTAAAACGAATCGAATGGGAAGTTGCCTCATTTTCGAAATAAATCCAGTCGTCGCAACCATCAACACAAATATTACAGCTATTTATCTCAAGTTTCAGAAATTCGTTTAAATCAAGTTTTTCGAGCAGGTTATCGATTTCCGAATTGAACAGTTTTCCGTTTTTTTCTTTCGATGGGCTGGAATTCTGGCATTGTATATAATTAACATACCTGACTGTGTTGCCTTTTATTTCCAGCGTATCGTTTTGCGAACACCATCCGCAAACAGTGCCTGCCCGAAGAGTAAATGGCTGGCTATATTCTTTTTCGTCTCGATCCTTCTCACAGGAAGAAATAATGCAAAACATCGTCAAAAAACACAGATTTCGAAAGTTCATCTTATTTTAGTTTTCAAGTAAGATGGAAAAATAAAAAAAAAGTTGGCTGAAACAATTGATTAATTTTGATTTGCATATTTAAAAGACAAAATACGGTGATCGATCGGTTCAGAAGCCGGAGTTGCATCCGGGGACAGGCAAAAAACAGTTTAGTAACTGTTCCGGGAAAATCATTTCTAAACAAGTTTCAAAATATAATTTTCAGCTTCGCCCATCTCTTTTGATAAAGTATAAATAATAGACTAAATTTGCGCAGCATACAAAAACCAGTGTTTTTGTTTTTATATTTAAATTTTCAGGACACCGAAAACAAAACAGACTTGTATTTTTGGATCATTCGATATATGTTGGCAACAACGGAATTAAAACAAAAAGAAGATGAAACGTGATAAAATTAAAATAGGAATCACCCAGGGCGACATCAATGGAATTGGGTACGAAGTTATTATTAAAACCCTGATGGAACCGCGCATCCTGGAAATGTGTACGCCCATTGTGTATGGTTCACCCAAAGTGGCGGCCTATCATCGGAAAGCGCTCGAACTGGAAAGTTTTACGTTTAACGGGATACGCGTAGCAAAAGAAGCCGATCCGAAAAAAGCCAACATTATCAATTGCACCGACGACAATATTCGCGTTGAATTGGGGCGCTCAAGCGAGATGGCCGGCGAAGCATCGTACATGGCACTCGAAAAAGCCGTTGAAGATTTAAAACTCGGAGAAATCGATGCACTGATTACAGCTCCCATCAATAAAGACAATATTCAGTCCGATAAATTTCATTTCCCGGGACACACCGAATATTTGGCTGAGCAGTTTAACGTAAAGGATTACGTGATGCTGATGGTCAGCGAAGTGATGAAGATCGGCGTTGTGGTTGGCCACGCGCCAATTTCAGAAGTTTCCCAAAGAATAACAATAGATGGCATCCTGCGCAAACTGCGGATCATTTCATCGAGCCTTGAAAAAGACTTCAGCATAAAAAAACCTCGCATTGCCGTTCTGGGACTAAACCCGCACGCGGGCGACGGAGGTTTGCTGGGCCACGAAGAAAAAGACATTATCATTCCAGCCATTGAGAAAGCCAAGGAAGAAGGCATTTTGGCCATTGGCCCCTACCCTGCCGACGGCTTTTTTGGTTCGGGCGACTATGTAAAATTCGACGCTATTTTGGCGATGTACCACGATCAGGGTTTGATTCCGTTCAAACTGGCTTCATTCGAAAAAGGAGTGAATTACACCGCCGGGCTGCCGGTCATCCGCACGTCACCGGCTCACGGCACAGCATACGACATTGCAGGAGAAGATAAAGCATCGCCCGACTCATTCCGTCAGGCTTTGTACCTGGCCTGCGACATTTATAAAAATAGGGAAATTTATGCTGAAATCTCGAAAAACCCGCTGCGCAAATACGAGATCAACCCAAGTCAGGTAGATGAAGTCATTGATTTACAGGCCGGGGAAGAAGATATTTTATAAGCCGACTGTTTATGTACGAATATATTAAGGGTAAAATAGCTGTTCTGAAACCGGCTCAGGTTATTATTGAGACCAACTCGATCGGTTATTCCGTGAATATTTCGCTGTATACCTATACGAAGTTAAACGGGCGCGAACAAACCCTTTTGTTCCTTCACCAAATTATTCGCGAGGACGCTCATGTATTATATGGTTTTGCCGAAGAAAACGAGCGGGAACTATTCCGCCTGCTCATTTCGGTAAATGGTATCGGTTCGAACACGGCCATCATGATGCTTTCATCGTTAAGTCCGGATGAAATAAAAGCTGCTATCCTGAGTGAAAATGTCCGTCTTTTGCAAAGTATCAAAGGCATCGGCGCCAAAACGGCACAGCGTACCATCATCGACTTGAAAGATAAAGTAGGAAAAGCCTCCGTGAGTGAACAATTTTTGAGTTCGCCAGACAATACTATTCGAAATGAAGCGTTATCAGCATTAGTTATGCTTGGCTTCACGAAAAAGCCGGTTGAGAAGGAAATTGACCGGATTTTGACAGCACAAAAAGGGCTTTCGGTTGAAGAAGTGATCAAGCAGGCATTAAAAAGCTTATAATCAGAAAAAGGTTGACATTGAAACGGCTCTCTAAAAACATAATTCTTCTGTTTTTTGTAATGATTATCCTGTCGGTTTGGGGCAACCCATCGGCAACGAATTTAAATTCCGCAGATAAAAATTATCAGGATAATTTACCACAGGTGTCCGATTCCCTGGAAATTGATACTACCGGTGTTTTGCCCTACCCATTTAAAGACCAGCCCGAATTTATTTTTCCTGACAAGAAGGACAGTTCATCCCTGTTTTTGAAAGACCCATCGAATATTAAAACCGAAATTGAATACGACCCGGCTTCCGGAGAATACACGTTCTACGAAAAAATGGGGACACTGAATTACCGCCTCCCCAAAAGCATGTCGGCAAAAGACTACCTGAAATTCGATGTTGAACAGTCGATAAAAGATTACTGGAGAGAAAGACGGCAGATTCAAGACCTGGATGAAAAGGGAGGTTTGACTCCCAGCCTGACGATTGGAGGCGAAGCATTTAACCGCATTTTCGGCGGGAACACGATCGACATCAAGCCACAAGGTTATGTCGAAGTTAGTTTCGGCTATAAAATGAACACAAACGAAAACCCTAATCTGGCTGAAAACCTCCGAAAAACGCCAACGTTCGACTTCGACCAGAAAATACAGATGAACGTAATGGGAAAGATTGGCGAAAAAATGCAGATGCGGGTGAACTACAACACCGAGGCCACTTTCGATTACGAGAACAAAATGAATATCGACTACGCAGGGACCGAAGATGAGATATTGAAAAAAATCGAGGCCGGGAATGTGTCGCTCCCGTTAAACGGTTCGTTGATAACCGGTGGATCGAACCTTTTCGGTGTAAAAGCAGAAATGCAGTTCGGCAAACTGAACCTGACGACTATTTTCTCGCAAAACAAAGGCGAAACCAAAGTAGTTGAAACCGAGGATGGCGCACAAAAAACAACGTTCGACATTGATGTGGCCGACTACGATGCCAACCGTCATTTTTTCCTTTCGCAATATTTTCACGACCATTACGATCAGGCACTAAAAAACTTACCCATTATTCAGACATCAATTACGATTAATAAAATTGAGGTTTGGGTGACCAACAAAACCAGCAATTTTCAGGAATCGCGAAATATACTTGCATTTATGGATTTGGGGGAACAGACACCCAACATTTACAATAAAGTCCCGGAATTTGCCGGGAACAGTGGGTCTCCATATCCCGAAAATATTTATCCATTCAACGATGCCAACAATTTATACCAGGCAATTACAACCAATTACGCCGCCGTTCGCGATATAGAAAACATCAACCAGACCCTGTCGCCATTAAAATCGTATGGTTTTACCGGGGGAAACGATTTCGAAAAAATTGAACAGGCCCGGAAACTGAATGAATCGGAGTATTCTGTCAACCTGAATCTGGGGTACATCTCGCTGAATTCATCCCTTAACACCGACGAAGTACTGGCCGTTGCATTCAATTATACGGCCAATGGAAAAACCTACCAGGTGGGCGAATTCTCGTCTGATGGGATTGACGCACCGAAAACATTGGTACTGAAACTTATTAAAGGCACCAACCTCTCACCCCGGTTGCCTTCATGGGACCTGATGATGAAAAACATTTACAGCCTGAATGCATACGAATTAACAAGTGAAGATTTTGTACTCGACATTGTATACCTGAACGACGCCACCGGCACCTATGTAAACTATCTGCCTGACACTAAGATTCAGGGGCATATCCTGCTAAACGTAATGAACCTCGACCAACTGAATTCGCAACTCGATCCGGGTCGCGACGGGGTTTTCGATTATATTGACGGCATCACCTTGAACTCAAAAACAGCGCGCGTGATTTTTCCTATTGCAGAACCTTTTGGCCGCCATCTTCGAGATTCGATCGGCAATGCTTCACTGGCAGACAAATATACTTTCCAGGCGTTGTACGATTCAACACAAACCAAGGCGCAACAAGATGCCGAGCACAATAAATTCAGGCTTCAGGGATCGTTCAAAGGGTCGTCGAGTTCCGAAATATCGCTGGGCGCAATCAACGTAGCACGCGGTTCTGTGAAAGTCACTTCCGGGGGTCAAACACTTATTGAAAACATTGACTACATTGTCGACTATACGCTGGGACGGGTAAGAATCATCAATCCGGGTCTGCTTGAATCCGGAGCAGCCATTCAGATTTCCACGGAAAGTGAAGACCTGTTCAGTATGCAGCGAAAAACCATGATGGGCGCTTATGCCAATTATGCTTTCAACGACAATTTCAATATGGGGGCTACCGTGTTGCACATGCAGGAACGACCGCTCACCCAAAAAGTTGATTACGGCGAAGACCCGATTTCGAATACCATGATCGGGATGGATTTACGGTACAATACCCAATCGCAATTATTAACGACACTGGTAGACAAGCTGCCTTTCATCAACACCAAGGAAACTTCAACTATTTCGATCGAAGCTGAATATGCACAATTATTCCCGGGCCATTCAAAAGTAATTTCATCGGACGGCGCGGCCTACATCGACGACTTTGAATCGACAAAAACGGCCATTGACATGACCAGCCGTCAATCGTGGGTACTTGCAAGTACGCCTCAACTGCAACCCATGTTCCCCGAAGGCAACCTCGACAACAATCTGGCTTATGGATACAACCGGGCAAAGCTGGCCTGGTACACCATCGACCCAATGTTGCTCCGGAACAGTGTAAATACCCCTGGTCATATAAAAGACGACAAAGAACAGCAATCGAATCACTTTGTACGCGAGGTATTTCAAAAGGAGATTTTTCCCGACCGCGAAATGGCAACCGGTATCCCCACCAACATTGCCGTTCTCGACCTGGCCTATTACCCGGAAGAACGCGGACCGTATAACTACGACTCAAGGGCAACAGCATATTCAGCCGGGGTAAACAGCGACGGCACCCTCAGAAACCCTGAATCCCGCTGGGGTGGTATCATGCGTAAAATTGAAACAACCGACTTCGAAACGGCCAACATCGAATTCATCGAATTCTGGATGATGGATCCCTTTGTTTACGATGAAAACGGAGAAATGGTAGGCGGAGACCTTTATTTCAATCTGGGCGAAGTTTCAGAAGATATCTTGAAAGACTCCAAAAAATCGTTTGAAAACGGACTTCCTTCCAGCGAAATAGTAACCAAGGTTGACACCACTATTTGGGGGCGTGTTTCAACCCAGCAATCGCTGGTCAACGACTTCAATAATAATATTCAAAGCCGGCAATATCAGGATATAGGGATCGATGGGTTGAGTGACAACGATGAAAAAACGTTTTACGACGATTATCTGCAATCATTATCAACAATCCTCGACCAGAATTCTTATTCCAAAGCAGAAAACGACCCATCTTCCGACAACTTTCATTATTTCAGAGGTTCCAATTTCGATCAGGCAGAAACAAGTATTCTTGACCGGTATAAAAACTACAATGGCCCCGACGGAAACTCTCAGGCCTCCGAAATGTCGGATGAAAGCTATACAACCAGCGCCACCTCCATTCCGGATATGGAAGACATAAACAACGACAATACCGTAAACGAATACGAACGCTATTACCAGTACAAAGTCAGCCTCCGTAGAAACGACATGGAGGTAGGGAAAAACTATATTGCCGACAAAAGACATGCTTCCGTAAAACTCAAAAACGGACAAATGGGCGAAGTTGACTGGTACCAGTTTAAAATCCCGGTAAAAAAGCCGGATCAGGTTTTCGGTTCGATCAGCGATTTTAAGTCTATCCGTTTCATGAGGATGTTTATGCACGGGTTCAAAGACCCTACCATTTTGCGCTTTGCAACGCTTGATCTGGTCCGTGCTGACTGGCGAAAATACGAACGCACACTGGAAGAAGAAACCGATGCGAATACGGGACAAGCAACATTCGATATTTCAGCAGTCAATATTGAAGAAAACGGAAGTAAAGAACCTGTAAACTACATCCTTCCTCCAGACATCAACCGGGCAATAGACCCGGCCAACACACAAATTCTTCAATTGAACGAACAGGCGCTGGTTTTAAAAGCAAACGATCTGGAACAAGGAACTTCAAAAGCCGCCTATAAAAGCATCTATCTCGATTTCCGTAATTATAAACGGCTGCGCATGGAAGTACATGCCGAAGAAATTGAAGGCTACCCTCTGGACGACGATGAACTTTACCTCTTTGTCCGCATGGGGTCGGATTACAATTATAACTATTACGAGTACGAAGTTCCGTTAAAACTAACTGCTCCGGGTAAATACAACGAAAAATACAAAGCAGACCGCTATGCCGTATGGCCCGATGAAAACCGCATCAATGTAGCGCTGGAGCAATTCACCAACGCCAAGCAGGCCCGCGATGCCGAATTGCGTACTGCCGGATCGGGCTTGAAAATTACAGATGTTTACCCGGTAACAGACAAAGAATGGATGGACGGACGAAATACCATTTACGTGAAAGGACGACCCAACCTGGGTAATGTTGAGGTCATGATGATTGGTATCCGCAATAAGAAAGGAACCATCAATACCGGACCGAAATCGGTGGAAGTATGGGTCAACGAATTACGCCTCACCGATTTTGACGAAGACGGCGGATGGGCTGCCAATGTTCGTGTATCTACACGGTTGGCCGATTTGGGTTCAGTAACTTTTGCAGGACGAACCCGATCAGCAGGTTTTGGAAGTATCGATAAAAAAGTAAACGAACGGGCGCTCGACGACCTGGTTGAAATTGATGTTTCGTCGAACCTGGAACTGGGAAAATTCTTTCCCGAAAAAGCCAATGTTCGGATTCCTCTGTACCTCGGTTATTCGAAGCGTGTGAGCAACCCGAAATACAACCCGCTCGACCCGGATATTCTAATGAAAAATGCTCTGGCAAACCTAACAAACAAAACAGAAAAGGATTCGATCAAACAGATTGCACAAGACTTTGCAACACGTACCAGCATTAATCTTACCAACGTTAAGGTTGATAAAACTTTCAATAAAAATAAATCCCGCCTTTACGACCCGACAAATTTTGCTTTTACTTATTCATACAACGAAGTCTTCACCCGGAATGTAAATACCGAGTTCAATATAAACAAAGACCACCGCGGGCTTTTATCGTATAATTTCAATAGCGTTCCCGAACCAATTGAACCGTTCAAAAAAGTTAATTTCATGAAGGGAAAGGCATTTCGGCTGATCAAGGATTTCAATTTTTACCCCTTGCCATCACAGATTTCATACCGGGTCGATATAAACAGGCATTACAACGAAGTGCAACTGCGGAACATTACCAATCCGAGTATGATTATTCAGCCAACATACGATAAAGATTTCCTGCTCAATAACTACCTCGATCTGATTTACAACCTAACGAGAACCCTTAAAATTGATTTTTCATCACAAAAAACAGCACGTATTGACGAACCGGAAGGCCGTATTAACCGCCGGGACGATGATTACGAATGGAAACGGGATTCGATCATGACCAATCTCTTTGACATGGGAAGACCCACCTGGTATCATCATTTATTCAACGCGTCGTATACCCTTCCTATCAATAAACTGCCGGGGTTTGATTGGGTATCGGCCTCTGCCCGCTACACGGGAATGTATGATTGGAGCGCCGGAGCAATTACCGCCCCAACCATTGAACTGGGAAACACCATTGAAAACTCAAGACTCGCCCAATTAAACGGACAGGTAAGCCTAATCTCACTGTACGACAAAGTTAATTTTCTGAAACAGGTGAACGAAAAATACGGAAAAGGCACTTCCAGTAGCCGATCGTTAAGAAGCCGATCTCAAAATCGCGCGAGTACTCCGGTAAAAAAAGACGAAGGGCCACAGATGAAAACGGTGAAGTACGATGGCGACAATATTAGTTTAAAACCCAACGTAGCTCGATCGATCACCCATAAACTGGGGACTGAATCAGTACAGGTAAAATTTACTGATTCAAACGGAAACCCCATTGAAGGCGAAGTACGGATAAATAGTAAAGACCGAATTACTTTTACAACTCCGAAGGAATATAAAAATGTACAGGTAAGTGTCACTGGTCAAGTTGAACAGCAAGAAAGTGTACTATTGAATATTGCAAAACGAACCACCCGAATTTTAATGGGAGTCCGCTCTCTTTCTATATCCTACTCAACTACCGACGGTACCGTGTTACCGGGGTTCCTTCCCGAACCCAAGTTCTTCGGATCGGGCAAGTATGTTCCCGATGTCAACTTCAGTAATGGTCTTAGTTCGACAACAGCACCTGGTTTGCCATTCCTGCTCGGTTGGCAAGATAAAAACTTTGCCCGCCACGCAGCGGAAAATGGATGGGTTACCACCGACTCGACCCTCAACTCGGCATACCAGATGACTCATATTGAGGATATAAACCTCCGGGCCAATATCGAACCCATTGGCGACTTGCGTATCGACGTGAACGCCAACCGTACCTATTCGGAGAATACCAGCGAATTTTATTTTTACGACAATACATCCGGCAAGTTTAACAGCGCCAATAAAACGATGAGGGGTAACTTCACCATGTCGGTAAATACATGGAAAACGGCATTCAGTAAAATGGGAAAGGAAGGTGTACAGGCATCCGAAGCATTCCAGCAATTCAAGGCCAACCGGATAACAGTTGCACGAAGGCTGGCAAGCCATCGCATCGTGAACGAAGTGGAAGAATACGATCCGCAGATGGTTATTTCGGAATCCAATTTCCCGGTTGGATACAGCGAATCGGCCCAACAGGTTTTAATCCCTGCCTTCATTGCCGCATATACCGGGCAGGATGTGAATAAAGTTTCATTGAGCCCCTTCCCTTCCCTCCGGTTCATCCGCCCCAACTGGCGAATCAGTTACGACGGAATGATTACCCAAGTGGAAGGACTAAATAAAATATTCAAAACATTAAGTTTTACCCACTCCTATCGTTCAACATACAACGTCGGTTCGTTTACAACCAACCTCGAATACGACGAAACGATGTATGAAGATGGATTCAGCTATGTCCGCAATACTATTGGCAATTTTGTTGGCCAATACGACATCAGTTCAGTCAGTATCAACGAACAGCTTAACCCATTGATCAACGTCGACATGACATTTATGAACGATATGACCTTCCGGGGCGAAATCAATAAAACACGAAACCTATCACTAAGCCTTGCAAACAATCAGTTGACAGAGGTATTAAGCGACGAATACAGTTTGGGGCTGGGATACCGTTTCTCGAAAATGAACCTGATCATCAAAACAAAGAAATCACAAAAATCGTACTCAAACGATCTCAACCTCAGGGCCGACCTGGCATTCAGTAAAAACAGGACCATTTTAAGGCCGTTGGACGAAGAAGGACAGTTAACCGCCGGACAAAATACGGTAACCATAAAAACCACTGCCAATTACATGTTAAGCGACCGTTTTGAGTTGCAGATGTATTTCGACAAAATAGTAAATCAACCACAGGTAGGCTCATACAACACGGCATCAACGAATATTGGCGTGAGTTTCCGGTTTACCCTGGCACAGTAGCAAAATAAAAATTATTCAATAATACTTTTCAGATGAAACCCAGTGTTGCCATCTGAATTAATCCCCAAACCGATAGCCTATGCCTGATTCTGTAATCAGCAGTGTCGGTTTCGAAGGATTATCTTCAATTTTTTTCCTTAATTGTGCCACAAATACCCTCAGATATTGAGTTTGTTCCACATAACTGTAGCCCCACACTTCTTTGAGAATGTACTGGTGAGTAAGTACGCGTCCCTGGTTACGCGCCAGCAAACAAAGCAGGGAAAATTCGGTGGAAGTAAGTTTCAGAATTTCCTTGTTTTTTCGTGCCACATGATTAATCATGTCGATACTTAGCGATCCGAATTCCCAAACCGGCGTGTCGTTTTTATTTTCTCCCGCACGAATAGCTGCACGGATACGAGCTAGCAATTCGCCACTCCGAAAGGGTTTTGTGAGATAATCATTGGCGCCTAAATCCAAAGCGGCAATAATATCTTCTTCCGAATTTCGTACCGATAAAATAATAACCGGCTTAAAAAACCATTCTCTCAGTTTCTTTAAAATCTCCAGCCCTTCAATGTCGGGCAACCCGAGATCGAGAATGATCAGTGAAGGATTATGGGTCGCAGCATCCACCAAACCGTCCCGTCCGTTTGACGAATGGAGGGTTTTGTAACCGTTTGCGGAGAGTGTTATTTCGAGCAGACGGCGAATCTGCAACTCATCGTCAATTATTAATATGATTTCATTTTCATTCATTCTCAAGTTGTAGTTTTGTGATATCCGGATTTTCAGAAGGAATCCGTATGGTAAATTTTGCACCGCCGTTTTTCCGGTTACAAACCGTTATCGACCCTTTATGGGCTTCAACAAAGCCTTTTACGATTGATAAACCAAGCCCCAGACCGCCCGTTTTGCTGCCGTCGACCCTAAAAAACTTTTTAAATACATTCTCCAATGCTTCTTCAGGGAATCCGGCGCCCTGGTCTGTTATTCGAATTATCAATTCACTATTTTCGTGGCCGACACTCAGTTGTATGACCGAAGTTGCCGGTGCATATTGCGACGAATTAAACAACAGGTTATACAATACCTGTTCCATCAGGCCAAAATCAATTTTAACCAGAGGCATGTTTTCCGGAATATTTATCTCCAGAGAATAGGGTTTCATCTCATCCTTTAAATCTTCAGCAACTTTATTCACCAGATCATTTATATCGTACCAGTCCAGACGTACAGAAATATGGCCGCTTTCGAGGCGCGACATATTCAGCAGATTTTCGATCAACCGGTTCAGGCGAAGCGAAGCAGTAAATATTTCGTTGCTTAACGCGGATTGAATATTCCCAGGGTGCGGTGAATTCAGTAAAGTATCGGAAGCCCCCATAATGGTGGCAACAGGGATCCTCAATTCATGAGAGATCGAGTTGAACAACGTCTTGTACAAGCGGTCCGATTCATCGAGAAAACGTGCTTTCTGAGCTAATTCTCCAAGAAATTCCCGTTCCAGTGCATTCGAAATCTGTGAGAGGAAGGTGTCCCAAAATGTTTTCTGACTCCCAGAAAACAGTTTTTCAGACTTTACAGCTAAAACGCCGGGAGTAAGCCGATTCCCGGGGAGAGGATAAAACGTATACTCAACTAAAGGAAATGTATCAGTAAAAAAGCCTGCTATCCGGGAATTTTTAAATACCCACTCGGCCACCTCGTGTTCTTCCGGCGTAAGTTTTTTTTCTTTTTGCAACCTTCCGGAAGAATGCAGGATGTTGTTCCCATCCTGCAAAATAAAAAGAGAGTTCACCGAAAAGTGGTGATTTATTTTCCGAATGGCAGTTACCAGAACCTCATCAATACCGCAGGCTTTCGAAAGCTCCCGGGTTAGCTGAAACAGAGCATTAGTCCGTTCTTCTCTCTCCCGCGCCAGTTTTTCCTGTTTCCGCACCTTGGTTGTCAATACCCCATTTACCAGGGCAACAATGAAAAACATGCCGAACATTAAAATATCCTCTGCTTTATCGATATGAAATGTATAATGGGGAGGAATAAAGAAAAAGTTCCAAACCAGTGCGCTCAATGTAGAGACCATAAATACAGGGCCGATCCCCATAAAGGTAGCAAGAATGGAAACAACAAATAACAATATGAAGGAAACTACGTGGTAACTTTCGGTATTGGAGAGGGGAATACATAACAATGTTGTAACCCCAACAATTGCAAAGGATAGTACGTAATGATTAATCTTTGAATTAAAATCCGGGAAGCGCCTGTTTTTTAAAATTACCTTTTCATTCATTTTACCTATAAAAATACAAAATTAAACAAATCACATTCCCTTTTCGGCATGAGTTTTAATTGTAAAATATGGGGTTTCTTTGAATTATTTTTTCCAAAAATTGACTGAAAACAAGACCAATATGGGGTATATTTCCAGGCGTCCGACAAGCATCAGAAAGGAAAGAAGCAGTTTTCCCATGTCGGGCAAATGAGCAAAGTTACTAACCGGCCCAACCGTTCCGATTCCCGGTCCAATTCCAGCCATACAGGTTGCCACCGAACTGGAGGCCGTTTCTCCGTCAATGCCCTGCAATACTAGTAAAATACTTCCTGCCAGAAAAACCAGCAAATAGACTACAATAAATGATAATACCGACCTGTTTGTATTTTCGTTTATCGGCTTTTTATTCAGGCGT
The DNA here is from genome assembly GCA_942493345.1 of uncultured Prolixibacteraceae bacterium. Classification (GTDB taxonomy): domain Bacteria; phylum Bacteroidota; class Bacteroidia; order Bacteroidales; family Prolixibacteraceae; genus GWE2-42-39. The sequence continues at coordinate 822,999 of OW818695.1, forward strand.
ATCTGCAATACGGCATGAGGTGAAAACAACTGGCGAAAAAACCGTTTAATATTCTTTAACAGGATTAAATGCCGGGCCATTTTTATCCCACCTGCCGTTGATCCGGTACTTCCGCCAAGGAACATCGCAAAGAAAATGATTACCCAGGCAAATACAGGCCATTGCAGATAATCGGCCGAGGCAAATCCGGTACAGGTAATGATAGAAATAACCTGAAAAAAGGCATCACGAAACGCTTCTTCAAATGGCTTTTTCATGGTAAAATACAAGGATGCTGTTACAATAGAACCAATCAAAAAAACGACCAGTAAATAAAATCTCAGTTCCTCATTTTCTTTCACCTTTTTAAATTTCATTTTCAGTATGTAATAGTGAACCACAAAGTTGATGCCTGCCAAGAGCATAAAAATCATAATTACATATTGTATATAAGGAGAATACGAAGCAATACTGGTGTTTTTTGGAGAGAACCCGCCGGTTGCAACAGTTCCGAAAGAATGGCAGACACTTTCAAAAAAACTCATCTTCCCAACCAACAGCAGGATTACTTCAGCAACCGTTAGTCCAATGTAAATCAATAGCAAACGAGCCCCAACCGCCTTTATCTTCGGCTGTATCTTCTCCTGTAACGACGATTCGAGAGTAAAAAGATGATAACCGCCTATTTGCAAGGTCGGCATAATAATAATAACGAGTACAATGATTCCGATACCTCCAATCCAGTGGGTTAAACTTCGCCAAAACAAAATCGATTTTGGCAATACTTCAATATCAGTTAATATCGATGCCCCGGTTGTCGAGAAGCCAGAAACGGATTCAAAAAACGCATCCACAAAAGAAGGAATGGATCCGGAGAAGATGTATGGAAGACATCCGATCAGAGTCAAAAAAAGCCAAGAAAACGTTACCGTCAGATAGGCTTCTTTCTGTTTTATTGTAGCATCGTTCCCCCATTTTTTACTTACCAGAAAACAAATTACCCCAAGGATAAATGAGATAAGCATAGACATCAAAAAAGGCTGCGTTTCCTCTGAAAAATAAATTGCAACACCAACACACCCCAGTAACGCACCCGCAGTTATGAAAAGATTACTGCTTATTACTTTTAATATTATCCAGAGATTCATTATTCTATTTTCTTTTAAGCCACATGAGATGTCTGAGGGCAAAACTTAATTTTGCTTATCCCGTTGTATTTGATGAGAGTCTCTAACATATTAAATTTCAGAACCATATAAAGAACAAACAAATGAACTATTATTCCGGATATTTCTCTGTTTGTAAAGTCTGTGACACACATTCAATTACCATACAAAATAGAAAAGGATAGTGTAAAGTATATGTAAAAATTAGCCGACTAAGCATAAAAATTTTATAAAGATGTAATCTGCTAAAAGCGCGAGGACCCTTCGAAAAAATGATATAGGAAGAACAATCGGCAAGAAATCAACATCAATAAATTTCGACATTTGAAGGGGTACATGAATCTACAAAAACTCTAATCTTTACTGCACTCAAATTATTTCTATGCCCTTCCATTTATTAAGAAACTGAATAATTATTCTTAATTTCCAATTTGAATATTGTTTTTCCCAATTATATTTTCTTCTTTTACGGCAAATAAATAACAGTGGTCAAAAATACAAATACAATATGGCTTCCGTGGTGGGGTCTTCTTATTAAAAATGAGGAGTAATAGCCATATTGGTATTTTTAAGATATTGGCCTGTTTCTCATAAAGCAGGTCTTTTTATTTAAAACAAATTGAGATGAATAGTATCATGTTGACAAATTGGTGGTGGCACAGAAGTTTTTCACAATCCCGTGGAAGGAAGTAGCTACTATTGCATTTTGTCAACAGGAAAGCGGCTTATCGGTACACGGTAAGCCGCTTTTTTTATGCCTAATTTTTGAATCAAAATAAAAAAATAATAAATGAAAACAATAAAAGTAAAAGTAAACCTAAAAAAAATACTGGGAGACACCCTGACCCCGGTCAGCGTTTACATGAAATTCCGGGAGTTATTTCCCAAAACAATTTTGCTCGAGAGTTCCGATTACCACGGTAATGAAAATGCCTATTCGTTCATTTGTATCAAACCAATAGCCTGCTTCAGTGTTGACGAAGGACAAATCACCATTGAATGCAACGGACAGGAAACAGAAACAATGACCGTCGGCAAGACCTGCAAGGTCGACCAACAACTGGATGCCTTTTTCAAATCATTCGAGCTCGAAGGCGATCTTTCGGAAATACCGGCCAACGGGTTGTTTGGCTACCTCTGTTACGACGGAATAAAATATTTCGAAAAGATTGACATTACTGCGGAAAAGAAAGCCGAATATGCCATTCCTGAAGTAAGGTATTGTTTTTACAAATACCTGATCGCCATCGATCATCACAAGAATATGATTTACCTGATCGAAAACCTGATGGAAGGGGAAGTTGCGGAAATAACGCAAATAGAATCCCTGCTGCGGAACCTGAGCTTCGCTCCCACTACATTTACACCCTGCAACGATGAGGTGTCGAACATCACTGACGAACAATACAAATACATGGTAAGCAAAGGAAAAGAACATTGTTTCCGTGGCGATGTGTTCCAGATTGTTTTGTCGCGCCAGTATTCACAGTCATTTACCGGCGACGATTTCCACCTGTACCGTGCCTTGCGCACCGTGAACCCTTCGCCCTATCTTTTCTTTTTCGATTATGGTGATTACCGCATTTTCGGCTCCAGCCCAGAGGCCTCGCTGCGCATTAAAAAAGGGCGCGCCATCATCAACCCCATTGCCGGTACTTTCCGCCGCACCGGGAACGATGACGAAGACCGCAAACTGGCTGAGCAATTGTGTGCCGATCCGAAAGAAAATGCGGAACATGTAATGCTGGTCGACCTGGCCCGCAACGATTTGAGCCGTAACGCCAACGATGTAATTGTCGACAGTTTCCGCGAAGTACAGTATTTTTCGCATGTTATCCACATGGTTTCCGAAGTATCGGGGAAATTGCCTGAAGACGCCAATATGCTAACTGTCCTGGGTAATTCATTCCCTGCCGGAACCCTTTCGGGAGCGCCCAAACATCGCGCCATGCAACTGATCGACACCTACGAGAACCAACGCAGGAGCTATTACGGGGGCGCCATCGGCTACATCGGTTTCGACAAAACCCTGAACCATGCCATTATGATCCGCTCGTTCCTGAGTAAAAATAACCGGTTGTTTTATCAGGCCGGAGCAGGAATTGTCGCTTCATCAAACGAAGAAAGCGAACTTCAGGAAGTGAAAAACAAACTGGCCGCATTGAAAAAAGCCATTGAAATAGCAAAAGAAATAAAATAAAAAAAGCCCCATCCCCGACCCTTCCCCAAAGGGAAAGGGAGATGGAAATAACAACAACAGACTGTATAATGAGACCAACAAATAACATAGATTTTAAATCTCCCCTCCTTGGGAGGGGTAAGGGGGAGGCCATAGTCGTAATTGATAATTACGATTCGTTCACCTACAACCTGGTGCATGCAATCAAAAAAATTTCGGGTTTGCCGGTTGATGTAATCCGAAACGATGAGTTGGAACTTTCCGATCTGGAGAAGTACGACAAAATTGTGCTTTCACCCGGGCCGGGCATTCCCGAAGAAGCCGGCTTGCTGCTGGATATTATTCGCGAATATGCACCAACGAAAAGCATCCTGGGTGTTTGCCTCGGACATCAGGCTATTGGCGAAGCTTTCGGCGGAAAATTGGAGAACATGAACAAGGTATTGCACGGGGTCTCCACGCCGGTAACCACCACCAGTAATAAAACCTGCCTTTTCGAAGGTTTGCCCGAAACTTTCACCGCCGGGCGTTACCATTCGTGGATTGTAAGCAGCGAAAACCTGCCCGACTGTTTCGAAGTAACCAGTTACGACAAAGATGGAATGATTATGTCGATGCAGCACAAGCAGTTCAACGTGCAGGGCGTTCAGTTTCACCCCGAATCGGTATTGACACCGCTGGGCGAAAAAATAATCGAAAACTGGCTGAAGGCCTCTTCAATCTCTCCAAAAGAGGGGCTATAAAAACAACTATTATTATCAGAAAAAACTATTTGGAATTTGGAATTTGGAATTTGGAATTTTATGAAAAACATTTTAGACAATCTATATACAGGCAATAATCTTACAAAAGAAGAAGCCCGTTCCATCCTGGCCCGAATCGGACAGGGTGAATTTTCGGAATCAGAAATTGCTTCATTTCTCACGGTTTTCCGCATGCGGAAGATTAAAGCAGAAGAATTGGCCGGGTTCCGGCAGGCATTGCTCGATTTATGCGTCCCCATCGATTTTTCGGAATACAATACAACGGATATAGTGGGCACGGGCGGTGACGGAAAAAACACCTTCAACATTTCGACGCTCAGTTGTTTTGTATTGGCTGGCGCCGGGTACAAAGTAGCCAAGCACGGAAATTACGGCTTGTCGTCGGTTAGCGGTGCATCGAATATGTTCGAGTACTTCGGATATCAATTCAGTAATAACGAAGAAAAATTACGCCGCGAAATTGAGAAAACCGGCATTTGCTTCCTGCATGCCCCGTTGTTTCACCCGGCAATGAAACACGTTGGCCCAGTTCGCAAAGCACTGAAAGTGCGAACATTGTTCAACATGATGGGCCCGATTATCAACCCGTCGTTTCCGAAGAACCAGTTGGTGGGCGTTTCCGATCTCGAAATCATGGACCTTTATCATCATGTTTTTACCGAAAGCAAACAAAATTACCTGATTGTACACAGCCTGGATGGCTACGACGAAATTTCGCTCACCGGCGATGCCCGCTTCGTTTCCGGCCAAACCGAAGACAACCTTTCTTCTGCCGATTTCGGGTTCCGAACCGTTGCCCCGGAAGAACTTTCAGGAGGAAATTCGGTAGACGATGCAGCCAAAATATTTAAAAATGTTTTGGAAGGAAATGCCACACCGGCGCAGCGAAATGTGGTAATTGCCAATACAGCACTGGCGATACAGTGTATCTCTCCGGACAAATCGCTGACCGACTGCGTGGAAGAAGCCGGTGAATCACTGAAAGCAGGCAAGGCACTGCGAGTTTTCAAACGATTACTTGCAGAGTAAAGATGGGTGCGGAAGTTTTTAACTTCCGATAAAACCAGCGATTAAAAATCGCTGCACCCGAATAAATAGTAAATAGCAAATCGTAAATTTCATGAACATACTCGATCAGATAAACGAAACAAAACGGCAGGAAATTGCCCAAATGAAGAAGCTCTTTCCTATCGAAAGCCTGATAGCTTCACCTTATTTTAAAAGAACATGCAACTCCCTGAAGGCCGCTCTGCTTGCCGATGGGGCGAGCGGGATTATTGCCGAATTCAAAACAAAATCGCCCTCGAAAGGAGTAATCAACAACCAGGCCGACATTGCCGAAACCACTGCTGCCTACTCCGCTGCCGGGGCAAGTGGCCTCTCGGTTTTAACCGACGAAGAATATTTTGGCGGATCAATCGAGAACCTGGCCAAAGCTCGTTTTGCCAATCCCCGAATACCCATTCTGCGCAAAGATTTCATGCTTGATCCGTACCAGATATACGAAGCAAAAGCGCATGGCGCCGACCTGATCTTACTGATTGCTGAAAGTCTGAGCAAAGAACTTTTACTGGAACTCACCCTGAAAGCCAAAGAACTGGGGTTGGAGGTATTGGTGGAAATACACAACGAAGAAGAACTTGTAAAATTGAATCCGCATGTCGATATTGTCGGGGTAAATAACCGCGACCTTCGTACTTTTACAGTCGATGTGGAAACCTCTGTACAGTTGAGTAAACTTATTCCCGGGCAGTTTGTAAAGATTTCGGAAAGCGGAATTTCCGATCCGGCAAGCATCAGTAAATTACGAGCGGCCGGGTTCAAAGGGTACCTGATTGGCGAAACATTTATGAAGACTGGCGATCCGGCAAAAGCTTGTGCCGAATTTATTAATCGTTTGAAGTAACTTACCTATGAACAGGGTTAAAATACAAAAACATGTTCCTGAAATTTCCTTCCCCCCAGGGGGGAAGGTCAGGAAGGGGGCTTTGAAAATAAAAGTATGCGGGATGCGCGATCCGGGAAACATTGCCGGAGTTGCAGCAGAAAAACCCGATTTCATGGGTTTCATTTTTTACCCGAAAAGTAAACGCTTTGCGGGTTTCGATGCACAAACTGAAATTTTGGATGCGGTTTGTGAAACAATTCGAAAAGTAGGTGTTTTTGTAAACGAAATACCGGAGCAGGTTCTTGCAACCGGCCGGGCATGGAAGCTGGATGCCATCCAGTTGCACGGGCAGGAAACACCGGACTATTGCCGCCAAATAAAAAAATCAGGATTGCCGGTTTTTAAAGCGTTTCCCATCAACGAATCATTCGATTTTGAAATATTGAAAGAATACCAGAATTGTTGCGATTATTTTTTGTTCGACACCAAAGGAAGTCTGCCGGGCGGAACAGGGCAGAAATTCAACTGGCAACAGCTCGAAAATTACCATCTGGATGTACCTTTTTTCCTGAGCGGAGGAATTGGTCCCGACGATGTGGAAAGCATCCGGAAGTTTCATCATCCTCAGCTTTTCGGGATCGACATCAACAGCGGTTTCGAAATCAGTCCCGGGATAAAAGATGTTGAAAAGGTCCGGAGATTTATCATTGAGATTAAAAAAATAACCAATAACGAATTATAAAATTGAGAAAACAAAATAAGAATCAGGCTCAAACCTTTCCCCCTTCGGGGGAATCAGAAGGGGGCTGTATAAAAATATTAAATATGAACTACCAAGTAAACGACAAAGGTTATTACGGCGAATTCGGCGGGGCATTCATTCCCGAAATGATGTATCCCAATGTGGAAGAACTTCGGAACAATTACCTGCGGATTATCAATTCATATAATTTCAGGCAGGAATACATCGGGTTGCTGAAAAATTATGTAGGGCGTCCGTCTCCTCTGTATTATGCCAAACGGATGTCGGAACATTATCAATCGCATATTTACCTGAAGCGCGAGGATTGCAACCACACCGGATCGCACAAAATAAACAATACAATTGGACAGATTCTGCTGGCCAAAGAATTGGGCAAAACCCGCATCATTGCCGAAACAGGCGCTGGTCAGCACGGGCTGGCAACCGCTACTGTTTGTGCACTCATGGGAATGAAATGTATTGTTTATATGGGAGCTATCGATGTGGAACGCCAGGCGCCGAATGTAAAAAAAATGCGGATGCTGGGAGCCGAAGTGGTTGCGGTTGAATCGGGCAGCAAAACACTGAAAGATGCTACCAACGGGGCTATGCGCGACTGGATCAACAATCCGCTCGACACTTTTTACATCATCGGGTCGACCATGGGGCCACATCCGTACCCGGATATAGTAGCCCGGTTTCAATCGGTTATTTCTGAAGAAATCAGGTGGCAGCTCGACGAACAGACCGGAAGCGAGAAACCAACCCGGGTGATGGCTTGTGTTGGTGGAGGAAGCAATGCCGCCGGTGCTTTTTATCATTTCCTGAATGATGAAGATGTGGAACTGATTGGCGTTGAAGCGGCCGGGAAAGGTGTGGATACACACGAAACAGCAGCAACTATTACCAAAGGAACGGTGGGCGTTTTGCACAGTTTCCGCTCGTATGTGTTGCAGGACGAGGATGGACAAATCAACGAGGCGTATTCGATTTCAGCCGGACTGGATTATCCCGGGATTGGGCCGATGCATGCAAATTTGCATAAAACAGGCCGGGCCAAATACATTTGGGCAACCGACGACGAAGTTCTGAAAGCCGTTATGTTGCTGACGCAAAAAGAAGGAATTATTCCGGCACTCGAATCGGCCCACGCATTGGCGGGGCTGGAAAAAATCAGTATGAAACCCGAAGACATTACGGTGGTAAATATCTCCGGTCGGGGTGATAAGGACATGGAAACCTATTTGAATTATTTGGGATATTAAAAAGCACCAGGCTATATGCCACATGCTTCAAGTTTTTTTGCTTGCTGCCTGAAGTTTGTAGCCCGAGGCATTAAAAAAAAATAAAATCATGAACAATAGAATTAACCAACTTTTTCAGGAGAAAAATAAAAACATCCTGTCGGTGTATTTCACTGCCGGCTATCCTGAAATAAACGATACCGTCACCATTATTCAGGAATTGGAAAAGAATGGCGCCGACCTGATCGAAATAGGAATGCCGTTTTCCGATCCGGTAGCCGATGGGCCTGTTATTCAGAACAGCAGCCTGATTGCCCTCAGAAATGGGATGAGCGTAAAGAAACTTTTTGAACAATTGCAGGACATCCGCAAAACAGTAAAAATCCCATTGATCCTGATGGGATACCTGAACCCTGTCCTGCAATTTGGAATCGAAAATTTCTGCAAAAAATGTCAGGAAGTGGGCATCGACGGGCTGATCATTCCCGATCTGCCCATGGATGAATACCTTTCGAAGTACAAATCTCTCTTCGAGGCGCACCAACTGCACAATATTTTGCTGATTACACCGCAAACTTCCGATGAACGAATCCGGCAAATCGATGCCGAATCATCCGGCTTCATTTACATGGTTTCGAGCTCGTCGACCACCGGCATGAAACAAAGTGTGACCGACTATCACACCGACTATTTTGTGCGTGTCAACCAGCTTGGACTAAAAAACCCGCGGTTAATCGGGTTCGGAATTTCCAATCACGAGACCTTTCAAAATGCCTGTAAATACGCTGGTGGGGCCATTATCGGAAGCGCCTTTGTAAAAGTGCTTGAAGGAGATTTAACATTGGGGGAACGGATTTCAGGATTTGTTAAAGCAATTATCGACATGGAGTAAAATTGTTTTTCTTTTTTCGTAACGAAGTTCAATTCCATACAAATGTTTTGAAACATGTGAGAAAAAAAATCTTCATTCATTTGACTTTCAGTAAATTAAAAAGAAGAAAGGCACGAACACCTGTTAAAGAATGTTAAGCCTATTTTAGAGCATATTAAATGGAGTTTTGAACCGTTATTTTTAAGAAACAATTTAAACAGAAAACTATGTTAGAATACGCTAAGGTAATATTACCGAAGGTTAGTTTTAGCAGACAGCTATTCCACAAAGAACTTAAAAAGTGTATTAAATGGGTCGAAGCGCCGGACCTGAAAAAATTAAAAAATTGGTGCTACGAAAATTTTGAGGATATGTACCCTGAAATCCTCGATCAGGCATTTACAGGAATAGCTGCATAATATTAAAGGCTCAATTTTGGGGCCTTTTTTAATTGATACACCTGTTTATCTGACAGCAATGACCATTTTTATCAGACCAATACAACCTCAATTCCTCTTTCACGGATTATTTGTACAATATTGAGAGGAGCATCTTTGTCTGTAATAATTTTGTGAATTTGACCAATGTCGCAAATTTTACCAAACCCTCGTTTTCCAAATTTCGACGAATCTGCCAGAACGATTACTTCCTGTGCCGCTTTTATCATGTATTGATTGAGATGAGCCTCTGCAATATTGCTGGTTGTTAATCCGAAATCAAGATCGATCCCATCGACCCCGATGAATAACTTATTACACATCAATTCACTCAGCAAACTTTCAGCATCCGGTCCAATAACTGAAGCAGAGTTTTTCCGTGTTGACCCTCCCAACTGGATCACTTCTATATTCGGTTTATAATAAAGAGACAGGGTCACTTTTACAGAAGAAGTAATTACAGTAAGAGGTTCTGTAAGCGTAATCTTTTGCGCGAAATTCAATACAGTCGTTCCTGAAGCAATAATAATCCGGTCGTTCTTTTTCAATAACAAATTTGCAGCTTCAGCAATGCGCAACTTCTCGTCGACCTGAATTTTCTCTTTCTCGTCAATATGCCGGTCATCAATAAGGGAACTCACCGGACTTGCACTTCCATGACTTCGGAAAAGCATTTTTCTTTTTTCGAGTTCTTTCAAATCCTTTCGAATAGTAACTTCCGAAACACCTAACCGATCACTTAGATCTTGCACCCTGACATAGCCGTCCTTTTCCAATTCGGTTAATATTATCTTATGCCTTTTTGCAATATTTCTCATGAGTTGTCTAATTAATTGAAATATTTTAATCGTAACCAAAGGTATAAAATAAAAGTGTAACTGACGAATCAACATTAAAATCTCAATCACATAAATAGACGCAACTACCGACAATCAATGCTTATAGAACCGGGTGAGAATGCTATTTTATAAATCTCTTGAATTTTCAATCTCCTAAATACAGATAAAAAAACATGAATATTTTAATGGATTAATTACTCATACGATTTTCATCCAATTTGCTAAGAACAAAAGAAAGAAGTGGAAAAAAATCAGACAAGTACGTTTATTCATTCCTTCGAATATAATAAAACAGAACCGAAAATCGGAACATATAAAATAGAATATGAAACCTAAAAATAGACCATATCAAAACAAATAAATTTCAAAAACTTTCGTTTTTATTTTGATTTATTAAAAACACCTTCTATTTTTATATTGTTTTTACAATTAGGAAACATTTACACATTCAAAACGATGAATGGAGAAATAGAATATTAAAAGGTTATTCATAAAAGTCGATCGTTAAAACCATATTAAAACACAAAATAAAGTGAAAAGAGAAGATCTCATCAAACAATTGAAAAACTCCAAACAGCAATGGGATTTTATTGTTGTCGGAGGAGGAGCTACCGGGTTAGGAACTGCTGTAGATGCTGCCAGCCGGGGCTATCGTACAATTTTACTAGAACAGTCAGATTTTGCGAAAGGTACTTCCAGTCGAAGTACTAAATTAGTTCATGGAGGAGTCCGCTATTTGGCGCAGGGAGATGTTCAAATGGTAATAGGAGCATTGCACGAACGTGGCCGCATGAGAAAAAATGCCCCCCATTTGGTAAAAGATATGCGTTTTATTATCGGCAATTATCGATGGTGGGAAAAATCGTTTTACACCATCGGTCTGACGATGTATGATGTTCTGGCCGGACGGTTAGGACTTGGTCGTTCGTTGCCTCTTCTGAAAAAAACGGTAAGAAAAGAAATCCCCGCATTGAAACAAGACGGATTGAGAGGTGGGGTCGTTTATCATGACGGGCAGTTTGACGATTCCCGTATGGCCATCACACTTGCCCAGACTGCAGTAGATCATGGAGCTGTGTGCTTGAATTACATAAAAGTAACCGAATTGATAAAAGATGATTCGGGGAAAATTACAGGAGTCGTTGCTATTGACCAGCTATCAGGAGAACAATACACCATAAATACAAAAGTTGTCGTTAATGCCACCGGCGTTTTTGTCGATGATATTATGAAAATGGATGCACCGGAAACCAAAAAGAAAGTTCGTCCGAGCCAGGGAGTACACTTGGTTGTTGACAGTAAATTTTTAGGGGGCAATTCGGCATTGATGATTCCAAAGACGAAAGACGGACGCGTGTTGTTCGGCGTCCCGTGGCACGGGAAAGTCGTTTTGGGAACGACAGACACTCCGTTAAACGAAGCAGTACTGGAACCACGCGCACTGGAAGAAGAAGTGAATTTCATTTTAGATCAGGCTGGTCAGTACCTTGATATAAAACCAACAAGGGCCGATGTGCTGTGTGTATTTGCCGGGTTGCGTCCATTGGCAGCTCCGAGCCACGATGAATCGAAAAAGACAAAAGAAATTTCAAGAAACCATAAAACATATAAATCGAAATCGGGATTACTTACGATTACCGGCGGGAAATGGACGACCTATCGCGAAATGGGCGAGGACGCGGTGAATCTTGCTATTCAAATGGGCGATTTGACTCCCAAAAAATGCATTACAAAGAATCTGAAAGTACATGGATACGCAAAAAAAATCGACGATTCGAACTGGAACTATGTATATGGCAGCGACGTCGAGAAAATCAATGTACTGAAAAACGAAGACAAAGAGAATGCAACTCTTTTGCATCCGAAATACACGTTTACGGTAGCTCATGTTATTTGGGCGGTCAGGGAAGAACAAGCACAGAGCGTTGAAGATGTTTTGGCACGCCGGGTAAGGGCATTGTTCCTGGATGCAAAAGCTGCAATCGAAATGGCGCCGAAAGTTGCTTCGATTATGGCCAAAGAAATGAACAAAACAGGAGAATGGGCAGAACAGCAAGTAACCGATTTTACAAATTTGGCAAAAGGCTATATTTTGTAATACCAGTCTGTTACTTTTGTGTTCGTGAGAAAAACAAATGAAAAGATAAAAAATGAACATCATATCAAACATGCTGAAGCCTCCGGCAAACAAGGAATTATTGCCAAAGGAGAAGATTGATGCAGAATATAAAAAAATGAGACTTAAGGTATTTTTAGGTGCATTTTTGGGCTACGCTGCATATTATCTTGTTCGGAAAAATCTCGCCATCGCAATTCCAGGAATGATTCAACCGATAGAAAGTGGAGGATTGGGCTATACTAAATTACAACTGGGAATTGCTCTCTCTGCCATTTCTATTGCCTATGCATTCAGTAAATTTATAATGGGGGCATTATCCGACCGTTCTGATGCCAGAAAATTTCTGGTAATCGGATTGATTCTCTCCTCTATTCTGATGATGTCTGTGGGATTATTTTCATTTGCAACAAGTTCGGTTGCTATCATTTTCACATTTATGCTGATTATTGGATGGCTTTCCGGAATGGGATGGCCTCCCTGCGGGAGAGTTATGGTTCACTGGTTCTCTCATAACGAGCGAAGCTTTAAAATGTCCGTATGGAACACTTCACATACATTCGGAAGCGGATTGATGGGAAATCTTGCTGCTGTCGGAACAACTCTTATCGGAGGTTTCTTTTTGGTGGATATTGGCGGTGGGTTAATGGTGGAACAAAGCTGGAGATCCGTTTTTGTATTCCCCAGCGCAATCGCTTTGGTGATAGCTATATTCTGCTGGTGGGCTTTGAGAGATACACCTCAGTCCTGTGGATTACCTCCCATTGATCAGTACAGAAATGATGTCTCTGTAAAAAAAGAGCTGAGTTCTGATGCAAAAATTCCGATCAAGGAATTATTCATAAAATACATATTCAAGAATAAAATTCTTTGGCTGATTGCGTTGGCAAATATATTTGTATACCTGGTACGGTATGGTATCGGCGACTGGTCTCCAACTTACTGTCAGGAGTCTGGTTTGCTAAATAGCGCTCAGAGTAAAATGGCCTTTTCATTGCACAATTATGCAGGTATTCCGGGGACAATTTTATGCGGATTGATTTCGGCAAAACTATTCAAAGGAAGATGTGCCCCTGCCAACGTAATATATATGTTACTTGTTGCAGTATGTATTGTTTTGTATTGGAAAGCTGCACCGATAGCATCATTTTTCGCTCAGACATTTTCTACTGATCCTGTTTCTACCACCGTAACGGTTGTCTATTCCTCTTTAATCGGAATAGGATTTTTCATTTATGGACCTGTTGCTCTTATCGGAGTTCAAGCAGTCAATCTGGTTCCAAAAAACGCAGCAGGCACAGCCGCCGGATTTGTCGGATTATTTGGATATCTGATAGGTGATGCTCTCTTGTCAAAAGTTTTAATCGGAGCAGTTGCCGATAACGCTGATTTTGGGTGGGAGGCAACGTTCTGGATTTTTATTGTTGCCAGCATTTTAGCTGCATTTTTCTCCGCTACAACATGGAAAAGAGAAAAAGCTGCCTGTACTCTACATTGAGAATAGATCTATGAAAGATGTAATTTTATATACATAAACTAAAACGAAGAAGGCTCCCTAAACAAAGGGGAGCCTTGCTCCGTATAAGAAGAAGAACATGAAAAAAATCGCAATAATTTGTTTTCTGTTTCCATTTTGCTTGTTACAAGAAATACAAGCCCAAACTTTTCGCCCGGTGAAAGGCTGGTCGCAGGAAATAAATGACAAACTCGAAAGTTTATTAAATTCAACCATCCCCATGAAAGAAAGGAAGGTTGCCGTGTTTGACTGTGACGGAACCACCTTTGGCCAGGTTCCTCATTATCTGGCCGATGAAGCTCTTTATCAATATGCCGATGAAGTGCTAAAAAAAAGAAATGATAAAGAGGCGAAGGAAAAACTTGCAATTCTCAACAGGATGGTTAAAGACGGTGACAATGTCGGAAAACCATACGTTGAAGATAGGGTTCATTTTCTATCAGGATTAACTCCGGAAGAAATTGAAACAATTGGCTACGATTGCTACCGCAAATCATATAAAGGAAAGTTCTATCCGGAAATGAAAGAATTTATTGCCAACCTGAAAGAGTATGGCTTCGAAGTTTGGATTTTGACTGCGTCACCTGAACAACTTTATCAGAAGTTTGTTTCTGAAGAGTTCGGGATGTCAAACATTTATGTAGTTGGAGCCAAATGTGTGATTAAAGATGGAATAACGACTGGTGAAATCATTCCTCCTATTCCACAAGACGATGGAAAAGCGCATACGATAGAAACATTTATCAAAGCACGTCCGCTTATTGTAGGTGGGAACAGTCGCGGAGATATGGACATGCTGAATGAATCATTCGGGTTAAAAATAGTAGTAAACCCCGATGATGTTACTGTCCGTGGGCCGGAAGATGGTTCGATGAATGGATACACGGTAAAATCATATTGGGAAAAAGAAGGAGCATTGATCGTAAAATGTAATGATGTTGCTGATCCGAAAGTCAAATTTCACACAACAGACTGGAAAATAAGACAGAACAGGTCAAATCCTAAATAATGAAGATAAACGCAAAAAGTGTTGAAAAAAGGCAGACCTGAGATAAAACTAAAAAATACGAATTCCACATGTTTAAAATTAATTCAATCTTAATCGTTATTTTCATCGGTCTGGTAAGTACGCTATACAGTTGTAAGGAAGACCCCGCTCCAGACCCATCAGACGATCTTAAAATTACAGGAGTCTCGATCCCTTCGAGTTTAGATCTTGCTCCCAACGGCAACATTACCCTCACCGGAAAAGGTTTTGCCTCAAATGACCAGATTCAACTGGCCTTGGCATCAGATCAGAGCAAAGTATATACCAGCACTGTCAGTTCCGTTACAGAGCAGACGGTAACCTTTCCCCTACCCGACGGAATTTCTTCCGGCACCTATAAGATTACAGTAATAAGAGGCAGCAAAAGCCTCCTCCTCGGATCGCTTGCCATCAATGTTATAGCCGGAATCATCATTCCCGATGTAGCCGGAATGACCGTCAAGGGTGTCGTCTATTGCGATGGGAAAGGTATTTCTGACGTGGTTGTCTCCGATGGGTACGAAGTAACAACAACCAATGGCAGTGGTATCTACTACCTTGCATCTCAAAAGCAAAGCGGATATGTATTTATTTCTATACCGGGAAATTACGAGATTACTACCGACAACAATATTCCACAATTTTTTAAACGACTTGCCGGAGGAAGCACTGTTGAGCAAAAGGATTTTTCATTAATCAGTGCAAATAACAACAAACATGTTGTTCTGGCAATGGCCGACTGGCATTTGGCAAACCGGAATGATGACCTTTCACAATTTACAGGCAATGTTCTGCCTGATGTAAATTCCACCATCAACACATATCAATCAGCCGGAACAAAAGTTTATGTACTGACTCTGGGCGATATGAGTTGGGATATATACTGGTATGAAAATAATTTTGCACTTCCTGAATACCTTACTCAGATGAATAAAATCAATTGTACGGTATTTAATACAATGGGAAATCACGACAATGACCCTTATTTTGCCAACAACTGGTTAGCCGAGAGTAAATTCAAAAGCGTAGTGGGTCCCACTTATTATTCGTTTAACTTAGGAAGCGTCCACTACATCGTACTGGATGATATAGAATATCTCAATACTGGTGGTTCTCAGGGAGTAGTAGGAGCCCGTAACTATAACGATGTTATTGTTGCAGACGAGATGGCTTGGCTGAAAAAAGATTTGGCAACCATAAAAGACAAGAATACACCGATTGTCGTTGCCATGCACATTCCATTATATAGAAATCCAACACTCGACAGCAATGGCAATGCAGTAAATAGTATCGGGCTCAATAACGGAAGCGAGTTAACTTCTTCGTTACAAGGTTTTTCCAAAGTACATTTATTAAGTGGCCACACACATATCAATTATTCTGTTGAATCTTCGGAATCGCTGATAGAACACAATACAGCGGCAGTTTGTGCCACCTGGTGGTGGACTGGGAAAAACGGGTATGCCGGCAATCATACTTGCACCGATGGTAGCCCCGGAGGTTATGGAGTGTGGGAAATAAATGACGCCGATCTCAAATGGTATTATAAAAGTATCGGGAGTGTAAAGAATTATCAATTCAGGTCGTACGACTTAAATAAGGTGCAAATTACAGCGGCAAAATTTGCCCCCAACTCTACCGATGCAGCATTGGCTTCGTATGCCGGTGTTTATGCGAATGCGAACAGTAACAACGAAGTCTTAATCAACGTTTGGGGATACGATCCGAAATGGAAAATCGAAGTCAAAGAAGCGGGCAAAACGCTAACCATCAACCGCGTGTCAGCAAAGGACCCGTTGCACATTATTTCCTACGAAGCGAAACGATTAAATGCAGGAGCAGTTCCTACTGATTCGTTTGTCACCGGTACAACTGCCCACATGTTCAAAGTTACAGCCTCAAGTGCTACGTCAACTCTTGAAATAACTGTTACCGACCGTTTCGGAAATGTTTATACAGAAACGATGACGCGTCCGAAAGACCTTACTTGTTTAATGAAATAAACCTGCAAACTAATTTTACCGGAGTTTCCTAAAATAATTATATGAAAGAAACTCCGGTAAAATATTTGGTTCACGAAAAATTAATTTCGGTCAAATAAAAAAAGCCGTTATACCCTTTCATAAAATAAACCGGGAAATGCATACAATATATTGAAATCCCCTTACTCTCACCAACTAACTTCATCTCCATTTTTCATATATTTGTTCACATTATGGTTCATGAATACAAAGAGCAATTATTTTCAAAAATTAAGGAAGGAGATGAAAATGCTTTCAACAAAGCATTCGATTTGTATTACCCCCGGCTTTGCTTTTTTGCAGATAATATAATTCATGATTTTGATTTGTCTCGCTCCATTGTCCAGCAGGTTTTTGTTGATCTTTGGATCAGCCATAAAAATTTGGATATTCTTTTTTCATTAAAATCATACCTTTTTCAGGCAGTAAAAAACGAGGCCTTCGACATACTCAAACACCGGAAGGTTGAAACCAAATATTTGCAAAGCTTTCGGGAAAAAGATGAGCAAGGTTGGTTTCATGATCAAATTGAAGAGGCCGAGCTTAATGACAAGATCAACAATGCAATACAGGAACTGCCGCCCAGGTGCAGGGATATTTTTATGCTTTGTCGTTTCGATGAGCTAAAATACTCGGAAATTGCCGACCGATTGGATATTTCTGTAAAAACGGTTGAAATGCAAATCAGTATTGCTCTAAAAAAAATGAGAGATAAATTATCTCAATATCAATCAATTAACTTATTATTTTTTCTTTTTTCAAAGAAAAAATGAATTCCTTACAGGGTATCCATCAACTTTGTCGCCTAAGCAATAAATAAAAATTTCGAAAGGCAAATGGAATCTGAAAATAATTATTCCCAAATGTTGATTGGCAAAAAACTCAGCGACGAGGCGACGAATGAGGAATTAACAGAACTAGATAACTGGATTAATTTCGATATTAAAAACAAAAAACTTTTTGAAGAAAACGAACATATTTGGCAAATTAGCCACAAATTATTTTCTTCAGAAGAAATATTGAAGGATAAAAAGAAAATAGAAGATCAAATAAAACTTCAACTTCGCCAAAAACAAAAAAAGTCACAGCTTCTACTTTTTTATCGAATTGCGGCGGTTCTTGCAATCCCTTTTTTCCTAGCTATCGGATGGTATGCAGGAACTCACAATGCTGGTTTTTCGAAAGATTTATTTTGTGAAGTGACAGCACCCAAAGGACAAATTGCCGAATGTGTGCTGGTTGACGGCACCAAAGTATGGCTGAATACCGGATCCACAATTCAATATAATCCAACACGTTGGAATAAAAACAGGTTAATAAAGCTGACGGGGGAAGCATATTTTAAAGTTGCAAAAGATCGGTACAAACCGTTTATTGTTGAAACATCTGACGTGCAGGTAAAAGTTCTAGGAACCTCGTTTAATGTAAAAGCCTATCCAGACGAAACAACCACAGAAACGACTTTGGAAGAAGGGCGGATTCAACTTTCGTTCAATGATCTTCCAGGGCAGGCGCCGGTTGAACTCAATCCGGGAGATCATGCAGTTTACCAAACAGACAATAAAAAATTGAACATTGAAAAGACCGATACGTATATGCTGACTGCATGGCGCAACGGAAAATACATTTTCAAAGATGCCGATCTGAAAACCATTGTTC
This sequence comes from uncultured Prolixibacteraceae bacterium, assembly GCA_942493345.1. Classification (GTDB taxonomy): domain Bacteria; phylum Bacteroidota; class Bacteroidia; order Bacteroidales; family Prolixibacteraceae; genus GWE2-42-39. The sequence continues at coordinate 841,447 of OW818695.1, forward strand.
AGCAACTTGAAAAATTATACGATGTCCACATTTATCTTAAAAATGAACAGATGGGACAATTGCGGTTTCGGGGAATGTTTGAGTACAATAAAAATATTTTGGATGCACTGGAAACCATCGAACGGTCAACTTCATTGAAATATCACATGAAAGGTCGTGACATTTGGATTGAAAAGTGATAGCAAAATGTTACAGATTATTAATAACTAATTAATAAAATCAATAAAAATGGAAGATATATTTGACACTTGATTTTTGTAATACTGCACGAGAATGAAGGCTCATGCAAAAAAACAACAGGAACAGCTACCAACTATCCCTGTTGTAAAAAAACGAAGATCATTTTTTTAACGATTAACATTCAAATTTATGAAAAAAAAACTTCAACGGAGTGGCGGAGGCATGCCCCCACTAAAAAAACTAGTATTAATTATGAAACTAAACTTTTTCATAATGCTTTTTGCCGTAATCCATGTTTCGGCAAATGTTGCAGCGCAGAAAACGCGATTGGATTTAAAAATGAACAATGCATCTTTCTCTGAAATATTAGATGCTATCGAGAAACAATCTGAAGTCTATTTCTTCTTCAATAAAGATCAAATTGACGAGGACCAACGGATTAATGTCGACTTTCAATCGAAGACAATTGAAGAAGTTCTCACCAATCTGGGGAATGATCTTTCAATAACGTATGAGATCGTAGGAAAAAACATCATCATCAAACCAAAAAACGAGGGTCCTGCAAGTTCGTCACAGCAGGCAAAATCGGTGAGTGGAAAAGTAACAAACCCGGCGGGAGAAGTAATACCCGGGGTTACTGTGGTGGTAAAAGGTACCACAAAGGGGACCATCACCGATTTTGATGGCAATTATACAATAGCAGATTTACCTGCGGGGGCAACCATCGTCTTTTCGTTTGTGGGGATGAAACCCCAGGAAATAAAAGTAACTGGTCAAACTACAATTAATATCACATTAACAGAGGAAGCACTAGGTATTGATGAGGTTGTTGTAACTGCCTTAGGTTTGACCAGGGAACAGAAATCGCTTGGATATGCAGTGAGTAAAGTCGGCAGTGAAGATCTCACCCAGGCTCCTTCGCGTAACTGGTTAAACGGAATGTCAGGTAAAGTTGCGGGTCTTACAATGAACGGGGCCAGTACAGGACCTATTGGTTCTGTGCGCGTAACACTTCGTGGAGACCAATCACTTAATTACGGCAGTAATGAAGCTCTTTTTATTGTTGATGGTGTGCCCATCAGATCAGGTACAACTGCAACATCGTCAAGCAGTAGTTATACCAATTCAGGTGGTGATTTCCCTGTTGACTTCGGTAATGGGGCCAGCGATATTAACCCGGAAGATATTGAATCCGTCTCCGTATTAAAGGGGCCTGCCGCTACAGCCCTTTATGGCTCACGTGCTGCAAATGGGGCAATTGTAATTACAACAAAATCAGGCCGCAAGAACAAAGGCGTTGGTGTAGCTGTTAGTTCTTCTGTAGTTGTTGAAAATGCAGGGTACTGGCCAGATTTTCAGAAGGAATATGGCTCAGGCTCCGACATGGGTCTTGATCCATACAACTTTTGGACTTTAACGTCTGCTCAAACAGGATCTTCTGATAACCCGAAAAGAAACCTTTCCCGTTATGCATGGGGTGAAAAATTTGATGCAAATAAACTTCGTTATCAATATGCAGGTAAAAACTGGGAAACAGGGTTAATAGAAAAAACACCCTTTGTATATCAGGATGATTGGTTTACAGGAATATTCCAAAGTGGAGTTACATATAATAATTCTGTTTCAATTAACGGCAGCAATGGAGAAGGAACAAATGTCCGTTTCTCAATGACTGACACTAAAAATGACTGGATTTTACCAAATACAGGTTTTAAAAAGCAATCCTTCTCATTCTCTTTCGAATCGCCAATCAACAAATGGATTAAATTCAATACAAAAGTTAATTATTATCGTACCGATAGTGATAACATGCCAATGTCAGGTTACCACGAAACAACGGTTATGTACGACTTGATGTGGGGATATAATTCGAACTCAATGAGAAATTGGAAAGATGAATATTTCCAGGGAAGATTTAATGCAATCAACAGAAATTCCACCATATCTGAAAACGGCAACAGTTTAGTCGTTGCAGGAACCGGTTCTTATAATCCATACCGAATTCTATATGAAGAATTGAACACAATGGATAAAGACAGGGTGTTCGGTTCGGCAGGGTTCACTGTTAATTTAGCAAAAGGCCTTACGCTTGATTTAAAATCCGGCATGGATATGGGAATTGAGTTCCGTACACAAAGGAAACCAAAAATGACCGCCGTTTGGAACAATGGTTTCTATAGAGAAGAAACAGTTATTAACTATGAATTCAACACCGACTTCTTGTTGAAATATCAAAAAGGGTTTGTCGACGATCGCCTTTCATTTACCGGAGCATTCGGGGGAAACAATATGTCGACGAAATACATGAAAAACAATGTTCAACTCAGCGAACTGGATCTCGATGGCGTTTATCATACGTCAAATGTGCCTACCGGAATTAATCCTGTTCCATACAATTACAGAAGCGCTAAGATGATAAACAGTTTATACGGATTAATTTCACTGGGGTGGCAAGATACTTACTTTTTGGATATTACAGGCCGTAACGACTGGTCCAGTACTTTAGCCAGAGGAAATTGGTCCTATTTCTATCCATCGGTTGCAGGTAGTGTTTTAATCGACAAAGTATTTGATTTCAAAAACAACGCACCAGTTATATCATTTGCAAAACTTCGTCTTTCGTGGGCCAATGTAGGTAACGACACCGGCCCGTATTCACTTGACCAGTATTATTCTGCCGCTGCAATTAGTGGTGGATATACTTTACCTTCAACGATTCCTGACCCAATGATCAAACCGGAAAATGTAGAAAGCTGGGAGCTTGGTGTAGAAGCAAAATTCTTAAAAAATCGGGTGGGTTTCGATGTTGCCCTATACAACTCTTCTACCACAAATCAAATTGTTTCTGTTGATATAGACCCTATCGTAGGAGCATCAGGGATGAAAATCAATGCAGGAGAGATCAACAACAAAGGGATTGAAGTATCGTTAAATGCAACTCCGGTTAAAACAAAAGATTTTACATGGAATATTAATGCTAACTGGTCGAAAAACATCAATAAACTTGTGAGTTTGCAAGATGGATGGGATGCCTCTACGCCCTTGGAAACAGATATGGGAACAACGATTGGAGGAAGATTACATGTTTACTCATATATCGGGGAAGAGATGCACAAATTATATGGTTTTGCCCTCAAAAAAGCTCCTGCAGGTTCGTACTACACGGATGAAAATGGAGACCAGGTTGATTGCTCAGGAAAAGTTATTATCGGTTCCGACGGTTTACCTTCGTTGACTGCTACAGCCGACAATTATCTTGGCAAAGTGAACCCCGACTGGAGGGGAGGTCTTAATACATCGCTCAGATATAAAAACTTTACTCTGAATATGTCATTTGCTTACCAATGGGGTGGGAACCGATTCTCGGTTACCGATGGTATTTTATCTTACCAGGGTAAGCTGACCAACTCTTTGCCAGGCCGTTATGATGGCATGGTTGCTGATGGTGTTAATATTGTTTCAACAAACGCCGATGGCTCTGCTGTTTGTCAGGTAAACAATACTATCACATCCAATATTTATACATATTATCAGGCACGTACTCTGGACCGCTACAATGGGGAAGCTCACACGTTTGATACTTCATTCCTGAAATTTAAAGAAGCCCGGCTCGAATACGATCTTTCTGACATTTGCTACAAAACCGGGTTCTTGCAAGGAGCCAATATCGCAATCTTTGCAACGAATATTTTTTCTTGGGATAATTGGCCACAATATGACCCTGAAGGAGGTATGATGACCGGAACAAACATCTTTAACGGGATTGAAGCAGGTTCGTTTCCTATGACTCGTACTTATGGAGTTAACTTAAAGCTATCATTTTAATTATAATACTTTTAAGAAATGAAAAAACTTAAATTAATTATATTATCTGGATTTATGCTTGGAGTTTTTAGTTTTTGTACTGAAAATTTTGAGGAGATAAATACGAATCCAAACAAAACCCTTGTTGGCATGATTCAGGCATATAACATGTTTGAACCAATCCTGTACAATTCTGCGAACAACTGGTTGGATCGCACGTGGTATTACAACAATGAGTTAATTCAATTTACCGCTCATACAGGAGGCGTAACCCGCAGAGAACACATGTACTTTTTGGAAGAGTCGAGAGACTGGGGTGGTTTTTGGAATCATTACGCCACATATTTAAAGAACATCAATCACATGCATGACCTGGCAATAGAGAAAGGCGACAAATCGTTAGAAGCAATTGCATTAACATTTAAAGTATTGTTCTATTCCAACATGACCGATATGTTTGGAAGTGTTCCATACGAAGAAGCCTTTACCGGACGCGAACTAGGCGGAACGCTTACTCCAAAATTCAACACTCAAAAAGAAATTTATCAATTCATGTTTGCAGACCTGGAAGCGGCAAATGATATTTACGTGACGAGTCCTGTTTTCCTCAATAGCACGATGGATGGCATGTATGCAGGTAAAATGGATTTATGGAGAAAGTTCAATAATTCTCTATACCTACGACTACTGTGCAGGGTAAGCGGCCGTTCAGAAATGAATGTCGGTACGAAGATGACGGAAATATTAAGCAACTCCAGCAAATATCCAATTTTCACCTCTAATGCGGATAATGCTACCGTTAAATTTTCAGGAACCGACCCATACCTTAGCAATTTTGGAACAACAACGGAGAGTGGGTTCACATCCAGCGGCAGAAAACTTACAGAGCAACTGATCAAGATGACCGTACAGACCGATCAAAACAGCATCCAGGTATATGTCGACCCTCGTCTGCCTATTATTGGTAAGAAAAACAATGTTGTTGCGGTTAATCCTAAAAATATTTGGAAAGGGACAAAATCGGGATGTACCGAACAGGAACGAACATTGGCCGACCCAGGCACTTCGTGGTTGAATTACAAAGTTTTTTGTAGAAAAGACGCTCCTGCAACATATATGGATTATGCCGAGGTTCAGTTCATTTTTGCTGAAGCAGCTTTAAGAGGTTTAATTAGTGGCGGAGCTACGGCGGCCAAAAATTATTACGAAGCAGGGGTAAAAGCCTCAATGGAAAAATGGTCGGCACAAGGTGCTTATTCAGAAACACCGACGACCATCACTACCGCTGATGTAAATACCTATTTAGCATCTCCTCTTGGTTCGTGGGATTTGGCAACAAACAAAACTGAATTTTTAGGAAATCAGAAATTCTTGGCCCTTTTCTGGGTCGGCATGGAAGCATATCATGAATTTCGCAGAACCGGATATCCTGTCCTCACAATTGGAGAAGGCACTCAAACGTATAACGATAAGATTCTTCCTACCCGTTTCGGATATCCTCCTACTACCATGTCTACCAATACGGCCAATGTGAATGTTGCATTAGATGAAATGGGCGGAGCTAATGATATGAAGACACCTGTATGGTGGAGTAAGCAGGCAATTGCCGAAGGTAAATAACAACCAATAAAAAATATAACGATGAAAACATATAGTTTCTACAGGTTGAAAGACACACTGATGACACTCATTGCGTTTTGTTTAATTTCTGTGGGTCTTTTCACTTCATGTCAAAAAGAAGATGAAAATACCGGGGAACCATACTTCACTATTGAAGGCAATCCGACTGGTTTATCGGCAACCACTGCCACCAAGACCCAAAGTTACGTGGTCCGTTCCAACAAACCATGGCAAGTCGTTGCACAAAGTGAAGTCGACTGGGTAAAAGCGTTTCCTAACGAAGGGGAAGATGATGGCATCTTCAAAATAATTATCAACGAAAATACCACATTCGATGCTCGTACTGTGAATTTTGCATTCATTGTTGATGGCGAAGAACAGCCTGTTTTGTTCCGGGTAGATCAGGAAAAAGCAGTTCCATTCTTAACAATCGCTGACATTACTGCCGGTAAAAACATTAATCAAACGGCTCAGGATGTAAAAATCAATGTGAAAGCAAATGTTACCTATACGTATAATTCAGATGCAACTTGGTTTACATTTAAAAGCGCTGCCGTTGGTACTACAGGCACCGATTTAACATTTAGCGCCACGGCAAATGAAGCTGCGACATCAAGAACTGCAAATGTTTCTTTTGCCTGCGCTCAATTCCCGAATTTAAACGCTACGTTTGTTGTTAAGCAGGAAGGAAAAAGCGAAGGAACAGTTGTTTTCTTTGAAGACTTTAACTGGCTGGCATACGGTAGCGCAATATTCTTTACCACTACAGGTGAAACCAGAATCGATTCATGGACCGAAACAAAAGGATGGACAAGTTCAGTTAATACGATAACAGGCAGCGGTACTACACCTCTTTGCTATGCACGACAGGGATTTGTCAAGTTAGGAAAAACAGCCTATGGAGGAGATTTAATTTCACCGAAATTGTCGGCCATAAGTGGAACTAAAAACTTACTGGTTAAATTCAAAGCGGTTCCATACATGACTGCAACAGGAACAAAAGATGACAATACGCTTGTTGTTAGCGTAATTGGCCCTGGCACAATAGCTACAAGCACATTCACTATCGATAATTGGCCAAACTATACAACAGATGCAACTTGTACGGCTATTTGGGCTGATAAAGCAACCGAACGGTCGTTTACAATTACAGGTGCAACCTCAGAAACACAGATTAAGTTCTTGGGCTGGGATTACAACCTTGTGGGCATAGGTGCAGGAAAGAACCGTATATTCCTTGACGACATTAAAGTTCTGATACCGAACTAAGGTTGAAGAAATTAATTAAAAACCATTAATACTGAAAAGGAAGTAACAAACAATCTGTTACTTCCTTTTCTTATTTATTTCATTTCCATTCAGAAACAAAACAATGTGATTTTAAAGTAACCGACAACTAATTTTTACATTTGTAAAATGCCAGACGAACCTGGCACAAAAACAAAAAAGTATTGGCAACCGCAAATACAGAGTACCTTTGGGACCAAAAATCTCATGGCTTCCCAAATAAAAAAAAATTACGACACGAGACAATTTGGGAAGAACAAAAAAATAATTCAACTTTGCTCTAAAGCATTTGCTAAAATCAATAATGTACAGAAAAGAGATACATACATTAAGTTTTAACGAATTTGAGTTATTCTTTAGGGAAAGCTTTCAGGCTGCATGTTTGGTAGCCTTCCGTTATATCGACGACCGGTCGCTGGTCGAAGACATTGTTCAGGAATCGTATATTATACTTTGGGAGAAACGTTCGGAAATATTTCACACGAAGGAAGATCTGAGAAAATATCTGCTGGCGACGGTACGAAACCGGACGATAAGCTACCTGAGAAGTATAAAAATTAAACAGGTCGATTTGAATGATTCGCTGGCTGAAATCCCACAGCCGAATGATGAAGAGCTTTTTGATGACGAAGAATTATCGATCCGCATCTCAAAGGCAATAAAAAAGTTACCAAACAAATGTCATGAAATATTCCTGATGGCATACCTCGAAAACTGCACATACAAAGACATAGCGAAACAATTGTCCATCTCGAAAAATACGGTTAAAACACAGATGGCAATTGCCTATCGGATACTTCGCGAAGAATTGAAAGAATTGTACTTCAATTTTCTGTTTTTCGTCCAAAGAAAAAAAATACATTGATTAGGTTCACCCTCTCGCAACTTTTTTGCGTTATAAGAATGAATATGGATAAGAATACAGATCATACCGGGGAATTCATTGTATCGTACCTGCACGACCGGGAAGGCACGCATGGAGAGATTTCGGCAGACTTAAAGAAAACCCGGGAATTTAAGCAGTCGGAAACGATTTTTCGGCTGAAAAAAAATGTGGCATTTTTAAACAATCTTAGTTCAGAAGATCAACTTTGGAGACAGATAAATTCAGATATCCGCCCCGCTAAGATTCGTTCAAACTGGCTCAAATACGCGGCAATCGTTATTTTATCGTTTACCATCGGATCGTTGCTGGTCTACTTTTCCGGGGTTACCAAGTACGACAATGAATTGGCCAGCATCAGCAGCCCGCGGGGGCAAATTACTAGCCTTACCTTGTTCGACGGAACTACCGTTTGGCTCAATTCTGAAACAACCATCAAATATTCGTCAGCTTTCAACAAGAAAAAACGCGAAGTTTTTGTTGAAGGAGAAGCATATTTCGAAGTAGCACACAACGATAAAATTCCTTTCATCGTAAATATTGGCAATTCGAAAGTAAAGGTACATGGTACAACGTTCAACGTAAAAGCATACCCTTCCGACAACTATATTGAAGCCGTCCTGATGGAAGGGAAAATAGAATTTATCGCCAACAATCGATCATCTATATTAAATCCAAGTGAAAAAATTGTCTTCTCAACCGAAAATGGGGCAATAAGTAAGGGGCTTGCAGATGTTGAAAAAGTCTCGGCATGGAAAAAGGGGAAATATTATTACAACAACGAAAAACTTTCAGATATTATCGAGCAAATTCAGCGCTGGTACGATACTGAATTCATTTTCAATGAAGACGAACTTTCCCATTTCACTTTTACCGGTGTCGTTAATCGCGAAAGATCGATCGAATACAACCTGAAAATAATAGAGTTAACCAATAAAATAAAATTTGAATCAAAAAATGACGCAATAATTATTACCCGTAAAGAATAAAACCGGGAATTGCTTGCAACAAATCCCGGTTCATTAATGTAACCCAATGCCATCGACTTGCAATCACCCGGCATTGAATTGTTTAACCAATTAAGGCATACAAATTTATGAAAAAAAGTTGTAGTTACTCACTGAAAAGACGTAGGTTCTTTTCAACAAAACTCATTTTAATTATGAGATTGACATTATTTTTTATCGTTCTTGGGATTTTAAGTTCAAGCGCGAAATCCTATTCTCAGGTATCTAAATTTAACCTGAATTACAAAAAAACATCCATTCGTGAAATTATCAAAGACTTGCAGGAAGAAAGCAATTTTGACTTTGTTTACAGCAACGACGATTTTGACACTAACAAGGAAGTGGATTTAGTCATTAATAACGGTTCCGTTTATGAGATGCTCGACAATCTGTTAAGAGAAACCAGCATGGGCTACAACGTTGTTGATAATGTGATCATTATCGCACCAAAGTCCATGAATAACTTTTCACGGCTCGGCGACCAGAAACAAACCGTAAAGGGGAAGATAACCAGCCCAACGAAAGAACCAATCCCCGGGGCAACTGTCGTGGTAAAAGGAACCTCGAACGGAACTATCACCGATTCCGAAGGAAACTATACACTGACGAATGTACCAGCTAATTCCTCACTAATGTTTTCGTTTGTAGGGATGAAAACACAGGAAATCGCATTTACCGGACAATCCGCTATAAATGTCACACTGGAAGAAGAAACTGTTGGTATACAAGAAGTTGTTGCAATCGGGTATGGTACACAGGTAAAAAGAGAAATAACCGGATCTATCTCGAAAGTTGCGGCTGAAGAGCTGTCAGATCAACCTGTTTTACAATTTGCACAACAATTACAAGGCCGGGTTGCCGGTGTTCAAATTGCACAGAGTAGTGGTCAGCCCGGTCGTGGTGTAGAATTCCGTATCCGTGGGGCAGCATCTCTTTATAGTGACACACAACCTTTATTTGTTATCGATGGTCTTCCTATTACCGGAAGCATCAATAATATAAACCCTTCTGAAATCGAATCATTTACTGTACTTAAAGATGCATCTGCAAGTGCTCTTTATGGTTCACGTGCAGCAAATGGTGTTATCCTGATCACGACCAAACATGCAAAATTGGGTGATTCGAAAATAGAATTCACTAGTAATTATGGAATTCAAGCAATTCCCGAGAATAAAGTGCCTGATATGATGAGTGCGAGAGAATTTGCAACATTCATGAAATGGCGTTCCGAAGACAATAAAATTGCAGTTGATCCTGCCTATACAGATCCATCGATATACGGAGAAGGCACAAATTGGTTCAGACTTCTTACTCAACATGCACCGGTACAGAGCTATGACCTAACCGTTCAATCGGCACGTGAAAAATCATCGTCAACAGTTATTGCCGGGTACCAGGAACAAAAAGGAGTAATCGTCAATACAGGCACCAAACTTTTCTCGTTACGCCTTAATCAGGATTTAAGTTTAAGCAACGATAAAATAAAGTTAGGCTTTAACGTTGCAATGAGTTATCGTCAGGATCATAATAACAGGTTGACTACCGACGGTGTTGGAGGTCTATTCGAACGGATCTTTGAATCGAGCCCATTAATTGGTCCTTACAATGAAGATGGCACCTATACTAAATCCGTAGCTTCTCCCGGTATGGTTTCATACATTAACCCGCTTGCTCAGCTTAAATTAAGCAAAGACGACTACCGGACGACACGAATACTGGGTAACGCCTTCTTCAATTACGAGTTTTTACCTGGATTGAGTTTAAAAACCAACCTGGCCGCTGATAAGGGCGCTGAAACACGTAGCCAATTCACTCCTGCTGCCATAACTACTGCTGCAGCAAGCGGTGTAAGCAGTTCTGCTGATAATTACTCATGGACGGCAGAAGCCAATCTTTACTATAACAAAACATTCTATGAAAACCATAACATTGAAGCATTGGTTGGTTACTCAGCTCAACGATTTGAAGGGGAAAACAATACACTAACCGGAACGGGTTTCCCAAGCGACGATGTACCTTATCTGACCGCAGCAACAAGTATCAGCGCGGGTCAGAGCACAAATCCAAAGTACTCATTGTTATCGCAAATTGGCCGTTTAAATTATAACTACAAAAGCAAATACTTGTTTTCTGTAGCAGTTCGTCGCGACGGATCTTCAAAGTTTGGATCAAACCGGAAATATGGTAATTTCCCATCTGTATCTGGAGGATGGGTAATCAGCGATGAGCCTTTTATGAAAAGATTTAAATTTGTAGATCTTCTGAAATTCCGTACCAGCTATGGTGTAACAGGAAATAACAGCTTCCCTGATAATTTTGCTGCTATAGCTAAATTAGGTGAAATGAATTATCATTTAAACGGGGCATTGGTTTCAGGTCAGGCCATTACAACATTGGGCAACTCGGAACTGGGATGGGAACGGAACAAACAATTTGATATTGGGTTCGACTTGGGAGTACTGAACAACCGCATATCCATCACCTACGATTATTACCACAAAATATCAGATGGTTTAATTCAGGACAGGCAAATTCCAAGGGCTTCTGGTTTTACAACAATCAAATTCAATATCGGAGAATTTGAATTCTGGGGACATGAAATCAGCGTGAATACAGTTAATTTAACCGGTCAGCTGAAATGGAATACCCATTTAAATGTTTCGATTGACAGGAACATGATTAAATCATTGGTAAGCCCTGGGTTTATAAGGAGAAACAATACGGTCACTTCTGACTATTTCCGCAACCAGGAAGGACATCACTTAGGCGAGTTTTACGGATTTATTTTTGAAGGATTATACAAAGATGCCGACGACCTTGCCAATTCAGCTAAGTATGGTACAAAATCGGATGTTGGTACAGTTAAAGTGAGAGATATAAGTGGTCCTAATGGAGTACCTGATGGCGTAATTGATGATGTGAACGACCGTACATTTATTGGCGACCCTACTCCTGATTTTCTTTTTGGACTTACCAACGAATTCAGTTATAAAAATTTCGACCTGAATATTGCCATGTCTGGTTCGATTGGTGGCGAAATATTAGCCGCCGGCAAATGGGCATATATGACCAATCTGGATGGATCCAGGATGCTTCTTGCCGATGCATTAAATTGCTGGAGATCAGTCGACAATCCCGGATCAGGAATTTATCCAAGTACAAAAATAGGTACTACTGCTTTAGGAAGATCTGTCAATTCACAATGGATTGAGAAAGGATCGTATCTGACAGCAAAAAATATTTCTCTTGGATATACCATCAAGCTGAATAATAATGATCTTGCAATGAAAAACCTGAGAGTATACGCATCTGTTCAGCAGGCATTCGTTATAACCAATTACTCGGGAATGAATCCTGAAATCAACCTAAGTGGCTTGGATGCCACAAAAGGAATTGGCGTAGATGAAAATGCATATCCTGTTCCAAGAACGTTTTCAATTGGATTTACTGCAACATTTAAATAATATCATTTGAAAAAAACTGTTATGAAAAAGATATATATCATAATTGCACTTCTTGCATTCACAGCACTTTCATGTAAAGAAAGCTTTATTGACCTGACTCCTACAGACTCCTATTCGGCATCATCATTTTATAAAAACGAGACACAATTCCGTCAGGCTCTTAATGCCGCTTATGTCCCTTTGAGAGACTTATTGGTTAATGATTTTTATACGGCCGAAATGCGGACTGACAATTCCAAATACGAGCCATATCCAACCAATCGTGGTACTGCAACGGTTTACAGAGAAAATATTTCTGATTTTACCGATACTCCTGTTAATTCATACACAAATGCGGTATACTTTCATTGCTATTCATGTATTTCAAAAACGAATGTCGTTATTGAACGATTAGCTAAAGCTGAGAATATTACTGCAGCTGCGAAAGCGGATATTGATGGCCAGGCAAAATTCCTTCGGGCATGGAATTATTTTAAACTGGTACGCTATTTTGGCGGAGTTCCTTTGTTTTTAAAAGAGGTAACCAAAGCTGATGATGCATTTTTACCACGATCAACTGCTGAAGAGATATATGCTCAAATTATTTCTGATGCTACCGATGCAATTAACGAATTGGCAAAGCCTGCAAAATTTCCTCAAAGTGGCCAGGCAACCAAAGGCTCAGCTACCATGCTGCTTGCCGAAGTGTACATGACCCAAAAGAAATATGCCGAAGCTGAAACATTGCTTTTAACACTTCCTGCAATGGGTTATGGGTTAAATACAAACTATGCCGATGCATTTTTAACCACGAACAAGAATAGCAAAGAGTCGTTGTTTGAGGTACAATACATGGAAGGAACAGCAGTAGGTACCGCACCAAGTACTTTTATTTATTTGTTTATGGTAAGGACGAATTCATCTGCATTAATTACAGGGACTGCAACCAATACAGGTGGCGGTGGATGGAATATACCAACACAAGATATGATTGATGCTTATGAGCCCAATGATAAACGAAAAGATGTATCTATTGGAATTGCAGAAGGCGTTTATAATGCAAGTTGGTTAATGGTGATTTCGGCTAATAAAAGCGTTATCAACTATACTCCGGCAGCTGGCAAAACAGGTGTTCCTTACGTTAAAAAATATTTACACCTTCCTCACGTAGCAGTTAATAATAGTAATGATAACTGGCCTATCTATCGTTATGCTGATGCACTTTTATTACTGGCAGAAGCCCAAAACGAACAAGGAAAATCTGCTGCTGCTTTAGTTAATTTAAATTTGGTACGGGTTAGGGCTGGATTAACAGCAAGTACGCAAACCGACCAGGCGCTTTTGCGGGATATTATCGCACACGAAAGAAGAGTGGAACTTGCCTTTGAAAATCACCGCTGGCACGACTTGGTACGTACAGGAAAAGCGGTAAGTGTTATGAATGCATTTGGTGCTAAGCTGAAACTAACAGACAGTTACTACCTCCCATTAGATGCATATAATGTAACCAATGACAAGTTATTGTATCCAATACCACAATCAGAAAGAGAACTGAATCCGGCTTTAACTCAGAACCCGGGATATTATTAGTAGATATTAAAAATACATGCAAGAAGAATTATCTTCTTGCATGTATTTTTTCTTAATAAACGTGTCAATTAAACCCAACTAAAACAATAAGCTATCCCTTTACCAGTAAATGAGGGATTCCAAAATCGGCTTTTAATTACGCTGCAAGCAGCAGGAAACTACCCAAGAAAAGATTAAATATTTAAGAGGCCGCTTAATATTTTTTTTATTTGATTCCATCAGCGATTTTATATAGGTAGAAAATAGATTAGTATATTCATTTTCGTCCCCGATGGGGACAAAATAGTTTACGAAATATTCGGATTCTACCCACATTTGATACCCACAGCACAGTTCTATGATTGAAAAATGATCAAATAAGAACGAAATATAAATCCAACCAGGTTCTATGTAAAAGCATAAAAATGAATAACCTGTTAAGCCAAACAAGTAGTGTAATAGATGGATGTATAAAAAGTCTTTTGACAAAGATTATCATCCTGGCATGTTCAATGAATGCACTTCCAGTATTGATTAACGGATGCTATGCGCAAAATACATCGCCCAACATCATTGTAATTATCAGCGACGATGCCGGGTATAACGACTTCGGATGTTATGGAAGTAAGGTTATGAAAACACCGAACATCGATAAGTTGGCAGCAAGCGGAATCCGCTTTACCAATGGCTATGTAAGCGGGTCGGTATGCGGTCCGTCGAGGGCTGGCCTGATTACGGGCAGATACCAGCAACGATCTGGATTCGAAGTAAATAATGTTCCAACTGCAATGGACTCAACCGTTGGTCTGAATGGAGATGAGATGGGGCTGCCATTAGAAGAGATCACCATGCCCGATTACATGAAAATGGCTGGATACAAAAGTATAGCTATCGGTAAATGGCATCTGGGCATAGCAGACAGGTACCACCCTCTAAAGCGCGGGTTCGATGAGTTTTATGGCTTCCTTGGGGGAAGCAGGAACTATTTCCCGAATCAAAATAATGATAACAGTAAAGAAAACTCGATTCAAAAAAATCATATAAAACAGTCTGATTTCAGCTATACAACCGATGCGTTTACTGCTGCCGCCATTGATTTCATAAATCGGCAGAATAGAAATAAATTTTTTGTATATCTGGCATACAATGCTGTTCACACACCTCTTCAGGCCAAAGAAGAAGATTTAGCAAATTACTCCTCGTTAGGCGATATTAAACATCAAACATTGGCCGCGATGACACAATCGCTTGACCAAAACATAGGCAAATTACTTCAGTTTTTGGAAAAGGAAAAACTTCGCGAAAACACCCTGATATTTTTCATCAATGATAACGGTGGTGCCGCCCATGTAATGCCTGCAAATAATCATCCGCTTTCTGGTTGCAAAGGCACACATTACGAAGGAGGAATCAGGGTGCCATTTTTGATATCCTGGTCGGGGTTTTTACCTGCAAACAAGGAATACCATTTCCCGGTTATTTCATTCGATATATTAGCGACCATGATGGGCGCAGCAAATGTACAGCCTAATTCAGAAAAGCCACTTGATGGTGTAAACCTGTTGCCTTATCTCACCGGCGAAAATACAGGCAGACCTCACCAAACTCTTTTTTGGCGCGAAGAAGTAATTGCCGCTGTACGAGATGGCGATTGGAAATTATTGCGATTTCCCGACAAACCGGCCCAACTTTATAATCTGGCAAATGATGTAAGCGAATCAGATGATCTGGCGTTGAAAGAACCGGAAATTTTAAAATCGCTTTATTCTAAACTCTGGACTTGGGAACAGGAAATGCCCCGTCCACTATGGTTTTTACAAACAAAATACGACAAACAAGTGATTGATCTGGGAGAACGCTTTCATAAAAAAAACTAAATCATTACCCAAATAAACCTTATTCAAAAATGCGAAATATGAAAAATACGTTTACCAAAATTACAGGCGGATTATTCCTTATTCTATTAAGCATTACAAATCTGGCCCAAACGAGTGTAGATCTCGAACAGCGTTTCTTAAATCCATCTGACGAGGCTAAACCTTGGGTTTATTGGTTCTGGATGGATGGCAATGTCACCAAAGAAGGGATCACTGCCGACCTTGAGGCAATGCACCAGATTGGCATAGGTGGAACTTTGATTATGGGAGTTGGTCTTGCTACGCCTCCTGGTAATGTAGACTTTAACTCTCCCCAATGGAAAGATATGATTTCTCATGTGACGAAGGAATCCAACCGATTAGGAATGAAAATGATACTGCACCAGTGCGATGGTTGGGCTACAGCGGGAGGTCCCTGGATGACACCGGCACAGGGAATAAAAGAAATTGTATGGACCACAAAAGAAGTTGAAGGTCCATTCAATGATCAAATTAAATTGGAGCAACCCAAAACAACCCTTGGTTTTTATGAAGATGTGGCAGTAGTGGCAGTGCCCGCAAAGGGAAAACCGGTAATAAAGCCTGTAAAGGCATTAATCGATAATAAAAATGCTCCTGCTTTGATTGACGAAAAGCCCGCAATCGGAGTAGAAGTAGGTAAAATATTAGAGATGCAATTGGAAAGTCCCCAAACGATTCGCACCATCGTATTTCATCTCCCAAAATTCAACTATCGTTTAGGGCGTAAAATGCCCGTCATCATCGAAGCATCGGAAGATGGCAAATATTTTAAAAAGGTTGCCAATATCGATTTGCATCTTGATTTAGGTCCCGATATCAACAAAACAGTAAGTGCATCCTTCTCTGCAACTTTAGCGAAGTATATCAGAATAAATACAGAGAGTATAAATAAGACAGAGATAGGGGAAATCGAGCTGCGTACAGAGCCGATGGTCGACTTATGGGAAGTGAAAGCCGGATTTGCGCGTCAGCGGGAGCACGGAGGAGAAACCCCCTGGATGAATGCTGCCCCATATCCAACAGAAAAAATTGCTGCTGAATTAGTAACAAGTAAAAATTCGGTTATTAACATTAGCGATAAGTTAGGAAAAGATGGTGTCCTAAGTTGGACAGCGCCTGTAGGTAAATGGAAGATTATACGAATAGGAATGACTGCCACGGGCAAGAACGTTGCTCCTCGCACCAATGCCGGCGAGGGTTTGGAAGCAGATAAGATGAGCGGAGATGCAATACGGTTCCATTTCGACTCCTTTGCTAAGAAACTGATTACAGAGCATAACAAGGATGGTGAAAAACCAATTTATTCGGTACATGTCGATAGCTGGGAATCAGGACACCACACATGGAGTACCTATTTCCGCCAAGAGTTCGAAAAGCGATGTGGCTATTCCATGATCCCATACCTTCCCGTGTTTGCCACCGGCATGATCGTGGGCAGCGCAGAAGAGTCGGAGCGTTTTCTCTGGGATGTGCGTCGCACCATGGCCGATCTCATCAGGGATAATTTTTATAAGGTGATGCGCGATAAATGCCACGAAAATGGAGTGCTATTCCAAAGCGAGGCAGCAGGCAGACAAATGTTTATGTATGACCCAATCAACTACAATTCGATGACAGACATTTCTGTTGGCGAATTTTGGATGCCAGATGACGTACGCGTGGATTGCCGTGTGGCAGCTTCCATCTCACACATCTATAACCGCCCCATAGCAGCTGCAGAGTCATTCACTGCCGGCGATGGAAGTTTACGTACTGGTCCATTTGAATTCAAGGCTCTTGGCGACAAGGCTTTTTGCACAGGTATTAACCGGTTTATCATTCACCGTTACTGTATGCAACCCTGGATGAATGTAGAGCCGGGAATGTCATTCGGACCATATGGAATTAATTTTGAACGCACAAACACGTGGTGGAAAAATGGAGGTAAAGCATGGTGTGAATACATCACCCGTTGTGCCTCACTTTTGCAAGCAGGAAAATTCGTGGGCGATGTCATCTATTACATTGGCGATGATGCCCCTAACTACCTAGGACATAGAAACGATATATGGAACCCAATACCCGCAGGCTACGATTACGATGGGTGCAACCTCGAAATCCTAAAGCAACTTCAGGTGGCTGACAATGGAGATTTGGTATTGCCTCATGGCATGCGATATAAAGTATTGTTGCTTCCCAACAGAGAACATGCCACCCTTGCCTCTATTCAGGAAATAGAACGATTGGTAAAGGCCGGGGCTACCGCTATCGGAAAAAAACCGCTTAGGGTCCCCACACTCACAGACTACCCTAAGAGCGACGCAACATTAAAACTAGTTACTGATAAACTGTGGGGAAAAATAGATGGGAAAATGGTAACCGAGAATAACTATGGCAAGGGTAAAATGATATACGGTGAATCGATCGGACACGTTTTAAATAAGATGTTGCCCGCCGATTTTGATTATACTGTTTCGAAAGACAACGTTGCAATAAACTACATTCACCGCCAAACCAACGATACCGATTTCTACTTTGTGGCAAATGCAGACAAAGGCAATGCAGTAGATGTGGTAGCACGGTTTCGGGTTACAGGAAAGGCTCCAGAGCTATGGGATGCATCCACGGGAAAAATTACACTGCCTTCTACCTACCGCATCGTGAATGGGGTTACAGAGGTACCCATTCATTTTGACCCTGCGGGATCTACATTTGTGGTATTCCGTAAAGAAGGAAATATGAATAGTTCATGGAATGGTAAGCTCATAGCTCCAAATCCGGCAAAGCCATTACTCGAAATAGCCGGGCCATGGATAATTAGCTTCCCCTCAGGAAAACAAGCCCCCGAGAGTATCAAAATGGATAAGCTCATTTCGTGGACAGATTACGCTAATGATGGAGTAAAATATTTCTCAGGCACCGCCACTTACACGAGTACCTTTGAGTGGAAAGATAAAGGATCCAAAGCAGAGCGAATCGGCCTCGATTTAGGCAAGGTAAAAAATGTGGCAGAACTCAAACTAAATGGCAAATCCCTCGGCACATTATGGAAGCCTCCTTTCTCCATTGACGTTACGGATGCATTAGTTCAAGGTAAAAACGAGTTGGAAATAAAAATTACGAACTTCTGGCCCAACCGTCTTATTGGTGATGAAAAGCTGCATCCTGATAAAACGTATACATACAATAAAGGAAGGGGAACTTCTGGTGAAGGCACTGTTAAAACGATACCCGACTGGGTGAAGAATGGGGGGAAAAGTCCGGTGGGTCGCACTACCTTTATTCTCTATAAATTTTATGATGGCACAGAGAAACTGCTGGAATCCGGCTTGCTTGGTCCGGTACAATTAACAAGAATGGAATAAATGTTTCACGTAGAACACAATTACTTGGATATAAGTAGATAATTACTATCATGATTCCCAAATGACCTTTTCGACAAAACAAATAAGAACAGCCGGTTATATATGTTGTGGGGTGACAGACATGTTGGCCTGTAATTCACAAACGGTAAAAAAACAAGCTCCGGTACGGCCCACAATGTGCTACTTGTACTGGTCTGCCAGTAGTGGGCTGATGCATTTGTCACCCGGGAAATTCGAATTTCAAACACCCTGTATCGACCAACTGGCTTCGGAAGGAGTGCAGTTTATCAATGCCATATCGGGGATGTCGGGTTGCACTCCGGCCAAGGCTTCCATTATGACCGGCCAACGCCCGTTGACCAACGGCGTATTCATGAACGATGTACAATTGGATACCAATGCTGTTTCATTCGGGAAGGTAATGTCCGGGGCCGGATACGAAACAGCTTACATCGGAAAATGGCATTTGGATGGAATGGAAAGGAAATCGTTCATTTCGAAGGGACGAAGACAAAATTTTGATTACTGGAACGCTTTGGAGCACACCCATAATTATAATCATTTAAAACTATTATAAAATGAACAAAGCAATTGTATTTTTATTGATTTTCAATATATTACATGGTTGTTCTTCTATGCAAAAGCAAAGGGAACAAGAAGAAGGAAAAACATTAGAACATGCTTTTCTTAATCTTGACGATACTTCACGAGCATGGGTTTACTGGTTTTGGATCAACGGGAATATTACCAAAGAAGGCATAACAGCAGACCTTGAGGCAATGAAAAAGGTTGGTGTGGGAGGAGTGTTATGGATGGAGGTAAGCGGTCCTAATTGGGCACCTGATGGACAGGTTAAGCCTTATACTACTCAATGGGATGATCTCATGCAATGGGCAATACAAGAGTCTGATCGTCTTGGCCTTCAATTTGATATTTCTGTTGACTTTGGTTATGGAAGTGGAGGGCCTCATATTACTCCAGATATTTCAATGCAACAGCTATACTGGAGTGAAACTCTCGTCGATGGGGATAAAAATATTGACATAACACTTGAAAAACCTGAAATCTCCAAAGAAAATATTAAAGCTGCCTGGTTAAGACCTAACGAACAGTTAAGTCAAAAAGTCATGAAAGATATACATGAAATAGATTCTTACCGGGATATAGCGGTTTGGGCAATACCATATTCAGAAGAACTGCAAGCTTATAAGATTCCACAATTTGAGATGCGCACCGGCTTGATTGCCAAAACTTCCTTCATCGGTCTGGATGAAATATCCCCTCCGAAGAATGCTGTTATAACTAATAAACGTATAATTGACCTCACCAGCCAAATGAATCCTGAGGGTAAATTAATCTGGAAAGCACCACCGGGAAAGTGGCAAATTATTCGTTTGGGCCATGCTTCCAATTTTAAAATGACTAGGCCTACTACTTCCGAGGCAGTTGGATTCGAAGCTGACAGACTTAGTAAAAAAGGCATAGATACTCATTTTGAAGCCTTTTTGAAACCAATTTTTGAGGGTGCAGGTCCAAATGCAGGTAAAACATTAAAATATGTTCATGTCGACAGCTGGGAAGCCGGTTGTCAACAGTGGACATCGGAATTTCCACAAGAATTTCGTCAACGCAGAGGATATGATATTCATCCATGGTTGCCAGTCTTAACGGGCATTGTGGTAGATAGTCCTGAATTGACCGAGCGATTTCTTTGGGATTTTCGCCAAACTGTAGGCGAGTTGACATTGGATAATTATGCTTTAAGATTACGTGAATTGGCTTCAGCATATAACATTCAATTTTCGACCGAAGCTTACGGTGGATTATGCATAAATAATACAGAATATGCCGAAGCAAGCGATTTTCCAATTAGTGAATTTTGGACCAGAGGCGAGAGTTATTACCCAAATAATTTAGAAGATCAAAAATATTATAATACTTCTAAAGTGGCAGCATCTGCTGCCCATACTAAAGGTTATCCATTTGTCGGGGCAGAAGCTTTTACAGGAGGACGAGGATGGAAAGATCATCCTTATCTTCTAAAAGGTATCGGCGATAAAGCGTTTTGTGAAGGAGTTAATCTATTTATTCTTCATCTTTTTGCTCATCAGGCATATAATGATATGATACCTGGACTAACGCACCGGCAGTGGGGAGTACATTTCAGTAGATTTAATACCTGGTGGGAATATAGCAAGCCTTGGTTCGACTATCTAAACCGTTGTCAATATATGTTACAACAGGGTCAGTTTGCTGCAGATGTCTGTTATTTTTTTGGCGAAGGCACGCCGTTGCATGTACGGGATATAGATTTAAAATTACCCCGAGGATACGATTATGATATTTGTTCTTCTGATATAGTACAACAGATGAAAGTGCAGGATGGAAGAATTGTTCTGCCTTCAGGAATGAGTTATCGATATTTGCTTTTACCTAATACTGACAGATTAACTCTTTTATCTGCAAATAAAATTCAAGAATTGATAGAATCGGGGGCCCAAGTAATTGCCCAAAAACGTGTTATTGGAACACCAGGACTTTCAGGTTATCCTGATGCCGATAAAAAAGTAAAACAGATAGCTGATCACCTATGGGATCAGGGTAAAATAATTACTGAAAACAATTGGGAAAAACTGTTTCAACAGAATAATCTTCAACATGATTTCAAAGGAGACGGATTAAACTATATTCATAGAAAAACAGATAACACAGATATCTATTTTGTGGCAAATCCTGAACCGGCAGTTGTAGAAACCAACTGCTCCTTCCGGGTTTCCGGCAAAATCCCCGAATTGTGGAATCCGGAAACCGGAGAAACAAGGGAACTGCCTGATTTTAAAGCAGACAATGGAATGGTGTCAGTTCCTTTGCGTTTCGATCCGATGCAGAGCTGGTTTGTTGTTTTCCGCAAGTCAAAATCTACGGAAACATTAAAAAGTAAAAATTTTCCGGAGTATCTTCCGGTAAAAGATATAGAAGGTTCATGGCAGGTTAGCTTCGATCCGAAATGGGGAGGACCGGAAAAACCTGTTATTTTTAATTCGTTAGATGATTGGAGCAACCATAGTGATCAGCGAATCTGTTATTATTCCGGCACAGCCACTTACAATAAAAATTTTAATCTGTCATCTTCACAATTATCACAGTCAACACCGGTTTTTCTTGATCTTGGCAAAGTAGAGGTTATCGCCAGAGTCAGGGTGAACGGTAAGAATTGTGGTATAGCATGGAAACCGCCTTATTGCGTTGATATCACTCATGCTGTTCATCAAGGGGAAAACAAGCTGGAGATAGATGTTGTAAATACATGGATTAATCGCATGATCGGCGATGAACAATTACCGGAAGACAGTGAGTGGATTGATTGGGAAACATTAAAAGAATGGCCGGAATGGTTTCTGAATAACAAACCCCGCCCATCCGGTCGCTATACGTTTACAACAGCTAAGCATTACAAAAAGGATGATCCACTGATTTCATCTGGATTATTAGGACCTGTGAGGATTTATAAATTAGTGGATAGAAATATAAAATAAACTTGTTTAGATGATTAACACACAAGAATTAAGGGTAAGAATTAGTTTGGAACACTATTCATTTATACTTTTAAAATTTATATCAAAACAGACAAAAGACATTACAAACAAAGACGAATGTAAAATATTTTCTAAAATCAGGCTATTCATCACCAAAGGATATTGATTTTAAAGTTTCTCCAGAAATAAAAAATAACGAATATGAAAAATAACCTTTCCCATAATAAATTTTGTATAGCGCTTATTGGCTGTCTTACATTTTTGGCAACACAAAATCTTCAGGCTCAGGAAAAATCTGTAACGATCGATTGGAACAATGTTGTTAAAATATCGAATACAACCCCAACATTGCAGGTTGTGGTAAACCCTATGTTACGAAGAAACTCGCCTATTCATAAAGGAAGTTTTCAGGCATTAAACGACATGGGAGCCGACTATGTGCGTTTTGTTCCCTGGTTCCCTTATCCAAAAGCTGCAGTTGTTGAACTAAAAGAGCCTACCAGCACGCAGACCTACTGGGATTTTAGCTATGCAGATCCGATTGTTGAAGATTTCATGAATGCAACAAAAGGTCATTCTGTTATAATGAATTTCAGTACGATCCCCGTCTGGATGTTCAAAATATCAAAACCAGTCGTTATTCCTGATAATCCGGACCAGGTTTACTGGGATTATAATCAGGGACGAGAACTTCGCGATCCAAGCATGAAAGAACTATCCGATTATTTTGTGCGATTGTTTAGCTGGTATACAAAAGGCGGATTTACCGATGAACTGGGCAAATTTCATAAATCGGATTATCATTATAAATTCCCTTATTGGGAAGTCCTTAATGAACCGGACCTGGAACATGCAATTTCGCCACAGATGTACACAAAAATGTACGACGCGATTGTTGGTGAACTGAAAAAAATATCTCCTGACACAAAATTTGTTGGAATATCTGTTGCTCTTGAAACAAACCCTCAATGGTTTGAATATTTTCTAAATCCGGCAAACCATAAGCCCGGTATTCCGCTGGAAGGAATCTCCTATCATTTCTACGGTCGCCCCTCCTCTCCGGAACAATCCTACGAAGGTTTCCAATATTCTTTTTTCGATCAGGCCAATGGGTTCCTCGATCGCGTCCGGTATATTGAAAACATTCGCAAACGACTCGCCCCGCAGGTTTTCACACATATTAATGAAATAGGCAATATTCTGTCGGAACGAGATTATCCGGGTGTAATACCCAATAGTTACTGGAACTTGTCGGGAGCCATGTATGCCTACCTTTATGTAGAACTGGCTAAAATTGGAATCGATGTTGCCGGAGAATCTCAATTGGTCGGATATCCAACCCAGTTCCCTGATGTAAGCATGATGAACTGGAAAACCGGGAACCCCAATGCGCGCTATTGGGTATTAAAGTTGCTCAAAGACAATTTTGGGCCCGGCGATAAACTGGCCGAGACAAACATAAATACAGTGGACGTTGCGGCTCAGGCATTCGTCACCAAAGAAGGAAAAAATCTTTTGCTAATCAACAAGAGAGATAAGCAAATGCAGGTTAAATTGCCGGAAGAAGCAAAAGATGCCATCACTTGCTTTGTAGATACTTCCACCGGTGACAACCCGATATCTCAACGCCAACTAATAGGCACAACCATTTCGATGGAGCCTTTTTCCGTTATATTGATTCAACTTAAAAACTAAATCTCCGCAAAATAACAAATATCAAAACGATCGGGAATAAGTGCTTCTGCTCACACAAATTGCTACATTCAAATCACAATGCAGCTTCACCCATTTTGCCTGATTACGAAACACTCTGATCGTTAATGATGACCCTAAATAAAAAAGAGTATGAATTCAAGAGAAAGAGTATTAAAAGCGTTTAAACGGATGCCGGGACTTCCCGACCGTATCCCTGTTCAGTTCGATTTATGCCGCCAGTTGGCCGACCATTTCGGAAAAGAGCTGGGGGTTCCGGTCCGGTATACCGACAACCTGTATGAAGATGTTACGTACCGCATCAGCGCCAACGAAGTGCGACTGGCAATGGGGTGCGATGTGGTCATTACCGGAGCTTCCGTTTCCGACGATTATCGAGTTGTGCAAGACGAGAATGGCTACTGGCTGAACGAATATGGAATGAAGATGCGGCAGGGCGAGATATACGTGGAAGTGATTGACTACCCATTGGCCCACGCAGAAACCAAAGCCGACATCGACGCTTTTCAGTTTCCTGATCCCCTGGCACCGGGACGTTATCGCGACGCAAAGGCACTGGTTGAAAAATATCACAACGATTACCTGATTTTCGGCGATATTGAAGTAACTATTTTTTCGCTGGCGCAACAACTGGTCGGCATGGAAAAGTTACTGATCGACATGATGATGGAAGCCGAATACGTTATCCCGTTATTCGAAGCCTGTACCGAATTTCAAACACAAATAGGGTTGCAACTGATCAAACAAGGTGTCGATGCCATCTGGGTTGGCGACGATTTCGGCACACAAACAAGCCTGCTCCTTCCTCCTGAAATTTTCAGGGAACAGTTAAAACCTTATTACAAACGGATGATCGATTGTTTTAAAGCCGCAAAACCGGATATTATCCCAATTCTTCATTGCGATGGAGCTGTCAGCGAATTGCTCGACGACATCCGAGATATCGGCTTTGAAGTGTTCAACCCTGTTCAACCGGGAGTGCCCGGGCACTCGCCTCAGGAAATGAAAAACAATTTCGGCCAGAAATTCTCTTTCTGGGGAGCAATCGACCAGCAGGATTTGCTACCAAACGGCAGCGACGAAGCATTGGAAATGGATATCATTGAAAAAATCACGGCTCTTGGAAAAGACGGGGGATACATGATCGCGCCGGCTCATATTATTCAAAACGACGTGACTCCCGAACGGGTGAAAAAATTTATTGAACTCTGCTTGAAAAACGGAACGATAAAATAGTACACGTATACAAAGGTTTTGATTTCAATCATCCGATATTCCATCAACAGATTCAATAGAGTCATCTTTAAATTGTTATTTTTGCGATTAACCAACAACAAAGCAAACATTAAAATGAAAGCATCGAAAATCGTATTTTCCGGAATTGTAGCCATGTCCGTTTTTTCTGCCTATGGTTCAAGCAAACAAAAAACAATTGAAACACAAAAACCCAATATCATTTTCATATTGGTCGATGATATGGGTTGGGGCGATCTGGGATTTCAGTTTCAAAACCAGCGGGCAAAGCTCAATGTACGAAGTGAACCGTGGACAAAAACACCAAATCTGGATATTTTAGCAGCACAAGGAGTTTTGCTGCCGAATCATTATTGCCCGGCTCCGGTTTGTGCCCCATCGCGGGCCTCGTTGATGCTGGGACGACATCAGGGGCATGCGAATGTTCGTGACAACCAATTCGATAAAGCGATTGACGACAACCATACCATCGCCACCGTGTTAAAAGCTGCAGGATACTCAACAGCGGCTTTCGGAAAATGGGGCTTACAGGGTCAAAACAAAGAAGTAGAACACTGGCCGGCACATCCGTTAAATCGTGGATTCGATTATTATTACGGATACATGCGACATGGAGATGGACATGAACATTACCCGAAAGAAGGTATTTACCGGGGTCCAAAAGAAGTTTACGAGAACCGCACAAATGTGGCTGCCGATCTTGACAAATGTTACACAGCTGATTTATGGACTGCGGCGGCAAAACATTGGATTACGAAACAAAAGCAGGATGAAAAATCAGAAAAACCATTCTTCGTTTTTCTTGCGTACGATACGCCTCACGCAGTAATCGAACTGCCAACTCAGGACTATCCGGAAGGAGGAGGACTCAACGGAGGACTGCAATGGATCGGGAAACCCGGACAAATGATCAATACGGCCTCCGGAGTTATTGACTCATGGATTCATCCCGATTACGTGAATGCAACGTACGATCAGGATAAAAATCCGGCAACTCCTGAAGTAGAATGGCCTAACGTTTATAAACGATATGCAACCAGTACTCGTCGAATCGATTGCGCTGTTGGCGACATTGTTCAATTACTCAAAGATTTGAAAATTGATGACAATACGTTGATTGTATTTACATCAGATAATGGGCCATCAAAAGAATCGTATTTGGCAGAAGATTTCGACCCCAACTTCTTTAATAATTTTGGCCCATTTGACGGAATTAAACGCGATGTACTGGAAGGAGGAGTCCGCGTTGTAGCGCTTGCATACTGGCCTGGACATTTCCCTGCCGGACAGGTGATAAAAACGCCAAGCTCATCGTACGACTGGATGCCAACTTTTGCGCAATTAGCCGGCATTCCTGCTCCGGCTATAACGGATGGCGTTTCGCTGGTTCCATCGCTAACCGGATCAGGAAAACAAAGAGAAAGTCTCGTTTACGTTGAATATTTTGAAGGTGGGAAAACTCCTGCATACGACGAATTCTTGCCTGAACATCAGGGCAAAAAACGCAACCAAATGCAAATGGTTCGACTGAATAATTATGTTGGAGTAAGATATAATATCACCTCGCATCTTGATAATTTTGAAATTTTCGACATTGTAAAAGATCCGCAACAGGCTCACAACCTAGCCGAAAATCCCGGGATGGAACGAATTCAGGAACAGATGAAAGACAAGGTGCTTCAAACGCGTCGGCCAAACGCGTCGGCCAAACGTCCTTACGACGACGAGCTTGTTCCGGCAATTCAAGCAACAAAAACAATCCAGGGAGTTGAGTGGAGAGCGTACAATGGAGGATTTCAGTGGGTTCCTGATGTTGCCACATTGAAACCGGCAAAAACCGGTTTAACCGACCAACCGAATATCGATGTAATCAAGAATTCTGACAGTCAGGCTTTTTGTTTTTCCGGATATATCCAAATCCCGGCTGACGGCGATTATACTTTTTCGCTGACTGCTGATAACAGAGCTTTTCTTCGCATTCATGATATTGCAGTTATTGATGAAGACTTTGGTTATACGGGAGGAGACGAACGCCAGGCAACAATCCGATTGAAAGCAGGTCTACATCCGTATCGGTTGTTTTACACTTCCACATCGGAAACAAAACCATTGCTCGATTTCAAATGGAGT
The DNA here is from genome assembly GCA_942493345.1 of uncultured Prolixibacteraceae bacterium. Taxonomy (GTDB): domain Bacteria; phylum Bacteroidota; class Bacteroidia; order Bacteroidales; family Prolixibacteraceae; genus GWE2-42-39. Next base: position 869,115 of record OW818695.1, read on the forward strand.
AGTTCTGAAATCAGTAAACAAACTATTCCGGCCTCAGCTTTTCTTCGAAATGCGAAAACAGAACATCAAGATTAGCTTTGAGATTTAAAAATACATGAAATACCAAAAATACGAACGATCAGAGATTTATTATCCTTAATCGTCGGACCTGTGATTATTGAATTCTTCAACCATTCATTTGACATAATATACTAAACTATGTTTCTAAATAAAATTTTAACAATATCAGGAATTATACTTGTATTGTCGGGTACAATATGCGCCCAGAGCTATAACGAATTTCATTTTCCAAATGATTCAAACAGGGTCATCACCTATTGGATGTGTATGAACGGGAACATTACGAAAGAAGGAATTACGAAAGACCTAGAAGCCATGAAATCTGTCGGGATTAACGGTACGCTGTTTTTCAGCGTTGGATTTTTTCCAGCCGGGCCCGTAAAATTTATGAGCGAACAATGGTGGGACGATGTGTCACATGCGATGAAAGAATCGGACCGGTTGAAAATGAAATTCGGTATTTATAACAGCGATGGCTGGAGCATGTCGGGAGGTCCGTGGATTACGCCGGAGGAATCGATGAAAGAATTGGTTTGGGCTGACACAATTGTTGATGGAGGAAGAATGATCCATACGGAATTACCACAACCACATATAAATAAAATTTACAGCAATATATCTATTCTGGCTTTCCCTGCCCTGACAAATGATGAACCAATTTCAATCAAAAAAATAGTTTCGTCGTCTTTCGTTACCAATACGGAAGCTGCTTCGGATAATGACACAAAAACCGAAATCCATTTTTTAACAGCCCAGGAAAATAACGTGGCAAATATTGTGATCGATCTCGGCCAACAAAAAAATATCCGACGCGTAGTTTTCAATCAAATAAAAGCAAGTCCATTTTTAGAAGGTTCTGCGCAATTGGAGTATTCCAACGATGAAAAGAATTTTATAAAAATTGCCGATTATTGCCCGTTAAATATGAAAGTCGAAGGGCTAATAAATCAACTCACATATACTTTCCCGAAGATTAACGCCAGATATTTACGTTTAAGCGTCATCATTGAGGCTTCGACAAAAAAACCGGTTCCAATATCCCAGGAAAGTATCGATTTTGGCGAGATACTTTTTTACGAGTCTCCACGGGTTAATCTTTGGGAGCCTAAAAGTGGCGAATCAAAACGAATCCGACATGAGCGCCAGCAGGTATTTATGCAGGAACTTAATTCTCAAACCAAAGAAAATCTTCCGGATAATTTTTCGGTCAATACCAAGAATATAGTCAACCTTACCGATATGGTTGATAAAAATGGCATTTTGAACTGGAACGCCCCGGAAGGGAAATGGATTATTCAACGAGTCGGCTACACTTCGACCAACCGGATGGTTGGTCCGGCCACCGTAGAAGGCAGAGGATTGGAATGTAATAAAATGGATGCCAAAGCGGTTGAAAAACATTTCAATGCTTACTCGGGTAAAATGATCGATTTATCAAATAAAATCTTGGGAAGGCCAATCGATTACATACAAATGGAAAGCTGGGAAGCGGGAATCCAAAACTGGACAGAAGGCTTTGAAACTGAATTTAGCAAACGTAACGGATATTCGCTAATCCCCTATCTACCTGTTCTGGCAGGTGGTTATATCGTGGATTCTGACGAGATTTCAAATAAATTTCTATGGGACTTTCGGGATATGATCTCTCAGCTTATTGCCGAAAACTACTGGGGAACCATGTACCGATGTGCAAAAGCCAAAGGAGTCACCATTTCAGGAGAAGGTTCCGGGATGCAACATTACCTGTACGATCCGATGCGCTACCAGCAGTATCTGGATATCCCGATGGGAGAATTCTGGCCAAATGAAGGACATGTGCGTGCCGACATTAAAAATGCATCGTCGGTGGCACATACTTATGGGCATAATTTAGCTGGAGCCGAGGCTTTTACCAGTGGCGACGAAAAACTGTGGTCGGTCACACCTTTCGATCTGAAACAAATTGGAGACGAGGCTTTTACCTTGGGTACAAATCATTTTGTGCTTCACACGTATGTGCATCAACCGTATGATGTTGCCCCGGGTTTTACCTTGATAAAATTTGGCAACCATTTGCAACGACTGAATCCCTGGTATACCCAGGCACAAGGATGGTTTAATTACCTGGCCAGATGCCAGTACATGTTACGGCAGGGAAAAAACATTCAGGATATTGCCTATTTTACAGGAGAAGGGATTCCCGGTTATTTGGGGCTTCCATGGGAACTTCATCCAAAACTTCCCGAAGGATTTGATTATGATGGCGTAAATACCGACATCATCAAAAAAATGACCGTTAAAGATGGAAAACTATGTTTGCCGACCGGCGCATGTTATAATTTATTGGTTTTCCAAGACATAACGCTGATGACACCGGAACTGGCCAACGAAATAAAACGATTGGTTGCCGATGGGGCGACAATTGTATCGGCCAAACCACAAGGTTCTCCTTCACTGGCAAATAATTCTGATGCAGGCAAAACAATAAAAGCGATAGCCAATGAAGTTTGGGGAAATATCGACGGGCAAAAGATCCAGGAACATGCGTACGGAAAAGGTAAAATTTACTACGGAGTAGATTTAGCTGACGTGTTGAAAAAATTAAATGCCACGCCAGATTTTACATATAAAACAGACGTTGATAATGTGAAAATTAATTTCGTCCATAAACAAACGACCAGCACGGATACATACTTTCTGGCTAATTACGAGAAAAAAGACGTTCAGGTAAAAGGGATTTTCAGGGTCGAGAGTAAAGTGCCCGAACTTTGGGATCCCGACAAAGGAACCGGAACGGTTTTACCTTATCGTATTCTTAATAAGAAACAAATAGAAGTTCCGCTGAATTTTGATCCTCTGGGCTCAATGTTTATTGTATTTAAAGAACCTGCCAAAGTAAAAATGCAGCCGGAAGTTGCGATAAAAGAGGTAAAAAGTATTCCTTTAACAGGTTCGTGGGACGTGTGTTTCCAATCGACAACAGACACGTTGAAAACGGTTTTTGAAAAATTAACGGACTGGTCGTTAAACCAAGATGCAAGAATTAAATATTTTTCGGGTTCTGCCACCTATTTTCAAATCTTTCAGCTTGAAAAAATAAAGGACACAAAAGTTGAACTGGATTTGGGCAACGGGAACAAGAATATGGTAAAAGTAATATTAAATGGAAATGAAGTTGCTCACCTGTGGAAACCTCCATATAAAGCGGATATTACATCATTTATACAGGATGGGGAAAACCAGTTGGAAATTGTAGTCACAAATACAGCTACGAATAGCCTGATCGGAGATGAACGTTTCCCTTCAGATTTAATTTACGATAATAAATCGCAAACAAGTGAATTCCCGTCCTGGATTCAGCATCCGGAAAAACGCAATTCGGAAAGAAAAACCTTTGTTACCTATAAATATTTAAATAACGACTCGAAACTAGATCCCTCGGGATTGCAGGGACCGGTAAAAATACAATTCAAGAAATAATTTTGATCGAATAATAATCATATTTCCCGGGAACGGCATTCAACGAAATTTCCAAAGGGTTTCCTTTTTATGAGATGAAATCATTTCGAACCCGAGGGTATATTGACTGAAAGTTTTTTATGTCAAAATTAAAAGCCTTTTGGTCAATATTAACCTATTTATTCAGCTAATATATTAATACCTTGCACCATCAGCAAATAGAGTAAAAACAGATGCTGTGTCAGATTGATCTAGATTCCCAACAACTAACAAACCTTGAATAATATGAAACATTATTCGGTCATATTTTTTTTGATCATTTTTTCTTTTCTTTTTCAAAAACAAAGATTAATCCTCCTGAAATTATTTTTTCGCTCGCTGTCGTATTCTTTTAAAAAGGCTGCAATAACACTGCTTGTTTTTACCTTCGCTTTTAATTGCTACTCACAAGATACAGGGAATCAAACATCTTTCTCTGCGAATAAAAGGTGGGCTATCACAAACGAGGGTGGCATTGCCTGGGTAACCAAACAGAATGATGCACATACCGATCATGTTGAAATGAGTGGGAAAAAGATCTCCGTGATCTTAACCTACGGAGTTGATCGTTCAGGAAAAACAGTTATAAACAAGAAACTTATCTTTCCACTATTAAGAACAATACCCAACAATACACATGCCAGCCTGGCCCTGCAAGACGATTTTAATAGCATTAACCATCTTTTGGTTAATGGGACGATTTTAGAGCAATTTCCTCAACGATTTTACCAGGAAGGATACCTGAAGATTAACAGCCTAACCAATACCGACATTGCAGTTGAACGCTTATTTTATCCCTCTTCGGATAAAGCAGCTTTTATTGAAAAAAACAGATTAAAGAATACAGGAAAGGCACCGATAAAAATACAGTTTCCTGACGAACCGGCTGATGTATCGACCCCAAAAGAGAAGGGAGTATACGGAGAATATATACTTCATATAGAAATAGTAAAGCCTGATTCCATAATCTTAAATCCAGGTGAAGCTGTGGAGTTTTCAGTGATTTCATCTGCCAGGAAACAAACGGAGTCTTATGAATATATATCATCTGATTATGAGTTGCGAAAAAGAAATACGTTCATTCAAAATTTGCAATCGAATCTGGTATTGGAAACCCCGGATCCTGTAATTGATAAAATGTTTGAATTTGCAAAAATCCGCTTAACTGAAAGTATTTTTGACACAAAAGGAGGATTGATGCATTGTCCGGGCGGGGGACCATTTTATGCAGCAATATGGGCTAATGACCAGGCGGAGTATGTAAATCCTTTATTCCCTTATCTGGGAAATATTGACGGGAACGAATCTGCAAAAAATAGCTTTCGTTTGTTTTCATCATTCATGAATTCGGAATACAAGCCACTTCCAAGTTCTATAATTTCGGAAGGTGTTGATATCTGGAATGGTGCGGGTGATCGTGGCGACCAGGCCATGATTGCTTATGGCGCTTCACGATTTGCCCTATCTTACGGTGATACTGTTACCGCAAAAAAACTATGGCCGCTGGTTAATTGGTGTATTAATTATCTCGAAACGAAAAAAACCGCTGAAGGAGTAATCGCATCAGATTCTGACGAACTGGAAGGAAGATTTCCGGCAGGTAAAATAAATCTTTCAACCAATAGCCTTGCATATGGAGCGCTGATCAATGCATCGAGGCTGGCAAATGCGTTGGGAAAATATGAGGAAAAAAATAAATTTGAAACCAATGCACGCACATTAAAACTTGCGATTGAAAACTATTTTGGCGCTAACATAGAAGGCTTTGACACCTACAAGTATTATGAAAGCAACACCAAATTGAGATCATGGATATGCATGCCTCTTGTAATGGGAATATTGGACCGGAAGGAACAAACAGCGAACGCTTTGCTCTCATCTCAGTTATGGACTGAAAATGGGATTCTTACTGAAACTGGTTCAAAAACTTTTTGGGACCGATCTACCCTATATGCCTTCAGAGGTCTTTTTTCTTCAGGCAAAACAGATATCGCATTGAAATACCTGAGCATTTATTCCTCGAAAAGATTATTAGGAGAGCATGTTCCTTATGCAGTTGAAGCATGGCCGGAAGGAAACCAGAGGCATCTTTCGGCAGAAAGCGGATTGTACTGTCGGGTAATAACGGAAGGATTATTTGGCATTGAACCTTTGGGACTGAATACATTTTCCATTAACCCGGTATTACCAGCTAATTGGAATCAAATGTCGCTGAAGCATATTCGGGCATTCAATGCTGATATTGAAATATCGGTAAAAAAAGCCAAAGGAAAAGAAAGAGTGATGGTTTTAAATCGAGATAAAGTTATTTGTGATACTTTATGGAGCCACAAGTCCCCAATAATAATCGAAATCAAGCCTTCAAACTAATCACCTAACAACAACAATATCATGAACAATATAGTACGAAGAATAACAAAAAAAATAAAATCTCAAATTAGAATTTTCTACACCGTTCTAATCTTATTCTCAATGCAATTCGCGTACGGTAAAACCACCGTTGAAAAATTTAAAATCATAAATTTAAAATGCGAGTCGTTCAACAATCCGCTGGGAATAAGTGTTACCAAACCTCGCATGGGATGGAACATTGAATCGCCCAAAAGAAACTGGTCGCAAAGCGCATACCAGATCATCGTTTCCTCTGACAGTTTGAAACTTAGCCGGAACGATGGCGATCTATGGAACAGCGGCCGCGTAAAATCTGATCAGAACATCAATATCGAATACGCAGGCTTGCCTTTGAAGTCAAGAAATATGTGTTGGTGGAAAGTAAAAGTGTGGGACAATAAAGGAACCGGCAGCACATGGAGCGCTCCGCAACACTGGAAGATGGGAATTCTTTCTCCTGATGAATGGCATGCAAAATGGATCAGTTCAGATATTCAGCTGAAGGAATACCAGAAGATACTTCGGGAACTTACTGATTTTGGCATGGAGCCTAAAAATGAGATCCACGATTGGGCTCCTAAAATAAGAAAGATGACCGACACGATTGAGACGGCACCTGCAGTTTATCTAAGAAAAACTTTTGATTCGCCGAAGACTGTTCAAAGCGCTTATGTCTCTGTTTGCGGGTTAGGTCTTTTTGAGCTCTATATGAACGGTACGCGGATTGACAAAAGTTATCTTAATCCGGCCGTTTCAGATTACCAGAAACGGGTTTTTTATTCGACCTACGATGTAACAAAAAACATACAAGACGGAGAAAATTCAATTGGAGTTATTTTAGGTAATGGATGGTACAATTTGATCATTCCACATTTATTGCGTTATTATGCCGCAGATTATATTGCTCCCCCAAGATTATTGCTTGAATTAAACATTACATATACGGATGGTTCTGTCAAGACTATTCCAAGCGATAGAACATGGAAATATCTGACCAACGGCCCAATTCAATTCAATTGCCTGCTTGGAGGTGAGACCTATAACGCAAACAAAGAAATAACCGGTTGGGATCGTAATGGTTTTAATGATATGAACTGGAAAGCTGCATTATCAGCAGATGCACCGGAAGGTAAGTTAATGCCTCAAATGGTTTATCCGGTAATGAAAGCTGAAACTTATCCGGCCAAAAAAATAGAATTTAAGCAAAATACATGCGTGGTCGATTTTGGTACTGAAATGACAGGATGGTGCCGGATGAAAATAAAAGGTAAAAAAGGAGCGTCTATTACAATTAAATATCCAGGTGTTCCTTCTCACACTCTGGGAAGATATCAAACTTGCAAGTATATTTTCAAGGGAGAGAAAGAAGAGATTTATGAGCCACGTTTTTGTTACAATGGCTTTCAAACTATTGAAATTACCGGATTGGATTACCAACCCGACTTGGCTGATTTTACTGCGCAGGTTGTTTGTACAGTAATGCCGGTTACCGGAAGTTTTGAATGTTCAAACGAAAAAATTAATCGGCTTCAGGACATCCTCATACAGACTATAAAAAATTACATCGTACATATTCCCAATGACCCAACCCGTGAAAAAGCCGGGTGGACACAAGATGTTCAAAATGCATTTGATGTTACGGCATACAACTTCGACTGTACATCAATGTATTGCAAATGGCAGCAAGATTTTTTAGACGAGCAACATGAAAATGGGTATGTACCTCCGGTGGTTCCAAGTCGCTTCGATGGACAAAACCTCAATGGCCCATGGTGGGGCGGTATGATTGTATATCTGCCATGGAAGATATATCAATATTATGCTGATCAGCGAATTCTTGAGGAGAGTTATCCTGCCATGAAAAAGTATGTCGATTATTTAACCTCCATTTCCGATAATCATATCGTCAAATGGGGATTGGGCGACTGGCTGGAGCCCGGTTCTGTATTTCCGGTAAAAACTCCGGTTCCACTAACCTCAACCATTGCTTATTATCATTATTCAAACATCTTAAGTAAAACAGCAAATCTGCTTGGAAAAACGGAAGATGAGAAGAAATATGCTGCTCTTGCCGACGAAATAAAAAAATCGTATAATCAAACATTTTTAAATGACAAAACCGGAGAATATGCGTTGGGAAGCCAAGCCAGCCAGTTGATGTCGTTATATTTAGGCCTTGTTCCCACTGACAAAGAAAAAATAGTTAGGGCCGCTCTGCTGCGAAAGATTGAAGCAGACAGCACGCACCTTTCAACCGGATTTGTTTCTACACCATTTTTATTGAATGGATTAACTGATTTAGGATACCCTAAGGTGGCTTATGCCATAGCAACACGGAATACTTATCCAAGCTGGTTTGATATGGTTTTCAATCGCGGAAATTCGGTTCTTAAAGAAAATTGGCGCGGTGGAAAGGTGCAAATGCCCTCATTGGGTGGTTCTATCGGCTCATGGTTTTATGTTTCTCTGGCAGGTATCCGGCCCGATTCCTTGGCTCCCGGATTTAAAAGAATAATCATTGATCCGATTTCAGATACCGAATTGAGTTGGGCAAAAGCAACTTACAAAAGCATTCAGGGCAATATCGGTTCCTATTGGAAACGTGAAAATGGCACATTTATACTCAATGTGGAAATACCTGCAAATACCCAGGCAAAGGTATATTTACCAACAACCGATATAAAAAGGATCTATGAAAGTGGGGAAATGGTAATGAAGAATAAAGATTTCGGTTCAAATTTCATCGAAAATGGGAAAACAGTTTTTCTTATCGGCTCTGGAAATTACACATTTTCAATAAAAGAGTAAGAAACAATTTAAAAAAAATCAGAACAGCGGGAGGGAATTAGTCAATTGCCGCTTCGACTTCGCACAGCTTAGCGCGTTTTACTTTTGTATTGAATTTCCCCTCCCATAATTTCTGAATTGGCTGGGGGTCATCCGAGTTTGTTTTTTAAATGAAGCCGAGAAATATTCAATGGATTCATAACCTAGCTCCAGGGCTATTTCCTTGATTGTTTTATTCGAAATGGAAAGTAATTCCTTCGCTTTCTGAATTTTCAGCTGAGAAATGTACTGGGCAGGGGCAAGTCCGGTATATTGCCTAAACATCCGGCGAAACCAGCTGTAACTTATATTCAGCGATTCGGCAAGTTCTTCCGGCAAAATCAAGGTGCCGATTTTTTCGCGGATGATTAACTTGGCTTTATTAATTTTATTCAGCACCTCTTTGTCTTCCCAGCTTTTATCTTTTTCACGGTATTGGAGATATGCAAGTAAGTGAATCGTTATTCCCGACAAAAGCTGCTGAAACCCGGGACGCTCGCTATTACTTACATCCAGAATTTTTTTGTAAAGGGTTACAATTTCCTCGTCGTACCCGATATTCATTACCGGGTTCTTTAAGGAAACAAATTTGTTTTCAAGCAATATATTGGCGAAAGATCCGGTAAATCCAACCCAGTAGCTTTCCCATCCGGTTGTTTCGTCAGGCCGGTAGCTATGCCATTCACCTGGGAACAGAAAAAAAACTGAACCTTCGGATATATTGCACCGAGGACAGTTCGTTGAAGTAAACTGTCCATTGCCTTTGGTGATGTATAACAGCGCAAACTCCTGAAGAATCCGGCCACGCTCGAAATCAAAACTGTATCCCTGCGGATGTCCTGAAGCCGGATAGTTTGAATGAACGGGAATAGATTCAAAACCGACGGTACTCACCTTCAAAAGTAAAAGGTCATCCTTTTCATGAGATGGAATATACCGGGTTTGCGAATTAGTGATATGTTGCATAATAAACTAGCTATGTCAATTTTCACAGTCTTTCGATCAAAATTAGACTATTTATTCAGCTAATATATTAATATCTTGCACCATCAGCAAACGGAAAGAATATAGTTGCTGTGTCAGATTGATCTGGGTTCCCTACAACTATCAAACCTTGAATAATATGAAACACTATTCTATTATAAATTCTTTTCTGATCCTTCATTTCTGTGCCTGTTCAAAAAAAGGGATTGTTGGTTTTACAGCTAAAAACCTTGAATCCATGGGCAACGAAATTTTTTCTCTCCCCGGAAGAATGAATTCAGACCAACAAAATCAAATACAATCGAGCTATCACATTCTTGCGACACCCAATAACAGGTTTGAGTACGGGAAAAACCAGAATCATCTTCATCCTATAGCAGAATCAGTGCTAACAAACAATACGATTCATAACATTACTCTTCTAAAACATTTTATTATATAATCTTCTTAAAAACGTAACTATTCACTAAAACTACTAATCAATGAAACACGTCTTCAAATTTTTGGTTCTAATGTTCTTTCTAACCGGAACGTTAGAAGCATGGACCCAGACAATTACCGTCACTGGGCAAGTGACGGATGAAAATCAAGAAGGTTTACCTGGCGTTAATGTGTTACTAAAAGGTACTACAACCGGGGTATCAACAGACACATCAGGTAATTTTTCTTTTGCTGTACCTCACGAAAATGCGGTATTAGTTTTTTCATTTATTGGATACCTTACACAAGAAGCTACCGTTGGCGCCAATCACAAGGTAAATGTTAGCCTTCTTCCAGACACCAAAGATTTGGATGAAGTGGTGGTCGTGGCTTTTGGTACTCAAAAGAAATCCGATATGGTTGGATCAATCACTACCATCAAACCATCGGAACTTAAAATTCCATCAAGCAACCTCACAGCTGCATTGGCAGGACGAGCATCGGGTGTAATTGCATATCAACGCAGCGGTGAACCGGGGCAGGACAATGCCGACTTTTTTATCCGTGGAGTTACAACATTCGGATATAAGCAAGATCCATTAATCCTGATTGATGGAATAGAAGTTTCCAGTACAGAATTAGCCCGATTACAGGTAGATGATGTCGCCAGTTTTTCTATCCTGAAAGATGCAACAGCAACAGCGCTATACGGTTCGCGTGCAGCCAACGGGGTTATTTTGGTCACTACAAAAGAAGGTGAGGTTGGAGAAGTTAAGGTAACACTCCGACTGGAAAATAATATTTCGATGCCAACCAGGAATATTAAATTAGCTGATCCGATCACGTATATGAAGTTGGCCAATGAAGCGGTACTGACGCGTGATCCACTAGGGGTGACCCTTTATTCCGACAGGAAGATCGAAAACACAATGGCAGGAAATAACCCCGTTGTTTATCCGGCCAACGACTGGCGAGATATTTTGTTTAAAGATTACACCATGAATCAAGCCGTTAACCTGAGCGTTAAAGGAGGTGGAAAAATCGCAAGATACTATGTTTCCGGATCATACAATAAAGACAACGGATTGATGAAGGTTGACAAAAGGAATAATTTCAATAGCAATATCGATTTAAAAAGTTATACTCTGCTATCGAACGTCAACATTAATCTGACAAAAACAACGGAATTGACTGTCCGAATGAACGGAAATTTTGACGATTATACTGGCCCTATTTACGGGGGTACTTCGATGTATAATAAGGTAATGAACTCCAATCCTGTTCTATTCCCTGCCTACTACCCCATCGACGAAGCACATAAATATCTGGGACACATCATGTTCGGGAATTACGACAAAGGACAGTATATTAATCCTTATGCAGACATGGTAAAAGGGTACAAGGAGTATTCCCGCTCTGTAATGCAGGCACAACTGGAACTGGGGCAAGATCTTAGCTTCGTTACCAAAGGACTTACATTTAGCGCCATGGTGAATACAAACAGAAGATCTTATTTTGGTGTCAATCGAAGTTATACCCCATTTTGGTATACACTGTCGGGGTACGATAGTTACACGGACACCTACGGTCTTACAAATATTAATCCGGAAAAAGGAACTGAATATTTGAATTACAGCGAAGACGATCCAACCACTAGTTCTTCTTTCTATCTTGAATCAAAGTTTAGCTACAGCAGGGAGTTCAATAAGCACGGAATTAGCGGATTGTTAATTTATATGGCACAAACCCAATTAGATGCCAACACAGGTGATCTTCAAAAATCTCTTCCATATCGGAATATGGGAGTATCAGGAAGAGCTACTTACGAGTATGACAAACGATATTATTCGGAATTTAACTTTGGGTATAATGGATCAGAACGTTTTGATGCCAAACATCGGTTTGGATTTTTCCCTTCAGTAGGGCTTGCCTGGACCGTTTCTAACGAAAAATTCTTCACTAATGACGTTAAACGGATAATCTCGAAATTAAGACTTCGGGGAACCTACGGTATTATTGGGAATGATGCGATTGGATCGGAAGATGATCGTTTCTTTTATTTATCCAATGTGAACATGAACAATAGTGCCAGGGCTGCCACTTTTGGTCGTGATCCGGGATCGCTATATACTTTGAACGGAATATCTATTTCGCGATACGCAAATCCAAACATTTCATGGGAAATTTCCACCCAGAAAAATCTTGCGTTGGAAGTAAGCCTATTTGAGAAACTTAATATCAATGTGGAATATTTCTCTCAATATCGCGATAACATCCTGATGACAAGAAGTTCGATACCCGTTGAGGCAGGCTTTAGTTCAGCTATTCGTGCCAATGTTGGTGAAGCGTCAGGAAGTGGAGTTGACATGTCAGTTGACTACAAACAATTCTTTAAAAATGATTTCTGGATCACCGCTATGGGAAATTTCACTTTCTCAAGAAGCAAATACCAATTCTACGAAGAACCCCGATATGATGAGGCTTATCGTTATCATAAAGGCAATTCAATTCATCAAACATACGGTTTAATAGCTGAACGGTTATTTATTGATGATGCAGAAGTTGCCAATTCTCCGGTGCAGAGTTTTGGTGAATATGGGGCAGGAGATATCAAATACCTGGATGTAAACCGTGATGGAAAAGTTACAGAAGCAGATAAAGTTCCGATTGGCAACCCTACAATGCCTGAGATGGTTTATGGTTTTGGATTTTCATTAGGATATAAAGCGTTTGACGTATCCGCATTTTTCCAGGGATCTGCAAATTCATCATTCTGGATAAACCCGGTCGCTACTTCTCCTTTTGTCGGTGAAAACCAATTATTAAAAGCGTATGCCGATAGTTACTGGTCAGAAGATAATCGTAATGTATATGCCCTGTGGCCACGTCTGAGTACCGAAGTAAGTAGTAATAATACTCAAACCAGTACCTGGTTTATGCGCGATGGTTCGTTCCTGCGGCTAAAACAGGTTGAAATTGGCTATACTCTTCCTGAGCGTCTTCAGAAACTAGTTCATACCACCAACTTCCGCATTTACGTAAGTGCCAGCAACTTGCTCACTTTCAGTAAATTTAAATTGTGGGATATTGAAATGGGAGGTAATGGATTAGGGTATCCGATACAAAAGACAATTAATTTTGGGGTATATCTGAATATTAATTAAAACCACCTGGGTTCTTAGCTATTTTATCTAAAAAAATGAGAATATGAAAAAATATAAATTATTAGGCATTTTCGCGATACTCACGTTGTTTGCATTGAATTCTTGCAACAAATTTCTGGATGTTGTTCCCGATAATGTTGCTACACTTGACAATGCATTTACCAGACGTATTGAGGCTCAAAAATATCTGTTTACATGCTATTCATACATGCCAAAACATGGTAGTATTGATGATGATCCGGGACTGTTGGCCGGCGATGAATTATGGCGGTTCCCTACAATTAAAGGATTTATGGAAGTAGCCCGGGGGTTCCAAAGTACCGTAAGTCCATACGGCGATCGATGGGCTCAATATTTCAGAGCCATCAGAGATTGTAATATTTTTCTTGAAAATATTGAGAAAGTACCTGATTTAGAAGAAACAGAAAGATTACGTTGGATTTCGGAAGTAAAATTCTTGAAATCGTATTATCATTTCTATTTGTTGAAAATGTACGGGCCGATTCCAGTAATAAAAAAGAATATAGCAATAGATGCTAACGAAGAAGATATATTTATATCCAGGTCGCCGGCAGACTCGGTGTTTTCCTACATTACGCAATTGATCGACGAGTCAACAGAAAATCTTCCACTTTCAATTGAAAATCCGGTTCAAGAACTGGGTCGTATTACCAAACCGATTGCGCTGGCTCTTAAGGCAGAAGTATTAGTGTATGCAGCGAGTCCGCTTTTTAATGGAAATGCAGATGCCAGTGGCCTTAAAAACCCGGATGGAACTCCTCTTTTTAATGCCTCATACGTAAAAGAAAAATGGGATTCAGCCGCAGCAGCATGTGCCAAGGCAATTGATATTTGTCATCAGGCAGGGTTTCGGTTATATAAATACAGTACAGATTTTCAGCAATATAACTTAACCGACACGATAAAAACGCAACTGAGTATCAGAAATTGCATTAGTGAAAGATGGAACAGTGAAATTATATGGGCAAATACTCAAACGAGTTCCACTTCCCTTCAAACCTTAATGTCGACATGGTGGGATCCGGCCAATCTTGATATTTCGATTACACATGGAGAACTCTCTCCAACATTAAAGATTGCAGAAATGTTTTACACCGACAAAGGGGTTCCTATTTCTGAAGATAAAACATGGAGCTATAATAAACGATATTCATTAAGAACTGCGGCAACCGAGGATCAGCTATACATTCGCAAAGGTAGCACAACCGCCTATTTACATTTCAACAGGGAACCCAGGTTCTATGCAGATTTAGCATTTGACGGTGCAGTATGGTATGGTCAAGGCCGTTATGACGACAAGGTTCCATCCAATTTATTCTTTTTGGAAGGAAAATTCAAACAAAGAAATGGGTATGGAAAGATCGGGTTCGGAACGGTAACTGGTTATTTTATAAAGAAGTTAATCCACTTCCAAAATGTAGTTGGCACTGGAAACAATTACGCTGTAACTCCGTATCCATTTACGATCATGCGACTGGCTGACTTGTATTTATTGTATGCAGAGGCATTGAACGAAGCCGAAGGACCAAAAGCTGAAGTATATGAATACATTAATTTGGTTCGTGAACGTGCCGGACTGGAATCGGTAGAATCATCATGGGATAATTATTCAAATAATCCATCGAAATATAAAAATACAGAAGGACTAAGAGAAATTATCCACACCGAACGTTTAATTGAACTGGCATTCGAGGGAAAACGCTTTTGGGATTTACGCCGGTGGAAAAAGGCAGAAATCGAACTAAACCGACCGGTAGCCGGATGGGATTTGATGCAAAAAGATGCGGCTAGCTTTTACAGACCTCTGTTAATTTATAATCAAATTTTTGGATCGAAAGATTACTTCTGGCCAATAGCAGAAAGCACTGTTGCCAGGAATAAAAATTTGGTTCAGAATTTAGGATGGTAAATAATGAATTCAATTTTATAAAGAAAATGAAAATGAAAATGAAAAATATAAGTCTGATAACAACAGCATTTCTAATTGCTGTATGCTGGTTCTCGTGTACAGAAGAAGGGAGAATTGACCATATCGACCCATCAAGCCCTGCTCCGACACAAATCTCCGATATAAAAATTCAGAGCAAACCTGGAGGTGCAATAATTTCATACGAAATTCCGGATGATCCTAATTTTTCATACGCGAAAGCAGTTTATGAAATTCAACCTGGCGTTTATCGTGAAGCAAAGGCATCATTATATACCGACACGCTAACCTTGGTCGGTTATGGCGATACATTAACACATAAAGTTGATATATATAGCGTTGGAAAAAACGAAAAAGAATCAGCTCCACTTACCATTAATGTGAAGGCATTAACACCACCTGTACAATCGGTATTCAAAACAATCAATTTAGTTGCCACTTTTGGTGGCGTTCAACTATCATTTAAAAACGTTGACAAAGCAGACCTCGCTCTAACGTTGATGGTAGACACCACCAACACAGGCGACTGGACCACCGTAGAAACATTTTATACAGGCGCTCCCGAAGGAGTTTTTTCAGCCAGGGGCTTCGAGGCATCAGAAAAGAAATTTGCCATTTTTGTTAGAGACCGTTGGCTCAATAAATCAGACACATTAGTCAAATCTTTGACCCCTGTATTTGAGGAATTCATACCAAAAACATGGAAAGCGCTGAACTTGCCTTCAGATCAAATTGTAGGAGCCAGTACAAGTTATAAGATTGAATACATGTGGGATGGACAAATGACTGCTTATGTGGGCGTATGGGCATCATCGAATACCTCCGTTCTTCCCCAATGGTTTACCGTTGATTTACAACAAAAAGTGATAATCAGCAGGATTAGAGAACACCAACAGGAAGCGGGTCACTTATATAAAAGTTCGGCAGTCAAGAAATTCGAATTGTGGGGATCCAACAATCCGGATACGAATGGGGGATGGAATAATTGGCAATTGTTGGGAACATTTGAATCATTTAAACCTTCAGGTTCACCAATGGGTACGAATACTACGGAAGATCAAAACTATGGTCACTTTTTAGGCGAAGAATTTTCATTTGATAAGCTCATGCCGGCAGTTCGCTACATCCGTTGGAAAACGTTGGAAACATACGGAAGCTCAGGACAGGTTGTTATCGCAGAAATTGACCTGTATGGCCAAATAGTAAAATAGTTGAACATTAGGAATGTTTTTGTATTAATGAATAATAATGAATATATTATGAAATCGATTTTATACTATTTTCTTGTGCTTTTCATGTTTCTTGAAGTTTTTACTTCATGCACAGAAATGGACAGTACGTATTCTGAATTTATTGTACCCGGCGGAATAAACTATCCGGGAAAAGCGGTCAATGCAGTTGTTTATGCCGGCCGTAACCGGGTGAAAATTGTCTGGCTTAGAGGAACCGATCCTTCAGTGGTTAAAACACGGATATTTTGGGACAATTATACAGACTCTGTTGAAGTTGCTACTCCTGCCCAAGGCGATACATTGAGCGTTATTATTAATAACCTGGAGGAAAAAACCTATGTCTTTACCATTAAAACCTATGATTCAAAAGGAAATATTTCAGTTCCTATTGAATTATTAAGTTCAGCCTATGGCGAAAGATACCAGGCCAATCTGTTAAGTCAATCGCCTTTTGCCGCTATATTAGATAATCAAGGTAACGTAACCATTGAATGGGGAACCGCAAACATTACAGGTGGCGCTTACCAAACAGAAGTAGTTTATACCGACGTTTCGAATAAGACACTCACACAACGTTTTTCTGCAACTGAATCAACATTGGCGTTAACAGGTCTTAAACCAGGCACTACTTTTCAGTACCGTACAAGCTATTTGCCAAGTTCTTTCAGTATCGATACTTTTTATACAAGCTATACTGAAAACAAGGAATTTGTTTTCAAGAAAAGCGAATGGAGTATTATTGCTTTTTCCAGCCAGCACACTGCCGACGCTACAAATGGTATAGGGAACATTATTGATGGGAGCGCTGCTACACGGTGGCATACGCTATCAACTTCGAAATACCCACATTATGTTACTATCGACATGAAAGCTAAAAAGAAAATTTCAGGTTTTGAATTATTTAGGACAACTGGTGATGTCAGGGCCTGCGATAAGTTCCAATTATTTGTCAGCTTAGATAATGTGATCTGGACCGATTTGGGTGTATTTAACTTCGACCGATTAACCGATAACGGACAGTATTATGGGATGGTATCAAATCCGGAAGCCCGATATTTTAAGTTTGTCGGTTTAGCCGGGCCCAATCCGTTTATGGTAAGTGGTGAGATAAATGTTTACGGAAAGTAAAAGAACATAAACCGGCCATTACGATAATGCTCTAAATTAAAAACTGCAGTTATTCACAACTCTTTTAAAATAAACAAAAGTTGTGGATAACTGCGGGTTTTGGGCGGTAACCTAAACCTTGGGGAAAATCAATTGATCCGTTTAACGGGTAATCGCGGATTGAATGTGGATGAACAGAAACATTCCGGAAGAAGGAATTTCGAAAGATCTGGAAGCCATAAAATCCACAGAACTTGAAAGCGCGGCTTCTCAATGTTCATTACTTCCCTACTATGGTAAACAACAAACCAACTTCAAAAAAATAAGATTCTCTTCTTTAGTAACAAAACATAAACAACTGTAGATAAAGCAAAAACGTATCGATTACCGGTGCAATTTTACCTTTTTTGAAGCGAAAAATAGAAACAAACAATTGTACACATATTTAAAAAGTATCCCGATGAATAAGAATACACGAAAACAGGCTTTAAAAACCTTTCGTTTAACGGCCATCTTATCTGTTTTATTCCTGCCTACTTTTTCTCAGCAAAAGGCGCTCTTCCAAAATCCGCCGGATGAAAATCGTCCCTCAATATTTTGGGACTGGATGGATGATCTTGTTACAAAAAAAGGAATTACATCGGATCTCGAACATTTTCAAAAATCTGGCATCCGAGGTACATTGATTATGTTGGTCGGTAGTGAAACAGGAAATTATCCTTTATGGGAAAAACATAATATGCCCCATCCTGTCGTTTCGCAAACCCCCGATTTTTTTAACATGTGGAAATTTGCTGCCGAAGAATCAAACCGTTTGGGTTTAACAATTACGACTCAGTTAGGCCCGGGTTGGTGCCATAGCGGTGGCCCTTGGGTTAAGCCAGAACAAGCGGTACAACATTTAGTATTTACTGAAACAGAAACCATAAAAGGCCCGTTAAAAAATACCAAAATCATATTAGGAAAAGATGGGCTGGATTTAGGGAATGCCTATCATTCTGATTTAATTAAAGAAGACAATCCCAACTGGGTGCAAATAAATCTTGGCAAACCCTCAAAAATTGACGAGGTTATACTTTACCCGTTTCAAAATGGTGAGATTGTCGATTTTGGCTTCCCCCGACAATTCATGATCGAAATCGCAAACCGCGAAGATTTTTCGGATAAAAAACTATTCTATACAACTACTTCAGACTATCCCTCTCCAAACTCCAAACCTGTTTCTGTAAAAGGGAATGGAACGGGGCAATACATCCGTTTAACTACGATTAAAAATTACATCTTAACCCGCGACAACAACTTCTCTTATCCGCTGTCGTTAAAAGAAATCGAAATACTCAGCAATGGTAAAAATGTTGCAAAGAATGCTGAAGTCAAAGCATCGTCAACGATCGAAAAATACGATTATTCCGTAAAATCTCTTACCGATAATTACAATGGAATAAGTCATCGGGAAGAAAATAATACGTACAATTTAAATCAACCCGGAGGACAACATTTTACGACTGATATTTCGACCATTGCCTACCCCGATAAAGAAATTATAAAACCGGAAGAAGTGATCGAGCTAACCGGGAAATTAAATAAAAATGAGCTCAATTGGGATGTTCCATCCGGAAACTGGAAAATAAGAAGGTACGCCATGAGAAATGCCATGGCATTTAACCGGCCAGCGCCAATTGGTGGAAAAGGATTAGAGTGCGACAAGTTTGATAAAGACGCCGTCGATGCCATGTTTGACGGAATGGTTGGCCGGTATTTAAAAGAATCGCCACAGCTGGCGGGCACAACCATAAAAGGATTTGAAGCAGATAGCTGGGAAGTTGGCAATCCCGAATGGACATGGAAATTCAAAGAAGAATTTATAAAACGCAGAGGGTACGATCCCACACCTTGGCTGATCACCTATAAAACAGGACAAATAGTTGGCAACCAGGAACTGACCAAACGTTTTTTGAATGACATGTACCTTACACAGAACGACCTGTTTGCTGATAATTTTTTCACTCACCTCAAGAATAAAGCGACTTCCTTCGGGATGGACTTTATGACCGAACCCTATATGGCGCCTTTTGATCCAATCAGAATGGGCGGAAAAGTACAGATTCCTACTGGAGAGTTTTGGGTAAGCGGAGATTATCTTAATTCGTTAAGATGGGCCAGCAGTTCAGCACATACTTATGGCCGGAAAATAGTTGCAGCCGAATCGTTTACCGGCAGGTGGAACGATGGAAACTGGAAGATGGACCCATTTGGAATAAAACGAATTGGTGATTTGGCTTTTTGCTGCGGCGTAAATAAAATGTTTCTGCATGGTACAGCCATGCAGCCTTGGGGCACCGATGTGAAACCGGGCATGCCGATGATGTTTTGGGGAACCATGTTTGCGCCCGGACAGACATGGCTTGAGCCGGGAAAAGTTTGGATTGATTATATTTCCAGATGCCAGTACATCTTAAGCGAAGGTTTGAATGTGGCAGATGTTGCCGGTATTATGCCGACGTTAAACTGGAAGGATGCAATGCCCGGCGGGTTACACAAAAAATACAATTATGACTTAGTTTCCGAAGAAAGTCTTTTGAATGAAATGGATTGGAGAGATGGTTATTTCGAACTTCCTTCCGGAGCAAAATACCGCGTACTCTTTCTGCCAAAAACGAATGGGCAAATGGACGCAGGTCTCATTAAAAAACTAACAAAACTGGCGCAAAAAGGTGGAATAATAGTTTGCCAGGACAAGCCACAAACCTCGACAAGTTTATCCAATTATCCAAAATGCGATGAAGATGTTAAAAATGCAGTTTCAGCGCTTTGGGGCAAGTGCGACGGAAAAACAATTTTTGAAAATTCTGTTGGTAAAGGAAAACTGGTTTGGATGAATGCAATCTGGACAGATATTGAAGATCCGGAAGGAAAATATTACAGGGATACACGCGCCGAAAACTATACTTTTTACAGCAAACCTGCATCGACAAACTACTGGTCCGATGAATTCTTAAAACTTATAAATACCGTTAGCCAGCCTGATGTTGAAGTTTTAAAAGCAGGAGGGAAAGCCATGGCCTGGGGTGGATTTGAAGAAACTACCCGGGGAACAAGAGAAGGAGAAAGTGCTATTGCCTGGATACATCGCCGAATAGGGAACAATGAGGTATATTTTGTTTCGAGCCAGGTAGGCAGCAACAATGAAAGTGAACTGATTTTCAGAGTAAAAGGTAAAATACCTGAAATATGGGATGCCGAAACAGGGAAGTATTATAAACCGGAAAAATGGATTGAAGAAGGAGAGCGGACAAAGATCTCAATCTCGTTTCGCCCCATGGGTTCTGTATTTGTAGTTTTCAAACCCGCCTCAGAAGCCATAACAGGCTTGCCTGTTTATAACGTAGCACCAAAAATAAAATCAGAAATTCTGCTTTCAGAAAAATGGCAGGTAACTTTCCCTGCCGGGTACGGAGCTCCGGAAAACGCAGAATTGGCATCCGGATCATTAACCGACAGTCCGGTTAACGGAATAAAATATTTTTCGGGCACAACCACTTATAACACATCGGTTTCATTTACCGATCAGCAATTAAAATCGACCATCATTTTGGATCTTGGTACAGTTAGAAATCTTGCCGAAGTAATTGTAAACAATGTTTCAGCGGGAGTTTTATGGAACCCGCCATTTGTATCAGATATCACTTCACTGTTAAAACCGGGTAAAAATTCATTAACCGTTAAAGTTACCAACACCTGGTGGAACCGTATGGTGGGCGACGAACAGCTTCCTGAAGATTTGAAATGGGGTAAAAAAATTCCATATCATGGCGCTGGCGATTACCGGGGATATCCATTGTTGGAAATTCCTGAATGGGTATGGTCGGGAGAAGAACGCCCATCAAAAGACAGGGTAACTTTTAGCACGTGGAAATATGTCGAAAAGGATTCTCCATTGGAACCTTCGGGTTTAATAGGGCCGGTTAAACTGCTGATTGCAGAATAAACCCGAGCCGGGTTTTATTGGCAACACAGCACATAACAAACTCGAATACAGATAATTTAAAAATAGTTACCAAATTACAGATCAATAAAATAGCTACTAAACTAAACTCATTATGAAAAGAAAAATTGTTTCTTGGGGTTTTTGCGCCCTTTTACTGTTGGCAGCGTGTACAAAAGATCTGCTGCTTGATCCCTATTCAAATAACCGCAGTCCGAATGGTATCAATACCCAATATCGAACCGAACCAAACCGTTATATGATGTTATGCGAAACGGCTAACAATCAGATTCTAATTGTTAACGCTACTACAGGAAGCGATTACTGGTCATGGAACGCATCGGACGACTCGAATATTTTAAGCGCTGACAAACCCTACTTCACAGACCCGACTGATGCCAAACGAGTTTTGGATGGAGCATATATCCTGGCAAGTTTTAATTCAGGGCCAAGCGGCGCACCCGATTCCGAAAGAGGAGGAGTGGCATTAATAAAATATCCTGAAGGAAATACTGTATTTTATTCCCGTTGCGGCTATCAGCCCCATTCTGCCGAAATTTTGCCAGATGGGAATGTAATAGTAGTATCAAGCGCTACCGGGGGAGGAATAACTTTGTTTAAGATGGATCGGGCAAACTTACCTTCCACTTCATTCTCAAGATCAATTCCATTAACCTTTGTTCATGGTGCAGCATGGGATAAAAAAAGGCAAAGGCTTTATGTGGCAGGTCAGAATGTTATTTATTCATACAAATATGATTTTAATATTAATTCGCCAAACCTGATTGCGGTTTCATCAGAAAACATCACACTACCATGGGAAGACAGAAATGCCCATGATCTGTTTCCGGTATACGACCAGGATGCACTCTGGCTGTCGGCACAACATGTTTATAAAATAGACATGCCCACACGAACATGGTCGGAATCCGACACTTTGGTTCGTGTAAAAAGTGTTTCGTCAGGACCTACCGGATATAAGAATGTCGTCCTGCAATCATCATCATCAACATCATATACAAATAATAAGGTTATTGAACTGGTAACAAAAAGTACCGTATTTCAACGTACAGGTCTTGCTATTTACAAGGCTAGATGGCATTTTCAAGCAGGCACACCATTTAGTTACCGAAACAGCTCTGCGAAAATTCTGGATTTTAATAATGATGGAAAAACTGATTTTGCACTTTTTAACGTCAGTGGTTCACCTACAAAATGGAAAGTGTATGGAGATGATGAATACCGCCAGACCTATGGCTCGGGCAGTCAGATTCCGGTTCCAGCCGATTATGATGGCGATGGCCGAACCGATGAAGCAGTTTGGGATCCTGCAGATTTTAACTGGCATATAACTACAGCCGCTGATGTAGCCTGGGGAACGACAAATGATATCCCTGTTCCTGCCGATTACGACGGAAACGGCATTGATGATGTCGCAGTTTGGAGGCCAAGTAATGGCAATTGGTATATAAAAAACCAAACAACGATAACCTATGGCGTATCCACCGATATTCCTGCTCCTGCTGATTATACTGGCGATGGGAATGCAGATGCAGCTGTACTGAGGCCTGCAAGTGGAGGTAACAACAACAAATTCTATATTAAAAACAATACGACAATAGATTTTGGAACGACCGATCTCACGATTCCTGTCCCTGGCGACTTTGACGGAGATGGAGATTCGGATATTGCAGCTTACAGTAAAGTTACCGGCAAATGGACAATTAAAGGTTTAAATGGTTATTCGTCAACAATTAATGCGAATGTTATCGTTTCTTTTTCATCCAGTGACATTCCCTGTGCCGGTGATTTCTTAGAATTGGATAAAAGTCAGGCTGCAATTTATCGCCCTTCGACAGGCACGTTGTACGTTTACAATAACGGTTCGGTAACAACAATGGTTATTTCATCAGTTTCCGGATTCAAATTATTGAATTTGCCTTACTCAATCCGTAAGTCCTTTTTCCCTTAACCATTTAATTCAATTTACAGAATAGATATGCCCCTTCTGCGATAGGAAGGGGCTTTCAAAAGACAGGATGCATTAAATAAAAGCAACCTAATTTATCTGATAATCAATCAAAGATGAACAAGAAAAATATTTTTTTATTTCTGGCGCTGCTGCTTGGATTTCTAAATGTATATCCACAAAATCAACTTCCGGTTGATAAAATAGCAAATGAGCTGAAAAATCCATCGTCAAAAAAAGTTTTGGTAGCTGTACACAGAGCAGACTGGCGAAATTTCCCCGAAAATTCTATTGAAGGAATAAAAAGTGCAATAGAAATGGGTGTCGATATGGTCGAAATTGACGTTAGTAAAACGAAAGATGGAAAGCTGGTTTTAATGCACGACAAAACAATAGATCGTACTACCACCGGCAAGGGCAATGTTTCTGACTGGACATTGGATTCGCTCAAAACATTATTTCTACGAAGCGGGCATGGTCAGCCGTCGCGATTCAAAATTCCGACCCTGGAAGAAGCCATGTTAACTGCAAAAGGGAAAGTGCTGGTAAACCTGGATAAATGTTACGATTATTTTCCGGAAGCATATAAAATACTAATGGAGACAAATACGATTGGGCAAACAGTAATCAAAGCTCAAAAACCGTATGAAACAGTCAATAAAGAATTTGGCGCTTATCTGGACAAGGTTATTTTTATGCCTATCATTGATCTGGACAAACCTGATGCAGCAAAACTGGTTGATGGATATTTGAAAAATTACAAACCTGTTGCGTTTGAATTTATTTTCAAAAAAGAAGAATCAGCAACCCCGGAGATTCTAAATAAAGTGACAAAAAATGGGTCAAAAGTTTGGATTAACAGTTTGTGGGCATCATTGAACGGGGGGCATGATGATGACCTTGCAGTACAAAAAGATAAGGATAGTACATATGGATGGATTCTGAGTAAGAAAGCCACGATTATTCAAACAGACAGGCCAATCCTGTTATTGAATTATCTCAAAGAAAAAAAGTTACATAAATAAAAACTTAAGCACAGTAATTAAAAATTAGTTTATCGCATTTAAATGGCATTAAAATCCTTTTTCTCTTATTTTAAACCGGAAGAGCATGTTGCTTTTGACACCGAAGAAACAGAAGAGCAGGCAAGAAAGCGCTATAAGAAATTGCGCATTAGTGTGTTTTTATCCGCAACAATAGGATACGGGCTTTATTATGTTTGTCGGTTAAGCATAAATGTGATGAAAAAGCCTTTGGTTGACAACAACATTTTATCTGAATCACAGCTCGGCATTGTGGGTTCTGCCCTATTCTTTTCATACGCTATCGGAAAACTTGTAAATGGGTTCCTGGTCGACAGAAGCAATATCAAGAAGTTTATGGCCTTTGGATTGTTGATTTCTGCAATAATCAATTTTGCACTCGGGTATGTCGAAGCATTTCTGTTTTTCGTCATTCTATGGGGCGTTAACGGATGGTTTCAAAGCATGGGGGCTCCACCTGCGATTGTATCTATGTCGAGGTGGTTTAACAACAAGGAAAGAGGAACATATTACGGGTTCTTTAGCGCCAGTCATAATTTGGGCGAGGCATTCACATATATTTTTACCGCATTGGTCGTATCGTACATTGGCTGGCAATGGGGTTTCATCGGCGCCGGATTTGCCGGTTTGCTTGGCGTGGCAATTATTATGTTGTTTCTTCATGATACACCGCAATCAAAAGGGTTAAAACCTATAATGAAAATTGTTCCTGAAAAAGAAATATTAAGCTTGCAATTAAACGTTTTGAAGAATCCGGCGATCTGGATTCTTGCCCTTTCCAGCTCGCTGATGTATGTAAGCAGATATTCAATTACCAGCTGGGGAGTTTTCTTTTTACAGGAAGAACGAAATTACAGTACCGTACTGGCCAGCTCTATTATTTCGGTAAGTTCTGTAGGCGGAATATTTGGAAATATATTTTCAGGTTGGGTCAGCGATAAGTTTTTTAAAGGTCGCCGAAATATACCGGCTTTGATATTCGGTATACTGAATACAGTTGCTCTGGCTGTTTTTTTATTATTTCCGGCAGGCAACCTATGGATCGAATTTTCGGCGATGGGAGTTTTCGGTTTTTCAATCGGGGTGCTGATTTGTTATTTGGCAGGATTGATGGCTGTCGATATCGTTCCCAAAAGTGTTAGCGGAGCAGCCATCGGCATCGTAGGAATTGCAAGCTATATAGGCGCCGGATTACAGGATATTTTGAGCGGAAGAATTATAGAGAACAGCAAAAGCGTAGTGAATGGCATTGCGACATACGATTTTTCATATATATCATTCTTATGGATCGGAGCAGCAGCAGCATCTTTTGTTCTGTGCATTTTTATATGGAATGCCAAAGCGAAAGATTAATACATTTTAAATTTTAAAAAATACAAAATACAACTAAAACAGAGACAGGCATGAATAAATTATCAATCACTTATTTGCTTATAAATCTATTTGCAGGTTTATATCTGGGAAAAGACGTTCAGGGGCAGGAAAATTTTAAAAAGATAACCGATCTGAAACAAATCTTCACGAGTCCACCCGATGATGCTAAACCTTGGGTTTACTGGTATTGGATGCGATCTGCGGTTACCAGCGAGGGGATTGCAGCCGATCTAAAGGCGATGCAGGAGCAAGGAATTGGAGGTGCTTATCTTATGACAATTGAGGAAACCCCAAATCCTCCCTTCATTATTCCCACAGCTGCTCCTTTAACTCCGGAGTGGTGGCAATTGGTGCGTTTCACCATGGCAGAGGCCAATCGATTGGGTGTAAAACTTGCCATGACACCCTGCGATGGATGGGCATTGGCCGGCGGTCCATGGATTACCCCCGAGCTATCAATGCAAAAAGTGGTTTGGACAAAAACCAATACCAAAGGCAACAAAATTTTTGATGAAACATTAAAACAGCCTGAAACCTACAAAGGATATTATAAAGATATCGCCGTTTATGCTTACCCATCGCTTGAGGGAACCGACTTGTCTACACAAACAATCGTTCCGAAAGTAACTTCCAGCATACAAAATGAAGCCATTCAACTTCTGGTAACACCCGGAAATAAAAAGGATTTTAGCAGTACTGAAAATTGCTGGATACAAATGGAATTCCCCAAACCGTTCACATGCCGTTCAATAACAATCAAAACCAATCGAAGCAATTACCAGTCTGAAAGGCTAATTGTTGAGATAAGTGATAACGGGAAAGAATTTAAATCGTTAGGACGTTTGCAAGCTCCCCGCCATGGATGGCAGGATAAAGGAATGAATGTGACTCACAGCATTCAACCTGTTTCAGCCAAATATTTCCGTTTTGTTTTTGATCCGGAGGGTTCTGAACCTGGTTCTGAAGATCTTGATTTTGCAAAATTTAAACCTGAACTGAAATTTTGTGGCATTGAACTTTCCGCCGAGCCAAAAATACATCAGTACGAAGGTAAAACCGGAGAAGTCTGGCGCATTAGTAAACGCACTACAAGCACACAACTACCGGACGAATTATGCGTCCCTAAAAATAAACTAATCAATATCTCCGACAAATTAAGTGCCGATGGTCGTTTGGTATGGGATGTTCCTGCCGGCAACTGGACAATTATAAGAATCGGACATACTTCTACCGGGTATGAAAACGCCCATGCAGGCTCAGCGACCGGGCTGGAATGTGATAAATTTAGTCCGGCAGTAGCCAAAATACAGTTTGATGGCTGGTTTGGCGAAGCCCTGCGTTTGGGTGGACTGGATGCAACAAGCCAAGCCGTTAAAATATTTCACGTAGATAGTTGGGAATGTGTCAGCCAAAACTGGTCTTCGGCTTTTGCTTCAGAATTTAAAAATCGAAGGGGATATGATTTAATCGATTACCTTCCGGTGATGGCAGGTGTGCCTGTTGAAAGTGCAGATATATCGGAAAAGGTATTGAGCGATGTGCGGCAAACCATAACCGAGCTTACTACCGATAACTTCTTTGGTGAGTTGCAAAAGCTGGCACACGAAAAAGGCTGTACATTTAGCGCCGAAAGTGTTGCTCCAACCATGACCGGCGAAGGAATGCTGCATTTTAAAAATGTTGATATTCCGATGGGCGAATTCTGGTATCGAAGCCCAACACATGATAAACCAAACGATATTTTAGACGCTGTTTCCGGCGGACATATTTATGGTAAAAACATCATTCAGTCCGAAGCCTTTACCGAATTGCGCTTAATGTGGGACGAACATCCGGCAATGTTAAAAACCCTTACCGACAGGAGTTTTGCAACAGGCATTAACCGCTTTGTGCTTCATGTAAATGCACATAATCCGTGGATCGACCGGAAACCGGGAATGACCCTTGATGGTATCGGCTTGTTTTTCCAGCGTGACCAAACCTGGTGGAAACCCGGCAAGGCATGGATCGATTATATACAGCGGAGCCAGGCTTTATTACAACAAGGAAAACCCGTAGCAGATATTGCCGTTTTTACGGGTGAGGAGATTCCTGCCCGCGCAATACTTCCCGACAGATTAGTGACTTCATTGCCTGGTATATTTGGAGCAGAACGTGTAAAACAAGAAAAAGAGCGGCTGGCAAATAAAAACATTCCGATGCGTGAAATCACTGAAGGGTTTCCCTCGACAGCCAACCTGGCCGATCCCGAAAATTGGGTCGATCCGTTAAAAGGATATGCCTACGACTCCTTCAACCGGGATGCCCTTTTGAGATTGGCAACTGTTCGTAATGGCAGAATTGAATTGCCCGGCGGCGCCAGTTATGGACTTTTGGTTATACCAGGCGCTAGTCAAATGATACCCGATGCTGGTATTATGTCGCCCGAAGTAATCGAAAAACTGGTGGAATTGGCGAAAGCCGGTGCAACCATCATGATCAACGAAAACCCGAGACAATCAACAGGCATGCAAGATGATGCAAGGGTTAAAAAAGGTTTAATGCAGTTATTATCCAATCCTGATTTTAAAATAATCAGAGGTCCATACCAAGATAACAACTTCGATAAGTTAAATATCAAAAGGGATGTGATATTAACAGATGTCAATGGGAATTATGCTCCTGATATTGCATGGATCCATCGAACAGGCAATGATTTTGAAATTTATTTTATTTCGAATCAGCAAGACACCAAACGCACCATCAATATTTCGCTTCGCGAAACAGGTTGTTCACCTGAACTATGGGACGCACTTACTGCTGAAACCCATTTAGCAAGTAATTGGAAGGTAAAAAACGGAAGAACTGAACTTCCGTTAGATCTTGAAGCCAATGGATCAATGTTCATCGTCATGAGAAAAAGTGCAGGTGAAACGGCAGAAAAAATGCCCAAAATCGGAAAATCAAAAATAATTAAAGAGCTGACAAATACATGGAAAGTTAAATTTAACCCGGATTTTGGCGGACCAAAAGATACCCTGACATTTTCCGACTACGACGATTGGAGCAAACGCGCTGAAAGCGCTGTTAAATATTATTCCGGAACAGCCACCTACACACAACAAATTAATATCGGCCAACTCAAAAAGATAGATGATGTTTGGCTGGAATTTGACCGTGTGGCCAACCTTGCCGAAGTGTATGTAAATGGTATTAATTGTGGCGTTGCCTGGACTGCCCCTTACCGGGTAAATATTAGCAAAGCATTAAAGTCGGGCAATAATTTACTTCAAATAGAAGTAACAAACACTTGGGCAAACCGGTTAATTGGCGATGAAGAACTACCTAAAAACGAACGGCTAACCTGGACAAACAAGTCGCCTGTTTTAATGAAAAACAGGCCATTGCTTCCGGCCGGAATATTAGGAAAAGTCAAACTCATTAAAATCAGTCAATAGATTTTTATTAAATCGAAAAAACCAATTTTTAAAAACAGGTTATGAAAAAATCTTTAATATACATCTCTCTTATTGCAGCTTTATCCACCGCTTGCAATGTTCAACGTGAATTTGACAAGCAAGCCCATCGGGGAGGTGCAGGCCTTATGCCTGAAAATACAATTCTCTCTGCAAAAAATGCACTCAATTATGGTGCGACTATCGAAATGGACTTGTACATGAGCAAAGACAGCCAATTGGTTGTAACTCACGATCCTCATATTGTCTCTTTGTATGCACTTTATCCGGATGGAAGACCGGTTCCTGAAGAAGAGGCAAAAAAGCTGGTGTTATCTCAAATGAACTATGATGAAATAAAAGCATTCGAAATTGGATTGAAACCACATCCGACCTATCCACAGCAAAAGAAAGTTTCGGCCTACATTCCTTTATTCTCGGCTCTTATCGATTCGGCAGAAACACATGCCAGGGTGAACCATCTTAAACGTCCGAAATATAATATTCAGGCTGGTCCGGCTTACACAATAACGGATGAATTTCGTGCAGATTTTGTAAAAAAGATGATGAATATTATTGTGGGAAAGAAGATAAACAAGCGTTCAATGTTTCAAACGTTTGACACGGGAATGCTTGAAACCATGCACCGCGATTATCCAGGGAAGATTGAAATATCGTTCCTGGTTGGTGTCTCAGGAAAAGATCTGGAAAAGAGTCTCAAAAGATTAACATTTAAACCTGATATCTATAGTCCTTACTTCACGATCGTAACCAAGGAAATGGTTGATCAATGCCACCAATTGGGAATAAAAATTGTACCATGGACTGTAAATTTAAAAGAAGATATTGAGAAATTAAAAGCGATGGGTGTAGATGGAATTATCTCTGATTACCCTGATTTATTATAAATATATCAGGATGAAAATATTTCTTTAGTTAATACAATGCAAATAATATCATTATGTAGTAAATGATTTTATCTCTCTTTTAAACCTAACTTTTAATTCTAACACGTATGAAAAAAACGAATGTTCTCATTGCTGGCAGTTTAAGATTATTGCAGGAAAAATGTCGAAAACGTAATGATCGAAACTTCAGGATTGAAATGAAATGTACTTTACCATTAATTGCAGTTTTTATACTGCTATGCGGATGTGCAAAAATGGAAGCGGATCAACTATCTGCCAATGAAGATGTAGCAACTGACAAGATGCTCAAATCTGCCTCAAGTAGTGAGTTCAATATTGCTGTTTTACCCGATACGCATTATACCGGAGAGGAGTACGGGAGTAATATGAATATGTTTTATGATCAGATAGAATGGATAAGGTATCATGCTATTTCCGATAAGATTGTATATGTAGTACATGAAGGGGATCTTTCATGTGTTGGCGACGATTCACCACAACAGTGGATCAACGGAAAGACAGCCATGTACGGACTCGAGACCCCATTAACAGGTTACCCCCAGGGGATACCTTACGGAGTAGCCGTGGGTAATCATGACGAGAAGCCAAACGGAGATCCAAATGGTACAACGACTCAATACAATACGTATTTTGGATCTTCTCATTTCTCAGGTAAATCATATTATGGCGGCCATTATGGTTCAAATAATGACAACCATTATGATTTCTTCTCCGCCAATGGCATAAACTTCATTGTAATCTATATGGAATTTGATGCAAATGCCAATACAAATGTTTTAACCTGGGCATACAATCTTTTGGGCCAATATTCCACAAAGAAGGCAATTATTGTTACCCATTTTGTAATGGGAAATAATGGAACGGCGGGCACCAATGATGGAACTCCTGGAAGTCTTAGCGCCCAAGGGCTGGCAATATACAACCAGATCAAAAGCAAACCAAACGTAGTTATGATGCTTGGAGGACATGTAATGGGCAATGGCGAAGGGTTCAGGCAGGATGTATATAACGGTCATACCATAAAAACATTTCTTTGTGATTACCAAGCCAGGACCAATTTGGGGAATGGTATATTCAGGCTCATGAAATTCAATACGGCTACCGATAAAATTAGTATAACAACATTTTCCCCTTATTTAAATCCCGATTACTACGAAAATGATGGAGACAGTAAATTCACCGTCCCACTATTTCTGGAACAAACGGCAACCCGGAATAATGATTTCGACGACGATGGGAAAACAAATTATACTTTATTCAGCAATGGAAACTGGTACAGCGATGGACTCGCGACTGTTGCATGGGGAATAACTGGGGATATAGCAATTCCCGGAGATTACGACGGAAATGGCAAAATTGATTATACCATTTTCCGACCTGGCGCAATTCCGAAATGGTATATAAAAGGGCAATCAACAGTAGATTGGGGGCTAAGTGGCGATATTCCTGTTCCTGCAGATTATGATGGTGATGGAACAACTGATGTTGCAGTTTTCCGTCCCAGCAACAAAAATTGGTATGTACGAAATATTCAAACAACCTGGTGGGGAATAACTGGTGATATACCCGTGCCTGCAGATTACACTGGCGACGGCAAAGCTGACTTAGCAATTTTCCGTCCCAGCGATAGTCATTGGCATGTTAAAGACTCGAGTACGGGAACTTTAATAGAAACAACATGGGGCCAGACAGGCGATGTACCTGTCCCGGCAGATTACGATGGCGATGGAATTGCCGAATATGCGATATTCCGCCCCGGGGCAACCGCACAATGGTATATAAAGGATAAAGGAACTATCGACTGGGGAATTATAGGAGATATACCTGTCCCCGGTGATTATGATGGCGATGGAAGAACTGAAGTTGCAATTTACCGTCCCAGTCAAAATATGTTTTATGCGAATACTGTTGGCAGTGCAACTGTTGGAGTTTCGGGATGTATACCCACTGCCTTGCCGTATGCTGTAAGAAGTGTTTATTTTCCTTAACTGATATTTATACACACAAGCAATCACAGGTTTTTAACTTGTGGTTGCTTCTTTCTATTTAATTTTTAAAGAATAACTTATTGGAGAAATGAAAAGTATACTATTTGGATTGTGTTGCATTGTATTTTTAATAAATGGATATAGCCAAAATACTGTGACCGGCATCGTGTTTGAAGATAAAAATGGCAATGAAAAAAAAGACCATACAGAGAAAGGGATTGCGAATGTTGCTGTTTCAAATGGCCGGGATATTGTATTAACGGATAATAACGGTCATTATAGCATGACTGTTGATACAAGCACCTTCCTCTTTGTAATTAAGCCGGCAGATTACAAATTTCCATTAGACGATAATAATAATCACAAGTTTTATCGCACCAACAAGGCTGAGATAAAGAATGGGCAGAGCCAGAATGCAAAAAAGAATAAGCTGTCGAAATCGGTTGATTTTGCATTGATCGCTTCCCCCGAAACTGAAAATTTCAAATCTATAATTTTCGGAGACCCTCAGGTCGAAACAATGGACGAGTTATCGTTCCTCGACCGTTCAATTGTTTCAGAATTAGAAGGAATAAAAAATGCGAGTTTTGGGATAAGTTTAGGCGACATAGCAAACGAAACCCCCGCAATGTATGAGCCATACCTTAAAACGATAAAAAAAATCGGAATACCATGGCATAATGTTTTTGGTAATCACGATCTGGATTTCAGGGGCAAAACAGACCTTACCGCAAAAGCAATATTTAAAGAACATTGTGGGCCAACCGATTATTCCTTTAATTACGGCAAGACCCATTTTATTATACTGGATAATATACTTTATCCGGACCCCAGAAAGGCAAACGTGTGTTGGGTCGGATTTCGTCAGGATCAGAGAGATTTTCTTGCCAATGATTTAAAATTGGTCGATAAAGACAAATTAGTTGTTGTTGCCTTTCATGTTACGGTAAGAGACTTTCGCGAAAGTGATAAACAATTTCTTTTTGACTTATTAAAAGATTTTCCAAATGCTTTGTTGTTATCGGCACATACCCACATACAAGAACAAATTTTTCATGATAAATCAGATGGTTGGATGCAGGAGAAACCATTGTATGAATATAATGTTGGAACAACCAACGGAAGCTGGTACTCCGGTTTTTTAGACGAACGTGGCATTCCTGCCGCTACAATGACTGATGGTACACCACGAGGATATGCCTTCCTCAACATTACGGGCAATAAATACACGATTGACTATAAAGTTGCGGGGAAGCCTCAAGAATATCAGATGGACATAACGCACCCTAAAGTTGTGATGCAGAACAGGCATACACCAACATATATCGTTGTTAATTTTTTCATGGGCAGTTCGAATAGTAAAGTCGAATACAGAATTGATGAAGGACCTTGGAAACCGATGACAAGAACCATCATATACGATCCCAACTATGTAAACATGTTATACCAATGGAATAGTTTGGAAGAAACAAAGCTGAACCGATGGCCTTCAGATGCATCGCTATGTAGTCATATCTGGAGAACACGCATTCCGCCCAACCTGCCTTTAGGCAAACATGTTATTGAAGTGAAAGCAACTGATATTTTCGGACGAAACTTTATCCAAAAAAGTGAGTACAGGATAGACAAACCTTTAAAATACTATCGGTAACAGCGAACTGAAATTGCAATAAATTATCTACCAATTAACACGAAATAACCCATAAATCTATATTCGAAATGAAACTTAAACTGATCTTCATTCTCATTCTGTTTCTTAACCTCCAAGGTTATAGTCAACAATTTAATCAATTCTCAAATCCAGCCGATGAATACAGGCCGTGGATATTCTGGGATTGGATTAACGATATGGTTTCCAAAAAAGGTATTACGTCTGACTTGGAACAGTTTAAAAAAATCGGCATCGGGGGTACCTTGATTATGTTGGTTGGTAGCGAAACAGCCGACAGGCAAATGTGGGGAAATCATAATATGCCCAACCCCATTGTATCTCAAACGCCGGAGTTCTTTCAAACATGGAAATTTGCGGCAGAAGAGTCGGCAAGACTGGGATTGACAATCTCCTCTCAGTTAGGCCCGGGTTGGTGTCACAGCGGCGGACCGTGGGTTAAACCGAACCAAGCAGTACAGCATGTTACTTATACAGAATTACAACTGGATGGAAATGATAAAAAAGTTACTTTCCTTATCGACACACAAGCTACTGGAAAGGCCAACGCGTTCCACTCGAATATGACCAATACAGATGTACCGAACTGGATTGAAATGGTTTTAGATGAACCCGCCGAAATACAGTCTGTCCGTTTGCATCCGTTTACGAATCAAGGAATAGAAGGATTTGGTTTTCCTGTAAAATTCAAGATTGAAGTTGCTCAAAAACCAGATTATTCGGATAGCAAACTATTCTTTTCACAGGAAACAGAGTTGCCAAATCCGGGAAAATCAACAGTTGTATTAAACGGCAAGAAAATTACCGGCAAATACATCCGGTTGACGGCAACAGAAAACTATTCCATTGATAGAGGAACGAAACAATTTATGCTTTCGCTGGAAGAAATTGAGGTTATTTCGAATAACAAAAACATAGCTAAAAATGCAATTATCAATACTTCGGGGTCAATCGAAAAATCCGGTTATTCCGTGGTGGCAATTAACGACGGATTTAGTTTTACCACTTTAGCGCAAAATAAAGTTGATGAATTTGTGTTAATCCGCCCCGGCTTCGAACATTTTACCAGCGACATTTCGGTTGTTGCATTTCCTGACAAAAAGGGAATACAGCCATCGGAAATTGTTGATCTGACAAAGCTAGAACAAGACGGGAAAATCGTATGGCAGGCTCCCCATGGGAAATGGATCGTTCGGCGTTACGCGATGCGGAATGCATTGGCCTATAACCGACCGGCTCCCAAAGGAGGTAAAGGATTCGAGTGCGATAAACTGGACAAAGATGCCGTAGATGCAATGTTTAGCAGTATGGTTGGCAGGTACATTAAAGAATCGCCAAAGCTCGCGGGCAAAACGATTAAAGCATTTGAAGCTGATAGTTGGGAAGTTGGCAACCCCGAATGGTCTGGAAAATTTAAAGATGAATTTATAAAACGCCGTGGCTATGACCCAACACCGTGGCTAATTACGTATAAGACCAATCAAATTGTAGGAAACCAGGATCTGACAGATCGTTTTAAAAACGACATGTACTTGACCCAGACCGATCTTTTTGCCGATAATTTCTTTACACACCTTTCAAAAAAGGCAGACTCGTTAGGTATGGAATTTATGACTGAACCTTATACGGCGCCATTTGACCCTATTCGGATGGCCGGTAGGATTCAGGTGCCAATGTGCGAGTTTTGGGTAAGCACTGAAATGATGTATACAGCAAGATGGGCCAGCAGTTCTGCAAATACGTATGGACGCAAACGAGTTGCTTCCGAAGCATTTACTGGCAGATGGAACGATGGAAACTGGACGATGGATCCGTATACGTTGAAAAGAGTTGGAGACCTGGCTTTTTGCAATGGTGTAAATAAAATGGTATTGCATGGCACCGCATTACAGCCTTGGGGCATGGATCTCAAACCCGGTACAAATATGTTTTTCTGGGGAACCATGTTTGTTCCTGGTCAAACATGGTGGGATCCGGGAAAAGCCTGGGTCAACTATATTTCCCGTTGCCAGTACATGCTTAGCCAGGGTAAAAATGTGGCCGATGTTGTTGGATTAATGCCAACATTGAACTGGTGGGGAACCGTGCCTGGCGGGTTACACAAAAAATATAACTACGACTTGCTTTCAGAAGAATTGTTCCTAAAAGACATGGATTATAAGGATGGCTACTTCCGGTTACCATCAGGAGCAAAATACCGGATATTATTTCTGGCAAAAAGCAATGGGAAGATGGCCCCTGAAATCATATCCAAACTTATCGAACTGGTAAAGAAAGGTGGCACAGTCGTTTGCGAAGGACGACCGGTACAATCGACTGGTTTATCAAACTATCCCGAAATAGATGTCAAAGTTAAATCACTGGCAGCTGAACTTTGGGGAAAAACAGATGGCACGCAGGTCTTTGAAAACAAATTAGGTGCAGGCAAACTGGTCTGGTTGAAAGAAATATGGAGCGAAAAGTTTGATCCTGAAAGAAAATATTTCTTGGACACCCGCGCGAAAGGCAAGGAATTTTATGGAAAATCGGCAGAAACGACGACATGGTCAGCTGATTTCTTGAATATTTTAAAAGAGATTGATCTTCCGGATGTTGAAGTATTAAAAGCATCGGGGACAGCAATGGCCTGGGGTGGAAAGCCGGAAACAACCGTTGGAACCAGAGAAGGCGAAGATGCGATTGCCTGGATACACCGTCGCGATGGAGAAACTGATTCTTATTTTGTATCAAGCCAGGTAGCAACAAACAACGATGCCGAACTTTTATTCCGGGTAAAAGACAAAATTCCATATATAATGGACGCGCAAACGGGAAAAACCTATAACGTTAAGGCATGGACACAGCAAAACGACAGAATAAAAATGAGTATCCCGTTCAATCCATTTGGATCTGTATTCGTAGTATTTAAACCCAAAGACCAATTATTAGCTGCAAGCGGGTACTATAATAATCAGGAAAAAATTGCCGAAACAATACCTGTAACCGGAAAATGGAAGGTAAGTTTTCCAGTAAAAACTGGTGCACCGGCAAATGCGGAACTTTCGGTGGGATCGTGGACTGACAGCGACATTTTTGGGATCAAATATTTTTCCGGTACCGCTTCATACGAAACATCCATAAATATTACAAAAAAGCAGCTTAAATCTGGTATATCACTGGATCTTGGAGAGGTTAAAAACCTTGCTGAAATAATAATTAATGATCAGTCTGTTGATACCTTGTGGTGTCCGCCATTCAGGGCAGATATCAGCAAATTTTTGATTGCAGGTACAAATAAAGTAACGATTAAAGTTACCAACACATGGTGGAACAGAATGGTTGGCGACGAGCAATTACCGGAAGACTTAATATGGCATCCAAATCTGCAATACGCGGGCAACGATTACCGTGGATATGAATTGAAAGAATTCCCAAGCTGGGTTTGGACCGGAGAACAACGTCCGTCGAAAGAAAGAGTAACCTTTACTCCATGGCGTTTTGTAGAAAAGAATTCACCTCTGCAACAGGCAGGACTTATTGGACCGGTTCAGTTATTAATAAAAGAAAAAAATAATTAGAACATGTTGAAACGGGTATATCGGTTGATAATACAGGAAACATTATAACGACTTATTACGCGTATCTATAAACACGAACACAAATGAAACTACTATTTCCGATATTCATTATCCTTGGTTTTTTATGTTTTACGGCAATGGCGCAGATTGAAAATACGTCCATTATTAAAACAGAAAAGCCCAACGGCTGGATCATTAAAACAAACCAGTCAGCATATCAACTTATTATTACAACGGGAGGAAGTGTAAAACCGGTATATTATGGAGCGAAAGAACAGGCCGATTTTGTTCAGAAGAATGCGGCATGGGCTGAAGCGATCGACGAGGTGCCGGTACGTGGCGAGTTGCCTTTTAAAACCCCTGCGGTAGAAGTTGTTTTTTCGGATCATGTAAGGGATGCCGAACTTAAGTTTGTAAGCGGCGAAATTGTTAGTATTGATGGTCGCCAAGCGCTTAAAATTATTCAGAAGGACAGAATTTATCCCTTACAAATCATTTCCTACATAAGGGTTTTGCCCGAATATGATATATTGGAAAAATGGATTGAAGTAAAAAACACCTCGAAAAAAGAAAGCATAAAGGTTGAAAACCTAATGTCGGGAAGCATTGTATTGCCGGCCGATGAGTACATTTTGACCCAGCTTTCGGGCAAAGCATGGTTCGAATTTCAACCTCATGAGAGTTTGCTAACGCCTGGCGTAAAACTGATCCAATGTAAAACAATTAAATCAACCGCTGATGCTCCTTGGTTTCAGGTAAGGCCGGAAAGTTCAAATAAGGAAAAAAATGGGCCAACCTGGTTCGGGTCCATCCATTACAGCGGCAATTGGCAGCTTGCTTTCGACAAAACGTTCAACTCAACGGTTCAAATCCTGGGTGGCATTAATTTTTGGGATACAGAAATTAACCTGAAACCAGGCCTTGATTTTCAAACGCCAAAATTTTCAGTCGGTTATACGAATAACGGTTCCGACGGAGTATCATCAAGTTTGAGCGCTTATGTCAGAAACGAGATACTGCCCGCCAAACATCGGCATGAAATGCGCCCCGTATTATTCAACAGCTGGTATGCCACAGAAGACAAACTCAATGAAGATCAACAGGTTGAACTGGCAAAAATTGCAGCAAACATGGGCGCTGAATTATTTGTGATTGACGCAGGTTGGTATAAAGTAAACAACCAACGTTGGGTTGGATCAGGAAACTGGGATATTGATAACGTCAAATTTCCCAATGGATTAACGTCACTTATAAAAAAAGTGAATGATTTGGGAATGAAATTCGGAATTTGGGTAGAACCCGAAAATTTCCATGTGAGTAGCGATGTTTATTTAAAACACCCCGACTGGGCTTTAAAATATGCGAATCGCGACTCAATGAATGTAAGACCAACGTTAAATCTGGCGAAAGAGGAAGTATATAATCACTTATTAGAAACACTGACCAAATTATTAAGCGAAAACAAAATTGATTTTATCAAATGGGACCAGAATAATTACCTGAGAAGTCCCAACTGGATTAATGCACCTGCCGATGTACAAAGAGAAGTGCGGATAAGATATACGCAGAATTTATACCGATTGGTAGAAGAACTTCGAAAAAGATTTCCGAATGTAATGTTTGAAAGTTGTTCCAGCGGAGGGGGAAGGATTGACCTTGGAATGATGTCACGGATGGATCAGGCGTGGGTTAGCGACAATACAACGCCAATCGATCGTTTGTTTATCCAATATGGCTACCTGAATGCCATGCCTGCCAACACCATGGTGTCATGGGTTATTGAAGATCAAACGATTGTAGGCCATAAAACTCAGCCAACATCATTAAGTTACAAGTTTGATGTAGCAATATCAGGTGTATTGGGTATTGGGTACGATATCCGAAAATGGACAGCCGACGATATCGAAGTGGCAAAAAATAAGATCCGGCTTTATAAGGAAATAAGACCAATAATACAGCAAGGAACAGTACACCGTTTGGTTTCGCCGTATGATAATAACCGTTGCGCTTTACAATACAATTCCAGCGATGGTAAATCGGCCGTGCTGTTATGCTATAATTTGGCCTTGTACCTGCCGGGCAGTCAATATATCGACAGGGGATCAAATATTGTTACGCTTGAAGGATTGAATGCAGAGAAGCAATACCTGGTTAAAAGAGCAAACGACGCGAAAGATAAAGGGATCGTTTATAAAGGCGATTTTCTGATGAATATTGGCATCGCATGGCCGGTTAAAGAAGTTTATGAAAGCCAGATCATGATAATTAATCAGGTTGAATAGACTTCTTCGGACGAGAAATGACTTGTAAATAACGATATTAACGAACTATAAAAGTATTTATGACCAAAACAATAATTGTTTTATTAATCGCTTTAACCTTACTATGGGGGTGTAAGGAAAAACCCGTATTGGAAGGTGTTCAGTCATATTCCGAGGTGACAAAATTATTTACAAATCCTCCTTCGGAATATGGCTCTGCCCCATTATGGGTGTGGAATACGAAAGTAACAAAGTCCGACATTGATTCCATGTTGGTTTCATTTAAGGAACAGGCCTTTGGCGGCGTATTTGTTCATCCCCGGCCTAGCCTGATAACGGAATATCTATCGAAGGACTGGCACGAGTTGTTCTCCTATGCTGTAAAAAAAGGAAAAGAACTTGGACTTTATGTTTGGATTTATGACGAAAACTCATATCCCAGTGGTTTTGCAGGCGGCCATGTTCAGGATCAGATGCCCGAATCATACAACCAGGGACAAATGCTCGAAATGGTAAAAACCGATATATTATCCGACACAATAACCCATTATTTGCTTTGCCTTAAAGAAGAGAATGGCGCTTTTAAAGATATCACCAATAATCTACAGCAGGAAAAAGGCAACAAAGGCAACTATTACATCTTCAGGAAAAACTTTAATAAAAAAGCCGATTGGACCGCAGGTTTTCCGTACGTCGATTTATTGGTAAAAGGGGTAACCGAAAAGTTCCTCGATATTACCATGAAAGGCTACGAAGCAAATAATGAAAATGAATTTGGAAAAACCATACCCGGTATATTTACCGATGAACCGACCATTTCGGCCCAGATTAAAAAGAATATTCGCTGGACTCCGGATTTGTTCAATTATTTTAAACAAACATGGGGATATGGACTGGAAGAAAATCTGCCATCGCTTTTTGAGGAAATAGGCAATTGGAAAAAAATCAGGCACAACTATTACCAGGCATTATTGCAACTATATATTGAAAGGTGGTCGAAACCGTATTCTGCTTATGCCGAAAAAAAAGGATTACTATGGACTGGCCACTATTACGAACACAATTGGCCAAATCCTATTCATGGCCCCGACCACATGGCAATGTACGCCTGGCATCAGCTTCCCGCCATCGACATGTTGTTTAATGAATTCAACGAGAAAGGTTACGGATCCCTGCGGGAGACTCAATTCGGGAATATCCGGTCGGTCAAAGAGCTATCAAGCGTCGCCAACCAATTAAATAAAAAAAGGACTCTTTGCGAAGCCTATGCCGGTGGTGGTTGGGAACTGACTCTTAAAGATACCAAGCGTCTGGGCGACTGGATCTACGTATTGGGAGTTAATTTTCTGAACCAGCATCTTTCCCACATGAGCATTAACGGGGCCCGAAAATACGATTATCCGCAAAGTTTCTCATATCACAACCCGTGGTTCCCGTATTACAAGGAACAAAATCAATATTTTGCCCGGCTTTCTTTAGCCTTATCGCATGGGAGTCAAATCAACGATATTCTTGTAATAGAACCTACTTCCTCGGCATGGATGTACACTTTTAACGGGGGCACCAATGCAAGGTTAGACGAAATTACCAAAGCGTTTCCCGAATTTGTTGTAACACTGGAAAAAGCACAAGTTGAATACGATTTGGGTTCTGAAAATATTATTAAAGACCATGGTAGTATTCAAGACAGTAAGTTTGTCGTGGGCCACCGCAGTTATTCTACCGTTGTAATCCCGCCGGGAATGGAAAATGTTAATTCTCAAACATTCATGCTTTTGGAAAAATTTGCAAAAAAAGGTGGCAAAATTATCCAGTTCGAGAAGCTGCAAAAAATAGACGGCGATGACCATGATAAAACACTCGCTTTTAATAACCGCGAAGGAAATTTGCATTTCGTTAATGAACTAAGTGAAAAAGTAATTTCAGAATATCTTACCTCAACTGATTTTACAATTTCACCTATTGACGGGGGCAAAATTGGAGGTAATTTATTCCACAATCGTCGCATTTTCTCCGATGGCCAAATCGTATTCCTGTCCAACGCAAGCATGGACGATTATTCGAAAGGGCAAGTAACTATTTCGGGCAAAGATGCTTTGCTAATGGATCTTTTTTCCGGCGAAACATTCGACTATCCTGAAAAACAACAAGGAGACCGCGTTTCCATCGATTTCAATATTCCTCCGGCAGGCAGCATGTTATTTTATGTAGCCGATAAAAAACAGGATGGATTAAAAAAATACGCCTTCGAAACTACTGAAAATACGATAATCAATACCAACCCAAGTTCTATTGTGCGCCCGAAAAATAATACCCTTGTTATTGATTTTTGCGACCTTAAACTTGGAGCAGGCATTTTGAAAGATATGTACGTTTATAATGCGGCAGACACTGTGTACAAATACCACGGGTTTAAAAATGGAAATCCCTGGAATTTTAAGGTGCAGTTTAAGCAACAAATATTAGATCGAAATAATTTCTCTGCGGGTTCAGGATTTACGGCAACATACAACTTTTCTATATCTAACGATGTAAAATTCAACGATTTCACAGCAGTAGTAGAAAAGGCCGATCTATACCAGGTAAATATTAACGGGCAGCTAGTTACACCCGAAAAAGGGCAATGGTGGATCGATAAAACATTTGCCGTATTTAAAATAGGACAATATCTCAAATACGGAGAAAACAGCTTATCCTATACAGCGAATCCCATGAATGTTCTTGCTGAGATTCAACCGGTTTATATTTTAGGCAATTTCAATTTGAAGTCTGCAACAGAAGGCTGGACTATTACTGAACCTTCTGTTCTAGGTCTGGGAAGTTGGAAAGAACAAGGATTACCAATGTATGGTCATGCCATTTCGTATATTAAAGAATTCGAACTGGATCATATTTCCCCGAGAATGGAAATAAAGTTAGGCAAATGGAAAGGAACCGTGGTTTCAGTTAAAGTAAACGGTGTTGAAGCGGGGACTATTGCTTACGAACCGTATGTTCTGAATATCACCAAACACCTTCGTAAAGGATCGAATCAGGTTGAATTAACAGTGGTTGGAAGTTTAAAAAACGTGCTTGGTCCATTTCATAATTCTCCGCCCAAAGGCTATATTTCTCCTGGACTTTATTATAAATCAAATGGGCATCCTGAAGGGAAAAATTATGATCTTTACGATTATGGACTGTATGAGGATTTTCAGATTATTGAATTGAAAGAAGGGATGTGAATCACTTAAAAAACACTAAATA
Organism: uncultured Prolixibacteraceae bacterium; assembly: GCA_942493345.1. Lineage (GTDB taxonomy): Bacteria > Bacteroidota > Bacteroidia > Bacteroidales > Prolixibacteraceae > GWE2-42-39. The sequence goes on from OW818695.1 coordinate 912,179, forward strand.
AAATACATCGCTGGGCATTTTAATAGTATTGTTGCGTTTCGGGTAAAGAAGAACAATGAATTTGCGAGTAAGTTTTTAATCAAAATTAAAAATGAAAATAGGTAGAAGAAAATTTATTCAGGCAGCATCTCTCACGACGGCCAATCTGGCAATATTTCCCTTGGCAGGGAACACAAATGGTATTGCAGAACTTTTTGAAACGGCGAGTCAGAAAGGGGATCAAAGAGCTTCTGTTCTTTCTTTATCGGGGCTTCGGCAAAGGTTTATGTCTCCACCTGATCATTCGAAACCCTCCTGCTATTGGTGGTGGTTTAACAGCCTGGTGAATAAAGAAGGTATTACCCGCGATTTAAAAGAATTCAAAGAAAAAGGAATGGGTGGTGTGCTGCTTATAAATTCCATTAGTGGATTTGGCGGTGGACCTATACCCAACGGTCCGGCATTTCTTTCTCCTGAATGGCGTGAACTTTTCAGACATACACTAACAGAGGCCGATCGGTTTGGAATTGAAGTTGGCGTCAACCTGAGTACAGGCTGGGCGATGGGGGGGGCATGGATAAAACCCGAATACTCAGGACGCTGGTTCCTGCAATCGAAGCTTATTGTAACAGGCCCGCAGAGATTTTCAGGTAAATTGCCCTTGCCAGGAAACAGGGATGGCTATGATAATGCCGGGCAGTTGTTTGTAAAGAAATATGTTGATCTCCCTCTTGAAGAGGCTGATTATAGGGATACCGCGATTATGGCGTTTCCCGAGCCGCAAGAAGGATCACGGTTTAGCGATGGAAGGCTTAACTTGCTTGCGGTAAAAAGCAACCGGTTCGATGCGAGCAGCCATGTGAGGGCAAAGGAAACGATGGAAGCGCCATTAAAACCTTGGATTCCAACACCAGACGACAGACCTGTCGCCGCTTCACAGGTAATCGATCTGACATCAAAAATGACACCTGATGGACAATTGGAATGGAATGTTCCTCCGGGGAAGTGGACAATTATCCGTACCGGACATCGGATGACTGGATCCCGCACAGCGTATGGCCTTCCGGATGCAGAAGGGCTGGAGATAGACTGGCTTAATGAAGCTGGAGTTGAACAGCAATTTAAATATCTGGGAAGGGAACTTTTGTCTGAAGCTGATCGATATAAAGGCAGAACGCTAAAATATTTTCATAGTGACAGTTTCGAAGATGGGTTCCCGAACTGGACAGATAATTTTCTGGATAAGTTTATAAAATACAGAGGCTATGATGCCAGGCCCTATCTACCCGTATTTTCAGGACATATTATTGATAATGCTGAAATATCAGATCGTTTTTTATACGATTACCGAAAAACCGTAGCCGATTGTATGGCTGACGGACATTATAAGCGATTCGCAGAATTGTGCCATGAAAATAAAATTTTAGCACAAAGTGAAGCCGGTGGTCCGAGTTGGTCGGGCACAATGTGTATGGATGCGCTCAAAAACCTTGGACGCATGGATATGCCGATGGGAGAATTTTGGCAAGGTACTACGTTTATTCAGGATGATCAGAACCAGACTTGTAAAATAGTAGCATCTGCGGCTCATATCTATGGGAAGAAAGTTATATCTGCCGAAGCATTTACTTCGTTTAAACCGCATTGGAGTGACACCCCGGAGGTATTGAAACCGGTAGCCGACCGTGCTTTTTGCGAAGGTATTAACAGGTGTGTTATCCACACGTCCACAGCAACCCGTCCCGAAGATGGGAAGCCGGGCTACGAATATGGTGCAGGCACTCATTTTAACCCGAACATAACATGGTGGGATCAGTCGTCAGGGTTTCTGTCGTATATCAGCCGTTGCCAGCATTTGTTGCAATCCGGGAAATTTGTTGCCAACGTTCTTTATTACAACGGCGACTGGGCGCCCAACCTTGTTAGCCCCAAACATGTTGATCCTTTGCTCGGCAAAGGATACGACTATGATGTTTGCAATGAAGAAGTGCTGCTGACCCGAGTTTCGGTAAAAAATAATAAATTGGTTTTACCTGACGGAATAAGCTACCACGTATTGGTTTTACCCAACACCAAGCGGATGCCTGTAGAAGTGGCGAAAAAAATCAGGGAACTTGTAAAAGCCGGTGCGACCGTAATCGGTCAGCGCCCGGAAAAAGATCCGGGTTTGAAAAATTTCCCGAAGAGCGACCGGGAAGTAGAGGCTATCTCGGCTGAAGTATGGGGCGATTGCAACGGGGAAAATGTTACCATGCACCGATATGGAAAGGGACAAATCGTTCAGGGATTATCGATAAGGGAAATATTGAAACAGGACGGACTGGTTCCCGATTTTGAGTATACCGGAGACAGCGAAACGTATATCGATTTTATACACCGTTCGCTGGAAGACGGCATCGATGTTTATTTTGTGGCCAACCGCAACGAACGGGTCGAAAAAATAGATTGCAAGTTTCGGATTTCAGGAAGACAACCTGAAATATGGGATCCGGTTTCGGGCAAAACCCGCACAGCAGAAGATTTCAACGAAATCGACGGGCAAATAATCCTACCTCTTGAATTCTTGTCGCACCAGTCATTTTTTATTGTGTTCCCAGAATTGAAAACACAAAAACAAATCACGGACACCGCAAATCAGAAAAATAATTTTACGCAAACACAATCCTTGCAAGAAATTACCGGCCCTTGGCTGGTGAAATTCGACCCGCAATGGGGAGGGCCAGCCGAAATTGAGTTTGAAGAATTGCAAGACTGGTCAAAGTCGCCGAAAGACGGAATCAAATACTATTCAGGGAAAGCTGTCTATATGAAAAAATTTGACCTGCCCCACCCGATCGTTCCAGATTCTTCATTATTACTCGATTTGGGAGTTGTGAAAAACATTGCAGAAGTAAAGTTAAACGGTAAAAACCTCGGTATTGTATGGACTTCGCCCTGGCGGGTTGATATTTCAGAAGCAATAAAAGAAACAGGCAATGTTCTGGAAATTGAAGTAACAAACCTTTGGCCCAACCGGCTGATCGGCGATGCCGCACTTTCGCCCGAACAACGGCTGACCCATACCAATATTGAGTTTAAAAGTGATGCTCCTCTACTCTCATCCGGATTATTAGGGCCGGTAAAAATTATGACAGGCAAATAAAAAATGGAATTAAGAATGTGAAAAAAACGAATCTATTTAAATTAAATGCATTATTGGCTGTAATTCCGATGGGAAATACAGGCTATGCCCAGAAGGTGGAAACAGTTGAGAAACCAAACATCATTTTCATCTTTACAGATCAGCAACATGCGAGAATGATGAGCTATGCTGGCAACCAATATGTTAAAACTCCGGCGATGGACTATATCGCGGAGAATGGGATTCGTTTTACACGCGCCTATACAACGAATCCGGTATGTGTGCCGGCAAGAATAAGCATGATAACAGGGCGTTTCTGCGGAGCATTTTCTGATAAAAAAGGGAAACAAGTCAGGGAAAATGGTGGAGGAATGGATATCTCTTCGATTTCGGATGAAGTTCAAAATACGACCCTGCCAGCTTTTCTGAAAAAGGCTGGTTACGATCTTTTTTATGGAGGTAAAAAACACTTGCCTGCACCTTTAAACCCTCAGGTTTTAGGATTCAATATAATAACAGATGACCAACGAGAAGGATTAGCAGATGAAGCAGCAAAATTCATTAAAAGAAAATACGACAAACCCTATTATTTAGCGCTGTCTTTCATTAATCCTCATGATATTTGCTACATGGCTCTCCGCGATTTCACGACCTCGGAACAAGAAAAAAAGATGATGGCAAAAAGCAGAAACGAGTTTTCAGCCCTCGACAAGGCATTACAAATACCCGAAGGTGTTACAAAAGAAGAATTCTTTGCAAAATATTGCCCGCCGCTTCCACCCAATTTCGAGCCACAGCAAGATGAGCCGCAAGCGGTGAAAAAGTTACTTGAAATTCGTGATTTCCGCGTGAGGGCGCGCAACGGATACAGTGATTACGACTGGCGCATGCACCGATGGGCGTATTGCCGTTTAACAGAACAGGTTGATAAACAAATTCAAATTGTTCTTGATGCCTTAAAAGAAAGCGGGCAGGAAGAAAATACATTGATTATTTTTTCTAGCGACCACGGAGATATGGATGGTGCACACAGAATGGAACACAAAACGGTATTGTATGAAGAATCAGTAGGTGTGCCTTTTATGGCCATGTGGAAAGGACATATTCCAGCCGGCAAGGTAGATGAATGCCATTTGGTATCGAACGGATTAGATCTGCTTCCAACCGTGTGCGACTATGCAGGAATAAAAGCAGTGGCCGACCCCAGAGGAAAAAGCCTTCGACCGCTTTTTGAAGGGAAAAACGTAAAATGGCGGAAAACACTCGGCGTGGAAACCGAGATTGGACGAATGGTGGTAAGCGAAGACAAATTGAAGTATATAAAATACGATGCCGTTGGCATTGAAGAGCAGTTAATTGATTTGAAAAGCGATCCATTTGAAATGAAATATTTTACAAATGATCTTAACTATAAGAAGAAATTGACAAAACTGCGCAAGTCTTTCGAATTGGAATGGTTTCCCGGATTTTGATACGACAAAATTACGAAGAGCAAAATTAAATAACTAAGTTTAGTTTGCTTTCTCATTTAATAGAAACAAGTAAAGTTATGAACATAAATCGCAGAAAATTTATCAAGACAGGCTCCATCACAACCATTAGTCTCTCGATACTTCCATTGGTTGGCCGGACTGCTATATTTTCAGAAAACGATCAGAATATATTTGAGTTGAAAGATATTGCCAACTCGCCTTTATCCCGGATTCTGCAAGGGTTTATGTCTCCGCCTGATTCTGCAAAATCATCTACTTACTGGTGGTGGTTCAATGGGTTGATAAACAAAGAAGGCATTACCCGCGACCTGGAAGAATTCAGGAAACAAGGGATTGGAAATGTATTAATGATCAATACAAAAGATGGGTTACAGGGAGTCTCCGTGCCATTGGGAGAGAAACTTCTTTCTCCCGAATGGCGTGAGTTATATAAACATGCCATCTGTGAAGCTGCCCGGTTAAATATCGAAGTGGGCGTAAATCTCAGTTCAGGCTGGTGCATGGGCGGGCCATGGATTACACCGGAATATGCCGGACGCTGGTTTCTTCAGTCGGAACTGAGTGTTACCGGCCCTCGGAAATTTTCAGAAAAACTACCTCTCCCGGGCAACAGGGCCGGCTACGACAACGTGTTTAATCCCCCAGGCTTTAAAGAATATATCGATCTCCCGCTTGAAAAACTCGATTACAGAGATACAATAGTAGTTGCAATTCCGGATAATGACGGCGACGCATCACGTTTTTCAGATGAAAGAGGTGGGGAAATATTGTCAGCAAAAACCAACCGTAAAGATGCCAGCAGCCATGCAAAGGCAATCGATGTTTTAGCGCCAACATTAGTTCCATGGAATAAATTGACAGAAGATAAGCCCATACCGGTTAATCGTGTGATCGACCTGACTTCTAAAATGTCGGCCGATGGAACGTTGGATTGGGATGTACCGCCGGGAAAATGGATCATTATTCGTACGGGACATCGTATGACAGGTTCAAAACTATTAATTGCACAACCCGAAGCTGACGGTTTTTCTGTTGATTGGTTTGCTCCCGAAGGAGTGGATCTTCAGTTCGAAAATATGGGTAAAATTCTGCTGGAAGATGCCGTCGGTATCAAAGGAAATACCCTAAAGTATTTTCATGACGACAGCTTCGAAGATGGTTTTCCAAACTGGACAGACAAAATCCTTACCCGGTTCGAAGAATATCGCGGCTACGATCCAAAACCATATATACCTGTTTTTTCAGGAATAATAATTGGAAATGCGGAGATATCAGATCGGTTTCTGCACGACTACCGGAAAACAGTGGCCGATTGTATGGCCGACAAGCATTATGAGCATTTTGCGGATGTGTGTCATAAAAATGGGCTTCTGGTACAAAACGAAGCCGCAGGACCCAGCCGTTCAGGTAGTATATGCATGGATGGCTTAAAAAATTTGGGCAAAAGCGATTACCCAATGGGTGAATTTTGGATTGGCAAGCGACACGATGAAGAAGGTGGCTTAAGCAATGATTTGCCATACGGAGAAACCCGTTTGGAAAACGGACAAAATAAAGTTACCAAAATGGTTGCCTCTGCAGCACACATTTATGGTAAAGAAACAGTCTCTGCCGAAGCGTTTACCTCTCACAGACATTGGAAAGATTCCCCGGATATGTTAAAACAGTCTTTGGACAGAGCCTTTTGTGAAGGAGTTAACCGGATATTTATACATACCTCCACCGCGACCCGCCCGGAAGACGGAAAACCCGGTTATGAATACGGAGCAGGTACTCATTTCAACCCGAATATTACCTGGTGGGAAAAATCAAATGCGTTTCTTTCGTATGTGGCCAGATGCCAATATCTTTTAAGGCAGGGAAAATTTGTAGCCGATGTACTCTATTACAATGGCGACTGGGCTCCCAATATTGTCGAACCAAAACACATTGATCCGGCTCTGGGGAAAGGATACGATTATGATGTGTGTAATGAAGAAGTACTGTTGACCCGGCTGAGTGTAAAGGACAAACGGATCGTGTTGCCCGATGGAATGAGTTACCGGGTGCTGGTACTTCCCAACACAACAAGAATGCCAGTGCCTGTCGCAAAAAAAATTAAAGAACTGGTAAAAGCCGGCGCGACTGTTATCGGCCCAAAACCAAATACAGATCCGGGCTTGAAAAATTATCCTAAGTGTGATCAGGATATAAAAAACATAGCAACGGAAGTTTGGGGAAATAACGACGGCGAAAAAATAAAACTTCATCAGTATGGCAATGGAAGGGTATTTACAGAAGAACCCGTCCGTGACATATTGCAAAAAAATGGTATAAAGCCTGATTTTGAATATTCAGGAGAGAATGTATGGATCGATTTCATTCACCGTACAACAAGCGATAGTGAAATCTATTTCCTTGCAAACCGGAAGAAAGAAACAGCGAAAACAGAATGCCTGTTTCGCATTAAAGACCACACTCCTGAAATATGGGATGCTGTTAGCGGAATAGTTACAAAACCAGAATGCAAAATCGTTGATGACAGAATATCAATATCGTTGGATTTTGCTGAATTTCAATCCTTATTTATTGTATTTTCGAAGTCACATAGCAATCCTATACAAAAAGACAAAGCATGGGTTTATCAGGAAACATCCGGCTTTTCGGATCTTCTGAAGATTGATGGTTCGTGGCAGGTTCGGTTCGATCCAAAATGGGGAGGTCCGGAAGAAATAACAATGAATGAATTACAGGACTGGAGCATTTATCATGACAACCGGATTAAATATTATTCGGGAAAGGCATACTATCTGAAAAATTTTAATCTTGATGAAAAGTTCAGCTCCGGAAAATCACTATTTCTCGATTTAGGCGTGGTAAAGAATATCGCCCAGATTTGGCTAAATGGAAAAGATTTGGGAATTGTTTGGACATCGCCATGGCGAATCGACATTTCGAATGTTGTAAAAAGCAAAGATAATATACTGAAGATAGAAGTGATCAACCTTTGGCCCAACCGGCTGATCGGCGATGCGGCATTGCCAAAAGAGAAAAGGCTGACAAGTACCAATATCGCTTTTAGTCCGGATGAAAAACTATTACCATCAGGGTTGTTAGGACCGGTAAAAATCACGGAAGGCAAATAAAATGTCAAATTGCAGATAAAAACAATACATCATGAATTTAAACAGACGAGGATTTTTAAAAATAAGTTCCGTAACAATAGCAGGCATACCTTTAAGCAGCTTCGCGAACAATAATTGGTATAATTCACCCTCCGGTGTGGTGGAAGACAGCGATGAACTTTTCGCCCTTTTCAAGGATCCGCATGGAATTGCGAAACCCTTTGTCAGATGGTGGTGGAATGGAAATCGAATAACAAAGGAAGAAATAGCAAGGGAACTCGACCTGTTAAAGGGAGCCGGAATTGGTGGCGTTGAGATCAATTCAATTGGATTTCCGGATACTGCCGATCCTTTAAATTATAAAGAACTTAATTGGTTAAGCGATGAATGGACCGAAATACTTGACTTTACTGTTCAGGCTGCCAAAGAAAGAGATATTATTTGTGATCTTATTGTAGGATCGGGATGGCCCTTTGGCGGCGAGCATCTGGTTAAAGATGAACAAACCCAGATGATGGCATTAGGCACTAAAAACCTGAAAGGCCCCGTTCGCTTCGAAATCAGCAAAAAAGAACTTGAAAATGAAGTAGACCCGCCAGTCGCATCACGAAATCCGAATAAATACAAGGAACTGTCGTTTTTAAGACTGTCGCGCGCACAGATACAGGATTTTGATCCGGGAATTGATTTGAATAATAAAATTAAAGATGAAAATATTGTTATCGATATTCCCGAAGGCGATCATGTATTGTATTATCTGGTAAAACTCACCGGGTTCGAAAATGTAATTTATGGAGCTCCGGGGGCAAGTGGCCCGGTTTTGAATCATTATAGCCAAGAAGCTGTTGAGAAATATCTCAATCGCATGTCGGATGCAATTAGCAAAAAAATGGGAAGAATGGGAAACCATTTCAGATCATTATTTGCTGACAGCCTTGAACTGGAAGGGGCCAACTGGTGTGATGATATGGCCGAACAGTTTAAACAACGAAGAGGATATGATTTGGAACCATATTTACCATTTATTCTTTTCAAAATTATCGGGCACGCATTTTTGGCCGACGAAGAATATGGCGCTAAGTTATCGCCACAAGTTCAGGAAACGATAAATAATGTCCGGTACGATTTTGAAACTACCCGGGTCGAACTTTTTTATGAGCGTTTCTATAAAACGTATTCCGCCTGGTGTAAGAAAAACGGCATAGCATCAAGAGTTCAGGCGTATGGAATGGAATATCATCCCATTGAAGGAAGCATGGAAATCGATTACCCGGAAGGCGAAAGTTGGATTAAACCAGATGTTGGAGAAGTTTTCCCGGATCATGAATTTTTACCGGGCCGCGCCTACCGCCCTGTCAATAAATTGGTCTCATCAGGAGCAAGGCTCGGCGGGAAAAAAGTGGTCGGCTGCGAAGAAGGTACTAATACATCAATGGTATTTAATGCAACATTGGAGCGGTTAAAAATAACCGGCGACCAAAGCAATTTATCGGGAATGACACATTCGATCTTTCATGGATTTAACTACAGCCCACCAGATGCTCCGTTCCCCGGATGGGTTCGTTACGGAACGTTTATCAATGAGCGCAATCCGATTTGGCCCTATTTCAAATTATGGTTTAATTATAAAGCACGCTTGTCTGCCTTATTTCAGAATTCAGAATTATTTTCTGACATCGCAATCATGCTTCCGCTAACCGACACATGGAAAGGTTATGGTACCGACTGGTATCCCCGGCCACAAAAAGCGCGTCCAACTTATCTGCATACTGTGTGGGAAGCCATTCACCAAAATGGGAACAGTTGCGATTGCATCAGTGAACATATTTTGCAAAAAGCAACATTTAAAAATGGGGATCTCAGATTCGGCGACAGGCACTACAAAACATTGATACTTATCGAAGTAGAATCAATTCTTCCGGACACAGCCCTGGCTTTATGCAATTTTGCGAAAGCAGGCGGACAGATCATTTGTATTGAAAAATGGCCCAAAAAATCTGCCGGACTTAAAAACTATGAAGAAAACAGCAAAAAAGTGCAGGAAACTATCGAACAATCCAGAAAAGACTATCCGGATAGAATTTCCCTGTATCCTGCTCCAAAAACCGGAGAACGTGTCATCGACTGGTATAAATCAATTCAGTCTCAATATCAGATTAAACCCTATGTAAAAATCAACAACCCCGATCCGTATATTAGCCAGGTTTACTATAAAGCAGCGGGTCTCGATATATTCTTTTTTGCGAACTACAGCTTGTTCAAGCCGCATGAATTTACTGCAGAATTTGAGGTAAATAATAAAACTGCCTGGCTTTGGAATGCTGAAACAGGCGAACGTACTATTTATCCGGGAAATGGCGACGACAATATCCTGCATATTTCATTGGGGCCGGCCGAATCTAAATTGATCGTTTTCGACAAGAAGGATAACGGAGAAAAATATATCCCTGTAAATTGTAATGATAAACCGGGAATATCCGTTTCTGGCCCATGGAACGTTACGTTGAATCATATTGATGGCTCACATAAAAATATCAATATGGACAAACTCCCGGATTTTAAAGAGGATGCCGATTTAGCTTCATTTGCCGGTACTGCATTGTATGAAACCACAATCCAAATTAATTCACCCGAAAAAATAAACTATCTCAATCTTGGCGAAATTTTTGGTATTTCAGAAGTAACTGTCAATGGAAGAAATGTAGGACAGAGATGGTATGGCGATCATATTTATTCTGTCAAGAGTATAATGAAGAAGGGATCAAACACGATAGTCGTTAAGCTAACAACCACGATGGGTAATTATATGAAATCCCTCAAAGAGAATAAGAGTTCGATTAAATGGGTCGCAAAAAGCCCCCTGTTTTCTCAGGGAATGATTGGCCCGGTAAAATTATTCGATTAATAATGGGAATAAATAATGACGTCAGGAAAACCTAAAAAATAAACCAGATGAATAAAACACTGATAAAAAATGCTCTGCGCAAAGGTTATTTATTCCTCATCCTTCTGATGAGCGGTCTAAGTTCAATGGCTCAGCAAAAACCAAACATTATTGTTTTTCTGGTTGACGATATGGGATGGATGGATACCTCCGTTCCGTTTGGCGACCATGTAATGGAGCTCAACAAAAGGTACCATACACCGAATATGGAACGTTTGGCACAAGAAGGAATGAAATTCACCAACGCTTATGCAGCGCCAGTCTGTACTCCATCGCGGGTAAGTTTAATGACAGGCATAAGTGCAGCACACCATCGCATAACAAACTGGACATCAATCGAGAAAGACACACCTTCTGATTTCGACAATGATGAAAATCCGTTTATAACTCCCGAGTGGAATTGCAATGGTTTGAGCCCGGTAAAAGATATTCCGCATACCGTGTATGCAACTCCATTACCAAAATTACTGCATGACGCAGGTTATTATACAATACATGTTGGCAAAGCGCATTTTGCCGCTGCCGGCACACCGGGAGCCAGCCCTTATAACATGGGGTTTTTGGTGAATGTTGCCGGAAATGTTGCCGGAATGCCACAAAGTTACCTGGGCGAAGAAAATTATGGGAATTTACCCGAAAAGACTTCGTTTTATGCTGTGCAAAATATGACTGAATATTATGGTACAAAAACATTCCTGACCGAAGCATTAACCCTTGAAGCTATCAAAACTTTATCATATCCTGTAAAAGAAAAAAAACCTTTCTTTTTGTATATGGCAAACTATGCTGTACATACGCCAATACAGGCTGATGAGCGTTTTTTTGCGAAATATCTGGAAGCCGGACTGGATTCCGGCCAAGCACGATATGCCAGCATGGTAGAGGGCATGGATAAAAGTTTGGGAGATATCATGAATTATCTTGAGCAAAAGAAAATCGATAAGAATACCATCATTCTTTTCATGTCTGACAACGGTGGACAAAGTACCACTACTGCAAAAGGTGGTAAACAACATACTCAAAATTTACCGTTACGAGAGGGAAAAGGATCTGTTTACGAAGGAGGTATACGGGAACCGATGATCGTAAAATGGCCCGGAGTGGTAAAGCCCGGTTCAAAAACAGATCAACCAATTATTATTGAAGATTTTTTCCCAACCCTTCTTGAAATTGCCGGGATCAAAAAACCAGATATTGTGCAGAAAACCGATGGCAAAAGTTTTTTGCCTTTACTGAAAGGTGATAAATTGAATGATCCGGATCGGATTCTGACCTGGCATTATCCCAATAAATGGAAAATGAAGGAACTTCCTCAAATCGATTACATGAGCGCGATACGGCAGGGCGACTGGAAATTAGTTTATGATATGAAAACGCAGAAACTGGAATTGTATAATCTGAAAGATGACATAGGCGAGTTAAATGATTTATCGGCAAAAAATCCGGAAAAAGTAAAACAACTCGCGAAACTGCTTGGAGATAGATTTAGAAGCTGGGGTGCTTTAATGCCTCATTATAAAGCTACTGGTAAAGCTGTCCCCTGGCCCGATGAATTAGTAACTGCAAAATAAAAATGCAAATAAAGATTTTGAAAAAACGATGAAGCTAGTTTCCAACAAAACCTAATACACTATACAATGAAAAATCATGTTTTCTTTTTAGTTATTCTGCTGTTTTCTATAACACTCTCATGTCAATCTCAGAAAGAGAAAAATTCAATTTCGTTGAATCAATTGGAAAAATCCTTTCTGAATCCTCCCGAACCTGCAAAACCATGGACCTGGTGGCATTGGGTTGACGGAAACGTTACAAAACAAGGCATAACACATGACCTTGAAAACATGAAACGGGCTGGACTGGGAGCTGCCCTCATTTTCAATGTAAAACTGGGACTTCCCAATGGCACAGCCCGCTTTATGAATGAAGAATGGATGGGTCTGCTCGACCACGCTGCGTCCGAATGCAACCGGCTCGGATTAAAACTGGGCATCCACAATTGTGATGGATGGAGCCAATCCGGAGGTCCCTGGATCACCCCGGAACTCTCGATGAAGAAACTGGTTTGGAGTAAAGTTGAAGTGAAGGGAGCAGATCGGTTCTCAGCCAACTTGCCCCGGCCTTCTGTTCCCACCTCTCCACTTGTGAAGGATTTCTATCAGGATATTGCCGTGATTGCCTATCCGACGCCAAAGGGGAAAAGGGTTAACGGTCCCGGTTCCGGATTATCTGTTAATGGAAATATTTCTGAAAATCAATTGCGCAACCTCTTTGACAACAACCCACTGACTCATGTCGATTTTTCGCTTGAAATACAAGGTATTCCTATTGAAAATACAATCACGATGCAATTTCCCGAGCCCGTTATAGCACAAAGTCTTGCGTTGCATGGTATCGAAGGTTTTGCACCTTCCCAGATTATTCCTGGAGAACTCGAGGTTTCGGACAATGGAATGGATTTTAGTAAAGTTGCAACATTTGAATTAAACTGGAGTTTTCATGATTCGATAAACCATTCTATAACCATTGCTTTCCCTGAAACGAAGGGAAGAATTTTTCGTTTTTCTTTCAAAGGAGAACATATCCTCGGGAAGGAACTCTCCTTTTCAGAGTTGGAACTCAGCACTACTTCCGCAGTTCATTATTGGGAAGCGAAAGTTGGCTGGGCACGTGTCCGGGAGCATGGAGGCGAAGCATCCTGTCTCTCGCGAGATCCCGGTCCTGAATATACCAGAATAGACCCTTCCAAAGAAGGTTCAGTTCAACTTGACCAGGTACATGTATTTCGCAGTGAACTGGGTAACGACGGCCGTTTCGAATGGGATGTCCCGGAAGGAAATTGGACCATTATGAGAATAGGTTATACCAGCACCGGACAAACCAATTCTCCGGCAACCGAAGAGGGACGAGGACTGGAGGCCGATAAACTGGATGCGAATGCCATACGCTTTCATATGGAAAAATTTATCGGTATGCTCGCTGATCGTTATGGAGAAAAGAACCTTCAGTCGTTTGGCATTTTTGAAACCGACAGTTGGGAATCGGGGGCGCAAACCTGGACTAAAGATCTGGACAAACGGTTTCAAACCAGTACCGGACAAGATCTCCTTCGCTGGCTACCTTTGTTGACTGAGGGTGTGATTATCGAAGGCTACGAAAATAGCGACCGACTGTTGTGGAACTGGAGGCGTTTTCTTGCTGATGAGATCGCAAATAATTATTTCAAGGTGACAGCCGCATTTGCAGAGGAAAAAGGACTGACCTATGTTGCGGAATCTTCCGGACGGCAGATGTTCATGTACGATCCCATCGGTTATCAACGCATTTCACCTGTACCAATGGGCGAATTCTGGGCAGACACTTTCCGGGGCGAAGGTGTTCGCGTAGATAACAAAGTAGCATCCTCTGCAGCCCACCTTACCGGCAGAAAATTGGTAGCTTCGGAAGCCTATACCAGCCGGCCAGAAAGTTCGCGATGGGCTGAACACCCCTTTACACTGAAGGCTTTGGGAGATAAAGCCTTTTGCGAAGGGGTCAATAAATTTGTATTTCACACCTATGCCCACCAACCTTACCCGGAACTCAAACCGGGCTTCACGATGGGACGATGGGGAATGCACAACAACAGTGGTAATACCTGGTGGAACCGACCAGTGGAAGCCTGGTTCAAATATATTGCCCGTTGCCAGTACATGTTGCAAGAAGGGCGTTTTCACGCTGATATTTTGGCCTACCTGGGGAAAGAAGTTCCAGCCCGTCTTGGTCGGCGTGAAGAATTCACCCCTGCCATCCCGAACGGATATGATTTCGACGGATGCGACTTCCAAGCGCTTCTGGATGCACATGTTGAGGATGGAGAAATTGTTTTGCCCAGCGGTATGCGCTACAAGGTGATTCTGCTTCCGGACAAAAAAAGAATGTGTGTTGAAGAAGTAGAACGTATTTCGGAACTGTTAAGTGAAGGAGCTGTTGTGATAGCCCCTCAAAAACCTGAAGGATCTCCGAGTTTGCAGCAAAAAGGGGAAGGCGATCAGAAAATACGCATGATGGTGCAGGAACGGTGGAACGGAAAAATATTTTTCACCAGGGATGACATGGTAACATTGCTAAACAAATTGAATATTCCACCCGATTTTTCATATACCCCGGAGAAGGAAACCGAAATTCGTTTTATCCACCGGCTGATTGCTGGTTGCGATGCTTATTTCCTGTCAAACCAAGAAGATCACTCCGTAACTATTGAAACTTCCTTCCGCCAACCAGCCGGGAAAAAGCTGTCCCTTTGGGATCCGGCAACCGGAAGAAAATCTGCGGGAGCTATCCATAACAGCCAAAACAACGGTCTGGCTACGGCCACCCTCACTCTCGATCCTTATGGTTCAGTCTTTGCTGTTTTCAGCGATCGTGATCCGAAACTGGAGTCCTCTCTTGAACCGATTAATGAAATGAATGTAACAGGTAAATGGACGTTGCAATTTCCAAAAGAAGGCGGAGCGCCGCAGGAGCCATTGACAATAAACGAACTGATCGACTGGAGTACGCACAAAGATTTCAATATCAAACATTTTTCGGGTACTGCAAACTACACAACAACTTTGCAAATCAGTGATGAAAATCTAAAAAAAGGAATGCACGTCTTGCTTGATCTTGGTGAAGTGAGGGAGATGGCACAAGTATTAGTGAATGGACAGGAAGCAGAAATGCTTTGGAAACCGCCATTTCGTATCGATATTAGTTCATTGCTACAGCCGGGAACAAACCAGCTTGAAGTTCGCGTCACCAACCTATGGCCCAACCGAATGATCGGTGATGAGTATTTTCCTGAAGAGATGGTGTGGGACAAGATATCCCGAAATGTTATATTGCCAAAAAAATGGCCCGAATGGCTGAAAACCGGCAAACCTCGCCCTGAATCACAACGAGTCACCTGGACCACCAGGGGTAAAACCTATACAAAAAACGACCCATTATTGCCCTCCGGGTTACTCGGACCGGTGAAATTACTTATTGCAAAAGAGAAATAAATTTATTAATACTCATTTCTATGAATCCCAAAATCATTATACTGTCACTGCTATTTGCATTGAATTCGATATTGAATGGAAAGGCTGCGGAAAAACCAAATATCCTTATCATTAACATTGATGATCTCGGATGGAAGGATGTAGGCTTTATGGGAAGTTCCTATTACGAGACTCCGAACATTGATTCTCTTTCAAAAAATGGAATGATCTTCACCAACGGTTATTCTTCAGCCGCCAATTGTGCCCCCAGCCGTGCTTGTCTTATGACCAGTCAATATACGCCACGTCATGGCATATATACTGTTGACAATTCTGACCGTGGCGAATCCAAAAACAGAAAATTGATTCCTACTCCGAATAAAGTATTCCTGGATGACAATAAAATAACGATAGCTGAACTTTTGCAATCTAATGGATATAAAACTTGCCATATCGGGAAATGGCATTTGGGCGATGATCCGAAAACGCAGGGATTTGATGTAAATGTTGGAGGAGCTCATTATGGCAGTCCTTCAAGCTATTTTAGTCCATATCACAACAAAGCGCTTCCCGATGGGGCTCCGGGAGAATACATCACAGACAGACTTGCCGATGAAGCCGTCAATGTCCTGAAAAATATAGGTCAGCAGCCGTTTTTTATGTATTATGCAACCTATGCAGTTCATTCACCGCTTCAGGCAAAAGAAGAAATCATTCAAAAGTATAAGAAAAAAACGGGTACCGAGGCACAAAACAATGCAACCTATGCGGCCATGATTGAGTCGATGGATCAAAGCATTGGAAAACTAGTAAAATGCCTGAAGGATGAAGGAAAGTTCGAGAATACATTTATCATTTTTACTACAGACAACGGGGGCGTTTACAACAGATCGAAGCAATGGCCTTTAAGAGCCGGTAAAGGATCGTATTACGAAGGAGGAATAAGAGTCCCGTTGTTTATTGTATGGCCTCAAAAGGTTAAGCCATCAACCACCTGTAATGTACCTGTTTCGAATATCGATTTCATGCCAACAATAGCAGATGTTGCGAACATTAAACTACCCCAGGAACAAACTGTTGATGGCGTAAGTTTGATCTCATTATTAACCGAAAAAGCCACATCTCTGGATCGCCCGCTATTTTGGCATTTCCCAATATATCTTGAAGGAAATGTAGAGGAAGCAAGAGATACCATTTTTAGAACAAGGCCAGGGTCGGTCATTCGTTTGGGAGACTGGAAACTTCATGAATATTTTGAAGATGGCGGGCTTGAACTTTATAATTTAAAAGAGGATATTGGAGAAAAAAACAATCTTGTAAATACGAATCCTGAAACAGCAAAAAAATTACACAAAATGTTGATCGAATGGAGAAACAAGGTCAATGCACCTGTTCCGGACAAACTGAATCCGGAATATATCTCCCATCAATAACGATTTATAAGACTCTCATCGATAAAAATATTGATTCAAAGGAAACAAAGTTAAAATACCGATTATGAACATTAAAATCACATACATTGTTTTGGCAATTTTGGGAATGACCGGAACTGCGAAAACATACGGACAGCCCGAGTGGCAGAAGAAATACAACGATCCGAAAGCAATTCACGAAATGTTTTCCAATCCCCCCATGTTTTATGCCCCACACACTTTTTGGTTCTGGGACGATACCATTAAAGATGAACATTTTGCCGCTTCAATGATCGATGAAATGGCCAAACAGCGATTGAATCCGGGTTATGCCCATCCCCGGGGCGCTCGTCGTTCTACAGTATATCCATCACTGCCTCTTGATCAGTACCTGGAAAAACCGTGGTTCAATAGTTTTGGCAATGCGCTGCAGAAAGCAAAAGACAAAGGAATGACTCTCGGTTTTTGCGACGAATATGAATGGCCAAGCGGTCAGGCAGCAGGACGGGTATTGAAACTACATCCCGAACTCGAAGCAAAATACCTGGATTGGAAACGGCACGAAGTACAAGGTAAATCAACTGTTCTGTATGATTCGGCTGATTTTGCCGTAGCCGGGAAAATAGTTGATGGAAAAATGGACGCATCATCACTGCAATTAATTGGTGAGGGAAATAACCTGAAGTGGACAGCTCCGGAAGGCAATTGGGTTGTTTATACCTATGTGAAAAAATATCATGCCGGATACGATGGTGGAAAAGTAAATTATCTCGATCCGAAACTGATGGATGTCTTTATGCCACTTGTTCACGAACAATATGCAAAACATTTTGGAAATGAGATGGGAAAATCCATCCCCGGCGTATTTGTCGATAACGAGGGAGATTATGGATGGCAGATGGCTTGGTCGGAATATTTTGCACAACGATATAAAGAAATAAAAAACCGCGACATCCGTTTGTGGCTGCCCCTGTTGACCGAAAAAGACAATGCCGGTTTATTTGCCAAAGCCCGCTGCGATTGGTACGATGTGGTTTCGGATGTGTATAACGAATGTTTTTTCGAACCGCTGGTTGATTGGCTGAAGCAACGCAACATGTATTATATCTCGAACCTATGGGAAGAATCGCTGTTGTTTCAGTCACAGGCCATTGGCGATTTTATGCGTATTACACGAACGGCAACGATGCCGGGTACCGACTGCCTTGAAATGAAATCGCAGGATGTTCATGATTTCAAGGAAGTACAATCCATCGCCGAATTTGAAGACCGTCCGTTTATGAGTGAAATTATGGGCGTGGCAGGATGGGTACAAACGCCCGAAATGATGAAAATGACGATCAATTCCATTACCTCATTCGGCGTTAATCACGTGGTACCTCATGGAATTTATGTCAACCGGAGACTTGAAACAATACCGTATCCAGCCGACTGGTATACCGAAAATCCCTATTGGCCATATCTGCACTACTGGACTGACTTTTCAAGGCGTGCCGCATTTGTCACCCGGCAAAGCACACTGGTTGCCGATGTGATTTTGATCAATCCGCTTGAAAGCGTGTGGGCGCTTACCGAGAGTTATTTTTCAAACGAAAAGACAAAACAATGGGATGAACGTTCGGTTGAAACGGAGCAGATGTATTCGGATGCAATGCGGGAAATGAATAAAAACAATATCGATTTTTTAGTTGCCGACAAATATTATCTCGATAATGGCAAGGTGAAATCGGATAATAAATCGACGAAGATTTCCATCAACAATCACGAGTTTTCAGCCATGGTGCTTCCTCCTGTTTGTGTCATTTCTCACGCTGCTTCGAATAAAATTCTTGAATTTGCGAAAAGCGGGGGAACCGTCATTATTCTTGGCGTATTACCTCAAGGTTCACCCGAGCAAGGAATGAAAGATGATGTAATTATCAGCCAGATGAACACATTAAAACAACTTCCGAATGTTATCAATGTGGCAGCTGATAAAAACAGATTGGGCAAAATGGTAACCGTATTGAATGAAAAAGTAAAACCGCAAATCCGGCTTGAAAATTCAGGAAGACTTTATACTGCCCACAGAAAAATTGCCACTACCAATTTTTACTGGTTTGCCAACAATACAGATACAACAAGGACTTTCACCGCATGGATGAGAGATGGTGAAGGCGCTGCCGAAATATGGAACTGCGAAACCGGAGAAATTAAAACCGTTGCTTCAAAGAAAGACAATGGATATAACAAGGTTTCGTTAACATTACTACCATACGAAGGCTATTGGCTTGTGTTCAATCCCGAAGGAAAAATTCAGAATGAATCGAATCAAGCCAAAATTTATGCAAAAGAAATTATTCTGGATGGAAAATGGACGCTCAGCTACCCGGGAAAAGAGGCCATTTACAAAACGACAGCGAAAATTCAGGCTTCGGCAGATAACGCAATAAATGAAGAAAAATTAAAACCGGGGTACGATGATTCGGATTGGAAATATTTCAGAATTGAAAAACCAAAAAGCAAGACAGATACAACAATACCGGAGAAGGCTGAAAATAAATTTACTTATTGGAGAACTCAAATACCTGTTGGATCAAAATCGATGGTTTTTCCTTCCAGCATGATCGGAACCGATATATGGATTGATGGGAAAAAGACACATCTGACGGATACCTCAATGAATTTACCTACAAATGCAGGTTTGTTATCGTTTGTCTGGCCTTCCGAAAATCAGAAATTAGTTTTGACATCTTCATTCAAATTTATCGTAGGTAAAAAAGAAAACTGCACATTGCAATCGTGGTACACATATGGATTACAGCAGTATACCGGCTATATCGATTATGAAACAACTATAAAAATGAACGAAACAGGTTCAACGGTTTCTATTGATTTAGGCAAGGTGAAATACATGGCAGAAGTTTTTGTTAATGATAAATCGGTCGGCGCCCGTTTATGGCCTCCTTTTGTATTCAATATTTCCAAAGAATTGAAACAAGGGGAAAACAAAATCAGGATACGAATCGGAAACTTGATGGTCGGCGATATCTGGATAAAAGAAGATTTGGGCAAACTTCGCAACTGGGGATGGCGCGGAGCTCCTGACTTTGATAAATATGATGCCGGATTATTCGGACCGGTAAAATTATTGATGACGAAATAAATTTTTAGGTACAACAGGTCCAGCATGATGGACGGGAACCAGAACAATTCACAAATATTATTGAATTAAAAAGTGTTTATCAGAAAAAAATAAGAGTATGAATTCAAGAGAAAGAGTATTAAAAGCGTTTAAACGGATGCCGGGACTTCCCGACCGTATCCCTGTTCAGTTCGATTTATGCCGCCAGTTGGCCGATCATTTCGGAAAAGAACTGGGGATTCCGGTCCGGTATACCGACAACCTGTATGAAGATGTTACGTACCGCATCAGTGCCAACGAAGTGAGACTGGCAATGGGGTGCGATGTGGTCATTACCGGAGCTTCAGTTTCCGACGATTATCGAATTGTGCAAGACGAGAATGGCTACTGGCTGAACGAATATGGAATGAAGATGCGGCAGGGCGATATATACGTGGAAGTGATTGACTACCCATTGGCCCACGCAGAAACCAAAGCCGACATCGACGCTTTTCAGTTTCCTGATCCGCTGGCACCGGGACGTTATCGCGATGCAAAGGCACTGGTTGAAAAATATCACAACGATTACCTGATTTTCGGCGATATTGAAGTAACTATTTTTTCGCTGGCACAACAACTGGTCGGTATGGAAAAGTTACTGATCGACATGATGATGGAAGCCGAATACGTTATCCCGTTATTCGAAGCCTGTACCGAATTTCAAACACAAATAGGGTTGCAACTGATCAAACAGGGTGTCGATGCCATCTGGGTTGGCGACGATTTTGGCACACAAACAAGCCTGCTCCTTCCTCCTGAAATTTTCAGGGAACAGTTAAAACCTTATTACAAACGGATGATCGATTGTTTTAAAGCCGCAAAACCGGATATTATCCCAATTCTTCATTGCGATGGAGCTGTCAGCGAATTGCTCGACGACATCCGAGATATCGGCTTTGAAGTGTTCAACCCTGTTCAACCGGGAGTTCCCGGGCACTCGCCTCAGGAAATGAAAAACAATTTCGGCCAGAAATTCTCTTTCTGGGGAGCCATCGACCAACAGGATTTGCTACCAAACGGCAGCAACGAAGCATTGGAAATGGATATCATTGAAAAAATCACGGCTCTTGGAAAAGACGGGGGATACATGATCGCTCCGGCCCATATTATTCAAAACGACGTGACTCCCGAACGGGTGAAAAAATTTATTGAACTCTGCTTGAAAAACGGAACGATAAAATAATGATATTACGATTAAAAACTAATTATCTCCTACTATGAATTTATCAAAAACTAAACTTCTCATTGCATCCTTATTTCTTGGCGCATTTGTTTTTCAAGGGTTTAAAGGGGAAAAACCCGCACAGCAATGGTACAAAGGAAATCTCCATACACATTCGTATTGGAGCGATGGGGATGCTTTCCCTGAAGTTGTCATGGACTGGTACAAATCTCATGACTATAACTTTGTTGCCCTATCAGATCACAATACTCTGGTGGAGGGAGAAAAGTGGAAATTAATTCCCAAAAATCCAATACATCTAAAGGCCTTTGACGATTACCGGACAAAATACGGCAAAGATTGGTTTGAATGCAAGGAAGATACAGGCAGAATTAGTGTGAAATTAAAAACCTGCGAAGAATACAAACCACTTTTCGAAGAAAAAGGAAAATTTCTGATCATACCGTCGGAAGAAATCAGCGATCGCTTCGAAGAGAAACCCATTCACCTCAATGTGACCAACATTCAAAAGTTGATCCCCCCTCAGAATGGTAAAAGTATTGCCGATGTATTGCAGAACAACATCAATGCCGCCATGGATCAACAGAAGGAAACAGGCATTCCGATGATGGTGCAAATCAATCATCCGAACTTTCGCTATGCCTTTTCCGCCCAGGAAATGATTGCATTGGAAGAAGCGCGTTTCGTCGAGGTGTTCAACGGACATCCACAGGTCAACAATCTTGGTGATTCAACACATCTGGGCATTGAGGCCCTATGGGACGTGGTCAATATCGCTTTCTTGGAACAGGGCAAACCGTTTCTGTATGGTTTAGCGACTGACGACAGCCATAATTATCATGTTTTCGAAAGCAAATATGGCAATCCGGGCCGCGGATGGGTGATGGTGCAAGCCAGCGAACTCACACCCGAATCGCTGATTCAGGCGATGGATAAAGGAGACTTTTATGCCTCAACCGGCGTTACACTGAAAGAAGTCAGCTTCAAAAATAAGCAGTTAAAAATTTCAGTTAAACCAGAGACGGGAGTGAATTACAAGATACAATTCATCGGGTGCAAAGTGAAAGACAAAAAAACATCGATACTGAAGGAAACAGAAGGAAAAGAAGCAACCTTTAAACTTGATCAGGATATTCTTTTTGTGCGGGCGAAAATCATTTCAAACAAACTGAAAAAGAGTCCTTTTCACGATAAAGATTACGAGGAGGCATGGAGCCAACCAGTTCGTTAATGTTCATCTCAGAAATATTTAAAAAGTAAAAATGCACGATCATGTATGAAACGCGCATTTTTACTTTTCCCCAACTGAAATAGAAAATTGCAGGAATTTCAACGTTGAAAGAATATTGAAATGATAATAAATCAATCTTTTAAAGAAAGAATAAAAATTTCCGGCTTCATCTGTTGCGGATTGACAACCTTTCTGACAGGGAATTCGGCAACCGTAAAAAAACAGGATTCGGCAAGACCGAATATCTTGGTTGTGTTGGCTGATCAGTGGCGGGCAGATGCTTTTAAATACCGCGGGAACCCGGATGTATTAACGCCCAATATTGACAAACTGGCATCGGAAGGGGTTGAGTTTATCAATGCCATATCCGGCATACCGGTTTGTACTCCGGCAAGAGGTTCAATTATGACCGGTCAACGGCCATTAACCAACGGAGTTTTCATGAACGATGTGCAATTGAACCCCAACGCCGTTTCGCTGGCCAAAGTGATGGCACAGGCGGATTACCAGACAGCCTGTATCGGAAAATGGCACCTGGATGGAAATGGACGAAATTCATTTATTCCCCAAGGTGCCCGCAGACAAGGATTTCAATACTGGAAAGTTCTGGAATGCACGCATAATTATAATCATTCGATTTATTATGCCGACACTCCCGACACGCTTTTATGGAAAGGATATGATGTTTTCGCACAAACGGAAGATGCAAGGAACTATATCAGGATTCATTCCGGCGATGAAAAACCGTTTTTACTGTTTTTAGCATGGGGGCCTCCACACGAACCATATCAAACAGCTCCCGAAAAATATAAACAAATGTATTCTCCTGAAAACATCCATCTTCGACCCAATGTCCCTGATGAACAAAAAAAGAAAGCACAAAAGGACATTGCCGGATATTACGCCCATTGTACAGCGCTGGATGACAAGTTTGGCGAACTTCGAAAGGTTTTGAACGAAACAGGAATTGCAGACAATACCATTATCCTTTTTATGTCCGATCACGGAGATTTATTAGGCTCACATGGTTTTTACAATAAGCAGCAGCCCTATGATGAATCCATCCGGATACCCATGATCTTTTATGTGCCCGGTAATTTAGGAGGAAAATCCGGAAAACTTGATGCGATGATTAATGTTGAAGATGTTATGCCGACAATTCTTGGTTTGTGCGCTGTCAATATCCCAAAAACGGTAGAAGGTGTTGATTACAGCAAGTACATTAAAGGGGGCAAAAATCAGGCAGATACAATCACCGGGATTTCCTGTGTTCAACCATTCGGGCAATGGAACAGGCTACATGGAGGAAAAGAATACCGGGGGATACGATCTCCCCGATATACTTATGTCAAAGATTTAAATGGCCCTTGGTTATTCTTCGATAACAAAAAAGATCCTTATCAAATGAACAACCTGGTTGATAAGAAGGAATATTTGAGTTTGATAAACTCCTTTGATCTTCTATTGATGAACCGGCTGAAAGCAAATAGTGATCAGTTTCTTACCGGGTTGGAATATGTAAAAAAATACAACTATCCGCTTTTAGACAAAACGGAAACAGTCCCATATCATTGATTCTTCATTTTATTATTATTCAAAAACAAAAAAGGTTATGAGTTTAAACCGAAGAAAATTTTTAAAAGTAGGAGCTATCACAACAGGTAGCCTGACAATATTCCCCATAGCTGGAAATACAAATATTATTACAGAACTTTTTGAAACAGCAAACCAGAATAAGAAACATGGAATTCCCGGGCTTCGGCAAGGTTTTTTGTTTCCGCCCGACAAGTCAAAATCTTCCTGCTACTGGTGGTGGTTCAACGGACTGGTCGATAAAGAAGGCATTACCCGCGATATGGAAGAGTTCCGCAAAAAAGGCATGGGCGAGGTGTTACTGGTCAATTCGGCCGGAGGTTTAGGAGGAGTTCCTTTTCCTCAGGGAGCAAAACTTTTTTCAGATGAATGGAAAGAGATGTACCGCCATGCAATGAAAGAAGCAAAAAGACTGAACATCGAAGTTGGCATCAATTTAAGTTCTGGCTGGTGTATGGGTGGCCCATGGATCACACCTGAAAATTCAGGCAGATGGTATTTGCAGTCGGAGCTGGATGTAACAGGACCACAAAAATTTTCAGAAAAATTACCTCTTCCCGGAAACAGGGATGGCTACGATAATGTTTTCAATCCCCCCGGGTTTCGCGACTATATTGACTTGCCTCTTGAAAAGCTCGATTACCGGGACACAGCGGTAGTTGCAATTTTTAATCCTGATAAAAAGGCCAGTCGCATCAGCGGCGAACGGTCGAAATTTCTGGATGCTAAAACCAACCATCGCGACGCAAGTAATTTCACCCTTGCCGTTAAAGTTATGGAACCTACACGAACCCCCTGGCAAAACGATCCGTCCGATCATCCGGTCCCATTGTCAAAGGTGATCGATTTAACTTCGAAAATGTCGAAAAACGGGCATCTGGAATGGGATGTCCCTGAGGGAAACTGGACCATTATTCGCACCGGCCATCGCATGACGGGCTCCCGCCTGATGATTGCCCAGCCCGAAGCGGATGGCTTATCCATCGATTGGTTCGACAAGAAAGGCGTTGAAATACAATTCGAAAATTTCGGGAAAATACTTCTTGAAGAGGCGGCAAAAGTAGGCGCAAAACCAAAATATTTTTGTGACGACAGTTTCGAGGATGGGTTTCCGAACTGGACGGACAAAATTCTCGAAAAATTTAAGTATTACAGAGGTTATGATGCAACCCCGTATCTGCCTGCCCTGAGAGGTTATATCATAGAAAGCGCAGAGATATCAGACCGGTTTTTGACGGATTACCGAAAAACCATTGCCGATTGTATGGCCGACGAACATTATACACGTTTTGCCGAGCTGTGTCACGAGCAGGGTATCCTGTCCCAAAACGAAGCGGCGGGACCAAGCCGCTCGGGTACAATTTGCCTCGACGGATTAAAAAATTTGGGTCGAAGTGATATGCCCATGGGTGAATTCTGGCTTGGCCCAAATCATGAAGATCAGTCAACTCTGACCGACGATAAGACTTATGGCGTTTCACGTTTGGATCTCGGGCAAAATAAGGTTACCAAAATGGCTGCATCTGCCGCACATATCTATGGACATGAAACAGTATCAGCCGAAGCGTTTACAACAATGAGGCACTGGCTGGATTACCCGGGTTCATTGAAACAGGCTTTAGATCGGGCTTATTGTGAAGGAATAAATCGGATTGCCATTCATACTTCCACTGCCACACGTCCGAAAGACGGCAAACCAGGGTATGAATACGGCGCAGGCACACACTTTAGTCCGAACGTAACCTGGTGGGAAAAATCCGGCGCTTTCTTTGACTATGTTGCCAGATGTCAATATCTGCTTCGAGCAGGAAAGTTTGTCGCCGATGTGCTTTATTACAATGGTGATGCAGCGCCGAACCTGGTCGAACAGAAACATATTGACCCTGCCTTGGGAAAAGGCTATGATTACGATGTCTGTAATGAAGAAGTCCTGTTGACCAGGCTCAGCGTAAAAAACAAACAGATTGTGCTGCCTGATGGTATGAGCTACCGGGTGTTGGTTCTTCCTGAATCGACACGGATGCCTTTGCCTGTTGTAAAAAAAATTAAAGAGCTGGTAAACGACGGGGCAACGATTATTGGCCCAAAACCACAAACTGATTCCGGGTTGAAAAACTATCCTCAATGCGACCAGGATATAAAAGATACAGCAGCCGTAATCTGGGGCAATGCAGACGGAGAGAATGTAAAAATGAACAAACTGGGTAAAGGCAGAGTTTTTATAGGAGAAACTATTCGCAATGTATTATTGCAGGATGAGATAAAACCTGACTTTGAATACACGGGGAAAGATGTATGGATCGATTTTATTCATCGTACCACCGACGAAGCCGAAGTGTATTTTCTTACAAACCGAAAGAAGCAGGAAGCAAAAACAGAATGTTTTTTCCGTATTGAAGGCCGCACCCCTGAAATCTGGGATGCAGTTAGTGGGATGATTTCACAGCCATCATTTAAAAAGGTGAATGACCGGATATGCATTCCTCTGGAATTCGCAGAATTTCAATCTGTATTTATTGTATTCCCCAAAAAATCAGACGAATCGGTTCAAACAGATCGTGGATGGCTTTGGCAGGATACTTCCGTATTAAAACCAATTCAGGAAATTACCGGCTCCTGGCGGGTACAGTTCGACCCGCAATGGGGAGGACCTGCCGAAATTGAGTTCAAAGAATTGGCCGATTGGTCAAAGTCGCCGGAAGAAGGCATCAAATACTATTCGGGAAAAGCTGTTTATGTAAAAAAATTCGACCTCTCCCACCCGATCGTTCCTGGTTCTGCCCAATTTCTCGATTTGGGAGTTGTGAAAAATATCGCTGAAGTGAAATTAAACGGTAAAAATCTGGGTATTGTATGGACTTCGCCCTGGCGGGTTGATATTTCGGAAGCGATAAAAGAAACAGGCAATGTATTGGAGATAGAGGTGATCAACCTTTGGCCCAACCGGCTAATCGGCGATGCAGCGCTACCCAAGGAACAACGCCGAACCAATACCAATATCGAGTTTAAAAGCGATGCTCCTTTACTCCCTTCCGGATTGCTTGGCCCGGTCACAATTCATGCAAAACAATCAAATATTTAATCATTTAATCCGCATGTTGAAAATATCAAAACAGCGAATATACAAATAGAATAAACTGAAAATGAAATATAAAAAAATGAAGAGTTCCTCTTTACTGATAGCCGGAAATATACTATTGATATTACTCACTATATTTCCTTCCGGATGCAAAAAGGAACAGGGAAAGGAAGAAGAAATTATTCCGGATAAACCGGATATTTATACCCCGGAGCTGAATGAACCGGGGCCGCCAATTGTAACTAAAAGTGGCGACTTTACAGTGGTAGTCCTCCCCGACACTCAATATTATACGGCCAGTAGAAACAATGGTACGCCCAAAATATTTGAATCGCAGATCGATTGGATTAGAAACAATCAGGAAAAAGAAAATATTGTGTATGTAATTCATCTGGGTGATGTGGTAGATCATGGTGATACTCCGTCGTACGCATTTGCGGAGTGGTTCCCGGCCAAGTCGGTGATGTACAAGCTCGAAAACCCGACAAGCATTCCTTATGGAATCGCGGTCGGCAACCACGACCAGTATCCTTCACAGTATCCGATTACAGGAGCAACTTCATATTACAACAAATATTTCGGAGTTAAACATTTTGAGGGACGCTCGTATTACGGTGGTCATTATGATTTAAACAACGACAGTCATTACGATTTATTCAGCGCCGGAGGCAAAGATTTTATCGTGATTTACATCGAATACGATGCTTTTAACGAAGATCAGTACAACACAAATAGCTGGGCATATAACCTGCTGGTACAGTACCCCAACCGAAAAGCAATTATTGTGAGCCATTCTTTAATTGGGAACAACAGTACTGCGGGATCGAATGAAGGCACTCCCGGAACTTTTCGGTCACAGGGACAGGCAATTTATAACCGTGTAAAATATTGCCCGAATACATTTATGATGCTTTGCGGACATGTTGGCGAAAACGGCGAAGGATATCGAAAAGACACGTTTGAAGGGAATACGATTCACACCTTTTTGTCGGATTACCAAAGCCGCGAAAACGGGGGCAACGGATTGATGCGCCTGTATCGTTTTTCTGTTGAAAGAAATCTGCTCGAAATCAAAACCATTTCTTCTTTCACCAATGAATATGAGGTCGACGGAGATAGTCAGTTTGCAATAAAACTTTTTAACTAAACGAATAAAACGAGAATATGAAATAGCCACTAGAGCTCAAACCAACAGAAAATGAATAAATAGCTATTCCATACGTTGAGAAATTCCTTAAAAAAACAGGTATTGATACGCAAATTACACAAAACACTTTTGAAAAAAAACACATGAAACTAAACAGACGAAGATTTGTACAACTCAGTTCTGTCACACTTGCAGGACTTCCTTTGGTACAGCTTAGCGGGTGTTCTTCTTTCTATAATGCCCCGGTGATGGACGAGAACCAGTTATTTCAGCTTTTTCAGACCCCTGAAAATATAAACAAACCTTTTGTCCGCTGGTGGTGGAATGGGATCAGGGTAGTAAAAGAAGAATTGCTGAGGGAACTCGATTTACTGAAAGCTGCCGGCATCGGCGGCGTCGAGATTAATGCGATCGAATTTCCGGAAACTGCCGATCCAATGAATTACGAAGAACACGAATGGTTGAGCGATTACTGGACCGACATGTTACAGATTGCTGTGAACGGAGCCAAAGAACGTGGTCTTATTTGCGATATCATTGTTGGCTCGGGCTGGCCATTTGGCGGCGAATTTCTAAAAGAAGAAGAGCAAACCCAAATGATCACCATCGTTACCCGTAATCTGGAAGGGCCTGCAACAGTCTCCATCCCGAAGAAAGAAATACTGGATGAAGCAGAACCTCCTTTTTCGTCGAAACGGAAGGAAAAAACGAAAGATCTTTTCGCGTTGCGCCTTTCCCCTGCAACCATCGAAAAATTCACACCCGGCATCGATTTCAATTCAGAAATTAAAAATGAAACCATCACGATTCAGGTTCCCGAAGGAAAACATGTTTTATATAGTCTGGTAAAACTTACCGGATTTATGTCGGTAATGCGTGGCGCACCCGGTGCCAGAGGTCAAGTACTCAATCACTACAGCAAAAAGGCGGTTGAGCATTATCTCAACCGCATGTCGGATGCGATCGTAGCCAAACTTGGCCCGATGAAAGATCATTTTCGCTCGTTTTTTGTCGACAGTTTTGAGCTGGAAGGAGCGAACTGGTGCGACGACATGTCTGAACAATTTGCAAAGCGCAGAGGGTACGAACTGGAGCCGTATCATCCTTTTATCCTATTCAAAACAGGTCGGCTGGGACGACCATTGAAAGAGGAATACGGAGCCAAATTTTCACCGGAAGCACAAGAGATAATAAACCGGGTGAGATATGATTTCGAGATCACAAAAATAGAACTATTCCAGGAACGTTTTACCGAAACGTATTTGGCATGGTGTAAAAAACATGGCGTAAAATCGAGAGTTCAGGCGTATGGCCGCGAATTCAACCCGCTGGATGCGTGCATGCAGATCGATATTCCTGAAGGAGAAACATGGATACGCACCCATGCCGGTGAAGATTTTAGCGAAGAAGATGCCACGATTGGCCGAACCTATTCCGAAGTGAACAAATATGTTTCTTCAGGAGCCCACCTGGCCGGTAAAAAGCTGATCAGCTGCGAAGATATTACCAATACCCAGCTGGTATTTAACGCGACACTCGAACGAATGAAAGTCACCAGCGACCAAAGTGTGTTAATTGGAATAACACATTCAATTCTGCACGGTTTTAATTACAGTCCACCCGAAGCGCCTTTTCCCGGCTGGGTCAGGTACGGTACATTTTTCAACGAACGGAATCCATGGTGGCCTTATTTACCCGAATTTACCAAATACAAAGCAAGAGTATATTCTTTGTTCCAGAACAGCGAAATGTTTGCCGATGTGGCCGTGCTGAATGCCACTCCCGATTTGTGGAGTAAGTTTGGTATCCCCTGGGACCCTTTTCCTGAAGCATCATATCCGTGGTACTCCCGCATGGTTTGGGAGTCCATCCACCAAAACGGGAATGCCTGTGACTATGTCAGTGAAAAAGTTCTCCAAAATTCCGAATTTTCAGAAGGGAACATTTGCTACGGCAATCGCAAATACAAGTTTTTATTACTGACCGAAGTAGAATCGATGCAACCAGAAACGGCAAAAGCATTGCTCCGCTATGCAAAGTCAGGCGGAAAAATAATTTGTATCGGGAAAGAGCCCAAAAAGTCGGCCGGAATGTCAAATCATGAAGATAAAGATACCCGTGTACAGGAAATAATAGAAGAAATCAAACAGAAATACAGCGAAAACTTCCATCTATTCCCGGCTCCGGAGAAAGATCAGCGAAAAGTGGATTGGTACAAAGACATGCAGAACAAATTCGGCATTACTCCCTATATAAAATTGGAGAATCCATGTCCGTGGGTAAACCAGATTTATTACAAACATGGCGACATGGATATTTTATTCTTCTCGAATTACAGCCTTCACCGTTCGTTTAGTAGCACAGCCACATTCAACGCCAATAAAGGAAAAACCGCATGGCTGTGGGACACCGCAACAGGCGAACGTTATTTGTATCCTGTTGACGGAGAAAAATTCTTGATTTCTCTCGAACCTGGAGAATCGAAAATAATCGTATTCAGCACGAATGGTCAAGGCGAAACCTATTCTCCGGTTAATCCGGATGAAACAAGAGCCATTGTTGTCGCCGGTCCATGGAAAATAAGTCTCGAACATGTTGACGGCACAACCCAAAACATTGTTTTAGATCAGCTTGTCGATTTTAAAGACAACGAACTTCTGAGCCGTTTTGCAGGGGTTGCTTACTATGAAGCCAAGATCTCAATTAATGATGCAACAAAACCAAATTATATCGATTTGGGTAAGGTGCAAGGCATTTCAGAATTAATTATCAATGGGGAAAAAGTGGGTGACCGGTGGCATGGCCGTCATATTTTCAATGTTTCAAAGATAATTGCAGATGGTGAAAATTCTATAAAAATTAAAATAACCACCACCTTGGGCAACTATCTAAAATCGTTGACCGACAACAAAGACTCACAAAAATGGATGAAAAACCAGCCCCTTTATTCCAACGGGCTGATCGGTCCTGTCAGACTCTTATAGGAGAAAGATTAACGAACCCGGCAAAACAATTCACCGGTATACAAAGAAAGCCATTTCCGAAAGGGAGTGGCTTTTTTCGTGGTAACGCAGAAAAAATAAATCCTTTTTTTGAGGAAACTTTTCTCCAATTCGTCGGAAGAAGTTCAGCCTGTTTGTTTTTTATTTGCCCCGGAAACAGTAGGTTTGCAATAGGAAAATAAAGGTTGCAAAATAGCCATTCACGAAGGCTGTTCAAAAACTCCGTGAAACTCTGTGTTTTTTACTCTGCAGCACTCTGTGGTAAAATATTAGTAATAAAATCACAACTTGTCCCGATTTGCAGGGAGAGTTAATCAGCGTTTTTCACAGATTCGCACGGAGTTGAATAGCAAAGTAATTCTACTTTTCGAACAGCCTCTTTTGAGAAAACTAATATTATAGAATGAAACTCTGTATTGCTGAAAAACCTGCTGTTGCCAAGGAAATTGCACTGATCATTGGGGCGAGTGTCCGTAAAGACGGCTATTTTGAAGGAAACGGATACCAGGTAAGCTGGACGTTCGGGCATCTTTGCACCCTGAAAGAGCCACACGACTATTCGCAGCAATGGAAATACTGGAACATGCAGCAGTTGCCCATGATTCCGCCCAAATTTGGGATCAAGCTCATCGACAATCCGGGGATCATCAAGCAATTCGGAATACTTGAAAAACTGATTTCAACGGCGGACGAAATTATTAACTGTGGTGACGCCGGACAGGAAGGAGAACTGATCCAGCGCTGGGTGCTGACAAAAGCCAGGAACAAATCGCCTGTGAAACGGCTTTGGATTTCGTCACTTACAGAAGAAGCTATTCGCGAGGGTTTCAGCAAACTTTTAAACGGCAGCGATTTCGACAAACTGTACCAGGCCGGAAGCGCCCGCGCCATTGGCGACTGGCTGCTCGGCATGAACGCCACCCGCGCCTACACACTGAAATACGGTCAGAACAAGCAGGTACTTTCTATCGGCCGGGTGCAAACGCCCACACTGGCGCTAATTGTAAACCGGCAAAAAGAAATTGACAATTTCAAGCCTGAACCCTATTTCGAAATAAAAACCATTTACCGGGAAGCCGTTTTTTCGGCCATTAGCGGGCGTTATCAGAAGCGGGAAGATGCCCGGCAGGTATTGGACGAAATTTCGGACAAAGACCTTGTAATTGGTCAAATCGAAACCAAAGAGAGCAACGAATACCCACCAAAACTGTTCGACCTGACTTCGTTGCAGGTGGAATGCAACCGCCGTTTCGATATGGGTGCCGAAGAAACCCTTAAGACCATCCAGTCGCTATACGAGAAAAAAGTGACCACTTATCCGCGTGTCGACACTACTTTTCTTTCGGATGACATTTACAAAAAAGTTCCGACGATACTGAAAAACCTGCGAGGATATGAAAATCTGACTTCGGTGGTACTTGAAGCCGGAAAAATTCCAAAAACGAAGCGGGTTTTCGATAACACGAAGATCACCGACCACCATGCGATTATTCCCACCGGCGAAAACAGGATCGATCTGGTTGGAAAAGAAAAAGATGTGTACGACCTGGTGACCAAACGTTTTATCAGCGCTTTTTATCCCGACTGCCGGGTCGCAAACACCACGGTTGAAGCCACGATCGGACAGCACGGATTTAAAGCGACCGGCAAGCAAATTCTGAAACCTGGATGGCGGGTAGTTTATCAGAATGAAAAGAAAACGGTGCAGGATGACGAAAATATTCTCCCGGTTTTTACTACCGGGGAGCAGGGGCCGCACCAACCCGAACTTCAGGAAAAAGAAACCAAACCACCCAATTATTATACCGAAGCAACCCTTTTGCGGGCAATGGAAACGGCAGGCAAACTGGTCGACGATGAAGAGTTGCGCGAGCTGATGAAAGAAAACGGGATCGGACGGCCGTCAACCCGCGCCAATATTATTGAAACACTATTTCGCAGACGCTATGTCCGCAAGGAGAAAAAGCGACTGGTGGCCAGTCAAACCGGCATCGACCTGATTGATAGCATTGAGAACGAACTGCTGAAATCGGCCGAATTAACCGGGCAATGGGAACGCAAATTACGACTGATCGAGTCGGGCGAAATGGAGATAGGCGCTTTTATGGACGAGATGAAAAACATGGTGAAGGAAGTGATCACCCAGCTAAAAAACTCACCACGCCGCGAAATTACCATCACGGTGGATGAAAAGCCCACACCACCTGTTGCATCAAAAGAAGAAAAGCAAAAAGCAAAAACCCATACCAAAGCTCCAAAACCTGCTGCTGAACTGAAATGCCCAGCTTGCGGAAACGGGACTATTATAAAAGGCAAAAATGCATGGGGTTGCTCCGAATGGAAGAACGGTTGCCACTTTACCATCCCGTTCGAATTTGCCGGTAAAAAACTTAGCGAAAACCAGATGGCTACCCTCGTTACCAAACGAAAAACGCCGCAGATAAAAGGTTTTGTGTACAACGAACTAAAAATTGACGGGATCCTGATTCTTGGCGAAAACCACCATGTCCGTTTGCTCACCGAAGTAAAAGAAAACAGCGCCTGCCCACAATGCCAAATCGGTAAAATTGTAAAAGGTAAAACCGCCTGGGGCTGCAGTAATTTTAAAGGAGGCTGTGTTTATCGGGTGGCGTTTGAAATAGAGCCATGAAAAATACTTACTCTGTCACCTCCTGAAGAATAGAAACCGGCCCCATCAGGCCTGATTTGTGCAATGGATGACCGGCACTGTAAAATTTGAAGGGGACAAATGCGTAACGTCCGCTGGGGCGGGATGTTCCGTTGAGCAGCCATTTCGGCCACTGCCCGTTAACAATTCCATCATTAGGAAAGCGTTCGTCTCCAATCAGACGGTTCATCCAAAGGTTGGCTACTTCTATTTCAAGTCGGTTCTCCCCGTTCTTCAGGGCATTTGTAATCTCAACCTGCCAGGGAGCTGTCCACACAACACCTAAATCTTTCCCGTTCAGCCGGACCCGGGCCATGTTTTTCACCTCACCCAAATGCAGATACAGCTTTCCATTGCTTTTATCATTTTTCCCATAGCTGAATGACTGCCGGTAAAAAGCAATACCTGAATAGTATTTTATTCCTTCTTCCGGACGGGTAGACCAATCTTCCAGCACATTGAAAATAACCTCTTCGGGGCCTCCCCATTTCGGATCGAACGAAACCTTCCAAGGACCTCCCAGTGTCTGAGTCTCAGCAAGCGGATAAAAATTTTTCTGCCTTTCGCCTTTCGGCTGCATAGCTAAACTGCTCCTGTCAAATACAATGAAAAAACTCTGATTGGCTTCAAATTTCAAAGAAACAGTAGTGCGACCGTTCGAGTATGTAAATTCAGGAAGCGATCGGATTTCTCCGGTTAGCGGATTCCACAGTTCAGCCGGTCCCCCGGCACGAAAAATGCAGTTAGCATGAAGTGGCTGATTCGTTTTATTGGCAACAAAATAAACCTCAGCGCAGGCAAGTCTTTTGTGTGTATAACGAATCGGACCATCTGCCTGAAAATCTTCATTAACACCCAATTCTTTTAGCAACAAAGCAGTTACTTCATACGAAGGGTAAAGTCTCTCCTGCATTTCCGAAAATTTTCCGCCCCAATAAATTTTCCCCTTGCCATACCCGCGCACAGTTGCAGTGTCAGGAACATTTGCAGAACCCCATATTTCCCCTGCAGTTGTCTGTACCTGATGGTCACATTCAGGATAGTTGGTCAGGCTGGGTGATTTAACCGGAGGAACGCCAATTACATTTGCCCCGGCTTTTACCAACAATCCGATTTTAGCAAGCAGTTCCGGCGTTATGGTTTTATGGGCTGGAAGCACCAACAGGTGATACGAACCACCGCCGGGAAAAACAATTTTATTGTTTTCAACTTCAGCATTCGCTATCAGCATTTGAGGCGAACAACCATCAAAATTGTATCCTTTCCGGTCAGGAATGGTGTCATTTCCTTCCATTGCAGAATGCGGAGGACGGAAAACATGCGGCGCTCCTTCCGGCGTCAGGTAAAGTACATCGGCAATAGTTTGCCCTTGCTGAAGTACAAATGAACAACGTGAAACATACTCGTGATAACCGGCAGCCATAGACCACCATGTTTGCCCGCGGTCCCAATGCACTCCGTAAGGCCCCATCGTCATCCCCGGACGCAGATTTTCGCCAAGACCTTTGTGCGCAAACGTGTGATAGATGAATTTATTGATTCCGGCGGCAAAAGCCCAGTCTCCCTGATTTTTCAGCATTCCGGGATACGCCTTATATCCTTCGCCTGAGCCGGAAGTAAACGCTTCGGCGGCAATCACAGGACGGCCTAAAACATGAGCGACCGAAGTAGCTTCAACGCATCCGAAGGAAGAATTAAAACCAAACCCTTTTGCCCAGAATTCACAACTGGGAATATCGGCTACAGCGCCCAGATCGAGATCAGCACAAGGAGTCATATCGTACGGCTGAATAGACAAATCCAGTCCGTAATGCCGCCCCAGTGTTTTAATGTACCCGGCATGATTTTCAAGCACCAGTTCCTGAGAAGTAAGACGAATGTCCCACAAAAAACGCTCACTCATCTCAAGGCTGCCAACGATTTGTCCTGAATAAGCCGGGAGGAAGAGCAGCGGATCGTACCCCCTGCGTTTTGTAAATTCATCGCGAAAATTGTCACTCCAATTCTGAGCGCCCATTTCCCAGCTATCCATGTGCAGACGGAACAACCCGCCATCGCGCGAACCTTTGGTAAAGTCAGATTTTGCGAACAACTTTCCGATAAACGCATCAAAATGATTTTTGAAAGCTACCGTATCAAATTTATCGCACTCAAAACCAAGTCCGGGATTAGGGGCCGGCCGTGTAACCGCGCCATTGTTGCGCATTCCCATGCGGACGATAGTCCACCTACCATCCGGAACTTTCCAGTCCAGTGTTCCGTCCGGCTGAAGTTTTGAAGTCAGATCAATGATTTTATCTTTACCAACAGCAGCAGAAAGGGCTTCGTCTGCCGAACAAATGGGTTCAGGAAGATATTGTTTAACCCCAGGCATTGAAGTATACGGAGCTCTCACAAAAAGCGCCTTTTCTTCAATATCTGTGATCTTTGTATTGATTGCCGGGGTCGGATAGGCGAGCACCGCCACGTCCTGATAGTAGGTCTTCCACTTTTCCCGAAGTTCAGGAGTAAACTTCCCCTCCCCAAAAAAAGGCTTCTGCGGAACTGGTTTGGATAGTATAATCTGCTGATCGGAAGAACCGTTTACCTCAACCGTACTGCTCACCAGGTGTCGCATTGATTCACCCGCTTTCACCCAGGGTCCCCCACTACCCGACCATCCCGGGCCAACCCCCAGAGTAAAGGTAATGCCCAAGCGTTTGCTTTCTTTCATGGCGTGGGCAAAAAGCTCCTGCCACTCTTCACTCAGAAAATCGACTTTTCCCCTTGGCAAACCAACGTTCACCTCCAAAAAGAGGACATTGCCAATTCCGGCCTCTTTCATCGATTCCAGATCGGCAGTTATCGCATCATGGGATAAATTTCCATCCATAAAATACCAGTAAACGCCAGGGCGAACAGAATCGGGTGGATTCTCAAACGATCTCTTCAATTCTTTTAAGGAAATTTCATGCCTGACAATCATTTCCGGAGCGACAGATGAAACACAAAACAACAGCGAGAGCAGCGAAAGGATAATCAGTTTTTGGTTCATACGTTCAGTTTTGAAAAGAAGATATAAATATAACCAATTCAACATGAATAACATTAAAATCCTATTTCCCGACCGATACGATTTATATCACATCTGCCGGGTCTTCCGGATAGACATAAAAAGAGGGTGAACTGATAATCAGCCACCCTCTTTCTATATAATCTCTTACGATTCTATGCTTCGGGAACCGGACCGCCAAAATTCATTGGAGGCATAAATGGATCGTGACCTGCCTGAATTTTAATTGCTCCGTGTACGGATTCAAATTTCTGAACATTTTCCTGTAAAGCCATCAGCAGGCGTTTGGCATGCTCGGGAGTTAAAATAATCCTCGACTTTACATTTGCCTTCGGAATGCCCGGCATAATGCGGACAAAATCGACTACAAATTCAGAACTTGAGTGAGTGATGATGGCCATGTTCGAATAGGTTCCCTGTGCCACTTCTTCGCTCAATTCAATATTCAGTTGGTTTTTGTTTTTATTGTCTTCCATACTTATTCCCTGTATGCACGTTCAATTTCTTTCGGTTCACCACCCATGCGGTCGTATTCATCTTTCGACCCAACCACAAGGTTTTTGTATTCTTTCAACCCTGTACCAGCGGGGATCAGGTGACCACAGATAACGTTTTCTTTTAATCCGTCCAAATAGTCAACTTTACCCATGATTGCAGCTTCGTTCAGTACTTTTGTTGTTTCCTGGAACGAGGCAGCCGACAACCAACTGCGCGTTTGCAACGAAGCACGTGTGATACCCTGCAGAATCTGGCTCGATGTTGCGGGGATTGCATCGCGGGCTTCGATCAGCTTTTTATCTTTCCGGCGCAAAATTGAATTTTCATCCCTTAAGCGGCGGGCAGTAATAATCTGGCCTGGCTTCAATCCTTCGCCATCTCCCGGTTCCATAATCACCTTTTTATTGTAGATCCAGTCGTTTTCGTGCAGGAATTCGTTTTTGTCAACCACCTGTTTTTCGAGGAAACGGGTATCTCCCGGATCGTCGATTTCCACTTTACGCATCATCTGACGGATGATCACCTCAAAGTGTTTGTCGTTGATTTTCACACCCTGCATACGATATACGTCCTGAACTTCATTCAAAATGTATTCCTGAACAGCAGTCGGCCCTTTAATTGAAAGAATATCAGACGGTGTAATTGCACCATCGGAAAGTGGAGTACCGGCACGAATATAGTCGTTTTCCTGAACCAGAATTTGACGTGACAGCGGCACCAAATATCTTTTCACATCGTCATTTTTGGCCGTAACGATAATTTCGCGGTTACCACGTTTAATTTTTCCTAATGATATTTCACCATCGATTTCAGAAACTACAGCTGGATTCGAAGGGTTACGCGCTTCGAATAATTCGGTTACACGTGGAAGACCCCCCGTGATATCGCCTGCTTTACCGGCAGCCCTTGGTATTTTCACCAATACATCACCGGCACGTACAGTGTCGCCATCGGAAACGGCAATGTGCCCGCCTACCGGCAAGTTGTACGAACGAATCACGTCACCCTTCTCGTCAAGAATGATCAACGATGGGTTCTTTGTTTTATCTTTTGTTTCGATAATTACCTTTTCCTTGTAACCGGTTTGTTCGTCCGATTCTTCACGATAGGTAATCCCTTCAATCAATTGTTCAAACGAGATTTTTCCTTTGTATTCCGTAATGATTACACCATTATATGGATCCCATTCGCAAACGAGCTGTCCTTTTTTGATTTCTTTACCGTTCTCGATAAATAATTTCGAACCATAAGGAATACTGTGATTTGATAACGGAATGCGGGTATTTTTATCGATGATGCGCAACTCAGCTAAACGGCTAACTACCACGGTCGATTTCTCCCCTTCGTTATTGGCTTGTTCAACCGTACGAAGCTCTTCTATTTCGGCAATACCATCGTATTTCGATACAACGGTAGACTGTGTCGAAATGTTACCAGCAATACCCCCAACGTGGAACGTACGAAGCGTAAGCTGAGTACCAGGTTCGCCGATCGACTGGGCAGCAATAACACCCACTGCTTCGCCTCGTTGAGAAAGTCCTTTGCCTGCGAGGTTCCGTCCGTAACATTTACCGCAAACTCCATTCTTGGACTCACAGGTAAGTACTGAACGAATTTCCACACTTTCAATCGGAGAATCTTCGATTTTACTTGCTATTTCTTCCGTAATAATTTCCCCTGACTTGATAATCAGTTCACCAGTCAACGGATGGTAAATATCGTGAACAGCTGTACGGCCTTCAATTCTTTCAGAAAGAGAAGAAACTACTTCTTCGTTGTTTTTGATGGCAGTGGCTACCAAACCACGCAACGTTCCACAGTCTTCATCATTAATAATCACATCCTGTGCCACATCAACCAAACGACGGGTCAGGTAACCAGCGTCAGCCGTTTTCAGGGCGGTATCCGCCAAACCTTTACGAGCACCGTGGGTTGAGATGAAGTACTCAAGTACCGACAGCCCTTCTTTAAAGTTCGCAAGAATTGGGTTTTCAATGATCTGAGAACCGGTAGAACCTGACTTTTGAGGTTTTGCCATCAATCCACGCATACCGCACAACTGGCGAATCTGTTCTTTCGAACCACGGGCTCCGGAGTCAAGCATCATGTAAACTGAGTTGAATCCCTGACGGTCGGTACTCAGTGTTTTCATCACCGAGCTGGTCAACTTGGCATTGGCATGTGTCCAGATATCAATAACCTGATTGTAGCGTTCGTTGTTGGTAATGAATCCCATGTTGTAATTCATCATCACTTCTTCAACTTCGCTGTAACCATCGTCAACAATTTCTTTTTTATCAACAGGAATAACCACATCGCTCAGGTTGAACGACAAACCACCACGGTATGCCATCTTGTAACCGAGATCTTTAATCGCATCAAGGAAGCGAACGGTTTCGGCGTTACCTGTCAGTTTATAGATGTCGGA
Organism: uncultured Prolixibacteraceae bacterium; assembly: GCA_942493345.1. GTDB lineage: Bacteria > Bacteroidota > Bacteroidia > Bacteroidales > Prolixibacteraceae > GWE2-42-39. The sequence goes on from OW818695.1 coordinate 952,276, forward strand.
AATAATGGTACGAAGCGATTTTTTCGTCAGCAACTGGTTGATGTATCCTGCTCTTGCCGGAACACACTGGTTGAAGATTACGCGACCAACAGTAGTTTCGATGATGTGCCTAAAGGATTCTCCATTCTCATCCACATCATTTACTTTTACTTTTATGGTTGTATGTATGTCAACAACACCTTCGTTGTATGCAATAATAACTTCTTCCGCAGAATAGAAAGTCATTCCTTCGCCTTTTGCACCTTCCCTTGGTTTCGAAATGTAATACAATCCGAGAACCATGTCCTGCGAAGGCACGTTAATAGGTGCGCCGTTGGCAGGGTTCAGAAGGTTATGCGAAGCCAGCATCAAAATCTGTGCTTCCAAAATAGCGGAGTTTCCAAGCGGTACGTGAACAGCCATCTGGTCACCATCAAAGTCGGCGTTGAACCCGGTACACACAAGAGGGTGCAACTGGATTGCCTTCCCTTCAATCAAAACCGGCTGGAATGCCTGAATTGACAAACGGTGCAGAGTGGGCGCACGGTTCAACATAACCGGGTGTCCTTTCAATACGTTTTCAAGAATGTCCCAAACAACAGGGTCTTTACGATCAACAATTTTCTTGGCCGATTTCACTGTTTTTACAATTCCGCGTTCGATCAGTTTCCTGATAATAAACGGTTTGAATAGTTCGGCAGCCATATCTTTTGGAAGACCGCACTCGTGCAGTTTCAACTTCGGACCAACCACAATTACCGAACGTGCAGAATAGTCGACACGTTTACCTAACAAGTTCTGGCGGAAACGTCCTTGTTTTCCTTTCAAACTATCGGAAAGTGATTTCAGCGCACGGTTGTTCTCGGTTTTAACCGCATTCGATTTTCTTGAATTATCGAACAATGAATCAACAGCTTCCTGCAACATACGTTTTTCGTTGCGTAAAATCACTTCAGGAGCTTTGATTTCAATTAATCGTTTCAACCGGTTGTTACGGATGATTACCCGACGATATAAGTCATTCAGGTCGGAAGTAGCAAAACGTCCACCATCGAGCGGCACTAACGGGCGCAAATCGGGCGGAATAACGGGTACTACTTTCACAATCATCCATTCCGGACGGTTTACGTTTTTGCTGGCACGGAACGATTCAACAACCTGAAGGCGTTTCAGCGCTTCGTTTTTACGTTGCTGTGAAGTTTCGGTACTTGCTTTGAAACGCAATGTGTATGAGAGTTCGTCCAGTTCCAGTTTTTCGAGAAGACTGTACAATGCTTCAGCGCCCATTTTAGCGATAAACTTGTTCGGATCTTCATCATCCAGATGCTGGTTATCTTTTGGAAGCGAATCCAGAATATCCAGATATTCTTCTTCGGTTAAGAAATCGAGATATTTAACGCCATCCTGCGCTTTAATACCCGATTGAACCACAACATACCGTTCGTAATAAATAATTGCATCGAGTTTTTTGGTGGGAAGACCCAACAAATAACCGATTTTATTAGGTAACGATTTAAAATACCAAATATGAGCAACCGGCACTACCAATGAAATGTGCCCCATGCGTTCGCGACGCACTTTTTTCTCGGTTACTTCAACGCCACAACGGTCACAAACAATCCCTTTGTAACGGATCCGTTTGTATTTACCGCAATGGCATTCGTAATCTTTTACCGGGCCGAAAATACGTTCGCAAAACAATCCGTCGCGTTCGGGTTTGTATGTACGGTAATTGATCGTTTCTGGTTTTAAAACTTCTCCGTGTGAACGTTCCAGTATTTCTTCCGGAGAAGCAAGACTAATACCAATTTTGGCAAAGCTGCTTTTAACTTTGTTGTCTTTTCTGAATGCCATAATATCGATATATTATTTTTTCAAGTTATAACAAAGAAACCTAGGTTTCAGATGATTAATCGAGGTTGATACTCAACCCAAGACCACGCAGTTCGTGCAGCAACACGTTCAACGATTCAGGAATACCGGCCTGAGGCATCGGTTCGCCTTTCACAATTGATTCGTATGCTTTTGCCCTACCCAATACATCGTCTGATTTCACCGTCAGGATTTCCTGCAGGATATGGGAAGCACCGAATGCTTCGAGCGCCCAAACCTCCATTTCACCAAAACGCTGACCACCGAACTGAGCTTTACCGCCCAATGGTTGTTGGGTAATAAGCGAGTACGGTCCAATCGAACGGGCATGCATTTTATCTTCCACCATGTGTCCCAATTTCATCATGTAAATGATTCCAACGGTAGCTGGTTGGTCGAAAGGCTCTCCTGTTTCTCCATCGTGGAGTTGAGTACGTCCATAGGCAGGAATACCGGCTTTATTTGTGTAATCCGTGATTTCTTCCAATGAAGCGCCATCGAAGATCGGGGTAGCGAACTTAATTCCAAGTTCTTTACCGGCCCAACCAAGAACTGTTTCGTAAATCTGTCCAAGGTTCATACGAGAAGGCACACCCAGCGGGTTCAAAACGATGTCAACCGGCGTTCCGTCGGCAAGAAAAGGCATGTCTTCATCGCGAACGATACGCGAAACGATACCTTTGTTGCCATGGCGGCCTGCCATTTTATCACCAATCTGAAGTTTGCGTTTCTTGGCAACATATACTTTTGCCAACTGGATGATTCCTGCAGGCAGCTCATCGCCAATCGTAACGTTGTAACGTTTACGGCGAGCAACTGCTTCGTATTCTTTGTATTTATTGATGTAATTCAGGATGAGTTTGAAGATCATCTCGTTTTTATCGTTATCAGTAGTCCACTTCTGCGGATTCACTGTCAGATAATCAATTTCCTGAAGTTGTTTCAATGTAAATTTCACACCTTTCTGGATCACTTCACCTCCGTAGTAATCTTTTACTCCCTGGCTGGTTTTCCCATTTACAAGGGTGAACAATTTGTCTTCAAGTTTCGCTTTCAAGCCGGAACCCACGCGGTCAAATTCTTCTTCAATCTGATCCAACAATGGTTTGGATGAAAGTTTGCCTTTTTTATCTTTCACAACTCTCGAGAACAGTTTTTTATCAACTACTGTTCCGTTGAGCGATGGAGATGCTTTCAATGAAGCGTCTTTTACATCGCCGGCTTTGTCACCAAAGATGGCACGCAAAAGTTTTTCTTCGGGCGAGGGATCGGATTCACCTTTCGGTGTAATCTTACCAATCAGTATATCGCCTGGTTTTACTACCGCTCCAATACGGATCAATCCGTTTTCATCGAGGTTGCGGGTAGCTTCTTCGCTTACGTTTGGAATATCCGAAGTAAATTCTTCGACACCACGTTTGGTATCGCGAACTTCCAATGAATATTCATCCACATGAATAGAAGTAAAAACATCTTCGCGAACAACCCGTTCGGAAATCACAATAGCATCTTCGTAATTGTAACCCTGCCATGGCATGAAGGCCACCTTCAGGTTGCGTCCAAGGGCAAGTTCCCCGCCTTGAGTAGCATATCCTTCACAAAGTACTGTTCCTTTTTTCACCCGTTCGCCTTTTTTCACGATCGGTTTCAGGTCGAGAACAGTTCCCTGGTTTGTTTTCTGGTATTTTGCCATTTTATAAGTAACCACCTCCGGATCGAAACTCACGAATTTTTCGTCGTCGGTACGATCGTAACGGATTACTATTTCATTGGCATCCACAAATTCGATTGCGCCTTCGCCTATGGCAACAGGAAGAACGCGGGAGTCGACAGCAGCACGGCCTTCGAGACCAGTACCAACAATCGGAGCTTCAGGACGTAACAATGGCACGGCCTGACGCATCATGTTCGATCCCATCAAGGCACGGTTTGCATCGTCGTGTTCGAGGAAGGTAATCAACGAAGCAGCAACAGAAGCAATCTGATTCGGGCCAACGTCCATCAACTGAACTTCTTCTTTTTCAGAAAGCGGGTAGTCACCGTCTAAACGTGATTTTACACGCTGATTGATAAAATTACCATCGTTATCAATCGGGGCATTTGCCTGTGCAATAATTTTGCCTTCTTCCTCCTCTGCAGTCAGGTAAACAACTCCTTCCGGAGATAAATCTACTCTTCCACTTTCAACTTTGCGATACGGGGTTGCGATAAAACCTAAATCGGTAACCTGCGCAAATACGCAAAGCGAAGAAATCAAACCGATATTTGGTCCTTCGGGCGTTTCAATCGGACAAAGACGTCCGTAGTGAGTATAGTGTACGTCGCGCACCTCGAAACCGGCACGCTCACGCGACAAACCACCTGGCCCTAAAGCCGACATACGGCGTTTGTGGGTCATCTCAGCCAATGGATTGGTTTGATCCATGAACTGAGACAATGCATTCGTTCCGAAGAACGAATTAATTACAGATGATAATGTTTTTGAATTGATCAGGTCGATTGGCGTAAAGACCTCGTTATCACGAACGTTCATGCGTTCGCGGATGGTACGGGCCATACGAGCCAAGCCTACTCCAAACTGTGCGTACATTTGCTCACCTACCGTACGTACACGACGGTTACTCAGGTGGTCAATATCGTCGACATCAGTTTTTGAGTTAACCAGTTTGATCAAATATTTAATGATCTCAATAATATCTTCTTTTGTCAAAACCTGAACTCCCATATCAATGTTCAGATTCAACTTTTTGTTGATCCGGTAACGTCCTACTTCACCCAAATCATAACGTTTTTCAGAGAAGAACAGTTTGTCGATTACATCCCTTGCAGTCGCTTCATCCGGCGGTTCTGCATTACGTAACTGGCGGTAAATATGAAGCACTGCTTCTTTTTCTGAGTTACAAGGATCTTTTTGAAGTGTGTTGTAAATGATTGCGAAATCGGCTAAGTTCTGATCCTCTTTATGCAACAGGATCGTTTTAACATCGGCATCCACAATTTCATCGATGTGTTCGTTTTCGAGAACCGTTTCGCGGTCGATGATTACCTCGGTACGTTCAATAGAAACTACTTCACCGGTATCTTCATCAACGAAGTCTTCGACCCATGTTTTCAAAACACGGGCAGCCAACTTACGACCAACCACTTTTTTCAAACCAGATTTTGAAACTTTAATCTCGTCGGCGAGTCCAAAGATTTCAAGAATATCTTTATCGCTTTCGAAGCCAATGGCTCGAAGCAATGTTGTTACAGGTAATTTTTTCTTACGATCAATGTAAGCAAACATTACGCTGTTAATGTCTGTGGCAAACTCAATCCACGACCCTTTGAACGGGATGATACGTGCAGAATATAATTTGGTACCATTGGCATGCATGCTTTGGCCAAAGAATACACCCGGAGAGCGGTGCAACTGCGAAACGACTACACGTTCAGCACCATTAATAACAAACGTACCACGTTCGGTCATGTATGGGACAGTGCCTAAATAAACATCCTGAACGACTGTATCAAAGTCTTCATGTTCGGGGTCGGTGCAGTACAGTTTCAATTTTGCTTTTAACGGCACACTGTAAGTCAAACCACGTTCAATACATTCGTCAATTGAGTACCTTGGAGGATCAACCTGGTAATCAATAAATTCTAAAACGAAGTTGTTCCTTGTATCCGATATGGGAAAATTTTCTTCAAAAACTTTAAATAATCCTTCAAGTTTGCGCTGTTCGGGGGTTGTACCTAACTGAAAAAACTCGATGAACGATTTTACCTGGACTTCAAGAAAGTCGGGGTAATCAAAAACAGTTTTCGTTGAAGAAAAACTAATTCTCTGGTTTTCACTATTTAACGACATCTATCTCTCTGAATTAATTGAACTTAACTTAAATATACAAAAAGGCTTAGAACCCCACTTCTGTGAGGTTCTAAACCATGTCAACCTTTATTTAAGGTTGTAAGACGTTTTATTTAAGTTCAACTTCAGCTCCAGCTTCTTCTAATTGAGCTTTCAGTGATTCAGCTTCTTCTTTCGAAACTTTTTCCTTGATCGCTTTTGGAGCGCCGTCAACTACTTCTTTAGCTTCTTTTAAACCAAGACCTGTCAGTTCTTTCACTAATTTAACAACAGCCAATTTTGACTGACCACCTGATTTCAGAATTACATCAAATTCAGTTTGAACAGCAGCTTCGGCTTCTTCAGCAGGAGCAGCAACAGCAACAGCAACAGCTGCGGCTGCAGGTTCAATACCGTATTCACTTTTTAAAATTCCGGCTAATTCGTTTACTTCTTTTACAGTTAAGTTTACTAACTCTTCTGCAAGGGCTTTTAAATCTGCCATTTTCCTTTAATTTTTATAATATAAAATTGATGACTAACTTTTTATTTTTTTGCGAGTGTCTCAAGAACTCCGTGAATGGTATTTCCTCCGGATTGAAGAGCGCCCAATACATTACGCATTGGTGATTGCAACAATCCAATGAGGTCTCCAAGCAGTTCGTTTTTCGACTTAACAGCGATTAATACTTCGAGCTGATCTTGTCCAATATAAACTGATTCTTCAACATAAGCACCTTTCAATAAAGGTTTTTTCTTCTTTTTGCTGAATTCTTTAATCAATTTTGCCGGAACGTTTGCAGCTTCACAAAACATGATGGAAGTATTACCAGAGAGAACTTCGTAAAGTTCAGAAGCATCTTTTTCGGAGGCTTCCAGAGCTTTGCGTAGCAGAGTGTTTTTTACGACAACCAGTTTTACATTTCTTGAGTAGCATAAGCGTCTCAAGTTACTTGAATCACTAGCATTCAGGTTCGCTATGTCAGTCAGGTAAAAATGGCTCGATGAGTTGATCTGTCCAATTAGACTGTCAATAATCTCTTGTTTTTCTGATCTTTTCATTTCAGCTCATTTACTAGTCAGTAACTGACTTTGGTTCAACTTGAATGCCTGGGCTCATTGTACTTGACAGGTAGATACTTTTGATGTAAGTACCTTTTGCTGCCGATGGTTTAAGCTTATTCAACGTGTTCACAAATTCTCTTGCATTTTCAGCGATTTTTTCAGGATCGAATGAAACTTTACCAATCGAAGTGTGCACAATACCGAATTTATCAACCTTGAAGTCGATTTTACCAGCTTTAACTTCAGCAACTGCCTTGCCAATTTCCATTGTAACTGTACCGCTTTTGGGGTTTGGCATTAAACCACGCGGACCTAAAATACGTCCGATAGGCCCAATTTTTCCCATTACGGGTGGCATCGTAATAATAACATCAACATCGGTCCAACCGCCTTTGATTTTATCAATGAACTCGTCGAGACCAACGTAATCAGCACCAGCGTCTTTTGCTTCCTGCTCTTTGTCAGGAGTTACAAGAGCCAATACACGGACCAGCTTACCAGTACCATGTGGCAAAGTAACCACGCCTCTTACCATTTGATTCGCTTTTCTGGGGTCAACACCCAAGCGGACATCAATATCCACAGATGCATCGAATTTGGTGTAAGTTACATCTTTCACCAAACCGGCTGCTTCGTGCAGTGAATATGATTTTTCTGCTTCGATCTTTGCCAAAACAAGCTTTTTATTTTTTGTAATTCTGCCCATTTTAATAATTTTTTTAGTTATTAAATGGAGATGTGCCTGTTACGGTAATCCCCATACTTCTGGCAGTACCAGCAACCATTCTCATCGCAGCTTCAAGTGTAAAGCAATTCAGGTCCGACATCTTTGTTTCAGCAATTTCTTTCACCTGATCCCAAGATACAGAACCAATCTTACTAACATGAGGTTCGGCTGAACCCTTTTTAACTTTGGCAGCGTCGATAAGTTGAACGGCTACTGGGGGTTGTTTAATTACAAAATCAAACGATTTATCAGCATAAACAGTAATGACAACAGGAAGGACTTTTCCAGCCATATCCTGAGTCCTGCCATTAAACTGCTTACAGAACTGCATGATATTTACCCCTTTGCTACCCAATGCTGGTCCTACTGGTGGCGATGGATTAGCAGCACCACCTTTTATTTGCAATTTTATTAATCCAGCAATTTCTTTAGCCATAATATTAAAATAAATAGTTTTTACTCCTTCTCTACCTGCATGTAACTTAGCTCGAGAGGAGTCTTTCTACCAAAAATTTTGACCATTACCTGCAGCTTTTTCTTTTCCTCATTGATGTGTTCAATAATTCCATTAAAGCCGTTGAACGGTCCATCGATTACTTTCACCGTTTCGCCTACAACAAAAGGAATATTCATTTCCTCGTTTTTCTCAGCCATTTCGTCAACACGCCCTAAAATGCGGTTTACTTCGGATAATCTCATTGGAACCGGATCCCCACCTTTTGTATCACCAAGGAAGCCTATAACGTTGGTGACATTTTTCAACATGTGAGGTATTTCTCCTGCCAGGCAAGCTTCAACTAAAACATACCCGGGAAAGAAATTCCGTTCTTTACTGATTTTTTTTCCGTTGCGGATTTGAAAAACTTTTTCCGTTGGTATTAAAACCTGTGAAACATACTCCTGAAGGCCAGCATTTGCTATTTCGCTTTCGATATATTCCTTAACTTTCTTTTCTTTCCCTCCGATAGTCCTTAGAACATACCATTTTTTAACGTTTTCGCTCATGTCCTTGCTTCAAAAAGTATTAATAAAATAAACTGTACACAAAGTCCATGATGGTATTAAAAGAAATATCCATCACAAAGACTATAAGTGCTATAATTAAGGAAGCAACCATTACAATCAATGCACTGTTTTGTAATTCTTTCCAAGTTGGCCAGGAAACTTTATGAACAAGCTCGGTATAAGCTTCTTCCAAATAAATTTTAAGTTTCATTTTGGTATATATATGTTTTTGTACGGATGGCAAGACTCGAACTTACCTTGTATAAATACAAAACCCCCAACCGGGTATCATCCGAAAAATGTCCCGGACCGATAAAGTCCGGGACACTATCAGAAATATTTTAGCTGAAAATTAGTTTACAATTTCAGTTACCTGACCTGCGCCAACGGTACGTCCACCTTCGCGGATTGCGAAACGAAGACCAATGTTAAGAGCAACAGGATAGATCAATCTCACCTGGATTGTAACGTTATCGCCTGGCATAACCATTTCGCGACCTTCTTCCAATGTGATTTCACCAGTTACATCCAATGTACGGATATAGAACTGTGGGCGGTATTTTTGATGGAATGGAGTGTGACGTCCACCTTCTTCTTTTTTCAGGATATAAACCTCAGCTTTGAAATCAGTATGAGGCGTAATAGATCCTGGTTTTGCCAAAATCTGTCCACGTTTGATTTCTTTTTTGTCGACACCGCGAAGCAGTAAACCTACGTTGTCACCAGCTTGTCCGTCGTCCAAAATTTTACGGAACATTTCAACACCAGTACAAACTGTTTTACGGCCATCAGCGCCCAGACCAATGATCTGAAGTTCGTCGCCAGTATGGATTTTACCAGTTTCGATACGACCAGTAGCAACAGTACCACGACCAGTGATCGAGAATACGTCTTCAATCGGCATCAGGAATGGTTTATCAACATCACGAGGAGGAAGTGGAATATATGTATCGCAAGCGTCCATCAATTCCATTACCTTGTCTTCCCATTGTGCTTCACCGTTCATTGCACCTAATGCAGAACCTTGGATAACAGGAGTATTGTCTCCATCGAATCCATAGAATGTCAACAATTCGCGCAATTCCATTTCAACAAGTTCCAATAATTCAGGGTCATCAACCATGTCCACTTTGTTCATGAAAACAACCAGTTTAGGAACGTTTACCTGACGTGCGAGAAGAATGTGTTCACGGGTCTGAGGCATAGGGCCATCAGTAGCAGCACAAACCAAAATAGCACCGTCCATCTGAGCAGCACCAGTTACCATGTTTTTCACATAGTCGGCGTGTCCGGGACAGTCAACGTGTGCATAGTGACGAGTTGCTGTTTGATACTCAACGTGAGCAGTATTAATAGTAATACCTCTTTCTTTTTCTTCAGGAGCATTATCAATTGAATCAAAAGATTTTACTTCTGAAAGACCTTTTTTTGCTAATACCATAGTAATAGCAGATGTCAGGGTAGTTTTACCGTGGTCAACGTGGCCAATAGTACCTATGTTGACGTGTTCTTTATCCCTTACAAATGTTGCTTTAGCCATAACTCCAAAATTATTTAATTATTTTACTTATAATCGAGCCGAGAGCGAGAATTGAACTCGCGACCTCATCCTTACCAAGGATGCGCTCTACCCCTGAGCTACCACGGCGAACCGTTTCAATTTGAGCGGGAGACGGGATTCAAACCCGCGACCCTTAGCTTGGAAGGCTAATGCTCTATCGACTGAGCTACTCCCGCATCATTCTAAATTCCAAGATTTAAATTCCAAACTCCAAAATTATCCTTGGAATTTGGTTTCTGTTATTTGGAATTTCCTTTAGTGGGGAGAGCAGGATTCGAACCTACGAAGGCATACGCCAGCAGATTTACAGTCTGCCCCAGTTGGCCACTTTGGTATCTCCCCCAAAAATCGTTCAAAATATTTTAAAGAACTCAACGTATCTAAAAAAGAGCCGAATCTCAGATTCGAACTGAGGACCCCGAGATTACAAATCACGTGCTCTGGCCAACTGAGCTAATTCGGCTTAATGCTCCCCCTTCATTCTTGCACACCTTCAATCGTCACTTAACTATTAAATAATCAGCTCCGAAGAGATCAACAAAATTGGCATTCAACAGAGAACTTTATTTCATATTAAAACCCCAGCAAAACGTTTAATAAATTCGTTTGCAGGGGCAAACTTTCCTTAATCCCAAACAAATCAACAACTTGCCTGAAAAAGGGTTTGCAAATGTATAAATATTTTTAATTCTTTCACAAGAAAAAATAAAAATTTTAAAATTTTATTTGTCCTGTAATTTTTCCTTGAATTTCTCGAGTTGACGGCGTATTGCTTCAACTGCAAGATCGCACGCTTCTTCAAATGAATCGGCTTGTTTCTTCGCAAATAAAGAATCGTTGGAAGGAATCGAAAGTTTAACCTCCACTATTTTATTATTTGCTGCTTCAGGTTTATCAACTCTAAGAATAATCTCAGCGCTTAAAATTCCTTCAAAATAGGTATCCAGTTTTGATACTTTTTTATTCAAAAAATCAACCAATTTTTTATCAGCAGTAAAATGAACTGCATTTAACTGAATGTTCATAGTTTTTCCTCCTAAAATTTAAGTTCGCGGATGTGCTTGTTTGTAAACCTTTTTAATTTTATCGAGAGAAGTATGCGTATAAACCTGTGTTGCCGACAAATTTGAATGACCGAGCAACTCTTTCACTGCATTTAAATCGGCACCGTTATCCAACATGTGGGTGGCAAACGTATGCCGCAACACATGCGGACTACGTTTGTCAACGGTAGTAACTTTCGACAGGTTTTTATTTACAATTCGGTAGAACAATTTTTCGTATACCTTCTCTCCTTTTGCTGTCAGAAAAAAATAATCAACTTTCTTCTCGACAGTTTGCCTTCTCGCTTCAAGATATTGTCCGATCAGCGGGTTCATTGTTCTCGGGTACGGAATGATCCGCTCTTTATTTCTTTTTCCCAAAACTTTGATCATACTTTCCGGCTGGTTGACATCAATATCTTTCAAATTCAATAGCTCCGAAAGGCGAACACCTGTTCCGTAAAACAAGCTAATAATTAATTTATCCCTCACGCCTTCAAAATCTCGTCCAAACTCCACGTCATCCAACAAATGATGCATGTTCTTTTCTTCTACAAAGAACGGAAGTTTTTTTCTGATTTTTGGCAGAATAACATTATTTAACCTGCTTTCGGGAATAATTTCCTGACAAAGCAAATACTTGTAAAACGACCTTAATGCCGCCACCTTTTTTGCAACAGTACGAGGAGTAAGCCCACCTTCCATCATTTCCACGATCCAAGCTCTGACAACTTTATTGTCGATTCTTAAAACATTAAAATCCCCGATCGCTTTGAGGAAAAATTCTTCAAACTGATCGAGGTCTTTTTTATAAGCAACCAATGTAAGGCCAGAATACCTTTTCTCGTATTTAAGATATTTAAGAAATGATTCCTGATGGGACATCCATTATCGCTTTACAAATATATGTGCCAGGAACCAGAAAAAATCTCTTAGTCGTCCTGACGTTGCATGTTCTGAATATAGATAGCCTTTTTAATCTCTGCCCTACGTTCAACCGAAGGCTTTGAAAAAGCTTGTCTAGAGCGTAATTCTTTGATTACTCCGGTCTTTTCAAACTTTCTTTTAAATCGCTTAAGGGCTCTTTCTATATTCTCGCCTTCTTTAACTGGAATAACGATCATACTATTTTAATTTATGTTTTAAAATTTCGAGCCGCAAATTTATGAATTAAACCTTACGAATCAAATTTATGACAAAAAAATTATTCCCAAAATTATTCTGGTCTAAAAAGTCTTTGCTGACATTAACGAATCTATTCTATTTTTGTTCCCAAATAAGGTCGTATTTTTTCAAATTGTTGCTTTTCTAACACTTTTTTTTCAAGCAAAACAGCAGGATCGGGAATCAAGCCTTTTTTACTCCTGAAGGTAACAATCTCCCTCCCCAATTTTTTCCCGATATACGGATGAGCGGCCAATTCTTCGGCAGAAGAAAAATTAACATCCAGCTTTTTTATTTTCAGGGTATCGAGCGCCAACAAGGATTCTGCCTTCTGAAAACATTCCGGACTCAAGCCATAAACTTCCAACAGTTGTTTTGCAGAATAAAAGCCACCCAATAAATCCCGGTATTTAATGATCCGCCGGCTCAACACACTGCCAATACCGGGCAAACTTTTCAGAGCAACCGTATCGGCCGAATTCAACTCGACAACCCTCCTCTCTGCTGAGTACACTTTCGGTTTAGCGACTTCTTGTGGTACCGCTATTTCTATGTATTTCAGAAGCGAATCCATCAGGCTACTTTCAATGCCATAGATTTTCGCAAATTGTTCTTTCGACTTGAACCCACCGATTGCGTTTTTATATCGTACAATTACCTGCGCCTGCTTCCGACTTAATCCAAAATTCAACCAGTCGCTCTCAGTACATGTATCTGAAGCAAATTTAAACCATGTGATTTCCCGTTTTTCCGGCTCGTTCTTTTCCTGTGCTTTTTCACTGGTTTCGATCCGGATGTATTTTTTAATTTCTGAAAATACCGAATCGTTCATCCCATAAATTTTACGCACATCTTCTGGTTTAAAAAAACGTCCTCCTTTTTTTCTAAATTTCAAGATATTACGTTTTATGGAAATAGGAATCGGCAAACTATCCAACGCAAGTGAATCAATTGTGTTTGGATTGAAGAAGAACAAGGATGTCGGTTGCCCAATTGGGTTCTGTCGTCGTTCGAATTCGGCAACTTCTTTCAAAAAACTATATGCATCGGACTTTTCGGACTTTTCAAAAACAAATATCAACTGGTTGGCAATGGCAAAACAAATAACAACCAGCAGCAGCAAAATAATTCCGTTGCGTTCCTTTCTGGAGAAAGTAAAATAGTCCTGAATGATTTTTCGGAGGCGCATAATCAAAATTCTATCTGCAAATTAAGAATAATCAGAAAGAAATGAAATATCAGAGATTGATTTTTTCTGGATTTTTAAATTTAAATGCCAGCTAAAAATGCAAAGAGTATTCTCTGCTTAAAAACCGAATTGATAGTTTCTCTGCATTTCAGGCACGGATTTACAAACCAACCGGGATGAAAAGTTTTAATTTGTGTGTTAATTATTTATAAATATGCAGACCTTAATTCAGCGCAACATTCAATGATTGGCGATTTATGAGTATACTTGCAATGAATTAAATTCCAGTAAAAATCAAGGAATTGAAGAATGTAAAAACACAAACAAATACTTAAAACTTTTAGATATGAGTATCAGCTATAAAGACTTAGGACTGGTGAACACAAAAGAGATGTTTGCCAAAGCAGTTGAAGGCGGCTACGCTATTCCTGCATATAATTTCAATAACATGGAACAACTCCAGGCAATTATCCAGGCCTGCGTTGAAACTAAATCTCCCGTTATTTTGCAGGTTTCTTCGGGCGCCCGCAAATATGCCAATGCTACACTTCTAAAAAACATGGCCCGCGGCGCTGTTGAGTATGCAAAAGAACTGGGTTGCGAAATTCCAATTACTCTCCACCTCGACCATGGCGACACTTTCGAGCTTTGCAAAGACTGTATCGACAGCGGGTTCTCTTCTGTAATGATTGATGGTTCGCACCACTCGTTCGAGGAAAATATCGCACTGACGAAAAAAGTGGTTGAATATGCACATGCCAACGGTGTAACTGTTGAAGGCGAGCTGGGCGTTTTAGCCGGTGTTGAAGACGATGTAGTTGCAGAACATTCGCACTATACAAAACCAGAAGAAGTAATTGAATTTGTAAGCAAAACCGGAGTCGATTCATTGGCAATCTCGATCGGTACATCTCACGGAGCCAACAAATTTACTCCTGCCCAGTGTACCCGCAATGCCGATGGTGTTTTGATACCTCCGCCACTGCGTTTCGACATTTTGGAAGAAATTGAGAAAAAATTACCTGGCTTTCCAATCGTTCTTCACGGATCGTCTTCTGTTTCACAGGAACACGTTGAAACCATCAATAAATTTGGAGGTGCAATGAAAGACGCTGTTGGTATTCCCGAAGAACAACTTCGTAAAGCTGCGAAATCAGCTGTTTGCAAAATCAACATCGACTCTGACGGCCGTTTGGCAATGACTGCTGCAATCCGCAAAGTATTTGCTGAAAAACCTTCAGAATTCGACCCACGCAAATATTTGGGACCAGCCCGCGATGAGTTGAAAAAATTGTATATGCACAAAAACATTAACGTATTGGGTTCTGCCAACAAAGCATAACCGGATACAGTTACAAAATATGAAAAAAGGACAGTCGGAAGGCTGTCCTTTTTTATGATGTGCGATTTCGATGAATGATACTCGATTTTTGATGCATGTTTTGCCCGAATCCCGAAACGCTGAGATTGCTTTCTGAAATTTTCCTGTCAGAAATTATTATTTCCTAAAAAAATCCCGTGCTGAGCCTTGTGCTGTAGGCATTACCAGGATGTCGTCGATATTTACATGCGGCGGCCTCGAAAGTACAAACCAAATGGTTTCGGCAATATCTTTCGCATACAATGGAGTAAAACCTTCGTACACTTTATCGGCCCGTTGCTGGTCGCCTTTGAAACGCACCAGCGAAAATTCCGTATCGACTGCGCCGGGAGAAACCGTGCTTACTTTTACTCCTGCCGGAAGTAACTCGATACGCATGGACTGACTGATTGCCATCACCGCATGTTTGGTGCCGCAATAAACCGAACCATTCGGGTATGCTTCTTTCCCGGCGATAGAAGAAATATTGATGATATGTCCCGATTTACGTTCAATCATTCCGGGGCTGACCATTTGGCTCATGTACAAAAGCCCTTTAACGTTGGTGTCGATCATCTGCTCCCAGTCGTTCACATCAGCCGAATCAACCGGGGCAAAACCGGCTGCCAATCCTGCGTTGTTGAGCAATACATCAATTCTTTTCCATTCCGAAGGAAGATTTTTATATGCGTTTTCAACTTCCTCTCTATTTCGGACATCGAAATTCAGAATTAAAACCTGTACCCGACAATCCGATTCAATCTCTTTTTTTATTTGTTCAAGGCGATCTTTTCGTCTGCCGGTTAAAATCAGATCGTAGCTGTTTTGTGCAAGCAGCTTTGCCGTTTCGAGGCCAATGCCTGAACTTGCCCCTGTTATTAACGCTATTTTATTATTCATTCGAAGGTTTTATAAAGAACGCTAAAATTAAAAAAACCTCAAAACTTATGGAATAACCAACTACTTAATTATTTTTGTTTTGCTAATCCAAACAAATTTGTGTCATGGCCGAATTGAAAGAAGAAACCCTTGAGTTTACAATTGACCAGATTCCTGAAGATCAGGACATCAAAGATATTGTAATGAATTTGATGGTGAACCCCAACCTCGCACCAATCAATTATTTCAACGATTTCAGTGAAGAAGTTCCCGATCCTGATGCGGTAGCGAATGAGGATACTGAAGAAACCGGCATTTTCTGTATGGACGGAAAATGGATGGCAATGACGACCCACGCATTCCATCATCACCTGAGTATCGACCCGCAGATGGCGACCGAAATTGTTATGAGCAGGGCTGCCCGGCGAATGATTACAACAGGGGCCAACCCGGAAGCGGTCAGCGCTCTTTTGTATCATATCGATATTGCTGATCCGAACGGACAGTTTATTGCTTCTGGCGCTAAAAAAGGACTCGAAAATGCCTGCGAAAAGTTTGGCATCAAACTAACCGACCGTAAAATCAGGTTCGATTATTTTTCGGGACACGAACCGGTTGCCCCAACCATCATTATCAGCTTGATGGGAAGCATTGCCGACAAAGAAAAAGTGGTTACCCATAATTTCAAGGCCAAGGGAAACAATATTTTTATGATTGGCCGTTCGTACGACGACATTAATTCGTCAGAATATCTCGAATTTTATCACCAGGTAGAAAATTCTTCATTACCTGTTTTTGATATCGACACAGAGGTCGTTATTCAGAATACATTGAGAAAACTGATCGAAAAGGGACTCATTACTTCGGCCAGCCCGGTCGGTAAAGGGGGTCTTTTCTTTTCGATGCTCAGGGCCGGAATGCCTTCTGGTTTTGGATTTGATATTACCACGGATGCCGAAATTCGCAAGGATGCATTCCTGTTTGGTGAATCAATGGGCCGAATCATTGTTGGCGTTGACTCTTCGAAAGAAGATGACTTCGTCGATTTTATGAGCGAATCGAAAGTTCCGTTTTTTGCTGTTGGACATGTTACCAAAGGTGAAATACGGATCGACGATGAGTCGTTTGGCTACATTAACAAAATGACGCCGGGACTTGACTAATTCAATCTGCCGAACATACAGATTATAAATGAAACAACTGGAAAGAAGGAAATATGCTGAGATAGCAAAATTTCTATCGCCTGTTAGCATAAACAAATTATTTGCGTATTCTGTAGCAAACGATTGCGTTTCCGGAATAGTATATGTTGATAACGAAGACACTCCGAATACGTTCTATATTGTTCATCCTTACGGGATGTCTTTACTTCTTGGCGATTGCAACAACAAAGAATTTAACGCTGCATTTAGGGAATATGCTTTGAATACCAACAAAGTCAGGGAAAAGCATGAATGGATGCAGGTCTTCCCCGGCAATTGGAATTCAGTATTAAATGAGTTGTTTAAAGATTGCATGATAAAATCATCGGACAATGTCGCAAACAAAGAGGATGGAATAATTGAATTGAATACGAGAGTAAATTTTAAGTTTAATCGCAGCAAATTTCAATCCTTCAGAAATAAAAGCAATATCGATGATTTTAAGATTGTCAGAACCGACAAACAAATCTTTCAGGATATGAAAGGAAGTGTTGTCCCATATTATTTTTGGAGGAATGCCGAAGATTTCTACGAAAAAGGCGTTGGCTTCAGCCTGTTTCACGAGAACAAGCTGGCATCGACAGCGTATTCGGCATTTATTCACGACGACAAACTGGAATTAGGAATTGAAACAGTTGAAGAATTTCGGGGGAAAGGATTTGCACAGCATACTTGTACTGCCCTGATTGACTATTGTATCGAGAATAATTACGAACCAGTTTGGGCATGTCGGTTGGAAAATATTGGTTCGTACAATTTAGCTCAAAAGCTGGGATTTGAACCTTCTGACAAAATACCGTATTACCGATTAAGTAAATAGCACGGCGTTCTTTGTAGTCCCTAACGCCCAAAATTCAGTTTATTTTCAGGACTCTAATTTCACATTGATGACCGTAAAACCATATAAAAGTTCGGACGAACAAAAAAAGCAACAGGTTGAGCAAATGTTCGACAATATTGCTTACCGGTACGATTTTCTGAACCATTTTCTATCGCTGGGGATCGATAAATTGTGGCGCAGGAAGGCCATCCGCATGTTGTCGGCGTATCCGCACGATTCTATTCTGGATGTGGCAACCGGAACCGGTGATTTTGCAATTACTGCAACTCGTTTGAACCCGGAAAAAGTGACCGGATTCGACCTTTCAGCCAATATGATAGAAGTCGGACGACAAAAAATTGAAAAACTCGGGCTTCAAAACACGGTTCAGTTTATAAAAGGTGATTCTGAAAATATGCCTTTCCCTGATGATTCATACGATGCCATAACCGTTGGATTTGGCGTTCGCAATTTCGAAAATCTGGAAAAAGGACTTTCCGAATTTCTACGGGTGTTGAAAAACGACGGGGTTGCAGTGATCCTCGAATTTTCGAAGCCCCGCTATTTTCCGATGAAGCAATTGTACAATTTCTACTTTTTACACATCCTGCCTCGAATCGGCAATAAAATTTCGAAAGATCAGGTGGCCTACTCGTATCTGCCCGAATCGGTAATGGCTTTTCCTGACGATCAGAAATTTTTGAGCATTTTGAAAAAAATTGGATTTAAATCGGCCAGCCAAAAACGGCTGACTTTTGGAATAGCAACCATCTATCTGGCGCAGAAATAATATTTTCTCGCAAAGGCGCAAAGGCATAAAGAAAATCCCAAATTAAACAGCCCCGAAATTAATTATCAAGCATCGTTAACAATTTAGCAATTAAACAACTCCCAACATTGTAAATCGATTCGGTTTATGCCTTTCTCCATTCAAAGCGCCTGCGAATTCTGCATTCCCTTTTCTTAAATTCCATACAATAAATTAGTATTATTGTGGTTTTAAAAGCAGGTATTATTTTTTGAAGTGAAAAACACCATTCTATTCATATTATTCCTGGGTTACGCGGGTTCATCGGTAGCACAAAAGTCGGTAGTAAACAACCTTACCACGTTTGATGATAAACGCCTGCATTTTGGTTTTACGTTGGGGATCAATGCTTTCGATTTGGGGATAACCCATTATGCAAACATTGGCGATGGACCTTTTGGTGAAATACCTATTGCAGACAGAAAAAGTCCGGATCAAAACATGATTACTGATGCAAGTGTAATTCGTGCCGATCTGCCCAAACTGGTTCCCGGATTTTCGGTGGGTATTGTATCAAGCCTTCGTTTGGGAAATTATTTCGATCTGCGATTTTTACCCGGTATGTCATTTGGTGAACGACGTTTGGTGTATAATATCCAGATCTATGATGATAATGATATAACGGTGGAAGGAAGCGATTTTTATTCTATAAAATCCACATTTCTCGATTTCCCTTTGCTGATAAAATACAAATCGAACCGCATCAACAACCAGAAACCGTACATTCTTGCAGGTGGTTCGTACCGGGTTGATATTTCGAAAACAGGGGAAGAAGATTTGGTCCGCTTAAAAAAAGGCAGTTTTTATGCCGAATTGGGTGTCGGCTGGGATTCGTATCTGCAATTTTTCCGGCTTTCTACTGAATTTAAAGTCAGCCTGGGACTGAACAATGTACTTGATACGCCAGGAAAGGGGCAGCATCAATATTACGGGTATGCTTTCGACCGCGTAACTTCCAATGTATTTACACTAAGTTTTCATTTTGAATAGACGTTGAAGAAAGAACTTAATATATCACTTTCCCCAAAGCAGGCATCAGATGAACAATTTTACAAACCTGTTTTGGCTGAAAAACTGCATGTTTCAGAGGAACAAATCAAATTGATCCAATTGAAACGCAGGTCGATTGATGCCCGCCAGCGGGATATTCGTGTCAACCTGGCTTTTGATGTGTATGTGGATGAACTTCCGGAAGTAGAAAAAATCGAATTTCGTTACGATGATGTGAGCAGCAAAGAACCGGTACTTGTAATTGGCGCCGGTCCGGCCGGGCTATTTGCAGCGCTGCACCTGATTGAGCTGGGATACAAACCTCTGGTTTTCGAGCGGGGGAAAATGGTTGCCGACCGCAAAAAAGATATTGCTGCCATTTACCGCGACCATCTTGTGAACCCCGATTCAAATTTCGGATTCGGCGAAGGTGGCGCCGGTACGTTCTCGGACGGAAAACTGTACACCCGTTCAAAAAAACGGGGAAATATGCGTAAAGTACTGGAAGTGTTCCATTTTAACGGAGCTTCCGAAGATATTTTAATTGATGCTCATCCGCACATCGGGACCAATAAATTGCCGGGAATTATTACCAATATCAGGCAAACCATCACCAACGCCGGTGGTGAGATCCATTTCAGCGCGCGGGTTACCGATTTCATTATTGAAAATGAAACCTGCAAAGGCATTGTTTTGGCCGATGGCAGTAAAGTGAACGGATTGGCCGTCATTTTGGCAACCGGTCATTCGGCCCGCGACATTTACGAATTGTTGTACCAGAAAGGAATTACCATTGAGGCAAAATCGTTTGCGGTGGGCGTTCGCGCCGAGCACCCGCAAGAACTGATCGATGCCATTCAGTATAAACGCCCCGAGCGTGGCCCGCACTTACCTGCCGCTACCTATTCGTTTGTCGAGCAAGTCGAAAACCGTGGCGTTTATTCGTTTTGCATGTGCCCGGGCGGAATTATGGTTCCGGCGGCAACCGCGCCCGGCGAAATGGTGGTCAACGGTATGTCGCCCAGCAACCGCAATACGCGCTATGCAAATTCAGGAATGGTGGTTGAGATACGCCCCGAAGATTTGAACGAATTCCGTCATTTGGGTGCATTTGCCGGTTTGGAATTTCAGCGAAAAATGGAACAACTGTGTTTTAAACTGAATGGAGGAACACAGTTTGGTCCGGCACAGCGATTGGCCGATTTTGTGGCAGGCCGCAACTCACAGGATTTGCCACAGGCCTCGTACCGTCCGGGATTAGTTGCTTCTCCGTTGCACGAAAAACTACCGCGAAGCATTGGCTTCCGATTGAAAGAAGCATTCAAGCTGATCGACCGAAAAGCAAAAGGCTACCTGACCAACGAGGCCGTAATTGTTGGCGTTGAATCTCGAACATCGTCACCCGTGCGCATTCCCCGCAACGAAGAAACGATGGAACACATCCGCATCAAAGGATTGTACCCATGTGGAGAAGGCGCAGGTTATGCAGGTGGCATTGTTTCGTCGGCAGTCGATGGCGAACGCTGCGCCGAAGCATTTGACACAAATTACAAAGCGAAATCCTGAAATATCAGAAAGGATACCCGATCGCAAAAGAAAGATTGAATTTACCGGCATCGATTTTATAATTCCCTGGAATCCAACGAGAACCTTTTTCGAGTGACGGATCACGCAGCTTCATCCCCACATCGAAACGAAACAGGAAATATTCAAAATCGAAACGGAACCCAAAGCCTGTTCCAACAGCAATCTGATTGTAAAAATTATTGAGTTTGAAGACCGCCCCTTCACGGTTATCTTTCGAATTGATGGCCCAAATATTACCTGCATCCACGAATAAAGCTCCTTCGACCATCATCAACAAATGGAACCGGTATTCCATGTTGGCCTCCAGTTTAATATCCGAGAGTTGATTTGGATATGAACTTTTCGGGGCCAAATACGAACCAGGTCCCAAGGTACGCACTTGCCAAGCTCTGATGCCGTTGGCCCCACCCGTAAAGTATTTCTTTTCAAAAGGCAGCACATCAAAATTTCCGTAGGGAATGCCAATCCCTGCAAAAGCCCTTCCGACCACTGAATTATACTCGTCGAAATGATGGCCGTAACGATATTCGAAATCCGTTTTAAAATATTGAGCAAACCTTGTGTTCAGTACCTCATAATAAGTAACCTGCTCGTTGGTTTCTGTATCCGTTTTTATGGTTTTGTCTTTATTTATCACCCCGGAATACAAACCCAAAATATTTCCTGCCGATTCCAGGTTGATTTTCACATACCGATAGTTGCCCGCGAGATTCTGTTTCTGGTTATTAAAAATCCAGGAATAATTAGTTGCCGAAATCAAGTGGTCGGTAAAACTACTTTTTATATAAAAGTCTTTTATTGAATTGATAAATTCCTCGTTGAATTCCGACAAGTTGACGAAGTTAAAATCGAACAGGTTCAATGTTTGTGTAATATCTTCCGAACTTTTCCATCGATATCCAAAACGTAGGGTACTAATGGTCCGGGTGTAATCGGGCCGGTGTTGATAGTTATACCCAATACTCAGCTTGGTTTGCGGAATCTGGAAACCAAAATGGCGATTGCTCTTCAATGGGCTAAAGAATTTTGGCAAGGTAATGCCAGTTTCCAAACCAAATTCGCGGGTATTAAAATCGATATTGCTCCCGCTGATGGTTTGCTGTCGCTCCATCGCTCCCCTGATCTGAAAATCGAGGATTTCGGCGCCCCTGAAAACATTCCGGTGCTGTATATTCAGGTTGCCCGCAACCCCGAAGTTACCCGACGAGTTGGTGCCTTCAATCTCAACCGACATTCCCTGTCGGGGCAAAGGAGCCAATTGAAAATTACAATCCAGCATACTGTCGCCTGTTGCCAAAACTGAATCGGATTCAGAAAAATTGATATTGATCACTTTAAACTGACGGAGCTGGTTCAACGATCGATATGTTTTTTCTACATTTTCAAGACAAAAATAAATACTGTCCGGTATCCGGTTCAAGTCTCTAAACAAGTTCGGTTTATAATTCTGTTTCCCTTTGTATAAAAAAGAATAATTCTTTTCAGTCAGCGTATCCGGCAATATTGAAACACTCGGTTGAATATGAACCGGCGAAAAATCGGAATTCACGAGATACCTGTTTACCTTAAATTTTAAGTGCGGTTCGAACGTATTGGTTTCCGGTTTGGCATCCTCAATCTTTAAGACCAGATCGACCTGCTTGCAGCTAAGCGTGCTATCAGCTAAATAACTGATGAGATTTTCATTAAACAGGTAATATCCCCTGTTTTTCATTAACCGGGTAATCCGGTTACGTTCGGCATTCAATACATCCACATCGAAAATACGACCCACTCTGATCAAATGGTTCACCGAATCGCTCACCAGCAAACTTTTCATCTGGGGATCAGCAACATCAAAATCGATCTTCCGGATCGTATATGGTTTGCCGGTAATTACACGATACAACTGATCGACCTTCGGTTTTTCAGGATGATAAATCAGCGAATCCAGAATTACCGCATTGTAATAGCCTTTGTTACGCAAGTAAACATTCATCTGGTCGATACTGCGCTGGGTCAGATATTCCTCGTAAATAACAGGAGCCTCGCCTATTCGCTTCAGCCAGTCGTTTTCGCGCTTCGAAGACGATAAATTATACATGCCCAGGTGAAACTTCAAGAAGCCCAGAATCCGGAGATTTCCTTTTTGTTTGACATGCACTTTCAGTTCTTCCTTCGGGATATGTTCATTATCGAGTCGAATTTCAACTTTATTGAGCATGTATTTCCCTTCGGGAACATATTTAGTGGAATTACACCCAGTCAATAGAAATATTCCTGAAGCCAGAATTCCGATAAATGACCTACTGTATTTGTATGTTGACGAGAATTGCATTCAAATTATCAATTTGTACAAAAATAACATGGATGAATATAATTAATTGCTTCGCAGCTTTTTTATTTTTACAAGATAAACGAAAGTTGAAAGATATGCTCAGCAAAAACAAAATAAAATTCATTCAGTCGCTCGACCGAAAAAGAATACGCGACGAACACGGTGTTTTTTTGGCCGAGGGAAACAAACTGGTTGAAGAAGCCCTTTCATCAGGCTTCGAAATAGAATTGCTGGTTGCTACCGAAGAATTTCTTTCCGAAAGAAATATATTACCGGACCCGGCTTTCGAGATCATTACCACCGCCCGGGAAAGCATAAAAAAAGCAAGCCTGCTGCAATCGCCGCAAGAAGCGCTGGCTGTGATTAAAAAACCATCACTTCCTGCTTCTGAAATAAAATGTGTAGGTCGGCTCAGCCTGGCGCTCGACTGCATCCAGGATCCGGGCAACCTGGGAACCATTTTGCGCATTGCCAACTGGTTTGGAATCGACCAAATTATATGCTCGCCCGACACCGTCGACGGGTACAACCCCAAAGTGGTACAAGCCAGCATGGGAGCCATTTTCAGGGTAAAACTATTGTATACGGGACTGTTTGATTTCCTTCAGAATGAAAAAAAATCGGGATGCCCGGTTTACGGTACTTTTTTGGAAGGTGAAAACATATACCAGAAGCAACTTTCACCCTCCGGAATTCTTGTCATGGGAAATGAAGGAAACGGCATTTCCGCAGAAATTGAACCGTTGATTTCCGGAAAACTTTTCATTCCTTCTTTTGCTGACAATAATTCAAAGCCGGAATCGCTGAATGTTGCCGTTGCCACAGCCATTTGTTGTTCGGAATTCAGAAGAAGATAGTAGGCATTCGCGCAAAGCCACGAAGAGACGTTTCAAATTTCATATAACAAATTCAAAATTAAGCAGCAGGGAAAGAGAAAATCAGGACATTGCAGAATTTGTCGGTCAATAATGGCATAGATTTCTCCGTTTTCAGTTAAATTCGTACTAATTCTTATCAATACTAACCGCATGTTCGAAGCTCTTGTAATAACACCAGTAAAAAATTCGCCGGAAACCACTCTGGAAACGATCCGTTCGGTGCATTCTTCTGATGTAAAAATTAAACACATCATTTATAACGATTTCAGCACCGACGAAACGACCCGGATATTGACCGGGAATATCGAAAAATACGGGTTTGAACTGGTCAACCTGAAAGATGTTACCACTACCCCATCGCCGAATTACCGGTTGGTGCTGAAAATGGCTCAACAAAAAGCCATCGAAATGGAGTTGCCACTGATTATTATTGAATCGGATGTCGAAGTAAAAAAAGACACTATTCAGAACCTGGTAAAATTAAGCCGCGAAAGCAAAAAATGCGGGATGGTCGGTTCTGTTACAACCGACATCAACGGACAGGTAAATTTTCCTTATTTGAACTTCAAAAACGAAAAGAAACCGCTCGTTGATACCAGCCACAGCCTCAGTTTCTGTTGCACACTTTTGACTCCTGAATTGCTAAAAAGTTTCAGTTTTAACGAACTTTCCGAAGAAAAACACTGGTACGATGTTTTTATTTCCCGGAAGTCGAAACAACTGGGGTTCTGCAATTACCTGGCTATGAACCTGCCAGTGATTCACAAACCGCACAGCAGCCGCCCCTGGAAACAACTAAAATATACAAACCCCCTAAAATATTACTTTCTGAAGTTCACAAAAAGAAGAGACCGCATCTGATGCAGGATCAGAAAAAATACAGGCAGTACAAAACAATTGCCCAGATATTCTTCTGGCTTTTTAGCTTGGTATTTACTATTTTCCAAATCCGAATTATTTCTGAAAGCTCAGTAAACACTGGGTTCCCCGCTTTTCTGAAATCGGCTTTTTTGAATGCCTGCTTTGCCCTCTCGGTATACATTAACCTGAACGTGCTGATTCCCCGACTCCTGAAAAACAAATATTACATTTTTTACACGTTCTGGCTAACGGTCACCATTTTTGTTTCGGCACTGATCACCCAGTTCCTGTTTATTTTCCCGCTTCATTTTCTTTTTTCTCCGGAAAGCAAATTCGACACCTTTCATTCCGACGTATTTTCGGCATTCTTTTTTGCGCACCTCGTTTATGTGGCAATCAGCTCGTTTGCTAAATTTGTCACCGATTGGCTGGTGCTACAGGATGTCAGTCTTCAGTACAACAAAATGCAACGGCAAAAATTGGAAGCCGAACTAAAAAGTTTAAAAGCCCAGATAAACCCACATTTTCTTTTCAATAGTTTGAATAATATTTATTCGCTGGCCCTTTCCAACTCGAAAGAAACGCCCCGACTGATCCTGATGCTTTCCGATTTAATGCGGCATGTTTTGTACGAGTCGAAAGAAGATTATATTCCCCTTGAAAAGGAAATCAATTTTGTAAAAAACTTCATTGAACTTCAGAAATTGCGATTGAGCAAGAAGGTTGACCTTCGGTTCAACATGGAAGGTGCAATCCCGAATAAACAAATTGCCCCTTTGCTGTTTGAACCCTTTATCGACAATGCGTTTAAACACGGGCTACGGTCACCAGCAGATGCACCGTTCATTCATATTTCATTTAAATTTACCGAAGACCATGTATTTTTTGAAGTCAGGAATAATTATGCAGAGAAGCTCACCATTTCAAACGACAAAGCACATGGAATTGGCTTGCAGAACGTTGAAAAGCGTTTAAAGTTTCTTTATCGAAGAAAAGATTATAAATTAGTGGTCAACAACACAGATCATGTTTTTACGGTATTTCTTAATTTACAACTGAAAGATCACCATGCAGATTAATGCGATCATCGTTGACGATGAACCATTGGCACAGAATATCATTCTGCAATATGCCAAAGAAATTCATAATCTGAATATCGTCGGTGTGTGTAACGATGCACTGGAAGCATTGAAAGCAATTTCTGAAAATCCGGTCAACCTGATGTTTCTCGATATAAATATGCCGAAACTTTCGGGCATCGATTTCCTGAGAAATATAAAAAACCCGCCATTGGTTATTTTCACAACTGCCTATACTGATTATGCTTTGGAAAGCTACGAACTAAACGCATTGGACTATCTGAAAAAACCCTTCTCGTTCGAGCGTTTTTTTAAGGCAATACAGAAAGCTGAAGATCAGATAAAACTGCTTCATCCACCACTCCCATCAGAGGAAATAAGAAGCAAATCACTTTTTATAAAATCGAACAAAAAGGCTCACAAGGTTTCGGTTGATGAGATTTTCTATATCGAGGGATTGGGCGATTACATTATGATACACCTGAAAGATTCGCACCTGGTGACCAACTCATCGATGAAAAAAATGGAAGATTTGCTCCCGGCAAAAGACTTTTTCCGTATCCACAAATCGTTTATTATCCGGTTCGATAAAATTACGTCAATCGAAGGCAACCTGGTCGAAATCAACAAAAAGAAACTGCCCATCGGAAACAATTTTCGGCAGGATTTCCTGGATATGATAAACCGGAATACAATCAGCTAAACTTCAAAAGTTGACAGTCTCAGTTTTCAGTAAAACCTGTCGTCCACTGTATTCAATATCCAAATCAAAAAAAACAAAATCACGCATCATTGAGCTGTGTCTTCTTCACTCTCACCGGCCAGTCCCCCTTCTTTTGGAGAGGCTGCAAGTATCAAATCTCAAATCCCTGATTTCTGATTGTCTTCAGTAGTTTTTCAGAAAAGAAGATATTATCAGCTTTCTTGTAACGAATATCGGTAAAAACTTGTGCCAGGTTTTCCTTGCTATTTTCAGCCACGTACTTTCTTGAGCTTTCCAGACTCTCTTTGTACATAAATAAATCGGCTATTGCAGCCGCATCGTAATCGGTATAAACCTCGTTGTGAACGATACCTTTTAAGTCGAGACGGTCAACTACATCCGGATTTTCATCTGGATACCCCAGCGTAATTGTAGTGACAGGGAACACTCCTTTGGGAAGATTTAAGACCTCAATAATCCCGGCTGCATTATAAATAGCCGTTCCGAGATAGCAAATTCCTAAACCTATGTTTTCGGCAGCTACACACATATTCTGAGCAAACAGGATTGAATCGATCACCCCGGTAACAAACCACAGCAGGTTGTTATACCCGTGATTGGCCGAATTTACATCGCACCACTTATTGAAACGGTTTATATCGAGACAAACGGTTAGCACAACCGGAGCCAGTTTTACCATTGGCTGATTAAAGTGCAAAGGAGCCAGTTTTTGCTTATTCTCCGGGTCTCGGGTAACAACGACACTATACAACTGCATATTGCCCGTATTCGAGGCTCTGATGCCACTTTCAATAATTGCAGTTAAATCTTCCTGCGAAATATCTCGTTGTTGGTATTTTCGGATGCTTTTGTGTTTTAAAAGAAGTTCCATATTTCCAATTTTTGGGAAATTTTCAGGGATGCGATCTTTTAAAAAGATCGCATCCCTGAATTTCCTATGGGGACTGGCTATTCCTTTCTCTCCCCCTTGGGGGGAACCGAGGGAGCCGTCTTCAAATAAAAAAGGGAAGCCCTCAGGCCTCCCCTTTTTAATCAATCAATTCGGCATTACCTTTTAACAATCCTTTCAGTTTTGGCAACTACATCATCAACATACAATGAGATGAAGTAAACGCCACTACGTAAATCATTTGTTTGAATTGTCGAAGTTGGGTTGACGATTTCTTTTACTTTCTGACCAGTCATGCTAGTGATGATGACTCTTGAAAGCTCAGAAGCGTTATCAACTTTAAGTTCATTAACAAATGGGTTCGGATAAACCTTAAACTCGAGAGAACCAATTACAGGGTCATTGCCAACTGCAAAGTTACCTGTAGTAAATGTCCATGTTGCAGGATTACTAATTCCTACATATTTATTTGCGTATACATCGGCTACAAAACCGTTGTCAACATATACAAAGTAAGTAGTGTTTTTATTCAAGCTACCAGCTAATGTAATAGTTGCTTTAGTTCCAGTAACAACTACACTTGTACTAGTTACGTCAATTGTTCTTTCAATAGTAGCACCATTGTAGATATACAATTTGCCAGTACCTTTTACAACATTTTCATCAAATGTCATTTCAAGAGTAGTAACGTGAGCTGTTGCAGTAGTCGCTGTTGGTGTTTTTGCAGTTAACGAAGGAGCAGTAACATCACCAGATACATTGTAAGTAAAGGCAGCACCGGCAAAAGCATTGGTTGCTATGTCTTTCACTGTATTAGCAACAGTCATTACTACAGCCGAGCTACTTGGAGCTACAATAGCAGCAGTATAAACTTTACCTGAACCAGTCACTGCAACAGTACTACCAGTAGAAACAGTTACAGCAGCAGCAACACCTGTTACATCTTCGTTGAATGTAAGAACTACATTAAACGCATTGGTTGTAATGTTCGAACCGCTTGCTTTGTCAACAGTTAATGTTGGTCCATTGTTATCAGCTACGTTGTAAGTAAATTCAGTTGCAGCCAATGGATTTCCGGCAGCATCAGTAATAGTAGCAGCAGCAGTAATCTTTACTGTAGCAAGATCAGCAGCAGTAACAGCTACTTTGTAAACTCTTCCGGCAGTAACTTCTGTAACAACAGCAGTTGTAGCGCCAGTAGTAGTAATACCAGCAACAGCACCAACAACAGCTTCGCTGAATGTTAACGTTACATCGAAAGCATTCGTTGTAATAGTCGTTCCAGAAGCTTTATCTGCAGTTACAGTTGGAGGAGTTGCATCAACAACGGTATTAAACTTCCAAACATAAGGAACTGTAAGTCCAGCGAAATACTCAGGAGTATAAGTTTTATTCCTGATTGTTGTTCCAGGTATAATCACATAATACTGAGTATCCTCAGATAACATTGGCAAACTAACTGTAACAACAGCACCATTGAAATTAACAAGTGCAGGATCAGTTACAGGGAAGTTGAGAATTTGCGATCCATCTGCTTTATGCAATTGGATAATTCCACTACCTGGTTGAACTTCCATGTCGAAAGTAATTTGTAAGTCAGCATTACGTGGCACATCAATTGCATCCTTA
Organism: uncultured Prolixibacteraceae bacterium; assembly: GCA_942493345.1. GTDB lineage: Bacteria > Bacteroidota > Bacteroidia > Bacteroidales > Prolixibacteraceae > GWE2-42-39. Next base: position 981,733 of record OW818695.1, read on the forward strand.
ACAGGACTGTAACCAGTAGCTAAAATACTAGGTGCAGTATTAACCTCAGTTGTGAAAGTCCATGAACTTCTTTCAATAGCAGCTTGTCCCTTTGTATTATCAACTGCAGATGTAAAAGTTCCTTCTGCAACTTCTACATAATACTTAGTATTAACTTCCAAGTTACTAATATTGATAGTTCCAACACTTCCACTTGTAGACATTGCAGCAGTAGCGCCATTATCAGCACATCTCCAAATCTGAACAGCATCACCACCGGCAGCCGATTTGTAAAGAGCCACATAACCAGTAGTCCCAACAATAACAGGACGGTCGAAATTAATAGTCAAATCTGTTGTAACCGGTTGGTTATCGGTAGTTGGAGTGTATAAAGTAGCTACAGGATAAGCATCATCTCTAAGATTAAATTTCCATACTTTAACGTCGGTCATGCCAGCGTAAGGATTAACATCAACAGTATTGTCAACAACAATACTGGCCTGTACGATTGCATAATATTCTTCGTTAGTTGGAAGACCAGTCAAGTCACCTAAAGTAACCGTACGTTTATCAGCAGCAACAGTAACAGCCATGGGCGCTTTAGCAAGTTCACCATCCCAGTAACGAATTTCAACCAAACCTGTACCAACTTTTACATCTTCATTGAAGAACAATTTCAATGCATCAGTTTTAGCAATTGTAGGAGCTACACCAGCAACACCCACTTTTGCAGGATAGAAACCGGCAGTAAATGGTATAACACCAGGAGCTGGAGCAACAGTTTTAGTTACGTCAACAATTGGATCAATTGTATCTTCAGCAAGATATTTACTTGCATCCCAAACAGCACCAGCATTTCCAAGAACAGTAATATTACCTTCGTTAATTTGCAATTTGTCGCCATTAACAATTACTTCAATTACGTTTGAACTACCCCAAGTTGTTCCAGCTTTTGGAGCTACAACAATTGTTCTATTATTAGGAGTAGTAAAAAGTAAATCAGCGGCTGCCATTGTAGTCGTAACTAACAATGGAGTAGTTTTCTTCACTGTGATAATACTATTGGCAATAATCCTTGCTGAAGTTACAGGCAAGTTATTGTCAGCAGCAACAGCTTCATGAGTAAATATATCATTCGTAAAGTTCAGCGTAATTGTACCTGCAGTAGCAACCCATGTCCATGGAGCGACATAAGGAGATTTTCTAGCTGGCAACCAACTCAGGTATTGTGCTGCAGGAGTTGTCAACACAGTATTGAATGTAGCAGCATCAGCAGGAACAGCATTATTCGAAGCATCTTCAAATTTTGCTTTAAATCCATAGGTATAAGTTGCATCAGCAACAAGAGCTACGGCAGGAGTAATAGTAATTCTGCTGGTAGTTAACGTTGGGTTTGTAATTACAGCATCAAAAGCCATATCAACCCCAGCCTTTTTAAAGTATACCAAAGAATCCAAATCGTAGTTGTCGATTACTGAATTATCCAATAAACGGATGACCTCATTGAAATCCAACGTCATATTTGCAGTCGCAACAGGTACATTAATCTGTCCTTTAGTTGGTGCATAAGTAACAACTGGAGATACAACATCTTTTGTTGTAATAGTCCCAACTGCAGTAGCAACAGCATGAGGAGTGCCTGTCAAATCAGTGAACGAATTCAATTTAACTGACAACTGATATTTTGTTGTACTTGCCAATACCCGTGATAAAGTAACAGTAACTACTTCGGTACCATTGGTTACAACATTCGCAGGATCGATTACTTCAAATGGCTCCCATGTGCCACTGCCCGGAGTTATTTCTTTTTCTACAACAAAAGCATCAACAGGAAGAGTCGTAGCCTTTTTAACAGGTTCACTGAAATTCAGTTTTATACTAAAATTAACATCAACACCTGTTGCAGGTAATACTGGATCTGTTGAAGACAAAACAGGAGCAGTAGCATCTTTCGAAGAAACTTCCAAATCAGTACGGAACAATCCATCAAAAGTATTCACTGCATCAAGTGCAACAACCGGTACATCAGCTACGATTCCTGCTTCAACTTCTACATAGTAGTTAACCAAAGCATCGGTAGTAGCTAAACCTGCAAAAGCGTCAGTAATCAACTTCTTATCATTTGTAGCATTCGAAGGAGTAACAGCATTCAAATTCAAAACTGCTACAACAGTCATGCTATTTTTATCAAGAATACGTACTGCATTATTACCAGCAGTAACTGTAATATTCTCGTTAAATGTGAATGTCAGCTTTTTATTTACATCGAAAGCTGTTGGAGGTACTGAAAGTAATGGTTTCGAAACATCGTCAGTTGTAAATATCAATGAATTTACAGTTGAAATGTTACCCGCCACATCTTCAACAACTGCATAAACCACATAACTGGTTTCTTCAACTAAATCAGAAAATGTAAATGTTTTTGATACAGCAAATGTACCCGCAGCAATAGCCTGGTTCGTAGCGCTCAGCATTAAAATTGAAGGAGTCATCGCAGCACTGGGCGCAGTTCCTGGTTCAATTGTATAATACACTTTTTTAAGTGCCGTTTGAACACCTGCTACACTTATTGGGTTCGATGCGCAATCAAATCGAACTTTAGCTTTATGTTTGCCGTCAACAGGATCTTTATAGATATCAACAACAGTAGGAGTTGTTAAACCTGTTGATTGGAATACGGATGCAACCGTTGGTTTATCGTAGTTCGAAGTCGAGAAAGCATCAGCAGCGCCAACAATAGCAGCATTGTTTGCATATTTTATAGCGCCTGCATTCATTGCAATCGTAAAATTAGAACCTGCGGTCATTTCACCCAAAGTAACCAACGAACTGTTCAGGATTGTAACAGTCATTTTATCAGCGCTAATTGTACCAATAAATGCTTTTACACCTGGAGTGCCTGGTCCTGCAGTTTTAGTTAATGTAAATAAGTTTGCTACCTGGGCATCAGTAATTGCAGTTCCATCAGATTTTACAATCGGACGAGTAAATTTAATTACGATATCGCTGGTTGTAGCGACCAAATTATCGGTGCGTTTTGTATATTCAAATGTAACTGTTCCTGGATTTTCATCTTTTGTTGTGAAATTCCAGGTTGTTCCGGCAATTACACCACCAAAAACACCAGGTACAGGATTACCGACAGCAGAAGTTCCTGTTGATTTATCCAAGAAAGATCCAGGGGTAATCAATACATAATATCTTTTCCCTGCAACCGGTGTAAAACCGGTAACAATAGTAACTGTATTTGCAGTTACACCAACAGAAAGATTCTCAATATAATCATCAGCAACAGGCACATCATTACCTCCGTTCAATGTAAGATCTAAACTTCCATCAAAACCAGCACGAATACCAGCATTTCCTTCTTCTATTAAGTACCATAATTTACGAGTACCAACAACTGGTGTATATTTTTCAATTTCTTCGCTAAATGTAATACCTAAAGAAAGCGGAGAAAGCGCTACCTGATCAGAATTATCAGCAGGAGTTACAGTAATTACACCACTTGTCAATTTAATAATCGGTTGAGGATTAACAACAGTAGTAAATGTCCAGGTATAATTGGCAGCCATTGGATTCAATGAAATGTCATCTTTAAATCCGGCAGCAGGAATAACTACATCATAAGCCGTATTATATTTAATTAAATCAGCTTTCGTAATAGTAACCCGAGTTCCAGGAGCAATTGTGGTGTAATCAAGATTAACATTGGTTGCATTAATCTCAATGGTCTGCATAGTAGTTCCACTAACATTTTCTTTAATCAGGATATTGCCTGATCCTAAAACTACTTTTTCATTAAAATCAACTTTTAAAGCAGTATTCAATGCAATACCACCAGCGCCAACGCCAGGAGTGGTTGCCGTAATTGATGGAGCAACTAAATCTTTCGATTTAAAGGTAATTGCTTTTCCAGCAAACTGTGCAAAAGTAGTCGTTCCAGCAATATAACTAGACCCCTGAACCATTTTAGCAGGCAGAGTCAAAGTACAAACTGCATCAGAAGCAAGAGCAGCACCGGTTGCAAAATCAATGGTCAATACTTTACCACTAACATTTATACTACCAATCGTTGTATTCCATGATGAAGTTCCATCACTCAAATTAGCAATAAGACACCCAGCTACATAGTTCGGAGAAGCCGGATCCATTTCTTTTATAAAATCATTGAAAGTAACGGAAACCGTAACCTTAAGAGGAGCGCCAACAGACACGACATTCTCCAATGCTGTTGCAACCGGAGTTTGAGCGCTTGTATTCACAGTATAGGTGTCGGCAATAATAGTTGGTGCAACAGCCGGAGCAACCATGGTAAATGTTGTGAACTTACCATCAGTTACATTGTTAGTAGCATCTTTTACAGAAGCACCAATACCATAATAATATGTTTTCCCGGTAACAAGAGCTGCAGTAGGAACAATCGTTATTACACCAGCAGCATAAGTAGCTGCGAACGGAAGATTTTCGCTATTCGAATCATCTTGTTTGAATGTAATATGAGTTGCTAACTGAGCAGGAGTCAACGCAGTTAAAGCAATTGGCGCCGGCGACGTTAAATCAGTAAGTGTTCCGAGATTAGCATCCGTAAAAGTAATTGTAGGATTAGCGTTTGCCACAATATTCGAAACATTACCATCGTGGCTATTGGTAGCAACTGGTTTTTCGTAATCTTTTACAGAATATGTCTTCGTTGCTGAATAACCAGTAGCAGCACTCAACAGTGTAGTCTGTGAATCGCGAACTTTAGCGCCATTCAAGCTGACAACATAATCGGCAGCATTACTAATAAGCAATACACTAGGAGTAATAGTAATAGTAAATGTAGTCGCATTATAATCTACCAAAAATGCTTTTGCACCTGCAGGAGCACCTGTTTTAGTAAATGTAATAAATGGAGTTAAATTAGCAGCAGTAGCCGCTACCCAAGTAGTACCAGTGGTATTAACATTTACTGCCTTATTAAAGTCGATAACAAATTTTGAATCAGCTAACAAACCGTTAATAGTCGTAGCACCCAGTGTACTTCCATAAGTTACAGTAAAAGGATCCAAATCTCCGGTAGTCAGAGTTCTTACTATTTCAGTACTAACCGCATTTGCAGCCAAAGTCGGAATAGCTGTACTCCCTAAGTCTTTTACTGCATCCGGACGAATACGGATTTTATAAGTTGTATTTGCCGCTAATGTGGCAGTTGGGTTAATTACAATTGTATAATTAGGAACCACAACATTATCTGCATCGGCAGCGCCAAGAGGAGAAGTTACAGTAAAGGGTTCAACTACATCATTAACTTCCAGCGCAAGAACCTGAGCCCAGTCGGTAGTTGTAAGTAATTGTTTTGTAACTGTCTCGTTAAAAGTCACATTAATATCTGAATTCAAATTATTCGGGGTAGCAAAGGCAACAGTTACAGTAGGAGCTTCAAAGTCCGTACTGGTGAATGCCCAATTCCCTTTATTAATAGGAACAATAAATGAACCAGCACCAGCAAATGAATTGCTTGTAGTTGCCATATCAATAATAAATCCAGCAGGGAAAACTACATAATAGTCAGTTTTACTTGGTAAAGTCATACCAAGATCAACCACTGCTACATATTGTGCGGTTGTACGACCAGCACCAAAAGTATTAGCAGTTACCTCCGCTGTAGTGATTTTCCTTGAACTAATAGAAGTTATTTGTTTTACGTATGAATCATCTGAATCTTTGCGTAAATCAAGAGTCCCGGTTGTTCCATTTTGAACCTGCTCATCAAATACCATATATAAAGCGTAAGTGCTTTTTCCACTGTTTGCTAAAACACCACGAGCAATGGAAACAGGAGCAGTATTGTCAATTGTTGTAAAAGCAACATTCTCAGCAGTAGCCGCAGTTACAGGAGCACCTACAGTTACACTGTTTTCAGATACAATGTAAGTTTTATAAGTAATACCACCGGTTAAACCAGTCAACGCAGCAGTAACATTTGTTCCAGCAGTAGCAACAGGTTTAAAACCAGAAGCAGTAGCAACAAAAGGAAGACCACTATTTCCGCCAACACCATCACCATCATTAATAACGTCAGCAGCAGTTACAACTGTAGCCGTAGGATAAGTTGCATAATAATATTTACCCTTTTCGTCAAGAGTAACATTTAAAGTAGCAGTAGTTGAAGCAACTGCAGTAACACTTTTTGCAGTAACTGCAGGAGCCGAATGGTCGCGTGTTGTAAAAGTCCAGGTAGCAGTATTGCTTAAACCATCATAAGACATTACATTACCATTCACATCTAAAAATGCGCCAGCATCAATTGTTACATAGTATTTCGTTTTTTCTTTAAAAATAGATGTGGCCGCAACAGGAACATAAACATTAGCAGAACCACCTAAAACACCTGCAGCAAGAGGAGTTGTTAAAGCAGCATCCGATGTCAACGTTGTTGCACCGATTTTTCCAACTTTAATAATGTCTACAACAGTACCATCTTCTTTATAAATATACACTGCTTTATCGTTTGTAGCAGTAGGAACAGTAACTTTTTCATCAAAAGGAATTTTTAATGTAAAGGCACTCCCATCCAAGTTTGCCATTACATCAATAACTCCCTTGTTAGGAGTAAATGTATTAGCAGCAGTTAACAAATTCGGTTTTACATAGTCTCCGATTTCGAAGTCAAAAACTCCCTGAGCTAAGGCTCCGGCTGCTAAACCTACAACAGCGCCATCGGTAATGGCAATACTGTAATCGTCTCCAAACACAAAGGAAGATTCAACAAGACCATGTGTTACCTCAAGAGTTTTACCTATCACCTTAACACTAGCAGAACTGGTGTTGATCGGATAAGTCTTGTACAACCCAAGAGTAGCAGGGGTAGTCCCCTTGTAAATAACTAATGTACCACCAGCAGCACTGATCTGCGGTACAGCATCAAATGCAACAACAAATTTTGTTGCAATGTCTGCAGGCTTTACATTTAGGTCGGCATCCTTTGGAACGGATTTTAATCCGTCAAAGCCAATACCGAACGCCATTTGCAAACTCAGCCCGCAAAAAAGTATAAACATACTAAATAGCCGAGTAAATGATTTTCTCATAGCAATTGTTTTTTAATTGAACTTAATTGATTGATTGATTGTATTATATCATTCATTTTCTTTATATTTCCAGACATATTCGTCTTATATTAAAGTCAATATATCACAAACGTATAAAATTTATTAGCAATGTACAAAAATAATCTTGCATAAAAATAAAATATTTTGCAATTATTTTTCACCTGCATCCTCTGTCTGTACTGAAGTTTGAGGATAATTACCCCCTCCTGCCCCGGCACCGACTTTACGTAATATTAAAATAACTAAGCGGACAAAACGCCTGATTAAAAATTCCACATAAAAATACAGCTTTTATTTATACCCGAACTAATTCTGCAATTTTTCTGCTTTTTTCTCGTTATTTTTCCAAGAAATATTGATACGGGAATGAAATTGACTAAAACTCTGATAATTATTGTGCTTCTTGTAGGTATGCTAACGGCTTGCAAAACAAGTTGCAACTGCCCTGCCTATAGTTTTGCAGAGCAAAAACAGTCTGCCCCCTTTGCCCTTCAGGCATTTTCCCTAACAAGTGAAAACTTTTGGTCTGTAAAAAAACCAGTGAGTACATCTCCGACACCAAGGCACTTCCGCATTATATGATCGTGTGTACAAAACTGTACTCGACCAGCAATTAAAAAATAGTTGCACCCAATATGGAGATTTGCAATCGCCATTAAAAACTCCATGATTGAAAACGGTGTCTCCCGGGAAAATAAATCCACAATCACTCAATCATGCAACCTAAATTTTCGCATGACAAAAATATCGTCCAAAAACAGAAAATGAAGGTGTGATTCAAAATTACGCTCTCACGATCTCTATATTTCCGTATTTTTCTAATTAAGTATTTTTCACAAACCTGTTTTTTTGCTTTAAATGATAGTTTTTCAATTATTTGCCGCATTTTTTAGCCGCTGAGAATTGAATATTCCCGCACGACACGGGAGATTGCACGGAAAATTCAATTCTGAAGAAAATAAAACCTGCAAATTTTTAAATTGCACTTTTTTAGAATCGGACATCAGATTGGACAAAACAAATATTCAAATTTCAATACAAAATTCTCAAGTTGCAAAAATCTGGCATTGAATATCCAAAATTCAAAATCTATATATTGGGTCACCAAACAAACCCCATGTTCAAACCTGAACATTAACTAAAAATTAAAGAATAGGATAAAACAGGTAGGCTCAGAAAAAAAATTTGATGTTTCTGTATATATATATTTATTTTGTATGGCCAAATGAAATGGTAAAAGCAGATAATTAATATTCATTCATACATTAATTAAAAATAATCAACTATGTCACAAATTAAAATTGGTATCAACGGATTCGGACGCATCGGTCGTTTGGTATTCCGCGCAGCCCAGGAAAGAGACGATGTGCAAATTGTAGCAGTTAATGACCCATTTCTCGACATGGATTACCTTGTATATATGTTGCAATACGACACCGTGCATGGCAAATTCAAGGGAACTGCTGAAAACAAGAATGGTAAATTGTTTGTGAACGGTAAAGAAATTGCATTTTTTGCAGAAAAAGACCCTGCCAATATCGGATGGGGCACAGCAGGCGCTGAATACGTTGTTGAATCAACCGGCGTTTTCACTACAATTGACAAAGCAAAAGCTCACCTGGCTGGTGGCGCAAAAAAAGTAATCATCTCGGCTCCTTCTGCTGATGCTCCAATGTTCGTTTGCGGTGTAAACTTAGATGCTTACAAAGCCGACATGGATATCGTTTCTAACGCTTCTTGTACAACGAACTGCTTAGCTCCTTTGGCTAAAGTTATCAACGACAACTTCGGTATTGTTGAAGGTTTGATGACAACCGTACACGCTGCCACAAATACTCAGAAAACAGTTGACGCTCCTTCTGCAAAAGACTGGAGAGGTGGCCGCTCAATCCTGAACAACATTATCCCTTCTTCAACAGGCGCAGCAAAAGCCGTAGGTAAAGTTATCCCTTCGCTGAATGGCAAACTTACAGGGATGGCTTTCCGCGTTCCAACTGCCGACGTATCAGTTGTTGACTTAACTGTCCGTTTGGAAAAAGCTGCTTCTTACGACGAAATCAAAGCTGCAGTTAAAAAAGCTTCTGAAAACGAAATGAAAGGTATTCTTGGATACACTGAAGATTCGGTTGTTTCAACTGACTTCATTCATGAAGTACGCACTTCAGTATTCGATGCTGGCGCTGGTATCGCGTTGAACGGCAACTTCGTAAAATTAGTTAGCTGGTACGATAACGAGTGGGGTTATTCAAACAAAGTGATCGATTTAATCGCACACATGGATTCAGTAAAATAATTGCAAGCCTCACTCCCGGCCTCTCCCCAAAGGGAAGAGGAGAAACGGACTAACAAATATAAAAAGGTGTTATTTTGAATAGCACCTTTTTTATTTGCATAAACTATCTTCAGAAATTTATATATTTTGAGATTATGACTCAAGGCCAAGATGACAGAATAAAAGATGGTGAGAAATTCTATCGAAGTATGGCAAAATAATTTACTGGTCAATAAAAACGACGCCATACCAATCGCCTCTTCCCTTTGGGGAGAGGTTGGAGTGAGGCTCTTTATTCGTACCGCAAACTTTCGATGGGGTCGAGCTTCGACGCTTTTTTTGCCGGATAATAACCCGACGCAACGCTGACTCCAAAACAGAGCAGCACTCCGGTAATAATCCATACCCAGGGAATAAAAAACGGGATGCCAATCAAAGCCGAAACTCCGTTTCCTGCTAATATTCCAAGGATTATCCCCAAAGCGCCACCAAATTGGCCAATTACAATTGCTTCGATTAAAAATTGTTGCTTAATTACCTTTGAATTAGCGCCAATTGCTTTTCGGATACCAATTTCGCGAGTCCGCTCAGAAACCGACACCAGCATGATGTTCATCAACCCGACAGCCGCACCAAACAGGGTAATCAGCCCAATCAGAGTAGCCACCATGGTTATATTTTTCAGGTTGTCGAGCAAAATATTTACCAGGTTATCGCTCTTTTCAATATTAAAGTCGCTTTCGTCCTGCGGACTGAGGTTCCTTACAATCCGGAATGTTCCCTCTGCCTGTCCAACCGCCGGATCAACCAATTCGGTATTTCCCACTTTTACCTGAATGGTGAAATTCATATTCGGGCGGGAAAAATAATTACGCACGTTGGTATACGGAATGAAACATACCTGGTCGCCATTTCCGCCGAACCCGCTCCCTTTCGATGCAAGTGTTCCAATCACCTTGTATTTTCCACCGCCAATACTTACCGTTTTATTAATCGGATCCTCGTTCTTTTCAAATAATTTCGAAATAATTCCATTGCCAAGCAAAACGACATTGCGTCCCGATTCAATATCATCATCAGAAAATGCCCGGCCCAGTTTTAACTCATGCCCGGCAGTATATAAATAATTATTGTCGATACCCTGTACGCTGATATTGGGATTGGTCTTTTTCTCTCCGTTTTTCAGGGTTCCCGTTCCGGTAGCATAAACCGAAAGCGAAACGGTTGCGGGAAAATCAAACTTTTCTTTAAATTCTTTTGCCTGATAATAATTAATGTATGAATAGTTCCTCGACCGATACCGGTTATTCCCAACCTGCACCCGCATACCGCGCGATGTTATTGTGAACGTGTTGGTACCCATAAAAGTAAATTCCTTGGTGATTGAACTCTTGATTGAATCAATTGCAGTCAGAATCCCCACCAGCGCAGTCAAACCAATAGCTATTATTAATATAGTAAGAATGGTTCTTAGTAAGTTACTCCGGATCGACTGAAGTGCAATCCGGACGTTTTCTGTGATTATCCGCTGTATATACATCTATATCTTATAAAATAGTCTACAAGCTATCGTTATTCATCGAACATATAAGCCATGTAATTTCAGAATAAATTACGAGAGCTGCAAATGATTTTTTTCGACGTCCTGAATTTAAATTTTCGAACTGAATGAAACAATATTTCATGAAAAAGCAATCCGTTTATTCGATTATTCTTTAATCCCACGAAACCATGGAAATATATATTTATTTTAAGAAACGACTGATCAACACCTTACGGAGAGCTATTCCCGAATTAATCTTTTTTAACATTCAACGGCTAACCTTTTATTTTTTTTTGCCGTTAAAGAATTCCGTTAGACTAATTTTGTATGGTTTTGTAATGCTGTTTTATTTAATATCAAGCATAATTTATTGGCATGATATATATATTTAAAATCACAATAAACGAGAACTCAGGATTTATACGATTGATTGAAATTGATCCGGAAAACACATTTTCAACATTTCATTCCATCATACAGCAAAATTTGAATTTCGATTCCGACCAACTAGCTTCCTTTTTTATTGTCGATGAAAGCTGGGACAAACGCATTGAGGTCACCATGATAGACATGGGAAGCAACGGGATTCCCGTTTTTACGATGAAAAAAACAAAAATCAAAGATTTAGTAAAAAAGAAAGGGCAGAAGCTCCTTTATATATTTGATTTCTTAAACGACAGATCATTTTATATTGAACTAACAGAAATTTCTATGGAAAAAATTCTAAACGAACCAAAGGTTGCCTATCAGCAAGGGAAGGCACCAAAACAAGTTTTGACGGAAGACGTAGAATTGATCGATGCAACAGACCGGGTTTTCGATTCATATCACGACTATGGTGATTTAGATGATTACACTGAAATTTTCGGAGAAATGGACGATCTATTACAAGGGAGCAATTAAGTCTCTTCTTTTTACAGAGACACATTCGACAACTCACAACAGGGAGAGAATTTCAAGAAAGACAACAGACGAAAGCATTAACTTTTCCCCTTTAAAGGAAATGAGAAAGAGGCATTTATCCAGAATATTCTACCTTTGTCGTACAAACGAGAAGGATGGAAAAAACGTTAATTGTAGTTATCGGCCCGACAGGTATCGGGAAATCGGTAATCAGCCTGAAACTTGCACAACATTATAATACAGAAATAATTTCGGCCGACTCGCGGCAAATTTACAAAGAGCTGTCAATCGGTACAGCCGTTCCTCCGGACGAAGACCTGCAAGCAGTGAAACACCACCTAGTTCAGACCATTTCAATCAGCGATTACTACAATGCCAGCATGTTCGAAATGGATGTTTTGCAAAAGTTGGAACAGCTCTTTCCTTTGAAAAATCCACTGATCATGACTGGCGGATCAATGTTGTACGTTGACGCCGTGTGCAAAGGTATCGACGACCTGCCAACGGTCGATCAGGAAATACGCAATCAGTTAATTGAAGAATTTGAGAAAGACGGCATTGAAGCAATTCGTCTCCAGTTGAAACAACTCGACCCCGGTTATTACGAAAAAGTAGATTTAAAAAATCCGAAACGCATCCTGCATGCCCTGGAAATCTGCATGATGACCGGGAAACCTTATTCCTCGCTTCGTTCCGAAACAACAAAAAAACGTCCTTTCAGAATTATAAAAATAGGACTGAATATGGAACGTGAAAAGTTATACAGTCGCATCAACGAACGAGTATTTCAGATGGTAGAACAGGGACTTTTCGAAGAGGTCCGCAGCGTTTATCACCTGAAACATCTCAATTCGCTGAACACCGTTGGCTACAGGGAAATTTTTGCCCATTTCGACGGACGATCTACCCGCGACGAAGCGATAGAGCAAATCCAGAACAATTCGCGCAAATATGCACGAAAACAATTGACATGGTTTCGCCGGGATCCCGAAATCAACTGGTTCGAACCCGATCAATACGATGAAATTGTTGATTTCTTAAATTCATCGTTTAACTTTCGCGATTGATAAATATGTTGCAATTTTGTTGATAGAATAATCATTCAGAAATAGATTGTCAAAAATCAAAATCATAGGGCCAGCCTATCCATACCGGGGAGGCATTGCATCGGGCAACGAGCGGTTGGCCGAAGAATTCATCAGGGAAGGACATCAGGTTGATATTGAAACGTTCACGGTTCAGTATCCTGCCATTTTATTCCCCGGAAAAACACAATACGTTGACGGGCCTGCTCCCGAAAAACTGACAATCAGTCGGACCATCCACTCGATGAACCCCCTGAACTGGCTGAAAACCGGGCGACGTATCCGGTACGAAAAACCTGATTTGGTCGTGGTTCGTTACTGGCTCCCGTTTCTGGCTCCCTGCCTGGGAACCATTATCCGTCTCATCCGAAAGAACAAACACAGTAAAATTATTTGTCTGGCCGACAACGTGGTTCCGCACGAAAAACGCCCCGGCGATAAAATTCTGACCAGCTATTTCATGAACAGCATCGACGGGCTGGTTTCCATGTCGCAGAAAGTACTCGACGACGCGCTTTCATTCAGAAATAAATTACCGGTGGAGCAAACTGTGCACCCGCTGTTCGATAATTTTGGAGAACGGATTAGCCGCGAAAAAGCATTGCTGGCATTGCAGCTCGATCCGAAATTTAGTTATCTGTTGTTTTTCGGGTTCATCCGCGACTACAAAGGACTTGATATTTTGCTGGAAGCCTTTGCTGACGAACGATTGCAAAAGTTGCCTCTCAAATTAATTGTGGCTGGCGAATTTTATTCAAAACCTGACAAATATCTTCAACTCATCAAAGAACTTCAGTTGGAAAACCGGGTTGTCATGAGAACCGATTTCATTCCGAACAACCAGGTGAACCGGTATTTTTGCGCGGCAAACATTGTTGTTCAACCCTACAAATCGGCCACCCAGAGCGGCGTCACCCAGATCGGGTTCCATTTTCACAAACCCATGCTGGTAACCAATGTTGGCGGGCTTTCAGAAATAATCCACCATAAGGAAATGGGATATGTTGTTGAACCCAATCCTTCAGAAATTGTCGATGCCCTGCTCGATTTCTTCAAAAACCAGAGAGAAGAGCAATTCAGCAAAAAAGTGGAAGAAGAAAAGAAAAAATTTGCATGGTCGTATATGACAAAAGCTATTTTCAACGTTTACAATACATGATAAAAAGCCGGATACAAGCTGCCATTGAGATAAAATCGAAAATTTTGTCCGACAAACTGCTGATCGCCAATATTGACGCGGCAGCCCGGTTAATTATTGCTGCATACCGAAAAGGCGGAAAAACTATTTTTTGCGGAAACGGCGGGAGCGCTGCCGATGCCCAGCACCTTGCCGCCGAGCTATCGGGCAAATTTTACCTCGACCGCCCACCCATCCCGGCCGAAGCATGCCATGTAAATTCTTCTTTCATGACGGCCTTTTCCAACGATTTCAATTTTGAAAACGCGTATGCCCGGTACATCGAATCGGTAGGAAAACCAGAAGATGTGCTGGTGGCCATTTCCACTTCCGGGAATTCGCAAAATGTGGTCAATGCACTATTGAAAGCCCGTGAATCGGGAATGGCAACCATTGCTATGACCGGTCTGTCGGGAGGAAAAATGAGAGAAGTCGCCGATTTGCTGATCAACATACCGTCGGAAGACACACCACGCATCCAGGAAGTCCACATCCTTGTGGGGCACATCATCTGCGAAATTGTGGAAGCCAAACTTTTTCAGGAATAAAAAAGCATCAATATCCAAACAGCCAGGTATTTCAGTTTTTTAGGCAAACGGAACCATCCTTGCATAAATCTTTCAGAAAAAAATTATCTTTACTTTCGTTAAAATTCTAAAAACTACAGAAGGCTGAAGGGATGGTTAATTTGCAAACGAAAGCGGAACAACGGCTCATTTCGGATTACTACGAGGAACTTGTAAAAGCTTGTGAAAACAAGGTTTCCGAGGATGGTATGCAACGGATTCAAAAAGCGTTTGAATTTGCAAACAATGCCCATGCCGGAGTGAAGCGTAAATCGGGCGAACCATATATTATCCACCCGCTGGCCGTGGCCAAAATCGTTATCGAAGAAATTGGGCTTAGCGCAACCAGTATTATTTCTGCCCTTTTGCACGATGTGGTGGAGGACACCGATTATACTCTGGATGATATCCGCAGCATGTTTGGCGACCGGATCGCGCTGATTGTCGATGGGTTGACAAAACTTAACGAAGAATTTACATCGCAAACCGACTCGAAACAGGCCACCAATTTCCGGAAGATGCTGATGACCTTGTCGGACGATGTGCGGGTGATCCTGATCAAACTGGCCGACCGGCTTCACAACATGCGGACACTCGATTCGATGCCCCCGCACAAGCAACTTAAAATCGCTGCCGAAACCCTTTACATCTTTGCCCCTCTCGCCCACCGCCTCGGCCTTTACGCCATCAAAACCGAACTCGAAGATTTAAGCCTCAAATACAAAGACCCGGAAACATTTAACCAGATTCATTTCAGGTTGCATAACCAAAGCGAAAAACGCACTTACCTGGTCAACGAATTCATCAAACCTATTTCGACCAAGCTGACTGAGGAGGGTTTCAATTTTACCATTACCGAGCGCCTGAAATCGATTTATTCGATCTGGAATAAAATGCAAAACAAGGGCGTTTCGTTTGATGAAGTTTATGACCTGATGGCCATTCGTATTGTCTTCGACCCGAAAAAAGGCATTTCCGAGAAACGACAATGTTTCGACATATTATCTTTGGTTACTGATATTTACAAACCCAAACCCGACCGAATCAGGGATTGGATTACTACGCCCAAGGTAAACGGCTACGAAGCATTGCATGTTACCGTAATGGGGCCGCAAGGGAAATGGGTTGAAGTACAAATCCGGACTTGCCGAATGGACGAAATTGCCGAACGCGGTTTTGCCGCCCATTATAAATACAAGGATAATAACAGTTCGATGGAAAACGAACTGGATAAATGGCTGGAAAAAATCAGAGAACTATTGCGCAACCCCGAATCGGATGCATTGGAATTTCTCGATGAATTTAAAATGAACCTGTTTTCTTCTGAAATTGTAGTTTTTACACCAAAAGGAAGAATGGTTTCCATGCCCAAAAATTCAACGGTTGTCGATTTCGCTTACGAGATACACACCGAACTGGGCGACCATTGCATCGGGGCAAAAATCAATCACAAGCTGGTTCCGGTGTCACACACTCTTCAGAGCGGCGATCAGGTTGAAATTCTTACATCCAAAACACAAAATCCACAGCTTGATTGGCTAAAATTTTTGATCACGGCCAAGGCAAAAACCAAAGTAAAACAATCGTTCAAGCTCGACAAACGCAAAAACATCGAAAAAGGTCGTCAACTTATCGAAGACAAACTCAAAGAATACAACATCCTCCCCTCTTCTGACACCCTAAAAAAAATTACAGCCTATTACAATCTTTCCAATAAAGACCAACTTTACAAACAGGTAGGCATGGGCTTTTTAGACATCAACCAAATAGAGGAAGTACTGAAATCCCGCAGAAAAAACAAACTGGTAAAATACTGGAAGCTTTCGTTTGGAAATAAGGAGGAAGAGGAAGATGTAGAAAAACTTTTTTCAAAAATTGACAAAAAAACACCTTATCTTTTACAGGAAGACCCTGAATACAGCAACTATTCGCTGGCCCGATGCTGCAATCCCATTCCCGGCGACGATGTGGTGGGCTACATATCTGGTCCCGAACATGTAATTATTCACAAAAAAACCTGTCCCGAGGCTACCAAGCTGATGTCTCAGCAGGGAGACCAAGTTGTGACTGCCGAGTGGACCCGCTTTAAAAAACTTTCCTATCTATCCCGAATTAAATTAAGTGGCTTCGACCGCGTTGGGGTAGTCAACGAAGTAACCAACATCATTTCGAAACAGCACAATATCAACATGCGTACCGTCCGTTTCGACGCACACGACGGCATCTTTGAAGGCGACATGTACTTGTATATCCACAACCTTCAGGACTTAAGTGAACTCATATCCCGCCTTTTGAAAATCAAAGGAATAGACAAAGTCGAACGAATCGAACAGGTCTGAAACGAATTCTTTTAATAATCAGTCCGGATTAAAAAAAAACATTATTTTTGGTCTTTATTTAAAATTGGTTTAAGTATGAATAACCATCAGACGAGGGAAACGGTGAAGACCATGTTCACAGAATACCTTGAGAGAAATGGACATCGAAAAACTCCGGAAAGGTTTGCAATTTTAGATGAAATATACTGTCGTGAAGGGCATTTCGATATTGAATCCCTTTATATTTCAATGAAAAACAAAAATTACCGGGTAAGTAGAGCCACCTTATACAATACCGTCGATTTACTTCTCGATTGCAAAATTGTTGTGAAGCACCAGTTTGGTAAAAACATTGCCCAATACGAACGGGCCATTGCAACCCTGCAACACGACCATTTTATTGATTTGCGCTCCGGCGAGGTATTCGAATTCTACGATCCCCGTATCCGTGAAATCATTGAAGAAGTCTGTAAGAAAAACAATTTCAGGCTATCGCACCATACCCTTTATATTTACGGAGAAAACCTCGAACGTTAAGTAACTTTTAACTCATTATAAATTAGCATCCTCTTTTTTACAAAGAGGATTTTTTTTGCCGTTTTGTACAAATAATTTGTACTTTTAGATGCTAAATAAAAAGAATTTGGCTCCGCGGGAATTTGCTACAAAATTGGGTATAATTTCTGCGGTTTACTGTGTTTAAAAATCTGTAATCCAAAGTATAAATGAAAGTAGATGTTCTATTGGGTCTTCAATGGGGAGACGAAGGAAAAGGGAAAGTGGTAGATGTTTTAACTCCGAAATACGATATGATTGCCCGTTTTCAGGGTGGCCCAAACGCAGGGCACACGCTGGAAGTGAACAACATCAAACAGGTTTTGCATTCCATTCCTTCAGGAATATTTCATGAAAACAAAGTGAACCTGATTGGCAATGGCGTTGTACTCGATCCAATCACTTTTAAGAAAGAAATTGAGTCGATCAGCAGGTTGGGCATCGACCTTACCAAAAATCTCTTTATTTCGAAGAAAGCCCATTTGATCCTGCCAACCCATAAAATACTGGATGCTGCCTCCGAATCAGCAAAAGGCGACACCAAAATTGGCTCCACACTGAAAGGCATTGGCCCGACCTACCGCGATAAAATTGGGCGGGAAGGCCTACGTGTCGGCGATTTGCTCGAAAACTTCCAGGAAAAATATTCAACCCGAACAAAAGCCCATATCGACCAGCTTGAAAATTATTACCATTTCGATTACAAAGAAATGCTTGAATCATGCGAAGCCGAATGGATGGAAGCCGTTGAAACGCTGAAGAAATACAATATTGTTGACAGCGAACATTTAATCAACGACTTTTTGGCAAATGGAAAATCGGTATTGGCCGAAGGGGCACAGGGAACTTTGCTCGACATTGATTTTGGTTCGTACCCGTTTGTGACCTCGTCGAACACCATTTGCGCGGGGGCCTGTACCGGACTGGGTCTCGCCCCGCAGAAAATCGGCAAGGTTTTCGGCATTTTCAAAGCGTATTGCACCCGCGTAGGCATGGGGCCGTTCCCGACCGAACTGTTTGATGAAACCGGTCAAAAACTTCGCGAAGCCGGACGCGAATACGGCTCAACCACAGGCAGACCACGCCGTTGCGGCTGGCTCGACCTGGTTGCACTGAAATATTCGATTATGCTGAACGGCGCTACTGAACTGATTATGATGAAAGCCGATGTAATGGACACCTTTGAAACCATCAAGATTTGCGTGGGCTACGAAATCGACGGAGAAGTAATCGAACAATTTCCATACGAGCTGAAAGACAATGTAAAACCGGTTTATGTGGAACTTCCCGGCTGGGAAACCGACCTGACAAAGCTGACTCATCAGGACGAATTTCCGGAGGAATTTAACAGCTACATGAGTTTTATTGAAGACGAAGTAGGGGTTCCGATCACCATTGCTTCGGTGGGGCCAAACAGGGCACAGACAATCATACTCGAACAAGAATAAATACGAAAAGGGGCTTCAAAAGTCCCTTTTCCATTTTCCAAAAGCATTGTTATTCCGGGGATACGCTCAGTTCCAGCGCCCGGCTGACCGCCTCCAGATAAGCCGTGAGCGGGTACATTTTTTCGTGGTACCACAACGATGCAAAATACAATCCGATCGGGCTGGCTTTCAATCCTTTCGTTTTATATTGCTTGTCGAGCCAACCGAATCCTTTTTCTATTCGTTGTTTTTCAGAAGCAGAAAGAATTGCCGCCAACGCCAGTGATGTTTCTTCCATCGTTCCTAAAATACCCCGGTCGCCCCCCCAGCTTCCATCGTCATTCTGAGCCGAAAGCAAATAATTTTTCCCCTTTTCAACGATTGCTGAAATGCTGTGTTTTAGTTCTTCTGAAATCCAGGCACAGTCAACCGCATCGTTCAGATACGTGATTACACGGGCGGTCCCGTAAACCGGGTTGGTATGGCCGGGCACCTGCTGGTTGCCAAACCAAAGTGGCAGCAATGCGCCGTTTGATTTTTGGTGAGCTTTCAGATACCTCACCGCATTCAAGACAAGTTTCCGGTAAACGACGATTTTCTTCCCCGTAATTTGCCCATTGAGATAGCCGATTGCCTTGCTGACAGCCAACACTGCATGGCCGGTCAAATCGCTGCAACTCCGGTCGAAAGGCAATTTGCCCCAACCTTTTGTAAAAGTTGGGAAACCACCATCTCGGTTTTGCAACCGGCACAGCCAATCACAGGCATTTTCAATTTCAGTTGAGTATTCCGTTTTATTCGATTCCGAAAGTTTTATCAGCGCCAGAATGGCACCGGGTGTATCGTCGCCATCGGGCACAGAGCCCGAAAAATTGGTCCAGCCCCAACCGCCCGGAGAAGTTCCGTTAAACGAATGAACCTCTTTATTCTGAACAAAAACAAAATGGTCTGCCAGCATTTTTTGCTGAACCTGATCTAAAACAGAAGGCAAATTATTCTTCAAAGCCTTCACCGCCAGACTACTCACCCAAATTGACAAATCCACATCAATGGGCCAGCCACCATCGGTGCGCTGTGTTCGCTGCAAAAAGCCGATTCCCTTTTTTACAACTTCGGAATCGCGGAATCCGGATTCAATCAAACACAACGAAACAAAAGCAGTGAGCGGAATGGCTTCCAGGAAACCACCGCTTTCGGGCATCATTTTTTCGAGCAGGATCATGGCTTTCCGGATGCTTGCCTGCCGGATCCGTTTCAGCAGAAAATTCTTTCTCTTTTTGTGTTTGAAAATGGCAATGCCAACAGCAACCAGTGCAGGAATTGCATAACTGACCACATTCAGGTTCAGCATCCGGTAAAAAGAGCGGGGGAAAAGTGATAATTCGAATGGAAGTTGCGGAATATTTTCAACGTTTTTGCCGGGCAAAACGCCGCAAAACGCGCACATGGTGAGGATCGGCACAGAAAAAGTAAAATCTTTCCCGTAGTGATTTAAAATAGCTTGTTCAGCGCTTCCTGAGCGAATATCAACTCTGCAGGATTCGAGGTAGCCGGAAATATTTTTCAGCAAAATTGCACTTTCAGGAAACATGTCGCGGCATAACGTTACTGCCGCATAACAAAGCAAACTGGTGCTGATATTGGACGGACTTTCGGCTGTATCGCCAAAACCACCGTCGGCATTCGCATTTCGGACAAGCCACTGCATCCCATCCGCAATTTGTTGCCGGTTGGCTTCCCGGTCATAAAAATGCAGGGCAGCACAGGCAACGGCCACGCCCAGCGCACTCGACGAGAGTTCACCTTCCCAATAACCTTTTTCGTTTTGCCATTCAAGCAAAACCGAACGAAGTTCATCAAAACGCTGCTGCAGATTGGAAGTATCCATATTCCTGATTGGCTATAACAAAAAACAAATTAACAAATTTTGCAGATCACTGCGTCATGCCAGCGCACCCAAAGCCAGCAAACCGTAAAATGTATATTCCGAATCGCGGTTTTCGTCACCATCTCCGGACAGAAATGCCCCTTCGCGAAAATTATTGTCGATAAACTGCAGACAAACCGGGGCAAACAACGCGCTATCAAAATTACAGGTTTTCAGAGCAAACAATGCAACCGAAGTAGATAACAAATCGGCTGCAACAGCATCAGGAAAAGCTTTAAAACCAGATTGCCCGTCGAAATACGAGGTCAGCAATTGGCAGTCGCTCCGGACATCGCGCCCCAGTTGGTTTTGAAATACAATATGGGCCGCCAGTGCCGGACATGGTAAGCCTTGCAATATCGCCTCATTCCGATAAAAACGACGTGCAAAAAACCGCGTCAACCGATTGTTGAGACCATGCACATCAAGCGTCAAAAGCAAGAGAAAATACGGATACACATCCGAACCGCCGTAGCTTTTAACAACTGAAAACTTTAACGCTGAAAACAGGTATTTCAAACCCCGGAAATAATTTCCATTTAATTCTTTATTCAGAATTGCCAGGCAACAGAGGTCGACCAGTTGATTGCCTTTTGATTTCCCTCTTTCAGCAACAAAACATTTCAAATTTTGCTGATGATCCGTCCGGTGAATCCCTTTCAGGACAAAATGTGCAAACAACGAATAATATAAATCGGAGTGCCCCGCGCGGTCGGAGAAACCGCCGTCGGCATTTTGCAGCGAGCCAATAAAATACTCTATTTCGCCGACATTATCACCGTCGAGCAAGCCAGCTCCATTGGCAACAAAACCGGAAAGCTGCTTGTAAAGGGTCATTTGTTTTTCTTTTCGGTCTCAAAAACTTTCCCAGTCAAACCGTACAATCCCAGTTTCAACCGCATATTCCGGAGCTGATCGAGGGTCGAATAAATCCGCTGGACATATCCATCCAGAAATTGCTCGGTTTTCAGTTCTGTTTGCTTTTCTTCGATCAACTGCAACAGGTATTTTTTATCCTGAAGTTGTTCGACCGAAACGCCGTTTCCTCCCTGCTGAATTTGCTTTTTAAGCAGCGAAAGGAGCATCGGATAATCTTTCACCAATGTATCTTCATTTCGGTTTTTAAATTCATCCAGATCATCGCGTATCTGGTAAGCAATGCCGAAAAGGTCAGCAAAATCAGACAATATATTTTGTTCCGTTTCATCGGCGCCACCCAAAACAGCGCCCAGCAAAACAGCTACTTTCACTGCCGAACCGGTTTTTTGCCTGAATATTTTCAGTAATTCTTCCTGAGCAACAATGATCTGCTCCTTTTCATTCAGCAAATCTTCGCCCTGCCCCACCGAAAGTAAAACATGAGCCGACGAAACCAGGCGAAGCGCCTGCTGCATCAACTTCGGATCAACCGGCAGGCCGGCCAGCAATTCGTATCCTTTCCCAATCAGGTAATCGCCGGTATTGATGGCCACCGGAACGCCATGTGTTTTATGCAATGTTTCCTTGTCGTAGCGAAAATCATCGTGATCCTCAATGTCATCATGAATCAGCGAAGCCTTGTGAAAACTCTCGATAATCAAGGCAATGGCAGACAAAACGTCCGGATTGTAATTTTCAGCATACGCAGAATAGGCCATCGCCGCAAGTACAGGCCGCATTCGCTGTCCCCCCTGCAGCATCGAAAATACAGCCATTTCGCGCGTCCGGTTGGGCGCACCATTGAAATATTTATTGAGATTTTCTTCCGTAAAAAACGATTGGACATTGTCTTTCAGTAATGACACGGAAAGTGGACGCAAGTGATAATTATCTTCGAATGAATTTATTTCTGTTAAAAGCCATTGTTTATCGACCTCCGTACTTTCGCAACCTTCGTGCAAAAGCGGAATGCCGATAACCGGCACCGCAGCCCGCGATACCGGGACAAACGATTTTTCGAGCACCGACATGCAACTGACGCCAACCACCGCATCAATAGAACCTTCCTCAACCAGGCCAATTGCCACGGTGGTTCCCTCGGCAACCAATGTTGCATAGCCCAAACCTTCGGCAACCGTCAATATTTCGTCAATCTGGCAGTTGCGGCAACCGGCACAAATAAGTCCCAGCTTATCGAAAGTGGCATTGCAGTTTTGATTGTTTTTCAGGCACTGGGGCAACAACAACAAACGCCGATTGAAAGGTGTGGCAGCAACAACTTCCCGCCATACTTCATTTCCACACACAACCATGGCAAATTCGAGGTATTCCGCAGCAACACCGGCACGAACGGTCAATTCATTGGCCAGCTTTTCAATTACTGAAAAGTCAACCGGAGGCACCAACTTTTTTTCACGGATAAGTTTTGCCGCTTCCTGCATCATCCGCTGCCGGATTTCTGCCTCAGCCGGAACTTTCAATATGGTTTTTACTTTTGTCATTGGGCCTCCCCCCGGCCCCCTCCAAAGGAGGGGGAGTTTGGGCATTCTTTAAAACTTGTTTAACGTTGACACTATGTGAGCTACTTATTATTTTTAATATCCAATATTCAATTTTAAATATAAAATAACGAACAAGAAATCAAGAATATCGAAGTTCCAGAAACTCATTCTTAACTGGATTCTTTATTCCATTTTTTGTGTTCTCTATTTCTTATTAATTCCTCTGCACCAAACTCCTTCCCCTTAGGGGAAGGCCGGGAAGGGGCTTCTCTCATCCGTATGCACCAAGCCCAAAGAATGCCCGTTTTTTTGCAAATTTATACCATTTATTGGTTTCCGGAATATCGTCGCACGAACCGTGACTGGCGACCACTGAAGCCGCACGCAAACGTTCCAACTCAGTATCTCTTCCGGAAGTATCTTTCGCCCCGCATTTTTCGGCAAAATCGGCCAGCCACGCAGGGTCTTCCATTACAACACAACCACGCGTCTTTTGGTTGATTGTTTCCCTAAAACTATTCAAATAAACAGAATCGCGATACAATTGGGCCATCGGTTTTTCAGTAATATGATCGGCTGCCAATTGAATAACCGGGCAGGGTTCCACAAAGCCCGAAGCATTGATGTGATGGCTCAGTCCCGATGCTGCCGGACAAAATGCCTTGCCATTTTCGTCCCAATACGTGTCGATAATCACCAGTGGATATTTCGAACGGGCATCCACCGTGTGCTGCCGCAACGCCCTGATTTCTTCCTTGCTCAAAGCGAGTTCAAACGAAGCATTCTCGCCCACCGGCCTGAAAATATAATACCACAAATAAGTAATTCCCTGATCGATCTGCGACTGGATGAATTCAGCAGAAGTCGCCATTTCGAAATTCGACTTGCAAACGCTGATCGCCGTGCCGGTTACCAATCCGGCATGGGTGCAGTTTTCGATTGCCTGCACGGCACTGGCAAAAACATTTTTTCCGCCGCGGCGAATATCAGCCACATCGCGGTCGCCTTCGAAGCTAATCAACGGGGTGACATTGGCACATTTCCGAAGTTTTTCAGCAACTTCCGAAGTAATTAAAGTTCCGTTGGTAAACAACTGGAAATAGCAATCCTGATGTTTCTGGAAAATATCGAAAAGTGGTTTGTACAGAAGTGGTTCGCCGCCGAGAATACCAAAGAAATACGAACCGTTTTGTTTTGTTTCAGTAATGATCCGGTCGAGTTCCGCAGGTTCCATCCGGCTGTTTTTTTTCTTGCCGGTCACCCAGCATCCCTGGCAATGCAGGTTGCAATCGTCGGTCACCGAAATAAAGGTGAATGCAGGGAAATAATCGTCCCCCCGTTTCATCCGTTTCTGAAACCGGTTAAACCCGAGCGATCCCTTTATTCCCATGTTGTACACAAACTTGTACAGGCAACGGCGATCGGTTTTAAAAAGAAGTCTTCCTGCAATACTCATTCTTTGTAGAAATTTTAAATGATGAATTTTGAATTATAAATTGACTTCATTCTTTCTCTTTGTTCATTTTATATTGTTCCAGCGCTTTTCTTCGCTCCTCTTCGGCCAATTGCATAATCCCGCTTTTCAGGATCGAACGGCGGTTTTGGCTCCGCTGCTGAAGCATCGACAACATGTTGTTTTCTTTTGTAACAGACAAATCAACTTTTATTTGCCCCGATTCAGCCCCCGACAAAACCGAACCTTCTTTCAATCGCGGAAAAACAATAGCTGAAACCGGGCAGTTTCGCCCACAGGCCGGACATAGATTTTTGCAGTTCAACGGATTGACCACCTCCAGTTTTTTATCCTGAAACCGGTACACGCCAAACAGGCAAAAACGTGCGCACTGCCCACATGAAGTACATTCTTCCTGATCGATAACCGGGAACCATGCAGCAACTTTCAGCAAACTTTTTACTTGTTCGTACGTCGGGGTTCCTTCAGAAAAGGAGAAATCATCCCGCAATTTTTTCTGAATATTTTCAGCAGAAAGTTCACGAAAATTCAACACCTGTAAACCGGAAAACGGAACGCCTGACTGAATAAGCATTTTCTCAACGGCACGCGGATAGCAGGCGATCACAATTTTTTGCCCGTAGTTTTTTTCAATTTTTCCCAAAAAATCCTTCCGGTCGATTGATATGGCACACAGATCATGCAATTCGAAAACATCGGCATCCGTTTCCGAAAGAAGTTTCCCGATTGTTCCCAGCTTTTCAGCAGAAACAATTCCGGCGCTACAACGACAAAACAGGATACATGACCTGAACATACGTTTCAGTTTTCTTTCTGAATATTTTTAAAAGAAGCGAAAATACTTATCCTTAGAAATTTATGCCAGTCATTTCGATCTTTATTAACAAACATTAATAAAAGAACCCGGCTATTTCGTATTAACCACGAATTAGTCGGGTTCTCAAGGAAGTCATTACAACGATGACCGTTATTTCACAAAAACACCCTTTTAAATTATACGTTTATCCGCCTTTAAAACCAATGCGAGACCAATAACAGCAACAATTAATGCAACAGGAAGAGCCTTATTTTCATGATCGCAAATGTTTTTATAAACTTGCACCTCCCATTTGTCACCTTTTATCAGTTTCCCCTTTATTGTCAACGTTCCTGATTCATTCGGGGCATAGCAAATTTCATCGGTATCCAGAACCCGCTTCACACCGCCCGAATCATCAGAAGAGCCTGATGAATACCGCTTCGTATAAATTTGCTGATCGTTGAAAAACATATCGATATCGGCTGATGTACTGATCCTTTCTGAAACATTTTTTTCATCCAAGAAACAAAATTTCGTAAAATAATTGTTTCCTGCCTCTGCATTCAGTTCCAGTTCAATTGTCTTCATTGAACTTCCGGAATCGGAAAGCACCAAATAGTGTTTGCTTTTCTGATTGAAAACGACAAACAGCAATACTCCACCAATAAGCATTACCGTCCCTGCAATTTTTCGAACACTCATATTCTTTTTCATTTAAAATGAACTGATTCACAAATGACGCCAGCCCATTGTTCCCATATTCTAATTCGAATGCAAATTCATTTTCTTTCGCACATTTTTCCCTTCCAAAATTGCATACTTATTGGCTCTAAAGTTCAATATTTCCATCGAAAAACGCAAGCAACAAGAAATAATCACAATAGAATATTCGCTAACTTCGTATCTTCAACAACAATCCAACAAAAATGGAACGGTTAAGCGATCTGCCAAATATTGGAAAAATAGTAGAAAAAAAACTGATAGAAGTTGGCATCGAAACGCCCGAACAATTAATTGAAATTGGGGCTGAGCAGGCATTTATTCGACTTGCTGCCGTTGACGAAGGAGCTTGTTTCTGCATGCTATGCGGACTGGAAGGTGCTATTCGGGGCGTCCGCTGGCACCAATTGGATAAAAAGAGAAAAGAAGAATTGAACGAATTTTTAAAGTTGAAAAGAATTTAAATCTGCCTTTCAGGATACAAAGCGAATTGAATACAATCCTTCTGAAAAAGAAATCTTACCTTTGCCCCGGAATAATTTGAATTTTCCTGATTAATTTGTAATTGCGCCAAATAATCAGGCATAAAAACAAACAAGGATAAAAATGGGCAATCTGAAAATTATATACGAGGACAACCACATCATTGCAGTAAACAAGGACTGCGGCGACATTGTACAAGGCGACAAAACCGGCGACGAAACCCTGATTGATAAAGTAAAAAAGTACGTCAAGGAAAAATACAAAAAGCCGGGCGATGTGTATTTGGGAAGCCCTCATCGCCTCGACCGTCCAACCAGCGGGGTAATCATTTTTACCCGCACCAGCAAAGCGCTGAACCGCTTGAACGAGATGTTTCAAGACAAAGAGCAGATAAAAAAAACTTATTGGGCCGTGGTTGACGCTTTACCTGAAGAAGAAGAAGGGACGCTGGTCCACTTCCTGTTAAAAGATGAAGCAAAAAATAAGTCGCATGCTTACGACAAGGAAAAGAAGGGAGCAAAAGAAGCGATTCTTACTTACCGTCATGTGGCCAGCCTGAATAAGTTCCACATGTTGGAAATTGATCTGAAAACCGGCCGTCACCACCAAATTCGAGCCCAGTTAAACAGAATTGGCCTCCACATTAAAGGCGACCTGAAATACGGTGCTGCACGCAGCAATGAAAATGGAGGTATTCATCTTCACGCCCGTAAACTGGAGTTTATCCACCCGATAAAAAAAGAGATGATAACGATTGTGGCTGCCCCGCCAAAAGGAGATCCACTTTGGGATGAACTGGTGAAAATTAATTATTCGAATGAATAATTAATCACCTCCCGAAAAGAAACACATTATTGTTTCAGTTTCATCTTATCAATGCCGTGAAACCCTCTCAGAAAATCAACGGTTTCCATTCGTTTTTTCCCTGCTAATTGCAGGTCGGTAACACTTAACCAACCATCTGAGGTTTTTACTTTTAAAAAGGTTTTTCCGTCAGATGAAAGAGTGCCGGGATTTGCGGCTGTTCCTTCAGCAAAATCGGCGAAATATATTTTCATCACCAGCGCTTGTCCTTCCTCGTCAATTAATTCAGTCCAAGCTGTCGGATAAGGAGATAGTCCTCTGATCAGGTTGCGAATTTTTTCCCCGGGCATCGACCAATTGATCCGGCAATCGTCTTTGAAAATTTTTGGCGCGTGTTTTATTTTTGCTTCCGTTACCATTTCCTGCTGATCAATAGCAGAGAAACTACCTTCAGCCAAAGCATCAACCGTCTTTAAAACCAGATTGGCGCCGATTTCCATCAACTGGTCGTGAATGCTGCCAACCGTATCGTTTTTGTTAATCGTGATTTTCTCGCGGAATAAAATTTTCCCGGTGTCAATTTCCTGGTCCAACAAAAAAGTGGTAACACCGGTTTCTTTTTCTCCATTGATGATTGCCCAGTTCAACGGAGCGGCGCCTCGGTACTGAGGCAATAAAGAACCATGTAAATTGAAAGTTCCCAAACGGGGCATGTTCCAGACAATTTCGGGCAACATCCGAAAAGCGACCACCACCTGCAGGTCTGCATTTAATGATTTCAGTTCGGCAATAATATCGGGGTTCTTCAGTTTTTCAGGTTGAAAAATTTTCAATCCGGTTGCAACGGCATATTGTTTCACTGCCGATTCATTCAATTTTTGTCCCCTCCCGGCTGGTTTATCGGGCGCCGTGATTACACCAACCACCTGATAACCGGATTCAACCAAAGCTTTTAAACTTGCCACAGCAAAATCGGGAGTTCCCATGAAAACAATGCGTAAATCTTTTCCTTGCATTTTTAGAAGTTTTTACAAAGATAAGTTTTTGCAGATGAAGGATTGATTGAGCAAATGAATGAATAAGCTGCTTCGTTAAATTTTGTGTTCTTCAATATTAGATGAAGAGGAATCTCGTTTATTAGTATTTAAATTTTTGAAGGAAATGCCCCATGCGGTCGCGTTTGGTACGCAGATATTTTTCGTTGTGCTCGTTGGGTTCAATTTCAATATTGACCACTTCGCTCACCTCTAATCCGTACCCTTCGATACCTGCCCTCTTTACTGGGTTATTGGTCATCAGTTTCATCTTACAAACGCCCAGTTCACGCAATATTTGTGCACCCACCCCGTAATCACGTTCGTCGGCACCGAAGCCCAGATGAATGTTGGCTTCGACGGTGTCGAGTCCTTCGTCCTGAAGTTTATAGGCGGCAATTTTATTCATCAAACCAATGCCGCGACCTTCCTGCTGCATATAAACAATTACGCCGCGACCTTCCTTTTCGATCAGCTTCATTGCCTGATGTAACTGGTCGCCGCATTCGCAACGCATGGAACCAAAAATATCGCCGGTCATGCACGATGAGTGCATCCGCACAAGGATTGGTCCATCAACGTTAATGTCTCCTTTTATAAGGGCAACATGCTCTTCTCCGTTCGATAATTGTTTAAACGGGATGATTTTAAAATCACCGTAGCGAGTTGGCAAATTCACTTCCTCACCGCGTTGAATAAGACTTTCACTTTGCAAACGGTAGGTGATCAGGTCTTTTATCGTAATGATCTTTAGATTAAATTTTTCAGCTATTTTCACCAGTTCAGGCAAACGAGCCATCGTTCCGTCTTCGTTCAGAATTTCGACCAGCACACCAGCCGGATAAAGCCCTGCAAGACGGGTCAGATCGACAGCAGCTTCGGTATGCCCGGTGCGGCGTAAAACGCCTTTTTCTTTTGCTTTCAATGGAAAGATGTGTCCGGGACGGCCCAATTCTTCGGGGCGTGTTTCCGAATTAGCCAGTGCATTGATGGTTTTGGCACGATCGCTGGCCGATATTCCGGTAGTACAACCGTAGCCAATCAGGTCAACAGAAACAGTGAACGGAGTTTCATGAGATGAAGTATTTTTACCGACCATCAACTGCAAGTCGAGTTCTTCACAGCGTTGCTCGGTAATTGGCGCACAAATGAGGCCTCTGCCGTGGGTTGCCATAAAATTGACCATCTTTGGCGTCGTAAGTTCGGCAGCACAAATAAAATCACCTTCATTCTCACGATCTTCGTCATCAACTACAATAATCAGCTCGCCATTCCGAATGGCCTCAATGGCCTCGGGGATTGTATTCAGATTAAATTCACTCATCGCTATTGACTTTTAAAATGCGATGCAAAACTAATTATTTTTACCAACTAATATATGATTTTGTGCATTTAAGCCCGTCGTACCTTCTCCCATTTAACCGATTGTTTACCTTTCAGGAAACGCAGCCATCCGGCAACTGCAGCGTAATTCATGGAAGCAAAGTAGTACGGAACAAAGGCTATTTTCAGTTTGGTTTTCCGGTGCTCGAACAAGCGGCCAAGCACCGCCATCAGGTACATAAACAGTTGAAGATAAAAGAACAATGAAAAAAAACCGACATCCTGGAAATTATTATTTGTCTGAAGTATTAAGAAATTCACAATTAACAATGCGAATAGGGCCAACGGGGCAATTGTCCATCGTAACACTTTGTGTGAAATATACTGAAAGCTCAGCAATCCAAACCGGAAGGGATTGAGAAGCGGTTTCAGGCGAAGGAATGTTTGGATACCACCCGCCGCAATGCGAATTTTTCGTTTCATTTCTTCGGAAACGCTGACAGAGGCCGTTTCCATGGCATACGCACCGGGAACATACGCTATTTTGTAGCCTTTCATGGCAATACGCAACGAGATGATAAAATCATCAAGCAGGGTGTCTTCTTCTACATTTTCAAACAATTTGCTCTGGATGGCAAACAATTCGCCCACTGCACCCACTGCTGAATTCAAGTCGCTGTCCAGCTTTTTAACCCACGACTCGAATTTCCAATAAATACTTTCCCCGGCGCCGGCAGCTTCGTCGCTTGCCTTTTCAAAGATGCGTTTTTCGCCGGCAATGCAGCCTATTTTGGAATTGCTGAATTCATGGACAATCTCCATAATGGAATCTTTGCCCAGCAGGGTATTGCTGTCAGAAAAAATGGTTATAGTCGTCCGTACATATTGCATTCCACGATTCATGGCGTGCATTTTACCTTTTCTTTCATCGAGGTGGTAGACTTCCAATTCGGGATATTGCCTGAGTTTCTCAGTGCTTCCGTCATTCGATCCGTCGGTAACCCAAATGTATTGAAGTTTTTCTTTCGGGTAATTCAGCGCAAATGAATTTTTCACCTTTTGTTCGATGCAATCCATTTCGTTGTAGGCTGTCACAAAAAGGCATACGTCAGGAAGTTGTTCGTAATGTAATTCTACAGTTACTTTCTTTTTACTGAAAATGCGTTTTATTTGAACCATCAGGAACAACAATACAGCATACCCGAAATAGGTATATCCGACGATTGCAAACAGTATCCAGAAAAGAAGTTCCAACATTATAAATGGTTGTTGTAAAATTCGATCAGTTTTGCTGCCAAGGCTAAGTTATCAAATTTTTTCCGGATTAAATCGATGGCATTTTTCCCGATCTTATCGAAAGTTTCCCGGTCTTCAAGCAAAGTATAAATTGCCTTGTTAAAACTTTCTGCATTGTCGGCAATTAAAATATTTTCTCCCGAAGTGGTTTCAATTCCTTCGGTACCGATGGTGGTGGTAACAATCGGTTTTCCGAGCGCCATTCCCTCCACAATTTTAATCCGCATTCCACTACCCGAAAACAATGGGACAACCATGATCGCCTTCGAATTGATAAACTCGTAGGCATCTTCAATTTCGCCCAGGTAAATGATGTTTTGCAGGTCGAATTTTTTCTCCAGCCAGGCCGGAGCATTTCTTCCGGCGATGTAAAATTTTAATTCCGGATATTTTTTACTGATGACAGGCCAGCAGTTGTCCAGAAACCAGATCAGGCCTTCCTGATTGGGCGACCAATCGAGCGATCCGATATGGAACAAAGACGGATATTCGAGATTTTTTGCAGTGGGTATCAGGGATGAAAGGTAGATGCCGGTTTGCGAAGTAAAACAAGGTTTTTTGTTGCCCATAACATTGAGCATTGCCGCATCGCGTTCGGTAATGGGCACCAACAAATCGTAATCGTTCAGATACGACATTTCAAAACGTTTGATGCGTGCGGCAAGGAGTTTCAAGTAAAGTTTTCTGGGCCCTTTGGTCATTTTTGTTGTCCGGTTCCATATTTCGTGTTCGATATTATGCGCACGGTAAACAATTTTTGCATCGGAATAATGCCTGACAAGTGCAATGTACGGGCACAAATAAAGACCTTCGAGTTGAACAAGATCGTACTTTTTCTTTTGTAACAACTTGATCAAAGCCTGGCTATAATCTTCGGAAATAAACCTTTCGGCATTGTATGGAAGTCTGGAAAACAACAAATTTCGGGTGGCCCCCAAAACAGAAATAGAAGCCGGAACATCAACAAAATGGAAATCGGCCAAAACTTTCAGGTTTTCCGGAATATCTTTTTTTTTTGTTCTGTGTTTTTCCGTATTCATGCTGAGAACCGTAACCTTATGTCCCAAAAAACCAAATCCTTTGGTCAGGTTCATGCTGGCAATGGCACCACCATCTTTAGGTGGCCAAGGGCTTTTATTGGTTAATTGAAGAATCCTCATTTTTGCTTTTTTTTCTTTTCAAAAAATCAAGAGAAGTTAGTTTTTTGAAGAATATTTGATAGGTCTCCATATTCATAATTGCCGAATCGGTGGCCGCTTTGTAGGTCAAAAAGATTCCGAGTCCCATAAAAATAAACGATGGGAACCACATGCCACTATACATAGACCAGACATCCTCACGGGCAAATTTCTCGCTGGTTATCGATACCATGTAATAGGTGATGAACATGAGAATTGAAACAACCACGGGCATTCCAAGTCCTCCTTTTCGGATAATTGCCCCTAGCGGCGCCCCGATAAAAAAGAAGATCAGACATGCAAACGACCATGAAAATTTCTTGTGCCGTTCAATTGTATGCTTGTTGATGTCTTTCTTCCGTAAGTAAAGCTGATCTTGTTGCTGGCTAATGTTTAGTGCGTTGTTTCTTGCATCAGAAATTGCCTGCTGCACTA
This sequence comes from uncultured Prolixibacteraceae bacterium, assembly GCA_942493345.1. Classification (GTDB taxonomy): domain Bacteria; phylum Bacteroidota; class Bacteroidia; order Bacteroidales; family Prolixibacteraceae; genus GWE2-42-39. The sequence continues at coordinate 1,014,548 of OW818695.1, forward strand.
TTTCATTCCTAACCATTTGGGTTTTGGAAAAAAGCACCGTATCGATATTGACAATGGTGTCGGGAACAAAGTCGAGCGCTTGTTTTAGTGAATCGACAGTCTGTGTTTCATTCACAACACTTCGTAATAATTCTGGACTATAATCCATCGAGATGACAAAATGCCGGAGACGTACCAGATAGTCTTCATAGAGTGAATCTTCCTGGTGTTTAAGTTGTTTCAGATTCAACATCCGATAATTGTTCTTGTAAATATTTTCATCCTGCCGGTTGAAATCGAATCCTTCAAGAGAAACATTTATTACTTGTTTCGTGAAACGATCCCTTCTGAATGGATATCCTTTGTCACGCATTCGTTCGTTGGTTTTTACATCTTCATAATTTTCACCATTGTACAAGGTAAGGGTCATGTATTTTTTATTTCCGGTGAAAACCATGGTTCCCGAATCGGCAACCGAAACCTTGATGTTTCCCTTGTTCCCGGTATGGTCATAAATCATCAGGTTATAAAGCATATTGCTGGTTCGGCTTTTCCTCTCAACTTTTATGCTGTACCCATCGATATCGTTGGCAAAAACTCCCTCTTTAATGATCATTTCGGGTTTCTGGGTTTTTACACTCATCAGCAGGGTTCCGAATTTCAGGTTGGTTTCCGGCAATATATTGTTTGAAAAGAAAAAGGCAATATAGGTTAAAAACGCTGCAATAACAATCAATGGGCGCATGGCCCGAATCAGAGAAATACCTGATGCCTTCATGGCTACCAGTTCGTAGTTTTCGCCCAGATTGCCGAATGCCATGATAGAGGCAAGCAACATGGCCAACGGGAAAGCCATAGGAACTAACGCACATGAAGCATACGTAAGAAACTCAACAATAATATGCCATTCAAGCCCTTTGCCAACCAAATCATCGATATATTTCCATAGAAACTGCATTAGCAGCACGAAAATACAGATGAAAAAAGTCAGAAAGAAAGGACCCAAAAAAGCTTTTTGTAATAAACCAATGTAAACGCTTCATTTGATCTGATTCCTTTATTTGAAACGATTACAAAGCTAAGTTATTTTGAAGAAAATTAAAGTGAAAAAATATTAAGAACCTAAAATGTGTTTTAAATCGGCAATTTGCGTATCCCACAAATTTTCAGCTTCTTTTTCGTCTCCTTCAATAAAATCAGTTACGATCAGAGAAACGTCGTTGGTCATCTCATCCTGTGTAATTTTGAATTCGAAGTAGGAGTCTTCATCGTCAATCCATGAAAAACGAACCAGTTGGTTTTCTTTATGGAGGGTTTTTTCCGCTTGTTGTTCAACCCCTTCCCACGTGAAGGTGTATATTTTGCCTTTTACAGTTACATTTTCAGCAAACCATTCTGCCAGTCCAGCCGCAGTACTAAGCCGGTTGTACAAAACTTTCGGGGAGCAGTTGATAATATATTCCAATTGTATTTTTGTTTTCTCACTCATCCCTTTTCATTTTTTGCAATATAGGTAATCTGGCAGATATAAACAACGCATCCGAAAAATGAGGAGATGAAAAAAAATGATTATTTTTTTGATGGCTTGTTCTCGGAAAAAATAAAACACTATATTTGCAACCGCAAAAATCGGATGGCGAGGTAGCTCAGCTGGTTAGAGCGCATGATTCATAATCATGAGGTCGCCGGATCATGCCCGGCTCTCGCTACGAAAAATAAAGGAGTTACGATGAAATAAAATCGTAGCTCCTTTTTCTTTAATCCCTAATCATTTTTTAATAAATCTTAACGACGCATATATACGTCGAAATGGATTATGACGTATATTTACGTCGAAATAAAATACGAACAATATGGTAGCATCAAAAACCGACTTATTCGACGAAGTGTTTCAGAAACAGGCCAATTTGTTCAAAGCGCTGGCACACCCGGCGCGCCTGCAGATTTTACATTTCCTGTCTGAAACAAAGACCTGTATTTCCGGCGATATATCGGAAGAACTCCCGCTGAGCCGCACCACGGTGAACCAACATTTAAAAGAATTGAAAGCTGCCGGTTTGATCAGGGGGCATGTGGAAGGCGTAAAAATGAACTACTGCCTCGACTACACGAGAATTGAAGAAATCAGAAAATTGCTGGGCAGTTTTTTGGATGATTTTCATATCTCCGGAAATTTCTCCTGCCAAAGCAAATAATCATCTCCGTTTTTATTTAATGTCTATTATTTATTTGCGAAATGAAAATACTAATTCTTTGCACCGGGAACAGTTGCCGCAGCCAGATGGCACACGGCTTTTTGCAATCGTTCGACCCAAACATCACCGTTTGCTCGGCAGGCACCGAACCTGCAAAACAAGTGAACCAAACGGCTGTGAAAGTCATGAAAGAAATCGGGATTGATATTAGCCATCATACCCCAAAAATGGTTGACCAATACCTTCAGGATGAATGGGATTATGTTGTCACCGTGTGCGACCATGCCAACGAAACCTGTCCTGCTTTTTTCGGAAAGGTGAAACACCGATTGCATATCGGATTCGATGATCCATCGCATACAACAGGCTCCGACGCATACATATTGAGCGAATTTCGCCGGGTCCGGGATGAAATTAAAGAAAGATTTTACCGGTTTTACAATGAGATAATTTGGAAATTATGAGAAGCGATAAAGACAATGTAATTGTAAAGCTCACACTTGAGTTTGCACTGGATATTATTGAATATTCAGAATTACTGGAAGAGCACAGAAAATATGTTATTGCCAAGCAATTATTAAAGTCGGGGACTTCTATTGGCGCAAATATCAGAGAAGCTCAGAATGCGGAAAGCAAAGCAGATTTCATTCATAAAATGAAAATTGCAGCAAAGGAGGCTGATGAAACCGAATATTGGTTATTGCTTTGCAAGATGTCGAAACAATATCCAAAGAGTGAACTTTTATCGGATAAACTTCAGGCAATTATCAATATTCTTTCAAAAATAATCAGCACCTCAAAATCCCGTTAGTTCATTTCCAAATTTTCAAATTGAATAATCTTCAAATCAATAACTATGAGCACAGCAAAGCATCTTTCGTTTTTCGACCGTTACCTTACTCTATGGATTTTTATTGCCATGTTCATTGGCGTTTTTACCGGTTGGATGAGTCCTTCCATCGCCGGATTCTGGGATAGCCTGTCGTCGGGAACGACCAATATTCCCATTGCCATTGGTTTAATTGTGATGATGTACCCCCCGCTGGCAAAAGTGAAATACGAAGAACTGGGCGATGTGTTCAGAAATTACAAAATTCTGGGTTTATCGCTGGTGCAAAACTGGATTGTCGGGCCGGTGCTCATGTTTGTGCTGGCGGTTGTCTTTTTGCAGTTCAATATCGATTACATGTATGGGCTGATCCTGATCGGGCTGGCGCGTTGTATTGCCATGGTAATTGTATGGAACGATCTGGCCAAAGGCGACACACAATATGCTGCCGGGTTGGTGGCGTTCAATTCCATTTTTCAGGTGCTGTTTTTTTCGGTTTACGCGTACTTTTTCATTGCTGTACTTCCCGGCTGGTTTGGACTTCCGGTAAACAAAGCGGTTTCGCAAATCACGATCGGGCAAATTGCCGAAAGCGTTTTCATCTACTTGGGTATTCCGTTTATTGCCGGTTTTCTTACCCGTTTTTTCCTTATCAGGATAAAAAACAAAGAGTGGTACCACACGAAATTTGTTCCGAAAATCAGCCCGCTAACCCTGATCGCCTTGCTGTTTACTATTGTGGTGATGTTTTCGCTGAAAGGTGAATACATTGTGAAAATACCTTTTGATGTTGTACGAATTGCCATTCCCCTGCTGATTTATTTTGTGTTGATGTTTTTGCTTTCCTTCATTATGAGCAAAAAAGCCGGGGCAAATTACCAGCAATCGGCTACTTTGTCGTTTACCGCAGCGAGTAATAATTTTGAACTGGCGATTGCCGTAGCGATTGCCGTGTTCGGAATCAATTCGGGAGAAGCTTTTACTGCCGTGATTGGCCCCCTGGTGGAGGTTCCGGTAATGATTGTCCTGGTGAATGTGTCGCTGTGGATCAGGAGAAAATATTATACCTGATGCGATCATTAAAAAGTCATTCAGCTTCATAATATTTCATCATGCTTCGGCGCAGATATGAATATCTGGTGTATTTTTGCGTGCTGAATTTGTTGGGTTTGTGGTTTTTGTATGAAGCCCCTCCCGGTAGGGAACAATGAAAAATTAATTTATGAAAGCGTTTTATACTATCGGACTACTGGTCCTTTCCAATACATTTATGACGTTGGCATGGTACGGACATCTCAATTTCAAAGAGATGAAATGGTTTCAAAGTCTTCCTCTGTTTTGTGTCGTGCTGATCAGTTGGGGAATTGCATTGTTCGAGTACTGTTTCCAGGTTCCGGCCAACCGGATTGGCTTCCGGGAGAACGGCGGCCCGTTTTCGCTGGTCGAACTGAAAGTGATTCAGGAAGTAATCACCCTGGTGACTTTTACCATTTTCACCTTGCTGTTTTTCAAAAATGAAACGTTCAAAACGAACCACCTGATTGGCTTTGTATTCCTGATCCTGGCGGTTTATTTTATCTTCAAAAAATAGAGTGCCGCAAATTCAAAAATTGGATAAATCGTAAATCGCATCCCCTATCTTCCCAGCGAATCCTCAAAATTCTGACGGTTCACGATTGATCGTCCCAAGGTAATTTCGTCGGTATATTCCAGTTCGTCGCCAATGGAAACGCCCCGGGCAAGCGTGGTGATTTTTACCGGATAATCTTTCAGCTTTTTAAAAATGAAGAAATTAGTGGTGTCGCCTTCCATGGTGGTGCTGAGTGCCAGGATAACCTCATTGACCTCGCCACGGCTGACGCGCCAGACCAGCGATTCCACTTCAATGTCGGAAGGGCCGATGCCGTCCATCGGCGAAATGATGCCTCCCAGAACATGATACAGGCCATTGAATTGATGGGTGTTTTCAATCGACATCACATCTTTTATATTCTCAACCACGCAAACAATGGATGAAATGCGCGACGGGTTCGCACAAATGTTGCAAATATCGGTATCCGAAATATTGTGGCACACCTTGCAATGCCTGATCTCATTTTTCATTTGGATCATGGTGTTGCCAAAAATCTCGACCTCGCGCTGGTCCTGCCGGAGCAGGTGAAGCACCAGCCGCAAAGCAGTTTTCCGGCCAATACCGGGAAGTTTGGCAAATTCGTTAACTGCATTTTCGAGTAACCGGGAAGGGAAATGTTCTATATTCATTTTCAGGAAATACTATTTTGTTTCAAATGTATGAAGTGAAAGTCAGAATGCAAAAAACCATGCCGGTGAAATTGCCGGAACTGCACTGTCTCATACAAGAAACTATGGTTTCAGGTACTTGGATGCAGTTTTCAGCACATCTTCAATTCGCAGTGGTTTTACCAGCACATCGTTGCACCCGACTGCGAGGCATTTTTCGCGGTCTTCGTCCATCGTGTAGCCGGTTTGGGCAATAATGGGCAGGCTCTTGTTTTTTTGCCTGATCTGGCGGGTTGCTTCGAACCCATTGATTTCGGGCAACTGGATATCCATTAAAATGAGGTCGATTTTTTCGCTGTGGAAAATTTTCAACACATCGATGCCGTCTTTGGCCCAAAGAATTTTTGCCCCTGTGCTGGTAAATATATCCTTCAGGTATTCAAAATTGTAGGCAACATCTTCGGCAATCAGGATGGTGTATTTGCTGAAATCGTATTTCGAACTTTTCGATTGCTCAATGATTGCAGTGCGGGTTTGTACTTTAATTTTATCGTACGGGATCGTAAAATAGAAAATCGAGCCTTTGCCTTTTTTCGATTTGACGCCAATCTGCCCATCCAACAGGCGTACCAGCCCACTGCTGATCGTCAACCCGATCCCCATGCCGCCTTTTAACTGCCCGGTTGTTTTTTCATTCATCCCGAATTGCCGGGTCAATACTTCCAGTTGGGTTTCACCGATTCCCACTCCCGAGTCGTGAACGTAAAATTGCAATTTGCGTTCCGAATAAACCTGGTAACCAATTTCAATAAAACCTTTTTCGGTTTGTTTTAACGCGTTTTCGAAAAGAATAAAGAGAATTTGCTTCAGCCGGATCGGATCGGTAAAAATTACATCGTGATGAGCTTCCATGGGGACAATAAACTGGAGGGAAATCTCGTCCTTCCCTTTGCTTTCCGCCATTTTCTGCATCTGTAACTTCAATTCAATAAATGTATCTTTTAACGAACACGATTCTTTCTTTATTTTCAATTCATTGGCTTCAATTCGGGCCACATCGATAATGTTGTCGATCAGGTGAAGCAATGCGTTGCTGTTCTGCTGAATCAGGTCGATGTACCGGTTTTGTTGTTTTTCGTTGGTTTGGCTTCCTTTTAACAAGTCGGAAAAACCAATGATCCCGTTGAGGGGGGTCCTGATTTTATGGCTCATATTCGCCAGAAAATTATTCTTGTAAATATTGGCGATTTCAGCCGACCGCCGGGCGGTACGCAAATCGTTTTCCAATTTTCGCAATGATGAAATATCTTCAGCCACTTTTACAAAATGGGTGATTCTTCCTTTGTCGTTACGAAGTGGCGAAATGGTCGCAAATTCGGTGAAATACCGGCCGTTTTTACGCTTGTTCTTGAATTCTCCCTGCCACACATTTCCGCTGGTTATGGTTTTCCACAGTTTGGCGTAAAAATCGGCAGAATGAAAGCCCGATTTCAGGATACTTGGTTTTTTTCCGATAATTTCTTCGGCGTCCCATCCTGTCTTTTTACAGTAGGCCGTGTTAAAAAAGCAGATGTACCCGTCAATATCAGTAATAACCACGGGAACCGGACTGAGCATTACCGACTGTTTGAAAATTGTCAGTTCATCGCTCATCTTTTTCTCGTCGCCAAAGTCGCGGTTTACACCAACCACCCTGACCACCTCCTTTTTTTCATTTCGGACACAGGTTGCACGGCACGATATCCAAAGGTAATTTCCCGTTTTATGCCGAAGCCTGAACCCGGTCTCAAAAAACAACGCAACGCTTTTCCTGAAATTTTGTATTTCGCGTAAAACCCGGTCCCTGTCACCCTCGTGGATGAGCATTTTAAAGGTCGAAAACTGGTTGTCGAGTTCGTCGGGATAGTATCCCAGTTGCGATTTCCACTTTCGCGAAAAATAAACTGTATCGTCTTCAACAAGCCATTCCCAGACGCCCAATCCGGATGCTTCGATGGCCATCTGAAGGTGGTCGTCGTCCCCGAAGAAAACCTGCGAATCCCGTTTGGCCAGATTTTCGTGATCTTTTGCTCCCGTTTGGCCTTCTTCCTGAAGGGAAAAACTCAGGATCAGTTCACCACCGGTCAGCGGCGTGATGGTGACGAGGTATTTTTTCCCTGAATGATGCAACGTGCAATGGGTTACCCGTGTTTCTTCCCGGGCCATCGACAAGCAATTGCTTAATTCATCCTGAAACTCATTATTGAATACCGAAATGCAATCGCTGAAGGTTGTCTTTTCTGTTTTATCCGGGAACCCGAACAAAACACGACTATCGCCTCCTGATTCGACAACCGTTAAATCTGTATTTAACCGCAGATAGCCTGATACTGTGATTCCTTTAATTTGCTTCTTCAACATGAATACTTCACGAATCGTTTGATCAAATTTAAGCAAAAAACTGCAGACCATTTGCAAGATTCACGGCAAAGCTTATCGGTTGTTGTTTTCAGCCTATATTCGGATTCAAACGATCTTCAATCATGTCGTATAAAAGGTCAGTCACATCGCCTACTATTTTTCGACAAATTATTTTGTGGTGCTTCCGTTCGGCCACGTCTGCTTCGGTCGCATGTTTCTTCAATAACTCGGCGCAATTACTGGTTCCATAAAGGTCTTCGACTTTGTGATTTAACTCGCGTACTTTTTTATAAGCCGCCAGTTTGGTATCCATATCTTCCGGGTTTTCATTTCCGTAGGTCAGGCCCAACACCATAAAACCGCTGGTTATCGCACCGCATTTTTCGCGCAGACGCCCCATGCCTCCTCCAAAAGTTGAAGAAATGAGTTTGGCAGTGCGCTCATCCAGGTTAAATTTTTCGGAAAAAGCCAGCAGAACCGATTGTGAACAGGCATATCCTTCATCGAAATAAGAGAGAGCTTTATTTATAGTTTCCTGTTTGTCCATTGGAATTGAGTTGAAAAATTATGAATTAAAAATTGAGGGTCACTGGAAAGGATAATGCAATATACAAAACTATCCCGTATTTTGAATTCGCAATTCGTAATTGAAAATTTGTAATTAAAAAAACGACCCCGGGAGTACTGAAATTCAGTCTTTCCCAAAGTCGTGATTTTTAATTTATAATTCGTAATTGAAATTATGCCTGCGAAATAGCAACCGCTACAGCAACTGAAGCGCCAACCATCGGGTTGTTACCCATTCCGATCAATCCCATCATCTCAACGTGGGCAGGAACTGAAGAAGAACCTGCAAACTGAGCGTCAGAGTGCATACGGCCCATGGTATCGGTCATGCCGTAAGAAGCAGGACCTGCAGCCATATTGTCGGGGTGCAATGTACGACCAGTACCACCGCCCGATGCTACCGAGAAGTATTTCTTGCCTTGTTCGATACATTCTTTTTTATATGTACCGGCAACCGGGTGTTGGAAACGTGTTGGGTTGGTTGAGTTACCAGTGATCGATACATCAACGCCTTCGCTGTGAAGAATGGCAACACCTTCGCGAACATCGTTGGCTCCATAGCAATTTACTTTTGCTTTGTCGCCGGTTGAATAAGCTGTACGTTCAACTACGTTCAATTCACCTGTAAAATAATCAAAGTCTGTTTGTACATAAGTGAATCCGTTGATGCGGGCGATGATTTTTGCAGCATCTTTACCCAAACCATTCAGAATAACACGCAATGGTTCTTTGCGAACACGGTTTGCCGATTTGGCAAGACCAATTGCACCTTCAGCAGCAGCAAACGATTCGTGACCGGCAAGGAAAGCAAAACATTTGGTTTCTTCGCGAAGCAACATAGCGGCCAAATTACCGTGGCCTAAACCTACTTTACGATCATCGGCAACTGATCCGGGAATACAGAAAGCCTGTAACCCTTCGCCTAAAGTTGCAGCGATGTCAGCAGCATGGGTTTGTCCTTTTTTGATAGCGATTGCGCCACCAACAATGTAAGCCCACATGGCGTTTTCGAACGCGATAGGTTGAATGTCTTTCACAATTTTGTAAACATCAACGCCTTTGTCGTCGCATATTTTTTTGGCTTCTTCTATTGAAGAAATACCATAGGAATTCAACACTTTATTGATCTGGTTGATCCTTCTGTCGTAACTTTCAAATAATGGCATATCTGTTTTCTCCTATTCTTTACGTGGGTCAATAACTTTCACTGCTTCGTCAATACGACCGTATTTGCCCGATGCTTTTTTCATTGCTTCGTTGGCATCCATGCCGGTTTTGATCATGTCCATCATACGGCCAAGGCTTACAAATTCGTAGCCAATGATTTCGTTTCCGGCATCTAAACCGATTTTGGTAATGTACCCTTCAGCCATTTCGAGGTAACGCGGGCCTTTTGCCGATGTTCCGTACAAAGTACCAGTCACGCCACGCAGACCTTTGCCCAAATCTTCCAACCCGGCGCCAATTGGCAGACCACCTTCAGAAAAAGCAGTTTGGGTACGTCCGTAAACAATTTGCAGGAAGAGTTCGCGCATGGCAGTATTGATTGCGTCGCAAACCAAGTCTGTATTCAATGCTTCGAGAATGGTTTTCCCGGGAAGGATTTCAGCAGCCATAGCAGCCGAATGAGTCATACCAGTACAACCGATGGTTTCTACCAATGCTTCCTCAATAACACCTTCTTTCACGTTCAATGTAAGCTTGCAAGCACCTTGTTGTGGGGCACACCAGCCAATGCCGTGGGTTAAACCCGAAATATCTTTAACTTCTTTGGCTTTTACCCAACGACCTTCTTCAGGTATTGGAGCCGGGCCATGATTCGCTCCCTGAGCAACGCAAATCATGCCTTCAACTTCGTGTGTAAAACTCATGTTCTTGTTTTTTTAGTATTTCGATATAGATATAGTGTATCAATGTGTCAACCAGAAATTTTCGCACAAAAAACTCGTTTTGAACAGGGCAAAAGGGAAAAATCTTGTTTCTGTTGCCAACGAAAGTCCTGATAACTTGAGTGATCAATAATTCTACCAGAAACGAATGCCCGGCAAATGTTAAGGTAGAAGTTATCAGCTTTTTATGACAATACAAAGCGAATCCCGCAGCCGACGCAAAAGTAGAAAATAATTCTTTCGGACAATCGGGTTCGCTCATCTTTGACAGGAATGTTACGAATATTTTAGCATTGAATTCGACGAAAAGAATTTCCTTTTATGGTTTTATCTTTTCAAACAGCCCAGTCAGCTTGGTTTGATAGATTTCAGCAATTTGCGTTTCATGCTCGCCAATGGGTTTTACCGGGATCAAATTCATCGCCTCTGCCGGGGTCAGACCGGAATTAAAATACAGCTCAATCGCTTTTTTTAGAGTCGACTTGATCGCTTTTTTTGCTTCGTTGGGCGCGAGTCCAATTTGAAGGGCAATCTTTTCCAATTCCTGCCATTGAAACCAAAAATAAGTAGGCAACATGGCCGAAACAATAGCATAACTTTCCAGCTTGCATTCGTCGGTTTCAAACGTTTTGCCCAATGCTTTTATCTGTTTCATAACAAGTTTCTTGTCATCTTTTGACATGAACGGATGAAATGTAATGGGATTATAACCTTCGTTGATGAACGATGTGGCGTTGGGAATCATCCGAACAATATTCCTTGTTTTCAGTTTCGACGCAATTTTCTCGATGGTGATTTTCGGAGCCAGCGAAATCACCAAAGCACTCTCAGAAACAGCTTCAGTAATTTTATCGAGCGTTTCCATAATCACGGGTGGATGCAGGGCAATAAATACGGATGATTGTTTTGCCGCCTGTTCCAGTGTTTCAGCAATAACGATGTTCGGATATTGCTTTTTCAGAGCGGAGAGTACATCGGCATTGGTATCGAAAACCACAACCGAAGAAAATTCAACTTTCTTGTTGGCAAAAGCCTGAAGAAAAATTTTGGTGATGCGGCCACCACCGATAAAACCGAGTGACATTGTTTTCATAATCGTAAATATTAGGGGTTAATTATTTGTTTTTTATTCTGACCGTTATAAGATGAAATTAAAAATGTAGCCAACAATTGTAATTCCGGCACCCACAATCCCAACGAAAATGGCGAGAAACTGCCATTTCAGTACTTTTTTCAGAATAATGATTTCGGGCAGGGAGAGGGCAATTACCGACATCATAAAAGCCAGCGCCGTACCCAGCGAAACACCTTTCTCAATCAACACACTGACAATCGGGATGATTCCGGCAGCATTGGAATAAAGCGGAATACCAATCAATATGGATAATGGTACTGAATACCAGTTCTGGTCGCCCAAAAGTCCGGCCAGGTAGTTGTCGGGTACATAGCCATGAGCCCCGGCGCCAACAGCAATACCAATCAGTATATAAATCCAGATTTTACCGACAATCTCACGTACCACTTCATAACCGTGGGCAATACGGTCGATGAAGGCAGGTTTTTCTTCTACGTCAATTGAATTTGTACTTTTCACATGAAAAACCCAGTCTTCCAAATATTTTTCGAGTTTCAGTTTCCCGATAATCCAGCCTGAAACGACCGCGATGGTCCAGCCGGTAAATACATAAATCAGCGCTACTTTCCACCCGAAAAGTCCGACCAGCAATACCACTGCAACTTCATTGATCATGGGGGCGGCAATTAAAAACGAAAAAGTGACTCCGAGGGGAATCCCGGCTTCCACAAATCCGAGGAAAAGCGGAATGGCAGAGCAAGAACAAAACGGGGTGACAGTTCCCAGCAGTGCAGCCATGATATTGCCAATCAACAACGGTTTTCCTTCGAGCGCTTTCCGTGTCTTTTCGGGAGAAAAGTAGCTCCGCACAATGCCCACGCCAAAAACAATAAGCACTAATAAAAGCAATACCTTCGGTACTTCGAATACAAAAAACCAAACGGTCTCGCCCCAGTGAGTTCCTGCTTCCATATTCATCAGGTCGAAAACCAGGAAGTTGGTAATCTCTTTTAGGTTGAAATAGAATATGACCCAGAACAGGAGAAGGAAAGATGTCGTGATGTATCGGTTTTTAAACAAACTCATGGATGTATTTTATATTTTTATTGTTCGCAAAAACACGAACATTATTTTTAAATTTTTTTAAAAGAACATAACTGTCACGTAGTACACGCCCACGCCAATGAACAACACGGCAATCACGCGGCGGAACCACCGTTCGAAGGTCTTTATTTTATTGTAAATACCTCCGATAGAGCCAACAGAGAAGGCAATCAGCCATGCAAAAAGGATAACCGGGATACCGGTTGCCAGGGCAAACACAACAGGTAAATACAATCCTGAAGCGCTGCTGATGGTCATGGGGATCAGCATTCCGAAATAAAGCACACCGCTATATGGGCAAAAAGCCAAAGCAAACACAATTCCGAGCAGAAAAACTCCCAAAAATCCCTTTTTGGCGCGGTTCTCCATTTTGTCGGTGAGGGAGCCAATTCCCGGAATTTTAATGAAATTTAATACGCCCAGCATAAACAACCCGATAACGATGAGCAACGGACCGAGTAGTTTCTCGCCCCATTGTTGCAGGAAACCAGAAAAATTGATTTCTCCGGCTCCGAAAAAGAAAATTAATCCAATTGTTGTATAGGTAATTGCCCGTCCGAGTGTATAAATTAATCCATTGTAAAATACTTTTCGGCGGTTTTCAATGTCTTTGCTGATAAACCCGATGGCCGTAATGTTGGTGGCCAGCGGGCAGGGACTGACGGCTGTCATCAGTCCCAGTATAAACGCTGACAACAATGGGAGCTGTGAATTTTCCAGAAAATTTTGCAGTACCTCCATTGCATTTATTTTATCGACTCAATGGTTGATTTGAGTTTTGCTTTGAATTTGTCAGGTTTGGTCCGCGCATTCAGAAACGCCTCATTGGTCAGGTTGATCACCTTATCGCCTTTCACAATCAGCAAGGTTTGTCCACTGATTTTGTATTTTTCAATCAGCGGATTTTTACTGTCTTCTTCGCGATTGATCGACTGAAACGAAACCTGATCGCCGTAATATTCTTTCAGCGCTTCTTTGGTAACCGCTTCAACAGCCTGACAGGTGACACACCGGCGGGTTGCATGAAAATAGTAGGCTTTCACGGCAACATTGTCGTTGGTCACATTCATGGCAATAACAGCAGGCGTGCATGATTGAGCCTGTTGTTTACAGCACTGTGCAGATAATGATGAAACAAAAAGAACAAGGAAAAGCGAAAAAAATGCAATAATTCTTTTCATGATTATTCGTTATTTTTTTATTAAATTTTTAATTTCAGCAACCGTCAGAAGTTTGCCTTTTGAAACTACGTTTCCGTTTACAACCAAGGCTGGAGTGGTCATTACCCCAAGTTTCATAATTTCCAGAATGTCTTCCACTTTGGTTATCTCTGCATCGATGCCGACTTCGGCAACGGCTTCTCTGGTAGCCTTTTCAAGCGCCTTGCACTTGGGACAACCTGTTCCTAAAACTTTTATTTCCATAGTATGTTATTCGTTGTTCGCAAAATCACGAACAAAAATATGAAATTTTTTATTTGTCAAGCATTTCTGCAAATAATTTCCGGGCCAGCTCCCAATTTTTTTGGTTCAGGCAATATTTAACTTTCGGAGCCTGAATTTCACCCTGTATCAAACCAGCATCCTTCAGTTCCTTCAGATGTTGCGAAAGGGTTGATTTGGCAACCGGCAGGATATCCGACAAGTCACCGCTGTAGCAGCACGATTGTTGCGAAAGCAGTTGAAGGATATAAATGCGGATCGGGTGTCCCATGGCTTTTGCAAAGCGGGCTGCCTGAACCTGTTCTTCTGTGAAAATGGTGAATTTTTCCATTTGAATTAATTTTCAGACAAAAATATGGAATCTTTCGGAAGTGGAAGGATTTTTTGGAACAGGAATAAGATGAAAAAACTGACAGATAATATTTTTTCTTTACAACGTAACGATCAAAATAATTTCAGAATAAATTACGAATAGTTTTGAGTAACTACTCAAAACTATTCGTAATTTTGATGAGTAATTCAATTAATCACTAAAAACAAAAATCATGGAACAAGAAATTATCCCGATGCCTCGCATAGGCGACATGGCTCCTTCGTTTGAAGCGATAACGACTCAGGGCAAGATTAAATTTCCGAAAGATTATAAAGGAAAGTGGGTGATCCTGTTCAGTCATCCGGCTGATTTTACTCCTGTTTGTACTTCGGAGTTTATGACTTTTGCCACGATGGAAAGTGAATTTAACGATCTTAATTGCCAGTTGGTTGGCTTGTCTATTGATGGTTTGTATAGCCACATTGCCTGGCTTCGAACAATCAAAGAAAAAATTGAATACAAGGGAATGAAAGATGTGGAAGTAAAATTCCCTTTGATTGAAGATGTTTCGATGGAAGTTGCCACGAAATACGGAATGGTGATGCCCGGGGAAAGCAATACAAAAGCTGTTCGCGCTGTATTTTTTATTGACCCGGAAGGTAAAATCAGGGCAATTATTTATTATCCACTTTCGCTGGGGCGCAACTTTGAGGAACTGAAACGGGTGGTTATTGCCCTTCAGACAGCCGATAAATTTAGTATTGCAACTCCTGCCGACTGGCAACCCGGCGATGATGTGATTGTACCCACGGCCGGTTCGTGCGGTGTAGCCAAGGAACGTGTAGAAGGCAAGGAAGCCGGGGTGAAATGCTACGATTGGTTTTTCTGCACAAAACCGCTTAGTAAAGAAGAAGTTTTTAAAGCAATAAAATAATATGCCACGTCCCCGGCGAAAGAGAACGATTGCAAGCCCTCCTGTCATGGAGGGTTTCAAGCCATTTGGTATCCCAATGAACGATTTGGAACCGGTGATCCTGCTTTTCGAAGAATATGAATCGATCCGGCTGGCTGATTACGAAGGGTTGAACCACGAACAGGCATCGGTGCGGATGAACGTATCCCGGGCCACATTCACCCGGATTTACGAACAGGCCCGGCGTAACATCGCCAAAGCCTTCATCGAAGGCAAAGCAATTTTTATTGAAGGCGGCGATTACCATACCGATGATTTCTGGTATCGTTGCGATAGTTGTATAAAACTGACTATCAGCGCTACACCTGTGCAGATTTGTAATTATTGCCAGTCGCAAAATATCCGATTGCTGAATAAAAAAGAAACAATGAACCCAATGGGTCCCGGTGGAAATTGTATTTGTGTGCATTGCGGTACACGGGTTCCTCATATTCAGGGACAACCGTGCAAAGAACGGGATTGCCCGCAGTGTGGGAAAAAGATGATGCGGGAAGGAAGTTATCACCACCAGTTATATATACAAAAAAAAGGAGAAACAAATCATGAAAGTAGCAGTACCCACCAGAGGAAACATTGTTGATGACCATTTTGGCCATTGTGAAATGTACACGGTTTTTACCGTTGGAGAAGATAAAACGATTGAGAGTTCCGAAACATTACCATCGCCGGTAGGATGCGGGTGCAAAAGTAATATTGCATCTGTTCTGAAAGAAAAGGGAGTAACTGTTATGCTGGCCGGAAATATGGGCAATGGGGCCCTGAACGTTTTGAATAATCAAGGTATTCAGGTTTTTCGAAGTTGCCATGGAGATGTGCGCCAACTGGTCGAGACTTATCTGAAGGGGTTTGTTTTCGATTCAGGCGAGGGATGCCATCAGCACAACCATCAGGGAGAAGGGCATCAGTGTTCTCATTAATGGTTTACTTTGTCCCGAAAATAGTTATTGATAAAAAATAATCAGCAACCGGGAATAATTGAAAATTCAAAAAAGTAAATTTAATGATAGAACACGAATACTCGTTCAAGGTGATGTACCCCGACACCGACCAGATGGGCACGGTACACCATTCAAATTACGTGAAATATTACGAAACCGCTCGTTGGGAGTTGTTCCGCAGTATTGGCATTTCGTACCGTTCGGTGGAGGATGCGGGCTATATGCTCCCGGTGACGCGCATGAATTTTCGTTTTCTGAAAACCACGCAGTACGATGCGCTGCTCACAGTGAAAACTACACTGAAAGCCATCAAAGGAGTGAGGATATGGTTTACATACGAATTATACAATGAACAAAAAGAACTGATTAATGAGGCGGAAACAGAACTGGCCTTTGTTGGTAAAACGAACTGGAAACCTTGTGCTGTACCCGGTTTTGTGATGGAAGCCATTAAAAAGCATCAAAAGGAATAGAGTGGTATAGACTTATACATAAATAGACATGGAATCAAAACAAATAGCTGTTCAGAAAATTTTACTTGTTTTTAACCGGGAACCTTACGACCAGACCGATGTGACATGGAACGGGCTTCGTTTGGCGGAAACACTGCGAAAAAATGGGCATGAAATCCGAATTTTCCTGATGAACGATGCGGTGGATATGGCAAGGGATGCATGCAGTCCGCCGGAATCTTATGATCAGGATTTATCGCAGATGTTGAAAAACCTTATCTCAAATAAAGTTGAAGTGAAGGTTTGTGGAACCTGCATGACCCGTTGCGGGATTTATAAGAACCATCCGTATTTTGAAGGAGCAGAGAAATCGACTATGATGGATTTGGCTACGTGGGTTGCTGACAGCGATAAAGTTTTAACATTCTAAAAAAAGAATAATTAAAAATGTTTCAGAATCAGAGTTTTGAAAAAAAAGGCAGGAACAGCATAATCGTAATAGGAGTTAATCCTCCCTGTCCACGGTGTAAACTGCTTGGAAAAGTAATGGATGCAAAAGTAAAGGAATTGCAAATTGATGCGGACGTGAGGCATGTCACTTATACAGATGCAGAAGCAAGGCAATTTGCACAAAGTATCGGCCTGGAAACGGGGACTGCGAAAGATGTGTCCCGAAAAATTCGTCAGGAAATAGACAGCGATAAAATCAGTGCTTTGTTGAACAACAGGATAATCAACCCGGATTGTGAATTTAATGATTATAACGATTGCAACTGGTCTTTTGAATTGGATGAGCTTTTGAGACCTTTCGAAAACAAAGCCAGGGAAGCAGGAATATTGATGACGCCAATTTTAATCATTAACGGGGAACTAAAGCATCAGGGAAGTGTTCCGGGTTTGAATAAAATAAACGAGTGGCTTCTGGAATTGCTTTGAATGTTTGAATAGGGAAAAATAAATTACAAAATAAAGGAGTCTGGCACTGCAATTTGTGATTGAAAAATATGGAGTTGAAATTGCGAAGTCGGCTGCCGACCTGAATCCTTGTAAATCCAGATACATTATCGCCCTTTCCACACAATTATTGCTGAATTTTTCGGTTATCTTTACTGCATGAAGCTTTCGGTTGTCATAGTAAATTATAACGTGAAGCACTTTTTGGAACAGTGCCTTCATGCTGCTTTGAAATCTTCTGAAAGCATCGAAACCGAAATTTTTGTGGTCGACAACAATTCGGTGGATGGCTCCTGCGCAATGCTGCGCGAAAAATTTCCGCAGGTCATTTTAATTGAAAACCAGCAAAATCTGGGTTTCTCGAAAGCCAACAACCAGGCGATCCGCCGGTCGAAAGGCGAATATGTTTTGCTGCTGAACCCAGACACGGTGGTCGAAGAAACCAGCTTTGTAAAGATTTGCGCTTTCATGGACGCGCATCCCGAAGCGGGTGGGCTGGGTGTAAAAATGATCGACGGCAAAGGCCATTTTTTGCCCGAATCGAAACGCGGTTTGCCAACGCCCAAAGTGGCTTTTTATAAGATTTTCGGTTTGTCGGCGTTATTTCCAAAATCGAAAGAATTCAGCCGCTATCATCTGGGGCATCTCGATGAAAATCAAACGCATGAAATAGAAATATTGGCCGGCGCATTCATGCTGATGCGCAAAAAAGCGCTCGATGAGGTGGGTCTGCTCGACGAAGATTATTTCATGTATGGCGAAGATATCGACCTGTCGTATCGGCTGGTGTTGGGCGGGTACAAGAACTACTATTTTGCAGATACCACCATTATTCATTACAAAGGAGAAAGTACTAAAAAAGGAAGCGTCAACTACGTGAAAATGTTCTACAATGCGATGATTATTTTCGCGCAGAAACATTTCACGAAAGGCAATGCGAAACTGTACCGTTTGGTGATAAATATGGCCATTTATTTCAGGGCTTTGCTGGCCCTGTCCAGTCGCTTTGTGCGGCAGATTTTTCTGCCGGTTGTCGATGCACTGCTGATTTACCTGGGTTATGTCATCTTGCTTCCTTATTGGGAAACGATGAAGTTTGAAGCGGGTTATTATCCGCCCGAATACCTGAATTTTGTGGTCCCTGCCTATATTCTGATCTGGATTGTCGCACTCGTTTTTGCGGGCGGTTACCAGCGCCCGGTCAGTCTGAAAAAAATTATTTCAGGATTGATCTGGGGCACGCTCAGCATATTGGTTTTGTACTCAATGGTCGACGAAAGCCTGCGTTTTTCACGGGCGCTCATCCTACTTGGTTCTGCTTGGGCCTTTGTTGTGTTGGTTTTCTACCGTTTGGTTTTGAGTCGGTTAAAACTGAAAAATTTCCAACTGGATATTGACCTGAAAAAACGGATTGCTATTGTTGCCAAACCCAACGAGGCCGAACGTATCAGCCACCTGATCAGCCAGACCAATCTGAAAACAGAATTGCTCGGGATGGTTTCTCCTTCCGCCGAGAAATTTGGGCACAACTATCTGGGCGAAATCGGGCAAATAGAAGAAATTGTGAAAATCAATAAAATTGACGAGCTGATTTTTTCGTCGGTCGATATGCCGTCGCGCGACATCATCAGCACCATGTTGCAACTCACCAAGCTGAATGTGGATTACAAAATTGCACCGCCCGAAAGCATTTCCATCATCGGCAGCAACTCGATTGATACGGCCGGCGATTTGTATGTGCTGCAAATCAATTCGATTGCCAAAGAAAAAAACCTGCGGTATAAGCGCATGCTGGATGTATTTCTGGCGTTTGTTTTCTTTGTGTGTTCCCCGGTTCTGGTCTGGACAGTTGACAACAAAGCGGGTTTCTTCGGAAATATTTTCAGGGTGATTTCAGGAAGAAAAAGCTGGGTAGGCTATGCTGCATGTGGAACACGGAACATGAATTTGCCGGTAATCAGGCGGGGAGTGATTTCGCCAGCCGATATTTTTGAAACTTCCTTAGCTGAAGCAAAAAAAGGCGAACTGAATATTTTGTACGCGAAAGATTATCAACCAGTACACGATTTGGAATACATTTACAAGGCCTGGAAAAAATTAGGGTGCGGCGATTTCTAATCGCCGGGTGGCACAATTAGAAATCACGCATTTTATCCGGCGATTAAAAATCGCGCCACCCGAATAAATGAATAAAAGAAAAAAATGACACTGCAAAAACTGGAATACGGCACAATAAGGCTTCGTCCGCTGGAGCCGGACGACATCGACCTGCTTTACTCGTGGGAAAATGAAATGGCGGTTTGGGAGGTTAGTAACACGCTGTCCCCGTTTTCGAAATATATCCTCGAACAGTACATCCTGAATTCGCAGCGCGATATTTACGAGAGCAAACAACTTCGACTGGTGATTGAAACACTTGACGGAACGCCGGTTGGAGCAGTCGACCTGTTCGATTTTGACCCTTTTCATCTGCGTGCCGGGGTGGGCATCCTGATCCACAACGCCGGCGAACGCCAAAAAGGGTATGCTACCGACGCATTGCTGCTGATGTGCAGCTATGCAAAAGAAATATTGGGGCTGCACCAGTTGTTTGCCAATATTACTGCCGATAACGAGGCCAGTCTCCGTTTGTTTGTGAAATGTGGGTTCGAACTTTGCGGGCGGAAAAAAGATTGGGTAAAATCAGTCGACGGATGGAAAGACGAGTTCGTTTTTCAGCGGCTGCTCGGGTGAGGCGATTTCCAATCGCCAGTTTCAAACACGCGGTTAAAAATCACGGCACCAAAAAAAGCGTATTTTTGGCTTTCCTAATAAATCCAACGAGATGAAGAAAATTTTCAACTTTCTGGCTTCCTTTTCTTTCATGGGCTTTTTGTTCCTGATTCTGGCTTTTGCCATGGCCATTGCCACGTTTGTCGAAAGCCGTTTTGGAAATGCCGCATCGAGAGGGCTAATATACGATGCATGGTGGTTCGAACTTCTGTTTGCACTGCTTGGCATCAACCTGCTGATGAATTTTTTTCGTTCGAAATTGTACAGCAAAAGCCGGTTTACGGTTGGCCTTTTTCACCTTTCATTTGTAATTATTGTGCTGGGCGCTGCCATTACCCGCTACTTCAGTTTCGAGGGGATGATGCACATCCGCGAAGGCGAAAGCAGCAATTCGATATTGTCATCCAGCGATTATATTACCATCGAAAGCAACGGACAAAAAGTTCAGGATAAAGTTTCTTTTTCTGAATTCAATAAAAGGGAGCTGAATACACATATTTCCGTTGACGGAAAGAAAATCAGACTGAAATCGGTTGATTTTGTGAGCAATGCAAAAAAAATATCAGTTGAACATCCATCGGGCGTTGAGCTGATCGACTTCGTGATTTCATCCGAAACGGGGATGCAGAGTTTTGTGTTCCGGAAAAATGATGTGATTCATTTGGATAGTGTCATCGTTGCATACGACGATACCCATTCAAACATCCGGTTTTTCAATGAAGGCGGAAAATTGTTCCTGCAGAGCGACCGTCGCATGCAGCTTCGTTCGATGAAGGGTGGCGGAACGGAAAATTTGCCGGTGAACGAACCCATCGAAGTAAAACCAATGAATTTGTATTCGTTTGACGGTTTTGTTTTGTTGATAAAAAATTTCTACGAGCACGGGATTCTTCGTGTAACCCGCGACCCATCGGGCAACGCGCAGGAAGATGCGGTGCTGGTCGAAGTTTCCGACGGTCCGGTCCGAAGCATTGTCAATGTGTTTGGCCGTCACGGAATGGCGGGCGAACCAACTGTTTTTATGCTCGGAAATACCGATGTGAAAATCTCGTATGGCGCCATTCCGATTGAATTGCCGTTTTCTGTAAAACTGAGGGATTTTCAACTGGAACGCTACCCGGGATCCGAAAGTCCGTCGTCGTTTGCCAGCGAACTCACGCTGCTCGACCCGAAAAATGGAATTGAAAAAGACATCCGGGTTTTCATGAACAGTCCGATGAAGCACCGGGGCTACCGCTTTTACCAGTCGTCGTACGATCCCGACGAGCAGGGGACAATTCTTTCCGTCAATGTCGACGGGCTGGGTACAGCCGTGTCGTATGCCGGGTATGGCATCTTGTTTCTGGGAATTATTTTGTCGCTTCTGAATAAAAAATCGCATTTCTTTTCGTTGATCCAAAAGCTGAAGCAAAGTCCGAAAGCGGGTGCTATTGTCATGTTTGCAATTATGCTGGGAAGTTCCCCGTTGCGGGCTGGCGAACTTGCTTTGTCGGGCATTCCCAAACTCGATCCGCAGTTGGTGCGCGACTTTTCCGAACTGTGGGTGCATGGCCACGACGGACGTATTGAGCCGGTTTCGACACTGGCTTCCGAAGTTGTGCGAAAAATCAGCAAAAAGTCTTCTCTGGACGGGAAATCGCCGGAAGAAATCATCCTCAGCATGTATTTGTATCCTGAATTGTGGAAAACGGTTCCGCTGATTAAAGTGTCGGATGAGCAGATAGCGGCACAGTTGGGAAGCACCAAAAGCCGTTTGGCCGTTTCTGAATTCTTCGATGAAGCAGGAAATTACCGTATTGCGGGTCAGGTAGAGGCTGCCTATGCCAAGATGCCGGCCTTTCGCAATCGTGTCGACAAAGAATTGATTTATGTTGATGAACGGGTGAATGTGTGTTTCATGGTTTTTCGCGGGCAGTTGCTCAATCTTTTTCCGACCGGAAAAACGGAAGACGCATGGTTGTCGCCGGGCAGCAATCCCACTGGCTTGCCGGTTCCCGATTCGCTGTTTGTAAACCGGGGCTTCGAACTTTTAAAAGAATCGGCTGCGGGGAAAGGAACGGTTGATGCACGGCAAATTATTGCAAATGTTGCTGCTTTTCAGAAAAAATTTGCGGCTGATTTGCTCCCTTCCGAATTACATAAAAAGGCAGAAATATTCTACAATAATTTCAATCCGTTTAAACGGATTTTCCCGGGTTACCTGCTGTTTGGCTTTACTTTGCTGTTCGTGCTGTTCATCAATATTTTCAGGCAGAAAACCATTAATAAGTATCTGAAATATGTATTGCTGGGTGTCATTGTACTGGGCTTTTTAATTCATTCCGGAGGCCTTGTTTTACGCTGGTATGCTTCGGGCCATGCGCCCTGGAGCAATGGCTACGAGTCGATGATTTTTGTTGGCTGGGCAGCCTTGCTCGGAGGCTTTGTCTTTGGACGTAAATACCCGATGGTGATTGGCACTGCTGCTTTCATGGCCGGAATCACCCTTTTTGTGGCCCATCTGAACTGGATGAACCCGGAAATTACCAACTTGGTTCCTGTGTTGAAATCGTATTGGCTGCTTGTTCATGTGGCCGTAATTACTTCCAGTTACGGCTTTATCGGGTTGAGCGCTTTTCTGGGACTGCTGGTCCTTATTTTATTCAGTATTGTGAATGAAAAAAACAAAGCCAATGTGGAAAAATTTGTTGCCCAGCTTACCACCATCAACGAGATATCTATGATCATTGGCTTGTATACGCTCACAATAGGTACTTTTCTGGGGGCCATTTGGGCCAACGAAAGCTGGGGGCGCTACTGGGGCTGGGACCCGAAAGAAACCTGGGCGCTGATAACCATTATCCTGTATTCGTTTATTTCGCACATGCGGCTGATCCCTTCGCTGAAGGGCGTGTACAATTATAATTTTGCCTCCGTTGTTGGATTTTCTTCGGTACTGATGACCTATTTCGGGGTTAATTATTACCTGAACGGGCTTCATTCGTACGGGCAGGGAGCGGCAGGTTCGTTACACTGGTCTGTTTATCTTTTCGTAGCAATCATTACAGCGCTGATGGTGATCTCACACCGGAAAAGCAAAAAATACAAGCTGGATAACTGATTTTTAGATCAGTAATGTGGGATGTTGTATATATTTGTTAGTCGTGTGTATTTTAAATCCGACCGCTAGCGTATAATTATATTAAATGGAGAATTGGTTTCCTAAAATATTTGAAGACATAAAGGAATATAATCCGATTAAAGGGGATTACATATATGTTAGTGAACTTGTTACGCATGAATTAAAAAATGGGATTCAATCATCAAGAGACTATCAAAGCTTATTGATTGACCCTGCTCTAATACAATTCATAAAACCTGAGGAAATAAACCATACAACGGATAGTTCTGTGCACCCAATTTATGATAAGGAATACGAATATGTTGGAAAGTCAACAGTTTTTGTTTCAAATCATGCCGATTTAGAAAAAGTAGACCCTTTTGTCTTTTCTTGGGAATCTGCAAACAACATAACTTTTCAGCCAGACCCAATGTTCCTACTTACCTATGGATTAACGCCAAGATTAACTGAAAGTGTAATTCATTGGGATGACTTAGGCAAACCTTTAATGGATATTATAACTTCAATTCCTAAGTCTGTTTATGAATTTCCAGTGTATTCAAAAAGTTATGTTCAAATTAGAAAAGACTATTTGCAAGATTATTTAATGCTTAGGAAAAAATCCCTTATACAGGTTTATTGTGAGACTAGGATATTGCCATTAAACCAGGAGCTAAAAGAATTATTAGGGGGAAATCGATTTTTTGAGAAAACTACAAAATACAACCACTTTCGGATTCAAAAAATATCAGAAGATAAAATACATACAGAAGTCACTGGATACAGGCAAATAGACTTAGGAAACACCGTTCCATTTAGTAAATGGGACAAGAAAGAAAAATTACACATATGGCCAGGATATGATGAACCTATATCGCGAAAAAATGCTAAACATTGGGATTATGTTTATGTGTCAGATGAAGTGCTAGATATTTATGAGCAAGATGATAAATACGACGTTTATCCAGAGTCGGGAGGAGTCGGATATAAAAATCAATGGTCAGTTTCGCAGGCTTCAAGAGTAGGTAGAAATCATATTAGACTTGAACTTTTTAAACTTTATGAAGGAACGCCATCTGAGGTTATTGCTTATTGGAATAAATTTTCGGTTGAGGAATCAAAAGTCGATTTTGATGCAGAGAATATAGCTGAAAAATCAAAAAGACTTGTTTATACATATCTAGGTTTTGCGGAATGGTTATCTGCAATCATTTACAACTATTTTGACACATTTTTTACGACTGAACAAATTATAAAACTTGATAGGAAAAGACTCAATTACTATGGGTGGTTTAACGATGAGAGCATTAAACCGATAACTTATCATCTTGCCCATAAATTATCAAGACAAGCATTTCTATACCGAAGCAAGAAACTACAACTTTTTCTTGTTGAAAATCTAGTGGAAAAGAATATTCGCAAGATTGCGGTGGATATTTTGAGGATTGATTTAAGTAAGTTTAAGCAAAATGAGAATGAAGTATTTCGTAGCATAAAGCTTTTAAACCTAATCCTTAATTATATTCGGATTGCAAACGAAACTGGATTGAATTTTAAAAATGACTCTGTTGAAATAAATTTGCGATTGGAAAAGGAAATTGTTGAAATGGAATTAACCAAAATACTTAATGCCATTAACATTCTTAGACAATTGGATTCGCATCAAGCAGGAACAACATCCGATAGTAAAATGGATAAAGTTTTAAAAACGTTTGGAATTGAAACGAATGAAGTCAATGACAATTTTTTAGATGCATGTGAAATAATCTATGATAAAACTGAACTAGTATTAAGAGAAACTAAAAAATAAAAACGACACACAGCATCAGCTACCCGCGGCAGCAGTGGTTTTCGGTGTGCATCTTTCCGCTCAGGCCGTCTTTTCGGCTTGACAGAAAATCGCCCGCAATCCCCACTACTATAGTTTCGACCTTTGCAATCAATAAAATCGCCAGTTCTGAGAGTTTTCAAAAAATTGAGTATTTTTGGTTTAGATAACCGGTTCAAAAATGATTAATAACAATTCAAATACATTATCAATTATCAGGGAAACTGCCAGTAAGTTTATTCCCGGCAGCAAAATTCTGCTATTTGGTTCTCGTGCGAGAAAAGATAATAGTGTTGATAGCGATTATGATTTTCTTGTTATTACCAGAGACACTATTGATGTCCGAAAAAAAAGAATCCTTAAATCGATGATGAGAAAAGAGTTGGCAAAATTTAAAATTCCGGCTGACATTTTAATTCAAAGCGAAGACGAAATAAATTTAAAAAAGGAAATCACCGGACACATCCTCAAACAGGTTCTTCAAGAAGGAGTTGCGCTATGAATAAAGTAACATCTGATTCGCATTAGTTATACTAAATTAATTTCTACTATGTCAACTGAAGTAAAAAGGACCTTTGATATTCTTGACCGGTACTTGCAGCTTTTCCCGAGAGAAGATGCTCTGGGTGGAAAAAAAGGTAGCGAATGGTACACTTTCAGTACCTCGGAATACAACGAAAAATCACATCAGTTTGCAATGGGGCTTTTGGCTCTGGGTCTGGAGAAAGGCGATAAAGTAGCCACTGTTACCACCAACCGCCCGGAATGGAATTTTGCCGACATGGGACTGGCCATGGCCGGAGTGGTGCATGTACCAATTTACCCGACCATTGGCGAAGACGAGTACCGTTATATTCTGGAACATGCCGAAACAAAAGTGTTGATTGTTGGCGACCGGAAGTTGTACGAGAAACTAAAACCGATTGCCGATGAAATCAAGAGCATCTGGAGAATATATACGTTTGAAGACGTTGACGAAGTTCTGAATTATGAGGAAATTCTGGAATTGGGCGAATCGAAAAAAGAAGAGCTTTCCGGAAAACTTCAACAGATAAAAAATTCGATTACGCCTGACGATCTGGCGACTATCATATACACATCGGGTACGACGGGGGTTCCCAAAGGCGTGATGCTGACCCATGAAAACCTGGTGTCGAATTTTGTTGCCCATTCGCACATGCATAACCTGGGTATGGGACAAGATCACCGGGTAATCAGCTTTCTTCCGCTTTGCCATGTGTATGAGCGCAGTGTAAATTATCATTTTCAGTACAAAGGAATGGGTGTTTATTACGTGGGAAACCTCGGACAAATAGTATCGGCAATAAAAGAAATAAAGCCGCACATGTTCAATTCGGTGCCACGTCTGCTGGAACGCGTCCACGATGGTTTTGTGTCGAAAGGAAAAGAACTGAGCGGACTAAAAAGGGTTATTTATTTCTGGGCAATGAGTCTGACCCGGCATTTTGAGTACAACAAAAAATACAATCTTTTCCTGAAGTTCAGGATCAAACTGGCTGACAAACTTGTTTACTCGAAGTGGAGAGAAGCGCTGGGAGGAAATATTACTTACATTGTTTCGGGCGGGGCTGCCTTACAGCCCAATATTGCGCGGGTACTGGGAATGGCTGGAATGATGAACCTGGAAGGTTACGGACTGACCGAAACGTCGCCGGTAATTGCGGTAAACAACCCGGCAAAAGGCGAGTTGAAGGTTGGCACCGTTGGGCCGGTACTGTATAATGTTCAGGTGAAAATTGCCGACGATGGTGAAATTCTTTGCAAGGGTCCGAGCGTGATGAAAGGTTATTACAAAGCGCCCGAATTAACCGCTGAGGTAATTGACGAAGAAGGCTGGTTCCATACCGGTGATATTGGCATTTTGGAAGAAGGTAAATTCCTAAAGATTACCGACCGGAAAAAAGAAATGTTTAAACTTTCGGGCGGGAAATACATTGCCCCGCAAATGATCGAAAACAAGTTGAAGTCTTCATTTTTTATTGAACAGGCAATGGTAATTGGTGCCGGCGAGAAGTTTGCCAGCGCCCTGATTTCCCCCAATTTTGAATATCTGCACGACTGGTGTAGCCAAAATAGAATTCATTTTCGCGATAACGAAGAATTGATCGAGAAAGAAGAAGTTGTATCACAGATGCAGAGAGAAGTGGCAGCGATTAACAAAACCCTCGGAGAGCATGAAGAAATAAAACGTTTCCGGCTGGTATGCGATGAATGGACGCCCCAAACCGGCGAACTTTCGCCAACGTTGAAATTGAAACGAAATTACGTAACCGATAAGTACCAGGATGTTATCGATGAGATTTATTCTGTTTCGCACAATAACAAAATCGGTGGAAACGGGCTTCACATCAGGCTGCCAAAAGTAAACCTGAACCTGAATTTGAGACTGAAGCTCGACACACGGTTCGACATCAGTGGATTTATAAAAAGACTGAAATTTTAGTCAGCATAGACAACCTGTCGGGTTTCCAACTACTTGGCAGGGCGCTAAACAAAACTTATGAAAAAGAATTCCCGTCAGCAATGGCGGGATTTTTTGTATATATAAGTTGATCAGTTTTTGCCTGTCTCTGCCAGTTTAAAAACCTGTTCCAACGCAACGATTTTATATTTTTCATTCTGAAAAAGCGAGGCATTGATCATTGCCCGGGCAACAATTTCATCCCTGATTGGCCGGTATTTCTTCAACATAAAACAGGTGAGAAAACTCATCATTCGGATGGACATCTTTTCGGTAGGCCGGTTTTCAATACGGTTGCCATTCAAAATAGAAGGACGTAGAATAGTAATGTTCCTGAAGTTTAATTTTGAAACAGCTTCATCGAGTTCTCCTTTTATCCGCGAGTAAAAAACCCGTGATTTCGGGTTGGCCCCGACTGATGAAACCAGCACGTATGCAGCGATGCCATTTTCAGCGGCAATGCTTGCTACCGAATATTGATAGGTGAAATCTACTTTGTACTGATTTTCTTTTGATCCGGCAGTTTTCAGGGTGGTTCCCAGGGTCGAAAAAAGCACATCCCCGGTAATTAATTCGCGCCATTCGTCCGGTTGGTCGAAATCGATAAGATATTCTTTCAGTTTCGGATGAGAAATTCCGGCGGTGCGGCGGACAAAAATTTTCACTTCCGAGAAATTCTCGTTTTCAAGAAGCTGTTTGACCAACTGCTTTCCAACCAAACCGGTTGCCCCAATTACTAATGCAATTTTTTCCATATCCGATGTTTTTCGATAAGCAATAAGGTACCAATCATTTTGTCAGTCCTTTCTGGTTTGCCCTTATTTGTTCCAATTCTGAATTTTTCTTGTACATATCAGTGCCAAAATATGCTGTTTTGGCGGCCAGTACTGCATCCTGTTTTGTTTTGTCAAGCAAATTAAAAACTTCCGGCTCCATCAGGTTATCGATGTACTGACCACCAAGCCATGAGGCCAGATCGATGATACTTTTTTCATAATCGCCATTCAGAATGCCACACACAAATTGCGATGCGGTTGTTGAAACATCGGCAATCATTCCGTAAGTAGGGATCAGTTTGACTGCTTCCAGCACAAACCACTTTTGTTGTGAGTCGACCGATGCCAATGCACAGGCCATACTTTTATACCATCGTTCGGGGTACTCAACCGAAAGCGCAATTATCGCAGGAGTATTCGACATGTTTTCGCTCATGTAGCTGATGTACCTTTTATCGGGCGAACTACCATCTAAAACGGCAATTTCGCCATTTACCTTATAAATATGAGTGCCTTCCGATTTGAGCGTTACCGCAGGATATGAAAGTTTGGAATAATACTGCCAGGGTTGTTTGTTCGCTACCAGCACATTGGAATTATCGCCCGAATAAGTACTTTCAATCATCGCGCTGCCAACATAAAAATCATCGCCCACTGCACCATCGGGTTTATTTATCCAGGTTGAAACCAATTGCACTCCAATCATTTTCGTACCCCATATCTTGCTATCGTGAGCTTCGCGGATATAAAGCGGAAGGTTCAACTTTGGGAAGAACAAACTTTTTACGCTAATGGCAAAAGCATAGGGCTTTTCCGGTGAATATTCGTAAACCTGTTCCGGAATTTCCTTTAGCTGGTCGAAAGCCAGTCCTAAGCCAACTTTCACGAAGGCTTTTTTACTTTTCCCTTCAACGTCGGCAACAATGGTAATTTCGGCGGGTTCCTTGAGTACTTTGGTGTCGGTATAATAATACCAGACAACAGCTTCTCCTTTTGAATCGGAAGTGATAGTAATGCTTTTACCTTGTTGACTTTCGGTGCGTAATTCGCCGGTTGAGGTTACCAGGGTGCTGAAAGTTACCGTTACGTTTGGTTTACCAACTTTATATACCACTTTTGCCGGGAGCTGCGATGAAGCCGGGATCAAACCATACTCATTCGCATCGGCTGTCGGATTGAGTTTTGGATACACTTCAAATTTGGTTTCCACGTCAAACGCTTTTTCTTGTGGCAATTTTCTCAATATTTCGTCGGCAATTTTTCGTGCATCAGGCGATTCTTCGGGAGCTGTATTATGGGCGTACACTTCAACTTTTACATATACATTTCCTGCTGCCGCATAATAAAAGTGCCGGTATTCCTTACTAAACACCCACTTGGCTTCGGCATCGTGAAAGCTCCCTTTCAGCAATGAATTCACATAGTTGAACATGGCGTCCAAATCCATCCCAAATTCTTTCTTTTTCATTTTTTCACCGCCTTGTTTAACACGAAAATCGCTCCCTTCTTCAGGATCGACATTTACCTGACAAAAAACCCTGTTTTTTTCAGGCTTGGTAATTGCATCTTCGACATCGCCCTCGAAATCGATAAAAGCCATGCTATTTAGCGACAGCCTGCGATCAAGCGAACGGCTTTTTTTCAGAAAAGCAGCCAGCGGATTGGCGTCTAACGGGTTGCTTAAGAATTTCGTGATTTCAACCAGTACGTTTATGTCATTCTTCTCATCGCTTTTCTGAAATGACTGAATTTGATATTTTTCTGATATGCCTTCTTCTTTGGTTAATTCCTTATTCGAAACAAGGATTTTCGGTGTCAGGCTCTCCATATTCCCTTCGAAAATCTGATAGTCGGGAGCATTTTTCAACAAGTTCTTTTGTGCAAAAGTTGCAGTGAATAAAAGGCAGGCAAGTATCACCAAAACATTTTTCTTCATAGTGAGAGTGAATTAGGTTTTTACGATTTTTGAATTGCCGGTCAATGTCACAAGGACGATATCCGGAATGGCTAAAAACAAATGTAGCGAATTGTGCAATATCCCGAATTTAATTTGCGCAATAAATATGCTGTTCCCGATCTTCAAATAAATGAAATATCCCTTTGTAAGGAAATACGCAAGATCAGTGAATATTGAAACATTCATTGATTTTGCATATTTCAGAGATGCTCAATCAGGCTCTTGTTTTCTGATATTTTACTTGGGAACAAATTCAGGATTTAAGATGTTTGGAACGGGAGCATTCGTTTCTTTCCTCCATTTTTCCAGCATGGTTTTCAATTCCCGAAGTTTTTCAGGATTGGATGCTGCCAAATTATTTTCCTCGCTGATATCTTCTTTAATGTTATAAAGTTCGAGATCATTATTTTCAAAATATTCGATCAGTTTCCAGTCGCCCAACCGAATTGCCGAACCCGGACGTGTGCGAAACAAAGGATCTTGAGTGCGGTCGCCTTCTTTCACGTAGGCTTCCAGGTAAATAGGAAAATGCCAGAAGAACGGACGTTCCTCCAAGGTTCCTTTTTCTGTTAAAACAGGCAAAATACTCTGACCGTCAAGAATTTTTCCTGCCGGTTTTTCAGCTCCTGCGACCTCCAAAAGAGTAGGAAAAAAATCGAGGCTGCTGACCTGAACATCCGATTTTGTAGCGCTTTTAATTTTCCCCGGCCAATACACAAACATCGGTTCGCGAATACCTCCTTCGTAATAGGATCCTTTGCCCGAACGAAGCGGCCACTGTTTTGTAATGCCGTAGTGCCCGCCATTATCTGATGTAAAAAGAATAAACGTATTTTTTAGTGCGCCCGATTCTTTTAATGTCGAAATCAACCTTCCGATCTGGGTGTCCACATTTTCAACCATGGTTGCATATTTGGCATTGTTTTGTCCATTCCATTCGGTTTTGCCCTCGTATTTGGGCAACAAATTTTTCACCGGTTGAATGGGAGTATGTACCGCATACGGAGCATAATAAAGAAAAAACGGTTTGTTTCCAACCGACTTTACAAAATCCACCGTTTTATCCATAATCAGGTTCGTCAGGTAATAATTGTCCGAAGGAGCATCGAGTGGAACCTTTGTGTAGGGAGGATAATAACTTCCCGGACTTCCGGCATGGCAGCCCCCAATATTTACATCGAACCCGCGTTTCAGCGGATCGTCGGAAAGGTGCCATTTCCCGGCATGACAAGTAATATACCCTGCTTTCTTCAGCACTTCGGGGATAACCAGGTTGGTATCTGAAAGGTATTCATTGTTGGTCGTCGGGATCAGCTTTCGGTCTTTACTTTTGCCCCGATCCGAATTGCCAACCGTAAAAATTCCGTGCCGTGGAGTCCATTGCCCACTCATCATACAGGCACGGCTGGGTGCACAGTTGGATGCTGCTGAATACGCTTGCAT
Source organism: uncultured Prolixibacteraceae bacterium (assembly GCA_942493345.1). Classification (GTDB taxonomy): domain Bacteria; phylum Bacteroidota; class Bacteroidia; order Bacteroidales; family Prolixibacteraceae; genus GWE2-42-39. The sequence goes on from OW818695.1 coordinate 1,046,257, forward strand.
AAAAATCATTCCCTGCCCGGCGAGTGCATCGATGTTGGGTGTTTCGTAATATTCCGACCCCATAAAACCAACATCGCGCCAACCCATGTCGTCGATATTGATGAGGATAATATTGGGTTTTTCTGATTTGACCGTAAATGAAAAGGCAAAAAGAAAGACTACAAAAATGATTTCTTTCACGGAAATCAGTGAAATCAGTTTCTTATTCATGATCAGTTGGGTTTTATTCATTTTAAAATAATTGCGGCGAGAAATGCCTGAAATATTTTCCTGTCTCTATTCTTTTTGTATTGGCAAAACAAAGGTTGTGACCGAATGCCCGGGAGCATCGTATTGTATTGGTTTTCCGCTAATTTTTAAAGACAAAAGACCGGCGCAATTTTCAGTCGCACTGGTTCTGTAAACCCGGGCTCCTTTTTTTGTTTTATACGATGAATTTAAATTCAGGCAAAACGATTTACCAAGAGCAGATGTGTTCAGAACGGCAACCACCACCTCTGTTTTCTCAGGACTGACGGCAGCAAGAACTGATTCATTTCCGCTTTCAATAATCCGATAACCTTGTTTAAAGAATCTTGTAACCTGCATCCTGGCATAGAAATTTTTAATTACCGAATAGTCGTGCGACTTAAAATTGCAGATAATCAATCCCCATATATCATTGTTTTCTTCCAGCAATTGCCAATCGATCCAGGCCTGTGGTTTCATGATACGCATGTCGTTGAAAAGTTTTTGCGTAAGCAAAAGGTTATTTTCAAGTCCTTTTACTTTTTCTTTCCAACCACCGGGGCCTGTTTCCGATTGCCAGAATGCTTTGCCTGTTGACTTTGCCAGGGCGCCGGCTTCCATGCGTTCTTCGTTCGTCCCGGAATACGTATGGGTGTTAAGCTGGCCTATTTTATCCAGTATGTCACCGCTTTTTTGATATTCTTTCAAAACATGGATAAAAGAAGCAATATTCGTTTCATCCGAAGCAGAAATAACCGTATTCAATCCTGAAGTTTTCAATTTCGGATACAAAATCCGGATAATTTTCATTTGAGAGTCAGGCTCAAAATGGCATCCTTCCTGGCTACCCAGGTAGTTCCAATAGCCCGATGTCGATTCGTTAAAAGGCTCCAGCGTTTTAAATTCGATTCCGTACACGTTTTTGTAATGCGTGCAAACATCAACCAGGTAATCGCAAAAGGCTTCGTAATATTCCGGCTTCAGATTATCGCTTTTCGGGTCAATATTTCCGCCTGAACAACCACTGTAAGTCATCCAATAAGGAGGAGAATTCGAGAATGCTTCAAAAATGGCATCCGGTCTTTTCTCTTTTATTTTTAACATGATGATACGTTGCGCTTCATCTGCTTTCCAGTTGTAGGGGGCATCGGGCGAATCTTTAAAACCATCCATTTCGGCTCTCTTCCCTTTCCCTTTAACCATGTGCCCGTCAATATGCGATGGGTCGTCGCCTCCACCAATGTTGTACCTGAATATATTCATATTCAATTTATCGGGTGAAGTAATCAAATCGACAATGCTGTCAATTTTAGCTTCTTCCCATTTTCCGACCTGACCAGCCCACCAGCATAACGAACTTCCCCACCCTTCGATGGACTGGCAGGTTTTATCAGGTTCAATAATCACTTGTATCGTATTGACAGCCAGACTGTCTTTTTCACCACACAAACAAGTCGTAGATGAAAGCAACAAGACGATGGTTAAGAAGAAGTATTGTTTTTTTATTGATTTCATTTTTATAAATGTTATTTCGTCGCGTTTTGCAAACGTTTTAGAATGGCAAAAATAAATGTAGCTGAAACCAGACAGCAAACAATAAAAATGAGCCACAACTGCCATAATTCCAATTTTCCCCAGAAGAAACTTCCCACAAACAGTAATTTGTTGCCAACTGCTGTTGCCAGAAGCCAACCGCCCTGCATCAATCCCTGGAAACGCTGTGGCGCTACTTTCGATACGAACGACAATCCCATCGGGCTCAGGAATAATTCGGCCACGGTTAAAATCAGGTAACTGTCGATCAGCCAATATGGCGAAACCCTTGAACTATCGGGGACAGGCTGTCCTGCGAGAGTATGGGGAGAAATGAGGCCCAGTGACGCAACCAACACAATTAAAAATCCGAGAGCGGCAACAATCATCCCGATGCCTATTTTTTTCGGGGTCGATGGTTCTTTTCCAACTTTGTTCAGCAGGGCAAAAATTCCCATTACCAATGGGGTCAGCGCCACAATAAACAACGGGTTGAACGATTGGAATACTTCAGGGGCAATGGCGTTCGATGCTTCATTATTCTGAACAAACCAGTACGAAAGTCCTCCGCCAACAACCAGCAACAATGCGCCCATCAGTCGAGTCAACAGCTTTTTGTTTTTTCCGATCAACAGGAAAATGCCGGCAATGGCGCCAATTACAGAGAGAATTGATCCAAGCGTAAAAAATAAATTAGTAAACGGTCCCACTTCTTTTACAATGTAATCGCGCGCATAAAAAGTAAGCGTCAATCCATTCTGATGAAACGACATCCAAAAGAAAATCACTACGAAAAAAACCATAATCAGAGAAATAACGCGGGGTTTCTCCTCTTTGGTCGATGCCATAATAATCCAGGTTACGAAAGCAGCAAAAAGCCCGAAAGCCATTCCGGTCGTAAAATCTTTTACCAGGCTGATCAGGAATGCCACGATGAATGCGGCAGCCAACGCAGCAATAACCGGCACAGGTTTGAATTGTGCTTTCTTTTCGGTCGTTTTGGTTTCGGCAACAACCACTTGTTTTTCTTTATTGGGCAAATACTTCTGGAAGAAAATATAAACCAACATGGAAATAATCATAGCGCCGGCAGCAATTCCGAAGGCATAATTATATCCTTGCGAGAAAACAGCGATATAGTTTTGTGCATAGGCTGACAAATCGGTAACAGGGCCGGTTAAACTGGCTTTATTGGCAAGTTCTGCGAACTGTGTGGTGTCGTTTAACTGTCCGTTGTTAAACTGGTGACACAATGCCGGCAGGCTTCCGTCGTGCAGGTAACCATTCACTTTCAGCCAGTAATTGCGCATTCCGGTAGCGGCAAACGGGGCAAAAAAAGCGCCCACATTGATTCCCATATAGAAAATCATAAAAGCCGAGTCGCGCAGCTTTGAGTATTTCGGATCATCGTATAACTGGCCAACCACCGCCTGCAGGTTACCTTTGAACATGCCGTTTCCGAAGGCAATTACAAACAAACTGATCACGGTAATCGTCAGCGACATGCCCGGAATAGCCAACGCTGCATAACCCGCAAGCATAATCACAATTCCAGAAAAAATAACCAGTTTGTACTTTTTGGTGGCGTCGGCAAGCATCCCGCCAATCAGGGCAAGAGCATAAATCCCAAAATAAAACCAGCTATAAATACTTCCGGCGGTTTCTTCTGTTAATCCAAAACGAGCCTGAAGAAAAAGCACCAGGATCGCCATCATGGTATAAAAACCAAAACGTTCGCCCATATTGGCAAAGAAGGCGACCAATAGCCCTCTGGGATGTCCTTTCAGCATATTCAAGTTTTTAAGTTAGTAAAGTCGTATTTTGTGTAAAGTTTTGCAATAATGACAAATATAATCAACTTTTCGGGGACTTAAATTTGATTTACAGGGCAAACGCATCTAAAATGCAAGTATTGCATAACTCATTTTCTTCGGCCTGAAAGGCCAGCTTATTCTAGCCCCAGACAACGTCTGGGGTAAAAGGAATAATAGAAAAACCGTCCGCGCGGTAACAATAACAAAGGCAAAAATCTTCTTTCGGACGAAATTTGGATGCATACCTCTTCGTCCGAAATAACGACAACCTTTCAAAATATGTTATAGCGCGGACGATTTTAACGCCCATTTTCCTACCCAGGGCGTCACTCCGTTTGCCCTGGGCTAAAATAAACTGGCCTTTCAGGCCGTTGGTTTGTCTAAATATCATCATTCCAGTTTCAAAATGATCGGTATAAAGTGTAGCCCTGCATACTGGGGGGATAAAAAAAATAGATGCGTTTGCCCTGATTTGATTTATATCAGCATGTCTGATTAAATGGCAAGTAGTGAAACTGAATTATCGGGGTATTCATAAGCTTTTACCTGAAGCGGATAATTTTCATTTTGAAAGTGAAAAATATCCGATATTATTCACTTGGTCTTTTTATTCCAACCTTAAAAATTTTAAGAAACCACGGTAATTCTATATTTTGTAATTTTATGGACAAAACATACAGAAATGAAAATCTTCAGCACCCGACAAATTGCAGAAATCGATAAATATACCATCGAGAACGGACCCATTGCGGATATCGATTTGATGGAACGCGCTTCGTTGCAAATTGTAAATTGGTTGATTTATAACATTTCGAACGAAAAAACGCTGGCCGTTTTTGCCGGACCAGGGAACAATGGCGGCGATGCCCTGGCCATTGCCCGCATGATGGCTGATCACGATTATTCGGTAAAAGTATACTTGCCTGATTTTGGCAAAGCGTTACAAGGTTCGTCTGCCGTAAACTGGCAACGACTGGTCGGGCAAGGCAAAGTCGGGTTATTCACTATTTCTGATGAAAATGACTTCCCGGTTCTGAACGGCGAGGAACTGGTGATTGACGGCCTGTTTGGGTCCGGGCTTTCCCGCCAACTCGACGGGATCATCGAAAAACTTGTGGCGATGATCAACCAATCGGGCTGTGAAGTAATTGCCATTGATATTCCAAGCGGCTTGTTTGGCGATGACAATTCGAAAAACGATCTTTCGAAAGTGATCCGGGCCAGCCGCACATTTACTTTTCAGTTTCCGAAACTCAGTTTCTTTTTTCCTGAACACGATGAAATTCTGGGCGACTGGGAAGTGCTGCCCATCGGCCTTCATCCCGATGCAATCCGGCAAATTCCAACTCCATATTACTTCCTGACGGAAGATTTCATTTCAGAAAAAATAATAAAAAGAAAGAAGTTTTCGCACAAGGGAACCTACGGACATGCCTTGCTGATTGCCGGTTCGTACGGTAAAATGGGGGCGGCAGTCCTGGCTGCAAAAGCCGGGTTGCGGGCGGGTTGCGGATTACTCACTTGTCATGTACCACACGAGGGCTACAAAGTTCTTCAAACTGCAGTTCCCGAGGCGATGTGTTCCATCGATCCGTCGGATCTGATGTTTACCGAGTTTCCCGAGTTATCGCTTTTCTCAGCTGTTGGCGCCGGACCTGGAATCGGGCAAAAATGCAACTGCCAACGAGCGCTGAAATCGTTGCTGCTTGCCGCTCCCAAAAAGTTGGTTTTGGATGCCGATGCCCTGAATATTCTTTCTGAAAATAAAGAATGGCTGGATTTGCTTCCGAAGAATGCCATTTTAACACCACATCCGAAAGAATTTGAACGGCTTACCGGGGAAACGGAAGATTCGCATACGCAACTTCAACAACAAATAGCTTTTTCAGAAAAATATAACGTTATTGTTGTGCTGAAAGGCGCACATACGCGTATCAGTTTTCCTGACGGACGGGTGTTTTTCAATACCACAGGAAACCCTGGAATGGCAACCGCCGGTAGCGGCGATGTTTTGACCGGTATTATTCTTGGCCTGCTGGCCCAGGAATACAGCGCTGAAGATGCAGCTATGATTGCAGTTTATCTTCACGGACTTGCCGGTAATCTGGCAGTTAAAGAACGCGGCGAATATTCATTGATTGCAGGAGATATTACCGAATATTTGGGAAAAGCATTTCTTTGGTTGGAAAATAAAGCAGGAAAATGATGTTTAACGAACTACTTTCAAATGTCCGTCCGGGTTATCCATGGGAAGAGAAAAGTAGAAGGTAGAACCAATTCCCGGTTTCGATGACACTTTTAACTTACCACCCAGCAACATCACATAATGTTGCGCAATTGACAGCCCCAGTCCGGTGCCTTCGTAATTTCGGGTAGTCCGGTTGTCGAGCTGGTGAAAACGCACAAATATTTTATCCTGATCCTCTTCGGCAATACCAATCCCTGTATCTTTCACAAAAAACTCAATTTGCCCGTCTTTAAGGGTACGGTAGCCAAATTCAACGATTCCTCTTTCTGTAAATTTCAAGGCATTGTCAATCAACTTTTCCAGTATGTCTTTCAGTAAATTCTGATCGGTATAAATTGAAAATTTCGGATTGGCATTTTCGTTTTTTAGCTTCAGTGTAACTTTCTGGTTTTCTTTTATCTCGAGCATAAATTCCTTGTACATAACAACCAGCATATCGTTCACCAGACAGTTTGATTTAACCTGATCGACCTGATCGCTTTCTATTTTCGAAAGGCTGATCATGTCGTTGATAAGAGTCATCAATAATTTGCCATTTGAAATAATGATTTCGAGAAATTTATTTTTTTCATCGATATTAAAATCAGGAGAACTTACCATTTTCGAAAAACCGATAATTGCATTCATCGGGGTTCGTATTTCGTGCGATATATTGGCAAGGAATGCCGACTTCAAACGATCCGATTCTTCTGCCCTGTTTTTTGCTTCTTCCAGTTTTATTTCGGCAATTTTACGTTTTGTAATGTCGCGGGCAATTGAAATAACCGACTCATCGCTCAGTTTGGCAATTCTCATTTCGAACATGGCCGTGCCATTTTCGACTTCCAACGCGTACTCAATGGTTTCGATCGAATCGAAACGGATACAATCCTGGATGCACTGGAAAATTTTTCTCGACATTTTTTCTGAAAAACCCACCTCTGAAATCGAGTTGCCGATGATCTCATCAGGGTCGATATGGATATTATCGTTTTCCTTCAGCATAAAATCGACATAAATACCATCCTTGTCGATGATGAAGAACATATCGGGAATTGCTTCGAGCAGTACCTGAAACCGTTTGCGGCTTTCTTTCAATTGGTCGATGCTTTTCTGCCGGGTGCTTACATCGTAAAACATACTGACGATCTGGTTGCCGCCGGGACGGATATTATATACTTCGAACCACCGGTCGAGATGTTCGGCATAAAATTCAAATTTTTGTTTTTTGGAAACAAAATAAATGTCATTCCAGTCGAAAGCGCCCCGGAACAGACGAGGGAACATCAATCCTGCATCTTTCCCCGAAAGGTCGCGCGACGATAGTTTAAAAATGCCTTCAAACGAATTATTTACCTTTTTTATTCGCAGGTTCACCGGCGTATTGAATTCATCGTTTTCTATTTCAAGCACCATCAGTCCCTGATGCATGGATTTGAACGATTTATTCATGCGTTCATGGATTTCGAATACGTCCTCTTTCAGCTTGTGTATTGCTTTTTGGTAGTACCACGAGATCAAAAATGAAACGATGAAGATTATCGTTGTAAGCGCCAGCGGGTTTGTAATTTTTTCGGAAGAAGGCCATTGCAAAATCAATGCAGCATGAATCTTGCCTGCCAGGGAAAGATGATAAACCAATGTTGCAGCAACCAATAAATAGTAAACAATTATCTTATATGATTTCTCAGTAAAAAATAAAATGAATAAAAAGCCGGGCAGCAGGCTCCATACCGTCATGTGAATAGAATCGGGAACCGGATACGGCGAATATTCGTTCGACATGTAATAAAAATAGGCTACAAAAGGCAGGAGGAAAACGGTGTTTACAGTCCATTTTATTTTGCCAAAATGAAGATTATACGAAAAAAGACAGAATACCATAAACAACGCAACATCACCGGGGATGCTTCCTTCAGAATAGGAACCAAGAAGGTCGCGTACCAATAACGATATTGCCAGAATCAATCCGGCAATACTGATCAAAGAAAGCGCAATAAACTTACGCAGCTCATCTTCAGAATCAATACGGTATCTTTTTCGTATAAAATTATTCAGCGTTTTTAACATTCAACGTATGACGGTCAGATTGTTTAAAATCGCACTAAATATAGTAATTTTTAGATTCTGATGCTTTTTTATGTTAGGTTCCACGGAAAATAAAAACTGATTTTTGTCGCTGACTTTTATTAGTAAATAAAAAATATGCAATCGATAGTTTTGTAATAGGAAACGTACGAACAATAAAATATCAGGAAATGCCAAAAGGATTTTATAACGTACCGGTTGCAAGAAATGAACCTGTAAAAACATACGCTCCCGGCTCTCCCGAAAGAGCGGAAGTACAGGTTATGTTGACAGAACTGCGATCGAAAGAAGTTGATATTCCGATGATTATTGGAGGGAAGGAGGTTACTACGGATCGAAAAATCAGGATATTCCCACCTCACGAAATTAAGCACACCTTAGGTTATTACTCACAGGGCGATATTTCCCATGTGCAACAGGCAATCGATGCAGCAATGGAAGCCCGGGAAAAATGGGTCGACCTTCCATGGCAACATCGTACTTCCATCTTTTTAAAAGCAGCAGATTTGCTGACCGGCCCCTATCGTGCAAAAATGAATGCTGCAACCATGCTGGGGCAGTCGAAAAATATTTTTCAGGCCGAAATTGATGCGGCCTGCGAATTGGCCGATTTTTTCCGTTTCGGGGTAAAATGTATGACTGACATTTATAAAATGCAACCCGACTCGGCTTCGGGTACTTGGAACTACAGCGAATTCAGACCTCTGGAAGGTTTTGTTTTTGCGCTGACCCCGTTCAATTTTACCTCAATCGCCGGAAACTTACCGGCAGCGCCTGCCATGATGGGCAATGTGGTGGTTTGGAAACCATCGAAAACTGCCATTTATTCGGCTATCGTTATCATGGAAATCCTTCAGGAAGCCGGTCTTCCCGATGGGGTGATCAACCTTGTATTTGTTCCGGGGCCTGCTGCTGCCGATATAATTTTCAGTTCGCCCGATTTTGCAGGGATTCATTATACCGGTTCAACCGAAATCTTTCAGAATATATGGAAAACCATCGGCGAAAATATACACAAGTACAAATCGTATCCGCGTATTGTCGGCGAAACCGGTGGCAAAGATTTTATTTTTGCCGATGAAACAGCCGATCCCCAGGAACTTGTCATTGCCATGGTGCGTGGTGCGTTCGAGTATCAGGGGCAAAAATGTTCGGCGGTTTCGCGTGCTTATATTCCCGAAAGTATTTGGCCCGATGTTTTCGAACGACTGGGTAATGAATTAGCAACCGTAAAAATGGGAGCCCCTGAAGATTTTACCAATTTTATGAATGCAGTTATCGATGAAACTTCGTTCGATAAACTGAAAGGTTTTATCGACAGCGCAAAAATAGATGATTATGCGGAAGTTCTTTGGGGTGGAAACTGTGATAAATCGGTCGGCTATTTTATAGAACCAACGGTTATTCTGGCTAAAAAGCCTGATTACATTACCATGAAAGAAGAACTCTTCGGCCCGGTACTTACTATTTATATATACAGAGACGAAGAACTTGATCGGATGCTGGATATTTTGAACCGGACTTCGAATTATGCACTCACGGGGGCAATCTTTTCAAAAGACCGGTACAACATCGCAAAATACACCAAACGGTTGGAAAATGCGGCCGGTAATTTCTACATCAACGACAAACCAACCGGCGCGGTAGTTGGCCAACAACCTTTTGGCGGCACACGCAAATCGGGCACCAACGACAAGGCAGGCTCTGTTTTCAATATGTTGCGATGGGTTTCAATTCGCACCATTAAAGAAAATTTTGTGCCTCCACAAACGTATACCTATCCGAATTTTCAGGCCGATGAGGAATAAAATTCCAGAGAAAATAAAATATCAGGAAACGAATTCAGTATCTCCTTTTTTTGCTTCTGAAAAAAATATAAATTTGCCTAAAATTCAGGCATAAAATGAAGAAGGTTTTACATTTCATTTGGTCAAAAATCAGCAACAAGTATTTTCTTGTTTTCATTTCTTTTTTTGCCTGGATCATGTTTTTCGACCAGCACAACCTACTGCAACATTACCAAAATCGCGAAAAACTCCGGCAACTGAAAGAACAGGAAGAATTTTACAAGAAAAAAATCGAGGCAGACAAACAAAAACTTTACGAGCTGCAAACGAACGATGAGAACTTGGAAAAATTTGCCCGCGAACAATTTCAGATGAAAAAGGAGAATGAAGATGTCTTTGTAATCGTTGAAGGAAAATAAATCTTCCCCTTTTCAGAATTTCCGAAAGTTTTACTTAAAAAAATCCCCTCACATCCCTGTTTCCAGAAAAAAATAAAGTCTTTTTCGACAAAAACTACTTTATTGCGAAAACAAAAACCCGTAAGTATTTGATAGTTATTCGAATTTTACTAAATTGTAACAGGATAAAAATAAAAAATGAACCAGAACAGCGATATATTTCGCATTAAGACCAACGATATTGAACCGGAAAAAGGGCGGATTTTAATTGCCGAGCCCTTTCTCCCGGGCAGCTATTTTAACCGGTCGATCATCCTTCTTGCCTCGTATGGCGAAAAAGGCGCTGTGGGTTTTATCCTGAATAAACCAATTGATTTTCCGATTCATGATTTGTTCGACGATCTGCCTGGATTCAATGCGGAAGTGTATTTGGGAGGACCGGTAAGTCCCGATTCGGTGTATTTTATCCATTCGCTGGGAGACCAGATCCCGGGAAGCATCCACATCAAGGAAAACCTGTATTGGGGAGGCGATTTCGATGTACTGAAAGAACAAATTCGTTCGGGAGTCGTTACTTCCGGCCAAATTCGGTTTTTTGTCGGTTATTCGGGCTGGGCCCCGGGCCAGTTGGAAGAAGAAATCCGGGAAAATTCATGGCTGGTTTCTGAAATAAAGCAAAGTGAAGTGATGCGCAACTCGGAGCAGGAATTGTGGGAAGAAGCAGTAAAAGCAGTTGGCGGCAAATATTCGTTGTGGGTCAATTACCCTGAAAATCCTTCGCTCAATTAGATTCTTCTGTATCTCCCAAAAATCCGATAATTTGAAAACGGAGGTTGCTTGTCGTTTTAGTTCCGGTGAAGCATCCGAAATAAAGATGATGCAAAGGAAATGTTTTCGGCATACGATAAGAAGGTCGTCTTAAAATAAAGTTACCGAAGCGAAAACTACTGTTTATTAATCACTCTCTGTTGTCCATATTTTATACCTTTGCTGCTTGTTAAAAAACAAGCAATTGCCTCGATGCAAATAAAACATTTTGACACGATTGTGATAGGAAGCGGCCTCGCAGGCCTGACGGCTGCCTATCATGCCTCCAGGTTTGGAACGGTTGCTGTAATTACCAAATCGCAACTCGATACCAGCAATTCCTATTATGCCCAAGGCGGAATCGCTTGCGTGATGAGCGAAAACGATTCATTCGACATACATATACACGACACATTGATTGCAGGGCGTGGCCTTTGCGACCACGATTCAGTTAAAATACTGGTCGAAGAAGGACAGGCACGGGTAAAGGAGCTGATTGAAATGGGCATGAAATTCGATCAGGAAGACGGCCAGTTTGTATTGGGGCTTGAAGGAGGGCACAGCAAACGCCGTATTTTACATGCGGGAGGTGATGCTACCGGAAAGGCGCTTACCAGTTTTGTACTTCAAAAAGTGATTGAGCAACCTTCAATTCAACCTTTTGAATTTACCGCAGCTGTTAAATTATTGATTACTGATGGCCAATGCCGTGGAATACAGGCTACTGACTTTACCTGTGGCGAAAATATTGTTTTCACGGCCAAAGCAACAATTCTGGCAACCGGAGGACTGTCGCGGGTTTACGACCGCTCAACCAACCCGCATACGGCTACCGGCGATGGCATTGCAATGGCTTACGAAGCCGGCGCTGAAATCGCGGATGTCGAATTTATTCAGTTCCATCCGACAGCACTTTATGTGCCCGGGCAAGAAGCTTTCCTAATCAGCGAGGCAGTGCGCGGCGAAGGAGCTTGGTTGCTTAATCCGCAAGGCGAACGGTTTATGAAAGACATTCATCCACAGGCAGAACTTGCCCCGCGCGATGTGGTGGCCTTTTCAATTTTTAAACAGATGCAAAAATTTAATTGCGATTTTATTCATCTGTCACTGGCTCATCTCGATTCAGAAAAAATAAAAACCCGGTTTTCAAATATTTACCAAAAGTTACTGGTATTCAACCTGGATCTCAGCAAAGATCTGATTCCCATTGCGCCCGCCGCACATTACATGGTAGGCGGCATCCATACCGACTTGAACGGCGAAACCAATATTCCTGGCTTGTTTGCCTGCGGCGAAGTGGCATCGACCGGGGTGATGGGAGCCAACCGGCTGGCCAGTAATTCATTGCTCGAATGCCTTGTTTTCGGGAAACGGGCCAGCGAAAAAGCGCATCAGAAAAATTATCCCGAATGGCAGCCAACCGGCATTTTGCCCATCGATGTCGATGTTCAGAATGAAAATCTCTTCCTCGAAACAAAAAACAGGATTGCCGGAATAATGAGCCGGAATGTGGGTATTGTGCGCGAAAAATCGACGATGGAAGAAACGATTCGCGAGTTGGAAGAGATTGCCCGGAGCATTCCGCAGGGAGTGCAGCAGTACAATTATATAAAAATCAAACATGTTGTTGATACCTGCTTGCTGATCAGTCGTTCGGCCCTTATTCGCGAAGAAAGCCGCGGGGGGCATATCCGCGACGATTTTCAGAAACAAAACCCCGATTTCAAGGTGCATATTATTCAGCAAAAAAATAAAGAACCGAAATTTACAGAAGTCAGAAGATGAAGATGAACGAAGCAGAAATTAAAGCCGCCCGTGTTTTAATTGACTTGGCGCTCACTGAAGATGTGGCTGGCGGAGATATAACGACCGATAATTTAATACCGGCTTCCAGCAGAAAGAAAGCCAAAATGGTTGCCAAAGCTGACGGGGTTGTGGCCGGATTGGAAGTGGCAGAAATGGTTTTTCGCAGTCTCGACAGCCAACTGGTTTGGAATGTGAAAATTGCAGATGGCGGCGCGGTAAAAAAAGGCGATGCAATTGTTGAATTCGAAGGCACTTACCGCTCGCTGCTTACAGGCGAACGCACGGCACTGAACTTTCTACAACGTATGTCGGGCATTGCAACCATGTCGAGGATGTATGCCGATGCAGTAAAAGATTTTAAAACTGAAATTCTGGACACCCGCAAAACATTGCCGGGCTTTCGTCTGCTCGATAAATATGCCGTAAAAACCGGAGGATCGTCGAACCACCGGATCGGACTTTACGACATGGTGATGATTAAGGATAACCACATTGAAGTAGCTGGCGGCATTATGCAGGCGGTTGACGAAATACGGAAGCGAATTGCCCCGGGCATCAAAATTGAAGTGGAAACAACCACGTTGGAACAGGTGCAGGAAGCGATCGATAAAAAAGTTGACATTATTATGCTCGACAATATGGACAATGCAACGATGAAAAAAGCCGTTGAAATGATTGCCGGGCAGGCCAAAGTTGAAGCGTCAGGAAACATGACGCTCGAACGTTTAAGAGAAGTTGCGGCCACGGGGGTCGATTATATTTCGATTGGTGCACTGACCCACTCGGTAAAGGCATTGGACATCAGTCAACGACTGGAGGATTGATGAATTTAATTATCGACATAGGAAATTCGCGTACAAAAATCGCCTTGTTCAACAACAGCGATTTCATATTCAACATGCCGCTCGACGAGTTGACACCAGAATATATTGAATCGTTGCTGGGTGAACATCCGACCTTGAACAAAGCCATACTTGCCGCAACCAAACCCTATTCTCCGGAACTGAAACATATTCTTGCTAAAAAATTCGATCTTTTCATTGAATTAGATCACCGGACACTGATTCCCATTGAGAATTTTTACGAAAGCAAGGAAACGCTGGGCAAGGATCGGCTGGCCGCTGCAATCGGTGCAAACGAGCTGTTCCCGAACCAGAATATTTTGATTATTGATGCAGGTACTGCCATCACATTCGATTTGGTCAATTCGAAAAACCAGTTCATGGGTGGCAATATTTCGCCTGGCCTGGAAATGCGGTATAAGGCGTTGAATACGTTCACCGGAAAACTGCCGTTAATTGAAGCCGGCGATGACTTTCCCCTGCTCGGGAGAAATACCACGGAGGCAATTCGTTCGGGGGTGCAGAACGGAATTTTATTTGAAGTTGAGCAATATATTCAGACTTTAAACAAAAATTACGAAAATTTAAAAGTTATTATTACAGGTGGAGACGTAAATTTCTTTGATAAAAAATTAAAAAGTTCCATATTTGTACACTTTTATTTGACCCTCATTGGGTTAAATAGGATTTTAGAGTTTAATAATCGATAGAAAACAGATTTGTTTCCCTTCTATTCATTAGACTTTTTGTTTTATTTCACAGATATTTAAACCTGATTATTGGGATTTGGCACAAGATTTGGATTCCATAAAATGAAGAGTGCCAAAATATATTACAGAGGAAGCTGTTGATGGCCATCGATATAAGGAATCTGTAATATTGAACTGAAGAAAGAATTTATGAAGAAAATTTATTAAATAAATTATTGATTAACCAAGTATGAAAAGGATTCTATTTAAAACAATCACTCTCTCCGCAATACTTGTGGCACTGTTGAGCCTGACATCGTTGGCACAGCGTGTTATCACAGGTACTGTTTACAGGGAAGGAAAACCGGCAGCAGGGGTAACCGTTGAAGCTCATAAATCGTCTGAATCGTTTATGACAAGTTTCGATGGAAAATATACGATTAATGCCGATCCAAAAACAAAATTTCTCAAATTTACATTTATCGACGACTGCCGTAAACTTGAAATTGAAGGAAAAGAAGGCGATGTGTTCGATTTTAGTTTCGATGGAATTATTCCCCAGAAGGAAGAGGAACAGGAAGTTGGAGCCATCCTGAAAACGGATGTGGAACTAATCAAAGATAACGACCGTAAGTTTACCAATAACCTGACCATGTACGATCAGTTCTATCGGCAGAAAGACTACAAATCGGCATTGGAACCATGGAGGATACTCTATCGGACTTATCCAAAATCAACCAAAAATATTTATCTGCATGGCTGCAATATGTTTGAAGCCAAATTTAATCAGGCAAACACTTGGACTGAAAAAAACTTCTACATCGATTCAGTAATGAACGTGTACGACAAAAGGATAAAATATTTCGGAGAGAAAGGTTTTGTTCGTGGTCGTCAGGGAGTTGATTATTCCAAATTTAAAACACAAAACGAAAACTGGACAGATGAACAGTTGAACGAGATTATGAAAAAAGCGTATGGATACCTCGATGAAGCAATAAAAGAAGAAGGCGATAAAACTGAAACCCCCGTATTGGTGGTTTTCATGCAGGTTACCATTCGCTTGTTCAAGCTAGGCGGGGTCCCAAAAGAAAAAGTTCTGGAAAATTACGAGCTGGTTTCCGATATTCTGGATAAATACATTGCTGCGTCGCCCAACGAAACAAAATATACAGAATCGAAAACGGCTATCAATAATATCTTTGAAGTAAGTGGTGCCGCTGATTGCGATGCTTTGATCAAATTGTACAAACCAAAATTCAACCAGTTGGCCGCTAATCTCGAGTCATTGAAAAAAGTGCTTCGCATGCTCGACAAGCAGGATTGTACCGATAGCGAATTATTTGCAATGGCTTCTGAAAAATTGTACGAACTGGAACCATCAGCAGAAGCTGCTTTTAATATGGGACGCCTGTTCATGAAACGAAATGATATTGCAAAAGGGAAAGACTACTATTTGCAAGCCATTGCTTCAGAAAAAGATGCGACCTTGTTAAGCAAGTATTATTTTGAGCTTGGAGCTTATACTTTTGCTTCAGAACAAAAATATCAGGAAGCCGCAGGGTTCCTGAAAAAATCGTTGGCGAACGATCCGAATAATGCCAAAGCACTGCTGTTTTTGGGCGATGTGTTTGCTGCCTATTCAAAATATTACGGCGAAAAAGAAATCGATCATTTAAGTTTGTTCTGGCTGGCTGTTGATTATTTCAATAAAGCGAAAAAAATCGACCCGGATCAGGCAGCCAAAGCAAATGAGAAAATAGCAACCTATTCTCAATATTTTCCTTCCAAAGAAACATTGTTCTTCGACGGATTTCAGGAAGGGCAACCGTTTAAAATTGGTAGCTGGATAAATGAAACAACCACTATCCGTGCTAATAAATAGTTGTATACTAAAAATACTTATCAGAAAAAGCATTACAATCCTTTTCTCGGGGATTGTAGTGCTTTTGTTTTCATGCGAAAGCGATATCCAAAAAGTCAAAGAGTTTGCCGATATCCAAACCCAACCCAGTATTACGGCTGAAGGTTTTGAAACGATTTATTCTGACTCGACAATAATCCGATATAAGTTGAACACTCCGAAACTTGTTTGGCGGGAAGATACAGATCCGCCATATATTGAATACCCGCAGGGAGTACACATCGAGAAATACGATGCAAAAATGAATATTACCGCCAGCATCCGGAGCAATTATGCCAAATTTTTCACTAAAGAAGAACGTTGGGAAGCAAAGAACAATGTTGTCGCGGTAAATGCAAGCGGCGACACCCTGAAAACCGAACAACTCTTGTGGGACGAAAACAAAGGAAAAATTTATTCCGACGAATTTGTTAAAATCATCCGGGCTGATCAAGTGATTACAGGGATAGGACTTGAAGCCAACCAGGATTTCTCGAACTGGAAAATCAAAAACCCCAAAGGCACAATTTATATCGAAGTAGAGGAAGGAGAAGGAGAACAATAAACCTGCTTATGAATTGGCTTTTTATTATTTTGGCGATGGTATTATTCTCGGCTTTTTTTTCCGGAATGGAAGTTGCATTTGTCTCAGCAAACAAGCTGAGGCTCGAACTCGATAAAAAGCACAGTTCTCTTAGCTCCCGTATCCTTACTTTATTTACACACCATTCAGGTCAATACATTGCAACCATGCGAATTGGAAGCACTATCGCATTAGTTGTTTACGGTATTGCTTTTGCAAGATTTTTCGAACCTTTTTTTTACCAGTTTTTGGATTCCGATAGCCTTGTCTTGATTTTTCAAACCATTGTTTCCACATTAATTATACTGGTAACTGCCGAGTTCCTTCCCAAAACCGTGTTTCGAATCAACCCAAATCGTGTTCTGAAGTTTTTCTCCTTGCCATTGGTGTTGTTTTACTTTATTTTTCATCCAGCCAGTCGTCTCATCACACTGGGTTCCAAAATGCTGACCAGGGGTCTGTTTCACGAAAAATTTGATGAAGGCGACGACAATATGATGCTTAGCCGAATCGAACTCGACCATTTTGTAAAAGAACAGCACTACGACCTCGATGAATTGGACAATGAGCTCGATAACGAAGTGAAATTATTTCGTAATGCGCTCGATTTTTCGAAGGTAAAACTGCGTGAAGTGATGATTCCCCGCACCGAAATTGAAGCGATGGACATCCAATCATCGATGGACGATTTGGTACGCAGGTTCATCGAAACCGGTTATTCGCGCATTCTTTTTTATCAAGACAATATTGATAACATTATTGGATACATTCACCATTCAGCAATTTTCGACAAACCCGAATTGATTCAGTCCAATCTTAAAAAAGTGATGATTGTGCCCGAGACCATGCCCGCCAGCAAATTATTAAGCAAATTCATCCAGCAGCGCCGGAGCATCGCCATTGTGGTCGACGAGTTTGGCGGAACCGCAGGAATGGTCACTAGCGAAGACATTCTTGAAGAAATTTTCGGTGACATTGAAGACGAACACGATACGGTCGACCTCGTTGAAAAGAAAATCGATGACGACGAATATATTTTTTCCGGGCGCATGGAAATCGATTCCATCAACGAAAAATACAACCTGAAAATCAATGTCAACGAGAATTATGAAACGCTGGCCGGGTTTATTCTTTTTTATCACGAAAGCATCCCAAAAATCAACTCTGTTATCCAAATAGACAATTTTCAATTTAAAATATTGAAAGCAACAAGCATAAAGATCGAATTGGTAAACCTTAAGATATTGGACAACACCTAAAAAAAAAGCTATTTTTGAGGATTAATATTGAAAATTGTTATCTTCGTAGCTCAAATTTTTGAACTAAATATCATAATAAAACAATACGTATTTAAATGGCTACATTACAAAAAATCAGGGATCGTGGCGGTGTATTAATAGCGATCATTATTGGTCTTGCTTTGCTCGCATTTATCTTGGGCGACATGCTTAACGCCGGAAGTAAATTAATGCGGCCCAGTCAGTTGGAAGTTGCTGAAATTAACGGAGAATCTGTACAATATCCCGATTTCCAAAAAAAGATTGAGGAGCTTTCTGAAGTTTATAAAATGAACATGGGAGTTTCGCAACTCGATGAAAATGCCTGGAATCAGGTACGTGAACAAGTATGGCAAACCATGTTGCGTGAGTTGGTGATGACTGATGTTTACAAAGAAATCGGCGTTGATGTCAGCGCGGAAGAATTGTTCGATTTAATTCAGGGAGCAAATCCTCACCAAATTGTTCAGCAAATATTCAGAAACCCACAAACCGGAGTTTTCGATAAAAATTTTGCAATTTCTTTCCTGAAATCGCTTCAGACCAATGCAACCCCGGAGCAAAAAGCGTATTGGTTGTATGTCGAAAATCAGATTAAAACTGAAAAAACCCAGGAAAAGTATAATAGTTTAATCAGCAAAGGGCTGTATATTACGAAAGCGGAAGCAACAAAAAGCCTGGAAGAGAAAAACAAGAAAGTAAACTTTCAGTATATCCCGCTCAGCTATTCAAGTATTTCAGACAGCGCTGTTTCCGTTTCAGATAAAGACCTGAAAGCATACTATGCTGCTCATCAGGATGAATACAAACAGGAAAAAAGCCGGAGAATTGAATACATTACATTCGAAGTAAAAGCATCGGAAAGTGATGATGCCGACGCAAAAAAATGGATTGGAGATATCAAATCTGAGTTCACCAACTCGCAGGGAAATGCACAGTTTGTAAACGTAAATTCAGATGTTCGGTTCGATGGATTGTTCCTCAAACAAGATCAACTTTCTGCGGAACTTGGCAATTTTGCATTCAACGGAAATGTAGGTGATGTTTATGGCCCGTACAAAGAAGCGGAATCATACAAATTGGCAAAAATCGACACATTCAAAATGTTGCCTGATTCAGTAATTGCAAGCCACATATTAATCCGTCCGGAAACTGCAGGAAGCGCTGCAAAAGCTCAACAACTGGCCGACAGCCTGAAAAACCTGCTCGATAAAGGCGTTAATTTTGCCGAACTGGCAACCAAATATTCCGAAGATCCGGGATCGGCTGCAAAAGGCGGAGATTTGGGATGGTTTGGCCGGAACATGATGGTAAAACCTTTTGAAGAAGCAGCCTTCAATGGAGAAATAAATAAAGTATACCTGGCTAACACACAATTTGGTATTCACCTGATAAAACCAACAAAAAAAGGAAAAGAAACCAAACAGGTTCGTTTGGCCGTAGTTGAACGCAAAGTAACACCGAGCACACAGACATATCAGAATTATTATAGCCAGGCCAGTAAATTTGCCGGCGAAAATCAGAATTACGAGGCATTTAAAAAGGCTGTAATTGCTCAGCAACTCGACAAAAAAGTTGCCACAGTGGGCGAAAGCGAACAGAATATTGCCGGTTTGGAAATGTCTCGCGGATTGATCCGTGCCGCTTATCAGGCCGAAAATGTAAATGACATTCTGGTAAACAACGAAGGTTCCAGCATTTTTGAATTTGGAAATAAATTTGTAATTGCTGCCCTGGTTAGTGTCACCGAAGAAGGAATTTCTTCTTTTGAAGAAGTGAAACTCCGTGTTGATCTGGCTGTCCGCAAAGATAAAAAGGCCGATCTGCTAATGACAAAAGCGAAGGAAGCAGCTACCGGCGGCGACCTTGAATCGATTGCACAAAAACTGAGAAGCTCGGTGAAAAATGCAGACAACGTTACATTTGCTTCGTATTCAGTTCCTGAATTGGGAATGGAACCAGCAGTGATCGGTGCCGTTGCAAGCCTTGCCGAAAATAAAATTTCGGCCCCGGTAAAAGGAAATTCAGGAGTTTTCCTGGTTAAAGTAATTTCGGTAAACAAAGGTACAGATACTGATATTGCCGGAGAACAAACCCGTCTGGTTCAAGCAATGAGTTACCGTGTAAATTACCAGGCATTCGAGGCTCATAAAAAAGTTTCTATAATCGAAGACAAACGTTCGAAATTCTATTAATCGAGATATTTGAAAATAAAAAAAGCGGGTTGAAAGCCCGCTTTTTTTATGCACTTCGTTCGTCGGCTATTTCTTTTTGTTGCTGAAGTTCACAATTATAAAATAAATAATGAAACCAAATGAAATAGAAACCAATTCGATACCAAAAGGCAATAGGCTGCCCTGCATGAAATAGTTGTAGTTATCGGTATTAATACCGGGACTCATCTGATTTATTATTATAAACCCCAAGCCCGCAAAGAAAGCAACCAATCCCCATTTCAGCGAAGGGTATTTATTGACTTCGCCCGTAGGTTCCACATCCTTCTGACTGAGAATTTCAGCTTTCTCAAAATGTCCGCTTTTAATGACCTTCCGTTTCAGCATGAAATCAGTAAAATTTTTCAGTATCTGGTAGATTGCAAAAAATACTACCGCTGCCATTAATACATCACTCATAATTTTCTGTTTTTAAGTTTGTGTTTGCTCAGTTGACTTCCGTTGTATCGAATAGGTTGCAGTTACCGGTATTTTTTTTTCATTTCGATTTGCATCTGGCCTAAAAATCAATGAAATTGCTCAATGATTCTTACTCATCTTTTCAGAAAAAGGAATTTTCTGCATAGACGATGCAACATTTTTCAGCGATTAGAAGTCAAACACACTGTATGGACGAACCCGAATTAATCAGGCAGGTGCAAAATGGCAATTCCAATGCTTTCCGATATCTGGTGGCCAGGTATCAGAAGCTGGTTGTCCATATTACCGGTCGGGTAATTCAGAACCAGGAAGATTTGGAAGATGTGTGCCAGGAAGTGTTTATAAAGATTTTTAAAAATATAACCCGTTTTAAAGGCGATGCAAAGTTATCGACCTGGATTGCATCCATCGCTTACAATACCAGCATCGATTATCTGAAAAAATACCGAAAAAAAGAACTGGATTTTACCGATCAACTAAAACTAGTCGAAGGAGAAGATTCCGGAAGTTTGCAGGGACTCGAAAAAAAAGATTTGAACCGGTACATCAGGGAACAAATTGAACTTTTGCCGTTGCATTACCGTTCTGTAGTTACACTCTATCATCTGGAAGAGTTCAATTACAAAGAAATTGAAGAAATTACCGGAATGCCCGAAGGAACAGTAAAAAGTTATCTGCACCGGGCTCGGCAATTATTAAAAGATAAACTTAAATTTGCAGTTACCGACGAGGTTTTAATGGAAGGAGCAATAAAATGAAGGCAGATTTTGAATTCGACAAACATATAACAGAGGCTCTCAAAGAAGAACCTGATTTTTTCCTGACCTCTGATTTTGCTGATAAAATGACGGGGAAAATCAGCAGAAGATATTCTATTCAGGAAAGCCTGAGGGAGTATTCGGTTTACGCAGCCATATTGGCGGGGTTGGCAATATTGGTTTGCGGTTTTTTGCTTTTCATTAATAAAGATAATCTTTCGCAATTGCAGTCTTTTGTTTCCGGACACCTTACAGAAATAATTTCGCTGGTTTTTATTGCCAATTTCATTCTGTTTGCCGACAAAGTTTTGTTGCGGCTGCTGTTCACGTTTAAGCGACAATAGTAATATCCGTGTAAAGGGCCTCAAAAAATTGAGGGCTTCACGGAAAGTGAAACCCTCAACAACAATTAACAACAGCAAATTATTTTTATTTTTTTGGAATATTTTTCAGTACTTCAAGTGTAAAATTCCAGAATTTCAGCACGGTTTCGATGTTTACTTTTTCATCGGGCGAATGCGGATATTTAATGGTTGGTCCGAATGAAATCATGTCCCAGTTCGGATATATTGCGCCAAGAATTCCACATTCCAATCCTGCGTGCATAGCCAGTAGTTCCGGCTCTTTTTTGAATTTAGCAGCATATACTTTCCTCATCACTTCCAGAATTTCCGAATCCATGTCAGGGGTCCATCCGGGATAGCCTCCTACAAAATTTATTTCAGCACCAGCCAATCGAAATACCGACTCCAACCGTGAGGCCAAAGCCATTTTTGCAGACTCGGAGAAGCTGCGTACCAAACAGCTTATTTCAAGTGAATCTTCTTCTGATTTCACAATTGCCAGGTTCGACGATGTTTCAACCGTTCCGTTCATGGTGTCGCTCATTCGGACCACATCGTTTGGAGCAGCCCACACAGCATCGGTAAGTTTTCGCTGGAACCCGCGTTTGAAAACTATTTTCGGAAGTTTTTCATCCGCTAAACGAATTTGCAAATCTGGTTCAACATGTTTTAGTTCTGTCTTTATAATTTCAGAAAATTGATCCAGCTTTTTCTTTATTTCTTCGGCATATTTTTCTTTTACAACCAAAATGCCAAACGCTTCACGGGGAATTGCATTCCGCAAACTTCCGCCCTGAATATCGGCAAGGCCGACCTTACACAACTGGTTTAATTCTTTCAGAATGCGAAAGAATATTTTATTGGCATTTCCTCTTCCCAGATGGATATCGACCCCGGAGTGTCCGCCCTTCAGCCCGGTAACACTTAATTTAAAAGCAATCGCTTTCGAATTTACCTTTTGCCTTTTTATCTTAAAGCTGGCAACTACGTCAATCCCTCCGGCACAACCAACGCTGAAAGTTCCTTCGTCTTCCGTATCAGTATTTAAAAGAATATCGCCCTGTAAAACACCGGGGTTCAACCCTTCGGCTCCGTCCATGCCGGTTTCTTCGGTGGCTGTAAAAAGCGCTTCTACCGGCCCGTGTTGAATATTTTTCGATGCCAGGATGCTCAACGCAGTTGAAACGCCAATTCCGTTGTCGGCGCCCAGCGTGGTTCCGTTGGCAGTCACCCATTCGCCGTCAATATATGCTTCGATGGGGTCGTTCACAAAATCGTGTACTTTATCACTGTTTTTTTGCGGAACCATATCGAGATGCCCCTGAAAGATCACTCCCTTGCGGTCTTCCATGCCCGGCGTAGCCGGTTTACGGATGATGATATTTCCGGCTTCGTCTTTCATGGTTTCCAGCCCCAGCTTTTTCCCGAAGTTGAAAATATATTCCTGAATACGTTCTTCGTGATGCGACGGACGCGGAATCTGCGTCAACTGATAAAAGTTTTCCCAAAGCGCTTTGGGTTCGAGGGTACGGATATCTTTACTCATAATTTATAGGTTTGTGTAATTTTATATGTAGCCAACGTTTGGTGCATGTTGCGGAGCGGATTTCGGGGAGCGTTCATGCCGAGCTGCACTGCCGCTATTGCGGGCTGTGAACTTTGTTGTCCGAACAAAAACGGCAAGTGAATTTAGCATCATGTTGTGTGTCGTGCTTAATTTTCTATCCTCATTTTAATTTTTTCTATGTCTGTCCTTAGTTCCTGTGACTTCTGCTTCCAAACAAAATGAGTGTTTGTAAAATTTTCTCTATCCCAAATTGAGTCAAGGTAGTCAGCAAAAATTATTGCTCTTTCTAGTCTGTCTCTTATATCAAAACTATTTGAAATATTTTCTCTTGTAGTTTTATCAAAAATTGGAACATCAACAATTATTGCGTCTATATATGTAAAAGAGTTTTCTAAATGACTAAGATGATAAATCCCTTTGCCAGTCGTTCTAAGCATTAATTCGTTCTTATCAGTATTCAAATAATTGCCCTTTTCGGATGTTTCAAATAACTCCTTTGAAAACATAAAATTGAGTGCTAAGTCAATTGAAAATGGTAGATAACTCAATTTCTGCATATAAGCATATATATCTTTAATTGATACAAAACCTTCATTCCGATTATTTATTGAATAATCTTGTAATAATCCAACGATTAATGAAACTGTAAAATGGTCTTTGGGGTCATTTGTCCTTACGTCGAAAAAATTGGTTATTTCTGAATTTATTGGGTTATAATGCTCATTATCCCCATATATTACACTTCTTAAAAGTTCATGAACAGGGATTGTGTATTTACCTGTTGATTCAATTATGTTTATTATTTTTTCAGTATTTACATGACCACTTCCAAAGAATTTTTTAATTAGTTCAATTGCGTTTCTTATATTCCCATTAGAAACATTATCAAAGAAAGTAAACAAGGCGCGATTCGATTCTAATGAATCAATAAAGCATTGAATTAAGTTATCCAGTTTTGAAAAGCTGGTCTTGCTTTTAAACTTAGTTAAAGTGATTTCACCTCGAGTAATTTTTTGCGCAAACGATAATCGTTTATATATAACATCATCAATTCTTGGCGGTGATATTGTAAATGCTTTTGGATGATACCCACTTAAAGCACCTTCTTTCTTTTTGGTTCTATGAAATGTTTCTGGTCTTAAACAAACAAATACAATAACGGGCCAATCGGATGCAAATTCTTGAGCAATTAAAAATGCAGTTTCTTGGTCAATATCATTTCGCTGGTCGCAGTTATCAATGAAAATAATAATTTGTTTCTGCTGGTTTTTGCAAATATATTCCAGAGATTTCTTTAAGTGCTCACTTTCATTTTTGATTAAATTTGAAAGGAACTCAATTTCTTTTTCAAAGGCAGCAACTGGTGCAATTTCGTACAATCTCTTTACAGTCACCCCTTTTTTAAAATTTTCTAATTCAATGTAATATGCATGTCTAACAAAATCGTCTTCATCAATATCAATTTTGTGAATTTCAAATAATTGTTTTTTTATAATCTTTAAAACCGCAACTTTAAGGTCAAGTGAAATGATTGCTTTGGAACCTAAATCAATTTTGAAGGTTAAAGATTTTTCAAATACTGAGGGTGCCTCAATCATTAATAAATTATCAATAAATGTTGACTTGCCAACTCCAACGTCCCCAATAAGAAGAATTGGTCTCTTAGTTAAGCTATTTGAGAAAAGTTCTTGAAGGTCACTTGATAATCCTTTTTTGTTTGAAATTTGTTCTAAAACAGCCTTTTTGTCATTATCCTCAAAAAGGTATGAATACCTTGTCGTAAGTATTTGCTTACTTAAAAGTGAATATTGTGACAAAGAGCCACTTTTACAATAACAGTCTTTTAGAAATTCCTTTTCAATGGACTTTTCTTTAATAACATCTTCAAGTACTAAGTCGCTGATAATCTCTAAATCAACTTGAAAAGGATTCCTATTTTTTATTCCAGGATAATTGGCAATTGTTGATGAAAGTTTTGGTGGTAATTGTTCATCACTGCCACCAGTCAATTTCTTCGATATATAATCTTCTTGAAATCCGTTTTTTGATAGACAATTCCAAATCTCTTTGTAATTATCAAGAAAAAAATCTAAGGATGGAATAATTAATCCGTCGCCTT
The DNA here is from genome assembly GCA_942493345.1 of uncultured Prolixibacteraceae bacterium. Classification (GTDB taxonomy): domain Bacteria; phylum Bacteroidota; class Bacteroidia; order Bacteroidales; family Prolixibacteraceae; genus GWE2-42-39. The sequence continues at coordinate 1,071,678 of OW818695.1, forward strand.
CAAGTGGTGGAATGGAATCATTTCTGTTAGCTATAAATGCAATGATTTGCCAACCATTGCTTACCACTCCGATTTTAATTCCCCTTTCATGGCAATAATTACTAACTTGATTTAAAGCATCCTTTGTATTGGAATTGTCTTTGCAAATTGACTTTAAAGGCATAAATAACTTAGAAGTACCAATAGGTAATTCGAAATAATTCCCAACGCGTTTTGCTTCCCAAACCGCTACAGGCCTAAACATATTTAGTTTATAATCAGCATAATGGTTGTCTTTAATATCTTCGTTATTAATATCTTTTGGCTCCCAATTCAAACATTCGGTTAAAATCTCGTCAATAAAACGAAATCTTGTGTCAGCCTCATTAAATTTCTTAATATCAATTGTCTTAAAGTCTTGAATTAATTTTTCAAGTGTTTTACGTCCTTTTTCATAAATGTCTATGCTCATCAATATCGTTTATTTGTTGTTTTTTTACATTACCGCATAACTAATGTGTATCATCCTTGTTGTTATTTCTCTTATAGTTTCTTTTTCAGGATTCTTTTAACCATTCAGCCATTCAGCCATTTAACCATCCAATTTGGTTATTATTTCTGAATATTCGGCAGCTCCAACCCGTATCCTTTTTTGCGATCTTCTGCTTTTAAAAGTAAAGCAAAGACAATAGAAAGAAGGCCAAAAATTGTAAAAATGCCCATTGGAAGAGTATAGTTGTACGTATTTACAAGAAGGCCGTCCTGCATGGTTTGCCCGGTAACACAATAGGTATCGAGTACCCAGCCAATTAAGGCAGGAACTAGCATCAGACCAATATTCTGCACGAGAAAGATCAGGGCATAAGCTGTTCCGAGCTGGTTTTCAGGAATAATTTTCGGAACCGACGGCCACATGGCAGAAGGGACCAGCGAGAACCCGATTCCCAACAAAATAATCAGGACAATAGCAATACTCCAGTGATTCAGGAATGGAACAGTAAACAGGGCATGTACCAGGATAATCAATGCAGCACCGATGATCATAATCGATGCACCTTTGCCCTTTCGGTCGTACAAACTACCAAATAATGGCGTCAGCAAAATAGTGCCGAATGGAAGCATCGCGGGAATTGCTCCGGCCAGCGAAGGATCGACCCCAAATTTGTTTACCATTAAATCGGAAGCATATTTCAGGAACGGAAAAACGGCGGAATAGAACAAAACACAAAGAATTGCGATATACCACCAACCCTTGTTGGTTATAATTTTCCCAATATCGGAAAGGCGGAACGCCTCTTCGGTGTCTTCTGTATTATTGGCAGTATTGTATGCAGCCTGCGAAGCGTCGAGCTTTTTATCCATGAACGTATAAATGAAAAAAACAATCAACCCGATGCAAAGCATGATTAAACAAACCAGTATCGGCGCCGAAACATTATTGAACGCTTTTGCTATCGGGAGTGAAGTTGATAACGCGAGGGCTGTTCCTAAACGTGCTGTGGCCATTTCGAGTCCCATGGCAAGAGCCAGCTCTTTGCCTTTAAACCATTTTACAATGATTTTTGAAACGGTAATCCCGGCCACTTCGACCCCAACTCCAAAAACAGCGAAGCCCAGAGCTGCGACAAAAACCTGTGCTTTGACATCCCAGAAAATAATATGCAACATCTGCCCATCCAACGCATGGGTCGAAACAGCCCAGTATTTAATCGCTGTGCCGATAACCATGATGATCGCAGCCATCATTCCGGAAAAACGCACTCCCATTTTATCGAGAATGATACCTCCAACCAACAGCATCAACAGGAATACGTTGAACCATCCGTATGCGCTGGTGAAAAAACCATACTCGGAACTGCTCCATTGCAATTGTCCTTCGAGTAAACCTTTCAAAGGAGCCATAACATCGGTCAAATAATAACCGCAAAGCATGGTAAATGCAACCACAGCTAAAGCAGTCCATCGGGCTACTTTTGAATCCCGAAGCGTTTTTCTTAATTCTTGCATATTATTTCAGTTTAAATTTCTAATAAGGTCGTTAAAAATAAGAATTTTAAAACCGTTAGAAACATGTTGTCCATCAGTAAAAACAATAAAAACAAGAAGAGGCTGTCCGAAAAGTCTGGGATCAAGTCATCCCGAACTTGTTTCGGGATCTCATCGTTCTGATCATCAGACCCTGAAATGGATTCAGGGTGACGGGAACTGCAGATTTTTGGACTTTTTAGACAGCCTTTTCCTGTTAAATGCTTTATTTAATCAGTACAACCGATTTTATGGCCCCTGTTTCCGAATGAAAAGCAACACGGTAGTTGCCATTCAAAAGGGCCTCGGGCAATGGGGCAACAGTGCCAAACTGAGCGATGGTTGCGCGGGTGGTAGCCAGCACATTTACCCCATCGGATAAATTAACGACAGCCTTGCCGGGCATGCGGTAATAAATTTTGCTTTGTTCTGCCGCCGTATTTTGCGAGTCGAGTTGTTTCTTTTGCTGGTTTTCCAAATCAGCTTCCTTGACAATATCAATAATTACAGGTTTTCCTGTCAAATCCGTCTTGGGCAAAACGCCGCTGGTTTCTGAAAAGCGAAAAACAACGTCCCCTTTCACCTCTTTTTCAGCCGGAATGAAAACGAAAGCATACTCATATGTTTTTTTCATTGATTTACCAATAAACAATGCCAGTTGTTCCTTTTCCAGATCGCCCAGTTCCTTGGCCATCACTTCAAACGATTTTCCGTCGGGCAATGCTTCGTCGTCGGCATTAGTTAGGAGGCGGAAACGCGAATTGCGCAAGGTGAAAATTGTTTCGGCTGCTTCTGCTGCTTTCTCTTCCAGCGTTTTTGGCGTGAGCCTAACTTTTTCTGCTTCGGTGGTTTTTGCAAACATCCCCCACATCGACACATCGGTAAACGGAAAATCAGGGATCAAATCTTCGGTCACAAAGTTGCTGATTGAAAGGTTTTCTACTTCCGTTTCAATTTCTGCATTGATTCCTGCAATGACGCCTTCGCTGGAAAGGCTTAAAAGAGAAGCATTGATTCCTGAAGCTTTGTAAACTTGCGCGGGATCGGGTTCCGAAAAGGTAGTCATCCCGATGTGTTTTATTTCCCATTTTTCAATATTGGAAGAAGGTGCATTTGCAATTCCCAAATACTTTTGGGCATATTGGGCAAACGGTCCGGCAACCCGGATTTCTTTTTCTGCCACCACCTGGATTTTAATTCCGGTGCGGGGCAAACTGTAAACAATGCCTTCGGGGTTCAGCATTACCACAGCCGCATCTGAACCCGTTTTTTTTCTGTCGTCTTTCGATTGCGCGTATAAAGATGCTGAAAACAGCACGATCCCTAACAGCACGATTAATTGTCTCATGTTTCGAAGTTTTAGATTAGAAGTCAAAAATAAGGATTATCAAGTCAAAAATAAAAAGGCAAAAGTTAAAAATAGAATACCGTCATTTATTCGCCGAATTAAATTCCTGAAAACCAACCAAACGGTCGTAGCGGTCGCCCATTCCCCGGAAATACACAAAAACCTGGTAATCGTTTTCTGTTTCGTAAAAACTGCCTTCAATATTGGTGGCATCGGCAACACTTGCCCCTGCCGGAACATAAACATATTGGTAGTTGTAATAGCCCTGTTTCAGCAAAAGGGTTAGTTCGTAAGCAGCCGTTTGCGGCTTCCAGGTCATTTCGTTGCTTTTGTTGGCATTCCAGTCGGTAAGGGCGCCAAACACATTTACACTGCCCCCAACCAGCGGCACCGGTAAAGGAAGCGTAAAATGCACAAACGTATAATCGCATTCAGTATCGAAATCCTGCACCCGATCCTGGCTTTCGACCGTAAAATTTCCGTTCATTTCTTTATATGAAAAGAATTTTTTATTGCTTCTCATTTCATCTTTCAGTAATGTCGCATGGTAATAGGGTCTGTGAAACTGTATCGATTCCACATTTTCGCCGGGGAAACGGTTGGTGCGGATATCAAACCAGCGAAATTCATTTCCGGCCGGGAACACATTCTCTTTGTTGTAGTCGTAACTCAAAACCCGGTCGCGGATAAAAAGCGGTTTCAGGTTCCGGATGGCATTGTCCCAGCGCCTGTTTTGCGAAACAACTACTTTTACTTCTTCGTGCGGATTTTGCACCCGTAGGTTGCCAGTGTAAACATCGAAGTCAACTTCCTGGTTGCTGCCTTTAAACGGATCGAAAGTTGCCCTTTTTACCTGTCCCTGAATGCGGGCAAGCGGCTCCAAAACATGAAACCGTTTTACTAACACCAGTTTTTCCTTGTCTTTATCTTCAAAAACCACGACCACATAATTTCCTGAATATTTCAATTTTATATCTTCATTCGGAATTTGCAGCCGGTAATTCACATAGGCAATGGTGGTATTCATCGAAAAAGCATAGTCGTTCAGCGGGTTGTCGGGAAAACCTTCGAGGTATTCGTTTTGCATGATGAGCGACTCGTTCCAGTTGGCATCGCAATGAATGATGGTGTACGAATAATCTTTCACCTTAGCCGATAAATCATCGAATTTCAAAATCAGCGGGGCATCGCCGTTCATCTCCATCACTGGGTTCGACAATTCGCTCCCTTCAGGATACATTTGTACACTTTTTATTTCTTCTTTGTAAACGGAATTCTGATAATAATAGCGTCCATCGTTTTTTCCTTCAGCAAAAGAAATTAACGAAATAATAACATAAAAAAAACACAGAAAAAGTACCCTGCATGCTCTCATATTCGAATCATTTTTTCTCAAAAAACGGGAAAAATCTTAAGAATAAGCCAACTCTGCCAATCCCGTTGTAAATTCAGTAAACGCGCGATGTATATAAATATTTCAACTTGAATAAGTTTAATAAACAAAGATTGTAAAAACTTGTTAAAATCCGTACTTTTACCAACCTAAAATACAAATATAAGGGAACACAATGTCAAAGGTTATCAAACTAAAACGTGGATTAAATATCCGGTTGCAGGGGGAAGCTGAAAAGGCGATTGAAAACATCGGAAATTCAGCCAGATACGCCCTTAAACCGACCGATTTTCCAGGCCTTGCCCCGAAGTTGACCGTAAAAGTTGACCAGGATATTAAAGCCGGCGAACCATTGTTCTTCGATAAATACAACCCTGAAATTTTTTTCACATCGCCTGTTAGCGGAAAGGTTATTGCCGTTAACCGTGGCGAGCGAAGGAAGATACTGGAAGTGATTATAGAAGCCGATGGGAAAGGAGATTCAGCAGTGTTTACGAAAGCCGACCCTCAAGTGCTTTCTGCTGATCAAATTAAGGAATCGCTCTTGAAAAGCGGAATGTGGTCATTCATAAAACAGCGCCCTTACGGTTTGTTTGCGAAGCCTGCCGATATTCCCAAAAATATTTTTATTTCGTGTTTCGACACGGCCCCGCTTGCACCTGATTACGAATTCATTTTAAGCAAAGAAACAACTTCGTTCCAAACCGGGATCAACGCACTGGCAAAACTGACCAGCGGAAAAGTTTTTCTTGGGTTGCCTGAAGGTGATTCATCGAGCATTTTTGCAAAAACAAAAAATGTTGAAACCGTTCAGTTTGCCGGGCCTCATCCGGCAGGCAATGTAGGGATTCAAATCCACCAGATTGCCCCGATAAACAAAGGCGATATTGTTTGGACCATCAAGCCGCAGGAAGTTGTATTTATTGGTCGCCTCTTTGAAACAGGAAAAGTTGATTTTTCGAAAACCATTGTATTGAGCGGAAGCGAAGTAAAATCGCCGAAATACATAAAAACGGTTCTTGGTGCCAGTATTCCATCGCTGCTAAGCGGAAAGACCCGACAGAAAACCAACGAACGTATTATTTCGGGTAATGTTTTAACAGGGACCAAAGTACTGACCGACAACTATCTTGGGTTTTTCGACGATCAGATAACTGTAATTCCAGAAGGCGACGAATATGAATTTGTCGGCTGGGCCATGCCCCGATTGAATAAATTTAGTATGTCGCGTTCTTATTTTTCATGGTTGACACCCGGCAAAAAATATCGTGCCGATGCAAACCTGAACGGAGAAGAACGTGCTTATGTGATGACTGGGCAATATGAGAAAGTTCTTCCAATGGAGATCCTTCCGGTTCATCTAATCAAAGCCATTTTAGCCGAAGACATCGACAAAATGGAAAAACTCGGAATCTATGAAGTGATAGAAGAAGATCTGGCTTTGTGTGAATATGTTTGTACCTCGAAAATCGAAGTTCAGCAAATCCTACGAAAAGGGATTAATCTCATGGTCAAAGAATTGGGTTAATAAATTGCATCATAACGTCATTCGATATAAATGAAATCACTCAGAAAATATATTGACAAGAAAAAACCGCTTTTCCAAAAAGGCGGGAAATATGCAAAGTTTGGTTCAACATTCGGGGCTATTGAGACCTTCCTGTTCACACCAAACCACACATCAAAGTCGGGTGTGCATATCCATGATACCATCGACCTAAAAAGGACAATGAGCGTTGTCATCATCGCTTTGGTGCCTGCCCTTTTATTTGGCTGCTGGAACATCGGGTACCAAAACGGATTGGCTTTTGGCATCGAACGCGGTCTACTGGAAAATTTCCTTTTCGGATTTCTTAAGATATTACCGATTATTGTCGTTTCATACGGAGTCGGGCTTGGCATCGAATTCATCTCTGCACAAATACGAGGACACGAAGTGAATGAAGGCTTTCTGGTTACGGGCATCCTTATTCCACTTATTCTACCAGTAAACATACCGCTTTGGATGGTCGCTCTGGCAACCACTTTTGCCGTTATTTTTGGTAAAGAAATTTTTGGAGGAACCGGATATAATATCATGAACGTGGCATTGATTGCCCGTGCGTTCCTGTTTTTTGCCTATCCGTCACAAATGTCGGGCGATAAAGTCTGGATTTACGAATTAAACAGTAAAACTCCGGTCGACGGTTTTTCCGGGGCTACTCCCCTTGCAAACTTAGCACAGGGTGCATCCGATAAAATGGCCTCTTTCCATGATATGTTCCTCGGGTTTATCCCGGGATCAATCGGAGAAACATCGACAATTGCCATACTGATTGGTGCCGCTATTTTAATTTTCTCCGGAATTGCAAGCTGGAAAATCATAGTGTCAACGGTGATTGGAGCGCTGGCTATTGGCAGTTTATGCAATATATTGGCCGTCAACGAATACATGGCGCTGCCCCCTTACTATCATTTAGTGATGGGTGGTTTTGCGTTCGGCGCTGTTTTTATGGCTACCGACCCAGTTACCGCTACACATACCGAAAAAGGGAAATGGATCTACGGATTCATGATCGGGGCACTTGCCGTATTGATCCGAGTATTTAATCCGGCATACCCGGAAGGAATGATGCTGGCAATCCTCCTGATGAATGTTTGGTCTCCGCTGATCGACTATTTTGTGATCGAAGGACACATCAAACATAGACTGAAACGGTTCAAAATAAAGGGAAACAACGCATAAACATTGGAACACCATGAAGAATTTCAGTAATACATATATATTTATTTTTTCTACGGTGATGGTCATTCTGGTAGCGCTTCTGTTGTCGCTGGCTGCCATGCAGCTCAAGCCATTTCAAGACAAAAACATCGAAGTGGAAAAAAAGCAGAATATCCTGGCTTCAATCCGCATCAAATCAACCCCACAAGATGCAGTTGATTTATACGCCAAATACATTACCAGCAGTTTTGTCATCAACAACAAGGGAGAAAAACAAGAAGGTGTTGATGCATTTTCCATCGATATGAAAAATGAACTGGGCAAACCTGCCACCGAGCGTAAATTGCCGGTATATGTCGGCACCTTGGACAATGGCGCCAATGCTTACGTGATGCCATTGCGCGGAAAAGGTTTGTGGGGTCCAATCTGGGGATATATTTCGCTGAAACCGGACATGAACACCGTGTATGGCGCAGTTTTCGACCACCAGGGCGAAACCCCCGGACTGGGAGCAGAAATATCAACCGGTTGGTTTCAGGAACCTTTTATCGATAAGCAAATTTTCAAGGATTCAACCGAATTTATTTCGATAAAGGTAATCAAAGGCGGAGCCCCGAAAGACGATCTGCATGCAGTTGACGCTATTTCAGGCGGTACGATCACATCCAAAGCGTTGGAAGCAATGCTCGATTCGTGCCTTGTCCAATACAAAACATTCTACATCAAAAACCGTCATTAATTAAATACTGATAGCGATGAGTATCTTTTCATCAAAAAACTTTAAACTTCTGACCAACCCGCTGAACCTGCAGAACCCGGTAACGGTGCAGATACTGGGGATTTGTTCGGCTCTTGCCGTTACAGTGAAGCTGAAACCAGCCATTGTGATGGGCATTTCGGTAATCGTTGTTACCGCTTTCTCCAACTTGCTTATTTCATTGATACGAAATTATATCCCTCCACGTATCCGGATTATTGTTCAATTGGTCGTTGTAGCCACCATGGTTATTCTGGTCGACCAGGTTTTGCGAGCTTTCGTTTACGATGTCAGCAAACAGCTATCGGTATATGTTGGGTTGATTATAACCAACTGCATCATCATGGGCCGATTGGAAGCCTATGCAATGGGCAATAAACCCTGGCCTTCATTTATCGACGGCATCGGGAATGGTGTCGGATATGCCATGATCCTGATTATTGTTGCGTTTATCCGCGAATTGTTGGGATCGGGGACTGTTCTTGGTATCCATGTTATTCCAATGTCATTTTACGAAGCCGGATATGTTAATAACGGGATGATGATTATGCCAACGATGGCTTTGGTGCTTGTTGGTGTTATTATCTGGGTACAACGAAGTTTCAACAAAGAACTGATCGAAAAAGACTAACTCATTAAAAGACACTGATTATGCAAGAAATTATCAACATATTTATCCGGTCGGTTTTTATCGACAATATGGTCTTTGCCTTTTTTATCGGGATGTGTTCGTATCTGGCTGTTTCGAAAACGGTAAAAACCTCCATTGGTCTTGGTATTGCGGTTATTTTCGTTCAGATTATTACGGTACCGATAAACTATTTGTTATTGGAATACGTGATGAAACCGGGCGCATTGTCGTGGATGGGCGAAGGCTTCAAAGATGTCGATCTTTCATTCCTCAGTTTCATGGTTTACATTGCAACCATTGCCGCCATGACCCAGTTGGTTGAAATGATTATCGAGAAATTTTCACCTGCCCTCTATAACTCACTGGGGATATTCCTCCCGTTGATTGCCGTCAACTGTGCTATCCTCGCGGGTTCGTTGTTTATGGAACAACGCGAATACAAAAACATTGGGGAAGTGCTTTCGTGGGGACTTGGATCCGGCGTGGGCTGGGCGCTGGCCATTGTATCGCTGGCAGCGATTCGCGAAAAACTCAAATACAACAAAATCCCGGCACCGCTTAGGGGTATCGGTATTGCATTTATCATTACAGGCTTGATGGGGATCGCATTTATGAGCTTCCTGGGAATTAAAATTTAATGAGAAAAACTTAAACACAATGATTTTAGGTTCAATAATATTTGTCATCATTTCCAGTATACTGGTCTTCCTGGTTATTGTGCTGGTACTTGTTTCTGCATTGCTTTTTGCGCGAGCAAAACTGACTGCCGTTGGGGATGTAAAAATCAACATCAACGATGAGAAAGAGGTTGTTGCCAACCCGGGAAGTTCACTGCTCTCAACCCTATCCGAGAAGGGAATTTTTCTTCCGTCTGCTTGCGGCGGGGGCGGCACCTGTGGCCAATGTCGTTGTCAGGTTGTTGAAGGAGGAGGCTCGATATTGGCCACTGAAACTGACCATTTTACACGTAAAGAACAACAAAACCACTGGAGACTTGGCTGCCAGGTAAAAGTCCGTGAGGACATGAAAATTCTTGTACCTGAACATGTGCTTGGTGTAAAAAAATGGGAATGCGAAGTGATCTCGAACAATAACGTTGCTACTTACATTAAAGAATTTGTCGTTAAACTTCCGGAAGGTGAAAACCTCAATTTTAGATCAGGTGGTTACATTCAAATTGACGTTCCGAAAATTGATGTCGATTTTAAAGACATGGATATTTCAGAGCAATTTCGTCCTGAATGGGAACGATACGGCATGTTTGATCTGAAAATGAAAAATCCGGAACCAACTTTCCGCGCTTATTCAATGGCCAACCACCCGGCTGAAGGAAATATTGTTATGCTGAACATCCGTATTGCAACACCTCCATTCGATCGCGTAAATGGAGGTTTCCAGAAAGTGAACTCAGGCATTTGTTCGTCTTTTATTTTCTCGTGCAAACCGGGCGACAAAGTGACCATTTCAGGTCCTTACGGAGAATTTTTTCTGAAAGATAACAACAATGAAATGATGTTTATCGGTGGTGGCGCCGGAATGGCGCCGATGCGCTCGCATTTGTTCCATCTGTTCCATACGGTAAAAGAAACAAAGAAAAGGGTCACGTTCTGGTATGGTGCCCGCTCATTGAGAGAAGTTTTTTATTATGACCAGTTCACAGACATACAAAACCGTTTCCCGAACTTCTCGTTTCATCTGGCATTGTCCGATCCGCAACCGGAAGACAACTGGACCGGACTCAAAGGCTTCATTCACCAGGTTATTTACGATCAATACCTGAGCAAACACGAAGAGCCGGAAGAAATCGACTACTACCTCTGCGGCCCGCCTATGATGAACAGTGCAGCCACAAAAATGCTTTACGAATTGGGGGTTCCGGATGAAAACGTGAGATTCGACGATTTCGGAAGCTAAGCTGTGATTTCAAAAAAGATTATAAATAAAAAGAGCCGCATGTTCATTCACATGCGGCTCTTTTTACAGTATTTGTTCAACTCATTTACACAGTTTCTGAGGAATTTCTTTTATCTTTTCAATCTCCACTTTGCGTATAAACAATTCGGCTCCTTCCGATTGAATCTGAATTTTCCCTTTGGTAAGTGGAATCAACTTTCCATCTTCAATTTTATTGCAATTTTTATTGATCATGACCACAATGCCATTCACTACATGAACGGATGTACTGCCAACGCAATACAGATCAACCGTATTCCATTCGCTCAGTGGCTTTTCGGCATCAATCCCCTTGGTAACATTTCGTCCGTTATATGGTTCTCCGAATTTCTCGACATTCCCGCTTTTCGAGAACTGAAATTTTCCGTCGTCCAGCTTTTTTACCGATGTTTCGCAATAGGTATTATTCATCAGGTAGGTATCGCCTAAACGGTCGTGCATTAACTGGTGTTCAATGCAGGTCATCCAAGTACCGAGTGCAGCGCCAAAGTCGCCAAAACTATGGTACAACAACCCACTGTTGCGGCTACTGTATACTTTTTCGCCCCATTTGAATTCCAGACGAAGGTGGTAATTCCCGAATTCGTTCCGGGTTGCAAGCGAGGCATTCACATCTCCAGAGATATGAACCACTTTCTGTCCCTCTATTTCAACAACGGAATAAACCGATTCGGGGGTAGCCATTTCTTTTAATTTTTCAAAACCTTTGATCGGGGTGCCAATATGAATATCCCAGCCTTTCAGATCCTTTCCATTAAATAATTGTTTTTGGGCAAATCCCGAAAGGATTATTCCGGATAATAAAAATGTCAATACTTGTCTTTTCATGATTTGTGGGTTGTAGTTGGTAAAAAAAACTGCCCTATAAAAATAAGACAGTTTTCAATATTTTTTCTATTCCCGTTCTAGTTTTCCTAATGTACTGTAGCTAAAATTTCTTGTGCCCTTTCCAATATTTTCGAATCATCCAATAAAACAATCCCCCCGTTTGGCCCCGGTTCGATATGTAATCCCACAGATTTTCCCCGATCGTAATTTGCGCCTCCAAAATAATTTCTGACGGTCTCAACCTCTATTCCGAACTCTTGCGCAATCTGTTGAATTGAGCCGTCAGGTAAGCTGTCTTTGATCTTACGAAGCTCGTTAAATGTGATTTTTTTTTCCATGACATTAAATTTTTATGGGTTTCTGATAAAATCAACTAAATGTCCTTTAAAGTTAAAATTAATAATCTAATAAAAGCAAATCTCGTTATGTCCTTATGCTTTTAAAATGCAAATAAAGTCGTCCTGCCGCTCTTCATCTGTCGCAAATACAGAATTGGTGCATATTATAAAAGGAAGAACCTGCCCCAGGAGGAAAAGTGTTATGGAGCATTTTAACATTTTTTAATGATTGCCAAGGCCTGTCTTAATGCAATCGTAAATTGCCTGATGAAGTTGTGGTCGCAAATTCAACTCAAACATTTTAGAGTTGTCCCGGCTCGGGTAAATCCGATTTGCAAAGTAGATAAAAAGGAGTTGATTATCGGGGTCGGCCCAGGTAAATATTCCGGTAAAACCACTGTGACCAAAGCTATTGACACTGGAGTCTACTGCAGGATATGCATTCTTTAGCTCGTTTTTTTGATTATTAATTGAAGGTTTGTCGAAACCTAGTCCCCTGCGATTGTTATTTTCCGGATATTGCCTGCGAATAAACTCTTTAATGGTCAGCGAATCGATATACTGTTGTCCTCCATACCAGCCATATTGCATGTACATCTGCATCAATTTGGCTAAATCGTTGGCTGTACCAAACAATCCGGCATGGCCCGAAATTCCCCCCAGCATGGCTGCAGCTTCGTCGTGTACGAATCCTTGCATTAGTTCTTTCCTGAAATATTGGTCGTCTTCCGTCGGAATAATATCCTTAATTGGATAGTATTTGTAAGGGTTGTACGTAATACTGCAAGCTCCCAGTGGTTTATAAAAAGTCGACTTCAGGTAATGTTCAAAATTGTCGCCGGTCAAACTTTCAACGACTTTAGGAAAAATAGTAAAACCAAGGTCGGAATAAACGTATTCTTTCTTTGGTAATATTTTTGAATCTTTAATTTCCTGATAGATAGTCTTCACGTAATTCTTGTTTTCGTACAAATTAGACGATATCCGCAACGAAAATTTACTGGTTGGCCGTTCCCTGAATACACCCGAGCGAAAGTCCCCGTTGTCTTTTTTTGCATTTGTATAAAAAGGGATAAATGGAGTCAACCCTGCTTGATGGGCGAGTATTTCGCGCAACGTCATCTGTGCCTTGTTCGACTCTTTGAAATCAGTCCAATAGGTTGAAAAAGGGACATCCAGTTTTATTTTTTTTTCGCTGTAAAGTTTCATCAGCGCCGGCAGCGAACTGGTAATTTTTGTAACCGATGCCCAGTCGTAAATGCTTTCACGCCTCACCGGAGTCAAGGTATCGTAGGTGTAATATCCATAGCATTCGTGAAAAATAACTTCTCCGTTTTTTGCAATTAGTATCTGGCAACCAGGATAGGCTTTTTCGTTTATTCCCAAACGGGCTAACGAATCAATTTTCTGATGAAGCAACTCCGACCGTATGCCTACATTTTCAGGAAAAGAATACGAAAGCCTGCCGTTTTTCAGGAAAGAAAAACCATCGTTCATCCGAAAACGGGAGTTGATATTAACGGGTAATTTGCCTTTCGCATCGAGCGCCCCGAAAACAACCTGCGCCGCCAGTTCCTGTGTTGTACTGTTTTCCTGATACGTTACCACCAACGACCGGGCATTTTCAAGTTCCGGCAAAATGCCAAGTGCATACGGATTGCCAAATAAGCAAACAATACTCTTAGGGAGATCGAGTTTTCGGATTATGGCTAGTTGCGAATCGGTTAACCCAAAATTAGACGAGTGAGTAAGTTTCATCCCATGAATACCGGCAATTATCAGATTGTACGATTTTAGCTGGCTCAAAATTCGTGAAACTTCAGCGGGAGCTGCATTTTCACGAATTACAAAATGATCCATAGCCATGTAATTCTCAAGCATGTGCTGGAACGAAGTTTCGTCATTCGCTCCAATTGAGAGGGTGGCAATTTTTAATGTATCCAGCCGCAGAAGCGGGAGAATTGAGCAGTTGTTCGTCAGAACCGTAATTGAATTTTGAAACAATTTACGATTTGTAACCTGATATTCGGCCCGGTTCAAATCCGGTATCAGGTTTTTAATTTCAACCGATTTACAATGATCAAGCCCCAACTGTTTTTTTGTAGCCAGTATTTTCCGGCATTTTTGTTCAATCATTTCTTCAGAAAGAGTTCCGGCAGCAACCGCTTTTTTGATCTCAGCGATCGCCTGCCCCAGGTTAGGAACAATTTCAAGAATATCGTTCCCGGCTGCGATTGCCTTCACAGCTGCTTCGCCCGACGAAAATTGTTTGGCGACACCCTGCATGTTCATCCCGTCGGTAATTATCAAACCCTGAAAACCAAGTTCTTCAACCAGTTTTTTCCGAATTACTTCTTCGGAAAGAGATGATGGAATTTTTCGATTTGGCTCGAGGGCAGGAAGCTGTATGTGGGCGGTCATTATCGATGCAATGCCTTTTTCAGTAAGAAAACGAAACGGATAAATATTCACGCTGTCGAGAAAATTTTCGTTTTGAAAAACCACCGGAAGGGTAACATGCGAATCGCTGTCGGTATCGCCATGCCCGGGAAAGTGCTTGGCGCAGGCCAGTACTCCGGCATCCTGAAGACCGCTGGCATACATCCATGCTTTTTGCGCAACTTTCATTTTGTTCTCTCCAAACGACCGGTAACCGATTACCGGATTTTTGGGGTTGCTGTTAATGTCGGCCACCGGGGCAAAATTGATATGCACACCCAGTCTTCGACATTGCTGACCAATTTCCTTTCCCATCTGGTAAATCAGCGAATCGTCGGCAATTGCGCCCAATGCCATTTGCACCGGGTATTTCATGGTCGATTCGAGCCGGAAACCAAGCCCCCATTCGGCATCCATCGCAACCAACATCGGAATTTTCGATTCTTTCTGAAACCGGTTGGTCATGGTCGCCTGTGCCGTTGGATCTCCTTCCATAAAAATAACCCCGCCAACCTTGTATTTCTGTATGTCGGACAGTACCGATGTTGTGTATTCTCCGGCCTTTTCGGAATAGGCCTGCACCATAAACAACTGGCCTATTTTTTCGTCAAGGCTCATGGTGGTCAAAGTAGAATCGACCCAGCGGTCGTTCATGAATTTCAAAAAGCCGGGTTTAACTTGTGAATTTGCCAATTGAAATATGCACAGGCTAAAAAACAGGAACAGATATTTTTTCACTCGAAAACAGTTTAGTTAATAAAATTGATTATCTGCACGTTATTATGAAAATCCATGCCAGAAGAACTCCATATAAACGGTTGTTTTATTTTTCATACCGCCTCTTTTAAAATTAACACTGCGGCATGTTCGTTCCATTTTTCGTAAATTTCAAAATCGGTTAAATGTACAAAGTTTAATAGAAAGTTTCTGTAGTGTTTGCCTGTAAATTTTAATTATTATCTTAGCAAAATAAAATTTGTAATATGAATCGAATTTCACTCATCTTTTTATTCGTCATTTTACTATTGTCATATCATTCTGTTTGTCAGAACATAAAAACAGGAGCAGATCAGCAGGAGCTATATTTAGATCAACTAAAAGATAAAAAAATAGGATTGGTAATAAATCATACATCTTTTGTTGACGATCAGAATTTAGCAGATTTTCTTCTCGGAAAAAAGATGAATATCATTACCATTTTTGCTCCCGAACATGGATTCAGGGGCAATGCCGCACCCGGCGAAAAAGTAAACGACCAGGTGGATGAGAAAACCGGGATTCCGGTCATTTCGCTGTATGGAAAAACAAGGAAACCGACTCCCGAAATGATGGAAAAACTGGACCTCCTTATTTTTGATATTCAGGATGTCGGTTGCCGTTTCTATACATACATCAGCACCTTGCATTATACAATGGAAGCCTGTGCCGAAAACGGCAAAAAGTTGCTGGTACTCGATCGTCCGAACCCGAATGGTGATTATGTGGCCGGCGCAATCCTGAAGCCGGAGTTCAAATCGTTTGTGGGCATGAACCCCCTTCCTGTAGTTCATGGATGCACGGTAGGCGAACTGGCGCTGATGACCAATGGCGAAGGCTGGCTCGAAGGCGGCAAAAAGTGCGAACTGGAAATCATCAAAGTAAAAAACTACCGGCATAGCGACCGTTATTCATTGCCGATAAAACCCTCGCCAAACTTACCAAACGATTGGTCGGTACGGCTTTATCCTTCGCTTTGCTTTTTCGAAGCCACCAACGTGAGCATCGGTCGCGGAACTGATTTTCCGTTTCAGGCGATTGGTTACCCCGACAAGTCGATGGGTCAGTTTACTTTCACTCCGGAAAATCTTCCGGGAATAGCCACGAACCCAAAACAACAAGGGAAATTGTGTTATGGCATCGATTTTCGGGAAGAAAAAAATATTCCTGTTTTTACCTTGAAATATTTCATCGACTGGTACCACAAATTTCAGAATGAAAAAGATTTCATCAGTTCAGAACGCTGGTTAAACCTACTTTCCGGCTCCGATGAACTGTTGAAAATGGTCCGGGAAAATAAAACAGAAGATGAGATTTTAAAAAGCTGGCAAAGCGAATTGGATGCATATAAAATCATCCGAAAAAAATATTTGTTGTACCCCGATTTTGAATAATTACAGATGAGCCCAATTCTTGTTTTATCTATTGTCGCCGGATATTTTTGTTTACTGATCGTGGTTTCCTGGCTAACCAGCCGCAACGCCGACAGCCAAAGTTTTTTCAATGCAAATAAGTCGGCTCCGTGGTATTTGGTTGCTTTCGGAATGATCGGCACAACCATATCTGGGGTTACTTTTATTTCTGTGCCGGGCGAAGTCGGCAACTCAGCCTTCTCGTACTTGCAGTTTGCATTTGGAAATTTCGCAGGTTATTGGGTTGTTACATTTGTCCTTCTTCCGGTGTATTACCGGATGAACCTGGTTTCAATTTATTCTTTTCTTCAGGAACGCTTTGGTTTTCGATCACAAAAAACTGGTTCGCTATTTTTTATCATTTCAAAAGTAATTGGATCTGCATTCCGCCTGTACCTGGTTGCCGGGGTTTTGCAACTGGCCTTTTTCGACGCTTATGGAATTCCATTCAGCGTCACAGTTTGTACCAGCATTCTTCTGGTATGGATTTATACGTACCGAGGAGGAATTAAAACCATTGTGTGGACCGACACACTGCAAACTGTTTTTCTGCTGGTAGCCGTTATTTTTACAATCTATAAAATATCATCGGAACTAAACTTGTCGGTGGGCAATACGGTTCAATCTATTTCGAAACACGATTATTCAACTATTTTCTTTTGGGACTGGCGTTCACCAAATAATTTCTTCAAACAATTTTTTGCCGGAATGTTCATGACCATTGCGATTACCGGAATGGATCAGGACATGATGCAAAAAAACCTGAGTTGCAAAAACCGTCATGAATCAACAAAAAACATGCTTGTGTTCAGTTTTCTTTTCATTGGAACCGTCATTCTATTTTTGGGATTGGGTGTTTTGTTATATGTTTTTGCTGAATCGAAAGGCATCGCGATTCCTGCCGCAACCGATGATTTTTATCCCATGCTGGCCCTCAACAAACTGGGTTTGTTCGTCGGAATCGCCTTTCTGATTGGGATTGTTGCGGCTGCATATTCCAGCGCCGATTCAGCACTAACAGCCCTCACCACATCATTCTGCATTGATTTTCTTCCGTATGACAGTTATCATGAGAAGAAAAAGAAAATGATGCGCCGATGGGTGCATTTCGGTTTTTCAATAGCATTGATTGTTGTTATCCTTCTTTTTAAAATATTAAACGACGAAAGCGTTGTAATGGCCGTTTTTACAGCTGCCGGGTATACGTATGGGCCAATTCTCGGCTTATTTACATTTGGCCTTTTAAGCAAGCGAAAAGTGAATGAAAGATATGTGCCGCTGGTAGCCATTCTGTCACCCATAATTTGTTACTTCTTATCTCTATTTTCAGAACAAATCTTATTTGGGTATAAGTTTGGTTTTGAGCTTCTTATCGTAAATGGAATTTTGACCTATTTCGGACTTTATTTATTCAGCAAAAGTAAATAAACCGACATCTTTTCGTGGAATAACGGCAAATGTTAAAAATTGTAAAAATCATTTATTACATTTGCAATATTAGGTAGGAACCTAACGTTAAACCAGAAACCATTAGTGAAGAAATTTTATTACATACTTCTCGTTGTACTGACTGTGGTTTATTTCAGTTCGTGCGAAGATGAAAAGTATCTTTCATCTCCTGATGCGAAACTGAATTTCTCCACCGACACAGTTATGTTCGACACGGTTTTTACAAGTATTGGTTCCACCACTGAACACCTGAAAGTTTACAACCCATACGATCAGAAAGTTTTAATTTCGAGCGCACGCCTCGCCGGAGGTAATAATTCCAACTTCAGGCTGAATATTAACGGCATCATGTCCAATGAAATTTTAGATCTCGAAATTGAACCACATGACAGCATCTATATTTTTGTGGAAGTGACAATTGACCCAAACGGTCAAAACTTGCCAATGGTTGTAAAAGATTCGATCGAATTCGTCACCAATATGAATTTGCAGGATATCGACCTGGTTGCTTGGGGACAGGATTTCAAACTAATAAAAGATGCAATTATTAAAAAATCGACTTCGTGGACCAATGAGAAACCTTATCTGATATACAACGCTACAACTATCGACAGCACCGCAACGTTAACAATTGAACCTGGAACAAAAATTTATTTTCATAAAGATGCGGGGTTGTATGTACGGGGAAAATTGCTTGCCAACGGAACATACGAAAAACCAATTATTTTGCAGGGAGACCGACTGGAAGATGTATATTCTGATGTGCCGGATCAGTGGAATGGACTGGTGTTGTATTCCGGAAGCCATAAAAACGAGATGGATTTTGTGGAAATCAGGAATGCCAATATTGGGCTGCAGGTTGGAACCCTTGAACATGAAGGCTTCGCTTCGCTGAAACTTTCAAACACAAAAATTCAGAACATGGCTTATGCCGGTATTTTTGCCATGAAATCAGAAATAAAAGCGGATAACTGCCTGATTACAAATTGTGGTTTTTATTTAACTGCATTGATCGGCGGCAGCTATGAATTTTATCATTCAACTCTTGCAAACTATTGGGGAAAATACACCAATAAAGTACGAAACACCTCATCCCTTGTGGTTTCCAATGTTCTTATTCTTGGCGAAGACAACACGTTTACAAAAGACCTAAACAAGGCAACATTCGCAAACTGCATTATCACAGGAGATGTGAACCACGGGAATGAGTTGGAACTTGGACAATCGGGCAAAGCAAATTTCGCCTGCAAATTCGACCATTGCATTTTACAAGTGGCCGATACATTCAACATCTCAAACAGCTCCCGGTTTGTTAACATTTTAAAAGGGAAGGATCCGAAATTTGTTGATCCACTAAAAAAATACAATTTTGAGCTTGACACGCTAAGTCCTGCCAAAGATGCAGGAAAAGCAGATTATGCGCGTCTGTTCCCAATCGACCTGAAAATGAATAACCGATTGGATGACAACGGCCCCGACCTTGGTTCTTACGAGCGAATTGAAAAGAAAAAATAAACTTCCGAATGCGATACTTTTTCGCTTGCATCCTGTTATTGATTCTGCCTGCACAATTATTATCACAAACTACGGTAGAAAAAAACTTCTGCAAAATTCTTTTTTACAATACTGAAAACCTGTTCGATGCAGAAGATAATCCTTTGGCGAATGATGATGAATTTACTCCTTCCGGAGACCGTCACTGGACGAGCAAGAAGCTGGAACAGAAAATCGACCGACTGGCCAAAGTAATTGTAGCCGCCGGAACATGGGAAACACCTACGATTATTGGCCTGTGTGAAGTTGAGAACCTGTTTGTTCTCGAAAAGTTGATCAATCATCCCCTTCTGAAGAAATCGGATTACCGCATTATCCACAAAGATTCGCCCGACCACCGGGGAATTGACGTTGCCCTGTTTTACCGGAAAGGTTTGTTTTTTCCTGAAAACTATTCAACAATACCGATTGTGGACGAAAAAGGAGACACCGTGGCTACCCGCGAAATACTTCATGTTTCCGGAAACCTTCAGGATAAAAAGACAGTCCATTTTTTTGTCAATCACTGGCCGTCGCGCTATGGCGGATTGATGGAAACCGATGCCAACCGGGAACTGGCAGCTGCACTTCTGAAAAAATCCATCTGCGCGTTACATGAAAAAGAACCGGATGCAAACATCATCTGCATGGGCGATTTTAACGACCAGCCGTGGGATGACAGCCTGGCAAAAATTCTGGGCGCCGCAAAACCTACGGATTCCGGGAATAATGGATTGGTAAATCTTTCATGGGAATGGGAAACGTTGCCAACAGGAACATTGAAATATCAACAGGAATGGAATATTTTCGATCAGTTTATCGTCAGCAAGAATCTGCAGCGCGACTGTTCGACGACCATCTTTTCTGAAAGTTTTTTGCTTGAAGAAGATGCGAAATACACCGGATGCCGACCATTCCGTACGTTCAACGGGTTTCAGTTTCACGGAGGTTTTTCCGATCATCTGCCAATCATTCTGGAAATGAAGATGCGTTAAACTGCAAGGATCCGATCTTTTGAAAAGATCGGATCCTTGCAGTTTAACTATGATTTATGTTCAAATTATTTCACAAACGATTTTGCTTTTTCAATGGCTGCCGACAGGCCTGCAAGGTTTTTGCCTCCTGCCGTTGCGTAAAATGGCTGGCCGCCGCCGCCGCCCTGCATTTCTTTGGCAGCTTCGCGAACAATTTGTCCGGCATTCATGCCTTTTTCAGAAACCAGGTTATCAGAAACCATGATCGAAAGACTGGGCTTTCCATCAATTTCAGCCCCTAAAATCAGAAACAAATTATTGACTTCGCCTTTCAACTGGAATGCCAAATCTTTAATTGCCTGAGCCGAATCGAGATTGATTTTTTCGGCAATTACGTTCACCCCGTCAACCGAAGTAATTTTATTTTTCAGTTCATCTTTGATTCCCGCAACAGCTTTCCGCTCAAATGCTTCAATTTGTTTCTGAAGTTTTGAATTTTCTGCCAGCAAATCTTCAACCGATTTTTTCAGGTTCTGGGTGTTGTTCAAAATAGTGCGAACTTCGGCAAGTTCTTCTATATTTTGTTTTACAAACGCTTCAGCTTTTTCTCCGGAAATAGCTTCAATACGGCGTACCCCGGCAGAAATAGCGCTTTCCGAAGTAATTACAAAAAGCCCGATTTGCCCGGTTGCCGGAACGTGCGTTCCACCACAAAGTTCTACCGAATCACCAAATTTAATCATCCGCACGGTATCGCCGTATTTTTCGCCAAACAAGGCAATGGCACCCAAACTTTTGGCTTCGTCAAACGGAATATTGCGTTTTTCGTCTTTCAATATATTTTCACGGATCATTTCATTCACCCGCTCCTGAATCCGATCCAATTCTTCTTTACTGACTTTCTGAAAATGAGAAAAGTCGAAACGCAGATAATCGGCCTGAACCAGCGAACCTTTCTGTTCAACATGTGTTCCTAAAACTTCGCGGAGTGCATGATCGAGCAAGTGGGTTGCGGTGTGGTTATTGGCAATTTGTTTCCGGTTCGAACCGTTCACAACCGCCAGAAATTCAACTTCAGGATTGACCGGAAGTTCGTTTGCAATATGAATAATCAGGTTGTTTTCGCGTTGCGTGTCGACAATGGCCGTTTTCTTTCCGTTGGCTTCAATGTAGCCGGTGTCGCCAACTTGTCCACCCGATTCACCATAAAACGGGGTTTTATCGAATACCAAATGGTAAAATTCTTTTTTCTTCTGAACCACCTTGCGGTAACGGGCAATTCTCACGGTTGCCTCCAGATGGTCGTATCCCAGAAATTCGACCGATTCAATCGGGTATAATTCTACCCAATCGTCGGTTTCCTGTGCTGCAGCGTTGCGCGAGCGGTTTTTTTGCTCTTCCATTTCAACGGTGAATCCAGCCTGGTCAACCGTCATGCCTTTTTCGCGGCAGATCAGTTCCGTCAGGTCGAGCGGGAAGCCAAACGTGTCGTACAGTGTAAATGCGTCTTTCCCGTTAATTTCTGTTTTGCTTTCGTTTTTGGCTTTTGCAACAATATCATCGAGCAGGCGGATGCCGGTTTCCAAAGTCCTCAGGAACGATTCTTCTTCTTCCTTCATCACTTTTTCAATCAGCACCTGCTGGGCAGCCAGCTCCGGAAATGCTTCTCCCATCTGGTTTTTCAACACTTCAACCAGCTTGTAAATAAAGGCTTCCTTGAACCCGAGGAACGTATATCCGTAGCGGACGGCACGGCGCAAAATCCGGCGGATCACATAACCCGCCTTGTTGTTCGACGGAAGTTGCCCGTCGGCAATGGCAAAAGTAATGGCGCGAAGGTGATCGGCAATAACCCGCATGGCAATCGATTCCTTCTCGTTTTCGCCGTATTTCTTTCCACTCAGTTCAGCAATTTTCGCAATGGTGGTCTGGAAAACATCGGTATCGTAATTCGATTTTTTACCTTGCAGAATCATACACAAACGCTCGAAGCCCATCCCGGTATCGACATGTTTGGCAGGCAATTCCTGTAAACTTCCGTCGGCTTTCCGGTTAAATTGAATAAATACAAGGTTCCATATTTCAATCACCTGCGGATGATCTCTGTTCACCAGTTGTACTCCCGGAATTTTTGCTCTTTCTGCATCGTCGCGAATGTCGACATGTATTTCGGAGCAGGGGCCACAGGGGCCGGTATCACCCATTTCCCAGAAATTATCTTTTTTATTGCCGTCGATAATGCGATCTTCCGGCAAGTGGCGTTTCCAAATATTGAATGCTTCGTTGTCTTTATCCAATTTATCGTCGGCGCTTCCTTCGAAAACAGTAGCATACATGCGGTCGGCCGGAATGCCCATGCGGGTATGGAGAAATTCCCATGCCCAGTCGATGGCTTCTTCCTTGAAATAATTCCCAAACGACCAGTTACCCAGCATTTCAAACATGGTATGGTGGTACGTATCGTGGCCAACTTCTTCCAAATCATTATGTTTTCCGGAAACCCGAAGGCATTTTTGGGTATCGGCTACCCGATTCCATTTTGCAGGTTCGTTTCCCAAAAACCAATCTTTGAATTGGTTCATCCCTGCGTTGGTAAACATCAGGGTTGGGTCATTTTTTACGACCATTGGGGCCGAATTCACAATGGTATGTCCTTTTTCAATAAAAAAATCCAAAAATGCTTTCCTTATCTCTCTCGAATTCATCACTTCTTTTTATAAAAATTGTTAAAATACCAAGTGTGAGCCAACAAACCGTTTCTCGCTACCGATAAAATTATTAGATTTGTTTCGCACTGGGAAACTCGTTTTTTCAGAGTGTTGCAAAGTTAGATTATTTACTTAAATTTGGTACAAATCAAAAATAAATTCTCAAGGAGTTTGCTTCATGGCAAAAATTAAGTATAAATTTAATCCTGAAACCCTTAGCTACGATAAAGTTACTATCAGTATTCTTGTAAAACTGAAGCGTTTATTCACGTATTTGTTTTCGACGGTCGGGTTGGCGATGTTAATAACACTATTCTTTTTACAATATTACGAATCGCCCCGTATGAGGACTCTCAGCAAAGAGAATCAACGGTTGCAAACACAATACGAATTGCTTTATAAAGATTTGGGAACACTGGAAAAAGTATTGGACGAAATACAACAACGCGACGATAATCTGTATCGGGTAATTTTTGAGGCCGATCCGATCCCCTCCTCCATGCGGAAAGCAGGTTTTGGCGGAACCAATAAATATTCGCAACTCGAAAATTTTTCCAATTCAGAACTGGTCATCCGAACCACAAAAAAGCTGGATGTTCTTTCCAAACAGGCATACATCCAATCGAAATCGTATGATGAAGTGCTGAAAATGGCCCTCGATAAAGAAAGAATGCTGGCCAGTGTACCGGCAATCATGCCGATTGCTAATAAAGACCTGACTCGTACCGCTTCCGGATTTGCATTCCGCATGCATCCAATTTATAAAATATGGAAGTTCCACGAAGGACAGGATTTCACTGCACCAACGGGCACTGAAATTTATGCAACCGGCGACGGTGTTGTAGAAGAGGCCAGCGGCAATAAACGTAGTCGGGCTGGATATGGACAGTGTCTGGTTATTAACCACGGATTTGGATATGAAACCCTGTATGCCCATTTGGATGGCTTCAAAGTAAAAGAAGGACAGACGATAAAACGCGGCGACGTGATCGGATATGTCGGGAATACCGGAAGTTCAGTCGGGCCACACCTGCATTATGAAGTACACAAAGATGGCAAAGCTGTTGACCCAACCTTCTTTTTCTATAAAGACCTGAGTCCTGAAGAATATGAAAAGATGATCGCCATTTCATCGAACGTTGGACAAGCATTTGACTAATAAATTACGCTGTGCCTTATAAAAAACCGATCATAGAAAAAGTTTACTATTCGATTGGCGAGGTTGCAAGCATGTTTAATGTAAACACCTCTCTGATACGATTTTGGGAAAAAGAATTTCCCAGCGTTAAACCGCATAAAAATAAAAAAGGAAACCGTTTGTTTACCAAAGATGATCTGGAACAACTGAAGTTAATCCACCATCTGGTAAAAGAACGCGGAATGACGTTGGAAGGAGCCCGGAAAAAAATCAAGGAAAACCAAAGTGAAACGGTTGACAACTTTGCTATCGTCGACCGGCTCAATCAAGTCAGGCAAATGCTTATCGAAATTAAAGATGAACTTTGATGCTGGTAAAAGAAATCACTTCATTTATTGAATCTATTGCCCCGGTTGCCTATCAGGAAACGTATGACAATGCAGGATTGTGCATTGGAAATCCGGAAAATGAAGCAAACGGAATTTTAATTACGCTGGACGTTACAGAAGCAGTGATTGATGAAGCCATCGACTTGGGTTTCAATATGATTATTTCGCATCATCCACTTATCTTTTCGGGATTGAAAAGAATTACAGAAAAGAGTGAAACGGAACGCTGCGTACAGAAAGCCATCAAAAACGACCTTACAATTTATGCTGCACACACCAATCTCGACAATGTATATGGTGGCGTAAATTCGAAAATATGCGAAAAGCTGGGGTTGAAAAATTGCCGGATATTGAGCCCTGCTGAAGGACAGTTGAAAAAACTAGTCACTTTTGTTCCGACAGCCGATCTCGACAAAGTGCGCAATGCCTTATTCGAAGCGGGTGTCGGACACATCGGCAACTACGATTCGTGCGGGTTTACATCGAATGGAGCAGGCAGCTTCCGGGGCAGTGAAAATACCAATCCGTATGTGGGCGAAAGAGGAAAATTGCATTTCGAAGAAGAAACACGTTTCGAAACTATTTTTCCAAAACATCTTCAAAACCGGGTTGTTTCAGCGCTTCTGAAAGCACATCCATACGAAGAAGTGGCCTACGATATTTATCCGCTCGACAACCAGAACCCGCAGGTAGGAATTGGAATGGTTGGAGAACTTGAACAGGCCATTGACGAAACAGAATTTCTTCATTCAGTAAAAAATATTTTTGAATGTAGAGTGGTGAAGCACACTGCACTCCTTCATAAAAAAGCAAAAAAAATAGCCGTGACCGGTGGTTCCGGGAGTGCATTTTTGCGGGCTGCAATGGCTGCAAATGCAGATATTTTCATATCCGGAGACTTTAAATACCACCAGTTTTTTGAGGCTGAAAACAAAATTCTGATTGTCGACATCGGACATTTTGAAAGCGAACAATTTACTAAAGAACTTTTTTATGAATTACTTACAAAAAAATTCCCTAGATTTGCAGTCCGTTTATCGGAGGTAAAAACCAACCCGGTTAATTACCTGATTTAAAACTGAAAATAATTACAGATTATATGAACACACCGTACGTAAAAGAAGAAAGCAAAGGCATATCAATCAGCGAAAAGCTAAAAGCTTTGTTCGAGTTGCAAAATGTCAATTCGGAAATCGACAAAATTAAGATGCTTCGCGGCGAATTGCCATTGGAAGTACAAGATTTGGAAGATGAAATTGCCGGTTTGAAAACCCGTCTCAGCAATTTCGAGGACGATGTTAAAACACTGGAAACATCGATTACCAACCGGAAAAACGCGATCAAAGAATCGGAAACACTGATTGCAAAATATACCGAACAACAGAACCATGTCCGCAACAACCGCGAATACGATTCATTGAGCAAGGAAATCGAATTCCAACGACTGGAAATCGAGCTTTCGGAAAAACGTATCCGTGAATTCACTTCGGAACTTTTCAATAAAAAAGAAGCAATCGGCACATCTTCTTCTTATTTAAAAGAAAGAGACGAAGATCTGGACCGTAAGAAAAAAGAATTGGATGAAATCACGGCCGAAACAAAAATTGAAGAAGAAAAGCTGAAAACAAAATCCGAAAAAATAGAAGTTTTTATCGAAGGACGTTTGCTTACTGCATTCAAACGTATCCGCAAAAACGCCCGCAACGGGTTGGCTGTAGCTACCGTTCAGCGCGATGCTTGCGGCGGTTGTTTCAACAAAATCCCGCCACAGCGGCAAATGGACATTGCTTCGCGCAAAAAAATCATTGTTTGCGAATATTGTGGCCGCATTTTGGTTGATAAAGACATCTTGGAAACTGCCGATCCGGAATAGATTCAGTTACACCATAAAAAAAACCTTCAGCAAAAACTGGAGGTTTTTTTTATGGAATATGATCTGTTCTATTCGATTCCGGATGTTTAATAAAACAATACCGGCACTGGATTTTGGTTATTGAAAATTGGTTATTCGATATTGAAATTTATCTTTATCGATAACCGATCTCCGACACTTGAGTCAATCTTCCAACGACAAGTCACCAGATTTTTTTGTTTCCTATGCATGAAAACTGAACACTTCTTTACCAGCTTCCACCAGCGCCACCGCCACCAAAACTACCACCGCCGAAACCGCCAAAACTACCGCCACCACCGGAGAAATTTCCCCAGGAACCGGAATGGCTGTTCCTGCCAGCTCCCATCATGCCCATAGCAACCCAAAATGGCAAGCTGCTGCCACCAGAATAAAACTGGCGACTTTTCCCCCTAAATATAGATACGATCAGAAAAATGAAGATGAAAAATACAAATATGCCAATCCCTCCTGCCTGCTTTTTGCCTGCCGACTGATGATACTGCTCCGCTGTATATTCATTTGCGGCCAAAGCCATCAGCACCTTTGTGCCATTGTATAATCCACCGTAAACATCGTTTACCTTAAAGCGTGGGATCATTTCATTGTCCACAACATCGCGATTGGCAATAGCATCCGGGATTACACCTTCCAAACCATATCCAACGGCAACAAAAACTTGTCCTTTTTCCGTTGCACTTTTGGGTTTAAAAAGCACCACAATTCCATTGTTTTTATCTTTTTGCCCCACGCCCCATTTTTCGCCCAGACGGAAAGCAAAATCCGAAGGGTCGTTGCCATTCAGTGTGGGCACGGTAACAACAGCAATCTGTGTAGAAGTGGCATTATTGAACTGTACCAGCTCGGCTTCAAGTTGCTGTACCTGATCAGCCGAAAGCACATTGGCCAAATCGTTGACCAGCCTGGGAGGGTTCGGCCTTTCGGGAATATCCTGTGCAAAAACAGCAACAGTAAGAAAAAGGGTAACTATCGATACAAATAATTTCTTCATGATTATTGTTTTTCGCCAAACGAGATTTCGTTCGACAATTCATTTTTATCATCACTCGCGTACGGAAATTCAGCTTTCAGTTTTTCTCCGGCCATTTGAATACCTGTTGAAAGTCCGTCGGCATATTTCCCTTCCTTGAACCCTGCAATGACGGTTTCTTTTATTTCGTCCCAGAAATTTTCAGGCACTTTGGCATTGATACCGGCATCGCCCAGAATGGCAAATTTATGGTCGGTAACCGCCAGGTAAAACAATACCCCGTTGCGAAGTTCGGTTTTGTGCATGTCCAACTTTTCAAAGATATAGACTGCACGATCGAGCACATCGGCTTTGCACGACGCTTCAACATGAAGCCGTATTTCTCCCGAAGTATTCAATTCTGCCTCTTCGATTGCCTCAACAATCTGTTTTTTTTCTGCTTCGCTAAAAAAATTCTGCACACTCATTTTCCTGAATTATTAAAATTTTACTTCAGGAGCTTTTTCTGAACCTTTTTCAGCTTCAAAATAAACTTTCTTCTCGAACCCAAAAATGTTGGCCATTATATTTTTAGGGAATTTCCGGATCGTCGTATTATACAACTGCGACATTTCGTTGAATTTTCGGCGTTCCACAGCAATCCGGTTTTCCGTTCCTTCCAGTTGGGCCTGTAAATCCAAAAAACTCTGATTGGCTTTCAGATCGGGATATTTTTCCACGACCACCATCAACCGGCTCAATGCCGACGACAAACCCGACTGGGCTTCCTGAAATTGTTGCAACGACTGTGCATCCAGT
Source organism: uncultured Prolixibacteraceae bacterium (assembly GCA_942493345.1). Taxonomy (GTDB): domain Bacteria; phylum Bacteroidota; class Bacteroidia; order Bacteroidales; family Prolixibacteraceae; genus GWE2-42-39. The sequence continues at coordinate 1,100,112 of OW818695.1, forward strand.
TTTTCCGGATTAATATTTACCGAAGTTGCTTTCGCACGGGCTTCAACAACACCTTCAAGCGTTTCCTGCTCGTGTGCGGCATATCCTTTTACTGTATTTACCAAGTTCGGAATCAGGTCGGCACGGCGCTGGTAAACATTCTCAACATTCGACCACTGGGCAGCAACACCTTCCTCCTGCGAAACCATCGAATTGAACGCATTTTTTACAGACGAATACCCGATTATCACAAGGAGAGCAATTACAATTAAAATAATCCAAGACTTTTTCATTCTTCTAAATTTTAAACTTTTTATTTATTGTGCAAATATTGCAAAACGGTTACCGAAATTCCTGTTTTATTCGGGGAAATCGGCAATTTTGCCGTTAAACCAGTTCATCAAACGGTGAACCAAAATTATTTTTGTCATGAAGAAGGGAAAATGAAGCCCCTTTTTATGAAAAAATTTCGACTGAAACATTCTTTTTTCAGCAAATATAATGAACGATCCCGCTGTAAGCAGACGGGGTATACCAGAGGAATCAGATTTTAAATACGCTGCAAGCAGCGGGGGAACCAACCCAAAAAAGAATTAGAGAACAAGCCACACTCCACAAAGAACAGACTTTCTTTTAGAAAAAACGCTCAAAATAAACTCCTCTATTTTCAGGCAGAACAGCATGCCACATTGGCATCCGAATTATCCCACTGGCTCGGAATACTCCGAACGAACGGTGTTTGCCGACAATATATTCACCGACTGTTCCTTCAATTTTTCTTTTCTATGCCGTTTCAGGGTAAAACGGAAAACGCTACCCTCTCCAACCGTACTGTCAACAGAAATGGATCCACCATTTTGCTCTACAAATTCGGAACAAAGCATCAACCCCAGCCCGGAGCCTTTTTCATAATTGGTTCCATAGGTAGAAGTGTGCCGGTGCTTATTAAATAGCTGGCTTTTCATCTCTTCCGAAATTCCGATCCCGTTATCAACCACACTCACTTCCACAAAATCGGCATCCAGTCCCCGCGAAAAGAGATTAATTTCACCTCCCTGACGGGTAAATTTGATGGCATTCGATATCAGGTTCCGGAGAATAAGCGACACCATGTTATGATCGGCCAGCACGGTATAGTTCCCTTCGGGCTGATAGCCCAGTTTGATGCTCTTATTTTCGGCAAAACGTTTATTTAAAAGTATATTTTTCTCTACCAATTCAGTAATCCGGAACGGCTCCATTTTTAACTGGATACCGTTCTTCTGGCTTTTTGCCCAGATCAGCATATTATCTAATAAGAAATACGTATTCCCAGCTTCCTTTCGCAATTCTTCAATCAATTCCCGCCGAACATCTTCAGGAAACATATTCGGATAATCAGCCAACTGATCCAGCGTATCTTTAAAAGCGCCAATCGGGTTCCGAAGGTCGTGCCCGATAATCGCGAGAAACAGGTCTTTGGTTTCGCTTAGTTTGACAAGTTCTTCATGCTGCTCCAATATTTTGTTGTTTTTCTGCACCAACTGGTCATTTGCTTTTCGTCTAATTTTATTCAGCCTGAAAATAACTAACGACAATGCCGATAATACAATAATTCCGAAAAAAAGCAGAAAAACCCGGGTTCTTTGCTTTTTTATCTGAAGGTCTTTTATCTGATTATCTTTTTGCAAAATGCCAATTTCACTTTCTTTATCCTGAAGTTCCAATTCAGACCTCAACTGAGCAAGTTGCTGGCTTTGTCGCTCGTTAAACAGCGAATCCTTAATAGTCGAATATTCTTTAAAATACCGGAAAGCCTGGGCTGTTTTGCCATTCTTTTCATATATGTTTGAAATCAGCAGGCAAACTTTCCCCTGCAAGTCCTTTATTCCCGAGCTATCGGCCAACTCTTTGCTTTTAAAGGCAAGATCAAATGCATCGTCAATGTTATTAAGGCCAAACGAAACTTCACCCAAAATGTAATACGAACGGGCAATTCCTTCGGTCATTTGCATGGATTGAAATATTTCCAATGCCTTTTTCGAATATTGTTTGGCCAAATCATAATCTTTCATCAGCCAGTATACCTCCCCTTTTCCTATCGTAGGAACGGCTTCGTGCAGTTTTGAATTCAGTTTCAGTGCAATATCCAATGATTTTTGATAAAATTCCTGTGCCTTTTTATAATCGCCTTGATCTTTATAAATTTCGCCGATATTATTCATTGCCGAAGCCTCTCCAGCCATATCGCCAACCATGTTCAGGTATTCCAGCGATTTTTCGTAATAAACCAATGCCATTTCATTATCGCCCCACGAACTGTAATTAACCGCAATATTCATCATGGTCCGGCTTATAAACTGTTCGTCTCCTGCTTTTTTGAAATATTCAAGAGCATATTTAAATTCATTCAGTCCTTCCGACCATTTGCCCATGCTGGTAAGAATTGCACCAACATTGAACCGCACCATGGCTTCCTGTTTTTCTAGCTTTCCGATTTTTGCCTGCTCAATACATTCATAAAAAAGAGAAATAGCTTTATCGTAATCACCTGTATTCATGTGGTATACAGCAAGTGCATTCAAACCCGAACAAATGTATTCCTCATGATTTATTTCCCTTGCAATCTGAAGTCCGTCATCAATATACGATTTTCCTTCCACGAAATTTCCAACGGAAACGAGAGATGAACCGAGAGTGAGGTTTGCCAAACTTTTAAATTCTTCGTTTTCCGATTTAATGGCCATTGGAAAGACTTTCCGGCTAAGTTCAAGGGCTTTGTCGGGAGCAACATATAAATACTCTTTTGCCAGTTTCAGATAAGTTGAAACAAGTTCATCACCTTTCTGTAGTTCGAGAAGGTTGGTCAGACTGTCGATTTTTGAAGTTTGCGACCCGGCTGGGCCAGCAAAAAATAAACACAAGAGAAAAATGAGTACGGTATATCGGGAATAATACATTCTATATCCGCATTTTGGGTATAAATTTAACCCGAAAAAAAATGACATCAAAAAGTTCAGGAAAACATTCGCAAATAAATCCGCTCTATTTCCGGTTTTAATTCATCGATACTAAAGCTACGGCTCTTCCGGAGGTATTCTTTTCCGGCAAAAAATACGACAATGGTTGGCGCAATAAAAACCTGGTTCTTGGCTGCAATTTCGGGCATTTGGGTTATCTCTACATACGCCGTGACCATCTTAGGAAAATATTCATCAAGCAAAGCGGCAACCTTGGGTTTTAAAACCTTGCAGACCGCGCAGCCGGCAGTTGAGAAATAAACCAGCACTGCACTTTCGTTCTGCAATAATATATCCAATTCTTCAATCCCGCTAATATTCCGGTACGACTTTCCGGTCATTTTTTTTTACAAATGACAATTAAAATTCACCGGTACTCAGTAAAACCAAGGTACAAGCCTCCAGTACTTCCACCCCCGATTCTTCAAGTTCCCGTTCGAATTCAGGATTCTCGGTACCCGGGTTAAAAATTACGCGACGGGGCCTGAGACTGCCAATGTACCGGTAATAGTCAGGTTGGTTGCGGGGTCCTACATACAAGCTAACCGTATCAATATTTTCAAAAGAAAGCTGTTCCTTCTCGATTTTTACATCGTCGATATTGCCTTCCCTGACACCAATCGCCAGAACCTCGTGTCCATGTTTCTGCAACGACCGGACTGCCATATTTGAATACCGTTCGGGATTCTCGCTTGCGCCAATAACTAAGGTTTTTTCCATTTTACCAAAATTTATTTTCTCAATAAAACAACTGCATGAACCGAAATTCCTTCTTCGCGACCCTCAAACCCTAATTTTTCGGTTGTGGTCGCTTTTATTGAAATAGCATCAATGTCCAGTTTCAGAATTCCAGCAAGAGTTTCTTCCATCTTCGAAATATACTCTTTTAATTTTGGTTTTTGCGCTAAAACCGTAATGTCTATATTCCCGATGACGTAATTCTTTTCCTGAATTAACTCAAATACTTTCTTCAGCAATAATTTGCTGTCGATATTTTTAAATTCAGTAGAAGTATCGGGAAAATGATAGCCAATGTCGCGCAATTTGGCAGCCCCCAGCAAGGCGTCGCATAAGGCGTGGATCAGCACGTCGCCATCGGAATGGGCCACCGTGCCTTTGTAATGCGGTATTTCGATGCCGCCCAGCCACAGGCTTTCTCCTTCGGCCAAACGATGAACGTCATATCCGTGTCCGATCCTGTAATCCATTATTTACGTTGACGGCTAAATGCTTCGAAATCGAACGACAAAGTCATTCGGAGGGTGTTGTCAAGCGGGTTGTTTTGTGCCACCGATACCAGATAAGAGAAATCAAGCGCAAAAACATTCATTTTTAAACCGGCCCCGAAGGAAGCGTATTTGCGGTTTCCTTTGTAGGCATTTTCGTGAAAATACCCGACACGCAGAGTAAATTGCTTGTTGTATTCGTATTCGACACCTGTCGATAACGCAATCTCCTGGAATTCTTCCTTCATGCCTCCGGGGGCATCGTTAAACGACTGAAAGATACCTGCAATTACCGAAGTCCCTTCATAATCTTCATTCGGTATTTCCGGATCGGGAGTTTTCACCAAAAGCTTGTTCGCGTCCAAATAAAAACCGAAGGTGTTGTACCGGTCAATTTCTGAAAAATACCCTAATCCAAGCCGAAGGTTTGTCGGGATAAATTCATGATTTTCCCCTTTGTCATACGAGATTTTAGCGCCGATATTCGAAATATTGATCCCCGCAGAAATCGCTTGCTTTTTCCGGTTTGCCCGGTACTCGTTCCGATAATAGAAGGCCACATCCGAAGCGTAGGAATAGCCCGGAAAAGAACCTTCCACCCCGGGAGACAAGTGTGAATAAATCATTCGTAAAGCCACAGCCCCGGAAAAAACTTCCGACAATTTACGTGTATATGCTACATCAATGGCAAATTCATTCGGACTATTTTGCCCTGTTTCGGTACCTAAATCATTATAATAAACGATGTCGCCCAACGTAAAATAATTTAATGAGGCGCTCACCGTTTGAACATCGTCCAACTTTTTATAACCAACCAAATAGGCAAGGCCGATATCGCTGACAAGATTTCTCAGCCAAGGCGTATAAGCCAACCCAATTCCCATATCCTGTTCCATAAAGGCATATTTCGACGGGTTCCAAAATTGCGAGTACAAATCGGGTTTCGATGCCGCGCCCACATCGCCTTTACCACCACCGATTGCATCGGGGGCAATGGTTAAAAATGGCACACCTGTGGTGATTGTGTTATATTTTGGATCTTCATCCTGTGCTGCGGCTGGGTTAAAATTACCAACGCATAAACTAAACAACAGTATTCCACCCGCTAAAATCTTGCTCAAATTCTTCATTATTCGGTATAAAATTGAAAGTTGCAAATATAAAACTTTGATATTGAGTTGCCTCATTTTCTATCTTAAAAAACTAAACGGGAAAGTCCGGCAAAAAGTATTGTCCTCAATTATTTTTTCAGAAAAATAAATTTCCCGGTTTTCGCGGTCGTATAACCTTGCTCCGATGTTATATTGAAACGCACCAGGTACATGCCCGAACTGAGCGCCACATTACTTTCGGAGGGCAGCCATTTGAAGGGAACGCTTTCCACCCCATCGGAAGGAATTTGTCGTTCAATCAGATCGACGCATTTTCCGCTTCGATCGAATAGTTCGATAGTCGCCGAGAACAATTCGCCGGGCAAATTATGGGTAAACGAAAGCCAAACGTAGTCGGTAACCGGATTGGGATAGCAAAAAACTTCGTTAATACGGAAATCGCTGGTCACAATAAATTCGATCGTTGCTTCCGACGAATTATTCACCACATCCCATAGTTTCAGGGTCAGCGTGTGCTTCCCGGGTTCCAGATCATTGACCGGAAAAACAATTTTCCCGCTTTTATAACTATCGATATCCGATTCATAATAATCATTCAGCACAAACGTGTTATTGTAATCATCATCCAGAAAAGCGGTTATGTCGTGACCGATTCCAGTTCCCACTGTATTGATGCCGTTTTCGTCCGATACTTCTGCAATCAGCAGCGGGCTGGCCCCAACCTTGTCGCCCGGCTGGAACGAAGCATCATTCATATACATTTTAATTTCCGGCCCCTGGTTGTCGTTAATAATTGTGACCGAGGATCCACCAATCAGAAAATCGTCGAAGGCGCCATGTGCATCAATTTCGCCGTTTTCGGCATAATAAATAATTTTCCCTTTGTCGATGCTGTACGAAATATCTTTCGGAACAATGAACGAAAAACTAAACGTTCCGTTCGTCACACTTACATTTCCTTTGTAAATAATATTATCCTGTACGGTAAATTTCAGAGTGCTTTGCCCTGCATTTCCACGAGTCTCAATATCGGTGGCTTTGTCGTATACAACAGGGATCACCGTCCCGTTAAAATCCGTTTTCACATTTCCTGAATGATCGGTTATGCTCTCCCCGAAATGGTAATTTTCTCCAATGCTGAAACGGTTCCTGTAAAATTACCTGCCACTTGTCCATTAATAGTTTCCGTTTTCACATTGAGTTTCGGATAAGCCAAACGAAGCGCCGGATCAGCCAGTAAGGTAAAATTCAGTTTGTTGATCCCGGTATTTGAACCATTTTTTGCAAGGCGCATTATATCACCCATTCGAAGATTTTCGCCCGATGCATCTTTTTCAAAAACATGGTTATAGAAACTTTTCGAAAGGTCGAAATTTGCCTGCGAAAAAACAATCCGTGTTGTCGAGAAAAGCCCGATCCCTCCCCCGTTTGGATTGAATAAAATATGTTCGCCTGCAGACAGTTCATCCTCGTCGAAACGACTGAACTCGCAGGTTGCCGTCACAAAAACAGGCAGGTTTTTGTAGTTCGACCACGCATTGATAGCGCTAACGTCAAGCACCCGTTCGTCGGCCAAAAATTCTTCATTTGCATGCCCGATGTAATTCAATATTAAAACACCTTCTTTTACCCTTTCGTTAATCGCATTATTCACGTCCGGATAAGTTGCCATCCCGGAAGAAGCCTCTTTCCGATACGCGTCAAAATATATCTTGTCGGTATAAAATGCCGGATAATTTTGATTGATCATATCGACAATAGTTTCCGACTGTTCCAGGTGCTGGCTGGTGAAACCATCTGCATTATTCCCATCATCAGCAATAAAACAGGCCACATTGCGCCATTTTCCCAGAGCATCGGCATTTACATAACTTTTTATTTTCCCGACAACCGCTTCTGCTTCGCTTATGGTACGAGCCGGAATACGGCCAATCCCCAAATCAACTAATCCGATACATCCACCTTCTTCCTGATCAAGAAGTACATAAAAATCGTCGGAAATAAACGAACTTAAGGGCGAAAGCGATTCGTCGGACTGGTATGTTGGAATTAAATTATACCCCTTTTTACGAATGTTTTTGTTGTCGAAACTGCCATCGCCAAAAAGCAGCACATACTTTAAGCTATTTTCGCCCTTTTCGTAGCACATGCGGATAAAATTCCGGATTCCGGCGGCATCGGGCAATCCACCGGAAAATTCGTTGTAAATCTGGTCTGTGGTGTAAACCGACACCGATATCTGGTCGTATTCACGGTGAAAATCGGCCAATTCGTTGGCCTGAACCAAAAATCGGGGATGAGTTATGATTAAAAATTCGGAAATTGCTGCTGAATGCAAATTCTGATTTCCAACCTCTTCAATTTTTTCAGGAACAGGAATATTACCGGTTGGATTGAATGCCACGAACTCGCGAAGTTGGCTGGTTTCAACGACAAATTTCAAATCGGTTCCCGAAAGTTCAGTTGAAATGGAGCGGGGCTGCAAAAAATTACTCACATCCCAAACTTTTATACCAGAAGTTGCCTGTCCTATTTTATATTCCGTAACCGAACCGCTTTTCACCGTCCGCAAATCGCGGAACGAAAGTTGTGCGTCGGCAAACGCCAGATGGCACCGGCTGTTTGCATCGATAAAGTCAATCCACGCCTCGGAATTATCGATTGCTGCGTTGTAAGTCGATTGTACGCTTATAGTAGAACCTGCAATCACTTTATCTTTCCTGAGCGTTCCCGTTCTTCCGTAGTCAGATTCAGGGTCATCCAGAAAAAGGCTCGAATAATCAATAGTCCCAAAAATCAAATTGTTTACAAGAAAGCTCATGTTGCTTGCATCCGACGACCTTCCAATCGTTTGAACAAGCATTTTTAATGTGTCTGTTTCGATCCTTCCCGGAAAATTTAACGTAAAATTTTTAGCTTGTCCTTTTGTATGCATGTCGCCATACCAAGACACTCCGGAATTGATAACATTCAATTCTTCACTTTCAAGCATCAGGCAGCAATCGTATTCTGCAACCTGTTTATTCGGACTCACTGAAGGTTTGGCTTCATCCTGCACCAGAAGGGTGCCTCCTGCATCGGTCAGAAAATAAAATGTTTTATCCGAAAAATAATTCTGCTGGTGTACAAACATCTTTTGTGAAGCATCATACATCCACTTTATAGTACCGGTCGAATAGAAAAACAAGCAATCGGTATTGTTTCCGTCTTTTCCACGCCAAACAGCAATTTGCTGCAAATCATCGAAAAACGGCTCGTTGTTCATTACCGGCAACATATAACCGCCATTGCCAAAAACATTTACCGATGCCGGATTGGAAAATCCCCACGACTGCAAATCGCTATATTTTATTTTATAAATACCCTTTTGCGCCGTCGCAATCTTCACCCATTTCCCGGAAGACAATACTGAACGTTGCGCCCAGTTTACTCGTAGTTGTGCCGATTTCAATGCCGACACAGCCTCTGCAGTTTCAAGATGAAACGAATCAATCCGGAATATTTTCCCATCCTTTTTTACAAACGGGACCAGTTCTATCTGCAGGTATTTTTCTTTTCCTGAATAAAAAAAATGGGAATTGAATTTTATTTCTTCGGAAACAGACCCTGCCAATTCAACCGGAACATCATTCAGTATCGACAATTTCGGATTGACAAGCAGAACAGAAGAAACAGCTTGCTCTACTTTAATCGTTTCAAAAAAAGAAGGAATTGAATTCCGATTTGATTTTACCGACCCAACAAAATCGGGCCAGCAAAAATGTCCGGCATCCAACACAATATTTTGAGGTACAGTCCAGTTTATTGTACGGTCTACATTTTCGGCCTGAAGCTGAAAAATACTTATAAAAATGAAAAAGGATAATAAAAAATTCTTCATCAGTCAAAGTTCTGTAAATCATTTTGGCACCTAATTAACGATGCAGCTTGTGTAATATTGCAAGATAGGCAGATCAAAAAAAGTCATTTTTTTCAGACAAAACACAGAAATGCACTGTAAAAATATAAACAGGATAACGGATGTGGTTAAAAAAAGAATAAATTGGCGGGCAATAAGAATTGAACAATTTAGTTATATTTGTGTGTGTTTATTTTTTAAACTGAAATTGAATTACGATGAAATTTAAAGCCATATTAATTATAGGGTTTGCAGCCCTTACGACAGGATGTGGAATACTTGGAGGAGGCAAAAAAAATAATGTTTCCAGCACTACCGGATGGGAATACAACGATCCGAACAATGGCGGTTTTCAGGCCGACGAAGGATATGCGCAGGAAACAGGGCCAGGCTTGGTTTTTATACAGGGCGGCACCTTCACAATGGGACGTGTGGAGCAAGACGTAATGTATTCCTGGAACAATTCTCCCCGCCGGGTAACAGTTGCTTCTTTTTATATGGATGAAACAGAAGTATCAAATCTCGATTACCGGGAATATCTTTATTGGCTTCAACGGGTTTACCCCGGAAATCCTGAAAAATACCGCGAAGCCCTTCCCGACACATTGGTATGGCGCGAAGAACTGGCATACAACGAACCGTATATCGAAAATTATCTTCGTCACCCGGCATACGGCGATTATCCGGTTGTTGGCGTAAGCTGGCTTCAGTCCGATGCCTATTGCAAATGGAGGACCGACCGGGTAAATGAACAAATCTTGATTTCACGCGGCGTTCTTACTCCCGACAATTCACAAAACGGACAAAATGTATTTACGACCGACACCTATCTTGCCGGTTTATATCAAGGTACAGAAGGGAAAAAACCGTACGAAGATGCCAACAAAAATAACCGCCGCATTCGCTGGGAAGATGGCTTGCTGTTACCAAGCTACCGTTTGCCTACCGAAGCAGAATGGGAATATGCAGCCTATGCATTGCTTGAAAATGCTGACGGAGAATTATTAACCGACCGGAAAATTTATCCTTGGAACGGAACTTACCTGAGAGACACAGACAAGAAAAACCGTGGAAAAATGATGGCCAATTTTACCCGTGGACGTGGCGACATGATGGGCATGGCCGGTGCATTGAATGACAATGCTGATATTACGGCACCTGTTCATTCCTACCAGCCGAACAATTACGGGCTGTATTGTATGGCAGGGAACGTTAACGAATGGGTTTCCGATGTGTTCCGTCCTCTTTCATCGGAAGATGTTGCCGAATTCCAGCCATTCCGTGGAAATGTTTTCACCAAATACAAAACCGATAGCATAGGAAATATGGTTCGCAACCAATACGGAGAGCTGGTGAAAGATACCATTGCCGATTATCGTAACTTCAGGGATGGTGATTACAGTTCGCAAATTATTGAAGGAAACTTAGATTGGAACAGTGTCAGCGGAAAGCTGAAAACAGATAACATGTACATCATGGCTCAAAAACCCGGGCAATTCTCATCGCTGATTACTGATGAAGCCCGAATTCTCAAAGGTGGCTCATGGAAAGACCGTCCTTACTGGCTTATCCCCGGAACACGCCGCTGGATGCCGCAAACGGAAGCAGCAAACGACCTTGGGTTCCGCTGTGCAATGACCCGCGTTGGCAGTACCGAAGGATTATAATCTGATTGAAAAATATATAACAAGACCTCATTTGAAAAAATGGGGTTTTCTTTTTCCTGAAAAGATGCAAATAGAACAACTACACCGGCTCTTCGAGCAACATCCTCATATATCTACCGATACACGGAAAATTATTCCCGGCAGTATTTTCTTTGCGCTGAAAGGAGCGAATTTCAATGGAAATCAGTTTGCTGTTGAAGCGCTTAAAAGCGGGGCAGCTTATGCAGTTATTGACGAAGCACCTGTCGAAGAAAACGAAAAATTAATCCGGGTAGAAGATTCGATGAAATGCCTGCAGCAACTGGCTGCCTTTCACCGGAAAAAATTAAACACACCCATATTGGCAATTACCGGCACCAACGGAAAAACCACCACCAAAGAACTCACTGCTGCTGTTCTTTCTACGAAATATAAAATCTGCTTCACGCAAGGCAATTTGAACAACCATATCGGCGTACCGCTGACTTTGCTTCATATGGACTCGTCAACCGAAATGGCTGTGATTGAAATGGGAGCCAACCATCCCGGGGAAATTGATGCGCTGTGCCAAATTGCCAGTCCCGATTTCGGGCTGATCACCAATGTTGGAAAAGCGCATCTCGAAGGCTTCGGCTCATTTGAAGGAGTGGTGCAAACAAAAACCGAATTATACCGTTTTCTGAAAACAAAAAATGGCAAGTGCTTTGTCAATTCCGACGACCCGGTTTTAAGTGAGAAAGCCAAAGATTTGAATTCGATAAATTACGGAAAATTGGGCAACAATTTTTTGCAGGGAGAACTTGCCTCCACCGATTATTATGTGGTAGCAAAAGCACTGTTTACAAAAGGCTGGCTGTACCTGAAATCAAAACTCATCGGGTCGTACAATTTCGACAATATCCTGGCCGCCGCCTGTGTCGGCCTCTATTTCCAGATCGATCCACTACTCATACAAAAAGCAATTGAGAACTACACCCCATCGAACAACCGTTCGCAACTGATCGAGACCGGAACCAACAGAATCATCATGGATGCCTACAATGCCAATCCAACCAGCATGATGGCGTCCCTTCGTAATTTTGTATCAATCAATCATCCGGAGAAAGTTCTCATATTGGGCGACATGCTCGAATTGGGACAAGAGTCAGAACCCGAACATCAGAAGATTGTTGATTTTATTGCTGAGAATAAATTTGAACCGGTATTCCTGATCGGAAAAAATTTTGCAAAAACCAACGACGGGCAAAAAACAAAGAAGTTCGACAATGCCGAACTTCTTGCTAACTACTTAAATAAACAACCACTAATAAACAAACTTATTCTTATAAAAGGTTCACGGGGCATTTCACTTGAAAAAATCCTCGGAAACCTTTAAAAATCCAACAACCCTGCCCTGAAGTATCGGGGCAGCATGACATTACCGCATTCAATTTGCCGGTTTTTCAACCTTCAGGACTTCTGAAATCGCCTGTACAAATGTGTTTTTCGGTAAAGCTCCCATAGCCATTTGCGGCTGACCTTCCGTAGGCACAAACAATAACGAAGGAATACTTTGAATGCCAAACATGGCTGACAGTTCGCGCTGTTCTTCTGTATTCACTTTATAAATTTTTATACTGTCGCCGTATTCTTTCTGTAACTCTTCCAACAGCGGGGCAACCATTTTGCACGGACCGCACCAATCGGCGTAAAAATCAATTAAACACGGAGTACTGCCTTCGTATTTCCAATCCTTATTTTGTTCAAAATTGAAAACTTTCACTTTGAATGTTTCCTTGGTTAAATGTTCCAACATGACTTTGCTATTTTAAATTATACAAACATACATATTTCTATATATCTCCATTCAATCATCGTGCCGAAAAAAATCGGATGAAAAATACTCGATGGACAAAACAAATAATTGTAATTTTGTCACGGGTTTAAACAAATTGTCATATATAATTATTTATATATCTCAGACTTGCCCGATATTTCAAAATGAAAGAATACTTAAAAGATCCAATATTTACAGTTATTTCAGAAGTTGCTGATAAAAATGCCCTCGAAACATACGTCATCGGCGGTTTTGTCAGGGACTTAATTCTGAACCGGCCTTCGCCCGACATTGACATTGTAACCATTGGCAGCGGAATCGAGCTTGCCCAGAAGGTTGCCAAATCACTAAAGCCAAGCCCGCAAGTCAGTGTATTTAAGAATTTTGGCACGGCAATGTTAAAATACAGTAAGCTGGAAATTGAATTTGTTGGCGCCCGCCGGGAATCGTACCAACGTGATTCGCGCAAACCGATTGTTGAAGACGGGACGCTTGAAGACGATCAAAACCGGCGCGATTTTACGATCAACGCCATGGCGATCTGCCTCAACCGCGAACGTTTTGGTGAACTGGTCGACCCTTTTGGCGGAATGATTGACATCCAACGAAAAATTATCCGCACTCCGCTCGACCCGGACATTACTTTTTCCGACGACCCGTTGCGTATGATGCGTGCCATCCGTTTCTCAACCCAACTGGGGTTCATGATTGACGAAAAAACTCTTCTGGCAATCACACGAAATAAAGACCGGATAAAAATTGTTTCGAAAGAGCGGATTGTGACCGAACTGGATAAAATAATACTGGCAAAAAAACCATCTTCCGGCTTTAAATTATTGGAAAAGACCGGGCTGCTTGAGATTATTTTTCCTGAATTGTACCGACTGAAGGGACAGGAAGAAATAAACGGCATTGGCCACAAAGATAATTTCTATCATACCCTTGAAGTTTTGGACCGGTTGGCGTCCAATTCAGAAAACCTCTGGTTGCGTTGGTCCGCACTACTGCACGATATAGCCAAACCAACAACTAAAAAGTTCTCCGGCATGTTGGGCTGGACCTTCCACGGGCATAATTTCATTGGCGCCAAAATGGTTCCGGGGATCTTCAAACGGATGAAACTTCCGTTGAATGAAAAAATGAAGTTTGTTGAAAAAATGGTACAACTGCACATGCGCCCCATTGTCCTCTCGGAAGAAGAAGTAACCGACTCAGCAGTTCGCCGTTTGCTTTTCGAGGCAGGCGATGACATTGATGAACTGATGACCCTGTGCGAAGCCGATATTACTTCGAAGAACCAAGACAAAGTAGTTCGTTACATGAACAATTTTCGATTGGTCCGCGAAAAGCTGAAAGACCTCGAAGAACGCGACCACATCCGCAATTTCCAGCCACCGGTTACCGGCGAAATTATTATGGAAGTTTTTGGACTGACTCCCTGCCGGGAAGTTGGTACTATAAAAGACGCCATAAAAGATGCCATCCTCGACGGAATAATTCACAACGATTATGAAGAAGCATATCAATTTATGCTAAAAAAAGGAGACGAACTGGGATTAAACCCGGTAAAACAATAAAAATTAACCCCGATAAAGGTTCAAACTTTATCGGGGTTAATTTTTATTAATATTGTTCCCCTTCGTTGGGGAAATTACTTGATTTTACATCTTCAACATAAGTTCTGACAGCACCTTTTATTTCGGTAGCCAAGTTTAGATAACGTCTCAGAAAACGCGGAGAGAACGTTTGCGTAATCCCCAACATATCATGAATGACCAACACTTGTCCATCGACACCGCCACCGGCACCAATACCGATCACCGGAATTTTCAATGTTTGGGCAACTTTTGCTCCTAGTTCAGCCGGAATTTTTTCCAAAACAATAGCAAAACATCCGGCTTCTTCCAACAATTTGGCATCTTCGATAAGTTTATTTGCCTCAGCTTCTTCCTTTGCGCGGACAGTATAGGTTCCGTATTTATTGATCGATTGTGGCATTAATCCGAGATGTCCCATGACAGGTAAACCTGCATCTATAATTTTCTTTATATCGACGATGATCTCTTTTCCTCCTTCAATTTTGAGTGAATCGGCTCCCGTTTCTTTCATAATACGGATGGCTGCATTCAATGATTCCAAAGGATTTCCGGAACAAGTACCAAAAGGCATATCAATTACCACCAGTGCACGGGTTACTGCTCTTACAACAGAAGTGCCGTGATAAATCATTTGGTCAAGGGTTATCGGGAGGGTGGTTTCATTACCGGCCATCACATTCGAAGCAGAATCGCCTACCAAAATAACATCCACCCCAGCCTCGTCAACCAGTTTGGCCATGCTGTAATCGTAGGCAGTAAGCATCGAAATTTTTTCGCCTTTCAGCTTCATTTCCGACAACACATGGGTTGTCACTCTTTTTATTTCTTTATGAACTGACATAGCATTTTCGTTTATCAATGCAAAGTAAACAACTTTTCAGCGAACCAACCAAACAAGTTAATTCATATTATACTCTCAGAAAAAATTCTTTCCGATACATATAATAAAGAAGCCCCCATACGACAGCCAGATAGCCAACAGAAGAAATAAAGCGGGCAGGCAGAGAAATCAAAATCGAATTACACCAATCATCCGGGAATAAAACAACCTTTTCTGTCAGTCGGTTCGTTTCTTTCTTCGCAAAAAGATCCTAAAAACGAGCTCATCAACGTAATAAAAGGTTCAATTGAGTTTACATTTTCAAATGTAACCAAATATGCTATTCGCTGTCGTTTTGTCACCAGAAATGACAGGCTTATCGCGTGCCAAAAAATCTCCGTGCCATTATTACACAAAAGAACATTGAATTCAACATGGCATAATGATTGATAAAACCCCGTCGTAACATTTTTAAAAAGAACGATTAAAACATATAATAAAAATGGGAAAAATAATTGGAATTGACTTAGGAACAACCAACTCATGCGTTTCGGTAATGGAAGGCAACGAACCGGTTGTAATACCCAACAGTGAAGGGAAAAGAACTACCCCTTCGGTAGTTGGCTTCGTTGAAAATGGTGAACGCAAAATTGGCGACCCCGCCAAACGTCAGGCTATTACCAACCCACAAAAAACCGTTTCTTCAATTAAACGTTTCATGGGTGAAACCTATGATAAAGTAACCAAAGAAATCAACCGTGTACCTTATACGGTAATAAAAGGCGACAACAATACACCTCGCGTACAGATTGACGACCGCAAATATTCACCCCAGGAAATTTCGGCAATGATTCTTCAGAAAATGAAGAAAACGGCCGAAGATTACCTTGGACAAGAAGTTACCGAAGCGGTAATTACTGTTCCTGCTTATTTTAACGATGCCCAGCGTCAGGCGACCAAAGAAGCAGGTGAAATCGCAGGATTGCAAGTGCGCCGTATCATCAACGAACCAACGGCAGCTTCGCTGGCTTATGGGTTGGACAAGATGGACCGTGAAATGAAGATCGCCGTATTCGACCTGGGTGGCGGCACTTTCGATATTTCAATCCTCGAACTGGGCGATGGCGTGTTCGAAGTAAAATCGACCGACGGTGACACACACCTTGGCGGCGATGACTTCGACCAGACGATCATCGACTGGTTGGCTGCTGAATTTAAAAACGACGAAGGCATTGACCTGCGTCAGGACCCAATGGCATTGCAACGGTTGAAGGAAGCTGCCGAAAAAGCAAAAATCGAACTTTCAAGTTCTACTCAAACGGAGATCAACCTGCCGTATATTATGCCGGTGAATGGCATTCCAAAGCACCTGGTGAAAACTTTGACCCGCGCTAAATTCGAACAATTAGCCGATTCGCTGATCAACGCGACCATGGAACCTTGCCGCAAAGCATTGAAAAATGCAGGCATGTCGGCCAGCGACATCGACGAAGTGATATTGGTTGGTGGATCAACCCGTATTCCTGCTGTCCAGGAAAAAGTGCAACAGTTGTTCGGAAAAGCGCCATCGAAAGGTGTTAACCCGGATGAAGTAGTCGCTATCGGCGCTGCCATTCAAGGTGGTGTTTTGACCGGTGAAGTAAAAGACGTATTGCTGCTCGATGTTACCCCGCTTTCGCTTGGTATTGAAACCATGGGTGGTGTAATGACCCGTTTGATTGAATCGAACACAACTATCCCGACGAAAAAAACGGAAACATTTACAACCGCAGCCGACCACCAGCCTTCCGTCGAAATTCATGTCCTGCAAGGCGAACGTCCGATGGCAAACGGAAACAAAACCATTGGCCGCTTCCATCTCGACGGGCTTCCACCGGCACCACGCGGTGTGCCACAAATTGAGGTAACCTTTGATATTGACGCAAACGGCATTTTACACGTTTCGGCAAAAGACAAGGCTACCGGAAAAACACAATCGATCCGGATTGAAGCATCTTCAGGATTGAGCGATGCTGACATTCAGAAAATGAAAGACGAAGCCAAAGCCAACGAAGCTGCCGATAAAGCTGCCCGCGAAAAGGTGGACAAACTGAATCAGGCTGACAGCTTGATTTTTCAGACAGAGAAACAACTGAAAGAGTTTGGCGACAAACTTCCGGCCGACAAAAAAGGTCCGATCGAAGCGGCTTTAGGTAAACTGAAAGAAGCTCACAAAGCACAGGATATTGCCGGTATTGATGCGGCAACCGCTGAACTGAACCAGGTATTCGAGGCTGCTTCGCAGGAAATGTACAACGCACAGGCCAATGCCCAACCCGGACCAGATGCAGGAGCACAAGGCGGGAACGGACAATCGGGCAAATCTTCGCAGGATGGCGAAGTAACTGATGTGGATTTTGAAGAAGTGAAATAAAAATATTCTTGGGAATTGACTCTTTCTTCTGCAACGGTTCTGTTCCAATATTTCTTTTATTATTGGCATTATTTATAATAAAATTTTTAAACCTTAAAAATTCAAGAAAGGAGAAAATAAAAATGGAACATATTAAAAATAGTTACAAACAACTCAGAAATGCATTTCAATCTTTGATCGAAATATCTTGGAGTGTTGGAACATCCGTTGCAGCAGCTAGTAGTCAATTATAAAGTAAAAAAATAAATTTTTGGAAAGCCCTGATCGTGCAAAACGGTCGGGGCTTTTTTCGTCAAAGAATGGAGCGACCTCCGCATGGCAAAATATTTCCTTACTTTTACAGTTATAAAAGAAAAACAATGGGGCAATCAATTCTATTTACAATACTGCTGTTTCTCAGCGTTTCGGCATTTGCGCAGGAACCTTCCAACCAAACTGATGCACAGGGACACAAACAGGGTTTCTGGCAAAAACGGGATGCTACGGGGAAACTACTTTACGAAGGAATATTTAAAGACAACCGTCCGATGGGCGAGATGAAACGTTTTCATCCCAACGGAAAAATCAAGGCTTCGCTGATCTATTCGGCAGGTTCAGACACCTCTTCGGCAACGTTGTACGACGAAGAAGGACAAAAAATTGCACAGGGCAAGTATGCCGGGCAAATGAAAACCGGAGAATGGAACTACTTTACAGAAGGGAAACTGGTTTCATCAGAAACCTTTCAGTATAACCTAAAAAACGGCCTTGCAAAGAAATACTATCAATCCGGCGAACTGCTGGAAGAATCGAATTGGAAAAACAATTTGAAAGACGGCTTGTACAAAGCCTTCTATAAAAACGGGAAAAGCTACCTGGAGTGCATGTACAAACTGGGGATGCTCGATGGCTGGTGCATCAGCTTTTACCCGAACGGCGGAATGGAAACCGAAACGTTTTACAAAAACAAACTTCGGGAGGGAGACTCGAAATACTACGACGAAGAAGGAAAACTTTGCTACATGCTGAAATACAACAAGGGCATTTTGATGAACCCCGAAGTACTCGACAGCATTCAGAACAAACGGGTCAGCGAATTCGAAAAAAACAAATGCAAGGTGGTCGACCCGGAAAAATTCATGGCCGATCCGGAGCAGTATATGATGAAAACCCGCGATAAATAAACCGCTTCGAAATGATTTTTGAACTTTAAATTCCGATCGTCATTCAACAATTTATTCCTGTATTTTTTCTGAAAGCAGCCAAATAAATTTATCGAATCTTGCTAACTTGCCTTCCGGTTTATTTATCCTGAAACTGGTTTCAGAAGAAAAGGCCGCAACATTTAAAATCGTCAAACGCTAAACGACAGATGGACAGTCAGCAGCTTTCACTTTCCGAACTTCAGGGCATGATAAAAAATGCAATGGAGCTTGCTTTGCCCGATTCATACTGGGTGAAGGCCGAAATCAGCGAAATGACCGTCAACCGCAGCGGTCACTGCTACCTCGATCTGGTAGAGACCGACAGCACCAATAACATCACGGCACGGGTGCGGGCAACCATCTGGTCGTACACGTTTCGGATGCTGAAACCGTATTTCGAAAGCACCACCGGCCAATCGTTTTCCGAAGGAATAAAAATACTGCTGAACGCCAAGGTTGAATACCACGAAGTGTATGGTTTGAGCCTAAATGTTCGCGATATTGACCCCACTTACACGCTGGGCGACATGGAGCAGCAACGGCGCACCATCATTGCCCGGCTGGAAGAAGAAGGCATTTTCGACATGAACAAAGAGCTGGAATTGCCGCTGGTACCGCAACGCATTGCCATCATCTCCTCTCCCACTGCCGCAGGGTTGCAAGATTTTATCGATCAACTGCACAACAATCCGCAACGGATAAAATTTTACACAAAACTTTTCCCGGCCGTCATGCAGGGGAAAGAAGCCCCGGCCAGTATCATCGGGGCGCTTGATCGTATTTTTGAACATGAAACGTTTTTCGATGCGGTGGCGATCATTCGCGGAGGAGGTGCACAAGTTGATTTGGCGGCATTCGACAATTACGATCTGGCATTTCACATTACCCAGTTTCCGCTTCCGGTCATCACTGGAATCGGGCATGACAAGGACGATTCGGTGGCCGACCTCGTGGCGCACACAAGACTAAAAACGCCGACTGCCGTTGCCGAATTCCTGATCTCGACCGTCGAAGAATTTACAACTTATCTGGCAGAACTCGAACAGCAGTTTGCCGATGCAGTGAACGACCGCCTTCAGGAAAACCGAGAACAACTCAACGACTTGCTTGGTTCTATCGGCGGCTTGGTTCGAATGAAAATGAAAGATGAACAGCAGTTTCTCAAAATTTCAGAATTGAAAATAAAAACCGGACTGGAAAGTTATTTTCAGGAAAAGAAAAATGCGTTTCACCTGCTGGCAACCAACATAAAATCGTCAACCGGCACATTCATCCGCCACCGACAAAACCTGCTTGCCCGATCGGTTGAAAAAATCCGTTTCAGCGCCAAAACCATTGGCTGGAAAAAGGAGAATGAACTGAAAAATATTCGGCATGAATTAAAATACAAAGTTGAAGACATCCTGAAATTTGAAAACCAGAAGATGTTGCGCCTGCAGGAAATGCTCCGGCTGGTCGATCCGCAACAAATACTGAAACGCGGCTTTTCGCTGACCTTAAAAAATGGCAAACTATTGAAATCTATTGAGCAACTTACCGAAGGCGATCGTATTGAAACCCGCCTTGCCGACGGAATCCTGGAAAGTAATATTCAAAAAATAAACTCAAAACTCACGTCTCATAACTCATAACCCGTACACCATGGCTACCAAAAAAATTTCATACAAAGAAGCAATTACCGAGATTGAAGACATTCTCGAAAAAATTGAAAACGACGAACTAGACGTGGACGAACTTTCGGAAAAAGTAAAACAGGTTTCGTCGCTGATAAAAATATGCAAAGACAAACTGCAAAAAACCGAAGAAGAAGTGGAGAAGATTTTGGAAGAGATGGAAGACAAACAATAGATTTCGATATCCGATTAACGGATTCTGGATTTCATTAACTCAATAAAAAAGGCATGAAACACATTCTTTCCCTTGCCATTATTATCGTATTCGGCATGAACACGATGGCACAGCAAACACACCAGACTTTTAAAACCTGCAACGAACTTTCGTACCTGCTTTCATTGCCCGACGGCTATTCCGCAGATGGCGAAGCGTCTCCCCTTTTGTTATTTTTACACGGTGCGGGCGAACGGGGCAACGATCTTGAAAAAGTAAAAGCATGGGGACCTCCAAAATTGATTGCCGAAGGAAAAAAATTACCGTTTATCGTGGTGTCGCCACAATGTTCGGCCAGACAGCATTGGGATGTTTATATATTGAAGCAACTTCTCGATGATTTGATAAAAACCTACAACGTTGATAAAAACCGTATTTACCTGACTGGCCTCAGTATGGGTGGCTTTGGCTCTTGGGCGCTGGCAACAGCTTTTCCTGAATATTTTGCGGCTATCGTTCCCATCTGTGGTGGTGGCGACCCGCAATCGGCATATCGTATTAAAGATATTCCCTGCCAGGTTTTTCATGGAAAAAAAGATATGGCCGTGCCTGAACAGCGGTCAGCAGAAATGGTTGATGCCTTGAAAAAGCTGGGCGCCGATGTAAAATACACAGTCCTTCCCGAAGGCGACCATCCTGCTTCGTGGATATATGCGTACAACGAAGCTGATTTATGGAACTGGTTTCTAAGTCAAAAAAAATAATACTATAATATATGTATACCAAACAACAAGTAGCAAAAACCATTGATCACGCGGTTTTGAAACCAGACATGACCGATGCCGACCTTAAAAAACATGCTGCAGAGTGCATTGAAATGGGCGTTTACAGCATGTGCGTAAAACCCTGCGACATAAAAACAGCTGTTGAATTACTGAAAGACAGCGATGTGAAAGTATCGTGCGTGCTGAGTTTTCCGCATGGTGCTGACGCTACAGAAGTAAAATCTTTTCAGGCAAAAAAAGCAATTGACGACGGGGTGGATGAAATTGACATGGTGATGAACATCGGGAAATTCCTTTCGGGCGATTACAACTATGTTTTAAACGACATCAAAGCAGTGGTCGATGTGGCTCACCAGCATGGCGTTTTGGTGAAAGTGATCCAGGAAAGTTATTACCTGAACCTCGAACAGGTGGCCAAAGCTTGCGAAATATCGTATCAGGCCGGCGCCGATTTCGTAAAGACATCGACCGGTTTTGCGGCCGGATCAGCAACCCCTGAAATCGTGCAAGTGATGATTGACACGGTAGGCGATAAAATGAAAATTAAAGCATCGGGCGGCATCCGCGACTGGAAAACGGCAGTGGCCTATCTCGAACAGGGGGTCGACCGGCTGGGAATCGGCTCAACGGAAGCTGTGCTCAACGGCGCAGAAGCAGAAGGGAATTACTAGTGGACAGTGTTCAGTCTCAGTATTCAAAAAAATCAGAGACATAGAGAAAATAGTTCTTCTCAATAACCATCAAGCAATTCGTCCATTCATCATTCAAAATTCATCATTTGGAGATATTGGGAGACTTTCAAAAAACAATTTGTTTTTCACCCGATAAAACTGCATTTTTAGGCCTGTTTTTGAAATGAGGACGAAAGTATGCACTTTTTAGGCGGAGAACGGGATTTTATCACCCCCTGTAATATGGACGGTACTATTTACGATCAGGTTGATCAGTGTTTCCTGGAACTTTCCGGTTCACGGGCATTGGAAAATATTTATAAGCTGAACTTTTTTATCGCTATCACGAACCGGGAAGATTACAAAAAAGCGCAATCGTATATTTCCGGAAAAATTGAAAGAACAGGAGAAAAGGAAATCCTTCTGAATATAATTGCACAGGCTCCGCTAACCAGCAAAGTAATCCTCGAAGTTTTTACTTACGACCCGGGGAAATGGCAAACAGCCGTTGATTTGCATTCCCTGGGAAAATCAATTCTGTTCAGCACCCCCAAAACCCGTTTTTTATTGGGATCGGTGCAGGCAAATGGTTCCCATACCCGTCGCGAACAGGCAAAAACCTGTTTTTCTTCCATTGGGGAAACACTTTCTTCGCACCATTTCGCAATTGGCGATATCATCCGGCAATGGAACTATATTGAGGACATTGTTCGCGTTGATGGCAACAACCAAAATTACCAAGACTTTAACGATGTCCGCAGCGAATATTATAGCGACGCATTTGTAAAAAACGGTTATCCTGCTGCTACCGGGATCGGCATGAACGAAGGCGGAGTGATTATCGAATTTATTGCCATGCAGTCGGATGAAGCAACCAGCTTTGCGGTTGACAACCCCTTGCAGATAGCCGCCCATGCGTACAGCGAAAATGTGATGATTGGCAATTCGTGCAATAAAACCACCCCAAAATTCGAGCGCGCCCGCTTTCTTAAATACCACGATCGCCAAATGATGTTTATTTCGGGAACAGCATCGATACTGGGTGAAAAGACCATCGGCATTGGCAACCCGGATGAACAAACGCTGGTTACCGCTTCCAACATAAAAAAGCTGTATTCCGAAGAGATTTTAAAAAGAAGAAATATCGAATACCGGTCAGTTTTTTTCAACCATTGCCGCGTTTACATTAAATATAAAAACGACTTCAGTAGTATTGAAAAAACCTGCCGCGAATGTTTTGGCAATATCCCGATGGTTTTCATCCAGGCCGATATTTGCCGCAACGATCTGCTGGTCGAAATCGAGGGAGAAGTAATCCTATAATTTTTCCACCGAATAATTCTGGACGTTGGCTGGTACATCTCCCAAAAACTATTTTTTCTCTGATATCCAATCAACTGATTGCTGTCAACTCAAATCCTTATCTAAAATTAACGGGTGCTCCACTCTATTTCAATGGAATAGCCATTAGAGTGAAAGCTCAAACCAACAGAAAAAATGAATAAATGGCTATTCCATCGGGTGAAAATGTTATTCAAAAAGATAACGTTAATACCAAAATGCAGGATGACAAACAAAAATTTATACATGTGAAAACGACGGAATACTGTATCAGATTGAACCCTTAATATGAAAAAGAACCTCTAAAACATTTTTTCATATTATTGATTATTATACATTTACACATCATTCTTCTTTTCTTATATTCTTTCCATTTCTTTACTTTAGATTAAAATTTCTGATTTTTATTGAAAAAATCAAATATAAATTCTTGGCGAAGGTTTTAAAAATTACATTTGCGCCTTCTTTAAAAAATACAGTTAAAGATTAAAAATCTTGATGTATGAATGGTGAAATGTTAATTCTGTTTTTTATTGTTGCCTTGGTATTAGTTGGAGGCGCAATCGCCTTCTCTCTATTGATCGCTCCCCGATCGTTTAACCCGGCAAAGTCTGAACCTTACGAATGCGGTATCCCAACAGAAGGACCAGCCTGGATTCAGTTTAATGTTGGTTATTATTTGTTTGCCATCATTTATCTGATTTTCGATGTAGAAACGGTGTTCCTGTTTCCGTGGGCCGTCGTTATGAAGTCCATCGGGATCAGGGCTTTTGTTGAAATTCTTATTTTCTTCTTTATTCTGGTGCTCGGGCTGCTTTACGCCTGGAAAAAGAAAGCGTTAAAATGGGCATAAAAATCAAATCAATGAAATATGAAGAGTTTGAAGATAATGAATCTCTCGAACTCTTGAAAAAGTCAGGCAGCAATGTTTTCCTGACAAGTATTGACGACCTTGTAAACTGGGGGCGCTCGAATTCAATTTGGCCGCTCACTTTTGCAACAAGTTGTTGCGGAATTGAAATGATGGCTGCCGCAGGCTCCCGGCACGACTTTTCCCGTTTTGGGATAGAAGTTTACCGTCCTTCTCCCCGTCAGGCCGATGTAATTGTAGTTGCCGGAACGATCGTCCACAAAATGGCCCCGGTACTAAAACGTCTGTACGACCAAATGCCAAATCCGAAATACGTGATTGCCATGGGCGGTTGCGCTGTTTCCGGAGGGCCGTTTTATTACAATAGCTATTCGGTAGTACGCGGAGTTGATCATGTGATCCCGGTTGATGTTTACATTCCCGGTTGTCCGCCCCGCCCCGAAGCTTTTCTTTACGGAATCATGCAGCTTCAGCGAAAGATAAAAAGTCAATCATACGTCAAGTTTGAAGATCAAACCGATGACCTGTTATAAACTATCGAAGACATGCTTAACAGACAAGAATTAACAGATATTATCAGGGGTTTTGTTCCTGAGACCGAATTTTCGGAAGGAACTCAGCTATTGGAAGTGATCGTTCCGTCCGAAAAAATATTTGGCTTGGCAGAACAACTGAAATCGAACGAAAAAGCAGATTTCGATTATTTGGTCAGTCATACAGCCGTCGATTTTGCAACCCACTTCACCGTAGTATATCATCTGGACTCAACAAAATTCAGGCACATGATTGTACTGAAATCAGTTCTCGAAGATCGAGAAAGTCCGAAAGTCGACAGTTTTACTGAATTGTACGCAGCTGCTGAATTTTTTGAACGCGAAGTTTTTGATTTGTTTGGAATACGGTACAACAACCATCCAAACTTGAAACGTTTCTTTCTTGAAGACGATTATGGATTTCCTCTGCGCAAAGATTTCCGCGACGAAATAAATTTCATTGAACGTTAAAACTCAATTTATGAGTGAAGAAATTATAAAAGACGTGATTGTTGGCGAAAATGAGGATTACATTATCAATATGGGGCCTCAGCACCCTTCAACCCACGGAGTATTGAGGTTTGAAGTATGCCTGAAAGGGGAAACGGTGAAATATCTGATTCCTCATATCGGATACATCCACCGTGGAATTGAAAAAATGTGCGAGGCCAACACCTATCAGCAAATTATTCACCTGACCGACCGGATGGATTACATGTCGGCCCACATGAATAACGAAGCCGTTTGCCTTTGCGTTGAAAATGCTTTACAAGTTGAAGTCCCGGAACGAGTAAAATACATCCGTACCATTTTGGATGAATTGAGCCGTCTGGCTTCACACCAATTATTTTGGGCTACTTTCGCAATGGACCTCGGTGCGTTGACACCCTATTTTTATGGGTTCCGCGACCGCGAACATATTCTGGATATTTTTGAAGAATCATTCGGTTCGAGACTATTGCATAGTTTCAATATTCCCGGAGGTCTGATGCACGATGTGCATCCTAACTTCCAGAAACGAATCAAAGATTTCATTATACATTTCAGGAAAAAACTTCCTGAATATGATCAACTGCTAACAGGGAATGTGATTTTTCAGAACCGTACCAGAGGAATCGGTTATCTGAGCCGCGAAACAGCTATTGCCTATGGAGTGACAGGTTCTTCAGGACGAGCCTCGAATTACTCCTGCGATATTCGGAAAATTGCACCTTACGGAGCATACGACAAAGTACAGTTCAACGAAATTCTGGGTACTGAAGGCGATTCGTTTACCCGCTATCAGGTGAGAATGGACGAGATGCGGGAGTCGCTGAAGATTCTGGAACAATTGGTTGACAACATTCCGGAAGGCGATTTTACCGCAAAAATGAAACCGATCATCAAGCTACCGGCCGGGGAATATTTCCAGAGAGTTGAAACGGCCCGTGGCGAATTGGGCGTTTACATTGTCAGCGATGGCAACAAAACACCATACCGCATAAAATTCCGCTCACCAAACTTTAGCAACCTGTTTGTAATCAACAAACTGGCTTCCGGAGGAAAAATTGCCGATCTGGTTGCCATCAGCGGTTCGCTCGACCTTGTAATACCTGATATTGACCGATAAATGGACACAAATATGTCATCAAATATCTACGATTTTTCAACACTAACCGATGCGGTTCATACCTGGTTATCAGGCTTGATGCCGTCAGGCTGGGTTGTTTTTACCGAAATGATTATCATCGGAGTAGTTTTTCTTCTGGTTTATGCCTTGATCGGGCTGTTCCTGGTTTATGCAGAACGTAAAGTTTGTGCATTTATGCAAGTCCGGATAGGGCCGAACCGAGTAGGAAAATATGGGATCATACAAACCATTGCCGACTTGATTAAATTGTTAATCAAAGAAATAATACATATCCGCAAATCGGATTCGCTTCTTTTCAACATTGCTCCGTATATTGTTATTATTGCCTCGTTCATGGCCATGGCAGCACTGCCTTTTGCCAGAGGCCTGCAGGCTATTGACCTGAACATCGGAATATTTTATGTGATGGCCGTTTCATCGCTTAGTGTGATCGGCGTTCTGTTGGCCGGATGGTCGAGCAACAGTAAATATTCACTGATGGGCGCAATGCGAAGCGGTGCCCAGTTTGTGAGCTACGAACTTTCGATCGGGCTTTCATTGCTGGCAATTGTTGTTTTTTCAGGAACCATGCAGATTTCAGGGATTGTTGAAAGCCAGGTCGATGGCTGGTGGATCTTTAAAGGACATATTCCTGCGTTTATTGCATTCATTATTTTCCTGATTGCCAGCACCGCTGAAATCAACCGCGGGCCGTTCGACCTAGCTGAAGCCGAATCGGAATTGACCGGTGGTTTCCATACGGAATATTCGGGAATCAAATTCGCCTTCTTCTTTCTGGCCGAATACATGAACATGTTTATTGTGTCGGGTATCGCAGCTACCGTATTCCTTGGCGGATGGATGCCTCTGCATATCGGGAACTGGGAAGGGTTCAACCACGTGATGGACTTCGTTCCGTCGATGGTTTGGTTTTTCCTGAAAACTTTTTTCCTGGTTTATGTGATCATGTGGTTTAAATGGACATTCCCTCGTTTGCGTATCGACCAGTTGCTGACCCTCGAATGGAAATACCTGATGCCTCTCAGCCTGATCAACATTGTTATAGTTGCTTTTTTGGCCATGATGGGCTGGCACTTTTAACCAATAATTGAACGAAAATGAACATGATCGTTAAATATATAAGTGACATATTCCGGGCCATTTCATCACTTTGGGCGGGAATGCGCGTTACCGGAAAATACTTTATCAGTCCCGGAGAAATTGTAACGCAGCAGTATCCTGAAAACCGTAAAACCCTGAAAATGGAAGACCGGTTTAAAGGGGAAATCATTATGCCTCACGACGAAAACAACCAGCACCGTTGCACGGGTTGTGGCATTTGTGAGACAAACTGCCCGAATGGCTCCATCGAAGTGATTACAAACCGTATCCCGAATGCGGAAGGCAAACCGGAACGGGTGATCGACAAACACATTTACCATCTGGATATGTGTACTTTCTGCGGATTATGTGTAAAAACATGCCCTTCGAATGCGTTGGCTTTCGGACAAAAATTTGAACATGCAGTTTTCGACCGGAAAAAACTGACCAAAATACTGAACCAACCTGGTTCATCATTAAAAAAGGAGGCTAAACAATGACACTGAATGTTTTCATGTTTTACCTGTTGTCGGGTATCATTCTGACTTTTTCGGTATTGTCGGTTACGACCCGGAAAATATTGCGTGCTGCGGTTTACCTTCTGTTTGTCCTGGTAGCGACTTCCGGTCTCTACTTCCTGCTCAACTATGAATTTATGGCAGCCGTGCAGCTTACTTTGTATGCCGGGGGTATTATGGTGCTGATTATTTTCAGCATTCTGCTTACCAGCCATCTCAGTCATAAGTTTAAACGCCCGGCGCTGACGAACCTGCTGATGGGTAGCGGCGTTGCATTGGTTGGTGCGGCCACTGCGTTGTACGCCATATTCGATCATAATTTCACCGGGAACGGACAAGCCGAACTTCCGGTTGACATGACCGCCATTGGAACACAATTGCTCAGCACGGAAAAAAACGGATATGTACTTCCGTTTGAGCTAATCAGTGTATTGTTGCTTGCATCCATGATTGCTGCAATTG
Source organism: uncultured Prolixibacteraceae bacterium (assembly GCA_942493345.1). GTDB lineage: Bacteria > Bacteroidota > Bacteroidia > Bacteroidales > Prolixibacteraceae > GWE2-42-39. Next base: position 1,128,521 of record OW818695.1, read on the forward strand.
TAATTGCTAAAAAAGGAAAACAAGAAGAATAAAAACCATGATACAGGGAATTCCGATTTACCATTTTCTCGTTGTCAGCACGCTGATGTTTTTCATTGGCGTCTGCGGGTTTATCATCCGTAGAAATTTAATTACCATGCTGATGGCTACTGAATTGATCCTCAATTCGGTGAATATCAATTTTGTGGTTTTCAACCGGTATTTATATCCTGACCAATTACAGGGGCAATTTTTCTCCCTTTTCATTGTCGGGATTGCCGCAGCCGAAGCCGCTGTTGGCATTGCGTTGATTATTAATATTTACCGGCGCATTAAAAACATCGAAGTAGAAAACGTAAACGAGATGAAGTTCTAAAACAAAAGTAGACAGTCGCAGTGTTCAGTCACAGTTGACAGTCTCCTCAAAAGAACATTCAATTTAAAGAAAAAAATAAAGAAATACAATAATGACTGGATTTGAATATACCATACTGATTCCGCTGATCCCGCTGTTTATATTTCTGCTTACCGGCTTGCTGGGCATGAAATGGAAACCAATGGTCTCCGGAATTATCGGGACCGCAGGCATGGGAACCAGTTTCCTGCTTTCAGTAATAACGGCGATCAGTTACTTTTTTGGAGGACATGGCGCCGAAGGTTTTCAACCGATTATTGCGGCCAATGTTACCTGGATGAGATTCACGGAAACCCTGCACATCAACATGGGCGTAATGCTCGACCCGATTTCGGTGATGATGCTGGTGGTAATCACAACCATTTCGTTCATGGTTCATTTGTACAGCCTCGGATACATGCACGGAGAAAAAGGCTTTGCCCGTTTTTACGCATTCCTTTCGCTGTTCAGCTTTTCGATGCTCGGGCTGGTTTTGGCACCCAATATTTTCCAGATGTACATTTTCTGGGAGTTGGTGGGCGTTTCATCCTTCCTGCTCATCGGTTTCTATTACGAAAAACCATCGGCTGTGGCCGCTTCGAAAAAAGCCTTCATTGTTACCCGTTTTGCCGATTTGGGCTTCCTGATCGGTATCCTGATTTTGTCGTTTATTACCGGAACATTTGATTTCGACCAGTTGACCAACCCGCAAACATCGGTATTTGCCAGTGGCGCATCGCTGAGTTTCATGGGCATCTCGGCCATGACCTGGGCAATGGTGCTTATTTTTACAGGTGGTGCCGGTAAATCAGCCATGTTCCCTTTACATATTTGGTTGCCCGATGCAATGGAAGGCCCGACTCCTGTTTCGGCCCTGATCCACGCTGCAACCATGGTTGTTGCCGGTGTTTTTCTGGTAGCACGCATGTTCCCGGTATTCCATTTCCAGGCTCCCGATGCACTCAATGTAGTGGCTTGGGTAGGCGGTTTCACTTCGATATTTGCTGCTGTAATTGCTATTACACAATTCGATATTAAACGGGTCCTGGCTTTCTCAACCCTGTCGCAACTCGGCTACATGATGCTCAGTTTGGGTGTTTCGGGCTACGGAGGCGAGGAAGGCCTGGGATACATGGCTTCCATGTTCCACTTGTTTACCCACGCGATGTTTAAAGCATTGCTTTTCCTTGGTGCCGGTTCAATTATTCATGCCGTGCATTCAAACGATATGAACGACATGGGCGGTTTGCGCAAATACATGCCAATCACCCACATTACATTCCTGATTGCCTGCTTGACGATTGCCGGTGTGCCGCCGCTTTCAGGCTTCTTCAGTAAAGATGAAATTCTGGTGGCTGCCTTCAACCACAATAAAATACTCTTCGGAATTGAATACCTGGTGGCCGGGTTGACCGCTTTTTATATGTTCCGCCTGTATTTTAATGTTTTCTGGGGAAAAGATCGCCACTATCATCACACACCGCACGAAAGTCCTCTGACGATGTCGATTCCGTTGATGTTTCTGGCGGTTGCGTCGGTGTTTGCAGGGTTCCTTCCATTCAGCGAACTGGTTACTTCGGATGCAAAACCGTTTGAAACGGAAATGCACCTGATGATTGCCGTTCCATCGGTATTGATCGGCTTGGTGGGAATTCTCTTTGCATGGTTACTTTATAAGAAAGAAAGCCGCGTTCCGGATGCAATTGCTGCGAAATTCGGCGTTCTGTACAAAGCTACTTACAACAAGTTTTATTTCGATGAAATTTATTTGTTCGTGACGAAGAAAATCATTTTCAACTACATCTCACGTCCAGTTGCATGGTTCGACCGCCATATCATCGACGGGTTTATGGTAGGAATTGGTTTGGTAACCGAAAAAGTGTCGTACCGGATTAAGGGAATGCAGTCGGGACAATTGCAGCATTACGCTTTTGCATTTGTTGCCGGTACGCTGGCCCTGGTACTTTCACTGCTTTATTTTTTATAAACGAATAGTAAGAATCTGAACGATATGAACATACTTAGTTTATTTGTCGTCGTCCCGGTACTGACCATTGTCGGGATACTTTTCACCAAAGATTTTAAAGGAGCCCGTGTGGTTTCGGCTATCGGGATGGGTATCCAGTTGATACTGGCTGCCGCGCTGGTGCTGATGTACCTGGGCGCCCGCAAAGCCGGTGTGACTGACGAAATGTTGTGGACGGTTGATTATACCTGGTTCAAAAGCCTGAACATTCATTATGCCATCGGGGTCGACGGTATTGCTGTGGCAATGATCGGACTGACTTCGGTAGTTGTTTTTGCCGGAATATTTGCCTCGTGGGAAGTAGAATATTTGTCGCGCGAATTTTTCATTTCACTGATTCTTTTGGCAACAGGGGTTTTCGGCTTTTTCATTTCGCTCGACCTGTTTACCATGTTTATGTTTTACGAGTTGGCTGTGATACCGATGTACCTGTTGATCGGTGTTTGGGGAAGTGGCCCGAAAGAAGCATCGGCCATGAAACTGACGTTGATGTTGATGGGAGGTTCGGCCCTGCTGATGGTTGGTTTATTCGGCCTTTATTACAATTCGGCTCCCGGCGGAGGCCCGCTTACCTGGAATATTCTTGAAATTGCAAAAATTACAATACCGGTTGAAGCACAGCGTTTCTTCTTCCCGTTCACGTTTATCGGGTTCGGAATTCTGGGCGCTTTGTTTCCCTTCCACACATGGTCTCCCGACGGTCACGCTTCGGCGCCAACCGCTGTTTCGATGCTCCATGCCGGAGTTTTGATGAAACTGGGAGGTTACGGATGTTTCCGTGTTGCCATGTTCCTGATGCCTGAAGCGGCCAACGAAATGGCCTGGATTTTTATTATCCTGACCACCATCAGTGTGGTTTACGGAGCTTTCGGCGCGATCTGGCAAAAAGATTTGAAATTCATCAATGCGTATTCATCGGTAAGCCACTGCGGACTGGTGATCTTCGCTTTATTGATGATGAACAAAACCGCGATGGACGGTGCCATTCTGCAAATGATTTCTCACGGTTTGATGACGGCTCTTTTCTTTGCCCTGATCGGGATGATTTACGGACGCACACACACTCGTAACGTAACTGAAATGGGTGGTTTGATGAAAGTAATCCCATTCCTGGCCGTGGTGTACATGATTGCCGGTTTCGCATCGCTCGGACTTCCCGGATTAAGCGGGTTCGTTGCTGAAATGACCGTTTTTGTCGGTTCGTTCCAACATCAGGATACGTTCCACCGTGTGGTGACGATCATTGCAGCTTCATCGATTGTGATAACCGCCGTGTACATCTTGCGCGTGGTTGGCATGATCCTTCTGGGGCCTGTGAAAGATCCGCACCATCTGGAATTAACCGATGCCAAATGGTTCGAACGGCTGAGCACCATAACGCTGGTACTGGCCGTTGCAGCGATCGGTATTGCACCGCTCTGGCTGTCGGATATGATTCAGGCCAGCCTTGAACCAATTATTGCTAAACTAACCGTGTTTAACCCGTTCTAACGAAAAAAATACCGATACAACATGGACTTCGGACAATTTATATTGATGCGCCACGAATTACTGCTTATTCTTGCAGCAGTGATTGTTCTGATTGCCGAACTGGCCGTCAGCGAAGGCAGCAAAGCCAAGATTATTCCGTTTGCACTGGGGCTTTTTGCTTTGGTTACAATCGTCGGGTTTATTCCGGGCGAAACGGGAACTTTATTCGGTGGTTCGTACCAGTCAAGCGAACTGACTACCATGATGAAAAACGTCCTGAATATTGGCGTTCTGATTATCTTCCTTCAATCGGAAAGCTGGCTGAAAAAGCCGGAAAATGTGGATAAAGCCAGCGAATATTTTGTACTGACACTGGCCACACTGGTGGGTATGAATTATATGATTTCGGCCGGCGACTTCCTGATTTTTTATGTAGGACTGGAAACGGCAACCATTCCGATTGCCGGTTTGGCTGCTTTCGATAAACTGAAAAGCCGTTCTGCTGAAGCCGGTATCAAACTGATTCTTTCGTCTGCTTTGTCTTCAGGAATTTTGCTCTTCGGTATTTCGATGCTTTACGGCGCAACAGGCTCTATCTATTTTGCCGACGTGATGAATGCCGTTTCTGCAACTCCGCTGATCATTATGGGCTTCATCTTTTTTGTGGCCGGAATGGGTTTCAAAATATCGCTCGTGCCTTTCCACTTCTGGACTGCCGACGTGTACGAAGGCGCCCCGATTGGTGTCACATCTTATCTGTCGGTAATTTCGAAAGGTGCAGCCGCATTTATTTTTACCATTGTTTTGTTCACCGTTTTCCGCCCGATTCTTGAACAATGGCAACACCTGATTTACACGCTGGCCGTGATGACCATGACCCTTGCCAACTTGTTTGCTTTGCGCCAGGACAACCTGAAACGTTTCCTCGCATTCTCGTCCATCGCTCAGGCTGGTTTTATCTTACTGGGTATTTTGGGCGCCAACGGAATGGGGATGGCTTCGGTCGTATATTTTGTGTTGATATATGTATTTACCAACCTTGGCGCTTTCGGCGTTGTGGCGGCTGTTTCTGCTGCTTCGGGCGTTGAAACCATCTCGGGATACAATGGTTTGTATAAAACCAATCCGAAACTGAGTTTGCTGATGACCCTGTCGCTGTTCTCACTGGCTGGTATTCCCCCGGTAGCTGGTTTCTTCGGAAAATTCTTCCTGTTTACCTCGGCCGCAGGCAGCGATTATTTTATCCTGGTATTGATTGCTGTACTGAACGCGACCATTTCGTTGTATTATTACCTACGCGTGGTGAAAGCCATGTTTATTGATGCCAACGAAAACCCGGTGCCGACTTTCCGCAGCTCCAATGCAATGCGATTGGGATTGATTATGTGCCTGGCCGGTATGTTTATCATCGGTTTTGCCGGTAGCTTTTTCGATTACCTGCGCAGCATCAGCGACGTATTGTTTAACTAATAAACTCTGAAAAAAGATGGCTTTAAATAAAGCACAACATACAATCGAAGAATTTGACGGAGTACGTTGCTCTGTTGTTGAAAAAGGCGCAACTTCGGATCGGATTGCCTTTCTGAAACAGATACTCGAACTGAATGGGTACGACGTGAGAACCAAAACTGAAAGTGAAACGGAACTGTTTGCCATTGGGGTGACTGACATCATTTTCAACCCGATTCTGGCTGTTTATGGCCGGTCCCTGAAGTCGTCTTCGGGCAAACGGATAACCCCGGCTTACTGGCTCCAGCAGTCAAACAAAGAAACCGAAGCCGAAGTAAATTATTGGAATTTTAAAGCGTAAGTATTTTTATCCTGAAAATATTTCAAGGGATGGCAAAAGCTGTCCCTTTTTTGTTTCTTACTGTTCGTCTTTGCTGATCTTCGAGTTGATGTATCCGGCCAGTTCTTCCGGAACATCGGTGCCAAGCCATACTTTCCCGGATTTGTGTTTAAAAGTGAGCTCAATGGCTTTGTTGCCTGAAACATTGTACAGAATGCCATTTTCCCTTAAACGAATTCCCCATCCCATTGAAAAGTAACTGTCCGGGCGGCAGGTTGCAATATCCGAGAGTTTATATTTTCCGCGGATTAACCCGATGCCAAGTGTAAATTTCACGTATTCGTCGGTCACACGGATCGTCAGGTTGTAGCTTAGTAAAAGCACCAGGGTGGTGATTCCGAAAAAGATGTTCTTCCCGCTCGAATAGGGTATTTGAAAGAAAGCACAGATGTCGATAATCGCTATTATCAGAATGACAACCCAGCCAATTTGTGTTCGTTTCATTGTCGGTAATATTGAAATATGCTTGAATATTATTCATTTTGAATTTATAAATTTAAACAAAAGTTCCTTCACAAAAAAGGGTCTGTGCTTTTGAAAACACAGACCCTCCGGACTAATAGAATTGGGGAAACTCTAAAATTTCACATTCAGGCCCACAAAGAAATGAATTCCGGCCTGCGGAGAATAACCATCCATTTTAAACCGTTCGCCTCCCATCAGGTAGGAATATACCCAGGCATTGCTTTCGTACTCGGCATTAAACAGGTTGTTCACCAGTAAATTCAGTTTCATTTCTTTCACCATTTTTTGCTTGATCGTGTAGTCGACTTTCAGGTTGTTCACAAAATAGGCATCCAGTTTCCGGTCGTCCGACGACGTATTGTCGATGTACTGGTCGCCCACGTACGACGAAATAAAACTGACGCTGAACGCTTCGCTGGCTGCAAATTGAATCTGGCTGTTTGCAATTACATTGGGCGAAAAAGCCAGGTCGGTTTTTCCCAGTTCAATGGCATCCTGTCCCCAGGTGTCCCAGTTATCAACGTATTCTGTAAAATTGTTGATTTTATTTGTACTGAAAGTGGCATTCACATTCCAGTTCAGTTTCTGACAAATTTTCCATGCCCCCTGCAGTTCGATACCGGTACGGTAACTGTCGTCGACATTCACCATGATTGGTGCACCTACGTCGTTGATTTTCCCGGTTAAAATAAGCTGGTCGTTGTAGGACATGTAATACCAATTAACCGCTCCTGAAAGCGACGATGATTTCACCGAATAGCCCAACTCAAAATCGTTCAGGGTTTCGGCTATCGGTTGTTTTCCTGCCGGGTCGGCATCGGTGTAATTCGCACGGTTGGGTTCGCGGTTGGCACGCGAATAGCTGAAATAGGCCTGCTGGTTCGGGCTTATCTGGTAATAAATCCCGGCTTTCGGATTGAAGAAATCAAATGTGTGGGATTGAGTCAAATCGCGCAGGTCGTCATCGTTGCCGCCAATATCGTAACCAATGTGGCGATACTGCAAATCGGCATACAAATTCAATTTTTCGGAAAGCTGGTAATTGTATTTTCCGAACACGTTAAAATCTTTTTTCAGCCCGGTTCCGCGGTACCATTCGTGGTCGGTACTAAGATTGGCCGCATTTTTCACCCAGATTACCCGGCCAAAATGGTCGCCGTCGTATGTATTGTAACCTCCGCCCAACGTAGCGGTCGATTTATTCCGGTTATAATTCATCGAAAATGTTGCTCCATAGAAATCATTGTCAAGCCATTTGCGGACCACCAAATCTGTTTTCGACAAACCTTGCGGGGCAGTCAGTAAATAATCGCTGTACTTTTTATTTTCCTTGAAATTCTCGTAATAACCCCTCCCGTAGGTGTAATGAAGCGAAGCGTTCAGGTTTAAATAGGGGTTGAATTTATGCGAGAAGTGCAACTGGTAATAATCCTGCTGATAATGGTCGACCTCGTTCGCATACGTGTACAAATTGTAGGTACGGCTGTCGGAAGCAATCATTTCCTGTGTTTGTTTTTCTGAAATCAGCCCGTGCTCGCCATAGCGCTGCATCCCGGCCAGATCGTTGTTCAGGCGTACAGAAGGAACTCCGTTCCAGGCCTGGTAGGTTTCTTCGAACCCTGAGAAAATATTGGCTTTTAATACTGAATTTTCGGAATACCAGGCAGCCGATACAAAAAAAGATTTCAAGTCAGCCGAAGCCCGGTCGATAAAACCATCGGAGTTCACTTTCGACAAGCGGGCGTCGACTGCAAATTTGCCGTTGATTAGCCCTGTGCCCGCACTCACCGAGTTGCGGAAGGTGTTGAACGAACCCGCTGTTCCCGTGTATTCGGCATACGGTTCGCTTTGCAGCGAGGTGGTCTGCAGGTTGATGGTCGCCCCGAAGGCTGCTGCCCCGTTGGTGGAAGTGCCCACCCCGCGTTGCACCTGTATATTTTCGGTTGATGCAGCCAGTTCGGGAATATCGACCCAGAATGTGCCATGCGATTCGGCATCGTTCATCGGAACGCCATTAATCGATACATTGATGCGGTTCATATCGGTACCGCGAATACGGAAATAGGTGTAACCCACACCGGCACCGGCATCGGAAGTTGCAACAAACGACGGGGTCAGGCTCAGCATGTAAGGAATGTCCTGACCTACGTTCATTTCCGAAATTTCTTCTTTCGACACCGTACTGAAAGCAACCGGCATTTTCTCGTTGGCACGGGTAGCAGCAACCAGCACTTCTTCGGTCATGAAATGCGAAACAGCTAAGGTTACATCCAGGTTTTCATTGGATGGAACGCTCATTTCGATCTGTTTGGTTTCGTACCCGATGAAGGAAACGCTCATCAGGTAATTCCCGGCTTTCAGGTTTTTAAACTGAAATTCGCCGGAAGAATTGGCAACAGTTCCCTGAAACGTATTTTTCAGGTACACGGCAGCGCCGGGCAAAACTTCTCCACTTTCACTTTTTACAGTCCCTTTCAGCGGGTACTGTGCAAAAGCGAACACTGCAAAACACTGCAGAAACAGCATCAGCAAACTAAACTTTTTCATTTTTTGATTTTAATGGTTAATAAATAACCAATGAGGCAGGACCGTATCCTTTTCGCTTTTCCCTACGCCGGCATTACCCGGATCAGGTTCTTTGAGTATCATCTCAGCCCCGGTTTTTCGACCGGGACACCCCATTGCGTAATATCACTACAAATGTATATGCAAATTTCTGAAATTTCAAAATCGAAGGAATTTTGGGATGAAATGATAGGGAAAGTTTAACGGAGGAAAAACCTGAAATTTTGAACGTTTTTTGTTCCAAAACCTGAAATTTTTTCAGGCTGAATTTCAGAAAATGGAAATTTAGTCACAAAAATGAATGCGGCATTTTACTTGTAATGAACTAGTTGCTAATGAAACAACAAAACATGTATAACTTAAAAATGGAGGACAAAGCCATGTTGCCAGTATTTAAAACGAACAGAAATTTACCGGGAATTGCTGATAACTTTTTCAGCAAAAATTTGTGGAACGATTTCTTTAACGAAAGAGAATGGAGTTCCTCCCCGGACGTGAACATCATGGAAAGCAGCGAACATTACGAAATTGAAATTGCTGCTCCCGGATTGGAAAAGAAAGATTTCCACATTGATTTGAAAGACAATGTGCTGACTGTGTCGTCGGAAAAGAAAACCGAGCACAAGGAACGTCAGGGACTGAAAATAGTCCGCAGGGAGTTCAGTTATTCCAGTTTCAGCCGTTCGTTTGTAATTCCGGAAGGGGTCGATTTTTCGAAGATCAACGCATCGCACAACAACGGCATCCTGAAAATTGAACTTCCGAAGAAAGAAGAATTCAAGGATCAGGAACCAAGGCAAATAGACATTGAGTAAGTAGAAAAACAGGAAGAAGTGAAAAGGTAGTTAGAAACAATTCAGGCGTCGGAAACGGCGCCTGAATTATTCCTGATTTTCTCTTTTATTGAAAATTTTTGATAATGCTGAAGCAATTAATCCAGACGGAACAGCGATTATTCCAAGTCCGAGCATCAGCATAAAGAATGAAAAGACTTTACCGCCAACAGTAACCGGACAGATATCGCCATAGCCAACGGTAGTAAAAGTTTCAACAGCCCACCACAAGCTATGGAAAACGGATTTAAATACTTCCGGCTGAGCAGGATTTTCAAAATAATAAATCCCTACAGCAGAAATATAAAGAAGAAAAAAAGTCATTATAAAAAACAATATCAATTCTTCCTTTATTTCTTTAAAAGCTAGTTGAAAATTTCGGATAGCTCTGTTGTAACGCAAAACTTTGAATACTCTAAATAGACGAAACAACCTAAAAATACGGAGAGAACGAAGATCAATACCAGTTGAAAGATAAAATGGCAGAATCGCAAAGAGGTCGATTATGCCGTAAAAACTAAAAATGAATTTCAATTTTTTATCGGCGACGATGATTCGCAAAACGTATTCTATTGAAAAAACAAAAACTGATATTATTTCTGCTATTCGGAAAAATTCGAGGACAGAAGAATTTAGTTCAGGAAGTGTTTCAACCGAAAATGAAATCAAAGAAAAAATAATTACCGACTGTATAAACAAATCAAAGTATCGTCCCGCTTTGCTTGTATTATTTTCAACAATCTCTTTAATCTTTTTTATATTCATCTTTCAATTATAAATATTCCTGCTTAAAACTAAATGGCAACAACGAATCAACTCCTTCCAAAACGGTGATCGGTTGGCCATCGAGGATAATACGAATTTTCTGCCCGGCGCGGACTTCCGACTCCAGCATCACCTGTCGGCAAGCCCCGCAGGGAGCGGCAACGGCAGGAATTTTACCATCCTTGTTGACAGCAGTAACCGCAATGGATTTTATGGACACATCAGGAAATTTGGAACCTGCGGCAAACAAAGCGACTCGCTCGGCACACAAACCCGACGGATAGGCCATATTCTCTTGGTTGCTCCCTGCAACCTGTTCGCCGTTTGCCATTTCAACCGCAGCGCCCACCCGGAACCCCGAATAAGGGGCATATGCATTTTGCGTCGTCTGCCGGGCCAACTTTAAAAGTTTTTGATCATTTCCGCTCAATTCTTCAAGGTTGGCATATTCCCGAACATAAATCCTGATTTCTTTCGTTTCCATTGCAAAAGCTTTTTTCAAATGTACAAGTTCATGGCCATTTTAAAAAGTAAAAGGTTAATTGTTTACTACATTGAATAGAATTCTTATTTTTGAGATTAATCTAAATCCGGAAAACTGAACAAAGAATATCTGGCTCATGAGAAAAATTAAAATGAAACAAATTTATCTTTTACTGGTTTTTGTCGTTGCTCCCATGCTTCTTGTTGCACAGAGTACAAAACCGCAAATGAGCAGGGAAGAATATATTCAGAAATTTAAAAAATTGGCGGTTTCGGAAATGAAACGAAGCGGAATTCCGGCCAGTATCACCTTGGCGCAAGGCTGTCTCGAATCGAATAACGGGAACAGCAGGCTTGCAACCGAGGGGAACAATCATTTCGGGATAAAATGCAAAAGTAACTGGACCGGGGAACGGATATTTCATACCGACGATGCTCCTAACGAATGTTTCAGGCAATACAGTAATGCAGAGGAATCGTACCTCGATCATACCGATTTTTTAATCACCAGCGCCCGTTACAGCCAACTGTTTGCTCTGCATTTTACCGACTACAAGCAATGGGCCTACGGGCTAAAAAAGGCAGGATATGCTACCGATCCAACGTATGCCGACAGGTTGATAAAGATTATTGAAGACTACAAACTTTACATGTACGATCTGGCAGACAACGAAAAACAACTTGCAGCAATCGGACAAGAGCGGCAAAAAGAGCACAAACACCCGGTTTCGCCGGAAAAGGTACAGACACCCCGGACTATTGAATTACGTAACGGACTGAAGTCTATCGTCGTACAGCAGGGCGACACGTTCGAAAACCTGGCAAAATTATTTGGTATGAGCGACTGGGAATTGTATTCGTACAACGATTACGGGAAAGGTTATCAACCTTGTGCCAGCGAGATTTTATACATCGAATACAAACCCCGGAAAGCTGACAGCAAACATCTGACCCATAAAGTCGATAGCGGCGACACCATGCACTTTATCGCGCAACGATACGGCATTAAACTGAAACCATTGTACGCGCGCAATCGCATGAAACAAGGAGAGGAACCCAAAACCGGAGAAACTATTTACCTGAGAAATAAGAAACCAAGGTCTGAGAAACAAGTAACAGAAACTGTACAGTAAACAGATTAACTACGATATGTCGAAAAAAGAAGAGAGAATGTCAGGAAAAATCATGGCAGTCTCTCTTTTTTGTTTCCTAATCAGCCGAAACAGCACATTGTTCAAAATTATAGTTTATTGCTATTTACAAGTTTCAGAATTAATTCGCCAAACAAAGTATTCGCCCAAGCGAACCAATGGCGTGAATATTTCGTCGGATCGTCTTTATGAAAAGTTTCATGCATAAAGCCGGTTTCGGCATCGGTAGCGACCAGCGTTTTTACACATTGTGCAATTTGCTGATCATCGGTGCTGGTCATTGCATACATGATGATGCTCATGGGCCAAACCATATCGTAACCCACATGTGGACCGCCAATTCCTTCGCCCGCTTTTCCTTTAAAGAAATACGGATTATCGTTGCTCCATACCAGTTTTCGGGTATTTTGATAAACCGGGTCATTTAGTTCAACGCATCCCAAATACGGAAGTGCAAGTAAACTAGGCACATTGGCATCATCCATAAACATGGCATTTCCAAAACCATCTACTTCAAAAGCATAAACTTTTCCGTATTTCGGATGATTTACAACAGCATATTTCTGAATTGCTTTTTCTACTTCGTTAGCAAGCGTGAGGCACTTCTCAGCAAAAGCCTTATCGCCGGTAATTTTTTTACTGATTTCGGACATCTGACGAAGCGAAATCACGGCAAACAGGTTCGAAGGAATTAAAAAGCCATACGTTGAAGCATCATCCGAAGGCCTGAATGTCGAGTTAATCAGTCCTACCGGGTTCAACGGATGGCCCCATCCATTGTTCGAAACGGTATCAAGTTGCCGGTCGGTGACCCGCTGAAATTTGTACGGGCCGAGGCCGTCTTTGCGCTGCTGATCGATAAAAGTTTTATAGATTAATGCAGCAGCTTTTTGCCAGTCGCCATCGAAAACAGTAGCGTCTCCGGTGGTTTTCCAGTAATTATAGGCAAGGCGCACAGTATAGCAAAGCGAATCGATTTCCCATTTCCGTTCGTGTAAACCCGGTTTCATATTCGTTTTATCGTTCATCCATTCTCCCGGAACCAGTTCTTTGTTGAACGCATTGGCATACGGGTCGAGCAAAACACATTTTGTTTGGCGGTTGATGACACCGGCCAGTAATGTTTTTAAATTTTCATCCTGATTGGCAAACTGCAAATAAGGCCAAACCTGGGCCGATGAATCGCGCAACCACATGGCATGAATGTCGCCGGTAATCACAAACGTGTCGGGTTTGCCGTCTTTCATCTGAAATTCGACGGTTGTATCAAGGGTGTTTGGGAAACAGTTCTCAAACATCCATGCCAGTTTCGGGTCTTTTATTTTGGCCTTGGTTTTACCAATGGCTTCTTCCACTGCCTGCGAGGTAAAGTTCCGCTTTGCCACTTCGGGGCGTTTGCTTACGTAACTGACACCATTTAAGCCGGAAGCAATTACTGATCCCGAACCTACGAATGCCAATCCTGCAGTAGCCAATGTCCCTGTCCGGATAAAATCTCGTCGTGTTGTCATATCTCTATAAATTCCAAATTCCAAAAAAAACAAATTCCAAATTTTAAGGTTGTACTACCTTAATCGATTCAATCTCTGCCAATGTGGCCCAGATTTCAACCAGACTGGCCTGATCGAGCAACCACTTGTACGGTTCATCTTTTTTGCCCGTCCAGTCTTTGCCGAAAAGGCCGTTTTTATCACGAACCGAGTTCCAAAGATGATCAAAATTGTCCCTAAAAATAGCGACATATTTCGAATTATGGTCGAGTTGAAACAATTCTGAATAACCCCGGAACAAAATTGCATTGAACCAGTTTCCCGTATTTTTGAAAAGCCTGATTTTCTTTCCTTCTGCGGTCGTATATTCTTCTGTGAAATGTTCGATTGCCGATTCTGCAATCGTTTGGGCTTCCTTCAGATATTTTTTTTCACCGGTCAGTTTATACAGCAAAGCTGCGGATTGCAACATCTGTCCGCTATTGTAGGTATATTTCTGCCGCGCCATTTTCCCGGAAAGGCTTTTGTTGTCGAAATACAAAAGATCAGTCGAGTCCTGCAAGGTTGCTTTGGTCCAGTTGTAAATGCGCTTGCCCCATTCGAAGTACGAGCTATCGTGGGTGGCCTCAAAAAGTTTGAAAGCCAGCACCGAAGCAGGAGCATTGGAACAGGTATTTTTTGATTGTTTTTTTTGTTCGCACCAGTAAATACCGCCACCCAATTCATCGTCCCATCCGCTCAACACAAACTTCCATGTCTCGATTGACTTCTCAAGATAAACCGGGTTGTTGGTCAATTGGTACGATTCACAAAAATCGATTGCCAGCCACACATTGTCATCATAAAAACGGTCGGATTTGCCCGCCAAAAAAATGTACGACTGGTAACAGACAGGCTTTCGCAGCGAATCGTAATATTGCTGAAGCCCGGGCAGGATAGCCGATTCGAGCAATTTTTTGTAATATTTATCTCCGGTCGCTTTCAACAATGCATTCACTCCTGAAAACACACCCGAAGTAGGCCACAAATAAGCGACCCTGCGTCCGTTCAATGTGTCCTCACCAGCCAGATAGCTCACTTTATTGTCTGATTTGTACGGATATGTCTCGTTTAGCAAATGGTCGTGCCCGGCATCGTACAGGTTGAAAATCTGTTTCAGGGTTATTTCGGCCCTCATCAGATTATCGCTTTTCGGCTTTGCCTGACAGATAGAAAACGTTAAAATAAAAAAGACGAATATAGTGGCACTCTTTGCTGTTTTACCAGCTATCGAAACACGAAGGGCACAACATGTTTCACGAAGAAACAAAAAAGCCGGATGATGAGATTTGTCGATTTTTAAATAGCTCATGGCGCAATCATCTAATGTTGAATTAGATCAGGATAATTAGGTATTTCCTGTAAAAACTGGTAGCTGTTGGCCGGGTAATCAATCCGGCAGCAGAAGTGCGAAAGTCCGTTGCTCACGATCAGGTAGCCGACTTTCAGGTTCATGTTGTAGCGCACAATCTGGTTGAATGTGTCCTGCGAAATTTTTACCGACGGCGCTTTAAATTCGGCAGCCAGCACCGGTTGCCCGTCTTTCCCGAAAACAATCAGGTCGGCGCGAAGCGGGTTGTTGTTCACATTCACCCCGGCTTCGACAGCGATCAGCGCGGGCGGAAATTTCTTTTCAGTAATCAAAAACCGGACGAAATTCTGTCGCACCCATTCTTCAGGAGTCAGTTTTACAAACCTCCTCCGCAGTTCATCGAAAACCATTTCCTTCCCGTTTTCGTTTTTTATCCGGAAAGAATATTCAGGCAGGTTTAATTTTTGCATCCTGTTGGCAAGCAATGTTTGTATTTTTGCATCAAATTCATTCCATAAAAGTAATAATAAACTTATATTGCTGAATGATTCCTGCCGGGTGGAATTTGGTAAAATTTACAACATGAAGACCAAGGAAGAAATTGTTGAAGACTGGTTGCCACGCTATACCGGGCGGCCTCTGAACGAATTCGGGAAACATATTTTGCTGACCAATTTCCAGTTGTATGTGGAAATGTTTGCCGAGAAATTTGATGTTCCCATTGTCGGGCTGGATCGAAATATGCCCAATGCGCACGCCGAAGGGATTACCATTATCAACTTCGGTATGGGAAGCCCGAATGCCGCAACCGTCATGGACCTTTTGAGTGCGATACACCCCGATGCCGTGTTGTTTCTGGGCAAATGCGGGGGCTTGAAAAAGAAAAACCAGTTGGGCGATTTTATTCTGCCCATTGCGGCCATCCGCAGCGACGGTACATCGAACGATTACCTTCCGCCCGAAATACCGGCCTTGCCGGCATTCAACCTGCAGCGAGCCGTGTCGCATACCATCCGCGAACGGAAGAAGGATTACTGGACCGGCGTTGTGTACACCACCAACAAACGGGTTTGGGAATACGACGAGCGTTTTAAAAAGTACCTCGAAAAATCGCGGGCCATGGCCATCGACATGGAAACGGCGACTATTTTTACCGTCGGATTTTACAACCAGATTCCGTCGGGGGCATTGCTGCTGGTTTCCGACCAACCCATGATTTCGACCGGGGTAAAAACGTCGGCCAGCGACCGGAAAGTAACCGACGAATTCACATGGGAACATCTCGAAACCGGCGTCGAGTCGCTGCTTGAAATCAAAAACAACGGGCAGTCGGTGAAACATCTGAAATTCTGAAACAAAAACAGATTTCGCGTTTCCCCTGCATTTCTTACTTTTGCCTTTTTACTATTGAACCGACCATATGACTTTTGAAGATATTCTGCAGAACCTGAAAAAGAAAATTTATCATCCGGTGTATTTCCTGATGGGAGAGGAACCCTATTTTATTGACCGGATTACCGATTACATCGCGCAAAACGTGTTGACAGAAGCTGAAAAAGGTTTCAACCAGACGGTCTTGTACGGAAAAGATACCGAGCCGGATACGATTATTACCCATGCCCGCCGGTTCCCGATGATGGCCAATCATCAGGTGGTGATTGTAAAAGAGGCGCAGAACATCAAGAAAATAGAGGATTTGGAGCCGTACATGAAAAACCCGCTCCAGTCAACCATTTTGGTGATTAATTACAAATACAAGTCGATTGACAAACGGAAGACGTTTGCAAAGCTGGTTGACAAAAACGGGGTGCTTTTCGAGGCCAACCGAATTTACGACAACCAGTTGCCGGCCTGGATCAGTACCTACCTGGCAGCACAGAAATACACCATCAGTCCGCAGGCTTCGGCCATGATGGCTGAATATCTGGGCGCCGATCTGGGCAAGGTTTCCAACGAACTCGACAAACTGATTATTTCTCTTCCTGAAAATACCCAGATCACGCCCGACCATATTGAGCGGAATATCGGGATCAGCAAGGAGTACAATGTTTTTGAACTGCAAAACGCGCTGGGTGAGAAAAATGTGCTGAAAGCCAACCGCATCATCAACTATTTTGGCGCCAATCCCGGCTCGAACCCCATTACACGGGTGATTTCTTCTCTCTACTATTATTTCGAAAAGCTGCTGGTTTACCAGTTTCTGGAAGATAAATCGAAAAATGCAGTGGCCTCGAAACTGGGTGTCAACCCGTATTTTGTGCAGTCGTATGTTACGGCAGCGAAAAATTACAGCATCAAAAAGCTGGTCGAAATTATTGCGATCCTGCGCGAATACGATATGAAATCGAAGGGTGTGGGCAATGTTTCGTCAGATCCCGGCGATTTGCAGCGTGAAATGATTTACAAGATATTACACTAACCTTCTATTCCATGACCATCCTTCTAATTGTTATTACAGCAGTTGTTTCGTTTGCCGCTTTTCAGCAGCGCTCGCTGATGGAAAAACTGCAATTCAACGCGAGTAAAATTTACCACAACAAAGAATATCACCGCTTGGTGACCCACGCTTTTATTCATGCCAACTGGGAACACCTGATTGTAAATATGATTGTGCTTTTCTCGTTTGGCCGCGCCATCGAGCAGTATTTTCATTACCAGTTTGGGCGGAATGCCACGTTGTATTTCCTGCTTCTGTATTTTGGCGGGATATTGTTTTCGAACCTGTACGCACTTTTCAAACACAAAAACAATTTTTACTACAATGCCGTTGGCGCTTCGGGCGCAGTTTCTGCTGTATTGTTTGCCGCCATTTTTTTCGATCCGTGGAATCCGGTTTATTTTTTCGGACTGATTAAATTTCCAGGAATTGTTTTTGCCGTTTTGTATCTCATTTATTCGTACTACATGAGCCGCAAGGCAAAAGAAAATGACAATGTGGCCCACGATGCTCATTTCCTGGGCGCTCTGTTCGGCTTTGTATTTCCCGTGCTGATCGACTCTGGTTTAATGCGAACTTTTCTCGATAAGTTATTCATGGTAATATGACGAAAGCTGTTTTCATCGATCGCGATGGGGTGGTACTCAACAATGACAACCACTATTATATTTTCAGGATTGAAGATATGGAGTTGGTCGACGGTGTTGCCGAAAACCTGAAACGCATTCAGGATAAAGGGTATACGCTATTTGTAGTAACCAATCAGGGCGGTGTTTCGAAAGGACTGTACACTTTGGACGATGTGGAAAAAGTACACCGGAAAATGCAGGAATTGCTCGCCCCGAAAGGTGTTGAGATTGCGGAATTTGCCGTTTGCCCGCACCACGACAAGATCGAAAAATGCCTGTGCCGAAAACCTTCTCCGCTGATGATCGAAAAACTGATTGCCAAATACCGCATTGACGCTGCTCAATCGTATTTTATCGGCGATTCGGAAAGCGACATGCTGGCTGCTGAACGTGCCGGAATTCGTGGAATACGGGTTGAAGCGAATCAAAATATGGGAGCTTTTATAAATGAATTGTAAATTACAAAAAAGCCCCCTTCTTATTCCCCCAAAGGGGGAAAGATCTGGATGCGAAAGTTCCGGTTTCTTGAACAGTATTTTTTTCTACAAACCAAAATTCTCCCCCATTTAGGGGAGTTAGAGGGGGTTTCTCAATGATTTCATTTATTCTGAAAAACGGAGTTTTTGTTGCTGCTGATGAAATGCTTTTACCAGTCGGTGATACCGAAACTTTGCTTTTTTCGGAAAAAATCAGGGCGATACGGAATGCCTTCCCATTTTTCAAAGAAACGCTTGAACTGTTGCTCCTGAAATTCAGGATATTCAACAAACCGGCTCCTGCTATTCTGGCATACGGTGGCCGCGACCTGAAACGGCAAATGGAACGGTTGCTGGTAAAAAACAAGCTGTACAAAAGCGCCATTGTTTCCATTTATTTTTTCAGGAATAAGCAAGAGATTGATTTTATTATTTCGGCAGAGCCGCTCGAAACTTTCGAATTTGAAATGAATGCCAAAGGCCTGCTGGTCGATGTTTTCGATAAAATGACCAAGGCTGTTTCCTCCCTGTCGAATTTGTCATTTGGTTCCGAAATGCTCTGGGAAATTGTTGCGTCGCACTTGCCCGGTTCCGGCTGCGACGATTTCCTGATCATCAATTCCGATGGAAAAATTATTGAAAGCACGGGCAAAAAACTTTTCATGATAAAAGACGGCAACATAACCGGAGTTTTCGCCTCTGCCGGAGCCTACATGGATGTTGCCGGGCTAATCGTTCCTGCAATAGCTAAAAAGGCGGGACTCTCGTATTCAGAAGCCGACGGGTTCACAACCGATCAATTGCTGGAGGCCGACGAACTGTTTTTACTTGATGCAATTCGCGGCGTTTACTGGATATTGGGCTTTCGCGAAAAACGGTATTACAGCATGAAAACAAGACAAATAGATGAAGAATTAAATGCCTTCGCAGCGAAGCGATTTTGATGATCTATATGCTCGTTGTGAAAAGATGATTTTTACAACTCAAAAAATCTTCTAGCTTTGCAACCCTGAGGAAACGGATATTTCCTTCTATAAAGAACATGGAAAAAAACCTCAATTCGGAAATATGGCAGCGCTTTAAAACTGGCGATGAAAAGGCTTTTTCCTATATTTTCGACACCTATCATCTCCAGTTGTTCGAATATGGGCAACGGTTTTCTACAGATGCGGAGCTGATTGGTGACAGCATCCAGGATTTATTTTTTGAGTTGGCAAGCAAAAGAGAAAAACTTTCACCTACCGATAATATTTTATTCTATCTGCTAAAATCGTTGCGATTAAAAATTTTCAATAATCTCAGAAAAAATAAAAATACGAATTTCCCAATACGTGCCGACCAGATTGATGAGTTTCGTCTGGAATATTCGACCGACGTTGACTTTGAGGAAAAAGAACTCAAACTGGACCGTTTGGCCGATGCCATTAACCAACTTCCTCCCCGGCAAAAAGAAACCATCTATCTGAAGTTCTACAAGAATTTATCGAATTCTGAGGTTGCTGAAATTATGCAACTAAATTATCAGTCGGTTGGAAATAACATTCAGAAAGCTATTCATAAATTGAAAATTATACTGGAATCGGATTCCGAATCGATCATTCTCTTTTTTCGCACCCGCATCCGTTAAAACATGCGATTTTCAATCGCATGTTTTAACGGAGATTAGAAATTTCCACATCCGACATGTTATAAAGCACCGTTTTCGAAGGGGTATATTCTTCTGTTATCCGCTTTTTAAATAAAGAAGATAACGGAAAAATGAAAAAAACAATAGATAACCAACTATTTGACAAAGGATTCAACGATGGGATTACCCGTCAATCCATTGAGGAATATCGGGAAACAAAGAAGCACGACCCGGAAACGGCATTAGCAACATTGATCGCCTATGTTTTGAAATTCAAACGAAAAGATATTCCGACTTCAGAAACCCAAATGCCCGACTTTTCAGAAATGAAAAGGAAATCGCTAGACTTGTTTCGTCGGAATGCCGTTGAAAAACATTCAGATGTTCGTTCATACCGCCTTGCAGCCGCTGCTTCAATTCTGATTCTGGTTGCGATTGGCGGATATTGGTTCGGACAAAATCAAATCTTTTCGGGATTCAATTCCCATGCCGAAGTCATCGAGTTTAATACGCCCAAAGGACAGCAATCGGAACTGACCCTGCCCGACGGAACATTTGTCGCACTGAACTACGACTCGAAACTGAAATACTACATCTCGCCAAATAAAAAACTACAAGAGGTTGAATTGGACGGCGAGGCATTTTTCAAGGTTACTAAAAACCGGTCGAGAACATTTCGGGTAATTACCGATAATATGAATGTAAATGTGCTGGGAACTGAATTTAATGTTAAAGTATATAAAAGCGATAAAAAAACGGAAACTACCTTATTGGAAGGAAGCATCGAAATAAAAAATATTCTCGGACAAATGAATTCTGTTCTACTGAAACCTGGAGAAAAGTGGATTTATAACAAAACAGATAAACTTCAATCGGTTACCGGAGTTGATTCCCGTTTGTCAACCCTTTGGAGAAACGGCGAGTACTATTTTGAAAAAATTTCGTTTGCCGAACTATCCAAAACCTTGGAGCGGATGTACAAGGTAACTATCTATTTTCAGGATTCCAGTCTTGAAAATGAAGTTTACTCAGGAAGCATTTATCAGGATGATAAAATTGAAGAACTATTTGAAATAATTAACCTGACAGTACCCATTGTCATAAAAAAAGAGAAAGATGAAATATGGATAAGTAAAAAATAGAGATAAAAACAAAAACCCGGGAAATGTTCCAGCATCGCCCGGGTTGTTAATCAATTAACGAATAGTTTGCACTATTCTATTTATTAATCAAGCAATACAAATGTATGAAAAAAAAGGTGAAATCGTATGCCTTTCCCAATGGAGGCATAGTTAAACTATTGCGAATTATGCGCTTAACATTTTTATTTATTTTAGTAGGATTGTTGGAAATTTCCGCCAGTGTATATTCCCAGCAAACCAAGTTGAGCATGAACCTGACCAATGTAACTTTGGAGGATGCTTTTCGAAAAATTGAAGACAGTTCGAATTTTGTATTTTTTTACAATGCAGAGCAGGTTCAGTTAGATCAAAAAGTAAGCCTAATTGCCGACAACAAAAGCATCGATGAAATTCTTTCTGAATTATTGAAGGACAAGGCAATTACGTATAAAGTGACTGACCGTCGGATTGTCCTTTACCCCAAAGATGCTGCAAACCCGTTTGTTTCACAGCAATCGCTGACAGTAAAAGGAAAAGTGACCGACTCTTCCGGCGTTCCGCTTCCCGGGGTTTCAATTGTTGTTGAAGGGACAACAACGGGTACAGCAACAGATCCCAATGGTGAATATTCCATTTCTGTTCCAAATAACTCAAATCTTATATTCAGTTTTATAGGATATAAAAGAGAAATTGTTGCAGTAAAAGATCAGGCCACAATTAATGTTACGTTATCAACTGATTATGTTGGCCTTGATGAAATTGTATACATAGGCTACATGACTCAGAAGAAAACCGATATGACAGGTTCTATCTCGATGGCAAAATCAAGCGATTTGGGAAAAAATCCTTCAGCAAACGCAATGAAATCACTGCAAGGGAAACTTTCAGGGGTACACATTACAACAAACGGAGGTAATCCGGCAGAAGGAGTTAATATTCAAATCAGAGGATTATCCTCTCTTTCCGGTGGGGTTAAACCTCTGATTGTATTAGACGGAATGCCAACCGAAAACTTAAATCTTCGAGACATAAACTCAGGAGACATTGAATCAATCCAGGTGCTTAAAGATGCCGCTTCATCCAGTATCTATGGAGCACGTGCTTCCGGTGGTGTTATTTTGATTCAAACGAAAAAAGGAAAAATTGGAAAAACAACAATTGAATACAACAGTAGTGTTACTGTAAATACGATCCTGAATAAACCAACCCTGATGAATGCCGAAGAATACGGCATTGCCGCTTTCAGGGCACAAGCCTATGATGAAGAAGTTTACGGATCGACCATGTCGCTGCCCAGAACTTACAATTATACATGGCACAGAAATGAAAATGGTAGAGCTATAATGGATGCAGTAAATGTAGCCGATTGGCTGAACCCTGAAAAAACCGTCAGAGGTTCCGACACCGACTGGCTTGATGAAGTTTTGCGTACTTCTGTTTCAACAAACCATCAAATAACTGTTTCAAGTGGAACAGAAAAATCAAAAAGTTTATTCTCGCTGGGATATCTGGATAACCAAGGGACACAAATCAACACATTCTTCAAACAGTATTCAATGCGCAGTAATACAGAATATGAGTTGATTAAAAACCATTTAAAAGTAGGCGAAAATATAGCAGTATCTTATTTACAATACAAAGACAGAAACGAAACACGCTGGGCTTTGATTAACCCTCCGGCAGCTCCGGTTTACGATGAAAATGGGAACTGGGCCGGTACCCCCGGATTTGATGACTTCACAAATCCCGTCCGACTGCTAACCATGGATAAAGATAATGCAAGCAACTACGTCAAAATAATTGGTAATACTTTCCTTGACCTCAATATATGGAAAGGTATCTCAGCTCGTACCCAATTCGGGATTGACTACGGCAATGCATATAACAGAGCCATCGATGGAATGTGGTCTGAAACTGGTGGAAGAAACAGTAATGGAGAAAACTATGTTGGAAGTAACCAGTCGCATTTATTAAGTTATGTGTGGACAAACACACTATCGTATACTTTAAATACGGGGAAACATAATCTTGATGCAGTTCTGGGAAATGAATATACACGGTATGTACAGGAAGGATTCTCGGCAAGACGTGAAGGAATATACCTCGAAGACCGCGACTTTGCCCACTTAGCTGTAACAAAAGGGTCAAAATATTCACTTGGCAGTTCTGCCGACGAATACACTTACATGTCCCTCTTTGGTAAAATCAACTATGTTTTCGATTCAAAATATTTGTTCTCTGTAACTTTACGCCGCGATGGTTCATCTTTGTTTGGTGAAAATAACCGTTACGGTACATTCCCTGCATTTTCAGGAGGTTGGAGAATTAATCGTGAATCGTTTATGAAGGATTTCGATTTTATTTCAGATCTAAAATTACGTGCCAGTTGGGGAACAAATGGTAGTGTACAAGGATTGCCTCGTGGATATACAACTACTCCTTTCACCACCGATTATTTTGGCACTTCGTATCCAATCCAGGGAAATGAAACCGGACAGTTATATTCCGGATATCGCAGGACCTGGCTTGGAAATCCAGAACTGAAATGGGAAACAACTACACAAACTGATTTGGCAATTGATTACGGCTTCCTGAACCAACGTATCTATGGTTCATTGGGATATTACAACAAAAAAACAGAAGATATCCTGGTGCAGGTTCCATACATTGCAGCCATGGGTGAAGGTGGCGAACCCTGGATCAATGGCGCAAACATGAATAATCAGGGATTTGAATTTGAAATCACCTATAAAAACAATCCAACATCAGAGTTTCAGTATGCTATTTCAGCCAATATCGGAACCTATCGAACCAAATTAATTGACCTGCCCCAGAATGTTATTAACCGTTACCCGGGTGATGGAATGCGTGATTTTGTTATCGGCAGAACACCGAATATCATGTATGGGCTGGTAGCCGATGGCATATTCAAAACTCAGGGAGAAGTAGACGCTCATGCCGAACAGCAAGGAAAAGCTATCGGTCGTATTCGCTATAAAGACTTGGACGGAAATGGTGTTGTTGATGAATTGTACGACAGAACATTTATTGGGATTACCGATCCTGACTTCTTTGGCGGCATGACATTCGATCTCAAATACCACAATTTTGATATGAACATCTTTTTCCAAGGTGTTTATGGTAACAAGGTAAACAACATTTGGAAACAAGAAAGTGATTTCTGGAATATCTCTGTCCCTTCGTGGAAAAATCACGAAACCAGACTCTTAAAAGCATGGTCATTTGATAATCCAAATTCCGACATTCCGGCCATTACAAATTCAACAGCCAACAGCGAACAAGTATTTTCGTCATATTACGTTGAAGACGGCTCTTACCTGAAATTGAGAAATATTGAATTTGGCTATACAATTCCAAACAGAGTGACAAGTAAAATACTGATGCAAAACTTACGAATTTATGCTTCAGCCAGAAATGTTTTTACACTTAAAAAGAGTTGGGGGAAAGATCAGTATACCAGCATCGACCCTGAAATGTCTGGTTATGGTTACTTAATTCCATTTTCATTAACATTTGGGCTTAATGTCACATTCTAAATTTATTATCCATGAAAAATTTCAAACTAATAATATTTGTATTTGCCTTCCTTTTTGCGGCAAATAGTTGCTCCGATTTTCTTGAAATAAATCCGAAACAAGTTTTGGATGAGGCGCTGTTAACAAAGCCAAGTGATATGGACGGTTTGGTAACAGCTGCTTACGCCAGAATCACTGATATTCCTTCGTGGGACTCTCCGTTTTCTCCCTGGTGGTCGGGATCGTTGCGTTCCGATGACTCATACAAAGGTGGCGGTGGAACCTGGGATGGAGGTAATGGCTGGGGCTATATGGAAACTTTTGTCAATTTAACTCCAAACGGATGGCCATTGGATTATCCATGGTATGTTTCCTATCAGATTATCCAAAGATGCAATACTGCAATTCAAAAAATGGACAAAATATCAGATAGTGACTTTCCTTCAAAAAGTATAAGAATCGGGGAAATGAAATTCATCCGTGCCTTTGTTCATTTTCGACTGAAAGAGTTTTTCAAATACATTCCTTACATCGATGAAAATGTAGTAGGGTCAACCACCGAATTTGAAGCAATTGCCAACCGGGACGAAAATTTCCCGAACGACCAGTATTTATGGGAAAGAATTCTTGCTGATTTCAAAGATGCTGAAAACCGTCTGCCTGCCATACAGCCCGATAAGGGAAGGGTTAATAAAAATGCAGCGACAGCCATGGTTGCACGAACCCTTATGTTTATGGCATACGAGCAAGACGACTTGCATCAGGTAATAAATATTAATAAGCAAAAACTGAATGAAGCCTTAACCTACTTGACCAAACTTACTGACCAGGAAGGCCAGTCAGTTGATTTGTGTAGAGACTTTGGTGAAAATTTTGTGCCTGAATCCGACAACAATACAAAAGAATCAATTTGGGAAATTCAATATTCATTAAACGACGGTAGTTCTACCGGAGGTAAAATAAACAGAGGGGAAGGGTTAAACCATCCATGGCAATGGGCCGGATTCCAATGTTGCGGATTCCATCAAGTAAGTTATACTATGGGTAATGCATTTAAAACCGGGGCTGATGGACTACCATTGTTTGATACCTATAACCAAGACTGTTATGGCGATTATATTAAAGTTAACGGAACCGTTAATATCGCTTTAGTTGAAACAGGAAACAAAAACTATTTCAATAAATACAATTTTGACCCGCGTTTTAGCCATACTGCCGGAGTTCCTGGACAACCATGGAAATACGACCCGGGGTTGATATTTGAAAGTAAAGGGATCCGTAACGGGGCAGAATATGGTTACTTAAAATCAGTGAAAGAGTTGCCACATCCGGGATGCGGATGTTTATTATACGATGGATGGCAATTCAATTCAATGAACAAACGGATGATCCGTTATGATGAAGTTTTGCTTTGGAAAGCCGAAGTTCTTATTCAATTGGACAGATGGAATGAATCACTTGATTTAATCAACAAAATTCGCACACGCGCTGCAAATAGCACGGCAAAATTAAAAATGGCTGACGGGACACCGGTTATGAAATACAAATGTGAAACATACAAACCTGGAGTCAACTGTACCTGGAATAAAGAATTTGCATTGAAAGCAATGCAATGGGAGAATCGTCTCGAACTGGCTTGCGAAGGACGTCGTTTCTTCGACCTACAACGTTGGGGCAATCTGGAAGAAACCATGAACGAGTATTTCAATATTGAAAAAAACAGGTTTTCGTGGATGGATAATGCACGATTTACAGCTGGACGTGACGAATTTTTCCCAATACCTCAACCTCAGATTAAATGGGCAAAAGGTAATTACACACAAAATCCGGGGTATTAATATTCAAATATTAAATCTATGATTATGAGAAATTTAGTTAAAATATTCATCGTAACTATTACCACTATATTATTTACAGGTTGTTACGATAGAGATATAATTGATTCAAAAGAATTTGATCATGCGTTGCCAAAAATAGAGAATCTAAACTTTACTAAACAGGGCAACGTAATCAAGTTAACATGGCAAATACCTGCAAATATTTCTGCCGACTTCAAAAGGCCTTTGGCTGTTAGTATTCAAGTTGTTGAAAATAATATTTACAGGCAAAAAGTCGTTGTGAACAACGAAAGTACTACAGCTAATATTACAACCGATGCAAGCAAGAATTATCGATTTGTTGTAAAATTATTGGGATACTTAACAAGCGAAGCACGAGAAGACGGAAAAACCGACAGGGTATATTCCGAAAGTCAGGTAATTGAGATTAAATAATTATTGATTTCTTCTCGCGCAACTAAGCTCTAAAAGGTGTGTCAAAAAACGGACAGTTCGATCTTACTGCAACCAATTAGTAAGTTTTCTCTCTTTTTTGATCCGGTGTTTTTGACACACCTTCTTTTTAAAAGAATTTGTCACAATGCATTCGATGCATAATTTATGCTGAAATTTCATTAATATTAATCGAAATAGGAAAACAATGAATCCGGGGAGTATTTTTAAACTCATATTTTATACAGGTATTTCTATCTGTATTTTTTTAAATAATTCATGTGCCAAAGATGAAAACAATGACCCTTATGTTCCAAATGATGAAATAATACCTTCAGAGACAAATCTCGTACCTGACAAAGAAACAAAATCTATTTCGACAACTCTAAATTTCAAAAATCTTGATGCTATTGATTATTTGTCAGTAAAAAAAAGCGGAGGAGAATTTTATTCTGTTAAAATAGACAAAATCGAACTCTCTTCTTCCTATGCATTAAAGTATACCATTCAAAAATCCGATCCTGAATTCTTCAACATTTTAATCAGGGCATATTACAAAGACGGTAAAGCATCGAATGAACTCACATTGAATGTTGATAACCGATGGGGCTTTTTTATCCGTAAAGTTACCAGGATCGCACGTGTAACAGGAACGTCAATGGCTGGAGAAACTTTTCCCAGTCCAAACAATACAGCGGTTAGGTGGAATCTCGGAGGAACTGATCTTGGAATTATTTGGGAAATAAATCCCGGGAAATATGGAATTTTCTTTGGCGATACCTTCGGTCGCGATTTTATACCCAATCCGACCAATCCGGGTCCTAGCGGAGGAAGCTGGAGAAGTAATGTACTTGCCTTTTCTGATGATAGTAATTTAAGTGACGGTCTTTCATTTAATAGCATGGCTACCGATAACAGAGGAGACGCACGCGAAATAATCTTTGGTGGAAAAGATGCATCGGGCAATGGAAATTGGACATCCATTCCTACAGCAGCCATCCATGCAAATGGAGCAGACTATGTGCATTTTTTCAATATCAGAAACTGGACTGGCTGGATTACCAATTATTCAGGAATGTACAAATCCGTTGATAATGGCCTGAATTGGAATAAATGTGAAAATACAGTTTTTTCTTCATACAGCTATTTTGGCCAAGTTGGTTATTTCAGAAAAGACGGATATGTTTATATGATTGGCACCCAACCCGGAAGAAATAGTAGCGCTCGGTTGGCACGTTTCCTTGAATCGGATATCGAAAATCGGGATAACTACGAATATTGGGACGATT
Organism: uncultured Prolixibacteraceae bacterium; assembly: GCA_942493345.1. Lineage (GTDB taxonomy): Bacteria > Bacteroidota > Bacteroidia > Bacteroidales > Prolixibacteraceae > GWE2-42-39. The sequence continues at coordinate 1,156,727 of OW818695.1, forward strand.
CAACCGGTCAATGGGTCAAAGGGAATGAAAACAGGGCAACAGTAATTATAAACGACAAGGTGGGCGAGTTATCTTTCATTTATAATGAAAAACACGGCAAGTGGATAATTGCCTATTTCAACTCCGACCGTTACAATATTACCATGCGAACGGCAGAGAAAATAACCGGACCGTGGAGTGAACCGTATGAATTGGCTACAGGTAAGGATTATGCACAGTTATATGGCTCATATTTTCACCCTCTGTCAGTAACAAGCGATAACCTTTACTTCACAATGTCGATGTGGATGCCGTACAATGTATTTCTGATGAAAGCTGAACTTGCTGATATGGGAAGTCTCTGATTAAGATCACTTAAGGTTTGCTAAAAACTAGCTTTTATACTCTCATCAAACGTATTTTACCAGACATAATCTTGTTCTCCACAGTGGCAGCAACCGATCCCATCCCAAAGAATTGCATTATCAGGCGAATAATCTCTGGCTTAACCACATGCTTTTATATGTTTCCAAAGCCTGTCAGGTCTTATAATTTATAAGATGAGGAAGGATCACCGAATCATCATCGAAAGACCAGTATAGGATCAACATGAAATTTAAATCGTACAAAACAGCCATCTAAAAAAAGAAAAACGAAATGGTTCAATTGATTTTAAGTCGAGTTAATCGACAGGTTAAATACTTTTTACCTCCAGCATAAACCCGAGGCTGTAAATGTTTTTTATTTCGATGGCAGAATCGCCTGAAAGAAATTTACGGAGTTCCATCAATCATGAATCCATCGATATTATGCAGCATGATATCGAGAATGCAGATCGAAAATTCACCTTTGCCAAACTACGACAAGGCAACTTTCCCGTCGTCCACTCAAGTGACCAGGTAATCGTTCAGCTCGAGGTGCGACTTTAATACCGCGCTAAAACTGAGATCGTCTTCAACTAAAAAATATGTTTCATCCGATAAAATTTATATGTTTCAAAATCCAAATTCAGATGAAGCGGCAAGTTGGAGTTTTCAATAATTCGTAAATCAATATTTAGAAATGAAGAGGAACCTATAAACCTAGTTTCAGCTTTAAACAAGTTCGATTGAAAAAGGAGAGCAATGCTGGCAGACATTCATTATTGTTTTTTCGTGTAAGTCTTCAAAAAATTACCACCCCAATTTACGAAATGTGAATAAACAAAAAAATCAATCTTAAAAAATCGACGGATAAATTATTGAATAGGAACCAATAGCACATTGATAATAAAAAAGTCGAAAAGGAACTCATTCAAAAGCACATGAAGAAGAATCACTCATACTTCGAAATCTTCTTTTCAGAAAACAGAAAAAACAGAGTCGGACAATAGTTACAACCATTGGTATTGATCATTAACATTTCATTCACAATAAAAAATCACCCAATATGGCAATCATTTTTATCTTTGGCGTGTTTTTACTAAACCTTTTATAAACCACGATTTTTCAAAACATGAAGAAGTACATGATTTTTGCAATTGCCTTATTCTTTGCAATTGCAGCAACAGCACAGGAGGATTACAAGGAGATTTCGAAGTCTGATTCCGTTAGGACTTATACAGGGAAAAAATTTTATCAGGTAAAAAATTACAATCAAGAATTCAAGTCAAAAACCCCGAAAAATGTAATTTTCATGATTGGCGATGGCATGGGTTTCTCTCATGTTTTTGCAGGAATGACGGCTAACAAGGGGCATTTATTTCTCGAAAACTTTAAATACACCGGTTTTGCAAAAACACAATCGAGCGATAATTATATTACCGATTCAGCCGCTGGAGGTACTGCTTTGGCAAGCGGACAAAAAACATATAATAAGGCAATTGGTGTAAATTCCGACTCTATTCCTGTTAAAACAATTCTTGAAATGGCCGAAGAAAAAGGTTTGTCAACCGGATTGGTTTCCACTTCATCAATTACCCATGCTACACCGGCATCGTTTATTTCGCACGAGGCAAAACGCAGTTATTACGAGGATATTGCGGCAGACTTTCTAAAAACAGATGTCGATGTATTTATCGGCGGGGGTTATAAACATTTTACCCAGCGCAAAGACGGGCGCAACCTGATTCCTGAATTGAAAAAGAAAGGATACACTGTATTGCAGAAGATGGACGAGATTGCGAAAGTTAAATCGGGCAAGCTGGCCGGTCTGACTGCTTCGGAACACAACAAGAGAATATCAGCACGAAAAGATATGCTGCCGGTTGCTACCAGCACCGCTTTGAATATCCTCGACGACAATAAAAAAGGATTTTTCCTGATGGTTGAAGGCTCGCAAATCGATTGGGGCGCCCATCAGAACAACACCATTTACCTGGTTGAAGAAATGCTCGATTTTGACCAGTCTATTGGAAAAGCATTGGAATTTGCTTCACAAAATAAAGAAACGTTAATCGTTATTACTGCCGATCACGAAACAGGAGGTTTTTCAATAATCGGCGGAGATATTTCAAAAGGCATTGTAAAAGGTGCATTCACAACGGGAGGGCACACCGCGTCAATGGTTCCGGTTTTTGCATACGGCCCGGGAGCTGAAAACTTCACAGGAATCATGGAAAATACCGACATTGCAAAAAAAATTATGAGCCTCATGGGACTCTAAACGACTATTAATTATTATTAGTTGAAAACTCCGCAACCCGGACTTTTCAACTAATTTCTAAAAAACTATTAAAGAGGACATGCTTTTCTTTAATAGTTTTTTACTTTAGAGACTTTTATGAACTAACGGATGTACTATGAATGTTTCCCTAGAAGTACTTGATCATGTAAGGCTCAACTTTTCCAACTCCGGATTATTGTTCTTGAACATTTCTCTGGCGTTTATCATGTTTGGTGTTGCGCTGGATATACAACTTCGGAGTTTTAAAGATGTAATCAGGAAGCCGGCTTCGGCAATCACAGGGGTTGTTTCGCAATTTGTGTTACTCCCTGCATTTACTTTTTTGCTGGTACTACTTATCAAACCAACACCGACAATTGCTTTGGGGATGATTCTGGTAGCAGCGTGTCCGGGGGGCAATATCAGTAATTTCATCAGTTCGCTGGCCAAAGGAAATGTAGCTCTTTCGGTGAGCCTAACTGCATTTTCAACACTTACAGCCATTTTTATGACGCCATTCAATTTTTCGCTGTGGGGAAGTCTTTACATCGATTTTTATAATGCAAAAGGTGCAGCCGATCTGGTCAGGCCACTTGAAATCGACAATGTACAGATGTTTCAGACCGTTTTCATTTTGCTGGGGCTACCTGTTATAATCGGCCTTTATTTTTCCCAAAAATTTCCGAAAATCACCGAAAAAATTAAAAAACCTATAAAAACAGCGTCTATTATTTTTTTTATACTGATGGTCGTTGCCATGTTGTCTGCCAATTTTTCACATTTCACAAAATTTGTCCATCTGGTATTTTTTATTGTCCTGCTTCATAACGGATTAGCCCTGGCAACCGGTTATTTTTTCAGCACCCTCACCCACCGTTCCCAGTTCGACCGACGTACAATCGCCATCGAAACCGGTATCCAAAATTCAGGATTAGGGCTTGCCCTAATATTCAACCCAAAAATTTTTCCTCCCGAAATGGAATTGGGAGGAATGGCTATAATTGCCGCATGGTGGGGAATCTGGCATATTATCAGCGGTCTTGGGCTTGCTGCTTTGTGGTCGAGAAAACCAATTCTTGCCTGATATGGAAAAGTGGTCGGGGGGATACGCATTTGTAAAAGCACTGACTTATTACGCATTCTGGTTAAGCCATAAACGCATTTCTGTTGTCGGAAAAGAGAATGTTCCGAAAAACAAACCCATTATTTTTGCACCCAACCATCAGAATGCACTGATGGACCCGCTGGCTGTTTTGCTCACCAACAACACCCAACCTGTTTGGTTGGCTCGGGCCGATATTTTTAAACTGAAACTGACCCGCCCCATCCTGAAATTTTTGAAAATAGTGCCTGTTTACCGCATCCGCGACGGGAAAGAAAATCTTCAGAACAACGATGAGACATTTGCCCTGGCAATCCGGGTTCTCGAAAACAAACAGGTAATGGCTCTTTTCCCCGAAGCTGCCCATACCGGGAAACGACAAATGATACCCCATAAAAAAGCAATTCCACGCATCGCTTTTCTTGCCGAAGAAAAAAATGATTTTAAACTGGATTTATATATCGTACCTGTCGGAATTTATTACAGCCACTACTGGAATTTCAACCGAAATGTAATTGTCAATTACGGGATCCCTATCCACGTTGACAAATACGAAGAATCTTTTCGGCAAAATGAACATACAGCGACCATTGCCCTGCGCGATGAAATTTATAATTCGGTTTTGCCACTTACGCTGAATATCAGTAGCCCGGAATATTATCGGGAATACGAACTGGCCCGGAAACTGGCAGGTTCCCGTTTCGCAAGAGACAAACACTTGAACGACGAACCTTTTGTAAACCGTTTCTTCTCGGATAAGTTACTGATTGAAAGATTGGAGACTTTTGAAAAACAAGATCCGGAAACTTTCAGGAACCTGATCGTCGATTTGCAGTCGTTTCAGGAACAGGAAAAGCAACTGGGTTTGTCTGAGATTTCGGTTGAAGAACTTACTATTACCGATTTTATATTGATTCCCGCCAAACTCGCTGCTGCGCTGGTCACCTTCCCATTATTTCTTCCCGGTTTTATTTTCAATGGACTGCAATTTCTGATTGTCCGTCGGATTATTCAGAAAAAAGCAAAAGATCCGGTTTTCAGGGGAACTTTCAATTTGGTAATCGGAATGGTTCTTTTCCCTTTCACCCACTTGATTTTTGCAATTCTTATCGGACTGTTTACCGGGTCGTTTTCTGTGGCGCTTTTTTTATTTCTGATCATGTCGCTGCTCGGAAAATTCTCGTACCAGCTTTTTGAATTTTATAAAATAATTGCCGAACAAGTAAAATTAGCATGGTTTTCAGCGACAAAAAACAAAAAACTGGCATCCTTTTTCATGTTAAAAAAAGAATTGACAGATAAAATTATTGATGCAACAGAAAATAATTCAATTATTTTTGAGCCTTAATATTTTTCAAGTGGACTACGTTACTATTTTCATTCTGGCCATTGGCCTATCGTTCGATTCGTTTGCTGTTTCCGTAACCAGCGGGCTCAGCGTTCCGCATATTCGTTTTTTCGAGGCCGTAAAAATGGCCTTTATACTTGCTGCTTTTCAGGCTTTGATGCCGCTTATCGGCTGGTTTCTGGGAAGCAGCGTAAAATCGTTGATTGCTCCGTTCGACCACTGGATCGCATTCGGACTTTTAACCCTGGTAAGCGGGAAAATGATGGTAGAAAGTTTTAAATCAGAGGAAGATGAAACAATCAAAGATCCGCTCCACATAAAGGTGATTTTGCTGCTGGCTTTTGCAACCAGTATCGATGCTCTCGCGGTTGGTTTTAGTTTTTCAATCTACCTAGAGAAAATATTCCTTGCACTGTTTATTATAGGGGCAATTACGTTTATCGCTTCGATGACCGGGATATTTATCGGGAAAAAAACTGGCCCAAAAGTGAACAAGTATGCCGAAATAGCCGGCGCAATTATTTTGTTTGGTATCGGGTGCAAAATCTTAATTGAACACCTAATTTAAGATTGGATTCCGTACGATCGGATTCTCCAAAATTGTGTATCTTGGACAACTGTAATTTATGCAATTTCAATTTGACAAATATCTGATTACCCCACTTTTCCTACTCCTGATAATTACTACAATTATCGGGTTGCGAGTGAGTATCTCTCTTTTTAAAAGAAGAGAAACAAAAGGGGCCCTTTATTTGTCTGTATGGACTTTTGCCGCAGCTATCTGGTCGTTTACATATGCTTTTGAATATGCAGCCACCGATGTTTTACTGAAAATATTCTGGTCGAAATTGTCGTATTTTGGAATTGTCTTTTGTCCTATTTCGTTTTTTTTCTTCACCTTATCCTATTCTTCAAGACTTCGGTATTTAAAACGAAAATATGTTTACATAGCTTATTCTATTGCTACGTTTTTCATCCTGAATGTGCTTACCAATGACTTGCACCATCTTCACTGGCAATCAGTTTCAATATATCCGGAAACCAATACGACGGAGTATGTATATGGCCCTATGTTCTGGTTGTTTTTTGCATTCACTTATTCTTTCCTGTTCGCCGGAATCGTAAACCTGTATATGCTGTTTTTTAGATTCCCAAAACGGTACAAATCTCAAGTCGGAATTTTCATCGCTGCCACAGTCTTCCCGGTTGTCGGGAATATCTCTTATGTTTTTAATATCAACCCGATTCCTGGTTTCGACTGGACACCGCTTACGTTTATGGCTTCCGGTATTCTTCTTTCGATAAATATATTCCGTTTCGGTGCATTCGATCTGGTTCCATTTGCCCGAAACAAGTTGTTCGATGTGATGCCCGATGCGGTAATGGTAATAGACAATCAATTGAGGGTCGCCGACCTTAACCCATCGATGGTGAAATTGATTGAGAAAGACGAAAGCGATGTAATAGGAAAACCTTTTCTTCTATTTTTCCCTGAATGGAAACAGTTGATTGAGCAGGAAAAAATGAAAAATGCAATTACCTTGGAATTGTCAACGGGGAAAGGTGATACGGCCCAGCATTACAATTACCAAAGTACGCCACTTTTTGATAACAAAGGGATTTTCGGCGGAAAACTCATAAATATGAGGGACGTAACGAAGCAAAAAAATGCCGAAAACCAAATAAAATTGGCGTACGAACAGTTGAAAGAAGAAATTGTTGAAAAGGAAAAATTGATTGTCGACCTTGATGCATTTGCCCACACGGTTGCTCACGACCTGAAAAACATGATCGGCGCGATCGTCACTTCTTCCGATTTATTGAGAATGAGCATATCGGAAGGAAATGTTGAGGAAATCGATGAAATACTCGGCCTGATTGGATTGTCGTCGAGAAAAACGCTTCACACCACGCAGGAATTATTACTACTGGCCAGTGTCAGGCAGCAGGAAATTAAAACAAAAACCCTCGATATGTGCCAGATTGTTGATGAAGCAATCAGTCGGAACCTCTCCCTGGTGAAAGAAAAAAATGCCCGTTTCGTAAAACCCGATACCTGCTTGCCTGCCAAAGGGTACAGTTCGTGGGTCGAGGAAGTGTGGGCCAACTATATCAGCAATGCCCTAAAATACGGTGGAAATCCGCCTGTTATTGAATTCGGATCAGAAAATATTGGTGACAATATGATTAAATATTGGATAAAGGATAACGGAAACGGGATTTCAGAAGCAGAACAAAGCATCCTTTTTAACAAGTTTACCCGGCTCGACAACCTGAAAATTGAAGGACACGGATTGGGGCTGTCTATTGTCAAACGGATCGTCGAAAAACTGGGAGGTACGGTCGGCGTTGAAAGTATGGGAAAACCCGGTGAAGGATCGACATTCTATTTTACCTTGCCTTCGGTATAACTGATCGGAAATTTTATTAATCAGGAAAATGAAAATACTTGCCCTCGAAACAGAAGTTAAAGGAACAACATCCGAAGATTTTCAACCGCATCTGGAACCCGAAGCACGAAAAGTATGGGAATTGCAGCAACAAGGTTTCATCCGTGAAATTTATTTTCGCGCCGATGAAACTTCAGCAGTATTGGTTTTGGAAGCTGAAAATATTGAACACGCCCGGCAAATATTAAATGAACTTCCTCTCGTAAAACACAGATTGATTTGTTTCGAATTGATTCCGCTACGAGCTTATCCGGGGTTTCAACGACTTTTCAAAAATTAAAAATCTATCGCTCTGGTTTTTACATGGAAAAATGTAAATAAAAACAGCGCGGCAGAAACTACCACGCTGTTCTATTCTTTCGACGATTATTTGATGTTCGTTAGCCAACCGTTTTTCGAAATTTATTTCTGATCCCGGCTGTTTCTCACGACTCAATACTCATTACTAACGACTCGCCTATTACATCATGCCGCCCATTCCGCCGCCGCCCATCGGAGGCATCGCAGGACCTTCTTCTTTAATGTCAACCATTACACATTCGGTTGTCAGTAACATACCGGCAATTGAAGCTGCATTTTCCAACGCGATACGGGTTACTTTAGCCGGATCGATAACACCGGTTTTGAAGAAGTGTTCGTACACATCGGTACGGGCATTGTACCCATAGTCACCTTTGCCTTCACATACTTTTTGTGCAACAACAGCGCCTTCTTTGCCTGCGTTGACAACAATCTGGCGAAGTGGTTCTTCGATGGCGCGTTTCACGATTTCGATACCGGTGGTTTCGTCTTCGTTGTCGCCTTTTAAACCTTCCAAAGCAGAAATTGCACGGATGTATGCAACACCACCGCCAGGAACAATACCTTCTTCAACCGCAGCACGGGTTGCATGCAATGCATCGTCAACGCGGTCTTTTTTCTCTTTCATTTCAATTTCGGAAGCAGCGCCAATGTAAAGTACAGCAACACCACCGGCCAGTTTGGCCAAACGTTCCTGTAATTTTTCGCGGTCGTAATCCGAAGTAGTTGATTCGATCTGACGTTTGATTTGTCCCACGCGGGCAGCAATAGCAGCTGCATCGCCAGCGCCGGCAACAACGGTAGAATTTTCTTTATTTACAGTTACTTTTTCAGCCCTGCCAAGCATTTCGAGAGTGGCATCTTCCAGTTTCATGCCTTTTTCTTCAGTAATAACTGTGCCACCGGTCAAAACAGCAAGGTCTTCCAGCATTTCTTTGCGACGGTCGCCAAAGCCCGGAGCTTTCACTGCACAAACTTTCAACGAACCACGCAGGCGGTTGACAACCAGAGTTGCCAATGCTTCTCCGTCAACATCTTCAGCAATAATCAATAATGGACGTCCTGATTGTGCCGTTTGTTCCAGCACCGGGAGCATATCTTTCATAGTGCTGATTTTTTTGTCGTGGATCAAGATGTACGGATGATCCAATTCTGCTTCCATTTTTTCGGCATTGGTAACAAAGTAGGGAGAAATGTAGCCACGGTCGAACTGCATACCTTCAACAACATCAACATAAGTTTCAGTTCCTTTGGCTTCTTCAACAGTAATTACACCTTCTTTATTTACTTTTTTCATTGCTTCAGCAATCAAAGCGCCGATAGTTTCGTCGTTGTTGGCTGATACTTTGGCAACTTGTTCTATTTTTTTGAAATCGTCGCCAATATTCTGAGCCTGTGTTTTGATGCTTTCAACCACTTTAATTACCGCTTTGTCGATACCGCGTTTCAGGTCCATTGGGTTAGCGCCTGCGGTTACGTTTTTCAAGCCAACGCTAATCATCGACTGGGCCAAAACAGTAGCGGTAGTTGTTCCGTCACCTGCATCGTCGCCGGTTTTGCTGGCTACTTCTTTCACCATCTGGGCGCCGATATTTTCATACGGGTCTTTCAATTCAATTTCTTTGGCAACAGTAACACCGTCTTTGGTGATTTGTGGTGCGCCAAATTTTTTGTCGATTACCACGTTGCGGCCTTTCGGGCCCAAAGTAACTTTTACTGCATCGGCCAACTGGTCGACACCTTTTTTCAGCAAGTCTCTTGCTTCAATATTGAATTTAATTTCTTTTGCCATTTTCTATTCGTTTTAATTTTCTGATTTACAATTAGATGATATACAAAACATCATTTTGCGACATCAACAGGTAATCTGCACCATCGATGTTCAATTCAGTGCCTGAATATTTTCCGTAAAAAACAGTATCGCCCACTTTCAATTGCATGGGTTCGTCTTTTTTGTCAGCGCCAACCAAAATCACTTTTCCAACCTGTGGTTTTTCTTTTGCCGAATCGGGAATAATAATACCGCTAGCTGTTTTTTTCTCTGCCTCCTGAGGTTGAACTAAAATTTTACCTGCAAGAACTTTACCTTTTAATTCTGCCATTTTTTTGAATTATTTAATTTTGTTAGACATATATTTTTTAAATATCGATACCCTCCCGTATCAGAATTTGTGCCAAAGGATTTTACTGCAAAACCCGGCAACAACATGCGCCATTTTTACACTGCCGCATTTTTTCGGTGGCACAAAACTACTACTTTAAAAACTGATTTCCAGTATTTTGTTTTTTATTCTGAAAATATGACAGCATGACATCGGTTCACCCATTCCTTCATTCTATCATTCTTTTTGGGCGAGCCCTTCGGGCCGGGCTTTCCGCTTTTCTCAAAAAACCAAACATTCCTCATAACCTGCTCAATAAAAGCTCGTACATTTGCATTGTAATCCTGCGGGAAGGCCATTCAAAATAAATGGCTGACGACAAGGGAGAACTCGATTTGTGATTTGCGAATTACGATTTGTGATTTGCTTGTACACAATTCAATTCTTCCACTTTCCCCCGCAGATAAAACCAAAAATCATGAGTGAAGACAAACAACGTTTGGGTTTCGTGGGCATTATTATCGAGAACAAGGAATTATGCGCACCTCAGTTGAACAGCATTCTTTCCCAACATTCCGATATTATATTGGCCCGCACCGGGGTGCCCAACATCAAAGGAAAAACTTCGGTTATCACACTGGTAATTAACAGCAACACCGACCAGTTGGGCCAGCTCACCGGCCAGCTCGGAAGCATTGACGGGGTAAGCGTAAAATCAGGCCTTTCAAAAAAATAAAACCAAACGGAATGGAACAAGACACACAGTTTATCAACGAACAAGAGGTATGGAAAATCCTCGAAAACAATAAGAAACCAGAACCTTCAAAAGTAAAGGAAGTGCTGGCCAAAGCATCCGAAATGAAAGGCCTCAACCTGGACGACATGGCCGTGCTGACCGGAATCAGCGACCCGCTGTTGTTGCACGAACTGTTCGAAACAGCCAACAAAATAAAAGAAACTATTTACGGCAAACGGCTGGTTCTTTTTGCCCCACTGTATATTTCGAACCTTTGCGCCAACGAATGCGTTTACTGTGCATTTCGTGCCAAAAACAAGGATATTGTCCGCCGGGCGCTGACCCAGGAAGAAATTAAACGCGAAACCCGGATATTGATTGACCAGGGGCACAAGCGAATTCTTATGGTAGCCGGTGAATCGTATCCCAATCAGGGCTTTCAGTATGTACTCGATTCCATTGCTTCAATCTACGATGTAAAAACCGATAAAGGTGAAATCCGGCGTGTGAATGTGAATATTGCACCGCTTTCAACCGACGAGTTCAGACAATTGAAAGCTGCTAAAATCGGGACTTACCAGATATTCCAGGAAACCTACCATCGCGAAACCTATTCGAAAGTGCACCTTGGTGGCAAAAAGCGCGACTACAACTGGCGAATCAGTTCGTTGCACCGGGCCATGGAAGCTCGTATCGACGATGTGGGAATCGGCGTTTTGTTTGGCCTGTTCGACTATCGCTTCGAAATTATGGCAATGATGCAACACATCCGGGAATTGGAACGGGCTTTCGGGGTTGGCCCGCACACCATCAGCGTTCCGCGGCTCGAACCGGCAACCGGTTCCAATATTGCTTCGCACCCGCCTTTTGCCGTTTCTGACATCGATTTCCGCAAGATTGTAGCCATTCTACGTCTGGCTGTCCCGTACACCGGCATCATCATGTCGACCCGCGAAACGGCACAAATGCGTCGCGACACTTTTGCCTTGGGTGTTTCACAAATTTCGGCAGGCAGCCGCACCAACCCGGGCGGTTACGAAGAAAATATAGACGACGAACCATCGGCACAATTTTGTCTGGGCGACCACCGTCCGCTCGATGAAGTGGTTCGCGATGTGGCTTCGATGGGATACGTTCCTTCGTTTTGCACCGGCTGTTACCGGCTCGGACGCACCGGCGCCGATTTTATGGACATGGCCAAGCCCGGCGATATAAAAGCCCATTGCAATCCCAATGCGGTTTCTACCTTTATGGAATACCTGATGGATTATGCTTCGCCCGAAACCCGCATCATTGGCGAAAATCTGATTCAAGAGGCCATTGCTTCCATGGAAGGAATCGCACAGGAACGCGCAATCATGCTGGTTGAAAAAGTAAAGCAGGGGAAACACGATATGTATTGCTAAAACCGGGATAGTTTTATTGACAATTACAATTTTTAAAGGAAACGGCTTCAGAAAGTAAATACTCTCCGAGGCCGTTTTCCTTTTCGGAAGTAATGATTGACAAATAGCCTGTCTTGTATCCTATATTCCTACCATTTCAAAACAAACCAATAAAAGACCAGTGAATCTTTTTTGCAAATGTTTGTTAATGCTATTTTTATTTAGATTTATTCTTGATAGCTTGCATCAGTTTAACATTTAAAACAGAAGAATCATGAAAAAATTAGCATTCGTTTTAGTTGTCGTATTCGCGATGGGAATCACTGCCGCAAGCGCAGCCACTGTTATATCACAAAAAGCAGAAGTTGTAAAAACCATGGACAACGGCAAAAAGGAAAAAGCAGCAAAGGGTGAAGCAAAAAGCAGTGATAAAAAATCGTGCGAATCGAAAAAATGTTGCGGCGGTGAGAAAAAAGCCGAGAGCAGTGAAAAGAAATAATTTGGGGTTACTATTCAGCGAGGCTGTTTCAGAAGTTATGACATAATTAGAATTTGTCAGCTTTTGAGGTAGCCTCTCTTTTTTTTAGATAATTGGAACTCAATCACAAATATTAACAAAAATAATAATCGGAATTCGATACTCTTTAATATTTTTATCCCAAGTTAAATTTAAAACCACGAAAACATGAAAAGACTACTTTTGATTATCGCTCTTTTTATAGCCGTTGCAACTACTGCCTCAGCCGTTACCAATTCATCAACCGACGGAAAGAAAAAGGAAAAGAAAGAATGTTGTGCAACGATGGAAAAGAAAGACGGTGAGAAAAAAGCCACTGTTAAAGAAAACGGCAAATGCACTAAATCGAAAGAATGTACTTCGAAAGAAAAAGCATGTTGCAATAAGAAGAAATAAGCGATCAAATGCAGATCATTTCAAAAAGGCCGGAACTCCCGGTCTTTTTTTTGTCCTGACTGTTTGATTATTATCTGCTGATTTGTACTTTCGGTAAAACAAGAAATCAGTATGAAGTCGCCTAAATCGTTTCGTTTGCATATCGGTATTTTTGGAAGAAGGAATGTCGGGAAATCTTCCATTTTGAATGCCCTTACCGAGCAGGAAGTGTCCATCGTTTCCGAGATTGCCGGAACAACCACCGACCCGGTCGAAAAACCGATGGAACTTTTGCCGCTCGGTCCCGTGCTGTTCATCGATACGGCAGGTATTGACGATACGGGGACGCTGGGGGAAAAACGTATCCGCAAAACGATGGGTGTTTTCGATCGCACTGACCTTGGAATCATTGTTTCAAACAGCAATGAATGGGGCGATTTTGAGGAAAAAATCCTTCAGGAATTGAAAGACCGGAGTATTCCGATCATCATCGTTTTCAACAAATCGGATATTTATCCATCGCGATCATGTTTGCTGAACAGCTTTTCCGGAGAAAAAATTCCTTTTATTGAAACTTCAGCAGTAACCGGCGAAGGAATTACAGGATTGAGGGAGGCCATTCTGAAAACCGCACCCGATGATTTTATCAATCGACCAAGTATTTTAGCCGATTTGGTTGGTCCCGGAGAGATGGCTGTTCTGGTTATTCCGGTTGACAAGGAAGCCCCCAAAGGCCGCCTCATTTTACCACAGGCACAGAGCATCCGTGATTTGCTGGATGGAGATGCGTTTTGCATGGTTACCAAAGAGAGCGAACTTCGCGAGGCTTTCTCCCGGCTGAACAAACCACCCAAGCTGGTAGTTACCGACAGCCAGGCTTTTCTGAAAGTGGCTGCCGATACACCGCCCGAAATTCCAATGACCGGTTTTTCCATTTTGTTTGCCCGTTTTCAGGGCGACTTGAACGAAATGGTTCGCGGAGCAATGGCAATCGACAATCTGAAAGCCGGAGATAAAATTCTGATTGCTGAAGCCTGTACTCATCATCCGATTGGAGAAGACATCGGCACGGTGAAAATTCCGAATTGGCTTACTCAATATGTGGGTGGCAGATTGCAAATCGACTATCTGCGCGGTCACGATTTTCCTGACAATATTTCAGAATATAAACTGATAATCCATTGCGGGGCCTGCATGTGGAACCGCCGTGAAATGTTGAACCGCATCCTGAAAGCCCGCCAGTCGGGTGTCCCGATCACCAACTACGGATTGACAATTGCTTATTCGCTGGGGGTCTTTGAACGAGCTCTTCAGCCATTTCCTGCTGCATTGGAGATTTTCAGGAAAAGCCAACAAATAGAATAGGAAGGACATCACACACAAGACACCCTCAAAAAATCAATCCGAAACTACTCCAGTTTTTTTTCTGAAAGCGAGCAACTTCCAAAAATTTGCACAAATAAAATTCTTGTATAATGATTCTAAATTAGGAAGAGTGCTGAACAACACTTATATCCGTAAAACATTGTTTTTCAGAAAAATGTAAAACAGACTGCAAGTCAAACTAAAAATAGTCACACATATCAATATTGGTATATTTGCATAATTAAATATTTTTATGTCATAATTTGAAAAGTAAAAAGCAGATACGAGAAATTCACGAATCAAGCCTGAAAATTTACACAAATGAAAAGAACGATTGCAGGGATTATTGTTGCTTCAATTTTCGTGTTGTTACTAATAAATTTATTCAACACGGAAGATGAATATTATAACCTAAAACTGGAAAAACTGAAGCAGGAATATGCCATTAAACCGGTATCGTCTATTGACCACCGCAAACTTCCTCAGCTCCAGCGTGAATTTTCCACGCCTCAGGAAGTGACTGAAACCTGTATTGGTTGCCATACCGAGCGCCATCGGGAGATAATGAATTCAGCCCATTGGAACTGGGAACGGGTTTCGTATATTGAGGGGCGCGGTGTTGCAGCGGCAGGCAAAAAGAATATAATGAACAACTTCTGCCTTGGCGCTCAGTCAAACGAACAGAGTTGTGCCAAATGCCACATTGGTTTTGGGATGAATAATGATCATTTTGATTTTCAAAATGCCCGGAATGTAGATTGCATGGTTTGCCACGACAATAGCAACTCATACTTAAAAGGCTCTGCTTCTGCCGGATACCCTGATCGAACTGTGAACCTGACCCAGGTAGCTCAGGGCGTAGGAGCGCCAAGTAAAATGAACTGCGGAAGCTGTCACTTTTTCGGAGGAGGAGGGAATAATGTAAAACATGGAGACCTGGAAGTTGCCCAGCTTTCCTGCAACCGGGATGTCGACGTTCACATGGCCGCCAACGGTATGGACATGTCATGTGTTGCCTGTCACACTGCCGAAAACCATCAGATTAAAGGCAAACTCTATTCTGTTTCCTCAAACAATACAAACCGTGCGACCTGCGAGCAATGTCATACCTCTACTCCTCATTTCGACGATTTGCTTAACCGGCACAACGCAAAAGTTTCGTGCCAGGCCTGCCATATTCCCACTTATGCAAAAGCAAACCCAACCAAAATGTCGTGGAAATGGTCGGATGCAGGAAAATTAAGAAATGGCGAACCATACGAGGAGTTTAACAGCGACAGCACCAAAGAATATTTGTCAATAAAAGGCTCTTTTGTGTGGGCAAAAAATCTGAAACCGGATTATTTGTGGTTCAATGGGACAGCCGACCATTACCTTTTGGGCGATACCATTAAATCGATACCGGTTCAGATGAATACTCTTTTTGGTTCGCACGACGACGTGGAATCAAAAATATATCCGGTTAAGATTCACTGGGGCGACCAGATATATGATAAAAAGTACAATATGCTGGTTCAACCCAAACTTTACGGGGAAAATAAAGGAGACAGCGCCTTTTGGAAGGACTTTAACTGGGAAACTGCTGTGGCAGCAGGAATGAAACAGGTACGGCTCCCGTATAGTGGTGAATATGCTTTTGTTGAAACCGAGATGTACTGGCCTATCAACCACATGGTGGCTCCGAAAGATCAAACCGTTGGCTGTGCGGAATGCCACACCCGGAATGAGGGGCGATTGGCTTCGTTGTCAGGTTTTTATATGCCTGGACGCAATTACAGTAAAAAACTCGATGGATTTGGAACCATCCTGTTCTTTTGTGCTTTTGGGGCTGTGTTTTTACATGCCGCTTTCAGAATTTTGGTTTCCATCCGCCGGAAAGAATATGATACGGATATTATTGATTACGAAAATGAAAAACCGGAATAAAATATTTGCAGCTTATGAAACAGGTATATGTTTACAAAGGTTTTGAGCGCTTCTGGCACTGGACACAAGCCTCGCTGATTATTTTTCTGGCCTTCACCGGATTTGAGGTGCATGGCACTTTTCATCTTTTAGGGTTTGAACAGGCTGCACGCTTTCACCGGGTGGCCTCGTGGATGCTCATTGGGCTGGTTATTTTTGCGATTTTCTGGCATCTTGTTACAGGCGAATGGAAACAATATATTCCAACAACAAAAAAACTAACAGCACAAATCCGGTTTTACAGCATTGGAATGTTCAAAGGAGAAAAACACCCCACGAAAAAAACCGGAGTAAAAAAACTGAACCCATTACAGCGACTGGTTTACTTAGGTTTTAAACTGATATTGGTGCCTGTTACCATTATTTCAGGAATCATTTATATGTTTCACAAAACCATCGACCGGAACGATATCGTGCTGGTCAGTGATATTTCGCTCGAAAATATTGCCTTTTGGCACACGTTGGGGGCTTTCCTGCTGATGGTCTTTTTGGTAGTGCATGTATATATGACGACTACCGGACATACTCCCACTTCCAATATTCAGGCAATGGTAACCGGATACGAAGATTTGGAAGAAGATGAAGAAGAAGTATCTGTCGATAAAAAAGATATTTCATAAACAAGTATTGAAGAAACAGGAATACAAAAAATTGACTCATGAAAAAAAGTGAACCGATAAAACCCAAACCCTACATGAACCCTTATCTGGCAGGGTTTTTACTCGGGTTGGTTTTGCTTGCAACCATATTTATTACAGGCAGGGGGCTTGGAGCCAGTGGAGCATTTAAAAGTGTGGTTATTGCTTCGGTCGAAACCATTGCCCCAACCCATGCTGAAAATACAGCCTATTATTCTGATTTTGCTGCGAAGAATCCCGAAGGCCCGTGGAAGAACTTTCTGATTTTCGAGATTATCGGCGTACTTGTGGGTGCTTTTTTTTCTGGTGTTATTACCAACAGAACAGGACTCAAATTGGAAAAGGGACCCCGTGTTTCCAATGTTGTACGGATTATTGGCGCAATTATCGGAGGGGCGCTGTTTGGCTACGGCTCGCAACTGGGCAGAGGATGTACCAGCGGAGCTGCCCTTAGCGGAATGGCCGTACTTTCGCTGGGCGGCATACTTACCATGCTGGCCATTTTTGGTGCGGCTTATGCCCTGGCATACTTTTTCAGAAAACTTTGGTTAAAATAACAGAAAGATGGGACCATTAGTACCTTTTATTATCAGTGAAGAATTTAGTTTAGTCATCGCCTTCTTTCTTGGTATCGCCTTTGGCTTTATTCTTGAACAAGCAGGTTTTTCTTCTACAAAAAAACTAGTCGGGTTATTTTATGGCTACGATTTTACGGTGTTACGGGTATTCTTTACTGCAGGTATCACAGCCATGGCTGGTATTCTTCTTCTGGGACATTACGGGCTGCTCGACCTAGATGCAATTTACGTGAATCCTACTTTCTTCAAATCGGCTCTGCTGGGCGGTGCCATCATGGGAGTCGGGTTCATTATTGGCGGATTTTGTCCGGGAACCAGCGTGTGTGCTTTGGCGATTGGCAAACTCGATGCGTTTGCCTTTGTTTTTGGAGCTATTCTGGGTGTTTGGGGATTTACTGAGTCGTTTCCGCTGGTAGAAAACTTATATAATGCCAACAACATGGGGCAAATTCGGATTTCTGACTATCTGGGCATGTCAAACGTCGCTTTCGGCTTTTTGCTATCATTCGTGGCAGTTGCTGCTTTTGTCGCTACCTGGTTCATCGAAAACAGGGTGAATAAACGCGAATCACGAATAAATCCCAAACAGAGGAACCAGTATGTGTTTGCCGCTGTCTCTTTATTCGTGATTTTGGCTGTAGTCGCATTTTCCCCTGGAAAAGAAGATATTATAAATACGCAGATTGCTGAAGCAGAACAACAAAAAGCCTGTGTTTTTAAAGAAATTCCTGCAGATAAACTGGCCAATGAGATTGTGAATAAATATTATGTCCTCAATATCATTGATGTTCGTTCTCCCGGGGAGTTTAACGCATTTCACCTGCCCATGGCCATCAATGTTCCGTTTGACGAAATGATGAAACGGCAGTATGAACCTCTTTTCAAACAACGGCTGAAAACCAACATTATTTATGCAGATAACGACACACTGGCACGAATGGCATGTCTGAAAGCCAAATACATTGGAAAATCGGAAAACATGATACTCCGGGAAAGCGCCAGCAATTTTCGGAAAATGTTTTATGAAATGGAAGCGCCTTCTGTCAATGCTTCGAAAAACGAACTGGAAACTTATTATTTCCGCAGCACCACTGCCACGCAAATGAATAATCTGGTAAATTCGCTGAAAAATATTGGAGCACCAGTAAAAAGTAAAGCAGCTCCTGTAAAGGGTGGATGTTAAAATTTTTCGATATGACGAATTTTATTGGAAATCAATTTAGAAAACCCGATGGATTTTGGGGAAAGATTATCTCTTTTGTGATGAAAAAGGGGAATAGTTTTATCTATGATAAAGTAATTTCAGAATTAGAAATAAAGCAAAACGACAAAATTCTTGAAATTGGATATGGGCATGGACTGGGAATAGACAAGATATGTTCAAATTTTGATTGTCATATTACAGGGATTGATTTTTCGGAATTAATGTTTAAAGAAGCCAAAAAGAGAAATAAAAAGCACATTGATAATAAAAAGGTTGAATTGTATTTTGGCGATTTTATAGATTTTGAGCTGGAGGCAAATCAATACGATAAAATTTTCTGTATAAATGTTATTTATTTTTGGAGCGAGCTGGATAAGCCATTCTCGAAAATAAAAGATGGATTAAAAAATGATGGCGTCTTTTGTATATACATGGCTCACCGTGATAATTTGAAAAAATTGAAATTTACGACCGACGATATTTTCAATAAATATACGATTGAACAAGTTGTTGGTGACTTAGAGTCATTGGGATTTAGAGATATAAGCTACAAATACGACAATGGATATTTGATAAAATGCAAGAAATAAGCGCCATTTCAACGTTTTACCCGGCCCGCTGGTTCCATTCTTCCCGGTCGAAATCTTCATTCAGGCAATAAATGGTTTTATCGCCTTCAAATTCTATTTTCAGGATGTCGAGGACGATAAAGTCGATGATGATTTGCTCGGCTTTTAGAAATGAAATGTGCGCCAGCCGGGCAAATTTTGAAATTGAAACCGATTTGTTCTTCTCCAGCCAGTTGAGCAGGCATTTTTCGCTTTCCGAATAATTGATCAGAATGCCCCGCTTCCCGGCTTTCTTTTTCCAAACTTCGAGCATCACTTTATTGGCCAGTTTATTTTCGTCGTTTTTGCGAAAATAAGCCAGCCATTTACCGCTGTCGTCCTTTGCAAAATGAGGTTTTCCGCTGCTCGGCTCAATGGTGATTTCCAATACCGTTTTTCCTTCGGCAACATGCTGCCGGGTAATGAAGTTGATAGCCGGTTTCGAGTAAATTTTTGCGGCGGCCTCAACCATGTAAAATTCTTCATCGGAACTGATGCCCACAATTTTGCCATTGTCTTTCACGCCAATCAGCAGGCGCCCGCCATCGGTATTGGCAAACGCCACCAGCGAGCGGGCGATTTTCTTCGAATCGTTGATGCAGAATTTGAAATCCTGCCCCTGGTGCTCGCCTTCGCGAATCATTTTATACAGAAGGGCGCTCATGATAAGCCAAAAGATCAAAGTCAAAAGTATCGGTGATCAGGATAAAACATTTTAAATGTCGATGCCGAAAACGATGCGTGCCAGGTAGCCCAGTCCAAACGAAACAAGCCCGACGAAGGTACTCAGTATCACCATTTCGAAGAAGCGTTTGCGGAAGGGTTGTTCTTTGGCCACCGAAATATAATAGGTAAACATCAATACAATCAGAATTGAATCAATCAGCGCGACAATCAGCGCGATGAATGGCGATGTGAAAATAAGGTACGGGCCAACCAAAAAAATCACTGCAAACAGATAGGCAATCCCGGTAAAAATGGCCGATTTGATAGCCATTCCCGATTTTCCTTCGGTTTTATTCGACAAATATTCCGACGACGACATCGACAGTGCCCCGGCAATTCCGGCAATGATCCCGGCCAGCGCAACCAGTTTGGTATTCTGAAGGGCGAAAGTCAACCCGGCCAATGTTCCTAAAATCTCAACCAGCGCGTCGTTCAATCCCAGTACAATCGACCCGATGTATTCCAGCCGGTCCTCTTTAATCAGTTCCAGAAGTTTCTTTTCGTGCTGATCTTCTTCCCTGGCAACCTGGGCGGCTTCGGGTATTTCTTCAACCATCGACACATAATTGATCTGCGCTTTCTCTTCGCCCCGTTCCATCAGTTTCAAACCAAAAGTCAGTCCAAAAATCCGCGAAATCCAGTAATATTTTCTGATTTCCCAATTGCTTGGGTTCACTTCCTTGTCAGTATAACTCAACCAGATTTCGTAATGCGCTTTTTCGTCTTCAGCAATCCGGTCGAGCACGTTGCTATTGGCTTCGTCTTTCGAAACTTTCGCCAACCGTTTATAGGTGTGATATTCCGTTATTTCGTTTCGCTGTGCTTTAATAAGCTGCAGCCTGGTTTCCGGAGATATTGGTTTGCGGTTCATTTTGTTTTATTTAAGCCATTCGTACATTTGGTAGTGTTCGGCCGTCATTCCCGACCTTTCATAAACAGCCTGCGCCCGGTTATTGTTCTGTTCCACGTACAAACGGATGCCTTTTAGCGATTCGTCGTTCAATACGTTATCTTTTACGTGTTGGTAAATGGCCGAGAAAACGCCTTTCCGCCGGTATTCTTCCACCACGTAAACCGACTGCACCCAAAGCACCGTGCCGTTCCGCCAGTCGCTCCATTCGTAGGTGGTGAGCAGCGAGGCAACCACTCTGCCGTTATCGTCGGCTACATAATAAACGCCTTTTTCCCGGTCGGCAAAAACGGCTGCTACTCCTTTTTCAACCGTCGGACGGTCGAGGTCGAAACCTTCGGTTTCTCTGGCCATCTCAATCTGAAACTGTACGATATCCATTGCATCGGCGATTTTCGCTTCCCTGATTTGCATGATTTTTTTCGTTTCAGGCAAAAATAGTAAAACATTTTTTTTGAATTGGAAATAGATTTTTATTAATTCATGCTGAACTTTAAATGAGGTAAAATGCAAATTGCTGTTGCTTCGAAAAATCCTGTAAAAATTGAAGCGGTGAAAGAAGCTTTCTCCGAATGTTTTTTCAATGGTTTAATTTTTGAAGGATTTCCGGTTCCGAGTGGTGTTTCCGAGCAGCCGCTGGGAAATAAGGAAACACGCAGGGGAGCCCGGAACAGGGTCGAAACATTGATGGCTCAACATCCTGGATTCGATTATTACGTTGGAATCGAAGGGGGCGTGTCGATACTGAAAGGACAAATGACTGCTTTTGCCTGGATATTTATAAAAACACTGGAAAACGAAGGAGCAGCACGAACTGCCAGTTTCTTTTTGCCTCCACGGATAGCAGAACTAGTGCTAACCGGTTACGAATTGGGCGAGGCTGACGATATTGTTTTTGGAAAGAAAAACTCGAAACAGCATAATGGGGCGGTGGGCCTGCTCACCAACGATGTGGTGATCCGAAAAATGTTATATAAACCAGCGGTCATTTTAGCTCTGATCCCGTTTCTAAACCCCAATTTGTACCCAAAGAAAATTAATTGATGAAGTTTTAGTAGCAACGCTATTTCTGATTTATTAATTCTTCCCAATATTCAACAGCCCGGCGGGTGTGTGGAATTACAATGGTTCCACCAACCAGGTTGGCTACTCCGAAAATCTCGAAAACTTCATCGGTGGTTACTCCCAGCTCGTGACATTTTTCAAGATGATATTTAATGCAGTCGTCGCAACGAAGCACCATCGACGAAACCAGCCCGAGCATTTCCTTGGTTTTCGAGTCCAACGCCCCATTTTGGTAAGTCAGTGTGTCGAGGCTGTAAATACGCTTCATCACTTTGTTGTCGGAGGCCAGAATTCTTTCGTTCATCTTTGCCCGGTATTTCCTGAAGTCAATAATTAGCTTGCTCATATTTCCTGAATTATTTCTTCAAACCCGAATTATTCTTCTATCGTCTCCCCTATTAAGGTTGTTTGTGTGCAACGGTTTATTTTCACCAGCACATAATCGCCTTTTTGGTAATCTTTCTTCGGAAAAACGACTACTTTGTTTTGTGAACTCCGGCCAAACAGCTCATCCTTGTTCTTTTTCGAAGTTCCTTCAACCAAAACTTCAAACGTTTTTCCTATGTCATTGTGGTTGTTTTTCAACGAAATTTTATTCTGAAGGGCGATGATCTCGTTTAACCGCCTGATTTTTGTTTCTTCCGGAACATCATCATCCAAATGTTGATGTGCATACGTGCCGGGACGTTCGGAATATTTAAACATGAAAGCCATGTCAAAATGTGCCCATTCCATCAATTCTAACGTTTGCTGGTGGTCTTCTTCGGTTTCGCCGCAAAAACCGGCAAACACGTCGGTCGAAATGCTGCAATCGAGAATTATTTCGCGGATGGCGCGGATGCGGTCCATATACCATTCGCGGTCGTACTTGCGGTTCATCCGTTTCAGCACTTCGTTACTGCCCGATTGTACCGGCAGATGGATGTGCCTGCAAACATTGGGTTGGGCGGCAATCACTTTCAACACCTTGTCGCTCATGTCTTTCGGGTGCGACGTAGTAAACCGGATGCGCACGCCGGACGCCGACAGGGCAACCATTTCCAGCAAATCCCAGAAACGTAACGGTTTGCGTTCGCCGTCGGGTTGCCACTTGTACGAGTTCACGTTTTGCCCCAGCAGGGTAACTTCTTTGTAGCCTTTCGAAGCAAGATCGCCCACTTCGTTTAAAATATCCTGTGGATTGCGACTGCGTTCCCGCCCTCGGGTGTATGGAACAATGCAGTAGGTGCAAAAATTATTGCATCCCCGGGTGATGCTCACAAAGCCTGAAATTGCCGAATCGCCAATGCGTACCGGAGTTATTTTATCATAGGTTTCGTTTAGCGAAAGTTCAACATTAATTGCACCTTTGCCTTGTTCTGCCTTGTCAATCAGGTACGGCAAATCGCGATAGGCGTCCGGCCCGGCCACCAGATCGACAGCCGCATGTTCGAGGAACTGGTCGCCCACGCGTTCAGCCATACAGCCCAAAACGCCAACAATCAGGTTTTTCTTTTTGCGCTTCAGACTTTTAAAATAATCAAGCCGTCCCCAGATGCGTTGTTCGGCGTTATCGCGCACCGAGCAGGTATTTAAAAATATAGCGTCGGCTTCTTCAATGCTCTGCGCTACTTCGTAATTTCGTTCCTGTAAAACGGCAGCCACCACTTCACTGTCAGCAACATTCATCTGGCAACCATAAGTTTCAATAAATAACTTCTTCATGTTCATGGTAAAAATCGCTACAAAGAAACTTTAAAAGAAGAAATAAAACAACCGGATTTTAAGAGATCACTTTTAAACAAAAATCTCGAAATTCTTTTCCCGATGAAATATTCCCGGAACATTAATTTAACATTGAAGCCCGATTCGAAAGATCCTTGAAATCGGTTTACATTCAGCGTTTTTAGGATGCATTGATAATGTTGAGGAAAACAAGATACTGTGGCGGAATATCTTTTCTTGAAAATTCTGAATGATTGAAAAATACATTTCTAATTTTCGACGTTTAAAACGTATCTTTACGGTCTCAAAATTCGATCACTATGAAACAATTTTGTGTCTGTTTGGTTTTTCTTCTGATTTCTGGTTTTGCGCTGCATGCGCAAGAGTTGGAGGCAGCCGGAACCCAAACAAAAGAGGTTGAAATTCAGGATTCTCCGTTGCACCCTCTTCTAAAAAAAAATCAAGTTATTCAGGATTCAAGAATTGCCGCGTTGCTACAGCAGCATATTGCGGCGAACAAACGCCGGAACGGGATGGAAGGTTATCGGCTGGAGATTTTTTCCAATTCGAGCCAAAATGCGCGGGGGAAAGCTCTTGCTGTAAAAACTGATTTTCTGAAAAGATTCCCAGATATGGATGCCTACATTCATTATCAGTCCCCGGATTTTCGGGTGCGGATTGGAGATTTTCGAACCAAAAGTGAAGCATCAAAGGCGAAAGAACGAATTAAACAAAATTATCCAAATGCATTTCGGGTTGATGACATCATCCAGTTCCCGAAATTAATTACCGAAAAAGGCAACAATGAGTGAACTGATTAAACACGAATGTGGAATTGCACTGATACGCCTGCTGAAACCACTTGAATATTACCAGACCAAATACGGAACATGGCAATACGGTTTAAATAAGTTGTACCTGTTGATGGAAAAACAACATAATAGGGGGCAGGATGGGGCAGGTATCGTTGGCGTTAAACTGGATTTGGACCCGGGACAAGAATACATGGATCGTCACCGGTCAGTTGAACTAAATCCGATCAAACATGTTTTCAATAAAGTAAACAAGGGAATAAAAAAGGCTGTGAAGCACGGCTCGAAAGAGCCGGATCTGCGTTGGATTTACGAAAATGTTCCTTTTGCAGGCGAATTGTTTCTGGGACATCTTCGCTATGGAACATTCGGAAATAACAGCATCGAATTTGTGCATCCTGTTTTGCGCCAAAATAACTGGAAATCGAGAACGTTAGCGCTGGCCGGTAATTTCAATATGACCAATACCGATGAGCTTTTCAATAAGCTGATTGAACTGGGACAGCATCCGAAAGCCTACACCGATACGGTAACTGTGCTTGAAAAGGTAGGCCATTTCCTTGATGAAGAAAACCAACTTTTGTTCCGGCAATATAAAAACGAAGGTTTCACCAATAAGGAAATTTCGCCGCTTATCGAGAAATACCTTGATGTGCAGAAAGTTTTGGAAAATGCCAGCAAAGATTGGGACGGGGGATATGCAATGGCCGGCTTGTTTGGTCATGGCGATGCTTTTGTAATGCGCGACCCGTGGGGAATCAGACCCGCATTTTATTATTATAATGATGAAATTGCAGTGGTGGCTTCCGAGCGTCCGGTGATTCAAACGGTGATCAATGTGAGTTGCGATCAGGTGAAAGAAATCAACCCAGGCGAAGCGATTATAATTAAAAAAGATGGGCATATTTATACCCAGATGATCCGTGTCCCGCATCAGCGAAGATCTTGTTCGTTCGAACGCATCTATTTTTCGCGCGGAAGCGATAAAGATATTTACCAAGAACGCAAAAAACTGGGACACTTACTATCTCCTGCGATTCTGAAAGCAATAAATAACGACATTGAAAACACCGTTTTCTCATATATTCCAAATACTTCAGAAACGGCTTTTTATGGCCTGATGCAGGGGGTACGTCGTTCCTGTATCAAGGAAAAACTGGCTAAACTGAATAACGGTAGCGCCTTCGAAATGAGCAACGAGGAACTCGAATTGATCGTTTCGATTGAACCGAGGGTAGAGAAAATTGCGATTAAAGATGTGAAGCTGCGGACATTTATTTCTGACGATGCCAGCCGCGATGATCTGGTTGCCCATGTGTACGATGTAACTTACGGGGTGGTGCGCGAAAATCAGGACACGCTGGTTATTATCGACGACTCGATTGTTCGGGGAACCACTCTTAAAAACAGTATTCTTCGTATTCTCGACCGTCTGAACCCAAAAAAAATCATCGTGGTTTCTTCGGCGCCGCAAATTCGCTATCCCGATTGCTATGGAATAGATATGGCGCAGCTCGATAAATTTATTGCCTTTAATGCTGCGATCGCATTGCTGAAGGAAACCGGAAGGGAGAATGTAATTGAGCAGGTTTATAAAAAGTGCAAAGAGCAGGAAAACCTTCCAAAGGAAGAAATAGTAAACTATGTGAACGAGATTTATAAGGCTTTTACGCCCGAACAAATCTCAGCAAAAATAGCAGAGTTGTTAAAACCCGACGACTGCAAAGCCGAAGTAGAAATTATTTACCAAACCATCGAAAACCTTCACGTGGCTTGTCCGAACGATACCGGCGACTGGTATTTTACCGGAAATTATCCAACTCCTGGCGGAAACAAGGTGGTAAACAAATCGTTCATCAACTACATTGAAGGAAAAGGAGAAAGAGCTTATTAATTGGACTTAATGAGAAATACTGACTGGTGGAAACCATGCCTTCGGGTGTGGTTTTTCTTTTTGTAGTGGCGGCTATGGCACAAAAAAGGTTGAGAATTTTCTCAACCTAATAAATATCATCAGAAAAATGTTTTCAATTTAAGAAATCCACTTGTCGTTACCCAATTTGTCTTTCAGGTACGTTTCGATATGTCTGTCTTTTTTTGCTTCGTAAATATCTTTAATAGTAACAATAATGCCGGTTTCTTCCACATCTCCAAAATGGTCGTTCAAAACGGTGCCGAATGTTTTCATCGATGGACTGAGGTTCATGTATGCGTTGATCAACGGGGGAATGTTCTCGCCAAATTCCCTGACCTTTTGGGTTAGTATCCGGTAATCTTCCTTGTAATCGCCCCCACAAAATATTCCATTCATTTCATCGGCATCAATATGCAGGTCGAGCGGTTTTCTTGGGTAAACCAGGTTGTCTTTGTCTCCAAAGTATTTTGAGAAGAAAAACAAGATCAGGTTTCTAGCATCGGTATGAAAATGAGTATACATGGTAACCTTCCCGAAGAAATATTTCATTTCCGGATGGTCGACGATCAATGCGCCCAGTCCGTCCCACAGGTTATCCAGTGCATAAAGCGCCTTGGCTCCCGCCTTGCTCGACTGATAAGCTGGTTGTACAAACGAGCGGCCCAATTCGAGGGTGTATGGCAAATAATCTTTTTTGAAAGCTTCCGAAAAGTGGAATAACTGCGCGGTGGCTAATATCGGATCGCCGTTTTCATCAATTGGCAATTCGTTGCACATAATGTAACGATAGCCGCCCAATATTTCTCTTGCATCCGGATCCCATACCAAGAGCTGTTTGTATGGTTTTTCTGAGATGTCGTACGCATCAATATCAACTTCTTCGCCAATGCCTCCTCCTGCGTCACGGAATGATATTTCTCGTATCCTCCCTATTTCCTGCATAATATTTGGCGAATCGTGGTGGGTGATGACATAAATCTCGTTATCGCCTTTGTTGGTTTTCCTAAGTAGTTTTTCGGGTGTCAATTCCGCTTCAATTACTTCCCTTGGAATAGGCGCAATAATGTCCTTCATATTCTCGTATCGCTAATTTTTGAAGCTACAAAACTAAGAAAAAAATAAATAGATTCTTTTTTTGTACATTTTTTAATCGTTGGGCAAATACATCGACGGAAGTTTATAAACCATCTCTTTTACTTCCTCTGCCCATTGGCTTATTGTTTTACTCTTGTCGAAGGCTTGCCAGGGAATCGGTTTGCCGAAAGTAACCGTAAATGTTTGGTTCCGGTGTTTGAATGTTTCGTCGGAAAGGAAAAACATTTCCAGGTTCCATTTTATACCCAGACGGGTTCTGAAATTGGCCAGCCAGTAAAAAAAGTTTGAATTTCTTCCGCTTACATGAACCGGAATTACATCGCGTTGGTACTGAATGGCTTTGGCTATAAAATGCTTCTTCCATTCAAAATCCTGAATTCTCCCTTTTATTTTTCTTGACGCAAAGCCCGAGGGAAATATAAGTATCTGCGAGTTGCTTGCGTATTCATTTTCAATTCGTTGAGTCACTTTTCGGTCGAGCGATCCGTGTTTGTTGAGCGGAATAAATAAGGGTTGAAGTGGTTTGATGCTCATCAAAACATCGTTTACCAGAAATTTAAATTTCCCATATTTTTTATGCACCAGGCTCATGATCAGCATCGAGTCGAAGCCCCCGAGTGGGTGGTTTGATGCAAAAATGAACCTTCCACTTTCCGGAAGGTTTTCAATGCCTGTAACTTTCTGGTTTACATTGAAATATTTGATTGTTCCGTGAACGAAACGAATGCCGGGTTGGTCGCCGTACAGACTGATGATTTCATTGATTTCGCGGAGGTGCAGGATTCGGGTGATAAATC
The DNA here is from genome assembly GCA_942493345.1 of uncultured Prolixibacteraceae bacterium. Taxonomy (GTDB): domain Bacteria; phylum Bacteroidota; class Bacteroidia; order Bacteroidales; family Prolixibacteraceae; genus GWE2-42-39. The sequence goes on from OW818695.1 coordinate 1,185,046, forward strand.
GATAAATAAACCCAGGCATTGCCTTCGCCAGCTTTGGGTTTTTTTCCATGAAAACATCCCGAACCACAATAGGTTTCATTCTTTCCGGAGTTTCTTCCATCTCTTTGTCTCATTATTTGGAGCCCGAAAAATATAAAAAATGCCGTTACAGATTCGAATTGAAGAAAAAAATGTTAACGAGAATTTATCCTTTGAAAGAGGTGGCTTTTGTCAACTTATCAACTACTGTTGGGACTATTTTTATTATGATTAAATAGCAGTAAATCAGGCTGTAGTATTTTGTATTAACAATTTTGTGTTTTGATATAAACAGGTTACTAACAAGTGCCGTCGTATTGCTTGGTGGAATAAAGTGACTTAAAGTGGAAAAAAGTGGAGAAATATTGTGGAAATAGTTACTTTTACATTTGGAAAAAAACAAAAATGAGTTCGGATGGATTTTTCAGGTGAGAAGTACGCGACTTTCGACGAGAAAGGAAGAGTAGTTTTACCGGCAGACTTCAAAAATGAAATGGGCGGTAAAATACCTGATGGGCAGATGTCCATTGAGGTAGACCCCTATGAAAAATGTTTGAATATCTATCCGATGGATGTTTGGGAAAAACGCCTGTCGCTTTTTAAAGCGAAACTGAACCGGAACAATCCTCAACAAAGCCGTTTGCTCGACATGATTTACAAAAATTTTAAGGTCGTTTCAGTTTCAGATACATGCAGGATGAATTTCCCGAATAATTTTCTGTCGAAAGTAAATATCACGAAAGATGTGGTTTTTGTGGGAGTGAGCGACCGGATTCGCCTGTGGGATTTAGGGGAGTATGAAAAATACAATGCTGATATGGGCGATTTCAAGTCGTTGTTTATGGAACATTTTGGTAATGTGGAGGAATAGTTTTGGAACAAGCATATCACATACCGGTTTTGTTACACGAAAGTGTGCAAGGGCTTCGCATAAACCCGGCAGGCTGCTATGTTGATGTAACTTTCGGCGGTGGCGGCCACTCTCGCGAAATCTTCAAAAACCTGACTTCCGGGTGCCTGTTTGGATTTGATCAAGACGAAGATGCTGCTGCAAACATCATCTCTGACCCCCACTTCTTTTTTATCAGACACAATTTTAAATACATACGAAACTTTCTGAAATATCATGAAGTTGAGGCAGTTGACGGAATTTTAGCTGATCTTGGCGTTTCGTCTCACGATTTTGATGTTGCCGAACGTGGCTTTTCTTTTCGCTTCGAGGCCGAACTCGATATGCGGATGAACCGCGATTCGGAAAGAACTGCTGCCGATGTGGTGAATAATTATCCGGAAGAAGAATTACTGCGGATTTTCAGGGAGTACGGCGAAATTCAGAATGCCTGGAAACTGACAAAAGAAATCGTTCAGTCACGGTCTTCAAAAAAAATAAAAACGATCGGCGAATTTAAGAAAGCCATTTCGAAATGCACACCACCGTCCCAGGAAAGTAAATACCTGGCAAAGGTATTTCAGGCTTTACGGATTGAAACCAACCGTGAACTGGAAGTTTTGGAGAATTTTTTGGAGCAGTCTTTTGATCTGCTAAAGCCGGGCGGACGGTTGGTGGTAATCACCTATCATTCGCTGGAAGACCGTTTGGTAAAGAATTTCATGAAAACCGGCAATTTTTCAGGAAAGCAGGAAAAAGATTTCTACGGGAATGTAAATGCCCCGTTCGAATTAGTAAACCGGAAGGTAATTGTGCCTTCGGATGAGGAAATTGAAAGAAACCCGAGAGCGAGAAGCGCTAAACTAAGAATAGCTGAAAAACGATAATGGCAGAGGAAAAAGAAAATATCAGCAAAAAGAAGATTCAGCCTTTAAAAATCAGGCGGATACTGGGTGGCAGTGTTCTCGCCAGTGAAAAAGTAACGACACAGTTGCCATTTGTGTTTTTTCTGGTTTTGCTCGGATTGATACTGATAACCAACCGGAACTGGTCGGAAAAAACCATTCGGGAAACGGAAGTAGTAATGGATGTGCTGAAAGAACTTCGGGCCGAATCGGTAACCCATGAAACGCGACTGATGTCGATTAACCGACCTTCGGAAATTACACGAAGGGTGACGGAACGAAACTTAGGGCTGATTGAGCCGAAAGAACCGGCGATGAAAATAAAAGTGAAAAAGGCAGAATAAAAATGGAAATCAGGAGAGACATCATCATGCGTTTTGGCATCATCTATTTTATAATAGTGGTGCTTGCTGTTGTCATTTCTGCGAATATCCTGAAAATTCAAAACCTTAAAACGGACCGATGGAAAGAAATAGCAAAGGACATCAAAGAAAATACGACCGATATTCCTGCTTCCAGGGGAAATATATGTGCTGACGACGGAAGTGTTCTAGCTACCTCAATACCCGATTACACCATTCGGCTTGATTTGAGTACTCCCAAAATAACTGAAGTTTTTGATAAAAGTGCAGACCAGTTTGCAACAGAAATTTCAGGATTTTTTGGCAGTTCAAAATCGCGTTTTTTGAGCCGTATGAGAAGTACGTTCAACAGTGGCGACATCAAAGCAAAGCGCTGGTTTCTTGTCGACGAAAAACGACTGAACCACAACGAACTTCAGCAATTTAAAAAGTTGCCCTCATTGAGTACGCGGCTGTTTGGTTCCGGACTAATTATCATTACTGAAAACAAACGGATTTTACCCCACGACGAACTGGCCAGCCGAACCATTGGTACATTAAATAAAGGAGTTTTTGGCGGAATACACGGGAATATTGGATACACCGGTATTGAGGGGATGCAGGAAAGCTATCTGGCAGGAGAAGCGGGCAAAGCATTGAAACAAAATTTCTCCGGGCGCTGGATTGATATGCCCCTGACAGAGCCTCAGGACGGGAAAGATGTTATTACCACAATAAACGTCAACCTGCAAGATTATGCACAAAATGCCCTGATGCGCCAGATGGAAACAAGCCAAGCCGTGTGGGGAACAGCCGTGGTAATGGAAGTAGCTACAGGCGACATCAAGGCAATTGCTAATATCGGCCGCAAAGACGACGGGAAATATGGCGAAATCTACAATTATGCGTTCGGTCATGCGGGCTGTAGCGAACCGGGTTCAACGTTTAAATTAGTTTCGCTGATGGCTGCCATGGAAGATGGCTATGTTGATACCTGCGACAGGTTTGATACAGGAAACGGCCTCTGGGAAGTAATGGGTCAAAAAATATACGATAGTGATTACAACCACGGGGGGCACGGAGTGATCAGCATGAAACAGATTTTCGAGTTATCATCAAACGTGGGAACCGCAAAAATTATAACCAAGTTTTATACCGGGAAAGAAAAACAATTTATCGACCGTATTTATAAATTCGGTTTGAACAAGCCTCTCGGACTGGGCATTATGGGCGAAGGCATTCCGTATATTAAATATCCGGGCGATAAAGATTGGTGGAAACCATCGTTGGCTTGGATTTCATACGGGTACGAGATCAAGGTAACCCCGCTTCAAACCCTCACCTTTTACAATGCCGTTGCAAACGACGGGAAAATGGTGAAACCTCGTTTTGTTCGTGAAATCCGTGAAAATGGGATTTTGCAGAAAAGTTTCCAAACAGAGATAATCAACCCATCCATTTGTTCGAAGCAAACTTTACTGAAAGCACAGGATATGCTGCGGGGCGTATGCATAAAAGGAACCGGGAAGGCACTTCAAAGCCCCTATTACGAACTGGCCGGAAAAACCGGGACAGCGGTAATTGCATACGACAATCAAGGATATTTGAAAGGCGGAAAGAAAAACTATCAGGCTTCCTTTGTCGGGTATTTTCCTGCCAACGACCCGAAATATTCCTGTATTGTAGTGATTGTTGGGCCGCAAGGGGCATATTATGGAGGTTCGGTTGCAGGTCCTGTATTCAAGGAAGTAGCGGACAAAGTATATGCAACGTTCCTCGAACCGAGAGATTCTGTTTTGAAAGAGCCGGTTCCTGCGCCTTACGTGAAACCCGGTTATACCAATGACATTGCTCTGTCTGTCAACGAACTTTGGCTGAAGTTGGATCAGTCTGCAGGCAAATCGGAGTTGACAAAGGTTAGTCAGGATAAAGAAAAATTGAAGCTAGCAGAAGTGAAAACGGTAGACGGCACTGTCCCGAATGTGTTTGGAATGGGAGCAATCGACGCGTTATACCTGCTCGAAACATCAGGACTGGAAGTGAAAATGAATGGCTTTGGAGAGGTAATCAAACAATCCATCAGTTCAGGTTCGCCAATAATTAAAGGGCAAACAATCTTGCTGGACCTGGCAATGATTTCCAATTCAGAAATCGGCATCAGAGACAGTCTTGCTCTGGTCAACGAAATGCAAAAAGACTCAATCCAGGCAGCAGAAATTGCATCTGCTAATCTAAAAACGGAAGAAACAGCAACCGTTGAAAAAGCAAAACCGGTTGTTGAGAAAGCAAAACCAACCACGCAAAAAGCGAAGCCGGCTGCACAAAAAGCGAAACCTCAGACTAAAACAAATAAAACAACAACAAAGACCAACAAACCGGCAACCAAAAGCAGTGCAAAGACCGGGAATAAAACAACGAGCAAAAAAGCAAGTACAGCAAAGAAAATAGCAAAAGCATAAAAGAAAAACGGATGAGGCACTTAAACGACATATTGCAGGGAATTGAAATCGGCGAAGTTTACGGCGATTTGAATTGCCCGGTACAACAGGTTCAGTTCGACTCGCGAAAAGTTGAAGCCGACGATGTTTTTATTGCCGTCAAAGGAGTGAATGCCGATGGTCATTTGTACATCACCAAGGCAATTGAACAGGGTGCATCTGCAATTGTTTGCGAAACCATGCCCGAAATAAAAATCGACCCGGTGGTGTATGTTCAGGTAAAAGACGGACAAGCTGCAGTTGGGAAAATTGCCGCGAATTACTACGGAAATCCTTCGGAAAACCTTAAAGTAGTGGGCGTTACCGGAACCAACGGAAAAACCACCATTGCCACCCTTCTGTATAAAATGTTCATGAAACTGGGCTACAAAACCGGTTTAATTTCTACGATTAAATATTACGTTGGAACGGAAGAATTTCCGGCTACACACACTACTCCCGATGCAATTGCAATTCAGTCGCTGATGGCAAAAATGGTGGAAGCCGGGTGTGAATATTGTTTTATGGAAGTCAGTTCACATGCCATCCACCAGGAACGAATTGCCGGGATCAAATTTGCAGGCGGCATTTTTACCAACCTGACACACGATCATCTCGATTATCACAAAACATTTGCCGAATACCTGAAAGCGAAGAAAGCATTCTTCGACCAACTGCCGGAAGGAGCTTTCGCTCTCACCAATATCGACGACAAAAACGGAGCTGTGATGCTTCAAAATACCGTGGCGAATAAGAAAAACTATTCGTTGCGCACCCTTTCCGATTTTCATTGCAAAATTCTGGAGAAACATTTCGACGGAATGTTGCTGAGCATTGCCGGTCAGGAAGTGTGGACACACTTTACAGGCGTTTTCAATGCCTACAACCTGATGGCGGTTTACGGTGCAGCAATTTTACTGGGCGAACCAAACGAAGAAGTTTTGCCGATTATCAGCGATTTGAGACCGGTGGCCGGGCGTTTCGAGATTTTGCGTTCGCCCGATGGGAAATATGCGGTTGTCGACTATGCCCACACGCCCGATGCCCTGAAAAATGTACTTACCGGAATAACCGACATACGCACTGGCAACGAACAACTAATTACGGTTGTTGGTGCAGGCGGCGACCGCGACAAAACCAAACGCCCCGAAATGGCATGGGAAGCGGCCAACCTGAGCGACAAAGTGATCCTGACATCAGACAATCCGCGTTCGGAAGAACCGGCCGATATTATCCGGGATATGCAAGCCGGAATTGAAGCACATCAGAAATCGAAAGTGCTGGCTATCGAAAACCGCAAAGAGGCAATCCGCACGGCCTGTATGTTGGCAAAACCCGGCGATATCATCCTTGTGGCAGGCAAAGGACACGAAGACTATCAGGAAATAAAAGGAGTGAAATATCATTTCGACGATAAAGAAGTAATCAACGAAATATTTAATAATAACTAAACTGGCAGTTATGATTTACTATTTGTATGATTTGCTAAAAGACTTTGACTTGCCGGGTGTCGGGATGTTTCAGTACATCTCGTTTCGCGCTGGTGCAGCTATCATTACTTCCTTGTTGATAACCATGGCATTCGGGAAAAAGCTGATCGGTTTCTTGCAACGAAAACAAATAGGGGAAGAGGTGCGCGATTTGGGATTGGAAGGCCAGCTTCAGAAAAAAGGTACGCCTACGATGGGTGGTTTGATCATCCTTGCTTCCATCATTATTCCGACACTATTATTTGCCAAACTCGACAATATTTATATCCTGCTCATGCTGATTACCACTGCATGGCTTGGTTTGATCGGGTTTGCCGACGACTATATAAAAGTATTTCTGAAAGACAAAAAAGGACTGGCCGGGAAATTTAAGATACTCGGGCAGGTGAGTTTGGGGATAATTGTTGCCATAACCTTGTTTTTTTCCGATGAAGTTGTAGTACGCGAAAAACAACGTGATGTACACGGAAATTTCAGAAAAGAAATTATGGTTGACCAGGAAACAGGACAACCACAGGTTCAGTTTGTAACTAAGGAAACCAAATCGACAAAAACGACCATCCCGTTCATAAAAAATCACGAATTCGATTATGCATGGATCGTTTCGTTTATGGGCGAAAACTCCCGCAAAATAGCGGCATGGCTGGTTTATGGAATCATTATCATTTTAATCATTACGGCCGTTTCCAATGCGTCGAACCTAACCGATGGAATTGACGGGCTGGCAACAGGAACATCGGCCATCAGCGGGGCGACATTCGGAATTCTGGCGTACGTAAGTGGTAACATTATTTATGCCGACTACCTGAACATCATGTACATTCCGCATGTGGGCGAGTTGTCGGTTTACATCGCTGCATTCATTGGCGCTACCGTTGGTTTCCTGTGGTACAATTCATATCCGGCTCAGGTTTTCATGGGCGATACCGGTAGCCTGGCGCTGGGTGGAGCGCTGGCCGTCTTTGCAGTCATTATCCGGAAAGAATTCTTAATTCCTATTCTCTGTGGAATTTTCCTTGTCGAAAATCTCTCGGTGATGATCCAGGTTGCCTGGTTTAAATACACCAAACGAAAATACGGTGAGGGACGCCGGGTTTTTCTGATGAGCCCGATTCACCACCATTATCAGAAAAAAGGAATTCCTGAAGCGAAAATTGTAACCCGTTTCTGGATTGTCGGGATCATCCTGGCAGTAATAACTATTGTAACCTTGAAAATGCGATAAACAATGTCACAAAGGATAGTCATACTAGGAGCAGGCGAGAGCGGAACAGGCGCAGCAATTCTGGCAAAGAAACAGGGAAACGAAGTATTCGTATCCGACTTGTCGGCCATCAGCGAAAAATACAAACAAGTTCTTTTAACTGCTGAAATTGCTTTCGAAGAAGGAAAACATTCCGAAGAATTAATCCTGAATGCTGCTTTTGTTGTGAAAAGCCCGGGTATTCCTGAAAAAGCTCCGATCATCAAAAAGCTGAGGGAGAAAAAAATTCCGATTCTTTCTGAAATTGAATATGCCGGGAAATTTACTTCAGCAAAAATGATTTGCATTACCGGCAGCAACGGGAAAACCACCACTACCATGCTGACTTACGAATTGCTGAAAAAAGCAGGTCTTAACGTGGGCTTGGCCGGGAACGTAGGACGTAGCCTTGCCTGGCAGGTCGCCGAAGAAAATTTCGATTATTATGTGATCGAGCTGAGCAGCTTTCAGCTTGATGGCATGTACAATTTCAAGGCCGATATCGCGGTTCTGATGAACATCACGCCCGACCATCTGGATCGGTACGATTACCAGATGCAAAACTATGTAAACTCGAAATTCCGGATCCTTCAGAACCAGACCGAAAAAGACGTTTTCATCTATTGTGCCGACGATCCGGTCATTCTTTCAGAATTGAAAAAAATTAAAATAACTGCGCGCAAAGCCGCATTTTCGCTGGGAGAACCCAGGGAAAACGGGGCTGGCCTCGAACAGGATAACATGATTATTAATTGGGAACAAAATACATTTAGCATGTCAATACTTGATATTTCGTTAGAAGGGAAACACAACACTTACAACTCGATGGCAGCCGGTCTGGCCGGAATGGTGTTGCAAATCAGGAATGAAAACATTCGTGAAAGCCTGGCCGAATTTAAAGGCGTAGAGCACCGTTTGGAACGTTTCCTGAAGGTGCACGGAATCGACTTCATCAACGATTCGAAAGCCACCAATGTGAATTCAACTTGGTACGCATTGGAAAGCATGACCAAAAAAACCGTGTGGATTGTTGGCGGAATCGACAAAGGCAACAATTACGACGAACTTTTGGATTTGGCCCGCAGCAAGGTGAAAGCTATTGTTTGTCTTGGAAAAGACAATGCAAAGATCATCAATGCATTTAAAGATGCGGTTCCCGACATTGTGGAAACCCGCAGCATGGTCGATGCGGTACGTTCAGCTTATTACCTGGCAAAAGACGGCGATGCAGTGTTGCTCTCGCCTGCCTGTGCCAGCTTCGACCTGTTTGAAAATTACGAAGATCGTGGACGCCAGTTTAAAGCTGCCGTCAGGGATTTATAATAAAGTAATCGGAGAGGGAACATGAATTTTTCAATAGGTAAAATATTTAAAGGTGACAAGGTTTTGTGGATCGTGCTGATCTTCCTTTCGCTGATTTCGCTGCTCATTGTATACAGCGCAACCGGGAAGTTGGCGTATCGCGAAGCGGAAGGGAACACCGGATACTACCTCATGCGCCAGTTGATATTTGTCGGACTTGGCATTGGGTTGATGATCTTTTTGGTGAATGTTGTACCTGTAAAAATTTATTCCATTTTTTCCAATCTGATGGTCGGTGTAACTTTTGTCGCACTGATTGCTGCATTTATCCAGTTCAAAATTGATGGAAGTAAAGAAACATCAAGGACATTAACTCTTTGGATGATCAGTTTCCAACCTTCCGAACTGGCTAAAATTTCACTGGTGATGTATGCCGCCAAAATGCTTTCAAAATACCAAAAAACAAAAGAAGAATTACGACATGCATTCTTCTGGGTTACTGGGGTGAGCGCGGTTATTTGCGGTATTATCTTTATTGGCAATATTTCAACTTCAGCGCTTATTTTCGGAAGTATCATGTGTATGCTTTTTGTTGCCCGCGTGCCATTAAAATATTTCTTCATGTTGTTGGCAATCATCGTTGCTTTTGGTGTTACCATCTATCTTGCTGCTGATATTTTGCCGGATATTGCACGCATTCAAACTTTTGAAAAGAGGATTGATGATTTTATATATGGCGACGATAATTCGAAGGAAGGAACGACGCAGGCCGACTTTGCCAAACTGGCCATTTACGAAGGTGGTTTTGTAGGCAAAGGCCCCGGACGAAGCGAAGTGAGTAATTATATGGAGGCGGGTTACAACGACTTTATTTATTCCATCATTGTCGAAGAATATGGTTTTATGGGTGGAATTTTCGTACTTTTTTTGTACCTCATATTTTTTTACAGGGGAGTGGTAATTGTCCGAAAATCGGATCGTACGTTCCCTGCATTTTTAGTAACCGGATTGGTATTGGTTCTGGTTTTTCAGGCATTTATCAACATGTCGGTATCGGCCGGAGTTGTTCCGGTAACTGGGCAGCCGCTTCCCTGGATAAGCCTGGGAGGAACATCAATGTTGTTTACGGCAGTTGCTTTTGGAGCCATTTTAACGGTGAGCTACCACAATAACAAACAAAAAGAAGCAGATGAACAACTGGTGACCATTGATACACCGGATGAAGATCAAGCATTATGATATAGTAGTAAGTAAAAAGTAGTAAGCAGAAGTGAAAGCTCAGCGCTTAAAAACATTGAATGAATAAAATTAAAGTAATCATCAGCGGAGGCGGAACAGGTGGCCATATTTTCCCGGCCATTTCCATCGCGAACGAGTTGAAAGAACGCGTTCCCGATGCCGACATCCTTTTTGTGGGTGCGCTGGGACGAATGGAAATGGAACGCGTGCCGGCTGCCGGGTATCCCATTGAAGGGCTGCCCGTGATGGGGTTCCCGCGAAAACCTTCCCTGAAGATGTTCACTTTCTTCGTAAAACTTTACAAAAGCCTGAAAAGGGCGAGACAGATTATAAAAGATTTTCAGCCCGATGTGGCGATTGGCGTGGGTGGATATGCCAGCGGGCCTGTGCTGAAAGCAGCTGTTCGGAAAGGCATTCCGGCCATTTTGCAGGAGCAGAATTCGTATGCCGGAGTTACCAACAAACTGTTGGCTTCGAAAGTGCGAAAAATTTGTGTGACATACCCGGAAATGGAAAAATATTTTCCGGCTGAAAAAATTGTACTGACCGGCAACCCGATCCGCAAAAACCTGCTTCAGAAAGTAGAAAACAAAAATGAAGCGCTGGAATATTTTGGACTGAAAGCCGGACAACCGGTAGTTTTAATGGTGGGCGGCAGTCTCGGTGCCGGCACGTTAAACGAAAGTGTGTTTGCAAATCTCGAATTGATTGAAAACTCCGGAGTGCAGATCATCTGGCAAACCGGGAAATACTATTATAACGATATTCAGGAAAAATTAAAAACAGGCAAACCTGAAAACCTGAAGGTAAATGAATTTGTGAGCCGCATGGATTGGGCGTATGCCGTGGCCGATGTGGTGATTTCGAGAGCCGGCGCCGGAACCATTTCCGAGCTGTGCCTGCTTGGGAAGCCTTCGGTTTTGGTTCCATCGCCCAACGTGGCAGAAGATCATCAGACCAAAAATGCAATGGCGCTGGTGAAAAATAATGCTGCCATAATGATCAGAGATGCAGATGCAAAAGAACAATTATGGAAAAAAACTTTCAGATTGGTGAATGATGAAAAACAATTGCATTTGTTGGGCGAAAATATCCTAAAACTGGCAAAACCCGACGCAGCGAAAGAAATTGTAGATGTTATTCTGAACGAGTTGAAACGATAATGGAAGATATTAATAAAATAGAACAGGTATATTTTCTCGGTATTGGTGGAATCGGGATGAGTGCACTGTCCAGGTATTTCAAACATCTGGGAAAGGCTGTGTCTGGTTATGACCGCACAGAAACCGAGCTCACCCGCAGGTTGCAGGCCGAAGGCATTGAAGTGCATTACACCGACAGCCCGGAATTGATTCCGCAGGAAATGAATCCGGATAACAGCTTGGTTGTGTTAACACCTGCAATCCCGGCCAATCATCGCGAATATAATTTTCTGAAAGAAAACCATTTCAGCATAAAAAAACGATCGCAGGTGCTGGGCATAATTTGCAACCCGCTGCATTGCATTGCCGTTTCGGGTACACATGGCAAAACTTCAGTTTCAACCATGATTGCCCATATACTGAAAAACTCATCGTTGGATTGCAGCGCAATTTTAGGTGGCATCTCGAAAAATTACCAGACCAACTTATTGCTGGCCGAAAAAGAAACCCCGTTCATCGTGACCGAAGCCGATGAGTTCGACCGTTCGTTTTTGCAGCTACAGCCCACCATGGCAGTGGTTACTTCAATGGATGCCGACCATCTTGAAGTTTACGGCACACACGAGGCCATCATCGACGCTTTCAACCAGTTTGTAGCGCAGGTGAAACCAGGTGGCGTGGTCTTAATTAAAAAAGGTTTGAAAATTAATCAATCATCCAATCAATACATCCGGCATTACTCTTATTCTTTATCTGAACAGGCTGACTTTTATGCCCTGAACATTCGTCTGATGGACGGGGCATATCAGTTTGACCTGTTTACTCCGGATGGTGTTATTCCAGATCTTGTACTGAATTATCCAGGCTTGATGAATGTTGAAAACGCGGTTGCTGCATCGGCGATGGCATTGATGGCCGGTGCCGGTACAGAAGAGGTGAAAGCAGCGCTGGCAACTTATCAGGGTGTAAAACGCAGGTTCGATATTCATCTGAAAACGGAAGAATACATCCTGATTGATGATTATGCGCATCACCCTGAAGAATTAAAGGCAACGATCATTTCGGTCCGCGATATGTATAAAGGCGCAATTGTAACGGGGATTTTTCAACCGCATTTATTCAGCCGGACCAGTGATCTTGCCGATGGTTTTGCACAAAGCCTCGACTTGCTCGACGAAATTGTTTTGCTCGATATTTATCCGGCCCGTGAGGAACCCATTCCGGGAGTTACTTCCGATTTGGTTTTCCGGAAAATGAAGAACAGCAACAAAGTGCGCTGTACAAAGGCAGAACTGCCGGAACTTGCCCGGCATTTTAAACCCGGTATCATCCTGATGATGGGTGCCGGCGATATCGACACAATGGTGGAAAAAGTGAAAAATATATTGATCGAGAAAAAACATGTTTAAAACGATCCTGAAAATATTTTTGTGGTTGCTGCTGGCCGGTTTCATGGGGTTCACCGTCTGGTTTACTTCCAGTGAACTGAAACGCGTCAGTTGTCAGGAAATTTCTGTCCGGATTATTGAAGGATCGCCCCGTTTTTTGCAGGAAGACGACATTATGGAGCTGATTAAAAAAACAGACAACAGCATTTTTGGCAAAAAACTGAACATGATTAATACGGAAGCACTGGAAGAAAAACTCCGTACCGAGGAGAATTTAAGCAACGTGGAAATTTACCGGAAAATAGACGGGAAATCGCTCCGGTTTAAAGGAAAACTGATTTTCATAGTAGAACAGCGGAATCCGGTCGTCAGGATTAAAACCAACGAATTTGATTATTACCTTGATAAGGAAGGGGTGAAAATTCCAATTTCAGAAAAGTTTACGGTTAAAGTTCCCGTGATCTCAGGAATGGTTACCAGTGAATACGCCACGACAGAATTACTGCCATTTGCCGGGTTTGTTTATTCCGATCCTTTCTGGAAATCACAAATCGAGCAGGTATTTGTAAAAGAAAATAATGAACTGTTGGTAATCCCGCGTGTGGGAAACCATCTCATCGAATTTGGTACACCTGAAAATTATCAGGAAAAATTACGGAATTTGAAAGAAGTGTATCAGCAAGGGTTTAGTAAAACCGGCTGGGATAAATATACAATCATCAATTTAAAATATAAAAATCAGGTTGTTTGTACAAAAAGCTGACGATTATGGCCAAGAACGAACAAATTTTTGCAGCAGTAGACATTGGCTCCACCAAGATTGTAGCCGTTGTTGGAAAGAAAAATGAAGAAGGTAAAATTGAGATTATCGGATTCGGGCAGAGCATGTCTCAAGGAATCAAGCGAGGTGTTGTGCTAAACATCGATGAAGCATATGCGGCTATTAGCGAGGCGGTTCGAAAAGCCGAAGATATGTTTGGTGGCGACATTGAACAGGTGCATGTAAATATGACTGGTCAGCAAATGAAAACGCTTGGCGCCAAAGTTCAGAAATATCTGACTTCCGGGAGCGTGGTTTCTGAAGACGACGTGGCTCAATTGTACGAACAGGTTGCCCATATCCCGGTACAGGAAGGATACAAAATTTACCAGATAAGCCCGCAACTATTTACCATTGATAACGAAGCCGGAATTATTAATCCGGTTGGTATTACCGGCGAAAAGCTGGAAGCTTCTTTCAATGTATTTATTGCCCCCGAGCTGTACGAAATGAATATTCAGAAATGTTTTGACAGAGCGGGTATCCGGGTGAAAAAAATGGTGATCGACCCGATCGCTTCTTCCGAAATAACCCTTTCAGAAGATGAAAAAGAAGCTGGTGTTGTGTTGCTCGATATTGGTGGTGGCACTACGAAAATATCGGTTTACATCGATAGCGTTCTTTGTTATTCGTCGGTCATTCCTTTTGGCGGAAATGTTATCACTCACGATATAAAAGAAGGATGTTCCATTTTACTCCGGCAGGCCGAGTCGCTGAAAACTCAGTTCGGTCAGGCCATGGGCGATTTTGCCCCGGAAGAGAGGGTGGTTACCATTCCCGGAATTTCGGGTTGGGAACCCAAGGAAATATCGTTCAAGAGCCTTGCATTTATTATTCAGGCCCGAATGGAAGAAATTGTTGATGCTTTTTATTTCCAGCTCGAAAAATCGGACTATCTCGATAAACTTGGCGCCGGGATAGTTCTTACCGGTGGAACTTCGTTGATGCCCAATCTCAATCAATTGGTGAAATTCCGAACCGGACTTGATGTTCGCAAAGGATCGCCAAACATGAGGTTTATGTTGGCCAACAGCGATATGGAAGACCCGCGTTTTGGAACAGCGCTTGGATTGCTCACACTGGCTGCAAACGAAGAAGCCGGAACCAAAAAACCGGTTCGGAAAAAGAAGAAAAAGGTTGCAGAAGAAGGATTCTTTAGTCAGGTAAAAAAACAGGTTACCCGCCAGGTAACTATGTTTTTCGAAGATGATCAGGATACAGAAATGTTTTAAATAATAACAAATTCGTCTGTTTTATGAATGGCGACATTATCAATTTCGGGTTACAACAGGCTGCCTCTTCCATTATTAAGGTAATTGGGGTTGGAGGCGGAGGCGGAAACGCGTTGAACCACATGCTTGAAGAAGGCATTGAAGGCGTCGATTTTATTATCTGCAACACCGATTCGCAGGCTTTGCTGAAAAGTTCGATCCCGGTAAAAATCCAGTTGGGAGTTACCCTTACTGAAGGTCGTGGTGCCGGGAATCAACCGGCACAGGGGGAACAGGCGGCTATCGAAAATCTGGATGATTTGCGCATGGTGCTCGAAGGATCGACCAAAATGTTGTTTATCACGGCCGGACTTGGCGGTGGAACTGGGACCGGAGCTGCCCCGGTGATTGCTAAACTGGCTCGGGAACTCAATATTTTAACGATTGCTGTAGTTACTGTTCCTTCGCCCGCTGAAGGAAGACGACGTTTCCAGCAAGCGCTCGAAGGGGCAAATAAACTGAAGGAATATGTCGACAGTATGCTGGTTGTCAGCAACGAAAAACTTCATAAAATATACGGCGATTTACCTGCTTCCGTCGCCTTCAAAAAGGCCGACGATATAATTACTACTGCGGTGAAGGGAGTGGCCGAGATTATTACTTTGCATGGCAACATCAACATCGACTTTGCCGATGTCAGTACCGTCATGGGGGGCAGTGGAGTGTTCCTGATGGGAACTGGTTTTGCCGATGGCGAAGACCGGGCGATGAAAGCTGTGAAAGCAGCTCTCGATTCACCTCTGCTTGACAGCAACGATATTAACGGGACGAAGGATATCCTGTTGAATATTATTTCAGGTGGAGCTGAAATTACCATGGGCGAAATCGGTGAAATAATAGATTACCTGCAAATTGCCGCCGGACAGGATGCTAACATTATTTGGGGAAATGGCTATGATGAAAAATTAGGAGGAAAAATTAGTGTTACGATCATAGCAACCGGATTTAATACAAATCCCAATAAATTGTTTCAGGAAGAAAAACCCGTCATTGAGTTTCAGCTCGAAGACACAGAACCTGCCATTAATTTAGGCGAAGAAGAAATGGAAAAAGAAATATTTGTAAAAGAACCACCTAAAACAGAAAAAATAGAAGTTAAAAAGAAAGAAAAGAAAAGAAAAAAAGAACTAGTCGATGAAGAGACCCGTGATAGCGGGAATCTTGATAATTGGTTTCATCGCCAGTTTACCCGTTTTTTCGAGGATAGCGATGTATCTCTTACAGACGAAAAATAAAATAACCAGGTTTAAACAGAAAAATGAACGTATATGTCAACTGATATAATGAATTTTAATTTAGAACGAAACAGCAGTTCTATCATCAAGGTGATTGGTGTTGGTGGCGGAGGTGGTAATGCCGTAAACCACATGTTTGCTCAAGGTATTAAAGATGTCGATTTTGTGATTTGCAATACCGATTCTCAGGCTTTGGTAAACAGCGCAATACCAATTAAAATACAGTTGGGTTCATCGCTTACCGAAGGCCGTGGAGCAGGAAACAAACCCGAAATTGGCCGTGATGCAGCCATCGAAAATATTAACGATGTAAAAAGGGTATTGGAAGATAATACCAAAATGGTATTTATTACTGCCGGAATGGGCGGTGGCACAGGTACCGGGGGCGCTCCTGTAATTGCCGAAGCAGCCCGCGAATTGGGCATTCTTACCGTGGGGATCGTCACCTTGCCGTTCCGCAACGAAGGTCGCCGCCGCATCAAACAGGCCATCGATGGGATTGCAGCCATGGAAAAACATGTCGATTCGCTTCTGGTGATCAACAACGAGCGGATTCGCGAAATGTATGGCGATAGCACCATTTCCGAAGCGTTTTCAAAAGCCGATAACGTGTTGACAATAGCGGCAAAAGGTATTGCAGAGATTATTACCGTGGCCGGATATATCAACGTCGACTTTGCCGATGTGCAAACCGTGATGCAAAACAGCGGTGTCGCTGTTATGGGCTCAGCCAGGGCAAGCGGCGAAGACCGGGCATTGCGGGCAATTGAAAATGCCCTGAGTTCTCCGCTTCTGAACAACAATAATATAAAAGGGGCAAAGAATATTCTGCTCAATATCACTTCAGGAAAAGTGGAAGTTACCATGGACGAAATCGGTGATATAACTGATTTCATTCAGGACAAAGCCGGTAACGAAGCCGATTTGATCTGGGGTAATGGGGTCGACGAAAACCTTGGCGATGAAATTTCAGTAACGGTAATTGCTACCGGGTTTAGCACCAGTAGCATTCCGGAAATGGTTGCCGCCAAGCAACCTGAAAAAACATATCACACATTGATTGATGAACCGATTCAGAAAGCTCCGGTTTCACAATCGTTTGTAAAAGAAAAAACAGAAACTGCAAAACAGTTTTCGCAACCGGTTAGCCAACCAACTTTTGAATTTGAGGTTAGTTCAGGCGAGTCGGACGAATTTGATAATTTATATGGAAAACGGAAATCACAACCCGAACCGGAACACAATATTTCTGTAAAGGTTGATTATGCCGAGTCGCCGGATGAAGTGGTGGAAGAACTGGAAAATATTCCTGCCTATCGACGTAAAAACTTTAAAGTGAAAGGTCTGCAGAAAAAAATTGAGCAAAAATTTTCACGTTTTTCCCTTTCTCCTGATGAAGACGACAACATTGTATTGCGCAATAACAATCCGTATTTGCATGATAAAGTTGATTAATTCATTGTAATTATAGGCAAGGTTGAATAATTTCAACTTCAATTTAAGAACTTAAAAAATCAGGTCATGGATTTATTCGAACAAATCAACGAGGATATCAAGTCGGCAATGAAATCGCGCGAAAAAGAAAAGCTGGAAGCTTTGCGTGGGATAAAAAAAGTATTGCTTGAAGCGAGAACTGCTACGGGAAGTACAGGCGAGCTTTCTGATCAGGAAGTTCTAAAGATTATACAGAAGCTGTCAAAACAAGGAAAAGATTCGGCAAATATTTACAAGGAACAAGGCCGTGATGATTTGTATCAACAGGAAATGATGCAGGTCGAAGTGTTTGAATCGTATCTTCCGTCCATGTTAAGCGATGAGGAATTAACAAAAGCGATTCAACAAATTATCGAACAAACCGGAGCATCGGGGATGAAAGACATGGGCAAGGTTATGGGAATTGCTTCGAAAAGCCTTGCGGGGCAAGCCGAAGGGAAAGATATTGCCGACAAGGTGAAAAAAATGCTGAATTAATTTGATTTTTTTGAAGAGATATTTGGATTTTATAATTAATTGGTGTTATCTTTACGATATTAACGCAAGGGTTTCGTCCTGAAACCCGGTGCGTTTGGGGTGGAAAATTAAAATTAAGCGGGCAGCGGCCCGCTTTTTTTATGTCTTTATATCTAAAATCACGTTGTTTGTGTGTTTTGTGAAATTCAGAAATCCAGTTCGTTGAAGCGTTTTTTTTCTTTCAGGTAAAATTCCAGGAGAATGCTTTTTCGGAACATTTCGGGATGCATTTTTCTTGTCAGCAAACCATTTTGAGCTTTTCTCTTTTTATACAGGAACGGAAGGTTCCGGTAAAAACTCAGATGCGCCCTGATGACGCTAAAAAAGCCGCGGGCATTGCCTTCCAGCAATAAACGAAAAGCAGCGATGCCATCAAAAAGCATCCGGATAAAAAGAGTTCCGAATAGTTTTCCGGCAGGCAGATTTTTGTACAAAAGGCTCAGGTTATTCCTGAAATTGAGGTACAATTTGCGGGGACTGTTGTACGGCAAACTGCCACCGCCCAAGTGATAAACCCGGCTTTCAGGACAAACCACTACCCGGTAGCCCATATTTTTGATGCGCCAGCAAAGGTCAATTTCTTCCATGTGTGCCCAAAAATCGGCATCGAACCCACCGGCCCGGTGAAACAATTCGGCACGAATGACCAGGCAGGCACCGCTGCCCCAGAAAATATCGATGGATTGATCGTACTGACCCTCGTCGGTTTCAGTAATATTTAAAATCCGGCCACGGCAAAACGGGAACCCGTAGCGGTCGATGAAACCACCCGCAGCACCGGCATATTCAAACGTATTTTTTTCGTGATAACTTAAAATTTTGGGCTGGATTGCACCTATCGTTTTATCGCCATCAAGCAAAGCGACAATCGGCTGTAACCAGCCTTCCGAAAGCTCCACATCGGAATTCAGAATCACATAGTACTCGGCATCGATCTGCCGAAGCGCTTCATTGTAGCCTTTCGCAAAACCATAGTTTTGTTTCAAATCCAGGATTTCTGCTTCCGGAAATTTTTCAGAAAGCAACGGAATGGAGGCGTCGGTTGAACCATTATCGGCAACCATGATCCGTGTTCCGGGCAACCGGCTGTTTTCGATTACGGAAGGCAGAAATTGCGGCAACAGTTTTTCACCGTTCCAGTTCAGTATAACAATGGCTATTTTTGTTTTGCTCATCGGTTTTCAGGGAAGAAATTTCAATTCGCGAATCATTTTTACCAGCAAACACTCTTTTCCGAAAATCGCTTCGGACCCAGTTCCCATAGGGCTTTTCCAGGCTTCCGGATCGAACTTTTTATCGCTCAGCCGTTCCATTCGTTCACGAAACAAAGCAATTTCTTTTTCGGCCATAACAGGTTGTTTTTTGTGTAAAAGTACAAGGTAGGCACAAAAATACAATTGGCCGACGCCAGATTAATTTTTTGCGACCAGATATTTATGGACAATACTATAAAACTCGTTGAAATAACGATCGTTCGAGCAAATGATTTCGCCGCCAAAAACATAATTGTCGCCGCCATTGAAATCGCAAACTTTACCACCGCCCTGTTTCAGAATGATGGTTCCGGCCGCCACGTCCCAGGCGTGAAGTGCGTGTTCGTAGAATGCTTCGAACCGACCGGCAGCTACATATACCAAATCGGTGGCAGCAGAACCCAAGCGGCGCAGCCCGTGCGAGTTGCGCATGAAATAATCCATTGCCGCCATGTATTGCGCCAACTTCGAGAAATCGTAATACGGGAAGCCGGTTGCAATCAGCGCATCGGAAGTAGTTGATCCCGCCGAAACACGGATTTCCTTGCCGTTGCAATACGCTTTGCTGCCTTTCCAGGCATAAAACATTTCGTCGAGACTGATTTCGTAAACCACACCCAGCACCACTTCTTTTTCGTCCATCAGGGCAATGCTTATCGCAAAAGGCGAAAGGCCGTGAATGTAGTTGGTAGTGCCATCCAGTGGATCAATTACCCAACGGTATTTCTCCCCTGAATCGTGGGCTGTGCCTTCTTCAGTAATAAAACCCGAACCCGGCAAAATATTTTGCAACCCGCTCACAATCCTCCTCTCGGAAGTCTTGTCGACGTAAGTTACAAAGTCCGATTTCCCTTTGGTGATAATATCTTCCTGCGTGAACTTTTGCCGTTCATCGGCAATAAAACGGCCTGTTTCGCGAGCAATCTCCTGTACCTGAGAGCAAAGTTTTTCTAAATCCATATTTTCAAGTAAAAAGTAAAAAAACAACAGATAAAAGTAAGAAAATAGAATAAATGCTGACCGAATAAACCGAAAGAACAGGAAAACAAATAACAATTAAACAATCAAGCCATCAAACAAGTATTCCCTTTACATGCCCGTTTGGAAGTATTTCAACCAGACGGACTTTTCGCAGTTGGTTGGCAAGTTCCAGAGAATAAGTAATTTCGACCCGGATGTAATTTTCAGTAAAACCCGAACTGCTGTTTTTGTCTTTCATGTCCTCGAACAGAACAGTCTGTTCTGTACCGAGATTCGCTTCGTAGAAATGACGAAGTTTTTTCTCGGAAAGGTTGATTAATTTCTGAACACGCTGTTTGCGCACATCGACCGGGACCACCGGGGTGATGGTGAGCGCGCGCGTTCCCGGCCTCTCGGAATACGGGAAAGCATGAAGTTCAGAAACATCCTGTTCCTGAATAAACGAATACGAATCCAGGAAATACTCTTCGGTTTCGCCATTGGTTCCGGCAATCAGATCGACCCCGATAAACGAGTGCGGCATTTCGGTCTTTATTTTCTGAACCCGGCTGGCAAAAACTTCGCGCCGATATTTGCGTTTCATTCGCTTTAAAACCTCGTCAGACCCCGATTGAAGCGGCAAGTGGAAATGCGGCATAATTTTCCCGGAACGGGCCACAAATTCGATGATTTCGTCCGTCAGCAGATCGGGTTCGATGGATGAAATCCGAATCCGGTGCAAACCTTCCACTTCATCAAGCGCTTTTACAAGATCGAAAAATGTTTCGCCTGTGCTCTTCCCGAAATCGCCAATATTTACGCCGGTCAGGATGATTTCCTTGATTCCCTTCGCAACCGCTTTTCCGGCTTCGTTCACCGTGTTGGCGATGGTGTCGTTGCGGCTTCGACCGCGGGCATACGGAATGGCACAATAAGTGCAAAAATAATCGCAGCCATCCTGCACTTTCAGGAAACTACGGGTGCGGTCGCCATACGAAAACGCATGAAAATAGCTTCGGATTCGCTTCGGCTCCTGAACATGAACGATGGTTTTTCCCGGTTTGCTCAAATCGCCGATCAGTTCAACCATGCGGAATTTATCTTCGGAACCGATCACATAATCGAGGCCCTCAATTTTACTGAGTTTTTCGGGCTGAAGTTGGGCGTAGCAACCCGTGACAATCACTACGGCATCGGAATTGTTGCGAATGGCGCCACGAATGATGTTGCGGCTTTTTTTATCGCCTTCGGCAGTAACCGTACACGAGTTTACCACATACACGTCGGCCTTATCACGAAAGCCGACCCGTTCAAAACCCGCGTCCTCAAATTTGTGTGCGATCGTTGAAGTTTCTGAAAAATTGAGTTTGCAACCCAGCGTGTAAAATGCTGCCTTTTTCCCTTTAAAATCCATCAATGTCTGTTTCTTCTGATTGTCAGGCTGCAAAAGTAGAAATTTTTTGGCAGGAAGATATAAACTGATCGGATGACTTCGATTCATCCGATCAGTAAAAATGTGGATTACAACAGGTCGCTGGCCAGTTCTGCAAGAAAACTGCGTTCGCCTTTTATCAGGTTCACATGGGCAAAAATATCCTGGTTTTTCATTTTTTCGATCATGTATGCCAGACCGTTCGATTTCATGTCGAGGTACGGCGAGTCGATCTGCTGCAAGTCGCCCGTAAAAATCATTTTGGTGCCTTCCCCGGCACGGGTGATAATGGTTTTTATCTCGTGCGGCGTCAGGTTTTGTGCTTCATCGACAATGAAATAAGCATTCGACAGGCTTCGTCCGCGGATGTATGCAAGCGGGGTAATTACCAGTTTTTCTTCTTTCTGAAGTTCTTCTATTTTCAGGTATTCCGGACTGCGCGAGCTGAAATTGTGCTTGATTACCCCGAGGTTGTCGAACAATGGTTGCATGTACGGATTGATTTTTTCTTCGGCATCGCCAGGCAGAAAACCCAGGTCGCGGTTGCTGAGCGCCACAATTGGGCGGGCCAGTAAAATCTGGTTGAAGTTTTTCACCTGTTCGAGGGCGGCAGCCAGTGCCAGCAAGGTTTTTCCGGTGCCGGCCTTCCCGGTGAGGCCAACCAGCTTAATGTCGGGGTTCAAAAGGGCGTCGAGGCTGAACGTTTGTTCGGCATTCCTTGGCTTAATCCCGTAAGCCGTTCGTTTTTCAATCCGGAGAAATTTGCCGCTGCTGCCGTCGAACCGTGCAAGAACACTCGATTTGGCGCCTTTCATGATGAAATAATCATTCGAAAAAGGTTTCTCGTTCAAGTTGGTCTCCAGTATATCAAACGAGCCTTCGCGATACAATTTATCAATCAGATTGTCGCTGAAATCTTCCAGTTCGGAAACCCCTTTGTTGAAAATCTCGATATTCTGAACTTTGTCGTTCTGGTAATCTTCAGCCAAAATACCCAGCGATTTGGCCTTCATCCGAAGGTTGATGTCCTTTGAAATCAGGATACATTTCCGGTCCGGGAATTTATCTTTCACGTATTCGGCAATAGCCAGGATTCGGTGATCTGGAATGTCTTCCCGGAACGATTGTTTTATCTTCTCGGAAAATGGTTTGCCGGTTTCAATAATCAGTTTTCCACGGCCATTTCCCAGCGAAATACCGCCGTTAAAAAGTTTGTCACCAACAATTTCATCGATAATCCGCACAAACTCACGAGCCTGAAAATTGATCAGGTCGTTGCCCCTTTTAAATTTATCGAGTTCTTCCAAAACCGTTATCGGGAGTACGATGTCATTTTCCTGAAACTGGTTCATACAGGTGTGGTCGTGCAGGATAACGTTGGTGTCGAGAACAAATATTTTCGACTGTTTTGTTGTTGTCATAATCTGAACTTTAAGATTTGTCTAAAATTAGGGAAAAAGAGGCAATCATCTTTGAATATATGGGAGTAGAAAAGGTATTTTTGTCAACTGAAGTATGTTTATAAGTTTCAATGGAATGAGTAATTACCAGGATACGATCGACTATTTGTACAACCAGTTGCCCATGTATCAGCGCACCGGCCCGGCGGCTTACAAGGATACGCTCGAAAATACCTGGGTACTCGACGAAATGTACGATCATCCGCACCGGTCGTTTAAAACCATTCATGTGGCCGGGACCAACGGGAAAGGTTCGGTTTCGCACATGCTGGCTTCGGTGCTTCAGGAAGCCGGGTACAAAACCGGGTTATATACTTCGCCCCACCTGAAAGATTTTCGCGAACGGATCCGGGTGAACGGGGTCATGATTCCGGAACAGCAGGTAGCTGATTTTGTGACCTCATTTCGGGAAAAGAACGAAGTTGTGAAACTTGAACCTTCGTTTTTTGAACTTACCGTATTGATGGCTTTCGAATATTTCAGAAACGAAAAAGTGGATATTGCGGTAGTTGAGGTGGGGTTGGGTGGACGGCTCGATTCAACCAATATCATTACTCCTGAAGTTTCGGTTATTACCAACATCAGTCTCGATCATGTTGCCTTGCTGGGCAATACCATCGCGCAAATTGCAGCCGAAAAGGCCGGGATTATAAAAACAAATATACCGTTAGTAATCGGGGAAAGCGGCAATGAATCGACGGCTGTATTTCTTCAGAAAGCAGCCGAAATGAACGCCCCGATCTTTTTTGCCGACCGCGAATTTAGCTGTTCCTATTCAATGCTTTTGCCTGAAGGGAAACAGTCGTTCAATATAAAACAGAACAACGAACTTGTATATCCGGATTTGAAACTCGATTTGTTGGGAATTTATCAGCGGAAAAATATTTTAACGGTATTGAAAACGCTCGAGCTTTTAAGAAACAGGGGATGTACTATTGAAGACCGTTTTATTTACGACGGGCTGAAGAATGTCACGAGAAACACCGGTTTGCTCGGGCGCTGGCAAATCATCGGGCACAATCCGCTGATTGTTTGCGACACCGGTCATAACGGGGGCGGTTTCAGCCAACTGGTCGAGCAGATCCGAAACACAGCATGGAAAAATCTGCACATTGTTTTTGGGATGGTCAACGATAAATGCATCGATCATGTTTTGGCGCTTTTGCCAAAGGAAGCGACTTATTATTTTACCCGGGCAAGTATCCCGCGGGCGCTTGATGAAACCGATCTGCAGGCGCAGGCAGAAAAATTTGGGTTGAAAGGAAAAATTTTCAAGTCGGTTCCTGAAGCGTTGCTTGCAGCAAAAAACAGTGCAAATGAGCAGGATATGATTTTTGTTGGCGGAAGCACTTTTGTGGTTGCTGAAGTTTTGTGATGATTTTTGAAAAAAAATTTGCACAAATAAAAAATGCGCCTATATTTGCAACGCCTTTCTGAAAAACGGGGCAGAGTTCAAGAAAAATCGGGCGATTAGCTCAGCTGGTTCAGAGCATCTGGTTTACACCCAGAGGGTCGGGGGTTCGAATCCCTCATCGCCCACAGAAAGTCATTCGGTAATCCGGGTGACTTTTTTATTTTTGCTTTAATTGCCAATAAATCAATAGTGGAGAATGGAAATAACTATACGTTAAAGAGACCAAATTTCTTCTTTATTTTTGGAGAAATTGTTTTTGCAGTAGAAATTAGATATTGTACTATTTCCAAGTCTTTCGTATCCATGACTCCAAAGACAATACCCGGCTCACTCTCAACTAAATTAACTAAAACTTCTCTGTTCCATTCAATAATATCTTTACACGAAACAAAAGAGTCATGGTGCAGATAAGCTGCTTTCTCTGCTGAAATATGATGACATAAACGCTTTAATTCGTCTGTACGATAAATATTTGCATTTATTTCAGTATTTATTCTAACGGCAGCGGCAAGAATCTTATCCCTATCAAATCCTACTATTACGTGAATCTTATCCTTATCAGCTATATCGTCACGTAAAAAAATAACAGAACCACATTGTACTCGTGATTCTGCATAATCTGTTTTAAATTTTTGAGGAAACGCATCACCTAATGAGCCCATAGCGTTCTGAAAGGTGAATGTCGTGGATACTGTCTAATATGTGTTCAATTACACCTTTTGATGCGCCACCTTCTTCTGCAATTTTGGTAATAGATATTCGGCGATTATTACTAGCATTATTATACGCAATATCGTGAGATTTCTTCGTTAACTGATCAAATGAAAGAGATGCATTTTCATGTATGGATTCAGAAATACATTCAATCTCAGATTCTGACATTTCATCCATATCTGGCTGTTTCGATGGAGTTATAAAATAGCGATCTGTATTTAATGAATCTTCAAAAAACTTAAATGTGCCCTGTTTTTTATTAACGGCTTTAATTCCATCATAAACTGCAGAAGGAACAGGGCCATTTGGCATTTTAATATAGGTGTCACCTAAAATGGTTCTACCATATTTTACTAAGTGTTTCTGATCTGCAAAGTATAAAATCTTTGCAAGTTGATGTCTGTCGCTCTTTCCAAGTTCTTTCAAGATGAAAAGTACTACATTGACAGCCTTTTCTTCATCGAAATGGAATGCATTCATAGTTGTTAATTAGCTCTTTACCGAATTTGCCTACGCAAACGTATACAATAAGTTCAGATATGCGTATAGTAATTTTAGAAATCTTCATTTTTGCAGCATGTTTTTCAACATTGTTAACACAAAGATCATCTCTCAGTTCAAATTCACGAACTTATGTAACATTAGAAAGTGCATAAAGAAGTTTAAAATCTTACTGTATTTTTATTCCTCAATTCCAAAGCACCAGTTCCTTTTCTTTTTTGAATTTATTGCTTTTGCATTTTGGGCAAATAGCATATTTTAAACTGTGGATATTTGTATGTTTCAGCCCGGTTTGGCAGGTGGCACACCTGAATTTTGTTTCGTGCAGCAACTGGCCTTCCGAAAATACCTGTACCACCAGTTTGTCGGAAATCTGAGAGCAATTGTGACATCTGTAAATACGGTATTCTGTTTTTATATGAATATTTTTGCTGGTCTTCGAAAGCTCAATAATTTTCTTGCGGGTTTTGTGATGTAGCTTAACCAACGGCGATTTCAGGCACTCCCGAACCGTCTGTTCATGCTCCATAAAACGCCAGCCTTCGTATAGTTGCTGGTTGTATCCGCATTTTTTGCACGAAAACGAATAACTGTAGCCCATTGCAGAAAGATGTTTTTTGATTTCTTTCAAGTTACGAAAAAAACAGGCAAAAGGAATTGACAAACAGATAGATTGTTTGTGTTTCAAAGCAGAAGAAAAGTACCCGATTCCAGATTCTCGATTTTAGATAAATTGATTGCTAAATTGTTATAGGTTTTTTGACGTGGATGGTTCAGAAACACGAAGTCGGGATTTTTTTTACTACATACTTCTACTGCACACTGACCGCTTTTTGGAATTTGGAATTTTATATTTTCGAATTTATTCAGCACGAATGTTAATTTTTTCGCTGATTTTCAGCTTTTCAGCCTCACATTGAAAAATAAACCTACCTTTGCGCCTCGTTTAATCGGGACGGGTAATGGTTTTTGTACGGTTTCGTCAACATGTTATCCTTCCTTATTGGGGAACCACGCAAGTGGGATTATTAATTTTAAAGGATAAACATGACATTTTCAGAAACCGGTATCAAACCGGAATTGATCAGGGCCATCTCAGAGATGGGCTTTGAAGTACCTACTCCTATTCAGGAAAAAACAATACCGCATTTATTAAATTCAAAACAGGATTTTATTGGATTGGCACAAACTGGGACCGGAAAAACGGCTGCTTTTGGTTTGCCTATCCTGCACAACACCGACATGAGCGACCGGAATGTACAAACATTGATATTGTGCCCGACCCGCGAACTGTGTTTGCAAATTACCCGCGACCTCGAGAATTTCTCGAAATATATGCCCGCTTTTAAAACCATTGCGGTATACGGCGGCGCTGATATCAGCAAGCAGATTAACCAGTTGAGAGGTGGCGGACAAATTGTTGTCGGCACACCCGGACGTGTAAACGATCTGCTTCGTCGTAATATTCTGAAAGTTGGCAATATCAAATGGCTGGTGCTCGACGAAGCCGACGAAATGCTGACCATGGGTTTCAAGGAAGAAATGGATGCGATTCTGGCAAATACGCCAAAAGAAAAACAAACCTTGCTTTTCTCGGCAACCATGCCTACTGAAATTGCTGATTTGACAGATAAATACCTCAGTAGTCCTGAAAAAATTACCGTTGGAAAGAAAAACGCAGGAGCCGAAAATGTGGAACACCATTATTATGTGGTTCATGCCAGAGATAAATATGCAACACTGAAACGCATTGCCGATAACTATCCTGATTGTTACGCTATTGTATTTTGCCGCACCCGTATGGAAACCAAGGAAGTAGCCGAAAATCTGCTCGCCGATGGTTACAATGCCGATGCTTTGCATGGCGATTTGTCGCAGGCGCAACGCGACCTTGTGATGGGCAAGTTCCGTAACAAAAACCTGCAAATGCTGGTAGCTACCGACGTGGCAGCGCGCGGTCTCGATGTGAGCGACCTCAGCCATGCCATTAATTACAGCTTGCCTGACGACCCGGAAATTTATATCCACCGGAGCGGACGTACCGGACGTGCCGGGAAAAGTGGTATTTCCGTTTCTATTCTGAACATGAAAGAAACCGGAAAAATCAGGCAAATCGAACGGCTTGCCAATAAAACTTTCGAACGCCGTATGGTTCCCGGAGGAGATGAAATCTGCGAAAAACAGTTGTTTTACCTCATCGACAAAATCGTAAATGTGGAAACCAACGAAAAACAGATCGAAAAATACCTTCCGCAGATACACGAAAAACTGGGACACCTGAGCAAAGAAGAACTGATGAAGAAATTCGTTTCGGCTGAGTTCAACCGTTTCCTCGCATATTATAAAAATGCTCCCGACCTGAATCTTCATTTTGAAGAAAAGAAGAGAAAAGAAAAAGATGGCCGTCGGTCTGCAAAAATGGTGAACATGTTTATCAATGCCGGAAAAAAACATTATTTATCGGCAACCGGGCTTATCGGAATGATTAACGATTACACCAACCGCAAAGACATTGAGATCGGGCGCATTGACATACAGCGTAAACTTTCATTTTTCGAAGTTGATGCCAGCTATGTAAGTCTGATTATTGAAAAACTCAACGATACGATGGTTGAAGGATTGCCGGTTCGGGTGGGAAAAGCAACCGAGAACGCATCGGGTAACGAACGACAGGAATCGTATCGTTCGAACGACCGCAGAGGGGCAGCCCGTTATTCCGATTCAAGAAAAAGAAGACCACAAAACAGCAGGAGCCAAAGCAGATATTAAAAAATATCGAATTCAATTTTCAATATTGAATATCAAATACGAAATAAGAAAAGGCAGGAGAAACATGGTTTTCCCTGCCTTTTTTTGTTTCTTTGAAAATCAGAAAAACACAGAAAATGAAGAAAATATTATCCTACCTGATTTCTCCGATCCACATGTTTCTGTTTGCTTTATTATTGGTGATATTTCATCCAATACAGGTAATTACCCGATGGATTTGGGGTTATCCGGTGCGCAAAAAATCAGTCGACATCCTGAACCTGATGCTGATCCGCATTCTTCATATTCTGGGAACTCGGATTTCTTTCCTGGGGTTTGAAAAACTGCCGCAGGGACGGCCGCTGATTATTGTTTCGAACCATCAATGTACCTACGATATTCCGCCCATTGTGTGGGGCTTCCGGAAACATCACCCGAAATTTATCTCGAAAATCGAATTATCGAAGGGAATACCCAGTATCTCATACAACCTGAGGCACGGTGGTTCGGCTTTGATCGACCGCAAAAACAAGGGACAGGCCATCAAGGAAATCATCAAATTGGGCCGGCACATCGAAGAAAACAACTATGCAGCAAGTATTTTCCCGGAAGGAACCCGCAGTAAAGACGGGCAGGTGAAAAAGTTTCAGGAAGGAGGGATTCACACCTTGCTGAAAGTCGCGCCATCGTCGATTATTGTCCCGTTTGT
Source organism: uncultured Prolixibacteraceae bacterium (assembly GCA_942493345.1). Lineage (GTDB taxonomy): Bacteria > Bacteroidota > Bacteroidia > Bacteroidales > Prolixibacteraceae > GWE2-42-39. The sequence goes on from OW818695.1 coordinate 1,214,007, forward strand.
AATCGACGGCAATAGCGAACTGATGAAATATGGCTATTATCCGTTTACGTTTGGAGTTCATTTGAAATACATCGTTCTCGACCCGATTGAGCCGAACGGATACACCGCAGCAGAAATTGCCGAGATGTGCGAAATGCGGATCAAAAAGGAACTTGGACAGGCGTAGATTGTTGAAAATCCTTTATAATTATCCCCAAAACTGTAAAACTAGTATGTTTTGTACCGAGCGAAGAATACAAAATCGCACGATAGAAATTTATAATACGCAATTTAGACTTATTCTACTTGATTTTCACGGAACCTTCCTGATGCAAACAAAACAGTCGTTTTCAAACATTCTTGCCCGGGCAGTTATGTCTTCCAGAAAAACTATCTTTGTTTATCACAGGTGATAATCACCAATTGGTTTTTCATGAAATCAATAAATTAACCATCAATACGAATCTCATGAAACAGTTTTTCTCTCTTCTAGCGTTGATCATTCTTTTTCAATTTCAGACATTTGCACAATCATTTATTGAAACAAACCCGGAAAACGTTGGGTTTTCATCCGAAAAACTAAAGTTGGTTGATGATCTGGCAAATCAATATGTCAGCGAAGGAAAAATACCGGGTGGAGTAATTCTGGTTGCCCGAAAAGGCAAAATTGTGTATTACAAAAACTTTGGCTACCGCGATATTTCGAAAAGTGAAAAAGCACAGAAAGATGATATTTTCAGGATCGCATCGATGAGCAAGGCTATAACAACCGTGGGTATTATGCAGCTTTTCGAGCGTGGGCTAATTGGCCTCGACGAGCCGGTTCACAAATATATTCCTGCTTTCAAACAAACAAGGGTACTCGAAAGTTTCAATTCTTCTGATTCGAGTTATACTACTGTTCCTGTAAAATCGCCAATTACAATTCGCCAATTGCTTACCCATACTTCCGGAATTCCTTATTCTGATTATAAAGAAAATAACCTGAATGTTATCTTTCAAAAATTCGGATTAACTCAGGTTGGACTTTCACATGCCAGCCTGACCACTGAAGAATTTATCAACCAGTTGGCAAAAGTGCCACTCGCTTTTCAGCCCGGCGAACGCTATCAGTACGGGCTTAACATGGATGTTCTGGGCCGTGTCATTGAAGTAGTTTCAGGAATGAAGCTGAGCGATTATTTCCGCAAAAACATTTTCGACCCACTGGGCATGAACGACACCTGGTTTTATCTTCCGAAGGAAAAACAGAACCGGTTGTACCCGGTATTTTCGCACACCGACGATGGACTCGTACAGGCTACTGAAAGCGGAATGATTGAATTTCTCAACTACCCGAAACAGGCAGATAACAATCATTACGCCGGAGGCGGCGGCCTGTCATCAACGGCAATGGATTATGCCCGTTTTATTCAGGCTTTGCTGAACAACGGGCAACTGGATGACAAACGTATTCTGGCACGTAAAACCATCGAAGTGATGACTGCCGACCAAATGGTTGCCCTCAATAAAGAAAGAAAAGGGTTCAGTACTATTCCGGGGAATACGTATTGCCTCGGGTTTAGCCTGATAACTGAACAGGCCAAAGGAATGAACTCGAAATCGGTAGGAACTTACGAATGGGGTGGTTATTTCAGTACCAAGTTTTTTATCGATCCGCAGGAAGAACTGATTTTTGTTGGAATGACTCAGGTCGCACCCAACCATCACGGCTATTTCTGGGATCGGATTTCGACCCTTATTTATAGTGCTATTGAAGATTAACGCCCAATAGAACAGTTCTCATCCGGTAAAACTTCATACCTTTAAATAAAAGCAAAAGGATGAAAGAGGCCTTGTTTTATACTTCGCAGCACGATGTTGTACATTGTCAGCTTTGTCCGAAGGTTTGTAAAATAGACCCGGGCAATGCCGGTAATTGTTTTGTGCGCGAAAACCGCGATGGAAAACTTTATACTGCTATCTACAACCAGGTTTCTGCCATTCATATCGATCCCATTGAGAAAAAGCCTCTTTTTCACTTCCATCCGGGTAAACAAATTCTGTCGGTCGGGGGAATCGGGTGCAATCTGCATTGCAGTTTCTGCCAGAATTACAGCATTTCGCAATGCAAGCCTGCTGACTATTTCGGGTTAAAAGACATGACGGTTGACCAAATTGTGGAACAGGCTTCCCGCATTGAAAACAACATCGGGATTGCCTACACGTACAACGAACCATTCATGTTTTACGAGTTCATGCTCGACATCAGCCGCAAAGCCAGGCTGCACAACCTGAAAAACGTGGTGGTTTCCAACGGTTTTGTAAATGGCGCTCCGTTAAAAGCAATCCTTCCGTATATTGATGCATTCAATATCGACCTGAAATCGTTTAACGACAAGTTTTACCGAACGCAGGCCAAAGGCCGCCTGGCCCCGGTGCTCAAAACAATCGAAACCATTGCAGCAAGCGGAACCCATCTTGAAATTACTTTTCTGATAATACCCGGTGTCAACGACGATATTCAGGAATTCGAGGCCATGCTTTCATGGATTTACGACCATCTCGGGGAAAATGTGCCGTTGCATCTTTCCCGCTATTTCCCTCAATATAAAATGAGTCAACCGGCTACGCCCGAAGAGACTTTGATCCGGTTTTACCGGCTGGTCCGCAAAAAGATCAATCATGTTTTTCTCGGAAATGTTTATACGCTCGACAAAGCCAATACCTATTGCCCGCATTGCGGATACGAAGTAATCAGCAGGAACCGGTATCAGGTAAAATCCGACGGGCTTAGCGAAACTGGCGCTTGCCTGAATTGCGGGGGGCCATTGCCGGGAATTATCCTCTGATGAGGTGCTTATAGTTTGAATAAATTTTTAATCGCATTGCACCAAAACGAAAAGGCCCCATCTTTCGACAGGGCCATCTTGATAACACAAAAAGTCTTTATATATTTTTAGCAATTCAGCAATCTGACAATTCAACAATTAAATAATCGCTTTCATTGCGTCCATTGCTTCGCGTAATTCGGCGCCCACAATTTCCACTTCGTGGAAACGGATTTCTTCGTTGATGGCAATCAATTCCTTGTTGTCGACATGGTTGCTTTTGCCTTCGTTGAAGTTTTTACCAATCACATTGGTGTCGATTTTGCTCATGAAACCAGCCAATAACGGACGGCACGCATGATCGAACAGGTAACATCCGTATTCTGCAGTATCGGAAATAACACGGTTCATTTCGTACAGTTTTTTACGGGCAATGGTGTTGGCGATCAGCGGGGTTTCGTGCAGCGATTCGTAGTAAGCCGATTCTTCTTTGATTCCTGATTCAGTCATTACTTCAAAAGCCAGTTCAACACCGGCTTTGATGAAAGCAACCATCAGTGTACCGTTGTCGAAATATTCCTGTTCGCTGATTTCCATGTCGCCGGCAGGAGTTTTTTCGAATGCCGTTTCGGCAGTGGCCGCACGCCAGGTAAGCAGGTCTTTGTCGCCGGCGGCCCAGTCTTTCATCATGGTTGATGAAAATTCACCGCTCATAATGTTGTCCATATGTTTTTCGTACAAGGGACGCATGATGGTTTTCAGTTCTTCTGCTAATTTGAAGGCTTCAATTTTTGCCGGGTTCGACAAACGGTCCATCATGTGGGTGATACCGCCCAGTTTCAACGCTTCGGTCGTTACCTCCCATCCGTATTGGATGAATTTGGAAGCGTAGTTTGGATTAATTCCTTTTTCAATCATTTTGTTGAACATCAGGATTGAAGCTGTCTGCAACACCCCGCAAAGGATGGTTTGTTCGCCCATCAGGTCGGATTTTACTTCAGCAACAAACGACGAACGTAAAACACCGGCTTTGTCACCACCCGTTGCAACACAGTATGCTTTTGCAATTTCCCAGCCGTCGCCGTTCGGGTTGTTTTCGCGGTGAACAGCAAGCAAGGTAGGCACACCAAACCCGCGAAGGAATTCGGCGCGAACTTCTGATGCAGGTGATTTTGGAGCCACCATGATAACGGTGATGTCGGGACGGATTTGGATGCCTTCTTCAACGATGTTGAACCCGTGTGAATACGAAAGGCAAGCGCCTTTTTTCATCAACGGCATGGCTACATTTACAACAGAAGTGTGGTATTTGTCAGGAGTCAGGTTCAAAACCAGGTCAGCCTGAGGAATCATTTGTTCAAACGTGCCCACCGGGAACCCGCTGTTGAACGCGTTCTGATATGAAATCTGTTTCTCGGTGATTTCTATTTCGCGCAATGCATACGAAATATCCAACCCGCTGTCGCGCATGTTCAGGCCCTGTGCAAAGCCTTGCGCGCCGCAACCAAGGACAACAACTTTTTTACCAATCAGTTTTTTTACGCCGTCGGTGAATTCCGACTGATCCATAAAATCACATTTTCCAAGCTCTTCGAATTGGAGTCTCAAAGGAAGTGTGTTAAAATAATTTGCCATAATTGTACGATTTTATTATGAGTTAATTCATTGCTGAAGATTCAGAATACAAAGCAAAAAAATAAAAATCAGAAAGCCGAGTAAAAAAGAATGAAAGTTAGGTAATTTTCAATGGTTTTCGTTTTATTGAATCGATTTTTAAAAATAATCAACTTAAATACCAGTTATTTATACCATCTGACACGATGGTAATTTTTATCATCAACGCAACGATTCAGTCCGGTACTGAAGGGGCAATTTCCCGGTTTCCCGTTTGAAAAATTTCGAGAAATACGATTGGTCGTAGAAGTTCAGTTGGCTTGCTATTTCGGAAACCGTCAGGTTGGTATGCACCAGCAACCGTTTAATTTCAAGTATCTGCTTGGCCTTGATAATCTGTGTCGATGTTTTACCGGTCAGTTTTTTCAGCATTTGGGTCAGGTGGTTTGGGCTGACCGAAAGCATTTCGGCATATTGGTTCAGGCTGAGGTTTTGCTGGTGTTTTTCTTCAACCAGGCTGTAAAACCGTTTCACCAGAATATGCCCTTTCCCTTTGTTCCCTGATGTTTCAATGGTTTGATAGCGGGCGGCGCAGGTCGTTAATATCAGGTCGAGAATGGAACGGAGCAGTTCAATGGCGTGGGCAGCGCCGCGTGTTTCCAATTCGGAAATTCCCTGTACAAATAGCTTTTCAAGAAAAGCAACATCGTTGCTGTCCTTCAGAATTAGCGGGGGATTGTCCTGTTGTAAGGTGAAAAAGAAGGGAAATTCAATCAGCGTGTTTTGATTGCTCCGGTTGATCAGGTAAAAATCGGAAGTAAAAATGAAAATGAACCCTTCAATGTCGTTCGAAAATTCGAGTTTGTGTGCCTGTCCCGGCGACATGAAAAATACGCAGGGCGGCTTTATTTCGTATTTATTTCCGTCGATTACATGAAAACCGGACCCTTTCATCAGGTACAGAATCTCGAAAAAATCGTGGCGGTGCGGGTATTTCACGCTGAAATGCCTTTTCGCATCGAACACCTCCACCTGAAACTGCTGGCTTTTCCGCTCCGGCGAACTAAAATTGTGGAGGCTGTAAACCGGCAAATATTCCGTGCTTTTTTTCATCCAAACAAATTTTTAAGTTTCTGATTTTTGTTGGTTCATGTTTATCTATCTTATCAAAATACTCCACCGGATGGAACTCACATGCAGTTTGTTCATTTTGTGTTTGTGCTTTTTGCAAGCATGTTCGTTTCATGAAAAATTCAGATGTTTTTGAAACATGCAATTTAGTAAACAATCAGGTCAAATAAAACCTTTGAATTGTTTCCGGTACTGCAAAGGCGTTCGTCCTGTGAATTTTCGGAATTGTTTATTGAAGTGACTGAGGTTATAAAAGCCGCTATCGAGACTAACATCGAGAACACTAAGTTTTTCATCCATCAGTAATTTACAGGCAAAATCTATTTTAATTTTATTAAGATATTCGAAAATGGTCATTCCTACATTGACCCGAAAAAAACGACATAGCGAACCTTCAGCCATGTTGACCATGTTGGCAATCTTCTTCAGGTTAATTTCTTCCCGGTAATTGTTCATCAGGTATTCATGAATGTCGAAAATCCGTTTATTCCCGGTTTTAAAACGTTTTTGTAAATAATCTTCGCTGGCCAGAAAAATATTCGAATTGCTTCTTCCAATGATGTCCAGCATTTTATACAGGTTCAACATCCTTTCGATATGATTTAAGTAGGGTAACTGAAGCATGATACGACTCACCTCATTTAGCGTATCGTCCACAATTTGAATTCCCCGCTCAGAAAATTCCAACGCTTTTTGCACAAATTGAAATTCAGGAAGAGCAAACAGTCCCGATGGTAATATGTTGATTGTAAAACGCAAATAAACCATTTCCAGCGTTCTGCCCGAAGGTGTCAGGGTGTTTTTATCGGGAATCCAGACATGAGGAAGCCGTTCGCCGATAAAGACCATGTCTCCGGGCTGAAAATCTTCTATCGAATCAGCAACAATCCGCTTTCCTGAACCTTCGGTAATAAAACTGATTTCGAAACTATTGTGATAATGCCAGGTGCTTTTTTCAAGATTATCCTGAAATACACCGATAAAGAAAGATTCTCCTTCGTTTAAAACAATTTTCTCAAAAAGAGCAGACATATTGGTTTATATTGCACCTATTCGAAAGCAAATATCAATATCGCATCAAAATTGGTAAAAATTGATATAGCATGAAAGAAATTCATCTGATAATTTTACGATGGCATTAAAAACAAGTAAATCAAAATAATAAAACCTAATAATGATGAACGAGATTCTGGAAAAATTACACGAATGCATTGAATTCGGGAAGGTAGACAAAAAGTCGCCTTATCCCCCGCAATTAAGAGATCAGGATGGCGCCAGTGAGTTAACCGCACACGCGCTTGAGACAGGCATTGGCCCCGGACCAATTTTGAACGATGCGCTGATTCCGGCAATGGAAAAGGTTGGGCAAAAATTCTCGGAGAATAAAATTTTCGTTCCCCAGATGTTGATGTCGGCCCGGGCCATGGGCGCTTCAATGATCCAACTGAAACCTTATTTTGCGTCGGGCGCAGTAAAAACCAAAGGAACTTTTATTATCGGGACGGTGAAAGGCGACTTGCACGACATCGGTAAAAATCTGGTAGCGATGATGATCGAAGGAAATGGATGGTCGATTATTGATTTGGGCGTTGATGTGCCTTCCGATAAATTTCTTCAGGCGCTGGAAGAATACCCGGAAGCAGTTATCGGATTATCGGCCCTGCTGACCACCACAATGGTTAACATGGAAGAGATTGTCAGTCATCTGAAATCGCATAAACCAACCGCTAAAATAATTATTGGTGGCGCACCGGTAAACGATGATTTCCGCAAAAAGATAGGCGCCGATTTCTATGCCCCCGATCCGCAAAAAGCGGTTCAATACCTTAACAATCTGGCTTCCTGAGCAGATCAGGAAAAGAAAAAGAATAAATCTCAATATCGTTTATAAAAACCCGCTTAGCAAAAGCGAAGGCATTGCATTGCCTTTTTATGAACCAAATCATTAATCATATTACTATGAAATACAAACATTTAACTATCAACAAACACGAAGACCTTATTTTTGGGAAGTCACCAAAACCAGTTGTAACGAGAAGAGGACTGAACATTGGCGGGGGACAAGTGTATTCTGAATTAAATTTCACCTTACCCATAATGAGTATTGAAGAAAACACGCTCCCCAGAGTTTATTCGCATTACAAAGAAATAGCTGAAGGTGCTCTCGAACGGGCTTTGCATCTTAATTCAAAAGGAGTTGTCCTTGAACTTGAGACCTTGCTGGAAATGACCAAAACCCCTTCAATTGGCGTTGAGATCGTCAAAATAATGAATGGGATTTGTGAAGATTATTATCAAAAATACGGGCTTCCTTCCGAAATCAGGTTGACGCCCAACGACCTTCGCGAATTCGAACGCCCGGCTCTTCAGCGCAGTTCCAGACTTTTGGATCCCATGATGGAACTTTTTGAACGCGGAATGCTTGCGGGAGGCGACCTCCTGTCGATTGAAAGTACCGGTGGAAAAGAAGTTTCAGACGAAGCCCTGATGATGTGTGACATAAAAGGAATCATGTTTGCCCTGTCTGTTTTAGGGGTCAGGGACATGCAATTTCTTTGGGAAAAGATTGTTTCGCTGGCCAACGCACACGGGAAAATTGCTGCCGGCGATTCGGCTTGCGGATTTAGCAACACGGCAATGGTGTTGGCCGAGAAAAAATACATTCCGAAAGTTTTTGCCGCTCTGGTAAGGGTAATTTCGGTTGTCCGGTCTATCGTTGCAATGGAAGAAGGGGCTATCGGGCCGGATAAAGATTGCGGTTACGAAGGGCCTTTCCTGAAAGCAATAACCGGAATCCCGATCTCAATGGAAGGAAAAACTGCGGCCTGTGCACATTTGAGCCCGGTTGGAAACATTGCATCGGCCTGCACCGACTTATGGAGCAACGAATCGGTACAGAACATTAAATTATTATCGGGCATGGCGCCAACCGCTTATCTCGAACAGCTCGAATACGATGTACGATTGATGAATGAAGCGCTCAAATCGGGGAAACTGCATTGCAGCATTTTGCAACAATTATTGGTTTCTTCTGATATTTACACCGATCCGCAGGCTTTGGTGCTGGCTCCTGAAAATGTCATCCGTATTTCAAAAGAACTCATAAAGGGCGATTCGTATGTTGCCAATGCAAAAAATGGAGCGTTGGCGGCCCTCGATATTATTGAAGAAGCCCTGCAAAGTGGCAAAATGAAGCTTCCGGAGATGGAAACCATGTATCTTCCTGTTTTGCGCGACGACCTGAACAGCATTCCGGATGATGAAAGCAGTTTCATTGAAATGATGCTTCCACTGATCGATCAAAGTAAATTTATTTTAGCAGAATACGGTCTTTAGCCGGTTGATTCTGTTGGTCCCGGATTATTTATAAAAAATGAAAAAAATTCCTGTTCATATTGTTTCCGGATTTCTGGGATCGGGGAAAACGACATTTCTGTGTGATTTGTTAAAACAGAAAAAAGATCACGAACGATGGGCTGTCATCATCAATGAATTTGGGAAGGTGTCAATTGATTCGACAACAATCAGGACCTTTTCGAAACTGGGTGAAGAAATTTTTGAGCTTGCCGGAGGATGTATTTGTTGTTCGGCAAGCCACCTTTTTAAAGATAATCTCACGAAAATTGCCAACTCCGGCAACTTCGGGAGAATCATCATCGAACCCAGCGGATTGGGCGGAATCGAAATGATTTCGGAACTCATCAGGGAACTTCCTGAACTTGTACAGATGCCCGTTTTGTGCCTGGTCGATATTTTTTCCGTTGAACAGGCACGGCTTCAGATGAATTTTATGTACAAGGCTCAAATTCTTCAGGCCGATGTTGTTTTATTTAGCCATTGTGACCAGATTGAAGAGAAATCAAGAAGAGAAGAGCTACTTGCGGCATTCGGAAAATATTTTCCCGACAAGGAATACTATCTGAAAACCGAAATATCTCCGGACGATTTTATTGCGAAGTTCAGTTTTTCGGCAAACCACAAACATACAAATGTCGCAGTTATTTACTCTTCAGGACTGAAAAAGCATACGGCCGGTTATACTGAAAAAACCTTTATCTTCGATTCTGAAATTTGTTTTTCGACCGATCGGCTGGGCAAATTACTGGCGAAATATCCGTCTGTTCTCAGGGCAAAAGGACACATTCGCGACAGGCATGGCTGGAATATAATTAACTTTACCAAATCCGGATTTGAATCGAAGCGTTGCAGCGAAAAGAAACAAAATGAATTCATTGTTATTCTTGAATCAGCGAAAACAGAATTGATACAGGAAATTGAGACCGAAATCCGGGGAAGTATTATCTGAACAAAAAAACAGGATGAAGAAATACGAAATTTGCCTTCAACCCATTGGCAAAACGCTTGAAGTAAATAGCGACACCCCGCTTATCGATGTATTGCATGAATACGGAATTGAATTTCCCTGCGGAGGAAAAGGCACGTGCGGCAAATGCAAAACAAAAGTGCTGGACGGTCGTATCGAAGCGGATGAGAACCATCGCAAAAAGCTGGATCATCTAATGTTGGACGATGAATGGCGTTTGGCCTGTCTCAGTCGCTGCACCAGCAATTTGACCATTGAAATAGACCAACTGGGGCAAATCATATTGGCCGACGAAAGTGAGTTTGCTTTCCACCCGCAAGAAGGGTACGGGTTGGTGGCAGACCTTGGGACAACCACGATTGTTGCGCAATTGATTGACCTTTCAACAGCAAAGGTTTTGGCCGTGGAAACAGCTTTAAACCCTCAGGCAAAATTTGGCGCCGATCTGATATCCAGAATTCAGGCCTGCCTCGATGGTCATTTAGATGAAATGACCCGGCTCATCCGCAAAATCATTGGAGGAATGTGTTCTAAAATGCTGGGCGAGCAACAGCTTCTTGCCCGGAAAATGGTGTTGGTCGGGAATACCGCCATGCAACTTATTTTCAGTGGATGCGATGTTTCTTCGCTTGCTTTCTATCCTTTTGATACCGATAACCTGGGACTGAAAATATTTCATCCTGAAGAGTTGGGATGGGATTTTCCGGTGGTAGAACAGATTCAATTTTTCCCTTCGATCGGAAGTTTTGTTGGCAGCGATATTTTGGCCGGAATTGCGGCAACCGGATTGCATGAAAAAGGGCAATATTCCGCCCTGATCGATTTGGGCACCAACGGAGAGATTGTACTTGGGAACAAAGACCGGATCGTGTGTGCTTCAACAGCGGCGGGGCCTGCTTTCGAGGGGGCAAATATTTCGATGGGAATGAGGGCGATTAACGGTGCCATTTCGTCGCTGAAGCTGGAAAAGAATGAATTTGAAGCTACTGTAATTGGCAATATCAGGGCAAAAGGTATTTGTGGCAGCGGCCTGATCGATGCGATTGCTCTTCTTCGAAAAAAAAAGTTGATCGGCGAATTCGGGGAGATAAATTCCGGCGAAACTTCGGTTTCGATTGCCGGAGATGTGTCGCTGAACCAGAAAGACATCAATGAGTTTCAACTGGCAAAAGCCGCAATAGCCGCTGGTTTTACAATTCTTGCCAAAAATTTGGGTATTATGGTTTCTGACATTTCGGAAATATATATTGCCGGTGGGTTTGGCAATTACATCAATATTGAAAACACGATTGCCACGGGAATGATTAATAGCGCTTCGGACACTATTCACAAGATGGGGAACACAGCCCTGATCGGAGCCAAAGTTTTTCTGTTTGCCGGAACAGAAAAAGCAGATGAGATTTTATCGAAGGTTTCGCATGTAAACCTGGAAGGAGATTCCGAATTTCAGGATATTTTCATTAATAATATGATGTTCATGTAAACGAAGAGGCTGTCTCAAAAAGTCGCCATATTTGCTTCGATTTTTCGGGACAGCCTCATATTGTTTATGTTCTTTTTTAATCAATCGAGCCGAGCAAGGCATCGCGTTCCCTCAGAAACTCAGAAAGGCGTTCAATCGGGTCGCGGGTAATGGCAATACGTCCCGAACGGACAAACTGCATCACTCTGAACTGGTTCAGTTCTTCGAACAACGCCTGGGTTTCTTCCTTGTGCCCGGTTTTTTCAATTACCGTATATTCGCGGGTAATTTCCATAATACGGGCCCCGGCTTTACGGACCATCTTTTCAATCTGATCGCTTTCGTAAAGCGCCTCGGTCGGAACTTTGTAGAGGGCAATCTCCTCGTAAATCATTTCATCGTTGGTATTGTAAAATGCCTTTAAAACATCAACAATTTTATCGAGCTGACCCACCAGCTTCCGAACTTTGTCCTCTGTTTCGTTAACCACAATGATAAACTTTGAAACACCCTGAATGGCAGATGCCGAAACGGTCAGGCTCTCGATATTGATTTTCCGCCGGGTAAAGTTTATGGTGATCCGGTTGAGCAAACCAATAAAGTTTTCCGAAAATATTGTAATGATAAATTCCTGTTTCATTTTTCCAATTTTTAAGGATTAAGCTTCGAGAATGACATCGGAAACCGAAGCGCCCGAAGGTACCATCGGGAATACATTGTCTTCTTTTTCAACAACCACTTCGAGCAAATACGGGCCATCGTGATCAAGCATTTTCTGAATACCGGCTTCCAGGTCTTCGCGTTTGGTCACTTTGTGGGCGGCCATTCCGAAACCATTGGTAATCATTATAAAGTCGGGGTTTTGCAGTTCGGTAAACGAATAGCGTTTCTCGAAAAATAACTGTTGCCATTGACGAACCATCCCCAGAAAATTATTATTCAGCAAAACGATTTTTACAGGAAGTTTGTTCTGAACGATCGTCCCCAGTTCCTGGAGGGTCATCTGGAAACCACCATCGCCGACAAATGCAACAACCGTGCGGTCTTTTGCTCCCAACTGGGCGCCCAGCGAGGCCGGGATGCCGTAACCCATGGTTCCGAGTCCACCCGAAGTAACACAGCTTTTCGAATGTTTAAACTTGAAATAACGGGCAGCGATCATCTGTTGCTGGCCAACATCGGTTACCATAATTGCTTCGTGGTTTGTTTTTTCTGAAGCAATACGGACTACTTCGCCCATGGTCAGGCCTGCTTTTTCAGGATAAATATCCTTGCTGATAACTTTTTCGTATTCAATTTTATCGCATTCGTGGAATTCCCGGAGCCAGCTTTCATGCTTGTTTTCTTTCACATTATTGGTCAGCATGGGAAGCGATTTTTTTGCATTGCCCAAAATAGCGACCTCCGTTTTTACGATTTTGCCAATTTCTGCCGGGTCAATCTCCAGATGAATAATTTTCGCATTTTTGGCGTATTCGCTCACTTTGCTGGTAACCCGGTCGTCGAAACGCATACCCACCGCAATGATCAGGTCGGCTTCGTTGGTTTTAACGTTGGGCCCGTAATTTCCGTGCATTCCCAACATCCCAACATTCAACGGATGGTCGGAAGGAAGGGCCGAAAGGCCAAGCAATGTCCATGCTGACGGAATTCCTGTTTTTTCAATAAACGCTTTCAATTCGGCTTCTGCCTGGGCAATAATCACGCCTTGTCCGAAAAGCAACAAGGGTTTTTTTGCTGCATCAATCAATTCGGCCGCTGCTTTCACTTTAAACGGGTCGATTTGATAATCGCGAATGTACGAGCGTATTTGTGTGCATTTCTTGTATTCAAATTCTATTTTCTGGAACTGTGCATCTTTGGCAATATCGAGCAATACAGGTCCCGGACGTCCGGTCGTTGCAATGTAAAATGCCTTTGCAATGGCTTCCGGAATTTCATCGGCATCGGTAACCTGGTAATTCCATTTGGTAATAGGCATCGATATTCCCACTATGTCCGATTCCTGAAAAGCGTCGGTGCCCAGCAACGGGGAAGTGACCTGTCCGGTAATGCAGACGAGCGGGATCGAATCGATCATTGCATCGGCAATTCCGGTAATCAAATTGGTTGCTCCCGGTCCGGAAGTGGCAAAACAAACACCTGCCCGGCCCGTAACTTTGGCGTATCCTTCGGCCGCGTGAACAGCGCCCTGTTCATGGCGGGTCAGGATGTGGGTCACTTTTTGGTCGTAATCGTAAAGGGCATCGTAGATGGGCATAATTGCCCCGCCGGGATACCCGAAAATAGTGTCAACACCTTCTTCCAATAACGAAAGGATTACGGCTTCAGATCCAGTTACTTTTTTTGTCGCCATATTTTGATTTTTTAAATTATCAATTAATCAATTAATCGAACGGCCCCTTTGTCAGCAGACGATACCAGGCTTGCATACGCCTTCAACGCTTTGCTGATGTTCCGGTTGCGGCCAACCGGTTGATAGGCATCTTTCCCTTTGGCAGCTTCTTCGGCCTTGCGTTTTGCCATTTCTTCGTCGCTGATCCGCAAGTTGATGCTGCGTTCTTGAATATTGATATCAATGATGTCGCCGTCTTTGATCAGTGCAATTTCACCGCCAGCCGCAGCTTCTGGAGAGACGTGCCCGATGGACAACCCCGAAGTGCCTCCGGAGAATCGTCCATCGGTAACCAATGCGCAATATTTGTCAATTTTCATCGATTTTAAATATGAAGTCGGGTACAACATTTCCTGCATTCCCGGTCCGCCTTTCGGTCCTTCGTAGCGGATAATTACTACATCGCCTTTCTGAACTTTATCGCCCAGAATACCGTTGCAGGCTTCTTCCTGCGAGAAGAAAACTTTGGCTGTTCCTGAAAATTTCAGGATGGAAGCATCGACCCCGGCTGTTTTTACAATGCAACCGGCAGTGGCAATGTTGCCGAAAAGAACAGCAAGCCCGCCATCTTTGTTGTAGGCATGTTCCAAATTTCGGATACAGCCTTTTTCGCGGTCGGTGTCCAGTTCTTTATAGCTGTTTTCCTGCGAAGCCATTACCAGGTTTCGTCCGCCGCCCGGCGCCGATTTGTATTTACTGAAGGCCTCTTCAATAGCGGTAGGGCGTGTAATATCGTATTTTTCAATGGCTTCCTCCAATATTAAACCATCCATGCGGGTTACTGAAGTGTCGAGCAGTCCTCCTCTGCTAAGCTCGCCTAAAATGCTAAGAATGCCACCGGCGCGGTTCACATCCTGCATGTGGTATGCCGAACTGGGCGCTACTTTGCAAATATTAGGCGTAACACGCGATAGCTGGTCAATATCTTTCATGGTGAAATCGACACCTGCCTCGTGAGCAATGGCCAAAAGGTGCAATACCGTGTTCGACGAGCCACCCATGGCAATATCCAGCTTCATGGCATTCAGGAACGATTCGCGCGAAGCTATGTTGCGGGGCAGTACTTTTTCGTTTCCGTTCAGGTAATAATCGTAGGTTGCCTCAACAATTCGCCTGGCGGCATCTTCGAACAATTTTTTGCGGTTGACATGGGTTGCAACAATAGAGCCGTTGCCAGGCAATGCCAGGCCAATTGCTTCAGCCAGACAGTTCATCGAGTTGGCTGTGAACATCCCCGAGCACGAGCCACAGGTTGGGCAACCATCCCGTTCAACTTTTGCAAGCAGGTCATCCGGCGCCGAACTGTCAGCCCCCATTACCATCACATCGACCAGATCGTAAAATTTACCGTCTACCACACCGGCTTCCATTGGCCCTCCCGATACAAAAATTGAGGGGATATTCAGACGCATGGCGGCCATCATCATTCCGGGGGTGATTTTATCGCAGTTCGAGATGCAAATCATTGCATCTACTTTATGTGCATTACACATGTATTCCACGCTGTCGGCGATCACATCGCGCGAAGGCAACGAATACAACATGCCATCGTGCCCCATGGCAATTCCGTCGTCGATAGCAATCGTATTGAATTCGGCGGCAAAACAACCTTGCGCTTCGATCAGCGATTTCAGGTATTGTCCGATTCCGTGCAAATGAACGTGCCCGGGGACAAACTGTGTAAACGAATTGACAATCGCGATAATTGGTTTGTCGAACTGATCTTCCTTCATTCCATTGGCACGCCATAAACTGCGGGCGCCAGCCATTTTCCGGCCTTGTGTTACTTCAGAACTTCTTAACTTGTTTTGCATTTCAATATAATTTTCCGTTCTTAAAAAAAAGCCCTTCCCGTTTTCGAGAAAGGCTTTTGAATATTATTTTATTCAACATACAATAGCCTTTCTCAGCAAAAGCGAAGAAGGACGACGATGACTACCACCAGAATGTATGTTGAAAAATGTTCCATTTTACCTGCTTTTTAAAAATAAAAAAACCATTCTCTTCATGTGAGAATGGCTACCCTGAATATCAAACATAGCATCCTCACTTTGCCGGGTTAACGACAACGACTAGAAGGACGACGTTAATAATGATAGCCAGATTTTTCATTGTTTTTTCAATATGTATGGGCAAAAGTATTAATTAATTTGAAACGACAAAATAAATTGAAAGCAAAATTCATGTTTTGGTAAAAAACAGAAAGTAAACCCTGATTTAACTATTAATCTGAAAGATGAAAATCATATTTTGAAATTCGTTTCTGATAATTTGTTCCGGAACAAGCCTGCCCCCTTTGTCCTTCGGATCGTTCCCCCGGCAGGGGAAACGTTTAGCCTGAATAGAATAAGTTGCAGCAAATCATGAATATTTTGTGTTCAATGTCCCGTTGGATCAAGCTCCTCTTCTGGTTTGGGAGAGGGTAAATTTATTTGAACCTCCGTCCTTTTTTGTTTCTCCGACTGCTATTTTGTTTTACCGGAATTTGGAATTTCCACTGTTGGCTTAGCTGAACAAACCCAAAATTTCTTCCTGTGTGATGGCTTTGAATGGGTTGTTCGAGTTGATGAATTTCCCAGCCAGCAATGACTTTCTTTCCTTCAGCAACTGAATTTTTTCTTCGATGGAATGTTCGGTAATAAACCGGTACACAAATACTTTTTTATCCTGACCAATGCGGTGCGCCCGGTTGATGGCCTGGTTCTCGGCCGCAGGATTCCACCAGGGATCGATGATAAAAACATAGTCAGCCGAAGTAAGATTCAACCCTACCCCACCCGCTTTCAGCGAAATCAGGAAAATACGGTTATCGGGATCGTTTTGGAACGCATTGATTACTTCTCCACGATTTCGGGTCTGCCCGGTCAGCACCGAATATTTCCAGTTTTCGGTTTCAATCCGCTCTTTTAGCAAATCGAGATGTTTGACAAATGACGAAAAGATCAACACTTTGTGGTTTTCGGCCATCAGATTTTCGAGACAACGGAAAATTTCGTTGAACTTGCCTGACTCCAGTTCATCCGCCTTTTCAACCATCGAGGGATGGTTGGCCAGTTGCCGAAGGCGGGTCAGACCTTGTAATACCACGAAAGCCGATTTTTCAAGCCCTTGGTTTTCGATGTTCTGCAAAATGGTATTCCGGATAAACGATTTTTCCTTTTCGTAAAACTCGCGTTGTCCGCGCCCCATGGTGCAATAACGGATTTGCTCGGTGAGTGCAGGCAAGTCTTTTGCCACCTCTTCTTTGGTGCGCCGCAACACAAACGGACGAATCAGCATTTGCAGCTTTTCGCGCTTTTCAGGGTCGTCTTTTTTCTCGATGGGCATTTGAAATTCGCGTTTAAAAAAGGCTTGGTTCCCCAGTAATCCGGGATTCAGAAAATTCAGTTGCGACCATAGATCGGACAGCGAATTTTCGATGGGCGTGCCGGTCAGCACCAGCCGATGCAGCGAATCCAGGCGGCTGACCGCCTTGTAGGTTTTCGATGCTGCATTTTTTATATACTGGCTTTCATCGAGTATCAGGTAAAAAAACGAATAAGCTGCCAACGTTTCAATATCGTTGCGCACTGTTCCGTAAGTGGTTAAAACCACATCGTAGTATAAACGTATTTTCTCAAAATCCACCTTCTTTCGCTGGATGCCTGCATATTTGAAAACCTTCAGCGAAGGAGTAAACTTTCTGATTTCGTTCTCCCAATTATGAACCAAAGAAACAGGCAAAACAATCAACGAGGCAGGTTGCGTCATTTCTGTTTCGGCAACCGAAAACAAGTCGAGTTGCATGCCCGGACTATCAGATTTTGGAACTACAACTTCGCGTTTCAACCGTTTTAATTTCAGGATTAAAGCAAGTGTTTGCACGGTTTTCCCAAGCCCCATATCGTCGGCCAGGCATCCTCCAAAGCCATGACTATACAAATGAAACATCCACGAAAAACCTTCTTCCTGATACGAGCGCAAAGTGGCTTTCAGTTTATCGGGAAGCATTATATTTTGCCGGTTTTCGCCAATTTCCTCCAGCCGGGCGAAATACGTTTTGTCAATGCCTTTCAGATTTTTTCGCAGCAATTGATAATGAAATTTCTTCAACCGGAAGCTGTCTCCGGAAATTTTGGCATAAGGCAAAATCTCCTGGTAGCGGGAAAACCATTCTTTGGGCAAAATAGCAATTTCGCCGTTGGGCAGTTCAAATTCGCGGATACCGTTCAGAATGTGTTTGCGCAATTGTATAAACGGGATGTCATAGGTGCCGATTTTTACTTTGGCATACACATCGAACCAGTCGGCTTCGGCTTTAATTTCAACATTGAACTCCTGTTTGTCGGTCGAATAAACCTTGTCGAGTTTGTTTTGCTGAAGCACAAAACCTTGTTCCTCCAATGTTTCACGGTTTATATTCAACCAGTTCACCAGTTCGTACAAAGAATCCTGATCGTCGAGATATTCGGTAACAGGAAGAATGAATGCACCCCGGTTTTCTGTTAACCCAAGTTTTTTAAGGGTGTCGAAAATATTCTCCTCCCACTGAAAATCGCGTTTGATTTTTGTAAATAAATACGTTCCGTCTTGTTCCGCCATGCTGACAAAAACACCCAACTGCATATTCGGGTCGTACTCTTTCTCACCTTGCCTGAAACGCACAAAAAAAGCAGGTTTGTATTGAAGGGTCGGTTCGAGCGATAAAATCACGACCCGATCGGATTCTTTTTCTTCAATAGTGAAACCTTTTGCCAGCACACGGTTCTCTTTGATCGTGTTCAGCACAAAGGTTTTGTAATATTTCTCTTCCATCTGCTTCGGAACGATGACAAATTCCTTTTGCAGAAAAGGTTCTATTTTTTTTGAAGACAGGTTTTCGAATGCGTACAATTTATTTCTGAAAACCAGGCAACAGGGGTTGTGCGCCACGATTATCACATTTTTATGTTGAAGGTTGATGTGTTCGCCATCCTGTTCAAGCAAAAGATTGTAACGGGTTCCTTCGGAAGTCCGTTCAAACTGAAAAACATAACCGGCAAACGAGCGGTTTACCTGCACTTCATCTTCGTCGTACAGGTTGGCATATTTGGCCTGTTTCAGAAAAACACGCACCCGTCCGGACATCAGAATGGAAATACATTTTGAAATCTGCCGGTCGATATACGGGCTGATGTGCTCCTGAAAAAGCGCCGGATCGAGGTTCTGAAAAAAGTTGTCGGTTTTACCTTTGCGGGCGAATTTGCGAACCAACGCTTCGTCGCTGTAATTTTCAATCAACTTCACCAGTTCCTTTTCGTGTTCTGTGAATACATAATCCGATCGGTCGAGGTCGAATTTCTTCACCAGCTTTTTGATCGAGTAAAACATTCGTTCCTTTTCGATCAGGTAGGCGGAAAAAATATTTCCCAAAATGCGGTGTTCCGTAATCCCTATGATAAATTCGTATGCCAATGTTTTATGAATCAGTTCAAAAAAAAGAGTTTTGTTCTTCTTTTCATTCAGAAAAACAAAACCCTAAAAATATGTATTTTCGGCATACCCGTATTTTTATCTCATGACTTTTATTTTTTAACCTAAAATAGGTTATCGAATTTAAAACCAAAATATCATCAAAGATCACGTTTTTAACTATTATTCAATACATCAATCGATTTATTAGAAACAAATCGGTTGACTTTTTAAAACATGCAATCTAATTCACACAACGGGTATTGTTTTTTCTTAAAGTGAATTCAGGTTTTGGCTTTTAGACGGGATAATGATCCAGTCCTTTTTTTCGGAATTTGGCTAAGGTTGAAAAGGAAATTGCTTTTCAATATTTTCCATTGCCGCTTTTGAGGCGTTTTGTTGAGCTTCTTTTTTTGAATTGCCGCTTCCTTTGCCCATCACTTTATCTTCAATTTTTATTTCAGATACGAACGACGGTTGTTTGGCATTTTCCGGACTTTCTTCGACCGTGTCGAATGAAATTTCACGTTTGTATTTTTGCGACCATTCAATCAGCTGGCTTTTGTAATTGGTATTGGTTTTCTGAATCTCATCCAGATTTACAAAGCCTTGGAGTAGTTTGCGGGTAATAAATTTTTTTGCTTCGAGATATCCCTTGTCTAAATAAATTGCCCCGATGAGCGCTTCCAGTGCATCGCCGTAAATGTGGCTCGATTCGAGGGCACTGGTGGTATTCGAGTCGATAAACTGATTGAGCCCGATTTGATAAGTGAGTTGTGTTAAAAAACTGCGGTTCACCAGTTTCGAGCGCATTTGAGTCAAATAACCTTCATCCTGGCTGGGAAAGCGGTTGTATAAGAAATCGGCAACGGCTGCCCCCAATACTGCATCTCCCAAATATTCGAGCCGTTCGTTATTCACATAATTTCCATGCGAATCGACCAATGATGCCGATTTATGAATAACTGCTGTGTCGTACAATTTTAAATTTTCAGGATATGAATCCAGCAAGGTTTTTAAAAAAGAATAAAACTCTTTTCTTGGAGAAGAAAAGAGCTTTATTCTTTGTACGATTTTTCGTATCACTTTTTTATAATTTCTTTATTATCACAGTTGCATTGTGTCCTCCAAAACCAAACGTATTACTCATGGCAACTTTAATATCGCGTTTTTTGGCCACGTTGAATGTGTAGTCAAGCGGTATTATTTCAGGGTCGTCATTAAAATGGTTGATAGTTGGAGGAATGATCCCATATTTAAGTGCACATATTGATGCGATAGCTTCAACTGCGCCGGCAGCCCCCAGAAGGTGACCTGTCATTGATTTGGTAGAACTGATACTCAATTTTTTTGCGTGATCGCCAAAACATCGTACGATTGCTTGTGGTTCGGCAATATCCCCAAGTGGGGTTGAGGTTCCATGAACGTTGATGTAGTCTACATCTTCCGGTTTCATGCCTGCATCTTCCAAGGCCCACTTCATCACCAGGGTTGCACCTCCGCCTTCCGGGTCGGGAGCAGTCATGTGATAAGCGTCGGCAGACATTCCGCCTCCTGCAAGTTCGGCATAAATTTTCGCACCGCGTTTCAATGCGTGTTCATATTCTTCGATGATTAAAGCACCCGAACCTTCTCCGATTACAAAACCATCGCGGTCCAAGTCGAACGGACGAGAAGCTGTTTTCGGATCATCGTTCCGGGTTGAGAGTGCCCTCATTGAATTAAAGCCACAAACACCTGCCGGGTTAACAGCAGCTTCCGAGCCTCCGGTTATAAACACGTCAGCTTTTCCCATGCGGATATAATTTATCGCTTCGATGATTGCATGAGAAGCCGATGCACATGCTGTAACCGTAGTAAAGTTCGGCCCTCTGAATCCATAACGGATAGAAATCAGTCCTCCTGCAATATTGGCAATCATTTTAGGGATGAAAAACGGAGAGAACCTGGGCTTTTCCGGATCAAAGCTTTGAGCTTCTTCATAGAACGTCTGAAGCCCCCCGATTCCTGCCCCCCAAATAACGCCAGCCCTGTCTTTATTCATGACATCAAGATTCAAACCTGAATCTTCCATCGCCTGAGCAACAGCAGCAAAAGCATACAATGTATAGGGGTCGTGCTTGCGCACTTCCTTTTTTTCTACGTAAATTTCCGGATCAAATCCTTTTACTTCACATGCAAACTGGGTTTTGTATCCGCTGGCATCGAACCTTTGAATGGGAGCGGCTCCGCTAACTCCGTTTTGGAGTCCGTCCCAAAAGGTTTCGACAGAATTTCCAAGCGGGTTAATGGTCCCAAGACCTGTAACAACTACCCGTTTAAATTCCATAAATAAAATAGTTATTGATTACTTTAAATTTGCTTCGATGTGGGCGATGGCTTCACCGACAGTGGAAATCTTTTCAGCTTGGTCGTCCGGAATAGCCAAGTCAAATTCTTTTTCGAATTCCATGATTAATTCAACAGTGTCAAGTGAATCCGCACCTAAGTCATTTGTGAATGATGCTTCGTTTGTAACTTCACTTTCATCAACACCTAATTTGTCAACAATAATTGCTTTTACTTTAGCTGCAACGTCAGACATAGTTCTAAATTTTGGTTAATATTCAATTTGTTTCAAAAAATTCGGTGCAAAGTAATAAATTTACACCTGATATTTCAAAATAAAATTGAAATATTGTGTTTATTTGAAACGCTAAAAAATGTTAAACCAAGCTATATTTGAACTGATTATTAGAATGTTCAAAAGCGAAATTTTATTTTTTTGAATGAAAAGAATTGCAATTTTTGCTTCCGGGTCGGGAACCAACGCACAGCGAATCATCGAATATTTTGCTCATAATAAGAGTGTTGCGGTTGATTCTTTGTGGTCGAACAGAGAAGATGCTTATGCCCTTATCAGGGCAGAAAAACTGGGAATAGAGACATTTACTTTCGACCGCGATACTTTTTATCGAAGTAATGATATTATTGATTCTCTAGAAGAACGGAAAATAGATTTAATTGTACTTGCAGGCTTTCTTTGGCTTGTCCCTGTTTTTCTTACGGAGTTATTCCCGATCATAAATATACACCCTGCATTATTGCCCAAATACGGGGGTAAAGGAATGTACGGCATGAAGGTGCATCAGGCAGTGGTTGCCCATAAAGACAAAGTCTCGGGGATCACTATTCATCGTGTGAACGAACGGTACGATGCAGGGGATATTATTTTCCAGGCCGAGTGTGCAATTACTCCTGGCAATACCCCGGAAGATGTTGCTGCAAAAGTTCACGAACTGGAATACGAGCATTATCCGAGGGTCATTGAAGAGGTGCTAAACGAACTTTAGAATTTGATTTTCTTCAGTTCGTTCATCAGAGAATCTTTTAGCGCGGTAAATTCGGGCATTTTTTCTTTGCTTACCGGATCAACCCGGGGTGATTCCATTTTCAGGGGATCAATGGGAATTCCATTTTTAAACACCCTGAAATCGAGATGCGGACCTGAAGCCAGTCCGGTTGCTCCAACATAGCCGATCAATTGTCCCTGTTTTACCTGAACACCCTTTCGTATGCCGCTTGCAAAGCCTTTTAGGTGCATGTATACGGTTGTATACATCGAATTGTGTTTGACTTTTAGATAATTTCCGCCGCCGCTGGCCTGATATGCTTTTTCGATGATACTGCCACTCCCAATTGAAAATACAGGAGTACCGTTTGGAGCTGCATAGTCAACGCCGTGATGGGGTCGCCTGATTTTTAATACAGGGTGCAACCTGCTGTTCGAAAATCGCGAACTGATGCGTGAAAACTGTAATGGCGCTTTCAGGAATGCCTTTTTCAGGCTTTGTCCTTTTTCGTCGAAATAACTTTCGATATTCCCGGTTTCATATAAAAATGCGAAATAATTTGTATTGTTGTGAACGAATTCAGCAGCATAAATATCTCCGATGCCAACTGATTTTCCATCAACCATTTCTTCATCATAAATAATCCGGAATTTATCACCTTTCTGAAGCCCGAAGAAATCGATGGTCCATTGGTACATATTTTCAAATTTGCTGGTCATTTCATAGCTCATACCTTGTTCTTCGAAGCATTGCGAAAGGGAAGACCTGATTTCACCGGTAGCGGTTTTTGTGACCACCTCAACAGGCTTGTTTACACAATACACATTGGGCTTGCCTGCGAACTGATAAACCACGTATTGTTTCGGGTTGATCTCGTAAATAAAGTATGCGAGCGACGAAAGTGCATCCTTCTTCGTTAGATAGTGATACTTGTTTAGTGTTTTTATTTTTCGCGCGTCGAAAACCCAGATATATTGTTTTACGAGAAGATCGATCGTTGTCATTGAAATGCCTTTTCGAACCAGCAAATCAGAAAGATTTTGTCCCGAACGGATCAACCCGCTTTCGATGTTGAACGAATCGACAGGAAAGCCAAGAAACATTTCCGGTTCCGGTTTTTCTTTTTCGGCTAACTGTTTTTCTTTTTCGGCTAAATCGTTTAAGTAATTGTGATATAGCGTTGAAGCTATAAGTATTGCGATAATAATCAGGATCAATAAAAGAATATATTTTCGAAAAGACCAAAGTTTTTGTCCCAATTTTCTGAAGGCTTGTTTGCTGTTCATCGTTTCAAAATAGTTTAACATGCAAAACGCATTTTGTTCATTTTTATTTTCTCCGGAATGTTATATCCCAAAGTTATTTATCTTTCTGATCCCCAATAAACGATAGGAAATGCGGGGAGCGACGAAGAAAGATTGTTTTTCCCGAAGCCAAATATAGCCTGATTAAATTTTAAAGACGAAAAAAAACAATGAAATATCCGGCATAAATTTTTAATACGGGAATAAAAAATTGAAGGTATTCTTTGGTTGTCTCAGATTTTTATTTTCTCGAAACCCTGTCCATAAACGCCCATTACACTTCCCATCGAAATAAAAGCATTTGGGTCAATTTCTTTTATGTTTCTGAAAATTATGCTGGTTTCCCGTTTTCGTACAAGGGTCATCACAATTTTTACTTTTTCTTTCGTGTACCAACCGGTACCATCAATTATAGTAACGCCACGGCCTGCTTCCTTATTAATCGAATCGGCAATTTCTGCGAATTTTTCTGAAAAGATAAAAATTTGGGCAGAAGCATTCGAACCGTTTATAAAGGCATCGACTGTATACGAAACGACCCACATGGAAACGTATCCGTAAACCATCTTGTCGAGGGCTTTAAAAACAAAATAGGAAGACGCGATGATAATTACATCGCAATATAAGATGACCCGGCCAGGCGAGACATTTCGGTATTTATTTACGATTAACGCAATAATATCGGTTCCACCGGTGCTGCCGCCGCGTGAAAAAACAATTCCCAGCCCGATGCCGCCAAGCATTCCGCCGAGTACTGCCGACAAAAACATATCGTCGATAATTGGCTCTGTAAATATTTTCTGAAGGGCAGTCAGCAAAATTGTTAATACCGACATGCTGAAAATCGTTTTTACCCCGAAGTTTGCCCCGAGGATTTTGATCGCCAAAGCCACCAGGAAAATATTTACAATAAAATAAATGACTCCCATGGGAATACCTGTGCTGTAATAAACAACAGCTCCAATACCGGTTACTCCTCCTCCTGTAATTTTAACAGGCAAAAGAAACAGGGTCCACGATGTTGCAAACAGAAGCAGGCCAAAGGTGATAATGGTATAATCTTGGATTGTTGTCCGCAGGTTTTTCATTCCCAGATAATTGAAAATAAGAGTTATTGTATTCATACAAGGTACAATTTTTTCTGAAATCTTAAACGGCGGCAAAAGAAGGTGATTTTCAGTGCAAAAACACGGAGGTTTGTCATGCTTTTGACATGGTTCAGAAACAATACTGACCGGACGACTTTTATTCATCCGGTCAGTACGTATTGCAATTCTGAGAAAAACAGGGATAACCCCGTTGTAATATTTAATCGCTTAAAATTCTTTTCCGCCAAAGTATTTCATGAACTGGACACGCTCGAAAGTACCTGCATTTTCTGCGTTTTTCATGCTCAGTGAACCTCTGAAATCATTAATGTTCTGATACTTGTTTTTGTCCATCCATTCGGCAATTCCTTTGTTGATGGTTGAAATTGCTTCCACGCCTTCGTTGTACAGAACCGAAGCCACCTGGATTGCAGATGCCCCGGACAGCAAAAATTTAATGGCCGTTTCGGCCGAATGAATACCGGTAGTTGCTGCGAGGTCGCATTGTACCTGGCTGGAAAGGATGCCTGTCCAACGAAGTGGCAAAAGGTACTCGTCGGGTTGGCTCAGCACGTTGGACGAAACTATTTTTTGCGTATCGATATCAATGTCGGGGGCGAAGAAACGGTTGAATAAACTGATTCCTGCAATGCCGGTTCCCGAAAGGTCGCGGGTCATTTTGGCGAGGTTCGAAAAGTAATGGCTGATTTTAATGGAAACCGGAATGCTCACTTTTCCTTTTACTTTCCGGATGGTATCGAAATAGAACTGTTCGTTGCTTTCGCTGCTCTTGCCGGCATCTGAAGGCATTACAAAAAGGTTCAGTTCAAGGGCATCAACTCCTGCGTCTTCAATCTTTTTTGCAAACAACATCCAGTCGCCCGAACTAACACAATTGATGCTGGCAACCACCGGGATATCAATGGCTTTTTTTGCCGCAGCTACCAATTGGACGTATTTTTTTAGTGTTTCATCTTTAATAACATAGTCGAAATAATCGAGGTATTCCGGATCGGAATGCATTTCCGAGCGCAGGCTCAGTTCATCCTGCAACTGATGGTAAATTTCTTCCTCGAATATCGATTTCAGGACAACGGCGCCAGCCCCGGCTTCTGCTATTTTTTTGATTTGCTCCAGGTTCCCGGTCATGCTGCTGCTGGCTGCAATTACCGGACTTTTTAGCTCAAGTCCGAAAAAACGGGTTGTTAAATTTGCCATACCACTATTTTTATTCAATAATTTACGATTTACGATACATATCCTGAAACTCTCTACTCACAACTCATTACTCGTTGTTGCAAATATTCGTGCATTGAGGCAGCGGCTTTACGGCCATCGCCCATTGCAAGGATTACCGTTGCTCCACCGCGTACAATGTCGCCACCGGCAAACAGTTCGGGTATCGAACTTTGCATTTTGCCTTCTTCAACATCGATGGTTCCCCAGCGGCTCACTTTCAGTTCAGGAAGTGCGTTTTTTATCAGCGGGTTAGGCGATACACCAACGGCAACCACCACGAGATCAACCTCAATGTCGTATTCCGAACCTTCTACTGTAACTGGTTTACGGCGTCCCGAAGCATCGGGTTCACCCAGTTCCATCCGTTGCAGCCGAATCCGGTTTACATGGCCTTTTTCATTGGCAAAATATTCAACCGGGTTGTTCAGGTTCATAAATTCGATACCTTCTTCCTCTGCATGTTTCACTTCTTCCACGCGGGCAGGCATTTCTTCGCGGCTACGACGGTAAATAATCATGGCCCGTTCGGCGCCCAGCCTTTTTGCTGTACGTACCGAGTCCATGGCGGTATTGCCACCACCAATCACGGCTACATTTTTCCCTTTGAAAACCGGTGTGTCGAACGTTTCGTTGGCTGCGCTCATCAGGTTCACACGGGTCAGGTATTCGTTCGATGAAAGAATACCGTTGAAATTTTCTCCCGGTATATTCATGAAGTTGGGCAGTCCGGCGCCACTGGCCACGAAAAAGGCCTGGAAACCTTCGGCTTTCAGGTCGCCGAAACTGGCTGTTTTACCGACAATGAAATTGGTTTCGAACTTCACGCCCATTTTTTTCAGGTTTTCCAGTTCCACATCCACAATTTTATTGGGCAACCTGAATTCAGGGATGCCGTATTTCAGAACGCCACCAATTTCGTGCAGTGCTTCGAATACAGTTACATCGTAACCCAGTTTGATCATATCGCCTGCAAAGGAAAGGGAGGCTGGTCCCGAACCAATAGCTGCAATCTTAATCCCATTTTTTGAAGCTGTTTCAGGAACCGAAATTTGTCCGCTTTCGCGTTCATAGTCGGCTGCAAAACGTTCGAGGTAGCCAATTGCAACAGCGTCTTTTTTTAGTTTTTGAGTATAGAAACAATTTTTTTCGCACTGTTTTTCCTGCGGACAAACACGGCCGCAAACGGCCGGAAGCGCCGAAGTTTCTTTTAGTGTTTGGGCCGCATTCAGAAATTCGCCTTTTTCAATGTACTTTACAAACTTCGGAATGTTGATGCTTACCGGGCAACCTTCAATGCAGGTGGGGTTTACACAGTCCATGCAACGGATGGCTTCGGTTTGTGCCTGTGTGGCCGACAAACCCTGGTTCACTTCCCGATCCTGGTATTTAATACGTTCCTTCGGATCCATTTCGGGCATTTTTACCCGCGGTATATCGGTGCGTTCTTTATTTTTTGTTTTGTTGCGAAGTTCAACGCGCCATTCTTTTTCGCGTTCAATTTTAAGGTATTCTTTTGGGTCGGTCATGGCTTACTTTTTTGATGATTCGAAATATTGTTGATAAGCCTCTTTTTCCAGTTCCGTGTAACCGCCCAGCCGGAGCATCAGTTCGTTGAAGTCGATCTGGTGGGCGTCGAATTCAGGGCCGTCGACACAGGTGAATTTGGTTTGTCCGCCCACGCTTACCCGGCAGGCGCCGCACATTCCGGTACCGTCAACCATCATCGCATTGAGGCTGGCCTGGGTCGGAATGTTGTATTTTTTTGTCAGAAGAGAAGTAAATTTCATCATTACAGCAGGTCCGATGGCAACACATTCGTCTACTTTTTCGCGCAAGATTACCTCTTCGGCACCAGCTGTTACCAAACCTTGTCTCCCGTACGAGCCGTCATCGGTCATGATAAATACTTCGTCCGACCACTTGCGGATTTCATCTTCAAGAATAATCAGGTCTTTGCTACGTGCCGCAAGAATAGAGATTACCCGGTTGCCTGCCTTTTTGAAACCCTGAACAATAGGGAACAAGGGGGCCACGCCAACGCCTCCGCCACATGCCAAAATTGTACCTACTTTGTGAATATCGGTAGCCCGGCCGAGCGGACCAACTACATCAAGTATTTCGTCGCCCGGTTCAAGGGCGCAAAGTTTTTCGGAACTCACACCTACTTTTTGCACCACCAATGTAATGGTGCCGGCTTTTTCATCGGCATCAGTAATGGTCAGCGGAATGCGTTCGCCCTTTTCATCGACCCGCAGGATGATAAAATGACCCGGTTTACGCGAGCGGGCAATGCGGGGAGCTTCTATTACGAAACGAGCCACTTTAGACGAAAAAAATTCTTTCTCTATAATCTTGTTCATGATAAGGTCGCTTATCTTTTTGTTTTTTTGAGATGCCAAAATTAACAATGTGATGGTTATCACAAAAATAATTAGTCAAATTATTCGTATTCTCGAATTTTATTTAACGGTTTTAACTAAAGAATACGTGTAATTTGGTTCGGGGTGTAATGTTAAAAATGAAAATTGGAAGAATAGGAACTGGTAAATACTACAAATTTCAAACAGTCTCTGGGGGGAAAAATCATTTTCTTTCGCTCTCAACCGTGAAAACAAAACTATCACCACGATAATATCCAAAATTGAACTCTATCGGGCGTTTGTTTTCGTCGTAAACAAATCGTTTACGAAATAGTACAGGATCATCGGGGCTAATATTAAGTTTCTTACACAAAAATGGAGTTGCTTTAATAGCACTCAATTCTTCATAGGAAAGTGAAGCTTTAATCTGATATTTTTCTTCCAGAATTTCATATAATGGACGACTAAAATCATCGTTTCCGGTAATCCCGATTTTAGGATTGAAATAAGAAATGAAAAACACGAATGGAAAATTCTCTTTTCCACGAAGCCTTTCAAGTGTCAGTACTCTTGTGTCTGGCTTTATATCGAAAAATGAAATTACATCTTTATCGGGTACTTGCCAGCTTACGTGAAGCTCAAAGTTGCAAACAGCTATCCCCATTGCTTTCATTTCCTGTGAAAAGCTCAGCCAGTTTTTTGCCCTTCCGGAAATACCTTTTGTTGAAACTTTTGTCCCATACCCTTTTTTTCGAGACAATAAACCTTCATTTACCAGCTTGAGGATGGAATATCTCAAGGTATTCCTTGAAATACCAAGTCGCTTTGATAGTTCGACTTCGCTAGGAAGTAATTTACCTTCCTGATACTCCTTTTTTGCAACCAGCTCTCTTAAGAGTTTCTCTGCCTGCATGTGTAGAGGAGTTGAACTATTATGGTTTACTTCTAGTTTCATTTTATTTGTTAAGAAACTTTGGTGTTCTTAATTTCGGGTTAAATGTATAAAATGTTTTTTAAAATAAGTGAAAGACTCATGTATACGAGATTTCAAAGAAAAGTCTGCTTTTACACCTCTGCTGGTAGAAATACGATTGGTAATGCAGAACTAAGTAACTAAAATTCGGAATAAATAGAGGACAAATCCGTAAAAGTACAAACTAGTTTTCGGGGATATTTCTGTGGATATCCCCGAAGAACCCATAAGACAGGTCCTTCGGGGAGCCCACAAAGATTTACCTCTATTTTGTTGTTATTTCCTTAATTGTTGTATAGTTGTACACATTGGTACTGTTGACTTGTAAATCGATTCTGGCCCCTACTCTCAGAAAATACTTTCTTGCGTAGGCGGGGAATGTTCTTTGTGACCCGGTCCCGATACCGCCTGGCCAACCTGTGGTAATGGAAACTGTTTCATCCAATTTAGGTAAAGTTGCGCTGATCAATTTGGTGGAATAGTTCGGACTGTAACTGAAGTCTCCAACGTATTGTGTTTCGCCAACAAACAACCAAGCCTCTTTCAGCGCTTGCTGATAAGCTGGATTTGAATTACCGCGGGTGATCTTTACCTGAACCGTTACAGTACCGTTGGCGTTGATAACGGGTTCTCCGACCCAATCAACACGGAGGAAGGGCTCAACCTCGTAACGTTTTTCAACTGTACCTTTGATATCAAAAATCTCTTCCTGCAATGGAACGAAAGCGCCTTCCGGTTTTACACCATAATTACCTTCAAATATTTTTGTATTGTTGAACTCACCGTCTATCATACAATACATGTAGTATGGCGTTGGATTGTCGCTCCAACTATATTCCTTCATAGTAATTCGGACGCCAGTATTGCCAATCGCCGTTTGGAAAGGGACTTTGGTTCCTGCATCGACAAGAGATCCTTTGAATGTCTCGGCCGGAAAATCGTAGTTGTCATCTTCGCAGGAAACGATGCCTGCAAGGAGAAGAAACGATAAAGCAAAATATTTGATATTTTTCATATTCATAAATTTTGAATTGGATTAAAAGCCTGGATTCTGTTTGCAATTCGGATTCTTGTTTATTTCCGATGTAGGAACTGGTTGATAGTAATATCTCGTATCATACGTAAAGATATATTGATAGCCGGAACGCGGTTCCTGGAACTTGACAGACAGGAAATATTTCTGTGCGTCGGTTGAATAGAACGAGTTGAGAACACGGAAACGTCTGTTGTTCTGCTCTTCGTAGAGAACCCTCCAACGTTTGAGATCCCAATAGGTCTTGTTCTCGAAGGCAAGCTCTTTGCGGCGCTCAATACGAATTACATTCATGTCGTTAAGGTCTGCCTCGCCGGAAAGCAATGTAGCGCCTGCACGTTCGCGGATGCTGTTGATGTTGCTGTAGGCTACCGTGCGGTAATTATCACCAGAGACACCAGCCTTGAACAATTCGTAGGCAGCTTCGGCCTGGTTCAGGAGAACTTCTGCATAACGAATCTCAATCCAGCTTTGGGTCGAATTGTAACCGTTGGTCACGCCGCTTTCTGCCAGATATTTACGAAGGTAAATACCTCCAACATTGCCGAAATCCCAATTGGATACCGGACCATTGACGCCGGCACACTTCATGCTTGTCCCATTCGGGTCACCCGGTTTCAACGTTATGGCAGGATTCGAACCCAAACTTGCTGCCAGTTTAAGGTTGGGATCAGTCAATTGGTTGCAGTTGCCAACATCACCTTCGTTGGCTAGCGGCGAAATTCCGTTGCTTGCACTACCGATCCAGATACCACGGCGAATTTCAATAACCTGACTTCTGTATGTGTCCATCGGGAAAATCACCGTGGCGCGTAAACGGGGTTCTGCATTGGCAAACGCATTTAACGGTGAATTGAAAAGAACGTATTTGCCGTTATCGTCAATGTTTTTGAAACGACCGTTGTTATTCTTGGCAATCCCGTCGAACATTTCAATGAAGTCCATACTCGGATTAACTTCAGAGTCGTTACCACCCGATTTTGTCTGGGCAGGTTGTACTGATTCATCATAGTCGTGTGTACTATTGGTTGCATCGTAATACTTTACAAAGATGTTTTCAGACGTTTCGGTCAGGAACAAATTCTTGAAATTGTTATACTGAGCGGTTGGGTCATTTGCTTTCCAAAGACCTTTGTACAATGAATATTTATTTGACGAAACAACCAGTTTGGCTGCATCATAAGCGGCTTTGAAATAGTCGTTTGCACGGGTTGAAGGAACGCCACAAATGCGTACCGATGTGCCGTTTTGATCCTGACTATCATTCACCGTATTGTATTTTGCAATACTTCCGGCATATAACATTGCCCGTGATTTGAATGCAGCGGCAACATATTTGTTTACACGTCCTTTTGCCGGTGAAATTTCAGGCAGATTCTCTATGGCATAGTCAAGATCGGATGCGATGAAATCCCAGATAGCTTCTTCCGAAGCACGGAATAAATGTGTTCCCTCCATATCGACAGAAGCAGGATAATCTATGATGGCATCGATCAGGGGAACCCCGCCATATCGTTTTACCAAGGCAAAATACGTGTAGGCCCTTGCAAAATGAGCCTCGCCCAGATACGTCTTAACATTCAATTCCGTCAAGGAAGATGAATATTGTGGGAGTTTTTCAAGGAGCATATTGATATCGCGGATTTGTGAATACCCATCATCCCAATAAGAGAACCCTTCATTGTCGGCAGCTTGTGTATCCCGGCCGACGGCTTCACCCGTCAAACAGCACATTTGCTTATACGGAGTTCCACTGAAATTGAAGCCTGATGGATAATAATATTTGAAATCCTCGATAGGAAGTCTGCTGTAGATACGGGCGATATTACTCATTACGCCTTCATTACTGCCGTATATATCATTCTCACCCAATAAGTTTATCGGCGGAATATCCATGTCGGTACAAGCAGAAATAGAGGCACTTAAACCTATGATCATTAAGATTTTTTTCAGTTTCATAATTCGTCAGTTTTAAAATTTCACGTTTATACCAATTGAAAAGGTCTTGTTAATGGGATAGTTGTATCCAAGATCTGTAAGACCTGATTTACTAGTATCATTATTTGTGTAGAACTCAGGGTCCATGTATTTTAACTTTGTAAACGTTAGCAGGTTATAGGCGCTGGCATAAATTCTGACATCTTTTATATTGATATGATTGAGTACTTTATCAGGCAGGGAATAACCGATTTCCATCGATTTCAGCCTTAAATAAGCTGCATTTTGAATGTTGAAATCAGAAAGTGAGTTTGGTGATGTGCCTGTATAACCATATTGGCCCGTAACCCATTCTGTGTCTGGATTGTACGGGTCTGCAGTTGGGTCCGCAGGATGCCAGCGATCCATGAAATCACTGATTGCATTGGTCGTGGACCAGAGAGGTTGATACAGGAATTCTCTGGCAATGACATATTTTTTACCCGCACCCTGCCAAAGCATGGTCAAATCAAAACCTTTCCATTGTGCATTGATTGTAAAGCCGTAGTTGATGAGAGGAACCTGTCCGTTGATAGCCAGTGGATGAACATCGAGGTCGTTGATCCATCCATCATTGTTCCAGTCCATATATTCATAATCGCCGAGGATAGAGCCACGTCCGGTATAGACAGGGTTGTTATATATCTCATCCCAACTTGTGATGCGGCCATTTCCTGAATAACCCCACCAAATGTTGTTGTTCCGCTCGTTAACTCCATTGCGCCAATTCAGGTACGAATTACCCAATTTAGCCATCTCATAATATTTTGTCTTGGTTTTTGTGTAGGAAATATTCCCTTTTATTTGGTACCTGAGATCTCCAATGCGATTGATATGGCTTAGTTCCAGTTCAAAACCACGGTTTTGGTCACTGTTCAGGTTCTCCTGTGGTAGATTTGCTCCGACAATACCAGGCAGACTTCCTAAGCGTGTCGTCAAAAGGCCTGAACGGTCCCTATTGAAATATTCAACGGTTGCACCCAATAATCCTTCCTATGCAACGGCATCCAATCCGATGTTCAGCGTTTTTGCTTTATACCAGGTTATCGCGTTATTGGGTAGACCTGTATTACTTGATGCAGAAACGAATGAATTTCCAAAGATATATCCGGCAGGCAGTCCTTGACGGCTTATGCCAGTTCCTGAAACAGGATACTGGTATCCGCTCATAAATTGATAAGCCAAAGCGCTATCGTCACCTGTTATACCATACGATCCGCGAAGTTTCAGGTTGTCGATGAATTTAAGCGATGAGTTTTTCCAGAAGTTCTCATCCGAAATTCTCCAACCAGCCGAAACTGAAGGGAAAAATCCCCAACGGCTATTTTTCGGGAATTTTGAAGAACCTTCGTAACGGTATGAGAATTCAGCCAGATACTTGCTTTTGAAGCCATAGGAAAGACGACCCACTGATGCGCGGTTTGCATAGTCATAAAGTGAACCACTGGAAGTACTTTGCTTGATCTCTTGGTTGTCGGTTATACCGGCGAATATTTGTGGTAAAGGAAGTACCAGGTAACGATTGCCGTAGAAGTTGTCTCCCTGATAATGTGAATTTTCAAGAAGATTCATGGCATTTATCGAATGGTTTCCGAATTTACGCACATATGCAACCTGCAATTGCCACAGACTTGCATCTTTTCCGTAGAAATAACGGGTGATTTTACTGTTGCCGCTTTTCTGGGTATTTGCTTTATATTCTGCACCTGTCGGCAAATACAAGGAAAAACTTTTTGTATACTCTTTGTTGTCATTCAACGTGTAGTCGTAACTATACATCGATTTTAAAGAAAGGCCTTCTACAAAGGGAACATTATAAGTAAGGGCAGCGTTTGATTGAAACCATTTGCTCTTGTAGTTGTTTTCACCTACAAGTTTCTTATCCATCATCGCCACGGGATTGAGAATTACATTCCAATCCATCATAGCATATTTTTTTGATTCTTCATCGTAATAGACTTTGTCCATAGGACGCTGCAGCCACATCGCTCTGACAATGTCGTTTGAACCGTATGGTGACGACTGCCGTTCATCGATAAAACCTGCCAAATTCAGGTCGAACTGGATGTTTTTAGAAATTTTTGCAGAGATGTTGCTGCGAACAGTGTATTTTTCATAGTTGATGGCATCGGTCTGAAGGAAACTTCCCTGGTACTGATACCCGACGCTGGTATAATAAGTAATTGCATCGTTGCCACCCGTTGCACTTAACGTATGCTGTGTTTCGGGAGCGCTGTTGCGCATGACAGCTTCTTTCCAATTCGTCGAAAGTTTGGTCCCGTTGCGGTATGATTCAATTTCATCAGCCGAATATTTGGGAACTAAACTGCTGTTATCAACGTTGTGTTTCTGCGACTCATTATAGAGAGTCATCCAGTCGGCGGCTTCAACCAAATCGGGATAATTGGAAGGAGTTTGCCATGTCATATTCCCTGAGTAGCTGATATTTGCCGCACCTGTCTTTGTTCCTTTCTTGGTGGTGATGATGATAACACCATTTGCTGCACGTGAACCGTAAACAGCACCGGATGCATCCTTGATTACAGAGATACTTTCAACATCTTCCGGATCCAAACGTGCCATATTGTTTCTGGGTACACCGTCAATGACAACCAGTGGTGTCCCAAAACCACGAATATCAATGGAGCTATTAAACTGGCCAGGCTCACTGGAGTTCTGAAGAACGCGAAGACCTGAAATTTTACCGGTCAGCATATTCTGCAGGTTCTCATTCTTGGTTGTGATAATTTCATTGTTTTTAATTGAAGAAACAGCCCCTGTCAAAGTAGCTTTTTGCTGAACGCCATAACCCACTACAACGACTTCATCAATGCCTTTAGAAGCGATATTCATTACGATTTCAAAAAATGTCTTTTGACCGACATCAACCGTAATTTTTTCATAACCTATGTACTGAACCAATAGTCTGGCATTCGGTTTCACAGATATTGTAAAACCTCCCGAGAGATCGGTTACTACACCATTTGTAGTACCTTCCTCCAGTATCGATGCACCAACCAAAGTCTCGCCTGAAGCATCTTTTACGACACCACTGATTTTTTGAGGAGACTCAGCCGGGCGGTTTGATTGACTTACGGCCATTATGCTTGAACTACATATTAATGTAATAATCAGCATAAAATTGCGCAATGTAGAGAGATTGATTTTCATTTTCATACTATATTTTTTTTAATAGTTAAGTTTAGAAATCTTTCATTATTCATTTTTAAGTCGATATTTTGTGTTTGTTTTTTGTATAAAAGGATTAATTCAATATTTGGTTGTCTGATTTTCAATAAATTTTTGTGTTCCGTCAACAACATCAATTTAATCCAGATGGATGCTGTCGTGTCAGCTCCTTTCATTACAGTGGATTGTATATAAATGTTTTTTTCTATTGCCCCGGGTTCAATGATGAATGTGTCGCCTGTGTAATAATCACTATTGAGTTTAATCGTGATTTTATCGAAAAGCGAATGCTTATCTGAAATGAAGGATTGATTTCCGTCAGTCCTTTTTACATCGAATAGACCGATTGCCGACATTACATACTATGCTCCCAACTGGCCGCAGTCTTCATACTGGCCGTATTCATAATCGCGAATGCCATCTGTGCCGTAAAACTCATTACAGATGGCTCGTACCCATTTTCTAAGTTAACAACCGCCGCACCGTAAATTGGCTCTTCCGATTTGTCATTACTCTGTACTCTGACCAAAATGGTAACGAAAAGCAAAGCTAAAAAGGTTACAACCTTTAATAGAAAAGTTAAATTTCCGGGAATAGGCATTTTCGTTAAGATTTAAGTTTAATTAAATAATGTATTCCAACTTGGATTTTTTTGGAATGCAGTAGATAAATTTTGTGTTTGAGATCGTTTTTTTTCATAGGCATTAAAAATTAGTTATACATAGATTGTTTTTTTATCTTATTTCTTTACCAAGATTATTCCGGATCTTGGTGTATACGTTGTCTCTGGATTTTTTTTAAGGTTAGCAAGCAAGAAGAATCATCGATTGTGACAGCGTCAGAAATGATGATGCAACGTACGATCCTGTAAGTACGATCAAGGCGAAGCTTTAATTTGTTATAGTCAACCATGTATGTAGGTTGTTATGTGACGTATGTATGAACATTTTGTTTTTGCAAATATATAAATATTTTTATTGTGGATACGATTGTGCGATTTTTTTTATTTTTTGCAATGCTGTTTCGCAGATTTCCAATTTATCGAGAATCTAGATTACTTCTTTTGAAAAATTAAATAATGTTTTTGTGCTTTTTATGTTACTTTCTATCAGTTATTTAATTGTTTTTATTTTACTTGATTGGGGCGGTCTGTATTTGAGAAGAAGACCCCGATAATTTTTGGTGGATGCTTTCTGGTTATGAAGCAACACAGACACCTTTTCGTCAGTTTTATGGATGAGAGACGCAGAAGTAATCTCTTCGAGAAATAAAAATTAAAAACATGAAAATAGAATTTGTTCATTGGATAAATATTCATAAGTTTGCACATACAAATGTTTATCTGAACAAATGAGGGGCCGAATATTTAATGGGTAAAATAATCATTAAATGAAAAGTAGTATCAGAGTTTAAAAAAATGAGAGTTGAATGTTCGGATTGTTTGTGCCGGAAAATACTTTATTCGCAAATGATTTTGAATGAGGAATGGTTACTAACTTTTATCACTATTAAACCAAAGGTGTTGTTTTTTTTGAA
This sequence comes from uncultured Prolixibacteraceae bacterium, assembly GCA_942493345.1. Taxonomy (GTDB): domain Bacteria; phylum Bacteroidota; class Bacteroidia; order Bacteroidales; family Prolixibacteraceae; genus GWE2-42-39. The sequence goes on from OW818695.1 coordinate 1,251,183, forward strand.
TTTAAATTAAATCGATATGCAGAGATTGATTGGATGTATTGCCGCAATTTTAATTTTTTTAAATAATGGTGTTTTTGCCTCTATTGTTTGGAAAATAGGAACAAATGATAATTCTTCGTCTGATTTAGCCTTGGGGCCATCTGACTATAAAAAGTTTCTGAGCAAAGATTTTGGGTTTGAAGACCGTTATTATTTAATAGGAAGGTCAACTGAAAAAAACGACTTCCCGTATGTATTGCCAGGCCCGGACGACACCTGGGGCGGTACCTGGGGAACTTCGGGATGGCGCACCCACGAGGTAAATATTTTATTCGGGATAAATAATTTGCCTTCCGATGAGAATTGGAAACTGGTTATTGATCTGGTCGATTCGAATCCTAAAAAGTCGCTCCTGAAAGTGAATGTAAACTCGCAACAAAGCAAGTTTCTGTTGAAGGGAGGAACAGATGCGTCACTTACCGGAACAACATCCGGATCGGTGGAACGCATTCTCGAAATACCCATTAATAAAGGGATCATAAAACAAGGAGGAAATTGTGTTACAATTACAATTCTGGAAGGATCGTGGGTAGTTTTCGACCATTTACGGCTGGAAGGCCCCAGTGGCGTTGAATTGAAGAACGATGATCAGGTCTTTATCCGCTCGGTAGAGGCTGCTAAATATGAATTACAAAAAGGCAGGAAAAGAGTTCAGCCTTTATTGGTCGATGTTGAACATTTGTCGGGCAATCCATCGTTGGAAGTTGAATTGGATGGAAAGTCAATATATCAAACGGTTCTGGATACTGCGCGTTACCAGTTGGAAGCGCCTATGCCTTCCGTTTCGAAGACCAAAGAAAGCAGTTACCGTATTCTTGTTAATGGGAAAGAAGCTGAAAAAGGAACAATTATTCGGGCACCGCAAAAATTGCAAACATTGGCCGACTATGTTGATACACGCATCGGGACAGCACATTCACGCTGGATGATTGCACCCGGACCGTGGATGCCTTTTAGTATGGTGAAAATGAGCCCCGACAACCAAAATATGGGTTGGCAGGCTGGTTATCAACCCACTTTTGAAACAATCGGATGTTTTAGCCATATTCACGAGTGGACAATGGGCGGATTGGGAATGATGCCAACCAACGGCGAACTGCAAACCAAAGTTGGAGACCAATTCGATCCTGACTCAGGATATCGGTCACGGATAGATAAGACTACTGAAGAAGCGCCTCTTGGTTATTATAAAATATACATGCCCGATACAAAAATATGGGCAGAAGTAACAGCAACAACCCGTTGCGGATTTCAGCGTTACACATTCCCGAAAGAAAAAGATGGCCGGGTGATGATTGATTTGCATGTTCAGGCAGAGTATGATTATAATCTACTGGACATAGAGATAAATAAAGTAAGCGATTACCGCATTGAAGGGAAAAGCCACCAGATTTCGCCCCGCCCAACGGTGTGGAGCAACGATGCTGACCAGGAATACATCGTTCATTTTGTAATAGAATTCGATCAACCTATAAAAAAGATGGGCGGTTGGATTAACAACGAATTGGTTGATTTGAATCAAATCAAAGGTAAAAATTTGAGGGATGCCGGAGTTTATGTGGAATTCGACACCCAAAAATCGAATATTGTACAAACCCGTTCAGGTATCTCTTTGGTAAGCATCGAAAATGCAAGCGAGAATCTTGCCAAAGAAATTTCGGAACCTTTTGGCTGGAACTACAATGCAGTGGTGGAGAACCAGAAAAAAGTGTGGAACAACTACTTGTCGAGAATAGAAATCTCAACCAGCAACCGACTTGAGAAGGTCCGGTTTTATAGTAATTTTTTCCGTTCGCTTTGTCGTAATACATGGAGCGATGTAAACGGGGAGTGGATTGCTCCCGACGAAACCAAACACAAATTTTCAAATCCGAATCATCTTGCTTTAGGCTGCGATGCTTTTTGGAACACCTTCTGGAATCTGAACCAGTTCTGGAATTTGGTCACTCCTGAATGGTCGTCGAAATGGGTGAATTCACAACTGGCCATGTACGATGTATCGGGATGGTTGGCAAAAGGGCCTGCCGGTATGGAATATATCCCGGTAATGGTCGCCGAACATGAAATTCCGCTGATGGTGTCAGCCTACCAAATGGGTATTCGCGATTTCGATACAGAAAAGGCATTTCAGGCCATGAAGAAAATGCAAACAACCCCAGCCACACAGGTTGCTGGTGGGTTTGCAGGCAACCGAGACCTGGTTCCGTATATGAAATACAAATATGTGCCATCCGATTTGGGACGTTTCTCAAATACCCTTGAATACTCGTATGACGACTGGACCGTTTCCCAATTTGCAAAATCGTTGGGGAAAGAAGCAGATTACAAGATCTTTGCAGATCGTGGTGAATGGTGGAAAAATGCATTCAATCCAGAAAATGGTTTTGCCCAGATGCGCGAAAGCAATGGTAAATTTGTTACACCATTCGACCCATTTCAAACCGGAAGAAACCATCATTATGTAGAAGGAAACTCATGGCAGCTGAGTTATTTTGTTCCTCAGAATGTGACCGAACTAGCAAAAGTTATCGGGAAAGACAAATTTGTTGAACGCCTCAATTGGGGCTTTAAAGTCAGCGAACCGTGGAGATACAATGCGCCCAACGATCAGTACTGGGATTATCCGGTAGTCCAGGGAAATCAACAATCCATGCATTTTGCTTTTCTTTTCAACTGGGTCGATCATCCCTGGCTGACACAACGCTGGAGCCGTTCAATTATTGAGAAATATTACGGTTGTGGGTTGGCAAATGCATATCTGGGAGATGAAGACCAGGGACAAATGAGCGCGTGGTTCGTCATGGCTTCCATCGGACTTTTCCAGACTGATGGAGGTTGTCGTACGGAACCAGTTTATGAAATAGCGAGTCCTTTGTACGAGAAAATTGTCATCGATTTAGGTCAGAGATACAATCGGGGCAAGCAATTTACCATTGAAGCTATTAATGCATCACGCAAAAACAATATGGAAAGGAACCAAGGGTGTGAAGAAAATTTGGTTTTTTAATTGTTTTTTGGTGGGGTTTGAATTGTGAATTTATTATTTTTTTTTTTAGGGAGGATGGCAGGCTGTTGGTTACGATTTTCGGCACACTTCAATCGAAGGATTTGCTAATTTTCATGAGTTTCAGGTGGGCGGCGTTGTAATTGCTCCTACAACCGGGGCATTGCAAACCATTCCGGGTGCACTCGATAAAACAGAGGAAGGTTATCGTTCGTCATTCGACAAAAAAGATGAATGTGCCAAACCCGGTTATTATTCGGTTATCCTGAAAGATTATAAGGTCAAGGCTGAGCTCACGGCCACGAAACGGGTCGGATTTCATCGGTACACCTTCCCGAAAACCAGTCAGGCCAATATTCTTTTCGACATTGGAAATAAACAGGGCGAAAGCGGCGAAGTAAAAGATGCCTGGGTTTCTTATTCCGGCGACGGTTGTATCGAAGGGTATGTGATAACCTATCCGGTGTATGTAAATAAATATCAGAAAGGCGCCGATGTCAGAATGTATTTTTCAGGAAAAATGAGCAAGAAACCGGCGTCGTTTGGAAGTTTTGTCAAAGACAAAATAACTCCGGATAAAAAAGAAGAAAAAGGTGTTGGCGCGGGCAAGTATTTTACGTTCAATACAGAAGAAAATGAAAAAATTGAAATCAAAATTGGCCTGTCGTACACTTCGGTTGCCAATGCCCGACTAAACCTGGAAACAGAAGCAAAGAATATGAATTTTGATCAGGTCCGAAAAATTGCGAACAAAACATGGGAGGAATATTTGGGTCGGATTACAGTTGAAGGAACCAATAAAAGCGATAAAGTAAAGCTTTATACCGGACTGTTTCACGCCTTGCTTGGCCGAGGTTTGGCCAGCGATGTGAATGGCGCTTATCCGAAAAATAACGGCGAGAATGGACAAATTGAACTCAACAAAAAAGGTCAGCCCATTCACAACCACTATAACACCGATGCCATTTGGGGCGCCTTCTGGAACCTCACCCAATTGTGGGCGGTGGCTTATCCTGAGTATTATTCCGACTGGGTACAAAGCCAGTTGCTGGTTTACAAAGATGCGGGCTGGCTGGGCGATGGAATAGCATGTAGTAAATATGTATCGGGCGTTGGAACCAATTTTACCGGTTTGGCAATTGCCTCAGCGTATAACTGTGGAATTCGCGATTTCAACGTTGAATTAGCCTACGAAGCCGCCCTGAAAAACGAAATTGGATGGCAGGGACGAATTGAAGGCGCCGGGAAAATGGATACCAGGCAATTTGTTGAACGGGGCTATTGCCCGTTCGAGGACCGTTTTAACATGAAAACCACCGATGAAGGTTCAGGATTTGGCGCTTCGCATACCCTCGAATACTCGTTTAGTAGTTATGCCGTGGCACAATTTGCCAAACAACTGGGAAAAACTGCTGATTACGAAAAGCTGAACAAATTGTCGGAAGGATGGAAACTTTTATTTGATGAGGAAACAAAATTGATACGCCCCAAAGATACAGAAGGGAAATTCATGTCGAAATTCGATCCTCTGGCACCGTGGCGCGGATTTCAGGAAGGAAACGCTATTCAATACACCTTTTATGTGCCTCACGATGCTGAAGAACTTGTCGAAACATTGGGAAAGCAAACATTCAATAACCGCCTTGACAGCATTTTTATTGAATCGCAAAAAAACATCTTTGGCGGAGGAAAACAGGTGGATGCATTTGCCGGGTTAAAAACATTATATAATCACGGAAACCAACCGAATTTGCATGTGTCGTGGATGTTCAATTTCTCCGGAAAACCCTGGTTGTCGCAAAAATGGGTGCGGTCCATTTGCAACGAGTTTTACGGAACCGAAGGGATTCACGGCTATGGCTATGGTCAGGACGAAGATCAGGGACAGTTGGGCGCCTGGTATGTGATGTCGTCGATTGGTTTGTTCGATGTAAAAGGGCTGACGGAAATCAACCCGAAATTTCAGGTTGGAAGCCCGCTGTTCGATAAAGTCACGATTAAACTGGACGGCGATTACTACAAGGGCAAAACATTTACAATCAAAACAGAAAATAATTCTCCCTCAAATAGTTATATCCAATCGATCGGGCTAAAAGGAAAAGAACTGAAATCTGTTTTTGTTCCGTTTCAGGAGGTTGTTAATGGCGGTGAACTGGTCATAAAATTGGGTGGCGAACCAAATTCTAATTTAAAATGATCAGCATTCGATATCTGAAATATTGTACGGGTTTGATGGTTCCTATTTTATTGGCATCAGGAACAACTATTGCGCAGCAAAATACGGCAAAGCAACCAAATATTGTTTGCATTTTTACTGACGACCACGCATTTCAGACAATCAGTGCATACGGGCATCCGATATCGAAACTTGCTCCGACACCCAATATCGACCGGCTGGCATCGCGCGGAATGTTGTTTACCCACGCGTTTGTCGAAAATTCGATTTGTACTCCCAGCCGTGCAACATTGTTGACCGGCCTTTACAGCCATCAGCACGGGCAAACTTTGTTGGGCAACCGGATGGATAACGGGAAAACATGGTTTGTTGAGTTGCTGCAAAAAGCCGGGTACAAAACTTCGGTTTTTGGTAAGTGGCATTTAAATGTCGACCCCAAAGGTTTCGATTATTACGATTTGCTTTTTGATCAGGGTGAATATTACAACCCGGGCTTCAGAACTCCCGAAACGAATGGGAAATACATTTCCGAGAAAGGATATGCCACTACTCTGATTACCGATCATGCCATTAAATGGCTCGAGAACAATACAAACAGCGATCAGCCTTTTTGTATTTTGGTCAACCACAAAGCGCCACACCGGAACTGGATGCCTGACTTGCCCAATCTTAACCTGTTTAACGATGTTACATTCCCCGAACCGGAAACGCTTTTCGACGATTACAGCACCCGGGGCCGCCAGATGCAAACCCAGGAGCTCACTGTTGCGAAGCATTTAGGATATGCATTCGACCTGAAAGTGGAAGAGTTAAAAGACGAACCAACCCTTCAGTATATAAAAGAGAGCTGGCCGATGGCCATGAATACCCTGACAAAAGAGCAACGCGCCGCCTGGGACAAAGCCTATGCCGAACAAAACAAGGAGTTTTTAGCAACCCGACCTGAAGGAGATGATTTAATTCGCTGGAAATATCAACGTTATATTAAAGATTATTGCCGCACCATCCGTTCGGTTGATGATGAGGTTGGCCGTTTGATAGCTTGGCTGGAAAAGAAAGGCGAGTTGGATAATACAATTATTATTTATACTTCAGATCAGGGATTTTTGCTCGGTGAACACGGCCTGTACGACAAACGCTTCATGTACGAAGAGTCGTTCCGCACGCCGTTGATTATTTCGTATCCTCCGCTCATCAAAGCCGGAACGGTTTGCAACGAACTGGTGCAGAACATCGATTATGCGCCTACTTTTCTGAATGTGGCAGGGGTAACTATTCCTGACGAAATAGAGGGAAAATCGTTGGTTCCGCTCTTCAAAAACGGGAAAACGAAAGACTGGCGACACGAATTGTATTACCATTTTTACGACTATCCCGCTGTTGGAATGGTTCGGAGACATTATGGAATACGAACTGAAAGATACAAGTTGATTCATTGGTATGGAAAAGGTAATGGAACGGATCCGAATATTGATTCCTGGGAATTATTCGATTTGAAAAAAGACCCGACGGAAGTGAAAAACATATACGATTCAGAAAAATACCAAAAAATACAACAAAAATTGAATGAAGAGATCTTATCTGTTAAATTCGCAACGATATTGGCGTAACGGAAGGTGAATAACAACTTGTTTTGTTGAAATTAATATGAGAACAATATTTCATTTTATGATGTGTGATGTTTTGAGATTTTGAGGAAGGCGCTGAGTTTGTTGGGAGATTTTAGATTAATGGATTTTCGGCCAGATATTGCCGATGGCGTTATCGCTGTCGAAAATAAAGGTTGCTGGATGGCAAAAGGGAAAAATGTCTGGGTGCAATTAAACTGGGGAAAGCCGCAGCTAATCAGCAAAGTAGTATTATATTTCGTTGAGCTTGGGGGTCACATCGGGCAGTAGTTTTAGCGATGGCAGTATTGAGATGTCAGTTTACTGATGATGGATGCGAAAGCAATCGATTTGTGGAGAAAAACTACCCGGTAGTTCTTGCCAGCGATGGAAACGGAGAGAACCTGGGATTGTCAGAAATTGAAGTATTTCCTTCGCCCAATCAATACAACGACCCGGTTTCATGGGTCGATCCGTATATTGAAACCGACAGGGGCCGCTTTTTCTATTTCATTACCGGCTCACGGCCTTTTGGAGTTGTCAGTGCAGCTCCAATGACATTATGGGACACACGGAGGAGGGTATGCCACAAGTCAGATTTTGTTCCGATTCGTGGACACTTCGGGGATTAACTGATTCAGTTGAGTCGACCCTCAAGGAGAACAGGAGTGGATGCGTTTAGCTGATGACGAGATCGTGCGCCCGGATCCACCGTTTTTTCGAACACCCGGGGGAACTCCGACGGTCATTCTTCAGCTGGAAAAAGATACAGTTGAAGAAATACTAAAGAGCATTGGGGAAACTGGAACAGCAGTATCCAATGCCGAAGTAAAAATCAGTGATACCGAGTTTGAGTGCGTTCTCGACGGGCGTTTGTGGTCGTGATGTTTTTTTTGTGTGGAGCCGGTTTCGTGGGGAGGAGCCGGTTCGCCGTCCACCGTGGAGTCGTTCGGGGTTGTGTTTTTGTTGGAGATCATGAGATCGCGGTTTCTTGTGCGATCTCGGCGGTGTGTGGGATTTTGGGTGCGAGATAGCGCGTGTTGGAGATGGTTAGGGGGGGGGTCATTTGTGCTCGGGGGGGGGTTGAGGGGGCGGGCTGTTGTTAGATAAACAGTAAAGGATGGACGCCAAACCAGCTGTCAGTTCCACAGGGGGGGGGTCTGGCTGCGGTCCGGCCGCCGCGGCACTATAACGGCCCACCAAATCATTATATCCAAAACAACCCAGGATTTAATGCCTTTTCATAAGAATGAAAAAATAGCATCAGGATATGATATTTATCCGTCATTTAAACTGGAAGAAGGGACGATTTCGAATGATTTACAATTGCTTGCCAGGGCTATCGCTTTGCAAAAAGTGGTAATTATCGATGGCTATATCGGTGTTTTTTATGAACTTTTTCGTGAATATCTGGATGCCGAATTAAAAGCGATGAGCAAAAATGTACATTGGATAAATATAGAAGAAGCGTTTAAACCGGAAGAAGAAATAAATAGATTGATTGGTCTTTTCATGGGAAAAGAAGATTCGATTTTCGGAACCCGCGCAACCATCGGGCTGAATGATTATTTTGATGCCGGGAAATTGCATAATATTCAGCAAAATCAGGCTGCCGATATAACAATAGTTTACGGTCCCGGGGCACAATTATCCGGGATAGATGGAATGTTGGTATACATCGACCTTCCGAAAAACGAACTTCAGTTCAGGGCACGGGCAAAAAGCATCAGAAATCTTGCCGCCAGCCAGTCTTTCGATATGAAAACCATGTACAAACGATATTATTTTATCGACTGGGTGGTGCTGAACAAACACAAAAAAGAAATTCTGAACGATATCGATATTATTGTTGATGGCCAGCAACTTGAAGTTTTTCCATGGATGGATGGCGACCAGTTGCGTAAAGGTTTAAAAACAATGGGGAACAATTTTTTCCGTGCTCGTCCGTGGTTCGAACCCGGCGTGTGGGGCGGAAGCTGGATTAAAGAACATATTGAAGGACTCAATAAAGAAGCCCAAAATTACGCATGGTCGTTTGAGCTGATTACCCCGGAAAACGGAATTGTGTTCGAAAGTTCTAATAATTTACTTGAGGTCTCGTTTGACTTTCTGATGTTTGGCGAAGGCGATGCAGTTATGGGGATCGACCACAAAAAATTTGGCGACGAATTTCCCATCCGTTTCGACTTTTTAGATACGTTCGATGGCGGCAATCTTTCGGTACAGTGCCATCCGCGCCCGGAATACTGCAAGGAACAGTTTGGCGAAAACCTTACACAGGAAGAAACCTACTATATTCTCGACAGCAAAAACGACGCATCCGTTTATCTGGGTTTTCAGGACACTATTGAACCTGAAAAATTTGAAACAGCGCTTTTGGAAAGTTTCAATACCAATACAGCAATTGATATTACCAGGTTTGTTCAGATACATCCTGCGAAGAAGCATGATTTGTTCCTGATCCCTCCGGGTACTGTTCACGCTTCCGGAATCAATAATCTGGTATTGGAGATCAGTACGACCCCGTATATCTTTACCTTTAAAATGTACGATTGGGTACGCCCCGATCTGGATGGAGGGCCACGCCCGTTAAACATTGAACATGGAATGAAAAACCTGTATTTCGACCGGAAAGGCGAAAAAGCAAAAAAAGAACTGATTTCGCAGCCCTATCTGGCAGCAGAAGGCTCCGATTGGAAATTATATGAACTGCCAACCCACGAAAAGCACACGTACCGGGTGAACCGTTATCATTTCAATTCGGAAATAAAAATTGAAACGAATGCAAAATTTCACGTACTTAGTTTGGTGGAAGGAACTTCGGTAACCATCGAATCGGAAAACAGAATGACGGATACTTTTCAGTATGCTGAAACTTTTGTTGTTCCGGCAGCCGCGAAGAGTTACACGATTACAAACAATTCGGACAAAGAAGCCATGGTGGTGGTTGCCTTTATGAAATAGAAGGTTTTATACAATGGGAACAAAATACGCGATAGGAGCAGACATTGGAGGTAGCCACATCAGTACCGTTTTGGTCGATATGGAAAAGGGAAGTATGGTTACTGAAAGCCATGCCGAACAAAAAGTCGACAATCAGGCTTCGGCTGATGAAATACTGAACGACTGGAGCGCAGCCATCCGAAAAACGATGGAACATGCAACCGATGGCGAACTGGCTGGTATTGGCTTTGCCATGCCCGGCCCGTTTGACTACCAAACCGGAGTGGCCTTGCTGAAAAATGTGGCCAAATACGAAAGCCTTTACGGTATCAATGTTGGCGATGAATTGAAGAAAATCCTTGACCTTCCGGCAACAATGCCTTTCCGCTACCTGAACGATGCCATGTTGTTTGCCATTGGCGAATGCTGGATCGGAAAAGCATCGGCATACAAAAATGTGGTGGCCATTACCCTGGGAACAGGCTTTGGATCTGCATTTTTAACGAATGGCGTCCCGGTGATTGAAGGCGGCCGTGTTCCGAAAATGGGCTACGTGTACAACATTTCCTATAAAAACGGCATTGCCGACGATTATTTTTCGACTCGCTGGTTTGTAAGTGAATATGCAGCGCGGACGGGTGTAACATGTAAAGGGGTAAAAGAAATCGCCGAACGTGCAGCAACCGAAGCTGAGGCAAAAAAACTATTTGAAAATTTCGGTCATGAGATAGGCATTTTCCTGGCGCCATTGCTACAGACATTTGAAGCCGGATGTCTTATTATTGGCGGAAATGTTTCAGGTGCATATCCATTGTTCGGGCCATCGTTTGAAAATGCGTTAAAAGATCAAAACGTGCAGGTGAAAATTGTGATTTCAGAATTGATGGAATCGGCTGCAATGGTTGGAAGTGCACGCCTGTTAGACGAGAACTTCTGGAAAGAAGTGGAACCACTGGTATCAAAAATTTAATTATTCAATGATATGGAAACCAATAAATCAAAATTGACTGTATTGCCTGTGCTGTTTGGGTTTTTCATCATGGGTTTTGCCGATGTGGTGGGTATCTCATCCAGTTATGTGAAACAAGATTTTGGCTTGAGCGATTCGCTTGCCAACCTGTTGCCCATGATGGTATTTTTATGGTTTGCTGTTTTCTCGGTTCCAACCGGGTTAATGATGAACAAACTTGGTCGAAAAAACACAGTGCTGATCAGTTTAGTAATTTCGCTGGCAGCTTTGTTAGTGCCGTTAATTGCCTATCAGTTTTCGATGGTATTGGTTGCGTTTGCTTTGCTGGGAATTGGAAATACCATCATGCAAGTGTCATTAAATCCCTTGTTGACCAATGTTGTTAGTGGCGAAAAGCTAACAAGCAGCCTGACGCTTGGTCAATTTGTAAAAGCTATTGCTTCCTTTTCGGGACCGATCATTGCCGCTGTTGCTTCGGGTACTTTGGGAAATTGGAAATTGATTTTTCCCATTTTTGCTGCAGTCACCCTGCTTTCTGGCTTATGGTTGGCATTGACCCCAATTTCTGAAGAAAAAACAAATACTGTATCTTCAGGAAGTGGAAATAGCTTTAGCTTATTGAAAGATCCGGCGATTTTAATGTTCTTCCTGGCAATTATTTTGGTGGTTGGTATCGATGTGGGATTGAATACCACTTTGCCCAAGTTTTTAATGGAACGTGTTTCGATGCCGCTCGAAAAAGCAGGATTGGCAACCAGCCTTTATTTTGCGGCGCGCACCATTGGCACGTTTGCCGGGGCTATCTTGCTGATGAAGGTTGCCGGACGTAAATTTTATATCGGAAGCACGGTTCTAGGTATTGTTGCTATGGCGCTGATGCTTTTGCTCTCCAACTTATGGGGCATTCTGGTAATGATCTTCCTCTTGGGACTTGCTATTGCCAATATATTCCCGATTGTTTTTTCGGCGGCCTTGCGCAGAGAACCGCAACGCGCCAATGAAGTTTCAGGCCTCCTGATTATGGGCGTTGCCGGTGGGGCAATTGTTCTCCCGATCATGGGTCTTGTTTCCGACTCAACAAGTCAAACCGGGGCAATGGTTGTTTTGTTGCTATCGTTCGGCTTCCTGTTGTTTAATGCATTCAAAATGCAGAAAAACTAAACCTAGAAAAATAGTTGATCAGCCGTTATATTTCAGGTTAAACGTTAAAAACCGATGGATTCGATTCCTGAAGAATGCAGGAATTTTTCTGAATCAAAAAAACAAGGGTATAAATAATTTTAACCCTTGTTTTTTTGTTCCTAAAATGACGTTTGTTGATTCTCCGTTGGTTGTGTTTCTGCTAAAGATCGACGAGTTGCCGGGGGCATTTGTAGAGCTTCCAAATGGAAGATTAACCTGGAGTCTGCATCAATTACTGAAAGACCAAGGATCTTTTGAGTACAAATCATAAATCGTAGGGATGGTCACAATTAAAGTAATTAACTGGCAACTAATACTTTGAAGACACAAAACCCTATGGTTTTAAACGAACAAATAATCAGTTATTTTACTGCAAACCAGATAAATAACTAAGTTTCAACCGAAGTATTGTTCTGAAATAAGCCCATTAATGTAATATTCAAAAACAAAGAGGAACGCCAGGAAACAGGCTCAAAAAATCGGACATATAACTATCCTTCAGAACATTAACCGGAAGCCCATGTTAAATATTGTTAAGTATTAATTCTCCGTATTTTTAAAAGTTATCTTTGTAATATGAGCAGGAAGGTAATTTTATCTTTAATTATTTTGATGGCGCTGGTAATGATCAGCCTGATCCTGGTTCAAACCAATTCGATCACAAAGGCAATGGAAATTAAACGGGAACAGTTTGACCAGGCGGCAAACAGCGCTATGCTCAGGCTTATTTCCCGAATGGAACGGGATGAACTGGCCGCAATCAGGATGAACAGGAATCCTTTCGGAGCTTCATCCGGAAATTCCAATTTGTTCCCCCGTGTGCAGGATCCATCCGGCATCGTACCTCAATCGTATTCCAAAGCCGAAATGAGCGTATCTTTTCAATTTTCAGAACGAAGAATCGGCGGAGCCAATTTTAGCGAAGAACTTTCGATTTCATATATTGATACAATCGATTCAAGGCAAAATGAACGCGGACGGCCCGGTGAATTTCCTTCTGCTTTCGATAAACTTCATGAAAGTACCAGCTACTGGAGCCAACAATACCAGGAACGGCTCGAACAACAGATTTCGTACATGGAGGAATTTAATCAGGGAAAAATTCAGGTTGCCAATTTGCCCATCGAACAACGCATTAATGCGCAGGAAATCTACCGGGGATTGAAGCAGGAATTCAGAAACTTCGGTATAGATCTGGGATTTGAATATGCTGTAAAATCGTTCTCAGGAACTACTGAAAGATTGGTTTTAAATACTAAAGAATACAAATCAGACAGCAATTCCAAGCCTTTTTCGCAGCTTCTGTTTCCCACCGATTTAATTCCAAAACCAAACTATTTGTATGTATATTTCCCAAAACGACAAGGTTATTTAATGAAAGAAACTGGAATGCTGATTATCCCAACCATTGTGCTGACCGCCATGTTAATCGGTATTTTCGTTTTTACCATCCTGATCATCCTGAAACAGAAAAAATTATCGTCGATAAAAAACGACTTCATTAACAACATGACCCACGAGCTGAAGACTCCCATCTCAACCATTTCGCTGGCCAGCCAGATGTTGCGCGACAACTCGATTTCCAATACGGCACGAACCATTGAACAGGTTTCGAATGTAATTTATCAGGAAAGTAAACGTTTAAGTTTTCAGGTTGAAAAAGTATTACAAATGGCCGTTTTCAACGAAGGCCGATTAAAATTGAAATTCAAGGAAATTGATTTAAACGAAATTATTCGTTCTGTGATTCTGAATTTTGAATTACGGGTGAAAAACAAAAATGGTATTCTGGAAGCTGATTTGAAAGCAGTAAACGCCGAAATTAAGGGAGATGAGGTGCATATTACCAATGTATTGTTTAACTTGCTCGATAATGCCGTAAAATACAGCAAAGAGGAACCCCAGATTGTTGTCAGTACTGAAAACAGGAAGGATTTTCTGGTCGTTTCGGTAAAAGACAATGGAATCGGAATTGCAAAGGAGTATGTTGACCAGATTTTTGAGCGGTTTTACCGCGTCCCGACCGGCAATGTCCACGACGTAAAAGGGTTCGGCTTAGGATTGAGCTACGTGAAAAAAATTATAGATTCCCATCAGGGAAAAATTAAAGTTGAAAGCACATTACATAAAGGAACTAAATTCATTATTTACTTCCCTCAAAATGCAAGATAATATGGAAAACAAAGCAAAACTACTCTTAGCAGAAGACGACGAAAACTTAGGACTCTTATTGAAAGAATACCTGATTGCCAAAGGGTATAAAACTGAATTATACTCCGATGGTATTGCCGCCTACAACGGGTTTATGAACCAACCTTTCGATTTATGCATCCTCGACATTATGATGCCAAAGAAAGACGGGATATCCGTTGCACGGGACATCCGGATGATTAACGCCGATATTCCCATTATTTTTCTGACGGCAAAAAACCTGAAGGAAGACGTCATTGAAGGCTTTAAAATCGGCGCCGACGATTACATTACCAAGCCGTTCAGCATGGAAGAGCTGATCATGCGCATCGAAGCCATTATGCGGCGCATTTCGCAGGACAATAAAAACAACGACCAGACGGTTTTTAAATTGGGTTGTTATACGTTCGATGCCCGGAAACAAATTCTTGCCAATGGCGACGAACAGGTAAAACTGACCACCAAAGAATCGGAATTATTACGGCTTTTGTGCAACAATGCAAACAAGGTACTCGAACGTAATTTTGCCCTGAAAACTATCTGGATTGACGATAACTATTTCAATGCCCGAAGCATGGATGTGTATATTACCAAACTCCGGAAACACCTGAAAGACGAGCCTTCCATTGAAATTATCAACGTGCACGGAAAAGGGTACAAGCTGATTTTATAATTTTTGTATTTTTAAGTCTCATATTAATCTAATATCAAATGAAGCAAATACCCTTTCTTGCATTGATCTTATTGGTTGTTTCATGTTCAACCGTTAAGAAAGAAAATATTCAGATACCATATACCAAAGCCGACTTCGAAAAAGTTGTCAACGACAAACAAACTACTTTGTTCACCCTGAAGAACGATAACGGGATGGTGGTTACCCTGACCAATTACGGGGCCAAAATTGTCTCTGTATATGCGCCCGGAAAAGACGGAAAAAAGGAAGACGTGGTTTTGGGATATAAATCAATCGACGAATATGCGAAAGGAGATGCCGGACAGGGCGCTGTTGTTGGCCCGTATGCCAACCGTATTGCCGGGGCAAGTTTTGAAATTGATGGAGTAAGCTATCCACTCGAAGTAAACAACCACAAAG
The DNA here is from genome assembly GCA_942493345.1 of uncultured Prolixibacteraceae bacterium. GTDB lineage: Bacteria > Bacteroidota > Bacteroidia > Bacteroidales > Prolixibacteraceae > GWE2-42-39. The sequence goes on from OW818695.1 coordinate 1,266,387, forward strand.
CCAACCTGCATTCCGGAACCAAAAGTTTTTACCGTCAGGTTTACGATGCAAAGGAAATTGTTACTGATAAAGGACCGGCTGTGGAAATGTTTTTGGCAAGTCCTGACGGAGCCAGCGGTTTTCCCGGGAACAAAGAAGTAAAAGTTACCTATACGCTTACTGCCAACAATGAGCTGATACTCGATTACGAAGCCACGACCGATAAACCCTGTTATTTTAACCTCACCAATCATGTTTATTTCAACCTGAAAGGCGAAGGGATGGGCGATATTCTCGACCATATTATGGTTATCGATGCCGACAGTTCAACCGTAGTAGGCAACAACGAATTAATACCAACCGGTGAAATCGTCAGTATAAAAGGTACCGATATGGATTTTACCACCCCTCATAAAGTTGGCGAACGCATCGATTCTGAAATGGAACAGCTTAAATTCGCCGGAGGTTACGATCACAATTATATCCTGAACAAAGATCAAAATGCAGGTGAACTCACTTTCTGCGCCAGTGTTTACGAAGAAAACAGCGGTCGTTTCATGGAAGTTTTCACAACCGAACCTGCCGTCCAGTTTTATACGGGTAATTTTCTGAAAGGCAACATCATCGGGAAACGCGGCAACAAATATGAATACCGGAATGGTTTATGCCTCGAAACACAACATTACCCCGATTCACCGCATCATCTGAACTTCCCAAGTACCCTGATACGTCCGGGAGAAGTATTGACTTCACAAACAATTTACAAATTCTCGGTCAAATAAAATCCTTCAGATATACAAAAAATCCCGGTTGCGAACACAGCCGGGATTTTTTGTTTCGGAGAAACTGATCTGTTTTCTACATCGCTTTTACCTGCTGGATGGCCTGTTGCAATTGTGTACCTGTTTGCTGATCGTTGCCGTCCGATTTCAGGGCTTTTTCGTACAATTCAAGCGTTTTTGCCTTGTTCCCCGATTGAAGATAAATATTGCCCAGCAGGAATACCGAATTCAGGTTTGCCGGTTGCTTCTCAATAATCTTTTTCAATACTGAAACAGCTTCTGTAGTTTTTTTATTCTGATTCAGGAAGAACGCATACGTATAACTGTATTTAGGATCGGCAGGCGCAGCTTCCATCGCCCGGCGACTTAACTGAATAGCTTCGTCGGGGTTCTGTTTCGAAACGATAACACTCAGGTTATACAATGCCGTTGTGTTGGTCTTGTTGTGTTCCAGAACGTTGCGAAAAGATTTTTCTGATTCATCCATCTTATTCATTTCGGCCATCAAAAGGGCATAATTCAGGTTGGCCGCTTCGTTGTTAGGCTCCAGTTTCAATGCTTTTTTTAGGTATTCTTCAGCTTTGGCCGGATTGCCGTTTACGGAATACAAAAAACTACTGTTTACCAGAGGCATAAACGCGTCAGAATAAACTTTCAGGGCCGTTTCGTAGGAAGCAAGCGCCTTTTCGGCCTGTCCCATGTTTTGGTAGTGATTACCCAGATTGTAATGGGCGCTCCACGAATCGGGCCGGGTAACCAGCGATTCTTCGTATTCTTTGTTTACCTGGTCTACCAAAACGATTTCAGCAGCATTAAATTCTTCGCGCGGGAAAACAGATAAAGATGAAGCCGCAGCCAGACGAACCAGCCGGATAGGATCCTTTGCCGCTTTCAGCAAACATGCTTTTACTTCTGCCGAGCGGATGCCTAACAAACCATTGACTGCCGAACTGCGTACCAGCGGCGATGGATGATTGACCGCTTCAATCAGTACCGGGAATTTTTTGTCGTTGTTGTAACTTCCCAGCAGGCGGATCAACGAATTGGTGAAAATATCGCCAAACTGATTCGTTGAGATCACTTTCAGCATTTCATCCACCCGGTTCCATTTTTGATTTTTTGCATCGTCAACCAAACTTCCAATATAAAGTGTTTTGGCCTGATAATCATTTTTGTGCCAAGAACGCACCTGCTTGTCGGCCCACTGCGGAGTTTTGTCAGTATGACACATATTGCAGGCATTGGGTGAGCCAAATTTGATGGTTGCCGACGGCATGGGCGGACGCATCGAATGGTCGCTGCGGTTCATGTGTCCAAACATGGTCATTGGCATGTGGCAATCGATACACCTCGGACTGTTTTCAGAAAGCGGATGGTGCGAGTGTTTATCGACATGTTCGGCATTTTCCTGATGACAGGAAACGCAGGCTTTGTTTGCTTCAACATTCACATCGCTTTTGAAACGGTATCTTCCGCTTGATGTGTGGCAGGTAACACAGTGTAATTTCCCTGAAATGGCACATTCGCTCATGTTCCACGAAGTAAATGTGTAATTTTCACCCAGATCACGGCCATCGGGATAAAAATCAGTATTTTCCAGCGTGGTCAGGTCGTAATTATCGAAATATTTATCGCCCGGCATGTACGATGCCGTTATCGGTGTCATCTTTGCATGACAGGGAGCGCAACTGGCATTGTGTTGTTCGGCGGTGAATTTTTTGGTAACGATTAAACCAACATCTTCAGGAATCTTGTCCCCTTCTTTATAGTCTTTGAAAATGCGAATGTGTTCAGCGCTCGGACCGTGACAAGTTTCACAATTGATACCTGCTTCTTTCCAGTGTGTTTCGTACGTATTTTTTACCAGGTCGAAATTATTACGCAACTGGCTCACATGACAACTGTAGCACGAAGTATTAAATGTATACTGAATATCAGTCCAACTCAAAGCCTCATCCGTTATCGACCTGTTTGGAAAATGGCGGATCGCCGATTCCGGATTGTTGTACCAGAGTTTTGTATTCAAGTTATACGCCAACGGCAACGTTTGTAAACGCCCACCTTCCCAGGGAGTCAGGAAATAATACACATTTTTGCCCCCCAGCGCCCAAAGCACCTCGTATTTCTTTACCGAATCGTTTTTTCGTTCCTGAATAAAAAGCAGGCTGTCTTCAGCAATGGCTTTATAAAAAGCATTTTCCATGAATATTTCATCCTGTCCAAGTGTTATTTCTTCAGCAATAAATTTTGCAGTTATCGGCTGCATTGCCAATCCGTGATGCGATGTTGACCAAAGTTTATAAAACTTTTCGTGGCATTCGATACACGAAGCCGATCCCGAAAAATCGGATTCAACTGCTGGTTCCGGTTTTTTATTCAGGCACGAAATGACGACAAAAAGTAAAATTATCAGAAACCCGATAAACGTTGGGAATATAAATTTGGCTGGCTTCATAAGTTGTTCAGTTCAAAATTCAGATACAAATATGCTGCTTATTTTTTTAAGAAGAAAATTTCATGGCGTCCCGGAAAATGAAGAAAAGGATGTCTGTCATTGAACCCAAAAGCAATCTTTCAGAAATGGATTTGGAAGAAATTTATTTTTTGTAGAAGTTCATTTCTTCGATATACTGCCACGTCTTTGGCGGTAAAAAATGGCGAACGTCTTTTCCTTCGCGGATCGCTTCTCGAATAAACGTTGCCGAGATTTCCATCAGCGGAGCTTCGGTGATCTCAATGTTTTTGTGGGGCATATATGCCTGCGCATCGAAACCGGGACGCGGATAAACAATGATCCGGTGATTTTCGATGATTTGCTCGTAATTCTTCCACTTGTGAAAATGTTCCAGATTATCGGAACCCATCAGAATTGAAAACTGGTGAGCGGGAAATTCTTCCTGCAAATACGTCAATGTATCGATTGTATATGATGGCTTCGGAAGTTTAAATTCGATGCTGCTGGCCCTCATCCGGCTGTCGCTATCGATGGCGCGGTTCACCAGTTCGAGGCGCTGATAATCGCCGAGCATATTTTGCTTTTGCTTGAACGGGCTTTGCGGGCTCACCACAAACCAAAGCTGGTTGATGTCGGTAAATTCGAGCATGTAATTGGCAATAGCCAGATGGCCAATGTGGATGGGATTAAACGTACCAAAATACAAGCCGACTTTCATCTTCAAATTTTTTATTTTTCAAACAGAAACTCCCCCACGATACGTTCTGCCTCGGCAAATGCCCGTTCCAAATGATCATTTACAAGAATAACGTCGAATTTGGGGGCAAACGAAAGTTCGTATTCGGCTTTTTGCACCCGCTTTTCAATCACTTCGGGTGCATCGGTCGAGCGGACAACCAGGCGGTTGCGAAGTTCTTCAACCGAAGGCGGTTTCACAAAAACGGCCAGCGCTTCATCGCCATAATACTTTTTGATGTTGAGCCCGCCAACCACATCCACATCGAAAACCACATGTTTCCCGCTATTGCGGATGCGTTCGACTTCCGATTTTAACGTACCATAACAAGTTCCGGCATACACTTCTTCCCATTCGAGAAATTCACCGGCTTCCACTTTTTTCTGAAATTCTTCCGGAGTCAGGAAATAATAATCTTTGCCATCGGTTTCGGTGTGCCGCATTCCCCGGCTGGTGGCCGAAATCGAAAATTCAAGATTGAACCCGCCTGCCAGCAGGTGCTTTACGATGGTGGTTTTACCTGCTCCCGACGGAGCCGAAAATATGAAGAGTTTTCCTTTCATTTCAACAAGTCAAAAGTCAAAAGTCAAAAGTCAAAAAAGGGATACTAACTGTTGTTTTTCTTCGACTTTACAACAATACTCCCTAAAATTTTCTTTAATTCTTCTGATTCGTTAATTAAAAATATTAATTCTGAAATATGTATTTCAGAAGAGTTATTTGTGGCTTCGATAATTCTCAGCCAATAATTGCTTTCCCTTATTTCTTTAAGAGAAATTTCTGCTTTATAAATAAAATCTGCTTTTGAAGAACCAGCTTGTGATTCTTCATAATTTGCCCCAGATGAAGTTGCTGATTTTGCAAGTTGATACCGAATAATTTTATTTTCGGCATTCCCAGGCAACGATTGCAGAAACTTTATAACCCTGACTGCAAAATTGAATAATCTGTTTTTAAGATTGTTTTCCATTTCCTGTTCAAGTTACAACGAATACAGCATATTCCCCATCGTATTCTCGCCTTCTGCCTTTTTACTTTTGCCTTTTACCTTGAAAACCTACAGTACATTCAGAACCTGTTCCTTGATTCGTTCCAGGTTGTCTTTCATTTTCACAACAATCTTCTGGATATTGCTTTCATTGGCTTTCGACCCCAGTGTATTCACCTCGCGGCCAATTTCCTGAGCAATAAAACCAAGTTTCCGTCCCGAGTCGGTGCTGTCTTCGTGCAATGTTTCCAGAAAATACTGGCAATGGTTCAGCAAACGCACTTTTTCTTCGTTGATATCCAACTTTTCCAAATAGTAAATCAGCTCCTGTTCGAAGCGGTTTTTGTCGAAATTGCCATTCAGTTGCAATTCGTCCATATTGTCTTTGAGACGTGCTTTTACCGTTTCAATGCGTTGCCCTTCGTAAGGTTCAACGTCTTTCAGCAGCGCCATGATTCCATCGATGTTGTTACGGACGTCGATTTCCAATGCATCGCCTTCCTGCCCGCGGAAAACATTTACCATATTCAGCGCATCAATCAGCTTTCCCCGGATCACCTTCCATTCCTCTTCGTCAAGTTGTTCGTAAGTCATTTTTACGGCATCGGGCAAACGAAGAATCGACTGCATGGTCAATTCGCTGATGGGAATATTCAAATCTGCGTTGATTTTTTCCATTTGCCTGAAATAACCTTTTACGATGCTTTCGTTTATCGCTGCATTGGTTTCTTCACCCAGGTTTTCAATGTAAAAAGCCAGATCGACTTTTCCCCGGACCAGGTATTCCGAAATAAGTTTCCTGATTTCAATGTCTTTTTCACGGTACAGGGCGGGGATTCTCGTGTTTATATCGAGCTGTTTGCTGTTCAGCGACTTAATTTCAAGAGTAATTTTTTTGTTTCCAACTTCAAATTCAGCTTTTCCAAAGCCGGTCATCGATTTAATCATCTGCCTAAAATTTTAATTGAGTCCAAAGTTACTATTTTATGTGTAAAAACGGTTTCTTTTTTTGTCTGAACAAGAAGTCAAGAATGTTGCTGAATCCGGTATTGAAAGAAGCCCATTCCAGCTCCCTGCAATGTAAAATTCCGAGCCCCAACGGGAGATGGTGAAATTGCGGCTGGTATTTCCCGGTGATTAATCAATGACATCAAGATAACGAATGAAAGTACTTTGCTGATATGGGTGCCGCGATTTTTAATCGCTCGTTTTGGGGTAGATAATTTGCAATTACACATTTTTATAACCGGAGATTAAAATCTCTGCAGCCCAAAAAATCGAAGATTAAAAATCTCCACACCTGATAACTGGAGATTAGAAATCTCCACACTCGGGAAACCGGAAGTTAAAAACTTCCGCACCCGGTATAAACTTCTATTATTCGGGATTGTTGATTACCTTTGAAACCTGAAAACAAAACGAACATGGAATCGACACGACAAAACAAAATATCGCGGCTGATACAAAAAGAGCTGGCTGAAATTTTTCAGAAAGAAAGCCGCGAACTGTTCCACGGCAAAATGATCAGTGTGACTACCGTTCGGGTAACCAGCGATTTATCGCTTGCCCGTGCGTATCTCAGTATTTTCCCTTCGGAAAAAATGGACGAATTGATGAAAGAGATTAAGCAGCTTGCACCGAAAATCCGTTTCGAGTTGGGCAAAAAAACCGGGAAACAGTTGCGGGTAATTCCCAGCCTCGAATTTTATATCGACGACAGCCTCGACTACATTGACAATATCGACCGTCTTTTAAAGGAATAGTATGCAGTACGATCCCATCAAACGGTCGCTGGGACGGTTTTTCAACCAGCTGCCCATTCTCCGGAAACTGTTTTACCGCCTGCTCGACTGGTTGCTGCTTCGTTCGTGGCACGTCCGCAAAGAACTGCGTCGGCTAAAAAACGAAGGTTTGTTGGCCCCGTCGATTTTCGATGCCGGTTCGGGCTTCGGGCAATATTCGTACCGGATGGCAACAATGTTCCCAAAAGCAAACATTGTTGCTGCCGACATTAAAGAAGAACAGATTGCCGATTGCAATGGTTTTTTCAGCAAAATAGGCCTTTCTGGGCGGGTACATTTTCAACTGGCCAACCTGACCCAATATTCTGTAAAAGAAAAATACGACCTGATTATCTCGGTGGATGTGATGGAACATATTGAAGAAGACCGGAAAGTGTTTGTGAATTTCTGTACATCGATGAAACCCGGCGGGGTGCTGCTCATTTCAACACCATCAGACCAGGGCGGTTCCGATGCGCACGATCCCAAAGGAGGGGCACACGGGTTCATCGGCGAACATGTACGCGACGGGTACAACATCCTGGAGATTGAAGAAAAACTGCTGACGGCCGGTTTTCGCAAGGTGGAAGCACATTATTCGTACGGCTGGCCGGGAAAAATTTCGTGGAAGTTGTCGATGAAATTCCCGATTCTGATGCTGGGTGCCAGCAAACTATTTTTCGTCATTCTTCCGTTTTATTACCTGGTAACATTCCCATTCTCTATTCTATTGAATTATCTCGACATCAGCATAAAACACAAAACCGGAACCGGTTTAATCGTAAAAGCGACTAAATAAAATTGAAACTTGCGTTTTACATAGCCCGCCGCTACCTGGTCTCGAAAAAGTCGGTCAACGTGATCAACATTATTTCGGGAGTTTCCATTGCCGGAGTTTGCACCGGAACATTGGCGCTGGTGATTGTGCTTTCGGTAATGAACGGAATCAGCAGCCTGATTGCTGATAATTTTTCGTCGTTCGACCCCGACCTGAAAATTACGCCTGTCGAAGGAAAATCGTTTTTGACAACCGATGCTGATTTCGATAAAGTGAAACAGCTTCCCGAAGTGGCTTCGTTCACCGAAACGATTGAAGAAAATGCAATGCTGTCCTACAAAGAGAGAGATTACCCAGCCACGGTAAAAGGCGTTCCCGACCGGTACGACCAAATCATCGGGCTCGATTCAACATTTGTAACTGAAGGAAAATTTATGCTGGACAGTCCACCACATCAGTTTGCCGTGGTTGGACAGGGAATTGCATGGTACCTTTCACTGGGCATTACATTTACCGATCCTCTAAATTTTTATGCGCCGAAAAAAGGAAAGACATCGCGGCTGAACCTGAACGACGCGTTCTCTAAAGATTATCTCTTTGCGTCGGGCATTTTCTCGGTTCACCAGGAAGTTGATTCGAAATATATTCTGGTGCCTTTCGACTTTGCCCGCGAACTTTTCCAGATGGGAAACCGCATCAGTTCGGTTGAAATTCAGTTGAAAGAATCGGCTGATTTGAAAAAAGTTCAGAAAAAAACGGAAACTATTTTAGGTCACAATTTTGCGGTGAAAGATCAATACGCGCAACACGAACTGATTTACAAGGTGATGAAATCGGAAAAATGGTATATCGTGCTGATCCTCGGTTTCATCCTGGTGATTGCTTCATTCAACATTTTGAGTTCGCTGAGTATGCTGATTATCGACAAGAAACAGGATGTGGCTATTTTGCAAAGTATGGGAGCCGAAACGAAATTAATCCGGCGGATTTTCATGATTGAAGGCTGGCTGATTTCGGTTATCGGGGCGTTTGCAGGCATTGTTCTGGGCGTTTTACTGGTGTGGCTTCAGACCAAATTCGAATTGCTGAAATTGCCCGGAAATGAAGGAACTTACATCATGTCGGCTTACCCGGTACAATTGCAAATCCCCGATCTTTTTATCATTTTTTTCCTGGTGGCTGGAATTGGGTTTCTGGCTTCGTGGTACCCGGTTCGTTATATTTCAGGGAAATATCTGTCGTTTAATCAGGAATAGAATCGTTTCATACTTCTCTCCAAGGGCTTCTCTTGCTTATAACAAACTCAATATCTGCACTACAATAATCAACAAAACCATTGCAATCGGGTAAACCGTTGCATAGGCAATGGATGGCGCATTGGTGTCGGTCATTGAGTCGACGGCAGCCAACCCGGGAGTGCTGGTCATACCTCCGGTCAGTGTTCCTAAAAACGACAGGAAATTTGTTTTCAGGAAAAAGTGGGCAATCACAGTTGCAACAATCATCGGTAACAGGGTAATTACTGCACCGATTGCAAATAAACCAAATCCATAGGTTTGAAATGTTTCAACCATATTCGCTCCGGCACTGGAACCAACTGCTGCAAGAAAAAACAGCAACCCAAGTTGGCGTAGCAATTGGTTGGCAGCGCCGGTCATGGTCCACAGAACAGGACCTGTTTTGCCGATACGCCCCAGAATTAAAGCGGTGAATAAGATACCGCCGGTTAGTCCAAGTTTGAAATTAAAAGAGCCGAAATTCAGGCTGATTTGCCCGATCAGTATTCCGATGATAATTCCTAATGCGATGGGCAGGAAGTCGGTATCGGAAAGTTTGCGGTCGTCGTTTCCGAAAATTTTTGCTACCTGCTCAAGGCTTTCCTTACTCCCGGCAATCATCAGTTTGTCGGCAAACTGAATTTTAAAATCAGGAGTTGGCGAAATAACAATCCCAGAACGGCGGATGCGGGTAATCGTGGCATTGTAAGTATTCAGCAGATTCATCTGGGCGATCGTTTTGTTTACCACTTCCTTGTTGGTTACCATGATGAAAGAAACTTCGTATTTATTGCTCAGCGGAATTTCAAAATCGGTTTCAGGACCAATGAGCAGTTTAACCTGATCCAGTGCGCTTTCGGTCCCAACAGCTTTAATAATATCGCCTTTATAAAGAATCGACCCAGGAGTTGGAGTTACAGCAGTCCCGTCGTGCATGATGCGCGAAATAACCGCCTTGGTCATCTGCCGGAACCGAAGTTCCCCGATCGATTTTCCTGTAACATTTGCATTGTCAACTACAAAATTCTTTTTCACAACTTCTGGGAACCCTTCCTCCTGTTCATTTTTGTAATCTTCTTCCACTTTCCGGATGTTGACATCCATGAATCTGGGCAATAATTTCACAAATAAAATTACGCCAATAACACCAAACGGGTAACCAATACCATATCCAATGGAAGCCAGCGGCGAGCCGGTCGTGTCGATGGCGGCAGCCAACCCCGGAGTACTGGTCAGTGCACCGGTGAGCAGACCGATGCAAATATTTTTATCAATGTCAAATATCCGGAAGAAAATATAAGTTACCAAACCGGAAGTCAGGATCAATGCCACGGTCAGCAGAGCCAATGTCCGTCCGTTCTTTTTAAACGATTCGAAAAAACCTGGTCCGGACTGAATACCAATGGTGAAAATAAAAAGCACCAGCCCGAGATACTGAAAATCGTTGGGAATAACTACCCCGAAATGACCAAAAACAAGAGCCACAAAAATTACAGCTGAAACATCGAGCGAAATACTGGCAATTTTCAGCCTTCCGATCATAAATCCAAAAGCAATAATCAGAAAAAGAACAAAATAGGTGTTTGTCAGAAATTCCATATCCTAGAAGTTAAGGTTACAAAATTATGGAACTTTTTATGCAGTAACAGTAATTTTTGAAATTATCTGCTGTATGTTAATCCAACAAATCCTTTCGATTCCGATTTTTATTTCAGAAGAAAGCCCAGATTTCCTCCAACTTCAATTTCTTCGGGCAAATTCCCTTTTTTGAAAATTCGTGCAGGCAATTTTCCAATCAGCTCCAATTTCTCATTTTCGTATTTCAGCATGGTTCCTTCGCGCAGGCCAACTACATATATTTCAGGATTGATTTCCAGGAATTCTTCAATTCGCTGTTCGCGGGTTTCGCCGCCATGCCCTTCCGGATTTTTATCGAGATAATGCGGATTGATCTGAAACGGCACAAGGTTCATGCAATCGAAACCTTTCGGGTCGACAATCGGCATGTCGTTGGTGGTACGCAACGTCGGGCAGGCCACGTTTGACCCGGCGCTCCATCCGATGTACGGAATTCCTTCCAGAATACGCTTTCGGATCGCGTCAATCAGGTTCTGGTCTCTCATGGTCCGCACCAACTGCCAGGTATTTCCGCCACCCACAACAATCGCTTCGGCCTCTTCAACCGCTTTTACCGGGTCGGAAAAATGATGGATGCTTTTCACATGATGCCCGATTTCGCTGAACCGTTCTTCCACTTTTCGTTCGTATTCATCGTACGAAAACGTGACGGCTGCAAACGGGATAAAAACTGCGGAAACCGGCTTCTGACCCAGAAATTTCTGAATTTCGAATTTCGGATAATTCAGGTAGGCCTCTCCCTGCATCGTGGAATTGCTGATCAGTAAAAGTCTCATGTTTTCAGGGTTAAATTCTTTTATCAAAAGAAAGGAAAAAAGGAACCGGAAACAATCAAAAACTAAACAAATAAATTCCGACCGTGTACGGATAAAACACGGGCCCTTTGTCTTTCCTGAAAAGCGGAACCAGGTCGTACGAGGCAAAAACATTGACCCAACAAAACCTTTCTGCCCTTCAGAATACAAACTGTAATTTGGTGGTAGCTGCCTGAAAATAATTCTGGTATCGCTTCATGACAGGCATTGCAAAGTTAATACGTGAAACGCAAGAAAGAGCTTACCGTATCCGATAAACTCTTTCTTCCTGACTTTAAGGTTTTTTTAGAAATTAATCAGGCTAATTCCAATGGTAAACGGGGTCAGTTCCGGTCCTTTGTCTTCTTTGAAAAGTGGCGACAGGTTGTATGATGCATAAAGGCTGATATCTTTCAATCCGACCTTGCAAATTGCAGCATATTTAAATGGGTTGATATTAAAACCGCCCCGTTCCTTTTCTTTTTTATCGTCCCATTTTACTTTGGTGTGCGAACCAATATTTAACCCCCCGATAATTCCTCCTGAAACAAATAATTTATTGGAACCATTGTTTACCGGAACCTGAAATTCCAACATCAACGGGACGGTGAGGTACGCAACGGTGAGTTTCGATTTCTCGTAACTATCGGCAGGGAAGAGCGCCAGAGGTTCGATTATTCCGTCAACCTTTCGAATGGTGTACGGACTTTCGAACTTATAATTGTTGTATGAAACTCCCATCCCAGTTACCAGTCCAATGTTGTTTTTACATTTCTGCAACCCGATGTTGTATTCAATAAAGTTCAGATTCACTTCCAATGATTTAGACTGATTGAGTTCCATAAATTCGAGACCGTCGTACCGGCTGTAGTCTTCGTCGGTGAATCCATTTACTCCGAGTTCGAACCCGGCCCAGTGCCCATTGAATTTATTCCCGTCGTTTTCGGCCTCATCGTCTTCTGCATCCGGTTTTTTTATGTCAACATGATTATCGTTTCCCGACTCAATAATGATGATCTCTTTTTTTCCCATGCGGATGGTGGTGGTATCGGTTCTTGCTTTTCCAATTGCTTCGGTATCAGCAACAATCGAAACATCAACTGTTTCGGTAATTTCAGGTTTTTTCTCCGCAACTGGGTCTTGTGCGGCTTCTTGTGCTGAAAGGGTATTCAAGCTGAAAGCGATTAAGATAATTGTAGCAAAAGTTTTCATGGTATTCATTGTTTTCTGTTTCATGACTTTAAATTTAAAATTTCTCCTCTGACGGATCAGCTTTCCGGAAAGTTACAGATGACATTTATTTTTTTACCGGAATTGAAAATGCAAGCAGTCGGGTATCAAAACTGATTTTTGAAACTTTCCCTTCCTCGGTTTCATACTGAATCCTGTTTCCGCTGATATTACCGGCCAAATTGAGGCCCGATTCAATCAGCGATTTATCTTTCCGTTTAATTTTAAAGACTTTCTCGGCAAGGTAACTGTCGATGGTATAATATTTTGATTTTAAAAATTTTTCTTCTGTTGTTGCCGGGATTGCAAATTCTACATTTTCACGAACCGGTTCAACCGTTTGTAGCGGAGCAATGATCGGGCGAAGCGTTTCAACGATCTCCGGTTCGCGCGTCATTGCCAGAGTTTGATTGGGTTCGACAATTTTTGGCGACGCCACGTTAGTTTCTTCTTCCTTCATTTCTGAACCCGGATTTTTAGTTTGTTCAAGAACTATCACTTCTGCAATTTCCTGCTTTTCTTCCTGAATTATTTTTTTTGTCGCTATCGGTTCTTCTTGTTTTTGAACTAATTTTTCAGGCTGAAGGATCGTTTCATCCTGTTGGCTAAAATTGGAAACTGTCCAGAACGTAACGGCCAGCAAAAGGACTGCCGCTATCCGCGATCCCCAGTAAATCAATTGTCGCGAAAAGCCGCGACGATATAATTTTTCTTTTGCCGGAAACACAATTGTTTCGTCGACTTGCAACCGGGTTCTCAGCAGAAGATCAAGTTCTTTGGCCTGTTCGGGATGAAAATCGAAATGTTTCAGAAATAAATTACGGTCGAGTTCCGAAAGGTCGCCTTCCATGTAGGCAACAGCCGTAAAATCTTCGGTTTTTTGTTGTCCGGTTTTGTAAAGCAATTTTTTGTTATCGAAATGGATTTGTTTTTCAGGCAATTTTAAGTTTTCAATACCTGCCAGTTCTTCTTTTAAATCCGGGTTTTGTTCGATAAAATCCAGGAACCGGTCGATTTTTTTTCCTTCCAGTTTCCCGTCAAGGTAATCCAGGAAGAATATTTCGTAGTTTTTTCTGCTGATTTCCATCTTACACCAATACTTCAATTTTACCAATCACATTTTTCAGAAAAACACGTCCCCGGTAAATATAAACTTTTACCTGCGACTCGGTTAAAGAGGCAATTTGCGCGATTTCGTCGTACGAATATCCTTCGTAATCGCGCAAAAGAACGACCATCCGTTGTATTTCGGGTAATTGGGCAAGCGCCTTGTCGAGTACCTCACCCAGATCGGAATATTGTTCGAAATGAATATCTTCAGGCAGTTGGTAATCTTCCACAATGCTCATCCGCTGTTCCTTCCGGATAACGTCGATCATGGTGTGATAAGCCATCGAAAACAAGTACGACTTTACTTTTGCAGAATCTACATTACCGACGTTTCGCCATAGTTTCTCGTAACAATCCTGAACAATATCACGCGCCCGTTCTTCGTCCCGGAGGTTTTTCAGAATAAAACGGTAGATGCGGTCTGAAAACTGGTCAACTGACTGATTGTATTCATTAACGGTCATAATGGTTTGAACCTTCGTACACCGCTATGACGCTTTTGTCACCGATTTGTTACAGGCTGTTTCATGAATTTTGGAGCAGGCTGTTTCGAAACCTCAACAGCTTTCAGTAACGTATTGTCTATTTGCATGATGATTGGGTAGAAACCTTCCTCTCCGAAAATATTTCGGGCAATGTAGGCTTTCAGTTGCACATCCAATATTTTTTCTGAAATGCGCAATCCTTCTGCATCTTTGGGGACTCCATTGCGGGCAGCGTATGCAACAAAGTCAACCAGAATATTTTTTTCTGAAAGATCTTTTTCGAGCGCTGTTGCTGTTTTTAGTTTTTTCAGTTGATCGCGGTGCAGGTCGGCATAATCAAGCGAATACGTATAAATCAGCCGCTTTTGAATAAGTTTTGAAAAATAATCGGAATAACCGGTGGTGTCGGCCGGAACAAAATAGTCGGGCATGATTCCGCCGCCGCCGTAAACAGTCCGTCCGTGCAAGGTTTTATAACTGAGTGAATCGGGCATGTGAATGCTGTCGGCCTCCTGGAATTCGCCGTGTACCATGCGTTTCATGATGTCCTGGTAGTATTCGTCGGTCCCGTTTTTGTAGGACTTCTGAATACAGCGACCGCTGGGTGTGTAATATCTCGAAACGGTAAGGCGCAGCGCTGAGCCATCCATTAGTGGAATTTGTTCCTGAACCAGCCCTTTCCCGAACGAACGGCGTCCGACTACCCAGCCACGGTCGTTGTCCTGAATGGCGCCGGCAAATATTTCGCTGGCCGAAGCCGAAAAATCATCGATCAGTACGACAATGTCTTTATCTGTCAATCTGCCTTTTTCCGAAGCATTGTAAGTTTTTCGGGGTTGCGAATTTCCTTCGGTATACAGGATTGCTTCACCTCCTTCCAAAAATTCGTTCACCATGCGGATGACAGCGCCCAGATATCCGCCGGGATTTCCACGCAAATCGATAATTACTTTTTGCATACCTTCTTTTCCCAGTTTCTGAAGGGCTTCCATAAATTCTTCATAGGTTCGTTCGCCAAAGCGGCTTACTTTTATATAGCCGGTAATATTGTCAATCATGTAACTCACATCAACACTATAAATTGGTATGTCGCCGCGAACAATATCATAATTAATCAGGTCGTGTATGCTTCGGCGTTTGATGCCTACTTTTACATGTGTCCCTTTTTCACCGCGAAGCAGGCTCATTACTTTTTCGTTGTCAACCTTAACCCCGGCAATAATGCTGTCGTTCACGGTAACAATGCGGTCGCCCGGAAGGAGTCCCAATTTATGCGAAGGCCCGCCCGAAACAACATCGACTACCATCACGGTGTCGTTCTGAACGGAAAACTGTACGCCGATGCCGCTGAAATTTCCGGTCATTTCTTCGGTAACTTCCTGCATATCTTTTGCCGGAATGTATGTTGTATGCGGGTCGAGATTTTTCAACAGGCCGGGGATGGCTTCTTCTACCAGCTGATCTATTGAAACGGAATCGACATAGGCATTTGCGATCAGGTCGACAATTGCGCTCAGTTTATTCGATTTTGAAAGACTGAAGTTTTCGCGTTGTTGGCTGGTTCCTGAATTTAATCTGTTTCCTAGTAAAATGCCGATAATCAAGGCCAAAGCCAATAATACCGGCATGTATATTGTTATTTTGTTTTTCATTCGTCGTTTAATTTTCTTCGTCCAGGTCAACTTGAACAACTTCGATGGCGGCTCTTTTTAATAAGTTGATGCCATCTTCCAACCGGTAATTATCAGCAAAAATAACCCGTTTAATCCCGGCCTGGATAATCAGTTTGGCACATTCCAAGCAAGGAGAAGACGTTACGTACAAAGTCGCCCCGTTGCTGCTGTTGTTCGATTTTGCCACTTTGGTAATGGCGTTGGCTTCGGCATGCAATACGTAGGGTTTCGATTTATTTTCTTCGTCCTCGCACTGATTTTCAAAACCTACCGGGGTTCCATTGTATCCATCCGAAATGATCATTTTATCTTTCACCAGCAACGCTCCAACCTGACGCCTTTTGCAATACGAATTTTCGGCCCAGATTTGGGCCATTTTTAAATACCGCCGATCCAGTAAAAGCTGCTTATTATTATTTGTGTGATGTTCCATTTTATAAAAAATTGAATGCAAATGTAATCATGATGAGTATCACTTTTTAGAATCAAATACAAAAACCTTTTGAGGATGGAAAGAATAAATGCAAACAGGGTAGGGTTATTGTTTTTCCAAGTATTTCTTTACAATTGTAAGCAGATCGTTCGATTTTATGGGTTTTGAGAGGTAATCATCACACCCGGCTTGAAGCGCTTTCTCACGGTCGTCGGCCATTGCAAAAGCAGTTTGTGCAATAACAGGGATATTTGGGTTGATAATTTTTATTGCTTTTGTTGCTTCAAATCCATTCATGTCGGGCATCTGTAAATCCATTAAAACCAAGTCGATGTTTTGGTCTTGAAAAATGGCTACTGCTTCTGTTCCGTTTTTTGCCCAGAATATTTTTGCATCGATTTTGCTTAACACTGCATTCAGATAAAGGAAGTTCGATTCCACGTCTTCAGCAATCAGAATTTGAGGTTTTATGTTTTCGTCCATCCTAAAAAAATTAGCAATTATTCGAAGGTCTAAATATATTGAAACAATCAGATATATACCAGTTTTTGAAGAGATAAAATTGAGAGATGGAAGTATTTTTATAAACGTAATTTATTTTGTAATTTCTTTATAAAAAAACCCGCTCAACATTTTGTGTTAAGCGGGCTTCCTGTACCCGGGGCGGGAATCGAACCCGCACGATATTGCTATCACTGGATTTTGAGTCCAGCGCGTCTACCAATTCCGCCACCCGGGCAACTTTATTGTAGACAGGGCTGCAAAATTAATGGAAATTTCTTTTGTGCAAAACAAATTGTCCAAAAAATACCGGTTCGATAGACGTAATTTACTCTTTGATTGCCAACTGCCTGTTTACCAAAGTATTTTCGAACTGGACAGTGCCGTCAGGATGATAAATTGTCACGGTTGAAAGATTTTTATTCATTTCTGCAACCTTGATGAATTTTTCATTTTGTTCGAGCCATAAGCTACGGTCTTTGCTGTCAATTTTCAGCCGTACCGACTTTCCTTTTTCGGGGCCGTCAATTGCTGTAATGGTGTAATGATTCCGGGTAGCAGTAACTTTGTACGTGCCATTTTCGTTGGTAACAATTTTTTCACTTGATTCCCCATTTTTCATTGAAACCGGATTGCTTCCCGTCCAAAACTCAATGGTATTCAGAATAACTGCATCGATCGTCACTGAAACTCCATATACCGGGATAACATTAAGACCAAAAAAAACGAGAGAATTTACCCATTTGTCACCCAAAGAACCGTTCCAGTCATACAGGTTTTGTGTTAGGCGGAAAGGTCCGTAGCAACTAGTCATTCCTAAGCTAAAAATCAGGACAACCGTCATTAGTTTTACTTTTAGATTTTTCATTTTTTTTCATTTTTATTGTATGTATAACAAATATAACCGATTATTTGCCCGAAGTCAACCCATTGGAGAAAAGACATACGAACATTTTATGATTAGTATTTCTAAAAACTTTGTAAGCTTGAACAACAATTTTTTTTACCTTAGCCCGGAACATCAACACCGAAGCTTATTTACCATTGATGAATAGTAAAGACGATAAAAGTCTTGCATCGGAATTGGCCCGGGGAAACGAGAAAGCTTTTGAGATTATTTTCAATAAATATTATCAGGCGCTATGTGTTTTTTCGAAGCAATTTCTGAAAGACGATGAACTGGCCGAAGAAACGGTTCAGGATATATTCGTTAATATTTGGGCGAAACGTTTTTCTCTTTCCATCGAAACTTCCCTGGAGCATTATTTATTCAGATCTGTAAGAAATCATTGTTTCAACGAACTTCAACATCAGAAGATAAAAAACAGGTATGCACAAAAAATGCTCGAGAATACGGAAACTGAAATAAAAACCGACGAATATTTTCTTGAACCTGACTTAAAAAATAAGATTGAGAAAGCAATTGGTTTATTACCTCCGAAACGAAAAGAAATTTTCAGGCTGAGCCGCGAAGAAGGATTGAAATACAAAGAAATTGCCATGCAATTGGATATTTCAGTAAAAACAGTTGAGGCTCAAATGGGGCTTGCCTTGAAATTTCTTCGAGAACAACTGAAAGATTTCAACGACATTGTGAACTTCCTTTTTCTCTTGATGAAGAAAAATATTTAACCGCCCTCTTAAGGGTACAAAGTCACATTCTTGTCCTAAATGTGTATGAAAAACAATTTCAAAATAAAGTCAACCAACTGGGGTTTAATTGCCAGATTACTGTTCGATACGGATCAAAAGACTGCCGCTTCGTTGGGAAGTGAAGCTGAAGAATTACCGAAAAATGAAAAAGACGAGTTATCGCGCAGCCACTTTATCAGTAGAAAAATCGATCTGTACTATTCCCAAAAGAAATACTCCGAAACCAACGCCTGGGAACGGGTACGGCAAAGAACGACTGGTCAAAAAGAACAAAAACTGCATCTGCAAATGATTTTACGGATTGCAGCAGTTGTTGCCCTTGCTTTTCTGCTGGGCGCATTGGGCTACCAATATTTTTATAAAAGCGCTTTTGTTTCGCAAAACCAGATGGTTGTTCTTTCCGAACCGCTCAATTCATTTGAGTTGCCCGACGGGACAAAGGTTTCCATGAATTCCGATTCGAAATTGTATTTTCCGGAAAAATTCGAAGGCAACACCCGCGAAATCACTCTCGAAGGCGAAGCCTTTTTTGATGTTGAACCTAATCCAACTAAACCATTTATAATCAATGCCGGAAAAGCCCAGATTAAAGTTTTAGGTACCAGCTTTAATGTGAATGCTTATCCCGGCTCCGATAAAGTTGAGGTGATTGTTAAAACCGGCAAAGTTCGTGTTGCCCGAAAAACAACCAATGCTTCAGCGATCGGTGAACTGATCCTTGCCCCGGGCGATAGAGGAACTTTGTTGAACGCGAATGATGTTTTGTTGAAAAGCAAAAACGACGACGACAATTTCCTGGCCTGGAAAACACACAACCTGATCTTCAGGGAAACTTCTCTTGGCGATGTTATTGCAACTCTTGAGAAGGTTTACAAAACAGATATTGACATCGCAGACGATGAAACGAAAAAACTTCTATTGACGGGTCAATACAACGATTATTCCCTCGATTTTATCCTGGAAGTAATTGCTTCAACCCTACAGTTGGAAATTACGAAAGAAGGCAACAGGTATTTTCTTTATAAAAAATCCTGACCCTTGGCTTATTGTTTGCGGCTTCTGTTGTTTTTAAAACGGATTTTTTAACCTGATAAATTCGTGCCGATGAAAACGATTAAACAAAAACTGGCAATCTGCATCGCCATTATAACTTTATTTTTGTTCGGAATATTACCGGTTGCTTCCCAAGAGCAAAAACCAAGCGATAATATTCTTGACCAGAACATCAGTATTTTTGCTGAAAACGAACCGCTGTCTGATGTTATCGAAAAAATTTGCGGCTACTTCAATCTCGATTATTCATATAATTCGAAGTTGATTGAAGGAAAAAACATCAATCTGAATATTTCCAATAAACCAATCAAGTATGTGTTGGATAAGTTGATGAAAGACTTTTACCTGCTCTTCGAGATTGAAGACAACATTCTGGTCGTTAGAGATTACGTTCCGATGAATGAAAGTGCAAAATACGAAGAAAAGATCAAACAAGTGGGGACACACACCGGGTTCGTATTCGAAAACCCGCGAAAAAAATCGATAACCATCAATTTTAAAACAGCCAGCAACCTAATCATCATTCCGGTAAACATTAACGATTCCGACACGCTGAATTTTATTCTCGATACAGGCGTCCGATTCCCGATTATTACCGAACTCCCTTTTGTAAACAAACTCAACCTGAATTATTTGCAGCCAGTTGAAATCAAGGGACTTGGAGAAGGAGAAACGTTAATGGCTTACCGCTCGTTAAACAACCAGATTGGCATTGAAGGTTTGGTTGCCTACAATCAGGAAATACAGATGATCATCAACGAAAATTTCCAGATTTCGCATATTCTGGGTATTCCCGTTCATGGGCTGATAGGCTTCAACCTATTTAAGGATTATGTGATAAAAATTGATTATTTGAACAATAAACTTACCCTGACTAAACCGGAAGACTATAAATACAAGAGTAACCAGAAAGATATTATCATGCCGCTTCATTTCGAACAAAACAAACCGTATGTGAGAACCAGTATCATGACCGATAAACACGAGGAAGTTCCTGTAAAGCTGTTGGTTGACACCGGTGCAAGCGATGCCCTCTGGCTTTCGGTGAATTCCGATGAACGGATCGGTTTGCCCGAAACCCACATTGATGCTTTCCTGGGGCGCGGTTTGAATGGAGATCTGTACGGAAAAAAAGGAAGAATCGGTGGAATATGGGTTGGTCCGCTGATCTTGTATGAACCCATTGTTGCTTATCCGGAAGGTGAGCTAATCGATCAGCTCATTACGACGAACGACCGCAACGGAACGTTGGGAGCCGAAATTCTTCGCAGATTTTATGTTACCTTCGATTATCCAGGTAAACGTCTGATATTAAGACCTACCGGCGATATTAAAGACGACTTTAATTATAACATGAGCGGTATTGAAGTTGCAAACCCAATGCCTGGGCTACCAATTTATACGATTACGAATATCCGTAAGAACTCTCCGGCCTATTTCGCCGGTCTGTCCGAAAATGACCAGATACTGGAAATCAATAACACTAGCCATAAATCATTAACTTTGAATGATATTAACCTGATATTTCAAAGCAAGGAAGACAAAAAGATAAACATGAAAGTACTCCGGAATGGAAATGAAATAAAAACCAGTTTCTTTCTGAAAAAGGTATTCTAAATGGAATTTAATTTTCGGATATTGTTGATTCCTCTCTTGCTGTGGCCGTTTTTTGTGAGTGGGCAGCAGGAGAGTAATCTCATTTTCCAATCAAAAATATCAATTCGCCTGACCGATGTGCCGATAGCAACTGTTCTCGACAGTATAACCCGGCAAACCGGTCGTTTTTTTTCCTACGACCCGGTACAGGTACAAGCCAGCCGCAAAATCAATGTTTCGTTTTCTGAAACAAGTCTCGAAAAAGTATTGGATGTCATTTTTAAAGACAATTTGATTTATAAAGTTTTGCAAGACCAGATTGTAATTTACAAAGAATCGGGAAACATAAATATTGACATGCTGCCCGATAAAAAAGAAGATCGGTTTATTACCCTGAGCGGAAAAATATTAGATGTGGAAACCAATGCTCCAATTCCCTATGCCAGTGTTTCGCTGTGGAAAAAACCCATCGGGACCGTTTCGAATCTGGATGGTGAATTCGACCTGAAAGTCCCGGCGGGAAAATACAACGACACCTTGGCTTTTTCTTGTCTTGGCTACCAAAAATATTTGCTCCCGATACCTGACTTCGAATTTGAAAAGAACAATATTTTTATGCAACCAGTTTCCAT
Source organism: uncultured Prolixibacteraceae bacterium (assembly GCA_942493345.1). Lineage (GTDB taxonomy): Bacteria > Bacteroidota > Bacteroidia > Bacteroidales > Prolixibacteraceae > GWE2-42-39. Next base: position 1,287,961 of record OW818695.1, read on the forward strand.
CCGGATAAAAGAAATTAAAGTAAAAGCAATAGCCGCAGTTGATATCATCAGCGAAATGCTTTCAAATATTGAACAGAATTATCCTGGCGAACCTTACCTGATGACCTCCTTTTACCGCGAAACGCTTCAGCAGGACGGGAAATATATTAATGTTTCCGAAGCGGTAATGGAAATCCTGAAAACTTCGTACGGGAGCCAGTTCCGGGAAGATCGCACCCGCTTTATCCGGGGTCGGAAAAACAAACAGGAACCACTTTTCAAATGGGTCGATTTTAAAATGCAGGGTGGTCCGTATTACATCACTTTACTGGATGTGATTAAAACGCAGGAAACTTTTCTCGATCCCGATTTGCTTCATTTGTACAAATACGAAATAGAAGACGTTATTTTCTTCCACGAACGCCCAACGTATGTAATTGCGTTCAAGCCTATGGAGAAGTCCGAACAATCGATTTTCCAAGGAAAATTATATATCGACAGGGAAAATTCCGCGTTGGTGCAGGCAACTTTCGGGTACGATAAACCCGGGCTAAAAATTGCCCGCATGTCGATGATAAAAAAGAAACCGAAAGGTTTCAACGTTCGCCCCGAGGAAGTCAGCTACCAAGTGAATTATAAAAACGATAACGGCAAGTGGTTTTTCAACACCGCAAAAATTCAAGTTGAATTCAAGGTCAAAAGCAGGAACGACAAAATTAACTCGTTCTACAAAAGCATTTCCGACTTGCTGATAACCGACTATGAGAAAACCGACGTAAAACGGTTTAAAAACGCCGAGTCATTTCGTCCCGATGATATTTTTACTGAATTAATTGTGAATTTCGACGAAGAGTTTTGGGGAAGCTATAACACAATCAAGCCGAATGAAGATCTGCGAAAAGCCATCCGTCAGGATCAAAAGGTCAAATTAAAATAGTTCTATACTAAAAACTGGCAACCATGAAAAAAATTCTTTTTGTATTTTATTTTTTCCTCTTATGCCTCTCTGTCTTTTCGCAGCCAAAAGGCGCATTGAGCCCAATAATCGACCAACTGGATCTGTATTATTATGCCCATCCCAACGAGAAAATCATTATACAGACCGATAAAGATTTTTATCAGCCTGGCGAAAATATCTGGTTTTCGTGCTGGCATTGGAGTGAAAATAAATCGCAGACCTCGCCGCGACAAAATGAAATGGAGATCCGGCTTTTGGGGCCCGATGGAAAAACTGTTTTGTCTGATAAATACTGGTTCAAGGAAAGTATTGTCGGTGGCGACTTTTTGCTTCCCGACGATATGGAAGCCGGCAATTATTTTCTGGCAGCGTTGTTCCCGGGTCAGGAAAATACGGAAAATGTTTCCTTCCGGGAAATTGGTATCCGTCCGTTTTATCAGAGTTCCCTACTGATTTCTGTGGTGCAAAAAGAAGCATTCCTTCAAAAAGAAGTTGATAATGAAATCGATATTCAGGTAAAAAGCCTCACCAAAGGCGCTGTTAAAAACCAACGACTGGAATATACTATTTCGGCCGGTGAGCAAACCATTGAAGAAGGCAAGTTAAAAACCGACGATGCCGGGAATGCGGCGATCCGCTTCCGTCTTCCTGAAACTGAAAATGGCATGCCTTTCATTCTCTCGGTATTCGACAGTCGAAAGGGATCGGTTGAAACGGTGCAGCTGGCTTCCGAAACCGATCAGCTAAATGTTACTTTTTATCCCGAAGGCGGAACGATTATTCCGGAACAGCCATCCAAGGTTGGTTTTTATGTTACCAACAAGCTGGGTATTCCGGTTCCTATTGAAGGCGAAATCCGGGATTCGGAAAATCGAACGATGTTTCCTGTAAAAACATTTGTCGAAGGGTTTGGTTTTTTCCCTTTGAAAGCTGTGCGTAATGCACGGTATTCGTTGTATATAACCAAAGGATACGGGAAAGGTCAGCGACTTCAGCTTCCGCAGGTAAATACAACCGGTTCGTCTCTTTCGATAGTACAAAAAGATGAGGAATTTCTTCGGTTAAATTTAGCGTTTGCCGACCAGTTAAACCATAAAATATCTGTAATGGCATCGCAGGGAGCAGGAGTATTTTGGGCTGCCGATTTGCAGATAAACGGGATTGGGCAGCTGAAAATTCCTGTTGCCAAATTGCCACAGGGAATTGTCCTGTTAAGTTCTTTTTCGGATGAAGGTTCTCTTCTAAACCAACGACTGGTTGACATTCCGGAAAGCACGGAACTGAAAATTGATATTCTTGCTTTCCCTGAATCGGTTGCAAAAAAGGATGAAATCAACCTTCAGCTTAAATTTAGCGATGAAAGAGACCACCCGCTTTCTGGATTTGCCCAGTTGTCGGTCAGCGATGTAGTTTGTACCGATCAGCAGCGACCGGTACTGCCGTTTGAAATGACCTTCAACTCCCTTCTGAAAAACAAAATTGTTTTTGAGAAACATGGTCTTTCGGGCAATAACGAAATGCAAGAAACATTTGACTATTTACTGATTGCCAATGAGCTATCTAATTACGATTGGTCGCGTATTTCCGGTTTTAAAGCAGGCAAACAGGCCGAAAAATTAATCGGTACAGGAGAAAATATTTCGTTTTCCGAAGAATTTGAAGCAAGCCTGAAAAGAAAAGTGCAATCTCTCAATCAACCCAAGCAGGCATCGACATCTTTTTCATCAGCCATTCCTGATGAATATTTTGTGACAAACAGTGGGCTGATTTCGAAAAAGCCCAAAAGAACAGTGAACGATACTCCTAAAGATGAGTCCTATAAAAAATATCTGGAGACCAGTACCAATCTGTTGGATGTGGTCAAAATTATCAAGCCGTTCGACCTGGAGGGAAGTAAAATTATTTTCCCTGGAGGAAAGAATTCAATTAATGCACAAGGTGGCGCACTGATTGTTGTCGACGGACAGCAAATGGGTGAAGATGCTTCGATTTTAAGTAGTCTCAATCCGCACGACGTTGAGAAGATCAATGTTTCGACCCAGCCCATGGACATTCAGCGTTACACGGGTTTGAATTCGGTAGGGCTTATTGAAATTACGACAAAAAGAGGGAAAATGGCAGAACCGGCAAAGGAAAAAGCGCCTGATGCCATTCAATATGATGGCGATTACCGGAAACCGAGGGAGTTTCAGATTTCAGAAAAAACAGGTTTGCAGACAACCACCTATTGGAATGGTCGGATTTTTATTGATGAAACCGGAAAAATATCGCTGAAAATACCCGGCTCAAATGTTGTTTCCGATTTTATTATTACAATTGAAGGAATGGGCGAAAATGGCCAATTTGGGCATGCAACAAAGCGTATAAAAGTAACTGAATAAAAACACATTTACTCATCGGATGACTTCGGGTTATCCGATGAGCAAATTACACTACCGGCCAGCAATATTCAGCAATCCAAGTATTTTTTCCAGTCCTTCGGCATCTACTTCATCAAACGAAGCCAGATCTTTGCTATCGACATCCAGCACGCCGATAATTTTACCGGAAATATCTCGCAGCGGAACCACAATTTCCGATTTCGATCGCGAATCGCAGGCAATGTGACCCGGAAATTCTTCTACGTTTTCAATCACCAGCGTTTTCCCCTGGTTAATTGCCGCCCAGCAAACGCCTTTGTTTTTTGCCAGAACCTGGCAGGCAACCGGCCCCTGGTACATTTCCACCGTCAGCTCGCCATCAACGAGCATGTAAAAACCGGTCCAGAAGAAGGATTCCATTTTGTGGTGCAACACGGCAATGATGGTTGCTTTGCAGGCCAGCGCATTGTTGCTCTTCTTCAGCAAGATTGCCAGTTGATCGTATATTCTTCCGTAGCGGGCAGCTTTCTTTTTTTTGTCCATATTTTTCTTTTAAAAATCGAGCCGGTAAAGCAAAGAAGTACTCAGTACATTATTGTACTGGTCGTCCCACCAGTAATCGACCCGGTCGCCGGGCAAATCACGAATGGGCAGAAACGAATAAGCGCCTCTCAGGTCCAAGCTGATTCGGTCTGTCAACTCGAAACGCACGCCCAAAAATGCCTGAAAATCGAAATCGTTAAACGGTCGTTGTTCAATATCAACCAGTTCGCCATAATTATCGTATTCCTTCCCTTGCATGAGGTACCCAAACGATAAACCGGTAAAAAAAGAAACCGTTTCGCCTGTTCGTATGCCAACGTAGGCCGGCATATCAATATAACCCAGCCGCATAATGTATTTTTCCTGATCTTGTATTTTCGGATCGGGATTTTTGCGACTTCCTTTTTGTGAATATTTTAATTCGGCGCCAACAAACATACTTCGACTGATGTCGGTTTGCACATATCCGCCAAACAAAACGCCGGGTTTGTGATAACCGGTGGTGTGGTCGCCTTCCACCTGCGAAGCATTCAAACCTCCCAAAATACCGCCTTCAAAACGCTGCCCGTATGATTTGGGTTGTAGTCCTATCAGCACGACGATGATCACAAAAGCGATTGAAGCGCTTTTCCATCGCACCCGACAACTCGTAACTCGTAACTTGTGACTCATAATTCTTTCAGTTTTTCTTTTAAAATTTCCACGCCCCGGCTTGCTTTTTCTTCAATAAAGATCACATTTTTCGCCGAAACGGGTGGTTTTTCGGGGTCGATCACAAAAATCGGAATGCCTGGGTTCGTGTAGTAAAGCAGACTTGCCGCCGGATAAACATTTAGCGAAGTGCCAATCACCACAAAAATATCAGCTTTTTCAGCAATTGAAACCGCTTCGTCCATCGCCGGGACTGCTTCGCCAAACCAAACAATGTGAGGCCGGAGCTGACTGCCTTTTTCGCATTTGTCGCCGAATTTCAGTTCCCAGCCGTCGAGTTCGTAAACCAGCGATGGGTCTTTCTGGCTGCGTACTTTTTTTAATTCGCCATGCAAATGAAGTACTTTCGAGCTACCGGCGCGTTCGTGCAGGTCGTCCACATTCTGGGTGATGATTTCCACATCAAAATCCTTCTCCAGTTCAGCCAATCCGAGATGCCCGGCGTTGGGCGAGCTTTCGTACAATTGTTTGCGGCGGTCGTTGTAAAAACGCATCACCAGTTCCGGGTTGCGTTGCCATGCTTCAGGCGTTGCCACTTCTGAAACATCGTATTCCTCCCACAGCCCGCCCATGTCGCGGAATGTCCGTATTCCGCTCTCCTGGCTCATTCCGGCCCCGCTCAGTACCACCAGCTTTTTCATTTTCCCGGTTGTTTTTTATTGAATGCCTAAAGGTAGGCTGAAAATACAATGTTTACAAGTTAGAAAGTTTCTGGGGTTCTAAGTTTAGGAGTACGAGATTGGGGATGTTTCAATATCTTTAACCTTTCTAAAAGTGAAATAGAATGGCAAGCAACTTACACCAGATAAAAACCCTTTGTTTTGTTTTCGATCCGGAAAACGACCTGATCCTTTTGCAACAATACGGGAATGGCAAATATGCCCGTCTGCATTCGGGTATCGATTCGGATTGTTTGTTTGCTGAAGATACAGCTGCTTCGTGCCGGGCAAACCTCGTGCTGCAAAGCGGAATTGAAATTGCCGGGTTGCGGCTGAGAGGTGTTCTCAAAACTGTTGATCTGGCAGAAGAAGAATCGACCATTTTTTTCATTTACGAAGCCGAATTGGTACATGGCGATTTGCAGCAAAATGCCGAAGGTCGCCTGAAATGGGTCGAGGTGTTAAACATGTTCAACTTGAAATACATCCCGTTTGTAAAAGAAATTATTGTCCATCTGCTTGATGGCGAAAGCTTTTTTGAGGCTTTTTTCGAGCTAAACGAAAGTGGGGAAATCATCCATCAGCAAATTCATTCGGAATAATTTTATTTGTCCTGATATTTACGACAGATAGTTCGCTGAAATTTTTATTTTTATGGTCGTTTTTGTTGCTTCGGCAAAGCAAGAGTAGCCTTCCGGATTAGTCTTTTACATTAACCGGGGTCAATATTTTAAAAGTTTTCTAAATCCAATAAAAAGAATCAAACCCAATGAAAAATTGTAAATCAATATTTATTCTTGTTTTTTTGTTGATGTCCTTTCTCGGGGGATTTTCGCAGGAAGAAGTGCCGTTTTCAATCACCCATGGTCCCTATCTTCAACATTTGAAAAATGATGGTGTTACGATTGTATGGACGACCAATAAGGATGCGGTTTCGTGGGTGGAACTTGCGCCCAACGACAGCACTAAATTTTACCTCAAGGAAAGGCCCAAATATTTTTCGGCAGTTTATGGTTTTAAAGATGTAGAAAAAGTACATACTGTGAGGCTGGAGAACCTTGTGCCGGCGACGAAATACCGGTACCGGATTTATTCGCAGGAAGTGTTGAAACATGAAGGCACGAAAGTACAATATGGGAAAATAGCTGCAACCAACGTATATAAAGAGAATCCGTTGGAGTTTGTTACCCTCGATCCGGCAAAAGAAAATATCTCGTTCCTGATGGTGAATGATATTCACGGGGACAACGAGATGTTAGAAAATCTTTTAAAACAGGGAGATTACAAAAATTCCGATTTCATTTTCTTCAATGGCGATATGGTCAGCCAAATGGATAGTGAAGAACAGTTGTTTGGCGGTTTTATGGATACGGCTGTCCGGCTTTTTGCCAAGGAGAAACCGATGTATTACGCCCGTGGAAACCACGAAACCCGTGGAACCTTTGCCAATACTTTCCCGAAATATTTTACTTCTCCTTCCGGAAAATTATATTACCTGCTACGCCAGGGGTCAGTATGTTTTGTTGTACTCGATTGTGGCGAAGACAAACCCGATTCAGACATTGAATACAGCGGGATCGTTGCGTTTGACCAGTATCGCGATGCGGAAAAGGTCTGGTTAGAAAATGCGCTCACAAGCAAGGATTTTACTGACGCAACATATAAAGTTGCGATTATACACATACCTCCGTTTGGTGGCTGGCACGGGAACGACGACATTTCCAGAAAGTTTATTCCTTTGTTCGACAAAGCCGGCATCGATGTCATGTTATGCGGACATCTTCATCGGTACATTAAACAAGCACCACAACCCGGGATTAGTTTTCCGATCATTGTAAATGCAAGCAACTCTGTTTTAAAAGCAGTTACTGAAGGAAAAGGGCTGAAAATACAGATTGTGAATGTACAGGGAGGCCTTGTCGATTCGCTGGTGATTTCTCCGAAAAAGTAGGTTGATAAAGAATTAGAAAAGTCGCAAAAAGGATGGGGGAATTTCTGTTTCAAAATTTAGATTTTCTCCTGTTGTTGGATGAATAAAAGCAAGTTGCTGTGCATGAAGTCCCAACCGCCTGATGGGATTGGTGGTTGCTCCGTACTTTTTATCGCCCACAACACTGCGTCCGATTTCCTGCATGTGAATCCGTATTTGATTTTTACGTCCGGTTTCGAGGTTGACTTTCAACAACGAGTAGCCTCTGTTCTTTTTAAGTACGGAATAACGCGTAACTGCTTTTTGACCTTTATCAGGGTTTGACGATGAATGCATCTTAAACGATTTGTCTTCGAAAAGGTACGAAACAATTGTCCCTTGCTGTTTTTCAACAGTTCCTTCAACAACTGCAATGTAGGTCCGGTCGATAATTGTGTCGTTCCATGAATCCTGTAACTTGCGTTTGATGTCCTCGCTTTTTGCAAACAGCATCAGCCCGGAAGTTTCGCGATCGAGGCGGTGGACAATAAATATTTTATTCGTTTTTTTCTGTTTTTTCACGTGATCGCTCAACATGCTGTATGCCGTGTCCCGTTTTTCGCTTTCCGTGGCAATCGATAACAATCCGGCCTGCTTGTCAATAACAATTAGATTCTGATCTTCATGCACAATGGAATATTCCTGCACTTTTTTTTCTGCTGAAGTATTTTCTTTGCCGATTTCAACTTTCTGACCGGGAACAAGGGGATGGTCAAATTGTGAGATCGTCTGCCCGTCAACGGAGATCTTTTTCGCGCTTAACAATGCCTTCACCTTATTGCGGCTTCTTGATGGCATTTGCGCCAACAAAAATGCCAGTAGCTGGTCGTTTTTCGAAACATTGAAAATGATTTTCTTATCCATATTTGGCGCTATTTTATTTGGCCTGTTATCTTTTTTCTTCATTTAAATTACCTTGTTTGTTCGAAAGCAAAAGTAAGGTATTTATTTTCTCTCTTATCAATGACCACACTTGTATTTAGCCCACCGGGTTTCTAAAAAAAATGCCTGAAAATAAGAACTTCATTTTTCTTACTTTCAGGCTAATTTATAAGGTTTTCAGGATAAATCGCTTACATCTTGATGTAATTGGGTCCGTAAGGGTAACGTTGCGGACGGCTCAACATCGAGTTGGCGAGGTCGTTATTTTTGAATCGTTCAGCTTTTGGGTCCCATTCGAGTTTGCCCGGGATTTTCATGGCAATGTGACTGATCAGGCAAACCGAGCATGCACGGTGTCCGATTTCGACCGGAGAAATAGGTTGTTTCCCCGACTGGATGCAATCGAGCCAGTTACCGTGTTGTTCATTGCTTTGGTACAAGTGGATTTCGTTTTCTCCGATTTTCGATTCCAGAATTTTCGGGTCGCTGGCATCGAGCGCCTTGGAGCTGCTTGCCTTGGAAACCGGATCGCTGGCCGAAGCCACATAATTTCCGCGTGAAACAAAAATCCAGCCTTCCGTTCCTTCGTAACGAATGCCATTAGTGTAACCGCCACTGGTATATACGCTGATTCCGTTGGCATATTCGTGTTTTACCATGAAATCGCCATGTACATTCCAGAAACCGGATTTTGGAAATTCGGCAACTGCTTCAACTGAAATAGGGCCGGTGTATTCGGTATCCATTCCCCATGATGCCGAATCATAATGATGTTGTCCCCAACCGGTGATCATCCCGGCGCCAAACTGTTCGCGGCGCAACCAGCCTGGTCGTCCGTAACCAACCTGCGGATGAACGCCAATTTCGGTATACGGTATTTCGGGTGTCGATCCCAGCCACATGTCGTAGTTCAGGTTTTTGGGCACGGGCATTTCTTTGGCTTCTGGCCCTGAAGGGTCGCCTGGCAAACCAATTTTTACCGTGTGTAATTTACCGATACGGCCGTTCCGAACTAATTCGGCTGCAATACGGAACTGTGGAGACGAGCGTTGTTGTGTTCCCACCTGCAAGATAATTCCCTGCCTGTGAACGATGTCGCTTAGCATACGACCTTCGGTAATTGTTAACGAAGTAGGTTTTTGCAGATAAACGTGTTTTCCTGCCAATGCAGCTTCCATTGCCGGTTGAGAATGCCAATGGTCGGGTGTACTGATGATTACCGCGTCAATGTCCGGATTAAGGAGCATTTCGTGGTAGTCTCCATACATTTTTACATCCATGTAATTCGCATTTCCCGTCTTTTGTGCATAGTGTTTTTCAACCAACTCTTTTCCGTCTTTCAGTCGGTTGCTGTCCAGGTCGCAAACGGCAATAAACCGGGCTTTGTCGTATTTTAGCGTTTCGGCCATATCGTGGTCGCGTGCAATTCGCCCGCACCCAATTTGTCCGATCTGAATACGATTACTTGGCGCATTTTTTCCAAGCACGGAGGAAGGAATTATGATTGGCGCAACCATTGCTGCCGAAGCGCCGAGAATAGAGGTTTTTAAAAATTTTCTTCTTTCCATGGTTCTATTGGTTTTTGTAGTTTTCAAAAAGCTGGGCGATGTTTGCCGTTACATGATCGCCTGAATGAACAAGTACTCGGTAACGAAGTTTTAGAACTTGGCCTTTTTTAAGCAAAGTTCCTTCTTTTTCATTTTGGGGCCAGTACATGGGAGTTGGTGAGAAAAAGCCGTAGTCGCGGGTAAACCATGGCGACGGGAACCACTCGTTTGACGGGTGTTGCATGATGGCCATACCTTCAATTTTTTCGCCTCGTTTTCCATAGCAGTCAATCCATGGTGAAGGTTTTCCAAACGTGCCTTTTTCGCTCTTTTCCCCTTCTGCATTGATCATGGTTCCACCGTTAATCACCGCCAGATCGCGGTCTATCCTGCCACTGAAAAGCGAATGGTTGGTTTTTTCAATCGTTACGTCCATCATCATTTCCATGGCGATATCAAAATCAATCTGGTACAAATCTTTTGATGGAGCTGTTATTGTAATTTTTCGGATGTCTTTAACCGGGGCGTTGGCACTTGGCCTTCTCCAAATACATTCGTTTTCAATAACAACCCGGTCTCCGTCGGTTTCAATGATGTCGGCACGCAAAGAAATAATTTGTCCGCGTTCCAGATCTTCTTGCCAGTAATTGCCCCCGTTTACTTTGTCGCAGCCAAAAAACAGCGAGCTGTGGTGCGGATAATTGGCATTTCTCATTGAGGTTACGCTTGCGTTTGAAGGTCCATTCACCGGAAAGAAAAAGGGATATTTTTCTTCTTCAGAAAAAATATAACTAGTGAAAAGGTTGTTGTTGATATTGATATCAATTTTGGAACCTTTTTTCACGGCAGTTATTTTATTCTGCGAATAGGTGGTTCCGAAGATGAAAATCATCAGGAAGATTAAAAATAATTTACTCATAGCTTGGATGTTGTTTTATGGTTAAAAAATAATTTTTGGAGGATTTGCAAAAAATTGCCAGTACATTTCGGCTTCTTCTGGAGTGAGTTTTCCATCGAAAACCACCATCCGGTAACGAAGCGAGTAGTCGTTGCCTTTTTCTATTTTCCATTCCTTGTTGCGAATGGGGCAAAATTCGAAGTACATGTCGCCACGTTTGCCGTTGGCATCCAGTGGCCAGACACGCATTGGTTCGGGGTGCATTCGGTTGGCAGGGTAACTTAGGAACAGGATGCCCGACCGTCCTTCCGGAGTCGACGATTCGCCTTCGACCAGGCACCAGCGGGCGTTCGATCCATCGGCATCAGCACGTGTTTTTCCTTCCGAAGTGAGCACTGTACAATTGTCTTTGTGCCACTTTTCGGTTGCCCGAAACCCAATGCCACCGCCATAACGATAAGCATCAAACAAAATTCCTGAATCAAGAGGGCAGTTAAATGTTGTTGTGTAATCAATTAGCCACCGGTTATCGGCAATGTTCCAGGCACGTATATCCAGCACTTCGTTCAGGGCGATCTGGTCGGCGCCTTTTGCCCCAAAATCGATATGTTGTTGCAGCACTTTGAAGCCTGAAAAAACAGTTCCTTCCACTTCCGACAAAAAGCCTGCAAACTGAACCGTTCCTTCACCCTTCATCAGGTTCCAGAAGTCTACCATTCGCCCATTGATATGAGTTTCGGTCCACGGCCCCCAAATCCCGTAATGATGGTAATGATCCGGCGCCTGGATGCGGGTCAGTACTTCGCCGCCCGGTGAAACCAACGGATGAATAAAACCCGAACGCTTGTAAATCGGATTTATCCCATCGGGCGGATAGGTTATTGCATAGCGATATCCCAGGATCGGATTCCCGTCCTTTTCAAGTTTTAAATCGCGATAGTCTTTCTGCAATTTTATTTTTTCTGAAGAAGTTGAAGGTTTTTCTTTTTTCAGGATAAATTCCCGCGTTTGTCCTCTTTGCGTTTTGCCGGAGAGCACGAACCAAAGCCGGGCTGAATGCCCGCTTTCCAGTTGACAGGAAACCGGAATTTCTTTTCCTTTTACCAGTTCAAAAAGCGCCAGATTTTCATCGTCGGTGTTCAGATTTGCCTGGTCGGTTGGCAGTGAAACCGGGCATTCCTGACGGTCGAAAGCTCCGGCATCGATTTTAAACCGGAGCAATTCCTGCGATTGTGCGGCAAGAAATGTCAGTAGAAAAATGGATAAAATAAAAGGTCTCATTGTGAAAGATTTTTAATCGTATCAATAAAGATACGGATGTTTTCTGTTGGTACATTCTGGGGCATCCCGCCCCCACACGACCAAACGATACGGCTTTTATCGTTCACCTCGTTCCACATTTTGCGGGTTTGCCGGGCGACTTCTTCGGGCGAAAGAGCTGCCAGAACGTCGCGTGGCGGCAAATTTCCGAGTAAGGCGATTTCGGGACCGGCCAATTGCCTTATTTCATTGATTGAATGTTCGAAACTGAAGTTAAACAGGTTGATGCCTGCTTCTTTCAAAAACGGAGTACTGATCAAACCCTGAGCATCGTTGTGGAAAAACCGCACCTTCGAATCGAAAGCGCTGAATGCCTGTTTCAGGTACGGGACTGCAAACTCGCGGCACTCGTCTTCGCCCACAAAACCGACAATGTCGTCGAGCATCAAAATGCCTTCGATAGAGGGGAACTTTTCTTTTTGTAATTGCAGCCAATCGACAATGAATTCAGTAATGGTTTTCAGCAAGTAGTGAACTTCTTCGGGGTTCATCATAATTGCCATCATAAATTCGGTGGTTCCCATTAAAAACGAAGCAATATTCAATGGGCCGCGTGCGACTGCAAACTTTATGTCATGTCCCATTTTGCGAATTTCGTCCTGGGTATTTTCGTGCCTCTGAATAATGAAAGGCAACAACCCGTCGGTTTTCGGATTGGGCTTTGCCAGGTTTCGAATGTCGGAAATATCGTGGATAATCCGGTCGGCATGAGGCAGGTTGGTTTCGTACCAAATTTGTTTGGCACCAAAAGCCGAAGGTTCGGAACACATCCCGTATTCGGACCAGAACCCCGGCAGGAACATGGCATCGGGAAACATTTCGATGGCCTTGCGGTTGGCATCCATCCAATGCCGGTCGGAACTGTAATATTGTATGGTGGGAATACCGGCCCAACCCGGTAGCCAAGGGCTGTCGATGATAAAACCAATTGGTGGCCTTTCGGGTTTTTCACCACGGATAACTTTCAATAGGTCATTCCATTGCTGAGCGTTCATTTTGTATGCTTTGTTTTATTGGTTTTCAATTTTCTCAAAATTACCAGAGAAAAAAATCAAACACCAGTATTATTTTGACCAGCTATTGTATTATTTTTACCAATATTTAAACTGCGCGATTATGAAGATTATGCACGAGCAGGTGAGTTTTGCTCCCAATTCCTCCCTGAAAGTAAAATGGGACGATTTTTCTCATTTTACGTATCCCTGGCATTTCCACAGCGAGTACGAAATTGTTTATGTGCAGAAAAGTTTCGGAAAAAGGTTTGTGGCTGATAGTGTCGAGCCTTTTATTGAAGGCGATTTGGTGATGCTGGGTAGCAACCTTCCGCATTTATGGAAAAACGATGAATTGTTTCATTCCGAAAGTGAAGATTACCGGGTGAATGCGATTGTTATTCAGTTTTCCAAAAACTTTTTCGAAAATGAAATTGAAAATTATCCGGAATTTCACCCGATTAAAAAATTGTTGAAGCGATCGTACCGAGGGATAAAATTCAACTCGGATTTCAGCAAAAAAGCAGAAAAAGATATCATGCGATTGCTAAAACTGAAAGGGATAAAACAAATGCTTTTCTTTTTGCAAATCCTCGATAAAATGGCACGTACCGATCAGTTTCGTTTACTGGCAAGCGATATTTACCAGGTTGAGAAACATGAAATACTGAACGGGCGGCTCGACAAAATTATGCACTTTATCAACCACAATTACCACCGGAAAATACTTCAGGAAGAAATTGCTGAAAAAGTGGGGATGAACACTGCTGCATTTTGCCGTTATTTCAAAACAAAAACAGGGAAGACATTTATTCGTTTTGTCAACGAAATGCGGGTTGCTTTTGCCTGCAAACTGCTGGTCGAGGGAAAAATGTCGGTCTCGCAGATTTGTTTTGAATGTGGGTTCAACAACCTGGCAAATTTCAACCGGGCCTTTAAAAGTATTTCGGGTCATACTCCGACAGTGTATCAGGAGCAATTCATAAAAGCGAGGGACCGGTAAAAGTGTTTTTTGTATACCAAACAAATATCCTGTGGCAGATTGGTTGAAAATCTTATTTTTATACACAAACAAAAAACAGATAGCACATGAAATGCGCATTATTAGCAGAAACATCAATCGAAATGATTGTTCCCCAATCATGCGAATTCTGTACGATACTAAAAAGAACTAAAAAATAAACAAATGAAGAATATTGAAAAATACATTGATGAAAATAAAGACCGCTTTTTAGACGAGCTTTTCAGCCTTATTCGCATCCCATCAATTAGTTCGGTAGCTGCCCACAAAACGGATATGTACAAAGCTGCTGAATGCTGGAAAAAGATTTTACTGGACGCAGGCGCCGATCTTGCCGAAGTATATGAAACGGCCGGAAATCCGGTTACCTACGGAGAAAAGATAGTCGATCCGGCGTTACCAACTGTTTTGGTATACGGACACATGGATGTGATGCCCGTCGATCCGGTAAATTTATGGGTCAGCCCTCCGTTCGATCCGGAAATACGCGATGGGAAAATATGGGCCCGTGGGGCCGACGACGACAAAGGACAGGGGTTCATGCATGCAAAAGCGTTCGAATACATGGTAAAAACCGACGCTTTACCTTGTAATGTGAAATTTATGATTGAAGGGGAAGAAGAAATTGGTTCTCCAAATTTAGGCCAATGGTGCCGCGATCACAAGGAAATGCTGAAAGCCGATGTCATTCTGGTTTCCGACACGTCGATGATTGCCCGCGATACACCTTCAATAACTACCGGACTGCGTGGTTTGGCGTACTGGCAGGTCGAAGTGACTGGCCCAAACAAAGATTTGCATTCCGGTTTGTTTGGCGGTGCAGTTGCAAACCCGATTAACGAACTGGCAAAGCTGATTGCCCAAATGATAAACGGAAACGGGCACATTACCATTCCCTGTTTTTACGACGATGTGCTGGAAGTATCGGACGAAGAACGCAAACTCCTCTCCGGCGCTCCTTTCGATGTGGAAAAATACAAGCAAGCCATTGATGTGAAAGAACTGGCCGGAGAAAAAGGTTATTCGACCACCGAGCATACTGGTATCCGTCCGACTTTTGATGTATGTGGAATTTGGGGCGGTTATACCGGGGAAGGGACCAAAACTGTTTTGCCATCGAAAGCATTTGCCAAAATTTCATGTCGTTTAGTTCCAAACCAAAACCATCTGGCGATTGCTGAACTTTTCAAAAGACATTTTGAAAGCATTGCCCCGAAATCGGTAAAAGTTGAAGTTACTTCGCTGCACGGCGGGCAGGGGTATGTTTGCCCGATTGATTTACCGGCTTATCAGGCGGCGGAAAAAGCATACAGTGAGGTGTACGGAAAGCGCCCTGTTCCGTTCCGTAGCGGGGGCAGCATCCCCATTATTTCAACCTTTGAGGAAGTGCTTGGAATAAAAACGGTGTTGATGGGTTTCGGCCTTGAGTCGGATTCCATTCATTCGCCAAACGAAAACTTTCCGTTGGAACAATTCTTCAACGGCATAAAAACCATTCCGCTATTTTACAAGTATTTTGCTGAAATGAAGAAGTAGCTGACATTGATCATTGAGAGTTTCACTTATGTGAAGCTCTCAATAAGACTTTTGAATAGATTAATTTTCAACCGCACCCGGAGATTAAAATCTCCGCACCCACTTTTCTCAAAAGAAATCTTCAACCCGGGTCGGCTGTTCCTGAATGCTGCTTTTTTCATCGCAGTTGAGGTCTATGTTGAAACCTGCGGGTACTTCGAAATCTTTCGCAAAAGGTTTATACGGAAGACTCGGGTCGGCATACACTTTATTCATAAATCGTCCCCAAATGGGCAATGCCATGTTCGCGCCCTGTCCTTCCGAAAGATTATCGAAATGAATGCTGCGCAGGTCGGCGCCAGTCCATGCTACGGCTGCAATTTGCGGGGTTATACCGCAAAACCAGCCATCGGAATGATTTTGGGTGGTCCCGGTTTTCCCGGCAATGGGGCCTTGTAATTTGCCGTAAACTTCGTGCCAGCGCAAACGTCCGCCCGAACCCTCGTCGATCACCCCGCGCATGAGGTTGACCATCAGGTAAGCTGTTTGTTCGTCGATGGCAACATGCCGTTCCGGTTTAAAACGGGCAACCACATTTCCGTGTTTATCTTCGATATGAGTAACAAAAACAGGCTGTGTATAAACACCCTTATTGGCAAAAGTTCCGTAAGCGCCAACCATTTCATATAAAGTAACATCCGAAGTTCCGAGGAACATGGAAGGAACCGGGTCGATCGGACTGTAAACGCCCATTTTCTTCATTATATTGACCACCGCCTGCGGGTTGTATTGTTTCATCACCCAGGCTGAAACCTGGTTTATGGAGTTAGCCAGTCCCCATTTCAGTGTAACCATTTCGCCTTCGTGCTGCGGGCTTGAGTTTTTTGCTTCCCATATTTTGCCATCGGGTAGAACAAACTGTTGCCTGACGTTCGGAACTTTAGTACAAGGACTAAGTCCATTTTGCATGGCCAACGTGTACAAAAATGGTTTCACGGTTGAACCCACCTGGCGTTTGCCACCTTTCACCATATCGTACATGAAATATTTGTAGTTGGGGCCCCCAACATACGCTTTCACCTGACCGGTTTCCAAATCCATTGCCATGAACGACGACCGTAGAAAACCCAGATAATACTTGATCGAATCCATCGGCGACATTACCGTGTCTTTATCTCCATTCCAGGTAAAAACAGTCATCTCAACCGGTTTCCGAAAATTCATTTTAATCTGGTCATCACTTTTTCCGGCAAGACGCCCCGTCCGGTAACGTTCACTCTGTGTAATAGCCCTGTCAATTATACCGTCAGTCATTTTCCGGTCAGATCCATTGGGGAATGGAGGGTTCCAAAGTTTTTTCAAATCGGCATCAAAACCGGGTTGCAAGTCTGTTTTCAAATGTTCGGTAACCGCCTCTTCGGCATATCTTTGCATCCGGGAATCGATCGTTGTATATATTTTAATCCCGTCTTTGTATAAATCGTAGTTGCTGCCATCGGGTTTTACGTTTTTACGGCACCAGCCATACCAGGGGTTTATTTCCCATTCGGTCGAATCTTCCCTGAATTTTTGTTCCTGCCACGAAGCGTATTTCGAGCGGTCGGGTTTTGATGCGCCTAATGTAGTACGAAGATATTCCCTCAGATAAGGGGCAAGCCCGCTTTTGAAATCAACCTTTTGATAATCGAGTCCCAGGGGAAGCGCTGATGCCGAATTGTACTGTTCACGGTTGATGTAGCCATATCTTTTCATTTGAGACAAAACCACGTTTCTTCGGTTTTTGGTCAATTCTTCGCGGCGTACCGGGTTATATAACGACGAATTTTTGGCCATCCCGACCAACATGGCAACCTGGTGCAGTTTCAGCAAGTCAGGGCTCGAATTAAAATAAATCTGAGAGGCTGATTTGATCCCCACGGCCAAATTCAGGAAGTCGTATTTGTTCAGGTACATGGTGAGTATTTCCTCTTTGGTGTAACTTTTCTCAAGTTTCACGGCAATAACCCACTCCTTGAACTTGCGTACAATTAGTTGCAGTTTGTTGCTTTTTTCGCGCGGGAAAAGCATTTTTGCCAACTGCTGGCTGATGGTCGATCCGCCACCCGAACTGCTGTCGCCAGTTACAATGCCTTTAAAAACCCGTAACAAGCCGCGAAGGTCGATACCCGAATGTTTATAAAAGCGCACATCTTCGGTGCAAATCAAAGCATGGATTAAATCGGGGGTAAATTCTTCGTAACGTACTTCGAGCCGGTTTTCCTGTCTAAAATAGCTCCCCAACACTTTGTCGTCGGCAGAAATAACCTCGGTAGCCAGCGAATTTTCAGGGTTTTCGAGATCCTCGAACGAAGGCATGAACCCCAACCATCCCTGGGCAATCATGAAAAAAAGAAAGATCACGAATACGACACCTGCTCCATATATAATCCAAAATGTCCGGATATATTTTTTGAAATTTTTTTGCTCATCAACCATTACTGTACGGATTTCAATTTTTTTTTTGCAAAGATAATGAAACGATCAGGAAATCGACTTCCTGCTTATAACGTCACGATATTCTGAAAATTTTATGGGAGCATACAATATTAATAATGAGAAGATTTTTTCTTTTTATCGGTGATTTTTTGGCTTGAAAAAAAGGTTTTTAATGGCCCGGGAATAATAAATTAATCATTTTCAAAGACATAAATAAATAAAAAGTTGCCTTTATATTTTGAACTTAGCGTTTCTATTTCTTTAATTTGCACAAATTTTTTCACAATAGATGCAAAAACACGAAACTGTATGCAGGAAAATCTAGTAATTGTTGAGTCCCCGGCGAAAGCAAAAACCATTGAAAAATTTCTTGGAAAAGATTTTCATGTTACTTCCAGTATGGGGCACATAAGGGATTTAGAGAAGAAAGATTTCGGCATTGATATCAAAAATAATTACTTGCCAAAATATATTGTTCCGGCCGATAAGAAGAAACTTGTTGGTGAATTAAAGAAACTTGCACAGGAAGCGAAACAAGTATGGCTCGCTTCCGATGAGGACCGCGAGGGAGAGGCTATTTCCTGGCATTTGCTGGAAACCCTGAAACTTGATCCATCGAAAACCAAGCGGATTGTTTTTCATGAAATTACCAAAGAAGCAATACTCAAGGCCATTCAGTCGCCGCGTCCGATCGACATTAACCTGGTAAATGCCCAGCAGGCACGCCGGGTGCTCGACCGAATCGTGGGTTTCGAAGTGTCGCCGGTACTCTGGAAAAAAGTAAAACCGGCGCTTTCGGCAGGACGTGTGCAGTCTGTAGCTGTTCGTTTAATTGTGGAACGCGAACGCGACATCATTAATTTTGAAAGTGTTTCTTCGTATAAAGTATCGGCTGTTTTTCGGGTTCCCGATAAAGACGGAAAAATCAGCGAGCTGAAAGCCGAGTTGAACAAGCGGTTCGACACACGGGAAGAAGCAATGAAATTTCTGGAGAAATGTAAGAATGCGGAATATACCATTGCTGATGTAGTGAAAAAACCTGCCCGTCGGAGTCCGGCGGCTCCTTTTACTACCTCAACCCTGCAACAGGAGGCCAGTCGTAAACTGGGTTATGCGGTTTCGCAAACCATGTCGATTGCCCAGCGCTTGTACGAAGAAGGTAAAATTACCTACATGCGTACCGACTCGGTAAACTTGTCGTCGCTGGCCATTAACACGACAAAAAGCAAAATTCTTGAGATGCACGGTGAAAAATACCTGCATACACGACAATACAAAACCAAGTCGAAGGGGGCGCAGGAAGCCCACGAGGCAATTCGTCCAACGTATATGGACAAAGAAGACGTTCCCGGATCGGCTCGTGAAAAGAAATTGTACGAATTGATTTGGAAACGCACCATGGCCTCGCAAATGAGCGATGCCGAACTCGAAAAGACGACGGTTACCATCAATATTTCATCCGTTCCCGAGAAATTTATTGCAAGTGGCGAAGTGCTGGTTTTCGACGGGTTCCTGAAAGTGTACATGGAATCGTTTGACGATGAAGAAACAAACGGTGATTCAAAAGGGCTTTTGCCTCCTTTGAAGGCGAATCAGCAATTACGTGCCGGCGAATTGGTTGCAACCGAAAGATATTCAGCAAAACCGCCCCGATACACCGAGGCCAGCCTGGTGAAAAAACTGGAAGAGCAGGGCATCGGAAGGCCATCGACGTATGCGCCAACCATTACAACCATCCAAAACCGTGGATACGTGGTGAAAGAAGACCGCGAAGGAGTTCAGCGTAATTACGTGCAAATTACCCTTCTTGATGGGAAAATTTCCGAATTGGTAAAAACGGAAATGAACGGCAATGAAAAATCGAAATTATTCCCAACCGATATTGGCATGGTGGTAAACGATTTTCTGGTGCGTTATTTCGAGCAAATTATGGATTACAGTTTTACGGCCAATGTTGAAAAAGAGTTTGACGAAATTGCAGAAGGAAATTTGGTTTGGAATGACGTGATCGACAACTTTTACAAGCCGTTCCACAGTAAAATTGAAATTGCGCTAAACGATGCCGAACGGGCAAAAGGCGAGCGTGTGTTGGGTACCGACCCGAAAACAGGCAAGCAGGTTTCTGTAAAAATCGGCCGTTTCGGGCCTTTGGCACAGTTGGGCGAAACTTCCGAAGAAGGCGAAAAACCCCAGTTTGCAAGCCTTAATCCCGGACAGATTATTGAAACCATTACGCTCGATGAAGCCCTCGAATTATTTAATTTACCGCGCGACCTTGGCGAATTCGAAAATAAAAAAGTAACTGTTGCGGTTGGCCGTTTTGGCCCATATATTCGTCACGACAATAAGTTTGTTTCTCTCAAAAAAGGAATTGACGACCCATATTCTGTAATACTTGAAAGAGCCATCGAATTGATCGAGGAGAAACGGGAAAGCGACAAGAACGCAAAACTCAAAGCATTTATCGAAGATGCTGACCTTCAGATATTGAACGGGAGATGGGGGCCATATATCAAATATAAAAAGGACAATTTCAAAATTCCCAAATCTGTCGAGGCCGAAAAAATGAGTTTCGAAGATTGTATGAAAATTGTAGCGCAGGGAACAAAACCGAAAAAAACGAGAAAGAAATAAAAAGGAGAGGGCAAGCAGCAGATGCTTGCCTTTTTTCTGAAAAAAAAAGAACAAACGAATTACTTTCAGTATAAAAATATATCTTCAGGACTCAATAAAAAACCCGAATCATGGATATTGAACTATACTTTGAACCCGTTGATTTTTCGAAATTTGAATATGCAGGCTGGGCACAAAAAAGATTCACTTTAGGCGGATTGTTTGAAAGAAATCAGGAGAAATTTAGAATTGAAAAGGCCGATTTGGTCATTTTTGGCGTTGAAGAAGATCGAAATTCACTGGTTTCCGGTTCGGCAAAAGCCCCCAATAAGATAAGGGAGCATTTGTATAACCTCAATCGGATAGCTCCTCGTTTTAAGATTTTGGATCTTGGAAACCTGAAACCTGGAAATTCGGAAAACGACACCTATTTTGCAGTGAAGGATGTTTGCGAAATTCTCCGGGCAAAAGGAAAAACAGTTGTAATCATTGGAGGAAGTCAGGACCTAACTTTTGGCATTACAAAAAGTTTTGAAAATGAGTCTTTCAGCCTGGTGTCTGTCGATCCGAAATTTGATTACAAAAAAGGAGTGAAAACGATTGATTCGGAAACCTATTTGAGCCTGATATTTGGAAAGCAGAGAAATATGCTTTCGTATACCATCCTTGGTTATCAATCTTATTTTGCTGATTCACTGGAACTTGACCAGTTTATTCAAGGTGGCAGTGAGATCAGACGCTTGGGACAAATCAGGTACGATATGGCGCAAGTAGAACCGATTCTCCGAAATGCCGACATCTTCAGCTTTGATATTAACTCGGTCCGGTCGATTGATGCACCGGGACAGTATTTTTCATCGCCGAACGGACTCTATGCCGAAGAGGCCTGTCAGCTTGCACGGTACGCGGGAATGGCTGATAAAATGAGTATTGCCGGTTTTTTTAACGCGATGCCCGAAATGGACAAGCAAGACATAACTGCTAAACTCATGGCCCAGGTCATCTGGCATTTCCTGGAAGGTTTTCACAATCGTATTCCTGAATTTCCCGAAAAATTCACCAGCGATTTTAACCAATTCGTGGTGGATATGGAAGATGTGGATTTACCGCTCACCTTTTATCAAAGCCGGAAAACCGGACGTTGGTGGATGGAAATCCGGGATTCAGAAGAAGAAAAACAAATGGTTGTTCCGTGTACAGAAGAAGATTACCAAATTGCTTCGAGAAATGAAATACCAGACCGTTGGTGGAAGAACCTGAGAATACTTGACAGAATTTAATTTAACCTGTTGTGTGAAACTATAAATTGAATAAAATAATCGTGCATTAAGCTACTATTTAGTATTTTAAGGTTGCGAAACAAAAAATATTAAAACAAGCCATGCACGATATCAAGACGAATTTCGACAAAATTTTGGAAGTATTAAAATCCATATTGCAGAATAAGGTAGATCATACCGGTAATTTTCCAAAGGTTGGGAAGAAACCTAAGTTTTCAGATATAGAGGTAATAAGCCTTAACCTGACCAGTGAATATTTGTCAATAGACAGCGAGAACCTGCTGTTTAAAAAGTTGAACGGAGAATATATGAAAGAATTTCCGAGGTTAATTGATCGCACACAATACAATCGTCGTAAAAAATCACTCTTCCATCAGACAGAATTTGTCCGCAAACAATTAAGCCGTACTTTCAGTGAAAATGAAGAGGTGTTTGTTATTGACTCGATGCCCCTTGAGATTTGTCGAAATGCCAGGGCTTCAAGGCTAAAAATCTGTTATGAAGATTTCTATACCTCTCCGGCCAAAGGGTTCTGTGCCTCACAAAACCAATATTACTTTGGATATAAATTGCACGGTATCTGTACCTTTGACGGAGTATTTACCTCGATTGATCTGACTAAAGCCAATGTTCATGATGTCAACTATTTAAAAGATGTGAAAGTTAGCCTTTCCGATTGTACCTTACTGGCAGACAAAGGATATATTGATGCCGGGCAACAATTGGATTTATTCCATTCAGCTAACATCAGGCTGGAAACACCAATGAGAGCAAATCAGGGAAACTATAAAAAGCACCCTTACATTTTCCGCAAATCCAGGAAAAGAATTGAAACTCTATATAGCCAGTTGTGTGATCAGTTTTTAATTAGGCGAAACTATGCTAAAACATTTATCGGATTTAAAACCAGAATCTTATCAAAGATAACTGCTTTGACAATCGTTCAATATATCAATCGGTTCATTAACAACAGACCGATCAACTTTTTGAAACATGCTATTTAATTCACACAACAGGTTAATTTATAAAGAAAATGCATTGAATAGGTTTGGGAAAAATCGAACTATTTGGGCTATAAAAAACAAGGAAAAAAGGCAGGATGTGAAATAAAAATCAATAGCGACCGTTCAATTTAGCAGGGATTTTTTCCTGCTTGTTACAGTGAACTATTTTTTATTATTTTACCGCAACTAAAAAAGGCATGAAACGAGGTCGCTTTAGCGTCAGTATGAAAAAAATATTTTGCTTTTTATTTTTGTTAATAATAGCTAACTTAGCGGCAATTGCGCAGCAGGACCCACAGTTCAGTTTCAATAAGTTAACACACTTGACAGTGAACCCGGGTTTTGCAGGTAGCGAAGAAGGAATGAATGGCTTAATATTAAACAGGTACCAGTGGTCGGGTTTTGACGGAGCGCCTAAAACACTGGTCTTTAGTATTGGATCTCGTACAAAACTCTTTGGCGCAGAAAGCGGAGTGGGGTTAAATATTATTAGCGATGAACAAGGGTTTGAGCGGAATGCAAGAATTAATTTGAACTATGCATATCGCACAACAACAAGTTTAGGCGATTTGGGAATTGGGACATCCCTTGGTTTTTTCAATAAATCATACAACGGGAAATGGGAAGTCCCCGGAAATGAAGGCGATGTTAGTTGGGATAAAAATGACCCGCTGGCTCCACAGGAAGAATATAGTCGGTTGGCATTTGACGTTGGTTTTGGTGTATATTTGAAGTCGAAAGATTATTTTGTCGGAACCTCGGTGACGCATATTAATCAGGCTGAAATAAAATATAATGGCGAGGTATTTGACTATTTTGCAAGACACTATTATTTGCTGGGTGGATACAATATAAGCCTGACTGACCCGTTATTTGTGTTGCAACCGTCGGTTTTTGTAAAAACAGACATGTCGAGTTTGCAGGTTGATTTGAATGTTGAGCTGATCTATAACAACCGAATTGCAGGAGCACTAAATTATCGGTTGGACGATGGAATAGGAGTTCTTTTAAGATATGAATTGTCGAACGGGTTAAAGGCTGGTTATGCTTTTGATCTGGTTACTTCCGCCTTGGGCAGGTATGGCTATGGTTCACACGAGCTTTTTATCAGCTATACCGTTAACTTGGGAAAAGGAAGGTTGAAGAAATATAAAAGTGTTAGGTTTTTGTAAAAAATTAGTACTCAATTATAGAGCAGAACTATGAAAAAAATTGTTTCAATAGGGTTCGTTTTAACTGCTTTTTTTGCCATTACCGGATGTAATAAATCGGGTAACGGCGAATTAACAGGTGTTCAGGGAAGAGGGAAATGGTTCGAACCAACCCCGTTTGGCATGACTTTCATTCACCGGGGAAGTCTGAGCATTGGCCCAAACGATCAGGATATAACCTCTTCGAATACCCCTACAAAAACCGTTTCGGTGGATGCGTTCTGGATGGACGACACGGAAATAACCAATAACGAATACCGGCAATTTGTTTACTGGGTGAGAGACTCCATCGCACGAACCTACATTGCAGAACAATATCCTGAATTTCTGATCAGCGAGGATCGGGAAGGAAACCCGCTCGACCAGCCGCGTTTGAACTGGAGCGAAAAACTCGAATGGGACAACCCCGATTATACGGATGCCCTTGAGCAAATGTATATTCCTGAAAATGA
The DNA here is from genome assembly GCA_942493345.1 of uncultured Prolixibacteraceae bacterium. Taxonomy (GTDB): domain Bacteria; phylum Bacteroidota; class Bacteroidia; order Bacteroidales; family Prolixibacteraceae; genus GWE2-42-39. The sequence continues at coordinate 1,312,350 of OW818695.1, forward strand.
ACGATTTTTCCGCAAAAAAGAAATTGATGCCCGTAAACTTTTTTATGAATACCATAAAATTGACTACAAGCAGGCTGCACGCAGAGCCAATATGTACGATTACAAAACCCAAAGCTATAATGGGACTGTTTTCGATGACAACGGGGTAGCTGCTCCGATCCAAAACCGTTCGTCTTTTATCAAACGGTATTTGGTTGAAGTTTATCCCGACACCCTCTGCTGGATTCGCGATTTCACTTATTCATACAACGATCCTTGGGCTACCCGTTATTTCTGGCATCCCGGCTTCGATGACTATCCGGTTGTTGGAGTTCGTTGGGAACAGGCGAATGCGTTTTGTAGTTGGAGAACCAAAGTTCAGAATGAATTTTTGGCCAGCCAAAACGAAGCAACTCTTCAGGATTACGAATTGCCTTCTGAAGTTCAGTGGGAATACGCTGCCCGGGGCGACCTGAAACTGGCCATGTATCCTTGGGGCGGATATTATACCCGCGACCAGGAAGGAATTTTTATGGCCAACTTCAAACCGTTGCGCGGTAATTATGCCGAAGACGGCGGTATCGCTACGATGAAAGTCGGAAGCTACAATCCGAATGAATTTGGTTTGTACGATATGGCTGGCAATGTTGCCGAATGGACCAAATCGGCTTATGATGAGTCATCGTACATGTATTTCGATGACTTTAATCCTGATTTTACATACAATGCACTGCCAACTGATGCCCCCGCATTAAAGCGAAAAGTAATCAGGGGTGGTTCATGGAAAGATATAGCTTCTTTTGTCCAGGTATCAACGCGTAGTTATGAATATCAGGACACGACTAAAAGCTATATTGGATTCCGTTGTGTTCGTGCATCATTTGGAAATGAATTCTAAATCAAACAATAATAATTGACAGCAGATGAGTATTGGCGATATCCTTCAAACGAAAAGATGGAAAGTATTTACCGGGTATGTTTACAACCTGGGGGCGTCGGTGGTTCTTTTAGGTGCGCTGTTTAAACTTCAGCACTGGCCCAATGCAGGTTTGTTCCTAATGGTTGGGTTGATTACCGAGGCATTTATATTTTTTATTTCAGCCTTTGAACCACCCATGGAATTGCCCGACTGGGGAAAAGTATATCCCGAACTTCGTGAGGGGTTTGAACTGGACGAGGAGTACGAGCTGGTTAAAGAAGAGCAGGGAACAAAACTGGACAAGTTGTTTGAAAGTACAACGATTACTCCCGAATTACTTACCAAGGTAAGTAAGGGTTTGACCGACCTTAGTAATACGGCATCCAGCATCAGCGATATTTCGATGGCGACTCTGGCAACCGATATTTATGTCCGCAACCTGAATACGGCAGCCGAATCAATGATTTCTTTTTCTGAAGTGAATAATCGAGCCAACGAGGAGATTAATAATTCAGTGGGAAGCTTGGTTAATTCGTACAGCACAACGGCCCGGCAAATTTCGGAAACAGGAGCTGAAATGTTTTCAAACCTGAACGAAACAAGCAAAAAATTTACGGAGCAAATAAATTCTTCAGGAAATAGATTGGTTGAATCATACGAACGGTTATCCGGTTCGATTAATTCGGGGTTCAAGGATATTGACACCCATTCGAAAGAGTATGGGGAAAACCTCCATAAGCTGAATAAAAACATTGAGAGCCTGAATTCGACTTATGAAAATCAAATAAAAGGAAGTACCGAGCAAATGCAGACCTCACAAAAATTCTTCACCGAACTGAACCAGATGAACAACGTGATCGCTCAGTCGATGGAAGAAATGAAGAAATACAAACAAAATGCAGAAATGCTGAACAATCATCTGGAATCTCTGAACTCGATTTATGGCAATATGCTTGGTGCCATGAATTATAAGAAAAAATAAACTGAACTGAAGGTATGGGAACGAAAAATTGTCCGGAAACCCCGAGGCAAAAAATGATAAACATGATGTATTTGGTGTTCGTTGCGATGATGGCACTGAATGTCGCTTCAGAGGTTTTGGATGCTTTTAAGGTAGTCGATTCAAGCCTTACCCAAACATTGAATACCGTGGATCTTAAAAACCAATTGATTTATAATTCGTTCGATAAAGCATATTTATTGAACCAGGACAAGGTGAAAGATTGGCACGAAAAAGCAATGGTGGTGAAAAAAGCAACCGATACATTGACCCATAAGATTCAGGACTTAAAAGAATATTTGGCGATTGAATCCGGATCTGAAAATCTTAGCGATCCTGAAAATGCAGGGGTTTCAATTGGAGAGATGCCTTTTCTGGTCAGTAGCCGGGGCGATACCGTGGTCATTTCCAAACAGGATGACATCAATACCCCTTCGGAAATCTTGATTGCCAAAAAAAAGGCAAAAGAACTGAAAGAGGAAATTGAAAATTATAAAACATTACTCATTTCTCAGTTTCCCGAGAATTCGCCAATCATTGAAACATTAAGTAAAGCACTCGATACTTCCGATCCGAAAATTAACCTGAAAGAGGGAGGAGAGAAAAAAACATGGGAAACCACCCATTTTGAAAACAAGCCTCTGATCGCGGTAATCGCATTGTTGTCGAAAATTCAAATTGATGTTAAAGATGCAGAAGCCAATGTGATCACTAATTTATTTGGGCAAATTGATGCGAGTTCGTTCAAGTTCGACAAGCTGAGCGCTTACGTTTTGCCAAAATCGACCTATGTGCTGCAAGGCGATGCTTTTGAAGCTCATATCTTTCTTGGCGCCGAAGAATCAACCCAGCAACCCGAGATATTTGTCGGAAATTCGAAACTCCCGGTTGTTGATGGCAAAGGAGTTTATAAAATACAAACAAGCGCTGAAGGTACATTTAAATGGGGCGGTTTAATTAAATACAAAACGCCGGAAGGCAGTTATAACACCTATCCGTTTGAAGGCGAGTACCAGGTAGGGCGGCCAAGTGTTACTATTTCGCCCACCAAAATGAATGTACTGTACCAGAACCTGGCAAACCCGGTAAGTATCAGTGTTCCTGGAATTACTGCCAGCATCCGGGCAACGATTTCCAACGGGAGAATTGAACAACGGAGCGGCGAATTTTTTGCATATCCCAGTGATTTGGATCCCAATGGGAGCCGAACTAAAATTGAAGTTTTTGCAACCGTTGGCGGACAGGAACGTTCGATGGGCTCCATGGTCTTCCGAGTAAAGGAAGTACCGCCGCCAATTGCCGAAATTGGAGGAAAAGAAGGAGGCAACATTAAGAAAGAAGAGCTGCTGGTTGAAGAAGCCGTTTTTGCAAGTTTGAAAGATTTCGATTTCGATTTAAAATATACTGTTACCCAGTTTGATGTTACGTTTGCGGGAACCTATGTAAAAACATATTCGTCAACATCGAACCGTTTTACCAAAGAACAAAAGGACCTGTTTAAACAACTGTCGCAGGGAAATATTATATACATTGATAACATTAAAGCCAGGGGCGATAACGGGGTACAAAAAGACCTTGCGTCCATTACTTTTAAAATAAGATAGCCATGAAGAAGGTATTCGTTTTATTTGGAATAATGATTTTTGTACTCATTTCGTTTCAACAGGAAACAAAAGCACAGATTGTAGATGGGGCTTACAAACGTGAAGATCTTTCGAAACGTAAGCCAGTTCCTTTTCCTTCCCTCAGGGAAGCCGATGTGATGTGGTCAAAAAAAATATGGCGGGTAATCGATTTGCGCGAAAAGATGAACCAGATATTATACTTCCCGACGAAAGAAACCGAAGGGCGGTTTAATCTGATCGGTCTTTTGCTTCGGGGAATTGAGGACGGACAGCTGACGGCTTATGATGCCCGTAGCGATGATGAATTTAAAGTTCCAATGACCTTCGACCAAGTGAAGGAAATGTTTGGTGCAACTTCACGTACTCAAAAAATTCGTGACGGACTTACCGGTGAAATGGTCAACCGTGTTATTCAGGGCGAAATCCGAGGTGAAGAAGTGAAACAGATCATGGTAAAAGAAGAATGGTATTTCGATAAGCAAACTTCAACAATGAACGTGCGTATTGTCGGGATATGCCCAATTCGGGAATTTTACAGAGATGAGGATATTAACCAGACAGATGTCCAGCGTAGTCAGTTATTCTGGGTATATTATCCTGAAGCCCGCGATTTGTTTGCTTCCAATGGCGTAATCAATCCAAACAATACTGCCCGTAATTTGTCATTCGACGATTTGTTCATCAAACGCCGGTTCAACAGTTATGTGGTAAAGGAATCGAACACCTTCAATAACCGCGATATCAGTGCATACCTGAGCGGTAAAGATGCTATGCTCGAGTCGAAACGGATTGAAAATGAAATTTTCAATTTAGAACAGGACCTCTGGGAATATTAATAACCGAACGATAAAGTCAAAGCCTTATAAGCCTAACTTGTAAGGCTTTTTTTATAAAAATGCAATATGATTTTAATCGTTGCGTTTTAGTTATCTCAAAAGTCTTTCAATTACAAAAAACCGACGCAGTTCAATGAGGTTGTATCCAGTAATATTTATTTGCCTGTTTTTCATTTTTATTTCCTGTAAAAAAAATGGAGCGGGCGATTTTCTGACTACACCGGAACGCAAACCATATTTCGAGCCAATCCCGTTCGGAATGGCAAAAGTTGAACAAGGGTCTTTCTCGATGGGTCCCAGCGAACAGGATATCGAGAAAAGTGCCACACCGGTAAAAAAGGTGAGCGTTGAATCGTTCTGGATCGACGAAACGGAGATCACCAATAATGAATACCGCCAGTTTGTTTACTGGGTTCGCGATTCAATTGCCCGTAGTTTGCTCGCTGAAAGTTTCCCCGAATTCATAATTACTGAAACAAAAAAAGGGGAACTAATTGATAATCCCCGGTTGAATTGGGAAACAAAAATCAGTTGGAAAGAAAACGAATACCGCGCTGTTTTGAATGAATTATTTTACCCTGAACAAGACCGTTTTTTCGGAAAACAGGAAATTGATACCCGGAAGCTGGTATATAAATATTTCTGGATCGATTACAAACAGGCGGCCAAACGCTCCAACAGTTACAACTATCAGACCCAATCGTATTCCGGGATGGTAACCGATCAGCAGGGAGAACAAAAACCCATTCAAAACCGGTCGTCGTTTATCATGGGGGAAAGCACAGCTGTTTACCCCGATACTCTTGTTTGGATTCGCGATTTCACATACTCCTACAACGAACCTTTCAGCCGTAATTATTTTTGCCATGTTGCCTACGACGATTATCCGGTGGTTGGCGTTACCTGGCAGCAAGCAAAGGCATTTTGCCACTGGAGAACGAAGATACTGAACGAATTTCAGGATTTCATAGATGAACCGGGAGTACACGATTACCGGTTACCGAACGAAGCGGAGTGGGAATATGCAGCCCGGGGTGGAAAACAGATGACCCTTTATCCCTGGGGAAGTTATTATACACGCACCCAGGAAGGTTGTTTTGTGGCGAATTTCAAACCGTTGCGGGGTAATTATGTGGCTGATAGCAATGTCTCGACCAATACCATGAAAGTGGGAAGTTACGATCCAAACCCGTTTGGTCTTTACGATATGGCAGGAAATATTGCCGAATGGACAAGCAGCGCTTTCGATGAATCGTCGTACGATTACATGAACGACCTGAACCCGACCTATGAGTATAATGCCCGTCCCGACGATCCTGCAGTTTTAAAACGCAAGGTGATCAGGGGTGGTTCGTGGAAAGATATTGCCCATTTTATCCAGGTTTCGTCCCGTAGTTTCGAATACCAGGACACCGCCAAATCGTACATCGGGTTTCGTTGTGTACGCACTTCTTTTAAAGGTGAATACGACCGGAAATAAAAAAGGTGCAAACCTCTTTTCTGCCTGCACCTTTCTTTACTAAAATATCTTGTTATACAAATTTTTCTCCCATTTTCATCCGCACATCGTTTACAAACTGTCTGACCTGCTGTTCATCTTCCAAACGGCAAATCATCAGTGTATTGTCCGATTCCACGACGACAAAGCCATCAAGACCTTGCAAAACAACCAGTTTCTCGGCGGGAAAATCGACAATGCAGCGGGTGGTGTTGTAGGTCAGTACATGTTTCCCGTTGATGGCGTTTCCCTGTTCGTTTTTCAGCCGGCTTTCGTACAGCGAACCCCAGGTTCCCAGGTCGCTCCATCCGAAATCGGCGCACAAAACATACACGTTTTCTGCTTTTTCCATAATTCCGTAGTCGATGGAAATATTCTGGCATTCGGAATAGGTTTTGTTCAGGAAAGCTGTTTCATTGGATGTCCCATAAAGTTTTTCTCCTTTTTTGAATAGCGAAGATACTTCTTCGAGATATTGATCGAACGCTTTCAGAATAGAGTTCAGCGACCAGATAAAAATCCCGGAATTCCAGAAAAATTCGCCGCTTTGAACGAAAAACTCGGCCATTTTGAGATCGGGTTTTTCGGTAAATGTTTTCACTTTTCGAAGATTTTCCAACTCCATTCCGGTTTGGTCCGAATCAATCTGGATGTAGCCATAACCCGTTTCAGGCCGGCTGGGAGGAATACCCAGGGTCAGTAATACCGGGTTTTTCGAAACAAAATCAAGACCGTTGGTTATTTGCGTTATGAATTCGTCTTCTTTCAGTATTAAATGATCGGAAGGTGCAACAATTACATTTGCATCTGGGTTGATGGTTTTTATTTTATAGCAGGCATACGCCACACAGGGTGCGGTATTCCGACGCAATGGCTCCAGTAATATCTGGTTTTCCGAAAGTTCGGGCAATTGCTGTATGACCAGATTTTTGTAATCGATGCTGGTTACTACATAAAAATTCTCGACGGGAATAATTTTGCGGAACCGGTCGTAGGTCTGCTGGATAAAGGTACGTCCGGTACCCAGAATGTCGAGAAATTGTTTGGGTTTCGAGGATTTGCTAATTGGCCAAAAACGACTTCCGATGCCGCCAGCCATAATAACACAATAGTTGTTGTTCATTTATTTCATTTTTTTCTATCTTTTTTCAGGCGGTCGTTTATTCGGGAAGAGTCACCGGAAAAACGTCGGCTCGTAAAAAGAACATTCTTTTCAAATATATCGAAAAATAAAGAGATACAACCTGTTTTTTTGATGCTTTGACGTAGGTTTTTTGTCTCTCTGCTAAATTAATTTACCGTGGTCGGATCATCTTTCAGAATTATTGTAACTTTAAACGGGAACAATTGAAACAAATCGAATGAAGTTTTTCTTTCACGCCGGACAGTATTTTGCTCTTTTATACCGGGTATTTTCGAGGCCCGAAAAGCACCGGATATATTTCACAAAAATATTTACAGAAATAGAGAACCTGGGAATCAACTCTGTAGGCATTGTCGCCGTTATTTCTATTTTCATGGGAGGGATCATGACCCTGCAGGTTGCCTACAACATGGAAAACCCGATCTTCCCGACTTACCTGGTTGGTCTCGGGAACCGCGACACGTTGATCCTTGAGTTTTCGTCAACCATCATGGGGTTGATTATGGCTGGTAAGATTGGGTCGAATATCACTTCTGAAATTGGAAGCATGAAAGTTACCGAGCAAATCGATTCGCTCGAAATTATGGGGGTGAACTCGGCTGCGTATCTCATCCTGCCCAAAATTATTGCTGTCGTATTTATTTTCCCCTTTCTTTTTATCCTGAGTGTTTTCTTCGGATTGATCGGCGGATTAATTGTTGGCCCGGCGGTTGGCGCGGTCAGTGCGGCCGATTACCTGAATGGCATCCAGTACTTGTTTGTTCCGTATTATGTTGTTTATTCGATTATAAAAACACTTTGTTTTGGGTTTCTGATAGCTACCATCCCGGCTTATTTTGGCTATTTTGTCGAAGGGGGCGCTTTCGAAGTGGGCTCTGCCAGTACAAAAGCGGTTGTGAGTACAAATGTTATGATCCTGGTTTTCGACCTGATATTAACCCAGTTACTTTTGTAAAATGATTGAAGTAAAAAATGTATACAAGTCGTTCGACCAGAATGAAGTATTGAAAAATATCTCGACTGTTTTTCAAAAAGGAAAAACCAACCTGATTATCGGGCGGAGCGGCTCGGGCAAGACCGTTTTGCTGAAAGCAATCGTTGGCTTGCACGAAGTGGACCGGGGCGAAATTCTGTACGACGGGCGCGATTTTACCCGCATGGGTCAGAAAGAACGGAAAATTCTGCGCCGCGAGATGGGCATGGTTTTTCAGGGTGGTGCCTTGTTCGACTCGATGACCGTGGAAGAAAATGTGCGTTTCCCGTTGGATATGTTCTCCGAAATGTCGGTTGCCGAAAAACAAAAACAAGTCGATTTTTGTCTCGATCGGGTGAATATAAAAGGCGCACATCAACTTTATCCTTCCGAAATATCGGGTGGAATGCAGAAACGTGTGGCCATTGCCCGCGCTATTTCACTGAACCCGAAATATCTTTTTTGCGACGAACCCAACTCTGGTCTCGACCCGGAAACCGCCCTGGTAATTGATGCTCTGATCCATGAGATAACCATCGATTTTGACATGACTACGATCATCAATACCCACGACATGAATTCGGTGATGGAAATTGGCGAACATATTTTATTTATATCAGAAGGTGAAATTTGCTGGACCGGCAATAAAGAAGAAATTCTGGACACAGAAAATCAGAAATTGCAGGAGTTTGTATTTGCCAACAAACAATATCGGCAAATAAGGGACGAAAAGAAAAAAAGATAGAAACCTCCAGATCGAATTTCTTTACAACAAACAACCGGTGCAAAAGAATTTCTTCTTTTGTTATTTTTTTATGGCTTTGTTTTTCTTCTTGCTTTGTAAGGCCTTCAGCTCCGCTTCGTATTTGCTTATTTTTTTGTCTTTTTTCTCAATGATATGTTTCAGCGCTTTAATTTCTTTATCGATTTCCCTTGTTGGCGCTACTTTATCGAGCCTCAAACCGAAGTCATTTAAAATATTCATGTAGTTGATAAATGCTTCGTAGGGCGTTTCGTACGGGTTGAAATATTTATGCACTTCTCCGTCGGAAAAAAACTTGGTACACATGTAATAGAAATGGTCGCTGGCCTGTAAAAAGTTAAAGTCTTTTATCAGATCGGGATCGGTAACGTTCTGCATCCGTTCGCTCAAGTCGTACAATTTATTGAATGCTTCATGCTGAAGTTGGTTTCCCAGCCAGGCCGTCAGGTCGCGTTCTTCATCGGCCCACGAAATGGTGTGGGGCACATTTACCACAGAAATAGGCTGAAACTTTTCAGCCACTTCCGAAGGGGTTGCAAACTGCAGTTTCCCATCTTTCATCACTTCTCCGGGCAATGCTTCCAGAAACTTGAATATCCCGGTTTCGACTCCCTGGTGTTCGCCAAAAGTTTCATAATCCATGAACAGGTTGAAAATTTCATCCTTCGGTTTAACATTCATCCAGCGGACAAATTTATCGGCTGTAAGCGGGTATTCGTTCCATCCCTGGTTCGAGAAGCGAAACGCAATGTCGTCGCTTAACTTGTAATTGCGCATCAGCACTTTTAACCTGGGGTTGATGGCATTCACATACAAATAGTCGGGCGATTTCCAGCCCAGTATGTGTTTGGCCCCTTCGGTCAACATGGCCTTGAACCCAAGATCAGCAATCGTTTGCCCTATTTCATCCGAATAAATTAACTCCGTATTTCTGAAAACCGTTGGTTTTTGTCCAAAATATTTCTCAATCAGCGCATCGTGTTCCTGAATTTGCCGGATAAACAATTCCTTGTTTTTCAATGCGACCAATGAATGGGAATAGGTTTCCGACAAAAATTCGACCTGCCCGGTTTCGGCCAGCGCCTTGAACGAATCAAGCACTTCCGGCGCGTATAATTCAAATTGTTCGAGCGCCAACCCCGAAATGGAATACGCAATTTTAAACTTTCCCTTGTACTTTTTTATCAGCTCAAGCATTAATTTATTGGCAGGCAGATAGCAGCGATCGGCCACTTTACGCAGGATCGACTCATTCGCAAAATCATCGTAGTAATAATGGTCGTTGCCAATGTCGAAAAACCGGTACTTTCGGTATCTGAACGGTTGATGAACCTGGAAATAAAAACAAATAGCTCTCATATCATTGGTTGGTTTACGCGGTTTTTAAAACTTCAAGATAAATGTCGCGGACACGTTTGGCTGAGTTTTTCCAACGCAGGTTGTCCACTTCTTCTTTCCCATATTTCACGAACATCTCGTGAAGCGCAGGGTAATTCAGCAATCCGTAGATGGCATCGGCCATCGCGTGCGTGTCCCAGTAATCGGTTTTTATGGCGAATTTCAATATTTCGGAAACACCCGACTGGCGCGAAATAATTACCGGCACATTGGTTTGCATGGCTTCGAGCGGAACAATGCCAAATGGTTCGGACACCGATGGCATCACAAACACATCGCTCATGCGGAACAAATCGAACACGTCGTCGCCTTTCAGAAAGCCTGTAAAATGGAAACGGTCGGCAATTTTTAGACTGGCAGCCCGGCGAACCATGGCGTTCATCATGTCGCCGCTTCCGGCCATCACGAAACGCACGTTATTCATTTTCTGAAGCACCAGGTTGGCCGCTTCTACAAAATATTCGGGCCCTTTTTGCATCGTAATTCTTCCGAGGAAGGTCACAATTTTATCATCGACCCCTTTTTTAAGTCGTATTTTTTCTTCCAGAGAAAGCGGTTCAACGGCATTGTAAACAGTGACTACCTTTGCCGGATCGATGCCGTATTTTTCAATCACGATATTGCGGGTCAAGTTGCTCACCGTGATAATTTTGTCGGCAACGTCCATCCCCCGTTTTTCAATTTCGTACACCTGCGGGTTCACATTGCCCCCGCTCCGGTCGAAATCGGTAGCATGAACATGGATTACCAGCGGCTTGCCTGATGCCTCTTTGGCCGCAATACCGGCCGGATAGGCCAGCCAGTCGTGGGCATGGATCACGTCGAATTCGGCATCGCGGGCAATCACCCCGGCCACAATCGAGTATTTGTAAATTTCGTGAAGCAGGTTTTTACCGTATTTCCCCGTAAAATGAAGTTTCCCTTCAGAATCGGTTTCGACAAAACGGGTTTTTTCTGAAACACTTTTCGTACTCATTCGCCAAAATTCTTCCGGATCGGTATAAGGTACAATGCCCGATTCCACTTCGTAGTATTCTATTTTTTTCTGAAGGTTACTGAATGCGATATTTTTTCTGGTAATGGGTACTGTATTTGCCCCCACCAATTTCATGGCCGACTGGTCTTCGTCGCCATAGGCTTTTGGAACAACAAAAACAACGTCCACGTCTTTGTATTCGGCCAGACCTTTTGTCAAACCGAAACATGCTGTTCCCAAGCCTCCCGATATATGGGGTGGAAACTCCCACCCAAACATTAATATCTTCATAGACGGTTACTTTGTGTGTTATTCTTCGTATTCCCGGACCATTTTCCAGGCTTTAATCACCGCGGCAACACTCCATGCCTGGCTGATTGAGCCTTTGGCCGTGTGAGGAGGGTTCCCGTTATATGTTTCTGAAATCGTGCCAATACAATGTTCCGACATTTCTTCTTCGAAGCCTTCCATGAGTTTTTGCACAAACGGCAATCCGCTGCGTTTGTGAATATTCAGGTAGGCTTTTACAAAAAATTGAATGAACCAAGGCCATACCGTTCCTTGGTGTACGGCCAGTTCCCGTTCGTCGGGCGATCCTTCGCATTGCCCTTTGTAATGGGGGTCCTGCGGCGAAAGGCTACGCAAGCCCCGGGGCGTGAGCAACTGTTTTTTCACCACGCTTAAAACCAGTTTTTGTTTCTCGCGATCGAGCGGCGAGTAGTCGAGCGCTACCGCCAAAAGCATGTTGGGGCGTATAGCCCAGTGTTTATGTCCGTCGGTGACATAATCGGCCAGATAGCCTCTATGGTCGTCCCAAAATGTTTCGGTAAACGATTTGGCAACTAATTGTGAACGGGGGTCCCACTCATCGACAAACGCCTGATCCCCATTTGTGTGTGCCAATTCGAGGGCAAAACAAATTGCATTGTACCAAAGGGCATTTACTTCGACAGCCATTCCCGGGCGTTGCACTACCGGTTTTCCGTTGATGTACGAATCCATCCAAGTGAGGGCAACATCTTTTGTGTTCCCTGAAATCAGGCCGTTTTCGTTCATTTTAATGTTGAACTTTTGCCCTTTCAGATAACCGGTCAATATTTGTTTCATGGCCGGTCCGTATTTCGACCAGATATGTTCTGAATTTTTTGTGTAATTATGATATTCCTGCAACGACCAGAAAAACCAAAGCGAAACATCAATGGCGTCGTATTCGCCACAATACATTCCGCAGATTTTCGGGAAAAGTCCATCGACGAGGCGTTCCATTTGTGTATCGATCACTTTTTCGAAAGTCTCCGGCTCATCACGTTCCAAGGTCAATCCGGGCAAAGCCACAAATGTTTGGCGGGTAAGCGAACCATACCATGGAAATCCGGCAATGATATTGGTTTTATTATTCTTTCTGGAAATAAATTGCTGGGCAGCGTTATCGATATTTCCCAGAAATGTATCCCGTGGTATTCGCTTGTTTTCTTCGCGGGTAAATTTCTGTTTCAGTCCCAACGGTTTGGCTTCGGCAACACCTGCAGAAAAAATAATACTTTCCCCTTTGCTGATCGGCAATTCAAAATACCCGGGAGCAAACAGGTCTTCCTGGTAGTCGTACCCTCGGTTTTGTTCTTTTAAATATTCAATATTATAATACCAGTGAGGCACAGGAATAAATTCCGGGTTTTTCGAAAATTGCATGTGCAAATACGGATATCCGTCGTACAGCCGAATCTTGATTCCATTTTCAGCCGGTTTGTACTTGGTGTTGGCATACATATTTGCTTTGCTTAGGGCGTGTATATTACGGAAAGCAAGAAATGGCTTGAACCGCAACGTTGTTGGCGAATGTGCATCCAGAAGCGTGTAACGGACCAATACTTGTTGCTCGTTCTCAACCAAAAGCCGTTCGCGTTGTAAAACAACCCCACCTACTTTATAAATAGTTTTAGGAATTTGTTTTATCTCCATTTCTCTGATGTACTTGTGGCCTTTGGGTTCATAATGGTCGCCCGCATACTTGTGGATGCCCAGGTTGAATTCGGCTTCATGCTGAATAACGGTTTCATCGAGCGACGAAAGCAGCACGTGTTTGCCCCCATCCAATTCGTCAAGCGGACAAATCAGCAATCCATGATACTTCCGGGTATTGCAGCCCGACAGGGTGGTGCACAGATACGACCCCGCCCTGTTGGTCCTGAGCAGTTCGCGATACAACGAATACTCAAGGTTTACTAATTGATCTTTATCGAATTTTAAGTAACTCATAAACTCCGAATTTTTAGCCGAAAATAACAAACAACTGGATTTTTAGCTCGAATAGAAAGGTTTTTAAAGATACATAAAATCTGGTCACCTTTGTTTTATTCTGCGGCAAGCCGCGCTAACTCAGCCTGAAAGTGTGCCTTTTCTGTATTAAAGTCAAGAAACGAAAAATTTTCTGTCAACCGATCAATCTGTTGAAGGTTATATATCAGAAACTTTCCATATTCTTCCGAAGCAGAATTTAATGGGCGGTGCATTGCCGCTTTTTGTATTTTCATAACCTCTGCCGATAATTTGAAACAATCATCAACGATCATTGTTTTACTGAACTTGGCATAAATATGTTCTGCCGCAACATCGCTCAAATGCAGCATATCGCCGGAATAGAAACGGTAGTCGCGCAGTTCGTCCATCAGTATTTCGTAGGAAGGAAAATAGTAGCAGGTCTCGTCTCCGCAGCTTTTTATAATCCGGTCGATGGCCAGCAAAAGGGTGGATTTGCTGCGCTGATTTTCGATGGCACCATCCTTCCAGTGGCGGATCGGACTTACCGTGAAAACCAGTTTTATGTTTGGGTTAAATTTCAAAAGCTCAGCCTGTAAGGCGCAATAGTTCTCAGCAATTTCATCAACACTCAGCCGGTAACGACGAAATTCCTTCGCCGGTATTTTGTGGCAGTTCGAAACCACCTGCCCGCTTTGTATCCATTCGTAAACCCAGGCAGTGCCGAACGTGACAATCAGAAAACGGGCATTTTTCAGGAACGAAGACGACTGTTCCAACTGCCGGTTCATGGCAGTTAAAACCTGTTCGCGGTCGGTGCCCGAGAAACGGCTGTGGTGCATGAAACTGTTCCAGCTTCCCTGGTCAAAAAAAAGATCGGCCTCGCTGAATTTCCCGGGTTGCATCAGTAAACGCAGGCTGTTGGCAAGCGAAACCGGGTTGTACAAAATGCCGAACGGGTTGATGTCGACATTGAATTTGCGGTCGGCGAGTTTCTGCCCGATGTTCTCAGTAAAGCAGGAACCCATCATCGTCACGCCCGACCGGTAATCGATTTTCCAGGGGCAGGCCGGTATTTCAACTTCAGTAAAGAAATTCATGGTTTGTGTTTTTACTGCGGAATGGTAAAATAAAAAACGGAGCCTTTGCCGGGCTCGCTTTCGGCCCAAATGTTGCCTCCCAGTGCATCGATGAATGTTTTGCAAAGTTTCAGGCCCAGTCCGGTGCCGGTTTCAAGGCACGTTCCTTTACTCGATTTCAACATATTTTCATCGAATAAACTATGCAATTTTTCTTTGTCCATTCCGATTCCGTTGTCGGTTACTTTGGCAATAAGCGAGCCTTTTTCAATTTTCGCGCTGATCGTAATTTTTCCACCGGTTTCTGAAAATTTGATGGCATTCGACAACAGGTTCCGCAAAACCAGCCGCAGCAAATCGCGGTCGGCATTCACGGTTAAATTCATGTTGGTTTCCACCGTAATTTTCTTCTGCTGAACTTGGAACTTGTATGCACCCAGCATTTTGGTTATAAGCTCGTTCAGGTCGATGGTTGTTTTTATAACCTGAAACCCGTCGAACTGGGTTTTTGTCCACTGAAGGATGTTCATCACAAAATCGAGGTTGGTGTTCACCTGTTGCTGAAGCTCTATCAGCAGTTGGTCCAGTTCTTCTTTGCTTATTTCTTTCTGAAAATAAAAATCGAGCAGCGAACTGATGTTGATGAGCGGCCCTTTTACGTCGTGCGAAACAACCGAGAGCATCGTATTTTTCAGGTTGTTCTTCATTTCAATTTCCTTGTGTTGCTTCTGAATGATTTTTGTAACGCTCAGGAATATCGAAACAGTGGGATAAGCAATCACCAGTGGAATAAGAAAAGCGGCAATGTATCCGATTGGTTGGCCTTCGGCGCCAACAAACAGGGCAATAAAAAAATAAATAATTTCTGAAGCTAAAATTGAAATCAGGGTTACAATCCCCGGACCGAGTTTCTTCATTTTCATGAAGATTCGGATCATCTCATTTTCGGTGTCTTTCAATAGGAACATATTAGCGAATTTTTCTGATCGATACTTTTTTCAGCACCATTGCCGTACGCGAAGGCAGATACAGCCGCAGGTAATGTTTGCCGGTTGGTCCGGCTTCCGGATGGGTGTAATACCACAAATTTGCATCAATCCGGTTTTGTCCGCCGAAACGGTCTTCGTCCGTATTTAAAACAATCCGAAATTTGGAAGGTTCCATTTCAAAGCCGTAACCGGCAAACGATTGGGTGGGGTGAAAATTGAATACAAATAAAAATTGTCCGCGCCAGAAAGCCAGTATTTTATTGACATTGTGGTCGTAACCCCAGTTCACATCAGGTGTTTCGAGTAAATTATTTTCACGTACAAAACCAATTAGCTCGCGGTCGAAATCGCCCAGCCAGTGATAGCGAAGATTTTTGTTGTCGGCCAGGCTCCACTGGCGACGGGCATATTTAAACGACCAATCGTTTCCTTCGCGCGGAAAATCGATCCATTCGGGATGGCCGAATTCGTTGCCCATGAAGTTGAGATAAGCGCCGCCGGCAGCCGACAGCGTCGCCAGGCGAATCATTTTGTGCAAGGCAATTCCGCGGTCGACAAGCAGGTTTGACTGATCTTTCCGCATACTGAAATACATTTCTTTGTCGATCAGCCGGAAGATGATGGTTTTGTCGCCCACCAGCGCCTGGTCGTGCGATTCGGCATAACTCACCACTTTTTCGTCTGCCCGCTTCGAAGTCAGTTCGTGGAAAAGTTCACCCATATTCCAGTTTTCGTCCGGAACGTCTTTTGTCAGTTTGATCCAGTAATCGGGAATTCCCATTGCCATACGAAAATCGAATCCCAGACCGCCGTGCGCGATGGAAGTGGCCAGACCGGGCAACCCGCTCATTTCTTCAGCAATGGAAATGCCGTTTGGGTTAATTTCGTGAATCAGTTTATTAGCCATGCGGAAATAGGCAATGGCCTCAATATCAATATTCGGATTGAAATAATCATCGTAATTGGTGAATGCCTTCCCCAGCCCGTGGTCGAGATACAACATGCTGGTCACCCCGTCGAAACGGAAACCGTCGAACTTAAATTCCTGAAGCCAGTAGGCAATGTTGGAAAGCAAAAAATGCAGCACCTCGGGTTTCCCGTAGTTAAAACAATACGAATCCCAGGCGGGGTGCTCGCCCCGGGGTCCATCGTGGAAAAACTGATACCGGGTTCCGTCGTATTTACCGAGTCCTTCCACTTCGTTTTTTACGGCGTGCGAATGAACCAAGTCCATGATGACGGAGATGCCCATACCGTGCGCGTCGTCAATCAGTTGTTTTAATTCTTCCGGAGTACCGAAGCGCGACGATGGGGCGAAAAAACCGGACACATGGTAACCGAAACTTCCGTAGTACGGGTGTTCAGGAATGGCCATCAACTGGATGGTATTGTACCCGGCATTTTTTATCCGGGGAAGAATATCGTGCCTGAATTCGTTAAACGTATGCACGCGCTCCTCTTCGCCAGCCATGCCGATGTGCGATTCGTAAACAAGCGGCGCTTCGCCGGAACGCTGAAAACCGGGGTTTTGCCATTGATACGGAGTTTCCGGCTGCCAGACCTGCGCATTAAAAATCAATGTGTTTTCATCCTGAACCATCCTGCGGCACCAGGCCGGGATGCGTTTCCCCGAGCCGCCGTTCCAGTGCATCGAAAAGGCATACAAATCGCCGTGTTTTATTGCTTCAAACGGAAGGTCCAGTTCCCAATTCCCATTTCCTGTATTTTTAAGCTGAAAGTTTTCGAGTTCCTGCCATCCGTTGAATTCGCCAATCAGGAAAATGGCTGTGGCATTGGGTGCCCAATCGCGGATTGACCAGCCTTCGCCGGTAAGGTGGATTCCGTACCATTCATGTCCTTGTGCAAAGCTGGAAAGGGATTTTCCGTTGCACAATTCTTTTTCCTTATCCTCTGCAAATCTCAACCACGAAAGAATGGTTGGGGCGTGCGGTTCCAGCCAGGGGTCGGTTTGTATGAACAGAGGATATTCCATGGTTGCTTTGTTTCGCCTAAAGATAAAAAAACAAATACAAACTCAGGCTTTTTCTTTGTGGTCCGGCAGGAAAATCGTCTTTAAAGTTCCAATGGAAAGGCAGAAATTTTCTTTTACCGGAATTCTTTGCTGAAAAGGTTACTTTTTAACAACCATTTAAAGAAAGTATAAAGGAAATCAAATCTTTTCTGTCCTCAAGCCGGACGTGCTCTTCCTTTTCCAATCGATGAAAAGGAAGCAAAAATCTTGTCCAAACGAACCCTCCCCCGGGCGTTGGGACGGCCTGCCCGCCGTTCTGAAGAAGGGTTCAACCGGATTCTATCTTTTGCTTTTCAAACCATCTTTTTTATTGATACAAACGCAAATCAGGCTGTTTCCGCCTAAGGAGAAAAAACGTGAAGAAAACCGGCGGAGTGAGCGTAAAGAAATCTTCCCTGTTTGAGCCCGGTGTAGCCGGGTGAGTTTGGAAGATTTTAGCGAACACAGGTGGTTTTTAGCTTTTTGTCCTTCAGCGGCGGCTCTTTTTGGATACTTTTTCCAGCTGAAGGGAAAAAGTATCAGCCCGTCCGGCTAGAGGACAGGGAAATTCATTCATGTAACGAACCTTCTTTATTGAACCCTCCCCCCCAAAAAAAAATCTAAAAGCGATTTCCCTGTGAGACCCGATGACCTGAAGCCGTCGAACCACTCTGTGTTATCGTTTCCCTCCCCGGTATTTTTTTAGCTTCCGCTGATCCTGGGGTGGTCTTTTTACTTCTTTTTTCTTCGGAAAGAATTTTTTCTTTTCGTGAAAAGCGCCTTGGAAAGTGGGGTCTTCCAACCGTTTTTGCCGGTCGATTTCACGCAGTTGGGTCTGGCTTTCTATTTGACTTGTTCCCACTATTTCCAAATCGTCGGGAAGCTCCTTCAGCGGAATTTCCATCCGGATAAGTTGTTCAATTTTCGGCACATGATATTCTTCGGAAGGATCGACCAGCGTGATTGCTTCGCCCACATTATTGGCACGGGCTGTGCGTCCGATGCGGTGAACGTAATCTTCGTGGTTGGGCGGGATGTCGAAATTAATTACATGGCTGACCATATCAACGTCGATGCCACGAGCCGAAAGGTCGGTGGTAATTAAAATCCGCACTTCGCCATCTTTGAACGCATTGATTGCATTGATCCGGGTGTTCTGTCCCTTGTTCGAGTGCATGATGCGTTTTTCGCCCTCGGTTCTCCGTTTTACAATTTTGAAAACGGCTTCTGCATTCTCTTTTGTTTTCACAAAGATGATCACCCTCGTGAATTTTTCTTCGTCCTGTAAAAGATATTTGATAAGGTTCAGCTTGGTCGCAAAATTGGGAACTTTATAGTAGCATTGGTCAATCAGTTCGGCCGGTGTGGCCGACGGTGTGGCTTCTACCCGTTCCGGAAAATCGAGAAATTCGTGCGCCATTTCCTCCACTTTCTCGTTGAAAGTAGCAGAGAAAAGCAGGTTTTGCCGTTTTACCGGAATGATTTCCAGCAGTTGCCTGATTTGCGGCATGAAGCCCATGTCCAGCATGCGGTCGGCTTCGTCGATTACCAGTGTTTTTATTTTTTTGAGCGAAAGCGCGCCTACCCGGTACATATCCATCAAACGGCCGGGTGTTGCCACCAGAATGTCGATGCCTGGTTCGAGCAACGCAGCGTGTTTCGTCCAGCCGATACCGCCATATACCGCGGCGTGGCGAATGTTCGAATAGCGCGTCAAGTCGGCAATATCTTCTCCTACCTGGATCGAAAGTTCGCGGGTGGGCACCAAAATTATGGCGCGCGGGTCAACGCCCTCGGCTTTTACCAGTTTCATGAACAATGGCAACAAGTAAGCTGCTGTTTTTCCGGTTCCGGTTTGGGCAATACCCAGCACGTCGACCCCCGAACGGATCACAGGGATTGCTTTCTCCTGGATGGGCGTCGGGGTTTCGAACCCCAGTTCTTCCAGCGCCTTCAATATTGATTTATTGACTTTTAATTCTTCGAATGTTATCATGCTGCAAAGTAAGGGCTAAAAAGTCAAAGGGCAAAACGGGTCAGAAAAAGATTTTTAGGGAAACGATTACGGATTTTAAACTAACTCCTGCCTGGATTGCCCGTCATGATACGTTAATTGTTTTTATTTATAAGGTTCACAATAACTTTCGTCATTCGATAATGTTTTCCACCCGGTACCCCACATATATTATGACATCAAGATTATAATGACCTAGCTGATATATTTTCCCATCAGCAGCAGTTGTTGCAAAAAATGCAATAACTGAATTTTTATTCAACTCTTGCTCCTTGGAAATGTTCTTAATATGTCTTGATATTACTGATTTATCTCACTCAAATAAGCCAACCTTTTGGTTTAAATTCAACCAAACGGTTTCATCTTCCAAACGAACATCAATTCTCGTTTGATCGTCTTCTAACTGATATATTTCAATGTTTGATTCGTTCATCGTTCATCTGTTTATTTTTTCAACGTTGTTCACTGAAATTTTCGTATCAAAATTGTCTTTCAAACTAAATTACAACGAGTGGAATAGCCATAAATAATCATTCTCTCATTTTAAAGGTTATATTATTTCTGCATTAGCTATACCTTAATTGATATTCAATCCCCTGTAATTTTCCACCCAATTTACAAAACATATTTAGACAAACATTCCAATTCTATACACAGAGTTCTCAACTCTGTCAACAAGCAATCTCCGCTCATCTCAGCCGGAACATTTTCCCCGGCAAGCTGGCCACCAGCCCTTTGAATTCGAGATCGAGCAACAGGGCTGAAACCCGCCCGGCGGGCATTTCGCAGGTTTTGCTGATCACATCAATCATCTGTTCCCCTTCGCTGAGGCAATCCACAATTTTCTGTTCGTATTCGGTTAGTTCAATAAATAATTGTTTCTGAATGACCGTTGGCATTTCCTTCCGAGTTTCCCAGCCCATCAGGAATTCGAGGTCTTCCAGATTTTCGATCATCGCGGCTTCATTGCGTTTTATCAGCAGGTTGCAGCCCCGCGAAAAAGTATCGTCAGCCCGGCCGGGAAAAGCGCAAACATCGCGGTTGTACGAATTGGCGATATCGGCCGTGACCAGCGCCCCGCCTTTTTCAGCCGATTCAACAATGACTGATACATCGGCCATACCTGCTACAATTCGGTTACGTTGCAGGAAATTCTGCCGTTCGATTTTTGTTCCGCTTATAAAATCGCTCACCAGTCCGCCGTTTTCCAGCATCTTTGCTGCAATTGGTTTGTGCAGCGAAGGATACAGTTGATCCAGTCCGTGCGCCAATACACCCACTGTTGGCACATTATATTTCAGGCAGGCTTTGTGCACTGCCACATCAATGCCGTAAGCCAGTCCGGAAACCACCAGCGCCGGGTACGAACGTTCGGACAGAGCTTTGATAAACGAATCGCAAAGTTCTTTTCCGTAAGCAGTTGCATTACGGGTTCCAACCATTGAAATAATGCGGCTTTCGTTCAGGTTGGCATTTCCTTTCGAAAATAAAATAATGGGTGCATCGTGACAATTTCGAAGTCGTTTGGGATATTTTTCGTCAAGGTAAAACAGGCAATCGACCCCGTTTTTACTGATGAATTCAATTCCCTGTTCGGCCTGTTTCAGTACATTTTGCTGAACAATCCGCCGGGCATTGACTTCCCCGATTCCGGGAATTTTGAGCAGGTTTTTCTCCTTTTCACGAAAAACGCCTTCCGCGCTGCCCACGTAAGCAACCAGGTTTTTTACCAGTGCAAAGCCGATTCCGGGAATCAGCGAAAGTCCGATTTTGTATTTTAAATCTTCAGGGTGGTCCATTCGATTACTGATTTTTATGGCAATTTACAAAATACCAATGGAAAAGTAAATGCAATGGAATTCTGTTTGGCAAAAAAACAGGATTAAAAATAATACCGCCACGGTTTGCCTGCCCATTCGTCACCGGCATAATCAACGCCAATGCGCGTACTGATTTGGTAATTGGTGATTACAGGGGCGTCTTCAATCCACAATCGGTCGGATATTCCGAGGTTTTCGCCGTAAAAAGTTTTGTCGAGTTGCAGTTCGCGCCCCACCCGCCCGGGGCCCGAAAAACCTTCGATGCCGCGAATCAAAACAGCTTGCGGATTATTTTCTGTTGAAGTCACAAAATTCAGCATCCAGTACATGCCATAGATGAAATACACGTACACGTGACCGCCTTCGCCATACATCACTTCGGTGCGGGCGGTGCGCCCTTTGGCCGCATGACAGGCCAAATCTTCGGCGCCGCGGTAGGCTTCCACTTCAGTAATTGCATAGCGTTTTTCGGTGCCGTTGGGAAAACAGCGAACCAGTATCTTTCCCAGCAATTCGGGGGCAACCTGCAACACATCGCGCTGGAAAAATTTATTCGGCAAACGGTTTCTCATAATTGCTGAATAAAAACAAGGAGAAAAAGAAGGCAAAAAAAGTAATGGCGTCGTGGTTGTTCAGTGTGTCTTCATTCAGGAATGAAAGCAGGACAATTAAACTGAACGTGAGCAAAAGGTAATTTTTTGTTTTCCGCTCCCTGAAAACTGGGTATGCGTAGGCGAAGCAAATAAAAAGCAACCCGACCAGCCCGAAATCAACCCAGTAGCTGAGGAACATATTGTGTGAACGCTGCCTGAATTTTGGATCGCTGAAAAACGGGTGCTCGTCGTATTTTTTCTGGTAGGCCGGGTAATATCCGCCGGTTCCGGCGCCAAACCAGAAGTTTTCACGAATCACCTGTCCTGCAATTTTTCCGTATTCAATTCGCTGAACGACCGAATGTCCGGCCGGATTGGCCCCGTTTTTATATTCGTTGAATTCCCAGATCGTTTGGTAAATGCGGTTGTTCAGCGAATATTTGTTGGCAAACAGGTAATTCGGGATTCCTTTTTCGATGTTGCGAATATCTTCGTCTCTGAGTTTTGAAACCCCTTCCGCATCTTTTTTCAAACCCAGGGAAGCCATGTATCGGAGCAGCGCGTATTTACTAAATCCTTCCGGATAGGTTGAATCGTACTGAAAGTTGCTCCGCTGGTTCCATGCTTCGCGCAGCTCGTCTTCAGAAACAAATAGGAAAACAAAATGCCCGTTTTCGAATTGGTGGTTTTCCGGCTCATGGTGATACGGATTGCCCAACTGTGTTTTTGCGTTCAGTTCCTCGTCCGAAAACTCTTCAGTCTGATAAAATTCGTTGATGCTCCGGGTGATGTACGCGCCGATAAAAACGGGGATCATCAGCATAAAAACATAAACTGAAAACCGCAACACCACATGTTTTATATGGAATGAAAACCAGAAGGCAAGCGCCAGTGAAACCAAAATAAAAACCACAATGCCGGTGAACGATTTCAGGATAAAAAGAAACAACATCAGCCAAATGACGATGGCCAGATAACTGATTTTTTCTTTCCGCGAAGTATTCAGTTTCGGGTTGAAAACAAACCACAGCAGCGAAAAAATGGCAATGTTGATGAGCAACGAAAACCTGATGTGGGAAATGAACAGCGAAATATCACGCACATCGCGCACTTCGGTTCCCGAAAAACCGAGCCAGACGTACGTGCTGCAAAGACTTGCGAAAATCACTGCCGCAGTAAAAAACAGGATGATCGTTTTTATTTGCCTAAAATTCAGTTTTTCGGAAGTACCAATTACCAACGGGAAAATCAGTAGGGGAATCTGAATTTTCAGGTCGTGGATGCCCCACTTCAGGCTGCCGGTCCATAACAAACCGAGCAGATAAAGACCGAAAACAGAAGAAAGTAACCAAACTGACGGATTGCCGGCGAAGGTTTTCAGCTTTTCTTTCAGCCTGCCTTCCCAAAACCAGTTGACCAGAAGCAGAAACGGGAAAATGCTCATTAGCGCCTTCGACGTAGGCAAACTAACTGCAACTGCCAGCAGCAGCCAGAAATATACGTTGTGGTGTGTAATCCTTTTCGGTGTTGATGCAAAAGCCATTTTTCAGTATTCAGGCAACGTTTTAAAGCTAACGAAAATCGGATAATAAAATTATTTCTGAAAACACAATGTTGAAGATTTTTCAACAGTCCTGGTTTCGGTCGCAAAAGTTTTATCCTTTGAAAATCTTTTCATTAAAATTGAATTTGACTTGATTTCTCTCTTGTATTTTTGAAAAAAAGAAATACTTTTGCAGTCCCGATTATTGTACGCATTCGTAGTTCGTGTAAATGATTGAAAATGTTGGTGATATAAATCTTATTAACAGATGCTATGTTGATAAATTCCGAAAGCCAATATTGGAAAAAATGATGAATTGCGGAATTAGTGTTTAATTTTTAATAAAAAAAGACAAGTGGACACACTAAGTTACAAAACCGTATCGGCAAATAAAGCCACGGTTCAAAAAGAATGGTTTGTTGTTGATGCTACCGATGAGGTATTGGGACGTTTGGCCAGTAAAGTAGCCATGATCCTGAGAGGAAAAAATAAACCCAGCTATACTCCACATGTTGATTGTGGCGATAATGTAATTGTTATCAATGCTGAGAAAGTTCGTTTAACCGGAAACAAAATGAAAGACAAAGCATACGTCCGCCATTCAGGTTACCCGGGAGGTCAAACGATACAACATCCTATCGAAATTCTGGCTAAATATCCTGAACGGCTGGTTGAAAAAGCAGTAAAAGGAATGTTGCCAAAAAATCGTTTGGGCAGCAAACTTTTCAACAACCTGAAAGTATATGTAGGGCCGGAACATGAGCAACAAGCTCAACAGCCAAAAGTAATTGATTTAAGTACACTTAAATAACGACAATGGAAGTAGTTAACACGATCGGACGAAGGAAAGCTGCTGTTGCACGCGTTTACGTCAGCGAAGGCAAAGGAAATATCACAATCAACGGAAGAGATCTGAAAGAATATTTTCCGGCTGGGACACTTCAGTACATGGTTTTACAACCATTAAATCTGATGGGTGTTGCTGGTCAGTACGATATCAAAGCCAATTTGGATGGTGGCGGTATTGCAGGCCAGGCCGAAGCAATGCGTTTAGCAATTACCCGTGCCTTGATGGAAATCAATCCTGAATCAAGAGGCGAATTAAAGCATGCTGGTTTTGTTACCAGAGATCCCCGTGAAGTTGAACGTAAAAAACCGGGTCAACCAAAAGCACGCAAGAGATTCCAATTCTCAAAACGTTAATATTTTTATCACAAAAATATTTTGCTATGGATCTAAATTGCTGAGACTTCCGGCCAAGCCGGGACTACTTAGCAGTTGCTTTTGAAAAAAAGTAAGTATTAAAAAAAAGTAAAAAGATGCCAAGAACAAATTTTAATGAATTACTGGATGCCGGAGCACATTTCGGCCATCTGAAAAGAAAGTGGAATCCCAACATGGCTCCGTATATCTTTATGGAGAAAAACGGAATCCACATCATCGATCTTCAAAAAACAGTTGTTAAAGTCGACGAAGCTGCCTCTGCACTGAAACAAATTGCAAAATCGGGCCGCAAAATTTTATTCGTTGCCACAAAAAAACAGGCCAAAGACATTGTTGCTGACCTGGCCGGTGGCGCAAACATGCCTTACGTTGTTGAACGTTGGCCAGGTGGTATGCTTACCAACTTCCCAACCATCCGTAAAGCAGTGAAAAAAATGATTTCGATCGACAAGCTGACGAAAGAAAGCGCATGGGACAACCTGTCGAAACGCGAAAAACTGCAAATTACCCGCCAGCGCGCTAAACTGGAAAAAATACTTGGAAGTATTGTCGACTTAACCCGTCTGCCTGCTGCCTTGTTCATTGTTGACGTACTGAAAGAAAAAATCGCAGTTCGTGAAGCTCAACGTTTAGGCATTCCTGTGTTTGCAATGGTTGACACCAATTCAGATCCGAACGGAATCGACTTTATAATTCCAGCCAACGACGATGCTTCTCAGTCAATTAAATTGATTGTTGGTGCAATGACACAAGCAATTAAAGAAGGGATGACTGAACGGAAAGTTGAACGCGAAAAAGACGACGATTCAGAAGAAAGCGAAGTTGCTAACGACTTAATTGACGACGAAAGCGATGTTGAAGTTGATGAAGAAGAGTAATTTAGTATTTATTAAAAAGACGATATAAAATGTCAATTAGTGCAGCAGATGTAATGAAGTTGCGTAAAGCAACCGGAGCCGGTATGATGGACTGTAAAAACGCCCTTGCCGAAGCTAACGGAGATTTCGAACGTGCAACCGAAATTATCCGCGAAAAAGGGAAGCTGGTTGCCAGTAAACGCGCCGACAGAGAAGCTACTGAAGGTGTTGTTTTGGCGAAAGTTTCCGCTGACAAAAAAGTAGGTGGTTTGGTAGTACTGAACTGTGAAACCGACTTTGTAGCCAAAAACGAAGGATTCCTTTCTTTCGCCGGAAAAATTCTCGACCTTGCTATTGCAAGCGATGCTGCCAACCTTGATGCCGCAAAAGCAATCAATATGGACGGACGCACTGTTGAAGCACAAGTATTGGAACAAACCGGTATAATTGGCGAAAAATTGGATTTACCATTCTATGCAAGTCTGAAAGCCGAAACTGTTGTTGCTTACATTCACCCAGGAAACAAACTGGCCACTTTGGTTGGTTTCAACAAAGCCGGTGTTGATATACAAGTTGCAAAAGACATCGCGATGCAGGTTGCCGCTATGAACCCCGTAGCTGTTGATAAATCTTCAGTTCCAGCCGAAGTTGCTGAAAAAGAATTGGAAATTGCCAAAGAGAAATTCCGTTTGGAAGGAAAACCCGAAGCAATGCTCGACAAAATTGCACAGGGCGCTTTGGAAAAATTCTTCAAAGATAGCACATTGTTGAACCAGGCATTCATCAAAGAAAGCAAACAAACTGTTGCCGATTATCTGAAATCACACGACAAAGATTTGACAGTAACTGCATTTGTTCGTTACGCTTTATCTGAATAAGAAACGATTCAAGATATATACTGAAAAGGCTTCCAAATTTGGAGGCCTTTTTTTATTGGGTGCCGCGAATTGTATCCGCGATTAATAATTGCCACTTACAAACCGGCACACCCAAACGGATTGTTTCGTAATTTTAAAGGAAAAATGACACCCGGTTCGTATTCGCAAATCTATCTGCATTTTGTAATCGCTGTAAAATTCAGGGAAGCATTGCTTCATCCTATCCGGCAAAAAGAAGTATTTCCATTTATTTCGGGGTTGATAAACAGCATGGGACATAAATCGTATGCCGTAAACGGAATGCCTGATCATGTGCATATTTTCATGAGTTTTAACCCGAAGGAAGCGCCATCGGAGACAATCAAAGAAATTAAAAGGGCATCGACCAATTTCATCAATTCGAAACAGTGGTTTCCCGGAAAGTTTCAGTGGCAAAGTGGGTATGGTTGTTTTTCGTATAGCAAATCGCAGATTGACGCGGTTGTGAAATACATCAAAAATCAGAAACAACATCATTCGAAGATGAGTTTTCGGGAAGAATATATTTCGTTTCTTCAGAAGTTTGGGGTTGAATATGACGAGCAATATCTGTTCGATTTTATCAATCCGAGTGAGGCTTAATCGAACCCGTACCGGGTTCTGCTTTGCTTTATTCGTTGGACTGTTACTATAATCAAATCCCTGTCTGCCGACAGGCAGGCGTACCGGATTTTTCTTTGCAAATCAATTGGAGCATTCATTTGGTGCATTTCACAATGCCGTAGGCATTGGATTATAGTAGCAACAACAATGTGTCGGACGGTAGCTCAACCCGGTACGGGTTGGATGAGTGCCGCTAAAATGTGAATGAGAAAGTTGTTACGCCGTACCAATCGAACCCGTACCGGGTTCTTCTCCTCATTGTTCGTTGGCTTGTTACTATAATCGAATCCGTACCGGATTTTCGAATAAAGCAGGTTCAATGCAGCAATGCCATCGGCATTGGATTATAGTAGCAACAAGAAAAAGAAAATCCAAAATCAACCCGGTACGGGTTGGATGAATACCACGTTCCGAATTTTCTGGTGCATTCGTGTTGAAATATTGTCGGTTACAAACCGGCGCACCCAAACGGATTGTTTTGTACTTTTAAAAGAAAAATGGCTGACGAAAAATTTATCATCCCAATCGATGCAATTGAAAATGACTTTAGCGAGTTTCTCAATCTTCAAAACAATTCCCGAATTATTTTCTCTGGTCCTTTTGGTATAGGAAAAACCTATTTTCTGGATAAGTTTTTTGGTTCAAGAACAGATCAATATTATCCTGTTTTCTTGCGACCGATAAATTATTCGTTGCTTTCAAATGAAGATGTTTTCAAACTGATTAAATACGACATTCTTTATCAAATTATAAAAGACAACCAATTCGTTTTTGAAGAACTTCCTGATTTTTCAAAAATGAACTATTTTCAATTTTTTGCTTCTCAAAATAAATTTCTAGTACTTAGAAATTTATTGAGGATGCTTCCTAAAATTAAGGATGTTGCGACAGGAGTTGAGGAAATATCGAAACTGTTTCAAAAATTTGATGAAGGATGGAAGCAAATTAATGCCAACCAAGAGTTAGAAATATTGAAGAATTTCCAGGTTGAGACAGAAACCAATTTTTTGCTTGAGTACGACGAAATATCTGATTTAATTGCATCCCAACTTGATAGAATTGTTACTGAAAAGACAAAAGAAGGGACAAACCCTGATAAAATTCTCATTGTTGATGACCTTGATCGCCTTGATCCCGAACATATTTTTCGCCTTTTTAATGTCTTTTCCGCACATTTTGATCAGGTAAACTATCGTCTTGCAGATGATGGGGAAAATCTTCCTGAAAACAAATTTGGATTCGACAAAATAATCTTCGTCTGTGATATTGAAAACATCCGAAAAATATTTGCTCATAAATACGGTGAAGGGGTTGATTTTAGTGGGTATATTGATAAGTTTTATTCGAAGCAAATATTTTATTTACTCCATAAAGACGCATTTCAAAAGCACATTCAGAAATATATTGATTTACAATTTCAAAATATATGTGTCTTTGACAACGCAAGAACAAAAAAGATTATTTTTTACATGATTCAATCTTTATTTGAAGGCAAGCAACTCAGCATCCGGGACATAATTAGATTAGGCAACATTCATTTATCAGATTTGATTGCAAATAATAAAATCAAAGATATTGATGTCCATTTAGATAAAATTGGAGCGCCAATATATTCTTTCATTGCATATTATCCCATTTGTATTTCTATTTACATTCTGTCAAAGTTATTTGGGAATAGTTCAATTTTTTGGGAGAAATTCAATAAAGCAATTATTATTTCATCTACAATTACAAATGATTACGAATCTGAAAGTTATGAGTTTGACAGGATAATGCCAGGGTTGATTTTGTTTGCTGATTTTGAGAACCATCAATTTAATGTTG
Source organism: uncultured Prolixibacteraceae bacterium (assembly GCA_942493345.1). Lineage (GTDB taxonomy): Bacteria > Bacteroidota > Bacteroidia > Bacteroidales > Prolixibacteraceae > GWE2-42-39. The sequence continues at coordinate 1,341,191 of OW818695.1, forward strand.
ACGCTGATGTAGATCTGAAAAAAGAGAATCAAAAGACATATGAACTTAAAGGAAATACAACTATAAAATATTCCGTTTTGGGAAATTCTATTAATGATCATTATCGAGATGAAAGTCCCATGTATTTCAGTATAAGTATAGTTGGGAGTAATGCCAAGCTTTCTAAAGCGAGTTTTTTAAAAATGTTGGCACTATCAACAAAAGTTATTATTGAAAAAGGAGTTATAACTGTTTGATTTTGTTTAACCGGGTGTCGCGGATTGCATCCGCGATTAATAAACTACCGGTTACAAACCGGCACACCCAAACAAAAAGCCGCCCCTTTTCAGGAACGGCTTTCGTTTATCACGAGATCCCCGCCTTCGCGGGGATGACCTTTTTGTATTTACAGTCGCAACTTCCTTCGTCTCCCTCTCCTTGGGAGAGGGTTGGGGAGAGGCTTTCCTATTCGTGCGCAGCCAGTAAAATTTCCAAAATTTTCTTGCCGGCGGCAGCAACAGAAGTACCGGGACCAAAGATGGCAACAGCGCCAGCATCGTACAGGTATTGGTAGTCCTGTGCAGGAATTACACCGCCCACGATGACCATGATGTCCTCGCGACCCAGCTTTTTCAGTTCTTCGATTACTGCCGGAACCAGCGTTTTGTGACCGGCTGCCAGTGACGAAACACCCATTACATGCACGTCGTTTTCAACGGCCTGTTTGGCGGCTTCTTCCGGAGTCTGGAACAACGGTCCCATGTCCACATCGAAACCGAGGTCGGCATACCCGGTTGCTACTACTTTGGCGCCGCGGTCGTGACCATCCTGTCCCATTTTGGCGATCATGATACGTGGCTGGCGACCTTCCAGTTCGGCAAATTTCTTTGCCATATCCTGTGCTTCTTTGAAGGTCGAATCGTTTTTGCTTTCTGATGAATACACGCCTGAAATAGTTCTGATTACTGCTTTATAACGTCCAACATGTTTTTCACATGCATCTGAAATTTCACCCAGCGATGCGCGTTTTTTAGCGGCATCAATTGCGAGTTCCAATAAGTTTCCTTTGCCTGTTTCCACGCAGTTGCTCAATGCGGTCAATGCAGCCTGGCATTCTGCTTCGTTGCGCTCGGCGCGAAGTTTTTTCAAACGTTCGATTTGCGCCAGACGAACAGCGGTATTGTCCACTTCCAGAATATCAATCGGGTCTTCTTTTTCGAGGCGGTATTTATTCACGCCAACGATGGTTTGAGTTCCCGAGTCGATACGCCCCTGTGTGCGGGCTGCTGCTTCTTCGATACGCATTTTCGGAACGCCGGTTTCAACTGCTTTCGACATACCACCCAGTTTTTCCACTTCTTCGATCAATGCCCATGCTTTGGTGTACAATTCCTGGGTCAGCGATTCAACGTAGTACGAACCGGCCCACGGGTCAACCGCGCGGCAGATTTCAGTTTCCTGCTGAATGTAAAGCTGTGTGTTACGGGCGATACGGGCCGAGAAATCGGTTGGCAGCGCAATGGCTTCGTCGAGTGCATTGGTATGCAGCGACTGGGTGTGTCCCAACGCCGAAGCCATGGCTTCAATTGCTGTACGGCCTATGTTGTTGAACGGGTCTTGTTCGGTGAGCGACCAGCCCGAAGTTTGCGAGTGGGTACGCAAAGCCATCGATTTGGGGTTTTTCGGGTTGAATTGTTTTACCAGTTTGGCCCAAATCATACGGGCGGCACGCATTTTGGCGATTTCCATGAAATGGTTCATCCCGATCGCCCAGAAGAACGACAAGCGGGGCGCAAATGCGTCGATGTCGATCCCTGCTTTGATCCCGGTGCGCAGGTATTCCAACCCGTCGGCCAAGGTGTAGGCCATTTCGATGTCGGCAGTAGCACCGGCTTCCTGCATGTGGTATCCTGAAATAGAAATCGAGTTGAATTTTGGCATTTTCTGAGAAGTGAACTCGAAAATGTCAGCAATAATTTTCATCGAGAATTCCGGAGGATAGATGTAGGTGTTGCGCACCATGAATTCTTTCAGAATATCGTTTTGAATAGTTCCGGCCAACTGATCCAACGTGGCGCCCTGTTCCAGCGCAGTAACGATGTAGAAAGCCAATACCGGGAGCACAGCTCCGTTCATGGTCATCGAGACTGACATTTTATCGAGCGGAATCTGGTCGAACAAAATTTTCATGTCGAGGATTGAGTCGATGGCCACACCGGCTTTACCTACGTCGCCAATCACGCGTGGGTGATCGCTGTCGTAGCCACGGTGCGTTGCCAGGTCGAATGCTACCGAGAGACCTTTCTGCCCGGCGGCCAGGTTGCGGCGGTAGAATGCGTTTGATTCTTCGGCTGTTGAGAAACCTGCATACTGACGCACGGTCCAGGGTTGCATGGCGTACATCACCGAGTAGGGGCCGCGTAAATACGGAGCCACACCGGCAGCATAGTTCAGGTGTTCCATGCCTTCCAGATCCTCTTTACTGTAAACTGGTTTCACCGGAATCTGCTCCGGGGTCACCCAGTTCTTCTCAATTTTGTTTTGTGCAGCCCATGTAGCAGCATCTGCTTTTGCCTGTGCTTCTTTGATATTTATATTTTTAAAATTCGGCTTCATTTTAATGATTTTTATTTCATCCTTCTGTCATATTGAACGAAGCGAAATATCTTTTCAGAAGAGATTCTTCACTGTGTTCAGAATGACAAGAAACATGATTAGATATTTAATTTTGCCTGATATGCTTTTAATTCGTCCAACAAGTTACTCTTCACATGGATGAAGTTTGAAATGCCTTTGGCTTTCAGTTCATCGGTGCAAGCAGGAGCTCCGGCAACCACAAAAATGGCATCGTCTTTCAGAAGTTCGAAAGCGGCAGGAGCGAGTTCAGCATATTCATCATCGGAACTGCAAAGAACCACAATGTCGGCTTTGGCTGCTTTGGCCGCTTCGACACCTTCGGCAACCGTGGCAAAACCGTTGTTGTCGATTACCTCGTAACCGGCTACTGCAAAAAAGTTACAGGCAAACTGGGCGCGTGCTTTGCGCATGTTCAGGTTGCCAATGGTCAACATGTAAGCCATCGGGCGTTTGTTGGTTTTCGAATACACATCGGTTTGGTAACGCAATGCTTCGAAAGCCTGAGCTCCACGATATGGTTTCAATGTTTCGATTTCGGCATCTTCTGCAGTGCGATCTTTGGCTTCAAAAACCGAAGCATCGATTTCAGAAGAAATTTTTTCAGTAAAATTCGGGAACTGGTTAACACCCAGCAGGTTTTCGCGACGGGTGGCAATGTTCATATCGCGCTTGGCGGCCATTTCTTTTACCTGTTTCTGAATGGAACCTTCTTTGGCTGCAGCGATGAAGCCGCCTTTATCCTGAATTTCGAGGAACAGTTTCCATGCTTCTTCAGCAATCGAAACAGTCAATTCTTCAATATAATAGGAACCGGCTGAAGGATCGACGATTTTATCGAGGTGCGATTCTTCTTTCAGTAGCAGTTGCTGGTTGCGTGCGATGCGGTCGGAGAAAGTAGTTGGCGCTTCGTAAATTGCATTGAAAGGCAACACGGTAATCGATTCCACTCCGCCCAGTGCAGCGCTCATGGCTTCAGTCTGGGTACGCAGCATGTTCACATACGGATCGTACAGTGTTTTATTCCAGCTCCCGGTTTCGGCATGGGCTTCCATTTTGCAACTGCAGTCACAACTGGGGTTGTATGCTTTCACGATTTGTGCCCACAGCATACGGGCAGCGCGGAATTTGGCAATTTCCATGAAGTAATTGGCACTTACTGCAAAGTCGAATTTAATTTTCTTTGCAACCACATCAATGCCCAGTCCGGCTTCGGTTAATAAACTAAGATATTCAGCTCCCTGAGCCAGTGAGAAGGCCAGTTCCTGAACAATCGACGAGCCTGCGTTGCTGTAGTTTTTCCCGGTAACGGTAACTACCCTGAACTTCTTTAGTTCAACCGTTTCTTCAATCAAATTTTTGATTTCAGCGATACTGTCGTCAATCAAACTACCTTTCAAAAGATAGCTGCCCAGCGGGTCGATACTTACCGAGGCAAAAACTTTCGATTTGTCGCTGTTGCTTTTATTGATGTAGTCGGCCAGCAAACGGGCAAACGTGAGCTTTTTGCAGCAGCACACAAAATTCACTTCAACGGCTTCCTGGCAAATGCCTTTCAGCAGTGTGTCAATGTCGGAAGCAGTGATTTGACTGCACCCTTTAAAAACAAAACCCAACGATGTGACCCCTTTATTCAGAATATCGAGTGCTTTTTCGTTGGATTCCTTTACATCGTTTACAATGATGTTTTGTCGCACCAGCCATTCATTGCCGGTTTTTTTGTTTCCCCGCACAAACGGAAATTCGCCGGGTAAACTGTTGGTGTGATCGAGTTTTTCAAGGTCTTCTGCCCTGTAAAAAGGCATCACATTGATTCCTTCGTTGGTTTTCCACACCAATTTCTTGTTGAAATCGGCTCCTTTCAGGTCGTCGGTAATTTTATCCATCCATTCCTGAGTACTCACCGGAGGAAATTCATTAAAAAGTTGTTTATATTTTTCTGCCATAATGTAACTGTTAAGAAAATCAGGGTGCAAAATTACTCTAATTTCATAAAGCAAAAGTGAAAAAAATCACTTTTTCATGAGAATTAACAGAAGATAAACAAATTTGATTTTCAGGATATTGAATCTGGTAATATACAGGGCTGAACGGGCTGAAAATGGAAAAATCAGGATTCGAATCTCACGGGGTGATAAAAATTCCGGAAAAACAGGATTTCGATTAAGGGTTTATTTTTCAGGCGATTAATTTGCAATGGTTAGTTGTTGTAATTCGGAGTGAAATATGCTGTCGCCCGGAAGGATCATGGTTGAGGTGTCGACGATGATCAATTTGAGTTGGTAGTTTCCGGCCTCCAGTTTGCCAAGGCTAATCGTGTCGAGCTTCAGAATACAAGGTTGTTTCATCATGCTATTGAAATGTTTGATTATCTCAATCGTGTATCCTTCTTTTTTTATGTAGGCCAGTTGATTGTAGGCACAATCGCAGGTAATTGCCAATATTTCATCGGCTTTTGAAGGATTTTCGGGACGGACTGCAAATTCGTTTTCTGCCAGATTCAAAAGCTGATTGTTGTCTTCATCGTTTGAACATGCAAATGCAAATAATAACGCGGAGATCATCAGAAATAATTTTGAAGGAGTAATTTCCATTTTCAGTTTTTTCAGATGCTTGTAAGACGAATAAAAACAGGATTCGTTGCGTCGGAGATTTTAAGGGGCCAATCTTTTTTAAGATCGGCCTCCATTTTATAATTACAAATGATTTTACTCTCGGCCTACGGCTGATTTGATAATTATGCTTTTTTTATCACATAAAAAGCATAGCCATAATAGTCGGAGTACTTTTTATACATGTCGATTTCGGTTTGCAAAACATTCAGTAATCCCGCCAATTCCGGTTCGTTGCCGTATTCATTCCGGGCACTTTCAAGCAGTGGCTCCATGAATGCGTAATATTCATCCAGCCAACCTTCTTTAGGAAGCTGAAACGAATCGATAATTTGGTAGCCGCAGTTTTCAATTAGCTTCTGCTGTTCTTCCATGCTCATTATGTCGGGATAAACTGCATTCCAGAAACCTTTGATTTCTTCCGGCGGGTCACTTCGGAACCAGGCAGCTTCGGAAATAACCATGTAGCCACCGTCTTTCAAAAATTTTGCCCAGTTTTTCAAACCATTTTCAAAACCTGTAATGAAAATTGAACCTTCCGACCAAATCAAATCGAACTGTTTTTCGGCAAAAGGCAGGTCGTTCATGTCGGCAACGATGGCTTTTACCTGGTTTTGTAAGTTCAACTGCCCGGCGCGCTGGTTCAAGGAATCAACAAAAAACGGATGGTTGTCAACGGCTGTAATTGTTACATTGGGAATAGGGATCCGATCTTTCGAAGAGATCGGATCCCTATTTATAATTTCAGCCAAGTCAAATGTTTGGGCCCCTTTTCCGCAGCCGATATCCAGAATTTGCGCATCGGGCGCCAATGATTTTATGGCTGAAAAGGCTTTTAAAGTTGATGCTTTTGTGCCGGGTCCCTGGCGGGGAATATTGTCAAATACATGATAGAATAATTCTTCTTGTGTCATGATGAATTGTGTTTAAATTTTAAATGAGAAAATAAAGGAAATACAATCACTGCCCGCTGCTAAATTGAGTTTTCAGCATGAGTAAATTAAAAATGCGGACAGTAAAAATTACACAAACATCCAGTGAATTTAGAAATGTATTTGCGGCAAAGATAGAAAAAACTGAAACACATCAAATATTTTTTAAATCTAGGCAAGGCGGCAATCCTTATTTCTATTCATTCTGAAAAAAAGGATACTTTTGTGTCTGGTTATCACTAAAAATTATAATACTACATACATTATGGCAAACACAAAAAAAGCAATATTAATGATCCTCGACGGATGGGGAATTGGCGACGGTTCGGAACGCGACGTGATTGCAACGGCGCCCACTCCGTTTATGGATTCGCTGATGAAAGAATATCCGAATTCGCAACTGCTGACCTGCGGCGAAAACGTAGGTTTGCCCGACGGACAAATGGGCAACTCGGAAGTTGGTCACCTGAATATTGGCGCAGGCCGTGTGCTTTACCAGGATATGGTTAAAATTACCAAGGCCATCCGCGAAAAAACCATGTGGAGCAACCCGAAAATTGTTGAAGCATATACGTATGCAAAAGAAAATAACAAAAAAGTTCACCTGATTGGGTTGATCGGCCCCGGCGGGGTTCACGCCCTGAGCTCGCATATGGTGGCGCTTTGCCAGATTGGCACCGATATGGGACTGGATAATATTTTCATTCACGGTTTGACTGACGGCCGCGATACCGACCCGCGTTCGGGATATGGTTTTCTCGAAGCCGACCTCGAAGCACTGAAGCCGACCAACGGTAAATTTGCTTCCGTCATCGGACGTTATTTCGGAATGGACCGCGATAAAAATTACGACCGTCTGAAATTGGCCTACGATATGTACACACAAGGTGTTGGCGAAAAATCGACTGATCTGCTGGCAACCATAAAAGCATCATACGATGCGGGTGTTACCGACGAATTTTTGAAACCCATCGTGATGGTTGATGAAAACGGACAGCCGCTTGCAACCATCGAAGAAGGCGACGTGGTGATTTGTTTCAATTTCCGCACCGACCGCTTGCGCCAGACAACCATTGCATTTACACAGCAAGACCTTCCTGAATTTGGCATGCACACCATGAAACTAAAATGGTATACAATGACCAATTACAAAGCAAGTTTTAAAGGTGTCAGCGTAATTTTCGACAAGGAAAACCCAACCAATACGATGGGCGAAATTGTTTCGAAAGCAGGATTGAAACAAATTCGGATTGCCGAAACTGAAAAATATGCACATGTGACTTTCTTTTTCAGCGGTGGCCGCGAAGAAGAATTTCCGGGCGAAAGCCGCATCCTGATTCAGTCGCCTAAAGTTCCGACCTACGATTTTCAGCCCGAAATGTCGGCTCCGCTGGTGAAAGATGCCATTGTTGCTGAACTGAAAAAAAGGGAAGTCGACTTTGTTTGCCTGAACTTCGCCAATGGCGACATGGTAGGTCACACCGGTGTTTACGAAGCCATTTACAAAGCTATCAGCGCGGTTGACCAATGTGTGAAAGAAGTGGTTGAAGCAGCTCGTGCAAAGAATTACGAAGTGATGATTATTGCTGACCATGGCAATGCCGACAATGCGGTGAACGAAGACGGTTCGCCCAACACGGCCCACTCGCTGAACCCGGTTCCGTGCATTTACGTGAGCGACAACAAAAACGCAAAAATCAGTAACGGCGTTTTGGCCGATGTGGCGCCAACGCTTTTATCTATTATGGGATTGGAAATCCCGGCTGAAATGACCGGAAAAGTTTTGATTGAAAAATAATTCTCATCATAAATTGTCATTCTGAGCATAGCGAAGAATCTCAAGAAAAAAGGATAGATTCTTCGCTATGCTCAGAATGACAAAAATATTCGAACATGCTCGAAATCGGACGCGCTATTGTCAGCCTTGATGTTTTAGACAAACATTTTTTATGCGACTTGCTGAAGTGCAAGGGCGCTTGTTGTGTTGAAGGGGATTCGGGCGCACCGCTGACTGCTGAAGAAGCCATTGAAATTGAGCAAAACTATCCGGTATTTGAAAAATACATTTCGGAGAACCATAAAAAAGAAGTTGAAAAACAAGGTTTTTCGGTGATCGATTCCGACGGTGATTTGGTAACTCCACTGGTTGGTAACCGCCAGTGCGCGTACACATTTACCGACGAAAAAGGCATCCTGAAATGTGCTATCGAAAAAGCGTATTTCGAAGGAGAGATTTCTTTCCGGAAGCCGGTTTCCTGTCATTTGTTTCCCATCCGGATTACAGAATACAAGCGGTTCGATGCCGTTAATTATCAGCAGCTCGATATTTGCAAGTCGGCTCGTAAGTGTGGTGCCGGCGAAAAACTTCCGTTGTACAAATTTCTTCGCGAACCGCTGATCCGCAAATACGGCAGCGAATGGTACGAGCAACTGTTGTATGCAGCCGAAAACCTGAAATTGGAAAGATAGGTTTTCAGACGTTAGCACTTGTGATTTTCAAGAAAACAACAACCGATTGTTGGTCAGAATTCAAATAAAAACAAAATTAAAAATTCAGAAAAATGAAGAAGTTGATGATGTTTTTTTTGGTCGCCTTTTGTGTAACATTGACGGTGAACCACGCACCCGCTTCAGAAAAAGAAAATCTGATGGGAATTTGGAAATACAAAGCACCCACTGCGCCTTATGATTTCAGCGAAGGAGAGTTGATTTTTGGAAAAACAGAGGGACAGACCACCCTGACAGTGAAGTTTATGAATGGTGCGGAAATTCGAGCAAAGGATGTAAAATTCGAAAAAGAAAATATTTCGTTTGGAGTTGAAATAGAGTCCAATGTAGTAACATTCTCGGGAAAACTTGTTGATGGGAGAATTACCGGTAAAGTAGATTCTCCGGAAGGAATAATCGAGCTGACGGCAGAAAAAAAACTTTGATTCGGAAGTGAAAGACTTGTTCGAAGCCTTTTCTGTCTTTCGTTTCCCAATTTATTCACTGCAAAAACTATAATATTTCAAGGTTAAATTTCGAACCTTAAAATCTTTGTTTTTCCGTTGTCCAAATCTTAATTTATTGATCGAAGATATTCAATCAGAAAACTGCATTAAACTTTGTTTTTACCAGATCTTTCACTTCCTGCATGTCTGTTTTTTTTCCCAGTTCCCGTTCCAGCGAAGTGACCCCGTAGCTGACAAACCCGCATGGATTAATGTAACTGAAATAACGCATATCGGTATTCACATTCAGGGCAAAACCATGCATGGTAACGTAGCGGCTCACCCGCACTCCAATGGCACAAATTTTCCGGGCTTTGGCCGGTTTTTCGGCATCAAGCCAAACGCCGGTAGCTCCTTCTTTGCGACTGCCGACAATTCCATATTCAGCAATGGTGTCAATAATGGCATCTTCCATTTTTTCGATGTATTCGCGCACCCCGATTTTGTAATATTCGAGATCGATAATTGGATAACCCACCAGCTGCCCCGGCCCGTGATACGTGATATCGCCGCCCCGGTCGATCTTGTAAAAAACGGCTTCAATTTTTTTCAGAAAATCACCGTGAATGAGCAGGTTATTTTCGTCGCCGCTTTTCCCAAGTGTGTACACGTGCGGATGTTCAACCAAAAGGAAACGGTTTTCCCCTGCTGGCAAATTGGTTGTCCTTTTCTGCAAAACAATATTATCGAGAATTTTTTCCTGGTAATCCCAGCATTCTTTATAATCCTTTAAACCAACATCTTCAAAATTAAAATTTGCCATTTCTGTATTGAAATTTGGAATTTGAAACTTGAAAATTCACGCCTGAACATGTTTTTCCGCACAATACGACGAGCGCACCAGCGGACTACTTTCAACAAAAGAAAAACCTTTTTCAAGCCCGATGATCCGGTATTTTTCAAATTGTTCAGGAACAATATATTCTGCAACCGGCATGTGTTGAAGCGTTGGTGCCAGGTATTGTCCGATGGTCATCACCTTGCAACCGGCGGTCAGCAGGTCGTCCATGGTTTGCAACACTTCCTCTTCCGTTTCACCCAGCCCAAGCATTATGCCCGACTTGGAAACCATCCCCGATTTGGAAATGGTTTCAATCACTTCGAGGCTGCGCCGGTATCTGGCTGCACTGCGAATTTGCGGGGTCAGCCGTTCAACGGTCTCCAGATTGTGCGAAATAACTTCTGGCTGTGCATCAATCACCTGCTGGATCAATTCTTTTTTTCCCTGGAAGTCGGGGATCAGCACTTCGAGTTTTGTATTCGGGTTCAGTTTTTTTACTTCGAAAATGGTTTCGGCCCAAACCGAAGCGCCCAAATCGGGCAGGTCGTCGCGGTCAACCGAAGTGATCACACAATGTTTGAGTCCCATAATCTGTACCGATAGGGCAACTCGTTTCGGTTCTTCAGCATCGACCGGAAATGGTTTGCCGGTTTTTACGCCGCAGAATTTGCAGTTGCGTGTACAAATATCGCCCAGGATCATCAGGGTAGCCGTTCCCCTGCTCCAACATTCACCAATATTCGGACAATTTCCGCTGGTGCAAATCGTGTGTAGCCCATGTTGGGCAACCAGGTTTTTCACTTTCGAGTAGCTTTCTCCCTTGGGCATCTTCATCTTCATCCAACGGGGTAGCCGCCTGCGGTCTTTCAAATCGTCTGTCATGATGAACAAATTTGTGCAAAAATAGGGCAATTAATCTGCATTACTCTGTTTTTAATCATTCAGAAAACAATAAAACACGAATATTTTATCCAACAGTAAAAATGCAAGTCCCGAATGTTATTTTTGTAGAATGATGAAGAAAGCTCAAATAGTACTTGCCTGCTTATTTTTGTTTTTTGCAGCAGCGCCATTGGCCGCCGACGCACAAAACATTGACACCGACGACCTTGTTTTGGCAGGGAAATACTATCAGGCGGGCGAATTTGAAAAGGCGGGCGATCTGTACCTGAAAATCTATGAAGCAACACGGCAATCGGTTTATTTTAATATTTTTATGAATTGTATGGTTGAACAGAAAGATTTTGACCGTGCCGAAAAGGAAATTAAAAAAATATTAAGGAGTTCGCAAAGCCAGCCGGAACTGTATGTGCAATACGGTTATATTCTGAAACTACAAAACCGCCTCGACGAAGCAGACAAGAACTTCAGAAAGGCATTGGACGAAGTTGAAACTAATAAGTCGGCGTACATTGTATTGGCTGGTGAATTTTTGAACCGGTCGGAGTTTGAATATGCCGAAAAGGTTTATGTCCAGGGGCAGCAGAAAATGCCCAACGAAGACTTCCATTACGAACTGGCAAGCACTTACATGTACCTGCGGAACTACGACCGCATGCTCGACGAATACATGGAAGTATTGCGGTTCGACGAGAAAAATCTAACCAACGTACAGAACAATATCCTTTCATCCCTTACACTCGATATTGATGGTTCGTTGAACGATTTGTTCCGGACAAAAATTCTGAAACAGATACAAAGCGAGCCAAACAAAATTGTATATACCCGTCTGTTGATTTGGTTTTTCATTCAGGAAAAACAGTTTGCAAATGCCCTGCGGCAACAAATTGCCCTTGATAAACGAACCGGAAAGGATGACGAGTTTGTTTTGAACCTGGCCTATATTGCCGGAAGCAACAAGGAATACGACGAAGCCCTGAAAGCCTACGAATACCTGCTTTCGAAAGGGAAAGAGGTTCCTGTTTACACAAAGGCGGTAAAAGCAAGAATGGAATTGTATTATCAACGTTTTCTCGATTTTGGTAAACCTTCATTGGACGAAGCCAAAAAGTTGGATATGCTTTTTGTCGAATGTTTCTCTTTTTTGGGCTATACAGTTGAAAGTTATTCGCTGCTTATTGATTATGCCCATCTGCTTGCATTTTACCTGAACCGGATTGATCAGGCCCTCGAATTATTGAATAATGGTTTGAAAATACAAGGGTTGAACCCGCTTCAGCATTCAGAAATAAAAATGGAAATTGCCGATATGCAGGTTTACAAAGGCGATGAATGGGATGCTGTGTTGGAATATTCGCAGGTAATTGAATACAACAAAACCAATTCGCTGGGCGACGAGGCCAAACTGAAAAAGGCCCGGCTCAGTTATTATCTAGGCGACTTTAAATGGGCGCAGGCCCAACTGGATGTGATCAAAGCAAGCACTTCGAAATTGACATCAAACGATGCTTTTGAACTATCGATGATGATAGGGAATAACCTGAATTTGGACACCACGGATGTACCCATGCAGATGTTTGCACGAGCCGACCTGTACCTGTTCCGAAACCGGGATTCGCTGGCATTGCAAGTGTTCGATTCCATTTATGCTGAATACCCGACGCACAGTTTGCACGACGAAATATTATTCCGCAAAGCTGCGATATTGCAAAAGCATGGTGATTATGAATTGGCTGCCGAAAACCTGAAAACCATTGTCGAAAAAAACAGTTACGACTTGCTGGCTGACGATGCACTTTTTGCGCTGGCCGAAATTTACCAACTTCATTTAAACCGGAAAGAAGAAGCGCGTGAATTGTATCAACAGATGCTGATAAAATATCCGGGAAGTGTTTATGTTTCCGAAAGCCGGAACCGCTTCCGCTACCTACGGGGCGATGCGGTTGATCAGAAATCAGAGAATTAATGAAACGAACGGAACAGCAGTAAATTACCAGGGGAATGGAGGGCTGGCAAATAAAACCAGGTTTAATGATTAAAAAATAGGTTTTTAGTACTCTTATTTTTCAGGAAATCGTATTTTTGCTGCGCATTTTTGAGGCAGGGTTCACCTCCTTGTTAAGCAAAAGCCTTCTTAGCTCAGTGGTAGAGCAGCTCACTCGTAATGAGCAGGTCGCGGGTTCAACTCCCGTGGAAGGCTCCATAAAACGAAAGGGTTTCAAAGCAATTTGAGACCCTTTCGTTTTGCTTGGAAGAATCGAAGCTATCAACGTGAGTTCGATATAAAAATGAGGTAAAATATTTGGAGAGCATAAGGATTGTTAGTATACTAAAAGTCTGACAAACAATATACGCTCAAAGAACAACCCTTATGCAGACGAATTTTGCAAAGATTTTAACAAAGCACAAGAAGGTGTACAATTAAGCTCGAACAACACTAAAAAGCACAGGAATAAGCTATGCAAACGTTCAGATTCAGAGGTGACGACAATTTTAATCGCCTTCCATTTAAAGAGCTATTATAATCTGAAGCTCTTTTACACACAATATGTACAAGTTCATCTAATAAAAGAATTCCCTGAAACGGTTTCGTATAACAGATTTGTTGAACTTCAGCAAAAAGCACTTTTACCAATGGTCATATTCCGGATCACTTCATATTCTTTAGGGATTTGACCTACCCATGAATACTGGCATTCTAAAAAAGAAGGCGCCCCGGCAAATGCCGGAAGCGCCTTTGCTACAATTGACACAATTGTAACGGGAGTAAATTTCCCTGGTCACGAAACGCAATCGGAATAGACGTATGAAAATCTACTCAATATCTTCTACGGGTAAATTTTAATTTGTTCCTATTTTTTAAAACTCCCATTTTCAACTTAGTTAAGTTAAAAGGTGCCCCGGTCAATACCGGGAACACCTTGCTACAATTGACACAATTGTAACGGGAGTATCTTTTTATTTCATCATTTTCTGCTGAACGCTTCCCGTTGTTGCTTTCATTGTAAAGGCGCCCCGGCCAATACCGGGAGCGCCTTGCTACAATTGACACAATTGTAACGGGAGTATCTTTTTATTTCATCATTTTCTGCTGAACGCTCCCCCATTGTTGTTTTCCTTGTAAAGGCGCCCCGGTCAATACCGGGAGCGCCTTGCTACAATTGACACAATTGTAACGGGAGTATCTTTTTATTTCATCATTTTCTGCTGAACGCTCCCCCATTGTTGTTTTCCTTGTAAAGGCGCCCCGGTCAATACCGGGAGCGCCTTGCTACAATTGACACAATTGTAACGGGAGTATCTTTTTATTTCATCATTTTTGCTGAACGCTCCCCCATTGTTGTTTTCCTTGTAAAGGCGCCCCGGTCAATACCGGGAGCGCCTTGCTACAATTGACACAATTGTAACGGGAGTATTTTTTTTTCGCAAAGGCTAGAAAATGAATATTCCTCTCTGTCCCCTTCTCCTAATTTCTCCCTTGCGAACAACCTTAACAATAGTCCTTCTGTTTACTTCATGTTCTTCTTCCGTACATTCCACTCCATTTGCACATCGGTTCAACAACTTGGTTTCCCCATATCCTTCGTATTGTATCCGGGCCGGATCAATTCCCCGGTCGACCAAATATTCAAAAGCGGAACGAGCCCTTCTTTTTGAAAGAAGTAAATTGTAATCATCGCTTCCCCTGGAATCGGTATGCGATTCAAGCCTGATTTCCAGGTCGGGGTATTCAATCATAATAGCCAATAAACGATCAAGTACTTCGGCCGCATCGGTCCGGATGTCCCACTTGTCCAGGTCGTAATTGATATACTCTAACTCGAGAACCTGGACCGCTTCTCCATTTTCTTCTTCCATTTTCAACGGCTCAGGATAATCAGCTGCCGAACTGGAAATTTCTTCAGCAAGAGGCACTTCCGGAGCCAGGCTTTCGAGATACATCTCAACAACTACTTCCTGGTTCGGTCTCAGCCCCATGGTTGAAACCGCTTTTTTATCTTCTGAATACATTTCTTTCCGGGCCAACAGCGAATATTCTTCTCCCTTGTTGAGTTCAAATTCGAATGCGCCGTTCGGTCTCGACTGCGAAGTGTAAACGGTTTTCCCGGCGCTGTTTATCAACGAAATTTCGACATTGCTTAAAGGTTCTTCGGTGACCCGGTCGCGTATCAGTCCGCGAATAATAACCGGCACCCGGGTAATCTTCATATAATAAATATCGTCGTCGCCTTTCCCCGATGTACGGTTGGAGCTAAAATATCCCTGCATCCCATATTTATCGAGTACAAGGGCGAAATCGTCCCTCGAACTGTTCACCGGGTAACCCATGTTTTCAATTGTATTGAAAACGCCGTTTTCAGGAACAGAAAAGAAAATATCCAATCCGCCGAGGCCGCCATGCCCGTTGGAAGCAAAGTACAAAACCCCTTCTTTGCTGATAAACGGAAAAAGTTCATTGGCTTCGGAATTCACTTTCGGACCCAGATTATAAGGAGTACTCCAGCGGCTTTCAGAATAAATCGAAAAATAAATATCGGTACCGCCATACCCTCCGGGCATATCGCTTGCGAAATACAACACGTTGCCGGTGGTATCGATAGAAGGATGCCCTATCGAATATTCATTGCTATTGAAACGGAAGCTGCCATCGTATTCCCAACCATTTTCACCATTTTTTGCAAAATTGGTTTTCAGGTTAACCACCCCATCTTTGTTTTTCAGGCTACGGCTTTTTGCTGAATTATTTATGGTATAAAAAATCCGGTCGTTTTTCTCATCATAGGTCATTGGCCCATCATGGAAGTTGGTTTTCAGTTTGGGCGCAAATGGTTTCGGATTCCGAAGGTCGCCGTTTGGCAAAATCTGGGCAACGTACATATCTAAGTACGGAAGCTCGTTCCACCCATAAGTTCGTTTCGTTGCCGTGCCCGACAGCGAAGTTGACGAGAAAACAAGTTCATTCTTGTAATAAGCCGGACCCATATCCGACCCCTTGGTATTTGTTGATACATTCCGAATGATATATTTCGACGAATCGCGTACCAGGAACTGAATGTATTCCAGCATTGAAACTTCCATCAGGGTACGGGCATCATCCGGTTTCAAAACGGCATAATCGCGCATCACTTTTTCAGCCTCGGCATACTTTCCATTGCTTTTCAGAGCCTGTGCATACTGATAAAGGTCAGAGGCCTCTGCAGAACCTTTCCGGACAAGAACACCCAACCATTTTTCAACTTCCTCGCTTTTGCCTATGTTGTTATTCGCTTCGGCAAGCCGGCGGATTACGTAATTATCAGCGCTGTCGCGTTCATACGAATATTCGTAATATTCAATGGCTGCAACAAAATTGAAATCCCTGAAATTACTATCGCCCAGACGTACTGCCATTTTTTGCGAATACCCGGCTGAGGCCAGCGCCAGAAAAAGCGCCAGTATCAAAATTCCTTTTTTGTATGTTTCTGATAAACTCATTTTCATATCAATTAGAAATACCTTGGAGACTTCACCCTTCCACGTCCGAAGTTGAAGTCGTAACTAACCGTAATTTCATGGGTGCCGTTGTTAAAAGCACCCAGATCGTTCACCGACAGATCGTATGAATATCCAATTTTCAGCTGATTGGTGACCTGAATTTGCATCAACCCACCAAAAGAATCGCCCAGCCGGTACATAGCCCCCAGCCATAATCGATCATAAATCAAAAATTGAGCAGAGAAATCAATAGAGATCGGAGCATTCTGAACATACTTCACCATAAAATGAGGTTTGAATTTCAGGATGCGGTTGACATCGAAAACATAACCCGACATAAGAAATAAGTGCAACTCTTCACGGTTTACGTACTCGCTTGAAAAGCCCCCGTCATGTGGATTAATTACATTCTCGATGAGTTTTGGAGCCGAAAGTCCGGCATAAAAACGTTCGGTATAATAATATACACCAACGCCAACATTGGGCAAAAACCGATGAAATTGGTCGGTTTGGAAAACGTAATCGTTTTGATCGATCAGTTCCAGATCGGTATAATTTGCCGCATAGAAGTTTACACCGCCTTTCAGCCCAAAGGCCAGGTAGCGGCGTCGGTCGAAATCAATGGTATAGGAGTAATCAATATTAACGCCTGTTTGAGAGATAGGCCCAATCTTATCTTTCAAAAAAGATAAGCCAAGCCCCATGCGGTATTTGGTAATGGGAGAATGTACTGAGAATGTTTGGGTTTCGGGAGCGCCGTTAATTCCTACCCACTGGTTGCGGGAAACTGCGTTGAAACTAAGCATATCGTTGGAACCGGCGTAGGCAGGGTTAATAGACAACACATTACTCATGTACTGTGTGTACATGGTCTCCTGCTGTGCATTTGCATTGGATGATATCAATAACATCACAAATACAAATACTGCATAGTATATGTTTCTATGTATTACTCCCGTTACCATTATATCTTTTTGTCCCTTAATCTCATGAGGGAACTAAGCATACCCCCAGAAATTAATCGCCCAAACTTAGTATTTGACATTGGGAACAAAAACAAGCATTGAGCAAACGGGGAAACAGAGGTATCAAAAGCACAACCACAACTATCAACAAGGAATTGTTAATATCAAACAAGCTATAGTTATGTAAAGCAAAGAATTAAAGAGGATTCAAATTAAAAAAGACAAATGATACTTATTGAGGGCGAATACATTATCTACCGGTCGAGGTATACTGATCCGGAAACCTTTTCTCCGTTATCAAATTGCATTGTGTAGAAATACGTTCCTGTAGGAACGTCTCCTTGACTAAGCCGTAATCCGGTATTGGCTTTGCCGTCCCAATATCCATCTCTTCCTTCGCCTAGTCCATAGTTTTCTGATTTGTACACAGCATTGCCCCAACGGTTGACGATTTCAATTTTCACCCTGTTATATTTCGAAATACCCACGACTTCAAACAGGTCGTTGACCCCATCGCCGTTCGGTGAGAACGCA
Organism: uncultured Prolixibacteraceae bacterium; assembly: GCA_942493345.1. Classification (GTDB taxonomy): domain Bacteria; phylum Bacteroidota; class Bacteroidia; order Bacteroidales; family Prolixibacteraceae; genus GWE2-42-39. Next base: position 1,358,996 of record OW818695.1, read on the forward strand.
TCGGGGACAAAGAATTCCTGATCATTGATAATTACCAAAACGGCAGCTTCATCGCAATTCAGGAAGTAATCGCAGATCATATAAACAAATTCATCATTCCCTGCATAATATTGATCGGGGGTATAATTAATCAGCGAATCGGCAACAACCACCGCAATACCATGATTCGGCGGCACTTTGATGGAAATACTTGAAGGATCGATATCTCCCTGGGGTATATCGTTGGAAGCAACATTAATATCGATCGTTTTATTTAAATCCATCTCAACCGTATCCGCTATGGCCTGGATATATTGTCCTACGATCAACGAATCTTTATTTGAACATCCATAGGAATCAGTTACTTCTAAATAATATTTACCAAGCCCGCTGATTTGTGCTGTCGAATTGGTTTGCCCGTTCAGGATGATCCCGTCGTTGGTCCACCAACGGAAGGAAATACCAGTTCCCGTGCTTTCCGAGCCATCGGCAATTAACGTGGATGTCGGCGATTCAACAAATACAATTCCATCGGTAACTGCATCCGGACAATCGACAATCTGTACCCGTATCGTTGCCGTACTCGTCAGACCATTTTCATCCGTTACGGTCAATGTATATTCGGTGTTATCGCCGGGCGTAAAACGAGGTTTGGCGATTGTTGGGTTATCAAGGTAAATAGTTGGTTCCCAACGGTAGCGAAGAGTTGTTTCCCCGGTCGTCTGACTGGCATCAATAATGACACCTTCGATATTGCAACATCCCAACGAAACGGTATTACCTCCTGCAATAATAATGTTTGGACTGCGGTTTACAACCGTTCTGGCAACAGAAATATTATTACTGAAATCAGGATCCCACACATCACTAATCACCGAAGATAAATTGGTGATTATCTCAGGCGCAGCTGCTCCCACCGTCCCGGTTATATAAATAACAGCCGACTGATTTACATCCAGATCTCCAACAACCAAAATATTTGGCCACGCTTTGGAAGTGGAACTGTTGCCAATCCGGTACGTTGCATTTTTTATATACCCCGGAAGGTAATCTACGACCCTGACATTAACCGCTTTTGAATTGCCAAGATTAGTAATCAGGAGTTCAAAAGAAATTTCCTCGTTTACACGAAGTATCGGGGTCGCTGTCTTCTTAATAGAAAGGTTTGCATATTGTACCGGAGCGGGTAATACGGTAATCGAAACGGTTGCATTATCGCAAATTCCTGAACTGCTGTCGCAAATTTCATAAACAAAATGGTCAACCCCCTCGTAGCCGGTTCTTGGTGTATAGGTAAAAGAACCGTCGGCATTAATAACGACGTTTCCGTTCACAGGGACGACAAGCGGAGACCGATTCAACTGAAGAGTCGCACTACTATAAATATCGTTATCCAGAATATTCCCTGAAATAGCAGCTCCATAAGTAAAGAATGCATCATCTGCTGCAAAAATCAGGTTGTTTTCTTTTTCCATGACGCTGATTGAAACAACCGCACTGGAACAGACTTCGGAAAATTGTCCGCACAATTCGTAACCAAACTGATCAACGCCAACAAAACCAATGGCCGGAGTATACGTGTAATTACCATTCGAACCGATTGTTACCGAACCATAAGAAGGTCCGGAGATAGGTTGTACATTTAACACCATTGGTTCCCCTGAAGGAGAATAGTCATTTGAAAGTACATTACTGGTAACTGCCGTACCAGCCGTTGTTTCGGTTTCGTCATTGTTTGCAACCGGGCCGTTTTTAATCTCAATCGGAATTACAGTAATGACCACCTCCATGGTATCGCAGTCAGCCGGAGGGTCATCGGTACAAACAATGTAAAAGAAATTATCTTCACCGGTATAATTATTAGCAGGAGTATATGTATAAGCCCCGTTGGTATTCAAAACAACGTCACCATGTTTGGGCTGCATGTAAAGAGTGGTTCTCGAATTTACTTCGAAATAGTCATCATCGTTCGTCAGTACGTTACCACTAACCGACTGGTTTTGGATCGTTGTATTTATATCGTTGGTTGCCTGACGATCGGCAACAATGGTATCCTTTACTGTAATAGAAATGGTAGCTTGTGCGCATTTTACAGGTATGCCGTCATCACATACTTCGTAGGTAATGCTGTCGTTTCCGGCAAAACCAACGTTCGGGGTATACGAGAATAAACCATTCGCTGATAATGTAACAGATCCGTTCAAAGGCCCGGCAACAGGGGTCGTTTTCACCTTCAATACATCATCATCCGGATCTGAATCATTTGTTAGTACATTCCCGGTTTTTGTTTCCCCTGGCAAACAGAAAAGATCGTCATTAACAGTAACCGGAGGCCGGTTTATTATCATGGTAATTAAACAGTTGCCTTGCTGCACTTGATGGGTTCGCCATCGTCGCATACCTGATAAACAAACTGGTCAGATCCTTCCCATATCCCCGCATTGAGAATATATTCATACGTACCATCAGATTTCATGGTAACAGTTCCTTTCGATGGACTGCTAAAAATGGTAAAGATTAAGTTATCGCCATCCGGATCCGAATCGTTCAGGCTAACATCTCCAGACAAAGTGCTTCCAGTAATAAATTCAGCATCGTCGGCAGCAAACGGGGCATTATTCCCTTCACCCATCGCCTTAACGGTAATGGTTACTGTAGCCCGGGAGCATAACGATGAACTGGCATCGTCGCATATTTCATAAACAAATTGGTCTATTCCTTCAAAATCATTATTCGGAGTATAGGTAAATGTTCCGTCTTTATGGAATTCGAGAACACCATTTTTCACATTTGATGTAATACTGCTTACAGAAAAATTATTCATGTCGGGATCAAAGTCATTCAGCAACATGTTTCCTGAAACCGGTTTGTTGATCGAGGTGGATATTTCATCTTCATTAGCTACCGGCGCACGGTTACCTGCAACAGCCGGACGAACTTCGATGGTCACCATAGCTGTATCGCAAAGTATCGGGCTGGTTCCTACTTCACAGATTACATACATAAAGAAATCTTCACCTGTAAAATTATTGTTGGGCATATACGTATAGGTCCCGTTGGTTTGCAACACTACCTTTCCGTTCGACGGAGGCGCATAAGGCGTTGAAATAAGCGCTATCGGATTACCATCTGGATCCGAGTCGTTGGTCAGCACATTACCCGACACGGCAGCATTCATCAATGTGTTGTTGATATCGTTCATAGCAACCGGCTGATGGTTTATAACAGCGGCCTTTGTAATAGTGATTATCACTTGTGCATCTGTACATTTCGAAGGAGAACCATCGTCGCAAACCTGGTAAGTAAAGGAGTCGGAACCTACATACGTCGAAGCCGGAGTGTAAGTAAACGTGCCATTCGGATTAATAATAACAGAACCATGCTGTGGGTTAACAACCGGACTTGTATTGTATATTAAATTATCCTGATTCGGATCGCTGTCATTTTCCTTCAAGCTGCCGGATATGGTCATTTTTTCTTCTGTAATAAAGGAATCGTTCCCGGCAACAGGTCCGTCGTTAAAGAACGATATATCGACATATTGTTCGACACAAAGACTTGCCGTTGCATTGTCGCATACCCTGTAAATAAACTGATCGATTCCTTTTGCCCCTGTAAATGGGAAATAAGAAAATATACCATTGGAATTCATAATAACAATTCCTTGTGTTGGCTTAACAAATAAGGTTGTGTTATAGACCAATGCATTCCCATCCGGATCAGAATCGTTTGTCGAAACATTATCCGAGAAAGGCTGATTATCGTATACTACGTACACATCTCTCTGAGCAACCGGCGGCAGATTTAGAATAGCCACAGCAATAGTTGCAATTCCCGAATTAACCGGAGGACAAACCCCATTGGTAACTACGGCCCTGTATATAGTTGTTTGACTTAAATTTGTTACTGTCAGCGTTGTGTTTGTATTGCTAATATCAGTCCAATTGGCTCCATTATTGGTTGATTGTTGCCATTTACTAATTGTACCACTATGCCCTGATAAAGTTAAAGTGGTGGAATTCGCACCTGAAACAACCGATCCACCTCCGGAAATAGTACCTCCAACAGGATTCTGACTAACCGTAATATAACCGATTTTTGTCTCGGTATCGGATGCCCCGTCGGTAATTATCAGCGAAATCGTTTTTGTACCGCTGCTTGTATATGCAACGGGATGCGGGCCAACTGTATTGGCAGTGGCAGGGCTGGCTCCGATGCCAAAGTCCCAATTATAAACCGTACTTCCCGATGTACCGATAGACGTATTGGTAAAGGTAACCGTTGAACTTTCACAAATGGAAAGCGGTGTTCCCGAAAAGTTTGCCGTCATACCACACCCTTGTAAAGTAACCGCCAATGTACGGGCAGCTCCCATACACCCGGCAGCATTGGTCTCGGTCACAGTAATATCTCCGCTGTTTGAACCAAAATTAACCGTTACTGAATTATTGTTCGGACCGGTTGCCCCGGAAGTAATTGTCGCCCCTGATGGTACAGTCCACGCATACGTGGAACCGCTGGTTAGCGAAACATTGTATGTGATGCCTGTTGCGTTGCAGGCAGGGGCGCTGTTGCCGGTAATAGCAGATGTAGTGGGTACAGATATGTTCTGAATAATTACTACCGATTCGGTATCAGTACAGCCATTGGACGAAGTAACCGTAACGGTATATGTGGCAGGAGCAGTAACTGACAGCGCAGCATCAGTGCCGACTACCGTTGTTCCGTTCGACCACGAATAAGTTCCGCCGCCGGTAGCCGTCAAACTGATCGAGGTACGGCTGCAGGTCAGTTCGGTTGAACCTGTATTGTTGGTGATGCCCGCGGTCGGGAATGTTATGTTCTGGGTAATCGTAACCGATTCTGTATCGGTACAGCCATTGGCCGAAGTGACGGTAACGGTATAGGAAGCAGGAGCGGTAACCGATAGCGCTGCATCAGTGCCGACTACCGTTGTGCCGTTCGACCACGAATAAGTCCCGCCGCCGGTGGCTGTCAAACTGATCGAGGTACGGCTGCAGGTCAACTCGGTCGCACCTGTATTGTTGGTGATGCCCGCTGTCGGGAATGTTGTGTTCTGGGTAATTACCTTGTTGGTCGTAGTACTACACCCGTTATCCGGATCTGTTATTGTGGCCGTGTAGGTTCCCGCTGCATCTACTGTCAATGTCGCTGCATCTGCTCCCGAAACAATATGTCCGCCAGTGGTGGTCCAGGCATACGTCAGATTCGAGGTCCCAGCTTTGTCTGTTGCACTGGCTGTCAAATTAATCGTGGTAGTGGTACAGGTTAATATCGTTGTCGGGGAACTCACAGATGCCCCACTGGGTATTTCTTCTGATTGGGTGATCGTAACCGATTCCGTATCGGTACAGCCATTGGATGAAGTAACCGTAACAGTATATGTGGCAGGAGCGGTAACTGATAGCGCGGCATCGGTGCCGACCACCGTTGTTCCGTTCGACCACGAATAAGTGCTGCCGCCGGTGGCCGTTAAACTGATCGAAGTGCGGCTGCAGGTCAACTCGGTCGCACCGGTATTGTTGGTGATGCCCGCGGTCGGGGCTGTTGTGTTCTGGGTAATGCTGACAGCTTCGGTATCGGTACAGCCATTGGATGAAGTAACCGTAACAGTATATGTGGCAGGAGCAGTAACTGACAGCGCAGCATCAGTGCCTACTTCCGTTGTTCCGTTCGACCACGAATAAGCGCTGCCGCCGGTAGCCGTCAAACTGATCGAGGTACGGCTGCAGGTCAGTTCGGTTGAACCTGTATTGTTGGTGATGCCCGCGGTCGGGAATGTTATGTTCTGGGTAATCGTAACCGATTCGGTATCGGTACAGCCATTGGACGAAGTGACGGTAACGGTATAGGAAGCAGGAGCGGTAACCGATAGCGCTGCATCAGTGCCGACTACCGTTGTGCCGTTCGACCACGAATAAGTCCCGCCGCCGGTGGCTGTCAAACTGATCGAGGTGCGGCTGCAGGTCAACTCGGTTGCACCTGTATTGTTGGTGATACCTGCGATCGGGGCTGTCGTATTCTGGGTAATTACCTTGTTGGTCGTAGTACTACACCCGTTATCCGGATCTGTTATTGTGGCCGTGTAGATTCCCGCTGCATCTACTGTCAATGTCGCTGCATCTGCTCCCGAAACAATATGTCCGCCAGTGGTGGTCCATGCATACGTCAGGTTCGAGGTCCCGGCTTTATCTGTTGCACTGGCTGTCAAATTAATCGTGGTGGTGGTACAGGTTAATATCGTTGTCGGGGAACTCACAGATGCGCCACTTGGTAGCTCATCTGATGGGGTAATCGTAACCGATTCAGTATCGGTACAGCCATTGGCCGAAGTGACGGTAACGGTATAGGAAGCAGGAGCGGTGACCGATAACGCTGCATCAGTGCCGACTACCGTTGTGCCGTTCGACCACGAATAAGCGCTGCCGCCGGTAGCTGTCAAACTGATCGAAGTGCGGCTGCAGGTCAGTTCGGTTGAACCGGTATTGTTGGTGATGCCCGCGGTCGGGAATGTTATGTTCTGGGTAATCGTAACCGATTCTGTATCGGTACAGCCATTGGCCGAAGTGACGGTAACGGTATAGGAAGCAGGAGCGGTGACCGATAACGCTGCATCAGTGCCGACTACCGTTGTGCCGTTCGACCACGAATAAGTCCCGCCGCCGGTGGCCGTTAAACTGATCGAGGTGCGGCTGCAGGTCAACTCGGTTGCACCTGTATTGTTGGTGATACCTGCGATCGGGGCTGTCGTATTCTGGGTAATTACCTTGTTGGTCGTAGTACTACACCCGTTATCCGGATCTGTTATTGTGGCCGTGTAGATTCCCGCTGCATCTACTGTCAATGTCGCTGCATCTGCTCCCGAAACAATATGTCCGCCAGTGGTGGTCCATGCATACGTCAGGTTCGAGGTCCCGGCTTTATCTGTTGCACTGGCTGTCAAATTAATCGTGGTGGTGGTACAGGTTAATATCGTTGTCGGGGAACTCACAGATGCGCCACTTGGTAGCTCATCTGATGGGGTAATCGTAACCGATTCAGTATCGGTACAGCCATTGGCCGAAGTGACGGTAACGGTATAGGAAGCAGGAGCGGTGACCGATAACGCTGCATCAGTGCCGACTACCGTTGTGCCGTTCGACCACGAATAAGCGCTGCCGCCGGTAGCTGTCAAACTGATCGAAGTGCGGCTGCAGGTCAACTCGGTCGCACCGGTATTGTTGGTGATGCCCGCGGTCGGGGCTGTTGTGTTCTGGGTTATGGTGACAGCTTCGGTATCGGTACAGCCATTGGATGAAGTAACCGTAACAGTATATGTGGCAGGAGCAGTAACTGACAGCGCAGCATCAGTGCCTACTTCCGTTGTTCCGTTCGACCACGAATAAGTTCCGCCGCCGGTAGCCGTCAAACTGATCGAGGTACGGCTGCAGGTCAGTTCGGTTGAACCTGTATTGTTGGTGATGCCCGCGGTCGGGAATGTCGTATTCTGGGTAATTACCTTGTTGGTCGTAGTACTACACCCGTTATCCGGATCTGTTATTGTGGCCGTGTAGATTCCCGCTGCATCTACTGTCAATGTCGCTGCATCTGCTCCCGAAACAATATGTCCGCCAGTGGTGGTCCATGCATACGTCAGGTTCGAGGTCCCGGCTTTATCTGTTGCACTGGCTGTCAAATTAATCGTGGTGGTGGTACAGGTTAATATCGTTGTCGGGGAACTCACAGATGCGCCACTTGGTAGCTCATCTGATGGGGTAATCGTAACCGATTCAGTATCGGTACAGCCATTGGCCGAAGTGACGGTAACGGTATAGGAAGCAGGAGCGGTGACCGATAACGCTGCATCAGTGCCGACTACCGTTGTGCCGTTCGACCACGAATAAGCGCTGCCGCCGGTGGCTGTCAAACTGATCGAAGTGCGGCTGCAGGTCAACTCGGTCGCACCGGTATTGTTGGTGATGCCCGCGGTCGGGGCTGTTGTGTTCTGGGTTATGGTGACAGCTTCGGTATCGGTACAGCCATTGGATGAAGTAACCGTAACAGTATATGTGGCAGGAGCAGTAACTGACAGCGCAGCATCAGTGCCTACTTCCGTTGTTCCGTTCGACCACGAATAAGTTCCGCCGCCGGTAGCCGTCAAACTGATCGAGGTACGGCTGCAGGTCAGTTCGGTTGAACCTGTATTGTTGGTGATGCCCGCGGTCGGGAATGTCGTATTCTGGGTAATTACCTTGTTGGTCGTAGTACTACACCCGTTATCCGGATCTGTTATTGTGGCCGTGTAGATTCCCGCTGCATCTACTGTCAATGTCGCTGCATCTGCTCCCGAAACAATATGTCCGCCAGTGGTGGTCCATGCATACGTCAGGTTCGAGGTCCCGGCTTTATCTGTTGCACTGGCTGTCAAATTAATCGTGGTGGTGGTACAGGTTAATATCGTTGTCGGGGAACTCACAGATGCGCCACTTGGTAGCTCATCTGATGGGGTAATCGTAACCGATTCAGTATCGGTACAGCCATTGGCCGAAGTAACCGTAACGGTATACGTGGCAGGAGCGGTAACTGATAGCGCTGCATCAGTGCCGACTACCGTTGTGCCGTTCGACCACGAATAAGCGCTGCCGCCGGTGGCTGTCAAACTGATCGAAGTGCGGCTGCAGGTCAACTCGGTCGCACCGGTATTGTTGGTGATGCCCGCGGTCGGGGCTGTTGTGTTCTGGGTAATGCTGACAGCTTCGGTATCGGTACAGCCATTGGATGAAGTAACCGTAACAGTATAGGTAGCAGGAGCGGTAACTGATAATGCGGCGTCTGTGCCGACTACCGTTGTGCCGTTCGACCACGAATAAGTGCTGCCGCCGGTGGCTGTCAAACTGATCGAAGTACGGCTGCAGGTCAGTTCGGTTGAACCTGTATTGTTGGTGATGCCCGCGGTCGGGGCTGTTGTGTTCTGGGTAATCGTAACCGATTCAGTATCTGTACAGCCATTGGCCGAAGTAACCGTAACGGTATACGTGGCAGGAGCGGTAACCGATAACGCAGCATCAGTGCCGACTACCGTTGTGCCGTTCGACCACGAATAAGCGCTGCCGCCGGTAGCTGTCAAACTGATCGAAGTGCGGCTGCAGGTCAGTTCGGTCGCACCGGTATTGTTGGTGATGCCTGCGGTCGGGGCTGTTGTGTTCCGGGTTATGGTGACAGCTTCGGTATCGGTACAGCCATTGGATGAAGTAACGGTAACAGTATACGTGGCAGGAGCGGTAACCGATAGCGCTGCATCAGTGCCAACTACCGTTGTTCCGTTCGACCACGAATAAGTCCCGCCGCCGGTGGCCGTTAAACTGATCGAGGTGCGGCTGCAGGTCAACTCGGTTGCACCTGTATTGTTGGTGATACCTGCGATCGGGGCTGTCGTATTCTGGGTAATTACCTTGTTGGCCGTAGTGCTACACCCGTTATCCGGATCTGTTATTGTGGCCGTGTAGGTTCCCGCTGCATCTACTGTCAATGTCGCTGCATCTGCTCCCGAAACAATATGTCCGCCAGTGGTGGTCCAGGCATACGTCAGGTTCGAGGTCCCGGCTTTGTCTGTTGCACTGGCTGTCAAATTAATCGTAGTAGTGGTACAGGTTAATATCATTGTCGGGGAACTCACAGATGCCCCACTGGGTATTTCTTCTGATTGGGTGATCGTAACCGATTCCGTATCGGTACAGCCATTGGATGAAGTAACCGTAACAGTATATGTGGCAGGAGCGGTAACTGATAGCGCGGCATCGGTGCCGACCACCGTTGTTCCGTTCGACCACGAATAAGTGCTGCCGCCGGTGGCCGTTAAACTGATCGAAGTGCGGCTGCAGGTCAACTCGGTCGCACCTGTATTGTTGGTGATACCCGCGGTCGGTAATGCCGTATTCTGGGTAATCGTAACCGATTCAGTATCGGTACAGCCATTGGACGAAGTCACCGTAACAGTATACGTGGCAGGAGCGGTAACCGATAGCGCTGCATCAGTGCCGACTACCGTTGTGCCGTTCGACCACGAATAAGTCCCGCCGCCGGTGGCTGTCAAACTGATCGAGGTACGGCTGCAGGTCAACTCGGTCGCACCTGTATTGTTGGTGATACCTGCGATCGGGGCTGTCGTATTCTGGGTAATCGTAACCGATTCGGTATCGGTACAGCCATTGGACGAAGTCACCGTAACAGTATATGTGGCAGCAGCAGTAACTGATAGCGCTGCATCAGTGCCAACTACCGTTGTTCCGTTCGACCACGAATAAGTCCCGCCGCCGGTGGCCGTTAAACTGATCGAGGTGCGGCTGCAGGTCAACTCGGTCGCACCTGTATTGTTGGTGATGCCCGCGGTTGGTAATGCCGTATTCTGGGTAATCGTAACCGATTCGGTACCGATACAGCCATTGGATGAAGTCACCGTAACGGTATACGTGGCAGCAGCAGTAACTGATAGCGCTGCATCAGTGCCTACTTCCGTTGTTCCGTTCGACCACGAATAAGCGCTGCCGCCGGTAGCTGTCAAACTGATCGAAGTGCGGCTGCAGGTCAACTCGGTCGCACCGGTATTGTTGGTGATGCCCGCGGTCGGGAATGTTATGTTCTGGGTAATCGTAACCGATTCGGTATCGGTACAGCCATTGGCCGAAGTGACGGTAACGGTATAGGAAGCAGGAGCGGTGACCGATAACGCTGCATCAGTGCCGACTACCGTTGTGCCGTTCGACCACGAATAAGTGCTGCCGCCGGTAGCTGTCAAACTGATCGAGGTACGGCTGCAGGTCAGTTCGGTTGAACCGGTATTGTTGGTGATGCCCGCGGTCGGGAATGTTATGTTCTGGGTAATCGTAACCGATTCGGTATCGGTACAGCCATTGGCCGAAGTGACGGTAACGGTATAGGAAGCAGGAGCGGTGACCGATAACGCTGCATCAGTGCCGACTACCGTTGTGCCGTTCGACCACGAATAAGTGCTGCCGCCGGTGGCCGTTAAACTGATCGAGGTGCGGCTGCAGGTCAACTCGGTCGCACCGGTATTGTTGGTGATGCCTGCGGTCGGGAATGCCGTATTCTGGGTAATCGTAACCGATTCGGTATCGGTACAGCCATTGGACGAAGTCACCGTAACAGTATACGTGGCAGGAGCGGTAACCGATAGCGCTGCATCAGTGCCGACTACCGTTGTGCCGTTCGACCACGAATAAGTCCCGCCGCCGGTGGCTGTCAAACTGATCGAGGTACGGCTGCAGGTCAACTCGGTTGAACCGGTATTGTTGGTGATGCCCGCTGTCGGTAATGCCGTGTTCTGGGTAATGCTGACAGCTTCGGTATCGGTACAGCCATTGGATGAAGTAACCGTAACAGTATAGGTAGCAGGAGCGGTAACTGATAATGCGGCGTCTGTGCCGACTACCGTTGTGCCGTTCGACCACGAATAAGTCCCGCCGCCGGTGGCCGTTAAACTAATCGAGGTGCGGCTGCAAGTCAACTCGGTCGCACCTGTATTGTTGGTGATGCCTGCGGTCGGTAATACATAAACTGTATGCGTGTGTGTATCTTGTCCCGAGGTGATTACGGGTATTATATTCAGAGTATTTTTGTCTTTTGCACCTGTAATTACAATCACATTGTTGGTGTTTGTCCCAGAGTCTTTATTCAGGCTGGCGCCTGCAATGGTAATATATTGGTTTGCATAGCTTACCGACTGATCGGTTTGTGGTATTCCGTTTAGTGTATATGAAACAGAAATCGGGTAATCCGATTCCGGTAAAGCAATGGATTGGTTTGTAAATGAAAGATTAATTGTCACATTACCCGGGGTATCCGAATAACATTGATTGGATGTCAGATTAGTAATTTGAACATTTTTCTTGGGAATAACGGTAATCTTAGCATAACAGTAATTGGTACAACCTCCCCTGTTTGTTTCAGTCATTCTTAGGTAATATATACCCGTGTTATTCCATGTTATTGTAAGTTGGTTGTCGGTTGTTGAACCGGAAATAGAAAATTTTGATGCCGTGGTTGCTGTGGTAAAAGCTAAATCATCATAAACAGCCCAGGAATAGGTATTCTCAATTCCACCATTAAATTGCGCTGTAACTTCTACCTTGTTTTCAGTACCTTGATAAAATACATATTCTCCCTGTGCTGCAACCTTAAAGATTGCAGCAAGCAGGAAGAATTGTATTATAAGATACTTTTTAATCATTAAAAAATATTAATTGTATCAACAGAAGAGATTACGAGATTACGGAGTTACAACAATAGCATTTGATGCTGGTTTGTCATATAACGTAACTGATTTAGTCCATAGGTTACCTGCAGCAGTAGCAAGAGGGACGTTTGGTCCTGTTGCTGTTTTTGAATTTGCTGCAAGAAGTTCAACTTTCAGTGTCCTTTCAGCAACACCTGCACGGGCAACATAAGGAACATTAATAGTTCCACCATTTACAACAGAGGAGTTAAGAACAGATGTTTCCCAAGTTGTACCACCGTCATAAGAATATCTGTAATCCACAAATAAATTATCCAAATCCGTTGAAGCACTGGTTGTCACTAATCCTGCATTTACAAGTTGTATTTTGAAAACAGCATTTCCACTTGGATCAGAACAGTAAGAATCAACACCATTATCAGTTATACTTATCTCCAAGTCTTGAACTGAAACGGTAAACGTGTTCGTGGTAGAACAGTCGTCATTTGTTTCAATCATGGTTACAGTAGTCGTACCTGAATTATTGAAGGTGATCGTTGCTGTTTTGTTATTTGTACCAGACATAACAACCGTTGCGCCATTGTTTGCAGACCATGTATAGGTCGCGGTTGCAGAATTATCCGTTGTAGGATTGAAAACATGCACAGCACCTTTGTTAGTGTACAGACCTTGTGCATAAGAAGCCGCACTCATCACCAGCAGAAATGCTCCTGCCAAGAGAACTTTAAGAAAGAGTTTGTTTTTCATTTTGTAAAAATTTTGGTTTAACATTCATTTTAATTTTTGTTTTTATTCATTTTATATTATTCAACCTGAATTGGGTTTGGCGCCGGAACGCCTTTTAAAATAATTGTATCTGAGTTATCACCGGTATTGGTTTCAGGAGTATTATACTGGTCAACTACATTCTGGATTTCGAAGGTGTATGTTTTGTTAACATCCGCTTCATTTTCAACGATGTAATAAAATTCCTCGTTTGCTAAATCCGAATCACCGGCATCTAACTGTGTGTCGTAAGTTGTCGGCCCATTTGTGCCATAATCAGTAGGAAATACAACTGTAGAACCTTCTTTGATCACATATCTGAACGAATAATGGGTGCTTCCTCCGATTTTTGTAATACTAAAAGTCGCGGTAGATTGTCCCACAAATCCGGTTTGACATTCATCTCCATGATCTATTACAGATACGTTAAAGGTATTTTCCAAGATTACCACCGAAAGTTCTGCTTCGGTGTTACAGCCCGAGCTGTTGGTCTCCTTTACCACAATTTTGTAATTGTTTCCGGAGACAGGAATGGACCCTCCCCAGGTAATTACCACTGCAGCAGGATTGCTTGTATTAATTGAATACGTATTGGCATTATCTGCCGTCAGTTCCGCATTGTCCTTATCAAGAACTTTCCAGGTATACGTACTGCCTGAAGTAGCAGTACCACCATCAACGGTGTAGGTATGCTGTGAGCCCTGATAAGGCTTGTAGCCGGAACCATCCGCAGATACGGTTCCATCGGTTGTAATCGTGGTCAATACCGGATTTTCGTTGACCACCACAGTAAATGTGAATATGCCCACATTTCCGTTTTCATCTTCCGCCTGATACGTTACGGTGGAAGTCCCAATCGGGAATTCATAGTTGCTTGCATCGCCTGTTTCATTTGTTTTGTTATTAATTCCGTTCGTTATTGAATATGTTTTTATTAAATCTCCGAATGCCGAGCAATTATCCACTAAATCGGTGGCATCCAAACTTAAAAAAGCGAATATATTGGTTCCGTTATCGCAGGCGGTATAGGTATAATTGCCTCCTGTATGCACGGGGTCGATTCCATTTTTAAAGGCTTCCTGGTAAACCGGGGCAGAATTGTCGGTCGGACTGATAGAAACCGTACCCGACTGGATAGAACAATTTGTATCGTTCAATCCGGATGAAGTTTCGGATACCACAATACGGTAAATTTTTGTTTCACTCCACGATGTGAAGGAAAGAACCGTGCTGGTTGCCCCTGAAACATCGGACCACGACGAACCTCCGTTGGAACTCTCTTCCCACTGGTACACATAACTTCCGCTACCGGTTACCGTGGCTGTTACTTCAGCCAGCGCGCCGGCACATTCGGGTTCTGTGGTTAGGGCGATGGAAACGGTAGGGCCGCAATGGGCAAAACTGATGGCCGAAACAGTCAGTGAATTGGCGCTGTTATTAACCAGCGACAGGCTGACGCTTGTTGCCGACGGTCCGGTTTTAAATTTGAAACCAAAGGTTGAACCACTGTTGTACATCGAATTGTCGTTCACCACATCGCCATCCAAAACTACATTGAAATCGAATGGGGAGGTTCCCGAAACGCCTGTCAGTTTCACTTCATACGTGGTACTGCTGCAAACCGCAATGGACTGAGTATATAAAGTTCCGGTTCCTGACGAAGGAGAACCGGTAACCAGGTTTGTACTGGTAGCAGTTGTACACAACGAAGCATCGATACACGGCGCGTTGGTTACGGTAATTACCTGCTGACAGGTAGTCTGATTGCCATTAATATCGGTTACTGTATAGGTACGGGTCACGGTACGCGGGCACGACAGCGAATGTACATCAGCATGGGTCACTGTGCTGATCCCGCAATTGTCGGTGGCGCCAATCGCAAGGGCAGTTGTTGCTGCTGCCGGAAGGTCATTCAGCGTTGAAACGGTGGTATTGGCAGGACAACTGCTAATTACCGGATTAATATTATCGTTTACCGTCACCGTGAACGAACAGGTAGCGGTATTGCCATTGGTATCGGTTGCTGTATAGATAACGGTTGTTGCCCCTGTTGCAAAGCTGGCCCCCGGGCTATAATTCGAGGTAAAACTTTGTATGGTGCAGTTGTCATTGGCAGTCGGCGCTGTCCAGCTTACATTGGCAGAACAAAGACCAGCATCAACATTTACAGTAATGTTGTCCGGACAACTGGAAATTGTCGGGTTGATAACATCAACAGTTACCACAGGCTGGTCAGTCAAATCGACCGACGAACAACCTGCAATAGTAGCAACCACTTTATATGTGGTGGTAACCGTTGGCGCATTGGCCTGAAGAATAACCAGGTTTAGGTTGCTTCCTGTTCCTGTTCCGGTTACAGCCGGAGAGAGCGATCCTCCCGCCAGATATTTTAATTCGTAACTCACCCCATTCTCTGCATTGGTAATCGTAAGGGTTATATTTTCTGAAGCGGGTTTACAAATCGCCGCATCACTGACGGCAAGAGAAGTTGACGGCGATGCATTCACCGTCAGGCTTGCCGCATTGCTAGTAAGGGTGTTCACCGTACAGACACCGGTAACAATAACCTGGTACTGCCAAGTGTTCATGCCCATTGTTACACCAGCCAACTGAAGCGTGGACGATGTAGCCCCGCTATAGATTCCGCTATTAGTAATATTGCCCCATCCCGATCCCTGGTTTTCCTGCCATTGATAAGTTGGCGTACCGCTGGCACCGGAAGCCGTTACCGAAAAACTTACCGTTCCGCTACCACAGCCTGTTTGGTTTTGCGGCTGGACCGAGATCGAAAGGTTCTCGCTCACCGTAACTGTATAGCTGCACTGGTGTGTATTTCCGCAATCGTCAGTTGCCGTCCAGGTAACAGTTGTTACCCCGGCGTTGAAGTTCACGCCGTTCAGTGAGGTTCCCGATCCGGAGGAAGTTGCCCCGGACAAAGAATAAACCAAACTCGCCACATGACAATTGTCGGTAGCCGTAGCATTCCATGCCGTGCCGCTGTGAGTATAGTTACATTCACCAGAATCGACATTCACCGTTTTGTTGGTAGTGCAGGATGCAACAGGATTGGTCGTATCAACGATATAAGTATAAGTTTGCGTACAAGTGCGGACCACCGTTGCAATGGTTACCCCTCCGTATTTAATATTGAAGGTAACTGTGTAGGTGCGGGTACGGGTAACTGCACATTCAGTTCCCGAAGCGGCATTCAGAACAGTTGTCATGGTCGTGTCCAGGGTCAGTGTGCTGTTCCCGATCAGAGTTTGCAACCAGGAAGGTAATGTATAGGTTGGATTGGTCTTCGGAAACGCTGACGGGTTACAGCCCAAGTCAGGATCGGAAGCGCAACTCAGTACAAACTGATTTTCGCGGGCCGCATATACTTTTTGTGTTTTGCCGGCCGAATTGTTGGCGGCATCGCTGGCTGTCCAATTAATAACCGTTTCATCTAAGTTGAAGTTCTGCGTACCAATCGTATTGATGCCTGTCGTTGGAGAATTGTATGTAGTTGCCCCGGTTTCGGCATAAATATATTTGGTAACAGCACAGTTATCTGAAGGCACTGGATTTACATTCCGTGCACCACTCCCATCGTTAAAAGCTGTAAAGTTGACCGAAACATTTGTTGCCACATCCGAAGATGTAATGGCAATCAGAATGTCGTCTTTGGTATTGGTAAAGGCAATGGCCGGATTGGTGACATCGGGCGTAGTCGCTACCGTATAAATTCCAGAAGCCTGACAATTATGGGCATCCGTCACAGTCACATTGTATGTTCCGGCCGTTAAGCCGGTCTGATCTTCAGCCGTCGCGTTCAAACCACTTCCATTAGAAGTGGTCCATGCATAAGTATAGGGGCTTGTTCCTCCTGAAGGCGTAACATTGATAGCCCCGTTCGACAGCCCAACACAACTGACATCGGTTATAACACGCGACACAGCAACCTGGGTAATCGTAATCGTGATCGGGTAATCGACACTAACACATTGAGCTGGTGTAGAAACATCCTTAAGTTTTAAGACAGCATTATAGGTTCCTACCGGTGCACCGCCCGGCACAGTTATGGTGATTGGACTTGACGGTAAAGTTACATCCGTTACATCCACAAAGCCAATTCCTTCGGCAGTACCGTCAAAATTGATGCTGTAGCGGTTCGGGTTACCAACAACAGCGCTGTATGTAAGGGAAGCCGATGTTGCGCCAAAGCAAATAACAGGATTACTTCCCAACGTAAAGCCAGGTATTGCATTAACCCTAGCAATTACCTCCGAACGCGTAACAGTTGTACACCCCCCAATCGTTGCATCGACCCAGAAAGATGTTGTTGCGCTGATCGGTGTGGATAAGGTATAACTGGTTCCTGAATGAACCGAACTTCCACCGGTTGATGCAGTGTACCAGTTAATTGTCCCGGCGCTGGACGTAGCGTACAAAGTTGTTACTCCAGATCCGCAAATGTCGCCGTGCGTTACGGTCAATATCGAAGGCGTTGCGTATACAGTTACCGTAACAGCCAGGCGGGCAGGCGACTCACATCCCCCCACTGTTTGGCTTGCGTAATAGGTTGTACCGCTAACAAGGTTTGTTGTTGGAGCAACGACCGATCCACCGCTTACTGCATTGTACCATATAATTCCTGATCCGGTGACCGAAATATTGCTCACTTTGGGAGAACTGGTACTACAAAAACTTTGACTGTCACTTCCTGTTGGCGCCGGTGTCGTGTTAACAGTCAATATTGGCTGGTCGGTCAGGTCGGCAAAGGAACAACCACTGGCAGAAGTGGCAACCACTTTGTATGTTGTCGTTGTTGTTGGCACATTGGCTTGCAGTAAGGTTAAATTTAGGTTGCTGCCAGTGCCCGTGCCTGTTACAGCCGGAGATAAAGAAGCCCCTCCTGTGTTTTTTAATTCATAATGAATGCCATTTTGTGCGTTGGTAATGGTAAATGTTACATTTCCACCAGCAGGGTTACATGCAGTAGCATCAGAAACAGCCAGGCTTGTAGTTATTGTTGGGTCGGCTGTTGGTTGGGTCACTATAAATGGAAACGTATTACTGGCCACAGAATTCGCATCGGTAACAACCAGATTATATGTTCCGGCAATAAGTCCCGATAAATCCTGATCATCCGCAGCACCGGAAGGAATACTTCCGTTCGAAGTTGTCCAGGCATACGTATAAGGTGCAACTCCTTTGGTGACGGTCACATCAATGGCCCCGTTATTCCCCCCGTTACAACTTACATTGGTTATGGCGCCTGTTGCTTCCATAGCCGGGTCGCCGGTGAGGTGTACATTGTCAAATTCACGCCACTCATTGGTTGAACTATTCAAAACCAGAACTTTAATGTACAGGTTTGTCCCGTCAGGCACATTCGTACAAAGTGTCCCGTTGTTATTTCCTCCCAACGGATTGTTATTCGCAAAATTGGTAAAATCGACGTTGTTATATGAATACTGAGCCCGTATATTATCCGCAGTTTCCAGATTTCCTGAATTAGCAGTCGCGCTGACCTTGACAATTAGATTTGTCCAACTGCGAATATCTATTACATTCGATAAAAAGTAATTATTTGAATTTGTATTCTGGGTGACCCTCATCATCGTACCTGCATCGCTATATGCCGTACCTCCGCCAACAATAGTATATTGCGCAGTAGCTTCAAATTGTTCCTGATAAATGGTTCGGGAACCTGTAACCGAACAATCGGCAGGAAAAATAACGGTTACCGTAGCGGTACAGGTACTGGTGTTATTTGCAGCATCTTTTACTGTAAGTGTCACCGTGTTGGCACCAATATCGCTGGTAGTAAATGTCGTTTTGTCAAGCGATAAAACCAAACTACCCTGTGCCGTACAATTATCGGATGAACCATCATTGATCTGGACAGGAGTGATGGTTGCCGTACCCCCGACAAGTGTTACGGTAATATCCTGGCAAACAGCCGTTGGCGGGGTACTATCGGATGCAGAACCCACTGTTACCTGTTTGGTGTTTGAGCAACCATGAGTAGCATCGGTTACCGTAACGGTATATGTGCCTGCCGCCAAATTAGTGGCAGTAGCTGTAGTTTGGTTGCCAGCTGCAGCATCCCAAAGATAATTAAACGAAGGTTGCGGGCTTGTTCCCGGAGAACTGGCCGAAACTGTTGCAGAACCGGTACTGGCTCCACAAGTGGCATTTACAATTGTACCTGTGGTAATTTCCGGCGAAGGGAAAATCTCAACGGTGGACGATGAACCACTCGCTGTACAGCCATTGTCGGCTGTTACTGTAACACTAAATGACTGGCCGAGATAACTGCTTACCGACGGAGTATAAACAGGGTTATAAATCGTTGCGTTATTTAAATTGGCGCTTGGGTTCCATGAATACGTTGGATTGGAACCTGCGTTGGTCGCCGAAACGGTCAACTGAACCGAGCCTGCATTGCACATAGAATAACTGGCCGCCGTAACAGAGGTAACAACAGGTTTGGTTTTTACTGTCAGTACCATCTCGTCGGTACCGGAACAGGTTGGCGAACCGCCCGGAACATCCTGCCCGTGAAGAGTAAACGTATACGTGCCAACAGGAATACCACTGTTTACTGTCGGGTTCTGAACAGTTGTACTCGATAAATAGTCAACACCATTCGCGGGCAAACAGGTCCATGTATAATAAATAGACCCGCTGCCGTTTAACTGAACGCCCGTCTGCGCTTCGCACATTGAGATGTCGGCTCCTGCATTTACATCGAATGCGGAAAGTTCGGGAATAACCACATTTCGTACCGCGCGGGTCTGACAGCCATAATCGTCGCTCACAAAAATATCGTACAGGTCGCCCACAATATCGCTACCATCGGGCATTGTACTCACAATCTGGAATTGGTTGCCCTCCTGATAAGCAGAGAATATAGGGTCAGGATCCCCGTTGGGAATAAGTGCAAACTTATAGTTCGAAGGATCCAATCCCTCCGGAAGAACAACGGTGATGGTTGCCAACGGATTTGAACCATTATTACAAAAGACAACCGTAACTTCTGATGTTGGCACCTGTGGGGTATCGATAATGGTAACCGTTTTAGTATAATATGTTGGTTCCGGATCGCAGGGACATCCATTGTTTACCCTGAAAACAACGGTTTCGTTTCCTTCAACGCTGCCATCCGACTGTGCTTTATAGTAATAATCAATATAATTGACCCCGGCTGCCAGGGTAGCCGTTGTGGGGAAAGTACCATCGCCAATGACGTTTCCACCCGAATCGGTGTAAACAAAGTCGACCCCGTTGGTTGCCGTTCCCGAAATAAGGATTGGAAAATTCAGTACAACACTGTTGTCAGCCCCAACTGCCCTTTGAAAACGGATAAAACTTCCTTCGCACCCTTCGTACATATCACTGGCATCGCCTTCAATACCAGTTAGCTGGCTCGAAATCTGCACTTCGTTGGAAGTAAAGCTACGGCCTTCGAGAAATACACCGGAGTCCCATTTTTGGTCAACCGCATCAGCCACCACGATCTTAATATGATACGTCTGACAAGCAGTTACTGAATGACTGGCAGTCAACACAGTCGTTCTTCCGTCAAATTCAGATTCTGCACCACCATTTCCATTCGTCCAGGTCAATGTTCCATCTGTGCGGTTAGTAAAATGCCCGTTGTCCACATAATAGGAACTATTCAATGGAGGTTGAGAACTGTTGTTGGTCGGGTTTATGGTCCATGGGCCATACGTTCCTCCGGTATAAGTATGCCCCCATGCTGAAGGGTAAGTCATCAACGCCTGAAGTTGAGACGAATAAGTACTTACCAGCGTAGCTCCTTGTCCGTGTACATTATTGATGGCCACAGGGGTTGAAGTGCTCGGAATTAATGCAATATTCACAGCTCCTGTTATTCCCGGCCCGCTTAAGAAAAAGGCAAACGCATCGTTGTATTGTTCGCCAACATATTCGGCATATTCTTCAGAAGCAAAAATATAGTCGAACTCTATTGTGTTACCTGCTGGCACAAAATCAAACTCAAGAACAGCGGCATCGTTTGAAGAAGAAAGTCCGGCTGCAGTATTCAACTGGCTGTCGCCTGCTCCTCCAAATTGAGTTGTTGTATTGTAATCGTAATTAGGGCCTTCGGCATCGACCACATTCCCTGTTGATAGGAGGATCCCTTCGGTAATAGGAAATGATGAAGTACCATTGGTAAAATGGCCAATCTGCGCACTATTTCCTGTAAAAGATATATTGCTGGCCGTTAAGCACCCCTGCACTAGTACGTTTTCAACCAATTCCTGCGGTGTATAGGTATTTTGCGGCGCCGCCCGGTTTACGGCAATAGACCCGGCGGGCGCTCCGTCATTATCGATATTGGTAACCAATACATCCGAAGGGTTCATCCCGTTGTAGGTGACATCGCTACTGGTTGCCGCAGCCGTAAAAATGGTATAGGCAATATCGCCATCATCCGTAGTACCGTCATCAACCCCGGTAATGGTTACCGTTTGGGTTGTACCCCAGTTCGCGGTTGTGAAGGTCAGTGAGCCGGGTGATACGGTACCTTCTGCTGTATTACTGGAAGATATTCCAATGGTAACGCTGGCCGTCGGTTGTGTATTCAGTTTCACAGTAAACGTGGCCTGCCCGCCGGCTTCGGTCGTAGTGAGGCCACTGGTGGGGGTTACCGTTATGCCGGGCGAATCGTCGTCGGTTATAGTCGCTGTGTGTACCGTGGTCGCACCCTGTGTGGCATTGGTTGGCGAACCCATGGTAACAATTACCGTTTCATTTCCTTCTGTTATTGCATCGGTTGCAATAGTAATTGTGATATTGGCGGTTGTAGTTCCTGCTGTAATAGTAATCGGACTGGCCGTAATGGTATAATCAGTTCCGCTTCCCGTAGCCGACCCTGTTACTGTAAACGGAACCGTGACGGTTTGCCCGCTCGCTGCCGATAACTGAACGGCAATGGTCATTGTGCCGCTTTCGTTGGCGCTGCTTTGCGAAGCAGTAGTAAAACTCACGGTTGGCGTAGCATCGTCGTCGGTGATGGTGGCCGTATGTACCGTGGTTGCACCTTGTGCAGCATTGGTTGGCGCGCCCATCGTCAGAATAACTGTTTCGTTTGGCTCATCCAGTGCATCCGAAGTGATCGTGATGGTAGCCGTACCGGTCATATTTCCGGCAGTGATCGTTATCGGACTGGCAGTGATCGTATAGTCTGTACCGCCGGTTGCAGTTCCGGTTACCGTAAAAGGTACAGTTACATTTACCGGGCTGGTAGCTGAAAGTTGCGCGGTGACGGTCATCGTACCCGATTCGTTGGCGCTGCTTTGTGAAGCAGAAGTAAACGTAACCGTTGGCAACGGTCTTGCTTTACCATGCGCAAATTCAGAGAACCCGGTCAATGTAGCCCGTTTGGCCGTTGGCGCAGAACCCGGCACATGGGTCCCGTCCAAAGTCCATGAACCACCCCCTGAAGGACGTTTGATAATCCGCACATTGGCATCTTCCGTGTAACTGGTAAAATTGGTCCCTGTCAACTCCAGGTTGTATGATGCTGTACCGCTCAGTCCATCTCCTGAAACCAATGACCAGTACCCTTCGGTAAACTGATTCTCTACAGCGTGTGTGTTATCGGTCAAAGGCAAACCGGTAGAACCCGGGTCTGAAGCTATAAATTTTCCGGTCAGTGTCCCGGTTACATCGCCGGGGAAAGTGACAAGCGCATTTCGGTTGTATGCGGCTGTTCCCACCGGAAAATTCAAGCTGCCTGCACCACCGATCCATCGTTTGAAATTACCAATAATATTTCCCGAAGTATATGCAAGTGTTCCTAATGTAGAAATTGAAGTCCCTAAAACAAGCGTATTTGCCCCGCAATCAATGTTCCCGGATGTCATGGTCAGCGTACCGCTTACAATAGCATTGGCCGTGCTGCCGCCGATGGTCAGTGTCGCCGAACTTTTGGCAACCGTCAGATTATTGAAAGTCTGCGAAGTTGCCGAACCATTAATTGTTTGCCCTGCTGAAGTATTGTTAAACGTAACAGTGCCTGAACCCGGGGTAAACGTACCGCCGTTGTTGGTCCAGTCGCCCGATGTATTTAGGTTGGCGCCTGCTGTAAACGTACCTGCCGTCAGGGTAACCGCCCCTGTTACCGACATAGTTGCCGGAGCGGAGAAATTACCTGTTGTTTCGGTAAATGTACCGCCTACATTGAGTGTTGCAGTGCTGCCGCCAACGCTCAGGGTTTGCCCTGCCGTTTTATTTACAATGATGTTGTTAAAAGTCTGTGAAGCTGCCGTACCGTTAATAGCCGAACTGTTTCCGGTGAAGGTAACTGTTCCGCTGCCCGGGGTAAAGGTGCCTCCATTTTTTGTCCAGTTGCCGTCAATTGAAATGGAATTCCCGGCAGTTAATATTCCTGATGTCAAAGTTAAATTACCCCCAATCGTCATTGCTCCAGTTCCCTGCGTTAAGTTTGCAGTTTCAACAAGGTTCCCGGTAAGACTGACCACCGTATTATTTGTATTTAATGCAGTTGTGCTTCCAACTGTCCAGTCACCCTCAATGGTTAAAGTACCGGTAGCTGTTGTTTTTGTTCCTGCCCCGGAGAAAACTAAATTGGAATATGATGGTGTTGTCGAAACTGTCTGGGCTACACCTGCCCGATATTCTACAGTTGTTCCGGCCGTGATATTACGTGTCGCGAATGCGGGGAAAGTAGTTGCCGCTGAAGCCGAACCCAGTTTATAAGTACCCGAAGTAAGATTTAAGGTTCCTGTAGAAGTAAGCCCAAATCCTCCATCATCAAAAATACTGTTTGAAGTAACGTCGCCAATTGTTAGCGTTGATGCGGTGGTCGCTCTTCCCAAAGTAACACCCGCTGCATTATTGATTTCAAGCACATTAAACGTAGTTGAAGAAGTTCCACCAACAGATTGCGCCGAGCTGCCGTTAAAATTTACAGTACCGCTTCCGGGGGTGAATGTTCCTCCGTTATCAAACCAGTTTCCTGCAACATTATGGGTAAATGTTCCATTGGTAAAAGTACCCCCATCAAGAATAACATCGCCGCCAATGGTTAGGCCCACAACCCCGGTAGCCGTTGCCGATCCCGACATTGTGAAATCACCATTGATGGCAGTAGTCCCGGTTGTTAGTGTTTTTGCACCACTACTCTGCAAAACAAGATTGTAATATGCTCCTCCTACAGGAGCTTTTACCGTTTGAGTAACAGTGCCTTGATAATTTACAGTATTGCCTGTTGCAGTTGCTGTTAAAGTACCATTTCCGGATAAAAAAGCATTGTTTATATTGAGTGTAGAATTGGCAGCATTGACAAAAGCGCCACCAGCAACTGTTGCAGACACAGTTCCTACAAAGGTAACGGTTATGTTATTCGTTACGGTTATTGCTCCTTGTATGGTTGTATTGGCATTAAAAGTAATATTACTCGTACCGTTTAACGACTGGCTGTTTGTGCTGAAAATAAAAATACCGTTTCCGGAGTTAAATGTACCATTATTGGTCATACCACCCCCTAAGTAAGCTCCTTCACCAATCGTATTATTCCAGATACCTGTCGATGCAATGGTTACAAGACCAGTAAAGGTTTTAGTTCCATTTACAGAAGTTACAAAATCTATAGTTCCGTTAATGGAAGTTGCCCCTGTTACAGTAAGATTTATCCCTCGAATATTCGCTGTTGTACTTGCGGGTACGCTAAAATCACCAGTAACATTTAATGTACCTGTTGTCCCAGCCAGTATTCCACCGCTGATAATCAGATTCCCGCTTACATTTGTGGTACGCGATTGTGTCCAGTTTGCGGTACCATTAACAACCATGTTATTACAAGCACCTGCGTTTCCATTCATCGTGTAATTAGCTCCCGATCTAATCCAAACATTTTTAGTATTATTTGGAACAGCGGAAGCCGTTGTTGCCCCGGTCCAAGTTCCTGCAGTTACACAAACAACCCAGTTGGTTGCAGTACCCCAAGCCGTTGCAGTTCCTGTATTATAACGGGTACCGTAATCGCCTACAGCCTGGGCAAAACCGTTGTTGCTATGCCCTACCAACAGGGGAACCATCACAATCAGAAAGCCATATATTTTTTTCAGAGTAGGTAAAGATCGTTTCATAGGCTTGGGGTATTAGTATAACACAAAGGGGAAAAGCCTTTCGAATAAGCGTTTCGAGGGAAACGGGTAAAAACGAACGAGAGATGCACCCCTATATTTGGCAGATTCTTCGTCCTGATCAGGAACATAAGAATTGTATTTTGAGTTTTTCCGTCGAAGCAAATTTCTTTTGCCAACAGGCAAAAAATCTTCTTCAGGAACACAATCCCTTTGTATGGTTTTATACTATTCACAATCGCGCGTATTATTAATGTAAAAATAGTTGATTAAATTTAAACATAACCTACACTCTTAGCAAAATGGGGCATTAGCGTATCAAACCCACCAGATCATTTATCAATTTTTTTCTGCCTGTGCACATTTATCCTATACATTGTCAATTTACTACATTTTAACAACTATCCGAATCTTTTGTTAGACTGTTGTTTCAAACACAAGATTTATATTATTCGTTTCAACTCGAAGGAGCCGGGAACAGATGCGGATGAAAAAAAATTTCCTGCGCACCCGTTCCCGGTTTCCTGCGCATTGGATTTGAATTTCCTGCGCATCCGTTCCGGATTGGATGCGCATCGGATTTTACCCAGGCATCCGGCTGGAAAGCATCAGCAAGGGGTGAAAGCATGAAATAACTCTGGTTGCGGTTTCACCCACGGGTGAAACAAAGGAGTTGCTTCGCAGGGATCAGTTGACAAAGTTGAGAGGAACCTTAAAATAAATATTTCCGTGAGAATAAAGTGATAAACATTTTTATTTCCACATCCTGTCTTGCCATTTCTTTCATATCGACTCATCAAGCAAGTCTCAGCCGAATATTTTTCCGGCCTGAAGGGTAATGTTATACCTTCGTGAATACTTCGTGTTTTTTTGTGCTCTTTTGGCAGGAAAAAATTAGCCGCAAAGCCACTAATTCTCAAAGGTTCACAAAATGAGTTTGCCCCCTAATCCCCCAAACCGGGGGACTTTAGGCCTGCAATAATGCGATGATTTATAAATTGAACGGACTTTGTTAAGCTCACAGGCCAAACTCCCTTCCCGAATTGGGGAAAGCCTGTCCCGGGACACCGGGAGGTTGGGGATAGGGCAGTTAAAACGATTCAGATATGCCCACAATTTTATCGCTCCACAACAATTTAAACTGACCTCGAAAATACAGGTTTAGAAACGGAATTCAAATTGGGACCAGAGATTAACCCCAAAACTTCGGGGTTGTGGCCGGATTCTGTGTGGTTGCAATCAACTATGCAGCAAACGGTTCAGTAATTCATCTTTAAATTTTGGGGAAACCCGCAATTGCGATTTGTCCGACATTTCAACAATTCCTCCGTCCGTTTTCAGAAATTTGGTCACATCTTTCAGGTTCACCAGGTGCGAACGATGGATGCGGTAAAAGCCATGGGGAACAAGCAGGTTGTCAAATTCAAGAAGCGTACGGCTGACCAAAACAGACTTTCCTTCACGGAAAAAAATTCGAGAATAATTTCGTTCTCCCTCACAACGAACAATATTTTTCACTTTCACAATCGAAAACCCGTTCATTTCAGGAAGAGCAATGGTTGCTTCCATTTCCGGATCTTTGCGGGTAAGATTATTTTTCAATACTTCGACCCTTTGTTTTTCATGAAGAACCGGAATTTCATTAATTCTCTTTATTGTCGATCTTACATTTTCAAGCAACACCGGTTTCACAATATAATCGAATGCCGAATACTTGAAAGCGGTAATTGCATAGTCGCTGTATGAGGTAGTGAAAACTAATTTAAAATCAACATTATCCAGTTGTTCAATCAGCCCAAATCCAGTTCCATCGGGCATTTCAATATCCAGAAACACCAAATCGGGTTCCACTTTTTCAATTAACTCAATTCCCGATTTAACGGAGTCAGCCTCCCCAACTATTTCAATTTCGTTGAAATTTTGTTCCAGGATACGCTTCAACACCCTCCTGGCCAGTATGTCATCGTCGATAATTACAGTTTGATACATACTCATTTTGTTCATTTTGTGCTTATAAAAATAAAGAAAATACACTTACATCCATCCATCATTTTATTTTAAATACAAACAAACTAACATCTCTTCCAATATTCGGCGATGCTTTTTCCAAAGATTTGTTAATATCTCTATTTTTGTGAAGAATAAAGGCTGAACAAAAGTCGCTGCAGAAATTGGGGTTTGACTTTTAAAACAGCTTTGCAGTAAGAAATGTAGAAAAATGACAAAAATATTAATCCTTGAGAGTTCGACAGAAGTGTGCAGCGTGGCCCTTTCTGATAATGGCAAATTAACAGGCATAAAGGAAGATAAAAGCGGACAAAACCACGCCCGGCTACTAACTGTTTTCGTTGAACAATTATTAACGGAGAATAAAATTCCGGCATCCGCGATCGATGCAGTAGCAGTGAGTATGGGACCAGGGTCGTATACCGGTTTGCGCATCGGCATTTCGGCGGCCAAAGGGTTCTGTTATGCCAATAAAATTCCTTTAATTGCAATCAGTACACTGAAGGCAATGACACAGAAAGCAATTCGTAATTTTACAGATGATGATCTTTCGTCAGAAAAAAAACGGTTGTATTGCCCCATGATAGACGCCCGCCGCATGGAAGTTTACACCTGTTTGCTGGACGGGAACGGAACAGAACTTGAACCTGTTTCTGCAAAAGTAATTACCGAAGACTCGTTTCAGAATGAACTTCAACAAAACAAAATTGTTTTCTTCGGAAACGGGGCCATGAAATGCAAAACAAAAATTAATCATCCAAATGCTTTGTTCCTGGATAATTTATCCGCTTCGGCTGCATGGATGTGTGATTTGGCTCACGAAGCATATACTAAAAAACACTTTGAGGACGTTGCTTATTTTGAGCCTTTCTATTTAAAAGATTTCGTGGCAACGATCCCTAAAAACAATGTTCTCGGAAAATGAAAAAATACCTTTTCCTGATACTAATTACCAGCTTTTTTTCGGCCCAATCACAACCCCGGGAAAAAATGAAATACCTGCTTCGGTACGGAATTATACATGGCGGCGAAGTGGTACTGGAATCGAGAGATACGGTTTTTCAGTCGAAAAAATCAATTCACCATTATATGCGCGCCCAAACCACCGGAATTGCTAATAAATTATACAAAGTAGACGATATCTATGAGAGCATTGTCGATACAAAAACCCGGCTGCCACTGAAATCGGTACGGAATATAAAAGAGCGCAAATACCGCTATTACAACGAAATTATTTTCAACAACGAAACCGACTCGATCATCAGCAAACGTTCCGGAAAAATGGTTGCGCCAAATAACATGGTGGATATTCTCGGCCTGTATTTTTACATGCGGAAACCCGGCTTCCTCGAAAAATTGAAACGGATCGGAACTATTGATATGCCGGTTAGTCACGATGAAGATTTTTTTATGATGCGGGTCAATTACCTGGGCATGGAAACCGTTTCAACCGTACTGGGCAAAAAAGAGTGCATGGTTGTTGCCCCGATTGTAAAAAAGGGGAAAATACTTGACCGCGACGACGGACTAAAATTCTACATCACCAACGACCACCAGCGAGTACCCGTTTATATGGAGTTTGAAATGAAAATTGGTGCCGTAAAATGTGAACTCATCGATTATCAGATAAAAGGGAAATCGCAAAAGAGATAAACAATTTACGATTAGCGATTAGCGATTTATGAAGTAGTGTCATGTCAGCATTGTTTTGTCATGCTGAACGCAGTGAAGCATCTGTTGAAAATAGCTCTGATCATGAGATTCTTCGCTTCACTCAGAATGACAAACCGTCTTTTGCTGATTGACATGACAGTAGTGATTATAGCTTTATGAAGTATTTGCTCGCTATCTGATTTTTAAATCTGTAAATGTTATCGTTTTTACCGGGAAAAATTAAATATGCCCTTCCCAATTTCATGTTTTGGAACGATAAAAATCAAAAACATTTATCGAAGTATCTGATTCTGCAATATTTATTTATTTTTGCAGCGAAATTCAAAATCAATATTAAAACAAAATAATGGCAACTACTGCAGATTTTAAAAACGGAATGACCATCGAATTTAACGGTCAATTCGTTACCATTGTACAATTTCAACACGTTAAACCGGGTAAAGGTCCGGCTTTTGTACGCACCAAACTTAAAAATGTAAAAACCGGGAAAGTGATTGAAAATACATTCAATTCAGGCGTACGGGTTGATGTTGTCCGCATCGAACGCCGCCCATACCAATATTTGTACAAAGACGAAATGGGTTTTAATTGTATGAACACCGAAACATTTGAACAAATTTCAATTATGGATGGGATGATAGAAAATGCTGACCTTATGAAAGAAGGACAAATCATTGAAATTAACTTCCACGCCGAAACAGAAACTCCGCTTACCGCCGAACTTCCTCCTTTTGTTGAATTGGAAGTTACTTCCACCATTGACGGTGAAAAAGGCAATACGGCAAGCTCAACTGCATTGAAACCAGCTACACTGGAAACCGGCGCCGAAATCATGGTTCCGATGTTTATCAATGCTGGTGAAATTTTGAAAGTCGATACCCGCGACCGTTCATACAGCGAACGTCTGAAAAAGTAATTTCAAACCAAGAATATTGCAGAAGCCTCCGGAAACGGGGGCTTTTTTATTTCAAGGGTGATGCGATTTTAATCGCATAATTAGGCTGGAAATTAAAGATTTCCACATCCGTGCACATCACACCTGGGTTCTTTGCTCTCAGGAAGATTTCTCTGCAAGTTGCTTTCGGGTGTAAATATCAAGCATTACAATCATGGCTATGAAACCCCAGAAAGGAATAGACGCTTTGTCGGTATCCAGGAAGTTGTTCAGGAAACCATGCAAAAAATAGGTGCTTAACCCGATAGATGAAGATAGGATGATGAGTTTAATTTCAGCTTTGTCGGTACGCATGTAAACATGTACCGCCACATAAAAAGCCACAATCAGCAACGTCAGGAAACTCAACAGCCCGAAAATCCCTGATTCGGCCATTGGCCCCAGATATTCGCTGTGAGCATTGCCCCGGTTGGCCGAATTGGTGCTGATGATGGTACGCAAACGGGTCAGTTGAAAAGGTGCGTAATTAAACATGTATGTTCCAGACCCCCATCCCAAAACCGGTTTTTCTTTAAACATCTGAATTGCACAGTTCCATCGGTTTATCCGCTCCACGTTTGATGCATCCGATGAAATGTTGGTCATCGACGATAAGTGGGTTGCCAGGTTGGCCGACGATTCCTGGTCGTTACGCTCGAGAAACATCAATATTTGCGACTGAA
Organism: uncultured Prolixibacteraceae bacterium; assembly: GCA_942493345.1. Classification (GTDB taxonomy): domain Bacteria; phylum Bacteroidota; class Bacteroidia; order Bacteroidales; family Prolixibacteraceae; genus GWE2-42-39. Next base: position 1,389,419 of record OW818695.1, read on the forward strand.
ACAAAAACGTAAAAGTAACCAGCGAAACGATCGTGAAAAACAAAGGCCGAAACCTGATCTTTAATTTAAAAATCGACAAGATGCCAAGCGCCACGACCAAACTAAGCCAGGCCGCACGACTGTACGACAGAATGAGCGCAGCCACGAAAAAAGCCAGACCGGTAAAAGCCAGCAAACGGTAATGGCTTTTTATTTGCTTCGAGAATGAAAGTCCGGTCAGAAAAGGAATAAAGAACGCCAGCATCGCCCCGTACGAAGTATGATCCTTGTAAAACGGGTTCATCACAAAATGGGCTGCCTGATTATTGTTAAAACCATAACTGAAATGTCGCGACCACGCGTAAAGAATTACCACAATGAAAGCACCGGCATACAAACCAACAAACCGGTAAATATTTTTGAAATCGCGGAAAAGATATATTCCGAGGAAATAAAAAGCGGCAACAAACCAAATTTTCGACAACCAGAATTTAAGCGATACAACCGGCATGGTACTGGTAAAACTGGTCACGAGCATCCAGCCCAAATAGAAATAAATGGCCAGCGAGACCGGATGTTTTGAAATATCGCGTTCTACACCGCCGGTTTCAATCAGTTTAAAAAGAAATAAAATCATCACACCGAACAGCATGGGTTCAGTAGGCAAAAACATATCGAAAGGAAGGTTTGGGAACAATTCGCTAAGGGGCAATGACAAGGGTGTGCAAAATGTAATTACCAGCAGCAACGAGTCGAGTTTGTAAAAAGCCAGCAAAACAACTACCAGAACAAGTGGCAAAGCCGCCGCTAGCAATGTTTCCCGTTTGATTAGAAAAAAAATATTCAGGAATATAAATAAAACGGAAACGCCATAAAACAGGACTATTTTTTGTCGATTGCTCAGCAAAATATCAGGATTTTGTGAGTTCTAGTTTTTCCAGTACAAACACGGCAACCAAAGCTAAAAATTCGGAGGCAACCAGGCTCAAAAAAACAATGAGCCAGCGCACGGGGTACGATTTTTTATCAGCCGGAAATGGTTCCTCGACCACCGCCGAAAAAGTAGCTTTCTGTGTGGAATAGCTTAGTGCCTTATCATATCGTTTGCGTAGAGTATCGCGCATAACCAGCAATCCCTGCATTTCTTTTTCCATCATGAAGAATTCTCCGCCCTTTTCGCTAAGGTTAGTCATCACTTTTTTAATTTCATCAACCGATGCTTTTGGAGCGCCATCGGCCAATGCCGTCATATATCCCATGGATGTCTGTTCGCTTTGAATCTCGTAACTCAACAAGCCATAATTTTTTCGAAGAACCTCCATTTTCTGGTTCAGAGAATCAACTTCTGTAACCTTTTGTTCGTAATCACGCTTGTAGGTTTCGGCAAGTTCTTCGTAGCGTTTGGCCCTCACCGAATAAACTTTCTGGTTATAAAAAGAAATGATCGAGTCGACCATATCACTGGCGACCTGCGGATCGACATCCAAAACTTTTATCTCGACCGATTCATATTCTGTTTTCTTGCAGTCCACATATTCTTCGTACTTTTTCAGGATTTTGGTGCGATAATAGGGATCATCGGGTGCTACATCGTAGCGTTCGGCCAGATTGAACGTTTCCACCATTCTTCGTTTGATGTCGTATGAATTCAGGATTTCAAGCATCTGCTCGCTTTCCGATTCTTCCGAATACGTTTCAATGTTGGTTGGGTACAAACGCCCTTCCGATTTGAATTTTGGTTGGATGAAAAACGGAGACGAAAAAATTGCCGCCAAAAGAATTGCTGCGGCACCCACAGTCGCCAAATGAATTCTCCACTTCCAGATTACTTTCAGCACAAAGCTGTTATCGAAAATTTCTTTCATACGGATTTGGTTTGTAAATCGTACCACAGTAACGCAACAATCTGTTTTTTAGTATTCCTGAGAAGAGCAATCTTATTCAGCAACAATCAGAAAATAATTTTTCTTTCCTTTCTGCGGAAGAATGTATTTCCCGCCAATCAGGAAACCGGCATCAATGGTCAAGGCTTCATCGCTGATTTTATCTTTGTTGATGCTCAGTCCGTTGCCTTTTATTGTGCGCCGCAACTCGCCTTTCGACGGGAAAATGTCGGTTTTCTCGGCCAACAAATCCAGCACGTTGATTCCAGCTTCCAGTTCGGCTTTCGAAATGGTGTACTGCGGAACTCCTTCAAATACCGCAAGAAATGTGTTCTCGTCGAGCTTGCGCAACTGTTCGGCAGTTCCCTGTCCGAATAAAATCTGCGAAGCCTCAACGGCCATTTCGTAATCGGCTTCCGAATGAATCAGGCACGTAACTTCTTTGGCCAGTGTTTTCTGCAGAAGCCTTTCGTGTGGGGCTTCGCGGTGCGCCTCAATGAGTTTTACAATTTCTTCCCTCGGAAGAAGAGTGAATATTTTGATGTATCGTTCGGCATCTTCATCGGATGTGTTCAGCCAGAACTGGTAAAATTTGTAGGGCGATGTGCGGCTTGGATCGAGCCACACGTTCCCCGATTCGGTTTTGCCAAATTTGCCCCCGTCGGCTTTGGTAATCAGCTGGATCGTAAGGGCAAACGCTTCGCCCCCCGATTTGCGGCGGATCAGCTCGGTGCCGGTGGTAATATTGCCCCACTGGTCGGAACCACCCATTTGCAATTTGCATCCCAGATGATCGTACAGCCACAGAAAATCGTAGCCTTGCACCAACTGGTAGGTAAATTCGGTAAACGACATGCCCGTTTTCGATTCGGCGCTCAGACGCTTCTTTACGGAGTCTTTCGACATCATGTAATTCACGGTGATGTGCTTGCCAATATCGCGGATGAAATCGAGGAAACTGAAATTTTTCATCCAGTCGTAGTTATTTACCATCACGGCGTCGTTTGCAGCGCCGGTATCAAATTCCAGAAATTTTCCAAGTTGTTTGCGGATACCTTCCTGGTTTTTCCGGAGGGTTTCTTCATCCAGCAGGTTCCGTTCCTGCGATTTGCCCGAAGGGTCGCCAATCATGCCGGTTGCACCGCCCACCAGGGCAACGGGTTTGTGACCGGCCATCTGAAACCGTTTCAGCAAAAGGATCGGGGCCAGGCTTCCAATATGCAGTGAATCAGCCGTCGGATCGAACCCGATATATGCGGTGGTCATTTCTTTTTTCAGTTGTTCTTCGGTACCGGGCATCATATCGTGCAACATGCCCCTCCATTGTAAATCTTCTACAAAATTTATCATGTCTTTTTAATCGTTCATTTTTTGTGCCCGCAAAGATATAAAATAGAAAGGTTTACAAATACGATTCGCCGACAAATTGAACCGCTTACGAATTATTTGCCCGGAAACCGACCGGGTTTCGGGGCGGGCAGGTTTTCCTGTTTTTCAATCTGTTTACCGAGGTAGCTGAAAACCAGTCCGATGTTTTTGCGGTGGTTTCGAAGTTTCTTTTTGATTTCTCCTGTCTCCGGGTTCAAACTTGGTCGGCGGTAGACCCGGATCATACCGTTGCATGAAGCAGGACACGGATGGGGGAAATGGATTGTTGCCAAAGTCCGATTTTAGTTACCGACATCACCCTGGAACGTTTGCAGAAAAGAGGTTAGATGCTCATTTATTACGAAAAGATTGCCCCACATCGTAATAAACCGCTGTATATGTGCCCGAAAGAGGTTGTCCAAAAACTCTGTGTCTATCAGTGTTTTTACTCCGTGTAACTCTGTGGTAAAAAATAAACAATTAAACCACAGAGTTTCTCAGAGTTACCCACAGAGAAGTTTCACAGAGAAAAGTTATCGTAATATTTACTTTTTGGACAGCCTTTTGAAAGGGAGGAGCGAAGCTCGCGTACTTCTGCCTGCAGGTAAGAAAGAGCCTGTTCCTGTCGACGTTTGCTGGCGGGGCCGTCTGCTTGATTGGGTTTTCGTGCGTTTTCTTTCGGTTTCCCGGTAAAATAGTAATGCGGCATAGCAGCTACAAAAAATTGAATAAAAAAATATACAGGTATAGAAACGAAACACAAAAGGCTCAAAATCGCAGAATTAGAATTCTCGCAAACTATTAACAATGAATTTCGTGAACGTGATAAGATAGAAGACAGTTGCATCCAGGGTTACATCAACGTCCATAAATTCATAAAGGTAATTACAGCCGCACCAACCATTAGTGCGATAAGCATTATCTTCTTTAGGATAATTACTTTACTTTTAATGCGTATTTTCTCGTAGGGTGTTAATGTCAAATAGAAAAACACTATTGATATAAATCCCAATAAAATACTAACACCGATGATACCATGAATATTTATTAGTTGGTATAAGTTTTCATCCCCATATCTCTTAAGAAATACATCCCGTAAGGCCATGTATTCCCTATTCCTGCCAGTTGTCCCATCCATGATAGCATTCCATAGATAAGATCTTAAGCGGAAATCATACGATATAAGAGCTAGGCACAACACTCCAAAAAGAAAAAATAGTTTTATTTTCATCCGTAAATAATTTGTTTTTTAGTTGTCGTATGCCTGCCTGTTCGAATTCAAACAATCCGGCCATGACAGATTATCCCGTCGCAGACGAGGGGTTGCAAACTCCTTCGTTACCGCTTCGCTCAAACGAAGGGTAGGTAGAAGTAGGTGGGGTGCACCGTTATGATTTCGGTGCCACCAGGTCTTTCAGGGTCCGTTTCAGGATGGCAACCTCCATTTCAAGCTCCTGGATGCGTTTTTGTTGCTGTACAACCGGCGAATTGTCCGCATCCGGGGGATTGCTGTATGGGAGCTTCACCGCAATCTCCTTAAAAAAGTTGTATTGCAGTAATTCGCACCACTCCAAAAGTTTTTGCACTTGGATGGTGGGGCGTTGTAAACTGCCAAACACCGTCGAATGGCTTGTATTCATGCTTCGGGCTACATCGGCAACACATAAATTCTTTTTCTTCATTTCACGCTTCAACATCGCGATCACGCGAATAGGTTCCGGTTTGTCCATGGCAATCGTATTTAAAGGGTTTTGTGTGTAAGATAATAAAACCAGTTGCAAAATACAATACGTTTGACGTATTTTAAATGATAAATGATGTAAAATATATTTTTCTCACCTTTCCTTTGCAGGTGCTAACGAGACTAAATTTTTGGCAACCTTTCCTCCGCAGGTGATAACGAGAACTACGTTTTTGGCAACCTTTCCTTCACATTGGATAACAAGAACTACGTTTTTGGCAACCTTTCCGCCAAAGCTACTAACGAGAACTACGTTTTTTGTAACCTTTCCTCCACATACGATAACGAGAAAAACGATTATTGTAACTTAATATCCATCATTTTGATTTTAAAAATAAGGTCCAATCCGACCGTCGCGGGCCTTTTGATTTTGAAAACAGAGAGAGAAATGATGATAAAATTGAATTGTGTTGTTCCTGAGATTTATCAAAAACCTGTATGATAAACAATACATAGTCAGATAAATAGTAGCCAAACCAACGCGTGTTGAAATGGTTTCAGGGAAACAGGTTTTATTGCGGCGCCTTTTCTTCGGAATCTTCACTCGATTTTTCTTTATCCGAAGCACTCTTTTCGGTCCAGAATTTCACAAAAGGAAAGATTGTCGGCACCAGCTTTTTCATCGGTTCGTACACCCTTGATTTTTCTTTTGCTTCCGGTGAAACAATATTCATTTTTTCATCAAACGCATCGAAAACCATCAGCACAACGCTTAAAATTAAAGCCGATTTTACAAAGCCGAAAAACAGACCAGCCAAACGGTTTATAAATCCCAACTGCGCTGCTTTCACAAAATTATCGGCCACTTTTCCAACCATGTACACAAGAATGACGATTACGATAAACGTAATCAGAAACGAAATGGTTCCGAGATGCCGGGAAGTAAAGTCAAAATGTTCGACCATAAAATCGGAGGCAATGTAGGAAAAACGGATGGCGCCCCAGATACCTAAAATTAAAGCAGCAAAAGAAGCAAGTTCCACTACAAAACCTTTGCGAAAGCCATTGATGGCCGCCAGTAGCAGGAGAATTCCCAGGATGATATCGATATAGTTCATGTGCGAATTGATGATAATGATTGTAAAAATAAAACAAATACCGCACATTCGGTTTCCTGTGCCTGAATATTTAATGAAAGCCGGGGCTGGCTGCTTTTTTTTAATAAATTTGTGGATGACACAAAAAATTGTACCATGCCATTTATAAACTCCATTGTAAACTGGATCAACTTTAAACGAATTTCGCAGATCGACCTTTTTAAAGAACACCCTCATGATGCACAGCACGAAGTATTTTTCAATCTTCTGACCAAAGCCAAAGACACAGAATTTGGATTGAAGTATGGTTTTGCTGAAATCAATTCCGAAAAACTATTCCAGGAACGATTACCAATTCAACGTTACGAAGATATCAAGCCCACCGTTGAACGCCTGATGCAGGGCGAAAAAAACCTGGTATGGCCCGGAGTTACCAGATGGTTTGCAAAATCGTCGGGAACCACTTCCGAAAAAAGCAAATTTATTCCGGTTTCGAACGATTCGCTGGAAGACATTCACATGCGCGGCGGCCGCGACGTGTTGGCAATTTATCTGAAAAATTACCCCGACTCGAAACTGCTGACCGGAAAAACCCTGACTTTGGGGGGAAGCCACCAAATTAACAACTTCAACAATAATAGTTATTACGGCGACCTCTCGGCTATTATCATCGAAAATATTCCTTTCTGGACCGAATTCCTCCGCACGCCTTCCACCGAAATTTCGCTGATCCAGGAATTCGAGGAAAAAATGGAGAAGATCATTGAACATTCGCTGCACGAAAACGTCACCGGTTTTGCAGGTGTTCCTTCGTGGTACCTCGTTTTGCTGAAGAAAGTGCTTGAAGTCACCGGGAAAAGCAACATTCTGGAAGTATGGCCCGACATTGAAGTGTTTACCCACGGAGGCGTAAAATTCGATCCGTACCGCGAACAATACGAAAAAATTATTCCGAAGAAAGACATGCACTACATGGAAACGTACAATGCTTCGGAAGGATTTTTTGCCATTCAGGACGAACCCGACAAAAAGGACATGCTGCTGATGCTCGATTACGGAATTTACTACGAATTTATCCCGATGGAACATTACCATCAGGAAAATCCGCCGGTACTTACCCTCGACGAGGTGGAGATCGGGAAAAATTACGCGCTGGTAATCAGCACCAATGGCGGTCTGTGGCGATATGTGATCGGCGATACCATCCGGTTTACATCGAAGTACCCGTATAAGATTGTAATTACAGGCCGCACAAGGCATTTTATCAATGCGTTTGGCGAAGAAGTGATTATCGACAACGCCGAAAAAGCAATTAATAATGCCTGCCAGCGCACCAATGCAGTGATTCATGAATATACCGCCGGCCCGGTTTTTATGGCCGACAACCAAAAAGGGGCGCACCAGTGGATCATCGAATTTGAAAAAGCGCCCGAAGACCTGGACTACTTTATTTCCATCCTCGACAATACATTAAAGTCGCTGAATTCCGATTACGAAGCCAAACGGCATAAAAACCTGACGCTGGAACGGCCGAAAGTGGTGGTTGCAAAACCGGGTTTGTTTTATCAGTGGATGAAAAGCCGCGGGAAAATAGGTGGTCAGAATAAAATACCACGTTTGGCAAACGACCGGAAATACCTCGATGAGCTGCTTCAACTTCAGGAAACAATGTAAAGTTATCAACAGCAACCGGAGCCGGAAAATTTTATTTGTACTTTAGTTTCAAATTTTAATCTGAGAAAACCATGCATATCGCACTTGCCGGAAATATTGGCGCCGGAAAAACAACACTGACAGAGTTGCTGTCGAAACATTACAACTGGACAGCTCATTATGAGGATGTTGATGAAAATCCGTATTTGAACGATTTTTACGAAGATATGCAACGCTGGTCGTTCAATCTGCAGGTTTATTTTCTGAACAGCAGGTTCAACCAGGTGCTGGATATTCGCAAATCGGGAAAAACAGTTATACAGGACCGGACCATTTATGAAGATGCCGAAATTTTCGCGCCCAACCTCCATGCCATGGGGCTGATGTCGACCCGCGATTTTAAGAATTACAGCAGTCTTTTCCAACTGATGAACAAACTGGTGAAAGCGCCCGATTTGCTGATCTACCTGCGGGCATCGGTACCAACGTTGGTCAACCAGATACAAAAACGGGGACGCGAATACGAAAATTCCATCCGCCTCGATTACCTGAAACAGTTGAACGAGCGTTACGAAGCATGGATACAACGGTACAATGCAGGGAAATTGCTGATTATCGATGTGGATAAAATTGATTTTTTTGCCAACCCGGAAGACCTGAGCAATGTGATTGATAAAATCGATGCCCAGATTCACGGATTATTCTGAACAGTCAATAAAAATATGATTTTCTATTTGGAAACATAGTGATCCCTGGTAAAATGAATGGATTGTTATTGTATGTGTAATACTTTGTTTAGGTCTTCCAAAACAGGTGGAAAGGGAGCTTTTTTGTAAAGATCTATAGATTTTTTATCCAGCGGTTCAGCTATGTTAAACTCGTCAACCATTACCTTGTGCTTATCTACCCAGCTTGCGCCCGGAGGCAGTGTCGACAACGTACTGGCAACAACGTTATATACTAAAACATATCCTTCTTTCTGAAGCATTACGTGCAGACCATATCCAAAATCGATTTCGGCGCCGAGTATGCGCAATTCAAATTCGGGTTTTCCAATCGTCCGTCTGATAATATCCTCGTGCTGGTTCCAATATCCGTGAGGCTTGCCGTCAACCATTTTCAACACGAACGATCCCGCACGAAAGGAACTCCATCCTGATGCCCCGGCTTGTTCTACAGGATAGGCTTTGGGGTCGGCCTTTTTAAACGTGCTGCCAAAACTCGACATCATCAGCTTCATGTCGTTTAAGTCGCGCAAATACTGCCAAACCATTTCAATCACCTTTAGGCTATCTTGCTTTGGAATGAGAATGAAACGACTGACAGAACCTACAGAAATTGGGGTAAAGGTTGGTTGCGCGCTCATTTCCATTTCGTTGTACCCAGGCAACATGATATAGCTTTTGTCGGGTGAATAAAGAAAATCTGACGACTTAATTCTGCCGTATTTAACCCATTTCCCAAATTCTTTGGGAGGAACAGCTACAAAGCCTTGCTTTGCAACTTCAGTTAAAAAATCTTCTTTCGAGATGCCTGTTAAATCGCGCATAGCCGATTCCGAATTGTTTGCCATCTTCGCCCGTACCGCTCCGGGTGCAAAACAATAGTAGGTTCCGGGTCCCCAATATTTATTGGTGCGTGCGTATCCCATCTTCTCTGCACGGGAGAGAGATACAGAGGATGAGGATGGCTTTTTAGCTGCAACCTTTGGCTTTTGGGCCCATGATGAAGCGCATATACAAATGAGCGCTACAAAAGAAAAAATTAATTTACGTGTCATAAGGAACTGTTTGTGGTTTATATCAAAACATTTTTTATCAATTCAATTTCTTCCAGTAATGCGGGCCATTGCTTTTCCGGAATTTTTGCGCCCATCACTTCCACTACTTTCCCGGAAAGGAACGACCCCAGTTTTCCGGCCTTTTCAAGCGGATAACCTTCGGCCAACGCATATAAAAACCCGGATGCGTAAATATCGCCTGCTCCCGTAGTATCGATACTTTTGGCGGGAATTGCAGCGATTCGAACCAACTCGTTTCCGCGTTTAATCAACGAACCGTTTGCCCCTATTTTCACGACCGCAATTTCACATATTCCGGCAATTGCATTCAATGCATCTTCAGGTTCAAAGCCGGTGAACGATTTTGCTTCCTCCTCATTGGCAAAAACAATATCAACGTATTCAGTAACTAATCTTTTCAAAAAATCAAGATTTGCTTCCACTACGTTAAAACTGGCCATATCAATGGCAACTTTCAATCCGGCATTTTTAGCCATTTTTACAGCGGTTTCAATGAGTGCATGGTTTTGCACCAGATAGCCTTCGATGTGGAGATAGCCGTAATTATCGAATTCGGATTCGGATAGATCTTTTGCCGAAAGTTCCATTGCAGCCCCGAGGTAGGTTCCAAAAGTGCGTTCCGAATCGGCGCTTATCAATGCGGTTGCTTTCCCGGTTGCGGTTGCGCTGTAAAAAAGATGAGTGCGAATGTTTTCCCGTTCAAATTCCGATTGGAAAAAGTCGCCAAATTCGTCTTTCGATATTTTTCCCAAATATCCGCAACTTCCGCCCAACTTGGCAATGCCATGAATTGTATTGGCTGCTGAACCTCCGGTATGTATTTCACGAGGCAAATGTTTTGCCCCGGCCTGAATCTTCTCGGAAAGTGGTGCATCGACCAGCGTCATGCTCCCTTTGGGCAAACCAAATTGGTTGAGCAAGTTATCATCAGAAAGGCTGAACATTACATCAACCAGGGCGTTCCCTATTCCCAGAATGGCTTTTTTAGCGGGCTTTTCGTTTGGTTTCATTTTAACTATTTTTTTGCAAAAATATTTTTTCTTTTCGGAAAAGCTAAATTCCCTAGTAGCTCAGTTGGTTAGAGCGGCGGACTGTTAATCCGTAGGTCGTAGGTTCAAGTCCTACCTGGGGAGCCAGACAGGAAAGGAGGTCGAAAATGACCTCCTTTCCTGTTTCTACGTGTACTGATCCGAGAATCAAATGAAAAGTTGTGGAGAAATTATAAATTTTCGCATTCTCTAATTGGACTTGTTTAAAGTTGAAACTAGTGTCGTGTCAACCATCAAATGACGGTTTGTCATTCTGAGCGAAGCGAAGAATCTGCAACTTCATAGTGCTAAACATGAGACCTTTCACTACGTTCAGGGTGACAAAACCAAGTTGACACGACACTAGGTTTATAGGTTTCTCTTCATTTCTAAATATCGAATAACGAAAAAGAAATGAGGAATATCGAAATATCACCAATGTCGTGAATGGTCAAGTAAAGTTGGAGTCGATTGACTGATAACACGAACCGGAAGTGAAAAGAAAGGTCAGGCGTGAGTTGTATTTTTGAGTGTTTTTACACTATTTTTGCCCGATCATCTTTAGATTTTTTATGAGACTTTTGATAATCCTCTTTCCCTTATTGTTCCTGAGCCCAAAAATGACTTCGTATTCATTCAGAGAAGATCAGATGGTTTTTACCAGGGTAAGGGAAGCCTATGCCAGTAAAGAGAAAATTGTTGTTAAAACGCTTGCCGAACATTCCATTGCACGCGACGGCCTGAGGATTTATATCCGTGCTTTCAAAACCGAAAAAAAAATTGAGTTGTGGGCAAAAAACATTTCCGATTCTGTTTTTGTATTAATCAAGGAATTCTCTATCTGTGAAATCTCGGGTTCTGTCGGGCCAAAGAGGCGGTCTCGCGATTTACAGGTTCCTGAAGGGTTTTACCACATTTCCGATTTAAATCCTTACAGTAAGTACTATTTGTCGATGCAGATTAACTATCCGAATGCGTCCGACAGTATCAGGGGTGTTCGTGGCCATTTGGGAAACCTGATATTCATCCATGGGGGCTGCGAATCATCAGGATGTATTGCCATGACAGATGATCGGATCAAGGAACTGTTTGTGTATTGTATTGAGGCCTACAACAGCGGACAGGACCAGATTGATATGACTATATTTCCTGCTAAGCTGAACGATAAAGTATACCCTGGATTAACATCCCGATACAGTAAGGACAAGGATGAAATCAGTTTATGGGCTGACCTCAAAAAAAGTTACGATCTGTTTGAACAAACCAAGGTGACTCCAATCGTAAAATTCCTTCCCGACGGAACACACGAAATAAATAAACCAATTGTCATAAGAAAACATCAGAATGCCGATTCCCTGATGTTCAGATATAAACCGAAACCTCTACCGGCAAAAGGTTCGTTGGCTCTCCCATCGAAAGAATCACAAAAGCATGATTCAATTTCTTTTAAATTGGCCGATAGAGCTGCTCATTAAATCATTTTTGTACCGACTACATGGTTTCTTTGCTGGTTTTTGCATGTAAATCGTTAACGGACTAGCTAGGTTAGAGCGACGGACGGTTAATCCGTAAGTCGTAGATTCAAGCCCCACCTGGGATGGAATTTATACATGTAATTTTTAGCTGATCGATCCAAATATCGTTTTAAAATCGCTTTCTCAACAAAGAAGGTTTTATTATTATTTTTGTTTTACTTTTGAGTTGATAACATTTGACGGTAAACAAACACATTGAATTCATCCTTTAAACATATCGATTATCTTGCAGTAAAGAACCTGAAACAAGGTGATAAGAAAGCATTTGATGATTTGTTTAAAAAATATTCTCCACGTTTGTACAACTTTTCTGTAAAATACCTAAAATCAGCAGAAGAAGCAGAAGAGGTTGTACAGGAGGTTTTTCTTTATATCTGGGATAAAAGAGACAGTTTAAAACCCGACCATTCTTTTAATGCCTATATTTTCACCATCGCCTATAATATTATTAGAAAGTACTTCATTAAAAAGTCAAAGGACAATGCTTTTAAAGATGAACTGATATTTACTCTTCTTCAACAGGAAAACAACCTGGATCAGACGATTGATTATAAATTTCTACTTGAAAAAGTGGAATTAATAATTAATTCACTACCAAACAGGCGAAAAGAAATTTTTATTAAACGGAAGTATGACGGATTATCTATCAAACAAATTGCAGAAGAACTAGGTATATCTCCCAATACCGTCGAGAACCAGCTTGCTTCTGCCCAGAAGCAAATTCTAACTGAACTTCAGAAAGAGAAATTGGCAGGTTTGATCTTCTTTATACTTTTTATTTCGGTTTGATTGATCATTTATTCTATTGATATTTAGTGTTACAACAAGGCTTTATCAAAAGGCTCAAATGAAGCCTTTTTACCCGTATAGGTAGTAGAGACGTTTAGCAAAAACTCACTGTCTGAAAATTGTTTGAAAAATATTTCATTATTTTTTGATTTCGGATAGTGGAAAAGAGCCTTAAATGGACATTATAGGTATAATGAATACAAATAGAGAAAAAATAAGACGCTTTACTTCTAATAAATTTTCATTTAATGATTATTTGTCGGTATCCTCCTTTTTCAAAAATGAGGCGGATAATGAAGAATTGAAGAAAAGCATGGAGGAGGAATGGAATGAAACGGATCATATCAGTAATAATAACGAACAACTGACTGAAATTCTCGACCGTTTACATGATCAAATCAGTTTAAACAGCGATGTAAAAGGGAGTGCATTTCAATCGTTTTACCATGCATTTTCAAAAATTGCTGTTGTTTTACTCATTCCTGCATTAATTACCATTGCCGTTTTATTCCATTTAACGATTGATCTTTCAGGGAAAGCAGAATCCTGGGCCGAAATTTATTCACCGGTTGGAGCGAGGACAAAATTTCAATTGCCTGATGGAACACAAGGATGGTTGAATGGCGGTTCATCTATTAAATATCCGGTCAATTTCATGAACCATCGCAATGTCGAGATTTCCGGCGAGGCCTGGTTCGACGTTGTTCATATTCAATCTGAAGACTTTCGGGTGATTACACCATATTTTAATGTAAAGGTTTTAGGTACTCAGTTTAATGTGGTTACTTATGATGACGAAGAAACCACCCAAGTCATTCTGGAAAAAGGAAAGGTTCTTTTACTTGACAAAGACAACAAGATAAAGGGAGAACTTGAACCAGATCAGCAATTTGTCTACAACAAATCAACAAAGAACCTCACAAAATCAATTATCGACTCAAAATCGTATACAAGTTGGAAAGAAGGCCTGTTAATATTCAGGAATGAACCCATGTCTGAAATAGCCAAGAGGTTGGAACGTAGGTATAATACAGAAATAATCTTGCATGGCGACTCATTAAAATCTGCCATATTCAGGGCTACATTTCAAGATGAAGGTCTGGACGAGATTTGTAAAATGTTAGCGACAGTAGGAGATATTAAGTATAAAATACACAATCGGGAAAAACAATCCGATAATACGTTTACAAAAAGCAAAGTAGAAATGTGGTTGAAAAATAATACAAACCTAAAATAGTTTGCCTATGATGAATAACTAAAAAAAAACAGGGAGGTATTGGCTCTACCTACCCTGTCAGACAGTAGAATTTAACTTAAAGAAGTAGTAAATCCACTAATTACAAATTTATGAAAAAAAACAGAATTTATAGGCTAATAGAAACCATTGGCCTGTTAAAAATGATTAAGATTATGCGTTTTACCATTTTTATTATACTCCTTTCCTTATCGCAAGCTTTTGCGGTTAACTCCTATTCTCAACAGACCAGACTAAGTTTAGATATGAGAAATGTGAGAGTGGAAGATGTTATTGACCAAATAGAAAAGAACTCTGAATTCTTTTTCTTGTACAACAAGGACATAATTAATGTTGATCGAAAGGTTGACATAAAAGTTGAAGAAAAAAGTGTCAATGATGTATTGGATAAGATATTTGAAAATGCAGATATATCATACTCGATCAAAAATCGTCAGATATTACTAACTAACAATCACCAGCAAGGCGATAGTAATGAACTGAATACTCAGCAGGAAAAACTCATCTCTGGTAAAGTGACTGACTCATCAGGAGCTTCGCTGCCCGGAGTTTCAGTGGTGGTAAAAGGAACGACAAATGGGACGATAACGGATATGGACGGAAATTATTCGTTATCCAAGGTTGGTGAAAAAGCAACATTGCTTTTTTCGTTTGTAGGTATGAAACCGCAGGAAATAACTGTTGCCGGTAAAACAACAATCAACGTTGCTCTTACTGAAGAAACAATTGGGATTGATGAGGTTATTGCGGTTGGTTATGGTACCCAAAAGAAAGCAACATCAACCGGGGCAATCTCCGTTGTTAAAGGTGAAAAACTCGTTCAGTCTCCAACCATCAATTTCTCGAATTCATTCACCGGTCGATTTGCCGGAGTAACCACTGTTACTTCAAGTGGAGAACCTGGGAACGACGGTTCAAGTATACGAATCAGGGGTCTGAACACAACAGGAAACCAATCAGCATTAATTGTTGTTGATGGGATTGCCGATCGCAGTTTAAACAGCATCGATGCAAATGACATTGAAAATGTTACGGTATTGAAAGATGCATCTGCCGCAATTTATGGAGCACGAGGTGCCAACGGCGTAATCCTTATAACAACAAAGCGCGGTAAAGTTGGCAAGCCTAAAATTACGTTTAGCTCGAATCAAGGGGCAACACAGGCAACCGTTCTTCCCAAAATGGCAAATTCGGCTCAATATGCCACAATGGTTAATGAAATTAATTCATACCAGGGACAGCCGGCTAAATATTCCGCATCTGATATTGCATTGTTTGAAAATGGCACAGATCCCTGGGGCCATCCCAATACCGATTGGTATAAAGCAGTTATTAAACCCTGGACCTATCAGAATAGCCAGAATATGACCATCACGGGGGGAAATGAAATTACTAAATTCAATGTTTCATTGGGAACGAGGTATCAGGATGCTATTTATAAGAGAAGTTCCACAAATTATTCTCAGTATAATTTCAGAAGTAACATTGATACAAAAATTGCCAATAATATCATTGTTTCTTTTGATGTTGCAGGCCGGGAAGAAATCAGGAATAATTTAGCGCCGGTTAATTCGGCGGTTGTTAATGCCTTTACTTCAGCAGTTGGTTCTGGCGATATATTCGAGTACATTTTGAGAGGCAAACCAACAATGCATGCATTTTGGCCAAACGGAATGCCCGGTCCTGATATTGAAAACGGAATGAATGTTGCAGTTGTTGCCACAGATGTTCCCGGGTATGATAAGGATAAGATGGATGTTCTCGAAAGTAATTTGAAAGCAAAGATTGATATCCCATGGGTTAAGGGATTGAGTATAACAGGAAATGTTTCTTTTGATGCCCGGTTCGAATCAAGAAAAGTATGGAGAAAGCCTTGGAATTTATATAATTGGGATGGAACGACGAAAGATCCGGCAACCAATCTGCCTTTACTTGTAAAATCAGAAAAAGGTCCGAAAACAGCAAACTTGACTCAAGCATCGCAGAGCATGCGTACCCTTACGTCGAATGCATTGATAAACTACGATCGCCAATTTGGAGATCATTCGTTAAGTGTATTGGCGGGTTATGAAAGAAGTTCTACTACCGTTGACAGGTTAAGTGCATATCGTTCACAGTACAAAACAACAATATTGGATCAACTTTTTGCTGGCAACGCTGAAGGATCAACAAATTATGGCGACGAGGGGTCTTCTCTTGCCGGCTATTGGTCCCCGGGCGCTCGTGTCAGTTATTTTGGTCGTGTTAATTATAGCTATGAAGAAAAATATTTGCTGGGATTTGTCTGGAGGTATGATGGATCCTCTATTTTCGCCCCCGGACACCAATTTGGTTTCTTCCCTGGCCTTTCATTGGGATGGCGTGTGTCAGAAGAAAAATTCTGGAAAGAAAACCTTTCTTTTATAGATTACTTTAAAATCCGCGGTTCGTATGGAACGACCGGTAATGACCGGATAACACCGTATCAATATCTTGCAAATTATGGGTATACCCGGGCGCCTAGCAGCGCTAGTTTACTTGGAGGATATATTTTGGGCGACCAGCGGTTAGAAGATCCTCTTCTGCAACAAACATACGTGCCAAACCCTTTGGTAACCTGGGAAACTGCAGTACAAAAGAACATTGGGTTTGAAGCTCAACTTTTGAATAATAAGTTAGGTGTAGAATTTGATTATTTCAGTTATAATCGTTCGGATATATTATTGCCGCGCAATGGAACTGTGCCGGGTTCTACTGGTATAACTACCCAATTGCCTGATATGAATATAGGAGAAACATCCAATAAAGGATTTGAAGTTGTTCTTTCGTATAAAGACAACTTTAAAGACTTGACATATAATATTTCATTAAATGGTAGTTACGCGAAAAGCAAGGTCGATTTTATGGATGAGGTAGTCAATAACATTCCTGAATATCAAATTATTACCGGGAAACCAATCCCGGGCAATATAAGACAACCTTCTTATGAACTGTATTATCAGGCAATTGGAATATACAAAGATCAGGCCCAGATTGATGCTACGCCTCATTGGGCAGGCGCCAAACCGGGAGATATTATATTCAAAGATGTAAATGATGATAAAGCAATAAATGCTTTGGATAAAGTCAGGGCTGAATATACGAATATTCCAAGATTCACCGGCGGGTTAAATATCGACTTGAAATACAAACGATTTGATTTGTCGGCATTATTTCAAGGTGCTGTCGGTGCAAAACAATACTACTTACCGTATTCTGGATTATTGGGAAACTTCCCTAAAGATTTTGCTGATAACCGTTGGACTGCTACCAACACCAATGCTTCTTATCCAAAAGCGTTTAATTTGAGCGAATATTGGTATTTACAAAGAAATACTTTCTTTTTGCAAAATACTGATTACTTGCGGTTGAGAAATCTGGTGATTGGATATACCACTTCTTCCAAACTTAATAATTTAATAGGCATTGAGGCCATACGTTTCTTTGTAAGCGCCAATAATCTGTTAACTTTTACTAAGTTCAAAAATTTTGACCCTGAAATGAATGACGAAAGAGGTCGGGGGTATCCTATTCAAAGGGTTATTAATGGAGGAATTACTTTAACTTTTTAACTTTTAAAAAAATGAAAAAAGCAATATACACGGTATTATTATTATCGTTTCTGGCATTTTCTTGCAAAAACGATGAAGATTTTTTGACTATTGCTCCTTCCGACAGTTATTCGGATGCTGCTGTATGGAAAGACCCGAGTCTGATTTCATCGTATGTGAGCAATATGTATCAAAATATTTTTGCTTACCCATATTGTATATCACCGTTTGCTACGTTTGTTGATGAAGCACAATTTCTAAACAATTGGGCGAGTGATTTTAATAAATGTAATATTACTCCCGATGGACTTGCCGGATGGGATCTTTCGTGGAGTATGCCACATGAAAAAGCGTTTCTTTGGGACAACATGTATATCGTAGTTCAGGAGAGCAATGTTTTTATGGCAAACATTAAGAATGCACCTGCCAGTGATATTACCATGACAAACAGGATGAAGGGAGAAGTATTTTTTATAAGAGCATTGGCATATCATTATTTAACAAGCCTCTATGGAGGTGTTCCCATCGTCGAAACTGTTCATAACTTGGATACTTCCAGCTATTATGTGCCACGGAACAGTTATGAAGACTGTATCAATTATATTTCAGCCCAGCTTGATTCAGCGGCAAATCTCTTGCCTTTGGTTCAGTCGGGAGCTAATTTAGGCCGCGCCACGAAGGGAGCTGCTTTGGCTCTTAAATCAAGAGTATTATTATATGCTGCGAGCGATTTGCATAATACAACAAGCTATGCTCCGGGTTATTCAAATCCCGAGTTGATTGGATACACCACGGGCTCCAGGAACGACCGCTGGACAAAAGCAAAAAATGCGGCCAAAGCCGTAATGGACCTCGGAATTTATGGTTTGGTAAATCCAAATCCGGGACCAACGGATGATATTTCAACAAACATGCAAAACTACTTCCTTACAAAAAACATGATGAACGAGGATATTTTGTTCCAACAATTTACACCTGAACTTGTGACAAAATTATCATGGGATATGTATCCTCCCAATTTAACCTGGGTATCAGGCGGCTATGGTGGCTGGGGTTGTGTTGATCCTCTTGGCGATTTTGTCGATTCGTACGAAATGAAAGATGGAAGTAAGTTCAGTTGGAATATTCCTGCAATAGCGGCAAATCCGTATGCAAACCGCGATGCCCGTCTGGCCGCAACAGTGTTGTACGAGGGATCTTCATGGAGCCCACGACCAACGAGTAATAAATCGTTTGATCCGTTTAATCAAATGCAGTGCGGAACAGTTATCGACGAAAACTCAAAACTTGTCATTGGCGGCGCCGATACCCGGGTTGGTCCTACAGGAGGAAATAACAGCAATGGGTACACCGGTTATTATTTGCGTAAATTTCTCGATCCATCAATTATTCCTAGTTCTACGTCTGCCCAGGGAATTCCTTTCAGACATTTCAGGTACGCTGAAATTTTGTTGAATTATGCCGAAGCATGTATTGAATTGGGACAAGATGCCGAAGCTAAAGTATACATCAATATGATCCGTAAAAGAGCCGGACAACCTGATGTGACCGAAACAGGAGATGCATTGCGGAGAAGATACAGAAATGAACGCAAAATTGAGTTGTCTTTTGAAAACCACCGTTTCTTCGATGTCAGGCGTTGGCTTATCGGGTCGGAAGCTTATAAACCTGTTTCCGGAGTGAAAATTACGTACAAAGTAAATTCATCCGATAATGTTAAAACATATCGAAAAGCAGACGGGTCATACTGGAGTACCCCGACTTGTACGTCTCAAATTATCGAAGACAGAGAGTGGAAGAATCATGCATATTTCTTCCCGATTTATAGAACGGAGATGAACAAAAATCAAAAATTGATTCAAAACCCAGGATATAATTAATTGACGGCATAGATACCGGAGCCGTTGTGCTCCTTTTAATAAATGGACAGGCATTTGAACTTTTCTTTGCCTGTTCATTTATTAAATATTCAACTCATTTATTTCTCGCAAAATGATCACGCATTATATGAACGTGCTTTTCAGCCTGAATAAGGTTGAATAACGTTTCCTTTGCTGCTACTTTCTTTTTATGTATATTCGGTTGCACTAGTTGTTTACATAGAAAGACTCAATTTTATGATGTCCCCATCTGTTTTTATATAGCTCATTTGTGTAGGTAGATTAATTTTCTATTCATGAAATCTATTTTTTATTTGTTTTTTGCAAGTATGATATTACTCTCTTTCCCGACGAAAGAGTCAGTAGCCAACATCATTAACCTCGAAAAGGGATGGAAATTTAAGGCAGGCGATGACCTTACTTGGGCCAAGCCAGAGGTTGATGATTCTAAATGGAAGTCCATATCGATTGCTCAATCGTGGGAAACCCAGGGATACGAAAATTACGACGGGTTTGGGTGGTATCGCATCAGGGTGGTGATTCCTTCGTCACTTAAAGAATCGGCTTTCCTGAAAGATAGCCTTCAATTGATCTTGGGGAAAGTGGACGACGACGATCAACTGTATTTAAACGGTGTCTTCATCGGGCAGAATAATCGAAAATATAAAACTTCAGACGAAGCTTTTAAACGAGGAAATGGCTTTTATCTTTCTGAAAGAAGATATACTATTTCAGCGAATGATCTCAATATTCTCTGGGACAAAGAGAATGTTATTGCTGTGCGCATATTTGACCAAGGAGGCGGCGGAGGAATTTATGGTGGCACACCGGTCATTCGTATGGCCGACATTTCGCAATACCTGATTGTTGATAAATGTGCTGATTTTTACAGGTTTGAGGAAAAATCTGTAAAGAAAACTTTCATAATCAGAAATACTTCAGGTATCGTAATAAATGGAAATTTGTCCATTGACGTTAAACTCGAAATGAGCCACCAGGAAATTAATGTTTGTAGCACCGATATCGATTTAAAACCTGGCGAAGCAAAAAAATTGCCTGTTTCTTTTGTTGTTAGCGACGAACCAACCAGTATCCATTTTACATTCAGGCACCGCGACTCGGATCTGGTAATTTACGACCTGGAAGAATCGCCTTATATTCTTACCCCAAAACCAGCCGCAACTCCATCGATAAATGGTGCAAAGATGATTGGCACACGTCCGGGGAGCGATTTTCTTTTCACCATTCCGGCGACAGGCTTGCGCCCGATTACATTTGATGCTGACGGTCTGCCCATGGGTTTGTTTCTTGATAAAAAAACAGGAATCATTACCGGAAAGATTGAAAAGCAGGGTGAATACAAAGTAACTCTTACAGCTAGAAATATCAGGGGTGAAGCAAGCAGCAACCTAACGATTCGGGTAGGAAACCAAATCATGTTGACTCCACCAATGGGATGGAACAGCTGGAATTGTTGGGGACTGAGCGTCGACGAAAAGAAAGTATTAAAAACCGCAGAAGTTTTCAAAGAGAAAGGTTTGACCAATCATGGATGGACGTACATCAATATCGATGATGGATGGCAGGCGGGCAGAGATGACGATGGCAAAATTATACCCAATGAAAAATTTACGGATATAAAAGCGCTGAGCGACACCTTACACCAAATGGGACTTAAATTTGGCATTTATTCGTCTCCGGGTCCGTTCACTTGCGGCGGATTTACTGGTTCTTATCAACATGAAATGCAGGATGCTGAAACCTATGAAAAATGGGGTGTCGATTATTTAAAGTACGATTGGTGTTCCTATTCAACAATCGCAAAAGACACATCGCTGGTCGAGTTAAAAAAGCCATATTTCCTGATGCAAAAAGGTTTGTTGAAAACCAACCGTGATATTGTATTTAGCCTTTGCCAATACGGTATGGGCAATGTTTGGAAATGGGGTACGGAAGTTGGGGGAAACCTTTGGAGAACGACGGGCGACATTACCGATATGTGGGAAGTGCTAAGTGAGATTGGCTTTTCTCAGGTACAAAATGCCGCTTACACTGGTCCGGGGCATTGGAACGACCCCGATATGCTTACCGTGGGCTGGGTAGGCTGGGGGCCAGATCTGCATCCTTCGCGATTAACTCCCAATGAGCAATATACTCACATGAGTCTGTGGTGTTTACTTTCAGCCCCGCTGCTTATTGGTTGTGATGTTTCACGGCTCGATGATTTTACGTTAAATCTGCTAACGAATGATGAAGTTCTGGCCCTTGATCAGGATCCTTTGGGCAAACAAGCTGTTCCCGTTTATAAATCGGGAAATATTCAGATTTGGTTGAAACAGTTGGCAGATGGAAACAAGGCCATCGGAATCTTTAATCTAGGAACTTCATCCGAAGATGTTACGGTTCATCTGACTGATCTTGGTATTAATGTAAAACATACGATACGCGATATTTGGAGACAGAAAGACATTGGAGAATTTGAAGATACATACAAAGCTACCGTCCCGAATCATGGGGTGGCGCTGCTTAAATTAACTGCAAAATAAGTTTCGGCTTAAAACAAATAAACAGTTATTACTATTTCATTGATTATGTGTAGATTAACTTTCTTAACCATACTGAATTATATTATTCTGATCAATTCTACTTTACTTTTTGGTTCTACAGTAAAAGAAGGTGATTCAATTCGTGAAAAAACAAAAATCAACCTCGATTGGAAATTTAAATTAGGCGATATTCCGGAGGCAGCCAACGCTGAATTTAATGATAAAGATTGGAGAACGCTGCAAGTGCCTCATGATTGGAGTATTGAAGGAAAATTTGAAACAAAGAATCCGTCCGGGTCAATGGGCGCCTTCCTTCCAGGGGGTATTGCATGGTATCGAAAATACCTGAATATAGAAAAATTGGCAGAAAATAAACAAGTATACATCGAATTTGAAGGTGTGTACATGAACTCAGATGTGTACATTAATGGGCGCCATCTTGGTCATCATTCGTATGGATATACCAGTTTTTATTATAATCTCACTCCTTTTCTAAACCCGAATGGGAAGAATGTATTAGCGGTAAAAGTCGATAATTCGTGCCTCCCGCAAGACCGGTGGTATTCCGGGGCCGGGATTTATCGAAATGTTTGGTTACATACAATGAGCAATCTCCATGTTGATATGTGGGGAACTTATATTACTACTCCATACATCCACAAAAATTCCTCTACGGTACACGTCAAAACATCCATGTCCAATCATTTGGCGACCAATTGTCAAGTGATACTGAAAACTGAAATTCTTGATCAGGAGAATAATGTAGTGGCAGCCGCAACGTCAAAAGCATCGGTAGAAAAAGAAGGCGCTCAAACTGTTGATCAGGAGATTATTGTGACCAAACCTCATGTATGGGAAATTGAAAACCCTTACCGATATACTGCCCGAACGACCATTCTTGAAAATGGGAAGGCCGTGGATAATTATTCAACTTCATTTGGTATCAGGGAAGTAGTGTTCAGTGAGCAACAAGGATTTATATTGAATGGTAAAAAAGTAATTTTAAAAGGAGTCTGTATTCATCAACATGCAGCGGGTTTCGGTACGGCCTTGCACGAAAAGACCATCGAACGCCATCTATTGGCCCTGAAAGAGATGGGATGCAATGCCATTCGTTTGAGCCACTACCCCCATGCCCCGGCGCTTTATGATATGGCAGATCGTTTGGGCATCTTGCTGATTGCCGAAGCTTTTGACAATTGGAAGGGCTATAAGTCCGATAATGGAAATAAATATCTGTCATTTGAAGATACATGGCAAGATGATATGACGCATTTTATCGACCTAAACAGAAATCATCCGAGCATAATTTTATGGAGTGTTGGAAACGAAGTACAGGTGAACGTAAAAGATTTCGGCGAATGTATGAAGATATTGAAAAAGCTGGTAAATTTTGTTCACCATTACGAGCCGTCGAGGGCTGTTACAAGCGCCATTGCTCCAGGTTCCAGAAAAGTAAATAACATGGAGCCCGATTCAATGGCGTACGTATCGGATGTGGCCGGATTTAATTATCAGGCGCAGCTTTATGAAAAAGACCGGGAAAAACATCCCGAATTAGTTATTGTTGGTACCGAAACGAAGCCTTATTACGAAAGGAACTTCTTAAAGAAATCTGGGAATAATCTCGCCTTTGGCGGGGCTGAAGAAGCAACAAACTCGTACTTTTTTATCACGCCGGGCATTGCTGGTCAATTTATCTGGTCAGGGATCGATTACCTCGGCGAATCAGCCGGTTGGCCATTGAAAGGATGGCCTCTCGGGTTAATTGATTTGTGTGGGAACAGAAAACCGTATTCATGGTACATCCAAAGCCTTTATTCCGATAAACCGATGGTCCATATTGCAATAAGCGACAAATCCGATTCAATTGTGGGGCAACCATCCTGGTCGTGGCCGCCTGTCGCTTCGCATTGGAACTGGAAAATGGGCGAGGTGTTGGACGTTTATACGTATACAAATGAAGATGAAGTTGAACTGTTCGTGAACGAAAAATCTGTTGGTACAGCCCGGCTTGCCGATTTCCCCGATAGAGTTATAAAATGGCAAGTCCCATATCAGCCAGGGACAATTAAAGCTGTTGCTCTTAAAAACAATAATCAAGCTGCCGTTCACGAATTAAAAACTGCCGGAAATCCTGCGAAAATTGTATTAAAAGCATCGGTTAAAAGCATGAAAGCCGATGGAGAAGATATTGTGTATGTAGAAGCAACCGTTACGGATAGCGAAGGGATAATTATCCCCGGCGCAACAAACCTGATAAGTTTTAATGTGAAAGGCCCCGCGAGCATTGCAGGAGTTGGCAACGGGAACCTGTTCAGCGATGAGAGTTTTAAAGGAAGTTCGATGAAATGCTATAAGGGGAAATGTATCGTTATTTTAAGATCTGCTTTACAGGAAGGTGAAATCATATTGGAGGCAACGTCAAAAGGCCTGCAATCTGATACACTCAAGGTATGGTTGCATGGGAAGTAGTTTTAAACTGATTGATTTTAATAACCTGGAACTAAAAAATTATATCGTATGACATCAAGGAAACCGATTTTATTTTTAATTGCCATTTTATTTTTGGCAAGTGTGGCATGTACCTATGACGGAAAAAAACATTCAAATTCTCCGAATAAGTCAAGTAAGGCAATATTGTTTGCGCCAAAAGACAGCTCGTGGAAAAGTTTATCAATCAGACAAAAAATAGGTCAAACCATGCTGATGTTGCCCGAGCGTGATAAGGAATTAGCATTGGGTGACGGTTCGTTAAAAGGCTTCTTTAAAAAATATCCAGTCGGGGGGTTTTTCATGGGATGGAAATTATTCGACCATGTTAATCCTGACGATTATTATAAACACATCAGGGAAACTTGCCCCGAATATCAGGATGCAAGCGAATTGCCGTTAATTTTTCAGCAGGATTATGAAAGCGGAGTCGATTTGCCCGGAATGACTCCTTTCCCCAATGAAATGACACTTGGCGCTGCAAACTCAACCGCACTTGCTTACGACTACGGAAAAGCTGTTGCAAAGCAAGCTCAGTCTGTAGGAGTAAAGTGGGTATTGCATCCGGTGGCCGACCTGAACCTGAACCCGTTTAACCCAATTACTAATATTCGCAGTATTTCGGATGATCCCGATCAGGCAATCCGTTTGCTTAGCCAACAAATCAGAGGGTTACAGAGCAACGGCGTTGCTGCTACAATTAAACACTTTCCGGGAGATGGTATCGATTACCGTGATCAACATCTGGTCACGACCTGCAATTCTCTTCCATTCAATGTTTGGAAGGAAAAACATGGCCGGGTATTTCAATCTTTAATTGATAGCGGCGTAGCCTGTATTATGCCGGGACACATAACTCTCCCGTCGTACCAGAAAGAAAAAATCAATGGAATGTATCCTCCGGCAACATTGTCGAAAGAACTATTAACTGGTTTGCTAAAAGGGGAAATGGGGTTTAATGGGGTTATTGTCTCTGATGCCATGGTAATGGGCGGGTTCAGCGGTTGGTATGATAGTCCCTTGGAAAGTGAAATTGAAAGTTTTAAAGCCGGAGTAGACATCATGCTTTGGCCATCCTATACGTTTATGGATACGCTTGAGGCTCGGATTAAACGCGGTGTAATTCCTATGGCGCGTCTTGATGATGCGGTTCAACGGGTATGGGCATTTAAGGAACGCTTTGGTTTACTTCAGAAAGACAGAGTTTTAATCCGAGAACTTACTTCAGCAGAAAAAGAAGATGGAAACAAAACAGCAAAAGCTATTTGCGAAAAAGCAATAACACTGATCAGAGACCGCAACAACGCGTTGCCTTTAAATCCTGAAAAGGATAAAAAGATATTGGTCGTAGGAGTTACACCGGTTTCACGAAAAGGAGGCAACAAAAACCTGAAGGAACTGGAAGGTTTTGCGGAACAACTAGAGCGAAAGGGCTTCCAGGTCGATTTTCGCCACGACATTTTATATGAAACGCAGGGTTGGGCAGACGATGCACCTCAAAAATATGATCGTATTATCATTGCATTGGCACTTGCTCCCCATACGCCTTTTGGCCCTTTGCAATTTTTCGACGACGAAGCGCAAACAGTATGGGGTGTTAATTCCATGCCAAAAGAAAAAATAATTGTTGTGAATTTTGGAAATCCTTACAATACCAATGAATACTTTGAACGTGTAAATACTTGCATCAACGCTTATTCCAATAAATCAATCATGCACGAGGCTGTTATATCGGCACTATTAGGAAACATAAAAATATCGGGGAACTCACCTGTTAATTTGGATATCGCTTCGAAGTTGAAAGTGTATTAAGATTTAAAAAGGAGGCGAATAAGACAAAAATAGGATTACGAAGGAAATACCTGATATTAAATATGTGTTTTTACTATCTAAAACGAAAGGGTTCAAACCAACTGATTTGAACCCTTTTAAAATACGTTTGAATACATTCCCTGATTATGCCAAAATATTGGTGGTGATATTCTTAATGCTTGTATCGATGCCTTCAAATGGTTTCCCGTTACCTTGATTATCATCTTCAACAAAGAGATATTTCATTCCTGCAACGTCTTTTGCCGTCAGAATTTTCTTAAAATCAATTACCCCTTCGCCTACAGGACAAATATCGTCTTTTATTACATCAAAAAACGGCGCTTCCTTCGTACGCATATCTTTAAAATGGAAAAGCTGGAACCGGCCCGGATACTTGTTAAACATTGCAATCGGATCCTGCCCTGCTTTTGATGCCCAGAAGAAGTCGATTTCCATTGTAATTAAATCGGCATCCATTTCTGGCAAAAATATATCGTAATACGGTATTATTCCGTTGATGTTTGTGAATTCAAAATTGTGATTATGGTATCCGAATTGAATTCCAACCGTTTTCATAATCTTGCCAACTTCATTCCAGTCGCCAATCATCTTTTTATACGATTCAATATTGCGGTCAACTTCCTCAATCCAGGGCTGAATACAATATTTAACGCCAAGTTCCGCATGTGCGTCAGCCATTATTTTCGCATTATCAACCGTGATGCCGGCTGCTTCAACCTGGGTGTGGCTACTGAGGACATCCATCCCCAAGTCGTTGACCATTTTCTTGAATTCGGCAGGGGCAAAACCATAAAATTTACCATTCGAATAACCTGCCAATTCCAGATACTTATAGCCAATGTCAGATACTTTTTTTAATGTTCCGGGAACATCAGCGGCCATCGCATCGCGAAGAGTATAAAGCTGTATGCCGACGCCATAACTTTTCCGGTCAACGGCAGTTTTACATGCACCGGAACCAAGGATCATCATGCCAAGCGATCCCGCAGCTGAAATCTTTAGAAAATCACGTCTGTTTTTCATATTCCTGTTAGTTGGTTATAAATTTGGTTTTGTTTGAAAATTAATATCGCTACTGATTACTTCAATCTTTCAAGTTAATCCATAGGATTGACCTCAAAAATGGACAATCATGATTTTAAAGAAACGAAAATCCTATAAAAAAACCGCAACCAAACTTAATTATTCTTGCATTATTTCCAATCGCTTTATCCTGTTTCTTGGAACTTTCAGGTGTCGGCTCTCCTAAATCTCAAGGCATATCCCGCTTCATTTAATGAATAAATTCTGTGTAAAATGATTTTGGCTATCTTTGAACCCAAAATACAATCACAAAAATCATGTTCGGAATCCATGTTCGTTCGCTGATCGCAGCACTATTTATTCCTTTAATATTCACCACCATAACATCCTGTGGTGATCGTCCAAGCCGGAAGATTGGGAACTTAATCAATCAACAATCAGACTCAATCAGTGAAAACGAGGCTCCTGATGAATACCAACCGGTAAATGCGATCCTGGTTTCGCCCAAGAACCCGCGTCCGGGAGAAGCATTCCGCATTTTAGCGACCGGAGGAAAAAACATCCGGAAAGCGCAAATTATCGTCAGCGGTCCGTCGGGTAACCTGGAATCACAGAAAAGTAAAATCGGAGAAGGGTCGCCATCCTGGCGAATTGATGATTTTGCCGGAAGTCCCGCCGGTAAATACACGGTCACTTTAATTACGCATAGGGAGGAGGTCTGTAACCTGGAATTTATAATTTCTCCGGAGGCAGCAACTCTCCAAAAAACAGGCGCAGTATGGAAAACCCTTCGTGGATGGGACAGCAGCACAGAGACACTCTATTCGGCCTGGATAAACGCATTGTTCTATGGCTGCAACGAGCAGTCTTCATGGTCTGCACTCAACGAAGTGACCCAAAATCAAAATCAAAATTTCCTTTACAACTACCTCTCTCTTGGAGAAGATGACCCGAATGGAAAAAACAAAGTGATCATGGAACCTGATTGCGCCGATAATCCATTTTTTATGAGGGCCTATTTTGCATGGAAACTGGGTCTCCCGTTTGGTTACCATGTGTGCGACAGGGGCTATCTGGGTCGTAACCCCAATACCGGACAATGGATTACCAATGAAACTTCCAGCTCAAAATCACACCCGGTACTGGCATTCAATTCTTTTCTCCGAAGGGTTATGGATGGCGTTCATTCGGGTACAGCCCGAACTTCATTGGAGAATGAAAATTCCGATTATTATCCTGTTCCTCTTAAACGTGAATCTTTACGTCCAGGAACTGTTTATGCTGATCCGTACGGACATACGCTGATTCTCGTTGGCTGGGCGCCGCAAACCAAAGGCCATCCGGGATTACTCCTTTCGGTCGATGCCCAACCCGACGGAACGGTAGGTGTCAAGCGGTTTTGGAAAGGAAATTTCCTGTTTAACACCTCCGAAGTAGTCGGAGAACCTGGATTTAAGGCTTTTCGTCCGATCGTTATGAGAGAAGGTGTTCCCTGCCTGATTAAAAATGAAGAACTTAAAACATCTGCGGATTTTATTCCTTTTTCACTTCAGCAGAAAAAAATGGAAGCCGATGTTTTCTATCATACCATGGAACGGCAAATCAATCCAAAGCCACTTGACCCTGAAACGGCTTTGCTTGACCTGATCCAGGCACTTCACGAACAATTAACAGTACGGGTCACTTCAGTAGCCAATGGCGAATCTTATTTCAAATCACATCCGGGAACTGTGATCCCAATGCCTTCCAATGCTGCCGGAGTTTTTCAGACCGGAGGCGTATGGGAAGACTTTTCAACTCCCAACCGCGATTTAAGGCTTTTGATTGCGATGGATGCGGTACTCGATTTCCCGAACCGGATTGTTCGTACCCCAGAGGATTTTAATATCTCAAGTTTTACATCTCCGGAACAGGTGAAGAAAAAACTCCAGACAATGCTGGATGAAAAAGTTTCCAAACTTTCGATCAGCTATACCCGGACAGATGGTTCTGAGCAAAAGCTGACTATACAAGAAATACTTGAGCGAAGGGAGACCTTTGAGATGGCTTACAACCCAAACGATGGAATTGAAATCCGCTGGGGTGCGCCGGAGAATAGCGATGAACGGTCGACCTGCCGTCGGCACTTACCTTCGAACCAACTTGAAAAAATGCGCTCGGTACGGAAATGGTTCACCAACCGCCTGCACCCGCCAACATAAAAACAAGATGCATCAATTTTATTTTTCAGAATCTTTCCCGGCAATTATTTCAGTTTAATTCCGCCGGTTGTCAAACCATTTGCGGGCAGTAATATTTTTTGAGTTGTACTATTGAAACTAATTTGCAGTGTTTCCTTTGTGCCAAGCGGATTGCTGGCATACAATATTTTTCCTAAAAGAAGAACCAAACAAGGTTTATCCACGGTCAATGTTTTCTTTCCGACAAGAACAGACCCAGGTAATAAAAAAGCAATCGTGCAGGTGCCATCTGCAAAACGGACGGCCTGACAGGCTGTATCATTTCGTAATACAAACCATTCCGGGTTCAGGGCAATTTTTGCAGTTTTTTCAGGTGTTGCAGATACGGTCAGAACATAGCCGGTTGAGCCGGATTGAATAGAATGGCGCATCACCGGATTAAATATTTTTTCGGTAACCGGGGTGGATGGTTGCGACACATTAATTGAAGACCATGTGCCGGTACTTGTTACAAGGTTTAGTTCAACCGGTGAAGGTTTCAAAAAAATGCAGGCGGTTCCTGCATGATGTATCCACTGTGTTGCATCCAACTGATGACTGCCTTCGCCCAAGATATTTCCCGGCTTATTCACCGTTACATCGCCCTGCCACCGGCACTGGTCAAGCGAAGTACAAATTTCTCCCTCAATCTTTTCGGCTTCGATACCTGCGATCAGGCAAACAACTGTTTTATTATGGCAAGCCCAGAATTTTTTTGCTTTCAACAGTTGTTCGCCAGTTCCCTTCATTTGGTAATTCATCACCGTGAGGCCGCTTTTCCCATCTGATACGCTGCCCGTAAAATCCTGCCGCACAATTTGGTCTGCATTTTCAAAAACAGTAATTCCCGGAAGTAAGTTCCAATTCCATACCGGCATCAGATTAAAATATTCTTTTCCGGTTCTAACCATATACGCATCGCCGCTGTTCAACAGTTTGCCTTTCAGGTTTTCATTGTTGATCGATTCCGTCGTAAGCGTCCGGGTGGAGATGGTTTTCAGGAAAAAACTAAATTGATCGTTCTGAAAAGCTGTAAAATCGGAATACGGGAAGTACCGAAAACCCTGCAATGGCTTTCCTTTTTCTTGCTGGTTGGCAGCCAACGCCATAAATTTAGTCCGGTTGTCAGAGTCTATCTCACAAAAGTACGGAATGAGCTGACGCAGATCGGGACTTTGCAACTCGCCCACCCGACTCACCGAACGATCCATCGTGCCCGGCACCGTGTGGATACCCCGGGCCATCCATTGCCACCCATTCAATACAAAATTGGAGAGAATTTTAATTTTTTCTTCCGGAAAAGCCCACGATGTTCCCCTGCATTCCCATGCTAACCGGGCATTTTCACGTAAAAAAGCAGCTCCATACTGAAACATCTGCAGCCTTGCCCCATGCTGATGGAAACTGTAATCAGGCTGAATTCCTTCTTCCGCAGAAATTCTGATTTCCTTTATAATAAGATCGCGGCATTTTCCCATCAGTTCCTGATCATTCGCCAGCGCTCCATAATGAAAACCCAAGTCGGCACTCCAAGTCAGGTTCGCCCCCACTCCATTGTACTGAACCCGATGTTGAGCCAGCACTCTCATCGCCTGTGACAATTCATCTGTGGTTAGCTTTTCTCTCAATAATATAATCAAATCGCGCATCACCTGCGGAATACCAATCTCATTGTGCCACCAGTTTGAATTCTGATACCGTTTCCCCAGCCAGTGGTTTAATGCTGAATCTATTGATTTCCATATTGTTTCATCATGAAATAAAGAGGACTGAGGTTTTGCCCATTCAAGCGCCATGTCCCGGATTCGCTTCATGTGCGTCCAGGGTTGCCAACTGGCCCGCTCGGTATCGTTGTAATTGATATCGTTCCACTGACCGTTTGAATTAAGCGATGTTGCCAGTTGCTTCGCATCTTCTTCGGGCTCAACACTCCGAATCAAATACTGCCGGTACCGGGTTAAAATGCTATCGGGTTGTGCACTCAAATTTCCGGAAATGGAGAATAGTAAAATGGTCAGCAAAAATAAATTCCGTAGCATGGTGACTAAATTGATGGTGACTGTATATTTCCGACTTATTCTATTTTTAATCCTGAATAACCCAGATCCATAAGATATTGACAAAGCTGGCGGTTACGTTCATTCAGATCGTCTTCCCAGATCAGCAGATCGGGTAGAGAAACGGCAAAATAATCGATTTTCACTTCATCGTTAATGTGTTTTTTACCGAAATTAACGAGCATATCGAAACGCCTGGTTGCTTCGTCTTCCTGTCCCAATTTCCGCAGCGCCAATCCCTGGTAAAAGATGGTATCTGGTTGCTGATCGTTATAAAACATCGCTGATGAAACCTGTTTCAACCCCATTGAAGCCTGCTGCCAGAAGTCCCGTGCCCGGTCCGTTTTGCCCAATCCGTCACAGGCTACTCCCAGCCAGTACAATAATTCGTTTTCCTGTGCTCCGTATAATTTCCCTTCTCCCAGATTTTCAGGATAAACCTGAGCTTTTCCTAATAAATCAATCGCCTTTTCAAATTCTTTTTCCTGAATCGCTTTTTTTGCCATTTCTTTCAGGCTGGAAACATACTGTCCGGTCACTTTTCCTTCGCCGCCTTCCCACGGATGAAATTTGCGCGACATAATCAGTTCGTATGCTTTTTCGTAATTACCAAGTTGATTGTATAATGTTGCCTGCTCTAAGTAGAGATCGTCCCTGTCATCAACCAATTTCGGATATTTTTGCAACAATGCCAACCGGTTCTCGGTATCATGCCCCAACCTTTTGTAAAGCTGATCAAGTTCCATCAACACGCGGGCATCCGACTGATCCAGTTCAAATGCTTTTTCCAGTTCGGCCAATGCCTGTTTCTGATCATTCTTTTTATTGAAATAGGCCAACGCCAGGTTTCGGTGAGTTGTAGGAAACTGATCGTTGATTTTGACTGACTTTTCCCAGCATTCGATAGCCTCTTCATAATTTTTAAAAGCATACCAGAAATTTCCCAGGTAATATAAGGCTTTGAAATCGGAAGGATTGGCCTGAACCGCCCATTCGAGTGCAATAACAGCTTCGGGTTGGTTCGGAAAACAAAAGTCAGGACAAGCGGTTGCTGCCGATTTTAGGGTTGCGCGAGCCTCAGCAATCCGTCCCGATTTATTTTCGAACCATGCTTTGTAATACCACGCCATCGGGTAAACATTGTTATTTCCTTGTTCTGAAATTCCCAAACCCATTAGTTGGATAGCTTCTTCGTACAAACCGGCATATGCATAATCCAGTGCAAATTCGATGTAGTTGTGAATATTGCCGCGAATTATCGATTTAAATTCTTCACCCCTGACAGGGTTTTGAACCCTGTCAGGGCTCAGTAGATATTTTTCAAACAAAACACCAAAGTTGAATGAATCCAAAGCCAGTGATTCTTCAATCAACTTTCCGGCTTCGGCGATTTTTCCCAGTTTACGGAGAATAGCCACTTTCAGATGCCGGGTTTTGTGATTGTGCCAATTCCTCACCAGCGAACGATCGATTACTTCCAGTGCTTCTTCCAACCGGCTATTTATTGTTTCCAGACGGGCAAGCTGGAAATAGCCGTTTTCCATCCAGGCCGCATTCCACACCGATTTATAAAAGGCGTCGTAGGCTTCTTCATTTTTATCCTGAAAATGCAAACACAGTCCCAAATTATAAAAAGGTTCGCCGTCAATCGGATTGGGATTTCGTTCAGTCAACGTTTTTATTGCTTCCCGAAAATAATTCTCCGCTTTGGCAAATTGCCCGCGGCGCAGATACCACAATCCCAGCGCATTATTGCAACGACTGTCTTTCGGGTCGCGCGCCAAGGCCTCTTCGTAATATGGACGAGGATCGTATGTTGCATGACGATATTGTTCCAGATGAAGCCCGGTCAGGTACAGTTGTTCGTTGCTTTCTGTTTCCTTCGGAAGTTTAGCTGCTTTGGCTGGTTCCGGAATTTCTTTTTCAGTATCCGGTTCGGGTTGCCAGGCTACCAGAATATAGTTTTCAGCCGTTTGTACTTCAATTTTTAGCTGTTTCTGATCAGCCCCATACGGCAGTTCTATCACTTTTTCATACGATGTGGCCGGATGGAAATCGAACGAATCTTCTAAAAGAATTTCCTTTCCATATTTCAGAATAACTTTTGAGTTGGCATAAACGCCTGTCGTATATGCCTTGACAATAGCTTTACCATCTTCAAATTCAAGGTTTACCATTGCTTCTTTGGTGGCATTTTTCACCACGCCCAAATCGCGATACGGCATAAAATACTGGCTGAATGTTTTTTCTTCGCCCGGCATCATCCACGAAAAATCGGGTTGGTTATCGGTGTAAACGCCGCACATCAGCTCAATATACGGTCCATCTTCATCGGTCAGATTGCGGTCCCATGCCTGTCCAAAATCGCTGTGTCCCCAGGTCCATTGTTTTTTCCCGGGCGACACATGATGATTGGCCACGTGCAGCAATCCGCCCCGGCTGTCGTTTTCGTAGCCGCCTACAAAATTATATTTTGAAGTGATTGCCATATAGGAAGTCGGAACGGGAATA
The DNA here is from genome assembly GCA_942493345.1 of uncultured Prolixibacteraceae bacterium. Lineage (GTDB taxonomy): Bacteria > Bacteroidota > Bacteroidia > Bacteroidales > Prolixibacteraceae > GWE2-42-39. Next base: position 1,423,619 of record OW818695.1, read on the forward strand.
TTTTTGTACCGCGAAATATCTGTTCCGGGCGAATAATCGACCTTGTAATAAGTTCCTCTGGCAATCGGAAATGCAGACACATCACGCTTGCCATGATCGAAAACGGCATTTACATCGGGTGGAAAAACCGACTGGTATTCGTCGTTCACCTTCACCGCCGGGTTGGCCCACCACAAAAAGGTTTGCGGAAAATTGGTCCGGTTGTACAATTTTACTTTTATTTCCAGATAAGCCTTGTCGGGATGCAATGTAAAACCAGCCATTCCGCGGGTGCGAAACATGCGCTCCACTTCGCTGCACCAAACTGTCACACTGCCATCAGGGTTTTCTTCAATCCGGTGGTCAACCGGTTCATACGTCGATGGACGGTGGTGCTGCGGCCAGTTAAATTCCAGTCCTCCGGAAATCCAGGGACCGGTCAATCCGACCAACGCCGATTTTATCACCTGATTGTAATAGATAAAATGACGTTGCTTCATTTTATCATACGCCATTTGAACCCGGCCACCCAATTCGGGCAGGATCATGATTTTCAGGTACTGGTTTTCAAGAAAAACAGCATTCCATTCCGTATCTTCTTTTTCATCCAAAATCTTTTCAATTACCGGATGCGGATAAACCACACCACTGCTACCCTGATAAACCCGTTTTTCAAGGAACATGGGATTTTTCTCAGGTTTCCCTATTCCATAAGTCGGAATGGTCACTTTTTCGTACCAGGCTTTTACTGTCATTTTTTAAAAAATATTCATTAAACTTCTATTCCGCCTCAGCAGAACGCTAAAACATAAAAATTGAAACCTTCGCTCTATTAAAGAATTTGCTACTTGCTTATTTTTACCATAATAACTCCTTGTGGTGGAACTTGTGTGCTAAATTTTTCTTTAAAAGTGCCCAACTCTTTTTGTCGCCAGAGGTCGCGTACAGTCTGTTTTCCTGACAATTGCAATTCAGCCCAGTCAACGGTCATTTCCACAGCATTTTTTCCCCGGTTAAATAATCCGACCGCTTTCGATCCGTCATGCAGGTTTTTAACCATGAGAAAACGTTCATCGGTTTGTTTAATTACCAATCCACATTCGCCCAAAGGATCCTGGTTCACGTCAATAACTTCCGGGTTACACAATACATTTAGGGTAAATTCATCCAATCTCGTCATATCCCCACTGTAAAATAGAGGAGATGCCATGAGGCTCCATAACGACATGTAGGCGTATTGCATGGATGCCGACATAGGAACTTGTTCTGGAATGCCATATCCTTTTGCTTTGCCAATCCAACCAATCTGAATATAATCCGGATCGTTCCACGCTCCGGGTTTTGAATATTCGCGTTGTTCACTGTTTTTCAGCGCCACATCGAAAATACGATCAAGTTCGAATCCCAGATCCCCTGCTGTACGCCAGCAATGACCACCCACTTCAGCGCCCCATTTCCAAACATCGCCTCGTCCGTACTGACAAAGGTTGAAAACTACGTCGCGATCAAGCGACTTGAGTATTGAACCCATGAGCCTGTATGGTTGCTGATGAGCTTCCAAACTCTTATCATCTCCTTGAATCTTCCCATATGAACACAAGTCGTACTTCAAAAAATCGAAACCCCAGCCAGCATACTGACGAGCATCCTGTTCTTCGTGTTGATAAGAACCAACAAAATTTCCTCCACAGGTTAATGGTCCGGGAGAACTATAGATTCCAGCTTTCAACCCTTTTGCATGAATATAATCGGTAAGATCTTTCATGTCAGGAAAATAACGGTTCGGAAGCATATTCCCTTTTTCATCTCTTAGCGGTGCAACACGCGTAGAATCATTATTCTTTATAGAATTATTCCAGCAAGCATCAATGTTTACATATTGATACCCAACATCAGCCATTCCACTTTTTATCATTACATCGGCAGCTTCGCGCATCATTTCATCTGTGATCCTGTTGTAATGGGCATACCAATGGTTCCAACCCATAGGCGGGGTAAGTGCAAGTTTGTCTCCTGACACAATCTTTAATTTTCTCTTGTCGTTACCTTTCGAATTGACTGCCCGGATTTGAATATCGTATTCTCCTTTTTCAGGGCTTTTACCAATGATAATACCTGTTGAAGAATCCAATTTCAAGCCGGAAGGCAAACCTTTCACGGAAAAACGAACCGGACGGTCTCCCTGACACGGAATGCGGTAAAGAAAAGGGTTTCCGGGACGACAACCATACACAAGCGGCCCGTTGATACGAGGTTCAGGTTTCGGTCGCGGTGTCAGGATTTCATCTGCTGCTTCCTTTTTTTCGAAACCTTCCCGCCCTGAAGTTGCAATAGTAAAAGTAATCAGCAAAACTGCTGTAATAAATGCACCCGATATTTTTTTCATCTGTTTGTAATTTTTTTTTTGCTCATATTCAATTATTTTAAAAATATAACGCCAAGAAAGTTAAAATTTCATTTTAATACGATTAAAAAATAATACTGAATATTCTCCAAATTATTTCCGTACCCCGGAACAATTTTTAATTTCAGTCAATCGAGAATGAAGTTTTTTTGCAATGTCAGGATATTTTCCAGCCAAATTCATTTTTTCCGAAATGTCTTCTTTCAGGTTGTACAATTCCTCTTCTTTACCACCAGGCAGACTTTCTTTCGGTATATATTTCCATTTACCTGAACGGATTGCAACCCTTCCAGAATTATCCTGAATCACCAGTTCATTGTGTTTGGTTTTCTTTGCCTTTTCCATCAACACCTTTAGGGCGTCCCGACTATCTGGCGCTTGTCCTTCCGGCAGGTCAAAATTTAACATACGTGCAAACGAGGCAAACAGATCAATAAATTCAACAGGAGCCTCTGAAACAAAGGGTTCTACTTCAGCAGGCCACCTTACAATAAATGGTGTGCGGGTACCACCTTCATACAGTGTACCTTTATCTCCCCGAAGGTTCCCGGTAACAATATGACCATTTAAATTTTTCTTACCACCATCAGCATATCCCGCTTCCACTTTTGGGCCATTGTCACTGAGAAAAACGATCAATGTATTTTTATCAATATTTAACTCTTTTAATGTTCTTAACACTTCACCTACAGACCAATCAAGTTCCTGAATAACATCCCCGTAAACGCCACATTCGCTACTTCCTCTAAATTTTGGTCCCGGAACTCTGGGCTCGTGAATGCTGTGAGTTGGAAAATAAAGAAAAAACGGTTTTCCCGAATTTTGACGAATGAAATTGACAGCCTTTTCGGTAAATACTTCGGCCATTGTTTCATCCTTCCAAAGAGCATTGACACCACCGGTCATATAACCAATCCGCCCGATTCCGTTCACAATGGTATTGTTATGCCCGCTCAGACTTTTCAGGGTTAACAGCTCCGGGTTTTCAAGACCGGTTGGCCAGTTTCCTACTTTCTTTTTATAATTTATTTCAATGGGATCATCTTCATCCAATCGCACAACGTTCCCATTTTCAATATAAACACAAGGTACGCGGTCGTTGGTTGCCGCATATATAAATGAATAGTCGAATCCAACATCGTTTGACGAAGGCTTAATTAGTTTATTAAAATCGGGAGCCCCATCACCTAACCCCAGATGCCATTTCCCCGTAATTCCAGTTGTATATCCGCATTTCTTCAACATCAGGGGCAGGGTAAGCCTATCTTTTGAAATAGTCATCGGAGCATCTCCGGGTAAAATCGCCACTTTCTTTCTCCAGGCATATTCGCCTGTCAACAGAGCATATCGAGAGGGCGAACAAACGGAAGCCGGAGCATACCCATTCGTGAACAAAACCCCTTCTGAAGCCAATTGATCGATATTTGGAGTTTTTAATTTAATTCCTCCATAACAAACAGGATCACTGTAACCAAGGTCATCAGAAAGAATCACAATAATATTGGGTTTATGCGGACCGACATTTTGTGCATGCAGGTTCAACACCTGAGTAAAAAACGACAAACAGGCTATAATGCTCTTTAAAACAATATCTTTCACAGTACAAATTATTTATTGTAATTTTTCGATACTTTCATTTTCAATAGTTACTGTCGGATTAAAATGTACACTGCCCATGTACTTTTTCAAGCTGAAGAGTAATTGCTGTGCTTCCGGGCGGTTTTTTGCATCAGTTAGCAAATCGATGCCCGAAATCAGTACTTTGCCTTTTCCGATTTTGGCTTCAAATAGCAGGGCCAGCGGACGGTTGGTAAACCAGTCGTCGATTACCCGTACAATGGGTTTTATTTCTGAAGGGAAACTGCTGATATTGATTGCCCCCGAATGGTTCATGGCATCCCACCATTGCCAGTTACTGTAATATTCGGTCGGGAAAGCAGCCAATGCCGGATGTTTCGGGTTACACAGAATGCCTAAAGTGTGTGGCGCTTGTCCGTGAGTCCAGGCAGTATTCCAGAAGATGCTGGAAAAACCAATCTGAACATTGCCTCCCATCTCCGCAGGAAGGGTTCCTTTTTTCAGGGTCAACAATACAAAACCACCATCTGCCAGATATTTTTGAGTTGCATCATCCAGACTTTGCACCACGCGGATATTTTCTTCTCCATCAATTTTTTCTTTTTTCGCCGGATAAACCCAAAAATCCCAACTGTTCGAAAAGGAACCGACCGATACGTCAAGTATCATCTTTTCAGGAGAAACGACAGAAGCCAACGGAAAAGAGACTGTTCCAAGTTGAATCCCATTGCCCAGCGGAATATCCAGTTGGGCGAGTTTGCCCGACTGAATGATATTGCCCGATTGCCCGGTAATTTTCCATTCCGGGAGACAGGCTGTAATTGGTTTCTCGCCGTAATGAGCCACTTCAATAACAGCATCAAACGTCTCGTTGCTGGTAAACACCCGTTTTTTCATCCGAGCCAACGGAACCGTCGAATTACAAAAACGGCTGTATTCCTGCGGACTAACATAGCCTTTTTCTTCCCAGAAAGGATCCAAAACACCTACCAGCGCAGTTCCTTGTCCGGGAAAATCATGCAAGTCGAGCAGTTGAAAACCTCCAAAATCTTTTGTACGCAGAGCCGCTTCGATATCGGCTTTGTAACACAAGGCCTGCAATTTACCGGAAGCCAGTAAAAAGCTGTCGGCCAGCTGTTCCATGCCGTGTTCTTTCAGTGTTTCCTGAAAAATTTCGAAATTACGGGCTCGCATAACGCCGTTGTATTTGCCAATTTCCTTGAAGTTCGGATATACACACCATTGCCCAATCTCGTGGCTGATCACCGGCTGCGGGTGCTTACTTACAAAGTCAGACCAGTCGAAGTCTGTCCGGGGAGCTTGTGCGTTGATAATACTTTTCAATCCTTCGCCCCACCTTTGAATACGTGGGTTCGGGGTATTCAAATAATCATTAACATCCAAAATTGGCCAACCTGCGCCCGAAGTGTATATTCGGCGACTATCCTTATTTTTCCAGTAGGTTACAAACTCTCCCAGAAAAGCATTCTGATTTTTTCCTCCTGGTTCGTTTCCGTAGAGCATCATACAAAATGAAGGGTGGTTCCCGTAAGCCTGAACCATCCGTTCGCTCTCTTCGTACAGATATTTGTCGAATGGCTTTCCGTCGCCGATAGTCGTAGATTGATTTGCCCACGATGAACATTCAACCTGAAGATAAAAACCTGCTTTATCGGCGGCAACAAAAGCCGCTTCGGGGGGGCACCACGAGTGGAAACGGACATGGTTTAGCCCATGTGCACGGCAAATGCTGAAGATTCGTGCCCATTCTGTTTCATCGGTTGGCGGATAACCGGTTTTCGGGAAAATCGCGCATTCGAGCGTTCCGCGCAAAAAAGTCGGACGTCCGTTGATTTCAATGTGTTTGCCATTCACGGCAAACGAACGCATACCAAAAGTGGTCGACAATGAATCGGACAAACCATTTTCCTGACCAGCAAGCATTGCTTTTAATTGATACAGGTTGGGATTGAATTCGTCCCAAAGCTGAACTTCAGTTCCCATCGGGACTTCAATTTCCAGTTGGGTTTCTCCTTTTTCAATCTTTACCATTTGAGTTTTTACTTCCGGAGAACTCGCGCCAGAAATTTGCAATGACAGTTGTGTTTGAACCTGATTTTCCGTCAGGTTGGAAATATATATCCGTGTTAAAATATTTTTATTGGTCACATCCGGGAAAATCTGCACCGACTGAATTTTCACCAACGGGCGCGCTTCCAGAAACAATTCGCCGACAACCCCATTCCAGTTGGTTTGGGTATGATCAGAAATGCTGTGGGAATTCACCCCCGGATCGATGCTTTTTACCCTGTTATCGACACAAAGGGTTAGCAAGTGGTTGCCGGACCTCAGCTTGCCTGTAAGGTCGTAAATATGCGGCGTACCCAGCGAATTGCGCATGCCTATCTCCTGATCGTCGATCCACAACCGACTTTCCCAATGACATCGTTCCAAAAACAGGGAAATTTGTTTGTCGCTCCATGCTGACGGGATATTTACTTTTTTCTGATACCAGGCAGCTCCTTGATAATGTTTCAGTGGTTGCAACCAAAATGGAATTTTAAAATTTCCGGATTGACGATATTTTTCATATTCCGGTTTTTTGAAAAAAGAACTGTCTACAACTTGTCCTGTCCATTTTGTTCGAAGATTCACATCACTTCCCTTGCTGTTCGAATTCATCGATCCGGGAAGCATCACCCGTTCGTCCAGATATTCGGAATACCATTTCCCTGGTATCCCGGTATCTGTAGAATCAATGGCAAAACGCCATTCGCCTGACAGGTCGATTTTTGATGTTTCCTGCCGGGAACATGCCGCTGCAAGCAATAAAAGTGCAGCCATTAAAAACGAAGTTACTGAATTCATGTTGGTTGGGTTTATTTGAAATAGTTCATGATTTCATCTGCAATCAGTTCATGCCCTTTTTCGTTGGGATGATTGACCTGCGCCATGTATTCCTGCAAAGCATTTCCTTGCAAAGCAAGTTTATTAAATTGCCCGTAACTGTCGGCCAAACCAATTTGCCAGGTAGCTGCCAGTTCGGTCAACATGTTGGCAAATGGTTCCAGTTCGTTGTTTTCCTTCGTAATATCTACCCGCATATCGGGGGAAGGTGTTAACAGGATGACCTTGATTTGTTTTTCAAGGGCTTTCTTTATCATCTCTTCCATCGATTTCTTTGATTGCTCCAGTCCGATTCTCCGGTCGTTCAGTGCATAATCAATAAACAGGACATCCGGTTTGTGAATCAATACGTCGCTATTAAACCGTTTTGCTCCCTGCTGCGAATTTTCCCCTCCTATTGACGTGGTGATCACGTTGATAACAGCATACGGATAGTTTTCTTTCAGCTTTTTCAATACCTGATACGGATACGCGTCCAGTGTTTGGACCAGCGGTGTGGCAAAATAGCCAGAGGGCACCGAATGTCCGTGAAAAACAAGGTTGATCGTTCGATTTCCAGGCCATTTTTTTTGCAATTCGGGTTTAACCGACTGCAAGTAAGTGGCTGTATCAGCTTGTCCGAGACAAACAAAATGCACCCCGCAGAACATGAGGCAGCACAAGGTTATCATGTGTTTTTTACTCATAAAAGCAAGTGAATATTGTTTATTTTTTTGTGCTGCAAAAACTGGCTTCTACTTCTTCCAGAGTTTTCCCTTTGGTTTCCGGTAATTTTTTCAGTATAAACAGAAAGCCCGACAAACAGATGAAAGCATACAACCAGAAAGTTCCGCCTGCATTAAGCAGTTTGTTCAGGATGGGGAAAGTATACGTGAGCAGAAAGCAGGCAATCCATAAAGCCGTTGTTGCCATCGCCATGGCAGTTCCCCGAACGCTGTTCGGGAATATTTCGGAAAGGACCACCCATGTAATTGGAGCCAAAGTCATTGCATAAGTAGCAATGGCAACCATCACTAAAATAAGAATGGCAAGACCTTTCACTTCGAAAAAATAACTTCCTCCAAGAATAAAATAAATAACCGCCAAACCGCTAAAACCGAGCAACATCAGTTTACGTCGTCCCCAACTGTCGACCATCCGCATTGACAGCAAAGTAAAAACAAGGTTCACGGTACCGGTAATCACAATATTAAAAAGCATATCGCCCACAGAAAACCCAGCTGAAGTAAATATTTCTTCAGCATAATTAAATATTACGTTGATACCACACCATTGCTGGATTACAGCCAAAGCAATTCCGAGAAATAACATCGGACGGACTTTTTTGGCGGTCAAAGCGTTCCAATCCACTTTGGCATTTGACTCTTTTAATGTATCAGCAATATTTTTTTGTTCCTGAAGGGCATATTCACGACCGCCAATCCGTTCCAATATTCTCAGAGAACCATCCCTCTTCCCTGATTTTATCAGGTAACGTGGACTTTCAGGAATAAAAAATGCAAGTATAAAAAATGCAAATGCAGGTACTGTTCCGGCCCAAAACATCCAGCGCCATCCAATCTGGCCGTTCCACGATTGCAGAATTTCCGTATCAGTAGCTCCTTCCGAAACCTTCTCTGCAATCAGAAAATTGATGAGTTGTGCTGCCAAAATACCAATAACAATCGTCAGTTGGTTGACCGAAACTAATCGCCCGCGCATGTTTGCCGGCGAAATTTCGGCAATGTACATCGGCGAAATAGCCGAGGCCAGTCCGATTCCAAGCCCTCCAATGATGCGAAAAATAATAAACGAGGTAAACGTATTGACTACCCCGGTGCCAATCGCTGCAATTGTAAATAAGGCAGCGGCGCCAATCAGGGGAATTTTCCTTCCGAAACGATCGGTAAAATACCCGGAAGCCAAAGCTCCAAATAAACATCCGACCAAAGCGCTACTCATAGCCCAACCTTGTAAATAAGGAGAAGCGGTAATATCGAAAAAGCGTTCGTAAAAAGGTTTTGCCCCACCAATGACCACCCAGTCGTAGCCAAACAATAAACCTCCCAACGCCGAAATCAGGGTGATCCCTAAAAGAAACCGTTTGTTAATATTGATCTTTTCCACCATTTATTGATTTAGTTTTCTCAAAAATACACAGAAACAAGATTGCCTAAAATGAACAATCCTGCAAAAACATGGACGATATAATTGTTATTTTCTGCTTTCGTCATTTTAAAATAAAATTTCACCATAGAACTATATATTCTAATTATAAATGATTTCCATAATTTTTATAATTTTCCATCCTCTTTGTTATTTCTAAAATATTGACAATACCGAACATTGACAGATTGAGACAAGATGAAAAAACAAGATGGTTTCCCCGGACAATTAAGTTACGTGATTCCGGATAAAATACTGGAATTGATAACCCGCAATCCGTTGATTTCCGACCTGTACATTACCAATATTGGTTATTACCCGCAGGCCCGGCACCATTTCAAGGAAAGAAAAAAGGGGATACCTCAGGCTATTCTTATTTATAACATTGAAGGAAAAGGATTTATTTCGATAGGAAATGAAAAACACGAACTCCCTTCGGATCATTTTTTTATTATTCCGCCGGGGATGCCCCATTCTTATTCTGCCGATAATGAAAATCCATGGTCGATTTACTGGGTTCATTTTGCAGGGTCAAAAGCCAGTTTATTTTCCAGGACATCCCTTCAGCCTGTCGGCATTGAGCGGGGAAAAACTTCACGGGTGAACGAACGACTCGAATTGTTCAGCGAACTTTTTCGGAACCTGGAACGAGGATACAGCATTGAAACTCTTGAATATGTCAACCTTTGTCTGAATCATTTACTGGCATCGTTCACTCATCTTGGTCAATTTCATTTGATAAAAGAAGGGATTGAAAAAGACCCGGTTGGGCAGAGTATCAATTTCATGCTCGAAAACTTGGGACGAAAGTTGACATTGAACGATCTGGCTGAAGAAGTAAGCCTGTCGGCTTCGCATTTTTCGCGCCTGTTTGTGAATCGCACCGGACATTCGCCCATCGATTATTTTATTCAGTTGAAAATTCAACGAGCCTGCCGACTGCTTGACAATACCGACTGGAGCATTGCCGGGATAGCCCGTGAAACCGGATTTGAGGATCAATTTTATTTCTCACGTCAGTTCCGGAAAGTGATGAACATGTCGCCACGCGAATACCGGCAAAGGTAAGCACCTGCTTATTTGCAAATAAAACAGAAGATTGACATATTTGTACAACAATTAACCTCGCACAATGAAAAAATATGTTTTTCTGCCGTTTGCATTGGTTTTTCTGATGCTGGCAAGCACTGCACAAGACAATAAGTTCAGCACTTATTACAATCAGCGCCGGACTTTGTTTGAAAAACTACCGGATACAAAAAACGAAATCATTTTCCTCGGCAACAGTATTACTGACGGCTCAGAATGGGTCGAGTTATTTGGCAATCTACGTATAAAAAACAGGGGAATCAGCGGCGACACCACCGACGGAGTATTGTACCGGCTCAACGAAGTGACCCGTTCGAAACCGGATAAGGTATTTCTCCTAATCGGCATCAACGACCTTTCGAGGGAAGTACCCAAAGACACTGTTTTTCAGAATATTTGTACCATCGCCTCACGAATTCGCAGAAGCTCGCCTAAAACCAAAGTATTTGTGCAAAGCATCCTGCCTGTGAATGCCTCGTTACAAAAGTTCCCCAACCACACCAATAAAGGAGAGGAAGTGGTCTGGGTCAATCAGCAATTAAAAAGCTGGTGCGAAGCAAATCAGTTCGGTTTTATTGACCTATACAGCCATTTCAAAAATAAGGGAGACAACCTGCTCAACCCGGCATACACCAACGACGGGCTACACCTTACCGGCGAAGGATATGTGCTTTGGGCCGATATTATAAAACCACTGGTGTTAAAAAAATAAAATTTATAAACCAATACAATTAAGTGAAAGGAAATTTTTGCGGCGATTCCCATTCCGCAGAAATCTCCTTATTTGCTTATTCAGAATTGTTTATATCTTTGCGCCATTATTAATCACGTGTTCTTGATAACCACGTAAAAAACAAGAAGTATGAAAACTAAAGTTTCTGTTCTTTTCATGTTGGCAGGTATTTTATTCGCAACCTGCCTGATCATTTCCAACATTCTTGCTTCAAAAATTATGATGATCGGCTCGTGGTCGGCACCGGCAGGTGTGATTATTTTCCCACTGGCTTACATAATCAACGATGTAATTGCCGAAGTATGGGGTTTTCAGAAAGCCCGTCTGATCATTTGGGCAGGATTTGGAGTGAACATTCTGGCGGTTTCTTTTCTTAGCCTCGGGATTGTCGTTTCTCCGGCTCCATTCTGGCAGGAACAGGAGGCTTTTGCAACCGTTTTGGGAAACACCCCGCGAATTGTTGCAGCCAGCCTGTTGGCCTATCTTCTCGGTTCGTTCCTGAATGCCTATGTGATGAGCAAGTTTAAAGTACTTACCAAGGGGAAAGGCTTTTCGGTACGGGCAATTCTTTCCACGTTGGTGGGAGAAAGCGCCGACTCACTTATTTTTATTAGTATTGCGTTTGCCGGAATATTCCCGTTTAAAGTGATTCTGGGAATGATTTTCACGCAAGCGCTGATTAAAACCGTTTATGAAATTGCGGTGTTGCCGCTCACGGTTTTGGTTGTGAAATATGTAAAGAAACTGGAAGGCGCCGACACATTCGATTATTCGGTTTCGTACAACCCGTTCCGGTTAAAACAAATTTAAAATGATTGGAGAAAAAGCACTGGTAGTTTTTTCGGGCGGACAGGATTCTACTACCTGCCTGTTTTGGGCAAAAAAGCATTTTGCTGAAGTATTTGCCATTGCTTTCTATTATGGACAACGGCATAAAATTGAACTGGAATCAGCAAAAAGTATTGCCGAAAAAGCGGGCGTCACACTGCAATTTTTTAGGATTGATTTGCTTTCGCAACTGACCGAAAATGCGCTGACCTCGCAGGGAATGGAGGTTGAAAAGGATAACCCGGGCGATCGTCCGCCCAACACGCTGGTGGAAGGCCGCAACATGTTGTTCCTGACCTACGCTGCCATTTTTGCAAAAGCCAACGAGATCAACCATCTGGTGACCGGTGTCGGACAGGCTGATTTCAGCGGATACCCCGATTGCCGGAATGATTTCATCGTGTCACTCAACCAAACGCTGAACCTTTCGATGGATTTTCAGTACACCATTCACACGCCGATGATGTGGAAAAACAAGGCTGAAATATGGCAACTGGCCGATGAACTTGGCGTTTTCGATTTGATCAGAGACGAAACGGTGACCTGCTACAACGGGATCAAAAGTTTCGGGTGTGGCAAATGCCCTGCCTGCAAATTACGCAACCGGGGATTAAAAATATATTTGAGAACCAGAAATAATTAAATGCGGCAACATAGAGACACCACATGCGGTGTCTTTATTCGAAAACACATAAAAAATCACACGATATGGACAATCTGAAAAACCTCGGAAACGAAACTGGTTATTCGTTCGATTACAAACCGGATGTATTGGAGTCGTTCGACAACAAGCACCCCGAACACGATTACTGGGTGAAATTCAATTGCCCCGAATTTACCAGTTTATGTCCCATCACCGGACAACCCGATTTCGCAACGATCTACCTGAGTTATATTCCTGATGAAAAATTGGTTGAAAGCAAAAGCCTGAAACTGTATTTGTTCAGTTTCCGCAATCACGGGGCTTTTCACGAAGATTGTATCAACATCATTATGAAAGACCTGATTGCGTTAATGAAACCGAAATACATTGAAGTGTGGGGAAAATTTCTGCCCCGCGGCGGCCTCAGCATCGATCCGTTTTGCAATTACGGGAACCCAGGCACCAAATACGAAGAAATGGCTTGGTTCCGGATGCAAAATCACGACCTGAGCCCAGAAAAAGTTGACAACCGATAAACGAGTCATGAAGGATCCGATCTTTTAAAAAGATTAGATCCTTAGCACAGACACTTCAAATATCAAATGTGTATCCATTTTTTCTGTTTCTCCTGAAAAACGTATATTGATGTCATCTTGCACACATCGTGTTTCTGCATGCCATAATGGTTTTCTATTTTGTCTTCTCTCCAGTTCAGCATCTTTTTTTAAACTATTCCTGTATTGTTTTTTCCCGGAAAGGTCTTCGCCCATAAAAGCATTCACCTTTTCGTCTTCCCATTCACCGGGAAAATCAATAGTTGAATAACTGTAAAACAAAACCTGTGTCATGTTAATTCCCCGACGCCGGATTGATTTAGACAACTACAGAACCTATGTTCCCCGGTAATTCATTTTTTTTATGAAGTCATAACAAGTTGATTGTCTTAAAAAACATATAAAAAAAAGGTAACCTTTTGTGTGCTTTTCGTATTAACTAATAATTAAAACCAAGAGAGATGAAAAGGGAGATGATTTTGGTGATTTGGTTTTTAGCATCTTTTCAGTTGGTTTTCGGACAGGCAGAGGTTAGAAAACCGTCTATAGAGATATACGTAAATGGAAAGATGTACCAGAATGGTAGCGAGATTACTGTTCAGAAAGGGCAAATGCTTGATATAAAAGCATTACAAAAAGGAGGCAGACGCGATTTTGTGAACTACCCCGATAACTACCTGAAGATAACACCAGATATACAAGTACTTAGCAGAGGGGTCAACCGTCTTGTTTATACAGATAAAAATGTCAACTCCGAGTGGAAACTGATGAGTGAGAATGCTCTTTTCTCGTCGGATAAGCACCTTTCAGTAAAGAAAAGCTCATCGGCATCCAACGAGGCAAACATTCAGATTGGAGTTGACGATTTTACAAGAACTTACCTGAAAGTTAACCTCAATACAATATGGCAATTTACTGCCGGAGAAGAACAGAAACTGGAACGAAACACCAGCGAAGCATTCATATACCTGAATGTAGCAGGTTCAACCAGCACCTGGTATGTATCGAAAAACATTCATTCGCAGGGAACAAAAGATGATGGGATAGCCCAACGGCTGAATACCATACAGAGTAATTTCGACACAATAGAATACCACTTAATCCATCTGAATTATGCTTTGGCACAAAAGGATATCCGGGATTTACAAGTCAGTATCAATTCGTTGAGCGAATATTTCCAACAAGTAAAAGCAAGTAGCCCGGCATTTAATACTGAAATTCATTTTGTGGGTTTGCCAAGCGACCGTCCTATCGCCGATCTGGGTATATTTGAAAAACTTCAATCGGAGTGGAGTCGGCTAAACACATTCATCACCCAGCAAGCATCTCTCATCAATGAAACTCCGGCGAATTACGACAAGATGAAAACTTCTATCCGGAAATATCTTGACTGGCAATACACCCTCCCCGACAATTGGATGACTGTCATGGGAATTTACCTGCCTCAGATAAGTACCGACAATATTATGGTTCCCGCAACTTTACAGTCCTTGATCGAAGAAAATCAGAACAATCCTTCCTCTAGCGATCAAATGAAGTCTTTTTTAAGTCAGCGGATCGAGAACATTGAAACGGAAACACAACAAATATCGCAAATCAGGAATAAACTTCAGGCTGTAAAATTGTTCGATGGCATGCTCCGTAGTTATATTTCCTCAATCAGCTGGGCTGAATGGGAAAATAACAGGGAATCCGGGTTTGCCTATGTGCAATAAACCGATTAAGAACCTGTTCCTATTATCGTCTTTTACCCTAAAAATAAGAAAAACGTGAGTTGTTACGGATTTGACAGCAGCTTTTACTTTTACAACCACTTTATATACATAAAATCCTGTCGATGAGGTAGTTCATGGTTTTTTGCAAACACCCGTATTCCGTAATTGTAAGCTCCCGGATCCATCAACTGAAGGTGCAAATTGTAAGTACAAACGGTACCATCCAGCGTGCCGCCTTCAAATTCAACCGCTTCCACCAGATGAGGAGAACCGCCATCTTCCCCGTTTTCAGTAATAACCATTTCAACACCCACCTCGCCGGGAAACAGACCTTTAAGATCGAGTGTCACCTGGGCCGGATATACCTTGCCGATTTCCAGCACATTGGTAATACCGTCGGTAATTTGCAGGTCTTTCAATTCCAGTTGATCCCAGTTCAATGCAATCTTGTCTTTCCAGGCAGCCAACTCTTTTGCCATTTTGTATCCATCAGCTTTCATTTTTGCGGTACGATCGGCTTGCGGTTTGTAATACTGCTGCTGGTAATCGTTGATCATTCGTGCTGTTGTAAAATTAGGCGCCACCTGAGCAAAAGTGTTTTTCAGGTATGAAACCCATTTTTCAGGAATACCTTGAACGTTCCGGGTGTAAAAGTCGGGAAGTATTTCCTGTTCCAATATATTGTAGATGATTTCGGCATCCAATTGATCCTGATAATCCTGCACATCATAGGTGCGTTCCTGTGGCAATGCCCATCCGGCATGTTCGCGGTAACCTTCACACCACCAACCGTCGAGTACCGAGAAATGAAGAGTTCCGTTCATCACTCCTTTTTCGCCGCTGGTCCCCGAGGCTTCCAACGGACGGGTTGGTGTGTTCATCCAGATATCGACTCCCTGGAGTAGCATTTTTGCCAGGTTCATATCGTAGTTTTGAACAAACAAAACTTTACCGATGAACTCGGGGCGTTTTGAAATATCGACAATCATCTTGATCAGATCCTGTCCTGCTTTGTCTGCGGGATGGGCTTTCCCTGCAAAAATAAACTGAACTGGACGGCTCGGATTATTTACAATTCTGGAGAGACGATCGAGGTTCTGGAATAATACATGTGCCCTTTTGTAAGTGGCGAAACGGCGTGCAAAACCGATAGTCAGAGCGTTCGGATTCAGCTTGTTCAATACCTCGTTAATCAATTTTGGATTCTCGTGGCGTTTAATCCAGCTATCTTCAAATCGTTGTTTCACATAAGCAATGGTCTTCATCCGAAGCTGTTGCTTGGTATTCCATATTTCGTCGTCGGGAGCATTGTAAATATTGTCCCAGGCTGTCGCATCAAGTTGATTGTTGGGAAATCCTTCACCAAAATATTTCTGATGTAATTGCCGCCATTCCTTGGCTACCCAGGTTGAATAATGAACCCCATTGGTTACGTATCCAATCTCCAGTTCTTCGGGCAAAAAACCTTTGTAGAGCGGTTTTAATACCTCTTTTGAAACATCGCCGTGCAACTGGCTCACTCCATTGATTCCCTGTGAAAGATTACAAGCCAGATAGCTCATATTGAAATGATCTTCCTTCGGATCGGCTTTTCCCAGCAAAATAAATTCTTCCCAACTCAAACCAACTTTTGGGGGATATTTTTCCATGTATCGTTTAAACAGATCGTCGTGGAAAGCGTCGTGACCGGCAGGCACCGGAGTGTGTGTCGTGAAAAGCGTTGATGCCCGAACGACTTCGCGCGCTTCGGCCCAGGTAAGTTTCTCGGTGTTCACGTAATTACAAATTCTTTCCAGCCCGATAAATGCAGAATGGCCTTCGTTGCAGTGGTAAACATCGGCATTATAACCCAGTTCTTTTAAAACGCGGATGCCACCCATGCCCAGCAGTATTTCCTGCTTCAGACGGTTTTCGTTGTCGCCACCATAAAGGTGATGGGTAACGAAGCGGTCTGCTTCCGAATTATCTTCAAAATCGGTATCCAGAAGGAATAATTTAATCGAACCGATCTCTGATTTCCAAACACGTGCTTTTACTGTCCTGTCAGGATATTCAACGTCCACGTGTACCCAGTTGCCATTTTGGTTGTATGCCGGCTGAACCGGTATTTTAGAGAACTGCTGCGCCTCGTAGTTCGACATCTGCTCTCCATTGATCGAGATGGTTTGTTTAAAATATCCATAGCGGTAAAGAAGCCCAACCCCAACCAGATTAACACGCTGATCGCTGGCTTCTTTCAAATAGTCGCCAGCCAGAATTCCAAGGCCACCGGAAAATATTTTTAAACTGTCGTGCAACCCGTATTCCATGCTGAAATAAGCAATTGCAGGACCGTGCAGGTTTTTACGTTCTTCAATATAATTACGAAACAGGCTGTGCGCATATTCCAGCTTCCCCATGAAGTGAGAATCTCTCTCCAGCTCAAGAAAACGTTGATAATTGACTTTTTCGAGCAACACGATCGGATTGTGTTCACATTCTTCCCATATTTCGGCATCGATGGTCTGAAACAACTCACGTGCCTCGTTATTCCATGCCCACCAGATATTCCGGCTTAATTCTTTTAAAGGGGTTAATTTTTCCGGAATATTCGATTCTACAAATAATTTTTTCCAAATAGGATTTTCCACGGTCGGTTGTTTTATAAATTGCACACTTGCATTGTTGTCCATTCCATCGTTTCAACGAATATTAAACAATGTTGTCACACGAAAATTTTAATTTCTAATCGGACGTTGTTTCAGTCAATGTTAATACAAAAAAAATAAAAAATGCTGTATGTTGATAATTTGCGCCCCTTAATGGTTGTTATATTTTTGATAATTAACCATTTCCTAATAGAACAAGCTCATTCCAAAGATTACTATAGATGATCAGAAGTTTTCTATCTGGCATCTTCCTTTAGAATATCAGAAAAAAGAAAAGGGTAACTTTCGCTACCCTTTATCTTTTTTATCTTGTTGATAAATCAAAGTTCTACTTTCTTCCTCGCGGAATAATTAATGTGCAATGCAGAAGCTTTGCGGAGTTCTTGTTTTATATCCTGAACGATACCCATTTTTGTGAATTCATCTACTTTCAATGAGGTAATCATAAAAGGGACCTCAGCTTCATCGCGGGATTCTCTTTCAGCAACGATATAATCAACAATATCCGATACATTTGCAAATACATCATTCAACTGTACCCGTGGTTCTGTCCCAAAAACTTTTTGATACTGTTTTTGAGGTTCTCCCACATAAATATAACTAACCAACGATTTCTTCTCCAATTTAGAAAGTTCGGCAGCTTCAGGAATTACAATATGAACTTTTAAAGTTACATCCCTCATTTGCACGGTTATCATAAAAAAGAAAAGTATCATGAACACGATATCCGGCAATGATGATGTCGAAATTGCGGGTAGTTCTTTACCACTATCTTTTCTAAATTTTGACATATTATATTCCTCCTACTTTTTTAGGTTCTGCCTCAGATATTTTGGAAGGATAAATGTCCTGAACTGCGTCTTTTTGATCTTTATCAAGCTGAACAAAGGGCTTTCCAAATTTCTGTTGCGCCAATTCCTCCCTCAAATCATTGATTGCCCCTACCAGCTCACTTTGAACAGCAATGTAGGTTCCATATTGAGTACCGACATGGTTCTGCAAAGAAATAACTCCTTTGGTAATTGGAACATCTCCGAAAAAAGGAACATTCTTTACTGCTTTCTCGGGTAGATTGGGGTCGTTATTGGGATTTGCCATAAACTCCTTGGCCTTCTCCCGCAGATTTTTGATCTCCATCCATTCACCCTCAACCAGCAACTGGTTTTGTGCATTCACCAAAACCACAAATACATTTCTCTCCTTAATGGGAGGTGTATCGTCATCTTCTTGATTTTCGGGGGGCATAGGGGGCAATCTGCGTTCCAACCCGTTATCAGTATCCATTGTTGCTGTTACCAGGAAAAAGATAAGGATCATAAATGCCATATCGGCCAATGATGCGCTGGGTATTTCAGGTAGTTTGTTCGCCATAATTTTAATTTTTCCTGTTTATTAAAAGGCTATTACTTCTTACTAAATATCCGGCTTACAGACCAAAATAAAGTAGCTACTGTTGTGAGGACAAATAAAATATAAGAAACAATTAATGTAGTATCGATCCATTTTGAAACCGTATTGGTAAGTGTTCCATCTGCTACGAACCGTTCAACTCCAAAGAATTGTGGAATTTCATCCGAAGCAAGCATGTACGAAATACCAAAAATTACGACAGTAGCACCAGCTAAAACAAGTGCACCCTTGGTCGATTTTTTATCTTCAAAAGTTTGAACAAAACTAAAAAGTACTACTAAAATAATTGTTACTATTAATAAAATATATGTCCACGTCAGATTTGTGTTGAGCCATGCATCCATTGCTGAGTTTGCTTCATCATCACTTATACTTGCAATAAATGATATCATGAGAAACGCAGAAACAGCTATAAGCACCCACATCATGATGTTTAATATCTTTTCAATCTTCATAAGGCTGTTTATTTTTTAAGATTGTATTTTACCAAAATGTCGATCAGTGAAATTGAAGCATCTTCCATGCTATTTACAATACCATCAATTTTTGCAAGACAATAGTTGTAAAAGATCTGCAGAATAATAGCAACGATCAAACCACCAACGGTTGTGATCAAGGCAATTTTCATACCATTTGCAACCAATGAAGGACTGATATCTCCTGCCACCTCAATAGCATCAAAAGCAACGATCAACCCGATTACTGTTCCAAGGAACCCGAGCATAGGAGCCAATGCGATAAACAGTGCGATCCAGCTCAATCCTTTTTCAAGTAAACCTGTTTGAACACCGCCATAGGAAACAACCGTTTTTTCAACGATATCCAATCCTTCATGAGAGCGGTCAAGTCCCTGGTAAAAAATACTGGCAACTGGTCCGCGGGTATTGCGGCAAACTTCTTTTGCTGCTTCAATACCTCCGTTGGCCAAAGCTTCTTCGATATTAATCAACAGTTTTTTATTGTTACTTGTCGACAAGTTCAGGTAGATCACACGTTCCAAAGCAAAAGCAAGCCCTAAAATAAAACAGAGCAAGATTGAAGCCATAAAACCAGGCCCACCTTCAATAAATTTTTGTTTGAGCTGACTGTGCATCGACCGACCTTCTTCAGCATTAGCAGCAGCTGTTTCTTCCGCATTGGCTGCGGTAACTTTTTCAGTCGCAGTTGGGCTTGCTGAACCCTGAGCAACTGCATTTTTTGATGCCACGATATAGAGCATCCCGAGAATTGCTATTAACGCAAATAGTTTTTTCATCTTGGTTTTAAATTTTAATTAGTAAATCTCCAAAAATTTTAATTTGTTATATTCAATATATTTGCTTCTAATCTTTTCAAATAACAGCGGAGAGAGAGGGATTCGAACCCTCGGTACCCTTTCGGGGTACACACGCTTTCCAGGCGTGCCAGTTCAGCCACTCCTGCATCTCTCCAAACTTCATTGCCTGACACCATTTTTTTTTCAGGGCTGCAAATTACAAAAAAAATGGGAAATACAAACGAGCTACTCACTTATTTCCCCACTCATATTTTTATTGAGATGCATCTTTATTTCTTCCTGTTTTAAGTCCTGCCCTAATAAGAACATAAGTTTCGTTACCGCTGCTTCCGATGTCATGTCTTTTCCGGTTACAACTCCCGCCCTCAGAAGCTCTAAACTGGTTTTGTATTGTCCCATATTTACCGCTCCACCCTGACATTGTGTAATGTTCAACACAATGATTTTTTTTCGTATCGCTTTTTTTATCAAGCTAATCATCCATGCTGTTGTCGGAACATTTCCCGCACCGAACGACTCTAAAACAATTCCTCTCAATCCGGGAATATCAATAATACTTTCAAAGACCGCCTTGCTCATACCCGGAAAAATTTTAAAAATAACTACTCTTTCATCAAACTTCGTATTTACCTTTATGATGCCTTTATTGGCCGGGTAATAAATATTTTCGTGAAAAAATTTTATTTCAACGCCGGCTTTTGCAAGTAAGGGATAGTTCACCGAGTCGAATGCACTAAAATGATCAGCGTGCCTTTTGCTCGTTCGGTTTCCCCTGAACAACTTATTGTCGAAATAAACGCATACTTCGGGAACAATTGCCATGCCATTTTTTTTAGCCGCGGCAATTTCGATGGATGTGATCAGGTTTTCTTTTCCGTCCGTCCTCAGAATACCGATAGGTAACTGCGAGCCGGTCATGACTACCGGTTTATCCAGATTTTCAAACATAAAACTTAGAGCCGAAGCGGTATAGGCCATGGTATCGGTGCCATGCAATATCACAAACCCATCGTAATACTGATAATTCTGTTTAATGGTATTGGCAATTTTCATCCAAATGGCAATGGTCATATTCGATGAATCAATCGGCGGATTGAAAGTAACTGCTGACAAATTATATCCCAACCGATTAAGTTCCGGAACCTCCTCCAGTATTTGGTCGAATTTCACAGGTGTCAGGCTACCATCTGATTCTTTCTGAACCATCCCAATCGTTCCGCCTGTATAAATTATCAGAATAGCTGGTTTTCTATCCATGTAATTTATTGATATTTATTTGCCCCAAATTTACAGAAAGAAAAAATTATATACCGAAAAGTTTTTCAGCATTTTCAGTTGTTATGCGCGCAATTTCGTCAACGGTAGTGTGATGAAGTTCGGCAATTTTTCGGGCTACATATATGAGGTATGAACTTTCGTTCCGTTTTCCGCGAAAAGGGACCGGGGTCAGGTAGGGCGAATCGGTTTCAAGGAGCAAATGTTCAGGAGAAATTTTCTGAATAATTTTATCCAATCCTGAATTTTTAAACGTAATAATGCCGTTAACTCCGATCTTAAACCCGATATCGATAACCTGTTTTGCCTGCTCGGGAGAACCTGAGAAACTGTGGAAAACTCCCGTCAAAGTACCATCCAGCTCAGGAAGCAAATTTTCGAATACCTGTTCAAACGAATCACGGACATGGATCACAACAGGTAATTTGTATTCTTTTGCCAACTGAAGTTGGTGCCTGAAAACAATAATTTGTTCGTTCAAAAACGTTTTATCCCAGTACAAATCAATGCCAATTTCTCCAATCCCAAAAAATTTCCGTTTGGTCAGCCAAAAGTCTACCAGCTGCAATTCATCGCGATAATCTTCATTTACTGAAGTTGGATGCAACCCAATCAGCGGAAAGCATATCTGAGGATAGGCAGTTGACAGGTCGAGCATGCTTTTAAGCGATGAACTATCGATATTGGGCAGGACAATTTTACGGACATTGCATTGGTATGCCCGTTCAATCACCTGGTCAATATCGTCGGAATAATCTTCGGAATATATATGTGAATGGGTATCGATCAGCATTTTCAAAAATTTATCAAAAATACTGGTTTATATAAAGTTGAAAGTAACGTCAATGTTAAATTTACTATTTCACAAAGAAATAGCCCGGAACGTGTAAAATAATTAACATTCCGGGCGTTACTTGCTTATTTTTCATTGGATTGCCTGGTTGCTATTTTTTTGAAACCTTCACTTTTTTGGTTGGATTGAGGTTTTGGTTTCTGATTTCCAACCGGGCAACCAGGTTTTCTGCAATCTCAGCAAATGCCCGGCCTACCGGCGAAGCAGGATCAACTGCCGACGGGTTGCCCGAGTCGCCACCTTCGCGGATGCTTTGAACAATAGGAATTTGCCCCATCAGTACCAGCCCCATTTGGTCGGCTAATTTTTTACCGCCTTCTTTTCCGAAAATGTAATATTTGTTGTTTGGCAATTCTTCGGGAGTGAACCAGGCCATGTTCTCGACCAGCCCCAGCACCGGCACATTAATCGATTTGCTCTGGAACATACTGACCCCTTTTACCACATCGGCCAGCGCCACATCCTGCGGAGTGGTAACAATTACGGCCCCGGTTACCGGAATGGTTTGCACCAGGCTCAGGTGGATGTCGCTGGTTCCGGGAGGAAGATCGATCAGCAAGTAGTCGAGCTCGCCCCAGTTGCCATCGGCAATCAGTTGTTTCAGCGCATTCGAAGCCATTGGCCCACGCCATATCAGGGCGTTTTCGGCGGCCACAAAAAAACCAATCGAAAGCATTTTTACCCCGAATTTTTCAACCGGCTCGATTCGGTCGCGACCATCAATTTTGATGCTCACCGGGCGCACATCTTCAACCCCAAACATTTTGGGAAGCGATGGCCCGTAAATATCGGCATCGATCAGCCCGACTTTTGCTCCGGTATTTGCCAGCGCCACAGCCAGGTTCACCGACACGGTTGATTTCCCAACCCCACCTTTGCCTGAAGCAATGGCAACAATATTTTTCACCCCGGCCAACAAACGGCGTTCCATCTGGTGAATGGCTTTCACACTGATGTTGCCCCGCACTTCCACCTCTTCGCCAACGTATTTCGCGATAGCGGCAATGCAGGCTTCTTTTACCGTTTCAATTTGCGGATCATCGGAACGCTGGAACACCAGTGAAAAACTTACTTTTTTACCGGCAATCCGTATTTCCTGAACCATGTCGAGCCCGACGATATTTTCTTTGCTTCCCGGAAAATCGACGTTCCGAAGTGCATCGGTAATATCTTTCGGGACTATAAATTTGCGTGGAATATCTGACATTGTATTTAATTTTAAATGAATCCATTTTTTAAGAAAAAATGGAAAACGGTAGAAGACAGTCGAAAACAATTGTTTTCCATCATTTTCCATTGCCTTCAACTGTTTTCCATTGAAAGCTCTTTTGCCGGGTCCCAGAAATTCTCCTTGAAATTCATGATTTGATCGTCTTCAATTACAAAACCTTCGCTTTCGAGCAATTCCTGCATTGCATTCGCGGTGCCAAAATGATGTTTGCCAGTGAGCAAGCCATTGCGGTTCACCACCCGGTGTGCCGGGATGTATTCGTCCTGCGAATGGGCATTATTCATTGCCCAACCAACCATGCGCGACGACTGCTTCGAACCCAGAAACGCAGCAATAGCCCCGTAGCTGGTAATCCGGCCTGCCGGTATTTGCCGGGCAACTTCGTAAACCTGTTGATAAAAATCGGACATTATTCTCTGGCGCTCCGCCCGAAACTCCGGTACGGATCTCTTTCTATTACAACATTGGGCTCGCTGAGAGGTTCACTGTGGTTGAGGCGAAATGAAATATATTTTATACTGATGCCCCGTTCCAACCACTGTTTCTCGTAAAAAGTACGGATCGACAGGATATCGTCGGCCGGTCCCGAATTGTACAAATCATCGGTGTTGCAAACTATGTCGAACCGGTTTTTCAGAACCATGGCTTCGGTGTACCGGTATTGAAAATTGCTGTCGGTTTTCAGATGCACAAGGCCATTTCGGACCAGCACATCCCGGTACTTTTCCATGAAATTGGTGGCCGTCAGCCTTCTTCGTGCTTTTTTCATTTGCGGATCGGGGAAAGTCAGCCATATTTCCGAAACTTCACCTTCAGTAAAAAAAGTATTGATGATTTCGATATTGGTGCGCAAAAAAGCTACATTTTTCAACCCTTTTTGTTTCGCTTCGGTAGCGCCTTTCCACATGCGTGCGCCTTTTATATCGATTCCAATGAAGTTTTTATCCGGATATTTTTCAGCCAGTTGAACTGAATATTCGCCTTTGCCGCAACCCAATTCCAGAACGATTGGGTGATTGTTTCCGAAAAAGCCCGCCCAGTTTCCTTTCAATTCGTAATCATCCTGATCGATGCTTTTAAACGGGACTTCAATAACATGTTCGTACGAAGCCAGATCAGCAAATTTTTTAAGTTTACCTTTTCCCACTTTTCAATAACTTATTTTCTCTTTTCAACCCTGATTCCCACGCCGCGTATTCCTTTGAGCATTTCGTCGCGCATGCCGTGCTGTATATTAAATTGGTAAGTACCACGTTGTGGAAAATAAATATTCGACCGGTAAACAAACTGGTTATCGAACAAGCCGCCCAGCCCGCGGCCCAACCATTTCCCGGCATTATCGGCCAGGCTTATTTCAATGGTATCAGCCAAACTGGTTCCATCGGGCGAATCGATCGAAAGGAACAGCCAGATGTTGCTGTACGGATAGTTCCCTTCATTCCGCAAATTGATATATAGATTATTTGCCTGAACTGTGTCTTTTATGTCGAAATTGAAAACCAGAACCGAATCTTTGCCCCATCCGGCATGATCAATGTCTCCGTATGATTCAAAAATCCTGTTTCGGTCGCCGCAGGATGCAAGTGATCCGATGATCAGAAAAAACAGAATGAAACGTTTCATGGTTTTTGCTGTGGATTACGGCGTTTAAAATTACGGCTCTTACCGCGTCCTTTATTCCTGTTCGATTTTTTTGGATCATCGAAACGGGTCAAACTGCCTTGTTCTATTACGTCTTTGTACCCTTTTTCTTCAAGCACAGGTAGTTCCGGTTCTTTACCTGCCAATTTTTCAACTTTCTTTTTTTTCTGGTTCTGACGAATAATTTCTTTTACCCTTTCCACCGGAATAGCAACTTGGTTCATTGGCGCTTCGTTGTCGAGCGAATACCAGTACATTCCTTTAAATATTTCCGATTTCTGAAAAATATATCGTCCTTTCTCGGTTTCCAGCGCCACATTGGTAGGCGGAAAATCACGCCGTGCATCAATGTAAGTATCCACTTCGTAATTGAGGCAGCACTTCAGTTTACCACACTGACCGGCCAGTTTTTGCGGGTTCAGCGATATTTCCTGATAGCGGGCAGAGTTGGTCGTTACCGAAACAAAACTATGAACCCAGGTGGCACAGCAAAGTTCGCGCCCACAAGGGCCAATGCCTCCGATACGACCGGCTTCCTGGCGAGCACCAATTTGTTTCATCTCAATTCGGATGCGGAACGTATCGGCCAGAACTTTAATTAGTTGTCGGAAGTCTACCCGCTCGTCGGCGATGTAATAAAAAATAGCCTTGGTTTTGTCTCCCTGGTATTCCACGTCGCCAATTTTCATATCCAGTCTCAGATCGGTAGCTATTTGTCTCGACTTCAGCATGGTTTGGTGTTCCTGTTGCATTGACTCTTTCCATTTGTCGATATCAATCTGTTTGGCTTTTCGGTATACTTTCCGCAATTCGCCGTTCACCAAGGTAACTTTGTGCTTTTTCATCTGGTCGAGCACCAGATCGCCGGTGAGCGAAACAATTCCGATGTCGTGCCCCGGGTTGGCTTCAACAGCAATGATATCGCCGGGCTTTAATTTCAGGAGGTTTACATTATGAAAGTAGTCCTTACGTGTATTTTTAAAACGAACTTCAACCAGTTCATCGGGATTGACAACATTAATGACATCGCTAAGCCAATCGAACACCTCCAGTTTCGAGCAGGTTCCGCCATTTCCACGACAACAGCCACGGTCAATCAAATTATCTTCGCACTCAAACTTATCCATAGTACTGTATTTGCTGCCTGACAGAAGTAAAAGCCTTCCCGACAGAGAATAAAACATACAAAAGTAATGATTAATGCGTATAAAAAAAGCGTCCAATAATCGGGGAACAAACAATAATACAATCGAATCTGTTTTTAGCAATATGAATTAATCGTTTGAAGATTAATCCATAGATTACAGAATTTTATATAACTTGAATCTGTTTTCTGCATAAATTTACACGATGGATGAAAATAAAACGCGAATCGAGGCTCTAATTACCGAAAATAATCAACTAAAAGAGGAATTGGACAAGCTAAAAAGGGATCGGAGTATTCCAATCCCCAATCAGTCTGTTTATGGCGAAGATAGTTTTCTTCGTTTATTCGATGAAATGAATTCTGCTTCGGCTTTTCATCGAATGATTTTCAATGAAAAGGGTCATCCGGTTGATTATGAATTCATCCGGATTAATCGGGTTTTCGAGGAATTTACCGGTTTAAAAGCTGAGAATATAATTGGTCGAAGGGTGTTGGAAGTATTGCCTGACACCGAACAATATTGGATCGAAAAATACGGACAAGTTGTTGTTACCGGCGAACCAGTTGAGTTCGAAAACTATTCCGGAGCTTTGGACCGTTATTACAGTGTTCATGCGTACCGCCCGATGAAAGGTCATTTTGTAGTTTCTTTTATTGATATCACGCAACAGAAAAAGGCAGAAATCACGGTCAATGAAACAAAACTGTTTTATGAGAAAATTCTGGAAACAACACATGATGGAATTTGGGTCACGAATAAAAATGATGTAATTATCTTCACTAATTCAGCCATCGAAAAAATTGCAGGAGCCAGAAAAAAGGATATCATCGGGCGCAATGTTCTAAAAGACTTTTCGGAAGAAACCATCGGCGAATTCTCAAACTATTACCTGAAAGTTAAAGAAGGAAAGGTGCCAATTGAGTATGAAGTAACTTCGGTAAACCAGGCGAACAGAAAAACATTCCTGACTGGCTGGTTGATGCCGATATGGGAAAACGGTCAGTTTAATGGAGTTATCTGCTCTATTCAGGATATAACTGAAAAGAAGAAAGCAGAAAAAACCCTAGCTGAACAAGAACTCAAGTTACAGGAGATTCTTGGAAATATGAACGGGATTATTTACCGCTGCG
Source organism: uncultured Prolixibacteraceae bacterium (assembly GCA_942493345.1). Lineage (GTDB taxonomy): Bacteria > Bacteroidota > Bacteroidia > Bacteroidales > Prolixibacteraceae > GWE2-42-39. Next base: position 1,450,806 of record OW818695.1, read on the forward strand.
AGAATGATGGAAACTGGACCATGTCGTTTTTAAATGCCGGAGTAATAAACCTTACCGGATATGCCACTGACGAGATTTTACACAACAAAGTGATTTCGTACAACGAGATTATTCATCATGAAGACCGGGATACGGTCAGGAAAAACGTTCTTGATGCAGTTTCGAGAAACGAAAAATACAAAATGGAGTATCGGATAAACACCAAAGACGGACAATGCAAGTGGGTGTATGAACAAGGAACCGGGATAAGAAATGAAGCCGGGGAATTAAGCCATCTGGAAGGTTATATTTTCGACATCTCGGACCGGAAAAAAATGGAACTCGAAATTATTGAAAAAAACCAGGAAATTGCCGCCCAGAACGAAGAATTTCTTTCCGTCAACGAGGAATTGCAATCAACCATCGAACAAATACAGGTTATTAATGACGAATTGCGCGAAGCCAAGTTAAAAGCCGAAGAAAGCGACCATCTCAAATCGGCCTTCCTGGCCAACATGTCGCACGAAATCAGGACACCCATGAACAGTATTATCGGCTTTTCGGGACTTATGACTGAACGGGGCTTAAAATGGAAAAAGAGAACGCAATACAGTCGGTTAATTTTATCGGCTGGAGAACATCTTCTTCGCATTATCGACGACATTGTGGACATTGCCAAAATTGAATCAAATCAGTTGCGCATCGAAATATCGGCACAAAATCTTCATTCTATTCTGAACGAAACATATTTGTACCACCTGCAAAGCAATTTGATGAAACAAAAAAGCGAGATTGATTTGCGGCTTAATATCAACAACGTCCCTCCCGGTTTAATTTTCGACACCGATCCGGTACGGTTTAAGCAGGTAATCAACAACCTGATATCGAATGCAATAAAAAACACGTCTTTCGGGTATATCGAATTTGGGGTGAAACAGGTAGATACAGAAGGGAAACAGATCGTATTTTATGTGGAAGATACCGGGGTTGGGATACCAAAAGAAAGCCAGGAGATAATTTTCGAACGCTTCATGCAAATTCGCGGCGAGAACCCGACTGGCGGAACCGGACTGGGGCTGAGTATCAGCGAAGGAATACTGAATTTAATGAACGGCAACATCTGGCTGGAATCGGAATTCGGAAAAGGAACTACATTCTATTTTTCGCTTCCTTATAATCCGGCAACCCGGGTACAACAATTTGTTGTCGGACAGAAAAAATCGTTCCGCATGCCGGAACTGAAAAATAAACTGATTTATATAGCGGAAGACGATCTTTCGTCGTTTCTGTATTTGAAAGAAATTATGGAAACTACGAATGCACGAATTGGACACGCAAAAAATGGGAAAATCTTAATGGAAATGGTTTTGCAGGAAACGCCTGATTTGATATTGGCAGATATTAACATGCCCGAAATGAACGGCATCGACGTGATCAAAAAGTTACGAAGCATGAATTATACATTCCCGATTATTACACAAACAGCGTATGCCTTGCTTGAAGAAAAGGAAAGTTGCTTCAAAGCTGGTTGTTCGGCCTACATTTCAAAACCTATCGATGCCAATTTGCTGTTCGAACTGATTAATCAGAATATGCCGATTGACTGAAAATACGTATTTTATTTCCGAATTAATTTTGTCGTTTTAAAAGCGACATCTGTAAAAATAATCCGCGGATTCCCATTCATTGCAATATGGTTGAAGGCTTCTTCAAAGAGATCGCTCAGTTGAATGATATTTCGTTCGTTGATGAAAGGGGCAAAACGTTTCGAAAAATCGGCCTCATTATCATCCATAAAAACCAGTTGGTTATTTTTCAGGTTCGAAATAAAGTTCTCGCGCAGTAATTTCATGCCATAAAGCAAAAAGGTCTTTTGCTTTTCGCGGCCAATGTTCGACATGCTTTCCGACCAGGAAAACAGATCAATATATTTTCTCCCGTATGAGGAGCGCATCAAATCTTTGAATTTTTCGAGGTTGAAAAACGAAACGTCGTCGGGTTGCAACAATTCGAGCGCTTTGCGGAAATTTCCCCGCGCCAGGTGAACAATGTTATGAATATTCGCACCTTCAGCCTCGGGAACACTGGCCAGCGCTTTTTCCATCGATGCATCGTCGATGGGCGGAATTTTTACCAACTGGCATCTCGACCGGATGGTAACAATCAGGTCTTCTTCGTTTTCGGCCACCAGCAAAAATAAGGTTTTATTGGGCGGCTCCTCAATCATTTTCAGCAGTTTGTTGGCACAGGCAACGTGCATTTTTTCCGGCATCCAGATGATCATCACCTTGAACTCGGCTTCAAACGATTTCAGGTTCAGTTTGTGGATAATTTCTTCGCTCTCGTTCGAATAAATCAAACCCTGCGCATTCTCGGCGCCAATCAGTCCAAACCACTGGTCGAGGTCGAAATAGGCATTTTTTGTAACCATTGCCCGCCATTCTTCCAGAAAATTGTCGCTCACCGGGTCTTTGAATTTCGGCGTTTTCACCACCGGAAAAACAAAATGAAGGTCGGGATGGATCATTTTTTGGTATTTCCTGCACGAAGGACATTCGCCGCACGAATCGTTTTCCTGCTTGTTCTGGCACGAAACGTATTGCGCATAGGCAAGGGCAAGGGGCAAGTTTCCCGATCCGTCGGGGCCTGCAAACAATTGGGCATGACTGACCCGCCCGTCTCTTGCCGACTGGAGCAAACTTTTTTTGATACCTTCCTGACCAATTACCTGGCGAAAAAACATTTTTATTTTTTTTGAAGAAGTCCAAAAATACAAATTCCTGCTTCCATAAACACCCGTTTCGATGTAGAAATTTTCTCCTGTTGAATTTTATTTTATTATTAATCCTGACATTCAGGTTACAGCGCCCAGGGCAAACGCATCTAATTTTTTTATACCCCAGTATGCAGGACTACACTTTATACCGATCATTTTGAAACTGAAATGATGATATTTAGACAAACCAACAGCCTGAAAGGCCAGTTTATTTTAGCCCAGGGCAAACGGAGTGACACCCTGGGTAGGAAAATGGGCGTTAAAATCGTCCGCGCTATAACATATTTTGAAAGGTTGTCGTTATTTCGGACGAAGAGGTATGTATCCAAATTTCGTCCGAAAGAAGATTTTTGCCTTTGTTATTGTTACCGCACGGACGGTTTTTCTATTATTCCTTTTACCCCAGACGTTGTCTGGGGCTAGAATAAGCTGGCCTTTCAGGCCGAAGAAAATGAGTTATGCAATACTTGCATTTTAGATGCGTTTGCCCTGTTACAGCGCCGCCATTTCAGAAGGAATATATTTTTTCTATCTTTGAGTTCAAATTTAAGTACTAAAAAAAATAAATATGCAAACAATCAGCACTTACGATTTCGCCGGAAAAAAAGCATTGATCCGCGTGGATTTTAACGTTCCGTTGAATGAAAATTTTGAGATTACTGATGATACACGTATCCGTGCAGCCATACCAACAATCAAAAAGATTATTGAAAAAGGCGGCTCCCCGATTATCATGTCGCACTTTGGCCGTCCGAAAAGCGGACCGGAAGACAAATATTCGATGCGTCATCTTGTAAAACATTTCAGCGACCTGCTGGGTGTTGAAGTGAAACTTGCTCCCGATTGCATTGGCGAAGAAGTAAAAGCCATAGCAAAAGCACTGAAACCGGGCGAAGTATTGTTGCTCGAAAACCTTCGTTTCCACAAGGAAGAAGAAAAAGGAGATGTGGAATTCGCTCGCCAGTTGGCTGAAAACGGCGACTGCTGGGTGAACGACGCATTCGGAACAGCTCACCGCGCCCACGCCTCAACCGCAGTGATGGCTGAATTCTTCCCGAACGACAAAATGTTTGGTTTCCTGATTGAAGGCGAAATTGAAAGCCTCGACAAAGTACTGAAAAACCCAACCCGTCCGATGACTGCAATCATGGGCGGCGCAAAAGTTTCATCGAAAATTACCATCATCGAAAACATGTTGGACAAAGTAGACAACCTGATCATCGGCGGTGGAATGACTTACACATTCGTAAAAGCCAATGGCGGTAAAATCGGGAACTCGATTTGCGAAGACGATTATCTTGAAATGGCATTGGCTATTCAGAAAAAAGCAGCTGAAAAAGGAGTGAAGTTGTACATCGCAACCGACGTTGTTGCTGCCGACGATTTCAGTCCTGAAGCAAATACCCAACCTGCTCCTGCCAACAATATCCCCGACGGATGGCAAGGTCTGGATGCCGGTCCTGAAACGATTGCTACTTTCAAAAATGTAATTGAAAATTCAGGAACTATTCTTTGGAATGGCCCGGTTGGTGTTTTCGAATTCGACAAATTTGCAGTGGGTTCACGCGCTGTTGCCGATGCCATTGCTGCTGCAACGAAAAAAGGCGCTTTCTCGCTCATCGGTGGTGGCGACTCGGTTGCCTGCATCAATAAATTCGAATTGGCCGATCAGGTTTCGTATATTTCAACGGCCGGTGGTGCGTTGCTCGAATACCTCGAAGGCCGCGTATTACCAGGAATTGCTGCTGTTCTCGGAGAATAATTTTTCCAAAGCAAAATATATTGAAAAGCCCGGAGGTCGATACTTCGGGCTTTTTGTTTTTACTTTCCTCTTTCTTTCGCGTCAGTACAATATTGTCGTGCCATCTTCGCATTATAGCGTCATTCCGGCGCAGGCCGGAATCTCATCGCAAACTGGGGAGCATTATTTGTAGTGCAGAACAGTGTCCGAAGGAGTTTCATGTTTGTAAACAGGCAACCCCTCCGACAGCGTGAAAAATTCGTTGGTTGATTGGCACAAAAAAGGATGAAACCAGTTCTGTAGGTTCCATCCTTTTTGTTGTGTGTTTATAGCGTGGGGACGCTTTATTATACTACAATATTGATAATCTTCTTCGGAACGATAATCACTTTCTTCGGTGCTTTGCCTTCGGTCCATTTTTGTGCCATTTCGTGAGCAAGGGCTGCCTTTTCGATTTCAGCAACCGGCATATCGGCCGGAAGTTCGAGTTTGAAACGCATCTTTCCGTTGAACGAAACCGGGTACTCAAACGTGTCTTCTTCCATCAGGCTCAAATCGACCTGCGGCCATGGTTCGTACGCCAGTGTTTCGCTGTGCCCGTATAGTTGCCACAATTCTTCGGCCAGGTGCGGTGCATACGGCGAAAGTATTTTCGCGAATGTTTCGGCAGTGGCTTTGGTTACCTTTCCTTTTTTGTAGGCCAGGTTATTGAAAACCATCAGCGCCGAAATACCGGTATTGAATTTCAGGTTCTCGATATCTTCGCCTACTTTTTTAATGGTCTGGTGCAATAGTTTCGCGGTTTCGCGGTCTTCGTCGCCATCCACAATATTTTCAGTATTGGCAAAGAAACGGCAGGCACGGCCTAAAAAGCCGAACACCCCTTTTACCCCGTTTTCGGCCCAGGGTTTGGTATCGTCAAGCGGGCCCATAAACATTTCGTACAGGCGCAACGAGTCGGCCCCGTATTTTTCGCAAACATCGTCGGGGTTCACCACATTTTTCAGCGACTTCGACATTTTTGCAACAATCTGTTTCAGCTCCTCACCGGTTTCAGTATGGAAATATTTCCCGTCTTTTTCTTCCACCAAATCGGAAGCCACTTTGGCCCCGGTAGCGGTTTCGTAAGCAAAAGCCAGAATCATTCCCTGGTTGAACAGTTTTTGGAACGGCTCGTTGGTCGAAACAATGCCGAGATCGAACAACACTTTGTGCCAGAAACGCGAATACAACAGGTGAAGTACGGCATGTTCGGCACCGCCAACATACAGGTCGACCGGCATCCAGTAGTTTTCCAGTTTCGGGTCGAATATTTTCTCGTCGTTTTTGGGGTCGATATAACGCAGATAGTACCAGCATGAACCGGCCCATTGCGGCATGGTGTTGGTTTCGCGGCGTCCTTTGCGACCGTTTTGGTCGATCACCTCAAGCCATTCGGTGGCATTTGCCAGCGGCGACTCACCGCCTTCGCCCGGTTGGTATTTCTCCATCTGGGGCAGTTCGTGGGGCAGTTCGCTTTCGTCGAGCAGGCTCACTTCGCCGTCTTCCCAGTGAATCACAGGAAAAGGTTCGCCCCAGTAACGCTGGCGGCTGAACAACCAGTCGCGCAGTTTGAAATTAACCGTTGCCTTGCCCAAACCGCATTCGCCCAGCCACGCAATGGTTTTTGCAATTCCTTCTTTTTTATTCAGTCCGTTAATATCAAACCCGGTCACATCGCTCGCCGAGTTGATGTACGCGCCGTCTTCGGTCCAGCAGGCTTTGCCGGCCAGCACCTGTGCGCGGGTTTCTTCGTCGGCTTCTTTCGGGTCGAGGATGCAGATAATCGGGATACCAAATTTTTCAGCAAACTCGAAGTCGCGGGTGTCGTGCGCCGGAACGGCCATGATGGCACCGGTTCCGTAGCCCATCAACACATAGTCGGCCACCCAAACGGGTATTTTGTTGCCGTTAATCGGGTTGATGGCATAACGCCCGGTGAATACCCCGGTTTTATCTTTGGCCAGTTCGGTGCGATCCATATCCGACTTCAGCGAGGCAGCCTGTGTATATGCGTTTACTTTTTCTGAGAATTCAGAAGTAACCAGTTTCGAAAGCATTGGGTGTTCGGGCGAAACAACCATGTATGTTGCGCCAAACAAGGTGTCGGGACGGGTGGTGTACACGCGCAGTTTTTCATCCAGACCATCGAGCGAAAAATCAACTTCGGCGCCGGTCGATTTGCCGATCCAGTTTTTCTGCATGTCTTTCACGCCTTCGGGCCAGTCGAGGCTGTCGAGACCTTCGAGCAGGCGCTGTGCGTAATGCGGAATACGAAGCAACCATTGTTTCAGGTTTTTGCGGATCACCCGGTTGCCGCATTTCTCGTGCGCACCATCGGTCAGTACTTCTTCGTTGGCACAAACCGTTTTACACGATTCGCACCACCAAACCTGCGCGTTATCGTAGTAAGCCAGTCGTTTTTTGCTGATGTATTCAGCAACGGCAGCATTGCCTTGTTCTTTTATTTCTGAAGGAATGGGCAATTCGCTGATCGGACGGCCTTTGCCCTGCTCCGCATCGAACCACGTATTGTACAGTTGAATGAAAATCCACTGCGTCCATTTGAAATATTTCGGATCGGTGGTATTGATTTCGCGGTCCCAATCGTAACTCAATCCCAGCGCTTTGATCTGACGACGGAAATTGTCACAGTTTTTATTGGTGGTGATGGCCGGATGGGTCCCGGTTTGCATGGCATATTGCTCGGCAGGCAATCCGAAAGCATCCCAACCCATGGGGTGTAAAACGTTAAAGCCTTTCATCCGTTTGTAACGGCTCATGATGTCGGTTGCCGTGTAGCCCTCGGGATGTCCTACGTGCAACCCTGCTCCCGACGGATATGGGAACATGTCGAGTACATAATATTTTGGTTTCGAAAAATCATTCGGGGTTTTAAACGTCTTGTTTTTTTCCCAATATTGCTGCCATTTCGGCTCGATCTCCCAGAATTTATAATCCATTGCTTTGTTATTCAAAAAGTTTTCTGATAATGAGCGGCAAAGATAGAAAAAATATGGGGAGCGTGAACACGGTTTTACCATCGGAGAAATAACAATTCGTTTGTAATAGAAAGGAATAAAAATCGTATTTCTTTCCGTTTTTTTAGCCATTATGCAAATAGAGAACCCTGAATTTTTGGGAACAATTCCGGAAATTTGATTTGATTTTTGCGGTTATTTAATTAACATTACATGTTGTCTTAAATTAGTGTACATCATGAAACATAGATCTTTCAACCGGGTTGTTTTTGTTTTGTTTTTATTCCTTTGTTTGGGCATTTGGGGCTGTAAAATAATTGACGAATCGTATGATCCTGATCCTACTACTGAAGGAGTTTCAAAAATATTGCTGAACACGGCCTGTATCAAATGCAAGTTTAATCAAGACAAAACATGGGTAAGGATAAAAACCCTTGGATGCTGTTGGTCGACCAGCGAAAATCCAACTGTAGATGATGAAAAAATAGAAATGGGTGAATGTAGTGGTTTTGATGCTACAATAGAAGGACTAAACCCGGATACAAAATATTATGTCAGGGCGTATGCTACAACATCGAAAGAAACGTTTTACGGAAATATACTGGAATTTAAAACCATGCTGCCAACAGTAAAAGATGTTGATGGCAATTTGTATAACTTAATCCAGTTTGAAAATATCGTAATTACCACAGAAAACCTAAAAACAACCAAATACAATAATGGCGACCCAATTGCTGAAATAAAAGATGCAAAAGATTGGGCGAACAGCACTTCCGGGGCTCGATGTGCCTATGGAAACGATGAATCGAATGTTCCTTTAAACGGGTATCTTTACAACTGGAGAGCGGTCAGTGATAGCAGGGGGATTTGCCCATCCGGCTGGTATATTCCGACGTCTAATAATTGGTCATTTATATTTAGTATTATTACTGAATATTATAAAAAGCAAATCGAGGAATATAGCTTTTCTGCAAAGGGAGGACAAAGATATTCGAATGGCAATTTTTCTGATAAAGGCACAACAGGACGTTGGTGGAGTTCCACCGAGGGATCACAGGAAAGAGCTTTTTTCTTTCCTCCCATTGAATTTGAACCAGGCAAGTTTGCATATTCGCAGGGAATGAAGCAGGAAGGCATGAGTGTTCGTTGGGCTTATACAGGAGAGTAAAATAAATAATCTGAGTAACCTTGGTGGGGCTATTCCACCAGCTTTGTAATCCGCGATCTGATTCCAACCCGGTAGTTGATAACCACCAAGGCAAAACAGGATGCGATAATAATGAATGCCCCAATGGTTTCTTTTGTATTGAATTCTTCTCCGAAACTAAAATACGCTGAAAGCCTGTTGAAAACAGACACCCTCAACTGAAAAAGCGAATCTCTGGCAACATTCAACTACAGATAGCCTTCGGACATACACGATTGGACAACAGCAAACACCAGCCGGTTAGCAGAAAAATATGGAATCAGAATTTTCTTTCACGCCAAAGCGTGAAAAGGTTGTTACAAAGCCTGCAAAAACTAATCTTCTGCAGGCTTTGCGTAACTTTTTTATTCTTCTGTCAGGATAACGATTTTCTCAATTTTGTCGCCCTGACGAATGGCATCAATTACGTCTAAACCCTCGTAAACCTTACCAAAACAAGTGTGGTTGCGATCGAGATGAGCTGTATTCTGACGACTGTGGCAGATAAAAAACTGCGAACCGCCTGTGTTTATGCCCGCATGAGCCATTGACAGAACGCCGCGGTCGTGGTACTGGTTGTTGCCGGTCAGTTCACATTTGATGGTGTAACCCGGGCCACCGGCACCTGTTCCATCGGGGCAACCGCCCTGAATGACAAAATTTGGAATTATCCGGTGAAAAGTCAGTCCATCGTAAAAACCGCTTTCCGACAATTTGATAAAATTAGCTACTGTTCCGGGAGCATCTTCTTCGTAAAAATTAACTTTCATTACCCCTTTACTGGTATGGATTTCTGCACGCTTCATTTGTTCTGATTTTATGTTCGCGGCAAAGGTAAAACAATCTTTAGAAATGCACATTCATACCGGTTAAATGCTTTTATCTGTCTTCTGATAAAAATAAGGATCCGACTTAATGCCTAATTCTCATATCTGAAATATTTCAACTATATAATTTTTTAACTAGTGTCATGTCAACCTTATTTTGTCACCCTGAACGTAGTGGAGGGTCTCCTATTTAACTCTATGAAGTTAAAGATTTTCGCTTCGCTCAGAAAGACAAACCGTCATTTGATGGTTGACACGACACGAGAAATGAAATTGTCCCGTTTGCCCACCGGTTCGGTCAACCGAAAAGAACCTGTTTGATATCTTCTCAGGTATAAAGCCTTCGGGAAAAATCCCGCAGGGCAAACGCATCTAATTTTTTTATTTCCCCAGTATGCAGGGCTACACTTTATACCTATCATTTTGAAACTGAAATGATGATATTTAGACAAACCAACGGCCTGAAAGGCCAGTTTATTTTAGCCCAGGGCAAACGGAGTGACGCCCTGGGCAGGAAAATGGGCGTTAAAATCGTCCGCGCTATAACATATTTTGAAAGGTTGTCGTTATTTCGGACGAAGAGGTATGCATCCAAATTTCGTCCGAAAGAAGATTTTTGCCTTTGTTATTGTTACCGCGCGGACGGTTTTTCTATTATTCCTTTTACCCCAGACGTTGTCTGGGGCTAGAATAAGCTGGCCTTTCAGGCCGAAGAAAATGAGTTATGCAATACTTGCATTTTAGATGCGTTTGCCCTGAAAAATCCCGCCCTTTTGCCCTATTTTCTTTTAAAGTTCGTATTATTGTAGACTTTTAGAAAAACACGTTATGGAAGCATTTCCAGACAATATTATTACGAATTTTTAGTTTACACTTCAGTGATTAGATTTTGGTATTGAATAAACATTTTCTACATACAATTTTTTTCCTTCTTGTATTGGGTTATATTTTGGGATGTTCGGTTGAAAAAAACACCCGGATAACTCGTGCATACCACAATCTGACCTCCCATTACAATGTTTATTTCAACGGAAAGGAAAGCCTGAAGGCGGGAGTTGAACGGATCAACAATTCGCAGGAAGACGATTACACCAAGGTGCTTCCAATTTTTAAATCGAACAACCCCGGAACTTCGCAAACAGCAACTTCCGAAATGGAATATGCCATCCAAAAAGCGTCGAAGCTGATTAAAGTACACTCGATTACCAAAAACCCAAAACGACGAAAAAACCGGACCGAACGGTATCAGCGCCTTGCCGCCCGTGAAGAATATAACAACTGGATTGACGACGCCTACATTCTAATGGGGCAGGCATATTATTACATGCACAATTTCAACTCGGCCATCGAGAATTTCGCATATGTTACCCGCAAATTCAGCGAAGAAGAAACCAGGTACGATGCGTCCATCTGGCTAATCCGCAGTTACACCATGCTGGAACGGTATGTGGAAGCTTCGGAGGTAATCCAAAGCCTCAGCAGCAACGAAAATTTTCCGAAGCGGCTCGAAGGGGAACTGGCGCTGGTAACTGCCGATTACCACATGCAGCAACTGGAATACAAAGAAGCTATTCCGTTCCTTGCCATCGCAGTGAAAAAAACGGTAGCAAAGAATAGCAAAATCCGGTATAAATATATTCTGGCTCAACTTTACGAAGAAAAAGGAGATGCATTCCTTGCATCGGAAACCTACCGCGAAGTAGCCCGCATGAACCCACCTTACAAGATGGCATTCAATGCCCGCATCAATGCTGCAGAAGTTTTTACAGGCGAAGGAAATGTCGAAAAATTAAAAAAAGAACTGCGCCAGATGCTGCGCGACCGGAAAAATGTGGAATTTCGCGACCAGATTTATTTTGCGCTTGCCAATATCTCGAAAAACGAAGGAAATAAAGATCTGGCAAAAGATTTATATATCAAATCGGCAACGTCCAGTCTCATAAACATGCACCAGCGCGCCCTTTCGTGCCTGACCTTGGCCGACCTGTATTTCGACGAACCCGATTATATGAAATCGAAGGCATATTACGACAGCGCCATGGTTGTAATCGACGAGAAATATCCCGGCTACAACGACATTACCGAACGCCATACCGACCTGATCCGCCTGGTTGAAAATATTTCCACGGTTGAAAAAGAAGACAGCCTTCAGCGGATAGCCGCGATGAGCGAACCGGAACGCAATGCCTTGATCGACGAGTGGATAAACAAAGCAAAAGCAGAAGAAGAGCGCTTAAAAGCTGAAGGAGAGAACCAAACTGCCAACCGCGGATACTATCAAATGAACCAAGGCCAGATGGGACTGGGAAATCAGCAGCAAAGTGCAGGATGGTATTTTTATACTCCGGCAACGGTTGCTTACGGACGGGTTGAATTCCAACAGATTTGGGGAAACCGCAAACTGGAAGACGGCTGGCGGCGATCGACAAAACTGAGCCAGACCGAAATTGAAGCCGAAAAACTGGCCGAAGAACAAAAAACAGACACAATTGAAAATGTGATCCGTGTTATCGACCCAAAAGAAAGAGATTTTTATACTCAGGACCTTCCGCTCAACGATTCGCTGATGGCGCTTTCGCATGGGCGCATCCGCGATGCGCTGTACAATGCCGGCCGGATTTTCAAAACTGTTTACAACAACTACCCCCGCGCTATTGATTTGTATCTCGACCTGAACACGCGCTATCCGGAAAGCATTTACAAACTAACATCCTATTTCGAACTCTGGGATTTATACACGAAAAAAGGAGATATTCCCAATGCCGAATTGTGTAAAAACAAGATCATCCTCGAATACCCGGAAAGCAACTATGCAAAATACCTTCAGAACCCGAATTATTTTATTGAACTGGAAGCGCAAAAAGACAGTCTAAACAATACATATCAGCAAACTTTTTATCAGTACCGACAGGGGAATTATAGTGAAGCCGGGAAACTGGCCGGGCAGATGATGCAAATGGAGCCGGATTCAACGATGATCCCCAAAATTGAATTTTTCCAGACCATTGCACAGGGAACCGCTTCCGACATGAGCAGTTTTTCAAAACTGCTAACTACCTATATTTCGAAATACCCGAAAGTAGAAACCATGCCGTTGGCCGAAAAAATACTGACACTGATCCAGGACAGCACCCTTGCCGATTACCAGAAACTGGTTCAGTTGGGTTACCTGAACGACAAAATCGAAAACGAAGAGCTGAAAGAAAATAGCATGGCGGCAACCGATGAATTTGGCGGCAAATTTTCGTACGACGAAGAATTGCTGCACTACTTCGTTATTGCCTACCCGAAAGATGCAGGAGTGGATGTAAACCGCCTGAAATTCGATATTGCCAATTATAACATCGACCACTACACGAAAATAGATTTCGATATTGAAACCGAAGGATTGGGAAACAATACTGAAATGTTGATTGTTCGGGCGCTGGAAAACAAAGAAAACAGTCTGATCTTTTTCCGTTCGATTATCCGGAAGCGGGAAATTTTCCAGGCGCTAAAAGATGTAAAATATGTCAATTTCGTTGTTTCGTCGACCAACTACCGCGAAATTACTGCTGATAAAAATTACAGCGAATACCTCAAATTCTTCATCAAAAAATACAGCCGTTTTATTTCCGGCGATTTCAGCGAAGAATTATTGCCTGCCCCGGAAGAATTAATGGCACAGGCAAAAGCTGAAGAAGAAAAATTAGAGGAACGCGGAACATTTGTCGTGGTCAATTCAGGCCGTAGCAGCAGAATATTTACTGTGGAACCCGATGCCCCGCAAAATTTTGTGGTTGCCGTGAACGACGCTTCTTTGTCGATGCGCCAGTTGATGTCGGAGTTTTCGAATTTCAACCGCAAAAACTACAAGGACAGCGGCCTGAAAATTTCACAGCAACAGATTGACGATTACCGGATGATTGTAATTGGCCCGTTTGCAACCAAAAACGAGGCGCTTCAGTATTTCACCAACGTGGTGACTACCCGTGATTTATTTGCCAGCTTGGGCACTATGAGCTACCGCAACTTCCTGATTTCGGACGGCAACATGGCCAGGCTGATTGAAACCAGCAACCTGCCCAATTACATGGTCTTCTTCAGCGATGTGTACCTGAAAGATCTTTCGTCCGATGCCACAAACGAAAATGTTTCGCCAACCCCGGCAACGCAAAAGCAGGAACCCGTTCAACCAACAAAAAAACCAGCGGTTCAATCGCAGCCGGAAACAACAGCCCCTGCAGAACCGGCCTACAATGGGCCGTTCAATACGAACATTGGCACCGGCCACTTTTTTGCATTGATCATCCCGCAAACAGGAGTCGATAAAAATGTGGTAATCGCGGCCATCAACCAGTTTAATGCAGCCCGTTTTGCCACGCAAAACCTGAAAATCGGCGAAACCAGTTTCGACGCAACCCAATTGATGATTAAAATTGAAGGACTGGCCGACGACAATGTTGCCTTGGATTATCTGATGAAAATTATCAATGAACAAACTATTTTCGATCTGCTTCAAAATGCTGAATACCGGAATTTCATTATTTCTGAAGACAACCTGAAAATATTCCTCGACAAGAAAGATATTGCTTCATACATGGAATTCTACAAACGCTTTTACCTGAACAGGAAAAAGTAAAAATTCAGTCATGCCAAATTTGTTTTGTCACCCTGAACGAAGTGAAGGGTCTGCCTTCAAAAACTCGAAACATGAGATACTTCACTTCGTTCAGTATGACAATAAATCCTTTGGACAAAATCTGTTTAAAGCCTCGCGTCCCTGGAGGAATTAAAGTTTGTTAAACCCATACTTTTTCAGGAAAATATTTGTTTAACTTGTACAATCTTATTTCAGTAAAAAAAATAAAAACGGATATGAAGGAAATAAAAATACTTTGGACCGACGATGAAATTGACCTGTTACGAGCCCACATCTTGTTTCTCGAAGAAAAAGGCTACGATGTGCAAACGGCAAATAATGGGACCGATGCCATTGACCTGGTAAAAAGCAACTTTTACGATATTATTTTTCTGGATGAAAATATGCCGGGATTGAGCGGTCTGGAAACACTGAGCCAAATAAAAGCCATAGCGCCGAATGTCCCGGTTGTGATGATTACAAAAAGCGAAGAAGAAGATATTATGGACGAGGCAATTGGTTCGAAAATGGCCGATTACCTAATCAAGCCGGTAAACCCCAAACAGATTTTGCTCACCATAAAAAAGAATGTCGACCAAAAACGGCTGGTAACCCAGCAAACCACTTCGGCCTACCAGAGCGAATTCGCAAAAATAGGAATGCAAATCAGCGACCGGCTCGATTTTGACGAATGGAAGGAAATTTACAGAAAGCTCGTTTTTTGGGAATTGGAACTGAGCAGCTCCGAAGACCCCGCGATGGACGAGATTTTGAAAATGCAAAAAGCCGAAGCCAACCATTCGTTTGGCCGATACATTAAAAAAAACTACGAAAACTGGTTTAAAAAGGACGCCAACCGGCCTTTGCTGTCAACCGATATTTTCAAACAAAAGGTATTTCCGCTGCTCGACCAGGGCGATAAAGTTTTTGTGCTGATCATCGACAATCTGCGCTACGACCAGTACCGTATTTTCAGCCAGGTGCTGAGCGAATATTTCAACACCCAGGAAGAAGAACTTTATTATAGTATTTTGCCAACAGCAACCATGTATGCGCGCAATTCGATGTTCGCCGGGCTGATGCCATCGGAAATTAAACGAATGTATCCGGAATATTGGGAAGACGACGACAACGAGGGACATAAAAATGCACATGAAAACGAGCTTCTGGAAAAGCAACTGGCACGTTTCGGAAGAAAGGAAAAACTGTATTTTGAAAAGGTGGCGGGCATGAAAGAAGGTCGGAAACATACTGAAAATCTAAATCGCATGTTGGAACACGAACTATCGGTGATGGTTTTCAATTTCGTTGACATGGTATCGCACGCACGCACAGAAATGGATATGATAAAAGAATTGGCAAGCAACGAAAAAGCTTACCGTTCGCTCACCCTGAGTTGGTTCAACCACTCGCCCCTGCTCGACCTGTTGAAAGCGCTTTCAGAAAATAAAGTTAAAATTGTACTGACTACCGACCACGGAACTATCCGGGTCGACAACCCGGTGAAAGTTATCGGCGACCGCGAAACCAACACCAACCTGCGCTACAAACTGGGCCGGAACCTGAACTATAATCAGAAAGAAGTATTTGAAATCACCAACCCGAAGGACATTTTTCTTCCATCGAGAAACGTGAGTACTTCGTATATTTTTGCAAGCAACACCGACTTTTTTGCCTATCCGAACAACTTTAATTATTATGCCAGCTATTACCGCGATACTTTCCAGCACGGGGGAATTTCGCTCGAAGAAATGATCATCCCGATAGTGACATTGACGCCCAAAGGGTAAGAATTCTACTTAAAAGGGGCTTTGATTAAATCTGTTATCAGGACTCAGAAGAATCTGTGTTCCGAAAGATATTCATAAACAGTAGTATTTATCAGCAGTAATAAAAACAAAAATACCAGATTCTCAACCGGCATCATCAAAATCCAAACATTCAGCACCTGTTCCTGATGATATTCAATAGCCATGTTCCAAGTCAATATTCCATTCAACAAAAAATAAGGAACAAGCATCACCAGATAGCTCAGAAAAAAATGGGTCAGGCACGATTTAAACTGGTTCCTGAAAATCGTGTACCCAAAATATACAGCGGTAAAAAGGAAACAAAAGAAAGTATAAACCCGGACACGGTACATATACGCAATAATAGCAAAAACAATCACCATCAACAGACCGATTGCTACAAAAATATTATTCAGATCCAGTGTTCTGAAGCGGGTTTTTATTGCTTCGTAAACCAGCAACGAAGTACAGGAAAAGACGAGGTAGAACAACCATTGTTCCAACGGAAGGCCTTTCTGTGAAATCCCCAATGTATAGTCTGCATCATAGCTCCATACCCCAACCTCGGTAAACCGGATATCCCACAATAAAAAAATGAACCCTGAAATAAGAATGGCAGGAATACCATATCTCAATTTCTTCCGAAAATCGTATTTCCCGCTTATAATATAAAAAAGAGGAACAATAAATACCAGGATTAAAATAATCAGAAACGTATAACTCTTCAATTGCATAACAACCCGTTTTAATTTGAAGTCCAAAAATAATTAAAAATACCAGAGACTTTTATAATGGATAATAGATGTTGGTCACCCATTTTTCGGGGTCGGGTTCGGTCGCCGGGTCGGTAACGTATACCTCAACCGGGCCGCCAGTGATAGTAAACTTATGCTCTGTAATCCATTCCTGAATGGCCGTATGTGTTGCTTCAAGGGTTTCGTAATTGCCCACATGAATAGTAAAAGCATATTTCCCAGCCGCCTTTTTACCACAAATAAATTCCGGGGTCGAACGAAACGACTCGCTCACAGGAAGACCACATTCAATTTCCATCTTTCCTGCATTCATCGAATGGTAAATTGTAAAAGGCATACCGGTTACTGAAATCCCGTTTTTCTGAAGAAAGGCATTTATTTTCGAGTACATCGTTCCCATTTCGGCTCCAATGTTTTCCCATTCTACTGTCTTTTTCATTCCTGCATAAACAGTTTCCGGCAAAAATGTAAATTCAACAACAGGCCTTTGCTCCCCGACAATTGATTCGCTGAGCACTTTGAGATTTTCGAGACCTTCTTCATAATCAGAACCTATCATTTTATCGAACAACAATCCCAGCCATCGGGTCAACGGATTGTTCCCCACATGAGTGTCGAAAGCCCAGGTAACAGCTGTTTCGCCGCCATCTTCATTAAACAGGAAATAACCGGTAGCCAGGCTTCCCTCCATAAAATCCATACTTACAACAATCGAATCATAAGGAAGCGACCGGGTAATATACATTTTCCCATTACCAACTTGTTGGTTTTTGCTGTCCCAATGGAAGCCTGCCCCATGCCCCACGCCTCCATTGACGTATTCAGTCTTCATTTCAGGGTCAATCTGATTCCATGTTGCCCATTTGTCCCAACAATACAGATCGTTTACCTGGCTAAAAACAGTCCGAACGGGAGCATCTATTTTTGCCGTCCGTTCAACATGTACTTTTTCAGGAAGTAAAAAGGAAGCCGCAGACAACAGAACAATCGAACCAATAAAAACCAGTACTATTTTCCAAATTATCTTCATAATCATCTGTTTTTAAGTTGAATTCCAATTCAAATAAATATACAAATAAGATTTCCAAAAGCAAACAGCAGAAAAAACTGTAAAAATTATTCCTGAAAAAAGAAGACTGATCGGATGGTTTAGAGTCATCGGATCAGTCTGTATGTATAAATTATTTTAAAACGGAAGTTCCCAAAATCAATATTACCTCAAAAATGACGATTACTCAAGAATAAGTTGAAAGTTTTTCGTGCTTAGAAACTGACCAAAAGCAAAAAAAGCCCGATCGATTTTACGCAAAGGAATTCCATTTAAGGTTTCAATAAAAGGCAAATATTTTTCAAAATAGAACTGTTCCTTATTTGTTTCTGAAATTGTATTGGTTATTTTTTTGTGTTCCAGTGCATGAATAAAATTGAAACAACGATGTATATTTTGATCGTAGATCGGATATTTTTGAGGCTTGACAATATGCAACAAAAATACTTTCCAGACAAATGAAAGATCATCAAACTCTTGCAGGAATGCCTCTAAATCAATTTTTTGCGATTTTTTTAACTGATTGATTATATCGATCTTTGCGATTATTTTGCTGTTTAAAGAATTCAATTTTGCCCCGCTTAGCGGCATCCCGTTTTTCCATTCAAAGAGTTCCAGTAAATCGTTTTCTGCAAATTGCGCTTTATCGACATTGGAATATAGTCCTTCCTTCGGATAATCATAAAATTTGCTCCAGAAGTTGATAAACTGGGGCAGCGATGCTTGCTCATTTTGCAGAATAGGAAGATTCAGATTCATGATAACTTTTTGTGTAAAGTAAATCGATTTTTTTCAATTTCAGAATTGGGGCAACCAGTAATTTTTCAAAAACAAACGGAACGATTCAAAAAATTAACATGACCCATTATTCAGTCTTCTTCAGCATTTCTTCTTGAATTTTAAAATTCGATTGGTAAATGGATTTTTCCGACAGCATTTTTATTTTTTTAATTCCGTAATGCCACATAAAAAACACAAACGGGATGAACAACAAAAGCATGAATGGGTTCCCCGACATCAGTATAAAATCGTAAACACCGTGTAAAAGTACCGGATATAAAAGGGCTGCGCCAATTAGTTTTTTCTTAAACTGAGGGTAAAATTTTGCCAGTCCAAAATAAAACCCCATCGTTGCGCCAAACAAAAAATGGGCAGGTACGGCTGTCAGCGCACGCACCAGCCCCGTCTGCGGGCCATAGTCGAATACGTACATCACGTTCTCAATAGCGGCAAAACCCATCGATACGAATACCGCGTATACAATCCCGTCGAATGTTTCATTGAAATCGGCACGTTTCCAAATCAGCCAGTACAGAAGAACCAGTTTAAAAAACTCTTCGGTAGTGGCTGCCACTACGAACGACTGCCAGAAAACGGCAAAAGTGCCATAAAAGAAGGCCGTGAATTCAGAAAAAAAAGATTCGATCAACAGAACAGGCAAGATGCTGAGGATCCCCATTCCAAAAGCAGCAATTAACAATTTTACCGGTTCCTTTTCGTACCGGTCGCGATAGTACATAAACAGCAAAAGAACCACAATTGGAGCAATAGCCAGAATCAACAGGTTCATTCAACGAATTTTAAATTTTCCGGACCAGTTCTTTCAGGATCAGGGTCATGTTGGGTTCGGCTTTCATGGCGATTGCCTGCACTTCTTCGTGCGAAATTTCAACAATCTGACCGGGTACACCACTGTCGGTAATAATCGAAATGCCAAACACCGTCATTCCCATGTGCCGTGCAACAATCACTTCCGGCACAGTCGACATTCCAACAGCATCGGCTCCCAGCAGGCGGAACATTTTGTATTCAGCCGGGGTTTCGTAGGTCGGACCCGAAACACCAACATACACGCCCTCTTTTACCTGAATATTATTCTGAAGGGCAATTAATTTGGCTCGTCCACGCAACTGCTCATCGTACGTTTTACTCATATCGGGAAAACGAGGGCCCAGTTCGTTCACATTTTTGCCACGCAACGGATGTTCAGGGAACATATTAATATGGTCGGAAATAATCATGATATCGCCAACTTTGTATTCGGGATTCAGTCCACCACTGGCATTCGACACAAACAGGTGGTTGATGCCCAGCGATTTTAACACCCGTACAGGGAAAGTAACCTCCTTCATCGGGTAGCCTTCGTAAAAATGAAACCTTCCCTGGAGCGCAATTACATTTTTACCAGCCAGCCGGCCAATGATCAGTTTCCCGCAATGCCCATCAACCGTGGAAACCGGGAAATTCGGAATTTCAGCAAACGGAATTGCTTTTTCAATTTCAATTTCGTTCACCAGTCCGCCCAGTCCCGAACCTAAGATGATGGCTGCATCAATTGATGTGCTGGTTTTTTCTTTTATGAAGTTCGCGGTTGCTTTTATTTTCTCTAACATAGTTCAGTATTTTTTTATCAAAATTCTTTCCCTCTCCGTCGAGGAATTTTATTTTAATCGGTATATAAAACAAATTCGATTTCAAATTATCGGGCATATTTTCCATGTCTTTCAAGCGGATTGCATCTTTTTCAGTAGTTACGACCAGCTTATTTTTTGCCGCCATTTCGGTGAACGTTTTTTCTATTTTCAGCAAATCGTTTTCGACGAAAGAATGATGGTCGGGAAACCGAATCTCTTGAACATGTTCAGACAGCGACGACACGAACATTTTAAACAGCTCGGGACTGGCAATACCGGTAACCATCAGAACAGACGAATACTTTTTTCCGGGGGCTTGTACTGAAACTGCATTTTCCGGAAAAACAGGAGAGAGCGACCCATATTCCATGGTCGTAAAATACAGATCCTGATAAGGGCGGAGATTTACATTTTTCATGATAATGCGCCGGGTGATGGGTTTCACTTCGTGCGGACATTTGGTATAAATAATTATACCGGCACGACGCACCTGTGTTTTTCCTTCGCGTAGCCGACCCGCCGGAAGCAGCCTGTCTTCGGTAATCGGGCGGGTTGAGTCGACCAGCAAAATATTGATACCTGGAGAAACGCTGCGGTGCTGAAAAGCATCGTCAAGCAAAATCACATCGGGTAGTTTTTCTTCGTTCAGACGAATGATTTCTTCAATACCGTGTACTCTTTTTTCATCAACATATACTCCTGTTCCGGGAAACTTATTTTTTATCTGCAAAGGTTCGTCGCCCGATTCTTTCGCCGTTGAATCGGATGTTACTTCCCTGAACCCTTTTGTTTTGCGTTTGTAGCCCCGGCTTAAAACCACAACTTTAAAATCATTTGTCAATAAAGCAACCAGGTATTCAATATGCGGGGTTTTACCGGTTCCTCCCACCGTAATATTGCCTACTGAAATAACAGGAATATCAAACTCTTTGGATTCCAATATTTTCAGGTCGTACATACGATTCCGGAAAGAAATGACAATTCCGTAAAAGAAAGACATGGGATATAACAGAATTTTCAGCATTTGTTTGTTTTTAAACAGAATTACTAAATTAAGAATTATGGCTCAAATAAGTAACCATTTTTACATACAAAAGGGGAAAAGGGGTAATTTGTTTGTTCGATCACGCATGATTTTACACCAAATTAATATTTCATGAAACGGATAGAGCTACCTAAAATAAGAAACGAATGAAACGAGTACGGTAGTACTACCACAAAAGGGCATGTATAAACTCTGCGAGTTCCACACGGGAGCCTATAGATGTTCAAAGTGCAATCTTTATATCCAACAGATAGTCAATAACTTTAAATGAAATTATACGTGTGAAAATAATCACTTTCAATAGATTAGAATCCCTGCTTTCTGCGAAAGTTTTGCTGACGGACGAGAATCGTTTCCAATTCCTGCCTGATGGTTTCAATTTCTTTTCGGTTGAGGGCCGTGAGGCTAACCGTCGGGTAATCGGCAACACCCCGCTGGGTTTTTACAGTCAGTGTTAAATCGCTGAACAGGAACATGGTTTTCAAATCATATTTATACAATAATTCCTGTTGAAAATCGATTGAGTTATATTCCCTGCCAAACAAAGTAATAACGGGGTAGTACCGGACCGAAATTTTACCATTTGCAGAACTGAATGACACATAATTGAAATTGATCACTAAAATAAAAACAACAATAACGACCAGTCCAATTCCAACATAAATTGTAATCATATTCTCTTCTTTCCATAGAAGATAAAGGGCTGCAATGATGAAAGCAAGAACAACAAAATTGAAATTCCGCTTAATTTTTTTTGTGCGTTTTTGATTTGAAATTTCCATAACACGTTTAACGAATCGTAAAAAAGCAAGACTGAAACTCTGCAATATCCAACCACTGGCAAAATTATTTTAACTTTGACCATCCGTAAAAGCAGACCAATGGCTGAATCAAAAATACATTCAAATATTGTTTTTTCACAGGATATTGTAAAAGAACTTACGGCAATCGTAGAAAAGTATCCGAAAGAAAAAGTTTTTTTACTGACTGAAACGAATGCAGATCAGAATTGTCTTCCTCTTCTTCAACCGGTTATCAGCCGGTTTCAGATAAAGAAACTGACGATTGAGGCAGGCGAGGAAAATAAAAAAATCAGTTCGGTCGAAAAAGTATGGCAATTTCTGTCGAAGAATGGCGCTGATCGTAAGTCGCTGTTGATTAATCTGGGGGGGGGCATGCTCACCGACCTGGGCGGTTTTGCTGCTTCGACTTTCAAACGGGGATTCGATTTTGTAAATATACCCACCACTTTACTTTCGCAGGTCGATGCTTCTTTGGGCGGAAAAACCGGCTTCAATTTCAATGGACTAAAAAATGAGATCGGCGTGTTTCAGGAACCGGTAACGGTTATCATCAATACCAATTTTCTGAAGACCATCGATCGCGAAAATTTCCTTTCGGGTTACGCCGAAATGATCAAACATGGCTTTATTAAAAGCCCGGAACATTGGGACGAATTGCAGAAATTCAATCTGAAAAATATCAACTATGAAGCGCTTCAGAAAATAATTGCCCACTCGGTTGCCGTGAAAGAATGGTTCGTGATGAACGACCCGACCGAAAAAAACATTCGCAAGGCGCTGAATCTGGGGCACACCGTTGGCCACGCCTTTGAAAGCCATGCCATGAAAACCGGGAAACCCATTCTGCATGGCTATGCCGTGGTTTACGGAATGATTGTTGAGCTTTTCCTTTCTGTAAAGAAATGTGGTTTCGATGCGGTGCTGTTGCAACAAATCAGCCAATGGCTGCTGGACCGATACGGCAAATTTGAAATTACCGAAATCGACTTTGATGCTTTATTCGAACTAATGACGCACGACAAAAAAAACGAAGCCGGGCGCATCAACTTTACGTTGATCCCCGAAATCGGGAAAGTAGAAATCAACCAGAACTGTACAAAAGCAGAAGTTTTTGAAGCGCTGGAATACTATTTGATGACGGAAAAGCCTCATCCTAAATCCGTCTCCAAAGGAGAAGGACTTTTGGACAGAAACAAATCAGAAAGCATATAACATTGAACTATCGTAACCATATCTTTCCCCCTTTTGGGGAATAAGAAGGGGGCTTTTTGTAACTCGTAATTTGAATATGAAATACACCGTCTCGAAACCCGATAAAACCCTGAAAGGAAGTATCCAGCTTCCGGCATCGAAAAGTATTGCTAACCGGGCGCTGATCATCAACGCGCTTAGTTACAGCCCGTATCCAATTCGCAATCTGTCGGACAGCGACGACACCCGGGTAATGGAGCAGGTTTTCACGTCAAACACCAACCATTTCGATATTGGTCACGCAGGAACCGCCATGCGTTTTCTCACAGCTTTTCTTTCGATGATTGTTGGAGAATGGACTCTGACCGGATCGGAACGCATGAAACAGCGTCCCATCGGCATTCTGGTCGATGCGCTGAACTCGCTCGGCGCACGCATTGAATACCTCGAAAACGAGGGTTTTCCGCCACTAAAAATCTACGGATCACATTTAAAAGGCGGCATCGTCGAACTTGACGGAAGTATTTCCAGTCAATATATTTCGGCTCTGCTAATGATCGCTCCGTCCATTGAAGGCGGTTTGACGCTGAGGCTGAAAAATAAAATCATGTCGCGCTCGTACATCGAACTCACTTTGAAACTGATGGAACAATTCGGGGTAAAACATGTATGGAAAGGAAATGAAATCCGAATTGAGGAACAGACTTATCGTCCTGTTCAATATATTGTTGAAGCCGACTGGTCGGGCGCTTCGTACTGGTACCAGGTGGCTGCACTGGCCGAAGAAGTTGATATTGAACTGGAAGGTTTGAAACTGGATAGTCTTCAGGGCGACTGCGTTATTGCCAAATGGTTCGAACCGTTCGGGGTAATTTCTGAAGAAACCGAAAAAGGTGTTCGTCTGAGCAAGACAGAAAAACCACTTCCGAAAAACCTTCAGTTTAATTTCATTGAAAACCCGGATGTGGCGCAAACTTTCGCTGTTTTGTGTGTGATGAAAAAAGTACCGTTTCATTTCACCGGTTTGGAAACCCTGAAAATAAAAGAAACCAACCGCATTGAAGCACTGCAAAACGAACTGGCCAAATTCGGAGCTGAGATTACCGAACCAGGGCACGGTAAATTGCAATGGGACGGAACATTTCCGATCAAAAAAGTGGACAATCCATCCATCCCGACTTACAAAGATCACCGCATGGCAATGGCTTTTGCGCCCGCCTGCCAAACATACGGCCCGGTAACTATCGAAGAACCAATGGTGGTAACCAAGTCGTATCCTGCATTCTGGGACGATTTGAAAAAGGTAGGATTTATCGTAGAAGAATAATCAGTTACAATTTAATAAATATCTTCTTTCGATATAAAATTACTGCGGGGATAAACAGTATCGCGATATAAAACAACGCATAGCACAGGCTCGACAGTTTCATGCCACAACCCATCGAAGCAAACAAATCCATCATGTGTTTATTGATCGAACCGCCAAAGAATTCTACCCGCCGGAACACATACCCAAACAAACCTGCCAGCATATATATAGAAATGGCATTGGCCCCGAAAACAACTCCGATTTTAGTTCCTCCTGTACGCCCCAAAATGTCGACCAGATAAATACTGGCAGCAAGTATCATGGAGGCCAACCCCGAAGTGACCATAACAAACGAACTGCTCCACAAATTTTTATTCAGCGGGAAGTTCCAGCTCCAAATGTACCCGATGAGCATTGCCGCGAAACCTGCCAGAAACAACCAAATAACTTTTTTATACTGGTCTTCCTTGCTTAGGATAATATGTCCGGCCAGCATTCCGCTGATACCGCTCGCCACAGCAGGCACGGTACTCAGTAATCCTTCCGGGTCCCAGGTTCCTTGCCACATGCGCCCGGGCAGTAGAAAACTGTCGACCCAGGCCGCCAGGTTTTGTCCCGGTTCCAGCGACACAACCCCAATACCTGGTGTTGGGATCAACACCATTGCAAGCCAATATCCAATAAGTAGTACAGTGCCGATAATCGCCTGCGTTTTCCATTTGGTAGTCAAATACAAAATGGCACAAATCAGAAAAACAACGGCAATGCGTTGCAAAACCCCGGCTACCCGTAAATCAGCAAAATTGAACTTGGGGTACAGGCTCAGGAAAATGCCGACTGCAAATATTTTCAGTGAACGAAAAACAATTTTTTTATACATCCCGGCTTTGGGAACGCCTGTTCTCAACCGCTTGGAATACGCCAAGACGATGGAAACCCCGACTATGAAAATAAAAAAAGGGAAAACCAAATCGGTTGGAGTGAGGCCGTGCCATTTGGCATGAAGCAAAGGACCGTAAACATGCGACCAGGTTCCGGGATTATTTACCATGATCATTGCGGCAATGGTAAAACCGCGAAAAGCATCAAGCGATATCAGGCGTTCGGAGTTCATAATGGGTTATTTAATCGTTAGATTCACAAAGGAATAACATTCAAATATATTGAATTTCTGAAGATTAAATAAACTTTATTATTACCGTTTTTTTCTGAAAAATTCGGTCATCAGGTCGGCGCAGTCATCAGCCATAATGCCCGAAACAACTTCCGTTTTTGGATGCAGAGCGGCGGGTGCGAATTTGGTAAACCCGCGTTTGTCATCGTTGGCTCCGTATACAAGCCGGCCAATCTGCGCCCAGCCCAAAGCCCCGGCACACATCACACAAGGTTCGAGCGTTACATACAGGGTACACTCGTTCAGGTATTTCGCCCCCAGCAAATTGGCGGCAGCAGTAATCGCCTGCATCTCGGCATGAGCCGTCACATCGGTCAGCGTTTCAGTTAAATTATGGGCCCGCGCAATAATACGGTTGTTGACAACCACTACAGCGCCCACCGGGATTTCATCCTTCTCAAAAGCCGTCACCGCCTCCTGAATCGCCCGTTTCATGAAATATTCATCCGTAAAAGGGTCCATCACAATTAATCTTTAAATCACAAACATAAAGCAAATATGCTGTTTTTAATTCTGATAATCTGTGTATTTTTGCAAGCAAAATTAAAATTGAGCATCAATGTACAGAACACATACATGTGGCGAATTGCGCCTCGAACATCAGGGAACCGAAGTTACCCTGGCCGGGTGGGTCCAACGCAAACGCGAATTCGGAGGAATGACTTTTGTCGACCTGCGCGACCGGTATGGGATTACGCAGTTGGTTTTCGATGAAAAAACCAATCCTGAAGTTATTGATAGAATGAAAAAACTGGGACGCGAATTTGTGATCCAGTCGAAAGGAATTGTTCGCGAACGTAGCAATAAAAACAAAAATATCCCAACCGGAGATATTGAAATCGAAGTTTTAGGTTTGCAAATTTTGAATGCTTCAGAAGTGCCTCCTTTCACCATTGAAGATGAAAGCGACGGCGGCGACGATATCCGCATGAAATATCGCTACCTCGATTTGCGCCGCGCGCCGGTACGCGACACATTGATTCTCCGTGCCCAAATGGCCCATGCCGTACGCAGTTACCTGAACAGGCTCAATTTTATTGAAACGGAAACCCCCGTGCTGATCAAATCGACCCCGGAAGGAGCCCGCGACTTTGTGGTTCCATCGCGCATGAACCCGGGTGAATTTTACGCGCTACCGCAATCGCCTCAACAGTTGAAACAATTATTGATGGTTGCCGGGTTCGACCGCTATTACCAGATTGTGAAATGTTTCCGCGACGAAGATTTGCGGGCCGACCGTCAGCCCGAATTTACCCAGATTGACTGCGAAATGTCGTTCGTCGAACAGGAAGACATCCTGAATACATTCGAAGGATTGACCCGGTATATGTTCAAAGAAATTAAAGGCATTGAGATCAATGAATTCCCCAGAATGCCTTATTCCGAAGCAATGGAAAATTATGGTTCCGACAAACCGGACATCCGCTTCGAAATGAAAATTAAGGAATTGACCGGGCTGGCAAAAGGCAAAGGTTTTCCGGTTTTCGACGATGCCCCGTTCATCGGTGGAATTTGTGCCGAAGGCTGTTCAGAATACACCCGCAAACAGCTCGATGCGCTGACCGAATGGGTAAAACGCCCGCAAATTGGCGCCAAAGGAATGGTTTACCTGAAATACAGCACCGACGGAAGTTTGAAATCGTCGGTCGATAAATTTTATTCTCCGGAAGAATTGAAAAAATGGGCCGACTTGTTCGGTGCGAAACCGGGTGACCTGATCCTGGTACTTTCCGGAGCCAAAGAGCAAACTCAAAAAGCGCTTGGCGAATTGCGCCTCGAAATGGCCAATCAACTTGGACTGCGCGACAAATCAGTGTTTCAACCTTTGTGGGTGGTCGATTTTCCGTTGCTGGAATGGGACGAAGAAACCCAACGTTACTATGCCATGCACCATCCGTTTACTGCTCCGAAACCGGAAGATATTGCATTGCTCGAAACCAACCCCGGGGCGGTTCGTGCCAACGCTTACGACTTGGTGATCAATGGCGTTGAAATTGGTGGAGGTTCAGTTCGTATTTTCGATAAAGGATTACAAGCAAAGATGTTCAACATGCTCGGTTTTACCCCGGAACAGGCCGAATACCAGTTTGGCTTCCTGATGAATGCCTTCAAATTTGGCGCCCCGCCACATGCCGGTATCGCTTTTGGATTCGACCGCCTGACATCCATGTTCGCCGGTCTGGACAGCATCCGCGACACCATTGCATTCCCAAAAAACAATTCGGGCCGCGATGTAATGATGGATTCACCGTCGTCGATTGCCGACGCGCAATTGAATGAATTAAGCATTAAACTGGATTTGAAACAATAATCCGAAGAAAATATCAATAAAGAAAAAACCTGCAAATCAAATGACTTGCAGGTTTTTTTAGTTTTGTTGTCCTGTCAGGTTTCGAACCTGAACTCTTCTGATCCAGAATCAGACGTGTTGCCAATTACACCACAGGACAATTTTCAGATCCAATCAAAAACAACCCATTGGGCTGCCGGCTTTTTTAGATGTTGACCTACCAAGGCTCGAACTTGGACTCTTCTGAACCAAAATCAGACGTGTTGCCAATTACACCATAGGTCAATCATTAGATGCCCTTTTTCTAAGGACGGTGCAAAATTATATTTTTTTTCTTACCATGGAAAAATTTATCCAAAAAAAATAGGATTTCCTCCATCTGTACTTCATAACCATAAAATTAGATGCCTTCCCTTGTTTGCCTGTATAACTTTCGTAGCAATTTGTTTCCCCGTGATTTGATGCCTGCACTCGAATGATATTCTATTTCGTGTTCTATCAGTTGGATTAATTCGTTTTTCAGATCCGGTTCGCGTTCCGAAATATTAAATAAAATCTGCATGGCATGAACCCTCACAGCCACTGGTTCACTGGCCGAGGTAAAATGACGGATGCAGTAACCGAGCATCAGCGCTTCTTTTTCTTCCGGAACAGAATAATAACTCACCAATTTCAGAAACTCCCGTTTTTTGCTGCTGTCGGTTGTTTTTTGCAGAAAATCGATGACCTTTCCAAGATAAGGTTCCAGTAATTCAGGATATGTTTCATACATTTTACTGATCATCCAACTGGCACGCCAACTGCCTTTCAGCCCGTCGTCCATCGCAATGTTCATCAACGAAGCGATGTGCTCCGGGCGCTCCGAAATATAACCGAAGGCCAACAACAGGTGGTCCCACGAATCAATGATTTTCCGCAAGTCATCTTCTGTCACGGATAGTTGATTTTGTTCGGTATAAAGATAAATTTTTTATACCATTGCATGATAAATTGCCAGTGATGATTGATGTTTGTTGTGCCATAATCAAGGAGAACGGGAGGATACTTGCGGTTCAGCGCGGACCAGAAACCAGCCACCCTTTTCAATGGGAATTTCCGGGAGGAAAAATTCAGGAAGATGAAACTGCTGAGGAATCGATAGTCCGTGAAACCAGGGAAGAACTTTCGGTTGAAATTGAAATTACCGAACAGCTCGAATCTGTTGAACACGATTACGGGACGAAGCAAATCCGGTTGATTCCATTTGTTTGCCGCATGCAAAACGAACCGCTTTATTTGACGGAACACATTGCTTTCTGTTGGATTATGCCCGACGAAACAAAATTACTCAACTGGTCGGGGGCCGACCTGAAGCTGATTCAGAAAAACAGTATTTTTTTCAGGAGTAAACAAGAAGCCGGTTAAATCAGCCCGGGAAAAATAATGGTTACCACCGCAAAAAATGCAGCCCATCCAACGATAGAAATCATCATGTAACCAAATACGTTTTTTGTTTCCGAGTAGTATCTTTTCAGTAAGAACGCGCCTACCGGAATGCTCAGAATGACCGGCGCACCAATTACAATTCCCCACAGTCCGTATTTGGTTTTCATGGTTACAAGCCAACGGCTTTTCCGGCTAAAACGGTTTTTTTCGCGCGACTTGCTGCGAACTTCGCAAAGTTTTCTGTATTTTGCTTTAAAAAATTCAGGAACTATTTTGCACAAAACACATTTGTACCGATGAACCCCGCGAATCAGCAGTTCGCTCAGGTAATAAAAAAAGAAAAAACCGGCAATACCTCCAATCATTACCGAAACAATGGCCTGCTCGTAATTAAGCCCGATTACCAATGCGTATGGAAAGGAAAAAAAGTATTTCACTGTGGCCAGCAAAAAAACATTCAGCAATTTCAAAAATACAATAACATTCATCTCTCCCCCGTTTTCATTTTACAACGGCAAAGTTGCTGAATTTGTTTTATAAAAAACCTACTATTAAGATGATTTTGAAAATATTAACAATTTTTAGATGAAAACATCAGGCACAAAAAATTTCAATTACGAAACAGGTGGATTCAGCTTTTGTTCTCTGCCAATAAAATAATAAAGGACAGCTCCTATTATCCATGTAAAAAGCACAATGAGTACCCAAATCAATTTATCGTTGCTGCCTTTAAATTCACTTTTGATAATATCGACAAGGGCAATGATGGGGATAACAAAAACGACAAAAAAAATACTTAATATTAATATTAATTCCATCGAACCGATTACTCCTAATAAAACTACTGACATAATTTAAAATTTTTGGGTTGAACAATAGCTGCAAGGTACTCTAATTCATTCAATTGTTTATTGTTCCAGCGATTAATTTTCAGGATTGAAGAATTAAACTCCTCACGATCGAAATAGTCCCGTTTTTCAATCTCCGGAGCGGAAATGTAATTTCAATAGTTCCGGTTTGAAAACCGCATCAGGAACAAATTAACAATTCCGTTGTTTTTTATTTCTGACATTTGCTATTTTTACTTGTTACTAAAGTATTACAATGCTTATATTTGCACCATCAAAAAAAATACAATTAATAGATGAGCACAATTACAAAAACAGAACTTGCTTACAAAGTGGCCGATATTTCGTTAGCCGACTTTGGAAGGAAAGAAATTGAAATTGCCGAAAAAGAAATGCCGGGGCTGATGGCTATCCGCGAAAAATATAGAAAAGAACAACCTTTGGCCGGGGCCCGCATTATGGGTTCGCTGCACATGACCATTCAAACGGCTGTTCTTATCGAAACACTGAAAGTTTTGGGAGCGGAAGTCCGCTGGTGCAGTTGCAATATTTTCAGCACTCAGGATCATGCTGCCGCCGCCATTGCTGCTGCCGGAATCCCGGTCTTTGCGTGGAAGGGCGAAACGTTGGAAGAATATTGGTGGTGTACCGAAAAAGCGCTTGACTTTGGCAACGGCCTTGGCCCGACCCTGATTGTTGACGACGGGGGCGATGCAACCGTGATGGTACACCTCGGTTTTAAAGCTGAAAAGACCCCATCAATACTTGACATTGAATTGGAAGCTGAAGACGAACAGCAACTGTACAAAGTACTGAAGCGAATTCAGGCTGAAGACCCGCAGCGCTGGGTACGCACAGCCCCTGAAATTAAAGGGGTTTCGGAAGAAACGACAACCGGCGTTCACCGCCTGTACCAGATGATGGAAGAAGGTTCACTGCTTTTCCCGGCTTTCAATGTAAACGACTCGGTTACCAAATCGAAGTTCGACAACCTATACGGATGCCGCGAGTCGCTGGCCGACGGCATAAAACGCGCTACCGACGTGATGATTGCCGGTAAAGTAGTGGTAGTTGCCGGGTATGGCGATGTTGGTAAAGGCTGTGCCCACTCGATGAGAAGTTACGGCGCCCGGGTAATTATTACTGAAATCGACCCGATTTGCGCGCTTCAGGCCGCCATGGAAGGATTCGAAGTAAAAACCATGGACGACGCCATTCCGGAAGGAAATATTTTTGTAACCACCACCGGGAACAAAGACATTATTACTGCCCAGCAAATGGCCGCGATGAAAGACCAGGCGATTGTTTGCAACATTGGTCATTTCGACAACGAGATACAGGTTTCGAAACTCGAAAAATGGCTGGGCATCAAAAAAGTGAACATCAAACCGCAGGTCGATAAATACGTGTACCCCGATGGCCATTCAATTTTCCTTTTGGCTGAAGGACGTTTGGTGAACCTCGGTTGTGCTACCGGTCACCCGTCGTTTGTAATGAGCAACTCGTTTACCAACCAAACACTGGCGCAAATCGAACTTTGGAACCGCCAATATGCAGTTAATGTGTACCGTTTGCCGAAAAAACTTGATGAAGAAGTGGCTCGTTTGCACCTCGAACAACTGGGCGTGAAACTGACCCACCTTTCGAAAGAACAGGCTGATTACATTGGCGTGCCAGTTGATGGACCATATAAACCGGAACATTACAGATATTAAAAGAAACAACTTTCAATATTCAAAGGGCAGTCACATCGATTGCCCTTTTTTTGTGCGCAGACGAATATTTTATTTTTAATTTATTCAATTAAAAAGTAACTTTAAAGTCTTCTGATTCAGAATAAAAAGCAAAAAACCGTGAGTTCGCAGTCGTTAAATCATTTCAACCAAAAGGAAGAAGAAAAACTCATTCTGGAGCTTTTCAGGCAAGAATACGACTTGTTTCCAAAGGGAAAATTGAGCAAAACCGAGTCGCCCGATTTTATGCTGCGTAATACGCAAAAAGTAACAACTGGCATTGAGCTGACCAAATTGCACGCTCCCGGATTCAACAACCATCGCAGCCATTTTTCGAGAGGCGATTCGACCTACATTTCGCCCGAACCATCGTTCGAGAACATCGAACACACTATTCGTGCAAAAGAAGAAAAATTGTATTTGTACCGGAAAAAGAAACCCAACCAGATTTGGTTGATCATTACCACCGACCTCACCGACAGTCCCGTTTCGTATAACATTGCCAACAAACTTTCAAGCTGGAAGTTCCAATCCGAGTTTAATAAAGTGTTTCTATTTGAGATTACCGGACGAAAAGTGTTCGAATTAATTTAGTCGTAGCCTTCTAAACCCGGGAATGAAGTGTTCGTGTTGTAGTGACATTGTCCAGTGAGTAGCCAGTATTGGAAAAATAATGATGACAACACATCATATCAAGCATCCAGAAACGAGAATCGAATATCCGGTATCTGGCATTTCTTGATTTGTTAATTGTAAATACGAAGGCGTCCTCCGGCATCCAGTACCTGAACACGATATTGTTTCAGCGGTTCAATGGCCGGGCCATTTACAGCATATCCGCCACCGAACAAATTAAATTTCGAGCCGCAACAAGGGCAGGTTGCAATAACACTCTCAATCGCTCCTTCTTCCAGCAACGAACAATCGTTCGATATATCGTGAGTACATGCCGCATCAAACGCGTAATAGGTTCGGTTAATATTGTCGACACAAAAAAGAATGACCCCGGCAAAACCTTTGTCGGGGAAATAGATATAATTACCGGGAACATTCAGATCGATATAACTCGAAACCACAACATTGATATTGACCGGCACATAAGGAATGCGTCCCTCATATTCATTTTCACAGGCTACCGGGAGAAAAAAAATGAAAGCCGCCAAAACGATTAACCGAAAATAACTCTTGAATATGTCCGTCATTTTTTTATATCTTTAGTACCTTAAACCTGAGAATTACAAAATTATTTTATTCCGACGAAGAATTCAGCGTTTATGGAAGATTATATTTTCATCATACTTGCAATTATCCTTTCGATCGTAAGTGCGACAAACCGAAATAAAAAGAAAAACTCCGGAATGTCTGGGTCTGGTCAACCATTGATGCCTCAATCATTTTTTAAAAAAGTGATGAGCGAATCGTTCTTTGAAGAAAAGCCTGCTGTTAATTATCCTGCACCGGAAACCGCTCCCTCGTCTTATAATGCCAAGCCAGAACAAAAAGGCAGGGGGTCCAAGCCGTTCCTGAACCACGAATTAACAGGAAAACAGATACAGAAAAGGGAACCTGCAATTAAAAAGGTAGAAAATATTCAGAAAAAGGAGCCTCCAAAAAATAAAGATAAAATTCATGGTCTC
Organism: uncultured Prolixibacteraceae bacterium; assembly: GCA_942493345.1. Classification (GTDB taxonomy): domain Bacteria; phylum Bacteroidota; class Bacteroidia; order Bacteroidales; family Prolixibacteraceae; genus GWE2-42-39. The sequence goes on from OW818695.1 coordinate 1,484,418, forward strand.
ATGAAAGGCTTTTCAATGAAAAAGGCAGTTGTTTATTCAGAAATCATTAGAATAAAATATTAGAACAAATTTATTGACAGCGATTTAATAGAATTTTTCAGAGAAACTATTCGGATAAGTAGAAAATTTTATATAGTTTTGCTCGAAAGAGTTCCGCAAAGCCGGAATTCTTTTTTGTTTTATAATAGTTGAAAAAAATATAATCATGGGAAAGGTTTCATACATTACAGAAGAAGGCCTAAAAAGATTAAAAGATGAGCTTGAACACCTGCAGACGATTGAACGGCCTGCCATTTCGAAACAGATAGGAGAAGCCATTGAAAAGGGCGATATTTCTGAAAACGCAGAATACGATGCAGCCAAAGATGCACAAGGCATGTTGGAAGCAAAAATTGCTATTTTGCGCGAAAAAATAGCCAGTGCCCGGATTATCGATGAATCGAAGATCGACACATCCTGTGTTCAAATCATGAACAAGGTTACCATTAAAAACAAAAAGAACAATGCGACCATGCAATACACCATTGTGTCGGAACATGAGGCAGATTTAAAGGCCGGCAAAATTTCGATTGCCACCCCGATTGCCAAAGGTTTAATGGGCAAAAAGGTAGGCGATGTGGTCGAAATCAGTGTGCCATCGGGAACTATTCTTTTTGAGATCGTAGATATTTCACTATAAACTCAACGATCATGGCAAGTATTTTTTCACGAATCGTCATTGGAGAAATTCCTTCGTACAAAGTGGCCGAGAATGAAAACTATTACGCATTTCTCGATATTATGCCGGTTGCCAAGGGACACACGCTGGTGATCCCCAAAAAAGAAGTCGACTATCTTTTCGATCTGGATGATGAAACGTATGCCGGGCTTCAGTTGTTTGCCAAAAAAGTTGCTGAAGGCCTGAAAAAAGCCATTCCCTGCGTAAAAGTGGGCGTTTTAGTCCTCGGGTTGGAAGTGCCTCATGCACACATTCATTTAATTCCTATGCAAAACGAAACCGACTTGCTGAATTTTACCAGAAAGTTGAAATTAAGTTCGGAAGAATTTGCAGAAATCAGGGATAAAATAGCCGCACAAATTGTTTAAACAAAGCCAACGAATATAAAATATCCCGTTTCTGAAAAAGAGAGACGGGATTTTTTTTGTGCTTATTTCACCCGTCCGGGGTTCTTTTTTATGAAATCGCCCCAGTTTTTATACCCGTCTTTGGTAACCGGATTTTTTTGCTGAAGATAATGGCAAATAGCTACGGCCACAGCATCGGTGGCGTCCAGTTCTTTAGGCCATTCGTCAAGCGCCAGCATGTTTTTCAGAAAATACGCAACCTGCTCTTTGGCGGCGCGGCCCATGCCGGTAATCGACTGTTTTACTTTCAATGGGGCATATTCAAAAACCGGGATTTCGCGATGCAGGGCAAGCCCCATCACAATGCCCTGTGCCCGTCCCAATTTCAGCATGGCCTGAATATCTTTTCCGTAGAAAGGAGATTCAATGGCCAGTTCATCGGGCAAAAATTCATTAAACAAGTATTCAGCCCGGTTAAAAATATGTTTCAGTTTTAAATAATGGGTTCCGTAGCCAGTCGTTTTTACAACCCCCACCTGAAGAATCTTGGGTTTGTTATTTTCAATCTCGATCAATCCGTACCCCATCACATTGGTTCCCGGGTCGATTCCTAAAATACGTTTGGCTGTTTTTTCCATGAATACCATTAAAACTGATCCTTCAAAGTTAGAATTTTAAACCGAAGAAAATGTCTGAATTTTCAGGAGAAAGATTGATGATTGCCGGGTGAGGAGATTTTCAATCCTATCAGAAAATTACGCCCGAACCAATTAATTCGTCGCCATCGTACCAGGCGGCAAACTGTCCGGAAGTGACTCCTCGCTGCTCGTTGTCGAAAAGCATGTAAATACCTTCTTCGCGCTGGTAAAGTGTTGCCTTTTCGAGTGGCTGGCGGTAACGGATGCGAACTTCGTAGCGGCGTTCATCGCCGGGTTGCATTTGTAAATCGGTGCGAATCCAGTGGGTTTCTTCAGCCGGGATAAATAATCCAGGGCGGAACAACCCGGGATGTTCGGTGCCTTCGCCCACGTAAATAATATTGCGGGCCACATCGGTCCCCAATATGAAAAGGGGCTCCTGATGGCCACCAATATTTAGTCCTTTACGCTGCCCGACGGTGTAAAAATGGGCGCCCCGGTGCTCGCCAATGATCGTCCCGTTCCAGGGTTTGTACGGGTAGGCAAAACACAATTTCTTGAAATTGTCGGTGGTGTGTTCCACTTGTTTTTTCCGGGCCATAAATTCAGCCTGAACTTCAATCACGTTGCCAGTCTTGGGTTCCAGTTGCTGCTGCAAAAAGGTGGGCAAATCGACTTTGCCGACAAAGCAAATTCCCTGCGAGTCTTTGCGATCGGCCGTAGGCAATTGCAGTTCGGCGGCAATCCGGCGCACTTCGGGTTTTTCAAAATGGCCAATCGGAAACAATGCTTTCGACAATTGTTGCTGATTCAGTTGACACAGGAAATAGCTTTGGTCTTTGTTGTTATCAGTTCCGGCCAAAAGCCGGTAAATAGTTTGTCCGTTTTCGGTAAATTCCGATTTGCGGCAATAATGACCGGTGGCCACGTAGTCGGCGCCATATTTCAGGCATTCATCCAGAAAAATATCGAATTTAATTTCGCGGTTGCAAAGCACATCGGGGTTGGGTGTGCGGCCTTTACTGTATTCGCTGAACATGTAATCGACCACCCGCTTTTTGTAATCTTTGCTGAGGTCGACAATATGAAAAGGCATATCCAATTTTTTTGCTACCATTTCGGCAATCAGGGCATCGTCTTCCCAGGTACAACTGCCCGTGAGCGAACCGGTGCGGTCGTGCCAGTTCACCATAAACAAAGCCGTTACATCGTATCCCTGCTGTTTCAGCAGGTACGCAGCAACGCTTGAATCAACGCCTCCCGACAAACCAATGACAACTTTCTTCATAATCAAAAATTACGGGGCAAAAGTACAGATTTATAAAAAGCAATGAAACAGGGATGTGTTTTTTAACCCTTTAAGGCTTATGAAAATCATGGAGGTTTTGCCGGTAAAAGAAAAATATCACTTATTCAACTTCGATTAGCTCGGAATGAAGTTTCCCCTTTGGGGCGAGGAACAGGATAAATCGTCGCAAATGAGAGTTGCAAACCCCTTCACGATATAGAATCGGGACAGGCAGTTACCGCTAAAGCTCAAACGAGGGAGGTTGGGTAGCTTGTTTTTTTGTTTATATTAAAAATTAGCCAGATAAATAAATTCCTGAATCACCGTTCTTAGGTCCGATTTAATGTTGTCAATATCTTGTCTAATTGCATTGAAGCGACGGCTATGAGCAGATTTATCTCCGATATCTTTTAGGGTAGGTAAAGATTTTTTTGTATTGCGAGATAGATTAAGTGACGTTTCATTTAATGTAATCGTAATCATATCTCTAAGAAACATAAAATCTCCATCCTTTTTTATTTTAGAATCAATTCCTTTTGATTCAAAAACCTCAATTATTAGTGTTTCAAGCAATCGTCTTATCATAACAGCACATGCATCATACCACCCTTTTTCATAGCAACCATTTATTTGATTTGCAATCTTCTCAATATAACCACGAGTGTTTTTTACTAAAGGCTTATAAACAATCATCTCACTTCCTGAAATGGTTCCCTCTGCTGGTGGCAACCATACTTTTGGAGCAATTTTGTTTATTTCACCTGAAAGTTTAATTACCTTATTGAGAAATTCTTTGTCCATTTATTTTACCTGTTATATATATGTTTTCCCATTGCTTCAAATATTTTCTCTATTTGGTCTGGTGTTGCATCAGATGATATATGAACCTGAATATTAACATTTAGACTGGGAAGGTCGGATTGTTGTCTTGATTGGGGTTGAGAATGAGTTTGTTGTTTTTCTTCTTTTTCTTTCTCTTTTACTTTGGCGGGTTCTGTTACTGAATTTGACGATGGTTTTATGATTTTGTCATTACTCGTTTTTTTCGTTGTTTTTGGTTTTGACTCAGCATTTGTTAAAGTGTCTGCTTCCATTAAGGTGTAATAAAATGCGACCATTCTATTTGCCCCATTTTCACCAACTCCGGTGTGATTCATAAACCAAGATTTCACTTTATTTCTGTCAGAGTCTGGTGATGGAAAAGCATCAAGTAATTACTGTGGATAATTATTTTGAATCAATTGATTACATAAATCTTTATACTGATTGTCATCTCTATATTTTCTCGCCATATCTTGGTCAACGTTACCATTTTCGTCAATAAGACCAATAATTTTGAGAGGTCCCATAATATTTGCTCTGGCGGAAGCTTCAGTCATTACGAGTATTGATGCAAGATAGTTTGTGGTCACTGTCCCAGGAATACTCTTCTTAAACTGAGCTCTCAATGTTTTCCAGTGGCTAACTGGAATGTTCGGGAATGTTTTATAATCTTTTTCCATAAATTAAAGGTTTTAAGTTTTGTATTTACTATGTGTGCTAACTTGTTTTTACATACACCTATTTCCCTTTTCGGGTTTATTTAATCTGCCGGATTTGGGGTTATATATAAAACCTCTAGTTATTCAGGGTTTATATTATTTCTATCAAAGGAAAAGAATATTTACATGTGCTCAAAAAAAACGGGGGTTATATTTTGTAAATCATCGGAGGGCAACTGTATGTTTTTTAACCTCTTTTGCGAACCTCTCTTCCCTCGTTTGGGTGTCGCGATTTTTTAATCGCGATTGAAACAGGAGATTGAAAATCTCCTCACCCTATGCTTTGTCGCTGGCAATAACTCCCAACAGGGTTTTCAGGTTGATTAATTTGGTGGCAAAGGCAAATCCCAGGCTGGCGACAATCATCACCGAATAACCGGCCAGCCAACTGGTAAAATGCAAACTCAGCATACCGGCAACAATGGTAAAGATGATGAATACCCCCAGTTTCGCAAGAAGTTTGTAGTTGATTTTCAGTTTAAAAACAGAAACGGCGATCAATACCTGGCTCAGGGCCGTAAAACTTTGGGTTACCATGCTCGACCATGCGGAACCCAGCGATTTCATTTCAGGAATTAAAATGAGATTCAGCCCGATATTGATAATCATCCCGGCAAAAGCCATGATGTTGAGTTGTTTCAGACTGCCGTTGGCGGTAAGCAGCGTACCAAAAATATAGGTGGTTGAAATGGAAATAAAACTAATCATCAGCAGGCCGAAAATGGGCGACGAAGATTCAATGTTGTCGCGGTACAGCAACGACATAATTTCATTTTTATAAAAGTTCGATGAAATACCGATGATGATTGCCGGAACAATAATTAGCAGGTACGAAAGTTTCAGCATCTGGGAAATCTCCTGCTTTTGTTTGAGCATCCGCGCAAAAATAGGCAGCAACAAACCGGAAAAAAGGAAACCAAACATGGTCACTGCTTCGAGGAGGCGGAAGGCGTTGGCGTAAATTCCGGCCTGTTCTTTTCCGTCGGGCAGCAAACGTTCGATCATCACCGAATCAATGCGGTTGTAGAACGACATCAGCAGGATCAGCAGCGCGTACGGGTAGCTTTGCCGGAGCAGCACCCGGAAAAAACGCGGGTCGAATTTAATGCGGATTTTACCCGACCGGGCCAGCACTACCCCGAATGAAACCAGCATGGCTATTGCATAAGCAGCCGTTTGTGCGTACACAAACCATTCGATGCGGAATTCTCCGCCGGTTACGTTGGTAAAAAGCAGGATGCTGCAAATAACGATCATCAGGAAACGGTCGAGCACCGACAAAAGGCTGTCGGTACGAAACAGGTGCAACCCGCTGATATTAGACCGCAGGTACAGGGTAAACGAAACCATGAACTGATTGGCGATCAGGAAAAACAGGATATGAAACTGAAGCTGGTCGTAGCCGACGATCCATGCCAGCAAAAGACAAACAATCGTGTACAGAATTGACAGCAGAAATTTCAGGCCTACAATATTGCTGAGGTATTTTCGCAACATGTGCCCGTGCTGGGCAATATTCCGATTATTGAAATTGGTCAGCCCCAAGTCGAGCAGAATATTCAGGATCATCGAGAAGCTGAGCAGCGAACCGTACAATCCGTAGGCGGCAGCGCCAACCGCATTTTGAACAGGGATGTCGATACCGAAGATCCAGAAAGGCTTGATTAAAACATTCAGGAAAATCAGCAGAATGAGATTGGTGACAAACTTCCGTTTCAAGGCCTGGCCGTTGCTTTATATTTAATTAATGTTGTCCAAATGTAGCACTTTTTTATTCAGACTTTGTACATTTGGACTAAATCATCAACGCGCACAGGTCTATGAATATTGCTGTCAATACCCGTTTGTTGCAGAAAGGAAAACTGGAAGGAATCGGCTTTTTTACCAGGGAAACGCTTGTGCGCATCACCCGCTCCCATCCGGAACACCAGTTCATCTTTATTTTTGACCGGCCTTACGACGATGAATTTATTTTTTCCGACAATATTACCCCGGTGGTCGTTTCGCCACCTACGCGCCACCCGCTGCTTTGGCTGATCTGGTTCGAATTGCGGATTCCTTTTATCCTGAAAAAATACAAGGCCGACCTGTTTTTTTCGCCCGACGGTTATTTGTCGCTGAATACCAAAGTACCGCAAATAGCGGCTATCCACGATCTCAACTTTGTACACCGCCCAAGCGATTTGCCCTGGCTGAAGTCGAAGTATTACAACTTCTTTTTCCCGCGTTTTGCCCGACGCGCCCGGCGGATTATCACGGTTTCGAATTATTCGAAAGACGACATTGTACGTTCGTATAAGATTGACGCTGGGAAAATCGACGTGGCATACAACGGTATCAACACGCTGTACACGCCGGTTCCGGAAGATGAGAAACGGGCCGTCAGGCAAAAATACACCGACGGATGCGAGTACTTTTTGTTTATCGGTTCGCTGCACCCGCGTAAAAATATTTGCGGATTGCTGCGCGCGTACGATGCGTTCCGTAATTCCGCCAGAACCAATACGAAATTGGTGATTGCCGGTGGCGAACTATTTAAAACCGGCGACATTGAAAAAACCTTTCGCAGGATGCAGCACAAAAGCGACGTTATTTTTACCGGACATATTTCTTCGGAAGAGCTGCATCTCGTTCTGGGCGCCGCCCTTTGCCTGACATTTGTCCCGTTTTTCGAAGGTTTTGGCATTCCCGTGGTGGAGGCGATGAGCGCCGGGGTGCCGGTCATCAGTTCGAACACCACTTCGCTGCCCGAAGTGGGCGGCGATGCAGTTTTGTATGCCGATCCGTCTTTCCCTGAAGAAATCAAAGAGGCGATGGTCCGCATTGTGCAGGACGAAAATCTGCGTGCCGGACTGATTGAAAAAGGGTTCCGGCAGAAAGAAAAATTCAGTTGGGACAAAACGGCAGAAGTGGTTTGGGGGGCGATAGAAAAGGAAAGCCCCATCCCCAACCCTTCCCCAAAGGGAAAGGGCGATTAGCCTGTGATTAAACAATTTATGAAAAACACTGAATCAATGCACCTAATCTTTCCCCCTTTGGGGGAATAAGAAGGGGGCTTTAGTATTAATACATTGAAAAACAAACTTTTACCATATCTCGAAGGAAACCGCATCGAGGCTGGCTGCGACGAAGCAGGCCGCGGGTGCCTGGCCGGGCCGGTGTTTGCGGCAGCGGTTATTTTGCCTCCCGATTTTGAAAGCGATTTACTGAACGACTCGAAGCAACTGACCGAAAAACAACGTTATCGGCTTCGTCCGGTTATCGAGAAAGAGGCGCTTGCTTTTGCCGTGGGCATTGTTAGCAACGAAGAAATCGACCAGATTAATATTCTGAATGCCTCGTTTCTGGCGATGCACCGTGCTGTTTCAGCTTTAAAAATAAAACCTGCCCATTTGCTGATCGACGGGAACCGGTTCAAAAAATATCCCGAAATCGGGCATACCTGCGTGGTGAAAGGCGATGGGAAATATTATTCAATTGCTGCCGCGTCGGTGCTTGCAAAAACCTATCGCGACGATTTTATGAACCGCATCGACGAAGAATTTCCACATTATCAGTGGAAGAAAAACAAAGGCTACCCAACACAGGTACACCGCAATGCGATTCAGGCACACGGTATTTGCAGCTATCACCGGAAAACGTTCCGCCTGCTGCCCGACCAGTTGAAACTCGAATTTTAAGGTTTGCCCCATCCAATCTCCCCTCACCCCTGTCATTCTGGCGCAGGCCGGAATCTCATGACAACAATGGATTTCTGGTTTTAGAGAGCCCGCGTAAGGCTGTTAGATGGTTCCTGTTTCATTCTAAGCATGGCAAAACAGCCAACATATCGGGTATTCTTTTTTCCCGAGAGACATTACTTTAAAAGAATGCGTTAAAAACCGCAACACCCTGTTTATAAAAAAGCGGAAATTGTTTGCTGAAGCTTTTGTTTCTCAATTGGCTTTGAAATATAGGCCACACAGCCTGCTCGAAGACATTTGGTTTCGTCGCCTGCCATGGCATGGGCCGTTTGAGCCACAACCGGAATATCGGGATAAAGTTTCAGAATTTCGCGGGTCGCTGCGTAACCATCCATTCCCGGCATTTGGATATCCATTAAAATGAGGTCGATTTTTTCAGCCCAATTGCAAATATCAATTGCCTCACTGCCCGATTCGGCAGTAATTATTTTCGCATCGCAGTCGCATAATATTTCATTCATGTACGTCAGCACATCTTTATTATCGTCGACAACAAGAATATTTTTTCCGGGCCATTTAATCGTTTCTGTTTTCAGCTCAGGCGCTTTCACAACCGGCTTCTCCGAAAACTCAAGTTTCAGTTTAAAATAGAAAATACTGCCAACCCCTTTCTCCGACTCCAGCCAAATTTTTCCGCCCATTAAATGAGTCAGTTTGTTGCAAATGGCAAGGCCCAGTCCGGTTCCTCCATATTGGCGGGTCATGGTATCATCTTCCTGACGGAAAGGTTCGAATATAATTTTTTGTTTTTCCGGAAGTATCCCGATACCGGTATCTTTTACAAAGAACAAAAAGTCTTTTCCTGAAAAACGATACCCGAATTCGATATGGCCAACACTGGTAAATTTTATTGCATTACTAAGCAGATTGTTGAACAGTTGTGCAAGCCGGAAGCGGTCGGCAACAATAAACGATTGTTCCCGTTTCAAATCTTTTTGTAAATACAGTTTTACATCCCTGTCTGCATGGTTATTCATTTCATTACTGAAAATCTGAAAGATTTCATCCAACAGATCGTTCAGGTTAACATGTTCCCGGTAGATTTTCAACTGGTCGCTTTCAATTTTCGCAATGTCGATAATGTCGGAAATAAGGGAAAGGAGTTGCTGCGAGTTGCGTTCAATGATGTCGGAATACATTTTCCGTTTATTATCGAGTACATCGGGATTTGAAAGCAACTTCGAAAAACCGATGATCCCGTTTAGCGGAGTCCTTATTTCGTGCGACATATTGGCCAAAAACGCCGATTTCAACCGGTCGCTTTCTTCGGCTTTCAGCCGGGCCTGAATAAGTTCTTTTTCAATTTTTTTCAATTTTGTAATGTCCCTGTTGATGCTCAGGATGCCATCAATTCTCCCCTTTTCATCTTTTAGCAAAGTGAGCTTGCTGTACATATACAGGTAATGCCCCTTTTTATGCCTGACCCGGTACTCGTAGGCAGCGCGCCCTGTTTCCTTTACCTCCTTCATCGCCTCCATGTGTTTCGACTGATCATCTGCATGAAGGTGATCCAGATGGGAAGAAGATAAATATTCTTCGCGATCCATGCCCAGGCTTTGAAAAAAATGGCTGTTCCCATAAGTCAGCTTGTCGTCCAGATCAAATACCCCGATGCGATCGTTGGCCGACTCAATCAGGGTTTGGTGCTTGAGTTCGCTTTTTATCAATTTTTTTTCTGCCAGCACTTCCTTGCTTATATCCATCATCACCCCGTAAATCTGAGTCACTTTATTGTTCCTGTCCCTGATTAACTGTGCGCGTTCCCTGACCCAGAATGTTTCCTTCAACTCATTGGTCAGACGGTATTCCGTAACAATCAGATTTTTTTCTTCCTGCAAATCGGAATGGGAGTGATTGAATTTCAAAAGGTCTTCGGTATGAATATATTTTCGCAGACCAATGAAACTTTCATCAAAATCTTCCGGCCGGATATGGAATAAATTCTCAAATTGTTTGCTGAAATAAACGTTGGGTTCCAACTCCTGAAGATTGACATGAAAAACCGCTACGGGCAGGTTTTCAATCAGCTTTGAGTATTTTATTTCCGAATCGGCCAGCTTTTTCTCGGTAGTTCGCAGGGTCGAAACATCATCGAAGAGCAGAAAAATAAATACACTATTCTCTATTTCCCATCGTTTTGCAACAATCCAAACCCAAAAGAACTGCCCGTTTTCATTTTTAAACCGTTTCTCGGTTTTTAGCATTTCCTTCTCTCCTGTGACTAATTGCTGAAGCTGGTTTCTGCACGAAGTCCAATCTTCAGGACAAATAAATTCCAAAAACGAATCTCCTTTTTCAAACTTTCCGGAATTCAGATACAATCCGGTAAAGAATTGGGTGCAGGCATATACTTTAAAATTTTGATCGATCAGTACAACAGCTTTCTCCAAGTTGTTAAAGAAGTCAAGTTTTTCCTTAATGATTAATTCTATTTCAGCAGTATCCTTCATTTTATTGGTATCCCTCATTTTTGCCCTTTCAATTTACCACAATATTTAATCATTATCAATAGTTGAAAATCAGGCAGATAATCTATTCAACCTATGGATCAAAAAACGCTGTCCTTTTCACAGGAAACACAGGGAATACAGGAAAATTTATCTTCCATGAAATTAATTTCTTATAAACTTCTGGCATTTGTCACTTTTTCGCGACTCCCTTTTTCTTAATTTGCAGGAGAATAAAACCATTCAGCCATGTACGGAAAAATGAAAGACGATTTGCAGCAAACCCTCGCCGGACTGAAGGAACAGGGGCTTTATAAAACCGAACGGATTATCACCTCATCGCAGAGTTCACAAATTTCGGTGTCGACCGGACAATCCGTGCTTAATTTTTGCGCCAATAATTATCTGGGGCTGGCCAACCACCCGGAAGTGGTAAAAGCAGCGCAGGACGCGATGGAACAATGGGGTTTCGGGCTTTCGTCGGTGCGGTTTATCTGCGGCACACAACAAATTCACAAAGAACTGGAACGAAAAACATCGGAATTTCTGGGAACCGAAGATACCATTCTGTATTGTGCGGCATTCGATGCCAACGGTGGTGTTTTCGAACCCTTGCTGGGCGACGACAGCGTGATTATTTCCGACGAACTGAACCATGCTTCCATCATCGACGGGGTGCGCCTGTGCAAAGCGCAACGCCTCCGGTACAAACATTCCGACATGAACGAGCTGGAACAATGCCTGAAAGAATCGCAAAATCAGAAATACCGGCTTATCGCCACCGATGGCGTTTTTTCGATGGACGGCGACCTGGCCCGGCTTCCTGAGATTGTTGAACTGGCTGAAAAGTACGATGCGCTGGTAATGGTCGACGATTCGCATGCCACAGGCTACATTGGCCCGACGGGTCGCGGCACAGCCGAACATTTTGGACTGACGGGTAAAATCGATATCATCACGACCACGTTCGGCAAAGCGCTGGGAGGTGGAAATGGTGGCTGTACTTCGGGCCGAAAAGAAATTATTGAAATGCTGCGCCAGCGCTCGCGCCCGTATCTTTTCTCGAACACACTGGCTCCGGCAACGGTTGGCGCAACGCTGAAAGTTCTCGATATGCTGAACCGGTCAGCCGAGCTTCAGAACCGCACCCTAACCAATGCCCGTTATTTCCGAAGCAAAATGGAAACGGCCGGGTTCGACCTCGTGAAAGGCACAACAGCGATTGTTCCGGTGATGATTTACGATGCCCCGCTGGCTGTTAAATTTGCCGATGAATTGCTGAACGAAGGAATTTACGTAATTGGTTTTGTTTTTCCGGTGGTTCCCAAAGGAAGAGCCCGCATCCGGGTACAACTGTCGGCAGCCCACACAACAGCACAAATCGACCGGGCTGTTGAGGCGTTTGTAAAAGTTGGGAGAAAATTGGGGATTATCAGCTAAGTTTTTTCGTACTAAAATTCTATGCTCCCCAACTTTCCCGGTCTAAACTACGGTACTGGATAGCTTCCGAGAGATGGTGCGGCTGTACCGAAGTGCTGCCTTCCAGATCGGCAATGGTGCGCGAAACACGCAGGATGCGGTCGTAGGCACGAGCCGACAAACCCAGTTTTTCCATCGCTTTTTTCAAAAGGGTATTTCCGGTTTCATCGAGTTGCACGTATTCGCGTATCATTTTCGACGACATCTGTGCATTGCAATACACCGAAGGGCTTTCGGCAAAACGCGCCGACTGTACCTGCCGCGCGTTAATTACCCGCTCGCGGATAGCGCTGCTGGGTTCCGACTGGTCTTCTTCCGATAGTTTATTAAAAGGTACCGGCACCACCTCCAGATGAATATCAATGCGATCGAGCAGCGGCCCGGAAATGCGGTTTAGGTATTTCTGCACCACGCCCGGCGCGCAAACACACGGTTTCGACGGATGATTATAATAACCACAGGGGCAGGGGTTCATCGAAGCGACCAGCATCAAACTGGCAGGGTATTCAACTGAAAACTTGGCACGCGAAATGGTTATTTTCCGGTCTTCCAGCGGTTGCCGCATCACTTCGAGTACGGTGCGTTTAAATTCGGGCAATTCGTCGAGGAAAAGTACCCCATTGTGGGCCAGCGATATTTCGCCCGGCTGCGGATAGGTTCCCCCGCCTACCAGCGCCACATCGGAAATCGTGTGGTGCGGACTCCGAAACGGGCGACGGGTCATCAGCGAAGTTTCCTTATCAATTTTCCCGACCACCGAGTGTATTTTGGTTGTTTCCAACGCCTCACGCAAGGTGAACGGCGGCAAAATAGTCGGAATGCGTTTGGCCAGCATGGTTTTGCCTGATCCCGGCGGCCCGATCAGAATAATATTGTGTCCCCCGGCAGCAGCGATTTCCAGCGCCCGTTTCACGTTCTCCTGTCCCTTCACATCCGAGAAATCGAACTCGTACTGGTTCACTTTCTCGAAAAACTCCTCCCGCGTATTTACAATCGTCTGTTCCAGTTCCAAATTGTCGTTGAAAAAACCGATCACCTCGGCAAGGCTGTTTACCCCGTACACCTTCAGGTTATCGACCACGGCTGCTTCGCGCGCATTGTTTTTAGGCAGGATGAACCCTTCGAAGCCTTCCTTTCGCGCATTGATGGCAATGGGCAGAACGCCTTTAATCGGCTGCAGGCTACCATCAAGCGAAAGCTCGCCCATCATCACAAAACGTTCTGTTTTATGGTTTTTTATTTGTCCCGAGGCAGCCAGAATCCCCACAGCAATTGGCAAATCGTAGGCTGAACCTTCTTTGCGGATGTCGGCCGGCGCCATGTTGATGATGATTTTTTTACCCGGAAGTTTAAATCCGTTCAGCCGGAGGGCCGATTCGATGCGTTGCTGACTTTCTTTTACTGCGCTGTCGGGCAAGCCTACCAGAAAGAACTTAATTCCCTGCGAAATATCAACTTCAATGGTAATCGTGGTTGCATTAATTCCATGCACCGCACTTGCAAAGGTTTTAATAAGCATGAGGCGGTATTTTTAAAATAAACTAAACTAAAAATACGGAAACCTGTTCTAATAGTCAAGCGCCAATGATCGTTTTATATGAAAAGAATAGGCATTCTTCTTAAAGAAGACATTATTTGATAAAAAGGAAGAACCATTGTGGTGTAATTTCTTTTAAATTTGAGAAAATAAGGATTGGTTTATCCGGAATAAAAAAACGCAAAAAATATGATCGATTGGTTTATAGGATTGAACCCGGTAACACAGGCCCTGCTGGCCACGTTGTTTACCTGGTTTATCACTGCACTGGGAGCAGCGATGGTGTTCTTCTTCAAAGAAATAAATAGGAAAGTTTTAAATGGAATGCTGGGTTTTGCAGCCGGAGTGATGATTGCCGCCAGTTTCTGGTCGTTGCTAAGTCCGGCCATCGAGTTGGCCGAAGAAAGCGGAAATGTTGCCTGGGTTCCGGCGGTTGTTGGGTTTTTGGCCGGAGGTTGCTTTTTGTGGATGGCCGACCAGCTTTTGCCGCACCTTCACATGGGACTACCAACGAGCCAGGCGGAAGGAGTCCATACTTCGTGGCGTCGTAGCGTTTTGCTGGTAATGGCAATTACCCTGCACAACATTCCTGAAGGATTGGCCGTGGGTGTAGCATTCGGCGCGGTGGCTGCCGGCATTCCTGCCGCATCGCTCACCGGGGCGGTAGTTTTGGCCATTGGTATTGGCATCCAGAATTTCCCGGAAGGTGCTGCTGTTTCGGTACCGCTGCGGAGAGAAGGATTGTCGCGCCGGAAAAGTTTTATGTACGGACAGGCTTCCGGACTGGTTGAACCCATTGCCGGAGTGATTGGTGCAGCAACGGTTTTGCTGATACGCCCTATTTTACCGTATGCCCTTTCGTTTGCCGCCGGAGCCATGATTTATGTAGTGGTGGAAGAGTTGATTCCCGAGTCGCAGCAGGATAAAAATACCGACATTGCTACTATCGGGGCCATGCTGGGCTTTGCAGTGATGATGTTGTTGGACGTGGCTTTGGGATAATTCCAATTAATTCCGTTTTCGTGTTAACTCAATTAATCTATCGAATTGACTGAGCAACAAGATTGCAAACACGGTTTGTGCAATCAGGACAACCCGTTGTGCAGGAAACCCCAAAATGGAAGTGTCCATCTGTCCGAAAATAGTGCTGATTACTAAGCTGAAGACCGCACCAGCAATAAAAAAGAACCACGACAACTTGACGTTTTTCAGGAACGAGCGTGAGTTTTCTTCTTCTTTCCGGATTTGTTCCATCATCCGGTCTTCGAAATCGGGAAAAGGCATTTCGGATGACGATTTGCTCATCATTTCACCGATTAATTTTTCTTCCTTTTCAGTGTTCATACTGCCTTCGTTTTCAATTCATTATTCATCATCGTATTGACGACCTCCAACAGGTGCTTCCGCGCACGGTGTAAAAGTACTTTTACATTTGCTTCCGACCAACCGGTGAGGCTGGTTATTTCGCTGATCGCATTTCCTTCGAGATAAAACAGTTGCAGCGAAAGACTTTCCTTCGGGGGTATTTTTTTCAACGATTCGCTTACCAGTAATTTTTGTTCGTCATCGGTCATTCCCCTGAAGGTTTCCGAAATATCTTCCACATCGGGAAGTTCATCGCCAACCGGCATCAAAATATCGCTTTTTTCTTTCTGAAGTCGTTTAAATGCTTCATTGATCACAATCCGGTAAAACCATGTTTTAAATTCTGATTTTCCCCGGAACGCTTTCAGGTTTTTGAACGCTTTAATAAATGCTTCTTGTACCACTTCTTCGGCATCAAATTCATTTTTAACGACGGCAACAGCGACAGAAAATGCCAGATCCTTATACTTCCGTATAAAATACCTGAAATTCTCCGTGCTGCCGTCTAAAACCCGTTTGATGTATACCGAATCCATTCGTGCTTAGCGGGATTTTGGCCGGTCCAAATAATACGCACCAATGATCGATAAACCTCCGAAAAACAAAATAACAGCAAAAACAACAGCCCCGTCTGTGTCGTCAATAATATTCTGAAAAGCAGGAATAACCATTAACAAAGTACAAAGAAGAAGGCCAAGACCGGCACCGGTAATAATCATTCCTAATTTCAACCAGGGGAAACGAAATTTAATTTCTTTCGTTTTATAAATTTCAGACAGATCGGCATTTTTTTCAATCAATGCCATTCGTTCTTTGTTGCGGGCTTTCAGGTAAAAATACCATCCAAAAAAGATACAGGCAAAAAAGCCCAGCCAGCCAAGTGCAATCGAAAAATCTTCCATATTATAATTTTTAGAGTTTTGTCTTTTTGATCCATGTTTTGAAATAAGGTTACAAAATCTTTCTGAATTTACTGATTTTTTTGTTTTTGTTTAAATCACTTCCTGTATTTCAGGTTTTTATGAGAAGCTCAATTTTTTATTACTTTCGTATGAAAATAAAAACTTCCGTCATGAACGAATTGACACTGGCAACCCCGGCCTTGCTGTTTTCAGCCATCTCGCTGATTCTGCTTGCCTACACCAACCGTTTTCTGGCGTACGCTTCGGTAGTCCGAAACCTGCATGCCAGTTTTAAGGAAAACCCGAACAATATCTTGCTCGGACAAATCAACAACCTGCGCAAACGGCTACGGCTAACCCGGTCGATGCAGATTCTGGGAATCGGCAGTTTGTTGCTTTGCGTGTTTTGCATGTTTTTAATTTATGTAAGTTTGACGGGCTGGGCCGAACTGGTTTTCGGGATTGCCCTTGTCCTGCTGATTGCTTCCCTGGGCCTATCCATCCGCGAAATTCAAATTTCAGTTCGTGCGTTGGACATTCATTTAAATGATATGGAATAATGGGGAATTATTTTGGGGAATTTGCGGCCTTGCTGACGGCCATCTTCTGGACAGCCACCAGCATGTCGTTCGAGTCGGCCGGAAAAAAAGTAGGCTCGCTGGCCGTAAACCTGATCCGCTTGGTGATTGCATTTTTTCTGCTGGGTATTTTTACCTGTTTTTCGCGGGGTTCTTTTTTCCCGATGGATGCCGGATGGGAGCGGATTGGCTGGCTGGCCCTTTCGGGACTGGTTGGTTTTGTTATTGGCGACCTGCTGCTGTTCCAGGCATACGTGGTGATTGGAGCACGTATCTCGATGCTGATTATGGCCCTCGCCCCTCCGGTTACAGCACTGGCCGGCTGGCTGATACTGGGCGAAGTTCTTTCGCCAATGAACTGGCTTGGAATGGCCGTCACCTTGTCAGGAATCAGTATCGTGGTGCTGAAAAGGGAAAATTCTTCGGACGATGAAACCGGACGAAAAAAAATAAAAGCGGCCTATTCTGTTCCTGGTATTTTACTCGCTTTCGGGGGTGCTGTCGGACAAGGAGTCGGGCTGGTTCTCAGTAAAAAAGGAATGGGAGATTACGATGCTTTTGCCTCAACCCAGATTCGTGTGTTCACCGGAATTATCGGGTTTTCAGTTCTCTTTACTTTCATGAGACGATTTGGGAATGTTTGGACTGCTATGAAAAATGGCGCCGCAATGAAACGAATTTGCATCGGCTCGTTTTTCGGGCCATTTCTCGGAGTTTCGTTTTCGCTGCTCGCGGTCCAGCACACGCAAACCGGAATTGCCGCCACCATTATGTCGATTGTTCCGGTGCTGATTATTCCTCCGGCCATTATTCTTTTTAAAGAAAAAATAAACTGGAAAGAAATTATAGGCGCAGTTGTTGCTGTCGGAGGAGTGGCAATTTTCTTTGTATAAAGAACACCCAATAAATGAAACTTATTTTTTAGAATTGTTTTGAAACCCGATGAACTAATTTCCTTCGTCCGGTTTTTCTTTTAATTGCACCAAATATCTTTCCTGAAGCCGTTCAGCTCGGGTTTTCGGGTTTAGAAACCGGATCGACTGGGAAGTTATGCTCCGATGTATGAATGTTTTTTTCAATTCGTAACGAATATTCATTTCATTTAGCTGGTCAATCCCTATTTTATCGGTATAAATCCAGTCGCCAACAGGTATTTCCCGTTTCCGAAAATCACCGGTATCGGGCATGTAGTACCCGGGGGCTTTCGAATAATAAATCAACTCCCAGTAACGGGCCTGCCACGAAAACATGTGCAACCGCTGCCCTGTTTGGGCTTCGTCGTTAAAACATTTTGCAGCGCTCAACGATGAATGGTAAACAGCCATATTCGGCAATATGCTGGTATTTAAATAGAAAAGAACAACTCCGATAGTTATCAGTAAAAAGGAAATGTTTTTCTGAAGCCCTTTCAGTTTGACGAAACAAAAAATACCGGCAGTCAATCCAATTCCGACCACCAGCCACACGGCGATTCTCTTTTCAGGATAAACCCAGAAGCCAAACAGCGGAATAATTAACAGGAAAAGCAAAGACAGAAACAGGTTGCCGTATCCGATGAACCGGGCAAAGCGTTTCTTCTCCGGGTTTTCAAATAGCAGAAAAGCCCAGCGCGAAGCAAGAATGGTAAAAAACGGCAAAACCGAAAGCAGGTAATGCGGCATCTGCGTTTTGGAAACAGAAAGTATCATCAAAAAGATGAGAATGCCCCCCAACGTGTAATATTCGCTGTTTGCATCCGGATTTTTCCGGCAGATAATTTTCTCCCTGATTTGCATCACTAGCCCGGTGAATGCAAAAATGGTCCAGGGAACCAGCATATAAGCAGATGTATGAATCGGGAACAGCAGATCGGAATTGTGTCCCTGATACGAACCGGTAATTCGCCCGGCATTGTTGGTCCAGAAATAGAAAATAATCCCTTTCACCCCGAATTGGTTGAGCAGGCCCCACAAAGCCGGAAGGATGATAATCCCGACAATTGGAATAGCAATAAGCCAGCGCAAATGGAATATCTCGTTGAACTTTCGTTTTAAAAGCAAATGAGTGCCGATTGCAAATGCAGGAATGGCAAGTCCTACCGGCCCTTTCGTAAGCATGGCCAACCCAATGAATACAAGCCCCAGAACAAAATTGAGGTTCTTTTTCCGTTCGAAGAAAACAACCAGTTGCCAGGTTGCAAGAATTACAAAATCGGCCAGCAGTGTATCGGTATGAATGTCGTTATGAAAATGAAAAAATCCGAGGCTGGTCGCCAAAAATATGGCAGCCAGTACGCCGGTTTTCTTTCCGTATAAAATTTCGCCCAGCTTGAAGGTTGCAAACAGGCTTGCAAACGATGCCAGTATTACCGAAAGTTTATACACAACCGGCGACATGCCAAACAGTTTGTACGCAGTGGCTCCCAGCCAAAACAGAAGCGGAGGTTTTTGATCGTAGGCATCACCTGCAATGCTGAGGTTGATCCAGTCTCTGCTTTCCAGAATTTCACGGCTGACTTGCGCGTATTTAGCGGCATTCACAATTAAAGGGACAAAAAGGCCGCTAACCGTAGCCAAAGCATAAACAAGCAAAGCCAGGGGAAGAATCCGTTTAAAATCAAAATTATTCATACCCGAAAATTAAATCGTGAAGGTATTTATTTCCTTCGAATTCGAAATGAAGAATCTTTTGCAAAAATCAAGATGCCAAACAAAATTACGACTTAGTTTCTGATATTCGGAGTATTATGTTGTACAAACAAACTCATCCTGGTTTCATCCGGGCCTTTTGAAGCAATATGAGCTTCATCTATCAATGAATATTTTATTAAATTTGTTCTTTGCTGAAAATACAAACAGAATGAAAATACTGAAACAAAAACTGGATTTAACATCGGTCGATCTGATCGTTTACTTTTTTATACTGGCACTGATTGCCTACTCGTTGCTGACCCTTGCTTTTGCAAAAGACCTGCTTGCTGCATTAGTTGCCGAAGATGGGCCGGCCGAAAACCTGACTGCCCTGATGTTGTTTGGTACTTGCGTTATAAGCATCTGCCGCATAAAACAATATATCAGCCTGAAAAATTATGGATGGATAATTGCCTATATTCTTTTTGCCTTCTTTTTCTTTTTTGCCGCAGGAGAAGAGTTGTCGTGGGGCCAGCGTATTTTTAATATCCAATCGGGAGAATTTTTTCAACAGAATAACCTGCAGGGCGAAACCAACCTGCACAATTTGCAGGTGGGCGAGGTGAAAATTAACAAGCTGATTTTTTCGCAGTTGTTGTTCGTGATTCTCTTAATTTATTTTGTTTTTCTTGAATTTCTCTCGAAAAAAGTAAAATTCATTGGTAATCTGGTCCGGTATTTCAATGTGCCGCTTCCCAAACTGCACCACACCGTAATGATGTTGTTCTCGGCTGCAATTATCCAGGGTATATATTATTCGCGACATGAAGAATTGCTGGAATTCGTTTTTGCCGCTATTTTTTTCCTGATCTTTTTAAATCCTAAAAAGTTATTGAGCAAGGATTTGTAACGAAAGAAAGAACATTGACGTTCGGGTGGAATGATCCGTAAATCATTTATTTATATTGCGTTGTCGAACTCCAGCGAGTTGTTCTTTTCTTTTTTTGACGAAGAACCAAAATGGTAAACAAAACCGAGGTACAAATATCGGGAATTACGAACCCTGTTTGTATTTTGAATCATCCAGGGAGTATCGATTACGGCTCTTCTCCGAACGGAATTAAGCACATCGGATATTGTAAAGATGGCCGATAACTTCTTCTTGAGAAAGTCTTGCCGGACTCCAAGATTCACCTGATACTCTGACAGATATTTCCCCTGCGGGGTAAGTCGTGGCGCACGGTAATACGAATTAACCTGTAAAAGTGTTGACTCAGAAAGATTGACGTTGGCATTTACATTCGAAAACCACGAAAATGCCGATTTCGAAGCATTGTAACCTAGGCCAGAAGCATCGATCGTTTGGTAATACGCATTGGTCGATAAATTTACATTTAGCTTTCCATTCTGTTTTAAACTCATAATCAACTCAGCACCAGTCGACTGATCGTTCGATAAATTCATCTTCGTTGTACGAAGTACCGTTTCGCTGATGGCTTCCGTGATATTTGTAAAACCATTGTATTTATACCGGTAATAAATTGTGGGGATTATCGAAAATACGTCTCCCTGCCATTGGTACCCAAATTCAACTGAATGAATATCCTCCGGCTTGAGGTGTGGATTCCCTACCTGTATATTATAGAGGTCGCGGTACTCGGGGAACGGGTTCAAATCGTCGCCTTCTGGCCGGTTGACGCGGTGGCTGTAATTAAGCTGCAATTCGCCTGATTCGGAAAGTTTATACGCAAAATGCACCGTAGGATACAACCTGAAATAATTACTTGGAATTATTTCTCCCGTGGTCACCAGGTGCGATTTTATATTCGATTGTTCAGCTCTTAACCCAAGCTGGTAGCTAAAACTCCCCAAGGTGTGCCCAAATGTTGAGTAAAATGCGTGAATGGTTTCGTTAAACAAAAACCGGTTCGATTTCTCGACATCTTTTACCCAATTCCCTGTAGCCGGATCAAGATATTCTCCCTTAAAATTAAGGTCGCTGCTATCAAACTCGCCTACATAACCTGCTTCAATTTTAATGTTTTCGCTTACCGGCCAGGCATATTCAACATACAAAAGCCTTTCTTTGTCGCCCTGCTGGATGAGAGTATTGTCGTAACTATCGGGAGCAACAGGAATATGGTTTACATTGGTATACTTGTTATCCTCTTCTTCAAACGAACCTTGGTACGAATATTCAATCTGAAGTTCGTGTCCTTCGTCATCGAATTTGTGTTCATAATTACCGATAATTTCAGTTTCTCGTTCAAACTCGTTGTCGGCACGAAGACGATCGACATTGCTAATCGCAGTTCGTTCGTTATTTTTTATGATCGTTCCGGATGTTTCTGTCCTGAAAAAACTTTGGTAGTTAAATGTTCCTGAAACCCCGAATGTATTTCTTTCGTCGGGCGAAAAGTCAAGGCCAAGCCTTCCGAGATGAGAAACCGGTCGTGCATATTCAGTATTGTATTGGTCGAAAAATTGTTTTTTACCGGTAGTTATATCCGTCATTGTGCGTACATCGCTTGCCGAGCGTGGCCTGTCGTCCTGTCTGAATCCGTAGGTTCCGAAAAAATTTATCTTGCCTGTATTATAATTTGCCGAAAGGGTACTATTATATCGCTCGCTGTTCCCGACATTTCCGCTAATCGACCCGTTTAAACCTTGGTTGTTGCTTTTTTTCAAGATAATATTCAGTATTCCGGAAGTACCGTCGGGTTTGTATTTTGCCGATGGATTGGTAATTACCTCAATCCGCTCAATGCTGTTTGCAGGCATCTGCTGCAACACCGAGGCGCGGTTCGTCCCCATTAGAACAGAGGGTTTCCCGTTAATAAGTATGAGCACACTTTCCGATCCCCGCAAACTAACATTCCCGTCAAGGTCGACCTGTACTGAGGGAATATTTTGCAACAAGTCGGATACCGAACCATTTTGGCTCATGATGTCTTTGTCGACATTATAAATTTTTCGGTCGATGGAATTATTATAGACTGATTTTTCAGATCTCACGGTTATTTCGCTCAGGCTTTGAGTGCTTGCTGAAAGCGGTACGATTCCCAGATCAACGGTTTTGCTCTGATTGTTGATTGTAAACGGCGCTGTGTTTTTTGTTTCAAAACCAATGAATGTAAGACGGGCAAAATAATTGCCGTTTCCCAGTTTGTCAATTCTAAAATCACCTTGAGTATTGCTGATGGCACCACTAATTATCGAACTGTCGTTTTTATTGCAGATAGCAACACTTACATACTCAAGAGGTTTTCGGATGCTGCTGTCAATAATATGCCCCACAACCACTCCTTTGGTTTTTAGTTGAGCTGTAGCAAAAATGGTCATGAATGTTAATAAACAACAAATGGGTAATATGCGTCTCATTTATTTTAAATTTTCAACAAAGCAAAGTATCGATTCTAAAGAGTTTCTAAAGACCAATCAACTTTTGCAAAGATAATGTGATGACTGTCGTATAATATTTTATTTCTTCACTTTAGAATTTCTTTAAATTTTCATTCTACTTTTAGGATATGAAGATTCTGATAATTGAAGACGAACGGGAATTACGTGATGAAATAGAATCATGTTTAACGAAGGAAAGTTTCATTTGTGAAACGGCCGGTAATTTTATTGATGCGCACGACAAACTCGCTTTGTACCAATATGATGTAGTGCTTGTCGACATCACGTTGCCGGGAGGAAATGGGTTGCAGCTTATCCGGGTGCTGAAGCAGCAAAATACCGACACCGGAATCATCATTATTTCAGCAAAAAATTCACTCGACGACAAACTTACCGGCCTTGATCTGGGGGCCGATGATTACCTTACAAAACCGTTCCATCTGGCTGAACTTATTTCCAGGGTAAAAGCCTTGGTGCGCCGGCGGAGATTTAACGGAGAAAATGAAGTTACTTATAACGAAATTGTGATTAATCATGAAAAAGCAGTGGTCACAGTTCTCGGGGCGCCTCTTGTTTTAACCCGCAAAGAATACGATTTGCTGTTGTTTTTTATTTGCAACCCAAACAGGTTGTTGACAAAATCGACCATTGCCGAACATCTTTGGGGCGATAATGTTGATCTGGTCGATAACTTTGATTTCATCTACACACACATCAACAATTTACGGAAAAAAATAATAAAAGCCGGGGGAAACGACTACGTTAAAACAGTTTACGGAATGGGATATAAACTTACTGACCAATGAAGCTATTGAAAATACTAAGTATACGATACCTGTTATCGTCGGTAATTGTCGTTATTTTATTGGGGGTTGCCCTCAACCGTACGCTTTCGTACATGGCCACCGAGGAAACGGATGAAAAACTTCTGATCATGTATAATCGATTGACTCAACAATTGAAAGAAGGCAAATCCGTTGGGTCCATGCCTCCTTATTTTGAAGTTAAAACAATCCCCTTTTCTGCTGATAAGCTGACATTTGAAGATTCGGACCTAAAAGATTTTAAAAATATAGAGAACGAGGGGGTTCGGCTTATGACAGCCACTTTTAATTACGGGAATATTACGTATCTGATTACTGTTCGCGAGTTAAAAGTAGAGTCGGACGATTTATTTGAGACAATTTTTATTTTAGTTGTTGTTGCAATATTATTATTGGTTGTTGTTTTATATCTGGTAAATTATCGAATCACGAAATCGATATGGAAAAACTTTTATGAAAATCTTGAACGACTTAAAAATTTCTCATTACAAGATCAGAAAGCGCTCATTCTACAGCCAACCAAAATAGTGGAATTCAAAGAACTGAACACAATTCTCGAAAGCCTGACGAATCAGGTGATAACTGATTATCTGGCGTTGAAACAGTTTACCGAAGATGCATCCCACGAAATACAAACTCCGTTGGCAGTTATTTACAGTAAGGTTGAAGCCCTTTTAAATAATAATCAGTTGGCACACGGACAACTTGAAATATTGCGGTCAATTGATGATTCGGTGAGCCGCCTGTCGCGTTTGAATAAAAACCTGATTTTGCTTACCAAGCTCGAAAACAAACAGTTTATGGAAATCAGTTCCGTCAGTTTTCGGAATCTTTTGGATGAAAAACTGAAAGAATTTCAGGAACTGATTGAATTAAAAAAGATAAAAATTTCGTGCAATTTTAACGACGAGCTTGTTATGTCATTCAATCCGACTCTCGCCGATATATTAATTACAAATTTGCTTTCAAACGCAATCAACCATAACTCAAGAGAACGAAAAATCCGAATTGAGATTAACGGGAACCAACTTCTGTTTGCCAATTCAGGAGAGTCGGAACTAAAGAAACCACAGGCTATGTTCAAGCGGTTTTACAAAGAGGATCCTTCGTCTAAATCGGTTGGGTTAGGATTGGCAATCGTCAAAAAAATATGTGATAATTATTCCATTTCCATCGATTATTCATTCGAAGCTGCCTGCCATCGTTTCACATTGACATTTCCTCTTTAAAATTCCTTTAGAATCATTTCGTAGCTTCATGTCGAATTTTAAAAACTATGGAAATGAAAAAATCACTTTTTTTTATCGCGGCGCTTACTTTTGGATTGTTTGCCTGTGCGCAAAATCCCCCTAAAAATGTAGCGGATAATTTCAACCAGAAATTCAAAAACGCCTCCAAGGTAAAATGGGGACAGGAAGAAAAAACCGAGTGGGAAGCCGAATTTAAAATGGATGGAAAAGAAATGTCGGCATCGTTTGACAATGCGGGCAAATGGCTGTCAACGGAAACCAAAATAAGCAAAAAAGCCCTTCCTGAAAATGCAATGAAAGCAGTTACTGCGGCATACAATGGTTGGGATATCGAAGAGGTTGAAAGCATCGAAAAACCAGATTTAAAAGGGTATGAACTTGAAATTGAAAAGGGAAAGAAAGAACTTGAAATTGTGGTGACTTCGGATGGAAAAATTACAGTAAACAAGGAATCGGAAGACGAAAAATAGTTTATTGCAATCAGATCATCCAAATACAGAGCTCACATCCTATGTGGGCTCTGTATTCGTTTCAAGAAGATACACCCCATCAATAAATTTAAATTTCTTTAAACTATCTTTAGATTTTACATTCTAACTGGGGCATTTAATTTCTATTTCATGAGAACTTTTATCAACCTGCTGGCTTCTTTTTTATTTATTATTCCCGTTCAATTATTTGCACAACCGCGTAACCTGGATTTTTATCTTGAAAAAGCGAAAGCAAACAGTACGCTTATTCATAAAAATCAGAATGAGAAAAAACTTGTTCAACTCGACATGGAACAGTTGAAAAGCATTTATTCGCGGCCTGAAGTTACTGTTGAAGCAGGAGTTTTATTTGCACCCATCATTTCGCACGACAATAATTTAAACCGGTTAAAATTGGTTTCGGAAGATGCGGCAAGTTATACCGGATATGATTTGGCGGCAACCGACGGCGGGCAATATCAGGCGGTACTTTCAGTAACACAGGGACTTTTTAACGGAAAGAAACTTCAAACTTATTCTGAAAAGGCGGACATTCAGAAACAGATAAGCGACAACAACACAGAGTTGACCGTTCACGAGCTGGAAAATGTGGTAAAACATCAATACCTGCTTTGCCTGAAATCGGAAAAACAGGCTGCAAACAGCATGGAATTGCTGAAAGAAGTGGAAGACGAATTGCAAGTCATGCAAAAACTGGTAGCGGGTGCAGTTTATAAAAAGAGCGATTACATGCTTCTTGAAATTACCCGTCAGAATTATCTTCAGGAATACGAAACAAACCTGGCCAATTACAAAAGCAGCCTCTACGATTTGAACCTGCTGTGCGGTATCACCGACGAAAGTGATGTGGAAATCGAGGACGTAACTTTTCTGCAAAATCCTGAAATCACAACAGGTTCACGTTTCCTGTCTTCTTTTTTGCTCGACAGCCTCGCCATTGCTGCCGACCGGAAAGTTACGGAACTGAAATACAAACCTCAACTGAACCTGTTTGCCAATGCCGGGATGAATGCCGTCTACCGGCCTTCGGTCGACCGGTTTGGTTTTAGCACTGGTTTATCATTTAGCATGACCATTTTCGACGGCAACCAACGAAATATTGAACAGCGAAAATCAGAAATAAACCTGCAAACCATCGACTTTGAAAAACAAAAAAGCCGCGAGCAAAATACCATCCAGAAAAAATATACGCTGAGCCAGATTGGTTCGCTCAACAGCCGTATTGCATTGGCCGACGAACAACTGGAACAATACAGTAAATTGCTGGAAATGTACAAAATACAATTGGGTCAGGCCGAAATCTCGGTGATGGACTACAAATATCTGCTGAAAGATATTTCCGTAAAAAAACAAGAAAAATTGTTGCTTGAAATGGAAAAACAAATCGTTATAAACGCCTATAATTATTGGAATTACTAATTGAAAGAACATGAAAAATTTACTGCTTATAATATCGCTGGCTGCAAGTCTTTCACTTTTTATTTCGTGCGGGAGCAGGCAAACCGGGGAGAAAGAGGAATTTGTTGTACCCAAAGCATCGGTAAAAACAACCCAATTGGTTCGCGGAAACATTGAAGACCTGCTGACCCTAAACGGGAAAACAGTTTTTCTCCGGAAGAACCAGGTGGTTGCACCCATTTCAGGTTACATAACAGCCGTTCATGTCAAATTTGGCGATTCGGTAAAAAACGGCAGCACCTTATTTGAAATTCAGACCCGGGAAAATAAAGCCCTTCAGCAATCGGGCGCCGGGAACGAAAATGCATCTTCCGGGTTTGGCAAAATTTCGGTCGCGGCAACTACTTCGGGAATGGTGAACGAGCCGGTGACACTGGGGGTTGGCGCTTACGTGGTCGAAGGCAGCCCGCTTTGCACACTGGTTGATATTCGAGATTTGCTGGTGCAGGTAAATGTGCCTTTCGAATTTCACGAACTCATCAAACCGGGAACCAAATGCCGGCTTTTCCTGCCCGACCATTCGCAGGCAGACGGGAACGTTTTTCAAATCCGTCCATTCATCGACGAAACCTCGCAAACACAGGAAGTTCTGATAAAACTCAAAAGCAACCGTCCTTTGCCTGAAAACATGAACCTGACGGCATCCTTCATAAAATCGGGCAAGCCGGAAGCAATGCTTTTACCTAAAAAAGCTCTTTTAACCAACGAAACCCAGGATGAATTCTGGGTGATGAAAATTGTCCGGGATAGCGTGGCAATAATTGTCCCGGTTGAGCCCGGAATTAGAAACGATAGTTTGGTAGAAATCAGTTCGGGCAATTTAACGGTTGACGATGTAATCATTCTGGAAGGCGGTTACGGATTGCCCGACAGTAGTTTAGTAAATATTGCAAAATAGTTATGAAGAATATTTTTGTCCGGTTTAAAAGCCCCATTGCAGTTATTCTTCTGCTGATTTTAGTGGGCGGTGCGTTTTCTTATAGAAACATGAAAACCTCGCTTTTCCCGGATGTTACTTTCCCGAAAATTAAAATCATTGCCGACAACGGCGACCAGCCTGTTGACAAAATGATGGTCACAGTAACCAAGCCGCTCGAAGATGCAATCAAACGGGTGGAAGATTTGCAGCTTATCCGGAGTACTACCAGTTTGGGCAGTTGCGAAATTTCGGCTTTCATGGAATGGGGATCAGACATTGATCTGGACAAACAACGCGTGGAATCACGCATCGCACAAATAAAAAATGAACTTCCGCCCGGCATTCAGATTACCGTTGAGAAAATGAACCCGTCGATTTTGCCGGTGATGGGCTATTCCCTGCAATCGAAAACCAAAAACCAGATTGAGCTGAAGATGATTGCCGAATACGTGGTAAAACCATACTTTTCACGTATCGAAGGGGTTGCTGCAGTGGAGGTAATTGGTGGACGGGATAAAGAGTACCGGGTCGTTCTGAACCAGGAAAAAATGAGACTGCTTCGGCTGAGCACCCAAGATATTGAAAAGGCGCTGCAGGAAACCGATTTTATTGAATCGACCGGGTACACCATCGATTACAACCGTTTGTACCTCACCGTTACCGATGCAACGATCCGAAATAAGGAACAGTTGGAAAACCTGGTCCTGTTAAACGATTCATACCGGAGAATAAAAATCTCGGATATTGCCGATGTTCAGATTTCGGCCCGCACCGAATATATAAAAATAAAAGCGGACGGGATGGATATTCCGTTGATAGCCGTATTGAAGCAGCCCAACAGCAATTTAATCGATGTTGCCGATCATGTCACTGCAAAAGCCGAAGAACTGAACAAGCTGCTTCCGGGCGATGTGGTTTTAAAACCTTATTACAATCAATCGGAGTTCGTGAGCGACAGCATCCGGAGCATCATTGATGTATTGTGGATTGGCTTGTTACTGGCCATTGTTGTTTCAACCGTTTTTTTGCGGTCGCTGAAGGCAAGCAGCGTAATCTTCACGACCATTCCGGTAACATTGTGCCTGACATTTATTGCGTTAAGTTTTATTGGTTACGATTTTAATATCATGACCATCGGCGCCATCGCGGCGGCCATTGGACTGATTATCGACGATGCGATTATTGTGGTGGAACAAATTCACCGCACACACGAAGAACACCCTGGCCGGCAACCAAAAGAACTGGTAGGGAAAGCCATTCGTTATTTATTCCCGTCCATGGTCAGTTCTTCATTAAGTACCATTGTTATTTTAATTCCTTTTGAACTGATGACCGGTGTTGCCGGTGCCTATTTTAAGATACTGACGCAGACCATGATTATTACTTTGTTGTGTTCGTTTGTTGTAACATGGCTGGGGCTTCCGGTGGTTTACCTGCTGTTTTCAAAAGACCGGCATTCGAACAAAACATCGCCGGTTGTGGATGTTAAGAAACGCCATTGGGTCGACTTTTTTATCCGGAAACCATATCTGAGTATCGTAATTGTGTTGATGCTCATCTTTTCCATTCTTGTTGTTGTTCCGAAACTTGAAACCGGTTTTCTTCCCGAAATGGACGAAGGCTCCATTGTACTCGACTATAAAACACCTCCCGGAACCTCGCTCGAAGAAACCGACCGCATTCTTCTCCAGATCGATCAAATTCTGGAAACAACCCCGGAAGTAAAAACGTATTCGCGGCGAACCGGCACGCAAATGGGGTTTTTCATTACCGAACCCAACGATGGCGATTACCTGATTGAATTGTACAAAGACCGGAAAAAATCGACCGGAGAGGTTTCAGATGACATCCGGAAACGGATCGAACGCGGGATACCTTCGCTGGAAACCGAGTTCCTGCAGGTTGTGACCGATATGCTGGGCGATTTGATGGATAGCGGCAATCCAATTGAAATTAAAGTATTTGGCGCCGATCACGAAAAATTGAAAGAGCTGTCGAAACAAATTGGCGACAGCCTGGAAACCATTGACGGGGTTGCCGATGTTTTTAACGGAATTATTGTTGCAGGTCCCATGTTGAATATTTTGCCCAAAGAAGATGTATTGAAACAATTTGGCCTGACTTCAGCCGATTTGCATGCGCAGGTGCAAACGTATATGGAAGGAACAGTAATTGGATCCATTCCTGAAAAAGAGCAGCTCACCGACATCCGGATGATTTTTCCGCTGAACAACCAGACCCCGGTTGAGAAAATGAAAGAGGTAAAAATATGTACTGCATCGGGCGATTATTTCCCGCTAAGCAAGTTTGCCGATTTTTCAATAAAAAGCGGCGTTTCCGAAATTGAACGCGAGAACCTGCAAACCATGGGCATGATAACTGCCCGGTTGAACAATATTGACCTGGGAAGCGCCATGAAAAGTATTCAGCAAAAAATTCAAACAATAAGCCTGCCGCCCACCTACCAGATTGTGTATGCCGGTTCGTATGCACAACAGCAAAAATCGTTTGCCGAATTACTAAAAATATTGATCTTGGGTGCATTGCTGGTTTTTACCGTGGTTTTATTCATGTTTCGCAGTCTGAAAATTTCACTTACGGTATTATTCATCAGCTTACTGGGGGTTTCCGGAAGTGTATTGGCTCTGTATTTCACAGGTACACCGCTAAATGTCGGCAGTTACACCGGACTGATCATGATTATCGGGATTATTGGTGAAAATTCAATTTTTACCATCCAGCAATTTTTGTTCGAACTGAAGAATTCGGATGTCGGCAATGCGTTGGGGTATGCAATTTCTGCCCGTTTGCGACCAAAATTAATGACCGCTGCAGGGGCAGTTGTGGCGCTTACCCCGCTGGCAATGGGAATTGGAACCGGCGCTAAAACGCACCAACCGCTTGCCATTGCGGTAATTGGTGGTTTAATTATCGCCTTGCCTTTGCTGCTCATCGTTTTGCCCGGATTTTTAAAACTACTGTATAAAAACCATTCGTCGTAATAATTGGGTGCGGAGATTTGTATTCTCCGTTTTTTTGATTTGCAAATAAAAGATAAAAATGAAACATTGACGATTGAAAAATATCTGCACTACAGAAACAATCGAGTCCAGGCTTTTTTACGCATAAGCTCAATTCTTCAATCCGGAAATGTATCTTTGTTTATGATATAATTTTTCCTCAATGAAATTACTTATAAACCTACTTGTTTTTTTATTGCTTTTTTCCGAAGCATTTTCGCAAGACAGTTCCGATGAATACGGCGGTTATTTTGAGCCGCATCCCAATAAAAACATCATTCTCGCTCCCGGTCTGCTGGGGCCGAATGCCCTTCCGGTACAGCGCATCCGAAACGGGTTGGTGGGTAGTAATTTCGAATTTCGGATCAACCAGTCGTCGCATTTTATGGAAGGAGATAATACCTTCAATATCGAAGGGCATTTGCTGGCTCCGGTAGTGCGTAATTTTATGGCGCTCGAAACACAGTGGTACCTGCTGGAAATGTATCGGAGCAGCAACGAAATACGCGACTGGCGCCGGTTGGCAGCACGTGACGAAGGAACAAAACTGGTTCTGGGCGATCTCAATTTTAGTTTCCTGATGCAGTTTGTAAAAAACCATAAATGGCTGCCCGACGTGATGGGGATCATTGGTCACAAAACAACGCTCGGCCCGGTTGAAGACGGGCATTTTACCAACACCCCGGCACTCTGGGCTTCACTTAGTTTGGGCAAGGATTTGATTGCATCCAACGATTTTAAATTCAGAATGAATGGAATTCTCGGTTTTTACGTGTACCATTCGAACCGCGAAAAAATTACACAGAACGAAGGCCCGGTAATGGGACTGGAAGCACAGTTCAATTATAAAAGTTTCGAACTGGCCAGCTCAATAAGTGGATATAGTGGCTGGGAAGCAGTGGGGCACGACGACCCGTTTTATTGGATTGTCCGCCTGAAGAAAAACCGCCACCGGGTCGACTGGCATGTGGAGTACCAAACCGGGATCAACGATTATCCCTACGAAACCGTGCGCGTTGGTTTTACCTGGCACCTGCCTTCGTTTCTCGATTTTAAGGAAATGAACTGGAAAGAAGTACTGAAAAATGAGTAGAATTGCCATCATCGATTTGGGGACCAATACCTGCAACCTGCTGATTGCCGAATACGGGAAGCGTGCCTGCACCCTTCTTTTTCAGGGAAAAGAAGTAGTAAAGATGGGTCGCGGCGGCATTCATAAAAATAGGATACTGGAAGACGGGACCCGGCGGGCTGTTCAGGCAATTCTGAAACATCAGCAAAAAATAGCAGAGTACCGCGCCGATAAAACCATTGCCGTTGCTACTTCTGCTGTTCGCGACGCCAACAACCGCGAGGAATTTTGCAACACCATTCTTGCTGAAACCGGCATTCCGCTTCGGGTAATTTCAGGAGAAAAAGAAGCGGAACTGATTTTCAACGGGGTGTTGCTGGCTTTCGACGGTCAACCGGGCAATTCGCTCATCCTCGATATTGGCGGTGGCAGTAACGAATTTATTTTATGTCAGGAAGAAAAAATAATCTGGAAGGAAAGTTTTCCGTTGGGGGTTGCCCGCATTATCGAACAGTTTCCACCTTCTGACCCGATCGTCAATAATGAAATTGAAACCATCCGGAATTATTTCGATGAAAATATGGATTCGCTGTGGGCTGCCGTTTCAGGAAAAAACCCGGACCGACTGATTGGTTGTTCGGGAGCTTTCGATACCCTTGTCGATTTGCTTGACGAAACCGAACCGGGAACCAAACTGCGCAAACAGCAGGAAATTACGCTAACTGATTTTCAGAAAATATACAATCGCCTGATTCGTTCTACTATTGCCGAACGCATGCAAATGAAGGGGCTCGAACCGTTGCGTCAGGAGATGATCGTTCCGGCCATTATCCTGATTGACCTGGTCCTGAAAAAAACAGGCATCCCGAAAATTGTACAAACCGATTACGCTTTGCGCGAAGGAGTTTTGTATGAATGTACCAGGACACTTTAATGCGCAATTTTAAAACCTGGAAGACATTTGCCAAATATGAAACTAAACACATGCTCTCAACTATCGATTTATAATGATCGAAGAAATGTATCCAATATAAGAAATGCAACCGTGAAGAAATAACGAATTTGGATTTATATGAGATTTTTTCGTTATTTTAGCACAAAATAAGAAAGTAAGTTATGCTAGTACGATTCAATGTCGAGAATTTCTTGTCGTTTGATGAAAAAATAGAATTTTCATTAATTGCAAATAAGGAAAGACGATTATCTTCTCATATTGCAAAAGGGAGTGGAATAAATATTCTCAAATCGAGTGTAATATATGGAGCCAATGCATCAGGCAAGACTAATTTTGTAAAAGCGATTGACTTTTCACAAAAAGTTATCACAAAGGGAATTGACAAATTAAATCCTGTAAACTTTCATTTTAGGTTAAAAAAGGACAATCTAAATAAACCATCAATTTTTAATTATGAAATAAAAGCTGAAGGTAAATACTATTCGTATGGATTTGCAGCACAGTTAAACGAGCTTAAAATCATAGAAGAATGGCTCTATGAAATTGACAGTAGAAAAGAAAAAAAAGTTTTTGAACGGTTTATTAATGATTCCGGAAAACATGAAATTGAAATTGGAATTCAGTTAAGTACAAAAGCAAAAAAACGATTTGATGTCTATAAAGAAGATTTTCAAAACTCAGATAATCTTTTATTTTTAAGTGAAATGAACAGGAAGAGCATTAATGATTTTCCTGAAGTAGTTGGTTTTATAGATGTCTTCAATTGGTTCGACAAAAAACTAACTGTATTAAAACCTGATTCAAAATATGCTGGGTTAAATTTCATCGGCGATGATAATGAAATGTCAAAAACATTTAATAGTTTTTTAAATGTTTTTCAAACCGGAATCAATAATGTAACCTCTGAAGAAATTGACTTAGACAGTTTTGATATACCAAAAAAAATAAAAGAGGATTTAACTAAGAATATTGAAAAAGCTAAAGCAATAATTTTTGTAATCAATGGGATAACATATTCATTAAAAAAGACTGAGAACAACGAATACAAGATAAAAAAAATTGGTCTTGAGCATTTAACAGAAGAAGGAAATTCAATTGTTTTTGACATTGAAGATGAATCTGATGGGACCCAAAGGTTATTTGATTTTATTCCAGCAATACATGAGCTAACAAAAACGGATTCTGTGTTTATTGTAGATGAATTGGATCGAAGTTTACACTCAAAATTAACATACGGAATTTTTGAACTATTCTTAAAACTAACACAAAATAATGAAAGTCAATTAATAGCCACAACTCATGAAGCTCTTTTGTTAGATTTGGAATTACTAAGGCGTGACGAAATTTGGTTTGTTGAGAAAAATAAAAATCAATCCCGTCTTTATTCTTTAGATGAATTCAAAGTTAGAAATGACAAAATTGTCAGTAAAGATTATCTACTTGGCAGATATGGCGCTATTCCGATTTTTAAAAGTTTCAAGAACTTAAATTTCTGATTATGCCGAGTCGATTAAGAATAAAAAATGTTTTTGGGGAAAGACCCGTAAAATCATCAAGCAAAACGGCAAAAGATATTTATGTGATTTCAATTGCAGGGGAAGGTAAAACCGAAGAACAATATTTTGATGGCATTCATGACATGGAAAATTCCGAATTGATTCTCATCGACAGATTGGAGAAGTTTGATGAATCGGATACAAAAAGCCATCCAAATCATGTCATAGAACTACTTAATGAAAGGAAAAAACATTGGCAAGAATATGGAATTGAATCCAATGAACTGTGGATGGTTGTTGACAGGGATAGACAAAACGTGACGGAAGAACAGTTGATTACTATAATTGCAAAATGTAAAGAAGAGGGCTACAACTTAGCGCTATCAAATCCCACATTTGAACTTTGGCTATTGCTTCATGTTACTGACATAGGTTTCTACGATCATGAATTATTGTTGGCAAATCCTAAATTGTCAGGGAAAAGCAAAAAACGGTTCATTGAAAAAGAACTTTTAAAGCTACTTGGTGGATATAAAAAAAGCAATCTACATTTTGAGAAGTTTGAGCCTGGAATTAAAGATGCCATTTATCGAGCAAAAGAATTATCTATGGATAATGAAGCAATAATTAACAGGTTAGGAACAAGCGTATGTCTGCTTGTTGAAAAACTGATAAAATAATATCTTTTAGTTAGTATTCGAGTTTTGTGCTATTTCAGGATTTATAACTTTGAACACAATAATAAATAATCAATCTCTATGTCCCGCATTTTGGTAATCGACGACGAACGAAGCATCAGAAATACCCTGAAAGATATTTTAGAATATGAAAAATACCAGGTCGATCTGGCTGAAGATGGTCTGAAAGGACTTGAACTGATCAATACTGTCGATTATGACATTATCCTTTGCGATATAAAAATGCCCGGGATGGATGGACTTGAAGTATTGCCAAAAATTCAGGAAATAAAACCCGACATTCCGGTGGTAATGATTTCGGGGCACGGGAACATCGACACCGCAGTTGAGTCCATTAAACACGGTGCATACGATTTTATTCAGAAGCCGCTCGACCTGAACCGCCTGCTGATAACCATCCGCAATGCGATGGAAAAATCGGACCTGATTACCGAAACCAAAGTGCTGAAAAAGAAAGTAAGCAAGAAGTTCGAAATAATCGGAGAATCGGAAAGCATCCGCAAAGTGAAAGAAATGGCAGACCGCGTAGCATCCACCGACGCACGAGTGCTGATTACCGGTTCGAATGGAACAGGAAAAGAACTGGTTGCCCGCCGCCTTCACGATAATAGTCACCGCGCCAAAGGCGAATTTGTGGAAGTCAACTGTGCAGCCATCCCGTCGGAACTGATTGAAAGCGAACTTTTCGGACACGAAAAAGGCGCTTTTACTTCGGCCGTAAAACAACGAATTGGCAAATTCGAACAGGCCAATGGCGGGACGCTCTTTCTCGACGAAATCGGCGATATGAGCCTTTCGGCGCAGTCAAAAGTATTGCGGGCCCTCCAGGAAAATGTAATTACCCGGGTTGGCGGCGACAAGCCCATCAATGTAAATGTGCGGGTGGTGGCAGCAACCAATAAAAACCTTTCTGAAGAAATAGAAAAGGGTCATTTCCGTGAAGACCTGTACCACCGTTTGAGCGTAATCCTGATCCATGTCCCCGACCTGAACGAACGCCCGGAAGACATCCCTTTGTTAGCCGACTATTTTATTAAAATGGTTTGTTCCGAATATGGAATGCCTTTCAAAAAAATAAGCAACGAAGCCATTCTGGAACTTCAAAAGATCAGGTGGACCGGCAATATCCGCGAGTTCAGGAATGTAATCGAGCGGTTGATTATTCTTTGCGATAAAGAGATCACGGCAATCGACATTCTCACTTTTGCCGCGCCACTGAAATAATTCTTCCCCATTAGTAAAAACAAACAAGTACAGCGATTGTTATATTATTTGAAAAACAATGCTTTAATAGGGTAAAAACAAATGGCCCCTGGATCCGGTTTGTTTTTGTTATTGTCATGGCGTGATTCGGAATTTTATCCTTCGGGAATAAAATTTCTTCTTTAGCAAAACATCCGTTTCCCGGGGGTTTTATTTATTCTCCAATTTTCATTTTCTGCAATTTTCCCCGACGACTTCTTTGGACCGCGAAAAACCCTATTTTTACAAGAAAAATCATATTATGTTGGATCAGAAAAGAATTATTGTTGTGCTTCCCGCCTACAACGCTGAAAAGACACTGAAAATTACGTACAATGAAATTGATTTTTCGATTGTCGACGAAGTAATTCTGGTGGATGATCTCAGCAAGGATGAAACAGTAAAAGTAGCCCGTGAACTTGGAATTCAGCATATTGTTGTTCACGAACAAAACAAAGGGTACGGTGGCAACCAGAAATCGTGCTACAACAAAGCGCTCGAACTGAGCGCCGACATTGTAATCATGCTTCATCCCGATTACCAGTACACCCCGAAACTGATCCCATCGATGGCCCACCTGATTGCCAACGGCCTGTACCATGTGGTGCTTGGTTCTCGCATTCTGGGCAAGGGGGCGCTGAAAGGCGGAATGCCGTGGTACAAATACGTGGCCAACCGCCTGCTCACTCTATTTCAGAATATCATGATGAACGCCAAACTTTCGGAATATCATACCGGCTACCGCGCCTTTTCGCGCGAAGTACTCGAAACGGTGAACTACAATGCCAACTCCGACAATTTTGTGTTCGATAACCAGATGCTCGCACAAATCTGGTATGCCGGTTACGAAATTGCCGAAATCACCTGTCCTACAAAATATTTCGACGACGCATCAAGCATCAATATTAAAAACAGTTCGGTTTACGGAATAGGGGTTTTGAAAACATCCATCCTGTTCCGTCTTCAGAAATGGGGATTGGTAAAAAGTAAAATCTTCAGGAAATGAACCGGGCGAAAAAACTTTTATTCCTGATTATCCCTTCGCTGTATATTTTGCTGGGCAGTTACATTCATCAGATGATTGGTTTGTATTCGCTGCGTTCGGCCGACCCGGAATACATCTACTTCATCAGCGGATTGAGCGTTGCCTGTGGAAAACTCGAACTCGGGCATATCGACAACCCCGGAACGCCGTTGCAATACCTGGCAGCCCTGACTTTTCGGTTGGTTTACCTGCTTCGTAGCCACCAAATCCCATTCATCGAAGACGTACTTGCCAATTCCGATATGTATCTCCGGGTGCTTAACCCGATACTCACGGCTGTAGTTGCGGCATTCATGTATTTTGCAGGAAAGGCGGCCACCAAAATCACAGGTAAAATCGCGTACGGAATAACCTTGCAGACGGCTCCGTTTTTTACAGCGATTATTTTTGGCAACATCGGCCGCATCACCCCCGAAAATTTGTTGCCTCTGCCAGCCATGTTGCTCAGTTTATTGTTGCTGAAATTTATTTATTCAGAAGAAGACCAATCAAACCGGAAGAATGCGGTTTTATTTGGATTGATTTCTGCTTTTGGGCTTTCCATAAAGCTCACGTATTTCCCGCTTTGGATCATTCCGCTGATGGTATTGCATGGGTGGAAAAACAAACTGTGGTACAGCATCTCCTCAGTCGTTTTGTTTTTCACGATTGCGCTCCCGGTCACGCTTCAGTTCAATATTTTCCGACATTGGGTAAAAAGCCTTTTCATGC
This sequence comes from uncultured Prolixibacteraceae bacterium, assembly GCA_942493345.1. Taxonomy (GTDB): domain Bacteria; phylum Bacteroidota; class Bacteroidia; order Bacteroidales; family Prolixibacteraceae; genus GWE2-42-39. The sequence goes on from OW818695.1 coordinate 1,522,193, forward strand.
ACAGCGGCCAGTACGGAAAAGGGGAAAACAACATCATCGACTGGAACACCGTTGTCCCGAATTTCAAACAGTTGGCAGGCGAAAACCGTATATTTTTACTGATATTCCTGATTTTATTCGCACTGTATATTTTTCATTTCTTCCTGAAAAAAAACAAAAACACAAAGCTGTTGCAACGCATTTCGCTGGCTGTGGGCTGTGCAATTCTCATTCAGGTTGCTATTGTCTGCAAGCATTTCGAACAGCGTTATTTCATCCCGGCTTTGATGCTGGCTCCAATAATGCTTCTGCTCATTCTGGAGCTCAGCAAAAAGTGGCATTTCAGAATTGGAAAATACTCGCTGTCACACGTTGCACTTTTCCTGTTTTTGCTTTTTTACGCGGTGAAACAAAAGCCGGTCATCGAAAGTCTGTCGGCCTATCTCGATCAGGAATCTGAACTCCGGATGCCGGCTTGGCATTACATGCAGAACCTTGAAAAAGATGCTGTTAAAATACTAGTCCCCGGTTTTTACGGCTGCCCTACACCCGAATATGCACTGATGAGCAGCTACGGATGGGCCGGAAAACAAAAAGAATTTTTTAAACCGGTACTCAGAAAGTTATATCCCAATACGTTTATTTATTATTTCTGGGACAAAACGCTCAATTTCTGGGCTAATGAACCACAGATAAAAGAAACAGACCAGCCTGTTTATGTTTATCTTGAACATTATAAACACCGCGAAGTTTTTGAAGAAGATATGAAATCATGGTTCCCTGAAAATTACCGTCTGGAACAGATCTTTTTTAATGAAAGTTCCAACGAGATGATTTTTCGATTAGTCAAAGGTCTCAATGAAAACCAATAAAATAGGAATAGATCCGGGAATAAAAATTGGATTATCGACACGAAATCTGTCATTTTGATATTTTTGTGCAAAATATTGGGAGCAGCAAAATGCGAAATGCTTTTTTTTGTACTTTTAATTCGCGATCAATAAAAACAAAAATAAAATGACCTTAAAAAATAACCTCGACAATGTTGACCTGAGTATCCTCAACATTATAACAAAAAATGCCCGGATTCCGTTTAAAGATGTTGCTGCAGAAGTAGGAGTGTCGCGTGCAGCCGTTCATCAGCGCGTAAACCGGATGGTTGAAATGGGGGTCATTATCGGATCCGGTTATCACATCAGTCCCCAAAAAGTTGACTACACAACGTGTACGTACATTGGCATTTTTTTGGAAAGAGGAAGTATGTATCACAACGTAGCTGAAAAATTAAAGGATATTCCCGAAATTGTCGAATGCCACTATATAACCGGTTCATATGCAATATTTGTAAAGGTATACGCCAGAGACAACGAACACCTGAAAGAGATTTTAAGTAATCAGGTTCAAAAAATAGGGGGAATTTCGTCAACCGAAACATTTATTTCACTGGAAGAGACTTTCAAAAGGGAAGTTCCTGTTAACGTGTAATTTCATTCTCTGTCAATTCCAAAGACAATTATTGATACGACTACTATCTACGGGTAAATTCAGCTTGTCTATAAGATTACCCAAGTCGTTCCGGAACGTTTTTCTTACCGAATTCAGGTAATCATCCAACGTGGCTTTCAAATCTTGATTATAACAATTATCCAGATTGTGTCGCAAAGATTGGCTTCGTTTAGTATACTCACATATCATCCACTCTACCAGCCTGAAGCCAGTATATCAGCAATATGGATTGGTTTTATCGGGATGTTATTTTTTCGGATATATCCTTCCAGGTTCATCAGGCAAGACGATTCGGTAGAGATGATATATTCGGCGCCGGTTTTCAGCGCATTCTCTATTTTTTGTTCTGTCATGGCAGTCGAAATGGCCGTGAATTTTGCAGAAAAAGTACCACCAAAACCGCAGCACGTTTCAGTTTCTTCCATTTCAACCAGCTCCAGTCCTTTTACCTTTGAAAGCAAGAACCTTGGTTCCTGCCTGATTCCGTATTCCCGGAGGGCGGAGCAGGCATCGTGGTAACAAACCGTATGAAAAAAACTCGCACCAAAATCGGTGAATTCAAGTTGGTTCACCAAAAAATCGGTCAGTTCGAACAAATTCCGGTGCAGGCGTTGGTAACCGGCAAAAAACTGATCTTCTTTTTGAAATAAGTCGGGATAATAATTTTTTATGAAGCCTGTACACGAGGCCGATGGACTGACAATTGGCCGGTCGTTCGGAAAATCGGCAATAAATTTTTCAGCCAACGTTTTAGTTTCTTTCCAGTATCCACTATTGAATGACGGTTGCCCGCAACAGGTTTGTTCCGGATTATAATTCACCTCAACACCCGCTTTATTAAGCAATTTCACAACATTGGATGCCGTATCGGGATAGAGTTGGTCGATAAAACAAGGAATGAAAAGGTCAACAATCATGGATACAAAATTAGTTTGCAAGGCAAAAGTAAACTTTAAGCGGTAAATTTCACGCAGTACCCATGAAAAAGCCGAAGAAATTTAGATTTCAGAAACTGCTGAGAACAAAAAACCCCGCCATCGGCGAGGTTTTGCACGGGAGGAGCGACTCGAACGCCCGACACCTGGTTTTGGAGACCAGTGCTCTACCAACTGAGCTACACCCGTTTTTATTTTGCGAGTGCAAATATAATAATAACTTCATAACTACCTATAATTTTCAAAAAATATTGCCCTTTTTGGAGCCCGAAAAAGTCATCGAAATACCAGTTTTTATATATAAATATCACGAAATGATACATTCATATAATGCTCATTTTTTTTCATTTCACAGGCTCTCAAAGAAAAATATGCCGTTGCTTTTTTGGCTTTTAAAGAAATAATCCTGTAAAATCAAGATTTAAGAAAGAATATTCTGTTGATAACTCTGCAGAAAAAGCATTTATCAAGGCATTTCCGGGCTGAAAAATCCTTCATTACGCCTTTCTGGCAACCGTTTTTATCGTCTCATTTTTCCGCTACCGATTCTGTTTTTCCACAAGAAAAAGATTCGAGACGCACTGGAATATCATTAATAAATAAAGGCCTAAAGTTATTGAACTTCAAGCCTTTATTTGTTGCGGAGAGAGAGGGATTCGAACCCCCGGACCGCTCTCACGGTCAACGGTTTTCAAGACCGCCGCGATCGACCACTCTGCCATCTCTCCTTAAGCGGTGGCAAAAGTAGAATAAAATTTCAGAACGCAAAAATTATTGTGAAAAAAAAAGAAAGTATTATTTTAAAAAAAAAGGGTGTAGGGGTTGCATTTTTGAATCTTATTTAAGAATTTAGTAAGGTATAAAATCGTTCGTCTTAAAACCATTGATTTTACTAATAGTTTAGAGATTTTTGCAAAACGATTTCAGACAAAAAGAAACGTAAAATTATATATTTATTTCAGTTTATTTTTTAAACCCTAAACATGTTTACTTATGAACAAAGCTCAATTAATTGACGCCATTGCTGAAAAAGCAGGATTGACTAAAGCTGACTCAAAAAAAGCCCTCGACGCTTTCGTAGAAGCTACTACTGACGCCCTCAAAAACGGCGACCGTGTTGCATTGATCGGTTTCGGATCGTTTGCTGTTGCTACTCGTAGTGCCAGAACTGGCAGAAACCCACAATCAGGTTCTCCTATCGAAATTCCGGAAAAGAAAGTGGTTAAATTCAAACCAGGAGCTGAATTGTCTGACACTATTTAGTCGGCACTTTGAAGAAATTGAGAAGGGGGATGCATTCATGGTATCCCCCTTTTTATTTTTATTTTTGCAGGATGGACAAACAGTTAATTGAATATTTATCTCAATTTGTAAACGATGACCGGTTGCAGTTATTTTACAGCAACCTCGAAAACCGTACCTGCTATCTGACAATCGTTTTGGAAGATATTTTCCAGCCGCAAAATGCAAGCGCTGTTTTGCGTTCGGCCGATTGTTTTGGAATCCAGGATATACATATTATTGAGAAACGCAACCGGTTTGCGGTCGATAGCGAAGTTGCCATGGGAGCTTCGAAATGGCTCAACCTGAAAAGATACTGCGATTGCAAAGAAAACAGCCTCGAAGCAATCCGCAGCCTGAAAGCTGAAGGATACCGCATCATTGCAACCAGTCCGCATATTGACGATGTGAACCTCGAAAACTTTGATTTACAAAAAGGAAAGGCTGCGCTGGTATTTGGCACCGAGCTGACCGGGATTTCCGATACGATAAAAAATGAAGCCGACGAATTTCTGAAAATCCCGATGTACGGGTTCACCGAAAGCCTGAACATTTCGGTTTCGGCGGCCATTATCATGCACCACCTTACCCTGCGCATGAAAAACGAAACCGGGATCAACTGGAAATTGAATGACGACGACCGCGATCAGACGTTGCTCCTCTGGCTTCGGAAAACAATCAAGCAGTCGGATTTGTTGGAAAAGAAATTTCATGAATTGTATGCAAAATAAGAATAACGTTTTTGTGGAGAAATTTGCCGATGTGAAGATTCTCCGGTACGATGTGCCTGGATTTGATGATCTTCCGGCAAATCAGAAATTGTACATTTATTATTTGGCGCAGGCAGCAAAATGCGGCCGCGATATTTTGTGGGATCAGAACAACCGTTACAACCTTCGGGTCAGGGCAGTGCTCGAAAATATTTATAAAACCTACCGGGGAAACCGTCAAACAGCAGAATTTTCGGAATTTGAAATTTACATGAAACGGGTTTGGTTCTCGAATGGCATCCATCATCACTATTCGACCGAAAAAATGCAGCCCGGTTTTGCCGCTAGGTATTTTGACGAGCTGATTGCCAACAGCGACTGGAGTATTTTTTCTTCCGCCGAAAAAGATGCAGAAGAATTGATTCCGCTGGTAAAGGAAATCATTTTCAATTCTGAAAAAGAAACGAAACGGGTGTGCCTCGATGCCGGAAAAGATTTGATCGGCGCGTCGGCCAACAATTATTACCGGGGAGTGACGCAACATGAAGTCGAAGAATTCTATAACAGGAAGAGGGATTTGAACGAAAAACAACCGGTTTCGTTTGGACTGAATTCCACTTTAATAAAAGAAGGCGGCCAGCTTCAGGAAAAAATATGGAAAGCCGACGATTTGTACGGGGAAGCCATACGGCAAATTATTTTTTATCTGGAAAAGGCAAAAAATTATGCAGAAAACGAGCCGCAACAAAAATACATTTCCGTTTTAATTGATTATTACCGGACGGGCAACCTCCGGAAATTCGATGAATACAATATTTTGTGGCTCCGGGAGTTGGACGGGCAAATCGATTTTATTAACGGGTTTATCGAAGTTTACGGCGACCCGCTGGGAATAAAGGGAAGCTGGGAATCAATAGTGAATCTGAAAGACCACGAAGCCAGTGTCCGTGCCGATATCCTCAGTAAAAATGCACAGTGGTTTGAGAGCCACTCGCCGGTTGCCGAAAAATTCAGGAAAGAAAAAGTAAAAGGGGTGAGCGCCAAAGTGATCAACGTGGCAATGCTGGGCGGCGACTGCCATCCGGCAACTCCGATTGGTATCAATTTGCCCAACTCGGAGTGGATCAGGGAACAGTATGGCTCCAAATCGGTAACCATCGAAAATATTACCCATGCGTATTTCCTCGATTCGATGAACAACGGCATGTTGGAAGAATTTGCCGCTTCGCAGGAAGAAATTGAACGGGCAAAAAATTACGGTTACCTGGCCGGGAACCTGCACACAGACTTGCACGAGTGCCTCGGTCATGGTTCCGGAAAAATGAATGAAGGAGTGAAGCCGGAAGACCTGAAAAATTACTATTCGACCATTGAAGAAACCCGTGCCGACTTGTTCGCCCTGTATTACATAACCGACGAAAAATTGATTGAACTTGGGCTGGGTCCTTCTCCGGAAGCGGGCAAAGCGGAATACGATTCGTACCTGAGAAATGGCTTGCTGACCCAACTCACCCGCATTGAACTGGGAAAAGATCTGGAGGAATCGCACATGCGCAACCGCCAGTTGATTGCCCGTTGGGCGTGTGAAGCGGGGAAAAGAGAAAAAGTGGCCGAGTTTATTCAGGAAGAAGGCAAAACCTATATTGCCATCAGAAATTACGAACGACTGCGCGAACTGTTCGGCGAGTTGTTGCACGAAATTCAGCGAATTAAATCGGAAGGCGATTTTGCTGCGGCACAACAACTGGTCGAAAATTATGGGGTAAAAGTTGACCGCGAAATTCACCGCGAAATTCTGGAACGCTTTAAAAAGCTGGAGATTGCGCCCTACGCGGGCTTTTTAAATCCGGAATACGAGTTGATAATAAATGAAAAAGGGGACATATCGGATGTGAGAATCAAGGAAGCAAACGATTTTGCCAAGCAGATGCTCCATTATTCCGACCAATTTGGCTTTTTACCGCTGGTGAATGAATGAAAAAACTCGCTACTTCCTATTTGATGAATCCCAAATTTCGTTTCAGCCCCGCGAAGCCAGTCCGTTGCAATGCCGAATCCCGGAAAAGCTCATCGAACAACAAATTATCCATTTGCTGCCATTCATCATTTGTTAGTTTTAAAAGCCGGGGATGCGGCTCAAATTCAGGTTCTTTATGGGAAACCGGTTTTTGGTTCCAAGGGCAAACATCCTGACAAATATCGCAGCCAAACACGCGGTTTTCAAACCTGCCCTTCAGCGATTCGTCCAGATATCCCTTTTTCTCGATGGTTTGATACGAAATACATTTCCGGGCATCGAGCACAAAAGGTTCAACAATAGCACCGGTCGGACAGGCATCGATGCAGCGGGTACAGTTCCCGCAGTGGTTACGGATCAGCTTTTCATCGGGTTCCAGTCCCAGGTCGATAATCAGTTCACCAATAAAAAAGAAGCTGCCATGTTCTACCGAAATCAGGTTGGTGTTTTTGCCGATCCAGCCCAGCCCGGCTTTTGCAGCCCATGCACGGTCGAGCACCGGCGCCGAATCGACAAAAACGCGCCCTCCGCAGGGAGCAATTTCTTCCTGAATAAATTTCAACAAAACATGCAATTTATCTTTCAGCACAAAGTGATAATCTTTGCCGTACGCATATTTTGAAATCACCGGTGCAGCGGGGTCTTCCTGTGTTTTCTCCGGAAAATAATTCAGTAAAACCGAAACCACCGACCATGCATTTTCAACCAGCAGGCGCGGGTCGAGCCGCTTGTCGAGATGCCGTTCCATGTAGGCCATTTCCCCATGGCGCCATTCGCCCAGCCATTGTTCCAGATGTTCTTTTTCTTCGGGAAGATAATCAGCACGCGAAATACCGCAGGCATGAAATCCCAATTCCGCGGCTTTCTTCTTTATTAATTCCGATTTCGTTACACGAGTTTCCATTTATGAACTATTCTTCTTCAAATTTATAAAAAGAAACCATTCCGGGATTGAAGTTTGACAGATGCAGATTTTACTCTAATTTCGCATTTTGTTTCTAAAATAGGAGTCAGAAAAATTACTGAATCAAACAAGTGTTTGTCTATTTTTAATAAATTGCAAGCCAATCCTAAAACACAACGACCATGAAACTTAGAATCCAGTCATCTATTCCCCGAATTTTGTTTTTCATTGTTTTAATTGCTTTGTCCTTTCTTTGCAGAGAAAATTCAACAGCAGCTTCGCGTGATTATTATGCACTGAAAGTTTATCATCTGAAAGACCAAACGCAAGCTGACCGGGTGGAAAAATATCTAAAAGAAGCCTATCTTCCGGCATTGCACAAGGCTGGCATTAAAAAAGTCGGCGTTTTTAAACCAATTACAGAAAGCGTGGAAACTGGGTTGTCGTTGTTTGTTTGGATGCCTTTAAAATCGTTGGAGCAACTTTTATATTTGAACGCGACCATTGGAAAAGACGTTCAATACCAGGCAGCTGGAGCCGATTACATTGAATCGGCCTATAATAATCCTCCCTACCAGCGAATTGAAACCATTCTTTTGAAAGCATTCGAAAACATGCCTGTATTCTCTGCTCCAAACTATTCAACGCCGCCATCGGAACGTGTTTATGAATTGCGGAGCTATGAAGGCCCAACTGAAAAAATATTTCAGAATAAAGTAGAAATGTTCAATGCCGGAGGAGAAATTGACCTGTTTAAAAAGCTGGATTTCAATGCCCTGTTTTATGCCGAAGTGATCTCCGGAGGCATTATGCCCAACCTGATGTACATGACTACTTTTTCGGATATGAAATCGCATGACGAACATTGGAAAACATTCGGCAGTCATCCCGACTGGAAAGCCATTTCAGGATTGGAAAAGTATAAAAACAACGTTTCTCATATCACCAAATATTTATTGAAACCCACCGATTATTCAGATCTTTAAAATAATAAAACGATGAACAAAAAGAATTTAAGATTATCAGGCGTATTGCTATTTTTCTTACTGATCTCTGTTTTTACCCAGGCTGAGGTTAAACTTCCCTCTATTTTTGGCGACCACATGGTTTTGCAACAACAAACTGATGCCGCAATCTGGGGTAAGGCTACTGCCGGCAAAGCGGTCAGAGTAAGTACTTCGTGGGACAAAAAAAGTTATTCAGCACAGGCCGACAAACAGGGAAACTGGAAGCTGAAAGTAAAAACCCCAAAAGCAGGCGGTCCTTACGAAATTACCATTTCCGATGGTTCAGTTCTGAAACTGAAAGATGTTTTAATTGGCGAAGTATGGCTTTGCTCGGGGCAATCGAATATGGTAATGCCCATGAAAGGATATCGTAACCAACCCATTATTGGATCAAACGAAGCCATTGCAACATCGGCAAACCCGGACATCCGAATGATTAATGTCAAACTGGATAAAAGCCTTGAACCAAAGGATGATTTTACCGGAGAATGGAAAGAATGCCTTCCGGAAAATGTACCCAATTTCAGCGCAACAGCTTATTACTTCGGGAAAATGATACAGCAGGTATTGAATGTTCCGGTTGGCTTGATCAATTCAAGCTGGGGTGGTACCCGCATCGAACCATGGATGAGTGAACCCGGAATTAAAAAATTTGATTGGGTAAACCTTCCCGACAAGAAAAAAGAAGGTGAATTCTCACAACAAACACCCACTGTACTTTTTAATGCAATGATTAATCCTTTTGTTGGATACGGAATGAAAGGGGCGATCTGGTACCAGGGAGAATCGAACCGCAACGAACCTGATCAATACCAAAAACTGATGCCCGGGCTGGCCGAAAACTGGCGTGCCGAATGGGGTATTGGCGATTTTCCGTTTTACTATGTGCAGATTGCACCTTACGATTACGGCATTGACGGATTGAATTCGGCCTATTTACGCGAGGCCCAGTTAAAAGCTTCGGATGTAATCACAAACTTTGGAATGGCTTGTATCATGGAAGCCGGTGAAAAAAACTGCATCCATCCATCCAACAAAAAAGTGGCAGGCAATCGCCTTGCTTATTTGGCTTTGGCAAAAACATACGGCAAAAGCGGGTTTGCATATTCCGGCCCGGTGTTAAAAGAAATGACAACAGAAGGCAGCCTTGTGAAATTAACTTTCAACTTTGCAGACAACGGCTTGACAAGCTATGGGAAAGAACTTGAAAACTTTGAAGTGGCAGGCGAAAACAAACGGTTCATGCCAGCCAAAGCTTTTATAACCGGGCAAGGCATTACATTATATTCTCCTTCGGTAGAAAAACCGGTAGCAGTACGTTATGCGTTCAAAGACTTCGTTGTTGGCGACCTTTTCAATACAGAAGGCTTGCCTGCATCATCGTTCAGAACCGACAGTTGGGGAAAATAGATCAATATCAAAAAAGAAGGCCAGCTTTCAATAATTGAAAGCTGGCCTTCTTTTCCCAATTTACAGCCCCAACCCTTTTACATCCTTCTCTTATTCTCAAAATAATCTTTTTCCCTATTAAAACTCAAACGCCCCCCTGTCGGACATGCCTTTTATCCGATTTCCGTTAAAATCTTTATCCGGGCAATCTTCGATTATAATTCCTTTATTAATCTCCGGAGAGCCTGTTTGAAGCATAAACCGCAAAAAGGCTTTCCAGTTATTTTCCGAACAAGATTCCCCTTTAAACATCGGGTCTAATTTGCTTTTTAACAAGTCAGCCGGTTCGTTTCTGATAATTCCGAAGAACGTATTTGCGCTGAAAATATTCCTTGTACTCTGTCCAAGATCAATACTATTTCCTTGTCCTGACGAATAAAAAATATTGTTTGCATACGCCGTTGAATCGCTGTATCCGCCCCAGTTCTTGTGATAAATCAGCTGTACCGAATCGAGTTCGTTGCCCGAGAAAATCACGTTGTTATATATTTTACTGTTGGTAGCGTTTCCCGAAGTACGAATTGCATGGTTCCCATTATCTTCAAAAATATTATACCGGATGATGGTGCCGTCGTTAAAACTGATTTTGGAACCGCCATCGCAACATATTAATATCCCTCCAAACCCGTTATGATGGCTGTAATTATACTGAAACACCGAATTCTTGCAGTTCCAGTCGCTGTCGAAGCCACCTGCATCGGCATCTTTTTTGTTGTCCCAGCTATCGGCTTCCGAGTTATAAACCGTATAACAAGCTTCGTTGTACTGAAAAAGCGCATTGTCGCAATTAAATGGAAAGGAAGCGTTGCCACTACCTTTTATGCCATTATGAGAAAAAAAACAATGCTCAATCAGTGGCGAATTTGCCACCCGGACAATCAATGCATTTGCACCTGCATATTCGAATTTGTTATTTCTGAAAACCACTTTTTCACTTGGAACCCAGTTGTGTATTTTTCCGTTGGCAAGCGTATCGCCCCATTTGCTTTTAAGCGAACGGTTCCACCACACCGATGTATTCGACCAGCCGGTGCGATCCACATGATGAATAGAACATCCTTCGGTATAAAGCCCGTCAAAATTTGATTTTACCCTTTTCGATTCGTCTGCATTTCCGGTAATTTCGGTAAAAACACCTCCATTATCTTTGGTACTCATATTGCCGTTAATATCGCAAATTTCAAGATTGATCAGGTGTATTTCGTGCAAAGTTCCGCAATCTCTGCCTTCAATATAGATTCCAATTTTTGGAGAGTTTACAAACGACAGATTTCCCTTGCTTTCCATCTTTTCCGGCACTTCAAAAGGCTTGAAATTTTTAATCTTCAGATCACGGATTTCAATGTATTCCTGGTTAAAAAGGCGGACAGTATACGATGCTTTCTCACCTTCAGAAACCCTTCCTTTTGCATCAAGTACCGGCGCCGGTCCATTGCCATAAGCGCCTATCACAATTCGTTTATTTGCGGTTCCGCTACCCCCGGGCAAAAGGTTTCCAACCCATTCTCCACCCCGCCGAAAAAGAACAGAATCACCCGGATTCAATGTTTGCCTATTGATCTTTTCGATACTTTGAAAAGCTGTTTTTCTGCTAGTCCCCTCGTTGTTGTCGCTCCCCGCAAGGTCATCCACAAAATAAGTGGTTTGTGCATGCGACCCTATTGTCATGATCAATCCAAAAAATACCAGAAACTTTTTCATCTTTAATCAAATTTTATTGTACTTCTTGCCACAATTACCAGCGATAATCAGAACCTATTTTTGCAAAAATTTCAGCATTTCGGCAGCGTATCGTTCGCCAATAAGGCGCTGGCTTTTCGAATTAAAATGAGTACTGTCGATGGTAGCTGTTCCTTCAGACGTTGCCACTCCTGAATTTGTCACTTTTTCAGGCAAATGAACGATCATCTGGTTAAACGCATGACGTTGCGGGTTGCAATCGGCCACCTGCCCGGCAATAAAAGGCAAATCTGAAATTCCTAAATCGGTACGCAGCGATTGAATTAATCCGGCTATTTTTTCAGGATAAATATCAACCTTCGAAACATCGGATTCGCCCTGATGCCAGACAATACCTTTCAGTGTTCCATACTTCATGGCCATTTTGGCTCTTTTCACCGCCTCATTATAGAGCTCGGTTCCAGGCATCCATTCAGAGAGAGCCGTTCCTCCACGGGCGTTTACAACCAACCCGATTTGCTTCGCAGGAAAGGCAACAGCCATTTTTCGTGCAAACGTATAACCCGGCCCCAGTTTTTGCATCGACAATTCTTTTCTCACGGTGGAATATTTGTTTAACGGATTGGCCGCTTTTTCCCATTCTTTGCCGCCAACACCGGTGAAAAGAAATACATTCTCCAATGTATCGCGGTCCTGCATTTCGATTTCGGCCCTTCCTGCCATATTTGACTGCCCGATCAGTAAAAAAATCTCCAACCCTTTCGGTTGACTGTTCCCTGTTTTCTTTATATCTTCATGATCAATTGTCTGGCAATTTGTAAAACCGGGGACAAACAGCAACAACATCAAGAAAAGTACAATCTGTTTCATTTTAAAAATATTATTATTTACATCGTTTTTAATCCCGAAAATCATTCATCGATTACCAATTATCCGTTCGGAACGAAGAAGCAGGAAGCCCATCGTTATTGAAAAGTTCACCCACTACCCATTCTTTGAATGCATACCTGACAGCAACCGGATGTTCAACTTTTTCGCTTTGTACAATCACCTGTCCGGCATTGATTACCGCTTTTGCCGGATAGAATATTTTATCTTCGCCGGCCACTTCGAACAAAGTCAACGGTTTGCGAAAAGAAGTAAGATAAGGAGCAAAATCGAAGCTCAAAATCGCCTTATTCTCTTCTATCCTCATCGATTTATAAACAGGCCCCTGAAATCCAATTCCGTTTATTCCGTAGGTTTTTGCCAGGGCCCAATAAGCCAGACGACGGGCAGGGGTTGTTTTATCCATAAAATGAACATCGTTCTCCATTCCGACATCAATTGTTGATGCCATACCACAATTCGGAATTATATTCATTGCATTCAGTTGTGCCTCGCGCAACAATATCCCGCTTCTGGTTTTATCTGTTGAACCATACGGCGCTATCTGCACATAATAAAAAGGAAAGTCGCCAATATTCCATCGATTCCTCCAGTCGGCCACCATTACCGGAAAGAGTTTACCGTACAGCAGAGGTTCATGCCTGTTGCTTTCTCCCTGGAACCAGATAACTCCTTTGATCGTGAACTTCGTCAACGGCGCTATCATCGCGTTAAAAAGCGCTGTCGGCTCTTTATGCGGAGCTTTCAACGTGTCCGGGCTTGCCGGAATTTTTACTTCCGGAAAAGACCGGAGACTGTTGCTGCTCATCCAGGTTTCGATCATTGTTCCTCCCACCGTCGACATAATAAGCCCAACAGGAACTTTTAATTTTTTCTGCAATATTTCGCCAAACTGGTACCCTATCGCACTAAAATCGCGGGCCGTTTGCGAGGAACATTCCTGCCAAATACCTTTGCAATTCGATTGAGGATTTAAAGAAGTTGCCCTTTCAACTTTAAAAAGACGGATAGACGGATTATCAGCATTTAAAATAATTTCATTTGCATTTAAAACCGGGGAAGAATTGCCGCGCAAAGGCATTTCCATATTCGATTGTCCTGAACATATCCAAACCTCACCGATCAGAACATTGTGCAAAATAAGTTCTTCGCCATCGTTCATCCTGATTTCATACGGTCCACCGGCAACCGGAGTACTGATTTCGATTACCCACATTCCGGATTTGTCGGCAAATGCCTGATAGTCCTTTTTATTCCAGGAGCTTTTCAGGTTTACTTTTGCTCCGGGATTTGAATATCCCCATACAGAAACCTGAGACTGCTGCTGAAGTACCATATTATCGCCAAATAATGATGGCATCGTAATTTTGCTAAATGCTACTGAAGCACTGAACACAAATACAAGGAGAAATAAAATAGTCTTATTCATCGGTTTTTATTAATTCAGGAATACTCGTTTTTTCTTAGTAAGATGAAATTAATTCTTGCGGATTTTAGGATACGGAACATCATATCCTTTTACAGCAAACCATATTATTCTATTCAGCACATCATCTTCTGCTTCATCCACTTCGTCCAAAGGCATTGACATCGATTTCTTTGCCCAGTATAATTGTTTGCCCTTTAACGACGATAGTTTTGGATTCATTTGATCCAATGGAATTTGATTTGGTACTGCCGTGTATGGCGTGTAATCCGGTATATCGGTAAAACAATCCGTCATGGGTTCTGCCACAAGATCGAACTGTGTCATTGGCGAAAGGCCAAGAATCAACTCAATTGTTCGCAATATGCTGTTCTGATTATAATGCGTACTGACCACTTCACCTCGTTTGGTGTATGGACTGATACAAAACGCGACCGTTCGTTTTCCATCGACATGGTCGAGGCCAGACTGCGGGTCATCCTGAATCACGAAAATGGCAGTTTCTTTCCAAAATTTACTTTTACTTATCGCTTCTATAAGTTGTCCGAGAGCAAGATCATTATCGGCTACGGCAGCGCTTGGCGTCGGGGAGTTTTCATTTACGCCAACGGTATGATCGTTAGGTAGCAACATCAGCATAAAGTTGGGCAGATCGCCTTTTTCTTCAAAAGCATGCAGCTCTTTTATAAACTCGCGAGACCTGTATACATCCGGAATTTTCCCTGTAAAACCCGGAAATGTGGGACAATTATACGGCGTTAATGTATGCAGTTTTGTTTTTGCACTGACGATGATGTTATTTGTATTGTTCTTATATTCTTCATACATCTGCGTCCACGAAAAATTAGACGGTGTGGTAATATCAGGGTCAACAAATTCGCCATAGTTCCGAAAACTCAACCCTTTCTCCAGAACTTTGTCCCAGATGAAACCGGAAGAAGAAAAAGCTAACGGATCATCGCCCCGATATGGATAACTACGGATATGACCGCCGAAACTTTTCTCGAGATAATCGGTAACATAGCCTTCATCGGTCCATTGATGCCCATCGGCGCTTAATACACCATTGCAATAGATATTATCGAGCAGGACAAATGTCTCTGCAAGAGCATGATGATTGGGTGTCACCTTTCTACCAAACTGGCATAAAGTATTATCTCCATTCCCTTGCTTCAAATCGCCAAAAACCTGGTCGTACGTTTTATTTTCCTTGATGATATACAAAACGTGCTTGAAAACAGATGTTTCTCCTGCCTTTGTCGGAACAGGAACAATCTTCTCCTTTACCTTTTCAAGTTTCAAGGCTTGTGCAATTCTCGGCAAACGCATATTGGCAGCCGCTTTCACTGTATAATCTTCCAACACATTTTTTGATGGAACAGGAATAAATGAAACTGAACCAAGGTGATCGTTTGATTTGTATCCTTTTTTTGCATTCAAATACCGTGTTCCAACTCCTTTTACATTTGCAACAAAAAGTTTGTTTCCCTCCTTGTTCAGAACCACAGCGCCTGGATACCAACCTGTTGGGATCAACCCTTTCACTTTATCTGTTGCAAGATCAATTACTGCAATTAAATTGTTGCCGCCATTAGCTACATACAATGTTTTGCCATCGTTTGAAATGGCAAGTGCATTGGGCGCACTGCCGAATGGCAAATCAGTCATGGGTTTTGGGTTGATGTCTTTGATCACGGCATCTGTTTGCGTATTTATTACAGACACCAAATCGCTATTGGCATTGGCCACATATAATTTTGAGCCATCAGGATGAAGTGCCATCGCTGAAGGATGGAGATGCACATTGATCTCTTTGATAACTTTTCGTGAACGGAGATCGATGACAGAAACTGTGCCTGAAGATGCCACCCCTGTTTTCGGATCCACCCGAACATCAGAACCGGCAGACATGGCCGTTTTATCTCCCTGCGTTGGCAAACTTCCTCCCCAGTTTGTAACGTATGCTTTCTCTCCGTGTATCTTTACCATATAGGGTGCAATACCTACAGAAATGTAGGAAATAAATTTCTGGGTTTTTAAATCTATTATACAAACAGAATTACTAAGATTAAGGGTTACATATATAACCCCACGCTGTTCATTAATAGCAAAACCACCCGGATACTGGCGTCCTTTAACTGCCCGTGAATTTTTTTCGAGAATTTCATTATCTGAAGAATAAGACCCATCGGGTAAAAACTTTGACGGCAGCAAAATTTCATCGGCCCATTCAAAAGAACCATTCGCATTCAATTTTGCAGAACGTAAATATCCCCGTGTATCTGTTGTCCATACTTTTTGTCCGTTGTTGCTCCATGTAATTCCGGTGAACGTATTCCCTCCCCCGGGCAACTCCAGAGTTTGATTCATCGTGTTTTTATTCGCATCAAAAAAAACAATATCTTTCAAATTCTTTACGGCAAGAATTGTTTCGTCAGGATTCAATGCAAGATCCACCGGCCTCCCCGGAAAAGTAACCGTTATGCCTGCCGGATCAATAATCTGTGATGTTGGCACGATATAACTATCATCCTCCTGTTTGCCAACAAGAGCCATCTTTCCAAATTTATCTTTATCCTGTTTTTCTGTTTTTTGTGCAACCGAAGTGGCAGATATAAAACAAAAAATCAGTACAATAAAGGTATACGCTATCCTTCCATTGTTTGTCCTTCTAAAATATTGGTGTACCATAATTTTGTTGATGAATTTTTTTATTACAATTCCTACAATCTTAAGAAATTATCCTGCAATTATTTTAATGCTTAATAATGGATTCTGTTTTACATCCCAATTCACCGCCAATGGTAACGCTTCCACTCCCGGCGATGCACTAAAAATTCTTTTCATTCCTGTTTCAACAACTTCAATCTTTTCATTCGATGAGATTGATAGTTTCCCGGTTTGTTTTGTTATTTCAAATCCGTCATTCAGTTTTTTGCAGCTTTCATTTTGAGTCGATACAATTGGCAACATGAATGAAAAACTTCCCTTATCCGCCCCCTCCATCCTTACGGCTATATTTACTTCGTTTTTGCTGAACAAATAGTTGAAGAATATTGCAGGAGAACCTCCGGGAGGCTCTGCAAATTTATCATCCATGAACTTTGTTGTCACTTTTACCAATACACCAGTCGCTGTCTTTTCTGAAGTAATTATCGCATTCGGGTAACGGTGATTAGAATAAATAGCATCATCGAGCCTCATTTCGAGCCGGGGCGTCAAGGGCAATTCAACAGGATCGTTGATTAATTGCATGTTTGCTGCTTCGCGCATTTTGAAACCTTGCAAACTGTCGGTAAGCAACAAACCCATTTGCTCGTGCCAGAGCAATGCAATGCTACCTCCACTAACATGCGGACTTTCTTTATACTGGCAATCGGACCCCGTAATAGTTGCCCGCCAGGAACCTTCGCTGACAAGGGTCGTATCGATTTCAGCATACGATTTCAATCCATACACTTTTTCACGCGGAAGTGACGATCTGGTAAATGGGATTTGCCTGGCAGATTTTTCGTTCAATGCAGTCGCCAGCGATTTTGCATGTGCAAAGCTGTGATGGATGCAGGGCTGAACGCCATGTACCACATAATCCGGACCACCATAAAGGATGCCGTTATTCGTACATTTTTGCAATACCAGCGCATTGCGATAAGCGGCTTCAGCAAACATTGGTTCCCGATCGGACAGCAATAACAAACCGGCCTGGCAGCCGTCGCTATTACGGCTTCCCCAGTATGTCCATTTGTGGTTGCGCGTTCCAAAGCTATCATCCCAACCACCATCCGGCAATAAAAATTCGAGGTGTGCTTTCCATGAAGTGATCACCTGTTTTAATACCGTTTCATCGTTTGTAGCCAATGCATAATATGTAAGGCATGGAAGCGATTCCTCTACATTATAGGAAACATCTACCGGGTAACAGCCTCTCTCGCTTGCGGTACGCGGACTTCCTTCGCCATATAAGAAATTGTTCTTTGTAAAATAAGGAAGCCCGCCATGAGCTAATTCGGTGGCACGATCGATGAATTTTTGCTCCCGCAAAACTTCACCGCCAAGCGCTAACGAATACGAACTGCACAAAGGATAATTGATATTGGAGGTATTTATAGTTATAAAACCATATAAAAAGTCGCATGCTTTTTTCAACCTGCCGGTCCATTCATATTTCGTTTTGTTGTCTAATAAATGCCCATGATGCTTTATTGCTTCGGCTAAAGCAATTGTGCCAAAAGCTGTTATGCCTTTCCATAAATTTACGTTCACATCGTTTACCCATGCGCCATCGGGAGTTGTTGCATTATTCTCCGACCATTGCATAACCCGTTTCGCAGCATCCAGATATTTTTGTTGTCCTGTCCGTTCAGCCATCCACATAAAAGGCAAAACGGCATCGCCGCATCTACCATGTATTCGTCCGCACGACGGGCACATAATTCCACCATATAAACCGCTAAACGATTTGTCTGTGATCTGAAGTTTCATCAAAGCATCAGTCCATTGCATGAGAAGCGTCTCATATAATTGCAGGTCGACCCGTTTTTCAATTGATGTAGCCGCAGAAAGATCAATTAATTCTCTAGCCTGTGCTGTTTTGAATGGGAGCAAAGTGGTTAAACCTGTTCCTATTGTTGCTCCCGCAACCTGTGTGATAAAGGTTCTTCTAGAAGCCATTGCATGAATTATTGGTGTATAAATTTAGCCTTTAAATCGAAGATATTTGATCAATTATCAATTCCAATGTTTGCCTTTTTATTTTTGCCAATCACGTTTCCATAAAAATCCCTTTTCGCATCATTTTCAATGATAACACCTGCATGAAATGCCGGAGATCCCGCGGTAAGTTTATAGCCATCTTTCCCGGTTCCCGGAGCGCTTATTTTCGGGTCTGCCACAACCGGAAACTGATCGGCAAACTCAATAGGCGGTTGAACACCATAATACATGTTATGGTCGAACGAAACATTGGTGGAATTGGTAAACGCATACGATGAGTTGTTTCCCTTATAATAAAAAATGTTGTTTTTAAACGACGCGCCATTTGGATAAACTGTCCACCTGTTTAGTTTTAAAACAACCACATCATTAAAATTTCCATCGGCATAAAAGACATTATTGTACACTTCAAGGCCTTCGACCCGGCCCGAAAAATACGCGCCCTGCCGGGCATTGTTCTCGATAATGTTGTAGCGGATAACTGTGCCAAAATTGAAATTGACCGGATCGTCGCCAACTCCCGGCCCACCGGTGGCAGTAATACCTCCAAGTCCGTTGTTGTGCAAATAGTTGTATTGAATGATCGTGTTTTTCGTTCGGTAGTCGCTGTCAATTCCCCGGGCATCGGTGTCCCCTTCATTATAAATTGTATTTCTTGCTTCGTTGTATTGATACAACGTATTGTCGGTATTGAAATTAAACACCGCATTCCCGGATATGAACTTACCACAGGTATCAAAAAGGTTGTTTTCAATTAACGCGTCAACGGCAACTCTTACAATAAGTCCATTGCCGGCAATGTCCCTGAAAATATTGTTTCTGAAAACGACTTTTGTATTTGGCATCCAGTTGTCGGTCAGGCCGTTGCCAATGGGGTCGCCAAAATGGCTGTACGCAGAACGGTCGTCCCAATCGGAACGAAAGTTAAAGCCTGTGCGTCCAATGTTTTCGAACGTCGAATTGGCAACCAAAATATCGTTAAAATTACTGCGGACGGCATTTCCGATGGTGCGAAACTGAACTCCGCCATGGTAGCGGCTCTGATCGGTTTTACCTTCATCCTGTGCAATGTACGTACTGTTGACATCGAATACCCGTATATTTTCAAAATGAAAATAATTTAACGTGCCTGCATCCCGGTTCACAATATAAATTCCGTCGAACAAATCACTGCTCTTCATTATTCCTTTTCGGAAGTTGGTAACAGCAAGGTTTTTAAATCTGATGTATTCTTTATTACAGGAATAAATCGCCGTCGAGTCTCCGTTCCCATCAATGATTGCAGGTTCGCCCTCGCCATACGAAGTATATACAACGGGCGCACCTTTCTTTCCGCTTGAACTGATTGAAAGCACACCAATAAAACGCTGTCCTGATTGAAAGGAAATAACATCGTTGGGCATGAACGCAAAGCTGCTGACTTTTGCAAGTGTTTTCCATGCAGATGAAGCGTTCAACCCGTTGTTGCTGTCGCTTCCATTTTTCGCGTCGACAAAATAGTTTTTGCAATAACCGCCGGTTGTAAAAAACAGAAATACAATCAATAAAAATACCTGTTTATTTGTATTCCGTTTCATTTCAGTTTTATCAGTTTTATAAATACAATATCATTGTCCCGTAATTGCATACTCGTTTTATAAGCGCCATCCGTTATTGCAACAATGTCGGTGCGAACCGGTGTCCCCGAAGATTCCTGCTTCAGTTCGGCTTCTTGCTGACGGGTTATCTGCGATGGCCTTCCCATCTCGACGTACTTCGTAAACGGGTCGCTTTTTTTATAGCCTACCTGATAAACTTCCAATCGGTATTTGCCATTTTTTACATTCCTGATCTGCAATTCGACTTCCTCTTTAACCTGCGATGGTTGATCTTTTATAAAGTATCCCTGATCGAACTCTTTGTCGGTATTTGTAAATGTATAGTTCCAAATGAGCGCCTGCACATCGTTGTTTGGCGATGTGGTTACGTACGATGATGCATCGGTATTCCGAAGTGTAGTGCTTCCCAGTTCGCGCATGAATTTATACGCATAGTACGTTGGCTTTTTTATATCCTGCAGATTGAGCAACCCGAAGCCGCCATGAAAAGGTGTAAGACCGGGTCCGGCTTCTTCAAAAATATCAGTAAATGTCCAGTACGACATGGAGTTGGCGCTCGCCCCGGTTTTCTTCAACGTATTTAAAACGTAGGTGGCATTCTGATAAGTATCATGAATGGGGTCTCTGGACGAAGGAGAAGTGTTCCATTCGGTAAAATGTAGCTCTGCATTTTTATAGGCCGACGCATGAATGATATTTCGTACTTTCCTGACGTTTATCGCGATGGTATCGGCATTGTTTTTAAGTTTTTGTTTTTTTGTACCCATTTCATCCAACACGGAAGTTGTTCCATAATCGTGTGTTGAAACAAAATCGACGGGCAGTTTAGCGCTGTCACAATGGAAAAGAAATTGATCAATCCACTTGGTGGCAGATGTTGCAGGCCCTCCGACACGATAGTCGGATGATATGCTTTTTACCGCATTGGCAGTGTGTTTGTACAACTCAAAATAATCGGCCTGTGTGCCGTCGAAAAAGCCCCGGAGATCGGGTTCGTTCCATACTTCAAAATACCAGGTTGAAACTTCTTCCTTCCCATACCGTTCCTGCCAGTGCATCACTAATTTGCTGATGAGCGCATCCCATTTTTCATACGATTTTGGTTTGCTGACATTGGCTTTCCACCAAAAAATCGTTTTGGTGCCCGAAGCAAGATCAGGCGGCATAAAACCAAATTCAACAAATGGTTTTATGTTGACACTTAGCAGAAAATCGAACAGCCGGTCGATGTATTGCCAGTTGTACTGCGGATTTCCCTGTTTATCTTCGGTATATACCCGCATATCGTCGTGCAATAAACCATGAAAACGGATGTATTTAAACCCGATTTCCTTCTGAACGATTGCAAGCTGTTGCTGCCAGTCGGCACGCAGCCCTTCGTTTGCACGCCCTGCGCCGATGCAAAAATTAAATGCATCAATTGTTTTGCCTTCGGTCTGCTTCAGGTCTGCATTAATTTCTCGTACAGCAAGCATTTGCGCATTGATGTAATTTGCCGACACGATTATCAACAGAAATAACGAAAGCGATTTTTTAATTTTCATTTCAGCATTCATTTAATATTAAAATATTGAAATACAACATCGTTGAACCTATTTAAAAATCCACTCAATCCTTCTTACTGAATGCAGTTTCTAAAATTACCAACCGGCGATCGCCTGTGTATGTAATATTTACATTGCTGCTGTTTACCGGAGTTTCAACGGCTATACGTTCTCCTGCGTTTATTGTTTTGGAAACCTCCGGAAGGTCGTTCACTTTTATTTTGATTACCAACGCTTCGGAACCGGGATTCCAAATCACAGACGTTGCCCTGTTCTGTCCTTCAGGAATTCTGCACCAGAACTTGCCCGTGCCTTCGCTGGTGTTTTTATCAGGAACAGGCTGCCCACCGAAACTTTGCGCGTACGGCCCAAAAGGACGCCTTCCGTTTGAAACATACTGAATACCAGGTCGCGTGTTAAAACTTGATCTGGCTCCGCCTGCTAGCTGGTAACCTTCCTTCGTTACAACAATGCCTTT
Source organism: uncultured Prolixibacteraceae bacterium (assembly GCA_942493345.1). Classification (GTDB taxonomy): domain Bacteria; phylum Bacteroidota; class Bacteroidia; order Bacteroidales; family Prolixibacteraceae; genus GWE2-42-39. The sequence continues at coordinate 1,544,308 of OW818695.1, forward strand.
GCCAAGGTAATCTTTCGGGACGCGGGGCGTAGAATTGACAAGCATCCCGCTGTATAAATCGGTCACAACACCTTTTTCCGTTTCGTACTCGCCCCAAATAACAGGACTGGTAATTAACGGGTAACACTCGTGCCCTGATGTAGTTTTTGTGTAATTGATCAGGTTTAAAAAAAGTCGCGCAGCCACCGGATCAATCGATGTGCGGTTGGCAATATCCAATCCACATAAAATGATACTTCCGTTACCCTGAAATTGTTCGGCCAGAGCGATGGCTTGTAATCCCGAACTGTAATTCGCAAGTATTGCTGTGCTTGCCACATCATTGCTGTTTTGCAATGTAAATCCATCGGTAACAGGTTTGATCGCCGGAAAGCCGCTTTTTGTTTCATCCCAGTTGGTATAGTCGGACCATACGCGCAGGTTATCTCTTGTAATACCCGCAAACACCGGATGATCGGGCCGTTCGGGATTTACATAATAACCATTGCGGGGTGATTTTGAAGATACCGGGTACACCGGGTGATCGATATCGACATTGTTGTTTCCCAACGGGTTTACGAGTATTGGATTTACATTGATAAGATGCGTACTATCCTGCCGCATACACAAAACCCTGCCTCCTTCTGCTATCATTTTTTTGATGTTTGCTGATTTATCGGCAATCAATTTATCGGCGGAATTTTCCCCGATAATCAAAGAACTTCCCTGCGAAATAGAAGTAAACGACGACACTTCTATAAACTTGATGCCCAATTTCGATAGCGATTGTTTTGTGGCGCCCGTTTTATCGTACAATAAAACCGGAGAATTATTTGAAATAGTCGATTGGGTGAAATTCTCATCTGCAATAAAAAGGTCATAAAAATTGCGGGAAACAACAGTTCCATTGCAAACCACTTTCCCGGAAAGTTGATATTTCCCGGAAATAATATCCGAGGGCAATTTTATTTCCAATACCTTTTTTGCTACCGAATAATATGGAATATCAGCAAGTATTATACTGTCGGCAAATACAAGTTGTTGTGCTTTGTCTTTTATCTCGAAAACCAGTTTTGCATTTTTAAGATCTGTAAAATCGTTCGCATCATTGATAATATGCGCTATCGGTTTGATAACAAAACCTGCATAAACATTGGGTGTCCAGCACTCCCAACTGAGTAAAACCGGCTGATACGATATTTTCACCTGATCGGTAACAGGCTTCGGGTTCATGTCGTCAAACGTTGCAACGGTATTCCAGTTGTAGAACAAAATAGTAAATGGAAATACGCCGCTCAGATCCGGATTAACCGATCGTAATTGCCGAAATGTTTCTGTCGCCTGGCGAAAAGTAAAGCTCTGATGATAGTCGGCCAACCGGGCCTGTAATTCCTGTGCTGCATGTCCTGTCCACGCCAGTTGAGAACTTGGATTTTTATGCGCCGGGGTGAGATTGTAGCGCCCGTCGGGACCAGTATAATTGCCAACACATTCGGTAAATGTTATGGGCTGGTGTTTGCTCGGATACGGATTGATTTTGGCTTCGTCGCGTATGTGTAAAAATGTAAATGGCGAACTGTAATACCACCCCCAATACCGGTGGATATCGGTTATATCACCCGTCTTTCCGTAACCATAACCCGCATTGGCGATATACACCCTGGTTTCGTCCCATTTTCTCAACTTATTGTACGCGTAATCCAAAAACTTCTCCCAGATTTCAGCACGAACTCCGGCAAAAGGCGTTTCATTGGTCATTGCATAAACCATTAAACTTGGATGATGCGCAATCAGACCCAGCTTTTCGTTTTCATACCAGGCAACCCCTTTGTCGTAATTGGAAGGAAAACCGCCATCGGTTTCGTCGCCCACTTTGGCCTGTGCTTCAACTTTTTCGCCACCGGCAACTTTTCCACTGTAATTTCCACCAAACACCATCATCCCAAGTTCATCGCACACGTCGAACCATTCTTCTGCATCAGGGATGCGAATAATATTTACATTGATGCTCTTCATAAATTTCACATACTCAAGGGCAAGGGCACGGCTATTTTCAAGCTCGTCCGGGATGCCTCTTCCGGGAGGATTGATCGCAATTCCACGTAAAAATATTGGTTTACCATTCAGAAAAAGGTTGCCTCCGCGACGTTCAAAACTTCTGAATCCAACTCGTTCGGTCAGTGTTTTTTTCACAATCCCTTTCTCCAATTGCTGCAATGCTATTTCATACAAATACGGATTATCGGGCGTCCATAAAACAGGCTTCAAATTCGCGATGGTAAATGCCAGATGATTGCCGCCTTCATTGATAGCCGCGCCTGGTTTGACATCTCCCTGCCACAGAATTTTTCCATCCGGAGATTTAATAACCGCTTTAAATGCGACCGAAGGAGATAAAACCTGATTCTTATCGAAAACAATGCGGACATAATCCATCCCCGTGAAAGGAGTTATGGATGCAGTTTTCATCGCAACTGATTGATCCTGTGCATACGATGATATGACAAAAAGCAGGATGATGAGTTGTAAAAATATTTTCTTCATGATTTTTGAATTAGTATAGTTTGATTGTCCGTTCTTCTTTGTGTTTAATCGCTGCGCCGGTAACGTTGCTGTGATTATTTCGAATACCATACATCCAGTCTTGGTTTATTGGCTTTCCCCGATGTATCAATAATCACTTCACGGCCCTTGTCCACATCATCGCCCAGTTGCCTTGTTTCGCGAACCAGAACAAATGTAATTCCTTTACCTCCATGTTTCTTTACCAAATCGGTCACATCGAGCATGTGGTTTTGCGGCTTATTATTGAAGGCCATTTCACCCGCAACAAAAGCCTTTTGGCCAACTTCTTTTATCAACGCTTCCTTGCTGTCAAGCTGCGGGGCGTTTGCCCAGTTCAATTTTTTCTGATCCCATTTTTCAGAAGGAATTCCATACACATGAAGCCGGTACGGACGGGATTCATTATCGACATAACCATTCACATTCAATACAACGCGCTGTAAGTTGCCGACGGGCTTTTGCGAAAGGTCGAAATAAATACAGGCAACCTTATTGTTCTCCGGTTGAGCTGCATCCAAGCATACTTCCAGTTGCTTTTTATTGCCATCATTTTTACCTGAATTCTCACCGCCCACCACAGTTGCCGCAGCCAATGCAGAAATTGTTGTTTTCGCAACACTTCCTTTTGGGATTGTCAGCAGCGCCACACTTTGAGGTGGCAACGTAAAGGCCAGCTTTTTATTGGCCGGTACTCCGATCACCTGCGTGACCTCACCATAATAATCAGGACTTACCATTTCAGCAATAACGGGAGAACCCGATGAGACAGCAAGAGCCGACAAATCAATCGTCAGGTTATTATTGTATCCGCCCCGCTGCACCAGCCATAAATAGTAATTTTCCGATGTTTCATCGAATGATGTAAGAGCATCCAGATTTTCATCGCTTACCGATGAACTTGTTTCGTACAACGGCCGTTCTTCCTTGAAGCCTTTCGCGAACAAACGGACCACTTCGCCGGTACGCTGAATTCCTGAAACATCATAATTATTTTCATCCTCAGCGGGTCCGTCACCTTGTGCAAAGACCTTTATTTCGCGTACTTTCACAACTCCGGCGTCATCCGAAACAAAGCGAATTTTCGAGGTGGTAACCGGTTGTTTAAACATTCTGAAAACCTGGGCATATTTATTTCCTTTTTCCGAAAATCCGGGAATATCTTTCCATTCTCCGCTACTCAAATATTGCAGGCTAAAATCCCGTACCCGGTCGGGAGCAGTATATGTACCCGAAGAAGAACCGGTATATACAACAGCGCTTCCCAATGTTTTTTCTGAACCCAGATCAATTTCAATCCATTTCTGTACATTGGTTGAATCAGAATGCCAGGCCGACCGGTCCAATTTATCGCCGTCGACCACCAGCTTTGCCTGCCATTTGGTCGATTCATTACTTACCTTCACGGGCTTGCTTTTTGCAAGGTTGATATACGCATCTTCAATAATGCGTTTTCCCTGCCATGTAAAATGATGTCCGGATTTTACCCCTGATGTGTATGTCTCGGACACCGTGTTGGAGAATTTAAAAGCCCACATTCCATAGGCCCCATTCCGGGTATTGTTGGTATAAATGCCCGCCCACTCGGTAAACAGTGAAGGCGAATCCATGGTTTCTTCTTTATCGATCAGGTACGCATTCATCCAACGTCCGATTTCGGTATAAACAATTGGCAAAGTTTTACCGGCGGGATGATTTTCAGATAGTATTTCCCGAATATTCGAAACCCGGCTTTCATATCCTGCAGCAGGAGAATTATACGAATGAGTGGAAAATATGCCCAGCAAATCTTCATCAATTGGCTTTCCATGATAGTCGGTACGAAGATTTTTGGCAATCGCAGCCCACCATTCAGGATTATTGCCGGCAGTAACCGGACCCACCATTCGTGCTTTTAGGTTTTTGCCGTATTTTTTATTTACATCTTCCAATGCGCATTTTACTGCATCCGAAACAATTTGCATTCCACCAATCCACTGGTCCAGTTTCATGGGGCCGGATGCTTTGTGGTTCGGCTCGTTTTGCATGGCAAACATGGTTACATCGCCTGTCTTTGCCGCATAATAAGCCAGGGCGTAATATCGTTGCCACTGCTGCCATTTATTACTCCAGGTATCGTTGAAATCGGTACTGTTGATTTGCAGAACCGGATCAACTTTTAATCGTTTCAATTCCGATAAAACATAACTAAGCACCATCGGATTGGTATTTACCGCCTTTTCTGTATCATCGTATAGCGGGAGTAATTTTTCCCATTTGATAAAACTGTTCTTTTCAGGATTTAACCGCAATTCGGTTTTCCGTTTATCAAACGCTTCTACATTGGAAATATTTTCATCAATCTGTATCGTGTTCAGAGGAACATACGAGTTCAACGAAGTCCAAACGCGAAGGCTGTTCACCCCGGAATATTCGATCCATCCGGAGGCATTGCTTTCGGGCAAATAATATCCCTGGTTGTAACCTACGTATTTCATCGATTTCCCAACCACTTTATCAGCAATCGTAATCGTCATATCCTGATCGTTTACCCGTTCTGTTTTTTTCTGAAGACTTATTGCGCTTCCGGCAAGAGGCCTGTTGGTTTCGGTTCCGAAAACCTCAATTTCCATGATGCTTATCGGCTCGCCGTCATCGCAAACAAACCGAAGTTTGAATGTATTCAGCGCCGGGGAAAAAGAAAAAGGTACATCTACCAGACGGTTTTCGTGCACCTCGGTGTTGGGAATATCTGTCCAGTTGGCATCGTCCCAATATTGCAGTTTGAAATTTTTTGCCGACCAAAAACCGTTCGCCTGAATTGCTTCAGAAGCGGTTCTTTCTGCCTCCGGAATACCGGTATGAACAATAATTTTGCTGATGTCGCAATATTTCTGCAAGTCGATTTCAAAAATATGCGGCGGTTTTACATTGCCCGACATCCATTTCGAATTGCGGGTAATTTTGCCATCAACAGCATTCGTTGCCGGATAATTAGTATTCTCCGAATTCGCGACAACCGGTTTATTGAATGCGACATTTTTTTGCTGTGCAAACGATGAAATGCTGATTAAACAGCAAAATGAAATGATCAACAGCTTGTTTTTCATATTTTGTGGGTATATTTTATTCATGTCAATGATCTATTTCTTACCAAAATGCAAATCGGCAAAATGCAGGAACTGCTCCCAGTCATATGGAAGAATATCGTGTTTGCCTTTGCGGTTATGATAGCCGATCCTTCAGCGCTTGCAACATACAACGGACGAGGGGCTATCAACGCAAGCAACATATGCTGATCGAAAGGCAACAAGGTATCTTTGCCTGCATATTTACAGAAATTTTTGTCGAACCAATGTGGAAATACGTTGCAAATACGCGCTGTGTTTTCTCCACTCAGATGATGAAACAATTTTGCTCCTCCGGCTCCCGATTCATTGCTGATTACCATTGCAAAACGCGAATCTGTAGCGCCTGCCCATAATGCAGCTTTTCCCATTCTTGAAGTACCATACACGATAACTTCATCCGTATTGATGGTTTTATCCGTTTCAAAATAATCCATTGCCCTACTCAGGCCCCAGGCCCACGCGGCCATCGTTGAAAAATTATCTTCGCAATTTTGAAGTTCAGGATATAAAGCCTGCACGCCGTTGGTAAAACCATCATCATAATCAGGATCAACATCGCCTGCATATATTGTTGCGACCCCGTAACCCCGTTTTAGAATCATTTCGAGAGGCCATGCCGCTTCTGCAATACCTCTTGTTATGTCCGTTGCATGATTATTTATAACGCCTTTCGTTTTTGCGCTCATCCAATTTGTCGTAATTCGAATCGCCTTGTCTTTGTGTACCGACTGATTTCCTGCAAAATTATAGCCAACAAATAACGGAACTGGTTTTTTCATTCCATTTGGCAAATAAATAAGAATGTCCATCGACGGGCCGTTGAGAGAACCGTTGAAAAGAATTTTTACCTGTCTCCGCGTTGCAATCCCGCCAAGCGCATTACAATCATCATCAAATACCTCGAATGTCATTTTACCGGGTCTGACAGGCGATTTTCCATACATCTGCTGTGTAAAAATGTTGATAATCTCAGGTCGCCGTTTTTCGTTCCATTGTCGAAGTGTCTTTACTTCCGAGCCGTCAACCATTTTCAGAACATCCGGTAATTGTCCCTGAACATTTACTTGCGAAAAAACATGTAAATGCAAAGAAAGAAGCATAACGACAACTGCAATTCTTTTGAATAAAATGATTGCAAAAAGTTTCATTGATTGGCAAATTATTTTAGGAAAAAACCTGGCCGGCAATTCCTTCCGGCCAGGTTCCTGTCAATCATTATTGATTGTATCCATCGTTTTGAGGGAATCCTCCCATGGCATCCCGTTCTTCTTGTGGAATAGGCCATCTTACATGATATGGCTGAATATTGGTACGGCATGAATAGTAAAGGGCATTCGGCGCTTTTACTGTTCTGAACTCAGACATACCACCATATAATTTTACTCTTTCTACCAATTTGCCTACACGTTTCAACAAAAACCAGCGTTGTCCTTCAAATGCCAGTTCGCGGGCATATTCATCCAGAATAACATTTTCGTTGATCGTAGTTAGCAATTGAGTCGGAGAGGCCAAAATACGATTTTGACGAATCAGATTAATGTATGAAAGCGCTTTTGTATTATCGCCCAGACGCATATATGCTTCGGCAGCAATAAGCAATACCTGCGGGTACCGGAATATATACACATTGTTGTACGGTTGAGTTGAAAGAGGTTCTTTTACCCAGTCCCAGTACTTTTTACAGCTTACAGTGGCATTTTTGTAATAATTATCTCCTGTCAACTGGCTGTTTTGTGATAGTTTCAGGGTGTCGCCAAGGTGGTATTTCAGTTTGCTGAAATCATAATCCTTGTTGTTATAGGTGTAATAATGTTGCCACCATGCATTCCAACGTTTGTCGTTTTTCTGATCATACAAACCTAACAGGTAAGGATTCGGGTGAATCCGGGCCCAGCCATAACCACCAAATTCGGTTGCAACCATACAACCCGGCACCTGGCGGTACATCGAGGTAAAAGTAAGCGACAGGCGGTGATACGTTCCTCCTCCGGGGGCAAACTCATCAAACTGCATCACGTACATCGATTCTTTGGTGTTGTTGCGACGGTCTTTGGTAAAAATACTTTCAGGCGCTACAAGGGCAAATGGCCCTTCGTCAATAATTTTTGTCGACTGGGTTGCAGCCGTTTGATAATCGTTTTGCCAAAGTGCAACATCGGCCCTTAAAAGACGGGCAACTCCCTGGTTGAATCTTCCTGCAGCAACCGACCAGTCGGTTCCATAATATTCTATGGCTTTGTCCAAATCCGAAATAATTTGGGTATATACATCGGCTTGACTGGCAGCTTCGAACGTGCGGCCATCGGTATTTTCATACGTTGTTGGTTCGGTATTCAACCAAATATTATCGAACCTACGAACCAGCCAAAAATAGGCATATCCCCGGAATATATAGGCTTCCCGAAGAATTGCTTTCTTTTCATCAGCGGGGATATCAGCCTGTTCACCAAATGTGATAATACTGTTCGAACGCTCAATAATGCGATACCATTTCTGCCACCAATTTCTTACTGTAGCGTCGGTGGTAAGATCGACATCCAGCCGATACCGGGCCAAATTCGTTGCGGTAGCGCGGTCAAAATCGATGTCTGTTCCGCCATCGCCCATTACCAAGGCAAAATGGCCGCTTTCACTCTCTCCAAGTTGTGCGCGATCAATGGTATAGAGCCCGTTTACGGCTGATTGCAGTCCATCGGCAGTAGAATACAAGAAATCGGTAGTCACTTCCGAAGGATTTTCTTCTGTTAAATATTCTTCACATCCGCTTAATACAAATAAGAGAAAAATGAAAATGAATATTTTGTTTTGAAATATTTTTGCTTCCATACGATTGTTTTTTAGAAGTTAATGTTCATTCCGAATGTATAATTCTTGGTTTCCGGGTAATCATCAGGGTCACCTTCCGGACTATATGACAAGAAATCCGTTTTCGTCCATAAATTATCGCCGGCTACATATAGTTTCACGTTTGAAAGGCCCACCGCGTTTAACCATTTCTTCGGAAGATTATATGCCAGTGTTACATTTCTCAGCCTGATATAGGAAGCATCCTGATAGCCAGTTGTTCCCCGGTAGTCAGAATAACTGGTTTCGTGGGGACGGAATGTTGTCGTCGATGGTTTTTCAGGGGTCCAGTAATCTTGTTTTATACCATTCAAAATGCCGTCCAAACGTCCGCCATGGTTATAATCGGAAAGAAAAACATTGTTTCTTAAAACTCCCTGTACAGTATACAAATCGGCAGAGAACTCAAATCCTTTATAACTTACACTTGTTGATAAAGAACCCATCCATTTCGGATCGCGACGAATAATGGTACGGTCGTCAGCAGTAATCACACCATCGGGAACACCTTCGGGACCACTTAAATCGGCCACTTTAACATCTCCAGGGCGGGCATTGGGTTGTGCCGAGCCGGCAATATCGTCGCCAATCTGCCAGATTCCCGCAAATTTATAATCGTAATAAACATTCACCGATTCGTCAATAAACCATTTATTTGTAATATCGTCAATGTATTCTCCGGTTACCGGATCCTGCAAAACGCCTTTCAATAACTTGTTTTTATTTTTCGAGAAGGTAGCTGTAACCGACCATGTTAAATCGTTATTCGAAACAATAAACCCTGTTGCCGAAGCCTCGATGCCTGAGTTCTGAATTTCTCCAAGGTTCGCAGGTATTTTAGAATACCCAAGTACAGTCGGCAATTGCCGGTCGACTAATAAATCCGTTGTATTCGATTTGTAATATTCGATACTTCCAGATAATCTTCGGTCGAGTACTGAAAAATCGAGTCCTGTATTCAGGGTCGTTGTAGTTTCCCAGCGAAGGTTTGGATTGGGAAGGCTGGCTCCGGGCAAATAACCTACAACCGGGCTATCTGTCGACACATAAAATGCATTGTCGGCGGTTGCAAGACTTCCGTAAGGATCAATGGCCTGATTCCCGATTTGTCCGTAACTGGTCCTGACTTTTGCTTCATTGAGCCATGAAAATTGTTCCATGAACGATTCTTTGTGCAAATTCCAGGCAAATGATGCCGAAGGGAAATAACCCCATTTATTATTTGCTCCGAAAACAGAAGAACCATCGGCACGCGCTGTAAAGTTGAAAAGATATTTATCCATCAGCGAATAGTTTATACGCCCCATAAATGATACCATTTTGCGATCGGTTAAACCTCTTGCTACTTCAGACTGAAGCGCAGAGCCTAAACTGTTGATGCCGAAAAAGTCGTTTCCCAGTTGCAGTGCAGTACTCGTTGTTGAATAGGTATACCGGGGTTCAATACCCTGCATCAGGGTCAGGTTGATTTTGTGATCGTCCTTTATTGCTTTGTCGTATGTCAGGATATTTTCAACCAGATAATCTTTATTTGTATAAAAATTGATTTTTGCATAACCTTGTGTCAGGTTCGAAGGATCTTCAAACGAGCGGAACGTGTTTTCTTCCCGATTCCGGCTATTTATGCTGGCATTGAGTCGATATTTCAAACCGGGAAGGAATGCTGGGGTAACTTCCAGGTAGCCGTTCATTATTATTCGTTCGGCTTTGTACTCATAATTTCTTGTTTGTTCGTACAATAGTGGATTAACCGATTTTCCGTCGCCGGTAGGGTAACGAACCAGTTCTCCGTTTTCGTCATAAATCTGCGAAATTGGCGAAAAAGTAAGGAAAGCGAGCCATGGATTCGTTTCCTGGTTTTGTGTATAGGTCGTGTAATAAACAGATAGCCCCGTTTTAAATGTCTTTGAAATTATCTGATCAAGGGTCAGTTTCCCTGAATATCTGCTCATGTCGGACGACAAACGGATACCGTCTTGATAGTAATAACCCAAAGAGGCTGAATACTTTGTAAATTCGTTTCCGCCGCTCAATGAAATATCATGTTTCGTCAGCGGGACATCTTTCTTGAAAGCATAATCGGTCCAATTGATGTATTTTTGGTTCGCTATGCTTTCCAGTTCAAGCGGAGTAAACATCTGGCTGTCGTCGGGATATGTCCCGGTCCAGTTGTTCGATGCATTAGCCAAGTCGCCCCGGAAGGCTTCACGCCTTAGCTGAAGGTATTCTTCGGGGGAGAAAATCTCAAAATTCGGGTCCACATTCTGAATACTGTAATATCCGTGATAACTGACATTTACCTTATTCCCGGTATTGGTTCCTCTTTTCGTAGTAATCAGTACAACCCCATTTGAAGCGCGCGCTCCGTAAATAGCCTGCGACGAAGCATCTTTAAGTACCGATATACTTTCGACATCGTCAATATTGATTTCATTAATAGATGAAAGGGCAACCCCATCGACTACATACAAAGGAGAATTTCCCCCTTTCAGCGAACGGGTACCACGCAACAAAACATTTGATTCACCTCCCGGACGTGCATCGTTCATAGTAACATACAAACCGGCTACTTTTCCTTTTAGCATTCCTTGTAGATCGGATGTTGGCTGCGCAATCAACTCATCGGTTTTTACGGTTGCCACCGAGCCGGAAATATCGCTCCGCCTTTGTGTACCATAACCAACTACTATCACTTCATCGACGCCAATCTGCTCTTCAACCATCTTGATATTGATCGTCGTTTTTTCACTTACAGAAACTTCGACGCTTCGCATCCCCACAAACGAAAAGACCAATACTCCGTCGGCGGGCACACTGTTCAGCGAAAAATTCCCATCCACACCGGTAATTGTGCCGCTTGTCGTCCCTTTTATCAGAACGGTTACTCCCGGCAATGGTTGTCCGCTTTCATCGGTTACTTTACCGGTCATTGTCTTCTGCTGCTGGGCAGAGCCGACTGACTTCTCATTTTTCGACTTTATCAGGATCACACGGTCCATCATTTGGTACGTGATATTGGTCCCGCTAAATATTTCTCCCAGGATATCAGCCAATGGCTTGTCCAAACTTTCGACTGTCGTCCGTTTCGATAAATCGGCCAGATCATTGTCGTAAAAAAAACGATAATCACTTTGCTTCTCGATCTGCTCGAATACTTCACGAATGGTAACATTTTCCATCTTTAAACTCAGCTTTGCATTCTGAGAATAGATGCCTGCTGAAACCTGCAGCAATCCAATGAAAAGAAAAAAGGCCGTAAACTTTGCCATAATCAAAACTTTTTTGATCGGATGAAAAGCACGCTTTTCCTCCTTCATTTTAATTTTTTTCATACTTTTGATTTGTTTAGTTAAAAGACTCTTAGCCCTGCCAGGCTAATTGTAAAAAATTAAATTTCAAATAATGAAAGCGGGAGATGTTGACGCATTTTCCGCTTTTTGTGTTAGGTCGTTACATGGTTTTTTGATTTTTCAGTTTTATGTATAATTTGTTTTTCTCAAGTTTATACTCAATTGGTTCAACCGAAGTTTGCTTAATCGCTTCAATAAATGTGAAAATATTATCATCCACACTGAAGCTCCCGTTGTACCGTTTTGATTTCAGAAAATCGTTGCCAAAAACAATTTCAATATTATAAATCCGTTCAACTTTTCGCGCCAGGCTTTCAAAACTCTCGTTTCTAAACGCATATACTCCTTTCAGCCAATAATCATAGAAACCTTCCGTAATTTCCGATTCGGCGACTGTGTTTGTTTTTTTATTGTATTCCAGCCTGTGCCCGGGACTTACAATGAACGATTTAAAGATTCCATCGTTCCCGCCCGTACGGATATCGAACTGGATTTTTCCTGAAATCAGATCTGCATTCACCACTTCGTCTTCAGCGTAGGCCGAAACCGAAAATTTGGTACCCAGAACCTTGATACGGTTTTCTCCAATATGAACAATGAAAGGTTTTTTCTCGTCGTGAGTTACTTCGAAATAAGCCTCGCCGGTTAAAAATAACTCGCGGGTTTTGCCCGAAAACTGAACCGGGTATTTTAATTTCGAATTATTTGAAATCCACACTTTTGAATTGTCGGGCAAAACAACAGAGGTGCGATTGCCTTTGGGAACAAATATTTCATTGTATGCAATTTGGGTTTCACTATTTGGCAAAATGAATTTCTGAACCAATATGGTGATGCTTGCCAGCAAGAAAAGGATGGCTGAAATACGTAAACTGTATGACAAAAAACGGCTTAAACCGGAAGTTCGTTCAAACTGATCAACCCGGGTCCTGAATTTTTGATACATGCGGGAAGTGTCCTGTATTTGCGAGGGATTGTAATTCCAGACTTCCAGCAAACGCTGAAAAATACTGCGATTAAGTTTTTTTGTGTTTAACCACTCATTCAGGACGGCATCCTGTTCCGGACTATTTTCGCCTGCCAGTTTTCCCGAAACGTTTTGCCAGATATTTTCGTTGTCCATTTGTTTGATCGTTTTATAACTCCTGTAACAAAAGTCATAAACAAATCCCCTAAACGAATGCAAAAAAAGTTGAAATTTATTTTCCGGGAGTGAAAAGCTGTAAAAGTATCAGATGATTCTCTCCTGTTTCATTTTCTTCAAGGTATTGCCGGATTACTTCGCCGATTTTCCGGATGGCAATGGTCAACTGGTGATCGATGGTTTTTACCGAAATATCCAACAAGTCGGCAATTTCTTTGTACTTCAACTGCTCCACTTTGGCCATTTGGTATATCAATTTGCAACGGGGTGGCAACGATTCGATGGCCTGCTCAATAATTTCCTTCAATTCTTTATTGATCAAATCGGTTTCGGGGCAGATATGGTCGACTCCCAGTTCGACCTCCACATCGTCAAGCGAAATGGCCTTTTTTCGCCGGGCTTCATCCAGATAATTCAATGTAGTATTGTACGTGGCTTTAAACAAATAGGCTTTTATATTCCTGTGGCCTGCCAGCGAAGAACGGTTGAGCCACACTTTAAAGAAAACATCGGACACGACCTCTTCTGCCAACAATTTATTTTTCAGAAATGATTTTGAAAACTGGAACAAACGACCTGCAAACAGATCAAACAACTGTCGGAATGCTTTCTCGTTATTATCGTACGATATTTGCGACAATAATCCTTCTATGTGCCGGTTTTGATCCAATTCTCCTTTTTCATGTAAAAGTGAGAAAAATATTGGAAAGGCCAATGATCATTCAAAATCATTATTTTTTGCGTTAACATTCATTTTGAATAAGCGTTTAACTTCCGGCAATGGTAGATTCTCCCGACTGGCGCAAATTGAGAAAAGGGGAATCCGCTATATCACTGAAAAAGAAACGAACTGCCATCAAATATTCGAGAACAGTTTGTTTTTATACCCATCATGTAACAGATCTTTATTTCTGACTGCCAAGCAATCTTTTGATCGCAAAATACGCAGGTTTGGGTTGACGATTGGTATCAAACATTGCCGGAAATTCCCCGGTTCTCCAACCGGTGGCATCGTCAACATGCCAGGTATTCCACGCAACGGTCCCGGTTTTTCTTTTCTGAAGGAGGACTTCCAATATGGCCGTATAGGTTTTTGCCTGTGCTTCAAAATTTTCGGGAATATTTGATTTCAGCCAAACGCTTGCCTCGGTCACATGAAATTCAAGTTTATTAGCCTTTTTTAGCCAGAGAATTAAAACACAAAATAAGAAATAAGGAATTCGGTGCAGTCACATTTATGATATTTCTATATTCCTCGTTTTGTGTTCGTTATTTAATACTTAGAAATGAAGAGGAACAAATAAAAGTAGCTTCACCTTTAAACAAATTCTTTGAAAAAACCTTCTGCATATTAATTCGACATAGAAGAAATGTTTAAAAAAATTAATAAATGTACTTTTTACTTTTTATATTTGTTCCCAATTATTATTTAAACCAAACAAACTTAAATTCAACTATGAAACGCTCATTCTTGATTCTACCTTTATTCGCATTATCTATTCATTTTGCATTTTCCCAGGAAACAAGATTTGATTTTACCGAATGGGAAAACCCCGCAATTTTTAAAAAAGGACAAACTCTACCACATGCATTTCATATTCCTTTCACGAATGCCGAATCGGCCTTGAAAAACGAAAAATTGAATTGTTCCAATTTTCAACTACTCAATGGAAAATGGAAATTCAAGTGGGTTGAAAAACCGGAACTGGTTCCTGAAGGGTTTCAAAAATCAGGATTCAGCACAAAATCCTGGGATGAAATAACTGTTCCGTCAAACTGGGAAATGGAAGGATTTGGCCATCCGAAATTCAGAAATATAGCCTTAACATTCGAAAGCGACCCACCCAATATTCCTGATTATTACAATCCAACCGGATGTTACAAACATCAGTTTACAATCCCGTCGGGGTGGGGCAACAAAGAGATCATGCTGCGATTTGAAGGGGTAAAGTCGGCTTCGTACGTGTGGATAAACGGGCAACCGGTTGGGTATAACCAGGGTGGTTTCGAACCTGCCGAATACAATATTACTCCGTTTATAAAAAAAGGAGAAAACGACCTCTCGGTTGAAGTACTGCGATATTGCGACGGGTCGTACCTCGAAAACCAGGATATGTGGCGGCTTTCGGGAATTTTCAGAGATGTGGAATTGTATGCCGTTCCGAAAGTTTATTTGCACGATTTTTATTTCACTACTGATCTGGATGAAAAATATCGAAATGCAGAACTGAATATTGAAATGGATTTGAAAAATGCGATGAAGGATATCGTTTCCGGATATTCAATTTCGGTAGATGTGCTCGATCAGCAAAAACAATCGATTTTAAAGACAGCCGTTTCAAAAAACGACATTCAACTCGCAGCCGGTGAAACCCAAAAAATAGCAATGCAAACAGAGGTAATCAATCCAAAAAAATGGTCGGCCGAGATTCCGAATCTGTACGATATTGTATTCGAACTAAAAGATAAAAACGGAAAAACACTGGAAGCCTTTTCGAAAAAAATTGGGTTTCGCGAAGTAGAAGTTGATGGTGAAGTGATCAAAATAAATGGCGTTCCGGTGAAATTCAATGGGGTGAATAGTCACATGCACCACCCGGAACACGGGCAGGCAGTTCCGGTTGAAACACTGAAAAAGGACTTGTTGCTAATGAAGCAATTCAATATCAATTGTGTGCGTACCTGCCATTATCCACCCAGCCCCGAATATGTTGAGCTGGCCGATGAACTTGGCATGTACATTTTCGATGAAGTGGGCGACGAAGCCCATGCCAATGAATGGCTGTCGTCCGATGCCCGTTATACAGAAATGTATAAAGACCGTACCCGTAAATTGGTTTATCGCGACCGCAACCATGCTTCCGTAGTTGTTTGGAGTGCAGGAAATGAATCTGGCTCCGGCGATAATATTAAAGCAGTTATTGAAACCGGTAAAGCAATTGATCCCAGCCGTTCAGCCTGGATGTACGGCGGGAACACATTCTATATCCCGTTTGAAGACATTACCGGCCCGCGCTACTGGGACCCGTATCGCCTGAAAAACCTGGCCGAACGAAAAGTATTGGGACCCAACGATCTTCGCCCATCGTTTATGGACGAATATGTAGCCGCAACAGGAAACGGATTGGGTGGACTGGACGAATATTGGGAGCTGATCTGGAAATATCCCCGCCTGTCGGGTGGCGCAATCTGGGATTGGATTAGTCCGGGAATAAAAACTCCGCTTTGGATCACTCCCGATGCGTCGAAAAATAAAATTGACGGTGCAATTTTCGGAAGGCCAACATTCGTAACCGGAATTCATAACCGGGCAATCTCATTTACCGGACACGACGATTGGGTAGAATTTTACCGCGATCCCCGTCTTGATGTCTGCGGGAATCAACTCACCATCAGTTTTTGGGTGAACCCGAAAGAAATTCCACAACCCAATACCTTTGTTACTAAAGGGACGTATCAGTACGGCATCATTATGAACACGCCCCGGAGCCTCGAATTTTACATTCATAACCAACAGCGAATTTCGGCAAAAGCAACTATTCCAGCCAATTGGTACGACAACTGGCATCATGTGGCCGGAATTTACAACGGTCAATCGCTTCAACTTTATATCGATCAGAAATTAGTTGCCGAAACAGCCTGTTCGGTAGCCATCAGCAACACCCCGTACCCATTATGTATTGGCCGCGATGCAGATGCACACGACCAGGGTGAACTGTCGGGCCGGCTGTCGTGCATGGCAATCGACGACTTGATGATTTTCGATCAGGCAATCGGACTTGCAGAACTTCAAACAGAAACTGCAAAAGAAAAAGCGCTGGTTGCCCTCGATTTCGAATCAGACAAAAAAGAAGGCAGCTTCTTTGCCGTTGGACTCGGTGGAAGAACCTACGGAATTGTTTGGCCCGACAGGAAAATTCAGCCCGAAATCTATCAGATAAAAAAATCGGGACAACCCATAAAAGTTGAATCTGTTGACTTAGAAAACGGAATAGTAAAAATTACCAATCGTCATCAGTTTAAAAACCTGGATGAATTCGATACCAACTGGGAAATTCTGAAAAACGGCGCCCGTATCGAAAGTGGTAAACTGAAGGTTGAACTTCCTGCACAATTAAGCAAAGAAGTAAAAATCCCGTTCAGTAAATTCAATATCAACGACGGATCGGAATACATTCTCACCGTCTCATTCAGCATGAAAAATGCAAGCCAATGGGCCCCGGCCGGGTACGAAGTAGCATGGGACCAGCTTGAATTTCCGGTTGCAAAATCTGCGAACAATACAATCTCGGCAAATAATTCCGCGGTAAACATTCAGGAAAATGATTGTTCAATTACTTTATCCGGAGCAAATTTTGAATATGTTATCGACAAGAAAACTGCCCTGTTCTCGAAGGTTATATTCAACAATACAAATTATCTGGAAAAAGGGCCTGAGTTTAATGTTTGGAGGGCATCGCTGGCAAACGAAATGGATCCCTGGGGATCGGGCGAATTTACAAAACACAACTTTACTCCCGGCTTGGGACGAAGCATCGATAATCAGCTTCGCACACTGGGACTTGATAAACTCGTGGTTCAGGTCGACGAGATCAGTGTAAAACAACAATCGGGTGCGGCCGAGATTAAAATTCATGCATATTCCAATTCAAATAATAATGCAACAGCTTTCGAACGGATTGAGAAATACCGGGTATCGCCTGACGGAACCATTGAGCTTCAGCAAAAAATAATTCCGCAAAGTTCGATGCCCGAAATGTTGCCGAAAATAGGATTGCAGTTTCAGTTAGCAAAATCGTTCAATGCAATAGAATGGTACGGCCGCGGGCGGTTCGAAACCTATCCCGACCGGAAAACAGGGGCGAAGATTGGCATTTATCAGTCGACCGACGAGGAGGAATATGTTCCCTATATTATTCCGCAGGATTATGGCAACCATACCGATGTGCGCTGGCTAAAAGTAAGCAATAGCGAAGGAAAAGGCCTGCTGATAAAGAGCAATCAGTTGCTGAATTTCAGCTTCCATAAATATGATACAGACAATCTTTCACGTGCGTACTATACTTATCAGCTGAAAGATGCTCCCTTTAACACCCTGAATGTTGATTATGAAGTTACGGGAGTTGGCGAAACAGCAACCATGCAGTTGCAGAAATACCGGGTCATGCCGGGAGTAAAGGAATACAATTTGGTTATCAAACCATTTTAAGAAACGTTTCTCCCATCGGACGGGTGAAAAAATTAAGAAGAGCAGGCCTGCTTACAAATCGGGACCTGCTCTTCCATAATTATAATTTCAGAATTTACATTCCGCTGAAATCGACATTGGCAAATACCAACGAAGGAATTCGCCAGCTTGAATCGAGCCGAACATCGGCCCCCACTTCAACGAGATTATTCCACAAGGCGTTCATATTTCCGGTGATATTCATTTCCGAAACAGGTTTCACCATTTCACCGTTTTCAATCAGGAAACCTTCAATTCCATACGAAAAATCGCCGGTAGAACTGTTGCAGTTACCACCATTGAACCCTGTTACCAGGATGCCTTTTTTCAGCGATTTTACCAGAGCATCAAGATCTTTATCGCCGGTTTCGAGAACGATGTTCGACGTTTCACCCGAATTCGGTGCCACGCTCAGCTTCTTCCCGTAATAGGTGTCGATGAAATAGGTTTTCAGAACCCCCTGTTCGAAGATCGGACGTTTTTTCATCGCCATTCCTTCCGAATCGAAAAGTTTGGAACCACGACCGCCAATAATCAGAGGATCGTCAACCAGGGTCAGTTTGAGCGAACCAAATTGCAGGTTCATTTTATCGATCATGAACGAATTTTTTTGCTGAATGGCGCTTCCGTTCAGAGCGCTGATCACTGGTCCGAGAATACGTCCAACCGATCGATTTTCAACAACCATGGTATATTTTCCGGAGTCGATTTTTGTTTGCCCGATTTTTCCGAGAGCGCGTTTCAATGCCGTTTCAGCAATACCCGTTTTTTCTAACTGATCGAATGCAATTGAACTTTTATATTCCGACGATTCAGGCCGGGCTGCGCCGCCATTCACGGTTACCTGGGCGCTCAGGTAATAATAACTGCTGGCTGTGTCGCCTTCAAAACCATTGCTGGCCACCATGATGCGCGAATTAACACCGTCGCTGTAACTAGCAGTTACCGAGATAATACGCTCGTCTTTTTTGTAGATCTCATTTTCAACTCCGAAAGTCATGTCGATCTTGGTCTTTGCATCCACCGAATCGAAATTGGGATCAATGGCTTCGAGGTTGGGACCATCACCTTTGTAATAAAGCCCCGGTTCGGGAAGCGTCCGAAATTCATCTTCTGCCAGGAATCGGGTCGTTTCGATACCTTCCTCAATAAAACGGGCAAGTTCTTGTTGGTTCAACCGATTGGTCGAAATAGCCGAGTATTTTTTGTCAACATATAAATGAATGGTCAATTTGCTTTGAATTGCTTCTTTCAGCGTATCAATCTTTTTTTCACGAACATCAATATCGCTGCTTTTGTTATCGAAAATGCTTACACGGGCCTGATCTGCACCTTTTTCAATGGCATGATTCATCGCCCATTTTGCCAGTTTATATTTTTCTTCTTTTGTCATTTTTTCAAAATTTATGGTTCATGATGAAATCAGGCATTCGTGCCGCCAACCGTCAATTTTTTAACCAGAACCGAAGGCAGTCCACAGGTTACAGGAACCGATTGACCGTCTTTTCCACAGGTCCAGGTGCCGTTATCGATTGCATAATCGTTGGCCGCCATTGTAATATCGGCCAAAGCCTGTGGCCCGTTCCCAATAATATTGATGTCCTTGATCGGACGGGTCAGTTTGCCGTTTTCAATCAAATAACCGGTATTTACAAAGAAAGTAAAGTCGCCGGCGCCAATTTTCACTTCGCCATTACTGAAATTGTCGACATAAATTCCGTATTTCACTTCTGAAATAATGTCTTCGCGGGTCGCGCTACCGGCTTCCATATAGGTAGCCCTCATGCGTGGGATTGGCACATAGCGGAACGATTCGCGACGGCCATTCCCCGTCGATGGAATTTTATAATAGTTGGCGCTGATCCGGTCATGAATGTAACTATTCAGGATACCATCCTTCACCAGGTAGGTTTTTTGAGAAGGTACTCCCTCGTCGTCTACGTTAATCGATCCCCGGTTCGAAGGCAATGTTCCGTCGTCGATAATATTGATGAAATTTTCAGCTACTTTTTTGCCCAATTTATCAGCAAAAATAGAAGTTCCCTTCCGGTTAAAATCGGCCTCAAACGTGTGCCCAATTGCTTCGTGAAGCAAGATACCGGAACCTCCGGCACCCATCACCACCGGCATTTCACCGGCTTTGGGCTTGGTCGCCTCAAACTTCAGGGCAGTTTGCCTGATTCCCTCGTCGGCCAACGTGTTGATGACATCGTCGCTCAAAAATTCAAATCCCTGGCGGAACGAACGAGCCACATACGAATTTTCGATGCGGTCGTCTTTCTGCATCACAACCACCAAGCCAAAACTCACCATCGGACGGTAATCGTAAGTCAGTATTCCTTCTGAATTGAACAGCATCACATAGCCGGTCTCATCGTTCAAAAACGCATTTACTTTTATCACGCGTTGGTCCATCGAAAAAACTTTGTCGTTCAGTTTCTGCACAAATGGAATTTTATCCTTTACCGAAACTTCTTCCCATTTTTTCTGAATAGCATAGTAATTGGCCGGTAATGTTTCTGCAATATTTACAGCTCCCAAAGTTGAAGCGCCACTGGCAATGTTGGCCGCTGTCTGTGCTGCCTTCAACATGGCTTCCAGGGTCACGGTTTCAGAATAGGCAAAACCGGTTTGGTCGCCGTTCAATACCCGGATACCGACTCCGTAATCGATGTTCGAATAGGCACGGTTCACCTTGCCATCCTGCAATCCGAGGTTATTACTGATTTTATGCTCAAAAAATAAGTCAGCATAGGTGCCGCCTTTGCCCATTGCCATTGCAATAACTTTTTGCAACATGGGCAGGGTCACTTCAAAATGTTCGAGATACGTTTGCATTTCTAAAGATACGTTTGGTCCGGTACACGATTGAAACAGTGGAGGTAATAGCATGGTTCCGACAGCTACCGCTCCACTGGATTTTAAAAAAACTCTACGGTTAATACTCATTGCAAAGGTTTTATGATGAATAAAGATGTAAGTTTTCTGATGACCTTTTTTGTACAGCCGTTCAATAAGACGATAAAATACAAATAAAATTACTGGTTTTTCCTGAAAGTTTTAAAATCAATGTTTTTATTCTAACAGCGAGGTTCGGGTATGTGCGAAATTTTTGGAGGGAAAAGTAAGAATATTACATCCTTCCCGAAATTTCTTATCAATTGTTCCAGACTCCTCAAATTCACTGAAAATCCTTAAGATACAACGACTTGAATTAATTCATTTATAATCATTAACAAAATTACAACCTGAAAAATTGACGCTCGTTTTTTCTGTAATGAAAAACTTTGTAAATTGCTAATCCTAATCCGAAACTATTATGAAGGGAAAAAGTTTTACTCTTGACCGTAGAAACTTTTTAAAGCTATCGGCTACTGCTACGCTAGGGTTGTCGTTACTACATTTAGACTCATCGGGAGTTAATTTTCTTCCACCTCCGATAAAACGGAAGTTCGGTAAAATAGATTTTGAAGTGACCACCCTTGGCTTGGGAGGCCAGTCTTCTCTCCAATGGACCCCGGCAGATGTTGATCCGGTAGAAATTATTTTAAAAGCGGTTGATTTGGGTATCAATTATTTCGACACATCCAATTTATACGGCCCCAGCCAGGAGAACATCGGAAAAGCATTCCGAAAATTAAATATTATTCCGGGAGCTGAAAATTATAACCGCCGGTTACGCGAATCAATTTTCCTGACCAGCAAGACTCATTTGCGTTGGGCAAAAGGCGGATACCCGGAATTGAAAAATGTGAACAACCGGACTAACGGCAATCACGGCGAAGGAGCAGTGGCCGACTTAAAACGATCTCTTTCTCAAATATTTGGCGACGGACAGGGAAATTATCCGGAGGGTGCATACCTGGATATGATACTGGCACACAATCTCAACTTCATGGAAGAAGTAGATGTGCTGTATAAAGGACTGGAAAACCCGCTTAATGTGGATGAAAATTTTGGCGCTTTTGTGGCTTTGCGCGACTATCGGGACGGGACCAACCTCACCGGGTTGAACCCCAAACGGGAACGACTGGTAAAGCACATTGGGTTTTCGGGACACAACAACCCACCGGTGATGATCGAGATGATCCAACGCGACGAGTTCGAAATACTGGATGCAATGCTGATTTCAATTAATGTGAACGACCGCAAGATGTTCAACATGCAACACAATGTAATCCCGGTTGCTACCGCTAAAAATATGGCAATAATCGGCATGAAGGTTTTTGCAGATGGGGCAATGTACGATAAAGATGCCCGATGGTCGAGAACTTCTGCCGATGTGGTTCTTAAAGTAGGCACAAAACAGTTACCCAGTCGCCCATTAATTGAATATGTGCTGACAACTCCGGGTGTACACACAGTAATAATAGGCATTGGTCATATCGATAAGGATCCGACGAAGTGCCAATTGGTACAAAACTTCGATGCCGCACAAATTGCCCCCAACGAAATGTCGGAAGAAAAACGACTGGAAGCCGAAGAACTGGGAAGCTTGGCCAAAGACGGAAAAACCAATTATTTTCAGGAAGAATATCAAGGATTGACCGCTCCGCAGAATACTCAAATCAAAAAATCCGGAAGCAACGTGAATTTATGTTGGTCAATGGCTTATGCCGGACAAAATCCGGTTTCACATTACAATATCATGAAAAACGGGGAATTGGTTTACAAAATTGATCACAAACCGATAACCTCCAAGGTGAAGATGAATTATCTTGATTCGTCAGCGTCCAATGGGGATACCTATCAGGTTGTAACGGTTGATACCAAAGGGGAAACAAAATCAAGTGAAAAATTCACAATCTGATATTTCCTCAGGAAAAATAAACTTTTATTAATTAGCTTCGCCCCCTGAAATTTAAGATTTGGCAGAAATTTCACCCTTCTCTTGATTTTCCACGAAAACTTTTTCAATCAAAAAGTTACATACTTTGTAATATAAAAAAATTAAAAATCATGGCTGACAGACTTTCCGACCCTATTGGCCGGTTAATGGGACTTCGCTACAAATCGCACCCCTGGCACGGGGTTTTTCTGGGGAAAGATGCCCCAAAAATTGTAACTTCTTTTATTGAAGTAGTTTCGACCGACACAGTAAAATATGAAATCGATAAAGACAGCGGATTTCTTCGAATCGACCGGCCACAAAAATTTTCGAACGTGGTGCCAGCGCTTTACGGTTTTCTGCCACAAACATTCTGCGGCAAAGAAGTTGGCGAGTATTGCACACTGAAATCAGGCAAAGAAAACATACTCGGTGATGGCGACCCCCTTGATGTTTGTGTCCTGACCGAAAAAACCATTGCGCATGGCGATATTCTGGTAAATGCGCGTCCCATCGGAGGTTTCCGGATGATTGATGGGAACGAGGCCGACGATAAAATTATTGCCGTGCTAAGCAACGACGTTGTTTACGGCCACATGAACGACATATCGGAGTGCCCAAGTATTGTGATTAAACGACTCGAACATTATTTTCTTACTTACAAAGACATGCCCGGCGTTGAAAGCAACACGGAAATAACTCACACCTACGGGGTGGAAGAAGCATACGAAGTAATCCGCAGGTCGATGAGGGACTATCAGAAGAAATTCGACAACCTGGGAAAACTGGGTTTTTAAATACCAAAATACTTCCCGTTTTTTACGTTCCTACGAATCGAAAAGAGGGAAGAACAATGAAAAATCCAGCTTGGTATAAATCTTCAGAAAAAGAAATCATCGCACTTTTTTGTGTAGCGATCATTCTCTTTTTTCCTGTTCATTTTTCCTTTGGGTTGAACCATTTGCCGAAAAGCGATCAAAATCGTTATTTTTGTTTCTTACAAAATGAAATAACGAATATGCAAACCTTAACCATTAAGAACCTGAAACTGGCAAACCCCGGTGAAAAAAATTCTGAAGTTGAAAAAATATTGGAAAAACAATGCGAACCGGTTTCCGTTGACCAAATCAACTGGGCTGGTTTTTCGTACCGCCCGGAGGTAAAATTCCGGATTGCCCATTTAGGTGATCAAATTCTATTGAAATTTTATATTCGGGAAAAAAATATTCTCGCGCAAACATCCACCGTCAACGGAGATGTTTACAAAGATAGCTGTGTCGAATTTTTCATTTCTCCTCTCGGCGACAAAAACTATTATAATTTCGAATTTAATTGCATTGGCACACCACATGTCGGCTACGGGAATGGCCGCCACAACCGTCAGCCGCTTCCGATTGAAATAATAAAGGGCATCACTACCCAATCGTCGCTGGGATTGGAGCCCTTTGCCGAAAGACAAGGCGATTTTTCATGGGAACTGTTTGTACGGATACCTGTTACCTGCTTTATTCACGAGAATATTGAAAAACTTGATGGACTTTCATCTTCCGGCAATTTTTACAAATGCGGCGACGAACTGGCCGAACCTCATTTTGTTACATGGAACCCTGTAAAAACCGAGAACCCGGATTATCACCGACCCGAGTTTTTCGGGAAACTTCGGTTTGAGTAGAAAAAAGAGATCGGATGACTCGCAGTTATCCGATCTCTTTTTTGCTTTCGAAAATCAATATCGAGTGCAACACCGCCCGGCTCAAAACCATCAGCGCAAAGCAATAAAAAACGATGTGAAACGATTGTGGCAACAGCGATCCAAATACGATGAACAAAAGCATCCAGCCCAACATGAAAACATGATACCAACGGGTTGCCGGGCGCCATTTTTTTACCATCCATACCAAAGCAAAAAACAGGTTCAATGGCATGGCCCAAACCAGGTTGTAGTTGGGCGACATGGCCGGATGCTCGGAGTACAGAACAAACCACAGCAAAATCACACCGATCAACCCGTTCATTCCGTAAACCAGATAATCGAAGAGCGGAGAAATCTTATTTTTACGGAATTGACGCGCCGATATATAAACGACCAATAGGGCAATCAGAAAAAATACGATAAACGGACTGGTAAAACTGAACCCGGGAGAAGGCATCGGAGGAGCTTCGAATAAAGTTCTGGTTCCGCTGACCAGCGGGCGGCTGCCGGCTTCGCTTTGTATTTGTGCATGGGCAAAATGATCCATCAAATAATCGGGCAAAAACATTTCTTCGTAAGCTGTTGCAAGACGGTCGGCCGGGGCACACACAACTATATCGATGCCAAAATTGAGCCAGTAATCTCTGCCGTGATAGATTTTTATCAACTCGCGAAATGTCTTCGGATGGTTGCTTTTTTCAGGAAAGATAATTCTTCCGTCTACCTGTTTTTCAATTACATCGCGCACCCGGCTGGCACAGTTGTCGAAAAAATAATTGTAACGGTATTCCCGGTTTTCTTCTTTGGCATTCCAAACCAGGAAATCAAACAACTGCTGTTTTTCTTTTGGCGAAAGGTTCAGCACCTGTTCGTACATGCTCCGTTGCTCTTTTTTATAATTCTCAAAAAAACTATTGAACGGAAACGGATATAAGAAATAGTCGGTTTCGCCCTTGGCAAAACGGTAGATAAAATTTGGTTTATCGAAACTGAAAACCCCGTAATTGAATGCCAGATCGATTTTTCGGGCCGGGTCGTTTATCCGGATAGCCGTGTGTCCATAAAGAGCATAAACTTCCTCGTTGGAGCCACATGTTAAAACACTCACTACCGCCTGATCGGAAAGTGTAAACGATTTTACCTGAAACGGATAGGTAAGCAATAAAAGGAAAATAGAAAATAGTAAAAGCAGGTTGCGACGCATTCTTTTTTTCGTTAAAAGAACAAAAAAAGCAGGAAACAAATCCGCTCCCTGCCTGAAATTTTTTGATTTACTTTTTTATCCGTTTAATGCCAGCCGCCAATGATTGCCCCCATAATAGCATACGACACCACATCGTATCCGGTATGAATAAAGAATAATGCTGTTTTTTGATTTTCATACAAAACATTGTTAAACCGGGAAGTCCCAATCCAGAAAATACCAATCATCAATCCGGCGAACACGCCAAACTCCAGATTCGATCCAGGCCCCAGAAACATGGCCAACGCAATAGCGGCAAGCAGCGAAGTAACAAACGACGTTCCCATAATAGTTGCCATGTGAAGGCTTTTTTCTTTCATACTTTCTTTGGTGAAACCATTCAATTCCATCCACCTTTCAGCAAACAAAACAGGAGAATACCAAAGGCCTCCGACAACAAAGGTACTCAATGTTGCAACCAGGATAGCCCAATAATTCAGGTTCGAAAAAATTTCAGTAAAATCCATGCTATTCAATTTTAATTAAACGTAAAAACACCGTGTAATTTTAACAATCAGCGGTTTCGTTTGTTTTAATCTCGAAATTAATACAAACATATATGGTAAAAGAAAGTACTTTTGCCGCCCTAAAACGAATAGAATGAGCTGTAACGAATGCACTCTGAATACAGATACCGACCGCCCAAAAATGCTTGAAACTTTTGACTGGCTTGACGATTTGCCAGATACCTCGCACCTCAGTAAAATGGTGGAAGTGCGGTTCAAAAGTACCCGAAAAGAGTTTTTCCTGAATGAAGACGGAATCCCGCTGAAACGCAACGACCTGGTGGTGGTGTCCAGTTCGCCCGGCCACGATGTAGGTCATATTTCGCTGACCGGAAGGTTGGCCGAACTTCAGTTTAAACGAAAAGTAAAAAATGCCCATCGATATACTTTACTGAAAATTTATCGCAAGGCTGGTGTCGGCGACATCGAAAAATGGGAAGCAGCAAAAAAACGGGAAAAAGAAGTGATGATCAGGGCCAGGCAACTGGCTGAAGAACTGAAACTGGATATGAAAATCGGAGATGTTGAATTTCGTGGCGACGGAATGAAAGCCATTTTCTACTACATTGCCGACGGACGGGTCGATTTTCGCGAGCTAATAAAACGCTATGCTTCCGAATTCCGGATCAAAATTGAAATGAAGCAGATTGGCGTTCGCCAGGAAGCCGGACGCGTGGGCGGTTTTGGCTCCTGCGGCAGGGAACTTTGCTGCTCGACCTGGCGCACCGACTTTTCGAGTGTCACTTCGGAAATGGCGTTGAAACAGGGCCTTTCGCCCAGCGCCGAAAAAATGGCCGGCCGTTGCAGCAAACTGAAATGCTGCCTGGTGTACGAACTCGATCATTACCTGGAAGCACAAGAAGATTTTCCGAACGAACTGCTCGACCTGGAAACCGAAAAAGGTGTTGCCCGTCATTTCAAAACCGATATTCTTCAGAAAAAAATATGGTATATATACGCCGACCAACCGGCTGCCGGGAGTTTTGTCCTCGACCTGGAAGATGTAAAAAAGATCATCAATAAAAATAAACGGGGAGAAAAACCTTCGGTAGACAAACTGAGCGCCCCGGTTGTGAGCAAAGAAACAACCATGCAGGTTGGCTCGGTAAACAATGAAATCATCATGAAAAACGAAAAACGAAAATTAAAAAACAATCGTAACAAACGGAAATTCAAGCCCGGTGAACCACAAAAAAAATAGCTCGTGGCGTTTCCTTCTTTTTACTTTTGACTTTGAGACTGATATGTTATTTTTGTAGTTCAATAAATTAGAAAAAATGATAGGCAAATTTTTTCATACACCAAAAAATAAACCGTTCCATATTCCCTATCGGTTTTACAATCCGGAAAAGGAAGAAATGACAGCGCGGGAACAGCGGATCAAGCGAGAACTGGGAATTCAGGATGAAAATGAATCCAAATTGAGTTACAAAGACACGATCAAAGGTAGTTTTCGGCAGGCAATGGGTGAGCCATCGAAATCGGCTTTGGGGATCCGCAGCTCGAACACCCGCCTGATTCTTCTGATCCTGATTTTGGCTGCCGCATTTTATTTGTATTTCTTTTATTTTTAATTTTTTTCAGTGTCTGATATAATCCAACTTTTACCCGATTCGGTTGCCAACCAAATTGCTGCCGGTGAAGTCATTCAACGTCCTGCTTCGGTAATAAAGGAGTTGGTCGAAAATGCCATTGATTCAGGCGCCACCAAAATTCAGGTGAACCTGAAAGATGCCGGGCGCACACTCATCCAGGTGACCGACAACGGTTGCGGCATGACGGAAACCGATGCGCGCATGTCTTTCGAACGGCACGCCACCTCGAAAATACGCACAGCCAACGATTTGTTTGCCATCCGCACGATGGGTTTTCGCGGCGAGGCACTGGCTTCCATCGCGGCCATTGCCGATGTGGAACTGCGCACCAAACCGCACGACGAGGAAGTGGGAACTTTCGTTCATATCAGCGCATCAAACGTCATTACACAAGAACCTGTAAGTTGTGCTTCAGGAACAAATTTTCAGGTAAAAAACCTGTTTTTCAATGTACCTGCGCGGCGCAAATTTCTAAAAGGCAATTCGGCTGAACTAAAACATATCATCAACGAATTTCAGCGGGTGGCGCTGGCAAACCCAGAGATCGGCCTGTCGCTGTACCACAACCAGTCGGCTATTTACGAGTTACAGCCCTCGAACCTGCGGGTGCGTATCGTAAATATGTTTGGCAAAAACATCAACCAGAACCTGATCCCGATTGATACGGAGACCAGTCTGGCGCATATAAAAGGCTTTATCGGGCAACCCAAATATGCACGGAAAACTTTTGGCGAGCAGTTCTTTTTTGTGAACCAGCGGTACATGAAACACCCGTTTTTTCACCGTGCCGTGATGTTGTCCTACGAAAAAATACTTCCCCCGGAAGCCATTCCTTCGTATTTCATTTATTTTGAAATACCACCCGACCAGATCGACATCAATATTCACCCAACCAAAACCGAGATTAAATTTGAGAACGAGTCGGCCATCTGGCAGATCATCAATGCTGCTTTGCGCGAATCGCTGGGTAAATTCAATATGGTCCCGTCCATCGATTTCGACCAGGCCGGGAGCGTCGATATTCCGTTACCAAAGAAAGATTTCTCGGAAATAAATGCCCCGGAAATAAAAATTAATCCCGCTTATAACCCGTTCGAATCCGAAAAACCATTGCGCGATTATTCACCGTATTCGTCGCCCGAAAAGGAAAATGCTGCGAATTGGGAAAAGTTGTATTCGGGCCTGGAAAATGAAAAATTCACCCAACAAACGATTTATCCCGAACCACGGGAAGAATCCGCACAAAAGCAAATGCAGGGACCGGAAATGTTCTCGGGAAAAAATTTCATTCAGTTTAAAAACAAATATATACTGACCCCGGTAAAATCGGGATTGATGGTGATCGACCAGAAACGGGCGCACGAGCGCATCCTGTTCGAGCAATTTATGCATGTGCTGAAATCGAATGCGGTGGCCAGCCAACAGCAACTGTTTCCACATACATTCGAATTGAATGCTTCGGATGCTGCCTTACTGACCGGCATTCTCGACGACCTGAAAGCGCTGGGTTTCGATGTCCGCGAATTCGGGAACAACACTTTCATTATAAACGGCACGCCCGGCATGTTGAATACCAATTCGCCGCAGGAAGTGATTGAAAGCCTGCTGGAAGAATACAAACAAAGCGTACCTGATGTAAAAGAAAAAGCCCGCGAAAAAGTGGCCGTGTCGCTGGCCAAAGCTTCGGCAATAAACTACGGACAGGCATTGCAGCCTGACGAGATAAACGAACTGATAGACAATTTGTTTGCCTGTCAAACGCCCAACTTCTCGCCAACAGGTAAAAAAATACTGTCGATATTGCCCGTTGACGATTTTGAAAAAATATTGAGGTGACAATCTGTCGCGGAACAACCGTGACAATATAAATTTTAATTTTGGTCTGGCTATTGTAGCCGCAAACAAAACGATAGTATCATGCAGAATTACAGATCCGGTTTCAGTTCGACTCCTGTTGTAGTGAAAAACCTCATCATCATTAACGTGTTGATGTTGGTAGCAACCTACATTTTAAGCCTTCGCGGCATCGACCTGGCCGATACGCTGGGGCTTCATTATTTCAGTTGCGAAAAATTCAGGCCCTACCAACTGGTGAGCCACATGTTTATGCACGGTGGCGTTCTTCATTTGCTTTTCAACATGTATGCACTTTGGATGTTTGGCCGTGTACTGGAAGGTGTATGGGGACCCAAACGTTTCTTCGTGTTTTATTTTGTGACCGGACTGGGCGCCGCTGCACTCCATTCGTTTGTCAACTTTCTGGAATATCAGTCACTGGTTGGCAAAATGACCCCAGAAATGGTGGATATGGTTTTGCGCGAAGGGGCTGCAGCTTTTGACCAGGGTAAAAACTTTGCCGATCCGCTGATGGGCAAACTCAACGCGGTGATCAATACCCCAACGGTAGGCGCATCAGGTGCGGTATACGGCGTGCTGCTCGGCTTCGGGATGCTTTTCCCTAATACCCAGCTCATGTTACTTTTCCCTCCTATCCCGATCAAAGCCAAGTATTTTGTAATTATTTTCGGGGTGATCGAACTGTATATGGGATTGACTCAATCGGCCAGCAATATCGCGCATTTTGCGCATCTTGGCGGGATGCTTTTCGGGTTTATCCTGATAAAATACTGGAACAAAAACTCAAGGAACTTTTATTAACGGCTTTTTTATTTTGAAAGAATGAACATTGTTGACGAAATAAAAGAATCGTTTCGCGAAGGTTCAGTTTTAACGCGGCTGATCTATATTAATATTGGTGTTTTTCTGCTAATTCGCATTATCAATGTTTTTTATTTTTTGTCGGGACAGGAATTTACGTTGATTGGCTGGCTGGCTATGCCTGCTGATGTAGACCAGTTATTAGCCCGTCCATGGACACTAATCACTTACATGTTCCTGCATTTCAGCTTCCTACATATTCTTTTTAATATTCTTTGGCTGTATTGGCTGGGCCACATATTTCTTTCGTATTTCGACGGGCGAAAGTTGCTGGGCGTTTATTTGCTTGGCGGAATTGTCGGAGGTTTATTTTACCTGCTGGCCTACAATCTTTTTCCGGCTTTCGACAAGGTGTTGGCAGCCTCGCAACTGATGGGCGCCTCGGCTGCTGTCATCGCCATCGTGGTTGCCGTGGCCGTTTATGTACCCAACCACACCATCTATCTGATGTTTATCGGGCCGGTAAAAATGAAATACATCGCGTTGATCTCGGTACTCATATACATCATCGGGATTTCGACATCGAACGCAGGCGGAAATTTGGCCCATTTAGGCGGTGCTTTTATGGGGATGGTTTTTGCCCTTCAGTATAAAAGAGGAACCGACCTGTCGAAAATCATCAGCAAACCGTTTAGCATTGTTTCGAAATGGCTGAAATCGAAGCCAAAAGTAAAAATTACTTACCGAAATACGGGCGACCGTGATATTGATTACAACCGTCGCAAAAATGCCCAGCAAGACCGCATCAACGACATCCTTGAAAAAATCAGCAAATCGGGCTACGATTCACTGAGCAAGGAGGAAAAAGAAATTCTTTTCCGAATGGGAAAATAAAAAACCGGGACTTTCGCCCCGGTTCCATTCTTCCAAATCCACCCCTCATTAATTGCAAACGCAATATCTTTATGCTTTAACCGCTTCGAGAAACAGTTTCAGATCACTTTCCACATCCTGAATTCCCCCGATACCGAAGTTTTCGACCAGTACTTTTACCACATTGGGCGACATGAAAGCCGGCAATGTCGGCCCCAAATGGATGTTTTTTACGCCCAGGGAAAGCAAGGCCAGCAACACAATTACCGCCTTCTGCTCGTACCATGCAATATTATAGGCAATAGGCAGTTCGTTCACATCTTCAAGCCCGAAAATTTCTTTCAGTTTAAGTGCAATTACTGCCAGCGAATACGAGTCGTTACACTGTCCGGCATCTATCACCCGCGGGATTCCGTTAATGTCGCCCAGCGGCAACTTGTTGTAGCGGTACTTGGCACAACCGGCTGTCAGTATCACTGTATTTTTCGGTAATTGTTCGGCAAACTGCGTATAGTAATCGCGACTTTTCATGCGCCCATCGCAACCAGCCATGACAAAGAATTTTTTGATTGCCCCGGTTTTTACAGCTTCTACGATCGGTTCAGCCAGTTCGAACACCTGGTTGTGTGCAAAACCGCCAATAATTTCTCCGGTTTCGATTTCAGTCGGGGCAGCGCATTTTTTTGCATGTTCAATGATCGCTGAAAAATCTTTTCTCCCGCCTTCCCTTCGGTCGGGAATATGAATAGCCCCGGGCAAACCACTTGCCCCGGTGGTGTAAATGCGGTTTTTGTACGAAGCATTTTCCAGCGGCGGAACAATGCAGTTGGTTGTGAACAGGATAGGCCCGTTGAACGATTCGAACTCTTCTTTCTGTTTCCACCATGCATTGCCATAATTTCCGGCCAGATTATCGTATTTTTTGAAAGCCGGATAGTAGTTGGCTGGCAACATTTCGCTGTGGGTGTACACATCGACTCCTGTTCCTTTGGTTTGTTCCAGAAGGTCTTCCATGTCGCGCAGGTCGTGCCCCGAAATCAGGATGGCCGGATTATTGCGCACGCTAATATTTACGCGGGTCATCTCCGGGTTCCCGTATGTTGACGTATTGGCAGCATCGAGCAACGCCATCACATCAACGCCAAATTTCCCGGTTTCGAGGGTTAGTGCAACCAGTTCTTCAAGGCTCAGTTCGCGGGTCGTTGCCGCCAGCGCCTCCTGCATAAAATCGAATATTTCCTGCTTCCTAAATCCCAGGTTATAGGCGTGTTCGGCATAGGCAGCCAAACCCTTCAGACCGTAAATAATCAGTCCTTTCAGCGACCGGACATCTTCGTTTGTTTCGCTCAGAACGCCCACTTCCTGTGCTTTGGCTTCAAACTCTTCAGTCGTTGAGGCGGTCCATTGAACCGACTCGTGATCGCTTAAAAACAAACCTGCATCCACAACTTTACTTTTCAGCTCATCGCGGAATTTTAATGTTTTTTTGATACGGGTAGAGAAAGCAACTGCATCGAAATTGGCATTCGTGATGGTGCTGAACAAACCGTCGAAAACCACTTTATTGGTACGTTCGTCAGCATGTCCAACCGATTTTAACTGGGTATTTAAAATAGAAATACCTTTCAGGACAAACAAAAGTGTATCCTGCAAATTAGCCACATCGCTGGTTTTTCCACAAACTCCTTTTATGGTACAGCCGGTTCCTTTGGCGGCTTCCTGACATTGAAAACAAAACATATTCATGAATAAGATTTTTAGTGATTAGATAAGATAACAGATTTTAGATATTAGACTTTAAATGCCAGATGGCTGAAAGAAACGTATTATTCACATCCATTCTTCCGACAATAATTCTCCCTGAATGCTGATAATCACCTCTTTTACCGGAATTTTGCGCGATGCCTGCGACAGGGCAATCTTCGCCAGTTGGCTCAAACCTCCGCAACAGGGAACTTCCATCATGATGATGGTGAGCGTATTTATTTTTGATTCGTCGATCAGGCGGCGGATTTTTTCCACGTAAATTTCTTTTCCTGAATCGAGTTTCGGGCAGGCGATAACCAGTTTTTTGCCGCGCAGAAAAGTGCGGTGAAAATCGCCGTGACTGAATGCAGCACAGTCGGCCGCCAAAACCATATCCTGTCCGTAGAAATAACTGGCAGCCGGGTTAATCAGATGCATTTGTACCGGCCACTGCTGCAATTCCGACTGAATAGCCCCGGTTACTTCGGGAGCCATTCTGAAATTCTGAGGGGCAAAACTCACCGGCGCCGATCCCGGGCAACCGCCTCCACAACCAGCTTCGGCATGGTCGGTTGCTTTCTGGTGCGAATGAACTTCGCGGGTAATTTCCGAAACATTCTGCCCGATTTCTCCTTCATGCGAACGCAAATATTCAACAGCCTGCCTCAGAAACACATGTTCACCGTGTTCTTTCAGGTGTTTCAAATGGGCAATCAACGTATTTTTCCCTTTTGGTATCATCTGCTGAATGACCGCCACCTCATCGTATTCTTCAGCTTCGCGTTTTTCAATTTCAATCGCTCCTTCGGGACAATGGCCCAGACAGGCGCCCAGTCCGTCGCACATCAGTTCGCTGATTAACCGGGCTTTTCCGTCAATAATCTGCAAAGCCCCTTCGTGACAGTTCGGGACGCAAAGTCCGCATCCGTTGCACTTGTCTTCATCTATTTTTACAATCTCGCGTATCATACTTTTTCGTATTTTTCTGAAACAAAAGTAAATGCCTATTGTTTTCGAAACTGTACCATTTGTTACAAACACACTATTTTTATGACTGATTATGCTGTTTTATCACAATCGCCCGTATTTCGGGGAATACCGGCAAACCAACTGGAAGAACTTTTCAGGAATATTCTTTTTCAGGTAAAAAAATATTCGAAAGACGAGCTGATCGTTTCTGCAGGCGATGTATGCGACCGCCTCAATATTATCCAGCGTGGGAGTGTAAAAGCCGAGATGAACGACTATTCAGGAAAAACCATTAAAATTGAAGATATTGAAGCCCCCTACCCGCTTGCAACGGCTTTTTTGTTTGGAAGGAACAACCAGTTCCCGGTAACGGTAGTTGCCAACACAACCGTGGAAATCGTGAGCATTCCCAAACCGGAGTTCGTAAAACTGCTTCAGTACGACATGCAAATACTGAATAATTACCTGAACGCCATTTCAACACGAACCCAGTTTCTTTCGCAAAAACTGAAATTTTTATCGTTCCGCACCATCAGGCAAAAAATAGCCCACTACTTGCTCGAACAGGCAGGCAACCGGTTACAGACCGTTGAATTGCCTCATTCGCAGGAGCAACTGGCCGAATTTTTTGGGGTTACCCGTCCGGCATTGGCTCGTGCACTGGGCGAAATGAGCAAAGACGGATTTATTGAAGTGCAGCGCCGTTTCATAAAAATTCTGGATAAAGAGAAAATGAACAAGTTGCTGCAAGGCTAATTTTCAGAATAAAGTTGTCAAAAATTGGGTATTAATGAATGAGTGTAACTATTTGTTTTAGTGCTTATAATAAAATAACCTGAGTTCGACATAAAAATTTATTTGATTTAACTGCCCCTTCCCCAATCCGGGAAGGGAGTTTGGCCTGTGAGTTTGAAAAAATCCGTTCAATGATTATAAAACCATCGCATTATTGCAGGCCTAAAGTTCCCCGGTTTGGGGGATTAGGGGGCAAGTAGAGAAAATGGTGCAAGTTACATTCGTATTGTATTTTATATCGAAACTCACGTAAATAATAAACAAGAAACACAAAATAAGAAATAAGGAATTCGGTTGCAGGTGCATTTGTGACCTTTCGATATTTAGGAATGAGAACCCACGTTTCAACGTTAAACAACGTTCAATAAAAATTCCTAGTTTTGGCACTCCGTTTTAAGAAGAAATACACGCTCATGCAAAAGATAAAATTGGGTAATCTATCGGTATTGCAATTCGATATTTTCAGAAAAGAATACGAAATCAAGCATTGCATAACCACCAAAGAAGGTTGGGAAACCGGGGGAAAAGCCCGTTTTTCGGAATCTGGCGAACATCCGTGGAAAGAATACCGGGAAGAGCTTTCAAGAGCGATGAATATTGCAACGGAACGAATTTATTTCCCAAAGCAAACCCATTCTGATCGGGTTGAAATAGTAACCGAAAAAACCACCCGGGAAGATTTAGAAGGAAGAGATGCCCTGGTCACCAACCGGAAAGGACTTTGCCTTGCCATTCAAACGGCTGATTGTGTACCCGTTTTGCTGTTCGACCCGGAACAAAAAGTGATTGGTGCGGTTCACGCCGGATGGCGGGGAACGGTGGATAAACTGGTGCAAAAAACCATTGAAACGATGATCCGGGAATATGGGTGCCGGGCTGAAAATATAAAAGCTGGAATCGGGCCATCGATCTGCAAACACACATACGAAGTGGGTGACGATGTGATTAGCCGGGTTGTTGCACAATTTCCCAATTACAACGCCTTGCTGACTCCCTCAGCACAGGAAGGAAAAGCATTCTTCGACTTGTGGGAGGCCAACCGCACATTACTAACCGAAAGTGGCTTGAATGCAGAAAACATTGAATTGCCGGGCATGTGTTCGTACGAACACGAACCTTTGTTTTTTTCGGCCCGTCGCGATGGCGCCGATACCGGACGCATGGTTAGCTGCCTTGTGCTGAATTAAACCAATATTCCATTTGGGGTGCACATATTTTTAATCTCCGGTTAAAATTCGCGGTTAGAGACCGCCAAGCTCGCATTTACCTGGTCGGGGTCGGCCGACTCGTTCCCCGGGAGCCGACTTGGTGCGACCGAGGTAGGAGCTATCACCGCCCAAATATCTATTAAAGATGGGATATTGAAGAGCTGTATAAAGCCGATAACAGATAGGAAATTTGAAGCAAGTTCAAACGGTGGATTGGTAGAGATAGAAGCCCCCGTTATCGCCAACTGCGACAGTATGCAAGCCCGCCTCGCCTTGAAGGACTCGGCGGGCAAAACCCTCTCCGAAGAGACACTTTCGTTTGACACCGAATCCGTCACGAAAATCCCAAGCAAAAAAGCAATCACCAATACTTCAATTGCCTTCGGTATCCTCATCGTCGTAGGATTTGCCGTTTACTTTATCAATAAAAAGAAAAATCAAAATGAAACTACAACTAACGTTCAATAAACTTTTCGCCGGATTTTTGGTAGCATTCGCATTTGCTATTTTCACACCCGTGTTCAATGCAAATGCATACACCATAGATATGCCGCTGGACAATCCAGACAATACGATTACTTATGACAATCATTTACAGCTCAATATTAATGGAATACTACCCCAATATAGTTCTTCTGAAGGAGCAGAGATAGTTAGCACACTTTCGGCCTCGTATATTGTTTGTACCAATGTTAACGTAATGATTTCCGGTAGAGCAACCATTACAGGTAATAATTATACCGATGGGCCAATAGAGGTTTTTGACATTAGCAGGGTAGTTTCTGGAGGTGAAAATATATATGATATCGCAAGTTTCCCTGTCCCTAGTACCCCTGGGCAATACAATTTTACACTAATCACCGATATTTATTATCCTGCTTACGAAGTTGTTGCTAAGTCAAAAATGGAACTTCCAAACCACTCTTTTGAAAGAGTTTTAGGAACTTTTGACAGCGAAATTGACGCTCAATATTTTATAGATAGAGCGATACAAAATGATGGTTATTCATCATCCAACTTGAGGATAAGACCTGGTAAAAGGTTTGTGGATTCGGCAGAATATAATAAAGAATTTACAGTGGTAGCCCCCGAAGTAACAAAGCTCGTTCCAACGGTAAAAGTATGGTCAGATGCACCAAACAATACTATCCAATCTGGTGGTAGCACAATGATTCATTGGGAATCAGACAATGCAACCCAAGGGTGTAATTCGCCACAACTAGGTAATGGATTAGAGGAATATGGAGATAAGCCAACAGGTCCATTGTATCAGACCACAACGTTTAATGTTACGTGTTCGGGGGAATAATATAATAAAACAGAGATACAAAAAACCGTAAATCATATTGATTTACGGTTTTTGATTTTATCTAGTATAGATACGTTTTACATAGTATCTGGGTTCTCCGGGGTTAGTAACAGCTTCACTCTCTATTGCAAAAGAACTTTGAGTAAGTTCCTTTATTTCGTGAACAGTTCCACCTCTGGTAAATTTATTACCATCGATAGACCAGTTGCCACTACCTACCCGTTCTCCATCTGAATAGTACAAATATGTACCATCAAGATTTAGTTCCATCCTTTCAACTCTACCGATATTGTACGGTATCCACTCTACTTTGTCGTAAGAGCCATACAAATAGGTGAGTCCCCAAGGAGCGTGGGTCAAGAGACCCAAGGGAGAAGTCGTCCAATCGCCCACAAGCAACTGGAATTTTTTCTCGGTTTTACCACCAGGGCCTTCGGCAACGAGTGTGTGTTCCTCGGTTGCATAGGCTTTATCAATGGTTACCGAACCAGTTGCATTCACAGGCTTGCCATCCATAGTAATGGAGGTGTAAACACCTTCCACTTTCCAAGAATAGCTCGCCTTGTCGCCATATCGCACTTGCTCCGTCGGAGCAGTAACGGTAATGGTCGGTGCGGAGGGAGGAATCACTGTGACCGTTGCTTCTGCAGTAGCGGTTGTTTCTTCGCCAACAGCAACAATGGAGAACTTTTGGGTTGCTGTCGGAGTTTCGGTAACAGAACCGGAAAGTCCAATCTTTTTCCCATTGAGGGTGCACGATGTAGCATTGGCAGATGTCCATGTAACCGTAGTAGTTTCACCATAAGCTATTTCTTCGGGTGAAACAGATATTGTTGCAACCGGGTCTTCGGGCTTTTGGCAGCCGGTAGTTGAAAACAAAACAACCATGCCCACCAGAAAAACCCTTATTTTAAAGGGCACACCTCTCGCTTTAAGCTGAATAAGAAAGGGGAGATTGGTTTGAATACTATACATTTTAAAGAGTTGTTCTTTAATGCATTAAAATTGAAAAGGTAAAAGGATTTTAGGAGAAAGTCAAGCCGGGTGCGGAAGTTTTTAACTTCCGGTTAAAACAAGCGGTTACAAACCGCTTCACCCAGGTGCGGAGATTTGCAATCTCCGGTTAAAAATCCGCGATTAAAAACCGGCACCCGGGTATCCACAAGAAGGATTGGTCCCGCTCCCGGGTGGGGAAACGTTCAGCATTAGGATGCAGGGAGGTTCCGCATCCTAATGCGGGAAGCCCCGGCAGCATAATGCGAAGGCTCTCGTTCCTCTGCGCCGGGGCAAAATATTCTCCCGTTCTATCTCGATACTACGTTCAATACATATTCAAATGTAAATAAACGTACTTCTTTTAATGGTTTCGCCGAGGCAGAATACTGGGTACTAATCGTAAGTTTGTAATCTCCGGCAGCCAAAGTCAAAGGAACCAGAAACGTTATCCTGGAAGGATCGTTTACAAGAATTGAGGTCATGGGAACGGATATAATTTCTTCCGTCTCCTGATTCACAAAACTGAGCCCTACATTGGGAGAGTCCCCGTCGATTTTAATTTTACTACCGGTTAGGTTTACTCCTCCCCCGGGAGTAAGACGACTGTTTATTTCACCCGAACTCACATCGGTAAGTGAGTTAATAACCGGCCCGGCAACTGCCAACCCACGAACATCTACGGTTGTTGACTTTATCACATTGCGAAGTTCGGCAACCGGGGTGACATTTACTGCCAGGCAGTGCTGCGATGAATCCCATTTGACATTATCGCCAATGAAAACGCCATTGACCGTAAGATTAAAATACCCCAGTCCGAAATTAACAGAAGCTCCGTTGGCTATTTGTTCAATTGCAATTTGTTTAAGAATTTCCATCGAGGCTTTGAGGGTGGTTGCACTAAGGTCGGTACGCCGGGATACGGCGATAGCGACCAGATCGTTTTCTGAAAGTGATTTGGTCGTTACTACCCGGCCAAATCGGTCGTCTTTTCGTTCGGTGAGTGTAAGGTCGTACAGTTCAACGATTACACTGCTTTTTTCTGTAATTGTCATTGGTGTTGTTTTTAAATTTATGATTCATTATATAGACAGAGGGAAAGGGCTTTGTCTTTCCCCCGAATCCGTTCGTACCGATGATTATTGTTGTCCGTTTTTCCATGATTTTTTTGGGGAGCAATTAAAAGTGGTCCGTAATTACAAATATTCTTTTTTATAACACACGATGCATATTCTTCTGGTTCGTTTTTACAAATTAAAATCACAAAGAAGTTAGATATAAACTACTTAATTCAATAATCGAAAAACACAAAATTCATGAAGACCCCCATTTTTCTGCTGAAATGACATTCTGGGTACATGAAGGCCCCGTTTTTAATGATGAACGATTTCTGATTTTGGGCAAAAAACGATAAAAAAGAGGGGCATTTTTACCTGTTTCTCCCTGAGGGACGTCAAAAAAAGGATTGGTTTGCTATAAATCTTAAATAAAGGGTGTCGCGAATTGTATTCAGTGGTGGTCGAAAGATTTTCGGTACTTTCGCAGGCATGGAATTTTTATACGAATATGGTTTACTGGGTTTGTTCATGGCCAGCTTTCTGGCGGCTACGGTTTTGCCTTTCAGTTCCGAAGCATTGTTGAGTTTGCTGATTGCCGGAAATTTCGACACCGCTCAGTGCATTGCCGTGGCAACTTTGGGAAACTGGTTGGGCGGCATGAGCAGCTACTACCTGGGCTACCTGGGCAAATGGGAATGGATT
The DNA here is from genome assembly GCA_942493345.1 of uncultured Prolixibacteraceae bacterium. Classification (GTDB taxonomy): domain Bacteria; phylum Bacteroidota; class Bacteroidia; order Bacteroidales; family Prolixibacteraceae; genus GWE2-42-39. The sequence continues at coordinate 1,584,700 of OW818695.1, forward strand.
GAAAAGTATCTCCGGGTTAAACCTGAAAAAATTGAGCAATGGCACGAGCGGATGTACAAACGAGGCGCTGTGTTTGCTTTTTTCAGTTGGTTGCCGTTGGTTGGCGATGTGTTTGCCGTTGGATTGGGCGTGCTGCGCGCCAACTGGAAAATTACCGCCATTGCCATGCTGGCCGGAAAATTCCTTCGTTACCTGGTTTGGGGCTGGCTAAGTGGATTGATCTTCTGAGAGAAATTCAAAATTTCAATAAACCAAAATTCAAAATAAACAGCCGGAAAGAAGTGTTTATTCGCAGGTTTCAGTAATCAGAAAAAGCCAATGGCAACCGGTTGCTAACGACTAGTGTCATGTTCAACATTGTTTTGTCATGCTGAACGAGTGAAGCATCTGTTGGAAATAGCTCTAAACATGAGATTCTTCGCTTCACTCAGAATGACAAACCGTCATTTTGATAGTTGACACGACACTAGCTCAGGGCAAACTCATCTAAAATGCAAGTATTGCATAACTCATTTTCTTCGGCCTGAAAGGCCAGCTTATTCTAGCCCCAGACAACGTCTGGGGTAAAAGGAATAATAGAAAAACCGTCCGCGCGGTAACAATAACAAAGGCAAAAATCTTCTTTCGGACGAAATTTGGATGCATACCTCTTCGTCCGAAAGAACGATAACCTTTCAAAATATGTTATAGCGCGGACGATTTTAACGCCCATTTTCCTACCCAGGGTGTCACTCCGTTTGCCCTGGGCTAAAATAAACTGGCCTTTCAGGCCGTTGGTTTGTCTAAATATCATCATTTCAGTTTCAAAATGATCGGTATAAAGTGTAGCCCTGCATACACTGGGGAATAAAAAAATTAGATGCGTTTGCCCTGGACACTAGCTACGAACAGCTAGTCATATCAAGAATCTGAATTCGAGAATTAAGGATTTGTCACCCTGAACGTAGTGAAGGGTCTCGTAAGCATTGATAATCATGAGATTCTCGCGATGCTCAGAATGACAGCAACCAATTTAGCAATTCACCTGTTCATCAATACAGCTTATTGCGCTGTTCCCTGATTTTTTCGTCCAAAATATAATCATCGTAATCCATCCGTTTGTCGATTGTACCTTTCGGACCAATTTCGATGATGCGGTTACAAACCGTCTGTATGAATTCGTGGTCATGCGATGACATCAGTATATTGCCTTTAAAACGGATCAACGTGTTGTTAAACGCCTGAATCGATTCGAGGTCTAAATGATTGGTTGGTGTATCGAGTACCATTGCATTGGCATTGCGCAACATCATGCGGGCAATCATGCAACGCACTTTTTCGCCTCCCGACAGTACATTTGCTTTTTTGTAAATTTCTTCGCCCGAGAACAACATTTTACCGAGGTATCCGCGCAGGAACATTTCGCTGGTGTCGTCGGAATATTGCGCCAACCAGTCGATCAGCTGAATTTGTTTTTTGAAAAAATCGCTGTTTTCAAGCGGCAGATAAGCGGTGGTAATGGTTTGTCCCCATTCGAATGTTCCGCTGTCGGCCTTTTTCAATCCGTTCAGGATATCGAAAAGAATCGTCATTGAGCGGGTATCGCGCGACAGAAATACAATTTTATCGTCTTTCTCAACTGTAAAACTAAGGTTTTTGAAAAGCATCTGCTCTTCGAACGAACCACCCAGTTCGGTCACTTGCAGAATGTTATTTCCGGGTTCGCGGCTGGGCGTGAAAATAATGCCCGGGTATTTGCGGGTCGATGGTTTTATCTCTTCAATGTTCAGCTTTTCGATCATCTTTTTGCGGCTGGTCGTTTGTTTCGACTTCGCCACGTTGGCGCTAAAACGGGCAATAAATTCCTGAAGCTCCTTTTTCTTTTCTTCAGCCTTTTTATTTTGCGCCTGTTGCTGTCTCAAAGCCAGTTGGCTCGATTCGTACCAGAAACTGTAATTCCCGGCAAACAGGCTGATGCTATTGTAATCGATATCCACTGTGTGTGTACTGATGGAATCCAGAAAGTGACGGTCGTGCGAAACCACCAGCACCGTATTGTTGAAATTGGTAAGGTAGTTTTCCAACCAGTCGACGGTTTCCAGGTCGAGGTCATTGGTCGGCTCGTCGAGCAGCAGGTTGTCGGGTTTTCCGAACAAAGCCTGGGCCAGCAGTACTTTTACTTTTTCTTTTCCTGAAAGCTCTTTCAGTAATTTATAATGATTTTCTTCTTTTATTCCCAATCCGCTTAATAAACTGGCTGCATCGCTTTCGGCATTCCAGCCGTCCATTTCGGCAAACAACGATTCCAGTTCGGCGGCACGAATACCGTCTTCCTCCGAAAATTCGGGGTTCATGTAAATGGCATCTTTCTCATTTTTTACATCCCACAACCGGCGATGCCCCATCATTACCGTATCAAGCACCTGGCAATCATCGAACTCGAAGTGATTCTGTTTCAGCACCGATAACCGTTCGCCTGCGCCAAAAGAAACCGAACCGGTTGTGCTGTCGATTTCGCCATAAAGCGCTTTCAGAAAAGTAGATTTCCCGGCGCCGTTGGCACCGATAATCCCATAACAATTTCCCGGCGTAAACTTCATATTCACCTCGCGAAATAACACTCGTTTGCCAAACTGCACACTTAAATTCGATACTGTAATCATTTAATATTCTGTATTTAATGCATAAAACCCCGGAAAAGGGACTGCAAAAATATACATTTCGACGGAAGCATCAAGCAATGAAACAATTATGTGATGTTTTAATAACATTACAGAAATACGGATTCGGTTTCCCATTTACAATTTTTATCTTTGAATACAATTAATCAAAAAGGCAGAATGCCATGAAGCCACTACACCTTATTTTCCTGATTCTTCTGATTCCCGGATGCAGGGAAGAAACAATTGCACAGAAATACGAGTTGTCCTGGTCCGATGAATTTGATTACAAGGGATTGCCCGATGCCGACAAATGGAGCTACGAATCGGGGTTTGTGAGGAACAACGAATCGCAGTATTATACCATTTACCGAAAAGAAAATGCCCGAGTTGAAGATGGGATGTTGATTATCGAAGCGCGAAAAGAAAAATACCAAACTGCTGAATACACCTCGGCAAGTATAAATACGTTCAATAAAAAACATTTTTTATACGGACGGATTGAGGTGCGCGCCAGGTTGCCCGTTGGAAAAGGAACATGGCCTGCTATATGGATGCTGGGAACTAACAGAAAAGAAAAAGGCTGGCCTCTTTGCGGCGAAATCGACATCATGGAAAACGTGGGCTTCGATTCGTTGAAAATACATGCCAATATTCACACCGGAGCATATAACCACGTGAAAAAAACCGGCAAAGGAAACACCATCAACATCGATAAACCTTGGGACGATTTTCATGTGTATACCATAGAATGGCACAAAGATCGGCTCGATTTTTTCGTCGATTCGCAGAAGTATTTTACCTACCAAAACGATGGAGCTGGCGACGAACAAACCTGGCCTTTCGGCAATCCGCAATACCTTTTGCTGAACCTTGCCATTGGCGGCGCCTGGGGCGGTCAGCAAGGAATCGACGATGATGCGTTCCCTCATAAATATTACATCGATTACGTCAGGGTGTACCAGAAAGCGGGAGAAGGAGCGGAATAGTTGTGTCTTATAAAGTTTTCTGATAATCTGAGAAGTTTCGCCATAAAAAAAAGACATTAGTGTTGCGTTATAAGTCGAACAAATTCAATTGATTACAGATATCTTTGAATTCATATTGATATTCATTGATCTATGGCAAAAATGCCCTAATCCATGTAAACGGTTGATCCTGAACAGTCGAAGTTATTGATTCTGCTACTGGATTCAAACTGCTTTGCGACGATTGAAGGAAAAGGTTCACCCCCACTGTTTTATTTCGACCAAATCCTCCAGGCAAAATACTGAGAGGAATCGCCATTTCGACACTAAGCAAACTTTCATTTAAATTTTGTTTAGTCTTTATTTTTGATCCTGATTTAACTTTAATCCATTTCCCGTTTAGTCCTTCAAACATTTCGACAGTCCCATCAGTTTTTACCCTGAAAGCAAAAATTCCGGTGTGCGGTGCCTGATAAGATTTCCGGTCGACATCCAGCAAAAAAGAGAACTCTTCTTCCACTTTGTTTTGACTGGCACTTACACCATTTACTTTTGCGGCCACATAAAGGTTTTGAACGTCCAGACAAAGGCTTGCAGTCAGTTGCTTCGAACTTTTATGCCCCACAAAATAAGGCCAATCGTGTTGCCAGCAAACATCTTTAGTTTGCCCATCAACGATAGGACTTGCTTTGGGGATATGGAACTCCGGAATGACGTGTCCCTTAATCATCCAGACATCGGTCGAATTGCCCGAATACGCATTGGTTGAAGTAATGGCTACGAGGGTATTTCCATCAATTACCCGTAGCGAATTCCACATGCCGCTTTTGTTAACTGGAATATCGAACGGGAAGGATCGATGATTGTAGTTACGTCCAGACTCATCACCAATTTCAACCGCCATGGCCGATTGTTCCCAGTTGTTACTTCGTTGCCAGTTGGTTTGATACGATAAAATGACTTCGCCGGTTTTCATGCGTTCGAGGTAAGGCGCTCCGGCATAAGTTGCTTCGGGAAAGGGTGAAGTCGGGGCATATTCACGCCGCCGATCGTTCGCTGTAATGGTTTTATCGGCCCAGTTGTCGGCCAGTTTTTCACGGTAAATGGTTGGTTTGAATCCACCAATTTTATTATCTTCAACAGCTACGAGCAGTTCGCCTTTGTCTTTTAGCAGCAAAGGCACCGGCATACCGTCGCGCCGTCCAGCACGAAAGCCAACAACTTCAGGCTTGTTTGTCCATGTTTTGCCAAAATCGAATGAGCAGAACATCGAAATGTTTTGTTCGTCGGAAGTTGTAAAAACACCTTCGTTGGCAAAAAACAATTGAACTTCGCCACTTGGCAACTGAATCATTGAGGGTTCCCAGCAGCCATTTTCGAAAGTCGAAAGGGCCTGATAAATCACTTGTTCTTTTTCCCAGCTCTGGCAGCCGTCAGCACTTTTCCTGACTTTGATCCCAAACCGGCGGTCGTCGGAATATGGTCTTTCGGGGCGTGGATTACAAGCGACCAAAACTGAATGATCGCTCAGTTCCGTAATTTCAGGCACGCACATAACAATGCTATTTTCAGCAACAAAAATAACCTGTGGTGTGCCCCAGCTTTTTCCATAGTTGGTACTCAGTGTCAATTCAATATTTCCGGAAGCCTCGTAAACACAAGCCAACCGGCCATCAAACAATTGTACCATCCGTGCATATCCGAAATATCCTTGTCGGCCGTTTAAAGGCGCAATTTTGGTCATGCTCCGGTAATCCCAGCCAATGCGGATGCCGTCAACAGGAGTTTGAACTGCTGGAGCGGTTTCATTTTGCGAAATGGCATCTTTGGCACAGCTTTCCAACTGAAAAATCAGGAATAAAAAAGTGCAAATACTAATCAAAAGTTTGAAATTCATGGTTGATTTTATAATTCTCCGGATGTGAGATTGATTGGTTTTCCAGCAGGAATTGCTTCTCCGAAATTGGGTGTCCCGTCAGTATTCCATTTGAATGGGTGCATTCGCACATTGCGTTCCCACCCGGGAGTGGTGCTTTTTTTCGAGTGGTAAATAATCCAGTCTTCGGTATTGTCGGGCGATTTCACGAACGAGCAATGCCCAACGCCATACACCTGCGAATTTCCCTGAAAGACAGATCCCGTTTTCTTCCAGTTTGCCGAATCGAGCAATTTGCCACTAGGGTTAATCAATTGAAGCATTCCCTGCCTGTATTCAACCATCCACGATTCGCGACACGAATAAATTACGAATACGTTTTCGCCGCTTTTCAGAATTTCGGGGCCCTCGTTCAGGTTAAGCGGGTCGCCGATTTCCCAGCTTTCAACTGGTGACGAATGTTTGACCCGCTTGCCTTTCATGGTCCAGGGATTTCCCATTTCGCAGATATAAAGGTGTTGCGGTGTGGCATCGGTGTTTTTTACCATCCACGGGTCGGCGCCATCCCAGACCGGGTTGGTAAAAGTGGCAGGTTGAGGCGGGTCATCAGCTTTGTTTTTACTGCAACAGGTTAACGAAAGAAAAAACATTGTCAGGAACAAAGTGAAAACCTGAAGTAGCTTGAATTTAAAGTCATTCATATTCTATTTCATAACAGGGGTTATGTAATTTTTGTCTATCAGCATGACTTCTTTCCCTCCTCTGTTTTCAAAAGTTACTGAACTAATATACATGTGCCGTGGATGAATAATAGTATTGCTGTTGTGAGCATGGAAAACAATCCTGAGCTTTCCTTCCTTATCGGTAAACATGGCACTGTGACCAACGCCCACCAAGGTTCCGGGTTTCTGCAAAATTGGATTATTTTCATACTTCGCCCACGGACCAGCAATGTTCGTTGCTGTGGCTACCCCAATACCATAAAACTGGCTTTCGTAACTATTGGCTGAATAGGTCATATAATAAACACCATTGTGCTTCACAACAAAAGATCCTTCGTTGACCCGCGGCCATACTTTTTCCCAGTCCTGCGAAACATTGATACATTTATGCATGGTTTCTGGCTTGATATTTAGGAGGTTGGCTTCCAGCTCAGCAACCCAGATGTTCAACCCATCGTTAAAACGGTCAAAAAAGAGATACGGTTTTCCGCCATCATCAATAAACAACGAGTTATCAATACATTTTTCCCCTTCTATCATTGGCTTTTGAACTTCCTGGATAAACGGGCCGAGTGGAGAATTGCTTGTGGCTACGCAAATATGTTCATCGGCAGAGTAATACATATAGAATTTCCCATTTACATGATACACTTCCGGAGCCCAAAACCAACGGTCGGCCCAAACGTCTTCTTTTTTTAAAGCCAAACCATTATTGACCTCCCGGGAGGCACTCCATTTAAGTAAGTCATCAGAAACATATACGGCAATACCATCGGCTGCAAGCGTTCCATAGGCATAGTATTTCCCTTCCCAAAGCATGATAAACGGATCGCCCAACGGAACTTTGTAAACGACTGCATCTGTATTCGTCAGATCGTTTTTGGAAGAACAAGAATAAACACACAGAGAACTGATCAGTAATAAAACAAAAAAAGATACACTCTTCATATTGAATTTTAGTTTAATAGTGAATAAAAATCTCATTAAAAAAACAGGAATACCCTATCGCTAAATATTTGTTTGTAATTCATTTTTCCTTATAATAATTCTTCTGCTAATGGAATAGCTTTGCAGATAGCGGATAAAGAAGCCCGTTCTTTTTTGAACTTACTGATAGCTGCTTGCCTCCGCCCGCATCGAAATAATGCAACCTGATTTTATGATAGCCCTTTTGCAGCGGTACCGAACCGGCCCTTTCTATTGGTGGATGCTGACCATCGTTATCAACTGTCAGTTCATCATCCAAGTAAAGTACAGCGCCGTCGTCAGCATCCACAACAAAGGTGTAGATACCATCTTCGTCAGCCAGGAAATACCCTTCACAGGTCATACCGAACCTTGATTTCTCAGAGAGGGGTTTCAACGTAAAAGAATTAACCAATCCACTGGTGTCAGCTTTTTGTATGCTCATGGTTTTTGCTTCCTTCACATTTTCGAAAACCGCTTTAAAAGAAATTCCCGGAAGCAACACTGGAGTTGGCATTGCAGACAAAAGTGGTTTTTTCAGATAAGTAGCATCATACACAGCACTTTGCCTGCCTGATGGAAGTATGGTTATGGCTTTTACAGTTACCGGAACATTGTCAGACAACGGAATATTTACAGGACCAACACTTTTTATGCTTTTAGAAGTAGGTACAGTCCCATCTGTTGTATAATATACAGAGGCGCCTTCGACAGCCGGTTTCAGATTTATTGCTATATTATTTGCAGTAGTAACAGAATCGTTCAGAGAGAAAGGTTCAGGTATACGAAAAGAAACCTGTTGGTCAAGCGCCGCCAGTCGAACAGGGAGCTTTTGCAGGAAGTTGGTATAACTTTTTTTAGCCACCGGAGACCACCCGATTTCCGCAATCGCCAGCGCTCTTGGATAAACCATATAATCCATGTGAGCTTCATCGGCAATGTACTCGGCCCAGGTATTGGCCTGAAGTCCTTTGATATAGTGGTGTTGGACGGTTGTAAGCAAATCGGATAAAGGTTCATACCGGTAAACTGAAGCCAAAGGAAGAAATCCACCGATGGCTCGCGGCTCAATTGAAGGGTTTCCCTGATAATAATCAAAATACACATAGGTGTACGGACTCATAATCACCTCGTGCCTTTGGCGAGCAGCTTCGATACCTCCTGCTTCCCCGCGCCAACTCATTACAGTAGCATTAGGAGCCAGGCCTCCTTCAAGTATCTCGTCCCAGCCAATAATCGTCCGACCCTTGCTATTGATGTACTTTTCTATCCTCTGCACAAAATAACTTTGCAACTCATGTTCGTCTTTTAAGCCTTCTGTTTTTATACGAGCCTGACATTTTTGACATACTTTCCACCTGTCCTTTGGTGTTTCATCACCACCAATATGAATATATTTCCCCGGGAAAAGTTCGACAATTTCGTCTATCACCCCCTGCAAGAATGTAAAAACTGAATCGTTTCCAGCGCAATACACATCCTTGTTTATGCCACCACTTGTCATCACCTTGTATGGGCCGCCAGTGCAGCCAAGGTGCGGATAAGCCGCCAGTGCAGCATTCGAATGTCCCGGCATTTCGATTTCAGGAATTATATTTATATGACGTGCCGCTGCATAGGCAACCACTTCTTTTATTTCCTGCTGCGTGTAATATCCGCCATATTGCCCATTTTTTTGTTGAGAGGAGTTTTGTTCCATTTCAGTGACTTCTCTCCATGCTGCTACTCGCTGAAGTTCAGGATACTTTTTAATTTCGATACGCCACCCCTGATCATCGGTTAAATGCCAGTGAAAATTATTTAGTTTAAACTGAGACATGACATCGAGGAACTTTTTGATGTAACTCACCGAAAAATAATGACGGCTAACATCAAGCATCAACCCCCGATATGCAAAGCGCGGTTCATCTTTGATCTGTACTGCGGGCAGGCTGATTCGGGCTGTTTTGTATACAGGAAAAAGTTGCTGCAATGTTTGGATGCCATAAAAAAGGCCTGCGGAATTTCCGCTGAGTTCGATACCAGTGCGTTGAACATCCAAGGTATAAGATTCATCGTCCGCACCCAGCTTGTGGATTATCGTAATAATTCCCTGCGCAGATGAGGCAGACGTCTGTAGTTTTAACCTGAACCCATATTTTGAAAAAAGAAACTCATCCAGCAACACCGCAGCCTCTTTGGCTTCTTGGTCATTATAGATTACAATAACCTTTGGGGTTAACTTGAAACTTCCCTCTATTTGCTGTATCGAATATGGCTCGGGGATAATAGAAAGCCTGTTGTTTTGTTGCCCACGAACGGCATTAAAACCGACAAGTAAGAGCAGGATTATATAATATCTCATTGTTGTTCTTGTTATAAATGATTCTTCATTTTCTAATCTCCACAGGCCAGTTATCCGTGCGGAAAGGAGCCACAGGAAGACCTTCCTTACTAAAAAGGTTTCCCATTGCCGTATCGCTGAAGCCATAGCGCACCGCTACAGGTTTTTTTACTTCCTTACTCCAAACCGTTACTGTATTATTTTTCACCAAAGCTTCTGCTGCATGAAATACTTTATCATCACCGGCAATAAGCATTTCTGTGACCGTTCCACCTTTCACCATCAATCCTTTTCCCATATTGTTGAACACAATAGTAGCCTTCTCTCTTTCGATGCTCATATCTTTAAACACGGGGCTTTTATAGACAATCCCTTTCCTTTGATAGGTTTCGGCCAGCGCCCAGTTGGATAACCGCAAGCCTACATCATGTTTATTGGCCGGATGAACATTATTGACATCTGAAACAAGGTCGGTAGTGACCACCATCCCAGTATTGGGATGATTCATGCTTTGCAACTGAGCTTCACGAAGCAAAGCGCCTGTATTTTTATCCCGGTATTTAAATGGTGCTATCTGCACAAAATAAAAAGGAAAGGCTTTTTTCCAGGTATTCCGCCATCCATCAATCATGGCCGTGAATAATTGCGCGTAAGTATTCGCTGTTCCCGTATTGTTCTCGCCCTGATACCAGATGGTTCCTGCTATGGCATAATTGGTTATCGGTGCTATCATGGCATTATATGCATAACCCGCCACAGTAGGGCACATCCCGGTTGGTGGTATCTTACTTGCGGCCTCTTTCAGTATTTTATTTGTATTTACAATGCTATCTGGAGTCCAGACTTCGGCTGTAGTACCTCCCCAGGCTGCTTCCACAAGCCCGATCGGAACGTTTAATTCGCGGGTTAGGTTCTTTCCGAAAAAATATCCGACAGCACTGAACGTTTCCAAGGTATTGCTATCGCATACCACCCACTGCGCCTCGCAATCGTCCTGCGGGTAAAGGGCTGTTGATTTTTCGATACGAAAAAAACGGATATTGTTATTGTAAGCTGCAGGCAATTCTGCTTTTATATTCTCTAATCCCCATTTTCCGCACATTTCCATGTTGCTCTGACCCGAACAAATCCAAACTTCACCAATCATAACATTGGAGAGGACAATGGAATTATTCCCTTTCAATGTAATAGTATATGCCCCCCCCGCTATTGGCGTTTCGACAACAACTTTCCATTTGGCGTTCCCTGAACTTATCACCGGGTAGCTTTTATTATCCCATGAAGTGGTGACTGTAATTTTTTCAGACGGATCGGCCCACCCCCAGATATTCACCTTGCTTTGCTGTTGCAAAACCATGTTGCTACTGATAATATGCGGCAACCGAATGTTGCTATAAGATGAAAGAGAAAAGCATATCATAACAATAAAAAACCCTGATTTTAACAACAATAGCAGATTCCTGTCTGTATTAATATTATACTGCTTCATATTCATCCGAATAAATATTAAAGTTTCTGATTTTCTGTTGGTTCAAGTTTGTCTTTCTTAATAGGATATTCCACCGGATGGAACTCACATGCAATTTGTTCATCGGTGTTTGTGCCTTTTTCTAAGCATGTTCGTTTCATTTATCGATTTTTCAATTTAAAATCAGGCAATACATAACTATAAACCTGATATTTTAATTCACTCCAGCTACTTTGTTTTGGAAACGGATGTCCGGGATATAATTCCTGACTATTTGGAATAAACCTGATTCGTACTATTATGGCAGAACGTCCTTTGGTAAGTTTTGCAGGAATCAGGAATTCGTCGTCCCTGAAACTGCGATTAGATGATTGCACATTGAATTTCCGAACACTCAATTCACCTTCCGGTCTCGAATACATGCAGGTATTGGAACCTGCCAAATACCAAATCCCAGCTTTTTGCCAGCTTCTTTCTCCACGGATTTTTTCTGATTCTTCATCAGTTATATAAACCTCTGCCGTTTGATTCGGATAACTATAATCAAGAGTGCGACGCAACAAAACTCCAATATTATCCGGATTTAATTTAACTGTAAATTCCGAAGTACCGCATGTATGGCGGCCATCTTCTTCGTGGTGAGGATAAATTTCTTTACCCATTATTTCTTTATATCCGGGTTTTTTACTCAGATCATATCCCCAGGCATGAGCCGGGTAGGCATCGGGTCCCCATTCGTATCTCGAGTGAATGGTTTCAACATCGGATGCCTGAGGTGAGCAATAATTATGAGTTCGTTCATCGGCCAAATTTCCAATATCAATCGAATCCGTTTTAATTAACGACGACGCTGGTAGACCGTACCAATAACTAACTGCCTCATAATGCTCCTGCGATACATTTTCACCATGTTCAAACCGAATAACTGCTCGATTCCCGAAGGGCATCAGATCAGCTACCAGAAAACGATATGCAGATTGAATGAGATCTTTTTCATTAACAGCTGTTTTCTTTTCTTTTGCTCCACATGGATGCCCCGCCAATGGTAATGTCATATTTTCGCCACCCCAATAATCTCCACCACCGGCCCATTCTTCCGTTCCTGTGCCATAAGCCTGAGGTGTCTGGCTGTCGTCGAAAAAAAATCTTGGATCACCTTCAAGTGTATTCAGATTCGCTTTATGCGAGAAGATGAATGACGTTCCTAAAAAACTTCCTGACCACTCCGGATATCCTTCCATTCCTTTCGTATCTAACCATACCATATCTCTGCCCAATACAGGTTCAGGCATATCGTTATAGGTTGCATGAAAATAGCTGCTCCTGTTGGCTTCCATTTTTAAATGTTCGTAACGAAGTTCATAACCAACCTCTTGGTTACACGGTTTGATACCCACAAGTTCAAACCTTGCAGTTTTAAAAAACGGCATTGGATAATAACAGGCCAGTTCTACTTTTTTATTTGCGTAATCGTACCTGATATTTATTGGAAGCCCTTTAACCAGATATTCTTTGTTGTCACGGTTAAATAAAGTGCCGGCACCAAAGAAAAGGCATAACGGTGCATCAATCGACGGATATTTTGCATTGTCCCATGTAACCTTTAAATGAATACGCTCAAGGTCAATGGCTTTATCTAAAGGTATAGTAAGTTTCAAAGCTCTCACCGAAGATGGTGCACTTTTAATTGTTGCAAACACAATATTTTCGCTGTCCAGCTTTGCTTTACCCTGCAATGTTTTAATGTTTTTAGGCGCAATGTCTGTTCCGGCACGACTAACAAAATCTAAGACATCCCGATTAGGCTCCTTGCTAATATTCCATGATTCTATTGGACTGGAAAGTTCTGTTTCATTGGCATACAGGTGATAGATATAATAACCTGTGCCATAACAAGTACGGGAATAGGCTATTCTGATGGAATCCTGAAAAGACATGGGAGTCCAGATCAAATCAGCACCTTTTGTCGTTCCCCATGTCCAGGCCATCGGCTTTGGAAATGTTTTTGCCGGGATAAAGTCGGTATCTGTAAATTTATTTATTGCATCTACAGGGTTGTCAGTTGCTGTTTCCTTCACGATATTATCGTTACCATCAACAATGAAATGCCACGGACTACCATGCCAGTGATTGGCCCGAAAGAAATACAATATCCCTTTCCCTTTCACATCAAGGGTAACATTGTGATCTTCTTCGTTCATAAAAAGAAAATGCGATGCATCAGCTCCTCCCCCTGTACGGTCATAAGTGCTACGCATATAGGACCGCACTCCCGGTCGTTGCACAGATAACTGATCCCATAAAAGATAGGCATCATAACCACAAGGAATTGCAGGATGCATTCGTGATTTTTTATTTTGTCCCTTTGCATTTGTAATAAGAAGACAAAACATCACAATTAAAACATATCTGAATAAAACCATGTTGTTTCAGTTTATAAGTTCCAAGAATAAAGTTAATCAGTTACTTGTTTTGTTTCCATCGTAATGGCGCCAAATAAAGCCCTTTTTTATCCCATCCGGTATTCGAAATGAACCAGCCTTCTTTTTTATCATATATTATTTCAGCGGCGTGTACAGGCAATGAACACACGAAGTTTTCCACAGGAAAATTTTCGGGATCTTTTGACCAGTATACGTCAGTAAGGTTATACTCCGTCACTGCCCTGCAAATAAACAAGTAAAATAGTCCATCTTTCCGAACTACAAAAGAACTTTCAGCGTCTCCGCCCCAATTTATCCGGAGGGGCTGTACGTGAGCGATTTTGGCCCCGCTCCAATGAAACAGGTCTGTACCTGTACGTACCGCTACTGAGGAACGAAGATCAACTTCATTGAAAACCTTTGTGTAATAGTAAAAATACTTGCCTTTATATTTCATCACATAAGAATCTCTTGCATGGCCCGGATCGCTAAAAAGAGGATTACGATCATACCTTATCCAGTTATAAAGATCTTTACTGGTAGCCAGGCACAGTTGCCCCCATGAGGCATAATTGGGTGCATTTTTCTGCATGTTTCCCACATTGTAAAACATGTAATAAGTTCCCTTGCCTTTAATAACATGAGGCGCCCATAATACCCTTTCAACTCCCGGTTTAGCTTTTAAAGCATAATCATGATCTTCCCACTTGGCTTGACTGAGCGATTTGGCAGAAATGTGGAATAACCGATTTTCATCCCAGGGTGCAACAGGCAAATGATGGATGATACCATAGGCATGCCATGTACCATCGTCGCCTTTAATGAAGGCATGATCGTTGGTATACCAGTCTTTTGACTCTGCAAGCCGGTCCGGATTATCATTTGGATTAAAAATATGGACAAACTCCCCGGCAATTTCCGGTATGCAATAATTTGACTTCTGCCCAAATAAAAGTCCGTTGCTGAACAGAAACAAACACATTAAAATTATCAAGATTCTCATCGTATTGACTGTATATATTATCCTTTTCGATCCCAAAATCATCTATTATGGATTTTGTGTTTCTTTGTAACGCCTTACTCGTAAAGCCGCCTGTTCTTTATGACCTGCAAAACCCTCTAACTCGCACAGGCGCATGGCATATTCACCAACTTTGAAACTTGCTTCCGGAGTACATCTCTGGTAGGTACAATTTTTAAGAAATTTGCCTACCCACAAACCACCGGTATATCGGGCCGCTTTCATCGTTGGCAAAGTGTGGTTGGTGCCGATCACTTTATCGCCGTATGCCACATTAGTTTCAGGCCCAAGAAACAAAGCACCATAATTGGTCATATTGTCCAGAAAATATTGGGGATCTTTTGTCAATACTTCTACGTGCTCATAAGCCAATGCATCAGCCTCGCGAACTGCTTCTTCCGGATTATCGACCAGAATAATTGATCCGTTTTCTTTCCAGGCGACACCAGCAATATCTGCAGTAGATAACAATTTTAACTGGCGTTCAATTTCGATCAATGTTTCCTGAGCAAGTATTTCTGAAGTTGTAATCAATGCTGCCGGTGAAGTAGGGCCGTGCTCTGCCTGACCTAAAAGATCACAGGCAATCATTTCGGCATCTGCCGTCTCGTCAGCAATAACTAATATTTCGGTAGGACCAGCAAAAAGGTCAATCCCGACACGTCCGAACAATTGCCGTTTTGTTTCGGCTACATAGGCGTTGCCCGGGCCAACAATCATATCGACAGGCAAAATGGTTTCTGTACCGATAGCCATTGCACACAAAGCCTGAACACCTCCCATAATATAGATTTCATCGGCTCCGGCAAAATACATTGCACAGACCGTTGCTTCAGATATTTTTCCATGAATTGGAGGTGTACATGCTATTACCCTTTTTACACCTGCTACTTTGGCTGTAAGAATACTCATGTGCGCCGATGCCACCATTGGATACCTTCCTCCGGGAATATAACACCCAACGCTATTAACCGGAATATTTTTATGCCCAAGAAATACCCCCGGCAAAGTTTCAACTTCGATATCTAAAACGGATGCGCGTTGCTGTTCTGCAAAAAAGCGAATTTGTTGTTGTGCAAACAGAATATCGTCGATCACTGTTTGGGGTGTACGATCAACAATTTCTTTTATCTGACCATCGGTAAGACGAAACGATTCAGGTAACCAGTTGTCAAAAGTCGCGGAATATTTTCGTACAGCGTTATCTCCGTTTTCTTCGATTTCCTTAATTATATTTCCAACTGTTTCCCGAACTTTTGAATCTGCTTCTCTGATTTCAGATTCACTTTTTCCCTTTTTTAAAAATCTGACCATAGTTTTTATATGTTTCATTTATTTTACTAATTCTGTGAAAAATTAAGGGGTCAAACAATATTTATAACCCAAAGCAACCTTTCAATTTCCCCATGATTTCGGATCATTCCCTCTACTTTTACGCCATTCATTTCGCCACCTGTGTATACTAACCGATCCGATCATGGGTTGAGGTTTTCTGGCCTCCACTCCAGGAATTGCTGGTATTGCAGAAGACTTGTCCTGATACCAATATGCGACACTGGCAAGATCGAGGGTAAGTACATTCATACTGCCATGTTCTATTGTAAACTTCAATGATTTATCGAAGTAAATGGGGTCGGCAATGTTAAAGCGATAGATATGCGTTTTACCCAGAAAACCGATATCGTTATTTACTTTAGCATACCCAAAATATGGAGTGGAATATGGAGTTTTAGGCGCTCCCCATGACGTGTTAAAATAATCCTCAGTACCGGTTCCGTTTAAAGATGGGAGTTCATCTCCATCAATAAAAATCATATCATCGCCCTCGCCATACCACATTGGAGTAGGTGAATGAATATAATAATTCATCCCTACAAAATGCCCTTTCCCGTGTATATCAGCAATCACATAATTATTTGTCCCGGTCAGGTTTGGTTTTCCGGGTCCAAACATCCAATGTTCATTTTCAATACTGTCTTCTGCTGCGGTAATTTGTTTATTATACCAGGCATGAAACCGTCCTGAATGAGGCGGAAGTTTTTTCATTTCCACATAATCAACATAGAAATAAAATGTTCTGATACTTTTATCCGATTGGTTATCAATCTCGATTCTTGCCCCTTTGCCAAAAGGCATGGCAAAATAACTCACCAGACCTTGTCCGTCGACCGGGGTTGCAAGCAATGGAGCCGAAGTAAAAAGGTATGATTCGTTCCAGCCTTGACCAAAAAATGGCCCGATCGGAGATTCTACAGAAGGAAAATCATTCCCATCCCAATACATCCTGATGATAACATCGTTCCGGCTTAATATGCTGGGTTCAGGCCCCATTGTAATCCAGATATGATTAATGATGCCTGCACCCGTTGCATCAAAAATGGTTCGTTTTTCACCGGCTTTTATTTCCCTGAAGTTATCGTTGTTATCTCCACTCCTATCGTAACTACTAACCCGTTTCGATTTTACATTATACTTTATCCTGGACAATTCTGTCATTTCCTGTGCATGTAGTTGCATGGCACAGGCAAGTATAAAAACGATTATCATTTGAAATAATGACTTCATATAATATTGTATTTAATTTCCCCACAATGCGGGATCATTACCATTACTTTTTCTCCATTCATTCCTCCATCTATGAATATCACCTATCGTTATAAACGGATACGGGTTTCTGCTCGCTTTGTCCGGTATTGATGGTATGGGGGATGCCTCGCTTTGATACCAGTAGGCTACACTAGCCAGATCAAGAGTAAGTACATTGTTATGGCCATGCTCTATGGTAAATTTAAAATCCGTATTGAAAAATAAAGGATCCGTAATATGGAAGCGATAAAGATGTGTTCTGCCCAACCAACCAATATCGTTATTTACCCGCGGATAGCCATAATAGGGATGTGAAAAAACTGATTTTGGGCAGAATGCCGTATTGAAATAATCTTCTGTTCCCGTACCATTCAGAGTGGGTTGCTGGGAGCCATCAATAAATATCATATCATCGCCTTCACCATACCACATGGGAGTGGGTGAATGGACGTAATAATTTACTCCAACAAAATGTCCTTTCCCTTTAATATCGGCAATTACATAATTGTCTTCACCTGAAAGATTATTCCCCGGCTTTCCAAAAACGGCCCACTCATTCTCTCCTTCTTCTTTGGATGCCCCTTTTAGTTGCTTATTGTACCAGCTATGAAAACGCCCTGTATTTGGAGGCAGGTTATTCATAGTAGCATAATCAACGTAATAATAAAAACAGTCAATATTTCTACCCGATTGATTTTCAACTTCGATTTTCGCACCATTGCTAAACGGCATAACAAAATAACTTACCAAACCTTTTCCCCCATCCGGAGTGGCAGATAAGGGGATTGAATTGAATAAGTACGATTCGTTCCAACCCTGACCGAAAAAAGGGCCTATTGGCGATGCTACGGAAGGATATTCTTTCCCATCCCAGTACATTCGGATAATAATATCGTTCCGGTTAAGTACTCCGGGGGCGGGCGCCATCGTGATCCAGATATGATTAATGATACCTGCCCCGGGTACATCAAATATGATCTTTTTCTCACCATCAGCAATTTTTATGAAATCATCGCCGCCGCCGCTTCGATCGTAACTGCTTACTCTTTTCGATGTGATCCCCTGTTGAATCTGCGATAACGCAGAAAGGTCATTATTCGGTAGCTGAGCAAATGAATATGTAGTTGCGAAACATGTAAGGATAACTATTAATTTTCTTATCATATTCTTGTTCTAATCTTATAATTTATTTTGCTTCTTCGTTCATCATCATTTGAATAACAGATT
Source organism: uncultured Prolixibacteraceae bacterium (assembly GCA_942493345.1). Taxonomy (GTDB): domain Bacteria; phylum Bacteroidota; class Bacteroidia; order Bacteroidales; family Prolixibacteraceae; genus GWE2-42-39. The sequence goes on from OW818695.1 coordinate 1,602,919, forward strand.
TTGCAGGAGAACCAATTTCCGATTTTTCAGTCACCTGCCAGAAGCTCTGTTTTTGCTGAATTTGAACTTGCGTGGTAACAATCCAGCTCTGTATCCAGCCTGTAAGGGTACACCATGCTCCCCACCCGGCATCGGAGTTAGAAGCCCAGTAATCCCATTTTCCATAGTCAAATGCCCTGAGCCAGGCGCCATCCAAATCTTTGTGTTTTTCGCTCTGAACCTGTATTCTTGTTAAAAAGTCAGACAGCTTATCTGTTGCTTCCATATACTTTTTATTTCCCGTGGCCTGTGCGGCTTCATTAAGGCTGAACAAAGCAAAATTGTTCGTGTACAGCATGCATGATATTTTATCGCCATTTCTAAAAATCAAAGAACCTTCGTCGGTACCATAATCAGAATTCTTGTTCAGCTCTTTAAACATGCCTTTTCCTTTACCAAGCTCTTCTCTGATTGCTCCACATTCAACCTGATTTTTTAACATATCTGTTATAATCAAATCTAACCAGTTTCGATGCTCTTCGGTATCTTCAAGACGAACCAGCCAAGCCAAAGGAAGGATCATCCGGGCGCGTTGAGTTTGAAGGCTGCTCCCCCATCTCCATTTATCGGGATATGATTCCATCGTAATTTGTATTGCATCTTTGGTTCTGTTGAGTAAAGGTTCGTAACCCGTTTTATTGTATAACCATAAGTAACAGGCCCACATCCATGATTCGAAATGAGGCGATGGATGTACTAATTCCCTGTTGTAATAAAATGGCCAGCCATTTCTAATGATATCCGCTTCTTCCAGTCGTTCACCCCGAAACCCTTGTTTCCCGGTTGTCCTGAAATTTCCCATGATCGCTTCCGCCAGCTCTTTGTCCCACTTATTGGTATTCAAGTAAGCAGATGCAGCAATTATTCCCAGAATTGCCCTTGCATTATCATCACCGTAAAATGTTCCGGCATTGGTAGTTGCCCATCCAATCAAGCCATAAATAGCGCTATTGGGGTCATTTTTCTCGTCGGCGCGCATATTGGAGGTTTTGAACAGGTAATCAATCAAATTCGCTGATTGTTGTTTATATTTATCATTACCCAGCAATTTCCCGGCTGACGCCAGCGCCATACTTGCTTCGCCCTGTACATCGGCACGCAACCAGTAGCGATATTCCTGGGTCCCATTATAAAAAATGGTAGAAGTATGTCCTTCCAATATTCCAAGACTTCCATCTCCATTCGGTTTGTCAGCACTAACTGGTGGACCTACAGGCTTTAACCCATTGCTTCCATATTTCACCCAATCTTGTTTCCAGCTTGGATCAATAAAAAAACGGCCATTATAAAGCCAATCCACTCCTTTTTTAATGCAGTTCATTTTGGCGCCATCAGGCAATCGTTGTTCTTGACTAAACATTGGTTTTACGTCTTGATCCCAATGTTTTATCGTGAATGATTTATTACCTGTTATCCGGGATATGATGTAAGTCCAGACCGTCTTTACAGATTGGACAGGCCCGTACCTGCCTGTTTCAAAATTACTCAGGCCGGTTGTACAAACCAATGTGTTACCTCTTTCAAAAAGCAAGGGATATGTTTCTGTATTGTCAAGGCCAAATTCTGCTTTATCGACTCCAACCACTTTTGCCAATACGATTAATGGATTAACTACTTGCACGGGCAATACATGGCAATTATGAATGCCCAGCAAACTCAGGCAACCAAGTTTTTCACCAAATAAATCGGTAGTAACTACGCCTCGTTCCAAATGTGTTTCAAGTGGTTTCGAAGGAATGTCCAGACCCGGAAATTCGGACGGATATTCAATATATAATTTTAAATTTTTCTTTCCGGCTTCGTCAAGAGTTCCCTGACTGATACGGTTATCAACATCCATTTCAGGATAGTTTTTCGCAAGAATAAATACACCGCTCCCAGCTGGAGCTGCATTAATTGCAGCTTCGGGAGTATTGTACTTTTTAACGTTATATCCTTCCCGCTCTAAAAAAAGGCACAAATCATTTTTTTCATTTCCATAGAAATATACCTTTTTACTTGCTGAATATGCGCGAACAGAAAAGCCTGAAAGCAAAATACATATCCAAACCAGGTTTCTAATTTTTATGTTTCTCTTCATGTTATTTAAAAATTATCAATTATTTCAAAATGGGCATAAAAGGTCATTCATTGTATAGCTCTTCTAATAATCGAATGCCTTTCTCCTTAATAATTTGATCGGCTCCTATTTCCAAAAAAGACCATTTCCCCGGACCAATTTCATATCCTCCCTCGGTGAATGCTTCTTCAATGGGGATATATCCTATGTTATTTTCGCCGTAACCAACGATTATCGTCTTTTCAAACGGAGATGATTTTTCTATTTCTGATGCAATTTCAATAAAAGGCTCCCCCGGTAAAAAAAGAATTGCCATGGAACCGATACGAATAGCTGATAATCGGGCCAACGCATCCGACTGATTGACTACGCCGGAGCCGGACCTTATTGCCAGTTGAATCTCAGTACTTCGAAATGAAAATACAGAAGTATCTAACTTTGATTGTTTCATCTGCCGCGTAGCCAAACTAGCCAAGGCTACTCCATGCCGCCGCGCATATTCAGGCCCCATCGAAACGGTTGGAGGGTTTGTATTGCCGGCAGCACCATTTAAAAACATCGCCATACCATTCTCCCCGGAAGCCTCCAGTGCAATACACATCTCACCTGGAAAGTCGGACGAAACATGGGGCATACACATTTCGTGTACGGGATGACATACAGCATGAACAATTGTTGCAATTCCAGCGCCATTGAGATCATTCAGGCAAATTGAATTAACGCGTCGGTCAACCGGCTCTTTTTGCATCAATTCCGGAGATATTGGCTGAACAGAATCAGACATAATAATTCCTGACGGCGTTTTTATGCGCCGTTGCAGAGAATGATCATTTAATACGGAAGTTGCAAAAGACATGCTGCAAGGCCTTGCATTCCGTAATGCTTCGTTGATTGATTGGTTTACTTTTAACTGAACCTGAGATAGCCAGTTTTTATGCAATTCGGTTAAGTATAAATCCGAAATAGCGCCCGATTCAGGAGCAGTGTGTGTATGGATATAGCAAAGAATAATCCTGTCGGCAGGAATTACATCAGCCATTCCTTTTTTGAACTGCTCCCAACCACCTACAGATGTATCGTTCAGAGACAAAAGATCCAACGAAACGATAGCGACTTGTTCCAACTGTGATTTCAATACCAAAACCCGGGCTTTTAATGGCAGCCTGACTGATTCAAACGGCTCGTAAAGGCCATTTACCGATGAAGTAAGTAACCCAACTTTAAGCGGAGGTGTAATATCTGCTACCGAAGTTCCCGCCAGTAATTGTGAATGATCCATCCTACTTATTTTGTTTTTTTATCCAATTCAATGACTGTTGCCAAAAAGCATCATAATCTTCCCATAATTCAAAATTTATACCCCAATGTGGAGCCGGATCAGACATATACGTTAAAATACGTCCCTTGCCATATTCGCCTACTACAACCAACGGGTGGCCGGTTTCTTTTACACGCACAAGTACTTCTCCCCAAGGTTTTTCTGTGACTTCATTATACCCGAAAATGGGAGGAAAAGATTCCCATGAAAGTCCTTTCACCGCAGGATGATCGGGAACTAACACTTCGGCTGTGAACCCAGCTGATGATTCAACGAGATCTTCTGTTGCCATGCACTGAACCGGTAATGCGTTAGAGAATGAACATCTTCCCCATCCGGATTTACCAAGCACCCCGCTAAACGACAACCATCCTCCAAGCATCATTAAACCACCACCATTTTCAATCCAGCTTTTAATCGATGTAAGCCTATCGGGGAAAGTTTCAACAGTATTCTTGCGAACCGAACGATTAAAAAAACTGGGGAACAAGTGAAAACACTTTGCCTCCACATCGCTTATAATCAGACCAACAGAATCTTCCAGAATTTCTTCCAGCCGACCAGGTTTCATACGATAAAGGTCCCAATTGGCCATACTTGTAACATCAACAACCGGATCAATGGCCTCAACAAGCCGTTTCCCGTAAAAATGCAGATCTGCATCTTTTGTTTCCGTTCCAAAAGGGGTTTCAATGTATAATGGTCCTACACTAAAAACCCAGTCGCCCAGATAAAGTACATGTTCGCGTGTTTTGTCAAATGATTTTTTCATGTTATTCTAATTTTTGTTTAAAATGATTTTATATTTTTTATTCTTCAGAAATATCTGTTATAATGTTATCGCTGGCACGGATGTCCAGAAAAGCCAAATATCGTTTTGCCATCCTCCAAAAAACGATAAATGTGATTGTAGATATGGTTACAGTGAATATGCTTAATATGTATCTTGCAAACCATGCATGAGTGAGTCCCAGTATAAAAAATGAAATTGATGCTGCCCCCAGAAAAGCAATGAAAATTCCTTTGAAAACCGGGATAAAAGAACCATCAGATTTAGATTTATCAAGATTTTTAAAAGGTTTCCAACAGCCCAATGGATGCGCCCTGAGGTAGAAACTACGTAAAAGTTGCTCCGGATCGGGTTTAGTTACCAAGGCTACAATAAGCCACAATATGGTTGTTAATCCCATAACCAATAAGGTTTGCCAATACCAGGCGATAGTTAGACTATCAGCCCAAGCGATATTAAAAAAGGCAAGTATTTTTGGGCCAACAACAACCACACAAAAGATTGCAGCTCCACCGAACGAAGCTGCCACACGTGCAGGCCCATTAAACCTCCACCACCACCATTGTGCCCAATTTGCAGGTAATTCGGCTGCGCTGAGCGAAAGCATGAAGATAGCAACATCTGTGATGATGAGTACATTAAAAACAACAGCAACAGACAACGCCAGGATAATAATCATTCCTATTTTGCCCATCAGCATATAATGATTTTCTTTTGCTTTTGGAACAAACCAGCGACGATAGATATCGCTGACCAGTACCTGGCTGCCAAAGTTCAAATTGTCGCCAACCGTTGACATTGCTGCAGCCAGCATTGCAGCAACCATTAATCCCATGGCCCCGGTTGGCAGTAATGCTTTCATCAGAAATCCATAAACCAGTTCCCTGTCTGCACCTGCAGCACGCAGTTCCGGCCACATCACTGCCGCACTCATACAGGGAAGAGTTACAAGCAACAGAAGTACAAACATGCTTACTGCTGTTACAACATACATGGTCAATGCTTCGGACGGAGAACGGGAAGAAAGAATACGTTGGCCTTCCATAGCCCCACCCATTGGAGCAGTATCGCCACCATAGCCAATGCTCTGCCCTAAAAGCCAGCCAAATGCTGCAGCCAAGGGAAAAATAGCATGATCATTTGGGGGTACCGAACCCAAGATTTCAGAACCTGATCCAAATTTTTCAGTAATAGCTGCAACCATTGCCGTTGCCCCACCAAAGTGATCGAGAGTGAGAACTGCAAGCATTAAAGTACCTATCAGGAAGACAGCCATTTGTATAAAATTTGATACCACGACCCCTTTGTATCCTGAAGAGAAAACGAAAATAAAAGAGACCGGTACAACCAAAAACAATGTTTGCATTTTGGTAAAATCAAAAGCCGGCCCCATTATTTTGCAGGCGGCTAAAAGGGTTATACCCGTCCATGCCGGCATTGCAATTAATGATGTACGAATAGCAATCCACAGTCTCATGGCTGCGGCAGGTCCTTTGGGAAACCGCAAATCATAAAATTCGAGTGTGGTAAATAAGTTAAGGCGACGCCAGAAAACCGCAAAAAGAACACCTCCCAGAAAGAGCGCAAGCCCAAATCGGCTGAGGTACCACCAGCAAATAAAACCACCGGTAGCTACTGCAAGGCCTCCATACCCTGTTGCCGCATCGGGACTTACCAATGCAGATGTGTAGGATATCCCATTCAGCCATCCTGGAATTTTGCGTCCGCCGAGGAAAAAATTATCCATACTCTTGCTGGCAAAACGGCGATACCATAATCCAATTCCCAGCATGAGCAGGATGTAAAATGCTATAATCCAAATATCAAACTGATCCCAATGCATAATTCAAAATTTCTTTTTTTAAATGTTTTACGCCATACCGAAGAGAACCTAGCTTGGCCTTTTTTCAATGCGATACAGTTAAATGTTTTATCACATTGTTCTTTATAAATATTGCGATACTCCGAAAATCACTATTTTCTTCTATGGTTCATGATTTCTATTTGAGACCCGCACAGGCTTTTAGTAGTTTATTTCGCGCAGACTCCATTTTACGGATATCTTTCGTATAATTATTTGATGCATCTACAATTACCGATTCAACAAGTTCTTTGGCAAGTGCAGGATTACTTTTCCCAAGAATATTCAATAATTCATATTCTTCACTCATATCTCGAATTGCCTCTGCTCGAATAGATGTTTTTACTTTATTGTTTGCAACATCCGGATAAACGGTATAATTATCTCCTTTAAAAGCCGCATCATTAACAGAATAAAAAGAAGAATGAAACCAGTCTACCCAAAAATTCCACCCCCAATGCAGCCATCCAGAAACTCCCCATTTGTAGCAAAGCCACCCCAGCAGTCGTTGATTCCACACCGGTTTATCAATAAACCGATTAAGCCAGTTATTACCTGGACCACAACAATTATAAGCGTAAATGAGAGTTCCTTTTGACTGCAAACTATCAAAAACAGGTTTGTATACCTGATAGAGTTCTTCAATAGGAATTACAATATCGGCTCCTTCTTTTACGGCATTAAGAGCTGACTTCAATGTAAATGTAGGATCACCGCACTTCAAACCGGGAGCAAGCTGTTTTAGCTTTGCCATGTAATATCCATACTGTTGAAGTTGCAGCTCTGAAACAGCCTCATCCCCAATATGCTGAATCCAGATATTAAACCAGTTCTTTTCTTTCAGATGCTGATTCAATGCAGGAATAAACTGATTAAAATAGTTGTCACAATCATATTCCATCGGAACAATGTTTGTTGAACTTAATTGTCCTTCCTCATTATTCTTCAAAATATATGATTTGTAGGTTTTGCCAACAGCCCCTATGGTCGATCCAAAATGAATTCCTTCCAGCGTTTTTACAACTCCTTTATCAATAAAGAATTGGATGTACTCATCAAATCTGGACCAATTGAAAATATACTTGTCGTCTTCCATTCTTGTTCCACCATCAAGCAACAATTGCTGAGTATTTACAAACAGTGCATTCACCCGTGATCTTTTAAGATTTTCAGCCATATTGTCGATCAATGCCCACCATTGAGGAGTCCATCGTTCCCACCCATAAATTTGGGTTATCACATCTTGCGGATGATGGCTAACAGTTGCATCATAAAACCAGGTCCCTGCAATTTGTTGATGATGCATAAATTGAAAATTACCTTTGTCTGAATCAGGGATCGCTACATCGCAAACTTCGACAGCAAAAGGAATAGAATATTTTCCCAATGAAGTCTGTATTAATATTGTTCCGGAATATAATCCGGCATCACTATCCTTTGGAATAGTAACTGTTATCCAAACCGGTTGTGTTTCATCTGCATTTACCTCAATTAGCGTATCGTTGGAAAGTGGATCAGGATAATAGCCTTCCCCGTTTCTTATTAAAAATTCAACCCTTTGATCCCATGAATTGTTTCCCATGTAGACATATTCCAAATAATTGTATCTCAAATTTTTATTTGAAATAGAACATCTATTTGATTTCAGGTTTGAAAAAGAGACTGAATCAATATGAAATAATTTATTATTTCTTAAGAGTATCTGAAATGATTCTGATTCATTTTTAGCCATCACCAGGCTGTATCTGGCACTATCTGAGGTGGATTTCATCTTATCTCGAAAGATGTTCTCGTATGAACTGGCAGTCCAAATATCCATTTCACTATCGCTTTCTATAACGAATTTTAAAATACCTAGATCACGTTTGGAAAACGATAAAAACAATGAGCCGACCACAATAACCATGACCAGTCTTGTTAAACTTAACCTTTTCATTACAACTACAATAATTTGTGAGAGGATACTAATTAGAAAACAAAATATAAAATTTCGATTTTATATTTCTCAAAAAAAAGATCGATAATATTGAGATTGATTTACGACATCAGTTAAGAATTATTCGATATATCAAACTACAGAGTCCTTTAACATCATTGTATTCCTCTTAATCGTTGGGTAACAGGCGCCAGTGCTGGCAAATTACTTTCAGGTTTATCGAGATAGAAATATGCAGTTGCAGAATAATTATCCAGCCGATAAAAGTTTACCCATTCATCTGAGGGAAACTTATCGTCAAATATATCTGGGAAAGAAGTGTCTTCAAACAGTTTGACCAAGCCTTGAGAGGTCATAACTGAGACCGGCTTTACTCTTCCTCCAGCCTTTGCTATTGCCCTGATCAGGTCACGTCCACCTCCGCCCATTTGCTGAATGGTAACACGGCAATCGGAATTGAAATAAACAGGATCGGGAATGTGGTACCGATAAAAAGAAAATTGCTTGTTCGCTTTATCAACAATTGGTGCACCCTGATACAACTGGGCAAAAGCCCCAAGGTTCCATGCTGATCCAATATAGTCTTCGGTTCCGGTACCCGCCAATGTAGGATAATCGTTATCACCATCCAGGTAGATTTTTACCTCTCCCTCTCCAAACCAGGTCTCACCATAAATCTGATCTGCAATAATGCTCAGGTTAGTCCCCAAAAAACGTCCTTTTCCGCTCACTTTCGGAAGTATTTCAAAATCATCGCCCAACTTGCAATTTTTACTATTGCCCCAATAAGCATGAAAATAGGCAATTTCTTTAGGATGCTTATTCAGTTTCGTCAGGTTTATATCATAAAACAACAGCTGGTTTTGTTTCGACTCGTTGACAAAAACAATTTTAGCGTGTTTTTTAAATGGCATAGGTATATAACAATTGAATGATTTTCCTTCGGGATCAGAAAATAGAACGCTTTGAAAAGCTGTTCTGCGGCCCAATCCGATTCCAAAAAAATCACCCAACGGCACAGATATTGCAGGTTTTGAGGCTCCATCCCAATACATTTCAATATAAATTGAACGCAATGCTTCGGGGTTCCTATCAATGATGGTCATCCAAATGCGATTAATTATCCCAGCCCCGTCATAATCCATCATAACTTTGCTTTCTCCTGGTTTAACCCATTCCGAAGCATGTCCCTTTGCTCCTTTATTTTCCATTCCTGCTTTTCCTTTATCGCCCGAAAAATTTTCAAGGCTAATCCATCGGGTTTCTTTTCCCGTAGGTAAATCATAAAGTTGCTGTGCCTTTAAACTGGCCGAAAAACAAAACAGAATGAGAAATATATTTATATATTTTCTTGTCATACTTATCCCATTTTAAAAATAAGCGATGAGGCTGTCCCAAAAGTTAATTAGCCACAGAATAAACAGAGGGCACACAGAGAACTCAGATGTTAATTTATTGAAAATTAGCAACTTGTGCATCGATGAAAACTCAGTTTTCTCTGTGGCTTTTCTGCTCTTTACTTTAGGGACAGCTTCATTACTTCAAATTTTTAATAAATTACCAACCAGGGTTTTGAACCAGAGAACGATTTTTATCAAGTTCTTTTTGTGGTACAGGCCATAAATAGTGTTTCTTTTCAAAAACCCTTGTTTCAACCTTTGTTCTTGCATAAAAACCATCACTCGATATTGAGAATCCTGTTGTATTAACATTCAATCCAATTATATCTTTGTTAAATACAGTCTCTGCAATCTTCCAACGGCGGGCATCAAAATAACGATGTGTTTCAAAAGCCAGCTCAATTCTGCGTTCATGCCGTATACTTTCTCTCATCTCTTCTTTGGTCAAACCTGAAGCCAACCCGGGCATTCCTACCCTGTCTCTAATCAGATTCACATATTTATAAACATCGGAAACAGGGCCTTGTGACTCATTTAATGCTTCAGCATAATTTAGATATTGCTCTCCTAACCGAAAAAGTATCCAGGTTCTGTATGGATCGGCCTTGGGCGACATAACAAACGATGGGTGAGTAAGTTTTTTTAGCATATACCCGGTTTCGCTGTAATTATCCGCACTATTATTCGTCCTGCCATCAAGACCACCTTTCCAGAACTGCAAGGGAGTGGTTCTGTTTTGAGGTGGTGTTTGTTTATATTTTGCACCAGTGAAGTTAATTGATGCATAGAACCGGGGATCCCGATTAATATACATATTACGTGTACCTACAAAATAATTTGTTGTAGCCACTGCTGCCTGACCGCTTTCATCGTATCCTGAGAGGGGATTGATTATAGGAGTCAGATCGGTATTATACCCTAAGATAGGACGTTTCCCATTAGCCATTTCATAATCGTCAACTAAATCCTGAGTAGGAGCCTGTAAAGGCCAGAAAGCCCCTGCCATCCCCCTTGGCTCACTATAAGCATCAATATTATTGTAAGCAGGATCGTCTCTTGTGAAAAATACTTCGTCATTAAAATTAATGTAAAATATTTCCTGATAATTTTTCACAAGATCACCTGAAGCCGATTTATAAAGCTTATATCCTGCCGCTTCGGCCTGATCAATACAAGCTTTGGCTGCAGTTGCCGCGGTTTGCCATCTTGAAGATTGAAAATCAGGGAATAATCTTCTCCCTTCCAAATCTTTGAAATTTGCATAATCCGAATTGCCATTCCAAAGAGGACTGGCCATATATAAAAGTACTCTGGCTTTTAATGCTAAAGCTGTCGCTTTTGAGGGTCTTCCATAATCGTTTTCTGCAGTAATCTTGTCATCTAATAAACTGACAGCCTTATCACATTCACCCACAATATACTCAACACATTTATCAATTGGTTCACGTCGTAACGACAAATAATCAAAGTCTAAAGCAACTGCTTTATCTAAAATCGGTACTGGTCCGTAAACTCTTATGAGGAAAAAATGATACAATGCCTTAAGAAAAATGGCTTCCCCTTTCCATCGTGCAATTACCGAAGAAGTAGCTAACTCAGATACAGGAAGATTATCAATGTTTTCAAGAAATATATTGGCCTTCCTTATTGCCATATACGATTGTGGCCATATATCCTGAGTATAAGAAGTTGGATTCCAGTTCCCCGCATTCATATTATTTGCAAAATTCGGTTCATAACACATCTCCATCTCATCGGATGCACCGGTAAAAGGATTATTTGGCACACCACCGCCAGAAGGATTATCAACCAAGGCCAACTCCTGTGGCAGGTGCGAATATACATTTGTCAAATACTGTTCAGCAAAAACAGGGTTTTCAAATATTTGTGTAAGCGTCAGGTCTCCATCAGGAGTTTTATTCAGAAAATCCTCATTACACGAAGATGCTGTAATAAGCAATACTGAAAATAGAAACAAGATTATATTTGATTTCATAATGTTAACTTTTAGCATGTATTATTTAAAAAGTAACTTCTAATCCAAAATTGATATTCTGCGGGATTGGATATCCTCCAGTACCGTAGTTCGATTCCGGGTCAATTGCTTTAATATGGTCCCATGTGGCCAAATTCGTTCCTTGCACAAACACCCTCGCATTGCTTACCAATATCTTTTTAGAAATATTACCTGGTAAAGTATAACCAATTTCCGCATTTTTTATTCGCAGATAGGCACCGTTTCTCTGATAAAGAGTTGATACAACATAGTTATTTGTACTGGTAGATCTAACTGCCGGAAATTTTGCATTTGTGTTATCAGCACCAGAAATCCATCGGTTATCATACACCATTTGCATTACATTATAACGTTCACCTCCCATAAAAGGCCATGCTGTCCATTGTTGAGTCAGGAAAAAGTCACGAAGGGCAGCGCCACTAAAAAACAAGCTAAAATCAAACCCTTTCCATGCAATCGTACTACCAAAGCCAAACATAATTTGAGGTTCTGAGCCATATTCACCAATAATTGTGCGGTCTGCAATATTTATAATTCCATCGTTGTTGATGTCTTTATATTTAATATCACCAGGACGTATAACTGATTGTAAAGCAGTTTGGCTGGGGCTATTATTGATCTCATCCTGATCTGCAAACATGCCCAAAGCAACATATCCTAAATTTGCACCAATAGCATGACCTTTATAAGACTGCCAGGAATATAACGGATCTGGCTGATCATTTTCAATAATGACATTCTTTGCAAGAGTAAAATTTGCATTAAAAGAATAATAGAATCCTCCTTCTGTTGTGTTTCTAATTTGCATACTTCCTTCTATCCCCTTGTTTGTGGTTATACCCACATTACTATAAGGAATAGTTCCACTAGGATAACCCGTGTATAACGGAATTACGCCACGAACTAATAATTGTCCTTCCCGTCGTTCGTGAAAAACATCTGTTGTCAAAGAAAATTTCCCATCAAATAACTCAATATCTAAACCTAAATTTGATTTGTATGCGGTTTCCCATGTAACATCCATGTTTCCGATCCTGGCTTCACTTTTTCCTCCGGGATTAATATTCTGATTTAATCCAAAAGTATAACCAGTCGCCGATTTGTTAAATGTTGTCTGGAAAAGGAAACGGTCTCCACCAATCCGGTCATTCCCAACCAAACCATAAGTTCCACGGAACTTAAGAACATTGATTACGCTCTTATTCCAAAAACTTTCATTTGAAACGATCCATCCGGCACCTAAAGAAGGGAAAAAACCATATTGGTTCCCTTTTGGAAAATTTTCAGAACCGGTGTATGCGCCATTAAGTTCAAGCAGATATCTGGAATCGAAGTTGTAAGTAATACGGCTTACAATTCCCTGTCTTCTTTCGGGAAGATTGCCCACAGAACTACCTGCATTAACATTTACAAATTCCCTCCTGTTTGCCAACAAAAGTCCGGAAATAGAATGCTTGCCAAAAGTGCGTGCATAATTGGCTGCGATTTCTCCATATATTGTTTTATAATTTTCGTTCAGATTATAGAATCCTAAAGCTGTTTCAGTTGCTATTGGTTTATATGTTTCAACCCCGGTTGTCGGATTTTTTATATACTGATATGTTGCGGGGGTTTTTTGGCGTACATTTTGAGTTATATCAACCACGTCGAAAGCAGCCAATCCTTTAAGAGAAAGGCCGGGAGTAATCGATGATAAATCCCAGTTAGCGCCTAAGTTGCTCACGATGGTGCTGTAGAATTGCCTTGTGTAACCGGTTTGAGTAATTACCGAATAGGGATTGATATTAGAATCGCCGAAAGCTCCCGGAGCAGATCCATTCGGGTTCTTTATGGGAAACAAATTAGGCTCAGTGAGTTTCAATACATCTAAAATCCTTCCTCCACTTGTTCCTGGAAAATTAGTAGATGACATAATGCCTGACAAACCCAAATCCATAGAAAAGTTCTTTGTCAACTGAATGTCCGTGTTCGATCTGAAATTATAACGTTTTAAGGCAGCATTGGTTTTGTAGGTATTATTTGGATCTTCATTATAGATCCCCTCCTGTATGGTGTATCCTAAATTTACATAATACTTTACAGCTGCAGACCCGCCAGATACGCCCAAGTTATTCATAATTTGCCTGGTATGTTTTCTGAATACTACGTCATACCAATCAACATCCGGGTATACATAAGGGTCTGAATGATCTTTGAATTTTTGTATTTCTTCATCAGAATATTTTGCAGGCTGTCCTACATTTAGCCTGGATTCATTTATTAATGAAGCAAATTCATAACCGTTGATATTATCTTCTATTCGAAGAGGAGTTACAACAGCTGCTTCTGATCTGAAAGTGACCTTTGGGCTACCGGTGGCTCCGCGTTTTGTTGTAATCAGAATTACCCCATTTGCACCTCTGTTACCATATACCGCAGTAGAAGAGGCATCTTTTAAAACCGAAAAACTTTCAATTTCCTGAACGTTCATTGTAGTCCAGTAATCCTGTAATTCACGCTCTGCACCATCCACTATAATTAAAGGCTTATTTGAACCACTTTGAGAAACTAAACCTCGTATATATATTTTAGCCGCATCATATCCCGGTTCCCCAGAAGTTTGACGAGTTATTACACCAGCTAACTTTCCACCAATTGCATTCGTTAAAGAAGGCGTTGAAACTCTTCTTATCTCTTTTAAAGAAACAGTAGAAACGCTACCGACCATTGTCGTCTTCTTTTGTGTACCATAACCTATAACCTGAACCTCATCTACCCCGATTGTTTCTTCTTCCATCATTACATTCACAACAGAAATTCCGGCCATTTTGACCTCCTGACTTTTCATACCCACGAAAGAGAACACCAAAGTTGCTCCAGCAGGAACATTAGATAAACTGAAAGCTCCGTTGACATCGCTGATGGTACCAATAATTGTTCCTTTTACCACTACAGTAACACCCGGTAACGGTGCTCCGGTAGTATCGGTAATTTTGCCGGAAGCGGTCTTTTGTTGCAACGAATTTGTTATATTATTAAAAACAGAAGGAATCTCAGGATTATCTTTTGACATGATGGCAATTTGCCGGTCATATATTTCATAATAATTGGTTGTCCCCTTAAATATCTGGTCAAGAATTGATTCTACTGACTCATCTTCAACTTTTACATTAACTTTCCGATCTACATCCACAGATTTTTCACTATACAAAAAAATAAACTCGCTATTATTCTCTATTTCCTGAAAAACCTGACGCACAGTAATATTCTCCAAATTCATTTTGAATTTTATCTGCTGAGAATAGCTGTTCGCTGTTACAGAAGCTACCGAGACAAGCATTAGAAAAGTTAGTAGTTTCATTTTTAGTAAAAATTTTATCATGCTGTCGTACAAACAGCACAAACCAATACAATTTTTTTTCATAGTTTTGTTTTGTTTATTATTAATACTACTATTAGATAAACTTTGAAAACCGGCGGAGCCCCAAACTCCCTGGTTTTCTTTTTTATATTTTCAATACCTCATAGGCAAACCGTTAAATGTTATTTTATAATTATCACGTTATTTTCAGATATCTGATATTCAAATTTTGCAACTCCCGATAATACAACCATTACTTCGCTTAATGAATCTTTGAGGTCTAATTTTCCTGAAACGGGTAATAGTTTGGAAATTATTTCCTGGTTGTATTGAAAATTTATATTGTAGTATCGTTCAAGTTTCTGTAGTACATATTCAAGGTTTTCGTTCGAAAACTGGCACCATCCCTCAACCCAGGAGATACGCATTTCCGGTGCGGGATCAAAAACAACCTCGATATTTTTATTATCGTTATTATAAGTTGCTTTCTGTCCAGGGGTCATCATAATTTTATCATCGAAAAGTTTTCCTTTTTCCCAAATATTAACGCTTCCTTCCAACAACACTGTTTCACTGAAATGATTAGAATTATATGCAAGGACGTTAAATTTTGTTCCAAGTACCTCTATATTAATATTATCAGTAACAACAACAAATGGCTGGTTTTCATTTTTTGCAACTTCAAAGTATGCTTCGCCTTCGAGATGAACGGCTCGTTCCCTGCCTCTGAAACGTTGAGGAAATGCAAAGCGGCTTCCCGCATTTAACCATACAATGGTGCCATCTTCGAGTACCAGTTTCGATTTTTTACCATACGGGATAATGATTTCGTTGAATTTTATTTCGTTTGTTTTTTCATCAATTGAAGTATGATTTTCAACAATACTGTCATTGTCAATCTGTATGGCATCCTGCCCTTTTAGTACGACAATGTGAGGATCGCTTTTTTCCAGCTCAACTTTGCTGCCATCTGAAAGCACTAATACTGGATTTTCGGGTTTTAATTCATTCTGCGATTCAGAAAATTGGAATTGATTATCAACTTTATTATAGGAACTAAGATATAATAGACTTCCTAGTGAAATTAGTATTAAAACAGAAGCCGCAACCTTAGCGAAAGTTTTAAGCCTGACATGGTTATAATTTCTTGAAAACTCAACATTAAACTTACTAATGTTTCGCCAAATCTTATATTTTCTGTTGTCAGAAAGTACCCCCTCATTGGTTTTGAACAGCTGGATAATTTTTCTCGCCTGAAGAATGTTCTTTTTCGATCCACCTTGAGATTGAAGAAATTGCTCCCATTCTTCGATTGTGTTTATTTCTTTAACAACAGAAATGAATTCCTGATCCTGAAGCAGATCTTCAACAGAATATCCGATGTAGTTTTTCCCAGCCATTTTTCACTTTAATGTATATACAAAAAGGAGGGAAGACTTTTTTTGTGACAAAAAAATGAAAAAATTTCTATCGGGCAGTTAACTTTCTGAAAATAAACACCAGGAAAAAGTCATTTTCCGACATGTATTGCCTCATGGAATTGATACCACGTGATACTAACTGGCGGGCTGAATCATAAGGAATAGACATAATCTCGCAAATCTGGGTATAATCGTAGCCTAGAGTATATTTGTAGTAGATAACTTCACGTTGTTTGGCATTTAGCTTTTGTAATCCCTGCCTTATAAGCATTGTTTTTCTTGATTGTTCTTCATCCGTTATCAATTCCTCTTCTACTGAAAATACTATTTCAGGCTCTAATTCAAAATCGCTGTTAGCTTTCACTAATTTTTTCCCGTTTTCTATTCCCCTTAAAAGTTTTCTTCTGAACGATTTCATCAGATACAATCGAATATTATCTGTTTCTCCAATGTTTTTTCTGTATCTGATCAAATCATAAAACAAATCCTGAATCATATCCAGAATAAAATCTTCGTCAATTGTGAATTTTTTACCGTAAAAGAATAAAAAGTCAACATTCTGATGATAAATATATGATAGGGCAGACTCCGTATCATTCCTAAATTCGTCCCATATATATTTATCGTCCTTCATTGACTTAAAGATAGAAATACCAAAAGTAAAAATTTCTTCATAACAGAACTACAAAAAAGCAGTTATGAAATAAGATTCCAAAATGAAGTACAAGAAAAAATTGCACATTACTGACTTAGATTAGATATGATTCTAAAAACTGAATAAATTTCAAATTTCAACCCCTAAGCACGAGGCAAAATCCAAATAGTTAAAACTCTTGTGTGGCTAAGGCAGGACATAATGAATCGAAGGAAGGGCTTTGCCTTATAGACCTCTACATACCAAAGAAAGAACTCGTAACATTCTGTATATAAACTTTTTCAATACACATTTTGTGTTTCTTGTTTCATTATAGCCACAAAAACAAATAGTTACATTCACTCATTGATGCCCGACTTTTGATAAGTTTTTTGCATAAATAAGCAAATAAAAAGAGAAATGATTTAGCGGAATAGAAACCGGCATATGTCATCATAAACCCAAATTACGCAATAGAGAGATAACAATATCTAAACATCTGATTTATATTACTTTATTCATGCGTTTTTCTAATGCGTAGCATTAGACATTTTTAAAATAAAAAACTGTCGTATCCATTGTTTTATAAGACTTACAGAAGTTTTTCGAATTCACTTTTTACTTTCAATGCGTAATTTGGGATAAATCCATATTTTTGTTTTGGGCGCATGTCCCCAAGATATGCAGACATCGAAAAAGTACCCGCAGATATGTTGTATCTTTAGTTTTTTATAGCAACCGTAAATTAATATGGAAAAGCATAATAAAATACAATTGTTTCAGGACAGAAAGGTCCGCACTTTATGGGATGATGAAAAAGAAAAATGGTATTTCTCGATTGTTGACGTAATAGAAATTTTAACAGATCAACCTCATCATCAAGGTGCAAGAAATTATTGGAAAGTACTGAAGATTAGACTGAAGGCCGAAGGAAACGAAACGGTTACAAATTGTAACCGTTTGAAATTACTTGCAGCCGATGGTAAAATGCGGTTGACCGATGTGGCTGATACCGAACAACTTTTTCGCCTGATACAAAGCATCCCGTCGCCCAAAGCTGAACCATTTAAAATGTGGTTGGCACAGGTGGGACGCGAGCGCATCGACGAAATTGATGACCCCGAAATCGGTATCGACCGGCTGATGGAAACCTATCTGCGAAAAGGATATAGCAAGGAGTGGGTAAACCAGCGGCTGAAAAGCATCGAAATCCGCAAGGAACTTACCGATGAATGGGAGAACCGTGGTGTGAAAAAGGGACAGGAATACGCTATTTTGACCGATGAAATAACCAAGGCATGGAGTGGTTTTACCACCAAACAGTACAAGGGCTTCAAGGATTTAAAGAAGGAAAACCTTCGCGACCACATGACCAATCTTGAATTGGTACTCAACATGCTGGCCGAAGCGTCAACAACTGAAATCTCGAAAGGTAAAAAGCCAAAAACATTTTCAGAAAACAAAGACGTGGCGCGCAAAGGGGGAAATGTTGCGAAAGCAGCGCGGAAACAATTGGAAGAAACCACTGGCCGGAAAGTCGTTTCAAAACTCAATGCCAGACAATTGCCAAATAAAGAAATTGAATAATAATTTAGGTTGAAACAGAAATGAGTATCCGGGTCGAACATATTACCAAAACATACGGGACGCAAAAAGCGGTCGACGACATTAGTTTTTCCATTAACGAAGGCGAACTGGTAGGTTTTCTCGGGCCCAACGGTGCAGGAAAATCAACGCTGATGAAGATCATTACCGGTTTTCTTTATGCCGATTCGGGCGAGGTGCTGATCAACGGACAAAAAATTAATCCTGAAATCAACGAGATTCGGGAACAGGTTGGTTATTTGCCCGAACACAACCCGTTGTATCCCGATTTGTTTGTAAAAGAATATCTTGAAATTGCGGCCGGTTTTTATCGTTTGAAAAACAAACGGACGAGGGTTGCCAAGATGGTGGAGATGACCGGGCTAGGCAGCGAACAGCACAAAAAAATAAGGGCCCTTTCGAAAGGCTACCGGCAGCGTGTGGGGTTGGCACAGGCGCTGATCCACGATCCGTCGATTTTAATTCTCGACGAACCCACCACCGGGCTCGATCCAAATCAGCTGGAAGAAATCCGCTCGCTGATTAAAAACATCAGTAAAAATAAAACGGTGCTTTTTTCAACCCATATCATGCAGGAAGTAGAAGCGGTTTGCCAGCGGGTGATCATCATCAACAAAGGCATCCTGGCTGCCGACGACCGGGTGGATGTGCTGAAAAGCGGTCGGCTCCGACAAGCACAGTCGGTGCTTGTCGAATTTGCTGAAATTCCCGATTTGAAAAGCCTTCAGGAAAAGAAATGGGTGAAAAACCTGTGCGCAACCGGCGAAAAAATGTTCCTGGTCGATTCTGCTTCGGATGAGGATATTCGCCCGGAATTGTTTCGTTTTGCGATGGAAAACCAACTCACTTTGCTCACCCTTCAGGAACAAAAGCAGAGCCTCGAAAATGTGTTCCGCCAACTAACTACCAGCTTTGAAGGAAAATGATTTTCCCGGAATAAAAACTGGTATCAAACATACTTTTGTGGATATCCGGACAAAGAAAGAATTTATATTGAAAACCGGGGAAAGTAAACGGGTGCGCAGGGAAAAAATTTCTCTGCGTATCGGATTTGGATTTCCTGCGCACTGGGTCACAATTTCCTGCGCATCCGATTCGGACCAGATGCGCAGGGGTTTTATATCGGATGCGTATTTGTTCTATCCAGATAAAAACTGGCTTTCATGACTGTTCCCTATATTTTTTATTTGGTGCTCATAATTTGATATTCTTTTTCGAATAAAAGATGTTCGTGTCCCGGAAAAGTTTTTACATTTGCAACGATAATGGTGGACAAATTTGAGATTGATTGCAACCACGAAAAAAAATGCTAAAGCGATCCTTACTTTTCTCTTTGCTTTACCAATCCATTTGCCACGTTTTTTGTTTAATCAAGTGCTGCGAAGTATCGCTGTGCTTATAAAATTTTCAGAAAACATGAGTTATTTATTTACAAGTGAATCCGTATCGGAAGGGCATCCCGACAAGGTAGCCGACCAGATTTCCGATGCACTGCTGGATGAATTTCTGGCTTTTGACCCGCAGTCGAAAGTAGCCTGCGAAACCCTGGTGACCACCGGACAGGTAGTACTTGCCGGCGAAGTAAAATCACAAACCTATGTTGATGTGCAGGAAACGGCCCGCAAAGTGATCAACCAAATTGGTTACACCAAAGCGGAATACCGCTTCGACGGCGATTCGTGCGGGGTACTGGCTGCCATTCACGAGCAGAGTCCCGACATCAACCGGGGAGTTGATAAAACCGACAAAATGGACCAGGGCGCCGGCGACCAGGGAATGATGTTCGGTTACGCCAGCCGCGAAACCGACAATTTCATGCCGCTTCCGCTCGAACTGTCGCACCAGATTTTACTGGAACTGGCCGTCGTTCGGCGCGAAGGCAAATTCATGACGTACCTGCGCCCCGACTCCAAATCGCAGGTAACCATTGAGTACAACGACGACAACAGCCCGAAACGGGTAGACACCATCGTGGTTTCGACCCAGCACGACGAGTTTGATGCCGACGAACCCATGCTGGCAAAAATCAAGGCTGATGTGATCAATATTTTGATGCCGCGTGTAATTGCGCAATTACCGAAACGGGTGCAGGCTTTGTTCGGCAACGATATTACGTATCATGTGAATCCGACCGGCAAATTTGTGATCGGCGGCCCGCACGGCGATACCGGCCTCACCGGGCGCAAAATTATTGTTGACACCTACGGGGGCAAAGGCGCTCATGGTGGCGGCGCTTTCTCGGGCAAAGACCCGTCGAAGGTCGACCGCTCGGCTGCTTATGCCGCTCGTCACATTGCCAAAAACCTGGTGGCAGCGGGCGTTGCCGACGAAATATTGGTTCAGCTGGCGTATGCCATTGGCGTTGCACAACCGGTGGGAATTTTTGTAAATACCTACGGAACAGCAAAAGTTAATTTAATTGACAGCGAAATAGCTGCCCGTGTAAAAGAAATATTCGACCTGCGCCCGGCAGCCATCGAAGCGCGCCTGAAACTGCGCAACCCCATTTACCGCGAAACGGCAGCTTACGGGCACATGGGACGCACGCCAAAAACGGTTACCAAAGTTTTTGAATCGCCTTATTGGGGCAAGAAAGAGCTGGAAGTAGAACTGTTTACCTGGGAAAAACTGGACTACGTTCCGCAGGTAAAAAGCAAGTTTGGACTGTAATAAATTGAAATAATAAGTTTGTCCGGAAAGTCTCTCTTTGTGAACACCTTCGTTCCCCTGCGGTTAAAAATTTTTATCACAGAGGAACGAGAGGGCACACAGTGTTTCACAGAGTATTCTTTTCGGACAAACTTGTTTAATAACGAGACCTTCTTTCTTTTGGGTCATTCCGGCGCAGGCCGGAATCTCATCGCACACTCACCAAACCCCATTGATTACCACCGTTATTTATATGAACATACACAGGCGTATACCGCGAATGCTAAAAAAGTCACGCATCCACAAAAAGTGTACTAATTTTTGTAATTTTGGGACAAATTAGAAAAACATGGGACAAAATACACCATATCCGATTTTGGACATGCTTCCACCTTCAAAGGAAAAAATAGAAACAATTAAAATATTAAAAGAAGCAACCAAGGCAACTGCTGCTTTGGCTGAATTAAAAGGGATTGCAAATACAATTCCGAATCAATCAATGCTTATTAATGCAATTGTATTGCAAGAGGCAAAGGGGAGTTCTGAAA
The DNA here is from genome assembly GCA_942493345.1 of uncultured Prolixibacteraceae bacterium. Classification (GTDB taxonomy): domain Bacteria; phylum Bacteroidota; class Bacteroidia; order Bacteroidales; family Prolixibacteraceae; genus GWE2-42-39. Next base: position 1,624,536 of record OW818695.1, read on the forward strand.
TTGAAAATATAATCACAACTCAAGACGAACTTTATAAAGCACTAACAATTAATAAGTCGAACATCTCACCTGAAACAAAAGAGGTTGTAAATTACCGAAAAGCAATTTTTCACGGGTTTGATTTAATAAAAAAACAGGGATTTTTGCGAGTAAATGATATCATTGATATTCAACATGCTTTAATAGGTAATACTGCTGGCATAAGAAGTATGCCAGGTACCGTTTTGAAAAATGACACAACAGGAGAAGTTGTTTATACCCCACCTCAGGACAAAAAAAAAATATTGGATTTACTATCAAACTTTATCGAATACTTTAATCGGGAAGAAAAAGAAATATCTCCACTTATCAATCTTGCTGTCCTTCACCATCAATTTGAAAGTATTCACCCATTTTATGACGGAAATGGAAGAACGGGAAGAATATTGAATATTTTATATCTGATTTTAAATGATTTAATAGATATTCCTATTTTATATCTCAGCTCATATATCATTGAAAATAAGCCTGATTATTATCGGTTGCTAAATCAGGCCAACCGATTTGGAGAATGGGAAGAATGGATTTTATTCATGTTAAAAGCTGTTGAGGTCACTTCAGTTCAGACCATAAAAAAAATAAATGCAATTAGACAATTGCTTGACAGCACAATAGAGAAAGTTCAGCTAGATGCACCAAAGATTTATAAAAAGGAATTGGTTGAATTGCTTTTCGAACAACCATATTCAAAAATTGAATTTGTCGTAAATCAATTGAAAGTGGAAAGGAAAGCGGCATCACGATACTTACAAGAATTGGAAAAAATTGGTGTGTTGGAATCTCAAAAAGTGGGAAGAGAAGTATTGTACATCAATAAACAATTGATTGAAATTTTGAAAAATATGTGATCGCAACTTTATGAATTTTAGTCGGCGTTTTGCAGCTTATTTCTTCTTCTTTTTCTTTGGCGGGAGGTTGGCGTCTTCTTTTAAAAGCGAACGCCAGTCGTTATCGTGGTCTTTCGTAAAATCAAGAGTTTCCATGTATTCGCCTTTGCCAATCTCAAGCACTTTTACTTTCTTATCGAGATACATTTCTATTTCCTCCAAAATGGGTTTCTCTTCCTGGCTGCAAAACGAAACGGCATGTCCGCGTTCTTTGGCACGTCCGGTACGGCCAACCCGGTGCACGTAATTTTCCGACTGTTCGGGCAGATCGTAGTTGATCACAAAATTTACCCCCGGAATGTCGATGCCGCGGGCGCTGACATCAGTAGCAATTAACATTCTAATTTCACCGCTTCGAAATTTATCCAGCACTTCGAAACGTTCTTTTTGTTCTTTATCGCCGTGAATGGTTTCGCTATTCACCCCCACCCGTTCCATGGCTTTTTTTACCCGTTCGGCACGAACTTTTGTCCGTACAAAAACCAGTATTTTTTTATCCGGATTTTCTTCAACAATCCGTTCCAAAAAGAAACGTTTGTCGTCCATTTCGATAAATGCCACCGAGTGATCGACGTTTTTTGCTACCGGGTCTTTGGGTGAAATCTGGATGCGGATTGGCTTTCGGGTCAGCGAATAGGCCAGCTCTTTAATTTTTTCATCGATTGTTGCCGAAAAAAACAGGGTTTGCCGGTTCTTCGGAAGAAATTTAAGCAGGTCGCGAATATCGCGGATAAAGCCAAGATCGAGCATGTGGTCGGCTTCGTCCAGAATCAAAATTTCGATGCGCCCGAAATTAATATATCCCTGGCTTACCAGGTCGAACATGCGGCCAGGAGTTGCTACCAGAATATCAATCCCTTTTTCGAGTTTGGCAATTTGCGGTCCCTGTTCCACTCCGCCAAAAACACAAAATGTTTTCACGCGGGTATGTTTTCCGATCTGTTCGAAAACCCCGGTAATCTGCAATGCCAGTTCGCGGGTGGGCACCATCACCAAGCATTTGATGCCATCGGGACGGCCCGGGATTTTTCGCTCGTCGAGCAAATGAAGCACCGGAATTGCAAAGGCTGCTGTTTTCCCGGTCCCGGTTTGCGCAATGGCCAGCACATCTTCGCCTCTCATAATGGGAGGAATCGATTTAAACTGAATATCCGTTGGCCGGTTGAACCCCAGCTTTGAAAGGCTTTTTTTTATGTCAGGAGAAATTGAATATTGTTCGAACTTCATTTTACTTTGCTTGAAATTTCAAAGTACAAAGCTAGTCCTTTTTTCGGGACAGTCCCGGGTAGGGCAATCAGCTTTTTTCTTTACCGAATGGGAACTACCTGTTGACACCATTGCTTATTATTCCTTGCCCAACACAAAAATGGGTGTCATCTCGCGGTATTGTGCATTTTGGAAACTTCGTTTTCCCTTTTTTTCAACTTCTGCGTTTACCGTTCCCACAATAGCAAGTCCCAATTGGAGCCGTTTCAATTTCTTCAGCGCTTTTTCATCGATTTTCAGATTTACCACCTTTTCGGTTTCGTTTGGCAACACTTTTGTCGGTTCCATCGTGATGAAGGGGCTTTTCTTGCTTAGTTCCAGATCAATCGGATCGGTAAAACCGGGCGTCCTGAAAATCCTTATTTTGACGGGAACAATAGTATCTGACCAAGTTACGGGTATGGCTTTTTGAAGATTTTGCTCCAATTCGGTCGACAACCTCAGGGAAAAAGGTGGCGCCGGGGTAATTTTGGCCACGAACCCGGCAGCAGGGATATGATGCGTGTAATAAAATGCCTGCATCATATTGTCGGCAGCGGTGGCCGATTGCGTAAATATTGACTGTTCTTTCCCTTTAACCCTTGTCTGGGTAAGCACTTCCAGCGACAATTGCTCTTCTTTGGCCATTGCCGGGGCGGTAATCGATATATCCCAAAATTTACTTCCGGGCAGACTGTGCAGACAGCTCACCAAATAGCCTTTGGGCAAGCCTTTGATGTCGAAATCCAATCCGGGGGTGAATTTTTCTTCGGAAGAAATATCCACACGGAAAAGCGCGGTTCCTCCTTTGGGTATTGTGAGATTAGCCGGTGAAACAAATGCCTGGAAAGCGGGGAAATTGGGCAGACGTTCAATCATATAATAATAATCGGGGCCACAATTACCCAACACATCAGATACTTCCAGAATGTAATTGCCTGCACGGTTTACCTTGTATTGCAACACCGGATCAGCATGGTGGGTCATCAGTCCCTGTGTAGCATCTTCCACATCATCCACTTCAATCAACTTGGCTCCGGACGGATCGCGAAGCGTCATTTTTGCATCCAGTATTGAACCCAGCCGCCGGGCTTTTATGTCGATGGTAATTTTTTCATTCTTCAGAGCTGTGATCCGGTATGTTTTTATCTGGTTGGGCGAAGTAATCGAATCAACCAAAATACAATCTGTCAGGTATTCTTCCTTTTCTGAAGGGGATATATTCAGATGGGCATCTCGTGGTAACCCATAGAAAATAACCGGGTTGGAAACAAAACCATTTTTCCCGGTAACTCTCAATTCGCCGTAACCTTCCTGCGAAGGCTTAAAAAGTGTTTTATTCTGAAGGAGATTGACTCCTTTCAGTGTAACTTCAGTGTTTTTCCTGATTTTGCCGACACATGGATATACATATTCAAGAAAGGGAATTTCGCCCAACTCAACCCGGTAATTAAAATCCTCACGTCCGCGGTAAATGGCATCGTGAATAGAAAGAAAATAGGTGTCGGTTTCTTTTATGGTTGAAATTATCACCGGATCGACAGCGTTCCGAAAATCATCGTTGTAGGCGATTTCCCGTCCGGCGCTGTTTGTCAACCTGATCACGGGCTGAAACCAACCCGGGACCGCATCGGCAATGTAGGGCACCAATGTTCTTGCCTTTACCGAAGCAACCAGGGTCATCCCTTTTTCTGCTTTAAACGAGAAACAATCGATTTCCCCCGGAAATATTTGTCCGCATAAAGTTGCCGGAAGCTGTTCCACTTGTGTTGTTTTTACGAATGATGAACCACTTTGCCCGATTATATTGGGATATTGCCCCACTTCAAAATTCAGTTTATTGGAAACTCCTTTCGACGATTGTAACCGCAAATCGCGTAACCCGGGAGCGGCGTCCCGGTCAATGGTAACGCGCACCCCTATCCGGTCGGCAAGCTGCGGACTGCTTTGGTCGTCGAGTTTATTCTTTGTGTTTTTCTTCGCTTTTCCTTGTTTGTTCTGCTGTTTTAGCGGAATGAATTCAGCTTTTATGCCATCGCCACTGATCAATACTTCGGTCGCTTCATTCAGGTTTAAACCGCCGATCTCCATGTCAGTAACAGTTCCTATCTGGCCGCCTGCCGGGAAAATGAAGCCTACCGACATTTTTTGTGCCGATGCATTGGCGAGCCAAAACATCAGTCCGATAATTGTAAAAATATACTTGTGCTGCATGAATTCCAGGTTATTTTAAATTTATCAATTCATAAAGTAACCCGTTGCTTTGTCCTTCTTTGCCCAGAGATGGCAGAATCGGCAAATTACCTTCCAGTATGTGGGGTAAAGTGCCTTTCGGGTCAATGCCCATCAGCAAATAAATTGTGCCAATCAGATCACAGGGATAAACTTTGCGTTCAGTAATATTCTCACCGGTTTTGTCGGTTCTACCCAGCACTTTTCCGGGAATGAAACCACCCCCGGCTACCAGGTACGAAAAGGCTTGTCCGAAATGTGCGCGGCCACCATTCCATGGGGCTTCCCAAAGAACCTTCGGGGTACGCCCGAACTCACCTCCGCAAATCACAATAGTGCTTTTCAATAAGCCCTTTGCGTCCAGATCGGTCAGCAGAGCCGACAAAGCCTGATCAAGCTCAGGGAGCATTTCGTTCATGCGCTGGAAATGCTTTTTGTGGGTATCCCAGCCGGTTGTGCGAACATTGATGAACGGGACACCCGCTTCGACCAGTTTGCGGGCAGCTAAACACGACTGTCCCAACCGATTCATGCCGTAACGTTGGCGGATTTCCTTACTTTCGTCTGTTAAGTCAAAAACCTTCCGGGATACACCTGAAATAAATTCAGTATTGATTCGGCGAAAAGAATCGATTGCAGAAGAATATGTAAATGATTTACAAAAAGGATTTGTTTTTTCAAAACAACCAATTAGCTGCATGCGTTTTTCTAATGTGCCGGGTTTTATTTCGCGGTTGATGATTCCTTCAACTTCAAAAACCATTTTTTCAGGTTCACCTCCCGTATCATACGATTTGTATTCGTTGCCCAGAAAACCGCCTTCGTTGAAGCGACTGTTGGCGCTGGTAACAGAGATATACGGAGGTAAAATGCCTTTGTAAGTAGCGCTTTTCATAAATGCGATTACCGAACCGTATGACGGATACACAATGGAACTACGGCTCAAATCACCGGTAATCATCGCATAATGACCTGTCTCGTGTCCGTTATTGCCATGTGTCATGCTTCGTATTATGCTGTATTTATCGGCCATTTGCGCAAGCAACGGTAGTTTTGATCCAATAATAATACCGGGAACATTGGTTTGGATGGCTTCTTTCAGGTTGCCATATATTTCGCGTGTGGCCTCCGGTTTGGGATCAAAAGTATCGGTTTGCGACGGACCACCATCCAAATAAACCAAGATGACACTTTTGGCTTGCTGTGCTATTGACCCCAGTGAGAAACTTACCAAAAGAAAAAAAGTCAGGATGCGTTTCATGTGCGTTGAAATTTGAAGGTCGTTTAATGGTTAAAAAGAAATTCGGCGCTGTTTATGTGTGTCCACAAAATATCGGAAGCCAGATCGCGCAGCGACAACCCGTTTTTCTCAGCATGAGCTTTAAACAGGCTAATTTCTTCTACGGAAGGATATCGTGAAAGTGTCATCAGCGTAATGGCCCGGCAAACGCCTTCGATATTGAGTTGCCGGGAGCAAATCATATTGAGTTTATTGCTCTGTTGAATTCGTTTTTCCAGTTCCGAAGAATTCATCAGATACAACATCTGTCGGGGCATCAGCTTGTTTGAACGCTGACTTTCAAGCGAAACATCGCGTGAAGCACGTCCAAACAATTCGAGGGCCGGACTCGACACTGTTGCATCGCCCAAGTCAACAGAACGTGTCCCTTCCGGGTAAAAAGTAAACGGTTCCGGAACACGGCTTCTGTATGAATCTGATATACCTGCTATATCGGCCAGCGCATCGACAATGACCTCGGCCGGTAATCGCTGCGGAACATAGCCCCACGGTGACGATATTGCACACTGAAATGCTCCTGAATTAAGGATCAAACGCATCAATGCTTTCATGTCGTAACCCGATTCAATAAACCTGTCCGTCAGGTAATTCATCAATTCCGGGTTGGAGGGAGGATTGTGCTTGCCCCAGTCGTCAGGCTCACAGACAATACCTTGTCCTGTCAGCCAGTACCACAAGCGGTTGGCCATAACTCCTGCAAAGCGTTTGTTTTGTTTGCCGGTTAGCCAGGCCACATAGGCGCTTCGCCAATCCTCCCCGGGGTTTAATACAATTTCCTGTTCGTTGAACATTTTTATTTTTGGCGCAATAGGCATTACCTCTAAATCAACATACACGATTTCTTCTTTCCACTCTTTTGTGCTTTTGTACCGAATTTGGGAAAAACAAAAATGCCCATTGTCGGTACAAGTACGATTACCGAGAAACAATAAGTTGATGTTCTGGTATATATTCTCAGGTGAACGTTTCAGAAAAGCGCGGTAAAAGTTTACCGCCGGTGAACGAAAATTGCTTCCTTTTGAGAGCAACAAATCACTTACGAATTTGTCGTATGGGGTATTGTCTCTTATCTTTTCGTATAGCCACCGGTTATAAGCCTGAACGCCGTTGGGCCAAAGGTTGCTCGGAAACTCAGATTTTATCCGGAGAATATCTCCCCAACGCATCACCAGATATCGGACACACTCGTCCGAATCAATCAGTTCGTCAATTAAATCCGCCCGTTTCCCGGTATTGTCAGATTTTAAAAACTGTCTTGCTTTTTCGACTTGTGGCAGGCGCCCGGTAAGTGTCAGGCAGGTTCGCCGCAAAAAAACTTCATCAGAGCAAAGTTGATTACTTTGCTGCTTGTCCCGAAAAATGAACCGATCGATCTCATTTGCCTTGGCTGGTAAAAGCAATAAGCAGAATACGATCATTTGAAGAGATTTTTTCACTGGGTTTGGTTTTTTGTCATTACAAATTACAATTTGTTTTGTGCATCCATCGCTGTTCCTTCAATTTCAACGAGAAGTTCTTCCCGGCAAATATCAGCCTGTAGGTAAATAACCGGTAGCCCTGTCCAAACTTTTTCTATTTCCGATTTTACGTTATCAAGATACTCCATCTTTTTGATGTAAACACGCAAGACAGTCATTTCCAATCTGGTCCCGTTGTTTAATCCATATTGTTTCAGATTTTCGGAAGAGATAAGATAGTTGATATTTTCGATTGTTTGTCTGGTTTGTAAACCTGCATTCAATACGTTCATACTTTCTTCTCCCCGTATGGCGGCAGTACCAGATATGAAACAATTTGATCCGACGTTGTTTTTAATTATCCTTGCCCGTTCGAATTTAGGCGTTCGTTTATCTCCTCCAACAAGCAACGACTGAGAATAGGAATGAGCGGCTATTTGTAACGGGTTGTCAACGTGGATGCTCCGGATGCCGGATATTGCGATCAGGCTCACGCCAATGCCGCTGACATTAGTCCCGATCCCTGTTGCTGCCGGATAACCGAAGTTTTTCCAATCGGCTTTTTCATAAAAGCGGGCACGGGCATCGTTAAATGCCTGATAATTTTGAATACCATTTTTCACCTGTGTAATGTTCCCGATATAATTCCATTGACGGACAATTTCATGAATGTGCATTGACTCGGAAGATAAAACAGCGCCTATTTTTTCAAAAATTTCGTCGCCTTGTTCGGCATAACTTAATGACGATGAGTTTGCCCGCACTCCTTCAATAATCAGCGTTTTTGTATTTTCCCATTCGAAAACAGCGTATCGCAGCCCTCCCTGTTCTTTGAAAAACAACGATTTGGAAGGTATGCCAACCGGGAGATAATGCACTTCAACAGCCATTGTTTGTGAATTGGGCAACGATTGCGCAATGGAACTGACCAAGGGCATTTGTGTTTTAAAATGCCCGGCAACCATGTTTGTCAAAACCGTTAATTCCTTTTCGTAATTTTTATCTGATGATGAGCCAAAGAAGACAAGGCTTGTTACCCGGTCTTCATCGGTAATTTGATTCAATAACGACTCGATGTTGTTACTGAATTTTTTTGAATCAGTATAAAAATAGGAACAGGGGAAATAGGTCATCATAGAAGCCCGTCTTGATTTTTTTTACACGTTGCTTTGACCTGAACCCGGTTAAAAGGTTTAATCACGGGTTTTTAAAAGTGTAATGAACCCTCACCTTCGTTCATCCGAAGTTTTTTTCTGCCCGAATTCGATGTTTGACCAGATAAGCAAATAATGTTTTTTACCGAAAATCAAAAGTTAGTTTCATATTCAGTTTTCCCCCGTGTATTCTTGATGGAGCAAACTCGTAGCGGTTCGATTGCGGCCCATAAGATTCAGGAACCTTAAATTTTGTGCCGATTGCATTGATGCCGTGCAAAAAGGAAATATCGCCTTTCGGAAAATCCAGTTTGGTATTTGCCGGCGACTGGGGTTCATCGGGTGTAAACATGCGCAGGAAAATATCTTTGCTGTGTACATACACTTTGAAATCAGGACAATCTTTCCCCAAAAATTTTGCCCAATAGGTTTCCGAATGGTAGCCTTTAAATTCGGGGTATTCATAGCCCGATTCGCCCGTTATCGTGCGGTTATAGTCTTTTCCCCAGAGTCCAAATTCAACGCCTTTCATCCGGTTTTTCCACACCCGGTACGGGCCATTGCCCAACCATTTCATTCCGGCGATATTTTTTTCAGGAAAATTGAAACTTATCCCGGCAAATAAACAATTGTTTTCAGGCTGATAGGCAACCTCCAAATCCAGTAACCCATTGCCTGAAATGGTCCATTTTACTGAATCGCCTTTTGCCAGCAGCGCTTTAATTACCAGATTATTTCCTTCAAAAGCAGTCGAAACGTTCTGTACTTCTTTCCCTTCACTTACAAAAACAGGCCCACCCGATAAAGGAACAATTCCCTTTTTATTCTTTACTTCCAATAAAGTTCCGTCCTTTTTGCTGAATGAATAATTCATTTCACCCGCCTGTACCTGCCATGTATTCTCTTTTTCCTGAAAAACGGGTTGAACAGAAGATTTTTCAACAAGCAATTCTTTCGCTTTTGCTTCCGGATATTTTACCGGCCAACACCAGGTATTCAGGATCCTTCCATATGGGTCTACGGCTTTTATCCGAAGCAAATCGGCATTTGCCCAATTCGCCGGACGATTGATTTCAATTTTTCCTTTTTGCCCTGGCTCCAGTTTAATTTTGAAATCATTTTTTGCCAGCAGTTTTTCGTGCACCTCCTCATCCGGATCCGAAATTTTCACCCATTCCGAAGTAAACGAACATTGATTGAGATTGGTATAATGATAGCGGTTTTCAATCCGGAAAGTTCCGTTGAATTCGGGAGTGATATAACGTTTTTCGAAGTACACCGGGCTCCATATTTCCTTGATGGTATAAAAACTTCCTTCTTTTTCATGGTATGAGCCAAGAATTCCGTCGGGAGCATGGTTGCCATCGGTATCAAGCTGACCGTTGCGGTCGGTGCGTTCAATGGCTTCGTCGGCAAAAACCCACAGAAAACCACCGGCACAGAGCGGGTCGTCCCACATGCGCAGCCAGTAATCGTCGAGACCTGCACCTGATCCTCCATCATAAAGACCATGCAAAAATTCGGTCGGGAAAAATATTTTTCGTTTGCTGAACCCATCATGTGCAAGGTAATTGTAGCTGATGTAATGCAGGGTATTGGTCAAATCGTAATCTTGCCAGGGGTGTAGTACTTTTCGCTGCTGAATGTCGAGTTCGGCAAAGTCGTCGTTCAGATTATTATTCTCACCTCCCTCGTTGCCGTTATCCCATAAAATAACACTCGGGTGGTTCACATCGCGGGCAATCATTTCTTCGAGTAGTTTGCGTCCCACAACATCGTCGTACGAAGGCCATTGCCAGGCGCAAAGTTCGTCGAGCACAAACAAACCGAGCGAATCACATACTTCCAGAAAATGCGAATCAGGTGGATAATGGGACATGCGAACGGCATTCATATTCATGTCTTTCATCAGGTTAACTACTTCGATGCTAAATTTTTTTGAAGAAGTGCGCCCGTATTTTGGATGAAACGTGTGACGGCAAACCCCTTTCATTTTGATGCGTTCTCCATTTACATAAATGCCATCGCTTTCGCGTACCTCAATAGTACGAAACCCAAATTTTTCGGTATGTTGATGGATGACCGTGTTGTGCCCATCAAGCAAAGTAAAAACCGCTTTGTACAGATTGGGTGTTTCCGGGTTCCATGTTTTCGGACTATTCATTCTTCCTGAAATGCGACATTTCCCAGGTGTAATTTTGCCTGTAATTTCAGTTTCGGTTTTTCCTGAAAGAGTTTGAATTTCAACTTTTAGCAAAGAAGCGTTTTTTACAGGCGATAAATAAATATCTGCCGTAAAATCGCCGTTTGCCCGGGCATCAATGGCTACCCGCTGGATGTGTTCCAGGGGGTTGGCTTCCAGGAATACAGGACGAAAAATGCCGCCGAAAATCCAGAAGTCAGCCGTACGCTCCGCTTCATTAACTGAAGCATTTTCTGAATGTTTCTTCACAAAAACTTCCAGCTTGTTCTGTGCCCCGTATTTCAATAATTTACTGATGTCGTATTTGAACTGGTAAAAAGACCCCTGATGTACCGGTCCGGCTGGTTTTCCGTTAATTTTCACCTCCGCATCAGTCATCACTCCATCGAAAACAATATTTACCTGTTTGGTTTTCCATTCGGCAGGAACGGTGAAATTAGTCCGGTAAAAGCCAGTTTCGTTCAGCCGGTTTTCTAATTTGTCGTGCCCGTAATTGTAGCTGCCAAACCCTTGTTGTTCCCAACACGAAGGAACCGCAATTGTTGCCCAGTGGCCACTGTTCATTCCGGCCGAGCAAAAAAACTCCCAATCGACGGTTTGATCGAAGCCTGTTCCGGATAAATACTGAATTTTGGTTTGCTGGGATAATGCCAAATTAGTAAAAAGTACCAATACGATTAGCTGGAGAAATTTCATAGTCGCTTTTGTTTTATATTTTAGGGATTGAAGTTACTGGTTCGCTGACAAACAATTATAAAATGACGGATAAAAACGGTTGATTTAACCGTTAAAATCGAAATTATGATGAGTTGCAAAAAACTGTTGTTCAGGTTGAAGCCTGGTTTTTTTCGATATATTTGCGTGAACTTAGAAATACCAATGCCCGAGAGAGACGAAATATACCAGCAACTCCGAAAAATTACCGAAAGCGAAATTTTTTCTCGTTCAGGAATCAACGTGAACCTTTTACTGTTGCTGGTAAAAGCCACGCTCGATAAAGAAAAACTGAAAGAAGCGGCCATCGGGACCGAACTATTCGGTAAATCGTACGACCCGGTAAAAAACGACACCAAAGTTCGGGTGTATGTACACAATCTCAGAAAGAAACTGGCGGCATATTACGAAACAGAAGGCAAAAAAGATCCAATCATTTTTGAGATAGAAAAAGGACAGTATTGGATAACCTTTTCGGAAAGAAGACGGGTAGAAAACCATCGGAAACGAAATCGGCCCGGAATTTGGATTGGCATAACAGTACTGCTTATTGCCGGACTTTTGGCGTTTTTGCAAACAACGCAAACAACGAATTTTTTCTGGAAACCGTATTCAAACTCGAAATTTCCGACCACTGTTTTAATTGGCGACCACTTTACCATTGATGGTTCGATTATGACCGGCGGAAATGGTGTTTTTCGCGATTTTAACATCAATTCGCCATCCGACTTTTCGGATTATATTTTTGCTCATCCCGAAAAAGCGGGTACAATGTCTCCCAACAAGTATCCGTACATTACCAAAATGGGGCCCTACTGCACAAAAACCATCACCAATTTTATGGTTTCAGAAGAAATTGATTTTAACCTGATGTTGAATTCGGAATGGGACAAATCGATGATCGGACATGAAAACCTGGTATACATTGGACAATTTAAAACAATGGGCTTTCTGAAGAATGTGTTTTTCGGAAAAAACCCTAATTTCAACATTTCCGGTTCCCGGATTCAGTATACAAATACAAAAACCGGAGAACGTACAGAATACATTTCACAACCCGGCGATGAAATTATTGATTATACCATTGTCTCACAAATCACTGGTCCTGCTGGAAATACGATCAGCTTTTTTCTTTCCGACAACGATATTGGAGTAATCAGGTTGGTCGATTATTTTACGAATCGTGATTCATTGCAATTTTTTTCTGAAAAATACCCGGTGGGGAATTCCGGGTTCACGGCCCTTTTTAGTGTCAGTGGCTGGGAGCGGACAGGGTTTAAACAAAAACTCATATTGACAGAACAGAAAAAATGACTTCCCTGAAAAGTTTTTCACCACTCAACGTCTGGACAAAACAGGGAAAACGGTTTCATGCAATAATCGATAAACACCTAGTGCACTGTATCTCAAAGTTTTTGTGAAAACATTATTTTTGCAGAGATACCTGCGGAACCTCTTCTTTGTGACGCATATTTTTTGTTATTTTATGGCCTCAATGAAATTTTCTTGATAAAACATATTACTATGGAAAATATTGACTGGAAAAACCTTGGATTCGGATACATGAATACCGACTATAACGTGAGATGTTACTATCGTAACGGGAAGTGGGGCGAGCTGGAAGTATCTTCCGAGACACATATTTCGGTTCACATGGCTGCTTCTGGTCTTCACTATGGACAAGAAGCTTTTGAAGGACTCAAAGCGTTTAAAGGGAAAGATGGAAAAATTCGTGTTTTCCGTCTCGATGAAAATGCAAAACGGTTGCAATCTTCATGTCGCGGTACATTGATGGCTGAATTGCCCGTCGAAAAATTTGAGGAAGCAGTAATTAAAGCCGTTAAACTGAACGAACGTTTTGTCCCACCTTACGAGTCAGGCGCTTCGTTGTATATTCGTCCGCTGCTTTTTGGTTCAGGCCCGCAGATCGGCGTTCATCCTTCCAACGAATACCTGTTCGTGGTTATGGTAATGCCTGTTGGCCCCTACTTCAAAGGTGGTTTCAAGGCAAATTCGTATGCCGTTACACGCAAATACGACCGTGCCGCACCACATGGAACCGGCACTTTCAAAATTGGTGGAAACTATGCTGCCAGCCTTTGTGCGAATAAAGAAGCTCACGATTTGGGATATACTTCAGAATTTTATCTCGATCCGAAAGAGAAAAAATACATCGACGAATGCGGCGCTGCCAACTTCTTCGGAATTAAAGACAACACGTATGTTACCCCGAAATCCTCATCCGTGCTTCCTTCCATCACCAACAAGTGCCTGCAACAATTGGCGCTCGATATGGGAATGAACGTTGAAGCAAGGCAAATTCCGCTTGAAGAACTGACAACTTTTGAAGAAGCCGGAGCCTGCGGTACTGCTGCTGTAATTTCTCCGATCAAGAGCATTGTTGATATTGAAAACGATAAAACCTATTTTATCAGCGAAGAGCCAGGCAAAGTTTGCAAACAGCTTTACGAAAAACTGCGTGCCATCCAATACGGCGATGAACCCGACAAACACGGATGGGTAAAGATTATTGAATAGAAATTTATTTTCAGAATATATTCCCCGTTTGGTTTCTCCGGACGGGGATTTTTATTTCCCCGGAAATCAGGCTATACGGGATTTAAAATTACGAATTAACAAAATGAAGATTTAAAATACTCATTAGCAAGGGTTTTTGGATCGGTTTATATAGCAGAATTTGTTGTTTCGCCGTAACTTTGTACAAACCAAAACCTGAAATTTAATGCAAAACGAACCAATCAGCAATTCCGGAAACACCCCGAAAGCGCCCAAACCTCCAACCATTATCGATGGAATGATGCAACCCGGTTTCCCGGCCAAAGTTTTCACTTGTTTCTTTTTATCCGATTGCCTGGTTTTTGTGAAAACCGGAAGTTTTTCAACCGACATGGCAGGCACCATGCGGGCTTCCCTGGGAGGCTATACCGGCGATGCAATGATCCTGGGTGCGGTTGGTTCGATTGCCGATTACCACAATCAGCAGAAACGAATGGAAAACGCGGCCCATGTAGCGGGTTGGGACCCCGAACAGATGGTTGCCGCACACAAACGGAATTTCATGCTTCCGTACAGCGCAATCAATAAAATTGAGCTGAAAGGGCCGAACCTTTTCCGGGAAGTCAGGGTGTTTATCGAAGCCGGGAAAACTCATAAGTTCAGGTTGAACAACCAGTCGAAAACGGTGTTTGCCTATAACGAAAAAGTATTCAATGAATTTTTACCGGGGAAGGTGCAGAAAAAATAATTTCCCGAAGCAGGAAATACGGAAGTCATTTTCTTTGTTCCAGCTTTTTTAAAATCTTGCGCATCGCGCCTTTCATACCTTTTTCTATTTCCGGGTAGTCCAAAATTTCTTTGCCAATAAAAACAAACATGATGGCAAGCTGTGCCTGTTCAGCTTTTAATTTTTCGTAGAAATCGTTTTTATTTAGCCGGAATGCCTCGCGCATGCGCCGTTTGATGAGGTTGCGATGAACGGCCCGTTTGAAATTCCGTTTCGAGACTGAAAATGATGATTGTGCCGGGAACGGGCAATCGAGCGGGGTTTTCAGCAGAACGACTTTCAGCGGGTACGAAAGAAACGATTCCCCTTCACTGAAGAGCTTTTCGATGATAATCTGGCTGCAAAGCCGTTCTTCTTTCTTAAAAGTAAATCGTTCCATTGTGCGGCTAAAATACAATAAAAAGAGGGGAACCATCGTCCCCCTCTTTTTATTGAATATAAAATATCATTTACAATCTTTGTTGTGCTTTTTAATGAATTGTTCAAGCGCCATGGTCATCGATGGGGCAACTGCGGTCGGCGCCTCGATGTCAAGTCTTAAACCGGCTTCTTTCACTGCTTGCGCCGTAGTTGGCCCAAAAGAGGCAATTTTAATTTCGTTTTGCTCAAAATCCGGGAAGTTTTGTAATAACGATTTTATCCCCGACGGGCTGAAGAAAACCAGTACGTCGTAGTTCACATCTTTCAAATCTGAAAGATCGCTGCTTACAGTTCGGTACAAAATAGCTTTTGTGTACTTGTAGTTAAGTTTGTCTAATAATTGCGGTATTTCGTTGTTGTGAATCTGGGAAAGAGGCACCAGAAAAATTTCTTCTTTGTGCTTCTTCATTACTTCCATCAAGTCTTCGAAACTACCGTCCCCATAAAAGATTTTTCGTTTTCTGTAAACAATATACTTCTGCAAATAGAAAGCGGTGGCTTCCGAAATGCAAAAATATTTCATAGTGTCGGGCACGGTAATCCGCATGTCCTGACAGATTCTGAAGAAATGATCAATCGCCGTACGGCTGGTGAAGATGACTGCAGAATGATCTAAAATTTGAATGCGCGTTTGCCTAAATTCTTTGGCTGAAACTCCTTCCACTTGGATAAACGGGCGGAAATCAACCTGAACGTTTGTTTTGCTCGCCAAATCGAAATAGGGGGACTTTGTCGAGTCAGGCTTGGGTTGTGAAACCAGAATTCTCTTGATTTTCAAGACTCAATGATTTTTTAGTTACTTTCTACTTATTACTCTGATGCAAACTTAAGAATCACGAGTAACGGTAGAAATTCAAGGGTACAAAGGTATAAAATCAAATAGAAAATTGAAAAATGTTTTCTCAATAATATTTTTGAGCCTCTGAGGAGCGACAATCCCCAGAAAACAATAATAATAAATGCACCAACGATTAACAGCACTTCGGTATTACCAAGCGGGGCAAATGCGACAATCAGCGTAATCGGGAACAAAACGACCCCCAGAACGCGGTTGTAAACATTCAGGTTGAATAAATATTCTGATATTTCGGGCCGGCTTTCAGTAATCATCGAAATGAATACGAGAAAGGAACGTTTTATGGCCATGTAGCCAATCATTCCTCCCACACAAATCAGGTAAGTAAGAACAGGCATGGTGGGAAAAAAGGAAACACCAAGAAACGACAGAATTTGATATACAAAAAGCGAAACAACCATATAAAACAAGATGTCGAGGCGGAAAGAAGCATGCAACAGGTTGAATGTTCTTTCTCTGAACAGGCGGGACGCCGTCGAAAAGCTGACGGTCGCGTTAAACAGTTGTTTCAGGTACGCGCTCGAAACAATGCGTACCGATGCGATGATGACCAATGCCAGAACAATAATCCCGAAGGTCCAGTCGGTATTTTTCCGGAACATTGCTTTTTCCGGAAAGAAGACGTCGGCCTTTACCGGAATTTCGGGAATGGCAACCGAAACGCGTGATTCCGGGATGCGCAGGGTATCTGCCGGGGCTTGCGCTACCGTGTTGGTTTGTTCGGACTGCACTTGCGATGGGCTGGCCGGACTGGTTTTTACTTTTGAATTGAATGAGTTGAATTTGCTGGTGTCATTTGCTTTTGGGCTGACATTCAGACTTTTGTTCTGTTGTGATGAAGACAACAAATCGGGGCTCTTTCTAACCTGCTCTGATTTTACCTGATTTTGTTGCATTCCAACAGACAATTTATAAGTTTGTGGCGAACAAAAATAGTCAAATAATACGCGAATCCTGAAAATGCCTTTATTTTTTTGATCCAACATGGATAATCCGTCAATACATCAGATTTACCTGGCCCCGCTGCAAGGTTTTACCGATTTTATTTACCGGAAAACGCAGGCTGAAATATTCGGGCACATCGACAAATATTTCTGTCCGTATATCTCGTTTGGGAAGCAGCAGCAAATCCGAAATTCACAAATGAAAGATGTTTTGCCGGAAAGTAACCAGGGATTGGCCGTTGTTCCGCAGGTGCTGGTTTCCGACGGGAACGAGTTTCGCGAACTCTGTAAACTGCTGGAAGGTTTTGGCTATCGCGAAATGAATCTGAACCTGGGATGCCCCTATCCGATGGTAACCAATCGCGGACGGGGATCGGCGTTGTTGCAAAAACCGGAAACGATCGGAGAAATACTCGACATTGCATTCAGCGAATTTCAACTGAATTTTTCCGTCAAAATGCGGTCGGGACTTGAATCGGAGGACGAAATTTTCCCGGTAATCGAAACCATCAACCGCTTCCCGGTTTCCGAAGTAATTTACCATCCGCGCATTGCCCGGCAAATGTACAAAGGCGAGGTAAATGTTGATTTATTTCAGAAAATAAAAGAGATTTCAGTTCATCCGCTGATTTTCAACGGCGATATTCTTTCAGAAAATGACATCCGGAAAGTGCAAAATCAGGTTCCCGGGCAAACGCATTGGATGATTGGTCGCGGCGTTCTAAAAGACCCGTTTTTGCCCCTCTTGCTGAAAGGAGAAAACCCGGAACCCGTAAAAAGAAGGGAAATGCTTTTTGTTTTTCATGAAAAGATAGTTGCTGCTTATGCCGCGAAGTTGGAAGGAAGCAGCCATTTATTGCAGAAAATGCAGGCGTTTTGGGAATATTTCGCCGAATCGTTTACCAATCCTCACAAGGTTTTCAAGCTGATAAAAAAAGCAGGAACAACCGAGAAATACGAATCGGCTGTGAAAACTATTTTTGCTGACTATTGCAGTTAATTAAAGCAGGGACTCGGGCAGTTTTCGTGCTCGTAAATTTCCATTAAAACAGACAGTTGTACCAGTTCGTCTGCTTCGGGCGAGCCGGCGGCGCAGTTGCATATTTCCAGGAAACGGTTCAGCGCATCCCTGTATTCATCTTCAGTGACTAGTTTTTCCATCATTTCAAACTAATTTCTTCGATTCCTTTTTGTTCTACATTCAGATGAAATTTAATTAATGACCTTTCCGCAAAGAATTTTAAATACGAATATACCTGTTTTGCAGTGTATAAAAACATTCTCAAATTAGTGTTTTAAGCATACTACCTGTCATCATTAAATTCGCGTTTTGATTTTGTAATGAAACCAACATACTTTCAATATTTGCTCTTGTGTAGATTGGTTCAGAAAGAGTTTCATATAATTTTTCTGACAAATATTTTTCATGTTCAGACTTAACAAAATCCAAATATTTAGAGAATGTCATGTTTTCCCAAAAAGGTTCTTCAGCAGCCTGTTTTTCATTGATATATTTTTCTAATATTTCTTGTATTTCCATCGATAGTTTCTGATTCATCTTAAAATACGCTTTAAGATTATCTATTTCTTCTTTTGGCTCTGGAACTTTTATTTCCTGTGGTTTTTTTGCTTGTTTATATGTTGCTATTGCAATTATAATGGCAACAACTCCAATGATAATTTCAATTGTCATAGCCAGTTTTTAAATATAAAACCGAATGTTCGTATTAATGATTATAACATAATCTAAGCTACCTGTTAAACTTGTTTCAGCATCTTCGATGAGACCCTGAAACAAGTTCAGGGTGACAACGGCCCGGATAGTTTGTATTGATAAACATCAATGAGCCTCCAGCCAGTTGGCGCCGGTATTCATTTCCACGGTCAGGGGCAGGCCAATGTCGACCGCGTTTTCCATGCCTTTTCGTACAATTTCTTTCATCCGGTCAATTTCATCGCGCACGGTATCGAAGTTCAATTCGTCGTGTACCTGCATCACCATTTTCGACTGCAGCTTTTGCCGTTTCAATTCGCGCCAGATATTCACCATAGCCAACTTAATAATATCGGCTGCCGAACCCTGAATGGGCGCATTGATGGCATTTCGCTCGGCCACCCCGCGAACTACCGCATTGGCCGAATTAATATCGCTTAAATAACGCTTGCGTCCCATAATTGTTTGCACGAACCCTGCTTTTCTGGCATCGTCGATGCTTTTATCCATGTATCGTTTGACGCTGGGGAAGTTTTCGAAATATCCGTCGATCAATTCTTTTGCTTCGGTGCGCGGAATGTTCAGCCGTTGCGAAAGCCCGAATGCCGAAATGCCGTAAATAATTCCGAAGTTGGCCGTTTTGGCCTTCCGGCGCATGTCGGAACTGACTTCAGAAACCGGTATTTTGTATATTTTGGACGCCGTGATGGCATGAATATCGTCGCCGTTGCGGAAGGCTTCCAGCATTTGCTCGTCTTTGCTCAGGGCGGCCATGATGCGGAGTTCAATTTGCGAGTAGTCAGCCGATAAAAACAAATGGTTTTCGTCGGAAGGAATAAACGCTTTGCGTATCTCGCGCCCGTTTGCATCGCGGATCGGGATATTTTGCATGTTCGGATCGGTTGAGCTCAATCGCCCGGTGGCCGCAATGGCCTGATTGTACGAAGTGTGGACTTTCCCTGTTTTCGGGTTGATCAATAGCGGCAGGGCCTCCACGTAGGTTGAAAGCAGCTTTTTCAGGCCGCGGTAATCGAGAATTTTCGCGATAATCGGGTGGCGGTCGGTCAGCTTTTCAAGTATATCTTCCGAAGTAGAATATTGTTTGGTTTTGGTTTTCTTCGCGTTTGGGTCGATTTTCAGTTTCTCAAACAGAACCACGCCCAACTGTTTGGGCGACGAAATGTTGAACTCTTCGCCGGCCATCTCAATAATTTCGCGCTCAATATCGATAATCTGGTGGCGCAAAACTTTGGCATAGCGGTTCAGTTCTTCGGGATTGATTTTTACGCCCGTCATTTCCATATCGGCCAAAACATATACCAGCGGCATTTCAATTTCATTGAACAGCTTTCGTACCCTAACCCGGTCGAGTTCCGGGTCGATTGCTTTTTTCAACTGCAAGGTCAGGTCGGCATCTTCGCAGGAATATTCTTTCAGTTTTTCGACAGGAACCTGCCGCATGGTTATCTGCATTTTGCCTTTTTTACCGATCAGGCTTTCGGTGGTCACCTTTTCGTAACCCAGATATTGCTCGCACAAATAGTCGAGGTTGTGGCGCAGCTCGGGCTGAATCAGATAATGGGCAATCATGGTGTCGTACAGCGGGCCTTTTACTTCGATGCCGTAATTCATCAGCACCGAAATATCGTATTTCAGGTTTTGCCCGATTTTCACGATGCGCTCGTCGCCAAAAACCAGTTCAAATTCGTTGACAACGGCCAGCGCTTTTTCCCGTTCCTTCGGAACAGGAACACAATACGCCTCGTGGTTACGGAACGAAAACGAGAGGCAAACCAGTTCGGCATTGCGGGTGTCGAGGCTGGTGGTTTCGGTGTCGAAACAAAATTCATCCTGAACCGAAAGCTCGGCCCGCAGGCTGGCACGCTGCTCAGCCGTTTCAATCAGGTAATAATCGTGCGGTACTTTTTCGATGGTATCCAGGTTTTTTTCTTCGACGACAAGCGGTTCGAGCGATGCGCCAAACAAAGTTCCCTGTTCGAATGCCGGAGCAGCTTGTTTTTCCGGCTGGCTGACTGCGGCCGGAATTCGTTCCATGAACATGCGGAACTCCAGTTCTGTAAATACTTTTTTCAGTTTCTGACTGTCGGGTTCGCTCATTTCGAGAGCCGTTTCATCGAAAGAAACCGGCACATCGAGAATAATTTTGGCCAGCACCTGCGACATGCGAACCTGTTTTTCGTGCGCTTCCAGGTTTTCTTTTTGCTTGCCTTTCAACTGGTCGATATTTTTATACAGGTTGTCGATGCTGCCAAAGTCGGAAATCAGTTTCATGGCTGTTTTCGGCCCGATGCCCGGACAACCGGGAATGTTGTCGGCCGTGTCGCCCATCAGCCCGAGCACGTCGATCACCTGTTCGGGACGTTCTACCATAAAATTTTCCTTCACATGATCGACTCCCCAGATTTCAATTTCATTGCCGCCGCGCGCCGGTTTGTACATGAAAATATTTTTGGAAACCAGTTGCGCGTAATCTTTATCGGGAGTGACCATAAACGTTTCGTATCCTTTCGTTTCCGCCATTTTGGCCAGTGTGCCGATCACATCGTCGGCTTCGAAACCGGCTTTTTCAAGAATCGGAATATTGTAGGCTTCAATAATCTGGCGGATATATGGAATTGCCTTCCGCAGGTCTTCCGGCATTTCCTCGCGATTGGCTTTGTAAGCATCGAACATTTCGTGCCTGAACGTAGGCACATTCAAGTCGAAAACAACGGCAATATGGCTGGGTTTTTCATTCTTCAGCAACTGGTCGAGTGTATTTACGAAACCAAACATGGCCGAAGTATTCAATCCTTTCGAGTTGAACCGCGGGTTTTTGATGAATGCAAAATACGAGCGGTAAATCAGCGCATACGCATCGAGCAGGAACAGTCGTTTTTTATTTTCGGACATGAATTTTAGTTTAAAAATTATCGGAAGCGAACCATTCGGCAAACGAATTGGTGGTTTCGTACAACCGCACGCTAAAAAGTTTCAGGTGCGCAGGCAACAGTTTTTGAATTTCTTCAGCAATATATACAACCAAGTTTTCGGTCGTTGGTTGAAAACCGACCAAATGAAGACGTTCGTACATCTGTCCCAGTTCGTCCGGGTTGCGGTGCGGGGCCGCTGCATTGATCATCAGCGAATGGTCGAGTTCGTCCACAATATGTTTGTTGATCAGCTTTTTCAGGTCGCTGAAATCGATGACCATCCCGTTTTTTGGGTCTGCCGGGTTGTTTACTGGTTCGCCTGAAATGGTTATGCGCAACTTGTACGAATGGCCGTGAATATTTTTGCAAAGCCCGTCGTAATTGAACAGTGCATGCGACATTTCGAAGCCGAATTGTTTGGTTACCCGGATGGTTGCCATGTGTTTTATTTTGCGAACGAAATTAGAAAGAAAGTTTCACAAATGAAACCAAAAAAACAGCCGGGAACCACATAGCCAAATAGTACCACATAGGAACAGCCTCCTGCTTTCATCATTTCTCTTCTCTTTCCTGTCATTCCTCTCTTTTCTTTGGTCATTCCGGCGAAGGCCGGAATCCCATCGCACATCACCACACCAAAATTCTCCTCTTTTTTAGGAGGAATACCCGAACGTAACGAGGGGGAGGTGGTTTCCGGCTGTTAAACGTTGGGGCTAAAAAAGGCCATCTGCAAAGCAGACAGCCTTTCCGAATATCGTATTTGTATTCACTTATTTCGAAGCCATTTTCAATGCTTCGGTAGTTGTGTAATATTTGGTGATCATGTTCGGGACTTCCCATTCGGGCAGTTTTCCCCATTTCATGTAACGCAGGAATTTTTCGGTAACCTGACCGAAATGGGCTTCGTGGCCAATTTTGAATTGTTCAGGAATCTCAATCGTCCAGAGTTTGTCTTCCAGTTTTACCAGTTTCAGCCCCGGGTAGGTAGCTGCAATATCCTGTTCAACGGCTTTTTGAAGGGCGCTTTCAAAAACAGCCAGCCCTTCAATGTTTTTAGCCTGAATGTAAACTGTTGGTTTGTAATCTTGCTCAGCCCCTTGCTTGATCATCAGGTCGCAAACGGTACCGCGCATAATGCTGTAATGCGTGTCGCCGGAGCCTTCTGGCGCTTCAAAGTTCCAGATAACCGATACTTTGGCGTGTTTGCCTTTCAGCTTGTAATTGATTTCGCCATTGGCAAAAACTTTCAATACGTTGCCTTCAACGTTCTTCTTCAGAAATTCGGGGTATTCGGTAAGCTGGGTAGCTTTGGTAAACATTTCAGGAGTAATATCAGTCGTCCAGCGTTTGGCTGAAAGCAGTTCAACATCGGTTTTGTTCAGAATTTTTTCAGGGAATGTTTCCCACTGAACGAGGTCAACCAGGTGAGTGGTAACATCCATAATGCCTTCGCCCTGTTGTTCGGTGTCGAAAAACCAGGCCGGACGTTTGATCGGATTGCCCGATACATATTTGAAAAAGTGATGGACACTTTCCTTGGTGATGGCCGGTTCTTCGGGAGTTCCCGCAATCAGTTCGCCAAAAATATTCGGTATTTTCGATAATTCGCGTTGCAGGATGGTGGTGATCTCGTGGCGTTCGGTCATGATGTCGTACAGAAAAAGACCTTTTTCTCCTGCCGTTTTGAATGCTTCTTCGAGCAGAATAAAATCTTCGGAATTAATCGCCATCGGTTTGTCGGCAAAAACATTGATGCCCGCTTCGATAGCAGCTTTAATATATTCGGTTTTCTTCGAGTTATTTCCGGCAACCACCATTACGTTACCCGGTTTTTCAGCAATCATTTTTTCGAAGAAATCGGATCCTGTGTATACTTTCTCAACCCATGAAGTAGGATTTTCGGCACGGGTGTTATAGCCTTCGATGAGTTTCATGTGGCCATTTAAATCGTCGCCTTCGGGAGCATACACATAAACGATAGAATCGACCTGCTCATACATTGATTTTTGTACCAGTGCAGCATGAAAATGTCCCGGGTCAAGGGTCATAATTTTTACTTCGCCTTTTGCTCCTGAAAACATGTTTTGCTGGTTTGACATTTGTTTGGATTGCTGCGAGCCTGTACAGGCCGAAAAAAGTACAGCAAGAGCCAGGGAATAATTGAAAATGTACTTCATTTTAGTATCGTTATTTGGTTTTTTCATATTTCCGTTAGCGCACACAAAAATACAAATTTTATAGGAATTACCACAGAATATGGCAATTAATGCACTCTACCCTGAACTCCCGATACCCGTCGGGTGTTCGTAAAAATGATTAATCAAAACGAATAGCTGATACCAAAATTTGGGATGAATTCAACTGTACCGAAATCAGTAACTGTGATCAACTCGGTGATCAGTCTAAAATTTCGGTTGGACGGAATGACACAATATTTGATGCCAACAGGAATACTTAATTTTAGCTCATCCCGGTGTTTAATTCCTCCACCCACGTAAAACGCGGTCTTTTGCTGTTCATCTATTTTACGGATATAATATTTGAGGTGCAACGAAAAATCCAGGCTTTCCAAATTACTTCTGTATAACCGAACTTCCGGGGAGAATTTTTTATTTTCCAAAAAAGAAACACCAATCGACTGTTCTGTAAAGAATGATACAGAGGTTTTTAGTTCTTGCGAAAATGCATCAAAGCAAAAAACGGCCATGAAAATTATAAAAAGTGCTTTTTTCATAGGATGTATTTTTAAAAATTAATAGGGCAATATACAAATAAAGATACACACAGCGTAAATGATAAATGAACATAACACAAAAACTTATCGATCTGGAGTCTTCATTCAGTTATCATATTTCTTTTGCGAGCAGCATGAAAAATCAAACTGCCATTTTCTAACCTAAGTACAATGATTCAGAAACTTGTAATGATTATGACACTAAAATGCGAATTTGCACTCGCTATTTATTTTCCTTGAGCGTGAAATAAAATCTGCATCCATTTTTGCCATCACTTTCGACACCAACCTCTCCACCTAATTTTTCTGCGATGCGGAGAACGATAGAAAGTCCCAAACCATGTCCGCTCTTTTCCGACATGTGCCTTTGCAGGCGTGTAAATTCTTTGAAAATATCTTCTTGTTCCTCGTTGTTTAAGCCTTTCCCATTATCTTTTACCCAAAAACAAACATGCGATTGATATTTTTCAGAACCAATTTCTACAACCGGAGGGGTTCCTCCGTATTTAATGGCATTGCTTAAGTAATTGACCCATATTTCTTCGACCCAGGGTGCATAACCCAGCACAACCGGCATGGGTTGGTCGCGTATGATCTGAATAGCTGTTGCTTGCGAACCAATTTCTAACCGCGACAGTGCATGGTCGATAATTTCGTCCATATTCAGAGGCTGAATTTTTATGTCGTCTTTGTTTCGTACACTTGCCAATAATAGCAGGGCATCTATAATGGTTATCATTTTATTTGCCCCCTGGCTAACTTCAATCAGTATTTCCTTTTTTTCTTCAGACGTTATGTTTTCAGACGTTAATAATTCAGTCAGGCATGACTGTATTGCCAACGGGGTTTTCAAATCGTGGGCAACGGTCCGGGCAAATGCATCGAGTTCTTTCAATGCATGCTTTCGTTGTGTAATGTCATAAAGCATTACAACGCTACCCATCAAATTATTTTCATCATTGAAAATGGGGTTGATCTGAAACTCAAAAATTCTTTTGCTGTGCCCAATTTCAATCTCTGCCGAAAGCTTCGGTGTACTATTTTGTTCTTTTGTAAGTTTTCCGTATTCAGGAAAGACTTCAGGCAAAGTACATCCTAATAAGCTAATTTGTTCTTTCCCGATTATTTCCTCAGCCTCCGGGTTTAATTCCAGAATACGGCTATTGGTGTCGATAATTATTACACCACTTTTTACATTCCTGAAAACGAAATGCAGTGCAATAGGGACGATCTCAAACAGTTGATAGCGTTTTAACAGGAACACAATGATGATTCCGATTAAAAGAAAAGAAAGAGGAGTTGGATCGTAGGGAGAAATAGGATTATTGTTTGTGATATACAGTATATTGGGTACGATCAGAAATACAGCCGATACCGTAATTGGTATAATCTGCCTCAGGTACAATCTTGGTTTATGCAATATCCCCCAAATAAACACAAGGGCTCCGCTTATGTCAAGAATATAGGCATATATAGTCCAAAAGTAAAAACCCATATTGTACTCCTTAACAAACCGGATCAGATTTCCTTCCGGAGCCACATGATAGGACTTGTAATAAAAGTTGTGATATTTTAACGTTAAAATTTCAGCATAAGTAACAATGGGAACAATAGCGAGTAAAAGCATTCGCTGTTTCGTCAGCTTGAATTCAAATTGAGTGTATGAAACGGCAAAAACAAACCAAAAAAATGCGGAACAAATGGCGCCAAACATTTCAATTCGCATCATAATCAGCTTCCACTCCAAACCGGTATTGAAGAAGCCTAAAAGATACCCTAATGACCAAAGGCCTGTACCCAGTACCAAAAATCGATAATACCTGATGCTTTTGGATGAAGGTAAATTGAACTTTAGGCTGGCTAAAATAAAAGACAAGACTGTGGCTGACAGGTAGAGATAAAAATATGGTGTTATTTGCCACGAACCCATCATTTCTTTTTATTTGATTTATTAGCGTTTCAGATGCTGCAACGAATTTAGTAAATGTCCGTTTATATCAAACCTGCCTCCAGCAACAGTTCTTCCATGTCAACCTGCACGTTCATCGCTTCGTTGCGGGCTTTCTCGGCAAAGTCCTCGCCGGCGGAAGCATAAATAATTTGCCGCGACGAGTTGACCAGCAAGCCACAATGGTCGTTCATGCCAAATTTTGCCACTTCTTCGAGGCTGCCGCCTTGCGCGCCCACGCCGGGAACCAGCAGAAAATGATCGGGAACGATTGCGCGGATGTCTTCCAGCTTTTCGGCCTTGGTGGCGCCCACCACGTACATCATATTGTTGGTGTCGCCCCAGTTCTGCGAGGTTTTCAGCACCGATTCGAACAACATGTCGCCACTTTTTTCATCTTTCAAAAACTGGAAATCGAAAGCCCCTTTGTTGGACGTCAGCGCCAGCAAAATCACCCATTTATCGAAATAGGTCATAAACGGTTTCACCGAATCTTCGCCCATGTAGGGAGCAACGGTCACAGCATCGAAATCCATGTGGTCGAAGAAAGCGCGTGCGTACAGGTTCGAGGTGTTGCCAATATCGCCGCGTTTGGCATCGGCAATGATGAAAACCTCAGGGTCAACCTGACGGATGTAATTGACCGTTTTTTCGAGGGCTTCCCAGCCTTTTGCTCCTTGGCATTCATAAAATGCAACATTAATTTTATATCCTACGCAGAGATCGGTGGTATTGTCAATAATTTGTCGATTAAATTCAAACATGGGGTCATCATATTTCTCTCGCAAATGTTTCGGGATTTTAAGTAGGTCTGTGTCTAACCCAACTATAAGGAATGACCTTTTTCTTTTTATGATTTCAAATAATTTTTGTTTGTTCATGGTAATGGTGTTTTTCATATATTGAACTATTCTGTCATTTCTTTAAATGAAACAGCATATTTTTTAGGTTCTTTCTGACATATTAAAATTTCAGCATCAGGATACAACCTTCTGCTTATTTCTACAATTTCTTTCTTATTTTTCTCATCCATCTTGAATCCCAGGATAATTTCCTTAACGCATTCTGCCGGGAAGCGAAATTCAAGATTATTCTTCGCAAATGTCAGGATTCTAATTTCATCCTCGTATGACCACAGATCAGATTTTGACGTTAATGAATGAATAACTGCTTTAAAAAGCATCGTTTCATCCTTCTTCTTTAACAAATCAAATTCAAATGTAATTTCAGGATAAGTTTCGGTATAAAATACTTCCTTAATAAATGACTGAAGCCTAAGTTCACCTATCGCTTTCGCTAATTTTTCCGAATCGGAACCAATGGCATAACCTGTATGTCCATTTGCATAATGAGACCAAAGCAGTATGTTTTCTTTAGATGATGTTAAACTAAGTATCCCGGTTTTCCTGATAGCATTGTTCAGGTTCCTGTTCATCTCAAGTTCAAAATCGGCACTTGCTTTTTGAATTACATTTTCCAATGGGATTGGCATATTGTCGTTTAATCCCAATAATCTATAAATTTCACCTTTGGAAACAGGTTTTAAGTTGTGGTTTACTATTATTGTCCCATCAAAAGGATCATTTAACAACTCAATACTGCTGATAAATAATTGCCGCTTTATCAGAACGTTCCGATGATATATATTACTCCAATCCCTAAATTTATAGAGTACAGGAGGAAATTTTCCGATGTCTTCCAGATTGAACTTTAGATCTATCTTTTGATATAAGTTCATTAAATTATCTTTTAGCGAGAGGCTGATTTAAAGATTGTCGTTCACCTTTCTTCAAATAGTATGGTTGCCCGTTCTTTCGTTCATCCCTTCGGGGGGATGTGCCCTCAAATTTCTGCTTCTTTCAGTTTTTCGGCGTTTTCTTCTACCTGAAGTTTTTCGATAATTTCATCAATGTCGCCGTTGATAATAGCCTGCAAGTTGTACATGGTCAGGTTGATGCGGTGATCGGTTACCCGTCCCTGCGGCCAGTTGTAGGTGCGTATTTTTGCTGAGCGGTCGCCGGTTGAAACCATGGTTTTCCGTTTCGATGCAATTTCATCGATGTACTTTTGGTATTCCATGTTGTAAATGCGGGTACGCAATTCAACCATTGCTTTGGCAAGGTTTTTCAACTGCGACTTTTCATCTTGGCAGGTTACTACAATTCCGGTTGGCATGTGGGTCAAACGAATGGCCGAGTAGGTTGTATTTACCGACTGTCCGCCGGGACCGGAAGAGCAGTAGGTATCTTTGCGGATGTCGCTATCCTTCAGTTCCACATCGAATTCTTCGGCTTCGGGCAACACGGCCACGGTAGCCGCCGAGGTATGAATACGGCCCTGCGTTTCGGTTTGCGGAACCCGCTGTACCCGGTGGACACCCGATTCGTATTTCATGATTCCGTAAACGCCGTCGCCGGTTATTTTGGCAACTACTTCCTTGTATCCGCCCGAAGTTCCTTCGCTGATGTTGGTCACCTCCAAACGCCAGCCTTTGCGCTCGCAAAACTTGGAATACATGCGGAACAAGTCGCCTGCAAAAATACTGGCTTCGTCGCCGCCGGTGCCGGCACGGACTTCGAGAATGGCATTTTTACCATCCTGCGGGTCAGCCGGGATCAACAATAATTTGATGTCCTTTTCTTTTTCCGGGATAAGTTGTTCGCTGGTTTCAATTTCTTCCTTGGCCATTTCGCGCAAATCTTCGTCGTTTTCGGTGTCCAGAATCTCGCGTCCCGACTGGATATTGTCGATAATTGCCTTGTACTCTTTGAACGCTTTTACCAGCAAATCCAACCGTTTGTATTCCTGGTTCAGTTTCACGTAGCGTTTCATGTCCGACATCACTGCCGGGTCGGTTATCTGCTGTCCAACTTCCTCAAACCGGTGAAGAATGGATTCGTATTTTCCAAATAATTCGTATGCCATAATTTATTTTCTCTTTCCCGCGTAGGCGGGAATCTCATGTTAATACCAGTCTTTTGCCAGATCAATCCAATCCGGATTTTTCTCTTCTATCAGTTTTGTTTTCCATTCCCGGTTCCACTTTTTCATTCTTCTTTCCTTTTGAAAAGCTTCATCATGTGTTTCAAAACTTTCGAAGTATACAAGTTTATTGAGATTGTATTTATAAGTAAAACCTTTTTCCTGTTTCAGTTTATGCTCTTTGACTCTTCTTTCTAATTCATTCGTTATTCCAATATAAAGCACCCCTTCAGGCTTATTTGTCATTATATAAAGAAAGAAATTTTCCATAGTTAAGCCGGGATTCCCGCCTGCGCGGGAATGATTTGAAGTAACTAGTACTCAAACGTTCCGTATGCTGATGTAATAGTAAGTTTTTTGCCGGAGAAAGGTTCAACGCGACCAATGATTTGTGCATCGATATTGAACGATTTGGAGATGGCAATGATTTCGTCAGCCAGTTCAGGCTTCAGGTACACTTCCATGCGGTGTCCCATGTTGAACACTTTGTACATCTCTTTCCACCCGGTGCCCGACTGCTCCTGAATCAGTTTAAAAAGCGGCGGAACAGCAAACATATTGTTTTTGATCACATGCACTCCGTCGACGAAGTGAAGCACTTTGGTTTGTGCGCCTCCCGAGCAGTGGATCAACCCATGAATGTCATTCCGGTAGCTGTCCAGAATTTTTTTGATGACCGGCGCATACGTGCGGGTTGGCGAAAGCACCAGTTTCCCTGCGTCAATTCCAAGTCCTTCAATGGCATCGGTTAATTTTTTATTTCCTGAATATACCAGTTCAGAAGGCACTTCCGGATCGAAACTTTCGGGATATTTCGCGGCCAGGTAATTGGCAAACACATCGTGGCGTGCCGAAGTCAGCCCGTTGCTGCCCATGCCGCCGTTGTATTCTTTTTCGTAGGTTGCCTGTCCGAAAGAAGCCAGCCCGACAATCACATCGCCGGCCTGAATACGGTCGGCAGAAATCACGTCTGCACGTTTCATGCGGCAGGTAACGGTCGAATCGACAATGATGGTGCGCACCAAATCGCCCACGTCGGCAGTTTCGCCTCCGGTGGGATACACACCCACGCCCATTTCCTGTAATTCGCGGCACAGCTCATCGGTACCGTTGATGATGGCGGCAATTACTTCGCCCGGAATTCTATTCTTGTTTCGGCCAATGGTCGACGACAGCAAAATATTATCGGTGGCGCCCACACACAGCAGGTCGTCGATATTCATGATCAGCGCATCCTGCGAGATTCCTTTCCACACCGACAGGTCGCCGGTTTCTTTCCAGTACATATAGGCGAGCGACGATTTGGTCCCGGCCCCGTCGGCATGCATGATGTTGCACCAGCCGGGATCGCCGCCCAGCACATCCGGAATAATCTTGCAGAATGCCTTTGGGAATAAACCTTTGTCGATATTTTTTATGGCGTTGTGCACATCTTCTTTCGAAGCTGAAACACCCCGTGCCATATATCTGTTGTCGCTCATAAAAAAAGTATACTAAAAATCCGGCACAAAAATAATAATTAAAATGAGAAAGTCCAGAGGTATGATGAATGGTTGGATAGTTGAATTGCAGAATGGTTTAAGTACTCTGTTTGTTTGAAGGGATGCTTTTATTATGTGCTCTCCCTTTGTATTTCATGAGGTTCCGGCCTTCGCCGGAATGACGGGTTTGTTGTTGTCCAAATAACCTTTCAGCAATTCGCTATTTTCCCGGTTCCGGATCGAACTTTTCATGAAAATCGTTTGACAACACCCGAAACTCGGTACGCCGGTTGATCGCACGGGCTATTTCCTGCTGTTCAGGTGTCAGCTTGTTGATGAATGCTTCAGTCAGTTCATCGTTGCGCTTCAGAAAATCATATTGTTTGGCCAGTTCGCGGGTCACTTTTTTCGGCCATGTTTCGCCATAGCCTTTGGCAACTAGGCGGTCGGCATTAATTCCCTTTTCAATCAGGTAATCGACTACCGACTGGGCGCGTTTCTGCGACAACTCGAAGTTGGCTGCATCGCTGCCAATATGGTCGGTATGAGCCATCAACTCAATGGTGATGGTCGGATTGAAATTCAGTATCGATACTAAACTATCGAGCGACTGTTTCGACTCAGAAAGTAAATCCCACTTACCGAATTCGTAATTGATATTCTCAATTTTCATCGGAGTATCAGTCGGAGTAAGAAAGAATTCGAGTCTGAAATTTTTGCTATCCTCCAAGCCAATTGTTGTTTCGCGGGCTTTATCGTTCAAAAAGCCATCTTTGTATGCCGCAAAAACATATTCGGTTTCGGGTTTTAATTTCAGTTGAAATTTACCTCCTGAAGCGCGCATCCGCAACATGGTTCCATCGGTACCAATAATACGGACTGTGGCGCCGTCAATCTTTTGTCCTGTTTCTTTATTGAAAATTTCACCGTCGGCCTGAAACACTTTTGGAGGCAGGTAAAACGAATAAATATCGTCTTTCCGCGATCCTTTCCGGTTCGACGAAAACATGCCTTTTACTTCTTCACCGTCGGCAAAAGTTATTCCGAAATCGTCGCCCGACGAGTTGATCGGGGTTCCCATATTTTCAACCATCCAGCCGGTTCTTCCTTTCTTTTCGGCCTTAAAAATATCGAGCCCGCCAATTCCGATGTGGTAATCGGAAGAAAAATAAAGTGTGCCATCGGAGTGGATACATGGGAACATTTCGTTGCCCGGAGTATTGATTTCGGGACCCATATTTTCCGGTTTGCCAAAATCATTCCCGTTCTTTTCTACTTTCCAGATGTCTTTTCCACCGAAACCACCCGGACGGTCAGAAACAAAGTAAAGTGTTTTCCCGTCGGACGACAACGATGGATGTGCTGCAATCAGGCTGTCGCCAATCAGCTCGAGCTTCACCGGTTCCGACCATTCGCCCCGCGATTGCGTGGCGACATAAATTTCGGAACCCAAATCTTCCGACTTGTCGTACCGGCAACGGGTAAAATACAACTGGTTGCCGTTTGACGAGAACGAAGGAGCTCCTTCTTCATCGCCGGTATTGATAACCATGTTCTCATCAAATAACTTGGGGATGCTCCATTTTTGCTTTTGTACCTCGAATTTAGAGATAAACAGGTCGGCATATTTTTCACCGGTAATAGAGCTTTTGCGGTTACCTGTTGCCAAATCATGCGAAGAAGTAAACACCAGCTCATTGTCTTTGCCACCAACGTAAGCGGGCGAATAATCGCGGAATTTCGAGTTTAGTTCTTTCACCACATTCACTACATACCGGCTCGGTTTATTGATCCATTCAATGGCTTTTTCGCAGGCTTTCAGTCCGTTTAGCGCCCGTTCGTCGCCGGGGACCGAGTCGAGATACGTCTGATACCACTGCCGGGCGGTTTCAAATTCCTGGTCAGCGCGCTGGCAATCGGCAAAATAAAGCATCGCTTTGTTGTCGGTGTATTTTCGACGGATGGCATTTCGGTACCAGATGGAAGCGGTGGCATATTCGCCCATAGCCTGGTAGGTTTCGCCCATTTGGTAAGCCATCTTTGCTTTTTCCATGGCCGTACCTTTGCTTGTCTTATATGCTTTTCTGAATTTTTCAATGGCCAGTGAATATTCGCCAATCTCATATGAAGTATTGGCAAGCCGTAAATTTTTTTTCGAGGAACAAGACCAAAGAAATGAAATCAGAAGGATTGAAAACAGAATGAGTATATGTGGGTTCTTCATCGTCATTGTACAGATTAGTCAGTAAAAGTAACCATTTTTTTAATCCTTATAAAAACGGGAAAAGGAAAAGAAAAGTATAAAAAGGATTTCAATACTATGGAATAATTCATTTCTTTTACTGAATTTATACGGTTGGATAAGCATCATTCCTGATGGATAAAGAAAATAGAAATATCAAGATTGTCTGGGAGCAGATGAAATCGGGCGATGAAAAGTCATTGTCTGAAATTTTCACTTTTTTCTACTCCGACCTTTACCATTACGGGATGAAATTATTCGATCTTCCCGACCTGGTCAAAGATTCCATCCAGGATGTATTTGTACGGATTTGGGAAAAACGGGCATCGATCGGCGAGGTCCAAAATCCAAAAGCCTACCTGATTTCTTCGGTACGGCGAAAACTGTTTCTCAATAAAGAAACCCAACAACCCGAGCTGACCGAACAAATCCTGAAAAACGAAGGAATACGGAATTTTTCTTTTTCTGCTTCTGAATTTATAGAAATCGAAGAAATATCGGCTCAACTGCGCAGTTCGCTGGTACAGGCGATAAACGGACTTCCCGAACGCCAGCGCGAACTAATTTTTCTACGTTTTTATTACAATCTCCGATACGCGGAAATTGCCCAGGTTATGGAAGTCAACGAACAAACCGTCAGAAACCTGATGCAACGGGCGCTGGCCAATCTTCGCGAAAAAATCGACCGGCAGTTATGGGAAGGAATCGACTACATGGACGACTTGCTGCTCACCCTTTTCCTTTTATTTCAGAGAATTTTTTGATTTGGCATAGTACATAAATTGTTTCCTGCTCTCTATACCATTAAAAGGCAGAAAATGATTGTATGAATACCAAAGAAAAGATAGACCAATTATTTGCAAATGAGTATTTTCAGGATGAAATCCTTCAAATGAAAGATTCATCGGAAGAAGAACAAAAAGCATTTTGTGAAAAATATTTGATTTCAGAAAAAGAGTTTGCTTATGCAACAAAATTCTTTTTAGGCATTTCTTTCCGGGAAATAGAGCTGGTTCCGGCGGAAGTTGGCTATGCTGAACGAAAATTGAGAAGAACAATAAAAGCCAAGCACTCCGATAACGGCAAAAAAATTAATTTGGTCAACCTGATGTTACGGGTTGCTGCTGTTCTGAGTATCCCGTTGTTTATGTCGACTCTCTATTTCTATCAGAAATCACAGCAATTCGATGAAACCCGTGTCGCACTGGCAAAAACAACAAACACTTTCGAAGCCCCGGCAGGAGCAAAAACCCAGGTTGTTTTGCCCGACGGTTCGCTGGTTTGGCTGAACTCGGGAAGCCGCATTTCGTTTCCGGCCGTTTTTAATTCGAAAAGCCGCGATGTGGAACTAAAAGGGGAAGCCTTTTTCGAAGTGGTTAAAAATGAAAAAATCCCGATGATTGTTTCTACCCCAAACATCAATGTAAAAGTTTACGGAACCCAATTCAACCTGAAAGCTTTTGACGAAGATAATGTTGTTGAGGCGGCGCTCCTGGAAGGAAAAATCTCGATTTTGTCGAAAAATGACAAACAGGAATATTTTTTGGAACCGGGACAGGCTGCTTCGTATTCCATTCAAAATCAGAAACTACAGATACACAAAGTTGATGACATGTCGTTTTATACCGGGTGGAAAGATGGAAAATTGATTTTCAACGATGAACGTTTCGCCGGTATACTGCAAAAACTCGAACGCTGGTACAATGTCGATATTCAACTGGCCGATCCGGAGCTGGGCAATTATTCGCTGTATGCAACTTTTTTCGACGAAAACATCGAGCAGGTCCTCGAAATTTTTTCAAACTCAATTCCCATTTCGGTTGAATACCCCAAACGATTGAAACAAGCCGACGGAAATTACTCGAAGCGGACGATCATCATCAAACGCAATCCCGGGAAAAAATTGATGACCAATTAAAAATCAAAATACACACTCAAAAAAGCTAACTTTTCTAACAGCAAAAAAGGCGCCTATGACAAAAAACTTGTAAAAAGAACGAGAAAGAGCTGCTACTCTTTCCCGTTCAGATTGTTTTCCGTGATTCATTAATTACAAATAAATCAATTCAAAAGTATGAAAAAAAGTAAATGGTTAAATGCCGGGAACTTAATTTTTAGGTCCCCCCGGAAAATTGTATTAAAGATGAAACTAACATCATTGCTCATATTGGCGGGAATCATTCAGGTCGTTGCGCTGAATAGCTACTCACAATCGACCAAACTGACCATGGATTTTCGCAATGTTTCTGTTGTCGACGTTCTACGGGCAATAGAAGATAAAAGTGAATATTATTTCGTGTACAATAAAGACGCTATCGACTTGGACCGAAAGCTTGATCTGAATGCAAAGGAACTTCGGATAGAAGAAGTACTGGACAATATTTTTAAAGGAACCAATGTTAGCTATCGGATGGTCGACCGGCATATTATTTTATCGACTCTCCAGACCGAACAAACAGAACTGAAAGTTACCGGGAAAGTCACCGATTCGTCAGGGGCCCCGTTGCCGGGGGTTACAGTGGTTTTGAAAGGGACATCCAACGGGATCATCACCGATGTCGACGGAAATTATTCCCTTGCGAAGGTTCCCTCAGACGCCACACTGGTATTCTCATTTGTGGGAATGAGAGCACAGGAAATTAAAATCGCAGGCAAAACACTGGTAAATGTGACCTTGGAAGATGAAACAATTGGCATTGAAGAAGTGGTGGCGATTGGTTATGGCGTTGCCCGTAAAAAAGATTTAACAGGAGCCGTTGCTTCTGTCCGGCTGGAAGATTCTCCCAGGGAAGTTCTCCCCAATGTAAACGTTCTGGATGCGCTGAAAGGCCAGATGCCAGGGTTTGATGTTGGAGCCTCGACCAATGCAGGCGGCAACCCGAGTTTCAATATTCGTGGACAAAATTCGATCAAGGCATCAAATTCGCCTTTAGTCGTAGTTGACGGCGTTATATATGTAGGTAGTTTCAACGAGCTTAACCCCAGTGACATCGCTTCGGTTGATGTATTGAAAGATGCCAGCTCTGCAGCGGTTTACGGATCGAGGGCAGCAAACGGGGTAATTCTGGTTACGACAAAAAGAGGAAAAACATCCAAACCAACTGTTCGCTTCCGGGCAACAGGTGGAATTCAAACATATACAAACCGTCCCGACATGCTCGATCCAGAAGGATATATCCAGATAAAAAAAGATGTTAAAACATTGAATGGAGGTTCGCCTGCCGATTTGGAGCTGCAAAACCTTCTGACTATTTACGAATACAACGCTTATCAGGCAGGAAATATTATTGATTGGTTTGACGAAGTTACCCGTTTGGCCCCGATACAGGATTATCAGTTAAGCATTTCCGGTAGCGGCGAAAAATTAAACTATTATGTTTCCGGTCAGCTGTTGGATCAGGATGGCGTGGTGGTAGGCGACCAGTTCAAAAAATATTCAGTCAACTCAAAAATCGAAAGTACAATCACCGATTGGTTGAAGCTATCCATTAATTTATCGGCAATCAGTAAAAATGCAGACGGAATTGCAGCCGATTTGCGGAATGCTACCATTAACGCACCCTACTCGTGGAAATATGTTCAAACACCCGGATTTGAAAATGTGATGCAACGTTATCCGCAGGGACAAACAACCACCCAAAATCCGTTTTGGAGAACCCAGCAATACAATGAGGACAGGAACCAGAATTATCGGAGCCTTTTTTCCGCAATAGTAGATGTTCCCTGGGTGAAAGGGCTTTCGTATACATTTAATTATTCATTGAATCGTTGGGAAGGACATTCGGCCAATTTCTACGACGAACGATATTACATGGATACGATGAAAGATGCCGACCTGAAAGATCAAACCAAATTTTTAAAGGATGTAAACGGCAATGTAGCCAACAGTTACAGAACGGACTGGTTCCTGAACCATCTGATCAACTTCAACCGGGTTATTAAAGATCACTCTATCGGCGTCACGCTACTGGCCGAACGGCAAAAGCAACTGACCCGGTCATCCAATGTTACAGCAAAAGATTTCTCACTGGCCGGGACAAGTGTATTGGGCGTTAATGCCCTGGAAAAGGGAAAAATTGAAAACCGGGGAGTTGATACCGGGTATTCCCAATTGGCACAACTTGCGTATATGGCGCGTGTCAATTACGCATTTAAACAACGCTACCACTTATCTTCGTCTATTCGCTACGATGGATATTCGGGCTTTGCCGAAGGAAACAAATACGGATCTTTCTTCTCGGTAGCAGGCGCTTGGACCATTAGTGAAGAAAATTTTGTCAAAGATAATCTGCCCTTTGTAGATTATTTGAAATTAAGAGCTTCCTACGGAGAAAACGGGAACCCTTCCATCGGGCAATATGCAACGTTCCCGTCTATCGGTTCAAGTTCTTACCTGTTTGGGAACAGCACGGTAAACACCACTTCTGCTGCAAAACTGGCAAACAAGGCTTTAAAATGGGAAAAAACCGGAGCACTTAACTTTGGCGCTGATTTTTCTATTTTCAAAGACCTGCTTAGCGGAAATATTGAATATTATAATTCAAACACTACAAACCTATTATTGGATAGAGCCATCCCAATTATGAACGGGTTCTCGAATGTTAGCGACAACATTGGGAAAGTAAACAACTGGGGACTCGAATTTCAGTTGAATTCAAACAATATCAAGACCCCTGACTTTACATGGTCTTCGAGCGTCAACTTCTGGATGAACCGGAACAAAGTCGTTTCGTTGTATGGCCTCGATGGAAATAAAGATGGCATTGAAGACGATGACATTTCAAGTAATATTTTTATCGGCAAATCGCTGGGGGCTATTTATACCTATACGTTCGACGGGATTATCCAGATGAACGATGCCGAATACATGGCCATCTATGGGGGCAATCCCGGCGATGTACGTTTCAAAGACATGAATCGCGACGGAAAAATAACTGCTGCGGGCGACCGGTCTATTGTAGGATACGGCAAACCTAATTTTACCATGACGCTTTCCAATACGCTTACGTACCGAAATATGGAACTCTATTTCCTTCTTAACTGGATTGCCGGAAGCGGTGAAAACGGGTACTACAAAGGAGACAACCTGTATGCAAACAACCCCTCAACATTGTATGGAGGTGGAGTTGCCAGCTGGCTTGACAAGCAATACTGGATGCCGGAACATCCTTCCAATAAAATTCCCCGTCCGAACTGGACGAATTCATTGGGTTATCAATTCCCCAGCCGTCGCGATTTCGTGAGGCTGCAGGATGTCTCGTTCTCGTATGTTTTCCCGAAACATTTGCTCGGCGGAACTCCCATCGAAAATATGAAAGTATTCATGGCAGCTAAAAACCTGCTTACATTCTCCAAATGGGATGGTTATGACCCTGAAACCGGCGCACAACATGCCGCTGATACTTTTCCTGTAATGAAGTCAGTAATTGTAGGCGTGGACATCTCATTTTAATGTTTGAATAGTAATTGATAAAACAGATGAATATGAAAAAAATAATATATGTTTTTGCCTTGTCTCTTTTAGGCATTTTTAGCTGTGATGACGATGCCTTTTTGAGAGAAACACCCGATGATTTTTTAACCGTGGACAATTCGTTTTTGAATGCAGCCCAGTTCAGGGCCGGCTTGAACCATTTTTATGCAATTGCCCGTCAGAATTATAATTTCAGGGATAACCCCGATGATTTTTTCCAGTTTGGTTCCGGAACAGACATTTTCTTCAGGCCCACAGGCGACCAGCTCCCGTTTACCGATTGGTCGTATATTAACCCCACTACGGATATTTACAGAGTTGTTTTTGGACGCCACTGGGGATTGTTATACAATGTCAATCTTTTGCTTGAACAAACAGAAAATCCACTGGTGAGATGGAACAGCGAAACTGAAAAACTGGAAGCTCAGGCCGAAGCCCGTTTCTTCAGGGGATATGTTTACCGGTACCTGGGATTTTTATTCGGCGGAGTTCCCATTCTGGAAAAAGCAGTTGCTGAACCAAGCCTGGGATATACCCGCAATACACGGCAGGAAGTGTATGAATTTGCCGCCAAAGATCTTGAATTTGCTGCAAATAACCTGCCCACATCGGTTTCTGAACCGGGCAGGGTTGTTAAAGCTGCCGCGTATCATTATTTGGCCGAAATGTACATTGCTTTGGGTGATGAAAGTAAAAATAAGGCCTATTATCAAAAAGCCATTGATGCAGCAAGCATGATCATTGATCAGAAAGTGGGAGAATACCACCTGATGACCCAACGGCATGGTTGGAGAAAAGATGTAGCAGGGAAAGATGCTTTCTGGGATTTATTCCAGATGAGGAGTACCGGCGGTTTTTCCAATTTTAGTTATCAAACCGGAAACAAAGAATCGATCTGGGTTATTCAGGTAGATAAATATTTGGCAGGTGGATTGAACGATGGACTAACCACCCGGACCGACCAGGAACGCGTTTACTGGCCCAGCTTCTGGAGTTTCCAGAAATTTGGATGGGGGAATGTGGCCCGCGACTGGACTGGACGTGGCATTGGTTGGTTGCGCCCGACCAATTATTTCAGCTACGATTTGTGGAATAAATCGGGTGCCGGAGATATGCGGAATTCAGAAACCAATATCAACCGTATTTTTAGATCTCCTGATCCGATTATTAACGGGGTGGAAGTCCCAAATTATGATATTACCTATACAACCACAGTTACATTGGCCAACGGTACAACTATTGAAGTAAAAACAAAACCTGGTGATATTATCAAAAAAGAATGGCTGACCACCCGTCAGGATACCATGGAACGTGCGTTCCCGCGTATTATGAAACTGGGCTCCGACTGGCACTACGCACAGGAACCGGCCAATGGCTTTGTGATGGAATTTTATGCTATCCGCATGGCTGAAACCTATTTGATCAGGGCCGAAGCATACATGAAAAACGGGGATAACACAAAAGCTGCTGCCGACATCAACGTTGTAAGGGGCAGATCCATTGCAATACCTGTACTCCCGGCTCAGGTCAATATCGATTATATTCTTGACGAAAGGGCTCGTGAACTCGTAGGTGAGGAATTCCGTACCATGACATTATGCCGTTTGGGTTTACTGTACGACCGGACAAAACGATTTGGGTACGGACCGTCATCGTTAACTGTTCTTCCAAAGAATAACCTTTGCCCTATTCCGCAATCGGTTATCGACGCAAACTCACAAGCTGTATTTGAACAAAATCCGGGTTGGTAACCCGGAATGAGGAACATCAATTTTTATAATAACCTTAAAACGAATTACAAATGAAAAATATATCGTTTTTGAAAATTTTTCTTTCATTGTTTGTCGGCTTGCTCCTGTTTGCCTGCGAGAAAGACGACCTTGATGCCGGTTATGCCATTGACCTGCAAGGCACTCCCGATGTATACGAGTCGCTGAACGAAAAAGGGCAACTGGAAATACCCATCAAGATAACCTGTGAAAATGGGTTGAAAAACGCCTTCTACAAAATTGTAACCAAAGCCGTTGACAGCGAAAAGCTCACCATCGGTTCGGAAATCAATATACCCGTTTCCGGAAATACACTGGACACAACACTTGTTGTTCCGATAACCATGACACTGAACAGTGTCGTAATCGCCGTTTTCGATAATAATGACATCATCAATCTTCGTACGGTAAAGGTCGCGAGTGTTAAAGAATTGCCTGTACTCACTTTCAAAGGGGGAATCAAATTTCGCAAAACAGTAGCTATTGGAATCCCGTTTAATATCAACGGGAATGTTGTCAGTGAACATGAATTGAAACTGATCAGTTTTGAAACAGTGAACAACGGGCAAAAAGGAACTCCGGTCAGCCTGGCGCTGGGAGATAAGAAAAATGTCGATTTCACGGCACAAGTACCAGTTGCTGCCGGGTTGCAATATGTTTTGCTGAAAGCCGAAAATATTTACGGTGGCATTGCTGTCGATACATTTAAAGTAACCAATGTGGTCAGCGGTGATTTTATTTCCTTAACAATGGACCAGAACCTGACAGAATTAAACTATTTCTTCGATCAGGAAGACAACGAGCTAAAAGGAAATATTGCTTCAGGCTCGGATATTAAAACCCTGAAATATGCCGTTACAAAAAATGGAACCGAAGGAGCTTTACAAACAGTAAATATTGGTTCGGATGCCGGGAATGATTATAATTTCAGCTTTAAAGTAAAAGGAGAGCAAGGCGTTCAGGGCATCCGGCTGGTTGCTGAAAACAATGGAGCCAAAACGGTTACCGTTAATTTAACGATTCCTGCAATTGCCATACGGGCCACCTACCTGCAGGATGTTGCCATGTCGACCGATCCGGCTGATAATAAATGTTTCTTTTCTGCTTACAGAACTACGCATGTATATGGAATTACTGAGGCGAAAGCGAATCAGTTAATGATTGATTGGGTTCTGACGAAAACCACTTCCGGGGTTCAGCCAATAAGTTTGCATGCCTACGGTGCCGGTGCATCGTATTACACAGCCTCTCTTCCTTATTTGGGCGGTTTTACCGATCTTACTTATCTGTACCTTTCATCGTTGAGGGCCACCATGACACAGGCCAATTTCAATACGGTTCTTTCGGTGAAAGATATAAAAACGTACGTCGACCGGTACATTTTTGGTCCTGCGCCCGAAGGACAGGCTTATAATATCTACACTTCCAGCCGACGAGTGGGTGACACGTTCAGCGCATCCAAAACAAAAGGCGGATTTGTAATTGCCTGGGGTTCGCATACTCATCCGACAGTTAGCCCTGCAGTTGTAAACAATGTTTCACATGCAATCGTCTGGGTGAAACAGGTAACTCAAAAATCCAACGGACATTGGGATATTGTTTTCGATATCAAATTCCCGAAAGAGGACCAGCGGACACCAAACAATGGTTCTGCCATTGCTCCATATTCGCCTTATCCGTTATAACTTACTGACGTTATTCCGAATAAAATAATTAATTTTCAGCGACATTCATTATCTGATGAATGCCGCTGAAAATTTTAAACCAGTTAAACCGATGAACCAAAAAAATTACATGTTCCTTTTTTTTCTGCTGATTTCCATTTCACTCAGCGCAAAAGACATCGAAACTTTTTCTCCCGA
This sequence comes from uncultured Prolixibacteraceae bacterium, assembly GCA_942493345.1. Taxonomy (GTDB): domain Bacteria; phylum Bacteroidota; class Bacteroidia; order Bacteroidales; family Prolixibacteraceae; genus GWE2-42-39. The sequence goes on from OW818695.1 coordinate 1,666,429, forward strand.
TAAAAAAATCCTTATCCGGACGACCATTTCAGAAAAAATATCCCTTCAGATTTTATCTGAAGGAGTACAACTGTTTGAAGTCCGCGACATCCGGATGGAAACCGATCGCGGCGATATTCCTGTAGTAAATCCACATATACAAAAGATAAAAACACGGACAGTGAACGAAATGGTTGTGCCTGTTATCAAGGAAAAGCAGGCCTCCATTCCTGAAAACTTCAACGAAACGACCATCGAATTTCGGGAAAACTGCAAGTTGCTAATCCGCGCTTACAACGAAGGTATTGCTTACCGGGTTGTAAGCGCTCTCCCGGGAGAAATAACGGTTCGGAACGAACATGCCGAATTTGTAACCGATAAAAATTCACGACTGACATTCCAGTACGACCTAAATGCCAACAGCGACTACGAAGCGCCGTACATTCAAAAAACGATTGCTGAACTGAAGCCAAACGATAAGGGGAACCTACCTGCATTGCTCGAACTTCCTTCAGGCAAAAAGATTTTGTTCCTCGAAGCCGATGTGAAGGATTATCCGGTTTTGTGGCTCAATAAAAATGCAGAATTTCTGGAAGCTTATTTCTGGCAATACCCGGCAAAATATTACGAAAAAGGCAATTCAAAATCGGTTAAAAGAGTTACCGAACACAAGGATTTTATAGCCAAAACGCAAGCGAGCCGCGAATTTCCGTGGCGTATTTTTGCTATTGCCAATCAGGATACCGATTTGCTTAAAAACCAACTGGTTTATCTGATGGGCCCGGAACTGAAAATTGAAGACCCTTCGTGGGTTCGTCCCGGATGGGTGATTTTGGATTGGTGGGCACGACGCGAAATTTTCGGGGTTGATTTTAAAGCCGGGATCAATACGCCAACGGCCAAATACATGATCGATTTTGCTTCGGAACATGGCGTTCGTTATTTTTTATTTGACGATGGCTGGACGAAAGATGAAGACCTGACCAAAGTGATTCCCGGTCTCGATATACCGGGAATTGTTCAGTATGCAAAATCAAAAAATGTGGATGTCATGTTGTGGGTAACGTATGCAAATTTCGATGCGCAAATGGACGCCGCCCTGGATCAGTTTGAAAAATGGGGTGTAAAAGGAGTAAAGATTGATTTCATGAACCGCTCCGATCAGGAAATGGTGGATTTTTACTGGCGGGCTGCCGAACAATGCGCCAAGCACCAAATGGTCATTGATTTTCATGGGGCATACAAACCCGACGGGTTAAGGCGCGCTTTTCCGAATGTGCTGACCCGCGAAGCGCTCATCGAGTTCGAATACAGTGGAGGTACCGATTATGACAATCCTGACCACCATTGCACACTACCATTTATCCGCAATGTGGCCGGTCCGATGGATTATATTCCCGGCACCATGCGAAATTCGACTAAAAGATCATTCCGAAAAGATGGCGATATGCCGACAGGACAGGGAACACGTGCCCATTCAATGGCGATGGCCGTTATTACTGAAAGCCCGATGCAGATGCTTTCTGATGCTCCTTCGGAATATTACCGTGAAGAAGAATGTACCCGGTTTTTAACAAAGATCCCGGTCGAATGGGACGAGATTGTTCCCTTGTCAGGTAAAGTGGGCGACTATGTTGCATTGGCCCGGCGCCACGGAAACGAATGGTTTGTGGCTGCCATCACCGACTGGACTCCCCGTGAAATGGAACTCGATTTTAATTTCCTGACAGAAAACAAGGAATATACTGTCGAGTTATTTCGAGATGGAATCAATGCCGATATTCGTGCCAACGATTACAAAAAAGAAATCAGGAAAGTGAAAAAAGGCGACCGGATCACGGTTTCGCTGGCATCGGGTGGAGGCTGGGTTGCCCGGATTTATTAATAACCTGAGTTCGATACAAAATACAACACGAATGAAATTTACACCATTACCTCTGGTTGCCCCCTAATCCCCCACCCGGGGGGACTTTAGGTCTGCAACAATGCGATGGGTTTATCGTTATTGAACGGACTTTGTCAAACTCACAGGCCAGACTCCCTTCCTGGATTGGGGAAGGGATGGGGCAGTTAAAGCAAATAAATTTTTATGTCGAACTCATGTTAATAAAAAAATAAAAATGGGTGTAAGCACACTCCTGATCGTTTGATATTTCTTATTCTTTATTCCTTATTCGATATTTAAAATTAGGAAGAGAAACCAATTAAAGTAGTTTTAACTTTAAGCAAATTCAATGTTTAAACCAAGTATAATGAATTATACAGCAATCTTTCTTCTGTCTTTTTTCTTTGTTCTGAAATGCAATGCAGGTGAACCGGTAAAAATTAGTTCGCCGGATGGCTTTTTGACAATGACCCTCACCGTCAATGATTCATCGGAGAAAAAAGGACAATTGAATTATCACATCAATTACAAAGACAAACCTGTTATCCTCAACTCGGAACTTGGAATTACCGGATGGGAAAGCGAGATGGAAATTGAAACGGTTGCCCAACAATCCCGTGATACCGTCTGGCATCCGGTTTATGGTGAACGGGCAACGGTACGCGACCATTTCAACGCGAAAACCATAACGCTGAAAAAGAAAAACACAGGACAGAAGCTCCAATTAATCGTTCGGGCATATAACGAAGGAATTGCATTCCGCTATTTCTTTCCTGAACATCCGGACTATGGCGGCGCTTATCTGACAATCAGTACAGAAAAAACCAGTTTTTCTGTACCGGAGAATACCCTGGCCTGGGTTACTTGCCGCGCCCAGCACGACTATCAACTTCTTCCGGTAAAAGACTGGAAAGACCTGGCTGAGCGACCGCTCACCCTGCAATTGGGCAACGGTTTGTACGCGAGCTTAGCAGAAGCCGAAATGGTGAATTATAGCCGCACCAAATTCAAGGTAAATACCGGCGAGGAAAACATCATCCGTTGCGCCATGTATGGCCCGGTTGAAGAAATTGCCCCGGTTGCAACGCCGTGGCGGGTGGTGATGGTAGCCGAAAAACCAATCGATTTGCTGGCAAACAACGATCTGGTCCTGAATTTGAACCCACCATGCGAGATTAAAAATCCCGAATGGATCAAACCGGGCAAAGTAATCCGCACGGTTTCTTTGACTACCGATGGGGCAAAAAAAGTGGTTGACTTTGCCGCAAAACGAAAAATCGAGTATGTGCATTTTGATGCCGGATGGTATGGTGCGGAACACGCTATTGCCTCCGATCCGAGAAAATCAAATGTCGACCCGAAACGTTGTCCCGTGAACGATTTAAATATCTCGGAAGTAGTTTCCTATGCCAAATCAAAAGGAATTGGAATATGGTTGTACGTCAATCAGCGGGCGCTGGTAAAATACCTCGACCAAATTTTGCCGTTGTATGAATCGTGGGGAATTGCCGGGGTGAAATTCGGCTTTGTACAGGTGGGATCGCATCACTGGACAAACTGGATGCACGAGGCCGTGAAAAAATGTGCCGATCATCACCTGATGGTTGATATTCACGATGAATACCGGCCCACCGGTTTTAGCCGCACCTATCCGAATTTGCTGACCCAGGAAGGCGTTCGCGGAAACGAAGAGTTTCCCGACGGGAACACGAATACTACGCTGCCGTTTACCCGCTACATTGCCGGCGCTGCCGATGCAACCGTGTGTTATTTTCATCGGAAAGAACTCAAACCCAACCTGGCAAACAGCATCAATGCCCGTTCGTTGCTCAATACATCATGCCATCAAATGGCGCTTTCGGTAATCAATTACAGTCCACTGCAATTTCTTTACTGGTACGACACGCCGGACGATGTAAAGGATGAACCGGAACTGGATTTTTTCGACCAATTGCCCACGGTTTGGGACGACACCAAAATTCTGGACGGAAAAATCGGCGAATACATCGTCATGGCCCGACGGAAAGGACCCCAGTGGTTTGTTGCTGGTATTACCAATAACGATGCACGCGAAATAAATATACCGCTTGATTTTCTGGAAACGGGAAAAACATACGAAATGACGAGTTATACCGATGGTGGCGAAAAAATAAAAACCCGCACCCATGTGAAAATCGACAAACAAAAAGTAAACGGCAAAACAAAATGTGAGCTTGAACTTCAGCCACGCGGCGGGTTTACAATGATTATCAAATAAGAAATTTCAATTTTTTTCAAGAAATCCCGAAAAGCATTGTTTTGTTTTTCGGGATTTTTGTTTTCTTTTATAAGTAAGACTTAAAAAATGTCTAAAATTGTAATACAATTATGATCTTATATTTTGCAAAACAACACTAAAATATTAGATACAACACTTATTTCTGCTCTCAGGAAAGACGATCATCGTGCCTTCGATCAATTATTTCACAAATATAGTCCAACGCTTTATTCGTTTGTTGTCAGTATCATAAAAGATGAACCGGAATCAGAGGAAGTGGTTCAGGATATCTTTTTGAAAATATGGGAAAAACGAAAAGAATTGCAGCCCGAATCTTCTTTTAAATCTTATTTGTTTACTATCGCATTGAATGCCACAAAAAAAATTTACCGGCAGAAACTTCAGGACAACAAATACAAACAGAAAATAGCCATCGAATTGGGTAGCAACAATTCGTCCGATCTCAGCATGGTTGAATACAAAAATTTGCTCGATTATGTCGATACGATCATTAACCGGTTGTCTCCGGCCCGTCGTGAAATATTTATCCGGAGCAAAAAAGACGGATTAAAGAATTCAGAAATTGCTGAAATACTGAACATTTCAGAACAAACCGTGAAAAATCAACTGGTTGCGGCACAGAAATTTTTAATTACCGAGGCAAAAAAGGACAATAATGAACTGGGATTTTTGTTTTTCTCCTTCTTCTACAAACTCTGACCAACAATTCTCTTTTCCCCTGTTAGCAGTAATAAACCATTCAGCAATTCTTAATTTCCTTTATTTTTTTCATTTGCCATAGTACGATTTCCTAACTTGTGGATATAATAGAAAAGCAAGACAGAGAATGAAATTCCAGGCTGAAATAATAAGAAAGTATTTGCGAGGTCGTTTTTCGTTAAACGACAAAGCAACAGTTGACAAATATTTCACCAATCAGAAATATAATCCGGAACTCAATGAAGTTTTAAGCAATCATTGGAATGAGTTGGAAACCAGAGAAACATCGGATCAGAAAGATTTATCACCCGTGTTGAATAAAATCAACCATGAAATACTGCTTCGCTCAAACCGGCAACCCAGCACATTGAGAATGCTGTGGCAGATTTATGCAAAAGCAGCTGCAGTTTTGCTGATTCCAATCGTAATTGTCACACTTTACCTTTATCAGGATCGTAGTTCTTCAAATTCTTGGGTCGAGATTCATTCCCCGTATGGCGCAAGAACACAGTTTTCTCTTCCTGATGGTTCTACCGGCTGGTTAAATAGCGGCTCGGTAATTAAGTACTCTACACAATTTCAGTCAGACAGGAATATAAGTTTAAATGGGGAAGCTTATTTCGATGTTGTGAAAAATCCCAAATCACCGTTTCTTATCCATACTCAATCGATCGATGTTCAAGTTCTGGGGACCTCTTTTAATGTTGTTTCATACGATGTTGATTCCATTGCAGAGGTAGTTGTAACATCCGGCAAAGTTGAAGTTTCAAAAAACAACAAGAAAATCAGGCAGAATCTATTACCAAACGACCGGTTGGTATTCAACAGCCTAAAAAATAGTACGGCGATATCGGTGGTTGATGTTCAGAATTATACCTCATGGAAAACAGGCAAATTGATTTTCATGAATGATAATCTTGACGAGGTGATACGTAAAATTTCCAGATTTTACAATGTCGGTTTTATAATTAATTCCGATGTTGACCGCAGTCAATTGTTCCGGGCAATCATGGAAAAAGAAAATCTGGAAGAAGTTCTTCGCTATATGAAACTGACCATGAATATTGACTACACAATTCAGGAACGAACGGTCGACAATGAAGGAAAAATTAAGAAAAAGGAAATTCTAATTACCAGCTCAACAAAAAAACAAATACACATGTAAACTAATAAAGTAAAAAACTAAAAAAGGGAAGTGCGGCTAACACTTCCCCAATAATTAGCGAGTTTTCAAGCAATTTATTTACTCAACTAAAATTCAAATTTATGAAAAAAAACCGAATGGGGTGGGAAAGTATGTACTGTCCCGTTAAAAAAATTTTACGAATTATGAGATTATCGGTGTTTTTGCTATTAGTAAGTTTCGTACAGTTAATGGCGAACAATTCGTATGCGCAAAAAACAAAACTATCCGTTGACCTTAAAAACGCCAGCGTTGAATCGGTTTTGTTGTCCATTGAGAACCAGTCCTCTTTTAAATTTATTTACAACAAAGAGAATGTTGATGTCGATTCAAAAGTTAGTATCAATGTACAGGAAAAATCCATTAATGAAATTCTGGATATTCTTTTCGAGAAAGACGATATTAATTATTCTTTTTACGGCAATCAGGTAATACTGACCAAAAGCGAAGGAAATGGTCAGGCACAACAAAACAGAACGGTATCCGGAAAAGTCACAGACTCCACCGGCGCCCCGCTTCCCGGGGTTTCAGTGGTTGCAAAAGGTACTACTACCGGGATGATAACCGATACAGAAGGAAGCTATTCTCTTTCGAATATCCCAGAGAATACAACCTTGGTGTTTTCGTTTGTGGGAATGAAAACGCAGGAAATTTTGGTGGTAGGAAAATCAACATTTAATGTAATTCTGAAAGAAGAAACCATTGGTATTGATGAGGTTGTTACCATTGGATATGGAACAGTGAAGAAAAGCGACCTGACCGGATCGGTTTCTTCCGTCTCTAGTAAGGATATTGGCGATCGCGTGGTAACCGATCTTGGTTCTCTTATTCAGGGAAAGGTATCAGGGGTTGATGTTGCAGGAGGTAGAATCCGGATAAGGGGTGTTACTACTTTTAATCAGACCGATCCTATTTATGTAATTGATGGATTCGTTGGCGGTGATTTTGGAACCGTTAATCCCAATGATATTGAACGAATTGAAGTATTAAAAGATGCTTCGTCAACTGCTATTTATGGTGCAAGAGGCGCCAACGGAGTAGTTTTGATTACTACAAAAGAAGGAAAAGTTGGTCCGTTAAAGGTAAATGTCAGTGCTTACACGGGTATAGCTACAACTCCCAAGAAACTTGATGTACTGAATGCATCACAATATATAGACTATCTGGAGGATGCACTTAAAAACTCTGGAGGATCAATACCAGAAAAATTGATGACAATGTATCCGAATGCAAGAAAAGATGTAACCAATTGGCAGGATGAAGTTTTTAGAACTGCCCATACCGATGAAATTAGTGCAAGTTTCTCGGGCGGATCAGATAAGGCAACATACTTCACGAGTATTGGCTATAAATATAACGAATCCATTACAATTGGGCCAAAAGACAACACGCTCTATATTCGAAATAAAAACGATTACAACATGAGCAAATGGTTCCATCTGGGTAATAACTTCGCTTTTAACTATAATACCAATGAAGGCGCACAGCCAAATATTCAGTGGCTGACTCAAATGCCCCAATTTTTTCCTATTTATGATTCAACAAATTTAGGTGGATACAGCGTTGTTGATAGAAGTACCGGAGTGGACGGCGCTAACCCTCTTATTTCCACACTAAGCCATCCGAAAAGAGAAGCATTGATTTATCAAGCCAATTTGTGGGCGGAAATTGAACCGCTTAAAGGATTAAAATATAGAATACAGGCAGGAGTTAGAGGAGATTTTAGCCATAATAAAAGCTGGCAGGATGCATACGTTGTTGCAATCGGAGCAGTTGCAGTAAAAAACCGCGCTTCGGAGGAATACAACCACTCATTTAATCCACTTATTGAAAATACGTTGACATATAACCATCTTTTTGGCAAACACGACATATCGGTAATGGTAGGAAACTCATGGCAAAATTATGCAAATGGTGGAGGTATCGGAATTTCTGCCGAGGAGTTTGCGAATACTGAAGTTAAAAATGTGTTTCTTGGAAAATCAAAAACTATTGACAGGCAGGAAGCCTGGAATTACGCCTTCTTATCTTATTTTGGACGGTTTAATTATCAATTTGACAACAAGTATCTTTTAACTGTAAATGTGCGAAGTGATGGTTCTCCGAGATTTGCTCCAACAAATCGCTGGGGAACATTCCCATCCGTTGCTGTAGCCTGGAAAATGCACGAAGAGGAATTTATAAAAAAACTAAATATATTCGATCAGTTAAAACTCCGGGTAAGCTGGGGTGTATCAGGTAATGATGCCATCGGTGATTTCAGATATACATCACAAGTTTGGACAAATGGCGTTTATTATCCATTAGGCGGAGTCACGGTTCCCGGTGCTACAATAAGAGACAACTCATCTCCAATGATCAAATGGGAATCGACCGATTCAAAAACCGTTGGCGTCGATATGGCTTTTCTGAAAAATTCATTGACAGTAACTGCCGATTATTTTATTAAAAATACCAACGATATATTATTTGACGTTCCCCGTCCTTCTTCTTTAGGTTACGGTCTGGCATTTGGTGGCAATGCTATTGTAAATGCTGCAAGTTGTGAAAATAAAGGATTTGAGCTTCTAATTGGATCCAAAGGGAAAATAAAAGATATTAATTATACAGTTAATGCAAACTACACCTATGCAAAGAACGAAGTAACCGGATTGGGACTGGGGCAGCCTTTTTTGTCGGGTGTGTCACGCACGGATATAGGCAATCCGATTGGCTATTTCTACGGGTATGTAGCCGACGGCGTTTTCATGAACAAATCAGAGTTAGATGCAGCCAATGCAATAGCTGTAGCTAAAAATTGGTCGCATTATCAGGAAGCTCCTACCGGAGTCGGTGATGTAAGGTTCAAGGACATAAACGAAGATGGACATATTACGAGTACTGACCGTCAAATGATTGGAAATTCAATTCCCAAACACCTGTACGGCCTCAATATTACACTTGACTATAGAGGATTCGATTTTAACGTCTTTTTTCAAGGCATTGCAGGTTCTGACATTTACTATAACGTTCATGAGTACATGCGCGGAGGAGATACAAACAGAAACCAGGAAGCTTATTTACTTGACCGATGGATAAGTGAAGCGAAGCCTGGAAATGGTATTGTTCCAAGAGCGGTGCTCGGTGATCCCAATTTAAACAACAGACCATCTTCGAATATGGTTTCATCCGGTGATTATTTAAAATTAAGGCAATTATCATTGGGATATACCATACCTAAGAACCTAATCGCCAGTGCAGGACTCAAAAATGCCCGTGTTTATGCCAATGCAAACAACTTGTTAACGATTTCAAAATATCATGGTTATGATCCTGAAGTGGGGGGTGATAACCTGCATCGGGGAATCGATAATTTATCCTATCCCATACCGAGAACATTGATTTTTGGTGTTCAGATTGGATTTTAATTTTTAAATCTTTTAAAAAGAATAATATGAAAGAGTTAATTAATAGTAAGTTGTTATTGTTGTTGCTCGTTTTTTTTGCTGTTTCGTGCAACGAGGATATCATGAATTTTAAAAACCAAAATGCATACAGTTCTGCAAGCTATTTTAATACCCCTGCCGAAATAGAAAAAGGTACCAATGCAATTTATGCCAGCTTTTATTTTAACAGCATGTTCGGGTGGAAATGGCCTGAAATGTTTGATGTTCTTGCAAACGAGGTGGAACCGTTGCCACCAGCTGCGTCAAACGAAACAGATATAATGGCGATGTACAAATACCAACATAACAATACCACGAACCCGGTTGTAGGGTACTGGAGATTGCTTTATAAAATGATTTTGCGTTCAAATTTGGTCATTGATAAAGCCAATGCATATTTAGCTGATAAAGGAGAAAATGCCATTGTCAAAAGGTCGCTTGGCGAGGCGTATTTTCTCAGGGGTTGGGCCTATACTCAACTTGCCTTTTATTATGGACGTGTTCCTTTGAGGCTTAAATTCGATCAGGCAGGAATAGAAGATGCACCAAGGTCAACAACGGTAAAAGAGGTTTGGGATGTTGCTGAGGGTGATTTTAAAATGGCCAAAGATATTCTACCTGAAGTAAGTACATATTCTTCAGCGGAATTAGGAAGAGCTTCAAAAGGGGCAGCTATTGGTTTTTTGGGTAAACTTTATCTTTACAATAAAGATTATACAAAAGCGGACGCTGAATTTGCCCTTTTATCAGGCAAATATCGTTTGCTCCCTGCAAATCGATGGGTAGAAAACTTTGATGAAAAAAATGAGAATAACGAGGAAAGCCTGTTTGAAGTCCAATTCCAATGGTTTCCTGGCCAAAACGATTGGGGAATGTTTGGTGATCCGGAAGGTGGAAGCGTTTCTGCAACAAATACTGCCCATGTGCAATTATATACCTGGAGCGAAATTGGAGGCTGGAATAACTGGAGACTTCAACCTATGCGTGTGAACGATTTCAAATACAAAGATGAATCAAACAACAACTATGTTGATCCGAGAGCTGCACTTACTTTTTACGGTGGCATCGGAGATAACACAATCCTGGATAATTCAGCCACAGGAGTGCAACCGTATACATTTGCAAATACCAATCCCCAGATTTATTACTATAAAAAATACACGAATGTGGAAAATGCGAGAGGCACAATGGAATCCGGAGTTAACACAAGGCTGATGCGATATGCCGATGTCCTCTTGATGCGTGCCGAATGTAAACTCGAAAGCAGCGACATCCCCGGTTGTATGTCATTCATAAATCAGGTCAGGGAGCGAATAGGTGCATTCAAATATATAGGCAGTTATACCAAAGCTCAGGCTTTCGAATTGCTAAAACGTGAACGCCAACTCGAATTTATGGGAGAACAAGTCCGCTTCAACGATTTAAAACGCTGGGGAATTTTGGAAGCAACCATAAATCCCGAATTGCAGACTATATTTGGAATTCAACCTGTAACCGCAAAACACTATCTATTCCCAATCCCTCAAATTGAAATTGACTCAAACCTGGGATTAGGACCAATTGAAAATAACTGGAATTAGTTGATCTTCTTCAAAAATAAAGAGCATAGGGGAGCATTAAATAATACTCCCCCGGCTCTTTTATTCTAACAATTATACAATTAAAGTGAAAACGATTTTAAGTTTCTTTATTCTAAATCTTCTCTTGGTTGCTACCGTTTATTCACAAGGAATATTTGCCGGATTAAAAAAACCAGCATCGGTCTATGTTAGCTGGTCGGCTTACGATGAAGCTGCGGATACAGTTAAATTAACCGAGTCCCTGGTTATGAAAGAATTAAATGAGATAATCAGGCTAAAAAAACTTGGAGTACTGATTGATTACTATGTAATAGATGATTTTTGGTTCGATAAAAATGGCGGTTACCGGGTATGGCGAAAAAATAACTGGAGTGAAAACGGTTATGAAAAATGGATAAAACGATGTCAGGAAAATGGCATTAAGCCAGGTTTGTGGTTTTCATCCAATAATGTTGGAAAACTAAATCCAATACCTGAGTGGGAGAATTCGTTGAATAAAAAAAGGGACATCGCTTGTTTTTTTACCGGAGGTTTTTTGGATCATTTTATGAATAGTTTGCAGCTATGGTACGACAAGGGAATACGTTTATACAAGTTCGATTTTGCCTGGTTTATGGCTGCAACCCCGGAAGCTGAGAAGATTTTTACCCCGCGTGAAATTTACGACCTGAACTTTAACGCTTTTAGTGCATCCATGCGGCTTTTTAAAGCAAAGAATCCGGATGTTGTATTTGTTGCATACAATGGATACCTCGAATGGTTAACATTTGCCGGGTTTCCTAAATTTATGAATAGCAGTTTTCTCGATATTTTTGATGCGATGTATTGTGGCGATCCACGAGCAGCAGATATTCCATGTATGAATTTTTGGCGTTCAATGGATCTGTTTTCCGATCAGCAGGTGAGACTTTATGAGAATAACGGTCTTCCTCTTTCAAGAATTGATAATGCATCCTTTATGGTTGGAACTACCGGATCAGCCTACAAACGTGGAAATGCGGCATGGCGTGGAATGCTTTTCTTGTCGCTGGCAAGAGGCGGCTGGTTTAACTCGTATTACGGTAATCTTGAGCTATTGGACGATTCCGATGCGAAATGGTTTGCGAAAATCCAGAAAGTCTATTACGATCTTCAGGAATTTGGACAAATTACAACATTCGGTGAAATGCCAATTTCAAGGATGCCTTATGGTTTTAAAGCTGAAAACAAAGATGGGGCGCTTTATACTGTCGTTAATCCATCGCAAAGCATTCAAAAGGTGACACTGAATACCCGATTCTCGACGAATGGGACTCTTTTATTTTCCGACGCGGGATTTAAACCCACGATCAATGGCAATGAAGTCACTCTCGGGCCAGAACAAATTGCCTTAGTTGGTTATGGCGAATATTCTGACCCAAAATATGATTTTGGATTGGAGAAAGATGTTGTAGTGCCTAAAAATATTGAGAAACTATCGGTCGATTTTAAGAAAATTGAAAAAAATAAATACGAGGCAACGATTGAAGAATTCGACGCAGTTTCCGATATACGGATAGTTTGTTCACTAAAAAGCAACGACGACAAATATTACAGAGTGGCAGAATATAAGGATGTTACAGTAGGTCAACTTTTAAAACTGACGGCAAAACAAAACGGGAAAGAGGTTCCTGTTACAATAAACTACGACAAAAAACTTTGGAGTGGTACGTCATGGGCGTCCGGAGAAATTGCAAATAAAAGCTTTGTCAAAAATGCGCCTCTTATCGTTACTTATACACTCGATGACCCCAATGAAATTAAGTTTGAAGGAACACTTTATAAAGTGCGCTATTAGTATGTCAATTAAATCAATAGCAACGATTGTTGGATTATTCATTGCATTAAATGCCCAAACCCGGGATTTAATTAGCTATGTCAACCCATTCATTGGAACATCGAATGGAGGCAACACCAATCCCGGGGCTGTCAGGCCGTGGGGAATGGTTTCGATTTCACCTTTTAATTCGTACGATCCGGTAACAAAAAGTAGTGGCCCAAGTCCTTATTATTTCGGAAATAAATATATCTATGGGTTTACTCATCTCAACATGAGTGGTGTTGGTTGTTCTGATATGGGCATATTCTGCCTGATGCCTACAACCGGAAAGTTAGATTTAAACCCGGCAGAATACCGGTCGGAGTATTCAAACGAATTTGCCAGCCCCGGATATTATTCGGTACATCTTGATTATTTCAATACCGATGCAAAAGTTACCACTACACTAAGATCCAGCATATCGTGCTACACTTTTCCAAAGGGAAAATCGAATATACTCCTGAATTTGGATTTGGAACTTACAACCCTGAAAGGCGGGGCATTGCAACGAATTTCGGATACGGAAGTGGAAGGATTTAAAAACATTGGAAATATATGCGGACTTCAAAGTATACAAACTGTTTTCTTTGTTGCTCAAGTCAGCAAAAAGCCCGCTGATGCCGGAATCTGGGATGAAACAAAAGTGTATCCGGGTTTTAAACGAGTGATTGCAGGAAACAATATCGGGGCATTTTTTTCATTCGACACTCAGGAAAACGAAAAAATACTTGTCAAAGTAGGAATTTCGTATGTAAGTATTGAAAATGCCCGTAAAAATCTGGAGCAAGAGCAGCCTGGGTTCGATTTTGAAAGCGCCAAAACGGATGCAGAACAATCATGGAATACTGAGTTGTCGAAAATACAGGTTGAGGGAGGAACCGAAGATGATAAGACTAAATTTTACACCGCAATATACCATACATTAATTCATCCCGGTGTTTTCAACGATGTAAATGGAGAGTATGTTGAAATGGAGAGCGAGACGATTGGTAAAGTGAAAGACTATACCCGATATTCGGTCTTTTCGCTCTGGGACACATACCGGAATCTGCATCCATTTTTGTCCCTCGTTTATCCAAAACAACAATCGGATATGGTAAAATCTCTTCTGGGAATGGCAAAAGAAGGAGGATGGTTACCAAGATGGGAATATGCAGGTATCGAGTCGAATGCGATGTTGGGTGATCCATCCTTACCGGTAATTTCCGACACATGGCTTCGCGGAATACATGATTTTGATATTCAGGCAGCCTATGAAACCATGAAGCACAACGCGTTAACTCCTGAAAAAGAAAATTATATGCGCCCCGGAATGGATGACTGGTTAAACTATGGATATATTCCGGAAGATGCCCTGAATATGTTGCATCAATTTACCTCGCCTAATGTTCAACATTTTTACGAAAACATGAGAGACCTGCGCGTTGTGTGGGGTTCCGTTTCCACTTCGCTCGAATACTGTATTGCTGATTGGAACCTGGCTCAAATAGCGAAGGCTTTGGGAAAGGACGACGATTACAATCAATTCTATAATCGTTCCATGTTTTATAAAAATAGCTTCGATGTGTCAACCGGATTTATGCGTGGCAAACTGTACAATGGCAATTGGGCCGAACCATTTGATCCGGCAAGCAATAGAAGCGATTATTTTGTGGAAGGAACTTCATGGAATTACACGTTCATGGTTCCCCACGATATTGCGGGACTAATAAAATTAATGGGAGGGACAAAAAAGTTTACAAGCAAACTGGATACCTGTTTTGCAAAGGGATACTTCGACATTACAAACGAACCCGATTTAGCTTATCCATACCTGTATAACTATGCTAAGAAAGAAGAGTGGAAAACACAACGTCAGGTTCATCGGTTAATCAACGAAAATTTCAGGAATGCCCCCGATGGATTACCCGGAAACGATGATTGTGGAACCATATCTGCCTGGTTGGTGTTTTCAATGATGGGTATCTATCCCGATTGTCCGGGCAATACCGATTATCAAATTACAACTCCTGCTTTTGATAAAATAACGATAACGCTTGATCCACAATATTATCCGGGGAAAATATTTACCATTTCATCTGAAAAAGCTGATGAAAATATGGATTTGATTGATGCGCTTCAACTTAACGGGAAGAAGTATGGAAAATATACAATCAACCATCAGGATATAATCAACGGGGGCAACCTGAAAATACAACTTAAGCCATAATTGCTTCGGATTCTTTTTGGTTATAACCCTAAACTTCAGGAATAAACAGATTGTCAAATTTTTAATCAGAATCAGGATATATAATGAGATATTACATTTTTAACTTAATGTGCCTTTTGGGGTTATTGATAACCTTCTCGCAAGTTTCCATGGCCTCAGATTGGGAAGGTGTACCCAAAATACTGAACATGTCTGATGCAGTTCAGCCAGGTAAATCATTCAGGATAAATGGATTTGGTTTTACTGAAAGTGATAAACCTGAAATTGCCATAGATCGGAATTTTGATGGCTCCAGTATGTCTGAACCATCCGTTAGAGCCATTAACCCGGAAATCATACAAACCGATCGGAATGGAAATTTCATCGTAGCCGTATTGCCCGTTGACGCATCTTCGGGAGTATATTCTGTATGGGTAAAAAATAATGCAGGATGGAGTTTGCCGAAGAAACTGAATGCCGCAAGAGCATTATTCCTTTCAGAACGTGAAGCCTTTGAAGGACTGTCGATGAAAGTAGTTGGCAGAAATTTTGATCCTAAAGAGTTTGGCGTAACTGCCCGAATAGAGCTTCCCAAAGTACAACTTAACAACGGTTCCAACGGTACTTATAATGTTACAGTTGATGATTTTAATCCATATTGCATAACTTTTACCATTGCAAATATTCCGAAAGGAGAATATTTTGTTGAAGTATCAAATGATGGTGGCAGATATTGGAGCAGACTCGACAACGATCAGAAATTGACGATTTTAGATCGGCCCAAAGGTACTGCAAAAGAGTATGACCCCTTGGGACTGGGTGTTTCATGGATTAGTCACTTTAATTGGGCCAATATATATCGCGTCCCGGTTTCTGATGGCTCTGAAGATGTGACGAAATCAGTTCAATCTCTTGTAAATAAAGCCGGCGCCGACAAGAATGGCGGAATTGTATATTTCCCCAATGGAACCTACAAAATTGCCAGGTTAGATTTACCGAAGAATGTTGTACTGAAGGGAGAAAGCAAACAGGGAACAATAATCAGTTATTGTGGAAAAGACAAGGATTTTATAATCTGCACCGGAGCAGCAATTACTGATGGTCATGTAGGAATTGCCAACATGAGCATAATAGTACCCAAGGAAGTGGCAACAAGGCCGGATATATTTATTAATCTTGGTCAGTCGGTTATTTGGCAGGGAGTTGAAAATACCCAAAGCCGAACAGCTTCGGAAATGTTTATTTGCAATGTGAAACTGGATTACGATTTTACCGAAACGGAAAAAGATCGCAGGGGTCTCTCTTCTTGCGTTATTGGCAAGGAAAGGTTTTACATAGCGAACTGCGATTTCAAAGGATTTCATCTCGAATCACATAATTACGTAAATGAGTATGTTACAGTTAAAAACAATTATTTTGAATTTGGGCAAGGTGTAATTATCTGCACCGCTGATTATCTTTTTCTTGAAAATAACAACATCGTTGGTCATCGGGAAATCAATCGTGAAAAGCATGGATTTATGTTCCGGGCAAATGCTTACGTTTTCCGCAATTCGGTTTCTCATACCGGGTCTTCTGAAGATCCAATGAATGAAAACTGGAATGACGGAGAAGGATTATGCAATGAGGTTCCCGGCGGAAACCACAATTTTGGGACAATTGAGAGTTCTACATCAAATACGGTTATTGTTGGAAAAACTGCCGGACCTTTTGTAATTCCGACGATGAATATTTACAATCATCTGTCAATAATGATTATTGATGGCAAGGGCTTGGGACAGTACCGAAGAGTTCAACAAATTAATACCGGTGAAAAATCGATCGTTTTGGAAAAAGAATGGGATGTAATTCCCGATAGTACAAGTCGCTTTACGCTCATGAATCCAAACGAGAATACCACATACTACAAGAATATAATCTACGACAATCCGAAGGGATACTGGTTATTTGGAAATTCCATCGATTGTGTTGTTGCCGACAATGTAAGTGTAAACTGTGATGGGGTCTTTCTTTGGAGCTGCAGGTATGCAAATTCAACGGCGACTTCTCCCATGTATTATTTTGCGCCAAACTATTTCAACCGGATTGTGGGGAATATTATAACTGGTGTTTCCCGAAAAAGTCATCGGGCCGGAATTGGCATGAATTGCACCAGGGAAACCGATGGAGGTTCGTATTATGGAGTTGAAGCATATGCAAATGAAATACGAAATAACCACATTGTGGGAGATCCATCTGAAAAAGCGTTGGATTCTGTAACAGAAGCTCCTGCTGTATCCGGAATATTTCTCTATGCGACAATGAGCAGTAGTATGTATGATGGAAAAAATATTGCCGGAGATATAACCAATACAATTATTGAAGATAACCAGCTAAACAATCTTTCAACAGGTATCAGTTTATCCCGATGTATTTATGGCCAGGTGGTGAGGAATAATTTCCTTGGCAAATCAGTAGAACTCAGATATGATTCAAACGACAGCCAGAATACAACGATAATCGAAAGCAAAAAATAAGTAATAATCAACGTTTTATACGAACAACATGCAAATTCTAATTGGCGTAGACATTGGAGGAACAAAATGTGCCATCTCCATTGGAAAAATAAGCAACAACAATGAGATTACAATCATCGGCAAGGAAGTATACCAGACCGTTGAATCTCCAACGCCCGACCAAATGATCCCGAAGTTGATGGATGGACTGGAATCGATATTGGCAAAAAATGGTTTTAAAAAAGATGATATTGCCAGCATTGGGATCAGTTGTGGCGGACCGCTGGATAGTTTCCGGGGAACTATACTTTCTCCGCCAAATCTTCCGGGATGGGATGCTGTTCCAATTGTTCAAATTTTTCAGAATAAATTTAACGTACCGGTGGCTATCCAAAACGATGCTAACGCCTGCGCCCTTGCTGAATGGAAATTTGGAGCCGGGAAAGGATTCAAAAATATTATTTTTCTCACGTTCGGCACAGGACTGGGAGCGGGTTTAATCCTTAACGGAGAATTGTATTCAGGCACCAATGATATGGCTGGCGAGGTAGGCCATATCCGGCTTGAAAATTTTGGCCCAGTGGGATATGGAAAATCAGGTTCGTTTGAAGGCTTTTGCAGCGGTAGTGGGATTGCACAGCTTGCCCAGATTAAAGTAAAAGAAAAGTTCCAGATGGGGCAATCGATAGCATTTTGTAAGAGTATAAGCGATATTGATTCGATCAATGCCCAGTTGGTAGCAACCGCCGCACTGAATGGCGATTTATTAGCGAACGAGATATTCCAGACCTGTGGCGCTTATTTGGGAAAAGGGTTATCGATTCTTATAGACATATTGAATCCGGAATTGATAATTATCGGAAGCATTTTTGTCCGGGCAGAAAAACTATTATCAGACGCTATCGAAAAAGAACTCCTGAAGGAGGCTCTTCCTTTATCGAAAAAAGTATGTCGCATCGTTCCTGCTGAACTGGGCGAAGCAATTGGCGACTATGCTGCGTTATCAGTAGCCTTTTATAATGGCTTTTCAAAAAAATAACCGTCGAAAATTCAATCATCAAGCAACAAATACAATATATGAAAAAGCTCTTTTTGATTTGTTCTATTCTCATTTCAATTACCGGTTCTGGTCAGGAGATTATCAGCGACAACGCCGATCTTGCTGATGCTTTTACTCTCGCTGTCCAAACTGTCGACCTCAATACCCGCAAAGGAATTCTTTCATCAGGCGCTGACGGACAAACTTATTGGACCAGGGATAATTCAATAAATTCATGGAATGGGGTAAGCCTGTTGCGCCCAAAAGTAGCAGAACAAACCTTATGGTGTACCACAATTAACAGAGATACAATCGGACATCAATATTGGGACAAAATAATCTGGATAGCTGGCGCTTTTAATCATTATCAAGTAACCGGTGATAAGGATTTCCTGAAACAGGCTTACCGTTGTTCGGCAAACACCATGGACGAACTTGAAAAAACGGTATTCGATAAGGATTATGGCTTATTCACCGGTGGATCAGTTTTTAACGACGGAATAGCAGGATACGATGCCCCAACGTTTGATTGTACAAACCTTTCGCCATCAATATGGGAGGCGAAAGATTCTAAGGTAATTAAGTGTCTCAGCACGAATTGTGTTTATTACGGAGCTTACCTCGCACTGGCCGAAATGGGCAACGGACTACATGAAAATGTGGTTGTTGTAAATAAATATAAAGACAAGGCTGACAATTTGAAATCCAGCATTTTAAAGCATCTGTACAACGAAAAGGAAAACAAATTTTATTATTTGGTCAACAGCAAAGGCGGCGTCGATAAATATCAGGAAGCTTTGGGCGTGTCTTTTGCCATTATTTTTAATGTAATCAGCAAAGAAAAAGCGTACGGCATGACAAAAAATGTTGTTGTTTCCAAATTTGGAATAACATCTATATATCCCGATTTTCCAAGGTTTTCGAAAGAATTTCCGGGCAGGCATAATAACATGATATGGCCTATGGTAAACGGATTTTACGCAAAAGCCGCGGTCCACACCGGAAATTACGATGCTTTTACGACCGAGTTGAATGGCCTTACCCATCTGGCTCTTGATGGCGATAAAGGAGATTATGATTTCAGGGAAGTATATAATCCGTATACCGGCGTTCCCGATGGAGGATGGCAAAACTATAAAAGTACAACAAATGTAATCTGGCCTTCAGCAAAGCATCAAACATGGTCGGCAACAGCTTATATAAATATGGTTCTTAATGGTTTAATCGGATTCCGTTTCAAAGATGATTCATTCACATTTTCACCATTCCTGCCCAGTAATGTCCATTATATCCAACTCAAAAAACTTCATTACAGAAATGCAGTATTGGATATTATTGTTTTTGGACAAGGACAAAAAGTAAAGACATTTCTGGTAAATGGGAAAAAGCGGCCAAACAATACGATTGATTCCAGCATCGAAGGAGTTACCCAGATATTGATACAACTCGAAGAATAAAATAACCACTTATTAATGTTTCCCATGACGCATCTGTTCTATACAAAACAATGGAATTTTAAGGCCAAAGTTGATATCCAGAAGATCAGTTTACTATTTTTTTTACTCGTCCTTGCGTTTAATACAGCCTTCGGACATTCGAATGAAGTTTTATTAAAGAAGAAAACGACATGGTTGGGTTTTGAAAAAGAAAATCTAATTTTCAATAAAAGTGAGGCTTTCATTCTTATGCCGAAAAAGTCGCTTGCCGGAAATCCATGGGTTTGGAATGCCAATTCACCCGACTTGAATTCTTCTGTTGATTCCATCCTTTTATCAAAAGGATACAGTATTGTTTATATAAACACGAAAAATTTAAATGAAAATTCCATAGCCACGGGAATTTGGGATAATTTTTATGACTGGCTGATTCTGGAAAAAGGATTCACTTCGAAAGCCGTTTTAGAAACATCCGGTGCTGAGGCCATAAACATGTATAACTGGGCCATTCGAAACCCATCGAAGGTTTCCTGTATTTATTGTGTGGCTCCCGATTGCGATACGTTAAATTGGTCGGGAAGCGCAACCGATAACTTCAAAACACTTGCTGATTTTAAAGTACCCATTCTTCAGGTTATTGAATTAACTGACAATGTTGCACCCAATGATGTAAGTGCCTTTGCTATTGCAGACAGTTATATTCGGGTTGGAGGAAAAATTACTTTATTCACTGATATTATTAAAGCTGAACAACCGAAAAACAATCATCGTTTTTCAATCAAAAACCCGCAAAACATAGCTGACTTTATTTTTAACCAGTCATTTCCGG
Source organism: uncultured Prolixibacteraceae bacterium (assembly GCA_942493345.1). GTDB lineage: Bacteria > Bacteroidota > Bacteroidia > Bacteroidales > Prolixibacteraceae > GWE2-42-39. The sequence goes on from OW818695.1 coordinate 1,687,282, forward strand.
TGAAAACAATACTTGATCCTAGTTTGTACCACGAAACCAGAAGTGGATTGACCAACTGCTATCTGCGTTTTACCCGTGATAAAGTTGGCAAAGTGGTATTTATGGGAGGTTCAATTACTGAAATGAATGGTTGGAGAGATAAAGTCTGTCGTTACCTGACCGAGCATTTCCCCGAAACTAAATTCGAATTCATCAATGCCGGAATTTCCTCAACAGGAAGTACCCTGGGTGCATTTCGGTTAGCTGCCGATGTACTGGCAAAAGGAAATGTGGATTTATTGTTCGAAGAAGCTTCGGTTAACGATTCTGGTCTAGATTCCACAACTTGCATCCGTGGAATGGAAGGCATTATTTATAAAGCGTTAAAGACCAACCCATACATGGATATTGTATTAATGTACTTTGTCGATCCATCAAAAATACAAGACTATAACTCCGGGAAGACCCCGGCTGTCATTAATTCTCATAATAAAGTGGCCGTTCATTATAACCTTCCTTCAATCAATTTGGCCAGGGAAATAACCGCCAGGATAAATAATGGTGAATTGATCTGGGATGAAGATTTTGGAAGTCTTCATCCAACACCATTTGGATATGAATTGTATTTTCAATCGATACGTTCCCTTTTTAATGATTGCTGGAAATCATCTGGTAGTTTTAAAGAAAAGAAGCAGCACGTTTTACCTGATTTATTGGATAAGTATAGTTTCAAGAATGGAGTATACGAAGATATTCATAAAGCAACTCCCGGAAATGGATGGTCTGTGAATGAATGCTGGAAACCTTCTGATCATTTGGAAACCCGGAAAGGTTTTGTAAATGTTCCGGTGATGATCTCTGACAAACCCGGATCATTAGTCGAGTTTTCCTTTGAAGGTACTGCAATTGGGATGAGTGGTACTTCAGGACCTGATGCAGGAATCATCAACTATAGTATTGACGGTGCCCCTTTTAAATCGTTTGATTTATACTCTTATTGGAGCGGATTTCTTTATCTGCCATGGTACGTAGTATTGGATGGAGAACTTCCGGATTCGAAACATCAGATTAAAATCCGAATTTCAGAAAACAAGAACGAAAAAAGTATTGGGCATGCTTGCCGGATCGTTCATTTTCTGGTAAACAAATAATTCTAATACAAAGAAACCTTAAAGATTTTTGCAATCAATATTATTAAACCATAATCTAATCGCTAAAAAATGAAAAAGATATTTTTACTAACACTTCCATTTTTGTTAATTCTTATTTTCAGTTGTTCCAAGCAATCAAAAACCATTGAATCTCTGGTTCCGGCGAATACATCAACGGCGTTTGATTATTTCAGCACATGGAATGTACAGGGCTATATTTGTAGTTACAGCTCTAACGAAGCAATGCGCGAAGCGATGAATGAAAGGAGCATGTTTCATGACACCTTGTATATGAACTGGACTAGCCTTTTTCCTCAAATTCGTAACGATTTAGTTTTTGTAATGGATGATTCATGGGATGTTCCGCAAAACGAGAATGGGATGCTTAACAACGATTATCTGGGATCTGTAGAGCTAAACGAAGAACGTTTTCCTTCTTTTGCCGGAACGCCAACCGAACGGACAAAAAAACTGGTGGATGCTGTTAAAGCAAAAGGATGGAAAGGTTTGGGAGTTTGGTTATGTGCACAGCAGGCGCCTATATTCGGGAAAGTTGATTCGGTTGCTTATTGGATTGACCGGTTGAAAGTTGCGAACGATGCCGGAATTACCTACTGGAAAGTAGATTGGGGAAAAAACTTTAACAATATCGAATGGCGGAAAATGGTAACTGATTTAGGAAGAATATATGCCCCAAATTTGATTATCGAACATGCCATGAATGAAAAATTCATTGAAATTAGCGATGCGTATCGAACGTACGACGTGGAAAATGTGGTAGCCCAGCCAATTACGATTAAAAGGATTTCCAACCTTTTACATTACAAACCACAAAACGACGCAAAAGGAATTATTAATTGCGAAGATGAACCTTACATTGCAGCAGCCCTGGGTTGTGCAATGGGAATTCAGCGGCATACATTTTCAGGTAATCTGCCCAATGGTACAATCGATTATACATTTCCACCGGTTGGGCGCAACATAAAATCAAGAATGGATGAAGTGACCCGGGGAATAAGATGGCATCATATTGCCGAACCGTTTGGCGTTGGCGCTGATAACTATTCAATTGATACCGCAGTTTTAAAAGATTGCTGGATCATGGGAGAACGGGAATCCTGGTGTACCTGGTGTAAAGGCCGTAACCCGGGAGATACTTTATGCGAAATTGCTCCGGCAAGAGTAAGTCGCGGACTTCCTTTACCAGAGGTACTTAATCCAAGCGCCAATCAACCATTTGTACTTTCTTCTCAATATCCAAACGGAGCGGTAGCCATAGCTGCAATTGGGCGGGGAATAAAAAGAAATTACATTCTTCAGCGAATGAACATTGAGCAAACAATTTTCAGCATCGATTCTCCAATTGGAATTTTTGGCGATTATGAATCGCTAACGCTTAAACTTCCGAATGCTATCGAAAAGGATAAATATAGCGTTTATGGGCAGGATCTTGCCGGTGACAATCCGATTGATATTACAAAAGAAGTAATTTTTAAAGGGAGTGAAGTCACGATCCCCGGAGATGTAATCCACCGGGTTGGCCTTTCAGCAGCCACCAGCGGCGATATTTCTGATCCCGGAATGGTCGTGAAGTTTTTCAGGAAATAAGTATCGTTTGAAGGAAACACATGCAGTTATTGGGCATTGCCCAAAAGTGTAAAAAGCCTGAAATTAATTTTTATAAATACCCATCATGAGAAAAACAATATACCTGATACTTATTGCACTATTGTGTCTTTTATCACCTGTTTTTGCCATTCAATCGCCAAGGCATACCGAACTTTTGAATTTCGATTGGAAATTCATGAAAGGTGATACAAGTCCAGCTTTTACCGAATGGTTTGATGATGCAAAATGGGAAACGGTGCAATTGCCCCACGATGCGTCTATCGGTGAAAATTTCACGAAGGACGAATCAAACAGCGATAACGGGTGGCTTCCTTATGGAAAAGGTTGGTACCGTAAATATTTTGAAGTACCAGTCAGCTCAAAAGGGAAAAAGGTATTTATCAGTTTCGACGGCGTTTACAGGGCTGCCGAAGTTTGGTGCAATGGAGTTTATTTAGGGAAGCATTTAAATGGTTATTTGGGGTTTGAATATGATATAACACCGGAAATTAAGTTCGGAATACAAAATGTAATCGCGGTAAAATATGATAATACGACGAAGGAAACGTCGCGGTGGTACACCGGGGAAGGCATTTATCGGGATGTCTGGCTGAAAATAACTGACAAGCTGTATATTCCTCAATATGGCACATATATAACCACTCCTGCAATTAATAAAGAAAAGGCACTGGCCAAAGTGGAAACAAATGTTATTAACGAATACAGCGAAAGAAAAATATGCCGATTGGTAACAGAAATAATTGCCCCCGATGGGAAAAAAGTCGTTGAGTTTACGTCCGTTGTACCAATAAATCCCGGAGAAAATTATCTGTTTCACCAGGAAATTGAGATACCAGCGCCAATGCTCTGGTCTTTTGAATCCCCGAACATATATAAAGCGGTTTCGAAAGTTTATACCGACGATAATCAACTCGATGAGTATGAAACTACGTTCGGCATTCGTGAAATAAGCATGACACCCGACAAAGGATTATTGGTCAATGGGAAAAAAGTGGTTGCAAAAGGAGGCGATATGCACCACGACCTTGGATGCATTGGAAGTGCGGCGTTAGCAAAAGGATATGAGCGTCGGTTAGCGCTCCTGAAAAAAATGGGATGTAACTCCATTCGGCTAAGCCATAATCCGCATGCCCCGGTTTTGTTGGATGTTGCCGACCGCATGGGCTTTCTGGTTTTTGCTGAAGCCTATGACAAATGGACATCGCAATATTATGGCGGACAGGAATCTTTTGATGCCAACTGGAAAAACGATCTTGCCACATTTATTAAAAGAGACCGCAACCATCCGTCCGTTTATATCTGGAGCATGGGCAACGAAACATATAATCAAATGGGACTTCACGATCCGAAATTTGAAACGCCGGCTGATGCAAGCGACTACGGCGTAGGTTTATACAAACGAATGGTGGATTTTACACATTCCCTGGATCCCTCAAGAAAAGTTACCGTTGGATTATTTCCTGCCCGCGAAAAGGTTGTAAAGGAATGGGAACATTCGAACAACTATGAATATTTCACAAATTCATTCCCCGCCGAAATGGCTTTTTATGGCGATGTGGTAAGTTGGAATTATACCGAAAACATGTTCCGGTCTGATCACGAAAAATTTCCTCAACTGATGTTTATAGCTTCCGAAACAGGAACCAACCTGAATTGTGAACATCGAAAATTTTCCTGGCTGGAAATAGATACGAACTATGTGATAGGGCATTATTACTGGAGTGCAGCAGACTACCTGGGAGAATCGGTCTGGCCCTCCAAAGTCTGGGGGCGCTCTTTCCTGGATATTTCGGACGAGATGACTCCTGTAGGATATTATTACCAGAGTTTTTATGATGACCTTCCCATGCTGCATATCATGGTTTATGATGAAGATGGAGCACGGAAAAAGTGGTTCGATAAACCTGATACCCGGCGATGGGATTGGTATCCGATGAGTGATCACTGGAACTGGAAAAGCAAAAATGTAAAAGTCGGAACATTTACCAATGCCGAAGAAGTTGAACTATTCCTGAACGGTAAGTCATTGGGAATTAAAAAACTTGCAGATTGTGATCAGGGAAAAATGGATTGGGATGTGCCCTATAAGTCCGGAGAACTAAAAGCTGTAGCACGAAACAAAGGCGTAATTGTAGCTGAACATACATTAAGAACAACAGGAAAGCCAACTGAAATTACATTAGAACCCGACACAACTAAACTGAAGGCGAATGGGCTTGATCTTGCGTACATTAATGTTCGCCTGATTGATAAAAATGGCTTAACAGTACCCGATGCTGACAGATTAATCAATTTCTCGGTTGAAGGAGCCGGTTTTCTGGCAGGAACAGCAAACGGAGACATTTTCAGCAACGAAAAATGGGCAGGGAACAAGCGTTCTACCTACAAAGGAAAATGTTTGATGGTTCTCCGCAGTTCTCGAAACAAAGGAGAAATAGTGATAAAAGCTCACACAGAAGGACTGCCTGATAAAATTCTTCGGATACAGGTGGATTAATTGATACTGTAGTCAATAAAATGGAATAAGATGATAATTGATCAGATTAAAGGAAATTTTAAACAGGCACAGGAGGTTCTCGACCGTTTTATTTCGAATCCTGAAACCTGGGAAAAACTTGATAAGGCAGGTAAAATCATGGTTCAGGCTTTGAAATCAGGAAACAAAATTATTTCATGCGGCAATGGTGGTTCGCTGTGCGATGCCATGCACTTTGCCGAAGAGTTGACAGGGCGGTTTCAGAACGACCGCCGGCCTTTGCCTGCACTTGCCATCAGCGACCCGTCGCATATCACCTGTGTGGCCAACGATTTTGGCCTCGAATATATTTTCTCCCGCACCGTGGAGGCGTTGGGCAATCATGGCGATGTGCTTTTGGCCATAAGCACCAGTGGAAACTCGCAAAATATCATTAATGCGATTGCCTCAGCCAAACAAGCCGGAATGAAAGTTATTGGCCTCACCGGAAAAACCGGAGGACAGATGGCTTCGCTATGCGATGTTGAAATCCGTGTTCCACACGAGGGACATTCCGATCGTATTCAGGAAGTTCACATCCAGGTGATTCATTCGCTGGTGAATTACATTGAATTGAGTTTGCACGGACAATTATTTAAAGCATAACTTAAAAATCAGGAAGATGCCACAAAAAATTAATATCAAACAGGTTTTACCCGTGATGTTTGGGTTCTTTGTTATGGGCTTTATCGATATGGTGGGAATCGCTTCAAATTATATCAAATATGATTTTCTGTTGAGTGATACAGTTGCCAATCTGTTACTGATGATGGTGTACATTTGGTTTGCATTATTTTCTATTCCTACTGGAGTTCTAATGAATATAATTGGAAGACGAAAAACCGTATTAATCAGTGTTTTGATTACCGCAACAGCCCTTTTTATTCCATTTTTAACATATAGTTTTGCTTCTGTAATAGTGACATTTGCTCTTTTAGGTATTGGTAATACCATGTTGCAAGTATCCCTTAACCCTTTGGTGGGTGATATTGTTCCTGATTCGAAATTAGCTAGCAGCCTGACCTTCGGCCAATTTGTGAAAGCCATATCCTCCTTCTCAGGTCCATTGTTGTCGGGTGGTGCAGCACTTTACCTGGGAAGCTGGCGTTATCTGTTTCCATTGTTTGGCGGAATATCAGTTATAGTAGCTGTTTGGTTAAATTGGGTCAAAGTTTCTGAAAACAGTCCGGTCAGACAAAAAAGTTCTTTCACCGATTGCTTTCGCTTACTGGGAGATCGCATTATTCTGGGACTTTTTATCGGGATATTGTTCGTCGTTGGAATCGATGTCGGATTGAACGTGTCTATTCCAAAATATTTAATGATGATCGGAAATATACCACTTGCAGAAGCCGGGCTCGGCATAAGTATGTATTTTGCCGCCAAAACATGCGGGGCATTCATTGGAGCCATTCTCCTATCGCATATCGCTGCTCGAAAATTCTATACAATAACCGTCTTACTTGCCATAGCATCGCTGGCTTTTACCTTGTTGGTACAGTCATTAACCGGGGTTTATTTTGGTATCTTTCTGTTGGGGCTCACGGTGTCTAATATTTTTTCCATCATTTTTTCCATCGCCTTATTACATCAACCAGCTTATAAAAACGAGATTTCAGGTTTGATGATGATGGGGATTATCGGTGGTGCTATTATTCCATTTGCAATGGGCCTGGTATCCGATATTTCCGGGCAAACATCAGGTATGTTGGTATTGGGTATCTGCCTGATCTATTTACTCGTTAATTCACTGGTGAAAAATTCTACACGTACGAAATAGGGAAAAATCCACTTGGGAAAATAGAAATCTGCTTTTGTGGATATACTGAGAAGCTGGGAAATATTCCACTATTTTGGCTCTATTTTGCAAGAACAATAAAATGTGAAGAATCCAAAATTCTATCGAGAATTTGAAATTATAAATCAATTCCGTTCAATAATTAGCTTATAATTAATACTTTAGAGATATAAATCCCTTCAGTTTTATACTAATAAATGATCAATTATTTTGCTGTAAATCAGACACAATACTTCGTTAAAAATTAGCATAAACACCTTACAATCAATTAAATAAAAAGATTTCATGGCCGAGATCTTCGTTCTTTTTCTTAGCATCAAAGGCCACATCAATTTTTACCAGTTCGAAAGATCTGGACAATTTACAGAACAACGATACCGACAACAGTTTGAAAAACCTTTTGACTTCATGGAATTGAACAAAGAATTGGCCTTCTCCAGATTCAAAAAAGCACATGTTAGCTCACGAAATCCTAAAGAACAAAAACACTGGACGGATTTTAACTGTAAATCCTGTCTTATGTGAAAATGGAATGGCTTAAACAGAGGACAAACCAGAATCATTTTGCAATGAAAGCCAGAATTTACCAGATAGCTCTAAAAGCCGCCCATACTGAACGGCTAAGGTTATCAACACCCAAGGCTGCTTGATGGAGAAAATAATGCGTAACGTGAGTAAGTCAACCTACTTATCCCTACCAGATGCCTTCTTTAGCTCTGTGAGGAATTCGGGACTAACAGCAGATCCTAATCCTTCTGCTTTATGCACATCTGCCCAGGCCTTGTCATATTCTTTTATGTTATAATAACTTTTCCCACGGTTGTTATAGGCTTTTGCAAGGTTAGGATCTATTTCAATGGCCTTACTGAAATCGGAGATGGCTTGAGTGAAATTACTTTGTTTAGCATAAATAAACCCGCGGCTGAAATAGGCTTCTGCATCCTGAGGATTTATTTCAATAACCTTAGTGAAATCGGAAATAGCTTGAAGTAAGTTGCCTTGTGTAGCATAGGCAAACCCACGGTTGTTATAGGCCTTTGCAAGGTTAGGGTTTATTTCAATGGCTTTAGTTAAGTTGAAAATGGCTTGGGATAAATTGCCTTGATCGAAAGAGGTATTGCCACTTTGAAGATATTCTTCCGCAGTCTTAGTATAAACAGAAGATTCACCTTTAGAATAAAGCTTAATATCTATTGAATTACGAAATGTGTAATACGCGGGTATGGTTTGAGTTCCAACAGGAATAGGATCAGCGAGGAATATATTCGATGGTTTGGTTAGAACTTGGTCTACTGGGGGATGATAATCCCCAAATAAAACTTCTTTCGGTTCATAACCTTCTAATCTGGCTTCAATTCTCATTGGTTCCGTTCCAGTGTAATTCAAGGGTGCAGTAATAACCAACGGACTTTTTCCCATATAATTTCCTTGTATAGAAATATCGGCACCACTGGGAACTGTATTAATCGTTATTGTTGGAGTGGGGGGTGCTACGAGTGCTACCTGTGAACCAATTGCACAACCACTTATTAGTTTAGCAATTAAGCCAATAAACATGAGAGATAATCCAGTAACTTTGAATCTGTTCATATTGCCTCCTTTTTAAATTAGTCTAACTATTAAATATACTGCAATTTTGCAATCTATTACTCGTTAGACTTTTGTTTAAGAATTGATTCCCGAATTATTATATAAAAAATACGCTTTGCAAACACTGCTATACATATTTTTCTGTAAACTTATACCCTAAGTTAGAGTAAAAAAATGAAACAATGATACAACAGATAAAAGAATACATCTATTACTTTAATAAAAAACATCCAGCGGGGATGGGTAAAAATGATATTAATGGGTTTTTATCATCCTTTTTTTATTTGATTTTCGGATCAGCACACGTGGAAACAGGAAAGGAGGTCGAAATTGACCTCCTTTTTTGTCTGGCTCCCCAGGTAGGACTTGAACCTACGACCTACGGATTAACAGTCCGCCGCTCTAACCAACTGAGCTACTAGGGAATTTAGCTTTCCGAAAAACGTATGTTTCTTTAAAAGCGTTGCAAAAATAATAGCTTTTCCGAAAAGAAAAAATATTTTTGCAAAAAAATAGTTAAAATGAAACCAAACGAAAAGCCCGCTAAAAAAGCCATTCTGGGAATAGGAAACGCCCTGGTTGATGTAATGTTCAGCCTTTCTGACGATAACTTGCTCAACCAATTTGGTTTGCCCAAAGGGAGCATGACGCTGGTCGATGCACCACTTTCCGAGAAGATTCAGGCCGGGGCAAAACATTTGCCTCGTGAAATACATACCGGAGGTTCAGCAGCCAATACAATTCATGGCATTGCCAAGTTGGGCGGAAGTTGTGGATATTTGGGGAAAATATCGAAAGACGAATTTGGCGACTTTTTCCAATCGGAATTTGAACGGGAAAACATTCGCACTCATCTTTTTTACAGCGCAACCGCAACCGGGAAAGCAACCGCATTGATAAGCGCCGATTCGGAACGCACTTTTGGAACCTACCTCGGGGCTGCAATGGAACTTTCGGCAAAAGATCTATCTGAATCAGAATTCGATAATTACGGCTATCTCCACATCGAAGGCTATCTGGTGCAAAACCATGCACTCATTGAAACCGCTGTGAAAATGGCTAAAAATGCCGGATTGAAAGTTGCTATCGACATGGCCAGTTTTAACGTGGTGGAAGCAAATCTCGATTTTTTGAAAAAATTGGTAGCCGAATATGTCGACATTGTTTTCGCCAACGAGGAGGAGGCAAAATCGTTCACCGGCTTTGAACCTGAAGATGCATTGAATGCAATTGCCGGAATATGTGAAATTGCGGTCGTGAAAATAGGGGCAAATGGTTCGTTGATTAAACGCGGAAACGAGTTGGTTCGAATCGCTGCAATTCCCGCCAAAAGTATCGATACTACGGGAGCAGGCGATATTTACGCATCCGGTTTTTTATATGCGTTGTCCGAAGGTTATCCGCTTGAAAAAGCAGGTACCCTGGGGTCATTCCTTTCCGGGAAAGTGGTGGAAGTGATGGGTGCGAAAATACCGGATTCTCAATGGCCCGCGTTATTGGAAGAAACTTCAAAAATTCTGAACTAAATAGCATCAAAACTCAGCCATTGATATTTGATTCTTCTCCACAATATTTCAATCAGATTCAATTCTGGGGAATAGGGCGGTAAAAAGAAAATATACACGTCTTGTTTCTCCCATTCTGCAATTTTAGCATTTAATTTATTTGCTCTATGAATAGGTGAATTAAGTAATAAGAATAAAACAAATACGACATTATCTTATTCTTATTACTTAGTTATAAAGATTCAGTTAAGTTTCTGTTTATTTTTTTATGGATATTTTTGAACGAACCATGTGTTATTGAAATGGCATCAAAAATATATTTTACACAAAGAGCGCAAAAGTTTCAGTAAAGTAAATATCCGAAAATAAAATGCACATTTCGTCTTCGGATATTTAAATAATTTGATAATTTCGTCATCAATAACACTTAAACCGTAAAGAGTAACACGATGTCGATTTCGCGCTTTGGTGTTTCGCTAAAAGAAGAACTTTTACGATCGCTCGATGTCTACGTACAGAATAATGGTTTTGCCAATCGTTCGCAAGCCATCCGGTATTTGATTGAAAAATACACGGTGGAACAAAAATGGCAATGCAACAACGTTGTTGCGGGTGCAATCACTTTGGTTTACGACCACAGCAAAAAGGACATCCGTATAAAATCAACCGATATTCAGATTGAATACCAGAATGTGATCCTTTCCTCACAGCACTATCATTTAAATGAAACCAACTGCCTCGAAATCGTGGCAGTGAAAGGAACATCTCATAAACTAACCGAACTTTCGGACAAGCTGATTGGTATTAAAGGGATTCAGCATGGCAAATTGATCATGAGCAAAGTATAATTTTTTTGACCACAAAGTAGCACGTTTCTTAAATTGAGTAACACTAAATTGCAAACTATAAGTATGAGAACTTCTTTCACACTTTTATTTTTCCTCGTTTCAGGAATATTCTTTTCTTCCAATGCAAACAACAATTTCAGCATAAACGATACTATTCTAATTGACGAAGTCGTGATAACAGGAACGCCGGTAAAAGTAACCCTGGGCAATGTGCCCATGTCGGTTAGTATTCTAAGCCGGGCACAGATTGCTGAAAGTGACGAATCGGCTTTGCTGCCTGTTTTGAGCGGACGAATACCGGGTTTGTTTGTCACTGAACGCGGAGTTACCGGGTTTGGGGTGTCGGCCGGTGCTGCCGGACAAATTACGATTCGCGGGGTGGGCAGCAGCCCGACGACCGGGGTTTTGATGCTAATTGACGGTCATCCGCAGTTTATGGGCATCTTTGGACATCCGCTGTCCGACTCGTACGTGGCTTCCGATGTTGAACGGGTGGAAGTGATCCGCGGACCGGGTTCCGTCTTGTACGGCTCGAATGCCATGGGCGGGGTAATCAATATCATTACAAAAAAACAGAAACAGGAAGGGGTAAACGGAAATGCCCGTCTGATGTACGGTTCGTACAACACACAGAAATACATGGCCTCAGCCGGATACAAGAAAAACAAGTTCAGCGTGTTTGGCAGCATCAATCACGACCAAACTGACGGACATCGCGAAAAATCCGATTTCAATATAACCAACGGGTATCTGAAAACCAGCTATGAGCTTTCGGAAAATTTGTTTGCAACTGCCGATTTCAGTCTGTCCGGGTTCAAATCTTCTGATCCGGGGCCTGACAAACCTGACGGAGCAGCCGGCTACAAAATTGATATTACCCGCGGTTACGGGGCCACATCACTGAATAATGAATTTGATAAAATGTCGGGAAGCGCCCGCTTTTATTACAACTTCGGAGAACACGACGTGACGGATGGTTTTCATTCAACCGATCAAAACATAGGCTTCAACCTGTACGAATCGTTTCAATTTTTCAAGGGGAATAACCTCACCTTTGGGGTCGATTATGCCAATTATGGCGGGATGGCCGAAACCCTGCTGGCGATGCAGGGCGACGGGGTGGTATTTGCCGACACAACCGTTTACGAACTGGGTTTGTATGGTTTCGTTCAGCAAAATTTTTCAGAAAAAATAACCCTAAACGCCGGGCTCCGTTATTCCGATCACCGGACCTACGGAAGCGAATGGATTCCGTCGTTCGGTGCTACCTGGCAAATCGGGAAATCGACCAGTTGGAAGCTCGGTGCATCCAAAGGGTTTCGCAGTCCGACCATGCGCGAACTGTTTTTGTGGGGCCCGAACCCGAACCTTCAACCCGAAAGTATATGGAACTACGAAACCGGCATTTTGCACTCTTTTCACGGCAATAAACTGAACCTTGAGCTGACTGGTTTTATTCTGAAAGGCGATAACCTGATTCAGCAGGTTCCCAACCAGGGATATCGGAATTCCGGCGAGATTTCGAATCGTGGAATTGAACTTTCGGCTGACGGACAATTGAATAAACAACTCGGGTTTCATCTGGCATACAGCTACATTCACATGAAAACCCCGGTTTATGCGACGCCGGAGCACCAGTTATTTATTAGTGCGAATTATCGGGTTAAAAATCTTAGTTTCACGGCAAGTTTGCAACGAGTTGCCGGGCTTGATACCGATGCTTCGGCCGCAGTAGCCAAACAATCGTACACGCTGCTGAATGCAAAAACTTCGTACCGACTGATTAAAAATATCCAACTTTTCGTCAGCGGCGAAAACCTGCTTGATCAGAAATATGAAACCAACCGCTACTATCCCATGCCGGGAGCAACTGTTTTTTCGGGAGTGAATTTGAGTTTTTAAGACATCAGCTCAAGAATAAAAGCGATGAGCAGGTGATCTTGGGTCATCTGCTCTTTTATATTTAAGCCGGATGTATTCTTTCAGTTACGGAACAATAATAACCGGGCAATATTTAAACAGCCTTTCAAAATAAATAAATGGATTGCAATTACAAAAGACAAAAAAATATGATTTATTTTGAAATCGATTCTTGTTTTGGATCGCGTCTAAAATTGGCCTAACACGTTATTGATGATCAATGCCTCTCGAAATAGTGAGATAAGATTGGGGAACGGAGAAAAAATTAATCTAAAGGATTTTTTCAATACATATTATCCGGGGTTTAATTCTTTCGCTTTGAGATATATTGCCGATCCATCTGTTTGCGAAGATATCGTTCAGGAAGTTTTTATTTTGTTCTGGGAAAAACAAAGAACATTTCCAACCCTCCCTGCAGTAAAAGCTTTCTTTTATACCTCCATCCGGAATTCCTGTCTCGATTTTCTAAAACATACGATCGTTGAAGAAAAGTACAGGATCATTAATAAAAACAAAGATGAAGCGACCGAATCTTTTCTGGAAGAAGTATTGAAAAAAGAAGCATACAGCGAAATCTACAACGAAATTAATAAACTTCCAGAGATGGGTAAAAATGTATTATTGCTGGCTCTACGCGAAAAATCGAACGAAGAAATTGCAACGATTTTAAATATTGCCATCAATACCGTGAAAACTCATAAAGTAAGAGCATACAAAGTTTTACGTAAAAATCTGAACGATCTGTTCCTTTTTTTCTTCCCATTTCCAAAACACCTGTCCCATTCTTAAAATTTCTTCCTCGTAAATTACGTATTGAGGATCAAATATCTTGCATCGGATATTCGCCAGTAACAATACCATTTAGCAATTCATTAATATTCTTAAAATTTTTCCCTTCCATGTAATTCTCTTTTCATACTTCGTCGTTTTAATAGCAAAAAAGAATAATTGTGAAACCTGAACATACAAATATTCACGAATCCATACGGGCAGGATCGTTGGTCGGGAAGTACCTGGCAGGAAAAGAATCCGAGAAAGAGCGCGCTCAGTTAAAAGATTGGTTGAAAGAGGATCTCCGTCATCAGAAACTCTTCAACACAATGAAAAAACAAGCAAGCATTGCAGATGCCATGGAAGAATTCAGTGCGTATGATAACGAATCTGCATGGAAAAGGTACACGGATAAGATTACTGCTTTGTCACTTCGGAAAGCGCTCTTTCGTTGGAAAGTCGCAGCCATATTCTTCTTTTTGGTTGGCTGTACTGGAATGTTGGCCTATCTAACCAGTGAGTGGACACACTTCTTGCAAAGGAATGAATCATATACAACAGTCACAACCAACAATGGACAGAATTCGAAAATTATCCTTCCCGACAGCTCGGTCGTATGGATCAATTCTGGGAGTACATTATCATACAACACCAATTTTGCAGCGAAAAATCGCAATATAAGATTGAGCGGTCAGGCCTTTTTCAAGGTGTCAAGAAATGAAAAGATGCCCCTGATAGTAACCAGCAACGATCTTCAGGTCAAAGTTCTGGGTACTGAATTCGATGTATCTGCTTATCCCGAAGATCAAAACATTAATGTGGTTTTGGAATCCGGGAGTGTCAAGCTGCTGCATACCAAAGACAAATCATTTGATTACACCCTGATCCCGGGAGAAAAAGCTGAATTCAATGTTGAGCGCAGGAGCTTGTCTGTCAGTAAGGTCAATAATTATAACTATACGTCATGGAAAGACAGAATATTAATTTTCCAAGATGCCTCAATGAGAGAAGTAATAAACAAGATGGAACGCTGGTACAACATACAGATTGAAGTAGAAAATGAGAATATATATAAACTGATTTTCAATGCAACCATTGTTAATGAAAGCATGAAAGATATTTTCGACTTAATCAAATTTACCTGCGCTGTCAATTATAAAATAATTTCCAGCGATAAACCGGAGATTCCGGTACAAGTAATTCTATCAAAATAATATAAACTTAAACACCGAAAAAAATAAAAAAACTTATGGAATAATCAGACAACTTTAAAAAATAAAGGAGGCGCACGAACGCCTCCCTTAAATTCTGATAACGCCTCTGAATTTCGACGCTCAGGAGGCATTTTCACAGACAATTTGAATTAAGAATCCAAATCGCAACAAATTTATGAAAAAAAAACATTTTTCATTGATTCCCTGCCTACATAGATGTTGGGGGTCAAAACCAGGTATGAGAATGAGAACAACACTAATTGCATTACTAATTTGTATCGGTCAAACCTTTGCGGTTGACCTGTATTCTCAAAACGCACGTATAAATCTGAACATGTCCAATGTAACGATTAAAAGTGTTTTGGCGGCGATTGAAAACCAATCGGATTTCTATTTTATGTACGAAGCGCACAACGTCAATGTAGAGAGAAAAATTACTGTATCGGCTGAGAATAAAACAGTTACTGAAATTCTGAACGAACTGTTCGCCAATACCGACATAACCTACAAAATTAACAACCGCCAAATTGCGTTAACCGTTGAGACTTCATCCCTTACCGGGCAGCAACAAAAAACGGTATCAGGAAGAGTCACCGACTCCACAGGCGCCCCACTGCCCGGGGTTACAGTAGTGGTAAAAGGCACTGCTCAGGGAATTATTACTGATTTTGACGGAAAATATAGTTTATTGAGTGTCCCGGCGAATGCAATGTTGATGTTTTCTTTTGTGGGGATGAGAACACAGGAAATAGCGACTGGAGGCAAAACAACGATTAATGTTATTCTTTCCGAAGAAGCAATTGGAATAGAAGAAGTAATTGCAGTGGGATACCAGTCGGTTAGTAAGAAAAGTGTAACTACGTCAATTTCGTCAATTAAGTCCAAGGAGATGGAGTCGTATGTAACAGGAAATATTGCCAACGCGCTTCAGGGAAAGCTCTCCGGCATTCTGATTTCTCCAGGAAGTGGTTTGCCTGGTTCTCAACCAACAATGATAATCAGGGGATTAAGTAGTTTAACCGGCAGTACAACTCCGTTGGTTATTGTAGACGGTAATGAAATTGGATATAACAGCTTAAATTTCATTAATCCATCGGATATCGAATCCATCGATGTTTTGAAAGATGCTTCGGCATCAGCAATATATGGTTCCCGTGGTGGACAAGGTGTAATCTTAATCACAACAAAAAGAGGAAAGGGCAAACCATCAATCAATGTACAGTCGTCGTTTGGATTTGATTACCTGCCTGATCCGAATATTGCAAGCGCTGATGAATATATGAGAGTTATGAATACAATAGCTCAAAATAGCGGTGTCCCTCTTTACTTCCCGAATACTGAGAATATAAAGGGAACAGATTATTGGAATCGCTCCTTTGATACCGGTGTTACCCAGAATTATAATATAAGCGCCACCGGTAGTAAAGAAGGGCTATCATTTTATGGCAGTCTGGGATATTACAAACAGGATTCATACAACGCAACAGATAAAGGAGGAAACTGGGAAAAAATCACAGCCCGTTTTAATGCAGAAATGGATTTGAGCAAGATTTTTAAAATGGGGTTGAGCTTTTCACCTCGTTATGAGAAATCACTAAGTTCGCCTAACAATATACAGGGAGCATTTGTTATGGATCCAACTACACCTCCATTGAAGACAATAGAAGAAGTGTATGCTTCAATCCCAACCGGCTTCATGAATTTTAATGCCTTTAATCCGATTTACAGTCAGCCCAATCGTTCTGCTTTTGCCAACACTGCGAACCCGGAATTTAACTACCTCACTAATTTTGGTAAAAGCGATCTTTTCGGAGCAGAATTCAGTACTTATTTACAGGCTACTCCGATTAAAAATTTAGTGTTAAAAACCAGTATTGAAGGATTTGCTACAGCAATAAATTCTTCAGATTATTCTCCAAAATATTTTCAGGCTACCAATTCTTATTCCCAGGAAACAACAGTAAGTGGAAGTACACAAACAAATATGCGCTGGAAAATTACCAATACCGCAAATTATAAGTTTGATATACAGGAACATCATTTTGACATACTGGCAGGACAGAGCGCTGATAACTATATTGTAAAAGGCACTTCTGTAAGCAGAAAAGATATTCCTTTTGATGAAGAAGCCTACCGCTATCTGTCGGGTGCTGCAACATTAACCGACGGAACTGGTTATTACCAGGATGGCGCTGCCCGGTTTGGTAAAATGCTTTCTTATTTTGGATCGGTGCGCTACAATCTTAAAAACCGATATTATTTATCGGCAACAATGCGTACTGATGCTTCATCGCTGATTAATCCCGATTATCGCTGGGGATATTTCCCAACTTTATCCACCGGCTGGATGATTTCTGATGAACCATTCTTCAAACCACTAAGCAATACGATAAGCAGTATGAAATTAAGAGCCAGCTGGGGAAGGGCTGGAGGAAACTTACCAACAAAAGTAGGTGCTTATTTGTCACTGGTTAGTCCCATTAATTACCCGGATGCTCTTGGTGGTACAATTACCGGTTACTATCCGTCTGAAATAGCAAATCCGGAAATAAAATGGGAAATCCAGGAAGATTATACTATCGGACTTGACGCAACACTTTTCAAAAATAAACTGAATGTTACATTAGAAGCATATACGAGAAAACCACAGAACCTATTGGTGGATGTAACGGTAGATCCGGCTTTAGGCTATCCTCAGAACTATATTTCTGTTCAACCTACAAACGTTGGGAAATTAACAACGAAAGGATGGGATGTTGTTTTGAATTACAAAACGAATCTTTCGTCAAAACTGAAACTCGGAGTTGATCTTACGCTGAGTCATTTTAAATCTATTGCAGATTATGCAGGCAATACCGACCCGGTACGTTATGGAGTGAACAATGACGTAATTAGTACTTTCCGGTCGCGATTAACGAAAGGTCACGAACCGGGTGCATGGTACGGATATGTTGTCGACGGAGTTTTCCAGACAGACGCGCAAGCCACCGCTTATGTGAATAAAGATGGCGTACTATACCAACCTTTGGCAAAAGCTGGTGATTTGATGTATAGAGATGTAACTGAAGACGGGAAGATTGATAATGATGACCTTACTGATATTGGTTCACCATGGCCAAAATTAAATACCGGGTTAACCATTACACTTAATTACGGTAATTTCGACTTCAGGACAGAATTTTATAGTGCAATTGGACACCAATACAATAATGGCTACCGGCTGCAAATGAATGCTACCAATCATACTAATTTCATGTCAGGTTTTGCAGATCAATTCTGGAGCGGAGAAGGAAGTACCAACAGCTTTCCAATATTGCGCTTCCCCGATAGAAATGGAAATTTCAGTAAAATGTCGTCTTTTTTGATTGAAGATGCAGATTTTGTAAGATGCAGGTTAATCCAAGTGGGCTACACAATCCCTTCTTCTCTTATAAGTGGCATAAGAAGTTTGAGAATTTATGCTTCTGCACAAAACTTGTTTACAATCACAAAATATTCAGGTCTGAATCCTGATCTTCCTTTTCAGGGAATTGGCTTAAACGGGATCGATAGTTTTCAGGCTATGCAACCCAGATCATTTATGTTTGGATTAAGCCTTGGGTTATAGATTCATTCCTATTAAAAATTTAAACACATGAAAAATAGTAATATTATAAAACTGTTAGGAATAGGTTCCCTCCTATTCTTTTCCAGCGGATGTCAGGAGAATTTTCTTGATGTAGCGCCTTATAAAAATAGCATCGTCGTTTCGGAGTATTTTACTACAGTTGAACAATGTAATTCGTCAACCCAGGCAGCGTATGCTTTTATCGATTGGATCGTTAATAACTGGTGGCAAACGCAGAATTGGCGCCATTTGTCTGGCGATGCAGCCAGTGATGATGCCTGGACCGGGAATACGTATCAAAGTACTCATGCATCATACAATGCAGTAGCAGAGTATACGATTGATCCCGGCAATGACCGATGCGAAGGGCATTGGATCGAATTATACAAAGGCATTGGCATTTTTAACAGTACAATTGCCGGAATTTCGGAGGCTCCTATCGATGAAGTTAGCAAGAAACAATTCATTGCCGAATTGAAATTTTTAAGGGCTTGGTGTTATTTTGATTTGGTTCGCAATTGGGGCGGCGTGCCAATTGTTTTAAAGATAAACAGTCCAAGCGAACATGTAGCCCGTTCTACTGTACAGGAAGTATATACCCAAATCATTAATGATTTGAAGGAATCAGCTCCGCTATTACCAAAAAAATCGCAGTATTCTTCGACCGATAAATTCAGGGCAGCACAAGGAGCCGCATTAACCTTACTGGCCAAAACGTATTTATATGCTGAAGACTGGGCGAATGCTGAAATTACCGCCAAAGAAGTGATGAATTCGAAAGAGTATTCATTGGAACCGTTTTTTGGAACTTTATGGGGATATAATTATAAAAATGGATTGGAATCTATTTTCGAGATCCAGTTCAGAAGTCAAGAAGTACCTCCTCTTCCTTATAATAATTTTCCAAAAGTGATGAATTCGGTTGCTGACGGGGGGTGGGCCTATTATTCCGCAACCAGTGATCTCGAAAATACGTTTAAAGCTGAAGGAGATAGCGTTCGTTTGCAATGGACCATTAACAGACATGGGTTGCCGGTAGTCGGCGATCCTGGAAACCTTAAATTTGATGGTCGTCCGGTCAACGGTTTTCCGGGGAAAGCAGTTAATTCCAAATCAGGAAGGTATAGCCGGAAAATGTATACACCTGTTGCCCAGCGCCCCGCTAACAAGTTTTTTGGCATCAATGATAAAATATTACGATATGCTGATTTGGTGTTAATACATGCCGAAGCATGTGCGATGCAAAATAAAACCACTGAAGCTTTGTCTTCACTAAAAATATTGAGAGACAGGGTTGGCCTGACGACAAATATGTCACTTTCCGGCTGGAATTTAATTAATGCCGTACGCAAAGAACGCAGACTTGAATTAGCGCTGGAAGGGAACCGTTTATATGACATTCGCCGTTGGAAAGATCAAAGTGGGAAACCAGTAATTTGCAGTATTTTAGGACCGAACGGAAGTTTTGTGAAATACAATACTGAAATCAGTAAGGATAAATATGAAACAGCTAATTTAATTGAGCCACAAAATAAAGGAATCAACTTTGATCCCGCAGTACACATGGTGTGGCCGATACCCAACGTTCAAGTCGTGTCTTCAGATGGTGCGATAGAGCAGAACCCGGGATATTATTAAAACTTGGAATCGAGACAATTCAGTTGTAATTTAAGCCTGAACTTCTAATCTCTTTTGGCTTACTTGCCAGATACACAGCCAGTAGAATTTATCTTATTCTTATTGGCTGTGTATCTCAATAAAACGAGCACAATGATTTTTTCTTGAATCACGATTATCTACTATTTCTTGATTTTCATTATTCAATGTTGCAAAAAAACATAGATCCTGAGCGAACAACATCATCTAATCAAAAAAACATGAATAAAATTTTCTCCCGATTAATTGTTATAATAATCAGTTTTTGTAGTTATTTTCCTCATACTTCGGCACAACAAACAATATCGTTGGCCGGTAAATGGCAGGTATGTTTAGACAGTTTGGATAAAGGAGAAATGGAGAAATGGTATCTGCAAGATTTCCCTCAATTGCTAAACCTTCCGGGTACTTTAGATGACGCAGGCTTGGGGTATTCAAGCAAAATGGTTCCGGCTATTAATGGGGAAGTGCTTTTGCAGCTAAACCGCAAGCATAGCTTTATTGGATCTGCTTGGTATCGTAAAGTGATAGAAATACCAGCTGACTGGAATACGAAAAATATTTCCATGCTGTTAGAGCGGGTTATATGGCAAACAGATTTATGGATCGATGGCATTTATGTTGGGAAACAAGAAAGCCTGAGTACTCCGCATCAGTTTCAAAATCTTGAAAAATGGCTTGCACCGGGTAACCACACAATTACTTTACGGATCGACAACCGCAGAAAGTATGATATCGATCTTCGAAGGGATAACAGCAGGGGGGGCCGGAATTTGCCTCATGCGTATACCAATACGACGCAGATTATGTGGAACGGTGTGATTGGCCGCATGGAGCTAACTGCAGTTGATCCAGTATCTGTTGAAAATGTGCAGGTATTTTTTGAGCCCGGGAATCAACGTCTGCGTGTAACTACGGTTGTTCGGAATAATACTGATGAAATACAAAAATCGGAATTGCGGCTGCAAGTAATGAATAAAGAAAAGGTCGCAGGGAAAATGGTTTTAAAACAAATAACGATAGGGATATTGCGGGATACGATAGAAACCTATTATGAAAATATTGCCAAATTACAACACTGGGATGAGTTCAATCCTGCAGTTTATCAGTTGAATGCTTATCTGGAAACTCGCATCAACGGAAAAATTATAAAGAATAAGCTGTGTGTTCCGTTTGGCATGAGGCAGCTGAATATGCAAAATAGTGTATTGCAAATTAATAACCGCCCTTTATTCTTAAGAGGCACGTTGGAGTGTAATGTTTTTCCTTTAACAGGTCATCCACCTATGAAGGCCGACGGATGGCAAAAAGTGTTTGAAGCTGCGCATGCCTATGGCTTAAATCATTTGCGTTTCCACTCCTGGTGTCCACCCGAAGCAGCCTTTCAGGTAGCCGACGAAATGGGCTTTTATTTGCAGATAGAACTGCCCTTATGGAGCCATCAGGCAGGCAAAAATAAGGTTTTGAATACTTTTTTAGAAGATGAAGCAGAGAAGATCATTCGTAATTATGGGAATCACCCTTCTTTTTGTTTCTGGACAATGGGCAATGAGTTAGAAGGAGATTTCAGCTACCTGAATAAATTAGTAGCAAAACTGAAAAAACATGATACACGGCACTTGTATTCAACCACTTCTTTTTCCTTTCAGAAAGAACATGGTCGTTGGCCGGAGCCGGAAGATGAATTTTACATCACACAATATACTACGAAAGGCTGGATAAGAGGACAAGGGATTTTCAATACCTATTCACCTGATTTTGCAACCGATTATACAAAAGCCATTGATGGTGTTCCGGTACCGGTTATAACGCACGAAATGGGCCAGTATTCCATTTATCCCAAATTAGATGAAATAAAAAAATATACAGGCGTTTTGGATCCGCTAAATTTCAAGGCAATACAAAACGATCTGAAAAATAAAAATTTACTCGACCTCGCTCCTTCTTTTACGTTGTCCAGCGGAAAATTTGCAGCTAATTTATACAAAGAAGAAATCGAGAGAATCCTGAAAACAAAAGGAATGAGTGGTTTCCAATTGTTGGATTTGCATGATTTCCCCGGGCAGGGTACAGCATTGGTTGGCGTTCTGGACGCCTTCTGGGACAGCAAAGGATTGGTCACTCCTGAAGAACACCGAATGTATTGTGGGCCAGTTGTGCCGTTAATTCGCTTTCCTAAAGCTGTTTATGTAAATTCAGAAAGATTTGAAGCAAGCGTGGAAGTCGCGAACTTTGGCAATGCTGTTCTTGAAAATATCATCCCACAATGGACAGTAACGAATCGAGATGGAAAAACTCTTCATCAGGGGATTTTGGAAAAAGCAGATATTGCCATTGGCAACGGCATTAAGATTGGCAACATTGCTTTTGATTTAAAAGATATTAAGGAAGCAGCTCAATTGACGATAGAGTTGCAATTGAAAGGTACCTCCTACAAAAATAATTGGCGTGTTTGGGTATATCCTTCACAAGTTGAAGAAACGAACAAAAATGTGGTTTTTACCACTTCTCTCACCGAAGCTCTTTCCAATTTGAAACAGGGCCGAAACGTACTTTTAAATCCGGATACAACTTCTGTAAAAGGAGTGAAAGGGATTTTTACACCTGTATTCTGGAGTCCCGTACATTTTCCAAATCAGCCTGGCACCATGGGTATTTTTTGTGATCCCCGGCATCCGGCGCTGGCCCATTTTCCTACAGAATATTATTCCGACTGGCAATGGTGGGACCTCATTACCTCTTCGAAAACAATGATTATCGATTCGTTACCTGCTATTAATCCGATTGTAAGGGTGATTGACAATTTTGTTAAAAACCGAAAAATGGCCAATATCATAGAGGCTAGGGTTGGTACTGGCAAGTTGATGCTTGTTTCACTCGATATCGCACACCAATTGAATAACCGTCCCGCAGCAAAACAATTACGTTACAGCTTGCTCCGGTATATGGAAAGCAAGGGATTTTCGCCGTCTGCAGAATTAAGCGCCGAACAACTTGAGTATTTGATAAAGAAAGAGTAAACGTTGATAAACAACGATATTTTTAGACAGAAAAAAGAACCCATTGGCGATGAATATGAGCAAAAAGATACTCGTTTTAATAATCGCAGTTTTATCCTTGGCTGCATGTACTAAAGATCAAGGCGAAGAAACCATTCCGGAGCCCGATACACTACAAACAAAGCCCCGAATCCGTTTCGAATATGGAATAGCGACCTATAATATCCGGGTTGTAACCGTTAGCGATGAGCCGAATAATACCTGGGCAAGCCGTAAAGCACTGGTTGCAGATATCATAGATAAAAATGATTTTGACATTTTTGGCACACAGGAAGGACATGGTTCTCAACTAAAAGACATTATAGCTTTTTTGCCACGATATGCTTACATCGGAATCAGTGATCAGAACGATTCACTAAAACAACACCAGGCCATTTTTTATAAAAAACACATGTTTCAAATTCTTGATGGCGGTAATTTTTGGCTCGCGCCTGGCACTCCGGCCTCTCCTCCTTCTATAAAACAATGGGATGCGGCATATCTACCAACAGTTGTTTCCTGGGGAAAATTCAACGACAAGGAAAACGGGTTTCAATTTTATTTGTTTAATGCGCATTTCGATCCCAACGGAACAGTTGCCAAATTAGAAAGTGCAAGACTTATACTTATCAAAATAGCCCAGATTGCGGGTAATTCTCCTGTTATCCTTATGGGAGATTTAAACACCGATCAATTGAGCGAGCCTTATGCCATATTAAAAAACTCAGAATTATTTGAAGATGCCTATGATAAAGCCGGTATAAAATATTCTTCAAGTCCGACTTTTAATAACTGGAATATCAATCCAACCGGAAATAGTCGGATTGATCATGTTTTTGTGACCTCCCATTTCCAGGTAAAAAGCCATACTGTTTTAACGAATAATTACAACAAGAAGCTTCCTTCTGATCATTTTCCCGTATTAATAGAATTATCCCGGCCTTAATTTTAAAAAGAATTTTTTGATGTATTTATAAAAGGTTATTTAACTCCAAGTGAAAAGACTGTTTTCCTGTGTTGAAAACAGGAGGTTGGTAATCCAACAAACAACCAGCATTCTGGCGAAACACGACAATCGTCTAACAATCAGGAAAGTCAACAATTATTCCTTACTCTTAATCATTTTTCTTAAGTTTGTGAGATTTATAATTTAGTCAAATGATCCCGGAATTCAATAAAGAAGAGGTTTTGTCTGAACTTTTAAATGATAATAAAATAGCGCTTGAAAAGGTGTTTAATTATTACTATCCTCGGCTTTATAATTTCTCAAAATCGTTTTTAAAACTCGAAGAGGGTATTGACGATATTCTTCAGGAAGTTTTTATAAAAATCTGGCAAAACAGAAAAAATATAAAAACGTTTGAAAC
Source organism: uncultured Prolixibacteraceae bacterium (assembly GCA_942493345.1). Classification (GTDB taxonomy): domain Bacteria; phylum Bacteroidota; class Bacteroidia; order Bacteroidales; family Prolixibacteraceae; genus GWE2-42-39. Next base: position 1,711,870 of record OW818695.1, read on the forward strand.
CTTTAATTCATACATTTTTACAATAACCCGGAATCTTTTGCTGAACGAATTACGAAGCCGTCTGAGCAATCAAAAGATCAGGGATAACATATTGAAAGCCTCGCTGGCTGAAGAATATTTACCTTTCGAAAAACTTGATTATTTGGAATTGAAGGAGAAAATTGAAGAAATTATAGAAGAACTACCTTCCAAACAAAAAGAAATATTCAAATTGAGTCGGATTGAAGGTCTGTCGCACAAGGAAATTGCTGAAGAACTAAATATTTCAACAAAAACTGTTGAATATCACATTACGCAGTCAATCAGTGTTCTAAAGGCAAAACTGGAGTCGTTTGGGTTAATCTCGTTACTTTATTTGTACCTGTTTTTATAATTTTCCTGAATAATCTTTAGGGATAGGTCCTTTTGCTGTGTATAACTATCAAAGAAAACACAGAATGAAGAGTGTATTCAAAAAATATTTACAGTCTGTTATCTCTCCTGAAGAGTTTGAAAAGTTTTGCACTTTTATCAATCACGAGAAAAATAACGAAAATATTCTGAAATTGATGGAAACGGAATGGAGCAACCAGTTTGATATTGATCAGGCTGTTCCTGCCAATCCGTTATTGTTTCAAAAAATTCAACTTGCCATTCTTCAGGATGAAAGTACAATTGCAACCAGAAAACTAAAATTATATGCCATTGCAACGCGTATTGCTGCTGTTTTAGTAATTGGCCTGCTTTTCACCGGCATCTGGATATACATGCAAAAAAATTCATCGCTTGACAATCTTTCTACTCAAACAGTAAGTATTCCACTCGGCGCCCAAACACAACTTCATTTGCCCGATGGTTCTTTAGTCTGGTTAAATTCAGGCTCAACATTAACCTATTCTGATGATTTTTCGAAGAAACGCCGGGTCGAATTGAAAGGAGAAGCATTTTTTGATGTTGTGAAAAGTAAAACCCCGTTCAAGGTAAATACATCATCCGGAACAATTGAAGTTTTGGGTACTGCTTTTAATGTCCTGGCTTATGATGACGATGAATTTTCAGTTACCCTCGAACGAGGGATTGTTAATGTAACAGATCACGATCAAACACAACGGGTAACGTTAAATCCCGGGGAACAAGCATGTCTGGAGCAAAATAAGCTGGTGAAAAATACGGTGAACACCGAACTGTTTACTTCATGGAAAGATGGCAAATTAATATTCTCTCGGGAACCATTTCCAGCTATGATAAAACGACTGGAACGTTGGTACAATGTTCAGATAGAACATGCCAACTATAATTTTGATGGATTATGGTTTTCGGGCACAATTGAAGGGGAAACCTTGACCGAAGTGATGGATATGATTTGCAAAGCCGCGCCGGTAGTTTATTCCTGTAATTCAAAAACCCGAAAAGTAATAATCGAAGCAAAAGAAAAAACAAACTAAATAATTAAGAGGATGAGATCTGCAATCTAAAAAACGAAAGAAGCAGGAAATGCGACTTCCTACTTCTTTCAACAATTGATTTTATAACGTGTACATAAACCAATCATTACAAAATTATGAAAAAAAAACGAGGTTTTTGTGACCCTTGGTCATGTCTTAATCAAACTTTATTGAAAATGAAATTAACCGTCTTCATTTTATTGTTCTCCATAATGGGGACCCTGGCTTCAAAAAGTTACTCGCAGGCTAACAAATTGACAATGAATGTAAAGGATGTTAGAGTTGAGGATTTTTTGCGGATTATTGAGAATCAGAGTTTATACCGGTTTTTTTATAGCGGAGAAATAAACGTTGATCAAAAAATGTCTGGTGATTTTACCAATGCTACAATCAATGAAATTCTGGATAAGGCATTGGTAGACAAAGGTATTAAGTACGAAATTACCGGTCGCCAGGTAATTTTATCTTCCTCTGTTGCCCCTTTGGTTGCGAACCAGTCAAGAACCGTTACCGGGAAAGTCACCGATTCGTCCAAAGTCCCGCTTCCCGGGGTTTCGGTAGTGGTGAAAGGAACAACCAACGGGACAATTACAAATTTCGACGGGAACTATTCGTTAGTCAATATTCCTGCAGATGCGATCCTCGTTTTTTCGTTTGTGGGCATGAGAAGTCAGGAAATTTCAATTGCCGGAAAATCGTCGGTCAATGTCGTTTTGCAAGAAGAAACAATTGGCATTGAAGAAGTGGTAGCTGTAGGGTACGGGGTACAGAAAAAAGTAAATTTATCAGGAGCTGTATCTTCCATTTCGAGCGACGAACAACTGGAAAACCGGCCGATAACACACTTATCACAAGCTCTTTCCGGAAATGCATCAGGTATTTTTGTGTCTCAGAGTTCTGGTCAACCGGGGCGCGATGGATCAACTATTCGAATACGAGGTGTGGGAACATTAAATAACTCTGACCCGTTGGTAATCATCGATGGAGATATTAGTAGTTTAAACAATGTTAATCCGGAGGACGTGGCCAATATTTCCATTTTAAAAGACGCTGCATCTGCAGCTATTTATGGTTCGCGGGCCGCCAATGGAGTGATTGTAGTAACCACAAAAAAGGGGAAAAGCGGAAAGACCAAAGTTAATTACAATGGTAGTTTTGGTTTTCAGGAAGCAACTAATCTTTTTGAATCGATAACTGATTATCCTACCTATATGGAATTTATGAATCGGATTAATAAATCCGATAACCCGGCAAATCCGAACTTTTTTTCACAAGCCACCATCGATACATGGAGAAATGCAACGGATAGGGAAGCATACCCGAATACCGACTGGATGAAGGTTATGTTTGGCAAAGGAACGATGACAAAGCACAATATCTCGATAAGCGGAGGCGATGATAAAACAACCTTCTATTTGTCGGGAAAATACATGGACAACAAGGGGATTATGGATAATACGGAATATAAATATTACAGTTTTCGTTTAAACCTCGACCACCAGCTTAGTAAATCAATAAAGATTGGCACCAATCTTTCTTCCGATTGGAGAGACACGCAGGAGCCTCTTGATGTCGTTACGCTAATGTATTACGGGGCAAATTCAGTCCCGGGTCAAGCTCCTAAAAAAATTGTTGATGGAGAATTAAGATATGGCGCCAGAAATACAGATGAAGAATCTCAATCTGTAGCGAATCCATTACAATATATCGACACATGGTTTTATCCTCAGGTTGGGAAATATTATCGCTCAAAAGTGTACGCCGAAATTAATATACTGGATGGTTTGAAATGGTTGGTAAACGGTAATCTTGAATATTATAACAAGCAAAGTAAACAGTATAAACTAAGTGGCCCTATCCAATGGCGTTGGAACTTCAACAACAATACTGTTGCATCAAAAAATGACGATCTACCTTCTGTCCTTACTCAAGCCTTTAGTGAGCAATGCATATTATCATTGTATTCTACCCTTAACTATGCCAAAAAATTTAACGACAAACATGATCTCAACGTGCTTATTGGTGTGAGCAGGGAATCAGCTAATGATAAAAATTTTTCGGCAAGCAACCAAAAGTTCCCTTCAAATGACACTTGGGAACTCAATGCCGGTTTACTAACTCCTACTGTTAGCGGTAATTCTTCCGGGTATAGGCTCGGATCTTATTTTAGCCGTTTAAATTATAATTTTAAAGAGAAATATTTGTTCGAGGGAAATTTTCGCTATGATGGATCTTCCCGGTTTGCTCCTGATAACCGATGGGGAATATTTCCTTCATTTTCCGGGGCATGGAGATTGAGCGAAGAAGAATTCTTTAAAGGATTCAATTTATCCTTTATAAACAATGTTAAACTTAGAGGATCCTGGGGACAGCTTGGCAACCAGCAGATTGGTTTATATCAATACATGGACCTGTATTCACCGGGACAGGACTATACAATAGGTGGTAGTCTTTCAGCAGGCTTGGCTCCAACAACTTTATCCAATCCGGATATCACCTGGGAAACTACTACTACAGAAGATATTGGTGCAGATCTTTCGTTTTTCAATGACAGGTTAAATATTACAGCCGATTGGTTTAATCGCAGAACGGAGGACATTTTAGTGCGTATCCCGTTATCTTCATTATATGGGGGGTTGACAGCTCCTTATCAGAATGTGGGTATTGTAGAAAACAAAGGATGGGAAATTGAATTAGCGCATCGAAACAAAATTGGGGATTTCACCTATTCGGTAAGTGGTAACTTTACGACGATAGATAATAATGTCGTATATTTTCAGGGCGATCCAAAAGTAACGCAATCACTTGGAAATAATACGATCATAATGCAAGGTCAGCCGTATGGTGCCATTTATGGATACAGAGCCTTGGGAACATTTAAAAACACCGACGAGATCGCTGCCTGGGCAAAACAAAAAACCAGCGGTTCAAATAAACCTGGCGATTTAAAATATGAGGACGTAAGCGGGCCGGATGGTGTTCCTGATGAAGTAATTAATGCAAGCGACAGAGTTATAATAGGGAATACAACTCCGAAGTATTATTATGGATTAAACGCTGAAATTGATTACAAAGGTTTTAACCTTTATGTAATGTTCCAGGGAATGGCTGGCGCCGATAGATATTATCACAACTTATGGAATACTACGGCAATAAGGTATGGAAGACAGATCAATTCATATTTTCTCGATGCCTGGTCGACTGAAAATCCAGATAGCAATATTCCACGCTTAACCTTGGATACAAACGGAGATAATACTCAAGTTTCATCTTTTTGGGTTCAGGATGTATCTTACTTAAGGTTAAAAGATATTCAGTTGTCCTACACACTACCTGCTAAATGGCTTAAAAAGACATTTATTTCGAAGATGCAGGTTTATGCCAATGGTCAGAATCTACTTACCTGGACTAATTTTAGGGGTTTAGATCCTGAGACTTCAGACTATTTACAATATAACGTTGAACATCCAAATGTTCGGATTATTTCATTTGGAGTAAATGCTTCATTTTAATGATTAATACTTTAAAAATCATGAAAAATATATATATCGCAATAATAACAACCCTCTTGTTTACAGGTTGTAGTGACGATTTCTTCGATACCACCCCTGCGGCCCAGCTTTCCAGTGCTAATTTCTGGAAAACAGCAGATGATGCCAAATCGGGTATTAATGCTATCTACAACCAAATGCAAAGTAATATCTATATCTATCAATATCACCCTCTCACCGACGGTATGACTCCAAACGCTTACCTGTGGAGCGATTATACTCATGGCTATCAGGTTATTGCTAAGGGAAACAGTATTCTTCCTACCACAACGACTCCTTTCCAGAGTAAATGGAATGGCTTGTATAATGGAATTTACAAAGCTAATTTAGCGATTTCAAAAATCACAGAAATGACTTTCGATGCAACATTAAAAAACCGCTATGTTGCAGAAGCCAGATTTTTGCGTGCCCTGTTCTACTATAACCTTGCAGATTTTTACGGTGGTGCACCCATTATTCAGGAAGTTTTGCAGTTGGGAGATGAACTTCCGGCAAGAAACACACGAGATGAAGTACTGGATTTCATTATTGCAGAATGTGATGAAGCTGCAAAATATCTTCCGGCAAGTTATGGCGCTTCAGATGTTGGACGGGCAACTTTGGGAGCCGCCTTTACTTTAAAGGCAAAAACGTACTTACTAAACAATCGATTCAAAGGAGCGGCAGATGCAGCGAAACAAGTAATGGATCTTGGAAAATACCAGTTATATAACGACTATGAAAAAATGTTTACTTCTGTTTCAGCAGAAAATAATTCGGAAGTAATTTTTGATGTGCAATATGCTGGCCCAGGGCAGGGAGAAGGAAGCCTTATGGATAAGTTTATAGCTCCAAATAACTCCTATGGTAAAGGATGGAACCACATGCAACCCACCATAGATATGGTAAATAGTTATGAAATGACTAATGGGAAAATGATTACTGATCCTGCTTCTGGTTATGATCCTGCAAACCCTTATGCGAACAGGGATCCGCGATTAGCAGCTACAATAATAACTCCTGGCTCAACCTGGAAAGGAATGCCATATTCCAGTGTAAAGACCGATGGTTCAAGCTATTATTTGGGATATCTCCCACGTAAATATGTTTTAACTGTTGATGGTTATGCGAATGGCGATTCGCCGCTTAATTTCATCTTATTTAGGTATGCCGATGTATTATTGATATATGCTGAAGCTAAAAATGAAGCTGATGGACCGAGTGCCGATGTTTACTCTGCCATAAATCTTGTGCGATCAAGGCCAGGTGTGGCAATGCCTCCGGTCGCTACGGGCAAGACGCAAAGCGAACTAAGAGAAATAATTCGCCATGAACGAAGAATTGAACTGGCATTCGAAGGAATTTATTATTCCGACATCCGTCGGTGGAAGATAGCCAAAGATCTAAATAACGGCTTCGTTATTCGGAAGATTAATGGTCAACTATTGGAAACCAGGGCTTTTATCGATGCTTTCTATTTGTGGCCAATTCCACAAGCTGAAAGAGACCTCAATCCGAAACTGGACCAAAATCCAGGATACTAATTTCTACTGAAAAACAGGATGTTGCAGTTGTAGCATCCTGTTCTTTTTAATAATAACCCATTACTTATATAACCCAATGAGGCATTTTAATAGTATTCCGAAACGAATATTCTATTTCGTTGTAACGATATGTTGTTTTTTACAGGTTAATTCAAAAGCATGCCCTGCAGATACCATCCGCATAACGGATTTTGGAATTAAGCCAAACACCCGTGTTAATGCAGTCCCGGCGGTACAAGCCGCATTAAAGGCTTGCAAAGGAAAAGAAAATATCGTTTTGGTTTTTCCTAAAGGGCGATATGATTTCTGGCCACAACACGCCATTGAGAAAGTTTATTATGAATCCAATACAACGGACAACAATCCGAAAACATTAGGAATATTGGTTGAAGAGCTAAACAATCTGGTTATCGACGGTGAAACCTCATCATTTATTTACCATGGAACTATACAGCCTTTCACCATTGATAGGTGCAACAATGTAAGTATCAAAAATGTAAAGATCGACTGGGACTTTCCATTAACAGGGCAGGGTGAAGTTATTGATACCACCAGTAAATATATTGATGTTAAAATTGATGAAAAACAATATCCGTTTGAAATTGAAAATGGCAAACTAATGTTCGTGGGCGAAGGATGGAAAAGCGGTATCTGGATCATCATGGAATATGAACGCAATACGCATATTATTGCTCCTCAAACAGGTGATATTCCGGCATTAGGGAACGATTGGAAAAAATATAATGCGGAGCGCATCGGAGCCGGAGTTGTGCGTTTAACCTATCCTTTTAAAAGAAAGCCCAAACCGGGAAATTTTCTTATTTTCAGACATAGTCCGCGCGATCATGCAGCTATATTTATTCAAAAAAGTAAGGATGTCAAATTATTAAACATGGACATCCATCATTGTGCAGGCCTGGGAATATTATCCCAGTATACTGAAAATCTTGATTTCAGAAAAATCAATTTTGTGCCTAATGCGGAAAAAGACAGATACTTCAGCGGGCACGATGATGCTATGCACTATTCAAGCTGTAAAGGAACTATTGTTGTCGACAGCTGCCGTTATGCCGGGCTAATGGATGATCCAATCAATATTCACGGAACCTATGTTAAGATCATTGAAAAACTTGGAGCAAATAAATTGCTTTGCCGTTTTATGGAAAGTATGAGTGTCGGCATGGAGTGGGCACGAACAGGCGAAGAGGTTGGTTTTATTAATAATGAATCGCTTCAAACAATAGGAAAAGGTGTTGTATCTGCATTTAAGCCAATCAGTACTACCGATTTTGAAATTACCTTTGCCAATGATGTTCCACCGAATGTAAAAATTGATAACGGACTTGAAAATCTCACATGGACGCCATCGGCAACAATAACCAATTCATCTTTTGAAAGCTGCAGGGCAAGAGGAATTTTGGTCAGCACACCGAAAAAAGTGGTGATCGAGAATAATGTTTTTAGTTCAAGCGGTTCCGCTATTCTTGTTGCAGGCGATGTAAATTCATGGTACGAATCGGGCGCTGTAACCGACTTGTTAATTAAAGGAAATAAATTTTTAGCGCCAACAATGACTTCGCATTATCAGTTTTGCGAAGCAATCATCAGCCTGTTTCCCGAAGTTCCTGTTTTAAATGAGAAAACTCCAACCTATCACCGTAACATTCGCATCGTAAACAACGAGTTTCATTCCTACGATTATCCGATACTGTTTGCGCAATCGATCGATCGTTTAACATTCGAGGACAATTCACTTCAACGAAGCTATGATTACAAGCCTTTTCATGATCGAAAAGCCACATTTTCATTGATCGCATGTAAAAACGTTGTTATTAAAAACAATTTCATCGACGACCATCTGTTGGGTAAAAACATAAGATTACAGTTTATGGACAAAAAAGAAGTAATGTTATTGCAGCAGGGCCTTACTTTTGAGTAAGTCCTATTTTTAAACCCGGCAAGTCATAAATAGATAACAACTTCGACTTTAATGACTGTTTGCTTCCATATAACCTACGTATTTGTATATCAATACGTAGGTTATACTTCTGGGAGTTTCCTTTCAATGACTGGCTCTCCGGTACAAAGCAACGAATTCATTATATCTCGGCTCACGTCCGAATTAATTTTCAGACTTCACTACTTGTTTTTCATTTCAGATTTTTAATAGTTTTTTTCCAGCTAATCAAACGTATAGAATGACTGAAAATGAAAAATATCTGTTCGAAAGAATACGAAATGGCGATGAGGCTGCATTTAAAGTCATCTTTAATTCCTTTTATTCCCTTTTGTATTATTTTATCGTGAATATATTCCCAACGACAATCTGGCTGAAAACATGGTTCAGAATACATTTCTGATATTATGGAATAAACGAAACGACTTGAAGGAAGACACCAATATCAATGCCTGGCTGTACACCGTGGCGCGGAATAATTGTTTGGAGAAACTTCGCGGCGATAAATCTCAAAAAAACGTGTTCATTCATAATCATCTGAATGAATTGGAACTCGAAATAAACATGGACGCCTTATCTATTCTGGATACCTCGGATCTGACTTTCACTGAAATTGAACACATCATTGAGAATACGCTTGCCGGATTGGCGCCACAATGCCGGAGAATTTTCGAGTTAAGCCGCTTCGAAAACAAGAAAAATAAAGAAATAGCCGAAGAATTGGAAATTTCGGCAAAAGCAGTTGAAGGCCAGATTACCAGAGCATTAAAGGTATTTAAAGCCACATTAAAGGATTACCTACCCTTGGTCTCCTACTTATTTGTTGGCTAAACAAACTGAATTTCCTGCCAATGCTCCAATTTTATCTTTAAAACTCAACGCTTCTAATTCTCAAACACTCCCACAAAATAAGAAATAAGGAATTCTGTTGCAGGCGCATTTGTGATATTTCGATATTCCTCATTTTTTGTTCGTTATTCGATATTTAGAAATGAAGAGGATCCAATAAAAGTAGTTTCAACTTTAAACAAGTTCATTAATAAAAATCAGAAAATCTATCCCAAATAAGGGAGTGAATGTTTTATATGTATTAACTTTAAATTAACTTTGCAGCCTGCAAAATACGGAGAGATGAAAGATCGGAATTTTAATTACATCGATGATTTGACAAAGTACCAGCGGCAGAAAACGAGTACGGTAGTAATTGGCGATGCACCAATGGGAAGCGATTATCCGATCCGAATTCAATCGATGACCGATACTGATACGGCAAATACGGAAGAAACGGTGGAACAAATTATCCGGATTATAAAAGCAGGCGCCGATTATGTGCGTGTTACCGTCCGGAGCAGCAGCGAAGCCGAAAACCTGAAAAACATCAAAAAGGAACTGGTTTCGCGCGGGTACGATCAACCTCTGATTGCCGATATTCATTTCAACCCGAAACATGCTGAAATTGCCGCCAAATATGTGCGGAAGGTGCGCATCAACCCGGGAAATTTTTACGACAAAAGGGCCCGGTTCGAACATCAAATGTATACCGACGAGGAATACAAGGCAGAACTGGCGCGCATCGAGGAAATGTTCATTCCCTTTATTCAGGTGCTGAAAGACACCAATACTGCGTTACGCATTGGCGCCAACCAGGGATCGCTTTCCGACCGCATTATGAGCCGCTATGGCGATACGCCTGCCGGAATCGTGGAATCAGTCATGGAATTTCTTCGCATCTGCCAGAAACAGGATTTTCACAATGTGATTCTTTCCATCAAATCGAGCAACACCCGCACCATGGTTTATACCGTGCGTTTGCTGAATTACAGGATGCGGCTTGAGGAAATGAGATATCCGCTCCACCTGGGAGTTACCGAAGCCGGACAAGGCGAAGACGGCCGTATCAAATCGGCTGTGGGTATTGGTGCCCTGCTGGCCGATGGCATTGGCGACACCATTCGTGTTTCGCTGACCGAATCACCCGAAATGGAAATTCCGGTTGCAAAAAAGTTAATTAATCATTTCGGAACATATAAAAATCATCAGGAAATAAAAGCTCCTTTATTTGCCCAAACCAACCCGTTTGAATACGAAAGGCGCGGGGTTCGTCCGGTGCTGAAAATGAGCGACAAACAGGTGCCGGTTGTGATGGCCGATTTACGAGGTCGTTCGCTTTATGAGATACTTCCTTTGCGCGGGAAACAGATACCGGAATATTTTCTTGATGGCAACGAGGTGCGCGATCTGGAAGGTCATATCTACCCGATCCTCACGTTGGAAGAATATTTGTTTAGCGGTTCGCACTGGGGACAAACAAAGTTTATCCGTACCAACAAAATGGAGTTCGACCGTTTCATGAACGATAACCCGGAGATTATCACGAAACTGAAACAAACCCGGAAAACCGTTTTGATCCTGGAAAGTTTCAACAATAACCCGTTTGCCGAATTGCGGGCTTTCTTTATGACGCTCGAATCGCATATCTGGAAAATACCGGTAATTATTTTGCGTGAATACAATGAACGTCATCTCGAAGACCTTCAGATAAAAGCCGCTGCCGACCTTGGCGGTTTGCTGATCGATGGTTACGGAGATGGAATTTGTGTAACCAACAAAAACGATAGCGTTACGTTTACCGACCTGAAAGACCTGAGCTTTTCGATTCTTCAGGCCAGCCGGATGCGCATTTCAAAAACCGAGTTTATTTCGTGCCCTGGGTGCGGGCGTACTTTGTTCGACTTGCACGATACAACGCTAAAGGTAAAAGAGCATTTCAGTCACCTGAACCAGCTAAAAATTGCGGTGATGGGTTGTGTGGTAAACGGACCGGGCGAAATGGGCGATGCCGATTATGGATTTGTGGGCGCCGGCCCCGGAAGAGTGAACCTTTACAAAGGACAAAATCTGAAGAAACGACAGATTCCTTTTGAACAGGCAGTGGAAGAGCTGGAAGCGCTGATCCGTGAAAATGGCGACTGGAAAGATCCTGAACGCTAACGAAAATCGCAGAATATTTCTTCAATAACCATTCCCGGTTGCAACCACAAGGTGTGTAATCCGGTTTTTTTCGCTGCTATTATATTTTCTTCGAAGTCGTCGATAAACAGGGTTTCTTCAGGATTAACACCTGAAATTTCAATTACTTTCAGGAACGATTCGATATCCGGTTTACGGACATGTATTTCGTTGGAATAAAAATCTTTTTCAAACAACGAAGCAAATTCAAATCCATGGACTCTGCGAAAATCAGACTGGATTTTTTCAACATGGATTGCGTTGGTGTTGCTGAATAAAAACGTCCGAAATTGCTTTTTCAGATTCAATACTATTTCTGCGCGAACGCGGGGAATATCGAGCAACATGGCTGTCCAGGCATAATCAATCTGTTCTTTGGTGGTCCCGTTTCCCAGTACTTCTTTCACTCCGGAATGAAATTCATCAATGGAAACCAGCCCTCGTTCAAACTTGTAAAAAATTTCGTGTTTGAAATTCCAGGGATTTTCCTCAACCAAACTGGTATGTCCCAGTTTTCTGAATTCTTCCATTGTTTTATGAGGAGCCAGGTTTAGCAAAACACCGCCCAAATCGAAAATAATATTCCGTATTCCGTCTAATTTGACCATAATTGAATTTTGGGTAAAAATAGGGAAAAGCAGGATTTCCCCGCAAGTTTTTAAGCGATCATTTCAAAAAAAACGGATTATAGCAAGGTCCCATTTGCCCGTCAAGAAAATTCACAAAAAAAAACGCAGCAACTTTCGTCACTGCGCTTGTATTCTTTTTCCTGAAAACGATTTTAAACGCTATTCAACAAATTTATATCCGATTCCTTTGAGGGTTTTGATGTGGTCGTTACCTATTTTTTCGCGCAGTTTGCGAATGTGTACGTCGATGGTGCGGTCGCCTACAACCACGTTGTCGCCCCAAACCGAATAGTAAATTTCTTCGCGGGTAAACACTTTGCCGGGCTTCGAAACCAGCAAGGAAAGCAATTCAAATTCTTTTCGTGGAAGAACCATCTCTTCTTCGCCCTTACGGATGAGGTATCGTTCCTTGTCGATTACCAAATCGCCAATTACAATGGTATTCGAACTTTCCACCGGGACGTTGTTTCCTGCGACCGAAACACCCGACTTTCGTTTCAACAATGCTTTTACACGGCTGATAAGCACTTTCGGACGGATGGGCTTGGTAATATAATCATCGGCTCCGGCTTCGAACCCTGCTATTTGCGAATAATCTTCACTGCGGGCAGTCAAAAAAGCAATAACCGTATTTTGTAATGCGGGAATCTTCCGGATTTCCTCACAGGCGGCAATACCGTCCATTTCGGGCATCATCACGTCAAGAATAATCAGGTCGGGAATTTTCTTTTCTGCGATTTTGATGGCTTCGAGACCGTTTTGTGCTGTATATACTTTGTATCCGTCTTTTTCGAGATTGTAACTGATAAATTCGAGAATATCAACTTCATCGTCAACCAGCAGGATTTTTTGTTGTGCTTCTTCGCTCATAGTTTCTAAAATTGAATTGTAAAACTAAGACCATTTTATGTAGGAACATCACGATCTGATTAAAAATCGACCGAGTGAAAGTACAAATTTTATTTTGCCTTTTCAAGGGTGAAGGTAAAAGTGGTTCCGCTGTCGACTGTACTTTTCACATTGATGGTTTGCCCGTGCGCTTCGATGATGTGTTTTACAATTGACAAACCCAGGCCAGTGCCGCCCTGTTCGCGCGAACGCGATTTGTCGACCCGGTAAAAGCGCTCGAAAACGCGGATTAAATCGTTTTTTGCAATTCCGATGCCGTCATCGGCTACTTCCACCATGATTGAATCGTGTAAATCGTAAAATGCCACTTTCACGAAACCCTTCTTTTTCCCGTATTTAATGCCGTTCACAATCAGGTTGGTCATCACTTCCATCATTCGTTTTTTATCGGCGCGCACCATAACAGGTTTATCAGGGCGCGGATTAAATTCGAGGCTTATCTTTTGCAGTTGGGCAAGTGGTTGTTCCAGTTCAAAAGCGTCTTCTGTAAGTTTTACGATATCAAACTTGACGTAATTGGGTTTCAGTTCGCCTGCTTCGAGCTTGGTAATCGATTCGAGGTCTTCGACAATCGAAATCATACGGTCGATACTTTTCTCGGTACGTTTCAAATACAATTTATTAATATTCGGGTCGTCGATTCCTCCTTCGAGCAAAGTTAATATGTACCCCTGAATATTGAATATCGGGGTTTTCAGTTCATGCGAAACATTTCCAACAAACTCCTTGCGATATTTTTCAAGGTCTTTTAAACGGGCTATTTCATCAGTCTTGTTTTTGGCCCATTCTTCCACTTCCTCTTGCACATCGAGTATAATATTTCTATCAGATGGCGATGTCTTCAGATTTTTCTTCTCCTGAATAGGAATGTCGCGGATTGCCTTATACAGAGGTTTTATTTTATCGTAGATGAAATGGTTCAGGATGTAGCGAACGATGATATACGTGAGGCCGAAAAACAAGAGGATGGAGATAGCAAAATTTAAAACCTGCATCCGAAAAATCAGATTGAAAAGAATAAAAATTGCCCCCAGGCAACTAAGAACAACAGAAATAAAAAATGCCAGTTGTTTTGCTGAATAAGTCTTCATAATTTTCACATAAAGAAAGTCGGGCTAAAATTATAACATTTTGGAATGCAGATTACCGTAATTTGATAGTTCAATAACAATACCTTAACAGAAAATTGAAAGATAGCCTGTTACTTAGAGGCATATTTTAGACTGGATATAAAATTAAAACAAATGGAAAATTTTTACCTCATTCTTGTTGTTATCCTATTTGTCCTGGCGATCTCCGATTTAGTTGTAGGGGTCAGTAACGATGCCGTCAACTTTCTGAATTCGGCCATCGGGTCGAAGGCTGCACCCAAGTGGTTAATTTTTGGAGTAGCCAGCATCGGGATACTTCTCGGAACCATATTTTCCAGCGGGATGATGGAAGTAGCCCGTAAAGGGATTTTTCATCCCGACATGTTTTTCTTCTCCGAAGTCATGATTATTTTTCTGGCAGTGATGATTACCGATGTGATTTTGCTCGATGCCTTTAACACGTTTGGTTTACCAACATCGACCACGGTTTCTCTGGTATTCGAGTTGTTGGGGGCTGCGGTTGCTGTTTCGCTGGTGAAAATTGGCCGGGCGGGCGATGCGATTGGGGAAATTTCAAAATATATAAATTCAGAAAAAGCGCTGGCTATTATTTCCGGTATACTGATATCGGTAGTTATTGCTTTTACTGTCGGGACGGTCGTTCAGTACCTTGCCCGTTTATTGTTTTCATTCAGATATGAAAAAACCTTAAAATATTTCGGCTCCATTTTTGGAGGATTGGCAATTGCTGCAATCACCCATTTTATTCTGGTTAAAGGGATGGAAGGTTCGTCCTTTGCCGAAATTAAACTTTCATCCGGAGGATCCTTCGCAGACTGGGTCACGAAAAACAGCTTTTTTTTACTTGTATTCAGTTTTGTAGGTTGGACCATCATCATGCAGCTGCTAAAATGGTTTTTTAATATCGATGTCCTTAAAATTATCGTTCTTTTTGGAACTTTTGCCCTAGCTATGGCTTTTGCCGGCAACGACCTGGTGAATTTTATTGGCGTGCCGATTGCCGGTTTTAAATCTTTCCAGACATGGGTTGCCGCAGGCGGTGTTTCGCCCGACGGTTTTACTATGGAAATACTGAACGGAGAAGTTGATACACCGGTTTACATGTTGCTTATTGCCGGTTTTGTAATGATCATCACACTGATAACAAGCCGAAAAGCTCAAGCTGTTACTGATACGGAAGTTAATCTTGGCCGACAGAACGAAGGAGAAGAACGTTTTACATCCAATATGGCTTCCCGGGCAATTGTTCGGGCGACAGTAAAAACATCAAAAGCAGTTAAGCGTATTTTGCCAAACTCTGTTAATAAATTTATCGATAGCCGATTTGTATCTGCCCCGTTAGCTGCTACAAAAAACGGTGAAAAACCTGCTTTTGATAAAATCAGGGCCTCCTGCAACCTGATTGTTTCAAGTATCCTGATCGCGATGGGTACATCATTAAAATTACCGCTATCAACCACGTATGTTACATTCATGGTGGCAATGGGTTCGTCTCTCGCCGACCGGGCATGGGGACGCGATAGCGCTGTTTATCGTATTTCGGGTGTTTTCTCTGTAATTGCAGGTTGGTTTTTCACCGCCCTGGTGGCATTTTCGGTTGCTGCATTAATCGCTTGGATTATTTCTGTAAGCGGTGGGTTTATGATTTTTATCTTCATTGGGGTTGCCATTTTCACAGTAATGCGTACCCAGATGCTTTTTCGTAAAAGAAGTAATGCAAAAAAAGAAGAAGAGGAAGAAGAAATACAGGAAACGTTCACCGTTACCGAAGAAGTTCTTGCTAAATGCAAAAGCCAATCGATCAAAGCAATTCTAACTTCCAACCAGATTTTTACCGTTGCACTCGAAAGTTTCTTCAATGAAGACCGCACTCATTTAAAAGAAATTGCTGATGTCAATAAGGAATTCAATAAAAAATCGAAAAAGCTGAAAGCGAAAATCATAAATACCATCGGTAAATTGCAGCAGGATTCAGTTGATTCAGGGCACTATTACGTACAGGTTATCGATTACCGGAGAGAGATGGCCCACTCGGTCAATTATATGCTTTTACCGCTGATTGAACATCTGGAAAACAACCACCGCCCTTTCGTGAAAGAACAAAGCGATGAAATGTCGAAATTTCTTGTCGAATCGGATGCTTTCTTCAACTTCGCCCTGCATGTATCGAAAGAAGAAAAATTTGACCAGATTGACGAGTTAATTAACAAGCGTGACAATTTGATTGAAGAATTGATTCAGATCGAAAAAAATCAAATCAAGCGGATCAAATCGAAGCTGGTTAATACCCGAAATTCAATTCTTTATTTTAAAGTTATTTCTGAAACGAAAAATCTTTTGTTGCAAACCGTTAATCTGGTGAAATCGCAACGTGACTTTTTCAATAATTCGCGGGAGGAAATTAAGAACAGGTAAAAAAAATTATTGAACTGAGAAAACAGCAAGAAAAAAATAAGGGATAATAAATATCCAATTTTGAAGAAACAGGCTGTTGCTTTCGTCATTCCCCTTCTTTCCTGCCTTCTCCGGAATGAAGGGAAAACATAGGGCTATTTCTATGTTTCGTATGTGGTTGACAGGGCAAACGCATCTAATTTTTTTATTTCCCCAGTATGCAGGGCTACACTTTATAACTATCATTTTGAAACTGAAATGATGATATTTAGACAAACCAACGGCCTGAAAGGCCAGTTTATTTTAGCCCAGGGCAAACGGAGTGACGCCCTGGGTAGGAAAATGGGCATTAAAATCGTCCGCGCTATAACATATTTTGAAAGGTTGTCGTTCTTTCGGACGAAGAGGTATGCATCCAAATTTCGTCCGAAAGAAGATTTTTGCCTTTGTTATTGTTTCCGCGCGGACAGTTTTTCTATTATTCCTTTTACCCCAGACGTTGTCTGGGGCTAGAATAAGCTGGCCTTTCAGGCCGAAGAAAATGAGTTATGCAATACTTGCATTTTAGATGCGTTTGCCCTGATGTGGTTGAGGCTGTTTTGTTGGTTATTCCCCGAAAATTCTATCTTTGCGCCTCCTAAAAAAACAAGAGAATGATTTCAGTTGACGGAGTGACGGTAGAATTTGGAGGGGCGGCCCTGTTTTCGGATATTTCGTTTGTAATAAACGACAAAGACCGCATTGCCCTGATGGGAAAAAACGGGGCGGGAAAGTCGACCCTACTGAAGATTATTGCAGGCGAACGCACGCCAACCAAGGGCCGGATTTCAGCTCCGAAAGACGCGGTAATTGCCTATCTTCCACAACACCTAATGACGGATAACGAACGCACTGTTTTCGATGAAGCAGCTCAGGCTTTTTCAAGGATATTCGATATGCAACGCGAGATTGAGGAACTGAATAACCAGCTTGCCACCCGTACCGATTACGAGTCGGAAGAATACTATGCTTTGATTGAACAAGTTTCGGCGTTAAGTGAAAAATTCTATTCCATCGAGGAAATAAATTTTGACGCCGAAGTGGAGAAAATACTGCTGGGGCTGGGTTTTGTTCGCGAAGATTTTACCCGTCCGACCAGCGAATTCAGCGGGGGCTGGCGCATGCGTATTGAGCTGGCAAAAATATTGCTGCAAAAGCCCGACCTTATTTTGCTTGACGAACCAACCAACCACCTCGATATTGAATCGGTGCAATGGCTCGAAGAGTTTTTAATCAACAGTTCGAAGGCGGTGATTGTTATTTCGCACGACCGCGCTTTTGTCGACAACATTACCACCCGCACCATTGAAGTGACCATGGGCCGCATCTACGATTACAAGGTGAACTACTCGAAATACCTTGAACTGCGGAAGGAACGCCGCGAACAGCAGCAAAAACAATACGACGAGCAGCAAAAAATGATTGCCGAAACGACCGAGTTTATCGAGCGTTTCAAAGGAACGTATTCGAAAACGCTGCAGGTACAGTCGCGGGTGAAGATGCTCGAAAAACTGCAACTGGTGGAGGTGGACGAAGAAGATACATCGGCATTGCGCCTGAAATTCCCGCCATCGCCGCGCTCGGGAAATTTCCCTGTCATCCTCGATCAGGTATCGAAAAGCTATGGTGACCACCTGGTTTTTGGCAATGCCTCGCTGACGCTTGAACGGGGCGAAAAAATTGCTTTCGTCGGAAAAAACGGCGAAGGAAAATCAACGCTGGTGAAAGCCATCATGAACGAGATTGAGCACGACGGTAAACTGACCCTCGGTCACAACACGATGATCGGGTATTTCGCACAAAATCAGGCTTCGCTGCTCGATGAGGAACTCACCATTTTCCAAACCATCGACGATGTGGCAGTGGGGGAGATACGCACCAAAATAAAAGATATCCTCGGCGCGTTCATGTTTAGCGGCGACAACATTACCAAAAAAGTGAAAGTGTTGTCGGGCGGCGAACGCACCCGTCTGGCCATGATTAAACTGCTGCTGGAGCCGGTGAACCTGCTCATCCTTGATGAGCCGACCAACCACCTCGACATGCGCACGAAAGACATCCTGAAAAGTGCATTGACCGATTTCGATGGCACACTGATCCTCGTGTCGCACGACCGCGATTTTCTCGATGGGCTGGCCAGCAAAGTATATGAATTCGGCAACAAACAGGTAAAAGAACATTTGGGCGACATCAAAAGCTTTCTTCAGAAGAAAAAAATGGACACCCTGCGCGAACTGGAGCGAAAATAAAAAGCCCCTTCGTGGGTTTGGGTAAAAAAACTGCTCTTCAGTCCATTCTTCCCATCACTAAACTACTTAAAAGCATATCATTGAATATTTTTATGCTTTCGTTTGTTTTATAGTTTGTATTGCTATTATTTTGAATGAAGCGACCGGTTTCTCTGATTATGGAATAAACCGTTCCAAAAAAGAAACAAGAAACGTCGAACATGCATTGTATTGCTAAACTCATAGTAAAAGTTCTGAGCTGGATTTTACTGGTTCCAGTGTATTTCTACCGCTATGCCATTTCACCAATGACGCCAGGTTCGTGCCGCCATGTGCCAACCTGCTCGCAATATGCCATCGAAGCCGTAAAAATTCATGGCCCATTCAAAGGTTTTTGGCTGGCCACCAATCGCATACTGCACTGCCATCCGTGGGGAACACACGGTTACGACCCGGTTCCTCCGAAAGGACAAATTAAGGTGAAGAAGATGAAAAAGCCCGATTTCCAGACTCTTTCCAAAGAGAAAGAATGATTGGGCATTATGCTTTTTGAAAGGATAGCCATTTCAATATTAGACATTTGTTAACAGGTCCTATGGTTTTCGGAAAACAAAAACCATGCACCTGTGTTTTTTAAAATGAATTCATATTTTTGCAGCCTGAATTCATTTTGAGAAATTAAATCAGAAAAGATGGAAGAGCTCAGCATCCGGCAAATGTTGGAAGAAAAAGGGTTTATTGATGAGCAGGTAAGTCCGGATATCAAACTGGTTGAAGAAATCAAACGGTTGAAGCGGGAAAAGAATGCCGTTATTTTAAGTCATTTTTACGTGGATGCCGATTTACAGGACATTGCCGACTACGTGGGCGACAGCCTCGGCTTGGCACAGGAAGCAGCGAAAACAACCGCCGACCTGATTGTTTTTGTCGGAGTTCATTTCATGGCCGAAACAGCAAAAATTATCAACCCGACCAAAAAAGTAATTTTGCCCGACCTGAAAGCCGGTTGCTCGTTGGCCGAGTCAGCGCCCCTTGAAAAATTTGCCGCATTCAAAGCCCAATATCCCGACCACAAAGTAGTTTCGTACGTGAATTGCACGGCCGGGTTAAAAACCATGACCGATATTGTTTGCACTTCGGCCAACGCCGAGAAAATTGTGAACAGCTTTCCGAAAGACGAAAAACTGATTTTTGCCCCCGATAAGAACCTTGGTAATTACATCAACAGCATCACCGGGCGCAACATGGTGTTGTGGGATGGCGCCTGCATGGTACACGAAAAATATTCGGTAGAAAAAATTATCGATCTGATGGACGCGCATCCCGATGCCGAGTTCATCGCGCACCCCGAATGCGAAAAACCGGTATTGTTGCTGGCCAAACATATTGGTTCAACCACATCATTACTGAACCACGTGAAACAAAGCAGCTACAAAAAATTCATCGTGGCTACCGAAAGCGGCATCCTGCACCAGATGAAAAAAGCCTGCCCCGAAAAAATCTTCATTCCGGCGCCTGCCAACGATTCGACCTGTGCCTGCAACGATTGTTCGTACATGAAACTGAACAGCCTTCAGAAATTATACATCTGCATGAAACACGAGTTGCCCGAAGTAACGCTTTCCGAAGAAGTAATCGAAAAAGCAAAAACCCCGATCCTGCGGATGCTGGAAATCTCGAAATAAAAATTTTTCCTCTGCGAAACTCAGGGACAAATTTTTGCATCCACGGTGGTAAAATATTTAACCACAGAGAATTCACAGAGTAATTACACAGAGGACACAGATACTTCTCTCATCCAATAAGTAAAAATACCACTTCAAAATACGCTTTTCACGTCTTTCCCGATTTTGCCAGTTGTTCTACTTTTGATATAAACCAAAGAGTGGGCATGGAAAATTTATATGATCTTCTTGCTGAAGATGTTCGTCTGCAAGACGGGCTGAATGCATGTATGAACTGTGGCATTTGCACCGCTGTTTGTCCTGCCTCACAATTTTACGATTACGACCCGCGCGTTATTTGCAACCAGGTACAAACCCGCGACAACGAAACCATCCTCTCGTTGCTCAAAAGCGAAACCATTTGGTACTGCGGCCAGTGCATGTCGTGCAAAACCCGTTGCCCGCGCGGAAACACTCCTGCCTATATCATTCAGGCTTTGCGAAAACTGAGCCAAAATCTGGGCTACTTTACTGAATCGGAAAAAGGCCGCCAGCAGTTTGCCATCAAACAAACCATTGGCAAAAACATTCTGGAAATGGGTTACTGCGTCCACCCGGAACGAATTTCCCCGGCATTCCATCCGGAACAGGGTCCGGTTTGGAAGTGGGTTACCGAAAATGCCGATAAACTGTACGATTCGCTGGGCGCCAATTACAACAAACCCGGGGCCGGGACGTTGCGGAAAATTGACCGCGAATCACTTGACGAATTACAACAAATTTTTGACGAAACAGGCGCCACGGAAATGTACGGCACGATCCATAAATATTCGGTTGAAAAAGCAAAAGAAATGAACCTCGACATTCACGATGATTGCGACAACGAATACTTCTACCATGTTTATTCGAAAAATTCTGAAACCAATCAATAAATAGCAAGCAATGTCTGTTTCAAAGAACTGGAAGAATTACAATCAGCAAATCCCCGACGACCGTTATTATTATGCACGGAGCTGCATTCGTCAGAACTTTTTCCCGGGATCGGAAAAAACGTTCCTGACCATTCTTCAGGATTTGCTGGGAAAAGATATTTACGACGACCCGAAACATACTTCCTGCACCGGCATTGCCTATCATTCCGATATCATCCCGTTTGAAACCATGATGACGGTGATTGCCCGCCAGTTTTCACTGATGACCGAAGCCGGGTACAAAAACCTGGTGCCTTCGTGCGTAACTTCGTTTGGACTTTACAACGAAGTTCTGGAAACCTGGGAACACCACCCGGAAGTGGAAACCAAAATTCGTGAAATGCTTTGGAAATCGACGCGACGCGAGTTTGAAAAGCCGGAAGCCATCATGCACGCTTCCGATATTATTTATCATTTCCGGGATACCATAAGCGACCACGCACAAAACCCGTTAATAAATGTACAAACCGGCGAACCATTGAAAGTGGTCGATCACATTGGCTGTCACTATGCAAAAATATTTCCGTCGAAAGGAATCGGCGGCGCCGAGTTTCCGGTTGTTTTATCAGGAATGGTCAGCAGTTGGGGCGGCCAGTCAGTCGATTATCCCGAACGTCGTCACTGCTGCGGTTTCGGTTTCAGACAATACCTGGTGAAAGCCAACCGGGGTTACAGCATTGCCAACTCGTACCGTAAATTCGAGTCGATGGCGCCCTACAAACCCGATTTTATTGTGGCCAACTGTCCGGGCTGCGCCATGTTCCTCGACCGCTGGCAATACACCATCGGTGAAATGAAAAACGAATGGTTCGGCGCCGACGGGCAGGGAATACCGGTACTCACCTACGAAGAAATGGCCGGGTTGGTACTCGGTTTCGACCCGTGGGCAATCGGTTTGCAAATGCACCAGATCGACTGCGAACCCCTGCTGAAAAAAATGGGAATCAGCTACGACAGCGATAAAAAATTCAGCCTAAAAAGAAAAACGATACTACTTAACGTTCTGGAAGAAGAAATCCAATGACCAATAAACAAACGCAATTTCCGATCGCTGTTATCGGTTCCGGACCGGCCGGGCTGGCAGCAGCCAATACCCTTCTTGCGCTGGGCCACCAACCGGTGATCCTCGAAAAAGAAAAAATTACCGGTGGAAAATTGTCCCGCTGGCATCAGTTGTTTCCGGGGTTCATCAGCGCTGCGGAAATTCAGGAACAGTTGATCGGCCCGCTGAAAAAAGCTTCCGTAAAAATTAGTACTGAAACCGAAGTAAAAACAGTGAAACCGGATTCCGGTGGTTTGGAAATTGAAACCGCCTCGGGAGAAAAAATTATAGCAAAAGGCGCCGTGTGGGCCAGTGGCTACAACGAATTTGACGCTCACCGAAAAGAAGAATATGGCTACGGGCTTTACAAAAATGTGCTGACTTCGGCCGATGTGGAAGAAATGCTGGCGAAAGATGGCAAACTGCCTTTTGACAGCGCCGATGTAAAACGCATTGGTATCCTGCATTGCGTGGGTTCGCGCGACGAAAAAGTGGGAAACACCTACTGTTCGAAGGTTTGCTGCATTTGCGCAGTGAAACAGGCCATTGAAATGAAAAAAATGTATCCCAATGCCGAGGTGTTTAATTTTTACATGGACTTGCGCCTCTTCGGAAAAGGGTACGAAGAATTATACAGCGAAGCACAAATGGACTGGCGGGTGAACTTTATCCGCGGACGGGTTTCCGAACTGGCCGAAGACCAGCAGGGGAAAATCCGGATGAAAACAGAAGACACGCTAACCGGCGTTCCAATGAAAATGACGCTCGATTTTGTGATTTTGATGGTGGGTATGGAAGGCAAAAGTTTTTCTTTCCTTTCAGAAAATAAGAATACCGACGGGTCGGATTTTATTTCATATCCCGAAAATTTTACCGGCGAAAACCAAACTGCACTGCCCAATGTGATGGTTGCCGGCGCCTGCAAAGGCCCTTCAACAGTTGTCGATGCAATCAACGACGGCAAATCGGCCGCCCTGGCTTTGCATCAGTATTTAATCAGTCAGGCCGAAAAATGACACATTCCTTTGGATATTCGATATCGCAAAGCCGGGAAACCAACTGGGACAAGTTGGACCACCGGTTTGCCGACAAACTGCTCGATCTGGAACCCAGCGTGCGGTTGTGCGTTGGCTGCGGAAGCTGCACCGGAACCTGTACTGCCGCTTCCCGTTCGGGCTTCAATATTCGGAAAGTGCACACCCGGTTTCGGCGGGGAGAAACAGGTGCATTCGTTGCCGAACTCGAAAAATGTATGTTCTGCGGAAAATGTTCGATGGTTTGCCCGCGCGGCGTGAACATCCGCAACGTAATGGACCTGATGAAAAAACTGATTGAGGCATGAGCACAATTCCGACACACACATTCCCGCTTTTTGTTGTCCCGTTCCTGATCGGACTGTTATTTATTTCTGTCTGGTTGCTTTTCCTTTTCCTGAAATGGATTGGTGAACTCGACCGAAACGGACTGGTAAAATTCGGACAAAATATTCTCACCATGAAAACCCTCCGGGCCATCGGCGAAGTTTTCATGGAAAGCCTGCTGCACCGCAAACTGTTTCGTAAAAACCCGTTGCTCGGATACATGCACATGTGTTTCGCGTTTGGCTGGTTCATGATTATCCTGATCGGCAAACTCGAAGTAATTGCCTACTCCGGAAAAATCACAGCACGCCCGTATGTAGCTATTTTCTTCAAACATTTTGTTTCTCCGGAAGAAAAATTCCCGCGTTCCGGTATGTATTCTTTCCTGATGGATTTCTTTCTGTTGATGATCCTCAGTGGTTTGTTCCTTGCCGTATTGAAACGGTTCCGCAGCAAAACGCTGGGCATGACCCACACCACCCGCCACAATCGCATCGACCGATGGACACTTGTTTTTTTGTGGCTCATTTTCCCGGCCCGTTTCCTTGCCGAAAGCATTGCTTCGGGTAGCGAAGGATACAGCTTTTTGACCGGTCAAACCGGTCGCTTGCTGGCTTCTTTTCTGCCGGTCGAACAAATGGAGATCCCTTTCTGGTGGATTTATTCCATCGCGTTGTTTGGCTTTTTTGTTTTGCTGCCTTTTTCGCGTTACATGCACATCCCCACCGAAGTGGCCTATATTTTCCTGAAAAACTGGGGATTGGACAAGCGAAGGGTCAATCGCGGGTTTACCAATTTCGAAATTTACTCGTGTTCGCGTTGCGGCGTGTGCATCGATGTTTGCCAACTGAAAACACAGGCCGGGATTGGCACAGTACAGGCCGTAAATTTCACCCGCGACATACGAAGCGGCAGTTTACGCGAAGAAGACCTGAAAAATTGCCTGATGTGCGGCCGGTGCAACGAAGCCTGTCCCGTGGGCATCGACATCACCCTTCAAAAACGAATGTATCGCGGACAATTTGCCCGTTTCGATAAAAATGAATTTACCTATCTGAATACACCAACGCCAGCCGAACAATCAACCGTTGTTTATTTCCCCGGTTGCATGTCGTCGTTAAGTCCGGGCATTGAGCAGTCGATGGTGAAAATTATGGAGCAGGCCGGAGAAGATTTCAAAGTGCTGGGCGACGAGCAAAGAGCCTGTTGCGGACGGCCCATGCTTTTGGCGGGCAATACCGAGGCAGCGCAAAAACTGATCGCTTTCAACCGTGATTTTATTCTTTCGTCCAATGCCAAAATGTTGGTGACCTCCTGCCCCATCTGCTATAAAATGTTCAGGGAAACCTATCAACTTCCAATACCTGTTTTGCATCACAGCGAATATTTGCTGCAACTGGCCAAAGCTGGAAAAATAGAGATGGAAAAGCAGCAACTTCGCATGGTTTATCACGATCCTTGCGATTTGGGGCGCGGCTCGAAAATATACGACCAGCCACGACACTTGCTGCAACAGGCCGGAACGCTTGTTCCTTCGGACTTTGAACGCGAAAACGCATTGTGTTGCGGGGGCAGTTTGGGCAATACCAAAATTGATCAGGCAAGTAAAGACAAAATCACAAAACATTTGGTCGAGGAACTGAGCGCCCCCAACCCGGAATTACTGGCAACCGCCTGCCCGGTTTGCAAGCGCACCATTGCCCGCCATTCAGCAATAAAAGTAATGGACATTGCCGAAGTGGTTGCGGAAAACATCCAGAAGAAGACCATTCATCCGAAAGTAAAAGAAGAATTTGAATCTTTATTGAAATAATACACTCCGGGAAAAATGTTCCTGTAATTTTGCATTCCTGTATGATACAAATAATGGGATGGTAATTTTATTTTTAAAGAAACTTACAAACCTAATTATATCCTGTTATGAAAAAATTAGTTTTCCTGTTATTAGCATTTGCTTTTATGATTTCATGTACAGATAAAAGAATTGAATATCCACTCACCAAAAAAGTGGATGCAACCGACAACTATTTCGGCACAGTGGTGGAAGACCCTTATCGCTGGCTGGAAAACGATACTTCGGCAGAAACAGCCGAATGGGTGAAAGCACAGAACAAAGTAACTTTTGCCTACCTCGAAAAGCTTCCGTATCGTGAAGAAATCCGCAAACGCCTGACCGAATTGATGGATTATCCGCGCTATTCAACCCCGTTTAAAGAAGCTGGGAAATATTATTTCTTTAAAAACAACGGGTTACAGAACCAAAGTGTTTTGTATGTAACCGATCAACTAAACGGAGAACCGGTGGAGGTACTTGATCCGAATAAACTTTCGGAAGACGGAACGGTTGCTCTTTCCGGCGTTGAAATTACAAAAGACGACAAGTATATAATTTACACAATTTCACGTTCAGGATCCGACTGGAACGAAATTTTTGTAAAAAATCTGGAAACCGGAGAACTGCTGAATGACCATATCGAGTGGGTGAAATTTTCCGGGATCGATTCGTACGACGAAGGTTTCTTTTACAGTGCCTACGATAAACCCGAAGCAGGCAGCGAACTCTCGAACGCAAACGAATATCACAAAGTTTATTACCACAAACTGGGTACTGCACAAGCCAATGACCAACTGATTTACGAGGACACCGAACATGCCAAAAGAAATTGTTATGCTTCGGTTTCCGAGGATAACCGATTCCTGATTGTTGCCCTTTCGGAAACCACCAGCGGCAACGCCCTTTCAGTAAAAGACCTGAAGGATAAAAATGGTAAACTGATCCCGGTAATTACCACTTTCGATAACGATTTCAACATTGTTGGAAATATTGGCAATGAGTTGTTTGCCCTCACCAACTGCGATGCCCCGAAATACCGGCTGGTAAAATTCGATATTAAAAACCCGGCCAAAGAAAACTGGACGGAAATTATTCCTGAAAAGGAAAATGTATTGCAATCGGTTGGTCTTTGGGGTGGCAAAATTGTTGCCCTCTATATGAAAGATGCACACAGCGTGATGCAGGTTTTCAATTACGACGGCTCGTTCGGGTACGATGTTGAATTGCCAGGAATCGGGACTGTGAGTACTATTTCAGGAAAAATGAACGACCCGATTGCTTTTTACGATTACACCTCGTTCAACACACCCGGCGAAATTTACAAATTCGATTTCGCGACTCAAAAATCAACTCTGCATTATCGTCCTGAAGTGAAATTTAATCCCGATGATTTTGAAGTAAAACAAGAATTCTACGCCAGCAAAGACGGCACAAAAATACCAATGTTTATTGTCCATAAAAAAGGATTGGCGCTGAATGGCAAAAACCCGACTTTGCTTTACGCTTACGGCGGTTTCAACATCAGTATGACCCCTTCGTTTTCGACCACCCGCCTTGCTTTTTTTGAGAATGGCGGCGTTTACGCGGTGCCCAATCTTCGCGGTGGCGGCGAGTATGGCGAAGAATGGCATTTGGCCGGAACAAAAATGAAAAAACAAAATGTTTTCGACGATTTTATTGCGGCTGCCGAATACCTGATCAACCAAAAATATACATCAAATAATAAACTGGCTATCATGGGAGGCTCGAATGGCGGTTTGCTGATCGGCGCAGTGCTGAACCAACGTCCCGATTTGTTTAAAGTGGCTTTCCCGCTGGTCGGTGTAATGGACATGCTCCGCTACCATAAATTTACCATTGGCTGGGCCTGGGCCGGCGATTACGGAACCAGTGCTGACAGCAAAGAAATGTTTGAATACCTGTACGGGTATTCTCCCTATCACACGATTATAAAAGGCGGGAAATACCCAGCAGTACTGGCCGGAACTGCCGATCACGACGACCGGGTAGTTCCCGCACACACCTTTAAATACATGGCCCGTTTGCAGGAATACAATGCCGGGAAATTACCGGTACTGGTGCGTATCGACGTAAAAGCAGGACATGGCGCCGGAAAACCGACCGCCAAAGTCATCGATGAATATACTGATATGTGGTCGTTCCTTTTCTATCATTTGGGGATAAAAATGTAAAAACAGATTTTTTGGTATCACTCAAATATTGTACTTTTAAAATCCCGGAACAGGTTGTTCCCGGGATTTTTTGTTTTCAGGAATGAATATCAACTATCTGGTAATAGAAGGAAATATCGGTGCAGGAAAAACGACGTTGGCCCAGATGATTAGCCGGGATTACAATGCCAAACTGGTGTTGGAGCAATTTGCCGACAACCCTTTCCTTCCTAAATTTTATCAGGAACCCGACAAATATTCATTTCCGCTCGAAATGTCGTTTTTGGCCGAACGGTACAACCAGCTGAATCGCGAATTGCAAAACTTCGACCTGTTCAGTTCGTTCACAGTTTCCGATTATTATTTTATGAAATCGCTGATTTTTGCACAAAATACCTTGCAGGCCGACGAGTACAAATTGTACCAGCAATTTTTCAAAATCATTTATGAAAAAATGCCCAAACCCGATTTGTATGTTTACCTGCATTTGGATACCGAAAATTTGCTTCACAACATTGGAGCCCGCGGGCGCGAATATGAAAAGCAAATTGATCCGGGATATTTGGAAAAGATCGGACAAGGCTACTTTAATTTTTTTAAGCAACAGGGAGATTTCCCGATTGTAATCATTGACACAAATGGCATTGATTTTGTACACAAAACAGACCATTATAAAATACTACTGGATGTAATCTTTAAAAATGAATATAAAAGCGGGATTAACAGGGTCTTATTAGGGTAAATTATTAACTTCAATCCTTTCATTTATTTAAAACATTGCTATTTTTGTGAATGCAACTGAAAATTTATAAATTCAATTTTTAATACTGTCAAAATGAAAAAATTTAACTTAAAACCTCTAGCCTCTATTGCATTGGCGGCATTGCTTTTATCGAGCTGTGCGGGCCTTAAAAAAATGAAGAAGAATGCCGACCAGATTGACTTCAAGGTAACCCCTGAAATCCTTGAAACACATGCTGGTAAAGTGAATGTTGCGATTGATGGCGTTTTCCCGGCCAAGTATTTCAATAAAAAAGCTACTCTTGTAGCAACACCTGTTTTGAAATACAAAGACGGGGAAAAAGCTTTCAGCCCGGTAACTCTGCAAGGTGAAAAAGTAGATGCCAACAACAAAGTAATTTCGTACACTACCGGTGGAAATTTCTCGACCAAAGACAATGCTGCTTTTGCTGACGCAATGAGATTGTCTGATCTTGAAATTAGGATGACCGCATCGAAAGGAAAGAAAAGCCTTGATTTTGATCCGGTAAAAGTTGGTAAAGGTGTACTTGCAACATCTACGCTGGTGTTAAACTACCCATCTCCGATTTTGGGAGTGAGAAGAGAAGCAAATACAACCGGCAAATACGATCCGAATATCGACCCGTTCCAGAGAATTGTTCCCGACGAATATACTGCTGACATTCATTACCTGATTAACAAGTCAGACATTCGCAAAACTGAATTAACAGCAGAAGATATTTCCAAACTGAAACAATATACCAAAGATGCTTTTGATGCAGAACGTAAAGAATTGAAAGGCATTGAAGTTTCGGCATACGCATCGCCGGATGGTGAACTCGACCTGAATACCAAACTTTCAGGAAAACGTGAAACAACTTCTTCTGACTTCGTAAAAAGTACTTTGAAAAAAGAAAAAATTGAAGCTCAGCTGAAAACCAAATTCACTCCTGAAGACTGGGAAGGTTTCAAAGAAATGATGGAAAAATCAAGCATTCAGGATAAAGAATTGATCTTGCGAGTACTTTCAATGTACACTGATCCTGAAGTTCGCGAACGCGAAATCAAAAACCTTTCGGCTGCCTTTACTGCTGTTGCCGATCAAATTCTTCCACAATTGCGTCGTGCAAAAATTACTACCAGCATCGAGCTGATTGGTAAAACTGACGCAGAAATTGCTGCATTGGCCGATTCAGATCCAGCTTCTTTGAATCCTGCTGAATTGTTGTATGCTGCAACTTTAACAAAAGACAAAAACAAACAACTGGCGATCTACAATTCAATGATGAAAGTTTATCCTGACGACTGGAGAGGATACAACAATGCCGGTTTGACCATGATCAAACAATTCAATTATGCCGATTCGAAAAGTCTTTTTGAAAAAGCTGAAAAGTTGAAAAACAACGAACCGATTATTAAAAACAACTTAGGTGCTGTTGCATTGTTCGAAGGCGATCTTGCAAAAGCTGAAGCTTATTTTGGAGCTGCTTCAGGCGCTGGCGAAGAAGTGAACTACAACTTGGGTATTGTAGCCATGAAAAAAGGTGAATACGAAAAAGCAGTTAAATTATTCGGCGCTTCTGACTCTCCGAATGTTGGGCTGGCTAAAATTTTAGCTGGCGACAACAATGGCGCCCTCAAATCGCTGGAAAATTGTACTTGGGAAGGTTGCTATATGAAAGAATATTTCAAAGCGATTGTTGGCGTTCGCACAGCGAAAGAAAACCTGATGTTCGAAAGTCTTAAAAAAGCAGTTGAAATGCAGCCTAAACTAAAAGCAAAAATTGCCACTGATATGGAATTTGCAAAATATTTTGAAGATCCAAAATTCAAAGCTATTGTAGAATAATCAATTCAAGCATAGTAAAAAAGCGGCCCGAAAAGGTCGCTTTTTTACTTTCTGCATGTTTGTTAATCCATAAACTTTTTCTGATTGTAATTCGTCGCGATTTGCTGTCGTTCTTCTGCCGGAATCGATTTCATATACGCTTTCCATCCGGGACAAAAATTGATATGCCAGCGCCAGAAGCGGCCGGCAAACGATTTCGGGTTCCGATCGTACTTCGCCCTCATCTCACAATTGTTGCATTTTATTTCATTCATAGCTTGTTGTTTTTTGATTTACCAAGTAATGTATTATATTTTTTTGAATTTGAGAATCAGTTTGCTAATAATTTTTATCAGAAAGAAATCCCGGATCAAAGACATGTTCCCGGTATTTTATAAACTATTTGTGAACGACTTTATTTTGCTGAAAATACAAACGACGCCTGAGCTTTCGTTTTGGGAGAAATAAACTCAAAATTGATGCGATAAATCCGGTCGCCCCATCTTTTCAGTATCCCTTGATCTTCTGCTGTTTCGAATTTAATTTTTTCAATTTTCGGGCTCATTTTTTTTGCGTCATATTGAAGAATAAAATCTTTTGAATTGTTGGTATCTGTTTGATAATGGAAGACCAATTGTCCCGGTTTGATTATTTCAGATGGACAGACGGTCATGAAATGTTCGGTGATCTGTCCTGCTTTTTCCAGGTCGAAAGCATCGGTGAGTATCACCTGTTTGCCACGTTTATATTGGATGGTTCGTTGTAGGCTGTTAATCCCTGCGTCATCGGGAAATGCCTTTGAAATATCGAGTGAATATTGAACCAAATTATCGGATGTCTGGTATTTTACATTGGAAGATTTATACTGCCGGCCAGCCAATTGGGTTCTCCCATTCACGGTAGGCAGGTTGTGATAATCGGAGCAGTTATTCCAGATTTCGTACCGGCGACTACTGAATGTCTTTTTTGTGTATGTTCCGCTGCCAACATCAATTAATATGGGCATGCCATTGTAAAAAACAACAAAGTTGCCAATGTCGTTATGGTTGTGGCTTTCGGAATTGTGTCCTCCCTTGGCTGCCACAAAATAGCCATCGGTTGTACCTTCTTTATCGCGGGCAGCCATTACCTGAAGTCCGGGCAGCCAAACATCTCTGGAAAGTGGCAGTCGTTTTTCTACTTTCGAAATCTCATCCTGTAAAAATAACTCGTACAGATTCCGGAAGAAATGAAAGGTCGCCAGTTCGCCGGAAGGTTCTTTTTGGTAATACGCTCCGAAGTCCATCATTTTTTCATCGCCGATAGCCTTGCCAAAGCGATAGATCATGCTGGCATCCATTCCGGGTTTTGGATCCGCATCAGCAAAATTCAGAAAATACTTTTCACTTATCTGGACGCGGTAAATATATCGGCCCATATTTTTTATCTTTTCATCTTCGAATACATAATCAAAAGTCCCGTTGGTCACCTCGTTCAGCATCGCAAGGTTGTCGAATAACGATGCAGCAGCAGCTCCCCAGTAGCTTGGGCCTTCGTCGCATCCGCCATCCTCCGGATATGGATTGATAAACTGATCGAGTACGACCAGTATTTTGTATGTCATCTTGGTTCGTTTTTCGTTGTCTTTCTCCAGTAGCAAAGCAGCATTCAGCCAGTTGGAGCAAATCCATGGATTCCAATTATTGGGTAAACGGCCTCCAAATTTTTCGCCCATCCATCCGTGCGATTTTTGCATCACGGGTTCAAAAACACGCTTGTTAGTTTCGTAATAAATTCGTTCGCGTATCTGGGGCGAAACGGCATCCAGTTTTTCTCCCAGAAAATAGTCGACCCAAGCCAGAAATGTGGCTGTTTCGGCTGCAAAAAGATCAACAATCGGGTCTTGCACATCAACCAGTCCATTGTATTTAGCACCACTTGGTAAATGAGCAGGAACACCCCACCACGACTCTTCGCAAATAGACCAAACTCCATCGATAATCTGATCAATAAAACGGCCCTTATTTTCGTAAACTTCGGCCAGTAATAAAGTTCCCAGAACCCTTCTTTTATTGAAACTGATCGCTTCGTACTCCGTGCGGTTCCCGCTCCTTTCTATCAGAAGTGATTTTGTTGCCGGAATGTATGGCCATTCGAAATTCAGATATTTTTCGGCTTTCGAAAGATAACTTTCCATCATTTGCCGGTCAGCATGGCTCCATCCTTCGCGGTCGTTAATTTTTGGAAATGGCACCCACGATGCCTGTGATGTAATACGATTAGATAGCTGTTCCTCTGTGAATTTTACGGAAAGCAAATCCTGCGATTGCGCAATCGAATGCATGAAAAGACAAGAGAGTAAGAAAATAAAAATTAATTGCTTCATGGCTGGTCGGTTTAGAAGGTTAGAATTAACAAATAAGCCCCCGGGAAACGGGGGCTTAAAATCCACATACTAAAATTATTTCAAAATCCAGGGTATTACCCTGCTCCAAAGATAAACAATTTGCTCTTTTAAAGTCTGATGATGACTATCATTTTGATTTTTAAAGCAAAAAAAATCCCACCTTCAGAAATTAAAGATGGGATCCGGACGCAATTCGTATTACCGAATTGACTGATTTAAAGTTTTTATGCTTCGGCGACTTCTCCTGCAATCGGTACACTGGCTGTTTTTGTATAACCAATGTCGCCCATAATGTAAGTTTCAGGGCCCAATTTCAGATCAGAATTCATCATTTCATCGAATGTTACTTCTTTGCCTGTGTATGCCGAAATACGTCCCATCATGGCAACGAGGCAAGAGGTTGCAATGCTTTCAGCTTCGTTCATCGGAGTTCCCTGACGAATGCAGGTTACCATATCAATGTGTTCCTGAACGTATGGATTGACACTTGAGTCGGCAGCTTCGAAAATCACATTACCAGCTAAATCAATAACTTTTGGCTTGTGCCCGGTTGTATCGGCGTGGCCTTTACTTCCGTGGATAATTTCGTAAACACCATTTGCACAACCGTTAATCTGGCGGCACATACTGTGCATGTGCATTCCGTTGGCATACGTATAGTCAATGCTGAAATTATCGAATTGGTCGCCGGTAATCCTGCGCTGACGCGAACCAAAACCAACCGCTTTTACCGGATGTGAATCAGTAAACCAGTTAATAACATCGAGATTGTGTACATGCTGTTCTACAATGTGGTCTCCCGACAGCCAGCTCCAGTTTACCCAGTCGCGAATCATGTATTCCATTTCACACCAATCGGCATTTGGGTTGCGGTGCCATAATTTGCCACCGTTCCAGTATGCGTTTGCAGAAATAATTTCACCAATTGCATCGTTTTGTTTTACTTGTTTCAGCAGGTCAACGTAAGAACGTTCGTGACGCCGCTGTGTTCCGGCAACAAGAACCAGTCCGAGAGATTCCGCCATTTTTCCGCTTGTCAGTACCGAACGAGCTCCAACAGGATCAACAGCCACTGGTTTTTCCATGAACACATGTTTGCGTGCTTTTACCGCGGCTTCGAGTTGCTCGGCACGAAATTTCGGAGGAGTAGCCAAAATAACTAAATCAACCCCCGAATCAATCACTTTCTGATAAGCATCGAAACCAACAAAACAGTTTTCAGCAGGCACTTCAAGGTTTTTTTGTTTTTTTAATTTCTTTTGACAGTCGTCAATTCGATCTTGGAAAACATCTCCTAAAGCGTGAATGATCAGGTTGGGTCCTGCATCAAGAAAATTAAGCATGGCGCCTGAACCGCGACCTCCACAACCAATAATACCGGCTTTCAGCGGTTTGCCATCGGGGGCTTGATCCAATAAAGGCGGTAAATTTAATTCAACTATTTTTTTCTTTTCGGAGCACGACGACAACGCGCTGGCACCAACAACGCCAACAGCACTGATTACTGCAGCATTGGTTAAGAATTTTCTTCTTGAAAAGTTTGATTCACTCATGGTATTCTATATAAGTTATTTAGGTTTATAAAGGTTCAATTCAGTTTTGTATCGCTAATGTAATGAAAAACTATTCGTTTTAAAAGATCAGTTGTTTAAAGTTTCGTCTATTTCGCAAACAACCCGGAACCCAACATGGGTACAGTCGGAATACCACCAGATACTTTTAGGCATCTGTGGATCGGTTTTCATCCAGGCGACCGACTGTGTGAAATCGCGCGAAGCACTACGCACATCTTCTGATTCGCTTTTGAACGATCCTCCTCGGACAACATGTTCTTCTCCCGCTTCTGGTCCTTTCGGATCCTGAACGCCATCCTGCATATTTTTATAGGCATCGGGAGAATACCAGTCGCTGCAAAACTCAGCTACGTTACCCAGCATGTTTTTAAGACCAAACGGATTGGCTTTCACCCGTTCTGGTTTCTGCGTTTTACCTCCGCTGTTTTCAGTATAAATAACGTAGGTATTGATATTGGTAGTATCTGCACCTGTAATTTTATTCCAGAAACGGTTTTTTGAATATTTTTTCGGGTTGCCATCGAAGAAGTACGGTGTGGAAGTTTTGGCCCGACAGGCATATTCCCACTCGGCTTCGGTTGGAAGGCGGTATTTTTTCCCTGTTACTTTGCTTAGCCATTTGCAATATGTTTCAGCTGCATGATAACGCATCGTAATCGCCGGACGGGTTTCCATTCCCCAATTCTGATCAGGCTGGCCGTAAGGCGGGGTTGGCCCGGTAACGGCGTCAACTTCTACATTGGTACGCGAACCTTCGGTGTCAGTCGAGCGGCCTTCGGCACCGGTTTGTGAGTAAAATGCGAGGTATTCAATCCAGCTTGTTTCAGTTTCAGCCATGAAGAAACGGCTGATTTTTACTTTCTTTGCCGGAAGTTCATCGGGTTTGGCATACTTGTCTTTTTCGCCGCTTCCCATGGTAAATTCACCTTCAGGAATTGCAATCATTTTAAATGAAACTGCTGAGTTTGGAATGGTTTCCGTGAAATCTTCAAACTTCTCAATTTTTGCTGCTTCGGTATAAACGGTGGTGTTTTGTTCATTTCCAACACCAAAACCAAGATTGCTTTCGTGTTTTGCATTGGGATCGTAATGTCCCACATTTAAGTGGCAATTGATGCAATGCAGATCGTTCTCGTTCTGGCTATAATAAAGGTGAGCATCTTGTCCTTCTTTGCTCAAGGTAAGCGGGAAAAGGTTGGCATGGCAATTCACGCACGACGATTTGGGAATAAAATGCTGCGCTTGCTCAAGAGTTGATTTGGCATTCCAGTTAAAATCGGCTGTATCTTTAAACCAATATCCATATAGGTCTTTCATGCCCAATTTGGCTTTCTCTGTCAGGTATCCATGTCCTTTGGGAGGCAAGTGACAATCGACACAATGTATATGAACTCCGCTTGGGTTGTCGTGATGAGTCGAAAGTTTCCATGAATCGGTGGCGTGCGGATGGACATGGCATTGATCACAAGATTCATCGGTTGATGTTTTTTCAATGACTTTATTCCCAGAGATCATCACTGCAATTCCGATCACGAAGCCGATAAGTAGGATAATTAAAAATCTAGGTTTAAAAAAGAGTACAAGCTTTTTAAGCATAACAGTTCAATTAAGTTATAGTTGGGTTTAATACGCCCCAAAAATAATAAAATATTGTACCGAAGAAATATTGAAAAGAAAAAAGGTTTTCAGTCAGCAACCTGGCAAACAATTTATTCGCAGGCACTTCATTCCTGCTACATTAACAAAATTTTTGTAACTTTTTAGAGAAAATTAGAAGTGTGCATTTTCAGCCTGAAAAAATTAAACAAGACCGACATGATTTTTCAAATATAAATTGAATTATGAATCTGATTTTTGGAAAATACCTCAACGACTTTCTCGAACTGTTTTTCCCTCGTATTTGTTTGGTTTGCGACGGGAATTTACTGAACGAGGAAGAACTGGTTTGCCTGCAATGCCTGCACGAATTGCCCCGCACCAATTTTCACATGGAAGAGCGCAACCCGGTTGCCGAAATATTTTACGGGCGGGTGCAGTTGGAAGCAGCCACTTCGTTTTTCTTTTTCAGCAAAGGAAGCCCATACCAAAAACTGATTCATGCCTTGAAATACAAAGGAATAAAAGAAGCAGGCATCCTTCTGGGAACCCATTTTGCCATTGATCTGGAGAAATCGCCTCTTTTTGCTTCGGTCGATATGGTTTGCCCGGTTCCACTTCATCCGAAGAAAGAAAAGAAACGAGGGTACAACCAAAGCGAATTTATTGCCCGCGGCATTGCCGGACGGATGGGAAAACCTGTTTCAACAGGAAATCTGGCGCGGCTGATTTATACCGATTCGCAAACCCGAAAAGGCCGCTACGAACGATGGGAAAACGTGGAAGGTATTTTTGGACTGAACAAACCCGGAGAATTTGAAGGTAAACATATTTTGCTGATCGACGATGTGCTTACTACCGGTTCAACATTGGAGGCCTGTGCATCAGCCATACTGTCGGCAACCCGAAACACAAAAGTGAGCATTGCAACCCTGGGTTTTGCATGAAAAAAGCTGCATCAAATCACCATGTCTTTCAGGAAAATTTCAGCAATATCTTTGATCGACTGATCCAGATCGCGATATTGAAATCCGATTGATTTTACAATTTTATCGCCGGAATAATTGTTGTTCAGGTTGGTGCCGGAAACCGTCTCGCGAGTAATAACGGGGCGTTTCCCGGTAAAAAAACTGGCGGTTTGTGCCATCTGCCAGGCAATACGAAGTTTCATGTCGGAGGCAAAATTCTTCGGGCGCGGCCGGTTTAGCGCGTCGGCTATCCGGTTAAAAAAATCCTGGTAACTGATGTTTCCTGCATTCAGTATAAAACGCTGGTTTTTGATGGTTTCGAAATTCGGGTCTTCGGCAAGCAGCGTCATTGCTTTTACCACATCACGCACGTCGACAAACCCGGTAATTCCTTTCGTGTAGTATTTCAAACCTTTAAAAATCGACTGAAATAATTTGGGGCTGCCAATATCCCAGTTGCCCGGCCCGATGATGATGGAAGGGTTCACGATCACCGCATCCAGACCTTCCTCGATGCCCCGCCATACTTCCATTTCAGAAAAAAACTTACTTAGCGAGTAGCCCGATTTCCGTTTCGAAGGAGTCCAGTAGGTTTCTTCGTTGATTTCGCTGCCGTCCTGTGTTTTGCCCAGCGCAGCAATCGAACTCACGTGGCAAAAACGGGAAACTTTGTTGTGAATGGCCGCGTCGATCAGATTGGCAGTGCCTTTCACATTGTTGGTCATCATGGCGTCGTGGTCGTCGCCGTGAAACGAGACCATGGCCGCGCAGTGGTAGATGGTATGCACGCCTTCCAGCGCATCTTCCAGGCAGAAATAATCAAGCAGGTCGCCTTCAACCCAAATAATCTGATCGAAAAGCTGTTCGTAAGCAGTCGAGTAATACGAAAATATCTTTTTAATCCAATCGACTTTGCTGGTTGGCCTTTTCAACGCTTTTACCGTTTTTCCCGCACGTACCAGGTCGTACAGCAGGTGGGCACCAACCAATCCGGTTCCTCCGCTTACAAAAATCATATTCTCGTATTTTGGTTTTTCATTTCAATCTTTCGTCCACGGAGTAAATGCTTTTGCACCAAAATCCTTAGCCGAAATTTTGTCGATGTGCACTTTTATTACCCCGACATTTTTGATGGCCGGAGCGCTAAACTTAAATTCCAGCGAACTGTATTGTGCCATTGTGGCTTTCATCATTCGCTCTTTTTCATCGTAATCATCAATCAATTCAACCGTTCCTTCCACCAGCACCGTTTTCGATTTTACCCGGTAACTGCATCCCACCTGCTCGTCCTGCCAGGCCAGTTCTTCGCCCAGTGTCCAGTTGATGCACACTTTCGGATTTTTCTTCAGGATCTCCCACATACGTCCGTGTTGTGCCGAATGAAGAATGACCGTGTTTCCGTCGAGGGCAAAATTCATGGGTAAAATGTACGGCATATTTTCATCGGACATGGCCACATAACAGGTTTTGCAGGCCCTTATGATGCGTTCCACTTCGCTGCGGTCTTCTATAAAGTAGGTTCTCATTTGGTTTTAGTTGATGAATTCAAACAAGGAATTTCTGTAATAAAGATAATGGAATTCAGCTAATCGCCCTGAAACCCAATTGTTCAGACAGATATTTTGCAATCTTTTTTAGGTTGAGATACTGATTTTGCAAATCCATAATTTTTTCGAAATCCCCGTCGGTGCTGGCTTGCTGAATTTTCTTCTCGATTTGTTTGAGCAGGGCTTTTACCTTCTTTAGTTTATATTCCTGAACGATGCGTGGCACCAACATATCAAGAATATCGGCTTCGGCTTCCACAAAAGCGCCTCCTTTTACCCAACGTTTGCTTTCCACATATTTTTCCGACATCAGGTCGCTGGCTATTTTGCTTAACCTGGGTTCCCGGTGGTTGATGAAGAAACGGGGCGGATCAAACTCTTTATTTTCGCAGTTTTCCCTGAGAATATCGAGCATCCGGTTGACTTCTGCGTTGTTCGACGTTAGTCCGTCGGTATCCAGTTCGCCAAGAACATATTGCCCGACGGTGAGGGTGATGGTTTCGTGCGGATTGTCGCCTTCCACCTCGAAAATTTCGCGTCCAAAATATTTCAGAAGAATACGCAGCATTTCGCGTTCTTCAATTTTAAACGGGTTGACCGTCGATACTTTTTCTTCGACCGGAGGAGCCGGGTTTTGTTTTACCCTTATTTGTTCCCGCTCGTCTTTTCGCTGCTGTTCTTCGTTTTCTTTCTGAAGGATTTTCCGTATTTCGGTGTACAAAACATTTTCCTGAACATCAAGCAGTTTGCTACACTCTTTGATGTAAACCGAACGAATAATGGCATCGGGGATCACGGCAATGGAATGCACAATATCACTGATCAGCCGCGCCCTCGAAACCGGATCGTTTTCGGTATCGCCAAGTAACAGCTGGGTTTTAAACCGGATGAAGTCGGTTTCGTTAGCTTTGATGTATTCGGCCAGTTGCGAAGCGCTCATCGACCGGGAAAAACTGTCGGGGTCTTCGCCGTTGGGTAACAATAATACTTTTACATTGACGCCTTCTTCCAGCACCAGATCGATCCCGCGCAACGATGCTTTGATGCCCGCCGCATCGCCGTCGTAAATAATGGTCACGTTGGGAGTGAAGCGCCTGATCAACCTGATTTGATCGGGTGTGAGCGCAGTTCCCGACGAAGCCACTACGTTTTCGATTCCCGCCTGGTGAAACGAAAGCACGTCGGTATACCCTTCCACCAGATAACATTTGTCGAGCCGGGTAATATCGCGCTTGGCCTGAAAGATACCATACAGCACGCGGCTTTTGTGGTAAATTTCCGATTCCGGTGAATTGAGATATTTGGCTGATTTTTTATCGTCTTTCAGAATGCGGCCGCCAAAAGCAATAACACGACCGGCAATGTTGTGGATCGGGAACATGACCCGACCGGAAAAACGGTCAGCCATCCAGTCGTCGCGACGGACCGTGAGTCCTGTTTTTTCGAGGAAGTCGATTTTATAACCTTGCCGCTGCGCCGCCTGGGTGAACATGTCTTTTCCATCGGGACAAAAACCCAGTTCAAATTTTTTGATGATATCGTCGCGGATACCTCTTTCTTTCAGGTAACTGAGTCCTATGGTGCGTCCTTCGTTTTCTTTCAGCAAATAATTGTGGAAATAGTTTTTGGCAAATTCGGAAACGATCATCATGCTTTCGCGCGCATCTTTCAGTTGCTTTTCTTCCTCCGTTTCCTCTTTTTCATCAATCTCGATGTGATATTTTTTTGCCAGCCACCGCAGCGCTTCCGGATACGTCAACTGTTCGTGTTCCATGATGAAATTGACCGAGTTGCCACCTTTTCCGCAGCCAAAACATTTAAAAATGCCTTTGGCTGGCGAAACGGTAAACGAAGGTGTTTTTTCGTTGTGAAACGGACACAACCCCAGTAAGTTGACCCCCCGTCGCCGGAGGGTTACAAATTCGGAAACAACATCGGTAATTTCCGCTACATCGATAATACGATCTATGGTAGCTTGGTCAATCATTATTGCAAAAATAGGAAAAAGGATGAGACGAGCGTGTCACAGCAAATATGATCAGGTGGAAGATTCCGAAAATCTACTATCAAAATGAAAAAAAATCTCCTGCCAAAAACTATTTCAAACAAATGGAAACAGAATTCGGCAGGAGAGACTATAAATTAGGAAACAAAATCAAATTAATTCTAACTGTTTTTCGCCAGCTTATCTGCAAGATTCCTAATAAAATCGTGCCTTGAGCTACCTACAACCTTTTCCGGTTCAGGATCTTTTCTCATCATTCCTGGTGGAATAACCAACGTCCTCTGGTCTATTGACGAAGGGGTGTTCAGAATCGTATCGATCTGTTCCAGCTCTTCTTCCGAAAATGAAAGGTTCTGCAGCGCTGCTACATTGCTTTCCAGCTGGACAACAGAACTTGCCCCTACCAATACCGAAGTAATCCGTTGGTCTCTCATTACCCAGGCAAGGGCCATTTGCGCCAATTTTTGTCCGCGTTTGATCGCCAGTTCGTTCAATTGCCTCACTTTAACCAAAGAACCTATTACCTGTTCCGGTTTCAGAAAACGGCTTCTCGTTGCCCTCGATCCATTCGGAATGCCATTCAGGTAACGATCGGTAAGCAATCCTTGAGCCAGTGGAGAGAAACAAATACAGCCGATACCTTCCTGTTCCAAAACATCCAGCAATCCATTTTCAACCCAGCGTTCGAACATCGAATATTTCGGTTGATGGATCAGGCAGGGAGTCCCCAATTCTTTTAAAATTTTTGAAGCTTCCATCGTTTTATCGGCCGGATAATTCGAAAGGCCAACATACAACGCTTTTCCTTGTTTTACTGCCTGTGCGAGGGCGCCCATGGTTTCTTCGAGAGGTGTTTCCGGATCGGGACGGTGCGAATAAAAAATATCCACATAGTCGATCCCCATCCGTTTCAGACTTTGATCGAGACTTGCAAGCAAGTATTTACGACTTCCCCAATCCCCATAAGGACCAGGCCACATATCATATCCTGCTTTGGTCGAAATAACCATTTCATCACGATAATTCTTAAAATCAGTTTGGAGAATCTTCCCAAAATTCTCTTCTGCTGATCCGTAAGGAGGTCCGTAATTATTTGCCAGATCGAAATGTGTAATTCCCAGATCAAATGCTTTTCTGCATACAGCCCTGCTATTCTCAAATGTATCGACTCCACCAAAATTTTGCCATAAGCCAAGAGAGATAGCTGGTAATTTTAATCCTGATTTTCCGCTACGCTTATACGAAATACGATCGTAGCGATTCTTTTCTGCGATATAATACATAATATATAGAGTTTTTCCCGCCTTTAAAATACAAACAATAAAACAACTAACGAATTTTTTCACAGAAAAATTTCCAGAAGCTGTTTTTATTCTACTTTGCCAATTGTATCGGCCTTTTCCTTGTTGTATGAAACGATTAATTTGATTCTCTATTTATCAAAAAAGACTTGAAGTTTTATGGATCGGGAATAGTCTCATCGTGATAACAGAGATATTAAATAAATTTTTCCTGAAGTTATTGTTGCCAACTCGTATCTTTTTTTGTTTTTTCCCGAAGTCTTTAACTTTCTTCATTTAAATTTACGGCAATAACAAAAACGCCCTCAGAGTGGACAAATCGAAGATTAACACAGGGTTGATTCAGTGGAGTATTGTTTTACTTTCATTGGTATATTTCAGCGGCCTGTTTATCCCGTTGACCGGTGATGCCGGAAAATATGCTGCAATCAGCCGCAATATTATTGAATCGGGTGATTGGATCAACCTTCAAATCCATCACCAGCCATACGATCAAAAACCGCATCTTATTTTCTGGCTTGGGGCATTGTTTTTTCAATTGTTTGGCATGTCGGCGTTTGTTTTCAAACTATCGGCATTGTTGTTTTCCGTGTTGGGCTTTTATTCCACTTATCGTCTGGGGTGTTTGCTATACAACAGGCAAACCGGACTGCTGGCAATGTTGATTTTAATGTCTTCCGAAATCTGGCTCCTTTTTTCAAACGATATTCATACCGATATTTTAATGGCATCGTCCACCGTTTTTGGTTTGTGGCAACTGGTTGCTTTTCGGAAAGAAAAAAAGAAAATTCAGTTTGTGCTTGGTTTTATTGGAATCGGATTGGCCATCCTGTCGAAAGGTATGATTGCTTTGGCTGTCCCCGTTTTTGCCATCGGTGGACATTTGCTGATTAGCAAACAATATCGCGAACTTTTTCACCCGCGATGGCTGCTTGGGATTCCCATTCTGGCGCTGTTTTTTCTTCCGACTATTATCGGAATTTACAGCCAACTGGGTTTCGAGGGCCTGCGTTTTTATTTCTGGGAAAACAATTTTGGCCGAATGAGTGGCGAATACAAAGGCAACAACAACGACCCTTTTTTTTATTTC
Organism: uncultured Prolixibacteraceae bacterium; assembly: GCA_942493345.1. GTDB lineage: Bacteria > Bacteroidota > Bacteroidia > Bacteroidales > Prolixibacteraceae > GWE2-42-39. Next base: position 1,754,724 of record OW818695.1, read on the forward strand.
CATACCGCGCTATACATCTTACTTCCTTGGTCGTTGTGTTTTTTCCTTTCACTTTATCTTGAAGGAAAAGATTTGATCCGGCAAAAACTGAAAAGCAGAAGTGAAAATGATTTTATTCTGATTAGTGGAATTGTTTTATTCTGGTTGCTTATCTCGGTTTCGAGAGCCAAAGCGCCGCATTTTTTGTTAGTTATTGCCCCACTTATTGCAATTTTAACAGCCGGGTGGCTTAACCGTATTTTTTCGGCAAATGAATTTTCATGGGTTCGAAGAGCCCTTAACATCTTCATATTGATACTCGGCCCCGGCTTCGTATTTTTTGCTGGGCTGGTTGCTTTTTTTCTTTTCCCTTCTTCGTCTTTGTTTTGGATTATTTGGGTACTTCTTGATTTGGCTTTAGTTTTAGTAATTTTGAAAACCGATTCGATCCTTCGTTTTGTCCTGATTTCAGTACTTGGAATTTCTTCCATTAATTTTTCATTTAACCTAGTGCTTTTCCCTGGCATGTTCAGTTATCATTCTACCATCCCGGCTTGCGAGCTTTTCAACAAACTGGCTGACGACGATGATGTGCTACATACCTGCAACTCCATTCATCGCGAGTTGTTTTTTTATTGCAAACACCCCGGGCTTTATCTCGAAGGCACCGATCAGCTTACGGAAATTGTAAAACAACCCAACACTTGGCTATACATGGACGAAACAGCCTACCTTTATCTAACGGTAAAGGAAATTGAGTTTGACGAGTGTTTTTCATTCAAACATAAGGATATGACCCGCCAGTCGATCCATTTTCTGAACCCGGCAACCCGGGAAAAATCGCTGAAAAATATGTATCTGGTGAAGATTGCAAAACAAAAAGGCTCCACATTGTGAAGCCCTTTTGTTGTTCGCAATTTACGAATCTAAAATATCTCACAGTTCTAAAAACTATCGGCAGCGCGATACGCATCAATCAATGCCAATTCGCCTTCCTTGCCTTTTATGCTTTTCCCATGTTCTGCACACAAAACGCCATCGTACCCTTTGTCGAAAATGTGTTTAAAAACGTTTTTGTAGTTGATTTCGCCGGTTCCCGGTTCGTTGCGTCCAGGGTTGTCGCCTACATGGAAAGCGCCGATGTATTCCCATGCTTTATCAATATTCGGGATCAGGTTCCCTTCGGTAATTTGCTGATGATAAATATCATTTACTATTTTGCAGGCCGGATGGTCCACGGCTTCGCAAATCATGTGCGCCTGCGGAATTTTGGTCAGGAACAAACCCGGATGATTGGTCCATGCGTTTAGCGGTTCCAGTACCAGTTGAAGACCGTTTTTTTCAACAATCTCACAACACATTCGCAAATTATCGATCACATTGGCCGTTTGGTAATCCCACTCCAGACCTTCGTCAAAACGACCGGGAACCACCAATGCACATTTTACGCCGGTACGTTTGGCGACTTCAATGCCTTCCTGCATTTTCTTCTTCAGCATTTCCTTTATTTCGGCGTCTTGGGTTACAAACGATTTCACTTTAAAATCGGCATACAAAACAAAAGGTCCCAAATCCATGTCGCGTTTAGCCAGTTCACTGGCAATTTTTTCCTGGAGTGCCGGTTCTTTGCTCATCAACCCGTTGTCGAAAACAGCACGAAATCCCTGATCCGAAATAAATTTGATATTGTCAATCGGATCTTTTCCTGCATGTTCATTGAAAGTGCCTAGGTGCGGAGCATATTTTAACTTGAATTTTGCACTGTTCGAAGCCGGTTTGCCGGAGGCAATAGATTGGGATACTCCGGTCAGACTGGTTATAGCAACCCCAGCAATTGTAGCATTTTTCAAAAAGTTACGTCGTTCCATGTTTGTATTATTGGGTTTAGATTATTCTCGATAAAAATACAGAAATGGAAGTTTCCTGCAAAACTTTTTTATTTCCAGGATGACGGGGTCTAATTGCACTTCTTCGAGCTTCATCTTTCAGGCAAAAATTAAAGATTCACACGCCCTGTTCTATTCTGGTAGGTTTTTTTTGAACAAACATTCCTCTTTTAAAAAAGTTTTCTAATTTTACATTTCAACAAAATCAGCGAGGGGTTTGACTGACGTGAACTCCTCGCTGTTGCAATGTAACCAATAAACCCAAAATGATCATGAATAGAAAATTACGCATGGGCATGGTTGGAGGCGGAAGCGATGCTTTTATCGGCGCGATCCACCGGCTTGCTGCCCTGATGGACAATCAAATTGAACTTGTTTGCGGTTGTTTCAGTGTAAATCCTGAAATCTCTGTTTCTTCGGGAAAATCTTATTTCTTACCCGACAATCGTGTTTACAAAACGTACCAGGAAATGTTTGTGAATGAAGTCAAACTTCCGGAAGGTGAACGCATGGATTTTGTAACCATCGTAACACCTAATTTTGCCCATTTTGCACCCGCCGTGATGGCTTTGGAAAACGGATTTCACGTGGTGATCGACAAACCCATTACATTTACACTGGACGAAGCACTTCAACTTCAGAAAAAACTGGATGAAACCGGTTTGACGCTTGCCTTGACACATACTTATTCCGGTTATCCGGCCGTGAAACATGCCCGTCAAATGGTTGCCAACGGCGACCTGGGAAAAATAAGAAAAGTTTTTGTAGAGTACCCACAGGGCTGGCTGGCTTCGAAAGTGGAAGATGCCGGTAACGCGCAGGCTTCGTGGCGCACCGATCCAAAACGTTCGGGCAAAGCGGGTTGTATGGGCGACATCGGTACCCATGCACATCATCTGGCAGAGTACATTACCGGACTGAAAACTACTGAAATTTGTGCCGAACTGAACATATTTGTTCCCGGACGCTTGTTGGATGACGACGGCGCTGTTTTAATGCGTTTCAATAATGGAGCCAGAGGCGTTTTAGTAGCTTCGCAAATATGTACAGGGGTGGAAAATGCTCTGAAAATACGCGTATATGGAGAAAAAGGCGGCCTTGAATGGGCACAGGAAGAACCCAATTCGTTACTTGTAAGATGGGCAAACCGTCCGACAGAAATAATTCGTACCGGAACCGGCAATCATTATTCACTGGGAACTTTCAATACCCGCACTCCGGGTGGCCATCCGGAAGGTTACCTCGAAGCATTTGCCAATATTTACCGCAATTTCTCACTTACTGTCCGCGCCCGGATGAACGGAGAAGAAACCAAAGCAGAATGGCTCGATTTCCCGGGTATTGAAGACGGAATCCGGGGGATGCAGTTTATCGACAAAGTGGTTGAGGCTGGCTACAATAATGATGTAAAATGGATTAAATTTTAGAACTTTTTTTAGTTAGAGGCTGACTTTAAGTCAGCCTCTAACTTTCCAATAGAAACCAATAAAACAAAATAACCATGAGCAGACCAGTAACAATTTTTACCGGGCAATGGGCCGACCTGCCTTTCGAAAACACATGCCAAAAAGCAAAAGAATTTGGGTACGACGGAGTAGAACTTTGCTGTTGGGGCGATCATATTGAAATAAACAAAGCTGATCAGTCCTATTGCGATGAACGAAAAGCCCTTCTCGACCAATATGGATTAAAAATATTTGCCATTTCATCACACTTGGTTGGACAGTGCGTATGCGATAATATCGACGATCGGCACAAAGGAATTTTGCCCGATTACATCTGGGGTGACGGCGATCCGGAAGGTGTTCGTCAGCGTGCCGCAAAAGACATGGTTGATGCCGGGCATGTGGCCAAACGGCTAGGTTTGGATACTGTCGTCGGGTTTACCGGGAGTTCGATATGGCACATGTTGTATTCGTTCCCGGCCGTTTCTCAGGAACGGATTGACAAAGGGTACGAGGATTTTGCCCGACGCTGGAAACCCATTCTCGATGAGTATCAGAAAATAGGGGTGAAATTCGCATTGGAAGTGCATCCAACAGAAATTGCCTTCGACATTGAATCGGCTCGACGCGCATTGAAAGCGCTCGACTATCACCCGGCATTTGGCTTCAACTTCGACCCCAGTCATTTGGGCTACCAGGGAGTCGATTATGTCCGTTTCATCTACGAATTCTCCGACCGTATTTTCCATGTTCACATGAAAGACGCCTATTGGAGCGATGTGCCAATGACTGTTGGTGTTTTCGGAGGTCATGTTGAATTTGGCGACAACCGCCGTTTCTGGAATTTCCGGAGCCTTGGCCGCGGAAAAATTAATTTCGAGAATATTATCCGCGCTTTGAACGATATTGGTTACCAGGGGCCACTTTCTGTTGAATGGGAAGATAGCGGCATGAACCGCGAAGCAGGCGCTGCCGAAGCATGTAAATTCGTAAAAAACGTCGATTTCGAACCCTCGAATATTGCATTCGATGCCGCCATGCAAAAAGATTAAATACAATACAGAGAGACAGGCTTAAAACCAGCCTCTCTGTTCATAAAAAAACCACATACTAAAATGGAATCAAACCGAAGGACATTTATAAAAAACACAGCTGTTGCAGCAGCCGGAATCGGACTTGCAACAGGCATAACAACAGCGATGAATTCTTGTATTGGAGCAAATGAGAAATTGCGTTGTGGACTGATCGGCGCGAAGGGAATGGGCTTTGCTGACCTCACTGCTTTTCTGAAACAGGAAAACACTGAATGTGTAGCTATTTGCGATATCGATCAGCGCGTGCTCGACAAACGGGGCAGTGATGTTGAAAAAATTCAGGGCAAAAGGCCAAAACTATACAACGATTTCCGAAAATTACTGGAAGACAAAGAAGTGGATGCAGTAATTATCGGTACCCCTGACCACTGGCATTGCCTGATTTTTGTAGAAGCCTGTAAGGCAGGCAAAGCGGTGTACTGCGAAAAACCGTTGGCTAATTCCATCGAAGAAATCAACATTATGGAAAAGACGGCAAACAAGTACAAAACCATCGTCCAGGTTGGCATGTGGCAACGCAGTGATCCGCACTGGCAAGATGCAGTTAACTTTGTGAATTCAGGCAAATTGGGTAAAATCAGAACCGTGCGTACCTGGTCGTATCAAGGCTGGATGAATTCAATACCGGTACAACCCGACGGGCCTGTCCCCGAAGGTGTTGACTACAATTTCTGGTTGGGACCAGCCCAAGAACGTCCGTTCAACCCCAACCGGTTTCATTTTAATTTCCGTTGGTTTTGGGATTATGCAGGTGGTTTGATGACCGATTGGGGTGTGCATATTATCGATTTCGGGTTATTTGGCATGAATGTTTCATCTCCCAAATCGGTGATGGCCATGGGCGGTAAGTTTGCTTACCCCGACGATGCCTGCGAAACCCCCGACACGTTGCAGGCCTTGTATGAGTTCGACGGATTTACCATGTTATGGGACCACGGAATCGGCATTGACGGCGGTTATTACGGACGCACGCATGGCGTTGGTTTTGTTGGTAACAATGGCACATTGGTGGTCGACCGGCAGGGTTGGGAAGTTATTCCTGAGGTAAAGGACAAAAAGCCGTTGATGGACCGTGTCGAACTTCAACTTGGCCAAAATAAAGGGCTCGAATTACATATGAAAAATTTTGTCGAAGGAATTCGCAGCAACAACCGGAACCTGAATTGCAGTGCTGAAAAAGCTGCCAACACAGCCCGCATTGCACACTTGGGAAATATTGCCTACAAAACCGGACGCAGGTTATACTGGGATGCCGAAAAGAGTCAGTTTATAAACGACGATGAAGCAAATAGCTTGTTGACGCCGACATACAGGTCGCCCTGGGTCCTCCCGAAAATTTGATCGGATAATGGTTGAATTTCAGGCTGAATATTGCAATTTATCGACATTTGAGGCAAAAACATCCTTTTTTTCAACCTGAAAATATATTTAAGAATATATTCTTTTGAATTTTTACTGATATTGTTGGAAACTTCAGGAACAAGCGATATTTTAGTATCGTTTTGGTGCATTCCGCAAGTGGACAGTGCCTTTTAACAATCCTTTAGTAAGAAAGCTACTCTTTTTGGGGTGGCTTTCATCTTTCAAATTCCGATTATTCTACGATTTGAAAATATAGAAAGGCCCCATCTCGAAAAAAGGAACGAGGTCATCCGTGCTTTTTATATTTCTTATTCGCAGGTACAGCGATTCAAACAGTCGATAATCTGACTTAGCGTGTCGTGCTTCAGATAATAAAAGGTATTTTTTCCTTCCCGTTTCGAACATAAAACACCTTTATCTTTCAATATTCCCAAATGGTGTGAAGTGGTTGATTGCTCGATTCCGAGCAATTCGTGTATTTCGGTAACAGTAAGTTTCTTTCCGTTTTCCAGATTTTTCAAAATTGCAATCCGCATCGGATGGGCAATCGCTTTTAGCATATTTGAAGCCAGTTCGAGCCGGTCGATATCCATTTTCTGAAAATTCATCATATAAATTTTTTGTAAGACAAATGCAAATATATAAATATTTGCTGTCCTTTTTCATATAAAGCGGCTACAAATCAGCTATTTTCTGATCAACAAGAATACGAAGAGATAAAATCTAAAAGAAGAAGTCATTTTATTTTTTTATTTTTGAGGATACAAAAATTGCCTGGATGACCTCTCTGGATATTATTCAATTACCGATTAAAAAAGAGCTGAAAGATTTTGAAGCTTATTTTAAGGAAGCGATCAAAAGCGATATTCCTTTGTTGGAAATAGTTATCCGGTATATTCTTCGGAAAAAAGGCAAACAGATGCGCCCGATGTTCGTTTTTCTTTCGGCCAAAATACTGGGAGAATTTAACGAATCGACTCACCTTGCCGCTTCGGGAATCGAATTGTTGCATACAGCCACCTTATTGCACGACGATGTTGTGGATGAATCGTATGAACGGAGGGGCAGCTTTTCGATCAACGCACTTTGGAAAAATAAAATTGCAGTATTGGTTGGCGATTATATTTTGGCACGTGGTTTTCTCAATGCATTAGATGAAAAAAGATACCGCTATTTGCACCTGATCAGCCGAGCCGTGAAGGACATGAGCGAAGGGGAAATTCTGCAGATGCGCAAAAGCCGCAAACTCGATATCGATTTCGATACGTATTTTGAAATTATTAAAAAGAAAACTGCCTCGCTGATTGCGACCAGCATGGCCATGGGGGCAGCTTCGGTAAGCGAAGATGATGAAATGGTGGAAAAGATGTTCCAGATCGGCCTTGATGTGGGAATTGCTTTCCAGATAAAAGATGATATTTTCGATTACCAGTCGAAGGGAATTTTAGGAAAACCAACCGGAAACGACATCAAGGAAAAGAAAATAACCCTGCCGTTGCTGTATGTGCTGGAACAATCGAGTAGTGCCGAAAAGCGAAGAATTCTCGGGCTGGTTAAAAAGAAAAACAAAAATGCGGCAAAGGTGAAGGAACTGGTCGATTTGGTGGTGGCGAAAGGAGGTTTGGAATATGCAGAACAACGAATGAATGAATTCAAAGACAAAGCCATCGGTCAAATCATGCAGCTCCCGGAAAGCCAATCGCGCGAATCGCTTATCGAATTGGTAAATTACACTACCACCCGGAAAAAGTAATGACCTGCTCGTTTTTGGTACTTAAAACATCCGGCTTAAATATAAAAGAGCAGATGACCCAAGATCACCTGCTCATCGCTTTTATTCTTGAGCTGATGTCTTAAAAACTCAAATTCACTCCCGAAAAAACAGTTGCTCCCGGCATGGGATAGTAGCGGTTGGTTTCATATTTCTGATCAAGCAGGTTTTCGCCGCTGACGAAAAGTTGGATATTTTTAATCAGTCGGTACGAAGTTTTTGCATTCAGCAGCGTGTACGATTGTTTGGCTACTGCGGCCGAAGCATCGGTATCAAGCCCGGCAACTCGTTGCAAACTTGCCGTGAAACTAAGATTTTTAACCCGATAATTCGCACTAATAAATAACTGGTGCTCCGGCGTCGCATAAACCGGGGTTTTCATGTGAATGTAGCTGTATGCCAGATGAAACCCGAGTTGTTTATTCAATTGTCCGTCAGCCGAAAGTTCAATTCCACGATTCGAAATCTCGCCGGAATTCCGATATCCCTGGTTGGGAACCTGCTGAATCAGGTTATCGCCTTTCAGAATAAAACCAGTCAGCTCAAGGTTCAGTTTATTGCCGTGAAAAGAGTGCAAAATGCCGGTTTCGTAGTTCCATATACTTTCGGGTTGAAGGTTCGGGTTCGGGCCCCACAAAAACAGTTCGCGCATGGTCGGACTGCGAAACCCTTTGGATGCACCGAGCTTCCAACTGGTCGATTTCCCGATTTGCCAGGTAGCACCGAACGACGGAATCCATTCGCTTCCGTAGGTCCGGTGATCGGAATAACGGAGCCCGGCGTTTAGGGTTATTTTTTCTGAAAAATTTTGCTGAACGAAACCATACAAACCCAGTTCGTAAACGGTTGTGTCGGCAAATACCACCCCGTCGCCCTGCATCGCCAGCAGGGTTTCGGCCATCCCGCCATAATTGGCATAATCGACCCCAAAGGTGAGGTTATTCCCCTTGAAAAATTGAAACGATTCGTACAGGTTGAAGCCTATGTTTTGATCGGTTGAATGAAAACCATCCGTCACGTCGTGTTCTCCGAAGTTGTAATAAAAGCGGGCGCTTCCCGACATTTTATCAAATTCATTATTCAGTGATGTGGCCCCGTAACCGCGGGTAATATCAATTTTGTAGCCGGCTGCTCCGTCAGGTTTGTCAGGCCCCGGATCAGAAGATTTGAACCCGGACAGACTGAAATCGGCAGTTGCAAACAAATTTTCCGAAAGCTCATAGCTGGTTTTCAGATACCCGTTGGTTATATTGAAATCGGATTTTTCGCGATGTCCGTCAGTTTGGTCGTGATTGATGCTGCCAAACACGCTGAACTTGTTTTTCTTGTATCCGGCTGAGGCCATGTATTTCTGTGTGTTGTACGAACCGTACATCAGACGGGCATTTCCGTTTACCCCTTCCTGTTTCTGTTTTTTTGTAATGATATTGATTACCCCGCCCATGGCATTCGAGCCGTACAAGACGGAACCCGGTCCGCGGATCACTTCCACCCGTTCAACATCGGAAGCCACGTACGAGTCGGACAGCGGATGTCCAAAGATGCCCATAAACTGCGGATGACCGTCAATTAGCATCAAAACCCCGGTCGTCGGGCTGCTGCCCACCCCGCGAATTGTAATTTGTCCGGCAGCGCCGCCTGACACCCCAAATCCGGTAACCCCGCGTTCGGTAACAAACAAGCCCGGTATTCGTCCGCTCAAAATAGGCAGCAAAGCCGATTCGTCGCTTTCCGCAATCTGCGTCCGGCTCAGAATACTGACCGACATGGGCGCATTACCCCGGTTCACTTTTACCGGTGTTCCGGTAATCACCACTTCATCAATTAGAATAGTATCGTTTATGCTGAAATTGTTGTTTGCATTGGAAGAAAAGAATATTCCTGAAACGAGGAAAAATAAAAGTGTGAAAGAAGTTCTCATACTTATAGTTTGCAATTTAGTGTTACTCAATTTAAGAAACGTGCTACTTTGTGGTCAAAAAAATTATACTTTGCTCATGATCAATTTGCCATGCTGAATCCCTTTAATACCAATCAGCTTGTCCGAAAGTTCGGTTAGTTTATGAGATGTTCCTTTCATTGCCACGATTTCGAGGCAGTTGGTTTCATTTAAATGATAGTGCTGTGAGGAAAGGATCACATTCTGGTATTCAATCTGAATATCGGTTGATTTTATACGGATGTCCTTTTTGCTGTGGTCGTAAACCAAAGTGATTGCACCCGCAACAACGTTGTTGCATTGCCATTTTTGTTCCACCGTGTATTTTTCAATCAAATACCGGATGGCTTGCGAACGGTTGGCAAAACCATTGTTCTGCACGTATGCATCGAGCGATCGTAAAAGCTCTTCTTTTAGCGAAACACCAAAGCGCGAAATCGACATCGTGTTACTTTTTGGATTTTAAGTGTTATCAACGACGAAACTAACAAAATATTTCAGGAATAAAAATAACCGTCCTGAGAATTCTTTACAGAACATGAAAAGATGGAATCGAAAAGATAAAAATTGATTTACCAGTTAAACCGGATCGTTTGCTTCAGTCCGGTATGTAAACTCAGCGGCACAGGGCTGGTTCCAGCCAACCTTTCAATCAGTTTTTTCTCGTCGCCGGTATAATTTTTCTTCGGAAAATAAAACTCAACAATTACCTCAGCTACCCGGCGCGGATCGCTGGCCATAATTTTAGTAATTTCAATTTCGGTACCAACCAGATCGATACCATGATCCATTGCCTTGATGCCCATAATGGTCATGATGCAGTTGCCCAGCGAAGTTGCCAACAGGTCGGTTGGCGAAAACGATTCGCCTTTGCCGCGGTTGTCGGTTGGGGCATCGGTGATCAGCTCGCAACCTGACTGAAGGTGAATATTCCGGGTACGCAAATCGCCCAGATACGTCGTTTTTATTGTTATCATCGTTTCAAAATTTTCCTCTAAAATACAAAATCATGCCAATTGTTTTCGGTTTACTGAACCGAAATTGGTAAATTCGCGGCATACTCAAAACAATTTAACCATGTTTTCAGGAATAGTTGAAGAATACGGCGTTGTTAAAGCCATTGAAAAAGATCAGGAGAATTATCATTTCACCCTGAACTGCTCGTTTGTGAACGAACTGAAAGTTGACCAAAGCCTGTCGCACAACGGGGTTTGCCTCACGGTTGTAAATGTTGATAAGGAAGCACAAACATACCGGGTTACTGCCATCAAGGAAACCCTGCTAAAAACCAATCTCGGTTGCTGGGAAGTGGGTTCGAAAGTGAATCTGGAACGCAGCATGATGCTGAACGGCCGCCTCGACGGGCACATCGTGCAAGGCCATGTTGACCAAACGGCTACCTGCGCCAACGTGGAAGAAGCCGACGGAAGCTGGTATTTTACCTTTGAATATCCGTTCGACAAACAGAAAGCGCAACAAGGCCATATGACCGTTGAAAAAGGATCGGTGACTGTGAACGGGGTGAGCCTGACGGTGGTGAACTCGAAAGACAATTCGTTCCAGGTGGCCATTATTCCGTACACTTATAACTTCACCAACTTTCATACATTTAAAGTTGGGTCGGTGGTCAACCTCGAATTCGATATTATCGGGAAATACCTGAGTAAATTACTGACCTACAAATAATAAAAAGCCGTTCAAAAAACTGGAGGAACCAAGTCACCCTGCCCCAAAGTCTCGGGGTGTTTCAGGGTCTGACGATCAGAGCATGAAATTTCGAAACAAGTTCGGAATGACCTCTTCTGTAAATATTCCTGTTTTTTGAACGGTTTTTCCTAATAATCTTCCGAAGAAAATTATGCAACCGTTAGTTTTTCGAGGCTGGTGTAACCGTCCTCAATACTTTTAGCCAACTTCTCGATAACTTTTCTGTAATGCGCTTTTACCAGTTTCGGGTTCTCTTTTCCATCCGGATGGTTTGCAAGGTCGCGTACCTGGTTTCGAACCGTTAAAACGTCCTGAATAATTTTAAAAGCTTTTTCCTTATCGGCTTTAGTGTACAGGTTTACATAGCTCAAACAATCGACGACCAGTTCGGATACCAAATAGTCGGCTTCTTTTTTTAATCTTCTGATACTTGCCATAATTTAGTGTATTTCTGCCTCAAGCGGATACCTGAGTGATTTTGTTTCTAATAAAACAACTTTCAAAGAACCGACCAGTATTTCCGTTTCCACCTGAACCGGTAATTTGTTCCGGTCGTCTGTCAGCCAAACCTTCATGTATTCGCCTTCAGGAAAAAAGTCGCCTTTCATTAGCATGACCGATATTTTGTGACATCGGAACCGCCGGCCGTTCCGGGTTTCTACAATTTCAGTTCCAAGATAACGAAAATACAAATCTTCAATGGCATTATCAACCAACAAACGGTACGGAATTTTTGGGCCAATTTTATATTTTCTGAAATCGAAACCCCGGAAATAATATGCGGTCGACAGTAAATCGTGTGTGTTTACGCCCAGTTTCAGTGTGTCGCGGAATTGTTTCTGCCCGTATCGTTTTACGGTTGAATAAACCAATCCTTTTTGCTGATTGAAAATGTACTGGTGCTGTGATTTCCGGCTTCCGTGATTCAATACCCTTTTATAATACAGCGGCTCAAATGGTTTTACAGAAGTATAAACATTAAACGTGTCGCGCACTTTGTAAAGCAGGTCGTAAGGCATAAAGGTGTTTCCTTCGGCTTTGAAATGCCAGCAGTCTTGTCCCTGGTATTTCTCGTGCGTGGTAAAAAACTCGATGTTGCCGCTGTATACCCAGATGAAATGCCAGTTGTAATAGGCTCCATACTTGCCGTATTCGCCGTTCGAAAATGGAAAGTTGGGTTGCTGCGAAAAACTTTGAATGCTGATCAGCAGTACAAGCAGGAAAAAGCTGTATTTAAAATGCTGAGCTTTCATTGTTTTGATCGGAGTGCTGGTCTTTTTTCTTCTTTTTAGCTGCCTCTTCTTCTTTTATTTTGTCTTCGTCAATCACCTCTTTGCCATAGTTCGGGTCAATATCCAGTTTCCAGGGTTCCCTGATTTCAAAGTTCCCTTTTGTTTTCAGCACCTTCGGATAATACATCACTCGCTCGGGTGGGATGCCTTCGCTCAAGTAACCGGTATCCCATTTGCCATTTTTATTGGTGTCGAAAATTACTTTTATCTTGTATTTTTCAGGTTTAAGGTAGGGAAACGTGATTTCGCCTTCTTCCAGAACCTGAATTTTCTGCAATACTTTTTCTTCTTTCGAATTGTCAACAAGCTGGACGATGGCCGGACCATTCAAATCTTGTATATTCAGAACGATGGTCCCGTAATATCGTTCTTCCTGGATGGAAAAATTTTGTTCTACCTTGCGACTCGGGTGCCCGTAAATATTTTTGGCTGCTGCCGAATCAATGCTGAAAAAGTAGGTTTCTTCAGGTTCCCACGAATAATTGATAAAAAACCGGCGGATTGATATGGAGTCGGGCTCCAAATGGATTTTTAATTTCGTTTTAATGGTATCGACAACTTGGTACAAACAGACTTTGCTGGTATCGAAAGATTCCAGCGGCTCGGGCGCCTGCAAAATAATCTTCTGAAAAATATCGTGGCCTTTCGATTTTATATTGTGCGATATTGAGATCTGCGGTATTTCTTCGATTTCTTTTTTCCTGCGTTTTTGTTTCGGTTCGGCTTTGGGGCGCTGATAAATCAGGTCCAGGGTATCGTGCTTCATTACAATGGCATCGAGACTGTCTTTTACCTGGTATTTCAATTCCATTTTCAAGGTGTCGATATTGCTGACCAGTGTATCGGTAATCCAGAAAGTCAGCGAGTCGCGCTTCATGTTCGATTCAATAAACAACCAATTTTCCGTTGGTTCGGGTTTTAGTAGTTTCACCTTGAACGAATCGGACAATGATTCGGAAAAAACAAACGAACAATAGTTGGGAGCCGGGCGGCTGTACGAATCAAGGTACTGGTCGAAAGTTTCTTCTTCGAATAACATCAGGTATTGAATACCCGGATAATATTCAATATCGCTGTGTACTGCCAGCGTGTCGCCGTCTTTAATGATGGTGTCGTTGCGGCTGATGAATTTCGCATCAGGAGTGATCAACGAATCGGCAAAAGCAATCAACTCGCCGTCTTGGTTGTAAGTAAGGCTGTTATCGCCGTCGACAACAGCATACAAACGATAGGTCTCTTTGGCAATATTTTTAATCTCGAAGTAGCCCTCTTTATTAGTTTTTCCAATATAGTCGGGGATACTGTCGAAAAAGGCGGTTTCGTCGTGCTGACGGTACAGAACCACCAGTGCATCTTCAACAGGCTCAAGATCAAATGCGTTTTTCACGTAGCCAGCCACCTGCAAAGTATCGATTACAGGTCCGGTACTGAATGCAAAGCGCAGGTCTTCGTATGGATTTTTCTCGTTGTTGTCGGCCACGGCATCTTTAAAATCGAGCGAATATGTTGTGCTGTCCTTTAGTTCTTCTTTAAATTCCACAATCAACGTTTTGCCCTTCGATTTAAAAATTGGTTTTTTCTTCATGGGCGGCGATACCACCAGCTTTTGACTGAGTTCGTCGTACAATACATATTCATCAAAAGTCAGCCGGATGTCGGAACCCTTGTAGTTCGTACCCAAATATTCGGGTGTGGTAGAAACAAGCACGGGCGGAATACTATCTTTCGGTCCGCCGGTGGGCATTCCGGTATTGGCACACGAGGTGGTGAAAACCAGGTATCCGAACCAGGCAATGATGAGTATTGGAATGATTTGCTTCATAGTTCTTGTAATCTGCACAAACATACAAATTCCTGAAAATATTGCCTATCAGCACTTGTTAAATAATCTTATCGCGAAAAGAATTGCATTTGCTCCCTTTGCGCAAAAATCAAACGATAATTCAAAAAAGTAGTTTCTGAAACAAAAAGGCTTCCGGCAAATCCTGAAAATCTTCTATCCGATGTCTTTTCCCGATCATTGTTGCTATAATTTCGGATGGCAATTCTTCTGCTTTTATTTCCTGAATAATGCCTTTTACCACGCTCATTTCAATTTTAGTTTCTCCGGAAGGTGAAAGAATTTTATTTCTGAAAACATATTTGGGCGAGGAACCATAAATCCAGTCCCATGTAGTGTATTTTTCATCCCTCAACGCTTTAATGGCAGCAATATTTTGTTTTGTAAGTTCGTATGTTTTTTTATCCTGAAAAGCGTTTTGCACATCGGCAAAAATAAAATCTGAAAATTCGTCAACTGCTATTTTTTCTTTCAAATAAACGGAAATGTTGGTTACCGGGCTGCGGTTCGATTGTATCGACTTGTCTTCGAAACGCGACAAATCCACTTGCAATGCGCCATTCAACTTCGACAAGTCGCTATTGAACAGCAACGTTCCGTGGTGCAGAACCCGTTTTTTATAGACATGTTCGGCATTGCCCGAGATCTTTTTTTCATCCACCATTAAATCATTGCGGCCGGTTGTGTATGCATCAACGCCCAGCTTTTGAAGCGACTGCACAATGGGTTGGGTGAATATCTTAAAATTCACTTCCGAAATTTCTTTTACTGTCCGGATAAACGTGAAATTAACATTCCCCGGATCGTGGAAAACTGTTCCTCCACCCGATAAGCGCCGCGCCACATGGATGTTGTTGTCGCGCACAAATTTGTGATTGATCTCGGCCAGCGCATTTTGGTGTTTGCCCACCACGATGGAACGTTCGCTCCGCCAGATGATAAAAAAATCCTCCGTAAAATTCTTCAGCAGGTATTCTTCTGTCGCCAAATTAAAATAGGGGTCCAGGCTGCTATGTTTCAGGCAAAATGTAATCATCTGGTAAAAATAAATTAAACTGGTCAAGTTTCAAAAGTCAGCCCTTTTCTCTGTCGTTCAAAAAAGAATAGATTCAGGACATGGCAAAACCACGAAGCTTTTTCCGACCAGTTCAGCCTGACTAATCTCGAATGAAACACGGCAAACAAGTCGTTCGGCAATGAGCTTAAAACTCAATCATGATGCCAATCGTTGGCAACACATTGCCCGAGGTATTGTCAACCCGTCTTAACACATAGTTTTGCCCATTATTTATGGTCCGGTAATTGCCGTTGGAATCTTCCTCACGTACAAGAATATCTTGCTGCTGGTTTTTGAAATTGTACAAATTCTGAATATCGAGATAAAATTTCAATGTTTGTTTTTTCAGATAATAGGTTTTGTCGACCCGAACATCCAGTTGATGAAACGCATCGAAGCGCTCACTATTTGGCTGGCTGTTGTTGTAATAAGCGGCGCCGGTGAGGTTCCATGCTTCCACCAACGACGACTTTTCCATGTCATACGGAGTGTAGGGCAATCCGCCCACAAAACGCCAGCGGCCACCCAGTTGCCAGTTGCGACCCATAGGCATGGTCGAAGTCAGCACCAACAGGTGTTTACTGTCCCAGCTCGAAACCTGATATTGGTTGCTTGCATCTTTAAATTCGCTGCGTACCAACGTGTACGAAAGGTTAAAATTGAGGCCCTCGCTGGTCTTAATCCGTCCTTGAAATTCAGCCCCGTAAGCTCTTCCTTCAGAGGCAGATAAAATTCTTTCGTCGCCTATCACGCCAAAGTCGGTGCCTTTGTTGGCCAGGCATATCCCGTCGTTTACCGAAAATGGATAATTACGGTATTTTTTCAGAAAGCCTTCCACCGAGAACTGTATGCTGTATTGGGGTTTGAACTCGAACCCGCCAATCAGATGATCAGACTGTATGTATTTCAGATCGTTTTCTTTGTTCACAAAAATACCGTTTTCTTTGTACCCCAAACTGGTATATGCAGGTAGCTGAAAATACCGTCCGGCGTTAAAGTTCAGGCTCCATTTTTCGGTTAATAAATACGAAGCAGAGAAACGGGGAGAGAACTGTTTGAACAAGTTATTCATACTCGACGAATAATTGCTGGCGTCGAAACGCATCCCGTAAGACAAGCTCAGTCGGTCATTCAGAAGAATTCGACTGATGGTCCCAAACAATCCCCATTTTACAAGTGAAAGATCGGTGTTGTAGTCTACATTCAGAACTTGTCCATTGTAAAAACGTCGTTGTGTGGTTTCGTTCAGGTAATTTATCCAGTCGAAATTGGCGCCAAAATTCAATTTGTAGCCCGAAAAACGGGTCGTGTTTTCCACTTTTAGCTTATTTTCAATTTCATCGGAATTGTAATCCAGAATTTTATTATTCTCCGAACTGTCGTCGTTGTCAAGATATTTGTAGGATGAATTATTTAAGTGGCTCCGGCTCAGTGCAACCGTTTTGAAACTGTTTTCGCTGTAATGTTTGTAAACAGCGCCAACGGTGTAGTTCCACTGCTCATTCACCGGAATCTTGCTGAGAATGTATTTTTGCTGCTCATCGGGATTTTCAATGTCGAGGTTCAAATCGAACAAATCGATGGCGCCCAGGCCAACCAGTGTTAATTCGTTTTTCTTGTCGAAGCGCATTTTTACTTTAAACTGAAGATCGTTAAATGTTGGCAAAAACGGTAGTTCCAATACACTGAAAAGGAACTTGAGGTACGACCGTCGTGTTGAAACGATAAAACTGGTTTTTTCACCAATTGGCCCGTCGAACGTTGCCGATACTTCGGAAGCGCCCAGCGAACCGCGAAATTTAACCTTTTCATTGTTGCCATCGACCTGCGAAAATTCCAGCACTCCGCTGAGTGCATTTCCCCGGTTGGCAGGGAATGCCCCCGAATAATAGTTGATTTCGCGGATCAGGTCGGCATTCAGTATGCCCACTGCCCCGCCCGATGCGCCCTGTGTGGCGAAATGGTTGATGTTTGGCACTTCAATGCCATCGAGGTAAAAGCGGCTTTCAGATGGTCCGCCGCCTCGGATGATCACATCATTGCGAAACGAAGGCGTCGACTGCACTCCGGCAAACGACTGGATAACCTTTGAAATATCGCGGTTTGCACCCGGGCTTTTTTCAATTTCAGAAATGCCGATGGTTTTCAAACTCAGCGGACTTTCTTCGGTTTTTCGAAAAGGAGATGCAGTTATTTTTACTTCTTCAATTTGCTGGTCTGTATTTTCAAGCCGGATTTCAATAAAAGTAGTTTTTGCATTGCTTACTTCCAGTTCAGGAGAAAGCGCTTTTTGGTATCCGACAAAAGAAGCTTCAATACGAATAAATCCGGGAATAAGCCCGAACATCATAAAATTTCCCTCCTCGTCGGTAATGGCACCTGTATTCGTTCCTAAAACAATCACATTTACAAAAGGTAGAGGTTTGTTAGTTAAAGCATCAATTACACGACCATGAACCGAAGCATTTTGTGCCGGCGCCAATTTGAGTATCAGTAGGAATAGTAGTAGAAAGAATGTGTATTTTGGTTTCATATTTTATGAACTTGTTTTAAAATTGAAACCATGTTTATTGGTTCCTCCTCATTTCTAAATATCGAAATATCACAAATGCGCCTGCACACGAATTCCTTATTTTGTGTTTCTTGTTTCTTGATTATACCCACTAAAACAAACAGTTACGCTCACTTATTGATGCCCAACTTTTGAAACCTTTATTTTTAATGTTTCCATTTCTTTGGGCTAATTGATTTATTTTTACAAATGCTATTTGTTTTTTTTCTGATAATCAAACAACAATTTGATGAATAGGTTCTAAATTTAGTTTTAATTTTTTTTGAAATGAGAATTGTCATTCAACGTGTTTCAAAAGCTTCAGTAACAATTGATGGTGCCGTAAAATCGGGAATAGGACAGGGACTGCTGATTCTTTTGGGAATAGAAGATGCCGATACGGCGGAAGACATCGACTGGTTGGTAAAAAAAGCGGTACAGCTGCGTGTGTTCGATGATGAAAACGGGGTGATGAACCGCTCGGTGCAGGAAGTGGATGGAGAAATATTGGTTGTGAGCCAGTTTACGTTGCATGCTTCCACAAAAAAAGGCAACCGCCCTTCGTACATTCGCGCCTCAAAACCCGATTTTGCCATTCCGATGTACGAAAAGTTTGTTGCTGAAATCGGCAAGGCGCTGGGCAAGCCAGTAGGTACCGGCGAATTTGGCGCTATGATGGATGTCTCACTGATCAATGACGGCCCGGTAACTATTATTATAGACAGCAAGCAGAAAGATTTCTAAAAAATTGCAAAATATGAAAAACATTACCATTCCAGAAGCTCAGCAAATGGTTGACCAATGGATAAAAACTGTTGGAGTACGTTATTTCAGCGAACTTACCAACATGGCTATTTTAACCGAAGAAGTAGGCGAGCTGGCCCGCATCGTGGCGCGAACCTATGGCGACCAGTCGTTTAAAAAAACAGACGAGGGCAGAAACCTGGCTGATGAGATGGCCGACGTACTTTGGGTGCTGATTTGCATGGCCAATCAAACCGGGGTCGACCTGAACGAAGCGTTTCTGAAAAACATGGAAAAGAAAAACCTGCGCGATAAAGATCGGCATTGGAATAACGAGAAGCTGAAGGAATGAGGAGGATTGAAGACTGTTGGAATTGCAAATCTTTTTTCACGATTTTTTGATTGATCGTTTCTTCCGGCATCGGAAATCAATCTGTTTTTTACACCTTTTTAACGAAAACAACATTGAGAAATAATCATAAGTTGTAAAATAATTTGTTTTTTTATGTATACCCACTTAAACATTGAACCCAAAAAACTAAAAACATGAAAACGAAAAGCATTCTCATCATTGTAACAGGCATCATCATCGCATTTACATTGAATGCCTTGATCACAGGAAGAGCCATTCAGCGGTTCAAAAAAGAAGATCGGGCAATTTCCGTGAAAGGTTTTTCTGAAAGAGAAGTCAAATCGGACTTGGCCGTATGGACAATCCAGTGTCGTGTTGCGAATAATAACTTATTAGAGGGTAGTCAATTGATTGAAGATGCAAAAAACAAAGTGATCGGTTTTTTAATCAACAATGGAATCAGCCAGGATGAAATTATTCAGAAAGATTTGGTCGTGAATGATAAAATGGCCCAGGAATATGGAAATTTCGATTCAAACAACAACTTCAGGTATATCATAGACAAGGTGATCCAAGTGCGAAGCAACAATGTCGATAATATTCAAAAAGTCAGCCGAATGACTGATGAACTGCTGAAAGCAGGTGTTGTTTTAAACAACCGGAACGAATATGGAGGTGCAGTGCGGTATTATTTCACCAAGCTCAACGAAGTAAAACCGAGCATGCTGACCGAAGCAACGAAGAATGCATATAATGCAGCCATTCAATTTACGACTGAGAGTCAGGTAAAACTTGGCAAACTGAAAAGAGCCAGTCAGGGGCTTTTCTCCATTGTCGACCGCGACGAGTCTCTTGGCAATCAGGGCGACGGTGGGTATTACTCAAATACAATGGATATATTCAAAAAAGTCAGGGTGGTTGTAAGTGTGGAGTATTCGGTAGAATAGTTTTTGATTCTGGTCGGTAAGGCAAAAAATATTCTTAGTAAAGATTAGTGAAGAATTTTTAAATAAGCGTCGCCCTTATTTAAGAAAATCGCAAAAATTTTAAATAAGAAGAATCCGAAATAATCTGGGCAACATTTTTTTAGGTCGTATTTACTTATCCTTGTATTTTATTTTGGAATAAGTTTTTGTGGAAGACTTTTACCCGCTATTTCAACAAATCGCTAATATTTTCCACATACTGAACTTTTCCCATGCAGGCTTCCCTGTTTTTTGCAGAAAAATGTACTTTTGTACACTTTCAAAATCAGAGATTTGATTTACAGATATTGAAAATTTAAACATCATGAAACGACTGAAAATTAAAGAAGTATTGACCGGTAACCAAATCGGCAAAGAAGTGTTGGTAAAAGGATGGGTACGAACCAAACGAGGCAGCAAAAATGTAAATTTCATTGCCCTGAACGACGGCTCCACCATCAATAATTTGCAGATTGTGGTTGATGTTGACAAGTTTGGTGAAGAACTTCTGAAAGATATAAATACCAGCGCTTCGCTGGGTATTACAGGCGATTTGGTCGAATCGCAGGGAAGCGGCCAGAAAGTGGAACTGAACGCTACCGAAATTATTATCTACGGAAAGGCTGATCCGGAAAAATACCCGATTCAACCCAAGAAACATTCCCTCGAATTTCTGCGCGAAAATGCCCATCTGCGTTTCCGCACGGCCACGTTCAGCGCGGTGTTCCGCATTCGTCACTCCATGGCTTTTGCCATCCATAAATATTTTAACGACAAAGGTTTCTTTTACCTGAATACGCCCATCATTACCGCATCGGATGCCGAAGGTGCCGGACAGATGTTCCGCGTGAGCACGCTCGACGCAAAAAATCCGCCTTTAACTGAAGACGGCACGGTTGACTTCTCACAGGATTTCTTCGGAAAATCGACCAACCTCACCGTTTCCGGCCAGTTGGAAGGCGAACTGGGAGCCACTGCTTTGGGCGAAATTTATACGTTCGGGCCAACGTTCCGCGCCGAAAATTCAAACACAACCCGCCACCTGGCCGAGTTCTGGATGATTGAACCGGAAATGGCTTTCTATGAATTGACCGACAATATGGATCTGGCTGAAGAATTCCTGAAATACCTGATCCGCTACGCGCTCGATAATTGTCTGGACGACCTGAAATTCCTCAGCGAACGTCTTGCAAACGAAGAAAAAGACAAACCGCAGGATCAACGTTCGATGGAACTGATCGAAAAACTGAATTTCGTGGTAGATAACGATTTTATCCGTTGTGCCTACACCGAAGCAATCGACATCCTGAAAAACTCGAAACAGTACAAAGCGGGCAAATTCCAATACCCAGTCGATTGGGGTACCGACCTACAGAGCGAACACGAACGTTACCTGGTAGAAAAACATTTCAAAAAGCCGGTTATCCTGATCAACTACCCGAAAGACATCAAAGCCTTCTATATGAAGCAAAACGAGGATGGAAAAACCGTTGCCGCCATGGATGTTTTGTTCCCGCAAATCGGTGAAATCATCGGTGGTTCGCAGCGCGAAGAAGACCTGCAAAAACTGGAAACACGCATGAGAGAAATGCACGTTCCGGCAGAAGAAATGAGCTGGTACCTCGACACCCGTCGCTTTGGCACCGTGCCTCATGCCGGATTCGGCCTCGGCTTCGAGCGTTTCATTCTTTTCGTGACCGGAATGGGCAATATCCGCGACGTGATCGCCTTCCCGCGTACCCCGAAAAATGCAGAATTTTAGAAGATGATAAACGAATTAATTGAGGGATCCGATCTTTTGAAAAGATCGGATCCCTCAATACAGTAAAAAAATATATTGGAGGCTGGCGATTTGCCGGCCTCTTTTTATATCGGATGGTTCAAACATTCATATAAAAATTTTACTTTTGAAAAAATTGTTTTCCCAATGCCCGGACAGAGATTAAGTTTACAGCAAAAGTTGTTGCAGAAGCTGTCGCCTCAACAAATACAGGTAATCAAATTGCTTGAGATACCTACTATTCAGTTGGAACAGCGCATCAAAAAGGAGCTGGAAGAAAACCCGGTGCTCGAAATGGCTTCCGAATCATCGGAGATGGAAGACAGCATGTCGGAAAATGAAGAACAGGACAATAAAAACGATGATGAATTTTCACTCGAAGATTACATCGAAGATGATGAAATTCCGACCTACAGGCTCAATGTAAACAATTATTCGCCCGACGACAAAGTATCCGATATTCCGTATTCCGACGGGGTCAGTTTCCACGAATTCCTGGCCGAACAACTGGGATTGACCGACCTGAACGATGAGAAAAAGAAAATTGCCGAATATATCATTGGGAACATCGACGAAGACGGCTACCTGCGCCGCGACCTGCTTTCCATCAGCGACGATCTGGCCTTTGCCCTGAATATGGACATTTCGGAAAAAGAACTGGCCGAGATACTGGAAATAATACAGGATTTCGATCCGCCGGGAGTGGGTGCACGCGACCTTCAGGAAAACCTGATGTTACAAATCCAGCGCAAGCGGGGAAAGGACTCAACTTGTCTGGCAACGAAAATCATTCACGATAATTTTGAAGAATTTACCCGGAAACATTACGACAAGATCATCCGCAAATACGAGATCACGGAAGAAGAACTGAAAGTTGCCATCGATGAAATACTGAAACTGAACCCCAAACCGGGCAGTTCGTATAGCAATCCGCTGAGCAAAACCAACCAGGTAATCACTCCCGATTTCATCCTGGATAATGTTGACGGGGAACTGGAACTGAGCCTGAACCAGAAAAATGTGCCCGAACTGCGGCTCAGCGGAACGTACATGAACATGCTGAAGGCATACACCACAAACAAAAAATCGGCGCCCCGGGGACAAAAAGACGCGATGATGTTTGTAAAGCAAAAAGTAGATTCGGCCAAATGGTTCATCGACGCCATCCGGCAACGGCAGCATACCCTACTGGTCACCATGATGGAGATTATCAGTTTTCAAAAAGAATATTTTCTGGATGGCGACGAAACCAAGATAAAACCGATGATCCTGAAAGACATTGCCGACCGCACCGGACTCGATATTTCCACCATTTCGAGGGTGTCGAACAGCAAATACATACAAACCCATTTTGGTATTTTTCCACTGAAATATTTCTTCTCGGAAGGCATGCAAACCGATACCGGCGAGGAAGTTTCGACCCGCGAAATTAAATCGATATTGCAGGAATGCATTGAAAACGAGGACAAACGAAAACCGCTTACCGACGAAAAACTAGGTTTAATTCTGAAAGAGAAATCGTACCTTGTCGCCCGCCGCACCGTGGCCAAATACCGTGAACAACTGGGCATTCCCGTGGCCCGGTTAAGGAAGGAATTATAAAATCAATCCCATTCCGTATTTCATTTTCAACTTTTTTTACAAAAAAATGCCCCGTTTTTAGCGGAGCATTTCTGTATCGATTGAAAATTAATTTCTATCTCTCGGGGGTCTGCGGTCGCCTCCATAGTCGCGACGATCGCCACCACCACGGTTATCCCGGCGGTCACCACCACGATCACCATCTCTGCGTGGACGGTCGCCTCCGCGATCTCCGCCACGGTCGCCATCTCTGCGGGGAGGACGGTCGCCTGCCGGTCTGTCAACATAACCTTCAGGTTTTGGCAATAATACTTTTCTCGAAAGTTTCAGTTTGCCGTCGCGTTCGAGCTCAATCAGTTTCACTTCCACTTCTTCGCCTTCGCGCAAAACGTCTTCAACATTCATGATGCGTTCCCAGCTAACTTCTGAAATATGAAGCAATCCTTCTTTTCCCGGCATAATTTCAACAAAGGCGCCAAACGATGTAATCGATTTAACTTTTCCCTTGTAGATCTCGCCTTTTTCAGGAACAGCGATAATTTTTTTCAGACGGGCAATTGCATCGTCCAGGGCTTCTTTGTTCGGGCCAGCAACCTGTACCATTCCGTATCCGTCGATTTCTTCAATAACAATAACCGTGTTGGTTTCTTCCTGAAGTTTCTGGATATTTTTTCCGCCCGGGCCAATAATTGGTCCAATCATGTCTTTCGGTACCTGGATAGTTTCGATGCGCGGCACATTCGGTTTGAAATCAGGACGAGGTTCGGCAATCACTTCAAGGATTTTGCCCAGGATGTGCATGCGGCCTTCTTTGGCCTGGTGCAGCGCTTTTGAAAGCACTTCGTATGACAATCCGTCCACTTTGATGTCCATCTGGGTAGCGGTAATTCCTTTTTCGGTACCGGTTACTTTGAAGTCCATATCTCCGAGGTGGTCTTCGTCGCCGAGAATATCGGAAAGAACGGCGAATTTATCTGAATCTTTGTCTGTAATCAAACCCATGGCAATACCCGAAACAGGGCGTTTCATTTTTAACCCGCTATCGAGCATACACATGGTTCCGGCACAAACCGTGGCCATTGATGACGACCCGTTCGATTCCAGAATGTCGGAAACAATGCGTACCACATACGGAAAATCTTCAGGAATCATGCGTTTGAGGGCACGCAGTGCGAGGTTCCCGTGTCCGATTTCGCGGCGTCCCAAGCCGCGTGGAACTTTGGCTTCACCCACGCAGAAAGGCGGGAAATTATAATGAAGCATGAATTTTTCAGTTCCCTGAACGGTAACACCGTCAATCATTTTCTCGTTGAGCTTGCTGCCCAGTGTGATTGACGACAACGACTGTGTTTCGCCCCGGGTGAAAATAGCCGATCCGTGCGATCCCGGCAAATAATTAACTTCACCCCAGATCGGACGGATTTGAGTGGTTGTACGGCCATCCAGACGGATTCCGTCATCCAAAATCATGCGGCGCATTGCTTCTTTTTCCACATCGTGAAAATAGCGTTTGATCAACATTTCTTTTTGTGTCATGTTGATTTCTTCGTTTCCTGCATTTTCAGACTTATAGGCTTCGATGAATTCATTGCGGATAGCCTCGAATGACGACATGCGTAGTTGTTTATCTTTAATCTGCGCCTTGGCAGTTTCGTAGCATTTTGCGTAGGTTGCTTCTTTGACTGCAACTTTCAGGTCGGCATCGTTTACTTCGTGGCAGTATTCGCGTTTTACAGCGCCTACTTCGGCAGCCAGTTCTTCCTGTGCCTTGCAATGCACACGGATGGCTTCGTGGGCCACTTTAATGGCTTCGAGCATATCTTCTTCCGACACTTCGTCCATTTCGCCTTCCACCATCATGATGTTGTCGTGCGATGCAGCCACCATGATATCAATGTCGCATTTTTTTAACTGTACAGCGCTTGGGTTGATAAGGAATTTGCCATTGAGACGAGCAACACGCACTTCAGAAATCGGGGTTACAAAAGGCACATCCGACACAGCGATAGCTGCCGAGGCGGCCAACCCGGCCAGCGAATCGGGCATCACATCCGGATCAACGGAAATCAGGGAAATCATCACCGCTGTTTCAGCATGATAATCTTCAGGAAATAACGGACGGATAGCGCGGTCAACCAGACGGGCTACCAAAATCTCATCGTCCGACGGACGGGATTCCCTTTTCAGGAAACCACCCGGGAAACGGCCTGCTGCCGAGAATTTCTCGCGGTAGTCAACCGAAACCGGCATAAAATCAACATTTTCGTTTGCTTCTCTGGCCGAAACGACTGTGGCCAGTAACATCGTGTCCCCCATACGTACAACAACTGAACCATCGGCCTGTTTGGCCAGACGACCGGTTTCAATTGAAATCGCACGGCCATCGCCAAGGTCAATTGTCTTGATAATAGCTTGACTCATAATTCTTTTTTGATAATTAATTTAACAAATGTCTAATCTCGTGGTGGGGATTTTTTCTGACATCAAATACGACAAAACCAGGTTTAAAAATTCCTGAACTGTCCGGTTCTTTTCCAAAAATAAGAAAAGGCAATAAATATATTGCCCTTTCTTTCATATTTTTTACCGACGTAAACCTAATTGTTTAACTATTTCACGGTAACGTTCAATGTCTTTTTTCTTCAGGTAATCGAGCAGGCGGCGGCGTTTACCAACCAAGCTGATCAATGCGCGCTGGGTTCCGAAGTCTTTTTTATTTACTTTCAAATGTTCGGTAAGGTGAGCAATGCGGAACGAAAATAAGGCAATCTGACCTTCGGATGAACCGGTGTCTTTTGCATCTTTACCAAACTTTTCAAAAAACTCTGCTTTCTTTTCAGGAGTTAAATACATTTCTTTTTAATTTAAATTGTGGTACAATGTTTAAGCTGCAGCATCGCTTTCAATAACAACAGCTTAAAATTAATTTTTTAAAAGCCCGGCAAAAATAAACAAAAAACTTTGAAATTCAAGAGGGTAGTGAAAAATTTATTTGGTTCCCATTCGCAGGTAGTTTCCCCATGCTGAAGAACGGTCGATCGGGCAAATCGATCAGAATATGTAATTTATTCGGTTCTTTTGAAAGAACTACAATATTGGCAGATAATGCCATTTTCCCCTACTTCAGCTTTCCCTGCCTGAATGCCGGATCAACGCATCGGCAATTGACAGATCGAGCGGACGGGTAATTTTAATGTTTTCGAAATTTCCTTCCACCATATGGACTGGTTGACCTGTTCGCTCTAGCACCGATGCATCGTCGGTAAACAGTTCGTCGTATTCCTGAAGGTATGCCTTTTTTATAACCGATACCCGAAATGTTTGCGGAGTTTGCACAATAAAATATTTCGAACGGTCTACCGCCTTACTATCTCCTGAGTTTGCTTTTCGCAGTGATTCGGTAACCGATACCACCGGAATGGCATTTGAATGTTCTGCGGCTCCGGCCAGACAATGTTCGAGCGTTTTCATGCTTGCCAGCGGACGTACTCCGTCGTGGATAAAAACAATCCCTTCCTCCGTAATGGCTTCCAGTCCATTTTTTACAGATTTAAAACGGTTTTCGCCACCGGCTACAATTTGATGCGGAATGACAAACCGGTGTTGTAAACACAGTTCTTTCCACTTTAATTTTTGATCTTCGGGAAGTACTACAATTATTTCCATCCGATCATCAAAATGGTAAAAAACACGGATGGTATGCATCAGTATGGGTTCGCCAAACAAATTGAGGAATTGCTTTGGCAGGGAATTTCCCATCCTGCTTCCCATGCCCCCCGCCACGATCAATGCAAACTTTTTCATTCTTGATTTGTTCTGAAACAAAAATAACAAAATCTATCAAGGCAAAAGTAAAAAGTAAAAAGACAAAAGATTATATTGTATTTTTGACTTCAGGCCATTTATTAACGACACTAACTTTTATACAGATGAAGGCAGTTATAGAATTCTTAGCTGAATTAAAGGAAAATAACAACAAGGAGTGGTTTGATAAGAACCGCGACCGTTACCATCAATGCCGTCAGAAAATGCTTTTCTTGACTGAATTTTTTAATGCCGAAATCCGTAAGTTTGATCCCGACATTTCGATCGTTGATCCGAAAGAGTGTCTTTTTCGTATTTTCAGGGATGTGCGTTTTTCGAATGACAAAACTCCTTACAAAATCAATATGGGTAGTTTTATCGCCAACGGTGGACGCAAAAGTATCTGGCCTGGTTATTACTTTCATTTGGAGCCGGGAGCCAGTTTTATCGGAGGTGGCTTGTATATGCCCGCTGCCGATGTGCTAAAAGCTGTTCGTATAGAAATTGGCGACAACGGAGATGAATTTCGCGAACTTCTGGCCCGTCCCAATTTTAAAAAGTTTTTTCCTGAATTGTATAACGATCAATTGAAGTCGGCTCCCAAAGGTTTTCCTGCCGACCATAAATATATTGACCTGTTAAAATACAAATCGTTTTCAGTTGGCTCCAATTTAAGCGACCAACTGGTTTTGGGACCCGATTTCATACCCTATACGATTGAAGCTTTCGGGGAACTACACATGGTTACCAGCTACTTGGCTGAAGCAATTCATAAGTGGATGTAAAATAGAACACCAAAAAACACAAAAAAAGGGGGGTTCACCCCGATTCGGATACATTTCATCAGAAAAACAGAGGGTTTCATATATTTTATTGATTTTGCAGGTTACCAATGTGGTCAAAAAAGTATAAAGTTTGAGTTATAATTATAGAGTTTCTTCCCATCCACTTTTTTATAACGATTTAAAGGCCGGAATTCCCATCCGGCCTTTTTTTATAAACAAAAGATAATCAGAATTTTTGCTCCGTAGATTTGATTGTCGCTCAATTTATAAACAAGAAATGGCGGAAAGAACAACTCTTCCGCCATTTCTTGTTGAAGACAAAATCCTATTATTTTTTTAATTCGTTAATTCGTTTCAGGTTTTTACGTTTTGCCATTTTTAAGCGGATGACATAATCCATTTCGTACAAAGCTGGAACGAACATCAGGGTCAGTAAAGTGGCAAAGCTCAATCCAAAAATGACCGCCCATGCCAGAGGTCCCCAGAAAGCGACATTATCGCCGCCAAAATAAATGTGTGGGTTCAGTTCGGTGAAGAGAGTTACGAAATTAATATTCATTCCCACGGCCAGTGGCACCAACCCGAGCATGGTTGCAGTTGCGGTGAGGATTACCGGCGTAATACGGGTCTTACCTCCTTCAATGATTGCCCGGCGCGTTGGTATCCCTTCTTTTTTCTTGGAATCAATAAATTCAACAATCAGGATTCCATTTCGGACCACGATACCACCCAGCGCTACAATTCCCAAACCAGTCATCATGATGACGATATCCATGTGGAAAATGCTTATTCCAAGCAATACCCCGATAATACTGAAAATCACTTCGCTAAGAATAATCAGAGACTTGCTGACGGAGCCAAATTGCGTGATCAGGATAAAGAAAATTACGCCGATGGCAATGATCATTGCTTTTAGAAGGAAAGCCACGGTTTCAGCTTGGTCTTCCTGTTCCCCGGTCAGGCGAATGTTGGTTCCTTCGTGAACCTTGAACTTCTTCGCTTCGCGATTAATAACCGGAACAATCTCGTTGGCCGAGTAACCCGACAGTACGTTGGAGTAAACGGTGATCACACGTTTTTGGTCAAGCCGTTTGATCCCGGCATACGAAGACGTATAATTGATTGTAGCCACCGTTGACAACGGGATACTCCGCAGCATTCCGGTATTCATGTCGCGATAGGTGATCTGAAGATCGACCAGCGCATTGATATTGTCACGGGTTATTTTCTGGTACCGGAGCATAATGGGATATTCGTCTTCGTCCTGCTTGAATTTCGATATTTCTTTTCCATACAGGGCTGTCCGTATTTCCATTCCGATTTGTCCGGTTGAAATGCCCAGTCGCTGTGCACGTTCGCGATCAATTTGAACAATAATTTCCGGAGAATTCATCTCAAAATCGGTTTTTAATTCTTCTACTCCCGGAATATCCAGGGAATCAATATAGTCGCGGAACGTGTATGCGTCCGCTATCAGGTTGTCCAGATTTTCGCTGGTTATTTCAATGTTGATTGGTTTCCCGGTTGGCGGGCCGTTCTGTTCTTTGTCGACTGTAATTTCGGCGCCGGCAATGTTCGTCACTTCTTTGCGGATCATTTCCAGGTATTGGGTCGTTGATATGCCTGTTGTGCGGAATTTATGTTCCACAAAACTGATCGAGACTTTTCCTTTATTGAAAGGAGTCCCGGTAGAAGCAAACCCTTCTTCCTCAGCCCCGATGGTCACGTTCGAAATAATGGACTCGACATCCGGATTGTTTCTGCCAATAGCTTTGTAAACGCGTTCTTCTGCAATTCGGGTAATGCTGTCGGTTACATTCTGATGAGTTCCTCCCGGCATTTTTATGTACACAAAAATGTTATTGGGGTCGCTGTTCGGGAAAAATAAAACGGTTGGTTTTGTAATTCCGGTCAAAAATATTGTAAAGAAAAATAATCCGATCATTCCGACTAAAATCCATACCGGGCGTGCTCCTTGCAACACTTTACGTAACTGTCTTTCGTAAAATGCAATAACTGCCGGCCATGTTTTTCCCTGAAAGGTTATTATCAATCGTCGCAGGACGAAATGGAACAGAAGAATCAGCGATATAACAATCATCAGGATGTTGGCTATTGCAAAAGCCTGTTTATTGTCGCCCAGAAAATACGACAAGTACATGATTATCGCCAATGCAATCATAATGAATACCGAATTCTTTTGTTTCCGCCAGTTGCTTCCGGTCTGGAATTCCTGATCGTATTCATGTTTCATAAACGAGACGGCAAATACCGGGTTAAACACGTATGCCACGAACAACGATGCAAACAGCGTAATAATAAGTGTTACCGGCAAATAGTGCATAAATTGCCCAACAATACCCGGCCAGAAAGCCAACGGAAAGAACGGTGCAAGCGTGGTAAGTGTTCCCGATAAAATAGGAAGGAACACTTCTCCGGCAGCTTTTTTGGCAGCAATATTGATGTCGGGGTTAAAACGGTGCAACCGGTGGGTATTTTCGATTACCACAATGGCATCGTCGACCACAATTCCCAGAGCAAAGATAAAAGCGAACATCACGATCATGTTCATGGTAAAACCCATTCCCGGCAAAATCATGTAAGCCACAAACATGGAAAGCGGCACCGACAAGCCTACAAAGAAGGCATTGGTGAACCCCATAAAGAACATCAGCACAATGGTCACCAGGATAAACCCGATGATAATGGTGTTGTTCAGTTCTTCCAGCGTATTGCGGGTAAAACGGCTTTGATCGCCGGTTAACGTTACTTCCATGTCTTTCGGGTAATCGTGTTCTTTTAGTTCGTCCACAATTTCCTTAATTTGGTCGGAAGCGTCGAGCAGGTTGGCTCCGCTCTTTTTGATCACGTTCAGGGTAATTACATTTTTACCGTCTAGGCGGGCAAAACTTTCCTGTTCTTCAAAACTGTCGTTCACCTGAGCAATATCGCTGAGTTTTATCAATGCCCCGCTCGACGATTGCACGACAATATTCCGGATTGTTTCCACATCCTGGAATTGCCCTTTGATGCGCACGGTGTTACGGGTTCCGTTACTGCTCAGGGAACCTCCGGAGATGGTCATGTTTTCGTATGCGACAGCCCGTTCAATATCGCCGAAGGTAACTTTGGCCGCCTGCATCTTGAAGATATCGGCATCAATTTGGATTTCACGATCGAGAGCCCCGACAATATCAACACGAGTAATTTCTTTTACTCCTTCGATTTTATCCTGGGCAATTTCGGCATAATCTTTCAGCTTGTCCAGGTTGTAATTTCCTGAAATATTGATATACATCACCGGCATTTCAGAAAGGTTGATATCCATGATGTCGGGATCGGAAGGCAAATCGTTCGGCAAATCGCTTTTCGATTTGTCAACAGCATCGCGGACTCGCTGTTTAGCCGTTTCGATCGATAAATCAGGATCAAACTCAACAATGATGGATGAAAAATCGGGAACCGAATTACTGGTTATGTCTTTTACGTCGGAGATTGATTTGAGCTGTTTCTCGATTGGCCGGGTGACCAGGTTCTCCATATCTTCGGGTGAAGTTCCCGGATAGACTGTATTGACAACGATATATGGAATGACAACCTGGGGAAATGTTTCCTTCGGTATAAAATAATAATTCATCATTCCGAGGATCGATATCAGGATGGCAAGCACATAAATACTTGTCCGGTTATCGATGGCCCAGCTCGTTGCAAAAAATTCTTTAAACTTATTTTCTTTCGACATGACAGGTCTGTTTGATGATTTAGAAAGTAATTTTTTCTCCCTCTTTCAGGTTCTGGAACCCTGATGTAATAATCTGGTCGCCAACAGCCAGTCCTTCCAGTACTTCAGTGGTACCGTTGTAATCTAAGCCGGTTTTAACAATACGACGTTCGGCAACCCAGTCGGTTCCGTTTTGTTTGGCTACGAAAATAGATTTTCCGTCCTGTCCGCTTTGCACATTGTTGGCCGGGAGACAGAATGCTTTTTCGTTTGTATAATCAAGGATTTTGATGTAGGCGATCATGTTGGCGCGCAGTTCAATATCTTTGGGCGAAACCTTACATTCTACCTTGAATGTACGGTTGGTCGGATCAATAAAACGGCTGGTAAAATTCAGTTTTGTATCCAGTTCTTTGCCCAAATCGGGGAAACTGATAATTGCAGGGTTCCCGTTTTTAATACTTGCTGCGTAGTTTTCCGAAACATCGGCTGATATTTTGGCTACGTTCATATTGATAACCCGAATTGTGGAAGTTGGCATTCCCGGGGAAGCCATCTGACCAACACGCAATGGGTTGCTTTCAACGGTTCCGCTGATCGGGGAGATCACTTTGGCCAGGTTTAACTGCTCGTTGATAGTAGCAATGCGGCGTTCGAGCGATTCTTTACCCGATTTGGCCTGAAGGAACTGTACTTCGCTGCCAATCTTCTTTTCCCACAGGGCGGCCTGTTTTTCGTAAATACTATTTGCCAGGGCAAGTTGGGTATTCACTTCTTCGAGCGATTGCTTTATAACCTGTGCATCCAACTCGGCCATTACCTGGCCTTTTTTTACGAAACTTCCTTCTTTCACATAAACAGCCGTTACAATACCTGCCATTTGCGGACTAACAGCAATGTTCTGATCGCCGTCAACCGTTCCCTGAACCTGTATGTAATGATTAAACACGCACTCAGTAGCGGCGGTAACTTTTACAGGAATGGCTTTTTCAACGGCAGCTTTTCCGCCGGGGTTCACTTCCGCTTCGAGTTGAGAAATGCGGGTTTCCAATTGTTCCCGTTGGGCTTTCAGCTTTTCGAGTTCAGCTTTTTTGTCGGTGTTCTGACTGCACGAAGCGAGGATGGCTACAAGGAGAAGTAAGTAAATATTTGTTTTCATGTGTTTATTATTTCAATTTATTTTCAATTTGTTGTCTGTGCTTTTTACCTCAATACCCATTACACGGGATTTGTGGATGGCTTGCACGGTTTTATTATTGTATTTCCTGATTGATATTAAAAAGTTTTTCAAGTTTCGATCTGGCGCTCAAAAGATCGAAAATGCTCTGGTAATAGTTGGTCAGGTTGGTCAGGTATTGGTTTTGACTGGTCATCAGATCCATGCTGCTGGCCATCCCTTGTTTGTATTTTTCGAGCGTCCGCTGATAAATGTCGTCCGACAATTCCTTACTTTTCTTCTGAATCTGCAATTTTTCAAGTTTCAGTTTTACATCGTTTTGGTACTGGCTGGCTTGCATTATCAAACTTCTAGATACCAATTCGCGTGTGTTTTGAGCTTTCTGCAGGCTGAGTTTCTTTTGGGCAACTTTCGCCAGCCGTTCGCCGCTGCTAAAAACGGGTAAACTAACATTTACTCCGACGATGTCTTTGGGTGCGAAATCAAAAAATGGCGATTTCCATTTTTCCTGGTGCTGATAAAACCCTGATACGGTTGGCAGGAAACCTGTCATCTCACGTTTGTAATCAAGTTTTGCCAGTTTTTCCGATGTTTCGATCAGCTTATAATCAACGTTATTGACAAGACTGAACGACTCGTTGATCAAGTTAAGTGAAGAAGAAATCAATGCTTCATTGGGATCAAGCGAATCAGTCAGTTCAATAGCGCTCTGGTCGTTAAGACCTAACTGTATCTTCAGTAACTTATAGGCAACATCGATGTTGCCGTCGATTTGGTTCAATGCATTGCGGATGTTGTTGGCCGTTACTTCCAGTTGGTCGACATCGGTTCTCTCCAGAAATCCCTGTTTATACATCTCTGAAATTTCGTACAATGTTTTATTGATGTTTTCGAGGTTTTGGTTCAAAATCTTCCGGCTTTCGTCGGCCAATTGAATCATGTGGTACGTGTTGGTAACCGTTTCGTTAACATCGAGCATTGTTTTTTCGAAACCCTGCTTTGACAAGTCGTAATACACCCGCGAAGCTTGTAGCCCAATAATGTATGCCCCGTTGAAAATCAATTGTGAAACAGTAAAATTGTACGTGATGTTTTGTTTTACCCCAAGTTCGACCACGTCGTCAGGACTGGCGTTGGGATCCATAAACGTAGCAGGCAGGGACGGCACTTTGGGGATAAACTGATAATCGGAAGAAATGGTGAAATGCGGAAGACCGATAGCCGTCGTTTCTCCTATTTTTTTACGGGCAATCTCCAGATCAGCCTGCGAATTGAGGATGTCGGTGTTGTTTTTTAAAGCAATCTTGCGAGCTTCGGATAAAGACAGCTTGACAAGATCTTGCGCACTTACAGCAGGGACAATATGTATTGCCGCTACTGTAAGAAAGAGGATCAGTGTGTGTTTTCTGAACATGTTTCGAATTGTTATTTATTGTTTAAATGTTTAAGCTCTGAGAATTCCGACTTCCGTTTTTCGAAATAGGCAATCCCTTCTGGGGTTGAAATTGCCCTGATATGAGTTTCGAAGAGGGCTTGAAAAACTTGTTCGAAAGAAAAATTTTCCATCAAACAGCAATCTTTTTTTTGCAGGTCGGCCAGAGTGTTGATATACATCCGGCCAATCAGCTCTACATTCAGGTCTTTGCGGTACAGCCCTTCTTCCATTCCTTTCTTCAGATTATTACTTATTCCGAAGAAGATAAATTCCATTTTTCGGGATAAAAATTTATCGAAAATAGGTTTGTAGTACTTTTCCAGTTCGAATTTTACTTTCGGATTGATTTTAAAGAACTCCTCGGAAACCAGCAAACTTGCCTGCAACAAAAAATCGATGGCGTTTAGCCCTTTTTCTATCTTTGAAGGAAGCAGTTGCCATTTCCGTTCCCCATATTGAAAAACTTTTTCCAACAGGTCTTCTTTGCTGCTGACAAACTGGTATAGTGTTTTCTTCGAAATGCCAATGCCTTTGCTTATCTCATCCATGTTAAGATTCCGGATACCATATTCGTAAAATAGCTCCGTTGCCTTTTCAAGAATACGTATCATTTTTTCGTCATATTGCTCAAATTCATTCTGCATTGAAGTGTTTCCTTTTTTTTCGCAAAGAAAGGAAACGTTTTTAACGCAAAACGTTTCCTTGTGTTAAATATTTCTTATTAAATTGTTGCGCGAAATTGAAAATTTATACTTTCTCTGCTTTCAGGATATGGATTAACCGGCTTATAGAAAAGGTAAATGCCGGTTTTTTGAAGGTGAAATGATGCTTGTAAGCAATGTTTTTGATCTTTCAGTATGCTTTGTTCCAAATTTATCTGAAGGTTGTCGTCGCCTACAAACTGCTTAATTTCTACCAACTGAAAATCTGTTCGGGAGATTTCCTGTTTCGTAATCCGATATTTCTGCAAATCAGATAAATAACTAAATTCTAACCGAAGTATTGTAAAAGAGCTGCGTAAATAAATTAATAATCCCCTAAAACGAAAATAAAACAGATGAAAGAGCATGATTCGGACAAACATCAATCGGAATGACTATTTCCTGATCATTCGAATTCCATGCGACAATTAAGAAAACTAAAAATAAACAAATGAAATAGCCATTAGAGCGAAAGCTCAAACCAACAGAAAATGAATAAATGGCTATCAAAAAAATAACAATATTAAGACCAGAATAAAAGCGAAGAGCAGATGACTGCGTGTCACCTGCTCTTTTGCATTCTGCCGGGTAATTTATCTCCCGGCCTTTCCATTTTCTGAATAATTGAATATAACCCAAATTTATTTTTTTTCGATACTTCCAAGTTGATAGGTTGCCGACAATTCGAATCCGCGGGTACGGAATTTTGTATCTTCAGAAGTATAACCTTTTTTATAGGGATTTATTCCAAAATTATACCGCAAATCAGCGCCCACTCGTTCCGATATTTTATACTGAAAACCGGCAATCGCACTCACCAAAAACCTTTCGTAATCAGCATGTCCGTAGGGCGGTTTGTCGTTCACGTTCAGGACATACGACAGTTCAGCCCCGCCATAACAACGAAAAGCCTTGTCGGACCGGAAGACAAATAAAACCGGCAGGCTTAACGAATGAAGGCTTTCGTTGGCAAGCACGGGTTGCCCGGTGTTTGTATAACCATAACCGTAGCCATATGGGCTGTATCCTCCGTAACCATAAGGACTATACCCATACCCTCCATAATCACTTGATGTTGTCATGTATTCCGACCCTCTGTTGGCATACAATAATTCGACCTGAAGTCCCATGTTTTTGTAAACATGAGGAACGAAAAGCCAGGTTCCCAGCAACGCTCCTTCCTTGGGTCGGGTATCATACGAAAAAGTGGAACTGTATTCCATTTTCTTTTTTACTGAAGAAGCGGTAAAACCACCTTTCAAACCATATTCAATTTGGGCATTTGCAATAAAAGCACTTGAAAGAAAAAATAAAAGCAGAACAAATGAAAGTGGATTTTCAATGTAGAATGTTTTCATGTTTCAGGATCTTAAAATTTCATAAACCAAAGTTATTCAACAGTTTTACAAAAAAAGGTAAACAAAACTAAATTAAACAAAACATTTCATAACGGATGTTAAATAAAAATGGGAACAAATTAAATGCCGCTAATTTCCGGTATTCGGCAAATCTTTTTTACCTTCAGTAAAATTTTTACCGATACAAAATGGCAAAGCATAAGAAAAACAAAAAAGATAAAACGTTTGTCACCTTCAACAAGAGCAATCTTAAAAAAGCAATTCTTGATGAACTCTACAAACAACCCAATAAAACATACAACTACAAGCAAATAGCGGCGTTATTGAATATTCAGGACCCTGAAAACCGGAAATTGGTGTTCCTGGTGTTGGAAGAGCTTGCCGAAAGCGAAAACCTCGAATCGGTACAGCGGGGAAAGTACAAACTGAAATCGCGTGCAGGAAGTATTTGTGGTATTGTTGAACTGCAACCACAAGGTTTTGGGTACGTCATTTCCGAAGAAATTGGACAACCGGTGCTGGTGAGCCAACGCAACCTGAACCATGCGATGGAAGGCGACAAGGTGAAAGTTGCGTTGTATGCACGTCACAAAAAACAATTGCTCGAAGGCGAAGTGACCGAAATACTGGAACGGGCAAAAACCACGTTTGTCGGAACGATTTCCCGCTCGCGAAACTTTGCGTTTTTCATTCCTTCCGGAAAGGTTGGGTTCGATTTGTTTATTCCGATTGAAAAGCTGAAAGGCGCCAAAGACGGGCAAAAAGCTATTGCCGAAATTACCGAATGGCCGGCCCGGGCAAAAAATCCGTTTGGCGAAATTATTGAAGTTTTAGGCGATGTCGGAAACAACGAAACCGAGATGCACGCCATTCTGGCCGAATACGACCTGCCAATCCGTTTTTCGGCCAATGTGTTGAAAGCGGCTGAAAAGATACCGACGGAAATTCCTTCGGAGGAAATCGCCCGGCGCAGGGATTTTCGCGCGGTTACAACATTCACCATTGACCCGCACGATGCAAAAGACTTCGACGACGCCCTTTCGTTGCAAAAGCTGGATAACGGTTTTTGGGAAGTTGGAATTCATATTGCCGATGTTTCGTATTACGTGACCCCGAATTCGGTACTCGACGATGAAGCAACCGAACGGGCAACTTCGGTTTACCTGGTCGATCGCGTGGTTCCTATGTTGCCCGAAAAACTGTCGAACGGCGTGTGTTCGCTGCGTCCCAACGAAGACAAACTCTGCTTTTCTGCCGTCTTTCAACTCGACGACCAAGCAAACGTACATCACCAATGGTTTGGTCGAACAGTCATCAATTCCGACCGGCGTTTTACGTACGAAGAAGCACAGGCAATCATTGAAACCGGCGAAGGCGATTTGAAAGAAGAAGTGCTTCAGTTGCAGGATTTGGCAGTAAAACTGCGCAAACAACGATTCAATAAAGGTTCGATTTCGTTCGACCGCATTGAAGTAAAATTCAACCTCGACGAAAATGGGAAACCTCTTTCAGTATATTTTAAAGAAGCCAAAGAAAGCAACCAGCTGGTAGAAGAATTCATGCTGCTGGCCAATAAAAAAGTGGCCGAATTCATTGGCAACCCTCCCGATAAAAAAGAAGCCAAAACGTTTGTTTACCGCATCCACGACAAACCCGACCCCGATAAACTGTCGAACTTCAACAATTTCATCCACAAGTTTGGATATGGTATTCAGCTGACTACCCCGGGTACGATTTCCAAATCGATGAACAACCTGATGGAAAATGTACATGGAAAAAGTGAACAAAACCTGATTGAAACATTGGCCGTACGCACCATGGCAAAAGCCGTTTACTCGACCCGGAACATCGGGCATTATGGTCTCTCGTTCGAATATTATACCCACTTCACTTCTCCCATCCGGCGCTACCCCGATGTGATGGTCCATCGGTTGCTGGAACGCTACCTCGACGGGGGACGTTCGGCCAATGCGCAGAAATACGAAGAACTGTGCAAACATTCGTCGGATATGGAAAACCGGGCTGCCAATGCCGAGCGCTCGTCGGTAAAATACAAGCAGGTTGAGTTTATGCAGGATAAAATCGGGCAGCAATTCAAAGGGGTTATTTCGGGAGTTACCGACTGGGGAATTTACGTTGAACTCGAAAATAAATGCGAGGGGATGATTCCGTTACATCAGCTTGATGACGATTTCTATATTTTCGATGAAAAAAACTATTGCATCACCGGACGGCATTCGAATGTGAGCTACACAATCGGAGATGAACTGGAAGTCGAAATTTTACGTGCAAATCTCGAAAAGAAACAGCTTGATTTTACGTTAATTAGAAGGCTGAAAGGTGGGAAATAGCAACTTCGGAATACAATATTCGAAAAAATACTATATTTGTTCACTGTTTGAAAAGAACGTTTATTATGGCAATGAATCTCGAAAATGGCAACAATAAAAAGGATGTTAATCGTGAAAACATCTTGAAAATCGCTCAAGACATTTTTAGTAAATACGGATACAAAAAAACCACGCTCGACGACATAGCCAACGCGGTACGCAAAGGGAAAAGTTCGCTTTACTATTATTTCAACAGCAAAGAAGATCTTTTTCAGGCGGTTATCCAAAAAGAAGTGAATATTCTTCGCAGGGAACTGGAAATTGTAGTTAACCGCAATACCGATCCGGTAGAGAAACTGCGCGATTATATTCTCACCAAGCTGACTACTTTTCGCGGACTGGCAAATTTCTACCATGCCCTTGAAAACGATGTAACGGCAATTGAATTCATTGAAAACATCAAACTCCGTCACCATCAGGAAGAAATCCGGATGATCAAACGAATTTTGATTGAAGGGGTACGTAAAAATGAATTTGAAATTTACGATTTAACCTTGGCTGCCACGGGTATCACAACTGCAATAAAAGGGCTTGAAATGCCGCTTGCCGCAGGCGAATACAGTACCGCCAATCTGGAACAAAGTGTCGATAATATCCTGAAAATTATTTGCTACGGAGTGATGAAAAGGTAGAAATTACAATTCGGGTCGAATTATTTTTTAAAATAGCTCATTGGAACATCGAATCAGAACGATGTTTTTTAATTATACTAATCCTTGCTTTTCCAGCTCTTCTTTTAGTATATAATACGACTTTAACTTTCTTTCAATTGGTGATTCGCAATTTTTTTTCTTTACTTCTATCGGTGTAGAATTTTCAGACACGACGTTTACTTTTATTGTTAATTCGTCGCCAATTTTCAAACTTGTTTTATACCAATCAATTATTTCATCATGATCTGCTTCTGCTGTATTTAAGCCTATAAAATCTAAATCAATGGAATCACGAATCTCATCCGATAATCTTGTTGCTATTATTGAAACGGCTCCTTTTTCCAGAGCTGCAGAAATTTTTTTACCATTA
Source organism: uncultured Prolixibacteraceae bacterium (assembly GCA_942493345.1). Classification (GTDB taxonomy): domain Bacteria; phylum Bacteroidota; class Bacteroidia; order Bacteroidales; family Prolixibacteraceae; genus GWE2-42-39. The sequence goes on from OW818695.1 coordinate 1,794,463, forward strand.
ACATACAATTCAAATCCTATCATAATACAAAAAATTACTTTCTCTCACATCCCTCATTCGCTAATAAAAAGTCTCTTACTCGAAAATTGAGGATCGCAGGTCAGGTTTACCTCTAATTTTCGGAATCCTGCTTCATCGCCCGGGGTCGGAATATGGGTTGTATGCACTTCGCACCCACACAATCCTTTCAGGTTTTCCAATGCCATTTGCGCGACCGGATTAGATAACGCGCTTATCGCAAGAACAATCAAGGTTTCTTCCACATCGAGACTAACCATTTTGCCATTCAATATATCTTTTTTCAAATGAGTTACCGAATCGATGATGCTTTTGGGCAAAAGGCATACATTATCAGGGAGTCCGGCCAAGTGTTTGGTTGCATTCAATATCAGGCTTGAAGACGCATGCAGCAGAGGTGAGTTTTTACCGGTTATAATGGTTCCGTCGTGCAATTCAATTGCTGATCCACAAAACACCCCGGCATTGCCTTTCCCGCATTTTTCAGCGTCTTTGGCTGCTTCTCTTGCAGGCACAACTACTTTCCGGTCTTCAGCTTTTGCACCAATTTTATCCATGATCTCAACCGCCCGGTTAAGGGTTCCCTTATCGGCTAGTCCCATCGCATATTCCACCGCGCTCCTGAAATACCTGCGAACAACTTCCTGATGAGCGGCTTCCGAGATGATATCGTCGTCAACAATACCTGCACTCGCACGGTTAACACCCATATCGGTTGGCGACTGATACATCGATTCTCCGCCTGTAATTTTCTCAAGGATTCGTTTCAATAAATGAAAGGCTTCAATGTCGCGGTTGTAATTCACAACTTCCACATTATAGGTTTTCAAATGGTGTGTGTCAATGAGATTTTCATCTCTCAAATCGGCAGTAGCTGCTTCGTAGGCAATATTCACCTTGTGATTGATAGGCAGGTCCCAAATCGGAAATGTTTCAAATTTTGCATATCCCGACTTATTGCCTTTTTTATATTCATGATACAAATTGGATAGGCAGGTGCCTAGTTTGCCGCTGCCGGGTCCGGGTCCGGTAACAATAACAATTGGTTTTGTGGTTTGAATGTATTCGTTAGCCCCGTAACCCCGATCGCTTACAATCAGGTCAACATCGGTAGGATATCCTTCTGTTGGATAATGTAAGTATACTTTAACTCCCCTTAATTCAAGTTTGTTTTTAAAGGTTGTTGCTGCCGGTTGGTTCTGATAACGGGTAATAACCACCGCCGTGATATTTATTCCCCATTCCCTGAAATCGTCAATGGTTTTTAACGCATCAACATCGTAAGTAATTCCAAAGTCGGCCCTGATTTTATTTCTTTCGATATCACCTGCATGGATGCACAGAATGACATCAACTTTGTCTTTTAATAATTGCAAGAGCCGCATTTTGACATTCGGATCAAATCCGGGCAGCACTCTGGCTGCATGATAATCATATAGAATTTTACCTCCAAATTCCAGGTAAAGTTTGTCGTTAAACCGGCTTACCCGTTCAAGAATAGCAGATGTCTGCTCCTGAAGGTATTTCTCATTATCAAATCCGATGTGATTTGTAGCTTCCATTTTACTTACTTAAAATAGCATTATTAAAATTAATATAAAGGCTTCAATATTAGTAAATTTTTAAGCTCCCTAAATTTTCGGTGGCAAAAAAGAATAAACAAATATTTCATACCGATGGTGGATAAAAGACGGTGGAAAAATAAGTGTTGTTCCGAATAAAACGCAGGATCTTTATTCTTCAAATGGAAGTCGTTTTTAATTGTTGTGGAAAATTTCAACCGGTTTGTTCCGGCTATTTTATTTGTCCCGATTTCTTGTTAAATTGCTGAATACAAGCTCCCCCTAATTACCGAAGGATGAAAGAAGATTTTTTACATTTTATTTGGAAACATCGTTTGTTCAGCAAAAGCAACATAAAAACCGTTTCCGGGGAAAAGATTGAAGTTATTTCGACCGGCACCCACAATTTCGATTCAGGACCTGATTTTTTCAATGCAAGAATCCGAATCGGAAATACGATGTGGGCGGGAAATGTGGAAATACACACCAAAGCATCGGATTGGTACCTGCACCGGCACCATCAGGACGAATCGTACAACAACGTGATCTTGCACGTGGTTGAAACGGCCGACCGGGAGGTTTTGATCAACGAAAAAGTTTTGCCCTGTCTGGTTTTAAATTACCCCGAAAAGCTGAAAGAAAATTATTTTCAGTTGTTGCAATCGGAACAGTGGATTGCCTGCCAGAGCCGATTTCACCTGGTTGATCCATTTGAAGTAAAATTCTGGCTAGGCGCCTTGTTGAGCGAGCGGTTGCTGTCGAAAACCGACGAAATACGATTCCTTCTTCAGCAAAATAAAAACGACTGGAACGAAACGTTTTACCAATTGCTTGCCCGCAACTTCGGAATGAAAACCAATGCGCTGCCTTTTGAATTGCTGGCAAAATCAACTCCGCTAAACATTCTCGGAAAACACAAAAACAATTTGTTTCAGATCGAAGCTTTGCTGTTCGGGCAATCGGGCCTGCTGAACGAGGAATTGATTGGCGATGATTATTTTCTGAAACTGCGCGAAGAATATTCTTTCCTGTATAAAAAATACAAACTGAAGCCGGTTGAAGCGCACCTGTGGAAATTTATGCGCCTGCGGCCGGTTAACTTCCCGACCATCCGAATTAGCCAGTTTGCGCAACTGATTTGCAAATCGACAGCTCTTTTCTCAAAAATTCTGGAAACTGAAAACTTGAAATCGCTGGAACTGTTTTTCAATGTCGAAAGTTCAGGATACTGGGACAATCATTACCGATTTAATAAAGATTCGAAAAAAACCTCGAAAAAACTGGGCAGTTCGGCCTTCCAAAATATTGTGATCAACACCATTGCCCCGGTGCTGTTTGTGTATGGCGACATCAACGGGAAAAGCGAGTTGAAAGATCGCGCACTACGTTTTCTCGATGAACTTCCGGCGGAAAGCAATTCCATCATCGAAAGCTGGGAGAAATTGGAGATCCAGGCAAAATCGGCGTTCGAAACACAAGCGTTGCTTCAGCTTAAAAATTTTTACTGCAAAAACAAGAAATGCCTCGATTGCCGTTTGGGAATTAAAATCATTAGCAGAACAACCGAAAACAATGATCTTTCATGAGAATCAACAATGGGTTGCCTGTTTGACCTAATAACGTGAGTTCAGTTTTATTTCCACTATTCTCTTTCGAAAATGGGGAAAAACTTTAAAAACCTAACTCAACCCTGGCGTAAAACAACAAAGAGCTACGAATTTTCATCGTAACTCTTTGTTGTTTGAAGTGGGCCCACCTGGGCTTGAACCAGGGACCACCTGATTATGAGTCAGGTGCTCTAACCAACTGAGCTATAGGCCCTAAATATTTAATTTCAAATATTTCCGTTTAAGAACGTAAACCCCGAACCAATGGTTTTTGTTTTTCGGAGTGCAAGTTTACTGAATTAGCACAAAATACACAAATAAAAATTTAATTTTCCAAAACATCATTTGCCGGAGAGGCTTTTTCTTCTGGCTCTGTTTCTTTTTCAGTTTCCGCTTTTTTATCGAGCTGATTAAATAGTTTCCGGTAAAAAATAAGGATTGAAAAAATTCCAACCGTTATCGACGAATCGGCAATATTAAATACAGGCCTGAAAAACAGGAAGTCGTTGCCACCAAAAAAGGGGAGCCACTCGGGATACCGCCCCTGAATTAGCGGGAAATAAAACATGTCGACCACTCGTCCATGCAGAAAAGTACCATAACCTCCTTCGTCGGGAAAAAGGGTGGCCACATGTCCGTAGCTGTCGTTGAAAATAAGTCCGTAAAAAGCGCTGTCGATAATGTTCCCGATTGCTCCCGCAAAAATGAGCGAAATACAAGCGATAAAACCCATCGGGAGTTCTTTTTTTATCAGCTTCAGCAAATACCAGCCAATGGCAACAACAGCCAGAATACGAAATACGCTTAAAAATATTTTGCCGTACTGCCCGGCAAATTCAAATCCAAATGCCATTCCGTTGTTTTCCACAAAATGGATGATAAACCAGTTGCCAATTACCGAAAATTCGTCGCCCAGCGCCATATTTGTTTTGATCCAAATTTTCAGAACCTGGTCGGCAACCAATATCAGTGTAACAATCAGTATCGATTTTGTAAGTTTTGACATATCTTTTCTATTAAAAAAAATGATTGAAAGAATTGTTCCTTTCAACCATTTTGAACGTTATGGTTCTGCCAGAAGAAATTAAGCCTGACTGTTTTTTGCATCAATACTTAAAGTCGCATGAGGTACCGCACGCAACCTTTCTTTCGAAATCAGCTTGCCGGTTTCGCGGCAAATTCCGTAGGTTTTGTTTTCGATACGAACCAAAGCAGCTTGAAGATATTGAATAAACTTCAATTGACGTTGAGCCAGTTTCCCGGCTTCTTCTTTCGACAAGGTTGCAGCGCCTTCTTCCAGTACCTTAAATGTTGGAGAAGTGTCCTGGGTATCGTTTCCGTCTCCATGCGTAATTGAGTTACGATAAATTTCGTAATCTTTCTGTGCTTTGTCCAGCTTTTTAAGGATCAGTTCCTTAAATTCAGCCAGTTCGCTGTCTGAGTATCTGTTTTTTTCTGTCATAGCCCAAAGTATTAAATTTATCGAAACAGGGCAGCAGTTTGCTGCTCAATCCATGCGTCTAAATTTATAAAAATATTTTGAATACATATACGTCAAAAAACATTCCTTCTGTGCCTATAAAGTTTGCTTTTCCACGCTTATCCGTGCCAATACATCGGCATCAATCTCCACTTCTTTTGCCTTGTCGCCGGAAAGTTCATCAACCATAACAAGTTCGGCTGCGAGAGTTTGGTTGCAAATATAGTTTTTATAACTCTGAATAGCTTCATTGAAGGCCTCATGTTTCTGAATTTTTATTTTCACGCGGTCGGTCACTTCAAAGTCGCTCTCTTTGCGTATGTTCTGAATTTTGTTGATAAACTCACGGGCAATCCCTTCCATCTTGAGTTCTTCTGTAATATTGATGTCCAGTGCGATTGTTATTCCGCCTTCGCTGGCAACCAGCCATCCAGGAATATCTTCGGTCATAATTTCAACATCTTCCAGCGTAAGTTCAACCGGCTCATCGGCAATAACAAGCTGGAGGCTGCCTGTTTTTTCAAGGCCTGCAATTTCCGATTGTCCGAACTGGGCAACAGCACCGGCAATTTGTTTCATTATTTTGCCGTATTTCGGGCCCAGTGTTTTGAAATTGGGTTTTATTTTCTTTTTAATAATTCCTTCTGAATCGGTAATGAATTCAATTTCTTTCACGTTCACCTCCGATAAAACAATTTCTTTCACTGCATCAAACTGTTCCTGAAAGTGAGGGTTCAGTACCGGCACCATGATTTTTGCAAGCGGCTGGCGAACTTTCAGCTTTTCTTTCCGGCGAAGTCCTAAAATCATCGACGATGCTTTCTGTGCAATGTCCATTTTTTCTTCCAGTTTCTTGTCAATCAGACTTTCATCGGCGACAGGGAAGTTGGCCAGGTGAACACTCTGGTCGGTTTCTTTTCCGGTTATTTTATTCAAATCAGTGTAAATCAGGTCGGAGAAAAACGGAGCCATCGGGGCTGACAGTTTTGCCACTGTTTCCAAACAAGTGTACAACGTTTGGTAAGCCGAAATTTTATCCTGATCGTATTTGCCACCCCAGTAACGTTTGCGGCTCAGGCGAACAAACCAGTTGCTCAGGTTTTCGGTCACAAATTCTGAAATGGCACGTCCGGCGCGGGTTGGCTCGTAACTTTCGAGGCTTTCGCCAACTTCTTTTACCAGCGTGTTCAGCAACGAAAGAATCCAGCGGTCAAGTTCGGGGCGTTGAGCCACCGGCACTTCGGCTTCGCTGTATTTAAACCTGTCGATATTGGCATACAATGCGAAAAAGCTATAAGTATTATAAAGGGTCCCGAAGAATTTGCGTTTTACTTCGTCCACCCCATTGATGTCAAATTTCAGGTTATCCCACGGTTGCGAGTTGGTCAGCATGTACCAGCGCAGCGGGTCGGAACCATATTTTTCGATGGTTTCGAACGGATCGACAGCATTGCCCAAACGTTTCGACATTTTATTGCCGTTTTTGTCGAGAACCAACCCGTTGGAAATAATATTTTTAAAGGCAACCGATTCGTCAATCATGGTTGCAATGGTGTGTAACGTAAAAAACCAGCCGCGAGTTTGGTCAACTCCTTCAGCAATAAAATCGGCAGGGAAAAGCCCCTCCCATACCCTCCCCGAAGGGGAGGATTCTGGCACATTTTTCAACGTCTCTCTAATAAATCCGAGGACTTTCTCTATATCACTATATATTTCCTCGTTACTAATTCGAATTACCTTAAATCCCAGTTTTTCAAGTATTTCTGTTCGTTGTTGATCAGAAACTTGTACTTCTGGAACAGAATGTATTTTGCCATCGACTTCAACAATCAATTTTTTAGACAAACAAACAAAATCTGCAATAAACCGGTCGATGATATGTTGCCTTCTGAATTTATACCCTTCCAAATCTTTTCGCCGAAGATTATTCCATAAGATTGTCTCTGCTTCTGTAGGATTTTTCTTTTGTTTTTCTGCCAATTCTTTTAATAACCCATAAAGAGCCTTATCCGCAGTCTGATACATCAGAGCGTGTTCTCCCCCTTGGGGGGAGTTAGAGGGGGCTTTCGGGGGGAGGCTTGTTTCAAACGGGTAATGATGCTGGGCATACGGCATGGCACCCGAATCGAACCAAACGTCAATCAGGTCGGTTTCGCGGTACATTTTTTCGCCGGAAGAAGAAACCAGCACAATCCCGTCGACATACGGACGGTGCAGATCGATCTTACCGTAATTTTCTTTCGAATATTCGCCGGCCACAAAACCGTCGAAAATATTTTTCTCCATCACACCGGCGTCAACCGCTTTGCCGATTTCGGCCATCAGTTCTTCCATCGAACCAATACATTTTTCTTCCGAACCGTCTTCGGTGCGCCAGATGGGCAGCGGGGTTCCCCAGAAACGCGAACGGCTCAGGTTCCAGTCGACCAGATTTTCGAGCCAGTTGCCAAAACGCCCGGTCCCGGTCGATTGCGGTTTCCAGTTGATGGTATTATTCAGTGCAATCAGTTTGTCTTTTACAGCGGTAGTGCGGATGAACCACGAATCAAGCGGATAATATAAAACCGGCTTGTCAGTGCGCCAGCAATGCGGATAGCTGTGCACGTGTTTTTCAATTTTGAAAACTTTGTTTTGCGTTTTCAGCATCACGGCAATATCCACATCAATCGTCGGATCGTTTTCCGACAGACTTTCGTCGTATTCGTTTTTCACATATCTTCCGGCAAAAGCAGAATATGTTTCCTGATTTACAAAATTGGCAACAAAATCATCCTGCATATTTTTCACCAGGAACAACCGGCCCGATTTATCGACCATCGGTTGCTTTTTGCCTTCCTTATCGATGACCATCAACGGAACAATTCCGTTTTGTTTGGCAACCCGATCGTCATCGGCTCCGAAAGTCGGGGCGATGTGAACAATCCCGGTTCCATCTTCCGTAGTAACAAAATCGCCGGTAATGACACGGAATGCATCGCCATCGGGTTTTACCCAGTCGATGAGTTGTTCGTAGCTGATGCCTTCCAGCTCGGTTCCTTTGTATTCACCCGACATCTGGAAAGGTATTTTTTTGTCGCCCGCCTGGTATGCGCCAAAATCGAGCGTTGCATTTTCAGGATTGAAATGGGCGTTTACCAGTTCTTTGGCAACAACCAAAGTGACCGGAACCCCGGAATACGGATTGTATGTTTTTACTTTTACATAGCTGATTTTCGGGCCTACACAAAGCGCTGTGTTCGAAGGCAATGTCCACGGAGTGGTGGTCCATGCAAGAATGTACAAATCGGTATCGACCCCTTCGAAAAGGAATTCCGATTTGGCATCGCGGATTACTTTGAACTGGGCGACTGCCGTGGTGTCTTTCACATCGCGGTAACAACCCGGCTGGTTCAGTTCGTGCGAACTCAACCCGGTTCCGGCAGCAGGTGAATAAGGCTGAATGGTGTATCCTTTGTAAAGCAGTCCTTTGTTGTAAAGCTGCTTCAGCAACCACCAGAGCGTTTCGATGTAACGGTTGTCGTAGGTGATGTACGGATCGTCCATATTGACCCAATAGCCCATCTGACGGGTCAGTTCTTCCCACTCGCGGGTATATTTCATGACCTCTTTGCGGCAGGCAGCATTGTACTCTTCAACTGTAATTTTTGTGCCGATGTCTTCCTTGGTAATTCCCAGTGATTTTTCAACGCTGAGTTCCACCGGCAAACCGTGTGTGTCCCATCCGGCTTTGCGGTGAACGCGATAGCCTTTCATGGTTTTGTAGCGGCAGAAAGTATCTTTTATGGCGCGGGCCATCACGTGGTGAATACCCGGCATTCCGTTAGCAGAAGGCGGCCCTTCATAAAAAACAAAAGTTTCATGCCCTTCGCGGGTCGAGATACTTTTATGAAACGTGTCGTCGTCTTCCCATCTTTTCAATACTTCTTTATTGATCTGGGATAAATCTAACTGCTTGTATTCGCGGAATTTATCGCTCATCGGAAATTGATTTTTATGCCTTGATTTTAAAATGTGCAAATATAGAAAAAATGAAAGGATAATTTTAGAGTTAATGAGGTTTTATAAGTTATTGAACAGCAAAACTCTTCGTTAATATTTTGTAGATTAGCAAATCAGTTTTCATGAATTTTCACGTTAAAAAAGTCAAATGAATTTTAAAGATATAGACTGGGCTCGAATTGAAAAAGATTCAAAGAATGTATTTGAATATTATAGAACCCGCCCTTTCAAGTCAATTAAAGATTTTAAAAATGATGAGTTAAAAGTTTACGCGGAAAAACATAGAATTGAATACAATGAAGTCTTAAACTTGCTTCAAAGAGGGGAAACCCAGGGAGAAGAAAATGTAAGAAATGAACTGAAAGAGAGAAGTATAATTTCAGCAGAAGCTGGGAAATATTATTTGTTTCAAATTACCACAATCGATAATATTGAGCTTGAATATTATTATAACGACACATATAAGTCTTTCTTTCAAAAAGGATGTATTACCAAACATGATCCAGAGATAATAATATCAATAGGTAAGATTATTGGTGAATATATATTTGCATGGCAGCAAGTTCTAAAAAATCATGAATTTTTTGAGCCTCTTTTTATTCCAAAAGTTAAAGAAATTGAAAATGAACCATTTAACCATGCACCTTATCCCTGTCATAACGTTAAGGTAATCGGATTACCTGATACGATGCAAAAAGCTAAAGACTTTGGTCGAACCTTAATCAAGCTAAATAGAACCCTCGTTGCGAAGAAATCAGAACTTTTAAAAAGTGATTTTAGAAGTTTATTTCGATTATTTAACTATTCTCTAATACCCGAAATAAGAAATCAGATTTATGACTTCCTTCAGGAAACAGTCAATAATACAGACAACGGAGTTTATGAAAAATATTCATGGAGTTACCAGCATCTGGAAGAAGATTTGGATAATTGTTTAACCATTTTGGAAGAGTTTAAAAATGAGGGAATTTTTGAAATTGACATGAGTTCCTTCCCTGAATACCGTTACCATAGAGAAAATTGGTTTAAAATACTTCAAGAAGAATTCGCTCTAGTAAAAACTGCCTTTTCCTTCATTACTCAAACAAACAAAGAAGATTCGTTTAAAAAACTTGTAAAAACAATAGCCCAAAGTATTATTGAAATTATTCAGCATCCGGAAGACTATGCGATTTATAAAAAACATTTTGAAGGAAAGGAAAATAAAGAAAGAGAAAACAGAAGAACATCTCATATTCATCATAAACTGAATGACAAATTAAAACCTTATTTTTCTTCCCATGTTCAACATCCAATCGGTCAATCAAAAGAAAGGAAAAGTTCTGGCACGGTTGATTTTGCAATCTTCTTTGCTAATACATTTTTAACAATCGGAGAAGCTGTAAATACTATTGGATCAAATGATAATGATATAATTAAGAATATTAAAGAACATTTAGACAAACTCACAGATAATTATAATACGTCGAAAATTGACACATTACTATCCTTTGTCTATTATGAAGAAAATGGCTCTGGCAAATCAAACTTTTTCGGCAGTTTTAAAAACTATTATAACCATCTTAAAGAATATGCCCCAAGTGGTTATAGTTGTATTGATGTAAAAGAAGTAACATCAGAATATGAAACAAAACATAGTTCAATTAAAATATTAAAATCAACTCATTCTTATTCAAATAATGACGAAGACCTGTTCAATGTTTATCACTTTTATATCGATTTCTCAGAAAATAAAATTCAAATTTAAAAAGCTGCCTCAACTATTTTTCGGGTGTTGTCGGAAATTCCGTAGGTGTAAATGTGCAAACTCGGAACTTTGTTGGCTACCAGATCTTTCGACTGGTGAATAGCCCATTCGGTGCCCACCAGTTTGGCATCTGAATCGTTTTTGCATTTGGCCAGTTCGTTGGCCAGTTCCATCGGGATTTCAATACTGAAAATCTTTGGAAGTACCGTCAATTGGTTTTTCAGGTTGATGGGTTTGACGCCCGGAATAATTGGGATTGTGATTCCCATCGCCCGGCAGCGGGCAACGAAATCATAGTATTTCTGGTTGTCGAAAAACATCTGGGTCACAATGTAATCGGCGCCTGCATCCACTTTCCGTTTCAGGTTGTTCAGGTCGGTTTCAAAATTGGGTGCTTCGAAATGTTTTTCGGGATAGCCTGCCACACCGATGCAAAAATCGAGCGGTGCGCTGTTTTTCAGGTCTTCTTCCATGTATTTCCCGTTCCGGAGATTTACGATTTGTTCAACCAGTTCATTGGCATTCGAATGTCCGGCGGCGCTGGGAACAAAAACAGGATCGGTCTTCTGACCGTCACCGCGCAATGCCAGCACATTGTCAATTCCCATGAAATTCAGGTCGATCAGCACGTGTTCGGTTTCGCTTTTCGAGAAGCCGCCGCACAAAATATGCGGAATCACCGGAATGTTGTATTTATGCTGGATGGCAGCCGCAATGGCGACCGTGCCCGGGCGTTTCCGCACCACCCGTTTCTCGATGCTGCCGTTGGGCAGTTCCTTGTAAATCATCTCATCGCGGTGCGTGGTGATGTTGATATACTTTGGATTGAAATCGAGCAGGTTTTCGATGGTATTGTAAATTTTGCTTGCATCGTTTCCCTTCAGCGGTGGCAGCAATTCGAACGAAAAAGCTGTTTTTTCGCTGTTTTTTATGATGTCTATAACTTTCATTCGAGTCGTGAGTAATGAGTATCGAGTTGTGAGACCGTTTACCCGGGTTTATTTAAAGATGTTTTCAATTTTCTTTTGTGCCTTGCCGGCTTCGCGTTGAACCTGTTTTTCCACCGAATTATTAAAATGAAAAAACAGATCAAGTACAAACATAACAGCCATTCCCAAAAGAAAAAAGACGAACGCGTTTTTAAATGATTTTTTCATATTAATTTATCTTTTTTCCTGAATATCTTCAGTTTCATTTTATATTTTCAAGGTTTTTATCTGTAAAAACTTTCATTTTTAAAATTACACGCCTTTATAATTCAAGTTCACCGGCAAAAATTTCTCGATGATTTCCACCGGTACGTTTTTTCTCCGGGCATAATCTTCCACCTGGTCGCGCGATACTTTGGCAACATCGAAATACCGCGATTCGGGATGTGCAAAATACAGCCCGCTGACCGATGCCGTCGGGTACATCGCGAAATGTTCCGTCAGTGTGATGCCAATTTCCTGCGCCTTCAGAATATTGAAAAGATTTTCCTTTTCGTGGTGCTCGGGACAGGCCGGATAGCCAAATGCCGGGCGAATTCCCTGGTATTTCACTTTCAGTATTTCATCCAGCGAAAGATTTTCATCTGCTGCATATCCCCAATATTCCTTACGCACCAGCAAGTGCAACAATTCGGCAAAAGCTTCCGACAAGCGGTCGGCAATGGCTTCGATCAGAATCGCCCGGTAGTCGTCGTGGTCAGCCTTGTACTGTGCAATCCATTTTTCGATGCCGATTCCGGCAGTGGTTGCAAATGCGCCGCAGTAGTCGGTCAAACCGCTTTCGGCAGGCGCTACAAAATCGGACAATGAAATGTTCGGAGTACCATCTTTTTTCATTTCCTGCTGGCGAAGCTGGTAGAAACGGCCGATTTCTTTGGTTTTGCCCTCATCTCCGAACAACACAATATCGTCGCCATCGGCGTGGGTCGGCCAGATGCCAATAATACCATTTGCCTGCAACATTTTCTTTTCGATGATTTCATCGAGCATTGCGTTGGCATCGGCAAACAATTTCCGGGCCTCTTCACCCTGTTTCGGATCGTCGAGAATTCCGGGGAAAGAGCCGCGCAGTTCCCACGCAAAAAAGAAAAAGCTCCAGTCGATGTATTTCCGCAGTTCAGCTATCGGAAAATCGATCAGTTGTTTTACCCCGGTGAAATTGGGCTTGTAAATTGACGAATTCTTCCAGTCGATTTTCACCTTGTTTTGGCGGGCTTCTTCCAGCGAAAGATATTCTTTTCGCTTCCGTTGCTCCTGAAATTCGCGGATTCCGGCATATTCATCTTTTATTTTCTGAATAAAATCCGGGTTTCTGGAGATCAGGTTCGCAACGACATTTACCGACCGCGAAGCATCTTTCACATGCACCACCGGGAAATCGTATTCGGGTTCAATTTTTACAGCCGTGTGTATTTTCGAAGTCGTTGCGCCGCCAATCAACAGTGGAATCTGAAGATTCTGCTGTTTCATTTCGCGGGCCACGTTCACCATTTCTTCCAGCGAAGGAGTAATCAGCCCACTCAACCCGATGATGTCCACGTTTTCTTCTTTTGCTTTCTGAAGAATAGTTTCAGTAGGAACCATCACGCCGAGGTCGATCACATCGTAGTTGTTGCAGCCCAGCACCACCCCGACAATATTTTTACCAATGTCGTGAACGTCGCCTTTCACGGTTGCCATCAGCACTTTTTTGCGGGCTTCGGCAACAATATTGTTTTTGCGTTTGTCTTCTTCAATGTAAGGCAATAAAAAGGCCACCGATTTCTTCATCACGCGCGCCGATTTTATCACCTGTGGAAGGAACATTTTCCCGGCTCCGAATAAGTCGCCTACCAGGTTCATCCCGTCCATCAGCGGCCCTTCGATGATATTCAGTGTCGGCGAATATTTTTGAACCGCTTCGGCAAGATCTTCTTCCACGAAATCGGCAATACCTTTTACCAGCGCATGTTCGAGCCGTTTTTCGAGAGGCAGCCCGCGCCATTCGTTTATTTTTTCCTCTTTTGCTCCCTGATCTTTTATCGTCAGCGAGAATTCGAGCAATTCTTCGGTTGCTTCCGGCTTTTTATTCAGCACCAGATTTTCTGTTTTTTCCAGAAAATCTTTCGGAATTTCATCGTAAATCTGCAACATGCCGGGATTCACAATACCCATATCCAATCCGGCCCTGATGGCATGGAACAGGAATACCGAATGAATGGCCTCGCGCACCACATTATTTCCGCGGAACGAAAACGACACGTTGCTGATGCCCCCGCTGGTTTTCGCATGAGGCAGGTATTGTTTGATCCAACGGACGGATTCGATGAAATCGACCGCATAGTTATTGTGTTCTTCAATCCCGGTGCCGATGGTCAGCACGTTGGTATCGAAAATAATATCTTCAGGAGGGAAATGAACTTTGTCAACCAGAATGTGGTACGCCCGTTCGGCAATTTCAATACGCCGCTGGTACGAGTCGGCTTGTCCTGATTCGTCGAAAGCCATTACCACGGCAGCCGCACCGTAGCGTTTTATTTTGATTGCTTTTTCCTTGAATTTATCTTCCCCTTCTTTTAAGCTGATGGAATTCACAATGGCTTTTCCCTGCAAACATTTCAGCCCGGCTTCGATCACTTCCCATTTCGATGAGTCGATCATCACGGGAAGTTTGGCAATATCGGGCTCGGCCATCAGCAAATTCAGGAACGTGGACATTTCTTTTTGGGCATCGAGCATGGCATCGTCCATGTTTACATCGATGACCTGCGCCCCATTTTCCACTTGTTCGCGGGCAATGGCCAGCGCTTCTTCGTATTTTCCTTCGGCTATCAGCCGGGCAAACTTTTTCGACCCGGCCACGTTGCAGCGTTCGCCGATATTTACAAAGTTGGTTTCCGCAGTCATCACCATTGGTTCCAAACCGCTCAACCGGGTCAGGTGGTCGGTATGATTAACTACATGTGGCGCTGATTTATGCGCAATTTCAGCAAAAGCATGAATATGTTCCGGCGTGGTACCGCAACAACCACCTACAATATTTACCAAACGATTATCGAGAAGATCCTTTATTTCTAACGCCATTTCGTGCGGTGTTTCGTCATACTCGCCAAATTGGTTTGGCAGCCCGGCATTCGGGTGAGTACTTACAAAAAACGGTGCTTTCTTCGAAAGTTCTTTCAAATAAGGACGCAGGTCTTTTGCTCCCAGCGAACAGTTCAACCCGACACTGAGCAGGTCGATGTGCGACACCGAAGTCAGGAATGCTTCGAGTGTTTGTCCCGAAAGCGTACGTCCACTGGCATCAGTTATCGTTCCTGAAACCATCACCGGCATTTTGATGCCCCATTCTTCCAGCGTTTCTTCGATGGCGAACAACGCAGCTTTGGCGTTCAGCGTGTCGAAAATGGTTTCTACCAGAATCAGGTTGATCCCGCCGTCGAGCAAACCTTTCAATTGTTCGGCATACGCTGTTTTCACTTCGTCGAACGATACGGCGCGATAACCCGGGTCGTTCACGTCGGGCGACAGCGACAGGGTTTTGTTCATCGGCCCCATTGCTCCGGCTACAAAGCGGGGTTTCGAGGGATTCTTTGCGGTGAATTCAGCCGCCACCTTCGAAGCAATTTCAGCCGACCGCTTATTCATTTCGTACACCCATTGTTCCATCTGGTAATCGGCCTGCGAAATGGCATTTGCATTGAAGGTATTGGTTTCAATAATATCGGAACCAGCCTCCAGAAATGCAGCATGAATCGACCGGATTACGTCCGGTTTGGTAATTGAAAGCAAATCATTGTTCCCTTTCAAATCCATGGGGAAATCAACAAATTGGGTTCCGCGAAAATCGGCTTCGGTCAGGTCTTTTTTCTGAATCATGGTTCCCATCGCCCCATCAAGTACCAGCACGCGGGTTTCAAGTTCTTTTCGTATGTCGTTCATATTATAAACAGCCCCCTTCTTATTTCCCCCAAGGGGGAAGGAATTGGGTCTTCTTTTAATAACAAGTTACTACATATATTCTGCCCTCACTTATCCGGTCTCCTTCCCTTTTGGGGAAGGCCGGGATGGGGCCACTAATTTCATTTCAAAGTTACTGCGTATTCCCAATTTATCCTGACAAATGGCTATCAGCGATAAAATCTCGGGAAACTTTTCGCTTGTTTCAGCTGCAGTTTGCACATCGCCGGGCATTTTTACCATGTTCCCGAAGGTGGTGGCAAAAGCATCGGCCAGCGCCGTATTTTTGCAGGCAACCATGGCTGCATCTGCTTTTCCAAAGCTAAATGACGGGCCAACAGTTCCTGCCGAAGTACAGATTCCGAGCGGTGTTTCCTGTGCCGGAATCTCGATCCCGATTTTTCCGGATAGCACAGAATTTCCGGCATATACCGAAAGAAGCAGCGGTTTTTCCAGTTTCAGGAAAATATCACCTCCGTTTTCTATTACCAGCTCTTTTATCTCAAAATTCCGAAGCAGGATTTTTCCTACTTCTTCGGAGAATGCCCCGGCCACTGCGGCCATCGGGCCAACTCCGGCTCTTTTTGCGGCTTCGGCCATTATCTGTACAATTTCCGCCGCACCGGGTTTGATTTCATGCGGAATGAGTGTCTTACCAAATTCCGGGTCAATGAGCAGATATTGTTCAAGCTGGTGCCTCAGCGTTTTTACTGTTTCGAAAGCCAATGTTTCCATTTCAGGACAAAAAGAAACGGGGTCGATGCCAATCCACAAATCGGTGTCCTTGTAATTCACCACAAACGAGCGAAACCGTTGTGCTGAAAACTGAGTGCGATATGTACGGGCCTGAATAAAGGCCTCCCCTTGCCCCTCCCAAGGAGGGGGGCTTTTGGCCTTCCCGTAATTGGTATCGTTATACTTTCTCAAACCGTATTAAAAGTTATTTCTCAATCGTCTGTTATGTCAACCATATACTGTTTGAAGCGCATCATCCTGCTCCGAATTATCGGGGATGGGCGACTCAATCCCTGACTTTTTAGATAGCCTCTTAGAGAGGGGCTTTCCTCCCTTTCCCTTTGGGGAAGGGTCGGGGATGGGGCTTCCCTTATTCGCGAAAATCGATGGTAAATAAATTCAGCGGACAGGCCGGTACACAGAGTTCGCACAAAATACATTTTTCGGGATCGAATTTCAGTTCCCAGTTTTTGGGGTCCATCACCAAAGCACCGGCGAAGCACACTGCAGTGCAATTCCCGCAATTGATACAACGTTCCTGGTTCCAGTGAATTTTTTTATCCAGTGGTTCACACGAAACCTGGTTGTCCTCCAAATACTGAATGCCCAACTTCAGGTTTTCTTTGGTAGCTTCCATCTCGAGCACCAAACTACCGGTTTTTCCCGGACGTACTTCCGCTTTCAGAATGTTGATGCGAATATCATAATCCTTAACCAGATGATAACTCAATGGCTTATCGCCACTCTGTACCGGGAATCTCAGGATATAGCGTTTTTTCCTCATGTTCATGATTCACCTCCTTTTACTTCTTTTAGTCCCTGAAGTGATGTGTTGGTTGGGAACATTTGCACCGGTTTGGTAATTTCAAATTTCCCTTCCTGAATTTGTTTTTTTAGAATATCGGCAATTTTGCGTGCTTTCGAGAGACTGGAAACCGGCGCAGTACGCACTTTTTTGCCCTGCACTTCGATTTTGCCACTACGAAGTTGTGCATAATTTACCCGACATAAAGCAGGCATCCCTTCCACTCCGTAATCCAACACCGTGGTTTCAATTTGCTCGTTCCGGATGGAAACCCGTTTGGCAATTTCGACATCCAGCACCGGAATAGGAATTCCAATCCCGACGAACAAACTGACCCCGTATTTTTCGTAATACGCGCCCTGGATAAATTCGGAACTCATTTCCTTGAGGTTGCCGATTACCGCCAGCGTTGCCGAGTTGCTCACCGGAACACCAAATTCATTTCTCGGTTTCGAAGTATTAAATTGGGTTCCGGGCCACACGACAAATCCCTGCGTGCCACCCAAGAAAATGCGCGTTCCCAGTCCGATAGTTCTCAATTCCGGGTCGTTCAACAGCGGGCTTAATTCGCCCGAAGTTGAATAGGTTGCATTGCGCATATTGGGCAGCAACGAACCCATATAGGTATATTTCATTTTCGGGGTACTGTTCACCGCCACATTATAGTTTTGGTACGCATTGCGCGGGTTGAACAGGAAAATCTCATTCACCGTGTTTTTGTTGATTACCGTTTTGATGTATTTGCGCGGATAACAATCGGTGCCTTTTCCCCAGGCTTCGAGTTCGATATCTTTTCCGTCGATCAAATCCTGAATGACGTGCGCTCCTCCGTATTTCGGATTTTCGGGATCGCAGGCCGTGGCGCCAATGTACGAATCGACGGCCGCCAGCCCTTCGTAAACAGGAACTCCGTTCAGCCGGATTTTTTCCATGCGGATGGGCGGGTTTGCATGCCCGAAATTGATGAATGCGCCCGACGAACACATGGCCCCAAAAGTAGCGGTAGTCACCACATCCACTTTTTCGGCAATTTCTTCAGGAGAAGCGGTAAGCGCCATTTGCGAAACTTCCTCGGCCGTTAAAACAACCGCCTTGCCCGCCCTGATTTTTTCGTTGATTTCTTCGTATGTTTTGCTCATGCTTTTCAAAAAAAATAAATGATAGAATAAAAGATGTCTGTGATTCTGAAGAAGCAGATTCTTCGCTACGCTCAGAATGACATATTAATAATTTGGGAAGAAGATATGCGCAGCTAGCGCATGAACCGGTTGGCAAAGTACATGAAGCTCAGTAAAAACAAGGAAGTCTGTAATTTTTGTTTCATTGTCTTGTTTTTAATTATAATCCCGTTTCCGGTCGGGTATTGGCACCTTTCCCGGTTTTTCCGGTTGGTTGCCAGAGTTTCACAGAGCCCGTTCTCTCCACTCTTCTCTATAATCAAAGACCCTCGTGTGAAAGAATATTTGACTTGTGGCTGCAAATGTAAGTCGGAATGTTGATATTTTCAAAAGATAATACCGAAATAAACTTTTTTCAGCAATAAATATTACAGAAAAGCATTGAAACGGATGGGTTGGGGAAAGATATATTGCAGCACGGGCTAGTAAAAATGAAGATCAACCCATTCTAAACTTGTTTCGGGGCCTCACCATTCTGATTGTCAGACCATGAAACAAGTTCAATATACTACAAATCTATTCGTAACCCGACAGAAAGATTCAGGCTCGATAAACTTTCATACTCGTCTTCATCCAAATCAATTTCTCGGGAAGAATATTCGCTTTCCTGAGTAATACTGGTTAAAGTTCCCCTTATTAAAGAACATTGAGCCCCGAGGGAAAGGTGTTTCGAAAGTTTTATATCGTAACCAAGATCCCATGAGATTCCCAAAGTACCGCCTTTGAGATCGAACGGGTAATCGATAATATACGAATGGTCAAGATACCCCAAATATCCGATTGCCAGACTTGAAATAAACGCATTTCCACGGTCTGAGACAATCCGGACTGAATAGCTCGGGGCAATAAACGTAATTGCAATATCGTCGCTCATTAAACCGGTATTTAATACGCCGTCTCCATTATGGTCTATTGTAACATTATTCAATTGGTTGTCCGATCCGAATATGCTTAATTTTAAACCGAAACCTACTGTTTCTGAAATAAAATAAGAAGCTTCAAATCCTCGATTATAGCCGTTTTTCAAATCTTTCAGGTATTGTTCGAAGTTTCCATCCGGGACTTTTCCCAACCGCCAGGCAGGACCAACATGACCAGCCAACCGAAATTTTGAATATTCAGGATGAAAGCTGCTCGTCTTTATTTCATTATCAGGCGATCCCGGATTGCTTTTCGTAAATTGCTTTACATCCGCTTTCCCGATCAGTGTTTTTCTCAGTTCCCCATTGTTCAGGTACGAAAAATAAATATGATCTTTGGTTTCTTTGGTAATTTTGCAATTGATTGAATCGTTGGTATTGGTGACAATTAAATCCTGCGCATTCAGCATGTTTCCTGTAAATGCCAGTATCAGGATAAAAACTATTTTTTTCATGGTTTATTTTTTTGTTTTTATGGATTCAAACTCCATTTTGCCAGTTTTCGCATCAACCAATTCAAGAGAAGGCCGCCCAACCATGATCCCCATTTTCAAGCCGCAACGCACATAATATTGATGTCCCGCTTCTAAATTGACTGGGATTTCATCTTTCGATTCGGTTTTTGCCCAAAGACTGTTATATCCCAGCTTATTTTTATTGATTTGAATGGTTTGTTTCGATTTGTTTTTTACCCGGCAAACAACACTGTCGCCCAGGTATACATCGTATGCAACCAAGGCTCCCGCTCCGCTGAATCGATAAATATTTAGAGTGGCATAATCAATGTTGGGATCCACAATTACTTCTTGTGCCGAAATAATTTCCTTCTGAATTTGGGATGTATCACTCATCCGTAAAATATCGGCCTTAATTTGATGGCACGAACTCCCCATTACCGACGGAAGTTTGTGTTCGGTTATTTTTAAAACATTGCCACCAGCTTTTCGGACTTCGATTTTGGCCAGTTCAACAACTGTTTCAAAATCGCAATTGGTTGATAAACCATTGTCGCCAACTTTTATACTCCCGATCACTTCGGCTTGCGAGGGAACTTCTTCATTTAAACCGAGTACAAAAACTTCCTGATCGTAGCTTATCGGCTGATAACTCTTCTGTAGGGTTGATGTTACTTTTGGTGAACAAGCAGAGATAAGCGCCAGTGCCACAATCAATCCGATTGTCTTTCTGATATCCATGATTTTTTATTTTTGAAATTCAACTTGAGGCAGAATCATTATTTGAACATTTTTTGAAATCATTCCAAAAATAGGAAATATTCATATCGATTCATTTCAACCGGATTAATTTTCAATAAGAAAAGTTGATCCCTTTATTTTTCTGCTACAACAAACCCGATCTGCTATATCTTTCAACCGACAGGGAGGGAGCCGAAATCTCTTTTACCGGTATAATTCTACGTTTCGCTGATTCATGTCGTCTCGGTTTCTGTTTCTAAACTCATTTTTGTACCACAGAAAACAAATAAATTCTATAAAGAAAGCAACCTTGAAAAATTTTCATTGTCTCTTCGGATAGAAATTATGAAACAAAGCATGAAACAATTAAACAATGTTCTGATGAAACGATTGTATGTTATTTTTATTTTCTTTTTCGCCGCTTTTTGCGGGTCAGCCCAAATGTCGGTACCAATGGCGACCCTGAGCGGCCACATAAAAGACAAAACCAGCGGTGAAGCCCTGATTGGGGCAACCTGCTACATCCCAGAAAAAGTAACCGGGGTTATTTCAAACCCGTATGGTTTTTATTCCATTTCTGTTCCTAAAGGTGTTTACAAGGTTAGTTTTTCATTTATTGGCTACGAACCGCAGGAATATGTGGTCAACCTGAATGAAAACCAGCAGATATCCGTTTCTCTTGCCGAAGACACCCGACAATTGGAAGAAGTGGTGATAACCGGCGAGCGCAAAGACCGGAACGTGGAAAGCATCAACATGAGCATGGAAAAAGTGTCGATTAAGCTCATCAAAAAACTGCCGTCATTTATGGGTGAAGTCGATGTGCTGAAAAGTATCACTTTGCTGCCGGGCATTCAGAGCGGCGGCGAAGGCAATTCCGGTTTGTACGTGCGCGGTGGCGGCCCCGACGAAAACCTGCTGATCCTCGACGAAGCGCCGGTTTACAACGCATCGCACCTGATGGGTTTCTTCTCGGTTTTCAATTCCGATGCGATCAAAGACATCCAGGTTTACAAAGGCGGCATTCCTTCAGAATACGGGGGAAAAGCATCGTCGGTAATCGATATACGGATGAAAGACGGGAACTCGAAAGATTTTCATGTGGATGCCGGAATTGGCAATATTTCGAGCCGGCTGACTCTGGAAGGCCCGGTTATAAAAGACAAGTGGAGCTACATTATTTCGGGGCGCCGCACCTATGCCGATGTGGTTGGCCGGTTGGCGGGCATCGAAGAGTTGAAAGAGAACAAGCTGTATTTTTACGACCTCAACCTGAAAACCAATATACAACTGGGAGAAAAGGACCGGATTTACATCTCGGGCTACGGGGGCGACGACTGTTTTGAACTGGGCGAATCGATTTATATGCGCTGGGGCAACCTCACCGGAACGCTCCGGTGGAACCATATTTTCGATGGAAAATTATTTTCCAATACCTCAATTATTTATTCGAAATACGATTACAATCTTGGCGTACCGGGCAATATTGCCGATCAGTTCGATTGGAGTTCACAAATCAAAGACCTCAATTTCAAGGAAGATTTTACCTGGTTTCTGAACTCGAAAAACAAAATTAACTTTGGACTGAATGCAATCTATCATCACTTCGAGCCCGGAAATATTGATGCCAACGAAAGTTCGTTTTACACCGATTTAAAACTAACAAATTACAATGCTTCGGAAGCTTCTTTTTATGCATCGAACGAACAATCCATTGGTTCGCGGCTGACTTTGAAATACGGTTTTCGTCTGTCGTATTTTCAACAGGTTGGCGTCGGAAAGGTGCGCGAATATTTGCATCCCGAAGCGCCTGCCAAAAACGAAGTAATCGGCGAAAAATCGTATAAAAGCGGAGAACGGATTGATGATCCGTATATAAATTTTGAGCCCCGCGTTTCACTGAAATATACGATTGACGAGGCAAGTTCGGTAAAAGCATCGTACAACCGGATGGTGCAAAACCTGCACCTGATTTCGAACACCACTTCTCCCACTCCGCTTGATGTGTGGCTGCCAACCAGCAAATACATCAAACCGTTGTTTGCCGATCAGGTGGCGCTGGGTTATTTCCGGAATTTCAAGGACAATGCGTTCGAAACTTCCGCAGAAATATATTACAAAGACATGAAAAACGTGCTCGACTATAAAGATGGTGCCGAATTGTTCCTGAATGAAGATTTGGAAACCGAATTGCTTCACGGCAACGGCTATTCATACGGGTTGGAGTTGTTGGTGAAAAAGCAGGAAGGCAAAATTACCGGTTGGGCCAGTTACACGCTTGCCCGCAGTATGCGCAAAATCCCGGGAATCAATGATGGAAAAGCCTATCCGTCGGCTTATGACCGCACCCACGATTTTTCGCTGGTAGTGAATTATGAACTGAACCCGCAAATCACCTTATCGTCGAACTGGGTTTATACAACCGGCAACCCGGCAACTTACCCGGTTGCAAAATACGATGTACAGGGGAACACGTTTTTTTATTATGCCGACCGTAACAGCAACCGCATTCCCGATTACCACCGGCTCGACTTTTCGCTCACGTACAATCCGAAGAAGAATGAAACCCGGAAGGTGAAAAGAACCCTCAATGTTTCGCTGTACAACGTGTACGCACGGCGGAATGCCTACTCGGTGACCTTCAAGCAAAATGAAGACAACCCGATGATTACCGAAGCGACCCGTTTATCGATTATTGGTTCTATTATTCCTGCCATCACGTACAACTTCACCTTTTAAATCTGAAACAAATGAAACGATATATTTTACCCGTATTTGCTTTATTCCTGCTGGCTTTCACCGCCTGCGAGGATGTGATTGATGTAAAGATGAGCGATGAAAATCTGGATTTGTATGCCATTGAAGCAAAAATAACCACCGAAAGCGAACCGTATGTTGTATTATACAAAAGCCTGCAAGTGGATGATGATGCAGCGTATCCCGGAGTTAGTGGGGCAACGGTTACCATTTCCGACAACGGACAACCGCAAAAAAGCATTCAGCTTGAAGAAAGCACAGAAACCAAAGGCCTTTATGTTGTTCCTGAAAAAGAAAATTATATAGGAGAGGTTGGTAAAAAATATACAATTACAATCGAGCACAATGGAGTGACCATTACCGGCTTCGATCAACTGGCAAAAGTAGAACCTGTCGATTCAATCCAGGTTCGGCCTTCGTTGCGCGGCGACAAACGTTTTCTTGGCATTTTCACCTATGGAAACGAACCCAAAGGAGTTGGTGATTTTTACAAATGGGACCTCTATATAAATGGAAAATTATTGAATGGATCTGAATATTTATTCGTTGCCAGCGATGAACTGGTGGATGGAAATTATGTGGAAAGCCTTGAAATTTTTACCGATTTTCATGACCTGAATAAACCGGAAGAATCTTTGCTGAAATCAGGCTATTCGGTAATCGTAAAACAAACATCTATTTCTGAATTCGCTTACATGTATTACTACCAGATGTTCGACCAGAGCGGAACAGGCGGACTTTTCAGCGTGCCCCCGGCAAACATAAAAAGCAATTTTACTGCCAGCGACGGGAGACCAGTTCTTGGCCTTTTCACGGCCCACGACGTGTCGGCTTCGAATGTTGTAACCATTGATCAAAATCTGATTGATCAGTTAAAAGAGTGAAAAAGCAAAGAGTTAATATTAACAGGTTGAAATATTCGGCTTCGTTCCGGATATTTCAACCTGTTGCTAAATAGCCATAAAAGCATGAACTTTAAGCGTCGATTTTAAAACAAATGCGATTGTCTCCGGATTTGCTTTTTATAATAGTTTGAATTCAGAAAAAAGGTGAATATGAAAAAACCAATCAAATTTGATCAGGTTGCCGACATTTACGATTTCTATGTGAATGTAGATTTTGACATCCCCTTTTTCATGAAAGAAACAGAAGGTTTCAGCCGCGAAATACTGGAATTGATGTGCGGAACAGGCCGGGTTTCGATTCCCTTGCTTGAATCGGGAAGGACAATGACCTGCGTCGATTATTCAAAGGGGATGCTGGGTTCTTTTGCGCAGAAAATTCAAAATAAAAACTACCCGGTTGACCTGGTTGAAATGGACGTTACAGAACTGGATTTGAAGAAAAAATTCGGAATGATCCTGCTCCCGTTTCATTCCATTTCCGAAATTCTGACCCCCGAATTGCAGCGCAAAGCGTTAAAATCAATTTCATCGCACCTCGAAAAAAACGAGATTTTTATCCTGACACTTCAAAATCCGGCTATCCGGCTAAAAATGGCAGATGGAGAAAAACGGGTTATCGGTGATTTCCCGGTCGGTTCAAACCGGAGAATGGTTATCTCGTATGAGAATCAATACAATCCGTCCGACCAGATTGTGTCCGGGCATCAATTCTACGAAATATACGATTCGGCAAATACACTGATTGAAGAGAGGGTACTTGAGATAAATTTCAGACCGATATCCGATTCAGAATTGAAAGAAATGATTGCTGGGTTGGAATTGGAAATTACCGAAACATACGGCGATTATTCGCATGGCAAATTTGACGCAGAAACAAGCAATTTCATGATTTATAAAATGATCAGGAGATAACTACCGTTTACTTTCCCGTCAGTTTCATTGGTTTTATCGGTTCTACCACAATTTCTTTTCCACATTTTGGGCAGATATAAATTTCGCATCCGGTGCAGGCAAAACAGTTGCTGCACGAGCGGTCGAGATCGCCTTTTCGTGCCTGAAAACCGCAATTGGAGCAGGAAACAATTTCTTCTTTGTTCTTCATCGACGAATTAAATTCACCAGTTTTGCCAGTCCAAAAATGAGAACCAGGGTAAAAATAATGGCCGCCCCCGACGGAATATCGGCAAGATAAGAGACCATCAATCCGGAAAAAGCGCCCAGAAAAGCAATTGCAGTCGACAGAAAAATCAGATTTTTGAACGATTTGGTGAACAGGTTGGCCGTTGCCTGCGGAATGGTGAGCAACGATAAAATCAGGATGATGCCCACTACCCGGATATTCAGCACGATGGTGAGGGCAATCAGCGCCATCATCAGGTAGTTGAGCAGCAGGACCGGGATACCCGAAGTTTTGGCGAATTCTTCATCAAACGAAATGTACAAAATAGGCCGGAAAAAAAAGATGAAAAATCCCGCCAGCAATACGTTCAGCGCGACCATCAGCCAGATTTCGGAACTGGTGACCGTGAGGATGCTGCCAAACAAGTAAGTCATCAGGTTGGGCACATAACCGGGCGTGAGGTAAATAAAAATAATACCCAGCGCCATACCCAGCGACCACCATATCGCAATCGAAGAATCTTCGCGCACTTCGGCTTTCTGACTAAAAAACTGGATGCCGAAAGCCGAAAATATCGCGAACACAGCGGCACCCAACAGCGGGTGCAAACCCATAAAATAAGCCAGCCCGATGCCCCCGAACGAAGCATGGGTGATGCCCCCGGTGATAAAAACCTTTCGGCGGGCAACAATGTAGGTGCCCGCAATGCCGCACGAAATGCCCGATAACAAAGCAGCCATAACGGCATTGATGAAAAATTTAAACTGAAAAAGTTCGAGTAGTCCGTTCATATCAATGTTCGTGATCGTGGGTTTCTAATACAGTATGCGGTATGATTCCGTGGGTAATAATTTGCAACGGGCAATTGTACGAGGCCAGTTGCTCAGTCGTTATTTTGTTCGACGGATGGTAATGCAGGTGCAGATTCACACAGGCAATGGTTTTCACGTATTGGGCGATGGTCCCCACATCGTGCGACACCAACATGATGGCCATGCGTTTATTCAGTTCGCGTAACTTTTCGTACAATTCTCTTTCAAAATTATTGTCGACAAACGAATTTGGCTCGTCGAGAATCAGCAGTTCGGGATCGCTCATCAGCGCACGGCATAGGAATACCCGCTGCATTTGCCCGCCCGACAATTCGCCAATGGCCTTCTGGCTGATGTTTTCAATGCCCATTTCTTTCAGTAACGAAAGGGCTTTTTCAATTTCCGGGCTTTTGCCAAACCTGAAACTTCGCATCCCGTTTGTTTTTCCTGAACGCACTACATCCAGCACAGTAATCGGGAATTTTTTATCGATCTGATTGATCTGCGGAAGATAACCGATCGCGCTCCCATTGTCTTTTCTGAAATGAAAACGAATGGTTCCCGAAGCAGGTTTTACCAATCCCAGAATGGCTTTCAACAGGGTGGTTTTTCCGCCTCCGTTTGGGCCGATTACTCCCAGAAAATCACCTTCCGAAACTTCCATGTTCACATTTTCCAGCGCTTTTATCCTGTCGTAGCTGACATTCAGATTTTTTATTTCCAGAATCGGTTCCATCAGGTTAAATTATAAATGATGAATTTTGAATTTCAAATCTTGATTTCAGAACTTTCTTTTGGGCTGTTCGTCGATATTGGATATTCGATTCGCTCTTTTCGGTCAACTAGTCCAGCGCGGTTTTCAGGTTGTCCGTGGTTTCTTTCATTTGCGCCACCCAGTCGTAAGCAAGCGGATTGATTTGAACAATTTTTCCGCCAATCTCATCAGCAATGATTTGGGCGTTGCTCAGGTCAAATTCCTTCTGTATAAAAATAACCCGGATGTTTTTTTCGCGGGACAGCTCAACAACTTCTTTCACATGTTTGGGCGATGGTTCTTTGCCCATTTTCTCGAGTGCAACCTGTTCCAACCCGTACTGGCGTGCAAAATAGGTCAGAGCCGGATGAAAAACCAGGAAACTGCGGTTTCGCACATTCGCCAGAACTTCAGAAACATGCTTATCTACATCTGCAATATCGATTTTTAGTTTTTCAAAATTTTCACGAAATAGTTTTTCCTGGGCGGGATTTAATTTGATGAGCGCTTTCAGCGTATTTTCGGCAATAATTAAAATTTCGCGGGGCGCCATCCAGAAATGAGGGTCAACACCGCCCGGGTGCATGTGGTCATCGTGTCCTTCTTCTCCTCTGATCAGGTCGATGCCTTCTGATAAAACAAATGTTTGCATTTCGGGATTAGCCGCCATAATTTTATCGGTCCACGACAGTTCAAAACCTACGTGTCCCATGCGCAGCCAGGTTTTGCTTCGGACAACGTCTTTCAGTTGCGAAGGAACCAGCGAATATAGTTCGGGGCTTGCTCCCGGCGGAATCAGCACGTTTACCTGGTACAGGTCGCCGGCAATGCGTTCGACAAAGTATTTCTGGGGAAGAATGGTAACCGTTATTACCTCTTTTTGACCCGTTTTTTGAGTGGTTTGACAGGCCAGCAAAACAATAAAAAGTATGCTAAAATATTTCTTCATCGACATTTTTTTGATTTGATTGAACCAATATAACAAGATTTGGACAAAGATAGTTTGAAAAATAAGGATTAAACGCGAACATGTTTCAAGTTAATATTGAATTGTTGCATGTTTCCTCCCCTCTATAAAAAAATCCCGCCTCCAAACGGAAGCAGGATCTTTAATATAGTTTGATGACTATCTTCTTAAAATAATCGTTTGACCCCGATCAGTTGTTTCACTTCTTTCAGTGTTGCCTGTGCTGATTCGCGGGCTTTTTCGGCGCCGATCCTGGCTACGCGGGCCATGTATTCTTCGTCTTTGAGAATGTCCAGAATCCGTTCGCGGATAGGCGCGGTAAAATTTACAATGTCTTCGGCCAGTTGTTTTTTCATGTCGCCGTAACGGATTTCGCAACGGGCATACGCTTCGTCGAATTGTTTCACCAAGGCTGGGTCCGAAACAATTTTCATCAGTGTAAACAGGTTTTGAATGGGTTCCGGTTTTGCTGAATTCATTTCTGTTGGGCCGGCATCGGTTACCGCGCGCATCACTTTTTTGCATATTTCTTTCGGGTCTTCATACAAAAAGATGCCATTTCCTTCCGATTTGCCCATCTTTCCGCTGCCATCCAGCCCCGGAACTTTGATCATGTCGCCGCCATCAAACGTAAACGGCTGCGGAAGCGGGAAAAGTTCGCAGTTGTACATGCGGTTGAAGCGTCCGGCAAACTTGCGGGCCATTTCCAGATTTTGTTCCTGGTCTTTACCAACCGGAACGAATTGTGCTTTATGGATGATGATGTCGGCTGCCATCAGTACCGGGTAGGTCAACAGTCCGGCATTCACATTTTCAGGGTTTTGCCGTGCTTTTTCTTTAAACGAAGTAGTGCGTTCCAGTTCGCCCAGATAGGCATTCATGTTCAGAAATGTGTACAATTCGGTAACTTCCGGCACATCGCTCTGAATAAAAATGGTCGCTTTCTCCGGGTCGATTCCGCAGGCAAGATATTCGGCTAAAACCTGTTTCACCCCGGCCTGCAAATTATCGGGTGTCGGGTGGGTGGTCAGCGAATGTAAATCGGCAATAAAAAAGTAGCAGTTATAACTTTCCTGCATTTTGATAAAACTGCGAACGGCGCCAAAATAGTTTCCTAAGTGCAAATATCCTGTTGGCCTTATGCCACTGACTACAATCGGTCTCTTCATCCTGATATACTTAATTCAATTTTGCCACAAAATTAACCTGATTCCTTGAAACACAAAATTTTATTTTGAATGGGAAACAGAATGCCGGAATCTTTCTTTTGTGATGTCATTTTCAATGAATTTATTCCGGGTTGACAATGTTTTAAAACTGAAAAAATAAAAGAGGAGGTCTCAAAATCGGCGGGAATAACAGAAAAAGAGTATCTTAGGCATCCGAAATCTAAAAAAACCAAAACTATGCCATTTTGTTCATTTTGTGGAAATCAGGTAATTGAAGGTGCGGCTTTTTGCGGAAATTGTGGAAAGCCGGTAGCCCAGGGGCAATCAGTACCACCGCCAATCCCCCCGGTTGCTCCTCCTCCCATCCCTCATGCGGTTGTTCCGCCTGCTCAAAATTCATATCATACAGGAAGTGTGAAGTTTGAAATTATTGAACGCGAACGGCTCAACATGGTTCGGGTAGAGCTTAAGAACGGCGCTTTCCGTTACGAATCAGGAGGTTTGCATTACATGCAGGGTGCACTCGAACTCGAATCGAATATGCCGGGAGCCGGATCAATCCTAAAGTCGATGGTTACGCGTGAAAAAATTGTGAAGCCCGTCATTAGTGGCACAGGCGAAGTTTTTTTGGAACCTTCGTTTGGTAATTTCACGATTCTCGACCTGAAAAACGAAGAGTGGATACTCGATCAGAGCGCTTATTTTGCTTCGGAAATGAGTATCGAAATTGGTGCCTTCAGCAACAAAGCCCTCAGCGCATTGTTTTCAGGTGAGAAATGGTTCCAGACAGCCGTTGCCGGAACCGGAAAAGTGATCATCAAATCGGCTGGCCCGTTGCAGGAAATCAATATGGTGAACGACAAGCTGGTGGTTGACGGTTCATTTGCCGTGGCCCGGACAGCAGGAATCGAGCTTCAGGTAAAAAAAGCGACCAAAGGTATCTTTTCGACCATGGTTTCCGGGGAAGGAATCGTAAATACTTTTACCGGAACCGGGAAAGTGCTGATCGCACCAGTAGAGAATTACGTGAACACAACGATTCATTTGTTGCGGATCATCAACGGCAAAGTGCAAAGTTTGTCGTCGAAATAAACCGGAATACAAGCAAGATTCGACGAATTTTCAGAAAAAAGAATATTTATTTGAATTATTAAAACTCTCCTGAAGAAAGCAGGAGGAACGAAAAGGATTGTTGTATGCGGCATTTTTACCTCATCAGTTTATTTTTTTTGATGTTCTTTGGGGCACATGGTCAGTTGTCGGTTTCGCCCGAACAATTGCTGAGCGACTACGTGCAAATAAAATCGGTTACCGGCAACGAGGCGCCTGCCGCCCGCTTCCTTCTGGAAAGATGCCGCGAAGCCGGACTGAAAACGGTTGTTTTCAACGACGAACAAAACTCATTCAATTTTGCAGCATCCCTGTATCCGCTGGAAAGCGGCAAACCCAATGTGGTTTTTCATTCGCACTGCGATGTCGTGTACGAGGGCGACAGCAGCAAATGGACTTATCCGCCTTTCTCGGGAACTATTGCCGACAATGCCGTTTGGGGGCGCGGAGCAATCGACAACAAAGCGCTTGCTGTAATGCAACTAATGACCATCTCCGGATTTGTTGACATGGCCAAACAGACGGACCTGCCGTATAATTTTACGATGCTGGTGGTTTCAAATGAAGAAGAAGGCGGACAACTTGGCGCCGGTCGGGTACTGAATGAATATCTCAATTTGCTCAACCCTGTGGTTGTTTTTGGAGAAGGTGGAACTGGGGCAAAAAAAATATTAGTTTCCGATCCTGAACGAACGGTATTTGGAATTTCCATCATTCATAAACAGGGAGTGTGGCTCGATTTAAGCCTGAAAAATAATGGTTGTGCTCACGGTGCAATTGCTTCCGACGACAATATTTACAACAAGCTGGTCGCCGGGCTTCATCGGCTGCAAAAAAAAGAAAGGCAAAAAATTAAGGTGACCGATGCCTCCGGCCTGATGTCGAAGGAATTATCCAACTACGAAAAGGGAATAATTAAATGCTTTTACCGTCATCCGAAGTTGTTCTTTCCGCTGATTAAAAAACGGATTCTGAACGACCCACTTCTTTCCCTGATTTTTACGGATACCTACAACATCACCAATATTAATTCACCCTATTCGTCGATGAACAGCGTGGCCAACGAGGTGCATGCCATTCTCGATTGCCGGTTTCTGGAACCGATCAGTTCCGAGGATGTAACCCGTTATATCAGTCGTAAAACCAAATGCGCTGATCTGAATATCCGGGTGCTGAAAGAATCGCCGGTGGCTGTTTACACAAAACCAGATATTTACTATCACTGGCTCCAGGACGCAATTCTTAAAAATAATCCGGATGCAGCAGTAGTACCCATCCTGTTTCCGGCCATTGCCGACAATAATTACTTTCGCAACAAGGGAATCCCTACCTACGGATTGGTCCCCTGCCTCCTGTCTTCCGACGATGTGAAGCGGATTCATAACATCGATGAACATATTTCAATTGACTGTCTGTACCAAGGAATTGCTATTTACCGGGAACTGATAAAAAAAGCAATCACCAGACAAAATTAGAGAGCAATGGAAGAAAATGAATGACCGGGATCTCCGTTTTCTTTTGTTTGGGTACTTCAAATTTGTTGAACTTCAGCAATTATTGTTAAAATGAAGATGATTTAAAAATAAACGAATTAAAAAAATTACAAATCATTAGCGGGACACTTTGTATACTTCGAAAATAATAATTAGTTTTGCTCCGTAAAATTGACGTATGTATTTAATGAACATGTATACAGGGAATTGGTGTTGGCGTTGGCAGTTTTAACTGCCCGACGTGAACAATATGCCTGTTGCATGAAAAAGATATTTTACCTTTTAAGGGACATGTTGTTTATACAGCATGTCCCTTTTGTTTTAAAAACAATATTTATCAACTAATAAAAAAACAAAATGGCTAGACAAAAAAAGATTTTTCTCGAAGAATCGGAAATGCCAAAACAATGGTACAACATTGCTCCCGACCTTCCATCTCCGTTGAACCCGCCACTGGGTTCCGATGGAAAACCGATTACTCCGGATATGTTAGCTCCGGTTTTTCCAATGAACCTGATTGAGCAGGAAGTGAGTATGGAACGATGGATTGATATTCCTGAAGAAATACGTCAGATATTATTCCAGTGGAGACCAAGTCCACTGATTCGTGCATACGAATTGGAAGAAGCATTGGGAACACCGGCCAAAATTTATTACAAAAACGAAAGTGTTTCTCCAGCCGGAAGCCACAAACCCAATACAGCCGTTCCCCAGGCATGGTACAACAAACAGTTCGGTATCAAAAAACTAACTACCGAAACCGGAGCTGGTCAATGGGGTTCAGCTCTTGCCTTTGCCTGTGCTCAAATCGGTGGGATCGAATGTAAAGTTTACATGGTTCGTTGCAGTTTCGACCAGAAACCATTCCGCAAGATGTTGATGAATACCTATGGCGCCAAATGCGTGTCCAGTCCAAGCATGGACACACAGTCAGGACGCGATATTTTAGCTCAATATCCGGATACATCAGGAAGTTTGGCAATTGCTATTTCTGAAGCGATTGAAGAAGCGGTGAGTGATACAACCGGAAAAACCCGCTATTCACTGGGTTCAGTATTGAACCATGTGATGTTGCACCAAACCATTATCGGCCTGGAAGCCAAGAAACAGTTGGCCAAGGTGGGCGTTAAAAACCCGGATATTGTAATTGGTTGCTGTGGTGGAGGTAGTAACTTTGCCGGTATTGCTTTCCCGTTTATGTACGAAAAACTTCACGGAGCCAATATTCAGATCATCGGTGCAGAACCATTTTCCTGCCCGACGCTAACAAAAGGTTCGTTTGTTTACGACAATGGAGATGTAGCCCGGATGACCCCGATGATGGCTATGTACAGTCTGGGACACAACTTTGTTCCTGCACCTATTCACGCCGGAGGATTGCGTTATCACGGAATGTCGCCGCTGGTAAGTGCTTCGTTGCACGACGGTTTGATGGAAGCTCAGGCTATTCATCAAAGCGAATGTTTTGAAGCCGGGTTGCTGTTCGCTAAAACCGAAGGCATCATTCCTGCTCCCGAAACGACACACGCCATTGCCGCTACCATCCGCGAAGCCAAAAAAGCCAAAGAAGAAGGAAAAGAAAAAGTGATTCTTTTCAATTTCACCGGACATGGTTTGATGGACTTGGTGGGCTATGAAAAATACATGACCGGACAATTATCTGATTACGAATATCCGGAACATGAAATTCAAGCCAATCTTGCCAAATTGCAAGGTTATCCAATGCCAAAATAAGAGAAAGTGCTTTTTTATTATATTAATCCTGACAGGTTTTCGAAACCTGTCAGGATTTTTCTTTTATCAGGTATACAAAAATCGTTTAATATTCTTTTTCGGAGTTTTTTCAAATTCCTGATTGACCAATTCAATGCGCGAAATATGTTCATATTTCGGAAGTTCCTTGTTCACCCGATGACGGTTTTCGTTCATTATGGTTATCAGTTGTTCTTCAGTAAGCGAAGCTGATTGTACACTTTCCTTATCAGGATAAACCAAAGCGACCAGTTTCCTTTCGCGCTCGATAACCACACATTCGGCAACATATGGTTGGGTTGTGAGTTTATCTTCCAGCTCTTCAGGATAAATATTTTGTCCCGACGGGCCCAGCAACATGTTTTTGCTTCGTCCGCGAATAAAAATATAGTTGTTTTCGTCGATCACTCCCAAGTCGCCGGTGTGCAGCCAACCATCGGCATCAATAGCTGCGCGTGTGGCTTCCTCGTTTTTATAGTAGCCCATCATTACGTTTTCGCCTTTCACCATGATTTCGCCAACAACGTTGTAAGGGTCTTCCGAATCGATTTTCACTTCCATGCGGTCAACCAGTTTCCCGGCCGATGAAGGCTGCGTAGTCTTCCAGGCATCATACGAAATTAGCGGCCCGCATTCGGTCATTCCATAACCTATTGTGAACGGGAATTTTATTTTCCGGAAGAATACTTCCACGTCGCGGCTTAACGGCGCACCACCAATCACAATTTCGAAGAACGTGCCACCAAACGTTTCGGTAAGTTTTGCTTTTACTTTTTTCCTCAATACGGAAGAAATGCCAGGAATGGCCATCAATACTTTCATTACCGGTTTATCGAGGGTTGGCTGAACACGTTTTCGGTATATTTTTTCGATCACCAACGGGACCGACAAGATCAGGCGCGGGCGCACCTCGGCAAATGCCTGTGTAATCACCTGCGGTGTAGGCGCCTTAGTTAAAAAAGTGATGTGGCAACCCGTTGTTACCGGGAACAGGAATTCGAAAAGCAGTCCAAAAACATGTGCCATCGGCAGGAATGAAACAATCTTATCGCCTGCTTTTAACGGCATGTGTTCGCGGGCATAAACAAGGTTCGACAAAATACTGTGAACCGGTAGCATCACCCCTTTGGTAAAGCCTGATGTGCCTGATGTATATGAAATAATACAAAGTTCATTATTCTCTAAGTCATCGAGTTCGAAATTTTGTGGATTTACTTTTCCGGCAAAATCGGTTTTAAAACATTTCTCTGCATTTTCTTTCAGGTTTTCGTTGCGGGCAAACAGCAAACGGAAATCAACCAAACTTACAATTGCCTGAATCTCGGGAATTTTTTCACTTTCAATTTTTTCAAGAAGAAGATCGTTCCCAAAAAGTATCTTGGCTTCGGAATGATTAATAATATGATGAACATCGTCGGGGTTAAAATCGGGAAGTACCGGAACTGCGATAGCCCCATAACTTACAACGGCAATAAACGAAATCCCCCAATTGGAAGCATTACGACCAAAAATAGCAACTTTATCGCCTTTGTTAATGCCGCTTTCCCTGAAAAAACAATGGATATTCCGGATGATTTGAGCCGCTTCGCCATAGGTATAGGTTCCTCCCCGAAAGTCCGAAAATACAGGCAATTCCCAATTTTGTCGGAAAGATTCCGCAAATAGGGCAATTAATTTTTGATTGTCCATGTAGTTTGGTTTATGATAGTTGTTTCAAATAAAATTTCCTTTCCATGATTATTTTCTGAAAACGTCATCTCCTCCATGAAGTTACATTTTCAGGCTGAAATTAGAGAAATTCGACTAATTTTTTATAATTCTGGATTTTTCTACATTTGTCTGACTCTATAAAAGGCAACAAATTTATTCTAAAATGATCAAAAAGTATAATTTGCATTATGCAAAAACCCGCAGATTATCTTTTTGTAGATAGATCAAACTTTTAATTTTTAATACATGAAGAAGCTATTTTGGGTATTATTTTTAAGCCTGTTCATGGGCAATGTTTTTAGCCAAAATATCCAGTTGCATTACGACATGGGCAAAGGGAGAGGATATTTAACCAGTACCGTGGAAATGTTTAAACCCGACAAACTGGGAAACACCTTTTTCTTTATTGACATGGACTACAGTGTCTCGTTTCCTGGAGCTTCGCTGGCTTATTTCGAAATTGCACGTTGTTTTAAACTGGGAAAATCTCCTTTTAGCTGGCATGCTGAGTACAATGGAGGACTTCTTCATGATAATAATATGGTAGCCCATACCATTAACAATGCATGGCTGACCGGATTGGATTATTCATGGAATGTCAGTGATTTTTCGAAAGGATTCTCATTAAAAGCATTGTATAAAAATATTGAAGGACTTAGTGACGATAAATTTGGAACAAATAGTTTTCAGCTAACTGCTGTTTGGTACCTGAATTTCTGCAAAGGGAAAATGTCGTTTACCGGTTTTGCCGATTTCTGGAAACAAACAACTGCATTTGGTGATTTCATTTTTCTTTCGGAACCTCAATTATGGTACAACGCATCGTCGCATTTTGCAGTCGGTGGCGAAGTTGAGTTGAGCAATAATTTTGGAGGCATGGAAGGCTTCAAAATAATGCCTACGTTAGGCGCAAAATACACGTTTTAGTCGTATCAGAATAGCAAAATAAAAATCACAAAAGTATTATCTGGCCTTTTTCTGGCACAGGATTTATTTTTCTTCAATCAGAAAACAATTTGCCTCAAAGCCATAAAAAATGCACCAGTTGGTTCAATATAAAGTACCTGAAAAGGGAGAAAAGAAAAGGGAGCCAAGTCCATAGCTCCCTTTCTTCATATTCTTATATTGAACCCATTATTCTTTTAAACCACTTCGTTTCAGCAGTGCATCAACCGTTGGTTCCTGCCCCCGGAAAGTTTTATACAGTTTCATCGGGTGTTCGCTGCCTCCCTTTTCCAGAATATTTCGGCGGAACGAATCGGCAACTTCGCGGTTAAAAATTCCTTTTTGCTGAAATACCGAAAAAGCATCGGCATCGAGGACTTCGGCCCATTTGTAGCTGTAATAACCGGCATCGTAGCCCCCTGAAAAAATATGTGAAAACGAAGTACTCATCAAACTGCCAGGCACCGGACCAAACAGTTCAGTCGGGGCGATGGCTTTTGTTTCAAATTCGGCAATATCGTCCGGTTTTTCATGAAGGGAATAAAATGCCATGTCGAGCATTCCAAAACCAAGCTGCCGTTCGGATAAATATCCCGACTGGAAGTTCTGGGCTTTAACAATCTTTTCAATCAATTCAGCAGGTATTTTTTCTCCGGTTTTATAATGAACAGCAAACTGGTCGAGCCATTTTTTTTCGTAGCACCAGTTTTCGTGAATTTGCGACGGAAGTTCAACAAAATCCCAGTAAACGCTGGTTCCCGAAAGACTTGGATAAGTGCATTGGCTCAACATACCGTGCAAAGCATGACCGAATTCGTGAACGAACGTTGTGAATTCGTCGAAAGTCAGTAGCGAGGGCGTACTTTCGGTTGGTTTGGTGAAATTCATTACAATAGACACATGCGGCCGGATCGATTTTCCGGTTACGGCTGATTGAGCCAGATAATCGGTCATCCAGGCTCCTGCGCGTTTTCCTTCGCGCGGATGAAAATCCATGTAAATAACGGCGATAAAGTTATTGGCATCGTCGAATACCTCGTATGGTTTTACATCTTCGTGGTAAACTTGGATGTTTCTATTTTCCCTGAAACTTAATCCGTACAATTGCTTTGCCAGCCCAAAAACACCTTCAATCACATGGTTCAGCTCGAAATACGGTTTTACTTCTTCTTCATTAAAACCATATCGTTCTGCTTTCAATTTTTCAGAATAATACGACCAGTCCCAACGTTGGATCTTCCCTTCGAAACCCATCTTCTCAGCAAAAACCTGAACTTCGGCAAACTCTTTTTCGGCAAAAGGCCGCGATGCTTCGTGCAGTTCCTGTAAAAATTTAGCAACCCGCTCCGGTGTTTCGGCCATCCGTTGTGCCAACTGGTACTCGGCATGCGATTGGTATCCCAGCAAACGGGCTTTTTCAAGTTTCAGCTCCACAATGCGACGGATGATTTCATTATTATCGTATTCATTGCCATGGTTCCCTTTGGAAGTAAAAGCACGATACATTTTTTCACGCAAGCTGCGGTTGTCGACATATTTCATGAACGGCACATAGCTTGGGTATTGCAGGGTGAACATCCAGCCTTCTTTTTCTTTTGACTTTGCCGTTTGTGCTGCTGATTCGATTAAATATTCGGGCAAGCCACCCAGCTGGTCGCGGTCGGTTACCAGAAGTTCAAAAGCGTTGGTTTCGGCCAATACATTTTCTCCGAATTTCAGTTCCACCTGCGAAAGTTCTTTGGTAATTGTACGGTAGCTTTCTTTTTCGGCATCGCTGAGGTTGGCTCCGTTACGCACAAATTGCTGGTATGTTTTTTCGAGCAGGGTCGATTGTTCGGGCGTTAAATTCAAGCCGTTCTTCTGATTATAAACAGTTTTTATCTTTTCGAACAATTTCTGGTTCAGTGAAATATCGTTTGCAAATTCGGTGAGCATTGAAGCCGCCTGCTGTACAATTTGCTGGATTTCATCGCTTGTTTCAGCTGAATTCAGGTTGAACAGGATGGAGCGAATGCGCCCCAATCTTTCGCCTGCTACATCAAGGGCAACAATGGTATTTTCGAAACCGGGATTGGTTTTTGCATCAATAATTTGTTGAATCTCACTTTTTGCCTCAACAATTGCCGCTTCAAAAGCGGGAAGAAAATGTTCGTTTTTTATCCGGTTAAAAGGAGCCGTATCGTGCAAGGTTCCAAAAGCCTGCAACAGCGGATTTTCCTTTTCCGAAGCATGTGTTTTTATCGTCATAATTGAAATTAAAAAGATGACCACGAGGGCCTGAGTTGTAGTTTTCATATGTATAAAATTCTGTAATTTATTCGTCATTGGTCGCGAAACATGTTTATAATTACAGATATCCGTTCGTTTGGTTCATTTTTGTGGCTTTTTTTTCTTCTCGACCGACCAGCCAAATTTCCCGATAGGTTCTCCCACTTTGAAATAATGCCCGTGCGAATAGCAAATCGGATCGGCTTTTTTCAGGCTGAAGGCGCCGGTTTCAGGATCGATATAGCGATCATCGGCAATCACATTTACCACTTCAGAAATAAACATGTGGTGCGACCCCAGATCAATAATTTCCTTTACCCGGCATTCGATGCTGATAGGCGCTTCTTTTACGATAGGCGCTTTTACGAATGTGGCAGGCGCAGGAGTCAGTCCGGTTTCCTTCCATTTGTTGAACTTCGCTCCGCTGCGGCATCCGCACCAGTCGGTTGCCCGGGCCATTTCTTCGGTCGTAAGGTTGATAACATATTCGCCGGTTCGTTTTATTATTTCGTAAGAATGCCGGGTCGGACGGACAGAAATGTAACACATTGCCGGGTCGCTGCAAATGGTGCCGGTCCAGGCAACAGTCAGCATATTATATTCGTCGGGAGTTGCGCCGCAGCTGACCAAAACGGCAGGCAGCGGATAAATCATAGTTCCCGGTTTCCAGTTAATTTTTGCCATAATACGAGTTGTGAGTAGCGAGTAATTAGTAGTGAGAATGAAATTATCCACTGATTAACGAGGACAAAAGTACGAAATGAAGTTATGCTGTGGAAATTCTCAACAGGAGCAAAACAAAATAGACGGGAGAAACATAGTTCCTGCTGCTTTTTTCCATATAAATTCATAACTTGTAAACATTATTTTTTTCAGAGAAGCTACAAATCATATTCATGAACATTAAAACTTACCAACATGAAGAACCTGATTGTCATTTTCCTTTTTATTTTTACCGCGATGCAGCTTTTTGCACAAAAATCGGAGCGGATAACCGGTATTTGGTGGAACGATGAAAAAACGTCGAAACTTGAGGTTAAAAAAGAAGCCAATGGGACGTACTCAGCAACCATCGTCTACATTATCCCCGAAAAATACGAAAACGGGCAGCCACAAAAAGATACTGAAAATCCTGATCCAAAATTACGAGACCGTTCGAGATTAGGATTAATAATCATGTCCGGGCTTCGCTACGATGCCAAGTCGAACGAATGGAACGGAGGCCGTATTTACGACCCGCAATCGGGGAAAACCTACGATTGCTACATTTGGATGGAAGACCGCAACGACATGCTTTTTATGAAAGGCTACGTGGTGGGCATCCGCTGGCTGGGCAAATCAACCGAGTGGACACGAACAACATTATAACTTTTATCCTGAAACCTGGACTTTAAAACCCAGGTTTCTTATTTTTTTGGCAATGCCTTCTAACTCAACAACCGGAATCCGTTCCAATCCTTCGGTGGGCGTATCGCGATCGATGGTATAAATCATTACCTGCCGAGGTTTTATTTTCCGGAGCAGTTTCAGCCAAGCCGAAATTTCTTCTTCTGTTGTGTTATCTACCCGTTCGTTTTTGAATTCGCCCCGGACAAAAAGTGTCTGGATAATGACTTGCCCGTTAAATGCTTTCAGTCTTTCAACCGTATCGGTTACATTAAACGGACCCATCGGACAGTCAATTTTTTCAATCGTCTCAACAAATGCTGAGTCCAGTTTCTGAATGTTGTCGTCAACTTTCAAAAGGGCGTTCACCACGTCAGTTTTGTGGATCATGGTGGCATTCGATAAAACGGCAATCCGGGCTTTCGGTGCAAACTGGTTGCGCAGTTCAATGGTGTCGTCAATAATTTCAGAAAAATCGGGATGCAAAGTAGGTTCACCATTCCCGGCAAAAGTGATCACATCGGGACTTTCATTGGCCACTTTCATTTCCTGAAGCTTTTCCTGCATCTTTTCTTTCACTTGCTGCCGTGTCGGAAGGACAGCTTTTTTCTCCCGTTTGCGGGGAGTCCAGCCGCATTCGCAATAAATACAATCGAAAGAGCAAACTTTTGTGTCGACAGGCAACAGGTTCACGCCCAGTGAAATTCCGAGACGGCGGCTCCGCACCGGACCGAAAATAATTTTATCGAACAAAAACGTGGACATAAGCAGATTGATAATTAATGATTGGCGATTGATGAATGGTTTTATGCTGAACAACTTCATTTTTAAAAAGACAACCATCATCTCCCAGCTCCAAATTTTTGTCAAAAGTAAAACGATGCGGGCGATTAAACTAATTTTTTCAGTTTGCTTTTTTCGGTGAGCTTCAAATTCGTCAGATTGAGCGGAGAAATTAAAAATACCGATACTTTTTGCCCCGGGACAAAACCGCAATTGCCTCCAGAAAGTAGGCTTTTCAGTATTTCTTCCAGCGATTTTTGTGGCATTTGCAGTTGAACGTTTCTCAACTTTTCAATGGTCAGCCCTGCAATTTCCGGCACAAGGATGCCGCTGTGAAATTCGAGCCGTTCGATTTCGCTAATTTGCCCTTCGGTATCAATTAATTCCTGTACAACACCTTGCCTGTCGATAACAAGGATGCCGTTCTTCAGCGGCGGCGAAGCAAGAGGCAAAATATAATGTGCTGAGAATTTTTTCACCCTGTGCCGTTTACTGGGTACCAAATTGGTAATCTTCCGCCGGTTTTTCTGCCTCGTTGCCAACGTTTAATTCCTGAGATCCCGCTGCTTGCTCTTCCATCCCCTTCAGGATGTTGATCACATCATTGTACATTTTTTCGTATTCCTTTGGATGGCTGGAATAATAAACAACCGAACGAACGAACACACTATCGGGGACATCGTACTTCGCCAAAACCGAATAATATAAATCGGTTGATGATAATTTTAGCGAATCGTTTATTTCGTATTGACGCTGACCTATTGCTTTTGCCAGATGCATATCGGCCAGCATTTTTATCATTTGTTTTTTACCGATCAGATGGTCGGGTCTGGGGATATCTTTTTCTCTACAAGAAAAAGACACAAAAAATATCGCTATCAACAATATCGAAACGAAATGCTTCATATTTTTTTCATTACCGCCTCAAAGTTAGAATTCCAGTCTTTAAAAAGAAGGACTTTTTTATTAAAAAAGATTAATTATCCGGAACCTTCGTTTAATTTTTTTTACTGAATATTTTCCGAAAAAACTCGTCAACCCGGCTAACCTGTTCAATTTCGATGGAATAATTTTTCAGGTTGACATTTTTTATATTCTTCGGAATAAAAATCTTTTTGAAACCCAGTTTTTCAGCTTCGCCGATACGTTGTTCCAGCCGGTTTACCGACCTGATTTCGCCCGACAGACCCACTTCCCCGGCAAAGCAGAAAAGTTTATCAACCGGCAGGTCGAAGTTCGATGAAAGAATGGCCGTAATCACCGCCAGGTCAATTGCCGGGTCGTCGACTTTGATGCCGCCGGCAATATTCAGAAACACATCTTTAACGGCCAGTTTGAACCCGGCGCGCTTTTCCAGTACAGCCAGCAACATGTTCATGCGGCGCAAATCGAACCCGGTTGACGAACGTTGCGGAGTCCCGTAAACAGCCGAGCTGGTGAGCGACTGAATTTCGATCAGCAGCGGGCGCACTCCTTCGATTGCCGCGGCAATGGCTGTTCCGCTCAATCCATCGTGATCTTGGTTGATCAGCAATTCCGAAGGATTGTTTACTTCGCGCAAACCATTGCTTTGCATCTCGAAAATTCCCAATTCAGAGGTCGAGCCGAAACGATTTTTCATCGATCGCAAAATCCGGTACATATATTGGTTCTCACCTTCAAACTGAAGCACGGTATCCACAATATGTTCCAGCACTTTGGGCCCTGCAAGGCTACCATCTTTGGTAATGTGCCCAATCAGGATTACCGGCACCATGTTTTCTTTGGCGTATTTCAGGATGCCGTTGGCGCATTCCCTGATCTGGCTCACCGAACCGGGTGATGATTCGATGTATTCGGTCGATACCGTTTGGATGGAGTCGATCACCATCAAATCTGGTTCGAGCGCCGCAGCTTGTATCAGGATATTTTCCAGCGATGTTTCGCTCAGAAAATAGCAATGTTCGTTTTCTTTTTGCAATCGTTGTGCGCGCAGTTTTATCTGGTGGATGCTTTCTTCGCCCGACACGTAAAGCACTTTCCGGTCTTTCATGTCGAGGGCGATTTGTAGTGCCAGTGTCGATTTGCCGATGCCCGGCTCGCCGCCAATCAGCACCAGCGAACCATCGACTAGCCCACCACCCAAAACACGGTTTAATTCTGCGTTTTTGGTGTCGATGCGCTCGGCCATTTCCGCCGAAACTTCGCTTAATTTCCGGGCCAGGCTTCCTGTCGACGTCCTTGAAGGCATTGTGTTTTTAATTTCTTTTACCAGCACTTCTTCCACGTAGCTGTTCCAACTATCGCACGAAGGACATTTCCCGATCCATTTCGGCGATTGAGCTCCGCATTGCTGACAGGTATATATCGTTTTTACCTTTGCCATTTATTTCTCATTTTTCAGTTTCCGGATAATTTCTGAAGTTGAAAAACCCGGCGTTAAATCAATACGTTCAACCGAACCGCCTTTGGCCAGTACAATATCGTACCCGGCAATTTCTTCGAGTTGGTATTCTTTGCCTTTTACCAGCACATCAGGCTGAATTCTTCCGATCAGTTCGTAGGGTGTTTCTTCATCGAAAAGAATCACTGCATCAACCATTTGTAGCGAGGCCAGTAAATAAGCGCGCGACTGCTGGTCGAAAATTGGACGGTCGGGGCCTTTCAGCATTTTCACCGAAGCGTCGGAATTCAAACCCACAATGAGTTTGTCGCCAAACGTGGCTGATTTTATCAGGCTGTCGGCATGGCCACGATGCAGAATATCGAAACAACCGTTGGTAAAAACCAGCTTGTAGTTGTGGTTTTTCCAGCTTTTCAACGTTTCGAAAAACGCCGGGAAAGATGGAAATATTTTGTTTTGTATTGCCTGATCTGAATTCATTTTATATGGAATGCTGCAATTGATTTTATGTAAAAATAAAAAAACCTCACTGTTTTTGAACAATGAGGTTGTAACTTATTTCAGAATAGGATTTACTATACTAGTTTGTTGGTATCGGTGTCAGGGAAGACCAGTCTGGGTTTAAACGTTTTGGCTTCCTCGAAGTCCATCATCGCATACGACATGATAATCACCACATCGCCGACAGCTACTTTGCGGGCGGCAGGCCCATTCAGGCAAATCACGCCAGAACCTCGCTCACCCCGAATTATATAAGTATCCAGCCGTTCGCCGTTGTTGATGTTTACCACCTGAACTTTTTCGTTCTCAATCAGGTTTGCAGCATCCATCAAATCTTCGTCAATGGTGATGCTCCCCACATATTGCAGGTTGGCCTCGGTTACCGAAACCTTGTGTATTTTCGATTTACAAACTTCGATGAACATTTTATTTGTCTATCTAGTTGAAAATAATGTTATCAATCAATCGTATTTTGCCACAATGAACAGCTATACAGCCTACTTTGTTTACTGGTTCGTTCCAATTTTCAACCGTCTGGAGCTTTTCATCGTCAACAATTTCAAAGTACTCGACTTTCAGATATTCGTTTTCGTCAATTCGTGCAATCACCCATTCACAAAGTTCTTTTACGGACATTTCGTTCGTTTTGTTCCTTGCTTCGAAGAGTGTTTGCGAAATATGTACTGCATTCCTCCGTTGGTCGGCATCAAGTAATATGTTCCTCGAACTCATTGCCAGTCCGTCGGCTTCACGAATAATCGGGCAGGGAACAATTTCGAGCGGCAAATTTAACTGTTTTACCAATGCTTTTATGATGGTCAGTTGCTGAAAGTCTTTTTGCCCGAAAAAAGCTTTGTCGGGCTGCACCATATCGAACAGCTTGCTTACCACTTGCGCCACCCCGTTGAAATGCCCCGGGCGGTGTTTGCCTTCCATCACCGATTCCAGTGTTCCGAAGTTAAACTGGCGGGTATCCGGTTCCGGATAAACTTCCTCCACTTCAGGAGAAAAAACCAGCCGACAGGCTGTTGATTCAAGCAATATTAAATCTTTATTAAGGTCTCTCGGGTAGCGTTTTAAATCTTCCTTATCGTTGAATTGCGTTGGGTTCACAAAGATGCTGACCACTACAAAACCAGTTTGTTGTCCCGCTTCATTAACCAACGAAATATGCCCGGGGTGCAAGGCTCCCATAGTTGGCACAAAGCCAATTGTTTTACCTTCTTTTTTTACGTTGTCGAGCACTGCCCGAAGTTCGCTTATGCGCTTTACAACCTGCATTTTTGCAAATTTAGAGGGTGCAAAGTAAATAAATATTCCAATACAAAGCCATGACTTTAAAATTCAGTTTAATTCAAAAAGCAGATAATATGCTGAAATTGAATATTCGCGATATTTTTACTAATTTTGCAACATCAAAAGTCAGGAAAATACATGGAAAAGAAAAAAATCTTGTTCATCTCTTCAGAAATTACTCCATACCTTCCGGAAACCGAAATGTCAGTTAAATCGCGTTATTTACCACAGGGCATTCAGGAACGTGGACGTGAAATCCGGACTTTTATGCCGAGATATGGATGTGTGAACGAACGCCGGAATCAACTGCATGAGGTAATTCGGCTTTCAGGGATGAATCTGGTTATCGACGATGCCGACCACCCTTTGATCATAAAAGTGGCTTCGATTCAATCGGCCCGCATGCAAGTATATTTTATCGATAATGAAGATTATTTTCACCG
This sequence comes from uncultured Prolixibacteraceae bacterium, assembly GCA_942493345.1. Classification (GTDB taxonomy): domain Bacteria; phylum Bacteroidota; class Bacteroidia; order Bacteroidales; family Prolixibacteraceae; genus GWE2-42-39. The sequence continues at coordinate 1,839,192 of OW818695.1, forward strand.
AAAACGGGTTTTGACCGATAAAGATGGAATTGAATTTCCGGACAACGATGAAAAGGCAATTTTCTTTGCCCGCGGCGTTCTCGAAACGGTTATCAAACTGCGATGGGCTCCCGATTTAATTCATTGTCACGGCTGGTTGACCTCATTGGTGCCTTTGTATATTAAAAAATATTATCACGACGATCCGTTGTTTTCCCATTCCAAGGTAGTGTATTCGATTTACAACGATGCTTTTAAAAATCCTCTCGATTCGAGGTTTTCAGAAAAAGTATTACTGGAAGGAATTCGCAAAGATGATCTTAATCTGATTGAAGAGCCAACCTTTATAAATATCAGTAAACTGGCTGTTCAATATGCTGATGCAGTTATTCAGGGAAGTGAAAAAATTAATTCCGAAGTTTTGGATTTCACTAAATCGAACAAAGAATTATTCCTGACGTATCAGCCGGAAGATACTTATATTGATGCATATAACAGCTTTTACGATAAAGTTTTTTAACAAAAAAATGAAATAAAAGAAAAAGGCAATAATCAAAAATTTGATCATTGCCTTTTTCTTTTTGCTTTAGCGATGTATTCTGGTGTTTTTTAAAAATTTATCTTTGACTTTTTACCTGAATATTGAGTTTTCCATAAAATAAATACCATGTGCGGAATTGTAGGTTATATCGGAGATAAAAATGTTTACCCAATACTTATTGGCGGATTACAACGATTGGAATATCGCGGATACGACTCGGCCGGAATTGCGATTTTCAATGATGATTTGAAAGTGTACAAATGCAAAGGCAAGGTCAGCGACCTGGAAAACCATGTGGCCAACAAAGATATTCACGGGACCGTTGGGATGGGACACACCCGCTGGGCAACACACGGTGAACCAAACGATGTCAATGCCCATCCGCATACATCGATGAACGGAAATTTTGTGCTGGTACACAACGGCATCATCGAAAACTATGCTGAAATAAAATCGGATCTGATAAAAAAAGGAATTGTTTTTAAAACGGAAACCGACACCGAAGTACTTCCCAACTTGATTGAATATTATTACGAAAAAGGCGAAAACGTTTCTGCCGAGCTGGCTGTTCGTATGGCCTTGTCGAAAGTAGTGGGAGCATACGGAATTGTGGTTTTTTGCAAAAACGAACCCGACAAGCTGATCGCTGTCCGAAAAGGCAGTCCGCTGGTAGTGGGCATTGGCCGCGGCGAATATTTCCTTGCCTCCGATGCTTCGCCCATTGTTGAATATACCGACAGCGTGATCTACTTAAACGACGAAGATGTGGCCATTGTCAGTAGAGACGGCTTGATGCTGAAAACGATACAAAACGACCCGGTGGCATTTAAAGTCACAAAAGTTGACCTCAGCATTGGCGATCTCGAAAAAGGAGATTTCGAACATTTCATGCTGAAGGAGATTTTCGAGCAACCAAAAACTATCGCCGACACGTTCAGGGGAAGAATTAAAGCCGATCAGTCGGACATTGTGTTGGGAGGGCTGATTGACATTTTCCCGAAGCTGCTTGAGGCCGACAGGATCATTATTATCGGCTGTGGAACTTCGTGGCATGCGGCCCTCATCGGTGAGTACATGATTGAAGAATATGCACGCATCCCGGTTGAAGTTGAATATGCTTCAGAGTTCAGGTACCGAAAACCTATCCTGAGGAAAAAAGACGTGGTGATTGCTATTAGCCAGAGTGGAGAAACTGCTGATACACTGGCTGCACTGCAAATGGCTAAAGAAAATGGGGCGACTATTCTCGGCATTTGCAATGTCGTAGGTTCGAGCATTGCGCGCGAAACCGACGGCGGTGTTTACACCCATGCCGGCATGGAAATTGGTGTGGCATCGACCAAAGCGTTTACTGCCCAGGTGACGGTGATGATTATGTTGGCGCTAAAACTAGCAAAAGAAAAAGGCACTATTGCCCCGGAACTATACGGTTCGCTAATCCGCGATTTAGCTGAAGTACCCGAAAAAGTAAAATCAATTCTTGTTAAACATCCGCATATTAAAGATGTTGCCGAGAAATATAAAGATGCCATCAATGCCCTTTACCTGGGACGCGGGTATCTTTTCCCGGTCGCGTTGGAAGGCGCTTTAAAATTGAAGGAAATTTCGTACATCCATGCCGAAGGATATGCTGCCGGAGAAATGAAGCACGGGCCAATTGCCTTGGTTGATACGAACCTCCCCGTTCTGGTTGTTGCTGCAAAAGATGATTATTACGAGAAAATTGTCAGCAATATTCAGGAAGTAAAAGCACGAAAAGGAAATATTATTGCTGTCGTTACTGAAGGCGACAGCCGCCTGAGGGAAATGTGCGACGATGTGTTTGAAATTCCCAAATCGCATCCGTCTATTGCACCTCTTTTGGCCATCATTCCTTTGCAATTATTTTCGTATTATATTGCTGTCTTGCGTGGTTGTAATGTCGACCAGCCACGAAACCTGGCCAAGTCGGTTACGGTGGAGTAGTCGGTTTTTAACTGATGTATCAGCCAGGTAAAAAAAACAGAAACTTTAAGTACTTTTGAACTGTTTTACAGAGAATAACTAAGACAAACTAAATTGAAAAAAACAGCGCTCATTACCGGCTCAGCTAAACGAATTGGCAGGGCTATTGCCGAACATTTGGCTTCCGAAGGATGGAGTTTGGCTTTGCATTATCATTCATCAGAAAAAGCAGCAAAACATTTGCAGGACGAACTGCAATCTCAATATCCGCAACAAATTTTTGTTTTGTTCCAGTCGAACCTTCAAAACCCGTTTGCCGTTGAGAAACTGGTTTCCGAAGTTGTTCAGGAGTTTGGATCTCTTGATATGCTGATTAACAATGCCGCAGCTTTTGAGCAGGCGCCTATCACCGAAACGGCTTTCGACCAGCTTGACCGCCAGATGATGGTGAATTACCGGGCTCCGTTTTTGCTGATGCGCGACTTTGCCCGGCATGTCGGCTCGGGTCTGATCATCAACATGGTCGACACGCGCATAACCACGAATAAATCGGATTTTGCAGCCTATTCATTATCGAAAAAAGCGCTTTGGGAACTGACAAAAATGGCCGCCGTTGAGTTTGCCCCGAACATCAGGGTAAATGCAATTGCACCCGGAATTACTTTACCCCCGGAAGATAAACCCGAACATTATCTTTGGAAAATGGCCGAAAAAATTCCGATGAAAAAACCCGGAGGCTTGGAGCCAATCATGAAAAGCCTGGATTATATTCTGAATAATGAGCACCTCACGGGGCAACTTTTGTTTTGCGATGGGGGTGAAAACCTTGGAATGAACCCATAAAACAAAAACAATGGCCATCATCAGAGTAAAAAACCTGCTAGTAAGTACCTATATCGGTTTTAACCCTGAAGAACTTGTGAATAAACAGGATGTAATTATCAACCTTGAAATTGAAGCCGACATTCCTGCCCTGGCAATGGAAACCGACGAACCCGATGGTATTTTCGATTACAAAATAATTACAAAAAAAGTAATCACCCTGGTGCAGAACGGACGGTTCAAACTACTTGAAGTGCTTGCGCAAAAAATACTGGACATTGTAATGAAAGAAGAACTGGTTCGCCGGGTCCGGGTTGAAGTCGACAAACCGCATGCATTGCGCTTTGCCGAATCGGTTTCGTGCGAAATGGAGGCCGAGCGATGAACCAGTGCATCATCGGAATCGGGTCGAATATTCGTGCAGAGGAAAATATCCGCAGAGCGCTTGAGATACTCGGAAACGATTTTTCGATTCGGGGCATTTCAGAAATGATAAAAACAGAACCCATCGGAATAAAGAATCAACCCGATTTTACCAATGGGGCGGTCGAAATTGAAACCGAACTTCAGCAAAATGAACTTCAGCAGTATTTAAAAAAGCTGGAAGACCAACTGGGACGTGACCGCCGTTTGCCAAAATTCGGCCTGCGAACAATCGATCTCGACATTGTGATATGGAATAATCAGGTTGTCGACGACGATTATTATGAAAGGGATTTTTTGAGAAAATTATGCGCTGAACTGGGGTTTGACGTCAGTTAAAAAACAAAAAATGAAACGAAATTTTTTTCTGATAACAGGACTGATCCTGGTTACTTTCCTTTTTGTTTCGGGATTGAATTCCTGCAAAGATGACAATGAAACGGGAAATGAAAGCGAATACGCCCATTTTGTTTCGCAGCAGCTTCTTTCTTCAAAATCGAAAGCCGAATTGAGTTTCATTTATACTTACCTGTCGTTTAGTTATTCCCCAGCAGCCGAGCTGATTCCTCAGGTGAAAAGCGACATTACCATTCATAAAATAATTTATAAAACCGATTATCTCAATCAAAAAGTAGAAGCTTCGGGTTTGGTTTGTTTCCCCAACCAACCCGGAGAATACCCGGTTTTATGTTTCCAAAATGGAACCAATACCCTGTATGCGAAAGCTCCCAGTAAAAATTACAGCGACCAGTTATTTATTGTTCTCGAAGGAATTGCCTCCATGGGTTTTATTGTTGTTATTCCCGACTACCTTGGCTTTGGCGAATCGGAAACAGTTTTTCACCCGTATTTACATACCGAAACTACGGTTTCTGCCATTTTAAACATGATCAGGGCAACAAAAGAATTTTCCGAAGAAGAAAATACGGTTGCCAAACCGAATAAAGACCTGTTTCTTCTCGGGTACTCGCAGGGAGGCTGGGCCACTTTAAGTTTGCAGAAAGCCATCGAACAAAATTATTCGTCGGAGTTCAACCTGGTAGCGAGTGCATGTGGCGCAGGTCCATACAACCTGAGTACACTGAACGAATATGTGCTTTCGCAGAACGAGTATCCGATGCCGTATTTTCTGGCTTATATACTGAAAGGGCACTGGTCGGTGGGTAGTATTACCAACGGATATTCTGATGTTTTTAACGCAACGTACGCTTCGAAAATTGATGCGTTGTTCGATGGCAAACATAGCGGCGACGAAATCAATGCTGCATTAACAACCAATATCAGCCAGTTGATTACTTCAGGCTATCGTTCAGGCTATAAAACTGATGCTAAATATACTTCTATCCGAAGTGCATTTGCAACCAACAGCGTAACGGCCTGGAACCTTTCCACACCAACACGCTTGATTCATGCAGCAAACGATGTTTATATTCCCATTTCTATCTCAGAAAAAATGTTGAGCGATTTCCGGGCTGTTGGCGTTCCGGAGTCGAAGCTGCAAATGGTCACCATTCCCGGATACGATCACCCGGGAGGGATTATTCCTACCGGGGTAAACGCGGTTTTGTGGTTTCTGAGTTTCAATCCATAATCATTCCAATTGGGCTCAGCGGAATACCGGAAATTAAAAAGCAAAACCCGGTCTGCTTTTATTTACCAGACCGGGTTCTCTTATGAGCAAAAAAGCTCAACTATTTTTTATTTTTCCTTTTCTTCATGAAGAAATAGGCGCCACCCAGAATAACAACAACTCCGGCAACAATAACAACAACGGTTGTTGAACCTCCCGACTTGGCGTTTTCTTCTTCAGCTTCGTAAAACACCGGGTCCATATCGTCGATGGAAACAGTGTCTTTTTTATCGTCAAACAATTCTTCGTCCTGGGCATACCCGGCAGTCACCCCGGCAAAAGCCATACTCCCGAAGAGTACCATCAATAAAAAAATCCTTTTCATAACAATCTATTTTTAATTAATCGAATTTGCTAATTCTTTGTATTTCAAAGCAATTTCAGGTTCTGTTGCTTCATACGTTTCGGCCAGGGCCAAAATTGCTTCTTTGTAGTGAGGATTAACGCGGATACATGTTTTCAATATCTCCCGTGCCTTTTCCACATCTGTTTCACGGTACAAATTTGCAAGTTTTATATATGCAACAAAGTATTTTTTGTTTGTTTCAATTACTTTTTGATAATATTTAACAGACTGACTGATATTCCCTTCCTGTTCTGCAATATCTCCCATTAAGAGCAGTGCGGGTTCGTACTCCGGATGGACTTCAATATTTTTTTTCAACACCGAAACAGCTTCCTCGGTTTTTCCCTGCGCCAATAACGCCCGTGCCAGTTTGAAATAAATCAGTTCGTTTTTCGAGTCAATCTTTACCGCTTTTGAAAGTAGTTTTTCGGCTTCAGCATATTTACTTTCTTCCAGCGCTTTTATCCCCCGGTAATCGTCGTAGGTTTGCCGCTTTAACACGGTACAGATAGGAACCCCGTCGGCATAAACCGTGTGAATGGCATTTTCGGGCGGCCAATTGTTGTTTCGTAACTGGTCGGGGTGAATATAACTGTTACCGACAATGGCATAGTCCCAATTTTCGCTGCTCCGATTGGTATACTGGAAATACGAAAAATCGATGTTTGGATAAAACCTGAAAAACCACTGGATCGGGAAATTGCCACCAACCCGAATATTCCGTTGGGGTTTTACTTCGTTTAAATGATTGATCAGCCATTCGGTGCCTTCGTGCATGCTATGGTAATAGTAGTCGGTTTCGTATTTCCCGTAGGCGCCTTTCAGCCCCCCAGTGAATTCGTTAAAATAGAGATAATAATACGGATGGTTGGCAACCATAAACTTTACCGGATGAATAGCCAGAATAATAACTGCCAAAACCAGAACAAACCTGCTCCAGTATTTTCGGAAAAACGAAATGTATTCGGAAAAACCAAGTGCTGCCAACAACACAATTCCGGGGTAAATAAAGATGAAATGCCGCCACGCACCGTATAAATTTGCGTGTTTGAAAATGACAAATACAGGAGGAAACACAATTGTAAAAATTAGGATTGCCAGCGGAAGTACTTTCCTGTTTTTGAAAATCCTCCATGAAAAAATCAGGAAAAGCAAAACGCCAAGCAGTACAGCCAGCGGAATTGTTATCAGCAAATATTTTGGCAAATAGAACCAGGGCAAGTAATCGGACCAATAATACCCCCCATTGAATATTTGCCGAAGTGTTGTCGGAAAGTTGGTCATGATCTGGTACGACTGCCAAGGCTTAAGAAACGGATTTGTAAGGGCATAAGGCCAAAGCAAAAGTCCAAGAAAATAACCGACGACAGAAACAAAAATCAACAATTTCAGCCGAGAAAAAAGTTCTTTAGTCTCGATTTTCGATCCGGTAAAATATCGGTGCAAATAATAAAGAAATGTAAAAAACCAAACGTAAATAACCAGTAAAATTCCCCCCGCCCTGATGCCGATTGAGGCTGCAATACTAAGTATAAGTAAGGCAATCGTCCGTTTCGATGGTTTAGATCCGGAAAAGACTGTTCTCAGAGATAAAAATACACCGGCAATATAGGCCAGGGCGAAGGGAATATCTTTTAAATTATTTTGTAAATGCCCTAAAAAGCGGGGCGATATGGCAAATAGTAAAACAACGATAATACCGGTTCGATAACCCGATAAATAAATGGCAAACAACCCGGTAACCACTACAATCATCCATCCTGCCATCGAGTTCATCAAATGCCGGAACCCGTATACATCGTCGATTTTGAAAATATGGATAAGGATGGTTACAAAATTGTCGAACGACTGACCGTAATACTGCAAATGAGTTTTCGGGGTGTCAAGGGCAGATTGATCTTGACCCAGCGTTTTGAAATAGTTGTACACCATTTCCGAATGCTTGTAATGCACCTCCTCATCGCCTGATATACCAGCATCGCGGCTGATAACCAGAACGGCAAGCAGGAAAACTACCAGCAATACCCAAAATACTATTTTCAGTTTCTTCTCGGTCATTTATTTCGTTGTACAAAATATAGATGCTTCACTACGTTCAGCATGACAATTGGCTTTGGTTTTACCCTAAGTGAAAGCAGGGTTTCCTGCAAATTATTTGTTTAATCGCTCCAAAGCACAAACTGCTTCGGCTTTCAATTCTTCTGAATTTTTAAATTCCTCCAAAACCGGGATACAAATATCGGACCCCATCCAGCTTAATTCAGCAATTAACGCTTTTTTTGCATCGATTTCGCAACTTTTCGATTTCAGAGACTTCAACATTGCGTTTTCATATTCCAGCAATTTTTCATCCGAACCGGAATCTTTTCTGATCCTCAATTTCAAATCTGAAATATATTTGCGGCTGCGCCCGATTTTGTATTCTTCAATTTTACTCATCAGTTCGCTGAACGATAACGGTTTGTAGGATGGCCACTCGACGATACTTGCCGAATTTGGAAACTCAACAGGAACTTCCTGTGTCACCTGTCCGCTTGCTGCCCATTCGGCGCCGCGTTGTAAAGTAGTTATAAAACCAGCACATTCAATTGCCGGATATTCTTTGGTGTTTTTACCAACATGTCCGAGAACCGTGTGAAAAATACGTCCTTTTCCGTAAGTAACTGTAAACAAAACAGGTTCGTCGCGTCCGGTTCCTTTAAACGTGGTATCGGCATAAGCAGTTGCCAAAATGTCCATGTTTTCAGCCGGGCCACGAAGCTCCTGATACAATTCATCTTTGATGTGCATCCAAGAGGAAGGAAGTCCTTTCATGATTGGGTGTTCCGAATTCCGGGTTTTTACCAGGTATTCATGCTGAGGCCCATGCGAGCCACCGCGTCCCGGAGCATTGTCGCGAACCAGGCTGTCGTTCTTGTAATACACATATGGGCCGCTGTTTTCATTGCGGTTTCCCCAACCGCCCAGTCCGGTTATTTCGTTAAACTCTTTCCAGTCGAGGAAAGGGTTGTTTGCTGCATGATAAACTACTACCCCGCCCCCATTTTTCACAAATTCAATGAATGCTGTTTTAGTTGGTTCAGGCCATGCGTCTCCGTCATAATCGAGTACGACCAGGTCGAATTTGCTAAAATCAGGGGTAAAGCTGCTCATATCGGCACCTTTTTCGGGAGTAGTAGCTGTTTTTATAGAAAATAAGCATGTAGATTCGAGTATCTGTTTGAGAACAGGAGCGCTCACGGTCCAATCGTGGGCCGTATTTTGCCCGGTTACGATCAGCGCTTTGTATTTCGCTTCTTCTTTACAGGAATTCATCAGTCCGACAACTCCTGCCAAAATAATCATCGATAGTAGTATCTTTTTCATAGTTGATTCAGATTAAATAGTTGGGAAAGTCCAAGGTTCGCGCATCGGGCGTTTGAGCAGGCGGCTTGCCCGTTCGTTCCCGATAATTTCTTCTTTTTCAGGATCCCACTGAATTTTTTGTCCGGTGGTCATGGCTATTTCACCCAATAACCCGACTGAAATCGAACGATGTGCAATATCAACAGGAGTAATGGTTTCTTTTCGGGTTTTAATACATTCGAGCAAATTGCCGAAGTGGTTTTCACTTTTGTACAACAATGTATCGCCTGAGCCCATTTTTTCTTCCAAAATTTTCGGGTCGGAAGCAAATAACCGGCCACGATCAACATGAATCCAGCCGTTTTCTCCGTACCAGATAACCCCAGCTCCGTGTTGCAGTCGCGATGTATTGGCAACCCGTATCTGAATGCCATTGGCATATTTGCACAGGAAATCGTATTCAACAGGGACATCGAAAATACCTTCACGCGGATACACTCCAGCGCCTTCGACTTCAATCGGACCTGTACGGTCAAGACCCAATCCCCAATGGGCAATGTCGATGTGGTGACCAGCCCAGTCGGTTAATTGTCCACCCGAATAATCGATTATCCAACGCCAGTCCCAGTGACAAACACCACGATACGGAACTTTGGGCGCCGAGCCGAGCCAAAATTCCCAGTTTAATCCTTCAGGAATTTCTTTTACAGGAGGCGTACCAATATTTTTTCCTCCGTTGGGTAACCCAACTTCGGCATATTTTACTTTCCCGATGCGGCCATTAAAAACCAATTCGGCTGCCTGGTGAAAATTTGCGACCGAGCGCTGCCAGCTACCTGTTTGCCAGATAATACCGTTTTTCTGGACAGCTTTCACGATAGCCTTTCCTTCGCTGATGCTTCGCGCCAAAGGTTTTTCTCCCCAAATATTAATTTTCTTTTCGGCAGCGGCAATGTATGTGTGACTATGCCAGTGGTCGGGTACCGAAATGCACACTGCATCGAGCTTTTCTTTTTCTAACAACTCGCGATAATCTTCGTAAATGCGGCAATCGTTGTTCCGATGATGTTCGTTTACAATTTGCCGCGCATTTTTTAAGTGGTTGGCATCTAAATCGCAAAGGGCAACATATTGAACTTCTTTGAAATTCAGAAAATTGCGCATATTGCTGGTTCCCTGCGAACCAGTACCGATTGATCCCATAACGATGCGGTCGCTCGGAGGAACAATCCCGTTTATCCCCAATGCAGAGGATGAAATAATGCTGGGAAGGATCATTGTCCCCAATGCTGCGGTTGCCGAGCTTCGGAGAAATTGCCTTCGATTTGTTTTGTTTGACATGGTTATTAAGTTTAGTTAGTGAGGTTATAGTTCTGTAGTTTTACGCTTTATGTGCTGTTCCCGGTATCGGAACTTCAAATTGCATATCAACCGGGCCAAATTGAATTTCCTTCGGCCCCAATTCCATTCCTGATTTAAACATTTCGTCCCAAGTGATTTTTTTGCCGGTATATGCAGCCGTTCGTCCCATAATTGCAGTGAGGGTCGAAACAGCCGTTTGTTCGGCCTCATTTACATATTCGCCGGTACGAATGGCGTGTACCAAATGCATGTGTTCCTGAACGTAGGGAGGTATTTTTAATTTATCCGTTTCATTCCCGTTTTCGTCTTTCGGATATTTGAACTTCCACTTCACCGTTCCGTCTAAATTCCAGATGGTATTCTGGCAGTTCGTATACCCTTCGGTTCCCATAATCAGTTCACCGGTTCCGTTGGCACAGTCATCAATCTGGCGGCTCATGCTGTGCGAGAAAACGCCATTGCCAAAATCAAAATCAATACTGAAGAAATCGTACTGATCGCCGGTAAGCCTACGGTGACGGCCTCCGTAACCAATTGCTGATTCGGGGTGTTTGCCCAAAAACCAGTTAATTATATCGATATTGTGAACGTGGGTGTCGAGAATATGGTCGCCGCACAACCAGCAGAAGTTGTTCCAGTTGCGGATCATGTAAGTCATATCGTCCCAGCCTTCTTCACGGGTACGGAACCAGACGTGGTTCTGGTTCCAAAATGCTTTTGCGGCAAGCGGAGTTCCAATTGCTCCGGCTGCCACTTGTTTGTATGTTTCGATGTAATCTTCCTGATGGCGGCGTTGTGTGCCGGTAACCACATTCAATCCTATTGATTCGGCTTTTTTTGCCGTGGCAATTACTGAACGGATACCAACCGGGTCGACAGCTACTGGTTTTTCGAGGAAGACATGTTTCCCTTGCCGGATGGCTTCGTTAAAATGTTCGGGCCTGAACTTCGGAGGAGTAGCCAACAATACCACATCCACATCTTTCAATTCCATTAATTTTTTGTACCCATCGAAACCAACAAAACAGTTTTCCGCAGGAATTGGCCTTTTGAACCCGGCAAAACGCTCGCGACATTCGTCAATTTTATCCTGAAAAATATCGGCCAGCGCTATAATTTCCAGGTCGGATCCCGCGCTGATGAAGTTGATGGCAGCGCCTGTTCCTCGGTTCCCGACGCCAACCAAGCCGGCACGAAGTTTTTTGCCTTTTGGGGCGCCTTTTAAAATGGGAGGCAGCCCCAATGCTTCGGTATTCACTTTTTCTTTGCAGGAGGACAGAAATGAGGCTGCCCCCAGTAATCCGATTCCGGCCAGCGCACTTGATTCGAAAAACTTTCTGCGATCCATATTTTTAGCTTCTCTTTTCACTTTCGAAAAATTTTAGTTCAGCAATTACTTTTTAATTGTTTCATCTGGTTCGCAAACCACGCGGAAACCAATATCGATACAATCGGAATACCACCAGATGCTTTTGGGCATTTGCGGGTCGGTCACCAGCCATGCCTTGGTTTTGGTGTAGTCGCGGGCAGCCGAGCGAACATCTTTTGCATCGCATTTGAACGAACCGCCACGAATTACATGTTCTGTTCCTTTCTCCGGGCCGCGTGGATCTTTTGCCAGTTCTTTATATTCCTTGTAAGCGTTCGGCGAATAATAATCGAGACAGAATTCTGAAATATTACCCAACATATTTTTCAGGCCGAAAGGATTTTCCTTCACCCGCGAAGGTTCCTGCGACTGAGCCGGACTGTTTTCTTTGTAAACCACGTACGAATTGATATTTGTTGTATCAACCCCGAAAACCTTCTTAAATATTCCTTTGGAAGTATAATCTTTCGGACTTCCTTCAAACGGATACGGGTTTGCCGAACCTCCACGGCAGGCATATTCCCACTCAGCCTCAGTTGGCAGACGGTATTTTTTGCCGGTTACCTGGCTCAGCCAGCGGCAATAGGTATTGGCAGCGTGCCACGATATGGTGATTGCAGGCCGCGAACCTTTGCCCCATCCTTGGTCGGGTGCGCCCCAAGGTGGTGTCGGCCCGCTAATACCATCCACTTCTTCCGAAACTTCCTCGGCTTCTTTTCTTCCCTGCGAAGATGTCTCTTTGAAGAAAACCAGGTACTCGTCCCAACTAACTTCTATTTTTCCCATCCAGAAACCCGAAACTTCTACCGGATGGACAGGTCCTTCGTCGGCATCGCGAAGCGGTTCGTTTTTGGAACTTCCCATGTTGAATTTTCCGCCGGGAACAGCTACCATATCGAATGAGACACTGGATCCGGGAATTTTTTCCGTGAAACTTTTGAATTCTTCAACTTTCGTTGCTTCCGTAAATATTTCTTTGGTTTCTTCTGTATTACCAAAATCGGTATTGTGTTCGTGTTTCCGGTTGGGATCGAAGTGCCCGACATCTAAATGGCAATTCAAACAGCTAATATCTTCTTTTGAAGTAATAAAATTCAGGTGGGCATCGTCGCCTTCTTTTGAAAGGGTAGTCGGAAATAAATTCTGATGGCATTTCACGCACGATTCGGTATAAACAAAATGCTTTGCCGCATCAAGTGTGCGCTTTTGTTCCCATTTAAAATCGGCGCTATCTTTAAATATATAACCATAAACATCCTTTGCGCCATGTTTCGCCTTCGCAAAAAATTTACCATGCCCTTCAGGAGGCAGGTGGCATTCGGAGCAGTGAACAATTACCCCGGTCCGGTTATTATAGTGAGGCGAAAGTCTCCAGCTTTGTTCAACATGTGGATGCAAATGGCACGACATGCAATATTCGTCAGTTGAAGTATAATTATATGCCTTTTTACCGGCAAATAAAAGAATCAAACAAATAACAATACCTGCAGCAATCAGCAGCAAGTATAGTCTGCGACCAGTCAAGATTGATTTCAAGTTCAGTTTCATCCTTATTCGGGATTTTAATTTCCGGAACAAATGTAAAAGGGGGCAGTTAGTGTGGATTTACCTGTAAATTATAATGAGGTTATCCATGGGTTAATTTTTGGTTAAAACAATACCTTTTCAGGAAATAAAAAACAAATAAATCTTCTGAAAATCAGCGAAAAATAAAAAAATTAACCCAATCTAAAAAATTTTCCTGATCAGGGGATTAATTTGTCAAATTTTTGCGAAAATGCTTCGCCGTAATACTCCTGATAAAGGGCGCAGAATTTATCATATGTAAACTTGGCGGTATTATAATTGTTCTGTTTCACCAGAGCATTCAGTTTAAATTGCAGGGCTTGTTCATTTACAGGATCCGTTTCAAAGATGCGATTGGAAAGTTTCATAACCAATTCATTATCTTTTTCAATATCAAGTTTTGCAAGGAACTTGAGCAACATGTCGATGATACTGTTTCCGATGTTTCCTTTAAAATCGTCGAGCCAGTCGTACATTTCACCTTTAAAAACTTCCCCGCCCCGGATAATTTGATAAAATTTCAGGTAATAGATTGATGGATCTTCCCCTTCTTTCTCAAGAACATGAAGGTATTCGATATAATCGCAATATACATCGCCGGAAAATTCCATTGACCACCGGTCGACATTAAAATTGATTTCGACTTTATCAATCGATTCGAGCAAGAGTCGCAACTTGCGAACTGTGACCCCACGGCTGTTTTTCGCGCTTTGGTACGACTGCCCGGGCCACAATATATCGGTCATTTCTTTGGTTGTAATACCATTGCGGTTCTTCTCCGAATAGAGCATGATCAGTAGAAAAAGCTGCTTAATTTTTGGCGTGAACTGTGTCGTAATATTGTTTCCTTCTTTGTCGATTACCTTGAATGCCCCGAACAGACGGATGTAGTTTTTTTTTGGCTGATGGATTTCTGCTTGTTCCAAATCCCGAATTCTCTCAGCAGAAATGTAACTGCGCTTCATCTTTTTGAAAAACTTCAGATATATAAAAACCAGCACCAAAATAATCAGTCCAAAAATGGAACTCCGTGAAAGAACCGGGTAACGAACGAATATGTTCCGTTTGGGAACAATTTCATATACTCCTTTGCTGATTCCCCATATTTCGTCTTCTCCCAATGCCCTCGACCAGATAGCAAGATCGTCGATTGCTCCATACATGTTCGATACCCAACTAAACCCAGCCACACCGATAAACAGATTGTCGCGGCCTTTAAACGATGGATGCCCCAGCGATTTACTGTCGAGTTTGCCATTCACAAAAATAGCCTGTTCTCCGTTTTCTTTGTTGTACCGCCAAGTCAAATGATACCATTTTCCGGCTTCTATTCGTGTATTTCCTTTCAGATCGTTTGTATAAAACCCGAAGTATGGCATCTGATTGCGTACCAGCAAATGAATCCCCTGCTGATAGGTATTTGTTTTCGTTCCAATGATACAATAGTCGGCTTTATCGGGAAGATATTCCTTGATTTTTACCCAGGCAGTAATCGTAAAATCGTGATCTCTGATTTTTACATCTTCGGATTTTGGAAGTACAATATGGCTTTTATTGTCGAACCAGGCGACCGTTGAACGAACCGAATCGTTGATGAACGAAACCCCGATATTTTCGCCTGAACGATTATTCAGGCTATAATCTTTGGTTCCATTTTCAAACGTATAATACGCTTCCAGATTTTCGTCGATTTCGAGTGGCGACGCAATAAAATACTGTACAATATTTTGTTCCGGCTCTTCAAATACAACCGATTCGGGTTTAAACCGATACCCCGGACTTTTAGGAATAAGCGAAATATTGTCGCCGGGGCCTATCGGGAAACTGAACTTCCCATTGGTCAGACTATTGGACCCGACCCAACTGACATAATCAAGAATTTGCGCATTAAAACTAACAGTACCTTTCACTACCTTGAACGACCGCAACTGATTGGTTACCGTAACAATCCACATTTCGAACCGGTCGAGCATAATAAAATTGGGCATTTTACCGGTAGTTGCCCAAGTGTTTTTTATGTGTTCTATAAGATATGGATTTTGGGTCAGGTTACCACCCATGTTTTGTGGGTTATCGGACCGGCGCGGAAGATTATAATCATTATAAATGAGCAAGCTGTTTTTGGGGTCGCCTTTCAGAAATTCGCCTTTAAAATCGTTGGCTTCAAGCAGGGAGAAATAAGGTTCCACCGCAAAATCCCAAACGTAATTCAGCCAGTCGGGAGCCTGGCGATGATATTGCATGGCAAATATGACCAATCGTTTGTTTTCATCGACCATGGTCCGTAATGCAGGCCATCCGGTTTTGGGATCGTAATTGTACAAATATCGGTCGACACCTGATTGGCGAAACACATTCTCCAATTCATTTACATTTACACTGAAATCA
Source organism: uncultured Prolixibacteraceae bacterium (assembly GCA_942493345.1). Classification (GTDB taxonomy): domain Bacteria; phylum Bacteroidota; class Bacteroidia; order Bacteroidales; family Prolixibacteraceae; genus GWE2-42-39. The sequence goes on from OW818695.1 coordinate 1,854,907, forward strand.
AGGAAAAGGGTTAATATTTTATCCGGATTTTTCTCCAGTTTCTCCTTTATTTCAGATAACGTCACGGCAAAAGGGATTGATGCTCCTCCTGCATTTTTCAGCATAATTTGGTTTTGCTGTTTTTCCCATTCAAGATAAAAACGAAACCCTCCGATATTTAAATCCAGAAGTTCTTTAACCGTGCGGGGTTCCTTCAAATTAGCATCAACTCCTGAATAATTTGAAATTACAAAAATGCTTTCGTCGTAAAGTCTCAAAGTCCCTTCTTCTACTGCGCTGGAATGCAGAAGCGAAACATTCAGAAAAAAGAGAAACAGGAGAATTACGTGTTTAAAAAACATTCTCATAATGTGTCCGGTCAATTTTTTGATGAACAAATATAGCTAATGTACTACGTTTTGAAAACAAGATGGTGGAGGATTGCTAAAATGTTGCATTTTAATGGCATCTTTTATGCGGATAATTGCCGCAATTCATTTTGCGGTTTCCAAATTTTTATATTTTTGCAGGGCTTTTGGGTTGTTAGCTCAGTTGGTTTAGAGCATTACCTTGACAGGGTAGGGGTCACTGGTTCGAATCCAGTACAACCCACAAAACGCAGTAACTAACGAAAGTTGCTGCGTTTTTTATGTAAAATCAAAAAAATTATCTCTTAAATTCGACCGATGTAGTACCAACATTGAACCCTTCAACAAATACGTCGATGGTGTATTTTCCAATCTGGAATGGCGGTTCGTTGGTATTGTCCCAGAAAACATTTACCGGCAATTCCTGCCCTTCGTAAGTAACTCCACGACTTGCAGAGAAGGGTATTTTGAGGTCTTCAAACTCAAACAAATCGGTTTTCGATTTTATCAGGAGTACTTGGTCGGGCCGCTGGATGCGGACATAAATGGTTTTTTCTCCACGTTTAGCAGTCACATTACTGCTGAGAGTAAAACTGATCTTTATTTGCTCGGCACGGCGTACACTATTTTCGTCTTTTCCCCGCTGATTGATGCCGGTTGCAAAAAGGCTACGAGCTTCAAGCATGGCTGCCCTGCTTACTTTTTCCTGCAACTGTTGTTTCTCTTTTTCTAGTTGTTCTTTTTGTCCTTCAATCTGGGCAAAATCCTGTTTTACCTGACTGTTTTCTCTCATCAGCATTTCGTTGCGTTTGTTCAGCGAGTCGATCTGAACCACAAAATTTTGCATGATGGAACGCAGCGAAGTCACTTCCTGCCGGTAACGACTGATTTGTTCGTAACTGGCTTTTTTCACCTGACCAACTTCAAGCAATAAATCTTTCACCTTGCTTTGGGCAACAACTAATTCCTGGCTGATTGTATCGTTTGTTGTTTTTAGCGAATCGTAATTGGCAACCATTCCGTTCAGTTCTTCCTGAATAGCTTCCTTTTCTATATTCAACGTATTAACAATTTTCTTGTTTTCAATTCGCTGAACAACGAATATTACTACTACAATCACTAAAATGACGCTCAGAAAAATAATGATCAGGTTGTTTTTTCGTTCTTTTTCGGTTTCACCCAGCGAAAATCTTTTCTTATTGCCAAATTCCTCCATCCCTGTTGTTTTAGGTTTATCGATAACGCTCACAAAAGTAGCATATTTTTGAAGGGTTTCAAAAACTGTTTTTTAACAAAAGGCAAAAGAAAACCGGCTTTACTGAAGAAAAATTCAGCGAGGCCGGTTTTCGAAATAATTATTTCCGGGCTTAAAGCATGTTCCCGATTTTTATCCCAAAGTAAATCATACGCGGCATCCCGGGGCCATAAACATAGCCCGGGTCACGGCCAATTCCGTAATCAAAATCTTTCTGATACGAATTGAAAATGTTTTTCATACCAGTATAAAATTGCACGCTGGCTCCATTCAGTTTTTGCTGGTAACTGATCTTCATCCCCATATCGAAAAAGGAATCCGATTTGCGAAGTTCATCGGTGTTGCCAAAATGCGGAACCAGCATTTTCCCTGTAAAGTTACCGGTTGCAGAAAGGCAAAAGTTACGGGCAAAATCCCAGTCGCCGGCAATATAGCCATACTGGTTAGGCGTTCTGAAAAATGTTTTTTCATTGAATTCCTGCACTTCCTCATAACTGCTTTTCTGGATGGTGAAACCCGATTTTAGGTAAAAATCGTGCGAAGGTATTAGGTTCATTTCGAGATTGATGCCCTGAACTGCTGCACCATTTTCGGCATTTACCCGGGTGTATATCACCGTTCCTTTCTCATCGGCCACACCGTATTCATTCGCAAAAGCATCGTTCAGCCGCGTGTAAAAACCTTCGAGCAACAAACCAAAACTAACTTTTCCAAACTGCTTATTGTAATCGAGCGAAGCCATGAAACTGTGACTGGTTTCCTGTTTTAGGTCCGGGTCATTTTTGTGGATAACTTTTCGTGAACCGGAAGTTTCGATGTGCAAATCCTCATCGAAAATCTGTGGCGCACGGTATCCCTGTGCATAGCTGAAACGTCCCTGCAATTCGCTCAGCAAATCGTATTTCAGGGTCAATCGTGGACTAAAAACATTGCCGCTTTTTTTCTCGTCCGGGTTTTCTATGTCTTCGATCAAATACTTGTCGAAACGGCCTCCAACCGATATATTAAAACGTTGGATGTTCCATTCGTACTGTCCGAAAACGCCCAATGTTTCCGACGACTGATCGGCTACAATTAAACCTTCGCTATGAGGAATTTCAATAATTTCATGGTCAACAATCACTGCGTTTTCCAGATCGGGGAATCCCAGTTTGCGGTCTTTCAGGCGCGAAAAACGTTTTTCGATTCCAACTACCAGGTTCGAATTTGAAAAATGGGCGTTGTACTGGGCGCCGATTGTATAGGTAAAATCTTTGGTCAGTCCGTAGTCTTTCAGCGAATAATTAGCCCCGTAATACGAGTCGCGCTGAACATTTTGTCCCGAAGCATAAACCGACAACAGGTCATAATCTCTGAAAAATTGTTCATAGGTAATTGCTCCGGTGGTAATATTGTGGTCAACCGCCTCGGTAATTCCCGACTCGTGCATCGGCTGATCGAGGGCATCGCCTCCCCTTCGTTTTTCTTTTATGCTGAAAAAGTCAAGACTGACTTTGCTGCGAAAAGCAAAACGGTGAAAAATACGCGAACCAACGGTTGTATTCTGAATTTTTGTAATCTCTGAAAACGTGTCGTCGTTGGCATCGAAGGGTTGCCGGTCGTGGTAGTAACCATACATCGACATGCCGGTTTTGTTATCGGCCGAAATCAACGAAGTATTGAAATTCACGTTGTAATCCTGAGCCACATCGCCCGACCCGCTGACTCCCAAACCAACCAACCCGCTTCCTGCCCCAAACTCGTAGGAGTTGCTGATCGGGTCTTTCAAAATCAGGTTGATAGTACCGGCAATAGCATTACTGCCGTATAAAGCCGATCCTCCGCCCCGGATCACTTCCACCCGATCGATCATGTTCGAAGGGATCAGTTCCAGTCCGTACACTCCGGCCAGTCCGCTGAATATAGCCCGCCCGTTGATCAGTATCTGCGAATATGGACCTTCCATGCCATTCATTCGTACCTGGCTGAAACCGCAATTCTGGCAATTGTTTTCCATGCGCAGTCCCGGGCTGAAATTCAGTCCTTCGCTGAGTGTTTGTGACTGCACGGTAGCCATCAGTTGCGGAGAAATAGTATTTACAATCACCGACGATTCACGCCTGTTTTTCTCGTTTCTATCACCGGTAACCACAATTTCTTCCAGTCCCAGGGCATCTTCTTCGAGACTGAATTTTATTTCCTTCGTTTCCCCCTTTTGTATTTTAACGGTTTCCTCTTTTGGTTTGTAACCCATTACCTGAACCCGTACCGTATAGGTTCCTTCCGGTAAATTAATTAACTGAAAATGGCCTGACTCATCTGTTGTTGCACCAATGGTTGTTCCTTTGATAAACACATTGGCAAAAGGAAGATGTTCGCCATTGGCAACTACATGGCCAACAATGTTGGCATCAGTTTTTTCCTTGTCCGGATCGGTATTTCCGGCATATATAATAGCAATAGCACATAATAGTAGTATTGCACTTAAAAGTAAATGCTTCATATCGTATAAAAAAATTGAATAATTTGATTTTGGTCTTGCTATAAAATGTTATGCAAAAAAGGGAGGTGCACGCTGCGAGTTGTCGGAAAGAAAAATATCTTTTAGGCAAAAATCGGGAAATAAGACATTCTTTTCTTGCAGATATGTATAATCAGTGAAGTCAAAAGAATAATCAGAAATAGTATAAAAGTCGATGCAGAAACTCTGCAAAAAAACAAAACCTTTACCGGAATGCTGATGATGGGTTTGGCTTTCGCCGTTGGCATTTTTTGCATAAGGGTGGGCATGTGTTACCATGATCCCATTGGGCAAAACATGCGTATGCCGATTCATCACCGAATTGGCGAGTAGTGTAAAGTATGCCGGTAGAAGCAATACAACACCAAACCTTGCATATCGACGGATTTGTCTCATCATCGCATTGCAAAATTAAGAATGATTCTAAATAAGCAATGCAATATTGGTCACAAAGGGCAGAATTTTACATTAATTTTTCACTACTGTCTCGTTAAACGAGACAGTAGTGAAATGAAATAATAAACAAGAAACACAAAACACGAAATAAGGAATTCGGTCGCAGGTACATTTGTGATATTTCGATATTCCTCATTTCTTGTTCGTTATTCGATATTTAGAAATGAAGAGGAACCCGTAAACTACCACCCCAAAAGGAGGCGGTAGTTTACTTTCGCTTAATTTTCACCGACTGAAAACCGGTTCGGGGAATTTTCTGTTTCGTAATCTGATATTTCTGTGAGTCAAGATAATTTTCGATAAAAGGCAGGTCGGGAGCATAATAAAATGTGCCGCCCGGTTTTAGAGACTGCAGTATTTCCATGTATTTGCGGGCATAATCGAGATAATCGCCATCGTTTCGCAAATGGTGGTGACTGAAATGGTTCGAAAACCCCAGGTTGCTGATAATCGTTCCCCAATGGTTTGGTACAAACGAGAAATCCATCCAGTCGGTTTTTTGCAGGTTGGCACCAGTTTCCACGTTCCGGTCAATTCCGTATACTTCGAACCCTGCTTCAGCCAAATAATTTATCAACTGCGCTTTTGCCCCGCAACCAACATCCAAAACGGGACCGTCAAGCGTCAAATTTTCGATTCCCAAAATTTCAATTTGCATTTCAGCCGAATATTCCGCGCAAACCACGTCATCAATCAGCGGTACATTTCCAGGATAAATTTTTGCCGCAAACGGGTTGGTTTGCTGAAGCCATTGTTGCAAGCGCGAATAATGTTTTTCGGCAATCGCGGTCATGTCGGTTTGTTCATCTGCGATTTCGTCGAACAAATCGCAATAAACCTGCTTCAACTCGATTTGTGCATCCTTGCCGAAATGGTAATACTGGTTCACTTTGTAAAATTCAGCCAGCGCTTTGTCAACCGTGAATTCAATTAATTTTTCTTTCTCTGGAAGAGAAATTGTTTTTATAAGTTCAATTAACCCGAAGGTTTCAGCTAAAAAAGCGGGTTTATTTTCTTCTCCTGAATAAAAAATATTCTTTCCGCTGTTGAAACGGAGTTGCTTTTCGATGAACTGTTGAAGTATTTCTTCTGAAAAAGTTGAATTTGAAACTGTCATTTAGAGGTTCTATTTGTAATATCTCCGGAAAAGAACTTTCTTCAAATCGCGGAAAATAATCTGGTGGGCAACAATTTCAATGTGGTTGTAATGCGGCAATTCCCGCGCCGCCTTTTCAATTTCGCGGTCGCCGATGTCGACCTGATACAAAACGGACATCAGCAATTCGGAGTTGGTTGCCAGCAATTTTTCAACCTGAAAAACAAGTTGCTCATGAAGCTCATCGTAGGCCTGTTCCGTTTTTCCGGAGAACGTGATTTCCACACCAAACATCCCGAAATCTTTCATGATCTGCTGCGCTGTTTCAATAATAATTTCGGTCCGGTTCAGGTGAGATTGGATATTATTGTTTTGAAGATCGGGCAGGTTCATGATTTTGCTTCTGTAATTTTTAGGAAAGATAACCAGAATAACGCAAAAATTTCATCCGCTTATTTTTTCAAAAGTGTTTTGTGTAATTTTGGCTGAACACAAAAAATTTGGAATATGTTTTTTTCAGGAAATATATCGAAAATGAGGTCCGAATACGGGCAACCGGTTCAATACTTTTTGCCAGTAGGCGATCAGGAAATCGCGATGAACGAACTGATCGGGCGGAATATCCAACTTCGTTTCACCGGGCAAATCAACTGCATTTCCTGCGGAAAGAAAACCAAAACTTCGTTTAGCCAGGGGTTTTGTTATTCGTGCTTGCAGACTTCGCCCGAGGCCAGCGAAACGGTGATGCGTCCCGAACTCTCGAAAGCGCACCTGGGTATTGCCCGCGACATGGATTGGGCCCGCGAACACGACCTGATTGAGCATGTGGTGTATCTTGCTTTTTCGAGCGAACTGAAAGTAGGTGTGACCCGCCATCATCAGGTTCCCGCCCGCTGGATCGATCAGGGTGCCAGCTTTGCCATTGAACTGTGCCGAACGCCCAACCGCCATATTGCCGGGGTTATCGAGGTGTGGCTGAAAAAATATTTTACCGATAAAACCAATTGGCGCGATATGCTGCAAAACCAGGTTGCCACTTCTGTTGATCTTTTGGAAGAAAAGAAAAATGCACTACAACTGCTGACCCCTGAACTTCAGAAATACTATTCCGAGAACCATAAAATCTGGGAATTTGAATACCCGGTGCAGCAATATCCTGCAAAAATTACCAGCCTCACGTTCGACAAAAACCCGGAAATAGCGGGAATTCTCACCGGAATTAAAGGGCAGTACCTGATTTTTGGCAACGGTTCGGTTTTAAATATCCGCAAACACAACGGGTACTGGGTGGACGCGGAGATTTAAATTTTTACATATCCCTGCATTTTTAAAGAGAGAGGGCTTTACCGTGAAGTAAAGCCCTCTCTCTTTTATAGTTTGATCATTTTTATTTTAAAGATTCGTCTTTCTGCGGGAATAAAATCGACAGGACAACGCTCCCGACTAAAACCGACAGAACGATATACAGCGAATACGTCGATTTAAAACCGACTTCTTCCAAATAACTGTGGAACAAAAGTTTCAGCCCAACATATACCAAGAGGATGCTTACGCCAACACTCAGGAACCTGAATTTTTCAACCATGTTGAAGATCAGGAAAAAGAGCGAACGCAAACCAATGATGGCAAAAATATTGGAGAAAAATACCACATACGGATCGAGTGAAACGGAAAAGATGGCCGGGATGGAATCCATGGCAAACAACAAATCGGTAAACTCGATGATAATCAGAACCAGGAACAACGGCGTAAAATATGTTTTCCCTTCCTGTTTAATTGCAAAACGATCATCAACATATCCCTTGGTAATACGCAGGTGGCGCGACAGGTATTTTACCCAGCCATACTCGTGCGGGTCTTTGTGATGTTCTTCTTTCTTGAACAAGATTTTTCCGCCTTGGAAAACCAAAAATGCACCGAAAACCAACAATATCCATTCGAAACGCTGAACGAGTGCAGCGCCAGCAAAAATGAAAATAAACCGTAAAACAATGGCACCCAGGATTCCCCAAAAAAGAACCGTTTTGTAATTTTTGAAAGGAACTTTAAAACTTTTCAGCACCAAAAGAATAACGAATACATTATCAACTGAGAGAGTCTCTTCAATAAAATACCCCGACAGGTAATTCATCGACATATAATTGCGGTATTCGGCCAGCATCCCAGCAAAGTCGGATGTGCGGAAACGCAGGTCGGGCGCATATTTCTGAACTATTTCATTCAGGCTTTCCGGCGAGTCGATGCCATGTAGCAGATGTCCGAAAAACTTCAGGAAAAAATAAAAACAGACCGACAATATCACCCAAACAGTGGTCCAGCTCAGCGCTTCGCGCGACGAAACAATATGTGAACCGCGGCCTACCACCAGCAGGTCGATCATCAGCACAGAAACAATAAAAACAATAAAACCAGCAAGTAATAAAAATTCGTTCGATATCATGATTCATTAATTAAAGCGTGTTACACCTCCCGAGACCATAAATTTCATGGCTTCCGAAGGGCTCATGTCAAGCGGTTTAACCGCCGCCGAATCTACGAAAAAAAGTTCGCCTGAAAAATTATAGGCGTGCGGAAAATATACAGCCAGCATTCCTTTCACTCCGACATCGTCCATACTTTCCTGTGTAATAAACCCCATTTTCCAAAGATTGTTTTCCCGGTTGAAACAAACCATCACCGGCTTGCCGAATTTTTTTTCCTTGCCAACAAAAGCCGAAAACAAATCGACGAGCGAGCTGTAAATAACTTTCAGTAACGGCGCCCGGGTGAGCAACCTGTTGACCAAAGCCTTAAATGGTTTTGCAATGATACTTTCGCCAACCAGTCCAAGCATGGTCAGAAAGATGAAAATAAAAATAGCACCCAACCCGGGTATATTTTTCCCAAACCAGTCTTTGATGTAATCGCGCAACAGTCCGTCGACAAAGTCGAACATCAGGAAGATGGTGTATGCCGTAATGATGAGTGGGGCCACCAACACCAGTCCTTGCAGGAAATACTTAAAGATGCGTTTCATAACTGTTGATTTTTTTTTCGAAAGATACGAAATCAACAACGAAAAGACAGAAAGCGGGTGCGCCTTAATGGCAGAATTAACCCAGATATTAAACAGCACTTTATGTCCGGGAAGATCAAATAAAATTATCTTTTCAACCCGGCATTATTTGGGTAAAAATGGATGCCTTTTAGTTTTCCTAAATAAATTTGAACGAATCACTTCTTTTTGCTGGTATCTCCGAACAAATTCGACCTTTTCATGTTAAATTGATACAAAACATTTAAATCATTATTTATGGCAACAATAACTTTAAAAGGGAATACAATTCATACAGTAGGGAACCTTCCTAAAGTCGGCGATAAATTACCCGATTTCGAATTGGTGAAAAACGACCTGTCAACAATAAGTTTGAAAGATTTTGCCGGTTCGCGGCTGGTACTGAATATTTTTCCCAGCCTGGATACAGGCACCTGTGCTGCATCGGTCCGCAACTTCAATAAACTGGCGGCCGGACTAAAAAACACAAAAGTGCTTTGCATATCGCGCGACCTCCCGTTTGCACAGTCGCGTTTCTGTGGTACTGAAGGCATCGAAAATGCAGTCACTCTTTCTGATTTCAAAACCGGGAAATTCGGCAAAGACTATCAACTGGAAATTACAGATGGCCCATTGGCCGGATTGCATTCACGGGTGGTTATAGTCGCCAACGAAAACGGCAAGGTAATTTATACCGAACAGATCCCCGAGATTGTAAACGAACCCAACTACGACAAGGCGTTGAAAACATTGTAAGAAATTGATTCTTAGTTTTTAGAGAATCATCAATATTAAAAACATAACGAAAAAACCGAGGGCATAACCCGCATATATTTGCAATGGGTTATGCTTTTCTAATATAAGCCGCGATGTTCCGACCAGTCCAGCAATAAGAAAAACCAAAGCCATTATTTGTGAAGTATTGATTTGCAGGCGCAACGAAAGGGCGATCAAAGCGCCAGTCAATCCACCAATTGACGCCATGTGATTGCTGATTTTCCAGCGCAGGGAAACAAGCATCAGCAAGATGATCACCAGAATGGTCGAAATCAGAAATATTTTGTATATCGGGAAAATAGGCAGTCGGCCTAGCAAATAATATCCAATGTAATAGTATATCGCGCTGAACATGAGCGGTAAAATCCGGTCGGTATTTTTATCCATCGCCCGGTTGAAGCGTTCGTTCATCGACAACAATGCAATGGTCAGCAAAGGCAAAACGCAGGTGGTGAAAAATACAATCAGGAGAATGAACTTTTTCACATCCCAGTTCATCATCGAAAAATAAAAACCGGAATAGAACAGCAACAGAAACCCGATGGAAGGAATTAATAATGGATGAAATAGTGTGGAAATCCCTTTTGCAAGAAAAGTGGTCGTATTCTTCATGTTCAAATTATTAAGGGTCTGAAGATACAAAACATTTAAAAACCAGCTATATCTTCAAAATTATTATCGATGCAGGCAGCAATAAATTCAGGAATCGCTCAATTCGAAACGTCGGCAAAAAACAATTTGGCAATTTCAACCGAAATAGGGCCGATATTTCCAAAGAGAGATTTTACAAACAATTCGTTGGCTTGTTCGTCGGCCTTGTCTGAAATGATGCGAATGGCTGTGAATGGCAGCCCGTAATCGGCAGCCACTTGAGCAATAGCTGCACCTTCCATTTCGGTACAAAGTATTTCCGGAAATTTATCATGAATGCGTTTCTTTCCTTCTCCCGAAGCAATAAACTGATCGCCTGTGCCAATCGCGCCTGTGTAAATATGCGGAAAGTATTCACCTTGAATATGCGGATATTCATTTGCCAACAGGTTTGTTGTAAAACGGGTTACCGCATTGTTTGCCTTTCTTTGGATTTCTGCGTCCACGTTGAAATCGAAATCAATCCAGAACGGGCTTTCTACTTTTCCGATTCCTTTCAACAACGACAAATCGACATCGTGCTGTACCAGCGATGTGGCAACTACAATGTCGCCGATTTCCAGTCGGGGGTCCAGCGAACCGGCCAGTCCGATAAATAAAAGCTGGTCGGCTCCAAACAGGTTGATCAGGCTCGTGACGGCAGAAGCAGCTGCAACTTTTCCCCAGCCGGAGGCGCATACCACAACTTCCTGTCCGTTTATTTTTCCTGAATAGTATTCCCGTGGCCCGACTTTTTCTGTTTTTAATCCTTCTATTTCGTTCTTCAACAATCCTATTTCCTGGGGCATTGCGCCGATTAATCCGGTTTTCATGAAGATAAAGCTCTTTTTAAATTTATTCAAATCAGATTGTAAGATACAACATTAGGTGGCAAAGATAAAGAATATAGGATAATGTTTATCGAAGCCCTGCCCGGTTTCCACAAATGCATAGTAGTCAAACGAAGGAGCAACAAAGTATGAAAAAAAATAAAACGATCATCAGACAAAAAAATAACAGAATGAATTGGCTGTGATTTTTTTTTGCAGTCTTTTTTTTGTTTTTTTATGATGTCAATTCAAAACGCCTTTTTGCAAAGATTTTTTGAATTTGAAATGAATCGTTTTATAATAATTCTTTGTCCCGGAGAAATGAGCATGCAGTACTTTTGCTGTTGGTCTTTATGTCAGGATAATAAATAATTGTATATAGATGAGACCTTTTTACCTGATTGTACTGACCCTGTTTTTGATCTCGACGAACAGTTTTTCACAAGAAAAATCAGAAGCGTTTAAACCTTGTGGAAAACCCATTGTGAAGTTTTATTCCAATTATCACACAACATTTTCAGGTGGGGAAACAAAAAAAGCTTTCGAATTGACCCGGCTTTATCTCGGTTACGAGTATTTTTTTAGTAAAAGCCTTTCGGGGAAAGCAATTTATGACGCAGCCGTTCCGGAACCCGGGAAAAAACAGTTGGCAGGATATGTGAAAAATGCCTTTTTAAAATACGAAACACATAAAATTACTGCCGAGCTTGGATTAATTCTGACTAATCAGCTTAAATTACAGGAAGCGTTTTGGGGTCGCCGTTATTTGTTAAAATCGTTTCAGGATGAATACTGTTTTACATCGGGTGCCGACCTTGGAGTAAATGTTTCGTACCAATTTTCTGATTGGTTAAATGCCGATTTTGCTGTTTACAACGGCGAAGGATACAAAAACCTTCAATATGATAACATCTTTAAAAATGCCGTTGGTATCACCGTTATGCCAGCCAACGGACTGACCATTCGTGGCTTGTACGATTGGATGGGCAACGATGTGTACCAGCAATCGTGGATTGGCTTTGTTGGTTATTCTTCAAATAAAATCAAAGTTGCAGCAGAATACAATTACCAGAAGAACCAAAATATGACAGAGGGACACGATTGGTATGGTCCTTCATTTTATGCGACTTTTTCAGCTTCTGAAAAGATCAAATTATTTACCCGCTTCGATGGGCTTTCATCAAAAAAACCAGAGGAAGCAAACAATGCATGGAACCTTTCGAAAGATGGGCAATTATTTGTTTTTGGAATGGAATATACCCCGGTAAAAGGAATCAATATTGCGCCAAATTTACAGGGTTGGAATCCTGCGGACAAGAACATGCCCTATCGTTCCACTGTTTTTATCAATTGTGAGGTGTATTTTTAGGTTTTTCAATCTTTCAGAAAAATATACGTTCTAAGAATGATTTAATGTCGTATTGAAATCCGCATAAGATACTGTTGTTCAATGTAGAATGGAATACTCAATAGTCAGTTATAAATCATCAATTACTTAAATTTCAGCTATTTCAAACCTATAAAAAATTAATGCAGAATTCTCTGCATTAGTACCTTCTGTTTTTTATCAAACTCAGGTTTGCAATTTAATTGTTTTGTATTATTCCTTTAATTCCAATGTAATGTATACATGGCACTTTTGCTGGTGATCTTATATCAGGAAAAATCACCAAATCATAAGTATATGGATAAATTTTATTTCTATGTAATGGCCATGTTGCTGCCAATGGCGAATGTTTTTTCACAAGAAAAAGCAGAAGAAATTAAACCCTACGGAAAACCCTTTATGAAGATTTTTTCCAATTATCACACCACATTTTCAGACGGGGAAACAACAAAAGCATTTGAATTGACCAGGGCTTATCTTGGGTACGAGTATTTTTTCAGCAAAAACTTTTCAGGAAAAGCAAATATCGACATTGGCGATCCGGGCGTCGGGAAACTCCAGATGACGGCGTATATAAAAAATGCCTACCTGAAGTACAAAGTCAACAATCTGTCTGTGGATTTTGGGTTGATTTCAACCACACAGTTTAAAGTTCAGGAAGATTTCTGGGGATTGCGCTACTTGCTGAAGTCGTTTCAGGATGAATACGGATTTGCTTCGAGTGCCGACCTTGGCGTGAGTGTTTCGTACCAGTTTGCCGATTGGGTAAATGCTGACTTTGCTGTTTACAACGGCGAAGGATATAAAAAACTCGAATCCAATAACATCTTCAAAAATGCGGTTGGGGTCACGCTTCTGCCGGTCAAAGGCCTTACCGTGCGTGGATTGTACGACTGGATGGGAAAAGATGTGTACCAGCAATCGTGGATCGGCTTTGTAGGTTATTCGGCAAAAAAATTTAGCATCGGTGCTGAATACAATTACCAAAAAAACCAGAATATGGCTGAAGACCACGATTGGTATGGATCTTCGTTATATGCAACTTTTTTTGCATCGAAAAGAATAAATGTGTTTGCTCGTTTCGATGAACTTTCATCAAAAAAAGCAGATAGGGCAGCTAATGCATGGAATTATTCCAACGACGGGCAGTTGCTTGTTCTCGGAATGGAATACTCCCCGGTAAAAGGCATCAACATTTCACCAAATTTTCAGGGATGGAACCCGGCCGGTGAAAGTCTGCCCTGCCGTTCGACCATTTTCTTCAGTTGCGAAGTGTATTTTTAGATATTCTACTCTTTCGGGGGAGAATATAAAATTCAGCTATTACAAGCCGACAAAAAGTTAATGTAAAACTTTCATTATTAGAAATTCCAGTTCTTCTCAGATCGAAACCGGATTTGTAATTTAATCGTTTTGTAATATTTTTTTAATTCCAATGTAATTTGTAGGTGACACCTTTACTGGTGATTTTATGTCGGGATAAACCATCAATCTTAAATGAATAAAAGATTCTGTCTGCTTGTAATGCGTTGTATATGAAAATTTGCAATAAAAGCATCCGCTTTTTTGAATTGTAAAATAAAATTCTAGAAATAATTAAAAACGAAGAATTATGAAACGAACATGCTTGCAAAAAGCACAACTTGTCCCGACATTTTGGGAAACACCAATTAACAAACTGCATGTGAGTTACATCCGGTGGAATACTTTGATAAAATAGCAAAACTTGAACCAACAGAAAATCAGAAATTTTAAAATTTATACGAATGAAAACATTACTTACACTTGTACTGGCTCTGGTACTTTTCAGTTCGTGCCAAAATTCAGGCAAAAACAAAGCCGACAGCAGTAAAGAAAAATCATCGGTAACATTGACGGCTGCCGGGGCAACTTTCCCGATGCCATTTTACAACATGGTTTTCAAAAATTACACCGACGAAACAGGGGTACAATTAACGTATGGCGGGATCGGATCGGGCGGAGGTATCCGCAGCCTAACCGACAAAGTAGTTGATTTTGGCGCAACCGATGCCTATCTGGAAGATAAAAACCTGGCCGAAATGCCTGCCGAAGTTCTTCACATCCCAACGTGTTTGGGTGCTGTGGTAATCGTATACAACCTGCCCGGAATCGATGAGCTAAAATTATCGAATGATCTTCTTGCCAAAATTTTCATGGGCGAGATCACCAAATGGAACGACGCTGCGATTCAGGCCAACAACCCGGGAGTGAAATTTCCGGATTTGGCGATCACATTTATTCACCGCTCGGACGGTAGCGGAACCACCCAGATTTTTAGCGACTACATGAGCAAGATCAGCAAAAAATGGGCGGATCAGATTGGTATCGGAAAATCGCTGAACTGGCCGGTTGGAATGGGAGCAAAAGGAAACCCCGGTGTAGCCGGAACGATTCAGCAAACCGCAGGTTCCATCGGGTACATAGGTTCCGAATATGCTTTTGCACAGAAAATTCAGACGGCAAAGGTTCAGAACAGTTCCGGCGCTTACATTTTGCCAAGTATCGAATCGGTTAGCGCTGCAGCACAAGGCGATATTCCGGCCGACACCCGCATCATGCTAACCAACTCATCCAATCCGGCTGCCTACCCGATCAGCGGATTTACCTGGATCATTTTTTACAAGGAACAGGCCTACAACGACCGCTCTTTGGAACAAGCAGAAGGAACCTTGAAACTCCTCGATTGGCTGGTCAGCGAAAAAGCACAGGCCGAAGCATCGAAAGTAAATTATTCACCCCTTCCGGCAAAAGCAGTGAGCTTGTCAAAAGAAATACTCCGGACGGCAACCTACAACGGAAAACCGATCTTAAAATAATCTGATAAACGCATTCGATGAACAGTGATAAGATTACGAAAATTGTTCTTTATTCATTTTCTTTCCTGATCATATTGGTAGCGGGAGGTATGGTTTTTTCGCTGGTCGGAGGAGCCATACCCGCCGTTAAAACATTCGGCATACAATTTATCTGGTCCAACGTTTGGAACCCAACCGATGGAAGTGAAAACTATGGCGCTTTGCCTTTCATTGCAGGCACCTTAATTACTTCCTTCGTTGCATTAATTCTGTGTTTGCCGCTTTCGCTGGCAACTTCCCTTTTTCTGGGCGAATATTTCAGAAATACACGCATTGCGCGGATCATCGGGCTGATGGTCGATTTGCTGGCCGGCATCCCGTCGATTGTTTACGGATTGTGGGGCTTTTATGTGCTCCGCCCTTTCCTTGTCAATTTGGGTTTTGAAAATCAGGGGTTCGGTGTTTTTACCGCCAGCCTGATTTTGGCCATCATGATTATCCCGTACGCTACTTCGCTCGGGAATGAAATTATCAGCATGGTACCGAACGATTTAAAGGAAGCTGCCTATTCGATGGGGGCCACCCGCATGGAAGTAATTTCAACGGTTATTCTGCCAACAGCGCGTTCGGGTATTTTTGCCGGGTACATCCTTGCTTTTGGCCGTGCGCTGGGCGAAACCATGGCCGTAACCATGCTGATTGGTAATGCGAACAAGGTTCCCGACAGCTTTTTCGGGACCGGAAATACCATGGCCAGTGTAATTGCCAATCAATTTGGCGAGGCCGACGGGCTCAAATTAAGTTCGCTGATTACCATCGGGTTGCTTTTATTCCTGATAACGGGAATAGTAAACGGCATCGGGAAAATGATTATTAAAAGGATGGGATAATATGGAAGCATTGCACCTGATCGATAACTCGAAACGCCGGTTGCTGAAAGACCGCATTTTTTACTGGCTGGTCATCGCCATGGCGGGGCTGACGATTTCACCCATTATACTCATTATTTCGAAGCTGATCGCCAAAGGGTACAAACAGATAAGTTTTGAATTCGTCATCCGGAATACACCCAACACCTACGAAGCGATGACGGCAATCAGCAACAACGAAGTGATTCCGGGAGGTATCGCCAACGGGATTACCGGCACTCTGCTGATGGTCGTTTTGGCCGCCATCATTGCCATTCCGGTAGGAATTATTACGGGCATCTACCTGTACGAAAACCAGGGAAAAAGACTGGCCAACCTGACCCGGAGTATTTCGGATATTATTCAGGGAGTCCCGTCCATTGTGCTGGGTTTGATTGCCTATCTGTGGATCGTGAAAAATATTACCAACGGCTATTCTGCCCTGGCTGGCAGTGTTTCCTTGTCGATCATGATGTTGCCAATGATTATCCGTTCCACTGAGGAAACCCTGAAAATGATCCCTCAAACCCTGAAAGAAGCCGGGCTTGCATTGGGTGTACCGTATTACAAAGTTATCCTGAAGATATTGGGACCAACGGGTTTCAGCGGTTTGCTGACCGGTGTTTTGCTGGCTATTTCGAGAGTGATGGGCGAAACAGCGCCACTGATGCTCACTGCACTGGGAAGTTCGGTAATCAATTTAAATATTAGTGAGCCAACCAGCGCCATCCCGCTTCTGATCTGGGAATTCTATAATGATCCCAACATGGTCGATCTGATTTGGAGTTCGTCGCTGCTGCTGATGGGAATTGTGTTGCTGCTGAATATCGTGTCGAAACAGATTGCGGCCAAACGAAAATAATTTTGAAAATGAGTGAAAAGAACATCATAAAAGTAAAAGACCCGATTTTGTCGATCCAAAATTTGTCGGTGGCATACGATAAAGACAATTATGCGGTAAAAGACGTGTCGGTCGAGATAAGAAAAAACACGGTGACAGCCATCATGGGACCTTCGGGTTGCGGTAAAAGTACCCTTTTGCGCGCGCTGAACCGGATGCACGAATTGTACGAAAACATCGAAACCAAAGGCACGGTTTTGCTGAACGGGCAAGACATTTACAAACTACCGACCATCAAAGTGCGGCGGATGACCGGGATGGTTTTCCAACGTCCCAACCCGTTCCCGACCATGAGCATTTACGACAATGTGATTGCCGGGTACAAACTGAATGGCATCCGTCTGAAAAAAAGTGAAAAAGACGAAATTGTGGAACGTTCGCTACGCGATGTAGTACTCTGGGAAGAAGTAAAAGATTCGCTTTTCAAAAAAGGGACTTTCCTTTCGGGCGGACAACAACAGCGGTTGTGCATTGCCCGCGCCCTTGCTTTTGGCCCCGAAGTGATCCTGCTCGACGAGCCCACCTCGGCGCTCGACCCGGTGGCAACATCGAAAGTGGAAGATCTGCTGACCAAACTGAAGGAAAACTACACCATCATCCTGGTGACCCACAACATGGCACAGGCCGCACGAATCTCCGACTACTCGCTGTTCATGTACCTGGGCGAACTGGTTGAATACGACAAAACAAAGAACATGTTCACCAATCCTCAGGATAAACGGACCGAGGAATATTTAACAGGAAAATTTGGTTAATTTTAGACAAAGAAAACACGATGACCATTAAGAAAGACGATGCAATAAATACCATTTCAATTGAATTTGAGGAACTTGCCAACCTGGTACTCCTTCAGCTCGATTATCTTGAAGCGCAAATGCTGTCGGGCGAACTGGTTGAATACGACAAAACAAAGAACATGTTCACCAATCCTCAGGATAAACGGACCGAGGAATATTTAACAGGAAAATTTGGTTAATTTTAGACAAAGAAAACACGATGACCATTAAGAAAGACGATGCAATAAATACCATTTCAATTGAATTTGAGGAACTTGCCAACCTGGTACTCCTTCAGCTCGATTATCTTGAAGCGCAAATGCTGTCGGGCGAACTGGCAGTTCCTTCAGAATTATTGGAAGAGGTGATGGAAAATGAAAAACACCTCGATAAACGGGAAGTAAAACTGAGCGACCGGATTGTGAATACCATTGTTTTGTATCAACCGGTTGCTTCCGAAATACGCAAAATTATTGCCTGTTACCGCATGGTAATCAGCCTCGAACGGATTGGCGACCATGTAGTGAGTATTTTTCATTTCATGGAAAGCATCAAAAGCAAAGCCGTCTACCAGGAGTTGTCGGATGTGATTTCAAACATGCTCATGCTCAGTATCAGCATGGTAAAAAATTCGTTGATTGCATTTACCAACGAAGACAAGGAATTGGCAATATGGACTATCAGAAACGAGCCGGTGGCCAACGAAATGAACCACAAAATGCTGAAAAAAGCGATCGGAAAAGGCAAATTAGGCGAAGAAAAGAAAAGTGTTTTGCTTAGTTTTATCACCATCAAAGAGATGGTCTCGAACATCGAGCGAATTGCCGACCATGCAGCCAACATTGCCGAAGCAGCCATTTATTCGTTCGAAGGAAAAGACATCCGGCACCAGCGAAAAGAAGACGACTGATAAAAATAAAGAGAAACGGGAATGAAGGGAAAATACAACATACTGATTGTTGACGACGAGAAGGATTTGTGCGAAATCCTTCAGTTCAACCTGATGAGCGAAGGATTCGACATTGATGTTGCCTATTCGGGCGAGGAAGCCCTGAAGAAACCACTTCCCGGCTTCGACCTGATCCTGCTTGATGTGATGATGGGTGAAATTTCGGGCTATCGGGTGGCCTACAAAATCAGGCGCGAACTGCAACTGAATGTCCCCATCATTTTCCTGACCGCCAAAACCGGGGAAAACGATATGCTGACAGGCTTCAACGTAGGTGGCGACGATTATATTTCGAAACCGTTTTCAATCAAGGAAGTGGTGGCCCGCATCAAAGCCGTGCTGAAACGCGGAAAGAGCGAACCGGTCCAATCGGCCCTGGTCCAAATCGACGACCTGAGCATTGACCTGGAGCGCAAAACACTGAAAATATACGATGAACCCATCAACCTCACCCGCAAAGAATTTGAAATACTCGCGCTGCTGGTTGCCAACCGGGGGAAATACCTCAGTCGCGAAGAAATCCTCGATCGGGTGTGGCGCGACGATGTGATTGTTACCGAGCGCAACGTGGATGTAAATATCGCCCGGCTGAGAAAAAAAATCGGTGCGTACGGCGACATGATAAAAGGAAAATCGGGCTACGGCTACAGCTTTGAAATATAGCGGACGAAAATATCAGGAACAACCTAAAATTTACCATCGTGATCAACCAAAAACGGACCTACCAAAAACGTATTTTCTACTATTTCCTGGCAGTATTTACATTTTTCATCATTGCAATACTGATTTTCCAATTCAATCGTGAAAAAAGATACAAGACTGCGCAACTCGAAAATACACTTGAGAACATCACAGAGATAACCCACAAGTTTATCGAATATCGTCACATTCTTGAAAAACAGGATTTCCGGGTGCTCGACAGCCTGAAAACCATCCTTCCGCACGAGAATGTGCGTACCACGTTGATCGGCAAAGACGGGAAAGTTTTATACGATAGTTTCGTGGAAGATTACGAGCACATGGAGAACCATCTCAACCGCCCGGAAATACAAAAAGCGCTGTTTCTCGGGAAAGGTTCCAGCATTCATGAATCGGTTACTACTCATCAGAAATTCTATTATTATGCCCGTTTTTACAACGATTATTTCATCCGCACTTCAATTATTTACAACGTCGAAATCGTCCATTTCCTGAAAGCCGAGAAAATGTTTGTCTTTTTCCTGATGTTCATGTTCGTGGTAATTGGGCTTTTACTCTTCTTTGTAACCCGCCGTTTGGGCAAATTTATCAACCGGCTGAAAGATTTTGCCATCCGGGCCGGGCACGACGAAAAAATCGACGACCACACAGATTTTCCGGATGACGAACTGGGTGTAATCAGCGAGCATATCATTCAGATTTACAAGAAAATGAAAGATGCCAAAGATGACCTGGGAAACGAAAAGGAAAAACTTTTCCGCCATCTTCAGGTGCTGAACGTGGGCATCGCTTTCTTTTCAGCAAAAAAAGAAAAAACACTGGCCAACAGTCATTTCATCCAGTATATCAATCTGATTTCTGAAAAATCGACTATTTCTGCCGAACATATTTTCCTGATTCCTGAATTCAAAGAAATTGCTGATTTCATCAATAAACATTTGGAAGACAATTTATTTCCGGGACAGGAAGAACTGCCGCGCCATGAAATCACCATTGCCCGGGGCGACCAGTATTTCCAGGTACAGGTGATTCTTTTTACCGACAAAAGTTTCGAAATCCTGATTCCCGATATTTCGCGCCCCGAACGGCGACGCCTGCTGAAACAGCAACTCACATCGAATATTGCCCACGAGCTGAAAACACCGCTGGCCTCCATCAAAGGATACCTCGAAACCATCCTCTCAGCCAATGTTCCGGCCGACAAACAAAAATATTTTATTGAAAGGGCATTTGCCCAGTCGGAACGCCTGAGCGACCTGATCAACGATGTTTCGCTGCTGAATAATATTGAAGATGCAGGCGAGCTTTTCGAATTAAAAAAGCTGAACATTCGCCGGATTATCGAAGATGTGATCGAGAACCTGAGCAGCAGGCTCGATGCTGCATCTATAAAATGCAACATTCAGGTTGATAATTCGGTTGAACTGAACGGCAACGACTCGCTGGTTTTTTCGGTATTCCAGAATCTGATAGAAAATACCATCAATTACGCGGGGAAGAATATCACAATCATTATTAACCAGTACCTCGAAGACGAAAATTATTACTACTTCTCCTATTCCGACAACGGGCCGGGCATACCTGAAGAACATCTGCAGCGTATTTTCGAGCGTTTTTACCGGGTCGACAGGGGCCGTTCCCGCGAAACAGGGGGAACCGGACTGGGCTTGTCAATCGTGAAGAATGCGGTTCATCTGCACAAAGGCGAAGTTTCCGTTCGCAACCGTCCCGAAGGAGGCCTGGAATACTTGTTTTCGCTGGCAAAGCACTAATAATTTGGATATTTCGGCTATTCTTCCCGGCACGGAACAGCAACCGCTACACATTGCCGCATCCTGTTTTTTACTGATGTTTCAGTGAAGAGGAAAAGTCTGCTGTTTCCAAACCACTAAAAAAAGTTAATACAGAACCCGCTGCCTCGAAATTTCAATTAAATTTCTATTTTTGTTCTCGTCCTGCCCATGCAGGTTATTTTTAACTTATTACCAAAAAACAATAAATCATGAACGAAAAGAGGATCCGGTTTTCTGTCCTTTTTTCTGAATAACATTTTAAAAAATGAAAAAAGTAGCAATTGGTGTTGATATTGGCGGAACAAATACCGCAATAGGAGTCGTTGACGCAGAAGGAAACGTAATGGTAAAAAGCAACATTGCAACCCCTTCGCACGGTGATATTAACAAGTATATGACCGAACTGTCGGATGCCATCAAGGAACTGATCAAATCGGTTAAATTACTGAATGCCGACATTGACATATTAGGGATCGGTGTTGGTGCGCCAAACGGCAATTATTACAACGGAACTATTGAATACGCCCCCAACCTTTCATTTCGCGGGGTAATCCATTTTGTGGCCCTGCTAAAAGAAAAGTTTCCCGAACTTCCGGCAATTGCTTTGACCAATGATGCCAATGCTGCAGCAATTGGCGAAATGATTTATGGCGGTGCCAAAGGCATGAAAAACTTTGTAATGTACACACTTGGCACCGGCGTTGGTAGCGGTATTGTCGTTGATGGCAATATGGTTTACGGACACGACGGATTTGCCGGCGAATGCGGGCATACCATGCTGATCCCCGGTGGGCGCCTGTGCGGATGCGGAGCCAAAGGACACCTCGAAGCATATTGTTCGGCGCCGGGCATGAAACGTACAGCTTTCGAAATCATGGTGCGCGACAATGCCACCAACAGTTTACTGGCCAACAAATCGTTTAACGAACTGGATTCGAAAATGATTTTTGATGCTGCCGAAAAAGGCGATAAAGTAGCGCTCGAAGTATTCGAACAAACCGGCAAATGGCTTGGCCAAGGCTTAGCCGACACGGTTCATCACACCAGTCCCGAAGCTGTCTTCCTGTTTGGCGGGCCAACGGCTGCCGGCGACTATATTTTCAAACCTACCATTGAAAGCATGAACGAACACTTGTTGCCCATCTTCAAAAACAAGATCAAAGTGTTGCCTTCGAAACTGAAAGCCGGCGATGCTGCTATCGTAGGCGCCAGCGCATTGGTTTACAAAGAACTTGAAAAATAAGAATTCAATATATTCTGAGGAAGCGGGATCATTGGGTTCCGCTTTTTTATTTTCCTTATTTTTGAAAGAAAAAACGATGGCTTCGGTAAAAGTAATCCGCATCCCGATTGGTTATGCCAATACATTTTTAGTGATCAACGGCAACCATTCGATCCTGATTGATACGGGCCTGAAAAATCATGGAAAAGCTATTTTATCGAAGCTAAAAAATCATGGAATTGAGCCTTCCGATTTGGCATTGATTATCCAAACACACACTCACTTCGATCATGCAGGAAGCACGGCCGAACTGAAAGCGCTGACCGGTGCAAAGGTGATGGTTCACGAAAAAGAAGCCAGTTGCCTTGCAAAAGGATACACCCGCATTCCTAATGGAACCAATGCCTATACAAAATTTATTGCTTCGCTGGGGCGAACCATTTATCCAGATCTTGCCGCCTATCAGGCTGTTGAACCCGATATCGTTATTACCGAAAAGTTTAGTCTTGCCGAATGGGGGATTGATGGGTATGTTTTACCAACCCCGGGACACACCGAAGGTTCAGTTTCGATAGTACTCGAAAACCGGGTAATTATTACAGGCGATTGTTTCTTCCCCGTTTATCCGCATTCGGTATTCACCCCTTTTTGCAACGATGTTCCGCTTTTAATGGAAACATGGGAACTCATTTTCAATCTGAATATTGACGAAATTTATGCGGGTCACGGATCAAAATTTTCCAGGGAACGCGGGCTGAAATGCTACCAAAAGAGACTTAAGGAAAACAGGCAGTGATAATTCTTCGGCCAAACTCGCATTAATATTTTTCCACCGAAATAAACCGCGACAAGTTTCGCGACATCTCAATGCGTTTATAAAGCGACCGCATCACTTCGAGATACAATTCTTCTTTCAACACCACATCTTCAATGCCGGCATCGATATTGGGGTTGTCGTTTACTTCAATCAGGTATACCTTGTCGCCAATCATTTTCAGATCGACGCCATACAGCCCGTCGCCCATTAACGAGGCAGCTTTTACTGCGGTTTTAACAACTTTCTCAGGAACCGATTCGATTGCAACAGTTTCAAAATCTCCGGAATAATCTTCCTCCTTCTTTCCATCCCAGTTATAAATTTGCCAGTGGTTATCGGCCATGTAGTATTTGCAGGCAAACAGTGGTTTTTCATCGAGTACGCCAATCCGCCAGTCGTATTCCGAAGGAAGAAATTCCTGTACAATAATCAAATCCGACTTTTTCAGCAATTGGTTAACCGATGCTTCCATTTCCTGGGCATTGTTCACCTTGGTCACTCCCAGCGAGAAGGCGCTGTCGGGTTGTTTTAGCACCAGCGGGTACTTGTAATATTTAAATTCCGAAGGTTTGTACATTCCTTTCCCGATAACCCAGCTAACCGGTGTTTTAATCCGGTTTTGCTTCATCCGTTCGTTCAGGAAAATTTTGTTCGAACAACGCATAATCGACCACGGATCGTCGATTACCACCAAACCATCGGCATACGCCATGCGTGAAAAATGATACGTGTGGTCGTTCACATTAGTCGTTTCACGAATGAACAAAGCATCGAATTCACTCAGCCTGTCGTAATCATCTTTTTCGATAAATTCAGTATAAAACCCAACTTTCCGCGCGGCTTCCTTAAAATTTTCGAGGGCTTGTTTATTCGAGGGCGGGTTTTTTTCTTCCGGGTTCACCAGTATTGCCAGATCGTATTTGTAATTTTGAAACCGCGGCTTCAGAAACCTCTTCTTCGAAAAATAATGTTTTGCAAAATCCTGAATTCGTTCAAAATCGTTTTTGTCTATTTTATCCAGGCTCAAAGGAGTGACCCGCTGAATTACCCAACGGTCGGTATAGTTAAAAATAACCTGAAGCAATGGCGTTTCGAACAGGCTGTATAATTTTTGTCCCAGGTGGCGAAAAGCTGGGTCGATGGTGTGCCCAAAATAAATATTGAAACAGAATTGCCCCGGATTGATTTTGGCCAGGGTACTCTGCATCAGTTCGTCGATATCGCTGGCAATAGTGCGGATGATTGACACATTGCGAAAATCGCGGATGGTAGTGACATTTGGTATTGCGCGATGTTCTCGCGCCGATGCCAACAGTGACACATAATAACCGATACTCTGGTAACGATAAGTATTCGAAAGGTTGAAAATGCGGACGTTTTTTATTTCCTGAAATTCGGGATCCGACAGGTATTTTTTCGATGAAACCACCCGCAATCCCTCCACTTCAAGAGTCCATTGTTTGGGATTATCGACCACAATAATATTCGAAATTACTTTCTTTTCCTTTATTTGAGGAATTTTCAGGTACATCCGGAGGCCATGTTCCCCTTCGGTATAATAATTCTGCAATTCTTCGGCGGCAATAAAACCTTGCTGTCCGTACCAGTCAACCAATTTGCAATCAGCCATTCGCGCTTCAAGCGAAATTTTTTCGAACCCTTTGAGCTGGGCTTGTTCAATACAATGGGCGACCAGTGTTCCCCCGATTCCCTGTCCCTGGAATTCAGGTAAAACAGCCAGCGAGAACAAACGAAGCGTATGTTGATAAAGAATCAGAACCATGACCCCGGCCGGAACAGTTTTCCCTCCTGTCTGTACCTCGGCAATCCAAACCTGCTGAGTAGGACTGGTGAGGCTGAGATTTAGCGAACGTCGTGAACTACGCTGAAAGTCAGGGAAACAAACCTGCTCTGTTTTTTCGAGGAATGATAAGTCGCTAATCCTTGAATTTCTGATGTTTACAGACATTTGTCATGAGTGATAAAGAATGAACAAATATAATCGAATATCAAACCGGCAATCATTGTCGTGTATACTTTTTGAAATTATTTTTTAAGCCTTTGATGTGAAAGGAATTATGAAAAACAAGTTTGCCCGATGGAGTCATATCATGACTATTAGGTCTCCTGTTTCTTTATTTTTTGAAACTCATTTAAACTTTTAGCAAAATCAGCTAAGTACATGACAAAAATTTAAAGATATTGATATCATCATGAAAGAAAGCATTTAAAAGAACAGTTGCAATATAAGTTAGCCCATATTTGAATAGACTTTTAGCTTTGTTCCCATGCTTTTTGATTTGGATTGGTTTGATGTATCTGTGCAAATAATCACCAACCAGATATGCCCAGGTAAAAGCAACCAATACGAATTCAAATAATTTTTCAATTCTTTCTATTTCAGTCAAATGGGTGTCCTCGATATTGAAATCACTTGTTTTTAAAGCTCTGAAAGCAGTTTCAATTTGCCATCGTTCTTTGTAAATTTCCAGCGCATTTTCAGGTTTATTGAGCGAGATAACAATTTGCAATTCAGGCTTTCCATCTTTGTCTTTTCCTTTCGAGGCTGAGAGATAACAGAGTTGGTCGTTCAGGGACACAATTCGTTGATTCACCCGACAGCCATTGAATGGCAAATTGGCAAACAGCTAACTGACTTTAACTCGTTTGCCATTGTGAGGTTGCAACACCCAGAAGTTTTCGCGAATACGGATATAATACCGAATCTGCTGTTCATTCAGGTATTTAATCCATCGTCCTCCAACAAACTCACGATCTGCTGTCAAACAATCCAATGCTTCTGAACCAAAAAAGACGGATGTACCGTTCAACCAATTCAATGCGTTCATCGGTGTTTGAATTGCCAAATTTTGGTAACAACCTAAACAGCAACGGAAAAGCAACTCCGTGATAAACAACTGCGAGCACCAATACATTGATATTCTGCTGTCCAAACTTCCAGTTTGTCCGATCCATTGCTAAGCGGAAAGGAGGTTTATGTGGTAATAGTCTGAATATCAAATTGGATATCAAATCTATATCCAAAAGATAAGTAGCCATAAACCGTTGTATTCTCCGCAGTGAGGAATTGGTGTTGGCATTGCGGTCAAATGCAGTAGCTAACTTCTCAAAAACAACAGTTTGCACCTTACAAAGGACACTGATAATTAAAACAAAGAACTTCACTCGTGCCAGATTCCAACCTGATTGCTCATGGAAAATGGAAACTAATTCGCTACTTTTAGACTCTACTCTGGGTGTCATTATTCTTACTTTGAAGTGTGGTAATTTCTTGTAAGATATTGACATTCAGAGTATTATTCAAATGTTTTAATGTTTATTTTGCTGATAATCAGCAATTTGTATTTTTGTCATGTACTAATCTTTATCTGAATTGTTTTTACAACGAGGATCTGCTTAAAAACCAAAACATTTATCGTTGTTATTTTTAACCAAAAGATTCAAATTCAAAACATGAAAAGAAGACATTTTATCGAGTTAACAACATGCTCAACCGGACTACTTTCATTCGGTGCATTGTCGTTACAGGCTTCACAAGGACTCATGGGGTTTCCTTCGAATGATAGCCAGGAATTAGCAAAACATAAAATCGTCAGAGGAGAATTGCTCGAAGTGAATTTCCACTGGCCCCGTTTTGTAGGAAAAAATGGAAGAATTGATTTTCATGGACAACACAAAAAATCGACTGTCCTGAAATTGTATACCGATCAGGGAGCAATGGGCTGGGGACTCTCAAATAAACAAGCGGAAGAATTAATCCCGGTTATCGTAAACAAGAAGGTTTCCGATTTAATTATCCCGGGAGTTGGAGTTACCCAAGGGTTAAACCGTTCTGTAGATTTTGCCTTGCATGACCTGATGGGTGTCATTTTAAATAAACCGGTCTATCAATTATTGGGAAGTAAAGGCAATAAGAAAATCCCGGTGTATAGCGGGATGATCTATTTGGATGAATTAAATCCTGAAAACAAAACAAAAGGCACAGATGCTATTCTCGAAAATTGCGAATGGGACTACAACTATGGATATCGCCAGTTGAAAGTCAAAATCGGACGAAGTGGACGCTGGTATCCGCATGCCGAAGGGCTTCAGAAAGATGTTGAAATAATTAAGCTGATTAACGAATCGTACAAAAACAGAAATGTTGAATTATTAGTTGATTCTAACGACATGTACAGTTTCGATGATACAGTCATGTTCTTGGAAAAAATCGGTGATATCCCGCTTTTCTGGGTAGAAGAACCTTTCAGGGAAGAATTGAAAGCTGGTCGGAATTTAAAACAGTGGATGAATAAAAATGGATTTGAAAAAACATATTACGCCGATGGTGAAGCCGATCCCGACTATGCGGTTTGTATGCAATTGGGCAAAGAAAAAATAATGGATGTTTTTTTGGACGATGTTTTCGGACTAGGATTTACCGGATGGATAAAACTCATGCCGGAGATAAAGAAAATAAACATGCTTGCAAGTCCTCACGCCTGGGGAGACCGAATGAAATCCAACTATATAACTCATCTTTCCGCTGGGTTGGGAAATATAGTTACCATCGAAGGTGTAACTTGTTTATCGGATGATATTGATTATGGCGATTATCAGATAGAAAATGGAATGATCCGGGTTTCAGATGCCCCCGGTTTCGGAATGAAGCTGTTAGTTTAGCCACTTCAAATTAGTCTTTCCAATTTTAAAAAATATCTGTTTTTTTCAATTAGTTTCTGAAGTAAAGCAATAAAAAAATTCCTTCGTTTAACCGTTAAAATAGAAATATGTTTTGTCAAAATTTGAAATGCAAAGCCGGTATTTTATTGAGCTTATTTTTGGGTTTTCTGTTTTTCATGGTTTTTAACTGTTCTGCCAAAAACCATGAAAAACATACCTTCAGCCTTGGGAAAAATGACTTTTTGCTTGACGGAAAACCTTTTCAAATTATTTCCGGGGAAATGCACCCGGCACGTATTCCTGTTGAATACTGGCGGCAACGTATCCAGATGGCCAAAGCGATGGGATGCAATACCATCGCTGCTTATATTTTCTGGAATTATCACGAAACAGAAACTAGAGTGTTCGATTTTCAGACAGGAAACCACAATATTGTCCAGTTTATCCGCATTGTTCAGGAAGAAGGTATGTGGTTGATGCTGCGTCCCGGACCGTATGTTTGTGCTGAATGGGACTTTGGCGGGCTTCCTTCGTACCTTTTAAGTATTCCTGATATCAAAGTCCGGTGCATGGATCCGCGTTATACCAAAGCGGTTGAGCGATATATTAAAACGCTGTCCGTTCAGGTGAAAAGTTTGCAAGTAACCAAAGGAGGACCAATCCTGACGGTGCAAATTGAAAACGAATACGGAAGCTACGGAAACGACCGGACTTACATGAAATGGATTGAGGAACAATGGAAGAGAAACGGCATAGATGTTCCGTTTTATACTGCCGACGGAGCTACACCACACATGCTCGAGGCAGGATCGTTGCCAGGGGTAGCCATTGGTCTCGATCCGGGGTACAATGCCACCAACTTTGAACAGGCCACAAAAGCAAATCCGAACGTTCCTTCGTTTTGCAGCGAATTATACCCGGGATGGCTTACCCACTGGGGCGAACAATGGCAACAGCCCGACACAACGATATTACTGAAAAATGTAAAATGGCTGATGGACAATAAAAAATCGTTCAATTTTTACGTTATTCACGGCGGAACCAACTTCGGTTTCTGGGCAGGCGCCAATGCTTTTAACCCAACACAATACCAACCCGATGTAACCAGCTACGATTACGATGCGCCAATCAACGAAATGGGACAGGCAACTCCAAAATATATAGCTTTACGCAAACTCTTGGCAAGTTATCTTCCTGCAAAACAAAAACTTTCACCAATGCCGGCACCACTTCCGGTGATCGAAATTCCTGAAATTAATTTTACACTATCGGCTTCCGTTTGGGATAATCTTCCGGAGGCCATCCGGTCGCCTCAACCCAAACCGATGGAAATGTTCGGGCAGAAAAGTGGTTTTATTCTGTATCGTACCACGCTGATTGGTCACAAAAAAGGAAAACTCCGGATTAGCGATTTGCACGATTATGCCACTGTTTTTATCGATGGGAAATACATCGGCAAACTAGACCGAACAAAAGCTGAAAACATCATTGAATTACCTGCTTCAACCGCTGAAAATCCGCAGCTCGATGTTCTGGTTGAGGGCATGGGACGCATTAATTTTGCCGAATATATGATCGACCGCAAAGGAATTACCGATCGCATTTCTCTCAATGGAATGACCCTGATGGACTGGCAGATTTTTACCCTTCCATTTGACGAAACCTATGTGCAAAACCTGAATTTTTCATCAGAAACAGCTACCCGTCCGGGAATTTTCTTTAAAGGCGAATTTGAGTTGATTTCTACAGGTGATACTTATCTGGATGTAAGCCAATGGGAAAAAGGCGTTGTTTGGGTGAACGGACACAATCTGGGACGCTACTGGAATATTGGCCCTCAGAAACAATTATATTGTCCGGCTCCGTGGTTGAAGAAAGGAAAGAATGAGATTACCATTTTCGACCTTCATTGTATTGAACCCCGATCCGTAAAAGGAGTTAATGAATTAAACTAGTGTCATGTCAACATTGTTTTGTCACCATAAACGTAGTGAAGAGCCTCATTTTTAGCGCTATGAAGTTAAAGATTCCTCCTTACGTCGGAATGACAAACCGTCTTTTGTTGATTGACATGACCCTAGAATAAAAACGCACAATCAGAGTACCGAATCAATTAAAACGGGAAACAAATGCCTCTCCTATTCCAGTACCCGAAATTCGGTTCTGCGGTTCAATTTGCGGGCAACTTCCTGGTTTTGCAGGTTGGGCAGTTGTTCAATGTATTTAAGTTCCAGAACATTTCCTTCTTTCAGGAATGAATATTCTTTTGCCGTCTTTTGCTTGACCCGGAATGGCAGCGATTCGCCGTATCCTTTTGGCTTCAGACGTTGTTGTGCAACCCCTTTTTGAACCAGGTAACGGACAACTTCATCGGCTCGTTTTTGCGAAAGTTCCATGTTGAAAGCGGCATCGCCCACATCGTCGGTGTGAGACATGATTTCTACTGAAATATCGGGATTGATCGCCAGCACTTCAACCAGTTTGTCGAGCGAAGTGCGTGATTCGGGCAACAAATCCCATTTGCCGAATTCGTAATTGATGTCGTCGATTTTTATAGGCTGATCGGTTGGCGCCTGTTTGAAATCGAGGTTGAATTCAAAGGCGTCGCGCAGGCCGCGGGTCGAAATTTTTGCCTGTGCATTCAGGTACCCTTTTTTAAACACCATGATCGCGTAATCGGTTTCTGGCTTCAGGTCGACCTGAAATTTGCCTTTGTCGGTTTTTAGCAGCAGCGAAGTTCCGTCGGTGCCTGCCACCCGCACATTCACATTGTCGATCACCGAGTCGGTTTCCATGCTGCAAACTTTCCCGAAACATTGAAAGAGGCGAGGGGGTGAATAAAATGAATACAGATCGACCGATCGTGAACCTTTGCGCGAAGAAGAGAAAAAGCCCCGTTCTCCCACAGGGTAAAAAGTAATGCCGAAATCGTCGGCAGGCGAATTTACCGGCGTCGACATATTTTCTACTGTCCATTTGTCGTTCAGGTCGACCGTTGCGTGAAAAATATCGAGTCCTCCCACGCCCGGGTGATAATCCGAAGAAAAATACAAATGCCCGTTCTTTTTCATGAAAGGGCTGATTTCCCGTCCGGGGGTATTTATTTGTTCGCCCATGTTCACCGGTTCCGAAAATTGTCCGTCTTTTATTTCCGATTTCCAGATGTCGGTTTTTCCCTTGCCTCCGGCTCTGTCGGAAGCAAACAGCAACCATTTGCCATCGTTGGAAACAAAAGGATCGAGATACGAAGAGCCATCATTCGTAAATAAAATTAGCTCCGGCGCAGACCAGGTTTCAGTCTCTTTTTTACAGAAATAGAGTTTGGAGGTCATCTTTTGGCCACTGGCATATTCTGCGCGTACAAAAACGACCAGTTTACCCTCCCTATCAAAAGTAATTGCAGATTCGTGGACTTCCGTATTAATTTTTAAACTGTCGCCCAATGGTTTGGGGAACGACCATCTCGAACGTGCCGAATCGTATTCAGCAGTGAAAATATCGGCAAATTTTTGTCCGGTGACCGGGCTGATGTCTTTCCCCAAGGTGTTTTCAGAAGAAGACGAAAACAGGATATGGTTTGTTTTGCCCGGAACGATTCTCGCTGAAATTTCATCTCCCGGCGAGTTGGGGTTTTTCAGATTGTCAATTAAATAAATGGGTGGCAATTTTTGCCAGTGGCGAATCAGCTTTAACGAAGCAACTTCATTTTTAAGTTTTGGATCATCCGCATCGGTTTTTTCCAATTCACCAACAAGCAAATCCAGTTCATCAATTTTTTCGCTGGCGCGCAGGGCATCGCCGTATGAAAGCTGGACATCGGAGCTGTTGTGCCCGCGCCGGATTGCATTTTTGTACCAAACAGCTGACTGCGAATAGCCCCCCTGACCCATATAAGCATCTGCCATGCGCAGGGCAATTTGTGCTTTTTTCTTCGAATCTTTTTCTTTCTGATTGAGCAATTTATATTTTTCGAGAGCAGCATAATATTCGCCCCTTTCGAACGACTGGTTGGCCTCAGTCAGCAGCTGATTGCTTGAGCAGGAACAGAAAACAACGAGTACAAATAATACAAGGATATGCCGGAATCTCATGGTATGCGATTTATTTTGGGCTAAAATACAATATTCCAGTCACTTTAAACAAGATGAAAAGTTAGATTTATCAAAGTACTGCTTTTCGCCTATCCAAACAAAAACCCCGGCTTTCGACCGGGGTTACTGTGTTTCGTAATTTTTGGTTATCGAACAAATAAAAGTTCACGGTATTTGGGCAATGGCCACAATTCGTTGTCCACGATCAGTTCGAGCCGGTCGATATGATAACGAATATTTTCCAGGTACGGACGGACGGACGTATCGTAAGCCTCTGCTCTTTCAATCGAATCTTCAATCATATTGGCTACTCTGCGTGCTTCTATCATTTCTTTTACCAGTGCTTTTATCGAAGAAACGTGTCCGCCAATTTCCTTGATCAACTCCTTCCGTCCGGAAGACAGTTCATTGTATTCTTCTTCTGAAAATACTTCTTTCAGGTTCCTTACATTTTCGAGCAGCATGGTTTGGTATTTCACTGCTGTTGGCACAATGTGGTTGATGGCAAGATCGCCAAGCACACGCCCTTCAATCTGAATATTTTTGAAATATTTTTCATATTCCACTTCAGCGCGACCTTCCAGTTCCCTTTCGTCGTAGACCTCAACGCTTTTGAAAAGCTCTTTTACTTTCGGACTGAGGAATGCTTCCAACGCTTTCGGCACGCTGAGAATGTTGGTTAGTCCACGCGATTGGGCTTCAATAACCCATTCTTCGCTGTACCCATTGCCATCGAAACGAATGGGTTTGCAGTCGATGATCAGCTTTTTCAGTACCTGAAAGATGGCCTCGTCTTTGCGGATATTATTTTCAACCAGGGCATCAACTTCTGTGCTGAATTTTTTCAACTGGGCGGCTACTGCCGAGTTTAAGGCAATCAGCGCCGATGAGCAATTGGCCGACGAGCCTACTGCGCGAAATTCGAATCGGTTTCCGGTGAATGCGAAAGGCGAAGTACGGTTGCGGTCGGTATTATCCAGCAGAATTTCAGGAATACGCCCGATGTTTAGTTTGAGGGCTGTTTTCTCGTCCGGTGTCATTTTTCGGTCAACTACCGATTCTTCCATCAGGTCGAGCATTTTGCTGACTTCGGTTCCAAGGAAGACTGAAATGATGGACGGCGGCGCTTCGTTAGCGCCCAACCGATGAGAGTTGGAAGCGCTTATAATGCTGGCGCGCAACAAATCCTGGTGGTCGTAAACCGCCTTGATGGTATTTATCATGAATGTGAGGAACTGCAAATTCGATTTTGGGTTTTTCCCCGGCGAAAGCAGGTTCACACCCGTATCGGTGGCCATCGACCAGTTGTTGTGCTTGCCCGAACCATTGATTCCGGCAAAAGGTTTTTCATGAAACAATACCCTGAAATTGTGACGACGGGCCACTTTTTTCATTAGGTCCATAACCAACTGGTTATGATCGTTAGCCAGATTGGCCTCTTCGTAAATAGGAGCCAGCTCAAACTGGTTGGGAGCGACCTCATTATGACGAGTTTTCAAAGGAATACCCAATTTGTACGATTCATTTTCCAAATCTTCCATGTACCGGTAAACCCGTGTTGGTATCGAGCTGAAATAGTGATCGTCCATCTGTTGATCTTTGGCCGATGCGTGTCCCATGAGGGTGCGCCCGGTGAGCATCAAATCGGGACGGGCCATGAAAAGGGCTTCGTCAACCAGGAAATATTCCTGTTCCCAGCCCAGGTTTGTATATACTTTCGTTACATTTTTGTCGAAATACTGACAAACAACGGTTGCTGCTTCATCGATAGCACGCAGCGAACGGAGCAGAGGGGTTTTGTAATCGAGCGCTTCACCCGTGTACGAAATAAAAACAGTGGGAATGGTCAGTGTCCCGTCGACCACGAAAGCCGGTGACGAGGGGTCCCATGCAGTATAGCCCCGGGCTTCGAAAGTCTGGCGAATACCACCGCTCGGGAACGAAGAAGCATCCGGCTCCTGTTGTACCAGCAACGATCCGGATAAACTTTCGACGACGCTGCCGTTTTCACCATGGACGATAAACGCATCGTGTTTTTCTGCGGTTCCGTCAGTCAAGGGATGGAACCAGTGTGTGTAATGAGTTGCTCCGCTTTCCACTGCCCAGGCTTTCATGCCCTGCGCCACCTGATCAGCCATTTTCCGATCGATCGTAGTGCCACTGTCAACGGCATCAACAACTGCTTTGTACGCTTCTTTCGAAAGATATTTTTTCATTTTCGGCCGGTCGAAAACCGACATACCGAAAAAATCGGAAGTAAGGATGTCTTCCCTTTTTACTTCCTGAGGCTTTCTGGAAAGTACCTCTTTTAATGCGTTAAACCTGAATTCAGCCATACCTGTAATTTTTAATGAATAATCCTTAACAATCTTTTTCGATAAAAACCTGTCAAAAATACAAACATTTTTAATGTACCCCCATTTTCGAATAGGGTATTATTGTTTTTTTACATTTTTTTCACAATTAAAACATACAAAACAAATGGTATTGCGCTATATCTGTATTTTTATATTGCTTTGATATCGAATTTTTCCGGGAAGGATTTGTATCTAATGCTTGCTTTTTCAATGATGGTATGTGTAAATTCTGTATCAATTTTTCTTTTTAAAAGAACACAACGAAGGCCAGGGAATAGCTACACAATCATTTTCGGTAGTTACAGACGTTATTACTCTGCTATTTCTTTAAAAAATCAATTAAACCTGATAATTTAGATTTTTACTATCTTGCAAAACCAAAATTTAACAACTTATCAAAAACGAATCCAATGAGTAACAAAGCAGTTATTTCGTTTTGGGTTGTAATGTCGCTATTCATTCTGAATAGTTACAACTCATTTGCGAAAGAAAAAGGAATTCCCGCAAAGCCAAATGTTGTTATCATTTATATAGATGATCTTGGTTATGGGGACATCAGTTGCTACGGAGCAACAAAAGTTAGCACCCCGAACGTTGATCGCATTGCCGCAGAAGGCATACTGTTTACCAACGGGCATAGTTCATCGTCTACCTGCACGCCTTCGCGTTTTTCAATGCTCACCGGTAAATACGCTTTTCGCCAGCAAGGGACCGGAATAGCGCCCGGCGACGCTTCATCGATTATTAACCCGGGACAAACCACTATTGCCGATGTATTTCAGAAAGCCGGTTACAAAACCGGCGTTGTAGGCAAATGGCACTTGGGTCTGGGGGGGGGCGGATGGCCCCAATTGGAACGGCGATATTTATCCCGGCCCGCGCGAACTGGGTTTCGATTATTCATTCCTTCTTCCAGCCACCGGCGATAGAGTTCCTTGTGTTTTCGTCGAGAACCAGCGTGTTGTCGGGCTTGACCCCAACGATCCGATCCAGGTCAGTTTCAAGGAAAAGGTAGGCAATGAGCCAACCGGGGAAGATCATCCTGAAATGTTGAAACAGATGTGGAGCCACGGGCACAATTGTACCATTGTAAATGGAATTTCACGTATTGGCTATATGAGCGGGGGAAAAGCTGCCCGGTGGGTCGATGAAGATATTGCCGATGTTATTACCGGAAAAGCTCTGGGCTTTATCGAAAAACATCAGAAAGAACCCTTTTTTCTTTATTTTTCGACGCACGATATTCATGTTCCCCGCATGCCACACTCGCGTTTTGCAGGAAAAAGCGGCCTGGGTTACCGTGGCGATGCAATCCTGCAAATGGATTGGAGTGTTGGAGAAATACTGAATAAATTAGAAAAACTTGGACTGAAAAAAAATACCATCGTAATTTTCAGCAGCGACAATGGCCCCGTGCTGGATGACGGCTATGTCGACGAAGCAGTTGCCAAATTAAATGGGCACAAGCCGTCGGGTCCTCTTCGCGGAGGCAAATACTCGGCTTTCGATGCAGGAACACGGGTTCCGTTTTTAGTTAGTTGGCCCGGAGTTACCAAACCAAAAGTATCGGGCACACTGGTTAGTCAGGTCGATTTTATGGCCTCGTTTGCCGATATGCTAAATGTACCACTGGCCGAAAATGATGCACCCGACAGTTTCAAAAGGCTGGATGTTTTTCTTGGAAAATCGGAACAGGACCGCGATCATGTGATTGAACATGCCGGACCTTTGTCGATTATTAAAGGAGAATGGAAATACATTGAACCAAAGAACGGACCCAAAATCAACAAAAATTCAAACATCGAACTGGGCAACGACCCGGGACCTCAACTTTATAATTTAAAAAAGGATACCGGAGAAACCAATAATCTGGCAGCCAGTAATCCTGAAAAAGTAAAAGAGCTCGCATCAATTCTTCAGGAAATAAGGGAAAAAGGAAGAAGCAAATAGGAGAACAATCATATCAAAAGAAGAGTGGCATCCGTAAAAAACGAATGCCACTCTTCTTGTTTTTAGTAATTTCAATTTTCTGGATCCTGCAATATGTCTTCAGAAAAAACGATTTGCCAAATATCTATTTGGAGCCCGATGCCGGACCAGGCAAAACAATGACTAGCACGACATAAAGTATCAACATTAACGGATTAAAAATCGTTAAAAAGCCAAATCCGATGCGTACAATGACGGGGTCCAATTCGGGATTGATATATTCCGATATTCCGGCACAAACACCCGACAATACCCGATTTGTTGATTTCCTTAATCGTTTCATTTCAAGTTAAAACAGATTAAATTTTTGGTTTTGTACCCTGCCGGAGATTGACCCGAAGACCAATCTCCGGAAAAACAAACAACAGGGTACAAACCATGCTTTATTTTACCTTAAATCAACTATTCTTTCAATGCCAATCCGTCTTCGGTCATGACCCAGTATTTCCCGACCATATCGCCATCCCAGGTGTTGTTCACATTTTCAATATCGTAAATAATGCGGGCAAGGTTTTTATTGAGATATACCGACTTGCCCACCGGCACTTTTACCACGATATCAACTTCCTGGTTCCTCCATTTTCCACCTTCACCCAGCGTGTAATACGGATCGAACGTGATTACAGAATCTTTTTGCTGAAAATTATACACAATCATTTCCGTATTCGTTTGTGCTTCATCCTGGCTTTTACCACGGGCCTTTTTCTTTAAAACAATGGCGAATTGATCGTTTGAACTCTTTTCTATATCAAGACGTGCGTCACCTAAAAGTATTTCATCGCCATTAACTTTAATCATTTTCATCCGGTCCAGGTTCATTTCCAAGTCGGTGTAATTTTCGTACTTGTCAGTTCCTAATTCCATTACCAGATTTTTGCAATTCTGACATTCAATTTTCGTACTAACAGTTGTTGAAGTTCGTTTACTGAAATTGTCGACCTGCCCAACTGTAACCAATATCAGGGTGAACAGAGCAATAAGCCAAACTCCTACCGATGCAAGACCGATAATTTTATTATTGGTTTTGTACCTGAAAATCATTTTTGTACCGACAAACAAGATGGCCATCAGTGGAATAGCGACCAGCAATACAATGGCAATTATTGAAATGGTCAACGAACCCGGATTGATAATATGATTGAAAAATCCGGATATTTGAAATTCAGGCCCCCAGCCAGATATCCAAGGAGCGCTGGCAAGAATAGAATGGCCAATCAGTATGGTACTAAGAAATCCCAGCAAACCAAAGAATCCGGCTAAAATCAATATTACCCCAACTAAAATGACCAGTATTTTCAGGGAAACTTTCAACACGTTGTATATCAAATCTCCTAAACGCGAGGCTCCATCTTTCCCTTTCTCGTAAGTGTCCGAATTTTTAAATCGCTGGAAACTATCTTTTACATCCTTCACTTCTTCTTTTATCGATTTTTCGATATTCGAAACCGTTGCTTCTTCACCTCTCATTTCAAGGCGCTGTGCTGTAGTACGAGCTTTCGGAACCGCAATCCATAATATGAAATACAACAACACATTAAAAGGGCCGATTACAAAAAATAGTAAGAAAAAGATAATGCGCATAAACACCGGGTCGATATTAAAATAGGCGCCCATACCCCCGCAAACGCCTCCGAATACGCGGCGATCGGGGTCGCGGTACATCCGCCGTTTGGTCCTGTTTTGAGTGGTTTGTTCCGGTGGGGCAGGTTTTTCCTCTTCTGCATCTGTGTCCATAAAATCTTCCGGCTTACCCATCCGGGCAATTACCTCGTCAACCCATAGGTCGATAATAACCTCTTTGCCCTCTTTAATTTTTTCATTGAAAAGCTCTGCTATACGAGCTTCAATGTCCTGTAAAATTTCCCGACCTTCTTCGTTGGTTCCAAAATGGCGGTTCAACATTTGAAGATATTTTTGCAGTTTTTCATACGCATCTTCGTCGATATGGAAAACGTTTCCGCTTATATTGATTGTAAATGTCTTTTTCATTTTCTATGTTTTTTCTGTTGTTATCTCAATTTGTTTCCACCCCGGTTATTTATGGTTTTTAATCATCGCCACGGCATCGACCAACTCGTTCCACGATTCGCCCAGTTCTTTCAGAAATACTTTTCCTTCGTCGGTTAGTTCGTAATATTTTCGAGGTGGTCCCTGCGTGCTTTCTTCCCAGCGGTATGTTAGCAAACCATCGTTTTTCAAACGGGTCAACAGCGGATAAAGGGTTCCTTCCACAACAATCATTTTCGATTGTTTCAGGTCGTCGATGATGTCGTTCGCATAAAGAGGTTTTTCTTCGAGTACCAGCAGGATGCAGTATTCCAAAACCCCTTTTCGCATTTGTGCTTTTGTATTTTCTATTTTCATATCTCTGTTTTTTTCAAAATTTAATGCCTTTTTTCTCTCGTTCAATTCATTCGTTCCCTGAAAGGCATTCTAATTATTTCAACCATTTATCGGGAAAATACGGACAAAAACAGTAGCTGTTCCCAAAGTTACATTTTCCAAAATTTGCTGTTGACCATCCATTTTTCAAGTTCCAATTCTGAATCTTTTTCAGTTGGAATACTTGACCCTGTAAGAAAATATTTATTATTGATCATCCAATCTTCAAGTTCCAGAGTTGCATCTGTTGCTTCATTTACAGAATACACTGATTCTTCAAAATATTTAGTTTTGGT
Organism: uncultured Prolixibacteraceae bacterium; assembly: GCA_942493345.1. Taxonomy (GTDB): domain Bacteria; phylum Bacteroidota; class Bacteroidia; order Bacteroidales; family Prolixibacteraceae; genus GWE2-42-39. The sequence goes on from OW818695.1 coordinate 1,893,898, forward strand.
CATCCACGATTCCAGATTTAAGGGTTTATCGCTTTCGTGTTCAATTTTATGGTTGAACGTTTTGTCTTCTGTGAAATTTACATGCAATGACTGAGCGCGGGTGGCCACCGGGTTTATTTTTCCTGTGTTTCCAACCATAATCATTGCAAGATTACTGAGGCTGCTTTCGGTCAATAATTGTTTCCAAAAATCCTGAGCGCTGACGGTAAAGCTGATCAGTACAAAACTGATAATGATTGCCCCACCTTTTAAGAATGCTGTTTTCATTTTGCTTTCTCTGTTCTCTGTGTTGTTGTTTCTTGTTTTCTGTTTCTGTTGTTTAATTGTTTTCATACCCGAGGCCGATTGTTTGTTTTCTAATTGTTTATGACTGTTTGTTTTCTGTTCTCAACCGTGAGACGATTTGTTTTTGATTTCGTTACAAAATGCATAGAACTTTTCTTAAACCCATACTATCTTTTACACTGAATTGTGCATTGCAAACATACAAATAAAAAACAGTACTATGCAATGCACAATATTATATTTTTTCTAAAAACAACCACCTATTTTGTTTATATATTCATTTTCAAACACATAACTTACCGTTTTTTTTTGAACTATTTTAAAATTTCTTCTGTGAAAAGTAAAAATAAACTCCAAAAGCAGGTTCATAAGACGAGAAATGCATCGACAAATCATTAAAAACGGTAAAAAGAGAATTTTTTTAAACAGGAAATATCATTGTTCTGTTATAATAAGTCAATGTATATTTATGCTTCATTTTTAAATTCATTCAAGAATGAGAAAAATTTTAAGTTTTGTCGGATTCCTGTTCATTGGTTTTACGCTGTTTTCCCAGCCAGTTCAATATTATAATAACGCCGAAGGGAAAAAAGGGAACGCATTGAAATCGGCACTGCACACGATTATTTCAGGACATGTTGATTACAGTTACAACAATGCCAAATATCTGTTGAATTATTGCGATGCCGATCCGGCAAATCCGGCAAATGTTATTCTTCTGTACACACAACGTTCTCAAAATGCTGACACTTACGGAACCGGCGGTGATTTCATTAATAGGGAACATATCTGGGCAAAATCGCACGGCAACTTTGCAGATATCCGCCCGATGGACAGTGACGTTCACAATCTTCATCCAGCCGATGCTTCGGTAAACGAGATACGCAGCAACCGCGACTTTGATAAGGTAGCTCCCAACGGGACACAAGTGGCCGAGGCGCCGGGAACCTGGTACAATACCATTGCATGGGAACCAGCCGATGCAGCTAAAGGACAGGTTGCACGAGCTATTTTATATATGGATGTGCGTTACGAAGGGACCAACGGCGAGATAGACCTGGCAGCCGTAAACGGCACCGGGACTTACCCGCAGGCCAAACACGGGAACCTTCAAGCGTTACTGGAATGGAACCGACAGTTTCCTCCTACCGATTTCGAACGCCGGAGAAACGAACGGGTATTCAACATGCAGCTCAACCGCAATCCGTTTGTCGACCACCCGGAATATGCCGATTTAATCTGGGGCACAACACAAACGTCAACGATTCAGATTACCGGAAATTCGATTACTCCCGCAATTCCGATTGAAGGAAATCCCGTACAGCTTAAAATTTCTACAAATTCTGTAAATACAATCTCTTCTGTTATTGTTTATTGGGGCAAATCATACAACTCAGAAGAGAAATCGGCAACAATGACCGCCTCCGGAAATAATTATCAGGCGGAAATGAACCTGAGTAGTTTTGTCGGCGGGCAATACATCTATTACAAAGTTATTGTCACCGATGCTGCCCAAAACCAACGTACCCAGTGTTTTTCAGCCCTCGTTCATAAAAATATAAGCAAAAATAACCTGACAAGTTTGGCCGCTATTCAGGGAACACAGGAAGTAAGTCCGATGGTAAACCAAACAGTAACGATTTCGGGCAGGGTTTCAAAAATAATTGACAGCGAATATTATATACAAAACGATGGACAACGGGAGGCCATTTGCATTTATACAGCCCCCGAAACAGGAGCCGTTGGCGACAGCGTTGTTATAAGCGGGACGGTGACAGAATATAACAATCTCACCGAACTAAAGAATATTACTTATTTCTGTAACCTGAAAAACAACAACCCGGTTGTTCCCCTTGAAATAAAAACGAACGAAGTCAACGAAAACCTGGAAGGAAAACTTGTATCCATTAAAAATGTAACATTTTCACAGGCAGGCACTACAATTCCTTCCGATGGCGGGAGTTACACATTTAGTGATGGCTCCGGAAGTTTTCCTTTGTACATGAACTACTCATCGAAACTGGTGGGTGAAAAAATACCGACCGGAATATGCACCGTAACGGGAATAATTAGTCAATATAAAACTACCTACCAGCTAATTGCCCGGGATATCAATGATTTGAAAAGTGGCACAAATAGCGTGAACCCGGAATTACCCAATGAGGAAAAACCTTTCAAAATATTTCCCAACCCGGTTTCTTCAGGAAAAATAAAAATTCAGGCGAAACCTTCGGCGATGAAAAGTTTTGACATAAACGATCTTTCCGGACGAACCTTTTTGAGCGGGGAAATCTATTCGGAAACAAATTTAGTTGATGTTTCCAGTCTGCCGGCAGGAATATATTTTGTGACATTCCAATTAAAAAACGGGCAGGCAGAAACAGGAAAATTGCTGATAATTAACAAATAATAAACACTTAAAACATGCTTGTTTGATAAAAACCTATAGCCTCTTGATTTCAGAACAAAGAAGATATTAACAGAAAATAGTTGTGCGATGCCAGATTGACCAAGTAAATTAAACGGGTTATTACGAACCGGCACATCGAACAAACGCAAACATCCGGGGAAGAATAAAACTTTCTAATCAATATAAAAAACTCGATTTTATTAAGAATTTCTAATGAAAATTTCAAAAAAACAAGCCAGTCTTTTTTAATTGATAATTATTCAGAAAAATCAACTATTTGATGATAATTCATAATGTTCGAATAGAACAAATCTGTTTTCTTTGAAATAAATTTCAACTCATAAACGATATTGGAAAGTTATAAACAACCTGTTAATTCGTGTTAAAAAATAATTGCACATTACCTTTTAAAATTTCATAAATTGAGTTCAAATTTTACAGCTTAATTAACAATTTATTCTATGAAAAAATTATTCATCAAATTTTCATTGGGAGCCTTGATTTGCCTGGCAACCCTTCATTCCTTCGGGAAAGGAACAATTACCGGAAAGTTAATTGATGCCGGAACAAACGAATCGCTTATCGGCGCTGCTATCGCCATTCAGGGCAGTACAATTGGAGTTTCGACGAACCTCGACGGGACTTTTATTTTACAGGCTCCGGCTGGCGATCATATATTGGCGTTTTCGTTTATCGGTTATATCAACCAAACAAAAAACGTAAAAGTTGCTGATGATAAAACCACGGATCTTGGAACCATTAAAATGGAATCGAATGTGGTCGGAATTGCTGAAGTATTAATTACTTCATCGTTTGCCAAAGATCGCCAGACACCGGTTACCATGTCGAAAATTGAACCGCTGATGATCGAAGAAAAACTGGGGGGACAGGAATTTCCTGAAATTATGAAAACAACGCCTTCCGTCTATGTAACGAAAGATGGCGGAGGTTTCGGAGATGCCACCGTGCGTGTTCGTGGTTTCGATACGTACAATGTTGGAGTCCTGATTAATGGAATGCCGGTAAACGGGATGGAAGATTCAAAAGTATACTGGTCGAACTGGCAGGGACTGTCTGATGTAACTTCCAAAATTCAGGTACAACGTGGCTTGGGAGCTGCAAAAATGGGGTTGTCGTCAGTTGGAGGAACGATTAATGTTCTTACCCGGACAACCGATGCAGAAAGGGGTGGAAGTATTTACGCGGGAATAGGGACCGGCGGAATGAGGAAAGAGTCGTTCAATATTTCTACCGGCTTGCTTGAAAATGGCTGGGCAGTGACCATCATGGGGACCCGAACATCAGGAGACGGATATGTAAAAGGCTTAAGTTATGAAGGTTACACTTATTTTGGCAATATCTCAAAACAAATAAATGAAGATCATCGTGTGTCGTTTACGATCTTTGGAGCGCCGCAAACACACAACCAACGAGGAAATAAACACACCATCGAGCAATACAGAAACCACAAAGACGGTATCCGTTTTAATTCCGATTATGGTCTCCGTGAAGGAAAAACTTACGGTGGCGCGTATGGTTACAATTACTATCATAAACCGGTTGCTTCAATAAATCATTATTGGAACATCAACGAAAAGACTCTCCTAAATACAGTTGTATATGGTTCTACCGGAACCGGTGGCGGCCGTCGTGTAGGCGGAACTAAGTCATCATGGTTGACGGTAAATTACACAACAGGAGAAGACAATGCCAGTATCAAACGTACCGCTGAAGGGTTACTTGATTTTGATGCAGTTGCCGAAGAAAATCGTAAATCGCTTGATGGTTCACTGGCTTTCATTGGTTCATCGGTTAATAATCATGTCTGGTGTGGTGCTATTTCAACGTTAACCACCGAGTGGAAAGGATTGAACTGGACCGCAGGCCTTGACGGAAGATGGTATAAAGGAGAACATTACAGCGAAGTAATCGATTTGCTGGGCGGGCAGTTCTACATGAATAGCGACGACAAAAACTTACCCGCCAACACCAAATTGAAAGAAGGGGATTATTACAGCTTCAACAACGACGGAAAAGTATTGTGGGGCGGCTTGTTCCTGCAATCTGAATATGTTTCGGACAATTTATCAGGTTTTGTTTCCGGGTCGCTTGCAAACAAGAGCTATCAGCGCACCGATTATTTTCTATATGCTCCCGGGAGTCAGGTGTCCGACTGGATTAACTTTTTGCCGTGGAATGTGAAAGCCGGTGTAAATTATAATTTAAACCCGAAACACAATGTTTATGCAAATGCCGGGTATATCAAACGAGAGCCAGTTTTTTCAAATGTTTTCCTGAACTACACTAATGCAATTAACGAAGACGTAAAATACGAAACAGTAATTACTGCAGAAGTTGGTTATAGCTACACTTCAAAAAGATTGTCCGGAAAAGCAAATGCGTATTATACCAATTGGCTTGATAAAGCTTTGGTAAAAAGTTTCGGACAAGCAGGCTCAGCAAACATTCCGGGGATCAATGCCTTACATTATGGAGTTGAAGCAGAAGTTGTTTATAAACCAGCGTCAAAAATCACCATTGAAGGAATGTTCTCGTGGGGAGATTGGACCTGGACCGACAATGTTGACTTTACCATGTATGATGAAGATAGAAATGTATTGGGCACATACAAAGGATACTTTAAAGGCGTACATGTTGGCAACTCTGCACAGGCCACTGCCGCAATTAGCGCAAATTATGAAGTGTTACCAAACCTTCGTATTGGAGCCGATTATACCTATTATGCCAAGAACTTTGCCCAGTTCGACCCGACCAACCGGATCAAACCGGAAGATGCGGTCGATGCCTGGCAGCTTCCCAACTACGGATTGATTGACCTGAACATGAATTATAAATTTAAAATCGGAACCTTGGATGCCAAGCTGTATGCAAATGTAAACAACCTGCTCAATACGGAATATGTTGCAGATGCCGCCGATGGAACAGATCACGGCCCACAAAAATCCGTTGTTTATTTCGGATTTGGAACAACTTGGTCTAGCGGATTGAAAATCTATTTTTAAGCAATCCATATTTATAACCTGAAAAAACACAAAAGATGAAAAAGATAATATCATTACTATTTATCGCCGGGTTGCTTTTCGCCGCATGTAACCCAATGAACGACATCTATGATGAAATAGATGCCAAAGAGATTACTTTCTCCTCGAATCAGGCAATCACCCTCACAAAGGCCGATTATGAATCGATTGGAGGGAATGTTAAATCAAAACTTTATTTTAGTGCAACTGATCCTGCAGCTCAATACATTCCTGCTTTTCTTGCCAAAAAGTATCCGGCTTTTACCAAAGGGTCTATCGTTAATGTAAGCTACGATTATTACAATGGATATCCGTCATACACCAATAACTACAAAAATGCTACTGTTTATAGCTTAACCGATAATGACTATAAGGCGGCATCGAATGCTATTGGCGCCGCTAAATATTTTTCTCCGATGAACCCGGCCGATCAATATCTGCCAGGAGTTTTGGCCAAATCAATAACGGGTGTATCGAATGGTTCTGTTTATCTGGTCAAGTATAAATACTCGGATATTAACCCTGTTGCAGGAGCCGGAGAAATTGCGACTTTGTTTGAGTTTGACTTTGCCAGCGATTTGGGCGGATTTACGAAATTCGATGCCGTTGGTGCACAGTTTTGGGGTTGGTCAAGTTATAGCGGAGATGGTTTTGCGAAAATTTCAGGTTATTCCAGTGGAAATAAACCCAATGAAGACTGGTTAATTTCTCCTGAAATTGATCTTTCAGGATATATGGATGCAACCGTAAACGTAAATCAAACTGCAAAATTTGTCAACGGTCAGTGGGATCAATTGCAAGTACTTGTTTCTTCAAACTATAACGGAACCGATCCGACCACAGCCACTTGGACTACTCTTAATATTACAACGTTACCAACCGGAAGTGATTATACCTTTGTTAAATCAGGAGATATTGATATTTCGGCATTTAGCGGTAAGAAAATCTGTGTAGCATTCAAATACATTTCATCGTCTACCAATGCAGCCACTTGGGAAATTTCTGATATTACCGTAAAAGGGGCAAAAAGCATCAAATCGGCTATTATCATCAATCCAATTGTAATTGAAGAACTCTATACGTATAATTCGGGCTGGAAAAAGACAACTGAAGCATATTATGTAACCAGTATCGATTACGATGCAATGGGCGCCCCGGGAAAATACGACAACTTTTCGAGTACTGATATACCTGGTAACTACCTGCCGCAATTACTGGAACAGAAATTCCCATACGTACTGGAAGGCACAAAAATAGTCGCTGTTTACAAATATTACAGCACCAGCCTGGGAACCCGTACGGACGAATATACACTTAGGGCAGGAAAATGGACTGTATATAATCCAATTTCGGTACAGACCGACCAGTTTATCAATACAGGTACCAGCGGCTGGGTATTCGACCCCACTGTTGTATTTACAATGAGTTCAAGCGACTTCCTTACCATTGTCAATTATATAAAAGCAAATAAAGCATCGTACATCGACAGTTACGGAACTGCGGAATTCTATTACGGGGCAAGTTCGTTTTACAGCAATTTTGACCTGCGTGCCGGAAAATATTATTCCGGATTTTCAACTGGCATTGATGGAGTAAAAGAGGCTATCGGGAAAGTATTATTACCAGCAAAATTCCCGACGGCCATTACCCAGGTAAGTGGAATTGATGTCGAATATGCGGTTTCATTTGTTATTTACGATGGCACTACTTATAGTACCACGATGACGTTCAAATGCACCAAGGCAGGACCAAATCCTGAATTTACTTTTGTGAAATAAGTTGTAGAATTGAAAAATAAAACGGGCCGAATTTTTTCGGCCCGTTTTATTTTTCAATAATTTATATGTTACTCCTGATCCATAATTTCCGTTTGCATCCGCACCGAATCTTCATGAATCAATTGAAAGAGGATTTTCACAAAGGTTTTGTTCAGGTTCAGGTTTTCACCCAATGATACCCGTTTGTCCATTAGTTCAGACCATCGGTTTATTTGCAAAGCCATTACGTTATTTTCCTTTTTATACTGACCAATTTGTTTCACAATTTCCATTCGAGACGAAAGCGTTTCGAGCAATTCTGTATCGATTGCATCAATGCGGCTACGAAGGTATTCAAGTTGATTGGCAAATTCTTTATTGTTCGAGCCTTGTTGGCGGATAACCAATCGGTCGAGCAATTTTGCAAGGTCAGCCGGGGTCAATTGCTGCTCTTTGTCGCTCAGTGCACACGAAGGGTCGCGGTGCGACTCGATCATCAGCCCGTCGAGGCCCATATCAAAAGCCTTTTGCGATATTTCGTACAAATACTCCCGTTTGCCTGCAATATGGCTTGGGTCGCAGATAATGGGCAGGTTGGGCATCAACCGACGTAATTCGATCACGGTTTTCCAGCTGGGTTGGTTCCGGTAGGGAGTTTCGCCAAATGGCGTGTACCCGCGGTGAATCGCCACCAGATTTTTAATACCTGCCTGGTTGAGGCGTTCCAATGCGCCAATCCAAAGCTGCACATCGGGGTTTACCGGGTTTTTAACCATCACCACGGCATCGGTGCCTTTTACTACATCGGCTATTTCCTGCACTACGAATGGACTTGCAGTCGACCGGGCGCCGATCCATAAAATATCCAATCCGGCGTTCAGTGCTTCTTCTGTATGTTGTGCATTGGCCACCTCGGTACCCACCGGTAATCCGGTTTCTTTGCGTACTGCCTGAAGCCATTCGAGCCCGATGGAGCCAACTCCTTCGAACGAACCCGGGCGGGTGCGTGGTTTCCATACTCCGCCACGATAGGCGAAAACACGTTTGTCTTTTACCAGTTCTTTCGCTGTTTCAACGGCTTGCTCTTTACTTTCAAGGCTGCAAGGGCCTGCAATAAGCAATGGATTGTCAATCTTGGGCATCCAGTGCTTTATCGGGTTTATTTCTAATTCTATTCCCATAACTATTTTGTATAAAGTTTTATGAATGTTTCTTCGTTTTGAATGAACGAACTGCCATTGCTGCCATCCAGTATACCGCGAATATGGTTGGCATTCACCATCAGTTCTTTCATCTGAGCTTCATTGCTTTCAATGCTCTTCTTGAATTCTTTCAAATGGCGGATATAAACGTCCAGCGATTCGACGATGTATTCTTTATTTTGCTGAAAAATAGGGCCCCACATTTCAGGAGAACTTTTCGCCAAACGTACGGTCGAGTTGAACCCCCCACTGGCCAGGTCGAAAATAATTTCGCGATTTTCCTTGGCAAGCACGGCATTGGCCAGAGCAAAAGCAGCCGCGTGCGGCAGATGTGAAATGAAAGCGGTACTGTGGTCCTGTTCGTCCGCTGTCATATAGGCGATTTTCATCCCGAGAGTTTGCAACATTTTTTCGACCAGCGCGACATGTTGCGGCCCCGAAAGTTCCTGGTCGCAAAGAATGGCAATTTTTCCCCGGAAAACATCGGGCATTGCAGCTGTTGGTCCCGAATTTTCGGTACCTGCCATGGGGTGCGATGGCACGTAATTTTTGCGCTTCGGATGGTCTTTTACTGCTTCAGAAATAACACGTTTAGTCGACCCCATATCGGTTACCGTTGCGTGCGACGGGATGTGATCAAGTATCACCGGCAATACCGACAATATTTTATCTACCGGAATGGCGATTAATACCATGTCGGCTTCTTTACAAGCCACTTCCAGCGATTCCGCCCGATCGATAAAACCGAGGTGGAGAGCTTGTTCCACGTGCCCGACATTCGAATCAACGCCGATGATTTCAGTCGCAAATTTTGCCTTTTTCAGATCGATGGCCATCGAACCTCCAATTAACCCAAGTCCAACAACAGCTAGTTTCATTTTGTAATTTTTTATAAATAAAAAAGGGCCCCGTTTCTACGGGACCCCTTGATTAATATTCTTATTTCACAACAATATATTACCAGCCGATCCCGATTTTTGAACCGAAATAATAAAACCAATAATAAAAAGTATTGTTGCTGAAAAGTTTCATCTCGTTGTTTTATTTGCTGCAAATATATATGTATTTATTTCAGAAATCATTTTTTTACACGATTTTCAAAATTCAATTTCACTTTTTTATTATTTTCTCGCTAATCCGCTGCCCGTTTCCGAAATCGACTGCAATTAAATACAATCCGGGAGCAAAATTGTTCATGTCAATGTTTTTTCTGAATGAATTCCCAAATATATCAATCTGTTCATACCAAATTAATTGCCCTGAATTGTTGTAAACTGATAGTTTCAACCTGTCGGCATTCCGAGTAAAATTACCTTGAACTGTGAGTTTATCGGTTACCGGGTTGGGGTAAAAAATCAGTTCAGCAGGTGAATAATCCATCGAAGCGACAGCTGTTTTCGGATCCTGAATATTCAGGTTATCGATACACCATCCCCAACCGTTGGCAAAAGGATCGGAATACAGACGGAACTGAATAAGAATGGTGTCGCCAACGGCAAAGTTTCCTTTTTCATTGAGCAAAAACTCTCTTTTTAAAAACAGGCTTTTGCTTCCAACCGATGTTGAATTATTCCCCGAGAACCCTTTATTATAAGCCACCTCCCATTTACCATACGAACCGGAATCATAGCCATCGATTAGTGGCAACCATGTTTTTCCATTATTTTTTGATCCTTCAACAATTACATAATCGAAAAAATTATCGCTTCCAAAAACAGCCCCGGGTTCACCTGGTTCAACAAGAACCACTTCATCGAAAGTAATAATTCCCCCGTTTTTGATGATAATCGGGTATTTTAATTGTGCCACATAATTATACGACATATTGTCTTTTTCCGGACTCAGATAAGGGTGCAGGCTATGCAATGCTCCGTTGGCGAAACCCGTTGGCGTTGCAGTCTTGAAATCGGAACTTATAAAATCTCTTTTGGACGTATTAAAATCAGTGAAATACTCTTTAACAGGATCATAAATTCCCTGAATGTAAATAGTATAATACCCATCTACCGGAAGCATACTTGTATTTTTATTGACCGATTTATCTTCAACAATTACACGGTACCTCACAGAATCCCCATCAACCAGAGAACCTTTGGAAAAGCTTAAAATTGCTTTGTAAATGTTTGCCGAATCAAGAGGCAATGTTAAAATTGAAGGAGCCGTTTTATTGACAATATATTCAACATGAACAGCGTTTACACCCAAATTATCGCTTGCGTTTACAACCAACCCAGCAGATAGGTCTTCTGCCTTCATAAAAGAAACCGGATGATGAGTTACAACAGGCGCTGTATTATCATTTCCAAATGTTACCGAATAAGTCTTTTGGGGAGCAATTCCGGGCATTTTAAACTCCCGTTTTTCCGCATTGGCAGCCGACAGGTAATATTTTATGGTTCCCGGCTTCGTGACGGGAAGCGAAGCTTGTAATAGATTCCCTTTTGCGGTTGGAGACAACAACACGGTATCGGCATTAACAAATTCGTTTGATGATGAAATCAAATACAACCGGGTTGAATCCAATTCGTAATCGCTGTTGATATAAACTTCCACCTTCTTTAAATCTTCAATTTTCTCAATGTCGAAAAGTTCTTCGTGTTTTATCTGAATGAATTTCCACCCCATTTCATAAAGCATTTCCAAACTTAATGAACCCGGGGTGTGTATAGCCTCTGCCAAATCAAAAGACGGAGTCATCAACGAATTACTTGTGCCCGCATCGTACGTGTTTTCGTCTAAATGACTGATACTGGAACCATCATCCCATTTAGATGGAGCATATAACCGGGGAAATGCCAAAAACCCACTGTCATCGAAGGGTAGTTTTTTGTTAAAAAGTAAATAGCCAGACACAAACTGATCATATAACTCAGAAGACGGGTTTTTAAAGAGGCTGGTATCTACCAGGTTTTGATTTTTTCTGTTTATTGTATAGCGGTCGAAAACACCCGGGAATCTTTTGATATATTCATAACCACCTACCTGTTTGCTGGTGTCGCCCTGCGCCAAGCCTAAATAACCCAGGCCATGACCAATTTCGTGTAAAACAACACTCATAAAATCGTATTTGTTTGTTGGCGTTTTTCCATCTGATCCCAAATACCAGCTTGTGTTATTTTTGTTGAAATGGGCAACAATATCCGGTGTTGAAGCATCTGTAATTTCTTCACCCAGCATTTTCTCCACTAATGTTCCGGGATAATAAGTATCTTTTTGCGGCATAAAATCGAGATTTTCATAAAAATCCCAAGGGAAACAACTTCCTAAAACATTCTCGTCCAATTCGTCCCAATAGGCATACACATAAATCGGGACAGAGGAAGAAACCAAACCCTCCCATATTTTTACCGCTGCCTCAAATACTGCTTTTGCCTTCGTGTCTGCTTCAAATTCCGCATCATATTTAACAATTATGTTTGCATTTTGCTGCCCCGTTGATTTCAGTCGGTTCAATAATTCATACGGAGGTTCTACATAAGTACGGCTTACCTTGTTGGAACCATAACAAACTGGAGCCGGAATTTTTATTCCTCCTTTTTGCCATTGTTTTTGTGCAAAAATTATTGTTGTTATCAAGAGTAATACCATTGCAAGAAAAAGTTTCCTCATTTCACTCCTCTTTTTAAAAAATCATCGTTTGATAATGCTAAAATATACAATTACAATAACAAAATTTTGCCGATACTTTCTTTCACCACCAGATATTTGTTTTTTCATCTATATTTGTCTGAAAGCATTGAAAAAATCAAACAAAATGAAAAATTCTCCCAAACTGATCCTATTTCTTTTTTTAGGAATACTACTTATTTCAGCAAAACCGAAACGGGAATATAATAATGAAGTTTTTCGTCCTCAATTTCATTTTTCTCCTGAAAAAAACTGGATGAACGATCCCAACGGACTGGTTTATTTCGAGGGGGAATATCACCTTTTTTACCAGCACAACCCATTTGACCTTGGATGGGGCTATATGCACTGGGGACACGCGGTCAGTAAAGATTTGGTACACTGGGAACATCTCCCGGTTGCACTAACTCCCGACAATAATTCAAAAGAAAAAGAATATGCCACAGCTTGGTCGGGTAGTGGTTTAATTGATCATGAAAATATTTGCGGTTTTCAAAAAGATACGGTGAAAACCATGCTGCTTTTTTATACCAGTTATCAATGCGGCCAGCGTCTTGCTTACAGTATCGACAAAGGTCGCACGTGGAACAAGTACGAAAAAAACCCGATCGTCCCGTTCAATGAATTGGACGACGCACGCGATCCCAAAGTATTCTGGCACGAAGCAAGTAAAAAATATGTGATGGCGCTTTACCGAAGACTTGACGGTCGCGACAGCCAGCGCGGAATTTCATTTTACACTTCAACAAACCTTTTCGATTGGGAGTTCAAAAGCCACATTCCCGGGTTTTATGAATGTCCTGATTTGATTGAACTGCCTGTAAACCAACGTCAGGATGAAAAAAAATGGGTGTTGTTTGATGGCGATGGAAGTTACGTAGTTGGTAATTTCGATGGTGAAAAATTCACACCCGAAAGCCCAAAACAAAAAAGCGATTTCGGCAAAAATTATTACGCGACACAAACCTGGAACAACATTCCGAAAAGCGATGGGCGAACCATCCAAATCGCATGGATGAAAGGTAGCGAACTGCCGGGAATGATTTTTAACGGGCAAATGGGTTTTCCTTGTGAATTGTCTCTCGAAAAATCGAAAAACGGAATTTCACTGGTGCGGAACCCGGTAAAAGAAATTGAAAATTTGCACCTGAAGCAGGAATCGTGGCTACAAGAAAATATCATTCCGGGACTGAATAAAAACCTGATTAGCAAAATTAAAGGCGATTGCCTGCATATAAAGGGAACTTTCGATGTAAAAACTTCCGATAGTTTCGGCTTTTTATTACGAAACGGAAAAACAAACCAGGGAGCAGAAATTAGTTTCAATACAAAAAACAATGTACTCAACTGCATCGGCCAACAAGTTGTCATCGAACCGATTGGAGGTAAATTACAGCTCGAAATACTGCTCGACCGTAGCTCTATCGAAGTTTTTGTAAACGGTGGAAAAGTGGTGCTAAGTTCTTGTTTTACTCCTGAAAAAGATGACGAGAATATAATCCTTTTTACTGCAGGAGGCGAATTATTTGTTGAAAACCTCGATATTTTCACCCTAAAATCAATCTGGGAAACCGAGGAAAAATAAAATTCTGCCTGTTTTCAATATTTGGAAAATATGATTTTCCCTATTTATTTTCAGCATAAAGCAACTTAAATTGCATTATCATTTTAATTCATCAGAAAATGAAGGCAATTGTAAAAAGCAAAGCTGAAAAAGGAATATGGATGGAAGAAGTTCCAATGCCCAAAATTGGCCCGAACGATGTCCTCATTAAAATAAGAAAAGCAGCCATTTGCGGCACCGACCTGCATATTTACAAATGGGACGAATGGGCACAAAGCACCATTAAAGTACCAACCATCATCGGACACGAATACATGGGTATTGTAGTTGAAACCGGCTCCGAAGTTTCACGGGTAACGGTAGGCGAACGGGTTACCGTTGAAGGACATATTGCCTGCGGATTTTGCCGGAATTGCCGACGTGGCCGCCAACATATTTGTGACCATACTGCTGGTATCGGCGTGAATCGCGATGGTGGTTTTGCCGAATACATTTCGGTTCCCGCAAAAAATGTTTTAAAAATCGATTCGCGCATTCCCGATGAAATCATGGCAATCATGGATCCACTGGGCAATGCGACCCACACAGCCCTCTCCTTCCCTCTCTTGGGCGAAGACATTATTATCACCGGCATCGGTGGACCTATTGGATCAATGGCTACAGCCGTTTGTAAGTTCGCCGGAGCACGATATATTGTTGGCACCGATTTAAGTCCGTATCGCCGCGATTTGGCCCGAAAAATGGGTGCAACCATGGTTATCGACCCGATGCAAGAAAGCATAAAAAGCGCGATGGAACAATTGGGCATGGTTGGCGGCTTCGACATTGGCCTCGAATGCAGCGGATCGCCCATCGCGTTTAACGATATGGTCAACCACATGTACAACGGAGGAAAAATTTCACTACTCGGCCTGCTCCCTAAAAGCACACAAATAAACTGGACAGAACTAATATTCAAAGGATTAACACTGAAGGGAATATATGGCCGCGAAATGTACGAAACCTGGTACCACATGGAAATGATGCTTTCAACTGGCTTGGATATCAGCCCGGTAATTACCCACCGGATGCCTGCCGATGATTATCAAAAAGCCTTTGAGATTATGGAAGAAGGGAATTGCGGAAAAATTATATTGAACTGGGAATGAACTACCTCGGAGCAAGCCAACGAGGTATCAAAAAAGCCAAAGCACAATGCGAATAAGGAACCGACCCAAGGGTTGGGGTATTAAACCAAATTGAGAATAAAATAGTTTTACAGAAAAATTACAGCTTCAATAATCAAGCTCCACCATTACCGGGCAGTGATCAGAATGAACCGCACCGGGGAAAATCGATCCGGCTAAAAGTTTATCTTCCATTTCGGCAGTTACCATGTGATAATCAATACGCCATCCTTTGTTGTTGACCCGCGCCCCGGCACGATAACTCCACCACGAATACTGGTGTGGCTCTGGATTGAACTTCCGGAAACTATCGACAAAACCATCATCGACAAATTGCTGAAACCACTCTCTTTCTTCCGGTAAAAAGCCGGATGTATCCTGCTGCTTATCTGGATTATGAATGTCGATCCACAAACGGCAAATATTGTAATCGCCTGCAATTACCAAATTCGGGCGCTCCTTTCTTAACGATTGAAGATACTTGTGAAAATCGGCCAAAAAATCCATTTTATATTCCTGCCGGGCACCTCCGGTAGTTCCCGAAGGAAAATACGCGCTAATGACCGATAATTCACCAAAATCGGCACGGATTACACGACCCTCGATATCGTATTTCGGATTGTTCATACCGTATTCAACATGATCAGGTTTTTCCTTGCAGATAATCGCCACTCCGCTATAGCCTTTTTTCTCAGCCGAAAATGCATAAAAGTGATACCCCATTTTCTCAAACTCCGTTTCGAGCATTTGCCCGGGTTGTGCTTTTGTTTCCTGTATACACAAAACATCGGGATCAGCCTGTTTTACCCAATCCAAAAGATCTTTGCCAGCAGCAGCACGGATTCCGTTTACATTGTATGAAATAATTCGTTTCACAATTTTTCTTACTTTTGATTTTAAAAGAAGCGAAAAGATAATCAATTTGTTTTATTAATCCCCTCCATTTTGAAAAAAGGAATTGTCATAAAATCAACCGGAAGTTGGTTTACCGTGAAATCAGACGATAACATTTTAATTAACTGTAAGATAAAAGGTAAATTCAGGATTCAGGATATAAAAAGTACCAATCCGATTGCAGTTGGTGACCATGTCGAATTTCTAGTTTCAGAAGAAGAAAACGCACAAATAGGACTGATTACCAATATTATAGAACGCAAAAACTACATCATTCGCAAAGCAACAAACCTGTCGAAGCAATCGCATATCATCGCTTCCAATATCGATCAGGCTTTTCTGGTTGTCACCGTAAATTTTCCAGTCACTACCACCACTTTTATCGACCGTTTTTTAACTTCGGCAGAAGCATATAGAATACATTGTATTTTGATTTTCAATAAGATAGATAGATATTCACAGGCTCAAACAGAGCATATGGAATCGCTTATTTCTATTTATTCTGAAATTGGCTATACGTGCTTAAAAACTTCGGCTAGAAAAAATATAGGGATTGATGAACTCAAGGAATTAATGAAGAACAAAACCAATGTTTTTTCAGGTCATTCCGGAGTTGGAAAATCAACAATTATCAATACCATTCAACCGGGACTGAATTTAAAAACGAAGGAGCTATCCGACTCCCATTCTTCGGGGGTACATACAACCACTTTTTCTGAAATGTTTGAACTCGACTTTGGAGGGTTCATTATTGACACTCCCGGGATAAAAGGTTTTGGAATGCTGGAAATGGAAAGCTGGGAGATTTCACATTATTTTCCTGAAATGTTCAAATTACTCGACGGCTGCCAGTACTACAATTGCTCACATACCCATGAACCAGGTTGCACAGTTAAAAATGCAGTCGCGGAAGGAAAAATTGCAGAGAGCAGGTACATTTCCTACCTCGGACTACTTGATGAAGACGAAAAGTACCGAAATTGATCTGAAATCCTTTTTTCACAGATATAAATTCATACTTTATTTAAATCATCTATTAATCTGATTTACTGATTTTTAAATTATAATATTTAAATATTACTGCCGCTCTAGAATCGCCTATTTCATCGGCAACTGTCCGGAAGGATTGTTTTTTTAGGTTCTCAACACTTTTAAATTTCTTCAAAAGTTGCTCAATTGTTGCTTTTCCGACTCCTTTTATATTTTCCAGTTCCGATTTTATAAATTCTTTTGATCTCTTATCGCGATGAAAACCGATTCCAAAACGGTGAGCTTCATCGCGCAATTGTTGAATCACTTTTAAGGATTCTGAATTTTTATCCAGATAAAGCGGAACCGAATCTCCGGGGAAGTAAATTTCTTCCAACCGCTTTGCAATGCCGATGATTGTAATTTTTCCGCGAAGCTCCAATTTCTCCAATGCCGACAAAGCCGCACCCAACTGCCCTTTTCCTCCATCGATCACGATCAATTGCGGGAGAGATTGTTGTTCTTCAATTAAACGCCGGTATCTCCGGAAAACAATTTCCTCCATTGAAGCAAAATCATTGGGCCCTTCAACCGATTTCACATTAAAATGCCGGTATTCCTTTTTCGATGGTTTTGCATTCCGAAACACAACACAAGCAGCAACCGGGTTTGTGCCCTGTAAATTACTATTATCAAAACACTCAATATGCGTTGGAAATTCATGCAAATGAAGGTCTTTCTTGAGCGTTTCCAATATTCGTTCGGCGCTTTTCTGCGCCCTCGAGATAACCGTTTGTTTTTCCTTTTCGAGGCGATAATATTTTGCATTCCGCTCCGATAATTCTAAAAGTTTTTTCTTGTCTCCCTTCTGGGGAACATGAAATTTTACATTTTCAAGCGAAATATCAAGCCCCATAGGAATAAGTATTTCCTTTGCATTGCTAAATATTTTCTGGCGAATGTCGACAATTGCATACTCCAAAAGTTCCTGTTTCGATTCATCCAGGCTCTTTTTGATTTCCATCGTATAGGTTTGTATGATGGCTCCTCTTATAACTTTCAGGTAATTTACGAACGCAAAATTTTCATTTTCATCAATACTGAAAACATCCACATCGGTAATGGTTGAACTAACAACGGTTGATCTGCTCTGAAATTTTTCAAGTGAAATCAATTTATCTTTTACTGCATTTGCCTCTTCAAACCGATATTCATCAGCAAATTGTTTCATCAGATCCTTTAAATATTTTATCACTCCTGAAATATTTCCTTTCAAAATATCCCGGATCTGATCAATATTTTGATTGTAAAAATCCGTTTCAATCATCGCTTCACATGGTCCCAAACAATTTCCAATGTGGTATTCCAAACATACTTTATATTTCCTGTTTCTTACATTTTCTTCGGAAAGATTGAAGTTACAAGTCCGAAGTTTATACAATTTACGAAATAAACCAAGCAGTGTACGAACCGTCAGAACCGAAGTATAAGGACCGAAGTAGGCTGAACCGTCGCGAATAATGTTTCGGGTTTGAAAAACACGGGGAAAACGTTCGTTTTTTACAACAATCCACGGATATGTTTTGTCATCCTTCAAAAGCACATTATAACGGGGTTTGTACTTTTTGATCAGGTTGTTTTCCAACAAGAGAGCGTCTTCCTCGGTTTCAACAACCATGTGTTTGATGTCGGCAATATTGCGAACCAGCAAAGTTGTTTTTCGGTTTTCGTGCACTTTTGTAAAATAAGATGAAACCCGTTTTTTCAGATTTTTCGCTTTCCCGATATAAATAATTTTCCCTGTATTATCGAAATACTGGTAAATTCCCGGCTGATCCGGGAGTGTTGAAATCAATGATTTCAGATAATCTCTGTTTTTATTTATGCTTAAACTCTGATTCATTCGTTCACAAATACATCAACAAAATCGAATTTATTTACATCAAACAGGCCTTTATCTCCCAGTTTGAGCTCAGGTATTACCAATAAAGACATGAATGCAATGGTCATAAAAGGAGATTCCAAACTGGAGCCAAATTCTCTCGATCGTTCAATTAGCTGATTGTACAATGCGGCAACTTCCTCTCCTTTTTTGCGGGTCATCAAACCTGCCACTTCCAATTCCAGAAACAATTGTTTGCGGGTGTCTCCAACGACAATTCCACCTTTATTTTCGATTAATTTATTTACAACTGAAACAATGTCGGCATCAGACACGCCTACCGCAATAATATTGTGACTATCGTGAGCAATGCTACTTGCAATTGCGCCTTTTTTAAGCCCAATATTTTTAATAAAACCGATTTGAACCGGATCATTTTTATACCGGCTCATCACAACCAACTTCAAAATATCACGATCTGTATCCGAAACAACATTCCTGTTTTTCACCAATGGGTCATGTAATTCCTGCCCGGTAACAAGTTCTCCGTCGGCAACTGTAATTACCCTGATTTTACCCGGTTTTATTTTCAGCGCTAAATCTTCTTCATTTATTTTATTTCGATTAAAAACATTGATTGCGGTGGGCATATTTTCAACAAACAATACATTCCCATTTTCATATACAGAAATACCGTCAATAATAGTTTGCTGAACTCTGAAATTTTGCAAATCATCAACAATAATAAAATCGGCAGGATCGCCTTCCTGCAACAAACCAACATTCAGTTTGTAATGATTTACCGGATTAACAATTGCTGCATTCAGCAAATTATAAAGATCAATACCTTTCGCAAGTCCTCTTTTTATTAATTTATCGATATGCCCTTCTTCCAAAAGGGTATCGGGATGCGAATCATCAGTGCAAAGCATAACCATATCCGGATATTCATCGATCAGCCGGCATAGCTCATTAAAGTTTTTTGCCGCACTTCCTTCACGAATCAGGATTTTCATTCCCAATTGAATTTTCTCGAGAGCTTCATCATACGAAAAACATTCATGGTCGGTGGAAATTCCAGCTTGTACATATCTCTTCAAATCGTCGCCCCTTAAACCGGGAGCATGGCCATCAATTAATTTATTATATTTCTGAGAAGACTTTATTTTACTCATCACATCAGGAGAACCCTGAATAACGCCTGGGAAATTCATCATTTCAGAAAGAAAATGGAGATCGTTTCTTGACAACAGGCGATCAACGGTATTCTCATCTAAAATACAACCGGACGATTCAAATGGAGTAGCAGGTACACAAGATGGCACGCCAAAATAGATTTTCAAAGGAACGCTGTGTGCATCTTTAATCATAAAATCAATACCCTCCTCTCCCATCACATTAGCAATTTCATGAGGATCACTTACCACGGCAACTGTTCCACGTGAAACCACCATCCGCGCAAACGAAGATGGAACCGTCATAGAACTTTCAATATGCACATGTGCGTCAATAAAGCCGGGAAGAATATAATTTTCACAATCGTGCTCGCAAACTCTAATTGAATCAATTTTACCGTTTTTTACGACTATTTCACCTTTAAATTGCCGCCGATTTAATACATCGACAACGATACCTTGATATTTCGTTTCCATCATCAAAAATTTTAAAGGTTTACTAATTTCACTCAATAAAGATATAAAAAGGCTGAAAAAGGTTTTGTACTTTATCCCTTTTCAGCCTTTCTTTTTTATGGTGTTCCACGTGGAACACTAACGACCCAGCAATACTAACAAAACATTTATGTCGGCAGGGCTAACTCCGGAAATGCGACTAGCCTGTCCGATTGTTTTCGGTTGATGTTTTGCCAACTTTTGTCGCGCCTCAGTTGAAATTGATTTGATTAAATGATAATCAAATTTCCCTTCAATATTGATATTCTCTAAACGACTATACTTGTCAGCAATATTTTTTTCCCGTTCAATGTACCCGGAATACTTTATTAGAATTTCAGCAGATTCCAAAATTTCATAAAATTGGTTCTCGGGGATCGAATTTAAAAACTTTTTAAAAGGAGAAATATCGTCCACCAAATCAAAAATAGAAATTTGCGGGCGAGAAATAACATCTATTAATTTCACCCCTTGTTTTAATGGAGTGGTATTTTTTTCTTCTAAAATATGATTTACAAAAGATGGCTTTATAGAGAAATTCTTAACAAATTCGACAACCTCATCACGCATCCGTATTTTCTCCTCAAGCAAATCAATCCTTTCCTGTTTTGCTAAACCCAACTCAAATGATTTCCGGGTTAAACGAATATCTGCATCATCCTGTCGTAATAATATCCTATATTCAGCACGAGAGGTAAACATTCGATAAGGTTCATCTACTCCTTTCGTAACCAAATCATCAATCAAAACCCCAATATATGCTTCGTCACGCAACAAAATAAATTCGTCTTTGCCATGCACTTTTAAATGTGCATTTATGCCTGCCATAATTCCTTGTGCACCAGCCTCTTCATATCCGGTAGTACCATTTATTTGTCCGGCAAAATAGAGATTCGAAATCAACTTTGTTTCCAAAGTATGATGCAATTGAGTTGGCTCAAAATAATCGTATTCGATGGCATATCCCGGCCTGAAAATTTTAGCATTTTCTAAACCCTTTATTTTATGAATCGCCTTCAATTGAACATCCCAAGGCAAAGATGAAGAAAAGCCATTTAAATAATATTCGATTGTTTTTTCACCCTCCGGCTCCAGAAACAACTGATGCTGAGTCTTTTCTGAAAATGTAACTATTTTTGACTCAATGCTTGGGCAATAACGTGGACCAATGCTCTGAATTGTACCATTATACATTGGAGAATCATCAAACCCTGATTTCAAAATTTCATGAACCTCCTCGTTGGTATAAGTAATCCAGCAAGCTCTTTTTTTTAGCTCCGATTTTTCACCCGGCAAATAAGAAAATTTATAAAATTCAGAATCACTCTCTTGTTCCTCCAATTTCGAAAAATCAATTGTTCTTCCATCAATCCGAACCGGAGTTCCTGTTTTTAAGCGACCAGTTTTAAAACCAATATCAGCCAGTTGATCAGAAATAAAATAAGAGGAATTCTCTCCGATCCGACCACCATGCATTTTACTGCGACCAACATGCATCAATCCGTTTAAGAAAGTGCCATTTGTAAGAACAACCGATTTTGCTTGAAACTCAACTCCAATACTGGTTTTTACGCCTTTAACGTGCTTATTATCAATTATTAAACCAACAACCGTATCTTGCCACAGATCCAAATTATCGGTATTTTCTAAAATATCGCGCCAATATTCAGAGAACTTAAAACGGTCGCATTGTGCACGTGGGCTCCACATAGCCGGCCCTTTTGATCGGTTTAACATACGAAATTGAATTGTAGTTCGGTCGGTTACAATTCCCATATTTCCACCTAATGCATCTATTTCTCTGACTATCTGTCCCTTAGCCACACCACCAACAGCTGGGTTACACGACATTTGAGCGAATTTCATCATATCCATGGTAATCAAAAGAGTTCTTGATCCCAGGTTGGCTGCCGCTGCCGCTGCTTCGCACCCCGCGTGTCCTCCTCCAACAACTATAACATCGTAATACGGTAACATTTGTAAAAAATTAAGGGCGCAAAATTACATTAATTATCTGGATTTTAAAACTTTGATAATTCATCAAGATATTCGTCTTCTTTCATTTTCATAATCAATCGCGACGATTCATCTTTATCGTCAAAACCAATTAGATGAAGGACGCCATGAATAATTACCCGGCTTAACTCATTTTCAAAAGAAACACCATACTGCTTTGCATTATCGCGAAGCCGATCAATACTAATAAAAATATCGCCGGAAATGGTTTCTCCTTCTACATAATTAAATGTAACGATGTCGGTATAATAATCGTGATTCAGAAATTTCTTATTGATGCCCAATAAATATTCATCGGAACAAAAAATGAAACTCAAATCACCCGGTAGAAATCGTTCCTTTTCAATAGCAAATTTTATCCAGTTTTTTCTTTTCCTCTGATCTTTTATTTTACCGGAAAAATCTTCTTTATATAAATTGATACTCACGCCTGATTTTAAATTTTAATTCTACTATTCTCCCCTTTTCCATCAAACTAAATTCATCGGCCAACTTACTGATTAAAAATAACCCCCTACCCCGCTCTAAATGAATATTTTCGGGCAATGTAGGATCTTTAATATCGTTTATTTCAAACCCATTCCCTTCATCTTCAACCGTAATGGCAAGTATTTCGTTATCCCATGAACAACAGATAATTACATTTTTATCTTCACTGAATTTATTACCGTGTGAAATACTATTGTTTACCGATTCTGACAAACTTAAAAGAACGTGAAAAAAATTACTCTTTTCCAATTTTAATTCATCGAAAAAGTTTTCCAAAAATAACTCCAGTTTATTGATGTTTTCCTTTTGTGACGGTATAATTAAATACTTTTCCAAGGTTTATTTTTCCAATTTATTCAGATAATCTTTGTACTTTTTATCGTAATACTGCTCCAATTTATAATTGCTTCGGAGTATTTGCTCATCGCTTTTTTGCGCATCCTTTTTATACTGAAAAAACAGATCGGGGTTACTGTAAAATTTATCATTTGCCGTTTTTGATTCCCTTTCATCTTCCACATCCCGTTCCATTTCCGATTTTTCGGCATCCAGCAGCTTGTTTAAGATCATATTTTGCCGGTTGATGGTTTGTGCCGAAATATTTCTTGTAATAATATCCTGCTTATTGCTTTCCATCAACTGGTCGATCATTTTTAACTGTTCCTTTGCCGAACTGCCAACTTCCGAACTACCCATCATTTCGCGTATCAACTGCTGCATAACTTCCTGCTGGGCTAATGTATGACCAAGTTGTTTGCTTATTCCTTGCATATTTCCACTTTTCATTTGATCGATCATTTTTTGTAACTGCTGCTTCATCGATTCCTGTGACTGTTTCAGCATGTCCATGCTCGATTTTTTACCTTTTCCTCCGGGTTTATCACATTCCTGATCGCCCGGCATGCCACTGGCCATTTCTTCTTCTGCTTTTTTTATTGTTTCAGAAATAAAAAGAGCCAGATTATTAAACGATGTCATGGCATTCTGCTGATTGATTAAAACACTGTAATTCTGTCCTTCTTCCAGCATTTTTAAAGCCTGATTCGAATTCGTCTGAATATTTAAAATTTCCTTGTTTACAACATTCGAAATTTGTGGATTTCTTTCAGCTAAAGAATACAACGAATCTTTCACTATAATTATTTGATCGATAATTCTTAATTGATCGACTTTGATTTCTTTAATTAACGGATCGTTGGTTAGAAGAGTTTTCAAACGGGTATGCAAACCTTCCTGAAATACACTCAAATAAACCAGATTATCAAGTATTTGACGTAAATTATTCAAATCTTCATAGGTTTCTTTTTTCTCGTTTGAATTCAACATTTGCTGAATGGCAAAAGCTAAATTTTCAATTTTTTCTGAAATCGTTTTTATTTCATCGGCAGAAGCATTTTTCCTTCTCTTTTCGAGCAATGATTGAATTTGAGTGAACTTCTCCCCTATTTCTGAAAACTCGATTTGAAAATCAGCAAGTTTCAAAGGTTTTTTTAATTGCGTATTGAAATTTAAAATCGCCGAATATTCATCTTTCTGAAAATCGAAATCACTTTTGTACTTTTTCTGAACTTCATTTTCTGCATCAAAATCCTTTAAATCATCGAGTTTGATTGATTCCGATTTTTCTTTTTCTGCTATTTTATGCAACTGGTCAATTATTTCCTGAACTTTCTGAACAACCTTCATCCGTTTCAACATTTCGAGATTTCGTTCCAGTTGTTTCGACAAATCGTTCAATTGCATGTCCATATTATCAGTCAATTCATCCAACTTTTGAGAGTTGAAATCTTTCGATAACTGATTAAATTCTTCAAATAATTTTTTTAATTCATCACTCAAAACTTCCTTCAACAATTCTTCAATTTGCTGTTGTTTCTCAATAATATCAGTTTTTTCCTCAGTAAATGAGTTTTTATAATTATTCAGTTCTTCATTTTTCTTGCTTACTTCCTGAAGAATTTCTTCCAGTGTTTTACGTTTTTCAACGATTTCATTCACTTTTTGCTGCTTTTCCCATTCCGTTAAATTCGAATTTACCTGATCAATTTTTAATTCATTTAAACCGGAATGAATTTCTTCATTCAGCTTAAAACTTTTATTCATCAGATTTTCCAATTCTTTAAAACCTTCATTTTCAAAATTTTGCTGTTCTTTTTGATTTGGAAAAATCATTGTAAATGATTTGGAGCTGGTTTCCTTGAAGCGGTTTACAGCATCGTTATCAAATACCGAAAAATAATAGTTCAATAGTTGATTATCATCTTTAAAATCAGAGAAATCGAACGTAAAATAAAAATCTTGTTGATTAAGTGATTTCACAAATGGAATGGAAATAACACTGTCTGTATTTTCATTGAATATTTTAAAAACAAGGTTTGAAAAACCATAATCGTCGTTTATGCTGCCTTTAAAATAAAATCTCATAAAATTGATTGAATCCTTTATCTGGGCAACTTCAATCTGAGGATATAAATCAGGAATAACTTCAATTTGGTATGTCAATATATTTTCTTCCGAAAAATGTTCATTTTTTAAGGATATAGAATATGAACATTTTTCGAATATTTGTTTTTGAAAAATAAATTTATCCGATTGCTTCTCAGTTGAATATACTGTTGAATCATTGAAATTCAAGAGTAATTCAGATGTTTCAAAAGTTTTAAAATTCCATTTTACAAGCGATCCATACGGAACTTTTAAATTACCAACGTTCGAATAGGTTTCTCCTTTTATATCAGTATACGACGGCGGAACAACTTCAATATCTAAATTTCCGACTAAAGGAACCGGCAAAACATTTATCCGATATTGCTCCGAAAAATAGTTATCAGCCGAAAAATAGAACAAAAAAGAATTGTTAATATTCTCAATTTCATAAGTGTAAACATTTTCTTTCTTCTCCATTAAAAAATTATTACCTCCAAATGAAATGAAAACCAGCTCGGGAATAACCTTTCCTTTTAGCTCCATTTCTATTTTTAAACCCGAACCCTTTTTTACTTCCAATTTTTCTGTTTTTAACACAAAATTGAACGGGGCTGGTTTTATAAATTCAGATTGATAATGAATTAACCTATATGTACTATTTATTAATGTATTACGAAATAAAAAAAAAGATAAAAAAAACAAAAATGAAACGAAGCCAAATTGCAAAAAGAAAGTTTTTAAATGACTTATTTTCAGTGATAAAGTAAAATTTACTACTTTTAATTCTCCTATTTTTTGATCTATACTTGCCCAAATTAATTCATTTGAATAATTGTTGTTAAAATCTTCGGCAAGTTCAATGCTATTTATAAGTTTATCATTTATTTCAGTAATATACTTTCTTATATTTTGAGCTACTTGCTTTTTGTTCATCTTGTTTTTACTGCCAAGTAGTTTTAAACCTGGTATAAAAACAAACCAAATAATAATTACAGCACTAAATATCAACGAAATATAAAAGATAAAAACTTTTATTTTAGGTTTAAAAAAAAGTACATTTTCAACGAACAAAAGAATCAGTAAATACAATAAAATAATACTCAGAAACATTAATATTCCCCTTAAAAGCTGAAACAACAAAAATTTGTTTTTAAACCTTTTTAAACTTTCAACAAGATGTTTATAGTTTTCTGTCATTTTTGTATTTTACTGAAATAAAGTATTTTAATATTAACAGTACAATTTAATAACCAATCTTTTTTTTGTTTATAAAAATTATACAAAAGATCAAAAATAGTCCTTATAAATTGAAAACAATTTTTGCTTGTAAAATTTCATATAAAAGTCAAGTATATTTCTTCTTTTTATATCAATCAAATACAAACATTTTTTGAAGCATAAACAACACACTTTTTACTAATATCTTTAAAAATTAACAGATGTTGAATACTTTTGTATTTCATTGTTTATCTGAAGTAATAGATGTGTAAAACAAGTTTAAAATTGGTAACAACAAAACCTTTTTATAATATTCAAGTATTGCTTTAAAAAGTTTTCAAAATAACTAACAGGCTATAAATATTAGTATATTTAGAATTAATTTTTAAAAGAATATAATACAAATAAGGTTTCCTTTTAAAAGTTTTGAGGATTAATAACGGAAGATAAAGATTTAGTGATTATGGATTCTCAACTTTCTATATTATTGGTGGAGGATAATATGCTTAATCAGCGGATTGTTACTTTCAGTTTAAAAAAATATAAACATGAGGTTTATATTGCCAATAACGGGCTTGAAGCAGTAGAACAATTTCAAAAATCTGCTTTTGATGTTATTTTAATGGATATCATGATGCCTATAATGGATGGATTGGAAGCAACAAAACAGATTAGAAGCATAGAGGAGGAAAATAAAGTTAAGAAAAGGACACCCATTATTGCAATTACTGCAAATACAATGGACAACGATCGCGATAAATGTATTTCATACGGAATGGATGAATTTATGGCCAAACCTTTTGATATGGATAAGCTCAATTCCATATTTAAAGAAATGAAAATTGTAAAGTAAACTTTAAAAGCCTTTATTCCTTTTTAAACTATATTTGTTGTTCATTTTTGAATGACAAAAAAAATTATGGGTGAATTTATTGACCTTCATGGTGAACAAATACCTGAAAATGAGAGAGATTTTGATAAACAATTAAGACCTTTAAATTTTGATGATTTTAAAGGTCAAAATAATATTGTTGAAAATCTGATTGTTTTTGTAAAAGCCGCAAAAATGAGGGGGGAAGCACTTGATCATGTTTTATTACATGGTCCTCCTGGTCTTGGAAAGACAACATTATCAAGTATTATAGCAAATGAAATGGGTGTGGGCATGAAAGTTACTTCGGGTCCGGTTCTCGATAAACCCGGCGATTTGGCTGGTTTATTAACAAATCTTGAAAAATATGATGTTTTGTTTATTGATGAAATTCATCGTTTAAGCCCGATTGTGGAAGAGTATTTGTATTCGGCGATGGAAGATTTTAAAATAGACATCATGATTGATAAAGGACCGAGTGCACGCTCTATACAGCTCGAATTAAACCCTTTTACATTAGTGGGGGCTACCACCCGCTCCGGCTTACTTACAAGCCCTCTGCGCGCCCGATTTGGCATTAAATCGCACCTTGAGTACTACGATGTGACCGTGCTTACCGGGATTGTAAAACGGTCGGCTGGAATATTGAATGTTAAAATTGAAGATCAGGCGGCTGTTGAAATTGCGTCACGAAGCAGGGGAACACCTCGTATTGTGAATTCATTGTTGCGAAGAGTACGTGATTTTGCCCAGGTAAAAGGATCCGGGAACATCGATTTGGAAATTACTCGTTATTCGTTGGAAGCGCTAAATATTGACAAACATGGGCTCGACGAAATGGATAATAAAATATTACTGACCATCATCGATAAATTTAAAGGTGGGCCAGTAGGAATTTCAACGATTTCGACGGCTGTTGGTGAAGATGCCGGAACAATAGAAGAAGTTTACGAACCTTTTTTAATTAAAGAAGGCTTTTTAAAACGAACTCCACGCGGAAGGGAAGTGACCGAACTGTCTTATAAACATCTTGGAAAAATCAGTTACAACGGTTCTTCTACTCTTTTTTAACCAGTTTAATTTCAAAAAGTTTAGGCCATAATTTTCCGGTAACATACATTTTTTTGTTTTCCGGATGAATAGCAATTCCGTTTAAAACATCAATTCGTTCATTCGTATTGTAAGTACCTAATAATCCACGCAAATCAATTTCGGCAATTACTTTTCCTGAAGAAACTTCAATTTTAACAATATTGTCGGTAGTATAAATATTGGCATAAATATATCCTTCGAAATATTCCAATTCGTTTAAATACTGAACGTCTCCTTTATTATTGGCAACCTGAAGTTTTTTTACTGGTTTTAAAGAAACCGGATCGAGATAGGTTAAAATATCGGTACCATTACTCATAATCAGGTTTTTGCCATCGTTGGTCATTCCCCACCCTTCCGATTCAAAAGTGAAATTACCGGTTTGCAAAAACGATTTCAAATCGTAAATAAATCCTTGTTTTTCTTTATAAGTGAGTTGATAAATTTTATCATCGAAAATAGTGATTCCTTCTCCAAAATATTGTTTGTCTAAACTAACCGATTGCAAAACCTGCCCGGTTTTCAGGTTGGTTTTATATATTCCGGAAGTGCCGTTTTCTCCAGTACTTTCAAACAGAAAACCCTTGTTAATTTCAAGTCCTTCTGTAAAAAATTTTATGCTGTGCGGAAACGAATTGGTTACTTTGTAGGTATATTTTTCAGGAACAATATCCGACACTACTTCAAATAATTTGTAACTGGTGCCAACCAAACCATCGGTTTTACGGGAAATTACTTTAAAAGTGTGTTTTCCAACTTTCTGATAATTTTCCAGTTTGGCTGAAAAAATCAGTTCTTTTCTGCTTTCAATCAATTCATCATCAATATATATATCTGTTTTGTCTATTTCTCCGTCGTGCAATTTAGTTGAAACCGAAAACAAAAGCTCTTCGCCGGCAACCAGCTTGTTTTGTTTGTTTTCAATTTTGATTTGAGAAACCGGTTTCCGCGATTGTTTTGGTTTTCCGGAGCAGGAAACGACGGTTATTACAGCCGTTAAAATCAATAATTTTGAAAGGACGCCAATGCTCATTTTTTGTTTTTAATAGAATTTTAAAAATCAAAGATAAAAGAAAAGATTTTCGGGGTAATCATTTCGAAAAGGAAATAATGTGGCAAACAATTTCTTACCAAATCTTCGGATGTGAATAGATTCAATATCTTTGGATAAAAATTTTTCGTCTTGGGAACCGTAAAAAAATTAGCCGGAGATACCGTAATTTATGGTATGAGCAGCATCGTGGGCCGCTTTTTAAACTGGTGGCTGGTACCATATTATTCCCGTATTTTTTTACCTGAAGAATACGGTGTTGTAACCAATGTCTATTCGTATGTTGCCATTTTGCTGGTGGTGTTGACCTATGGAATGGAAACCGGCTTTTTTCGTTTCGCCGGACAAACTCAAAACGACAATAAAGTTTATTCGACCAGCTTAATTTCCCTGTTATTTACATCCGTAAGTTTTGTGTTACTGATATTTGCGTTTTCAGGGCAAATTGCCGGGTGGATCGATTACGGTAAACATCCCGAGTATGTAAAATGGATGGGGATTATTGTTGCTATCGATGCATTTACAGCCATTCCTTTTGCCCTGTTGCGGCTGAAAAACAAAGCCGTACGATTTGCTTCGCTGAAGTTTCTGAACATCGGGATCAATATTGGGGCAAACCTGTTTTTTCTTTCGTTTTGTCCCTGGATATTAAAGCACCACCCCGATTCGTTTTTTCGGTATTTGTATTCCGCGGAAATCGGTGTGGGATATGTTTTCATATCGAATTTAATAGCCTCTGTTGTGCTGCTGATCACCCTGCTTCCTGAAATTTTCAGGGTAAAAATGAATTTCGACTGGCAGTTGATGAAACAAATACTAGCTTACTCGTTTCCGGTATTAATTGTTGGAATTACAGGGATGATCAATCTGGATATCGATAAGATATTAATTCCGGAATTAATTCCTGCAGAACAAAACCCGATGGAACAACTGGGAATTTACGGAGCCAACTACAAACTAGCCGTGCTGATGAACATGTTTACACAGGCTTTCCGGTATGCTTTTGAGCCTTTCTTTTTCAGCCGGAAAAAAGACCATGAATCGAACCGGATTTATGCGCTGGTGATCAAATATTTCGTGATTTTTGGGTTGGCAATATTTCTGGGCATGATCTTTTTTATGGATATTGTAAAATTATTGATCGATCCGTCGTACCATGAAGGTTTAAAGGCAGTTCCGCTGATATTGATGGCCAATTTGTTTATGGGTATTTATTTCAATCTTTCACTTTGGTATAAACTCACCGACAAAACCATGTACGGGGCGTACGTTGCAACTGTTGGCTCGGTAATCACACTGACACTAAATTTTCTACTGATCCCGAAATTTGGATATATGGGTTCGTCGGTTGCAGTGCTTATTTGCTTTGTGAGCATGACCATTATTTCGTTTTACTACGGACAAAAATATTTTCCGATAAATTACGATATCAAAAGAATGGGCATTTATTTTAGCATTTCAATGGGCTTGTATTTCGTATTTCTTTTAATACCAGTTCAGTCGTTTCTTGTTCAATTATCAATCGGGGCAATTCTGTTTTTAATTTTTACGCTGGCGATTTATTTAGGCGAAAGGAAAGAATTGCTGAACTTGCTGAAAAAATAGCGCCGATTCTTGTTTTCTTTCTGATATCAGCAGAAATAAGGGAAACTGATTTCTACAACATCATTTGATATTTCTTTACTGAAAAGAATTAATTTTAAACAAATGCGAATGATGCGTAATCCATGAATTTTAAAACGGACAGCAAGATTGCGGAATTAACTGATTTAATGAAGCATATTCATCAAATTGATATTTCATTGTTTGATGAATCATTTCTTGAAAAATCGGTTTACAACAGAATTTCAATTCTCGAATTGGATTCTGTTGATGCCTATATTACAAGGCTGGCTTCTGATGCAAACGAAGCTTGTGTCCTGAACGAATCGTTGCACAATAATTACAGCGAATTTTTTCGCAACCAGCTCACATTTGCTTATTTGGAGCAAGTTATTATTCCCCGGCTTTTCGAGAAGAAAAAAAACCGGAACGAAAAAGAAATACGAGTTTGGTCGTCGGCATGTGCTGCCGGACAGGAACCTTACAGCCTGGCCATATTGTTCGACGAGTATATAAAAAAAAGAAAATCGAACATTCGTTACCGTATTTTTGCCACCGATGTTTGCCCGAAAGAAATCGATCTTGCCGAAAATGGAGTTTATCAGTCGGCTTCTGTTGATAAAGTTACCCATCGAAGGATACAGGACTATTTTATACAGGAAGGCAATAATTTTTGTATTCATCCCGAGATCAGGGAGAATATTGATTTTTCGATTTTTGACCTTCTTTCCGATCAAAGGATCTGTCCGCCGGCAAGTATCTTCGGAAATTTCGATTTGATTTTTTGCAGCAACGTTTTGTTTTATTACAAACCGGAACACCGAAAATTGATTCTTGAAAAATTCAATAATTGCCAATGCCCCGATGCCTATTTGGTTACAGGTGAAGCAGAAAGGGACATTTTGAAATCGAACAAATACCAGGAAATTTTCGTAAATTCATCCATATTTCAATTAAAACTTCAGGTATGAAAATCAAAGACTTAAGTATAGGTACACAGTTAAAATTAGGATTTAGCATTGTCATCTTTTTAATTGTTATTTTGGGTGTTTTCACCTGGATACAAAACGACGAACTGGCATTGCAAACTCAGTATATGTATAAGCATCCGTTAAAAGTGCAGCGGGCTTTGGGTGAATTAAAAGCGGATGTACTTATTGTCCACCGGGGGATGAAAGATCTTTTTTTAACCGGAAACGACGAAGAGTTCTCGTCGGTTATTCAGGGTATAGAGCAAGCAAAAGCAGATGTTTCCAAAAAGCTGGATATTCTTTATGGTGCTTATCTGGGGCCAAAATCCGATATTGACAGTATTTACTATAACTTCATCGTATGGAACACCATGCGGGATGAAACGATCCGTTTGTTCCGTAACGGACAGGTCGAAATGGCCGCATCGCGAACAAAATCATCGACCGGTATTGCCGGGAAACAGGCCGAAAAAATATTTGTGTATATACAAAAGGTCAACGATTTTGCAAATAATAAAGCAACCCAGTTTTATAATGAAGCTGTTAAAACCAAGGAACACCTGAGAACAATGGCCTTCATTATCATTTTTCTTTCCATTGTCATGGCCTTCATTATTATCTCGGTTTTACTGTTCAATATAAAAAGGCCGCTTTCCGAGCTTGATTCAGTAATCAGGCAAATCATGCAAGGCAAAACCAGCATTCGTATCAGATATACATCAAAAAATATATTCGGGGCACTTGCTTCTGGATTTAATTCAATGGCAGATACCATTGAGTCGGATTTAAATTTAAAATCATCGGCAGCAAATCTTGCTGATGTTATGCTCAGGGAAGACGATGCCCATCAATTTTGTCACAAACTGTTGGGTTCATTGCTTCAGCAAACCGATTCACAAATGGGTGCAGTTTACTTTTTAAATGAAGAAAACAATCACTTTTATAATTTTGAGTCCATCGGGATGGGGGCTGAAAGCTGTAAAGATTTCTCGGTAATTGAATTCGAAGGGCAAATGGGTTTGGCAATTTCTTCGAAACAGATGCAGTACATTTCCAATATACCCGACGATACGCCATTTAAATTTTACGCCGCTAACGGTCAGTTTAATCCACGCGAGATAATTACAATCCCAATTATTTCAGGAAATAAAACAATCGCTGTTATTTCGTTGATGAGCATTAAGAAATTTACAGACCATTCCCTGACGTTGCTTCAAAATATTGCTCCGATGCTCAATGCCCGGGTAAACGGTATATTGGTGCATCACAAAATCATTCTTTTTTCGAAGGAACTGGAAGAAAAAAACCAGAAACTGGATATGCAGAAAAAAGAACTTTCGGTACAGGCCGATGAACTTCAGGAACAAAATACGGAGTTGGAATTTCAGAAAAAACAACTGGACGAGGCAAGCCGGTTGAAAACGAATTTCCTGTCGAACATGAGCCACGAGTTGCGCACACCTTTAAATTCGGTGATTGCCTTATCGGGTGTGCTTAACCGGCGGTTGAAAAATAAAATTGCAGAAGAAGAATACAGCTACCTGGATGTAATTGAACGCAACGGGAAACATCTGCTTTCGCTGATTAACGATATTCTCGATATTTCGCGCATTGAAGCAGGCCGTGAAGAAATTGAAATCAGCCGTTTTAACGCCAACCAACTGATTGCCGACATTGTTGAGATGATACAACCTCAGGCCAAACAGAAAAAAATTAAGTTGGTTCATTTAGACGGAAATGCGGAAATATTAATCAGCAGCGATGTAACCAAATGCCGCCATATTCTGCAAAATCTTATTTCGAATGCGGTAAAATTTACCGACGAAGGGAAAGTTGAAGTTTGCGCCACGCAAAAAAACAACGAAATAGAGATCGTTGTAAAAGATACCGGAATTGGAATCGATGAAGCTCACCTTCCGCATATTTTCGACGAATTCAGACAGGCCGACAGCAGTACATCGCGGCGGTTTGGCGGCACCGGGTTGGGCCTTGCAATTGTTAAAAAATTAAGCAAACTGCTCGGGGGGCATGTCCTTGTTAAAAGTATTCCGGGAAAAGGTTCTGTTTTCACGCTGATTCTTCCATTGGCAGTCAGTTCGGAGAATGAAATTATTTCTGTTGAAGTGCGAAAAGAAAACCGCAGAAATGTTCAACGTATGTCTGAAAACGTTTCAGAAAGGACAATCTTGTTGGTCGAAGACAGCGAACCGGCCATCATCCAAATGAAAGATATTCTGGATGAAGTGGGGTACCGGGTAATGGTTGCCCAAAACGGGAGCGAAGCATTTGAATTTATTAAGCACGAAATACCCGATGCGATTATTTTGGATTTAATGATGCCCGGAATTGATGGATTTGAAGTGTTGCAGTCAATTCGTGAAAACCCACGTACATTAAACGTTCCAATTCTTATACTGACAGCAAAACACATTACCAAAGAAGAACTCAGTTTCCTGAAACGAAACCATATTTACCAACTTATTCAAAAAGGCGATGTGAACCTGAATGAATTAAAAGAGACTGTTAGTTCAATGATTTTTCCGGCAACGGAAGAAATCCCGGAAATAAAACCGGCTTTGCCGGAATTAGAAGGAAAACAGACAATTCTCATTGTGGAAGACAATCCGGATAATATGCTTACGGTAAAAGCAATATTGGGCGACAAATTCAACATTTTTGAAGCATATAACGGAAAAGAAGGTGTTGAAATGGCCCAGAAGCATGTTCCTCATATAATACTTATGGATATTGAACTTCCGGAGATGGATGGCATTCAGGCATTCAAAACGATCCGGGGGAACCGGAACCTGGAGCACATACCCGTTATTGCGTTAACGGCCAGTGCGATGACAAGCGAACGAGAAACGATTTTGGCACATGGGTTTGACGTTTATTTGGCCAAACCGATCAACGAGGAATTATTTTTTAACACCATAAATCAGGTGCTTTATGGAAAATAGAATAATTAAAATCCTGGCAATTGACGATATTCAGGATAACCTGATAACCCTGAAAGCGCTTATCGAAGAATCGTTTCCTCTGGCAATAGTAATTACTGCTCTTTCGGGCAGGCGGGGAATAGAACTTGCCGTCGAAGAAAACCCGGATGTGATATTGCTGGATATTGTCATGCCGGTAATGGATGGGTTCGCGGTTTGTAAATTGATCAAAAAAAATGAGCAGACACAAGATATACCGGTGGTTTTTATCACAGCTTTAAAAGGCGACAAGGAGAGCCGGATACGGGCGCTGGAAGCCGGGGGAGAAGCTTTTCTTGCCAAACCGATCGACGAGTCGGAGCTGATCGCGCAAATCCGGGCAATGGTAAAAATTAAGGAAGGCCGGGAAGAAAAGAAAAATGAAAAAAAGCGGCTCGAAAAATTAGTTGCCGAACGAACTACCGAATTGCGACAAGAACTTCAGGAACGAAAAAAAGCAGAAGAAAAAATACGCCAGGCCTCCGAAAACTGGAATAAAACCTTCGATGCTATGCGCGATGGCATTGCTCTGATCGATTCTGAAATGAAAATCATTCAAAGCAACCAGGTTTTTCGCGAATTCTTAGAACTTTCAGGAGAAGATTTAAAATCGGGACATTGCTTTCATCATTTGCACGGAACCAATTGTCCGATCGTGAACTGTCCGTTTCTCCGGATGAAAGGCTCAAAAAAACGCGAGAAGCTGGAGATGGAATTAAAAGATCGTATCCTGGAAATACTGGTAGATCCGATTTTCGATGAAAAGAAGGAACTTCTGGGGGCTGTTCATATTATTTCGGATATTACCGAGCGCAAAACAATTGAAAGAGAACTTTATTTTGCAAAAGAAAAAGCAGAGGAAAGCGACCGTTTAAAATCCGCTTTTTTGGCCAACATGAGCCACGAAATCCGCACGCCAATGAACGGCATTCTGGGATTTATCGATTTACTGCAAAACTCCGGTTTGTCTGACGAACAGCATCAATTATACCTCGATATTATTAAATCAAGCAGCGGGCGTTTGCTGAATACCATTAACGACATTATTGAAATTTCGAAAATTGAAGCAGGACAATCATCGATTCATTATAAAGAATTGGAAATAAAAGAAGTAATGGATTACCTCTTGTCATTTTTCAGGGTTGAGGCAGAACATAAAGGCCTTGTTATTTCGGCAAAAAGCGATTTTGAAGGACAAAAATTTACGGTTATAACCGATAAAGACAAGTTAATCTCGATTTTCTCCAACCTGATTAAAAATTCGCTGAAATTTACTAACCAAGGGTCTGTCGAATTCGGAACCCAGCTAAATGGAGATCTGCTTTTTTTTTATGTAAAAGATACAGGAATGGGTATTCCGCCCGACAAGATAGATGTGATTTTCGACCGTTTTGTTCAAGCCGATGTAGAGATTACACGTCCTTACGAAGGTTCCGGCCTGGGTCTGTCGATAGCAAAAGCATATACCGAAATGCTGGGCGGAACAATTCATGCTGAATCGGAATTGGGAAAAGGAACGGAAATACGTTTCACCATACAATATATACCGGCAAAACCCAGCCCTGTTTCTGCCGGCAACGAAAACGAAACAACGCCGCGTAATGAAAGCGCTCAAAGAACAATTCTTATAGCGGAAGACGACGATGCCAGCTATTTTTATTTACAGGCGGTGCTTTCAAAACAAAACCATCAGGTATTTCGTGCAAAAACGGGGAAAGAAATTATCGACCTGTTGAAAGAAAATCCCAATGTGTCAATAATCCTGATGGATATAAAAATGCCGACCATGGATGGGTACGAGGCCACCCGGAAAATCAGGGAATTTGATAAGCGGATACCGATTATTGCACAAACCGCCTACGCACTTACCGGCGACCGCGAAAAAGCGATTGATGCAGGCTGCACCGATTACATTTCAAAACCGGTAAAAGGGGAGGAGCTGATTCTAAAAATCAATCATTTGCTCGAAACTGCCTGTCCGTAAACTTGCAAGTCTCATTTTTGACGCAGTATTTTTCTGTAACGAATTCTCCACAAAACATGCGACCGACCATTATTTTTTCCTTGTTTCAAATTAAATACTATTCACTCACGTTACGCAAAAATAGGTTTAAATTAGGGTTATAAAAAAACGATATTGTGGAAAACTTCGCAGATCTATACACAGACTATTTGATAAGTTCGACCTCCTATGCCACAGCAACCGGGATGGCTGGGTTGTTGTCTATCAGCCATGATAAAATAACCAGGCAGTTGTCAAGCAGGGACTATGATTCCAAATACCTTTGGAAAAAGGTCAAACCATACGTTCAGGAATTAACCAAAAGTGGGAGCTCCATCGTGTTGAGTTTTGACGATTCCATAGAAGCGAAGCCATACACAGACGAAAGTGAACTGATATGCTGGCATTGGGACCATGTTTTTAACCAGTCCGTGAAAGGGGTGAATTTTCTTACTGTTCTGGCCGATGTTCAAGGGATGCGCTTGCCCTGCGCCGTTGAGTTTGTCAAAAAAGACAGGTGGGCAACAGATAAAAAGACAGGGAAGCCAAAACGGAAAAGCAGCAAGACCAAGAATGAGATGTTCCGGGAGATGATTGGGCAATGCCACAAAAATTTTACTTTTGATTATGTGGTTTGCGACAGTTGGTACTCCAGTGTTGAGAATATGAAATTTGTAAAGGGAAATTTGGGCAGCGACTTTGTGATGGCCTTAAAATCGAACCGCAAAGTGGCACTTGGGCAGCAAGCAAAAGAAGCGAAAAAATATGTAAGCATCGAATCGTTGCAACCGGGACAGCAAACCGTGGAGGTCTGGCTTGATGGGCTTGACTATCCGCTGTTGCTTGTAAAGCAAGTCTTCAAAAACGAGGATGGTACAGTGGGCGAGCTGTACCTGGTTTGCAGCGATTTGAGCTTATCATACGAACAAATCACAACAATCTACAAAAAACGGTGGGGCGTAGAAGAATACCATAAATCGGTAAAGAGCAATTTATGTTTTGCCAAGTCACCAACCAAAACGGTCAAGACCCAATCGAACCATTTTATACTGTCAATTCTGGCTTATGTGAAAATGGAATGGCTTAAACAGAGGACAAACCAGAATCATTTTGCAATGAAAGCCAGAATTTACCAGGTAGCCCTAAAAGCCGCCCATACTGAACTGCTAAAGTTATCAACACCCAAAGCTGCTTGATGGGGAAAATAATGCGTAACATGAGCTATTAAGTATTATTTTTGCACTAATTTATTATAACACCATGGAAAAAATAAAAATAGCCCTGGCATGCGATCATGCTGGTTTCGAATGCAAACAAATGATTATTGAATACCTGAAAGAACAGGGATATGAAATAAAGGATTTCGGCGCTTATTCGACTGAAAGTTCCGATTATCCCGACTGGGTACATCCAATGGCTGAAGCAGTGAGTGCAGGAGAATTTCGATTTGGTATTACTTTTTGCGGAAGTGGAAACGGCATTAACATGACGGCCAACAAGCATCAGAAAATACGTTCGGCTATTTGTTGGAAACCTGAAATTGCCAGTCTGGCTCGTTTGCACAACGATGCCAATGTGTGTGCTCTTCCGGCCCGTTTTATTACCGATGCGGAGGCCCGTGAAATTGTAAAAGTATTTTTGTCGACCGAATTTGAAGGCGGCCGTCATTTGCGTCGTGTGCAAAAAATTCCGGTTCAGTAATGTCGAAAACCAAGAACATATTTATCCGCGATTCCGAGAAAATTGTTGCCGACCTGAAGCACCGCAATACCATCAAATTCAATATTTCGAAATACGATGCAGCGGTTGAAAAAGGCGTACAGCGATATTCCGATCTGGAACTGGCCCGCGAACGCGCTTCGTATATAAAAGGACAGGCAATCAATCATTTGCATGAATATCTTCTGAAGTTTGAAACCGCTATTACCCGCAATGGTGCGCAGGTTATTTGGTGTCGAAATTCAAATGAAGCCATTGAATCGGTAAAATCAATTTTACTTGAAAACCAGGCTTCATTGCTGGTAAAAAGCAAATCGATGACCACCGAAGAAATCAACTTTAACGAACAGGTTGAAAAAATTGGGGTCGAAACGCTGGAAACCGACTTGGGCGAATACATCGTACAATTGGCAGGGGAAAAACCCTATCATATTTTAACCCCGGCCATGCACAAATCGCGGCACGATATTGCCGATTTGTTTCACGAAAAATTTGATACGCCGCCGGGTAGCGACCCGCAATTCCTGACTGCCTTTGTCCGGGAAAAACTGAGACAGAAATTCAGGACAGCCGATGTTGGAGTAACCGGCGCCAATTTCTTGGTAGCCGATGTGGGCGGCATCGGGCTGACGGAAAACGAAGGCAATGGGCTGATGACGGTTTCGTTTCCCAAAGTACATATTGTTATTGCCGGAATCGAAAAAATAATCCCGTCGATGAACGATCTCGGCATGATTTGGCCCTTGCTGGCAACCCGGGGTACCGGGCAGCAGATTTCGGTTTACAATTCGCTGATTACCGGCCCCCGAAAAGAAAACGAGGCCGATGGTCCTGAAAAAATGTATGTTCTTTTGCTGGACAACGGGCGCACAAATTTGTATCAGTCCGACGACCGCTACGAAGCATTGAAATGTATTCGCTGCGGGGCTTGCCTGAATGTTTGCCCCATTTACAAAAACATTGGCGGATATACTTACAACGCGACTTACAGCGGCCCGATCGGTTCGGTAATTACTCCTTTTTTTAAGGGTGAAAAAGAATACAATCACTTGAGTTTTGCCTGCTCTGTTTGCGGAAAATGCACCGAAATTTGCCCGGTAAAAATTCCACTTCACAAACTGTTGCTGTTGAATCGTCGTGATGCAGTTGAAAACGGGGGAGACTTCATCTGGAACAACGGAATGAAGGCGTTTGCCTATACTTTTTCGAAACGGAAAAGGCTCGACCGGTTCAATGGGAAAATGAAAGACACGGCTCTTTCCCTGGCAAAAGATGTGTTCGGAAAACAAAAGTCAGTTCCGAAAGTCGCTGCTCAATCGTTCAGTAAACAATGGAAATCAAAACAATAAAGTTATGTTGTCGAATACATGCAAATATGCAGTCAGGGCGCTGATTTACCTGGGAAAAAACGCGACTGAAAAAGAAAAGGTGGGCATTAAAAAAATTGCCGGTGATTTGAATATCCCGACCCCTTTTCTCGGGAAAATATTACAGAACATGGTCCGGATGAAAATTTTGATTTCGACCAAAGGTCCCAACGGAGGTTTTGCGCTTGGCCGAAAGGCAAAAGATATTTCGTTATATCAAATTGTATCGATTGTTGACGGGGAAGACTATTTTCGAAATTGCCTGATCAGTCACGAAACGTGCAGTTCGGTTCACGAAAAAGGCAAACATTGTCCGGTTCACGGGCGTTTTGGCGAAATCAGGGAACAGTTGATCGCTTTTTACAAAGAAACCAACATCCAGGTAATTCTGGACGACATGAAAGGGCACGAAAATCTTATCGAACTGTAAAAATCCGTTCTATTTTTTTTCCTGAAATAAAAAAACGATAGAAAAGAATTGCCAATGCAGTGCCGGTCAAGTCGGCCAGAAAATCGTCGTAATTTCCCGAACGGTTGCGGGCAATGGTGCTTTGCAGAACTTCGAAAAGGGCGCCCAAAAAAAGCGATGAAAGAAAAGCGGCCAGGTAACCTTTACCAATACGGATTTTTTCAAATGGGGGAATCAGGAAAAGACAGCTTATAAAATACATTCCAAAATGAACGATTTTATCGAAATGCGGGATGATAAAAGTTGTCTGAGGAAGGTCGTCGCCGGGCAACAAACTTAAAACAGCAACAATAACAATCCAGGCAAAAGATTTCCAAAAATACTTCATACTACGTTTTTAATGGCCGGAATTTACATTCACATACCGTTTTGCAAAAAAAAATGTCACTACTGCGACTTTTACAAAAGCACCAATATGGGCTTAAAAGTACAGCTTTTATCGGTAATGTTGCAAGAACTTGAACAACGGAAATCCGAACTTTCCAGCGACAGCATCCAAACGGTTTATTTTGGCGGCGGTACTCCGTCAATACTTTCTTCCGAAGAAATTGCAGGCTTTCTTGCACAAATCAACCATTTGTATAACGTACAAAGGGATGCAGAAATTACAATGGAATGCAACCCCGACGATATAAATCCGGAATACCTCGGTCGAATCAGGCAAACAGGGGTAACCCGGTTGAGTATCGGCATCCAGTCGTTTTCGGACGCCGACCTGCAACTGATGAACCGGCGGCATTTGTCACAACAAGCTACCGATGCAGTGAAAATGGCGCAAGAAGCCGGGTTCGGCAACATCAGCATCGACCTGATTTACGGCTTGCCCGGGCAGAATTTGCAGGCATGGAAAGAAAACATCCGAAAAGCGGTCGAACTTGATGTGCAGCATATTTCAGCCTATCATCTGACCTATCACGAAGGAACTTTTTTTTACGATCAATTGCAGACCGGCGCTCTTCGCGAATTGCCCGACGAGCTGAGTCTTCAGCAATTTAAAATACTGAAGGAAGAACTTGCAAAAGCGGGTTTCGAGCAGTACGAAATTTCGAATTTTGCCCGCAATCAGCTTTATTCAAAGCACAACACTGGCTACTGGTTTCAGCAAAAATACCTGGGAATTGGCCCGTCGGCGCATTCGTTCGACCTGGAAACCCGCCGCTGGAATGTATCCGATAACGAACAATATCTTGCCGGAATTGAGAACGGGACAAGCTATTCCGAAACGGAACAACTGAGCCGTTCCGACCGCTATAACGATTATGTAATTACCCGTCTTCGTACCATCTGGGGAATTTCGGAAAAAGACATTGACGAGGCGTTTGTCCCGCATTTCAGAAAAAATATTGACAAATACTTTCGGTCGGGGCATATTTTGCAAAAAGGGCAGGCATGGGTTTTGTCGGAAGAGGGGTTGTTTATCTCCGATAAAATCATGGAAGACCTGATTTTATTGCATTCTTAAATATTGTTAATTCAAAAAACGAACTTCTTTGATTCACTATATAATTCTATATCTTAGCGGTTTCAAAAAATTTGAATGTCTATGAAAGTGAAAATTATCAACCAATCGGCCAACGATTTACCATCATACAGCACTGTGCTTTCGGCAGGAATGGACCTGCGGGCAAACCTTGAAAAAGAAATTGTATTGAAGCCCTTGGAACGGGTTTTGGTTCCTACCGGTTTGTTCATCGAGCTTCCGGAAGGCTACGAAGCGCAAATCAGGCCGCGCAGTGGATTGGCTCTGAAAAAAGGAATTACCGTGTTGAACAGTCCCGGCACAATTGATGCCGATTACCGGGGCGAAATAGGGGTGATATTGATTAACCTGTCGAACGAAGATTTTGTAATACAGCACGGCGAACGCATTTGCCAAATGATTGTTGCATCGCACGAAACGGTACAATGGGAACTTACCGAAGAACTGGAAGAAACAAAAAGGGGAGCCGGAGGTTTTGGACACACCGGAAAACATTAAAAGAGAAATGCAGATTAAAAGTTCGGTTTTATTGATCATTATTGCGGTTTTGCTTTCATCGTGTGCCAGCGTAAAGCAATCGGTAGAGACTATTCCTGTTGTAAAAGAGGAACCGCAATTTCCCGCTTTGTCGGAAGAGAAACAAAATGAGTT
The DNA here is from genome assembly GCA_942493345.1 of uncultured Prolixibacteraceae bacterium. Lineage (GTDB taxonomy): Bacteria > Bacteroidota > Bacteroidia > Bacteroidales > Prolixibacteraceae > GWE2-42-39. The sequence continues at coordinate 1,936,768 of OW818695.1, forward strand.
TGAATATTTATACATCGAAGGGTTGAAACAAAAACAACTGGGCAATGTGCAAGCTGCAGTTCCTTTGTTTTCGAGGTGTTTGGAGATTGATCCGAATTCGGCGGCAACCATGTTCGAACTGGCGAATATTCATTTGGAAAACGGCGATTTAACCAGCGCTTCATTGCTGCTTGAAAAATCGGTAGAAATAAATCCCGGCAACAAATGGTATAAAATTTTGCTTGCACGTATTTATCAGCAATCCAAAAAATTTGACAAAGCCGCCAGTTTGTACGGGCAGCTTTACAACGAAAATCCCGACGAGATGGAAAATCTCGAATACTTGTACATGAAAGCAGGGATGCTTTCGTCGGCTGAAAAATACGATGAGGCGATTGCTGCTTTCAATTTGCTTGAATCGAAACTGGGTTTTAACGAACAGATCATCATGGCTCGCGAACAGGTTTATGTTACAGCCGGGAACAAGGAAAAAGCAGCCGCAGAAATCAACAAACTGATTGAATTTGCCCCTGAAGATACCCGCTATTACGGGCTGATGGCCGATATGTACCTTGATCAGGGCGATTCGATAAAAGCGCTCGAATACTACAACAAAATACTTGAAATTGAGCCGAAAAACGGATTTGTGCATTTTTCACTGGCAGGCTATTATCAGAAAATTGGAGATCCGGTGAAATCTTACGAACATACCCTGGCAGGTTTCAAAAATGAAAATCTGGAAATCGAAACCAAGCTGCAAATGTTTTTGATGCTTACCGGCGATCCGCAACAATTGGCTATTACTGAAAAGCAGCAGAACGAACTGCTGGGTTTACTACGATCCATGTATCCCGATGATTTTCGGGTAAAAGCGTTGTATGCTGATGTTCTTTTACAAAAAAATCAACTGGCGGAGGGTCGCGAACAATTGCGAAGTATTTTGGGAACCGGTAAAGAAGATTATACGATATGGGAACGCTTGTTGCTGGTCGATAACGATCTGCTCGACTTCGATACATTGTATACCGATAGCAAGGCTGCCATCGAACTTTTTCCAGGTCAGCCAATGCCGTATGCCCTTCATGCAGTAGCATGTCTTCAGAAAGAATTGCACGAAGAGGCCCTGAAAATAATTTCTGAAGGTGAAACCTACGTGGTGGAAAACAATCCTTTGAAAGTTCAGTTTGAATTGTACAAGGCTGAAGCCAATTACAAACTCAACCGGTTTGAGGAAGCATTCAAAGCGTTTGATGAGGTGATAAAACTGGATCCGGAAAATTATATGGCGTTGAATAATTATGCGTATTATTTGTCGCTCAGGGACGAAAATCTTGACAAGGCCGCCCGGATGAGCGGCAAAGCCGTGCAGGCAAACCCTCAAAATGCAACATATCTCGACACATATGCCTGGGTTTTGTTCCGGCAGAAAGATTATAAACTGGCCCGTTTCTACCAGGAAACCGCCGTCCAGAACGGGGGCGACCAAAATGCGGTAATTATGGAACATTACGGCGATATTTTGTTCATGCTCGATGAAAAAGACAAAGCCATGGAGTATTGGAAAAAAGCACTTGAAGCAGGAGATGGCTCAGAGTTTTTGCATGAGAAAATTAAAAAAGGACAATACATCGAAAAATAAGATTGGTGGAGAAGAATATCAAAAAAATATATAAACTGCTGGCAATAGCTATTTTGTGTGCCGGTTTGTTTTCCTGTAAATCGTCGCGCGAAATCGTACGGGTCGAAAATCTCAAGCCAATCGGAACCAGCCGGTTGCTTAACAACCTCGAAAAAAATGCTTTCAACTACAAAGAAATGGAGCTTAGCCGCATATCGTGCCAGTACGAAAGCAACGGTCAGGATATATCGTTCCGGGGCGTGGTAAAGGCGATAAATAACGAAGCCCTATTGTTTACTTTCAGCAAGATGAATGTACCCGTTGGCAAAGTTTTACTGACCCCCGACAGCGTGAAATTTGTTAATTACATCGAAAAAACCTACCTTCTGGGCAACTACGATTATATAAGCGAGCTACTGAATGTCGACCTCGATTTTGAAACGGTGAATGCTATTATTTCGAACAATGCTTTTTCATACCGCGACGATAAACGCAACAACGAATTTCGCGAATTTACTTCCGACGTTGATTCCGGAATGTATATCCTGAAATCGATACGAGATCGAAAATGGGATAAAGCGATGCGAAAAGGAAAAGAAAAGAAAGTCGATCGGCTGTCAAAAAAACTCGATGATGAACAGTTTATTTTGCAAACGCTTCATATCGATTCGAAATTTAAATTGAGAAAGGTGGTTCTCGACGACCAGATAAATAAAAGGCTTGGCATTATTACTTTTTCCGATTTTATGGAGGTGGAGAAACAAGATTACCCGGGAGAAATCGGGCTTCAGTTTGCCGGGCCAAAAGGCAGCCTTCAGTTGAAAATAAAAATTGGTAAACTGACGATGGAAAAAAACCAAAATCTTAATTTTAAGATACCGGAACGCTACGAACCGATTAAACAAAAATGAGACGATTGATCTTTTTCGGGATTTTCATTTTTTCGGGATTTCTCCTGAACGGGCAATCGCTTGACGACCTCCGGACAAAAAAGGAAAAAACCCGCGAACAGATCAATTACACCAACCGCTTGCTCAACGAAACTCAGAAAAACGAGAAATCGTCGCTGAATAAATTAAATCTGCTGAACGAACAGGTTAACCTGCGCAAACAACTTATAAGCGGTTTTAATAATGAAATTAAGACCCTCGACGGAATAATTGATGAAAATGAAACGCTTGTCAAATCACTCGAAACCGATCTGGCAGAGTTGAAAAAAGAGTATGCCGAAATGATCCGTTTTGCGCAGAAAAACCGGAATTCGTACGACAAAATTCTTTTTTTGCTTTCGTCAAAAGATTTTAACCAGGCCTACAAGCGGCTGATGTATCTTCAGCAATATTCGAAATACCGGCAAGAACAAGCTGCCCGGATTGTCAGCATGCACGACCAGATGGACAAAAAAGTACAGGATCTGGCAATGCAGAAAAACCAAAAACAGCAACTTTTGGAAGATAAACAACAGGAAACCCGCAGACTTGACCGCGAACGTGCGGAGCAGGGAAAAAATATTGTTTCGCTTCAGCAAAAGAAAAAAGATTTGGAAAAGAAGCTGAAGGAACAGCAAAAAATAGACGCGCAGCTGAACCGCGAAATAGATCGCATTGTGGAAGAAGAAGCCCGTAAATCGGAAAAGAAAGGTTCGACAGGGTTCACGCTCACTCCGGAACAAAAATTGATTTCGGGACAACTGGAGCAAAACCGGGGACGTTTGCCCTGGCCGGTCGAGCGAGGAGTAATTACCGGTCGGTTTGGCATTCATGCCCATGCGGTGCTGAAAACTGTTCAGGTAAAAAACAACGGCATCGATATTTCGACCGCTTCCGGATCCCGGGCACGGGCTGTGTTTGGCGGCGAAGTGAGCCGGGTGTTTGGCATTTCAGGTGGAAATATGGCCGTAATTATTCGGCATGGGAACTATCTTACTGTTTATTCAAACCTGAAGGACGTGGTGGTAAAAGCAGGCGATAAATTAAAAGCCAAACAAGATTTGGGCACCATTTTTACCGATGAAACAGACGAGGGCAAAACCATTCTTAAATTCCAGATTTGGAAAGAAAGCCAAAAACTCGACCCGGAACTGTGGCTCAGCAAATAGGGCAGGGGCGGGGAGTGGTTATCTGAGTTACGATTTTCGAATTTCGATTGACGATTTTGGGTGCTATTGTGAGAAATACTTTTTAAATCATATCAATCTTGTTTCGTTAAGAAGTAGTGCAATTGAAACATTCCTATGTTTTTTGTGAACCTTTGAGAATTAGCGGCTTTGTGGCTAATTTCCCTGCCACAGAAACACAAAAAACGCAAAGTATTCACGAAGGATACCGTATCGAAACGACATTGAATCGTAATTCGAAAATCGTAATTCGTTAATCGAAATCTTCCTTCTTTTCCGCCAGCAACTTGCTTATCTCCATTATTTTATTTTGCCGTTCCATCGAAAACGTATTACTCTTTTCTTCCAAATGACTGTACAAATTCAGCGCTTTCGAAAACAAGTCGATTTGTTGTTCCTGTGTGTCGGTTAACAAAGCATCGTTGTAAATTAATTCGGCAAGCATTTCCATTTTATAAAGTACATCGAACAGGCGATTGTTTTCGTATACAAATACGATTAACGACTCCGCATCGGTTTGATGAAAAAACAGGTAGTCGCGACCAAAATATTCCTTGTATAAATCGCGGATTTCCGTGTGGGTAAATTCTTTATTGGTTTCGTTTACCTTATTTTTCAACCGGTATAAAGCATCGAAAAACTGCTTTATCAATCTCATAATATAGTCGCGTTCGATCATACTATAATTTTTGCAGTAATACCGAGTGTGTTTTACTGACGTTTGCCGGGCCAAGAACAGTAAAACCGGCTTTCCGGGCAAGTGCCACCGATTGTTCAAACGCTTCTTTTTTCACATGACCTGCCGGTTCGGCAAAGTACAGAAGCGATTGCGGTTTCAGCATCCGATGGAGGTTGTTGAAGAGTTTTTCACGATCAGGCACTTCGTGGGCAACAAAAAATAACAGGGCAAAATCAGCCGATTCTTCCATGCCGTCGAAATCACTTTGTTTTTCGGAAATCAGCTTCGCTTCGATCATGTTTTTCACGCCTGCTTTTTCAGCCCTTTGTTCGAGATTTTCCAACATTTTCTGCTGAATATCGAAACAGTAAACTTTTCCGGAGCTGCCAACCATTTTGGCCATTGGCAGGCTGAAGTATCCCATGGCGCTGCCATAGTCAATAACGTTCATTCCGGGTTTCAGATAAGGGTTCAAAAGTTTTTTTGGGTTGTGACTCAGTTTCCGGATCGGGATCAGAAGCATGTATCCCATCCACCACGGGCAAACATTTAGATTTTCCATTGTTTGTTATTTTTAGTTTTTATCGGGCTATTTTATACAATACTAATTTGGTTGGTTCTTTTCTCCTGATGGTAATCGGTCAATACAATGGTTTTTCCGGTCAACAATTGATTTACAGGAGAAGTTCGCGGGTTACCTTCCTGAAAAAGAATGAAGCACACGCAACTTATTTAATTATTTCGGATCATTACCTTTGTTGTTTATTCCGGAAGGGAAAGAAGCATCACAAACAAGTTTTCACGTATGATTTTACTGAAAAAGTATTTTTCGGGTTACCGCGAAACGGGAGGTATCAAAGAATTATTGATTTTAGCCATACCGATGATTATTTCAACGGCCTGCGACGGGGTGATGACCTTCACCGACCGGCTGTTTCTGGCGCGTGTAGGGTCGGAACAAATGAATGCAGCCATGGGCGGCGGTGTAACCATGCAAATGCTCATCTTCTTTTTCGTGGGACTGACCGGTTATTCAACTGCGTTGGTAGCTCAGTATTTTGGGGCTGGAGAAAAACATAACTCGAGCCGGGCCACATTTCAGGCCATTCTGGTAACCTTGTTTGCCTGGCCTGTAATTATCTTGCTGAAACCACGGGCTATCTCGTACTTCGATTTTATGAATATCCCTGAATCGCAGATTGGCTACCAGGTACAATACCTCAATATCCTGATTTGGGGTGGAGTTTTCAGTATGATGCGGTACACGCTGGGATGCTATTTTTCCGGTATCGGCAAAACAAAAATTGTGATGTCGGCAACGATTGTGGCAATGCTCGTCAATGTAGTACTCGACTATATTTTGATTTTCGGGAAACTGGGGTTTCCGGCTATGGGTATTCAGGGTGCAGCCCTGGCGACCATAACCGGGTCTTTTGCCGCAATGGTAATTCTGATTATGGTGTATTTTAACCGCGAGAACCGTACCTCTTTTGCTGTGATGAAATCGTTCCGTTTCAACTGGACGATCATGAAAAAATTGTTGTATTATGGATATCCTGCCGGTTTGGAAATGTTCCTGAACTTTCTGGCTTTTGTGACTATGATCGGACTGTTTTATTCGCGGGGCGATGCGGTGGCAACAGCTACTACCATCATGTTCAATTGGGATTTGGTTTCGTTCATTCCCCTGGTGGGCATCGAAATTGCGGTAATGAGTCTGGTGGGCCGTTATATGGGCGCCGGACAACCGCAAATAGCGCAACGGGCAGCTATTTCAGCCATCAAAACAGGTATTTTTTATTCGGTGGTGATTCTTGCTCTATTTGTATTTATTCCCGAGATTTTGGTGCGGGTGTTTCATCCCGATACACCCAGTCAGGTTTTTGAAGATGCTGTCCCGATTGCTGTTTCGATGATAAAAATTGCCGCGTTGTATGTGCTTGCCGAAGCAATTATGGTGGCGTTGGTAGGCGCTCTGCGTGGCGCCGGCGACACGCATTTTACCATGTTTGCATCGGTTACCATGCACTGGTTATTTGTGCCCATATTATATTTAACAATGAATGTTTTACACCTCTCAGTGATTCTGAGCTGGCTTTTACTCGTGATATTCTTTCTGCTTTTTTGCCTGGTTATTGTATTCCGGTTTCGCAGTGGCAGATGGAAGAAAATTCGGGTGATCCAGAGTTGAAATTTCTTCCGACTGACCTGACTACTCCGAAGTTATCGACTCATTGTACATAACAAAGTTATGCCGAATAACATAAGAAAACACAATTTACAAATGCCTGCTTTTTATTATATAGCAGTATAATTAATTGCTTCTTCTAAACGGAAGCAATTTGTAAATAATTTTAATTTTTACCTTAATTTTTCTAGCCAATGGAAAACAAAATTAATTTTGACATTCCTGAGGAAGTTATTACTCAAGCCACAGGAAAAGTGCAGGAAGCAATTGCCCTGCTGCACCCGTATTTAATTGCTCTTACCCCGGATGAACGTCAGTGTACTCCAAAAATGAGCGATAAAACACAGCCTTTTGTTGAAAAATGCCTTAGTTACTGTCAATCCGATTCACAATTTGCCCCGGTTTACCTCGACAAAAATGGATTGGCAGCCGACATGAAGGTATTTAATCAACTAATTCCATTATTTCGTCTGGCACAGCAACTTGCCAGCGACTTGTCCGATACCGTGATGGAAGCCGGGGCCGAAAGCTATACGGCTTCGTTGACCTATTACAATTCGGTAAAACAGGCCGCCAAAATGAGCGTACCTGGTTCGAAACCGATTTACGAAGACCTGAGCAAACGTTTTGTAAAAAGCAAGGGTGAGGTTTTACCCGAAACCGAAGGGTAGTATTCTATTGTGCATTTGATTTTTTTAGAATGATGGGTCCCGGTTTTCCGGGGCCTTTTTTATGTTCCGACCTTTGGCATTGTGGTTAAAAACACCAATTTTGATGCCCGGAACACCAGCGTTGCAGCAAAAAGCAGAAAACGAGATGCTTCCGGCTCCAAATTTTGAGTTAAAAACCGAAATGTTGCAGTTCCGAATAGCAAGTTTGCAGTTAAAAACAGCAAATTTGGTGTTCCGAACAGTAAATTATGGAACCGAGGAATAGTCCCTGATAAGTCACCTGCAACCAGGCATTGAATTTATCTGTACGAATTATAAAAAACATATTTATCGCCATTTTGTCATTTAAAAATTATTAAATACACATCTATATATTATAAAATAGCACAATAAATGCAATTATTTAAATTAAAATAAACGTTGGTATGATAGTTGAGTAGTCTATCCTGACAATGGGGGAGGTCAAAATCTCCCGAGTTTTAATTTAATTCTATAAATATGTTGGTAAAAGTTAAAAATTTAAGAGGTACAGGTGATAGAAAGCCTGTTGGGTACAATTCATGGTTGGATTTCTGGGAAGCCAAATCGGGTGAAAAAGCCACAGAATGCAAGTCTTTTTTATGTGGTTCAAAAACAGATTTAGTTGGTGCACACGTTAAAAAGGTTGATTCAAATGACGGCAAATGGTATATCATACCTCTTTGCAAAGATTGCAACGCCAGAGATGATGAGTTTTACGTTTCGGGAACCTTGGTTCCGGTAAACTAAAGCTATCTTGGGCTTTGATCAGAAACTGCCAGAGATGGAAACAAAAAAGAGACATTACGTCTCTTTTTTGTTTTATATGCCATTTTGTCGATAAAATGTTAATATTTTAAAACAAAATCAATATCCGTTTGTTTTTTATTTATATTTATCGCACAAAATAAGAAAATACGAAACCTATGATTCAGGAAATACGCATCAAAAACTTCCTTTCGTTTAAAGACGAGGTTGTTTTTAGTTTTGAAGCCACTAAAGACAATATATTGGAAGATTATCAGGTAGTGGAAGTGTCACCAGGGGTGAGGCTTTTGCGTTTCGCGTTGGTGTATGGTGCAAACGCCTCGGGAAAGTCGAACCTGCTGAATGCCTTCGATTTTCTGCATGATTTCTGGTTCGATATTCCGAAAGATAATACCACTAAAACAGGAGTTGTTCCGTTTAAATTAGACAAAGAAACCCCGGGTAAACCAACCGAGTTTTCATTGAAGTTTTATGTCGGTGCAGTGCGGTATTGGTATCAACTCAAACTTGATGGGGAAAAGGTAATAGAAGAAAAATTGTCCTATTACAGTTCTGTTCAACCAACTTTGCTTTTTGAAAGAACGCTGCAAAATAATATATCGGTTATAACATTTAACCAGTCTGCAATCAGGGTAAGTAATGTTGCCCGCGAGGAAATAAACGTTAAATGTCTGCCCAATATGTCGTTTTTTGCCGCCCGAAACCAGGTAAATGTAGCTTTACCTAAAATAGATGAGGGCCGCGACTGGATGCAGAAGAATGTGATGAATATGATTAATCCCAAAATTTCGTTATTTAATTATGCCGAACGAAAAATGCACGAGGATGAAAATCTAAAAAAGCATTTGCTGGAATTTATCAAAAAAGCTGATTTTAATATTAGCAATATCGAAACTAAACCCGAAAAAAAAGAAGTTCCCGCAGAATTTTTGGAATATATTTTAAAAACGGATTCTTTACCAGAGGAAGAAAGAGAACGACTAAAAAATGAGAGGAACATAACTCAGTTAAAGACTAATTTCGAACATACTGTAACCAACGAAAGGGGACAAGAGAAATATCCTTTGGAAGAACATTTTGAATCGGAAGGAACCCGACGCATTACAGGGCTTGAAACTGTGTTGTATATAGCTCTGCAACGAAACGCGTTTCTTCCTATTGATGAAATTGAGTCATCGTTACATCCTGAACTGATCAAATTCGTGATAAAGAAATTCCTGGAAAATAAAGATAACCGGGCTCAATTGTTGGTTACAACGCATTACGACCCGTTGTTAAATGAAACAGACGAGTTGTTCAGGAAAGACTCGGTTTGGTTTACGGATAAAAACGAATCGGGGAGTACCGAGCTTTATTCGTTGGTTGAGTTTAGCGGACTTAAAAGGATAGCTTCGCTACAAAAAGCATATAGGCAGGGAAGATTTGGAGGCATTCCAAAAATCAATTTATAATACAGTAATTATGAGCAGAGATGTTGAGAAAAGACCATTAAGGTCGCCTAAAATAACTGTGATTGGTGAAGGCATAACAGAACAGTATTATTTTAGTCACGTCCGCTCTCTTTATAATTATAGGTACGAATTGAAGCCATATTATTTTGGTACTACATCATTACAGGAAATGGAACGTAAGATTTCTGAAATAGTAGGTGGCGGCGGCATTGCAATTTGTGTCTTTGACACTGATGTTTCGCAGCGAGATGAGACACAAAGAAAACGTTTGGATCATTTGAAGCGAAAGTATGGACAAAAAAAGAACGTAATTTTCTGTGATAGTCTCCCTTCTGTAGAATACTGGTTCCTTCTGCATTACCGAAATACCAACCGTTTTTTTGCTAGTTCGGATGAAGTTAAACGAGAGTTGCGGACTTTTATTGGGAGGTATGAGAAAAAAGCCGATTTTCTTGAGAAAGAGAAATGGGTTGCCGATATGTGTTCCGATCAAAAGCTGGAAATTGCCATTCAACGTGCCAAAGACTTTGGCGAAAATGGTGAATCGTATTCAAATATTTATAGGGCAATTGAATTATTTCGGCAGTGATTAATCTTCTGTTTAACCGTTTTTGTAATTCCAGAAGAATCAACCGGATTGAACTATTTAACATCCATCATTCAAACCATAAAAACATATGACTATGAGTTCTAAAGATCAACAAATCATGCAGGAACTGGAATCTTTATTGAGCTTCGAAAATGAAAATGAGAAGCTCGAACTTGAAGCTGAATTGCTGCACCTGAAATTTGTGGGCGTGATTGAGGAATTGATGGAACAGGAAAATATCACCAAAGCCGAGCTGGCCGAAAAACTTTCAACTTTGAAAAGCTACATTACCCAATTGTTTGCCGGCGATAAACTTTTCAATATCAAAACGCTGGTTAAATTACAACGCGCTTTAAATGTCAATTTCACTTTAACAGCTTTAGGCCCTTTTGGTTCCTATTTGCTTCCCAGCGTTGACATGAATCATCTTCTTGCTGCAAAAAGTATAAATTCAGAACCACAAAAGGATAGTGGAAATGATAATGTATAGTGTGATTGTCTGTTTTTATTTTGGATAATGGGAAAAATAAAGTCTGGCTTACGACCAGGCTAAATCTGTATGTTATACGTTTTTACAAGTTCGCAACCCGGTTTAGTTTTGCAACATCCAGAAATTTAATTTTGCGGCCCTGTAAATCGATTAATTTATCCTGTTTGAATTCCGACAACAGGCGAATCACGCTTTCGGTGGCCGTTCCAACCATGTTGGCCAGTTCTTCGCGGGTCAGCGAAATTTGCAGCGTATTGGTATTATCCAGGTCGAAATTATCTTTCAGCAAAAGCAAAACTTCGGCCAGTCGTTCGCGGACCGTCTTCTGGGCAATATCGGTAATATATGCGTTGGCTTCGCGCAATTCGCGGCAAACGATCTGCAGCATGTGGTGCGAAAACTGCCAGTTATTTTGAATCAGGTACAAAAGAGTTTGATAAGGAATATGGCAAAGCACGGCCTCTTCGATAACCTTTGCCGTGGTGCAGGCCAGTTCCTGGCTTAGCAACGAACGGTAAGCAATAATATCGCCTTTTTTGGCAAAACGGATAATTTGTTCCTTGCCGTCGATCCCGGTTTTAAAAATTTTTAGAATTCCTCGGGTAATACAATAGAAACCGGTAAGACGACTGCCTTCGCGGTAAATGATATTTCCCTTTTTATAAAGCGAACAGGTTTTGTCGAAATTCAATTGCGCATATTCCTGATCGGTTAATTTTTTGAATAGCTGAAAACCTGAAAGATCGGTTTCCTCGTCGGTCGGTCTTTTAATCGTGCTTCTCATTACCCTCTTCTTTTAAATGAAAAAGTGTTTGAACTTAAACTTAAAGATACAATGAACTTTTCTTCTTCTGAAACGATATATATTAATCGTCTTGATTTACTTATGCAAAGTAAGAAAAAGCAAAAGAATAACAATGTTGAAATATATAAAAGATGAAACACACAATTGATTTAGCATGGAAAGAAAGCATGACTTTCGAAACCGAAGTCGACGGGCATGTGCTGACACTTGATGCGGCGCCCGATTCGGGCGGCAACAACCGTGGCCCCCGGCCGAAAAAACTAATGCTGGCTGCGCTGGCCGGCTGTACGGGGATGGATGTAATTTCCATTCTGAAAAAGATGAAAATCGAGCCTGAAGCATTTCATGTGATGGTAGAAGGAGATGTATCGGACGACCATCCGAAAAAATACACGCACATGAAAGTTATTTACCAGTTTAAAGGGAAAGACCTCCCGGTTGAAAAACTACAGAAAGCCATCGATCTTTCGCAGGAAAAATATTGTGGCGTACTCGCGGTTTATCGCGACGCCCTAAAAATTGAATCAGAAATCAGGCTTGTTGAATAACGGGGAACTATCCATCGGTTTTTTTCGGTAACTTTCCGGGAAATCAGAACGAAACGAATGAAGAGATTCAATTTATTCGGAGCAGGAGACGACAAAATTTTCAACATGATGAAAATTTGTGATTTCGACGAGGAAGATCGTTCGCAAAACGAACTTCCTCACCTGCACGAATTTTATTCTGTTTTCTGGATCAAAGCGGGCGAAGCGCTGCATGTAACCGACTATGTGGAATATCGTCTGCCGGCCGATTCGGTTCTTTTTGTGCCACCCGGACTGAAACACCGGCTGGTACTAAATGAACTTACGGGTGGCGACTCCCTTATTTTTAACGAAGAATTCATTCGTTTTAACCGGAAAAACCATGTTCCACTGAAAGAATACAAGCTGTTCAACAATCCCTCTTTCCGGAGTATTATTATTCTCGATGAACCGGGGAAGAAAAAGTTTGAGCAGGTATTCGGCCTCCTGTTCGATGAAATTCAGAGAAATGATACATACAGTTCCGATATTATTCTGAACCTTTTGCACTTGTTGCTGCTGGAGTCGCGCCGGATTTTCGACGGGCAATACGAGCAATTTGAATCGCAATCGGAAGAACATACCGATACGCAATCGATTATTCAGTTTAAGTCACTCATTGAGGAGCATTATAAAATTCACAAAAATGTTTCATCGTATGCCGAGATGCTGAAAATGAACCCTTCGTGCCTGAACGAAGTTTCAAAAAAGGCAACCGGGATCACCGCCGGGGAAATGATCCGCAACAAGGTAATTGAAGAAGCGAAACAAATGCTGTACGCTTCCGACCGGTCGGGGAAAGAGATTGCTTTCGAACTCGGGTTCGACGATCCGGCCTATTTCAGCCGCTTCTTTAAAAAGTACACCGGGCAAACATTAAAACACTTCCGCGAACTCAGTCGAAAAAAGTACCATTAAATCTTTTATTAGTCCATTTTCCACGATATTTCTCTGCTTTATCTTTGTAATTGAAATATTAATAAATTAATTATCAGTTATGAAGACAATAAATTTTAAAACCGTTTTTATCCTTTTAATAACAATAGGATTCAGTTCAGCAGCATTTGCTGAAACGTACAAAGTTGACAAAACCAACAGTTCGGTGAAGTGGCTGGGCAAGAAAGTTACCGGGCAACACAACGGAAGCATCGCTTTTAGCGAAGGTTCATTGAATGTTACCGGCGGAAAACCTACCGGCGGAGAATTTGTAATCAACATGAATTCGATGACAAATGAAGATTTGACAGATGCAAGTTGGAATGAAAAACTGATTGGTCATCTCAAATCGGATGACTTCTTTTCGGTTGAAAAATTCCCAACATCGAAACTGGGTTTAACCAGCGTAGTTGCAAAAGGGGGCAACAAATATCTTTTTAAGGGAAACCTTACCATCAAAGGAATTACTCACCCGGCCGAGTTTGAAGCAACCGTCGCAATAAACAGTAATTCGGCCTCAGCCGAAGGAACATTGGTAATCGACCGTACATTGTACAATATCCGTTACGGATCAGGGAAATTCTTCGAGAATTTGGGCGACAAAACTATTTACGATGAATTCACACTTGATTTTAAAGTTGTAGCGAGTAAATAAAACCGAAACAACCTTTTCTGTCATATTGAGCATTGCGAAACATCTGTCAATTCGAAATACAGATTCTTCGCTATGCTCAGAATGGCCAGGTATTTTTAATTTAAATTGAGAAGAAATGAAACCAATTATATACCGCGCGGAACAGCGCGGAACAGCAAATTACGGCTGGCTGAACGCACGATACAGTTTTTCGTTTGCCAACTATTACAATCCGGAAAACATTCATTTTGGTGTCCTTCGTGTGCTGAACGACGACATCATCCAAGCCGGAATGGGTTTTGGCACGCACCCGCACGACAACATGGAAATTATTACCATTCCGCTGAGAGGTGCACTGATGCATCAGGACAGCATGGGACACCAATCGGTTATTACAACCGGCGAGGTACAGGTGATGAGCGCCGGAACCGGAATCCAGCATTCCGAATTCAATGCTTCTGAAAAAGAACTGCTGAACCTTTTTCAGATTTGGATATTTCCTAACCAAAAGGGATTGAAACCCCGTTACGACCAGAAAAAGTTTGAAATAGAAACCGGGAAACCCGTTCTGCTGGTTTCGCCCGATGCCCGCGACGGCTCGCTGAGTATCAACCAGAATGCCTTTATTTCTCGGGTAACCCTGAAAGCCGGGAGCAGTTTTGACTATAAACTTTATTCTGAAGAAAACGGCCTTTTTATAATGGTTATTGAAGGAAAAGCAAAAATTGCCGGGAAAACGCTCGGAAAAAGGGATGCTTTGACAGTAAAAGAAGTCAATCAAATTGTGATTGATGCGCCGGAACAGCTCGATTTACTAATTCTGGAAGTACCTGTTTAAACTGGTTACGGCCAGACTTCCGAAATCGGAATTTTCAACGGATCGACTCGCAAAAGATTGGTTTCAAAATCGGTATGGTCGCGGCCTTTCACTTCAAATACAGCTTTGTAATTTTGAGCGCCGCTTTGTTTTACCATGCTTTCCAATTGCGATAATCCTTGTTTTTCTGTTAGTAATTTCAGGGTGGCAATATTACCAACATCGCTGTCGCACATGAAAAATAAAATTCTTCGTCCATCGTTGGTTACAAAATGCACCAGTGAAGCATATTCGCAGGTCAGGCTATTTAAACTATGGTTGTTGAAGCTGATAATGGAATCCGCAGTTGTGTAATTCAGCAATCCTTCTTTGATGTCGTATCTTATCCCGATTTTCTCATTGATTGGCTGAAGAAGATTTTGGGTTTTATATGAGCCGATAAAAACAACATGGTTACCCGGGAGATCGGTCCAGCGCAACTGGCTCGAATAGATCATATTCATGTTGGTCAACCCTCCGCCAAGGATATTCATGATTTTATAAATACCGAAAGGCGCCTGTGAATTAATGTATGTCTGACTGGTTTTTTCAATTCGGTCAATCAAATCAGGATGTTCGGCAATGTATTGGTCCAGATCGCCATTGTTATTGATGCTGTTGATTCGCATGATTCCCGAAACATCATTTTTACTATTCAGCCTGAAAAAATAATGATCGCCCAGGATCAGTAAAACCGGATAGTCGCCCCGGCGAAGCTCTTTCCAAAATGAAAGCCGCGCTGTTTCAGGACTTTTCCGATGCTGGTACAAAAAAAAGGTAGATATTAAAAGAAGAAGCGACAACCCGAAGATAGCAGGTGTAATGCGCAACAAGCGTTTGTTGTATATTTTATAATAATTGGTACTGAATTGAACATTGTATTTTCCTTTGGGTATTGAAAACCTGATTTCATCGTCTTTCCCTTCCCGACCGTAATATTCTTCCAGCTTTTTTCGAAGGTTCAGTATGTAAACTCGAATGTTCAAGTCTTTTTCCTGACTGACACTTTTCCCAAATACTTCATTGGCAATTTGAAATTCTTTCGGATTTTCCCCTTTAATCGTGGCATCAACCAGATAACGGAGTAGCTCGCGATTAATACCTGACTTTGAAAAACACTGGCTTTTCTGGATTGATTCGAGATATCGTGCTATTTGCTTATGATCTGCCACTATTTACTGAAAATGAGGATTGTTAAAAGAAATTTTAACCTTCTTTTTACTGCTTTAAAAGTATAAACTTTTCAGGAACAAAAAAACGGGCTTACATTTAAATAGAAAATCACGGAATTCAAACCTTTAATAAAAAAATATGAATAAGAATTTAAGTAGAAGAAGCTTCATCGGGGTAACCAGCGCCGTTACTGCCGGGGCTTTAATTACAAACCCGGTCAGCACATTTGCATCAATTGCTAAATCGAAACAAAAGCTGGCTCTGGTAGGTGTAGGCATTCGCGGAACCGGATTTTGGGGAAAAAATATTGTTGACCACTATTCCGATCAGGTCGAATTTGTTGGTCTTTGCGACATTAATCCCGGACGGTTGGAATATGCAAAAGAATGTATGGGTGTAAATTGCCCTGTATTTACCGATTTCGACGAGATGATCGCCAAGACCCGACCCGACACGGTAATTGTTACCACCATGGACTGCACCCACCATATTTACATTATTCGCGCATTGGAACTGGGATGTAACGTAATTACCGAAAAACCACTTACTACCGACGAAGATAAATGCCGTCTGATTCTCGATGCCGAAAAGAAAGCAGGTAAAAATGTAATTGTTGGTTTCAACTACCGGTGGGGAATCCAGTTTACACGCTTGAAAGAATTGCTTGCTGAAAAGAAAGTCGGTAAAATTACCTCGGTCGATTTTCATTGGTATTTGAACACGTATCACGGAGCCGACTATTTCCGTCGCTGGCATGGCGAAATCGACAAAAGCGGTTCGCTTTGGGTACACAAGGCAACCCATCATTTCGATTTGCTCAACTGGTGGATTGATTCCGATCCGGTAGAAGTTACTGCATACGGAAGTCTCGAACATTATGGAAGTAACCACAAATTCAGGGGGCTGAATTGCCGCAACTGCGCCTATACCGACCAGTGTAAATTTTACTGGGACATTATGAAAGACAAAAATGCGGTGAAGTTGTATGTCGAAAACGAAAAATACGACGGTTACATCCGTGATAATTGCTTGTGGCGCCATGCCATTAGTATTTACGATAAAATGTCGGCTCAAATTAAATATGCCAACAATGTGGTAGTAAATTATTCGCTTACAACTTATTCACCATACGAAGGATGGCAAATTGCTTTTAACGGAATCGACGGTCGTATCGATTCATGGGAAGGTATTCCGTGGAGAAACAAGGAACGGGTCAGCCAATCACAACTACATGCCCAGGAAATGAACCAGGCTGCCAAAAGCGATGATGCGGAATATGATGAAATCATGGTAACTCCACTCTGGGGTGAATACGAACTGGTGAAAGTTCCCCGTGTAAAAGCAGGGCACGGGGGAGGCGATGTACGCCTTCATGATAAAATATTTAAGGATCCGAACATGCCCGACCCGTATCGTCATGCTGCCGGAACACGCGATGGTGCACTGTCAATCATGATAGGCATTGCCGCACGTAAAAGTATTCAGGAAAAAAGGACCGTAAAGATCTCGGAATTAACCGATTTGCCATTATTAGCCGTTCGTCCGTAAGTCTGTAAAATAATTATCAATTAGGGTTGTCCATTTTTGGGCAGCCCTCTTTTTGTTTTTATTCAACTTTGCGCCTTCGCGTCTTTGCGAGAAACCGTATTGACCAACTCGTCTAACAATTCCACCCAATCATCGTTGCTGTTCAGGCTTTCCACTAGCTGAAGTTGGTTGTCCGGTTCTTTTTCAAAATGAGTGCGGTATTCAATGCCCAGTTCAACAATGGTTTCGAGGCAGTCGGCTACAAACGAAGGAGCGGTCAGCAATACTTTTTTCACCCCCGATTTTTGCAGCGAATCGAGTGTTTCATCGGTAAAAGGGTACAGCCAGTTGTCCGACAGGCGCGACTGAAAAGCTACTGAATACTGATCTTTCCGGAGATTCAGCCGGGCTGCCAGCAGCCGCGAAGTTTCGTAGCATTGCGCTTTGTAACAATGTTTACCATGTTCGGGAAACTGTTCGGAACAGTTGCAAATGTCGGCTTTTACCTGCGGATGGATTCGTTCCACATGCCGGTTCGGAAGACCGTGATACGAAAACACCAGATGCTCGTATTCTTCGGGCTTGTATTTGCTGATTTGCGTAGCAAATGCATCAATAAATTTTGGATGGCTGTAAAATTCTTCAACGGTTTTCAATTCCGCAGAACACCTTTGTTTTTTTAGCTGAAATTTGACCTCTTCAATGCTCGTTTCGGTGGTCGACATGGCAAATTGCGGAAACATCGGCACGGCAATGACCTGCCGGAAACCCTGCGTCTTTATTTCGCCGACAGCTTTTGCAATCGACGGGTTCCCGTAACGCATGGCCACAAAAACCCGGTAGTTTTCGCCCAATCTTTTCTGAAGTTTCTGCCGTGTATTTTCACCATGAAAGATCAGCGGAGAACCTTCTTTTGTCCATAGTTTTCGATACAGCTTTGCTGATTTTGGCGCCCGAAAAGGTACAATTATCAGGTTTACCAGCAATTTACGAGCCAACCATGGCAAATCTATTACTTTCTGATCGTTCAGAAATTGTGATAAAAAAGGACGCACCGCCGCCGCTGTTGGCCGGTCGGGTGTACCAACATTTAATAAAAGTACTGCTGTTTCAGGTTGTTGCATTTCCACTGCTATTTTTTATCTCTGTGAAACTTGGTGTCTTTTCTGTGTTACTCTGTGGTGAAATATTAACCACAGAGTAACACAGAGTTTCTCACAGAGTTACACAGAATCAATCGTCAATCGTAATTCTTCCGCGACCTCCCGCCCTTGTTTGATGCGGTCCGACATGCCAATGCCGTTGCGCACATTTCCGGACAGCAGCAAACCCGGATGTTCGGCTTCCAGCCTGGCAATGGCTTCCAGCTTTTCTTCCGACTCGGGCCCGTATTGCGGAATAGCGTGCGCATACCGGTGAATTTTCAGCAAATCGGGGTTGAATGTTTCAATGCCCATCATTGCCGTGAATTCGCGGGCAAGTATTTCTTTCAGCTCAGCTTCCGGCAGATCATAAATTTCGGGCTTCCGCAAACCTCCCATGAAAACCGAAAACAATGCGCCACCTTCGGATGCACGTCCGGCAAAACAGGTAGACAGGAACAAAACGCCCAGCAATCCGCGTTGCTCTTTCCAGGGAACCAGGCCGCCAAAAGCATTCACCGAAATGCCTTTCCACTGATTGAAACCTACCGAAATATGAACCACTCTGGCGTATTTCATACGGGTGATTTTTTCTGTTTTTTCTTCTGAAAGAAAAGGAAAAATTGAAGGAATGGCATGTCCTCCAACGGTAGAAACCACCTTGCTGAATATGCCCAGATCGGTGTCCCCGTTTTTTACGGAGAAAGAACCGTCTTTTTCTTTGCTGACGGTCAACCGATCGCAATTGAGATGAAAATTTTCAGGGCCGATTTCAGCATACAACGCTTCGATGAAATTCGATAAACCGCCAGCCACAGAAAAAATTTCGCGGGTTGCTTTTTTATCGCGTTCGCTTCTGGTTTCCTTGCCCTTTTTAATTGAGCCGCCTATAAAACTGCCGTATTTTTGTTCGAGATTGTACAATTTAGGAAGAGCAAAACGCGGCACCAGCCACGAAGGGTCGCCTGCATAAATGCCGAGAACAAACGGATCGACCGCGTAATCGAGAAAACTTTTTCCCAACCGACGCAGCACCAACTGACCGAGCCGCTCGTTGGGATCGGTGCCTTTCGGACGGAACGGCTCGCCCAAAATGCGGAATTTGTCGCGCCACGAGAACAGTGGCGTACGGATGCCGCCCCACAAGCCGGAAGGCAGTTCGTGCCATTTCGTTCCTTTCCACACCAGCCGTTTTTTGGCCGACGGGTTGGCTATTTCAAGGGTGCAGTGCGAAGCCAGTTCGGTCAGCAGTTCAACGGTATCGGGAAAAGAAATAACACCCGAGTTCGGCCCGGTTTCGTATGTAAAACCATTTTCAGAAACGGATTGAATAACCCCACCCACCCGGTTTTCTTTTTCGAAAACACAAAACGGGATGCCTGCTTTTTTCAGGTAAAAAGCGGTGGTCAGACCGGTCAGGCCGGCACCGATGATTGCAACTTTTTGTGGTGTTTTCATCCGAACAAATTTTTAAGTTTCTGATTTTCTATTGGTTCAAATTTAACTGTCTTATCAAAATATTCCACCGGATGGAACTCACATGCAGTTTGTTCATTTTGTGTTTGTGCTTTTTGCAAGCATGTTCGTTTCATTTTATACCGATTTTGAAAATGATTTTCCTGAGTTGGCCAGTTTCGGGTCGAATACCGACGCGATGTTGCGGCTGAACATTTTGCCCGATTCATTCACCGTGAGCTTGTCGCTGGTAAAATCGATCAATCCTTCAGAAATAAAATCGGCCAGCTTTTCTTCTGAAAATGAAACGGTTTCTTTCAATTCAGGAACTGAAACGGAGAATTTTGAAGCCGCTTCAGTAAAATCGAGGTATTGGTTACACATGATTTCGTTGATTACATGGCGGATAATTTTCTCGGATTGGTTCAATTCGTAACCTTTTTCAACAGCAAACAGTCCCTGATTTATTAGCTCAATATACCGATCAGTTTCTTTGGCATTTTGTGCGTACGAATTCTCGAGCTGGCTGATACCGGTGGAGCCAAACGCATAAACCTGTCCGGTGGTTTCGCGGGTGCAATAGCCCTGAAAGTTGCGGTGCAGTTTTTTATTGGCAAGAGCAATGGTCAACTCATCGCCGGCTTTTGCAAAATGATCGAAACCAATTGATTGAT
This sequence comes from uncultured Prolixibacteraceae bacterium, assembly GCA_942493345.1. GTDB lineage: Bacteria > Bacteroidota > Bacteroidia > Bacteroidales > Prolixibacteraceae > GWE2-42-39. Next base: position 1,957,103 of record OW818695.1, read on the forward strand.
ACCCGTTTTCTTTCAGCAGATTGTAGCCCGCTTCAAACATTTTCAGCTTTTCCTGCGGCCCGGCCAACCCTTCAGCTTCAAGTATTTTCTGTGCCCGTTTTACCCATGGAACATGAGCATACGAAAAAGTCACCAACCGGTCGGGCGAAAGTTCAATGGCTTTTTTTATCGTCTGAAAAAAGGATTCCGGAGTTTGGTGCGGCAATCCGTAGATAAAGTCGAAATTCACACCCACATGGACAAATCCGCGAAGAAACGAAACCAAATCGCCAACCGGAATGGCTGAGCCATCGCGGTTCACCGTGTCGAGTACCTTCTTGTCGAAGTCCTGAATTCCCAGGCTGATGCGGTTAAATCCCGCTTTTATCAACCTTTCGGAATACATAAAATCGAGATGCGCCGGATGGCATTCCATGGCTATTTCGGGCTTTTCGGTATACCTGAAATTTTCGCCAATCAGCTGCATAATTTCTTCGATCCACTCAATGGGCAAATAATTGGGTGTGCCGCCGCCCCAGTGTACCTGCGAAACTTTTCGCTGCGGATTGAGCAATGCAGCCACCATTCCGATTTCCTTTTTCAGCGCGTCCACATAAATGCGCATCAGCTCGCGATTGTGGCTCGGAACAGAATTGCACCCGCAATAATGGCAAATTTTATTGCAAAACGGGATATGAATATAAACCGAGATATTCTCCGGCTGGTCGTTGTTCGACCTGCGGATCAATTCCTCGTATTGTTCAGAAGTAAATGTATCTGAAAAAAAATTAGCCGGCGGATAGCTCGTGTAGCGGGGTACCGGCACATTGTATTTTTCAATCAGATGCTCGGGAAATATCATTGTCGTAAAATTTTTCTTTAAAAATGAAAGGTAATAAAACCAGAATCAGCACACAAATTGCCAGTTCGATGGCAAAAAGGCCGCGATAAGTAATTGCATCGGCAATTTTTCCGCTAAAGATGGCGATCACCAGGCTGCTTAAATGAGTAACCACAATTTGAATGGTGAAATCGCTGCCTTCGCGCTGTTGCCGCACCACATTCATCGAAAGCGTATAAATAAATACCGACGACATGGCATAGGCCGACCATAACAAAGCAACAGCAATATAAATAAGATATATCGGATGACTGCTATACGTCAGAAATACAAAATAGGCCGCAGCAACAACATTGATCACGGCAAAAAGAAACATGCTTTTTTTCAATCCTTTCTTCCGGATAAAAAAACCGGCAGGCAAGGTCATCAGCGAGCCAACCGCCGTTCCGAAAATACCCGAAATGAACCCAATTTGCTTGACCTGGTAGCCCAAATCGACCAAGTACGGTTTCAGCATGGTTAGTATGCCAATTGTTCCTGAATAAAAAAGAGCCAGAATGAGAATATGAAAAACGATGCCTTTTTGCCGGAAGAAATAGATGAATTCGAAATACGAAATAGCTTTTGGCGAAGCAGGTCTTTCTTCTGTTTTCTGGTTTTTGAGACGATACAGGCTGAGCGGAATGATGGCAAAAATCACGCAAAGCGACAAAGTCCAAAGCAGGCAATTCCATCCCAGGTAATTGTACACAATCAGCAACACGCCGCTGCCCACCAGTGTTCCGAGGAAACTTCCGGCCGACTGCATGCTGTTGCCCAGACTTTGTTCTTTCTTTTTCAGGTTTAAAATAGCAAAGGCATCGGTGGCAATGTCCTGAGTGGCCGAAGCAGTAAAGGCAATTACCATCAGCGCAACAATGGTTTTGAAATCGGCCTGCAAGCTGAAAAACCCGATGCAACTGATCACCATCGCGTAAAACAGTTCCGAGAAAATAATCCACCGTCGGTATTTCCGGCTGGTGCCACCAGTCTTGTCGACGATTGGTGCCCAAAGGAACTTCAATATCCACGGGAGTTTCACCAGTTGGAGATACCCGATCGATTCCAGCGAATAATGCTCCATTCGCATGATGACCGGCACCACCGTAGAGAAAAAACTCATTGGTACCGATTGCGCCAGGTACAGGCTCAACAAAGTAAAGTATTTCCCGGTTCCGAGGTTTTTCATCCAAATAAATTTTTATGTTTCTGATTTACTGTTGGTTCGGATTTGTGTATCCTATCAAAATATTCTACCGGATGGAACTCACATGCAGTTTGTTCATTTTGTGTTACCCGAGATGTCGGGACAAGTTGTGCTTTTTGCAAGCATGTTCGTTTCATAATCTATTTTAAAAAGTCACTTTCATACTGACGCCGATGCGTGCCGGTTTCCCAATTTGTGCATACGAATTTCCAAGAGCATTGAAATAAAAAGCATTATATTCTTCGTCCAGAATATTTTTGCCCCAGAATGAAAGCACCAAATTTTTCTTTTCAAAACTAATCCGGTGGTTCAGCAAACCGTAATAATCCTGCCATGCCGTGTTGGTTTCAAGCCAGTAGTTTTTCCCAAAACCCTGGTAGCTGAGTTGAAAACGAATCCGGTCGAGCCAGCAAGTATTTAGTTCGGCCGTGTAATTCCCTCCAATATTGAATGAATATTCCGGAACATACGGAAGATAATTTCCACTGTAATCGGTATTTGCATCTTTCACATATTCAATAAATTTTGCCTTATTGTAGCCAAAAGTGACCCAGGTTTCCATGTTTTTTGCCGGAAGCGCTTTTAATTCCAGCTCAACCCCTTTGCTTTCCGATTTGCCTGCATTGGTGAGCATCGAGCCGGTTCCGCTGGCTACCGTCTGGTAAATTTGCTGGTTGCTCCAGTCAATGTAAAAGAAAGCCAGATTCGCGTAAATGCGTTGTTTCAACCATTTAGCTTTCACGCCGGCTTCGTAGTTCCACGAAGTTTCGGGGTCGAATGAACGGTCTTCTTCCCGCTCGAAAGTTGAATTGAAACCACCGGAATTATAGCCTTTCGAAATGGTTGCATAGGGCGTTATATAGTCCGAGATATTGTATTTAAAAGCAATTTTCGGGAGAAATTCGAAAAAATCCATATCACTTTTCAGCGTTGCATCATTTGTTCTGACTCCTTTAACAAACTTGTCGTACACATAATCGAGCGTTGCTTTTTCGTAATCGGCACGAATCCCTGCCGAAACCGAGAAAGCGCCCAGTTTCAGTGTCGATTGGTGAAAAACTGCCGCCCCCGAATTGCTGTTGTCGTACGTTTTAACCGAGTTGGGAGCCGATTTGTACATTACATCAACTTCTTTATCCTGATCCTGCCAGAAGCCAAAAACGCCAAAAAGCCACTCGTAATTTTTGTTTCCCTTCGACTGGATATTGATTTCCTGAGCAAGCATATTTTGCTTCTGATCCTGAGTTACAAAATAAGAAGGAGCGGGGGTAAAATCCTGATCGATCTTCTGTGCATCGTCGACGTACTGGTAGCTGCTGACCGCGCGAATGGTATAATTTTTGGCCGCATACTGAACGTTCAACCCAGCCGACAACATCGAACGGTTGTAGCTGCTTTCGTCGTTGTAGTTAATATCTCCGGCTTTCCGTGTTTCGTTGTTGTACAGGGCATACGGATACCCGATTTGCTTGCTGTCTTCGTACTGCACATTCAGCAAAGTCCTGAATTTTTCGGAAGGCTCGAACAACAACTTCATTCGTCCTGAATAGCTGTTCAGCTTGTCGATTTTTTCGTTATTGAAGTGGTTGGTGTAAAAGCCGTCCTGATGCTTTTGCCCGACATTGGCCAGCACCGACAACGATTTGCTGATGGGCTGGTTGTGACTGATCTGCGTCGTTATCTGGTTGTAATTTCCGTAATCGGCAATAACGCTGGTCAAACGTTCTTTTCCCGGGTTGGAAGTAAAAATGTTGATCAGCCCGCCCATGGCATTCCGCCCGTACAGGGTTCCCTGCGGACCGCGAAGAACTTCGATGCGTTCGATATCGAAAAGCTCAAAATTGAATGCCGACTTTTCAAAGTACGGAATGTTGTCGACATACAAACCCACCGATGGCGTGTTGATGCGGTTCCCGACGCCCCGGATGTAAACCGGCGATGTTAGTTTCGAACCGTAGTCAGGCATAAAAAAGTTGGGTACTATTCCTGAAATATCGGTTAAGTTTTGAATCCGGTTGGCTTCGATGGTTCGTGCCGGAACCATTGTGGCCGTTACCGGGAGTTCAAAAATATTGCTGTTGTACTTGGGCGATTTAATCTGTATTTCGTCGAGTTTGTAATTCTTTATTTTGGTCGTGTCCCTATCTGTATTCTCCCCTTCAGCAAGCCCAAAAATTGTTATCATGCAAAAGATAAACAAGCCTGAAAGTTTTTTCATCCTAATAAATTTTAAAATTTCTGATTTTCTGTTGGTTTAAATTTTGCTATTTTATCAAGGTGGCCCACCGGATGGAACTCACATGCAGTTTGTTCATTGGTGTTTGTGCTTTTTGCAAGCATGTTCGTTTCATAATCATATAAAAACGGTTAATTGGAGGGAACAAAAATCACAAACCCTGTGATTTGTTTCCTATGTGAATATTAATTCAATAAAAGTTTGATATTGAATTACAACACTGGCGGGGGCCTGCTAAACAAAGGAGAGTAAAACGAAATTCCCGGTATCTGTCTATCATTTCGGATCAGAATCCGTTCTATTGTTTGGTATCCGGGCGAAAAATCGATCTGTGTTTCCTGATTTTCTGCTTCAACCTGAAAATAAAAACCAGCCGTTTGCAGTATCTGTTCTGCCTGGTTGTTGCTTTCAACAAAAATAACTTTTTCATCACCGGTTTTTACAGGATCGTGTTGTTCGAATTGGGAAGGAAAAATTAAATAAAAAAGATAGAAAGCGACAAAAGCCACGTATGGGATGTGTGAACTTAAAATACCAAATGTAAACATGTCTTTTCTATCCTGATTTTCAAGGAACGAAAGTATGAAAAATACTCCAGCGAAAAAATTTCAGCGGTTTCTTTTTGGCAGCAGTGCCCGGCGAGATAAAAATATCTTAAAATTATCGCGTGTTGGGAGTTGTTCTTTTTACTAATTTCCCGAAAATCAGGACTGAATAGGTGTAGTTTTTTAACAATCATTCGTTAATAACCTTGGAAAAAGATTTATTGGCAATCGTACCTTTTTCGTATTTTCGCAACGAACAATTAAAAGTATATTATCATGAAAAAGACAATTTTATCAGTGTTCGTATTAGCTGCCATATTATCATCATGTAAAGTTTTTCAAAAAACGACAAAAGCGCCGGTACCACCACAAGTCGAAACGACGGCTCCTCCGAAAGTTTTTTCTGCAGATAATACAAAACCTGCGGTACGTGAAAATCCAACATCGGATCAGATGACTGTACAGCCCGAATCAAAACCGATTTCTATGCGAAAAGAAAATTTTACGTTCTCTGAGCAATCGGACCAGACTTCGTACGGGAACAAGAATTATTTCGTAATTGTAGGTAGTTTCAGTAATTACGAAAATGCCAATAAGCTGAAAGCCGATTTGGAAAGCAAAGGTTTCAAACCCATTGTATTGAAAAGCGAAACCGGCTATTTTCGGGTTTGCATCAACTCGTACACTGCTGAAGCTGATGCCCGTGCAAAAGTGCAGGAAATCCGGCAAAAATATAGTAACTTTAGCGACTGCTGGTTATTGATAAAAAACTAATATTATGATGCGGATTGCTTTGATTATTATTTCATTACTTGGAATAAGTTGCTTTGCGAAAGCCTTTACAACTGAAAATATCAAAGTATCTGATCAGGAAAAAATAGACTCCCGCTACTGTATTGTAGTCGGGAGTTTTTCGTCTTTGGAAAAGGCCAAAATATATGGCAAGATGGCTCAGGGAAAGGGCTATGAAGTCTCCTATCGGGATAATGGTAAAGGTTTTTATCGCGTTTGCGTGTTCGATTTTAAAAGTGGGGCGGAAGCCCAAAAGCGGATTGATGAACTGAAAACCAAAGAAGATATTTTTAAACAATGCTGGGTTTTGAAGTACGATGCCGATGCTGCTCCGGTAAAACATGAGGCAAGCGTTCGATTTGCCGAGAAACCCCGCACTTCGGTGGCGGCTCCGTCCGTTGCAGATACGAAGAAAAAGGAACCGGAAGAAAAACCAAATAAAACCAGTTTTTCCGCGCCAACTATAAATCCAGAAGTCTCGAAGGAGAAACCAAAAGAAACCACGGTTGCTGCACCCACCGTAAATACAAAAGCGACCGAACAGAAGCAGAAGGAAGCCAATATTACTGCTCCTGCTACGGACACAAAAACGTCCGAAAAGAAGGTAGAGAAACAATACGCTCATTACTGCCTGGTGGTAGGCAGTTTTCCTGCTTCAAATGAGGCAAAAAGCTTTGGGGAGTCGGTTCAGACAAATGGCTACGGGGTATTTTTCCGGAAAGACGAAAAAGGCTCTGTACTTGTTTGTATGTACGATTTGAAAACAAAACCAGACGCCGAAAAGCGCATTGATAAAATGCGGCACATTGATGGAATTTTTATCAAAGCCTGGATTCTTGGGTACGATAGTATTACAGACAATCTTCGTATCGACCAATTGTGAAAAACTGAGAACCAAAAGTTCACCATCCATTATGTTCACGACAAATCACAATCCGCTTTAAACAGCTGAAAAACTGCTGAACTTTATGTTTCCGAAATGGTTGTGTTTAATGAGCAGAATTTTCCGCCGGGGGAGTCACCCCCTTTACCGATTTCACCGATTTTAGAATTTCAGCTGCTTTTTCGAGCGTTTCGTTGCTTTTTGCAAAACAAAGACGCAGCATCTTCAATTTTGTTTTTTCATGAAAAAAGGCAGACAAAGGAATGGTTGCCAATCCGTATTCATTAAGTAAGCGAAGGGCAAAGTCTGTATCTTTTTCATCCGATAATTGAGAATAGTCGAGCAACTGGAAATAAGATCCCTGGGTCGGTTCAATTCCAAATTTGCTGTCGGCTATCAACCGTTTGAAATAATTGCGTTTCCCCTGATAAATCTCGGATACTTCAAGATAGCTTTCATCGGTGCGGATGAATTCGGCCAGCGCATGTTGCAATGGTGTATTTGCGCTAAACACCTGAAATTGGTGTACGTTCCGAAAGTCGCGCATAAGGTTTTCTGGAGCAAGACAATAGGCAATACCCCAACCATTTACATTGTAAGCCGGGCCAAATGAAGAAACAATAAAACTGCGTTTTGCCAGTTTTTCGTAGCGAGCTACGCTCTGGTGCTTTTTGTGGTCGTAAACAAACGATTCGAAAATCTCGTCGCTTAAAATAACGATGTTGGTACCGTTGGTTATTCTCTGCAGCTGTACCATGTCTTCGTCGGAAAGTACCGCCCCTGTTGGATTGTGTGGAGAATTAATAATGATCATCCGGGTTTTGGAGTTGATCATTTTCCGGAGTTCTTCCCAGTCGATATGAAAATCGGGCATTTTAAGCGACACAAATTTCGGACGGCCACCATTAATGATGATCGCCGGGGCATACGACTCGAAAGCCGGTTCGAATACAATCACTTCATCGTCTTCCCGAACAACTGAACTGATCGCCGTTGTTACAGCCTGGATATGCCCGGCGGTTATGTTTATTTCGGTTTCAGGATTGTAAGCATATCCGTACAACATTTTCATCCGGGCTGCTATTTCTTCGCGCAATACGGGGATACCTTCAAGCGGGGCAAAATTATTGTAGCCCAAACGGATGTATTTGGAAGCTAATTCGGTGAGTTCGGCGGGGCAGGGAAATTCGCTTTTTCCAACCGCCATATCAATTACTCCCGGTATGTCTGTGAGTTTATTCATTTGAGAAAATATGCTTCCGTTATTTTGTATCTTCGATTGAACCATGTTGTTTAAATTGGCTGACAAAGGTAAAAAATTATACTGCCCTTGGATTTATTTTATCGGTGTCATTATCAAAAATACAGAATTAATTTTCAACCATCACTAGTTAAATACTTCTTTTAAAACACGCAATGATTTTAATTCTCCGATAAATTCAAAATGAATCTGGTAAAAATCGATTAACTTCTGAAGTAATATCTGCCGGTCGGATCCGGTCATCTGAAGTTCCGGCAAGTTTGAAAAGCTCAGATCGAACAGGCGGGCAAAAATTTCAGTAGTGCGTTTATTCATGTATTGCGGGTGTGTTGGCTCCGAGGATACGAACCCGGCTTTTTTCAGGTCAAAATAATTTGAAACGCTCAAATTTTCGCGATTGGGGAGAATTCCCAAAAAAGCAGTCAGTTTCAGCAAAAACCACAGGTGAAAATTGGCAATTCCTTTTTCTGAAAGATCGAGAAAAGTAAGGGCATGGAAGATGAACGGGTACAATTCGCGGTTGGCTTCTTCTTCCCGGAGGCATTTGTTTAAAACGTCAGCAAGAAAAATAACCAGCGAACTTTTCCGGATGTCGTACGGAATACTAATATAAGGAACAGCTATTCGTGCACTTTTCAGTCGGTTGATGTCGCGCCCCGGACGATAATATGCTTCAAGTTCAAGGATGTACATGGGTTGCAGGATGGCGGCTTTTGCCGTTGTGGTTTTGCCATGCACCCCATTGACAATGTACGACTGACGCCCAAATTCTTCGGTGTAGATCGTTGCAATTACACTGCTTTCGGAGTATTTGACCTGATGCAGAAATATGCCTTGTGTTTTCTCAAGCAATGAATTTTTGTTTTTAGTGTTGATTAATTGTGTTTGTCATTCTGAGCGAAGCGAAGAATCTGTTAGAAATAGCGTTGAACTTGAGATTCTTCAATATGTTCATGATGACAGGAATAAAGATCAATGAATAAATAAAAGTTTGGTTACAAGAGTTTCTTCCCCCGATTTATTGTTCAGGAAAACCAGGTAAACACCCGTTTGACAACGGTTTCCGTTCTGGGTTTTACCATCCCACGAAATCTGTCCGCCAAACGAGGTCCCGTGAAAAACCAGGTTTCCGCTGATGTCCGTAATTTTTACATCGGTATCTTCCATCAGCCCGGTTACCACAATCGGGCCATCATACGTTTCACGTACCGGGTTGGGATAAACATACACATCCGTAAATGCTTTTTTAGGTTCGGTTGCCACTCCCATGTACGAAATAAGACCTTCGCCGGTGCCAAAAAACACTTCACCATTTTTGTTGTTGATGGCAATGGAAGTAATTTCGTTCGACAACAAAGGAGAGTTGTCGACGGTGAAGTGTTCCAGTTCTTCTTTACCGTCTTCTGAAACCAGAAATACGCCATTGGCTTTGGTTCCGCACCATTTCCGGTTGCCGCCGTCGACCGCAATGGCTGTTACTATTTCGCTGGCAAGCAGCGGATGGTAAATGCCGTCGCTCATTTCGAGGCCAGGCTGACGGGCATATTTTGCAAGCGGATCTTGTTCCGTCGAATTCCAAATTCGCGATGGATTGTCGTAAACAGCCACACCACCCGCTGAGCCAACCCAGATTGCTCCGTCGCGGTCGAGCGAGATAGAATACACATCGCGCATGGGCAGATACATCTCTTCCGATCCGTTTGTAAAATAGGCAATATTGTTTTGCCATTGGCGGGCTTCGTTTTCGCCTTTCACTATGTACAAATTATTGCTTCGTGGAACGATGATCCATTTGTCGCCAGCTTCGGTTATTATCAGATTTCCCAAATTGTATTTGTTGGCCAATTCCGGAATCGAGTGTGATTTCCATGTTCCGTTTTCGTAAGAAGAAAGCACATTGCTTCCGCCTCCGTTTGTTACCCAAAGTGTTCCATTCTGGTCGAAGGTCATTCCTCCCACACGCACGTAATCCTGACCAGTCAGAGCCGATTCCAGACTACTGTTCGTACTGTTGTGCCGTTTCAATAGTTGTTCTCCCTGAAATTCGAAGATGCCGCTGCCCCACGAGGCTGCAAAAACATGATCCGGATTGTTCGGATCGGATGCAATGCAAACAATATCGTGGAATCCGGCCATATCAGAATATTTTCCCTGATCGAAAACCGACCATTCCCCCTCTTCGTTTTTTTGCTGAAAACGCGCCATGTTGTATATATTTCCCCAGGAAGCATCGCGTCCTCCGGAAGCAATCCAAAGTTTTTCTTCGGAGATCGTTAAACTGAAAACCTTGTTGTCGACTGGCCCGTCGGGAGATGCTTTTTCCGAAGTTTCGCCTTTTTTATGCACCAATCCGTATTGGTTATCGGCAATCCAATAAGTACCATCTTGATTTAGCAATGTAGAGCGCGGGTCGATTCCCTTGCTTTGCAAATCGCCAAAATCATATTGAAAGATTTTTTCAAAAATGTTCCCGCTTTCAGTGAAAATATACACGTCGCCATTGCTCGAAATAACGATGCGATCGTTGAATACAACATTCATGTCGTAAACTTTGCTTATTTCAGTGAAAACCCTTGTCCAGTTTCCATTGTCGAGCTTATAGAGTTCATCGTTGCCGCTTGCCGGCGAATAGCAGGCAATTATTTTCCCGTTGAGATTTTCAATTTGGGTGAAATTGCCAGTGGCATGCGGAATCGTATTTAAACGTTGCCAGTTTGCGTAATCCTGAAGATTGGGTTCACTCGCAAGGGCACGATAAATACCTTCGGCGGTGGCGGCATAAAAATAAGTACCGTCGGAAATCATGTCGTACACATTGAGGTGACTGCCGCCTTCGGCAATATACCAGGTATCTTTTACTTCTTTTTTTTCAGTATTGATAACCACGATGCCAAAACCACAGGAAAGATAGGCCAGACTTCCGCTGAACATTACTTTGTTGATGGTTTTGTTGCCCAGAATTTGTTTGCGTTCGATGTCGGACAGGTTATAAATTTCATTTCCGAAAATCAGGTCGATGTTGCTGTTTTTGTAGGCAATTAAAACCACATCGTTTTCTTCGCCGTAGCCTAGTGCTTCAATGCCAACATCCGACAACCCGTTGATACTGCTGAGTTTTTGGACGCTGTTGTCGGTCTTGTTGTATGTAAACAGCCCGCCATTCCCGGCGCAGTAAATCAGTTTGCCGGTATCAACCAGTTTCGAAGCCGAACGATACGATTGGTAGTTGGTCCATTCGCCAACCGGGACCTGTGCTGTTGTTTTCAGGAAAGAACCCAGAAAGAATATCAGAAATAGCTTCTTCATCAGAAAGTTTTATTTTTCAGATAGTCAACCAATTTTTCGACAGCCCTTCCCCGGTGGCTGATCTTGTTTTTTACTTCGGCATCCATTTCAGCAAACGATTCAGAAAACTCGTCGGGCCGGAAGATGGGGTCGTAACCAAAACCTTCCGTGCCCCGGGCTTCGCGGAGTATTTCCCCGTCGACAATACCTTCAAACTGTTTTTCCTTTCCATCGATAACCATCGAAATAACAGTTCTAAAACGGGCTTTGCGCAAATTTATTTCTTCCATTTCGCGAAGAACTTTCGCCATGTTGTCGGAAGCCAGTTTTTCGGGACCTGCATAGCGTGCCGAGTAAACGCCCGGCGCTCCATCGAGAGCATCGATTTCGAGACCGGTATCGTCAGCAAAACAATTGTAGCCGAATTTGTTGTAGATGTAAAAAGCTTTTTCGGCCGCATTGCCCTCCAGCGTTTCCTGGTTTTCGGGAACCTCGTCATTACAACCAATATCCGTTAAACTCAGCAATTGAATTGAATTGCCGAGAATTTGTTGCAGCTCGCGTAGTTTATGCCGATTGTTGGTGGCAAATACCAGCTTCATCATCGTTTTTCTGTTTTTGTATTAATCCGTAAATGTATGAAACGGGCATGGATTGACAAACACAAAAATAGAGGAAGACAAACCAATTTCAAAATCATCCCGTATATTCGTAACTCAAAATCGGCAACATGAACCTTGAGCAAGAACTTTTGAGGTCGGTAGTTAGAGGCAATAAAAAGGGGTTTGAAATACTTTTCCGGACGTATTACAAACGCTTGTGCGCCTATGCCGTAAGTTTTGTTTCGCAAAACGATCTTGCTGAAGATATTGTAACCGACGTGTTTCTGAAATTATGGGAGAAGAGGGAAACGCTGAATATCCCGGAATCGGTTTCATCGTATCTGCTTCAGTCGGTTAAAAATTCCTGTATTAATTATTTGAACCGCGAAAAAAACAGGAAGAATACAATTTCCGAGAATGAAATTAATTTGCTCAACCTGAAAATTAAATACCCGGTTTCCGACAAATATCCGCTGACTGACCTGATCGGACAGGAACTGGAAGAAAAAATCAGGATGGAAATTGAAAAACTACCGGAACAATGTCGCGAAATTTTTTATCTCAGCCGTTTTGAAGAACTTTCGCACAAAGAAATTGCCGAAAAACTAGGCATCTCCGAAAATACCGTAAAAGTGCAGATATACAGGGCGCTGATAAAACTTCGTATAGGCCTGAAAAACTATCTGCCGATACTAATTTTTCAATTTCCCGATTTTTTTTAATTCCGTGTAATACCAACGGTTGATTTTTGTGTCCTATGCTTACAAATCAACCAAAATGGCGCAGAAAAATATCCTACCTGACGAAATTAAAGTTTCCATCATCAATTATTTGAGTGGAAAATGGGAGGAGTGTGATTCCGTTCTTTTGACTTTGTGGCTGGAGGAAAGTGACGAGAACAGCAAATTATTCAGCCAGCTTGTCGATCTGTGGGAAGCAGACAAAATGGCCTGGCGGGAAAACAACTTCAACCCCGATAAAGCCTGGATGAGGCTCGAATCGAAGATGGACCGCGGAGTTTCATTGAATAATAAGTTTTATTTCCTCATGAAAATTAGCCGTTATGCTGCTGTTTTTATTCTGGCTCTTTTGCTCGGTGGCATCGGTTATTATTGGTTGCACCCTTCTCCCAATTCTGATTTTTCTTCTTCGAAATTAGTGGAATACACAGCCCCATATGGTTCGAAAACCAGTTTAAAATTGATCGATGGCTCCCATGTTTTGCTGAATGCCGGTACCACCTTGAAATATGACCAGCAGTTTGGAATCCGGAACCGGGATATTGAATTAAGCGGGGAAGCCTATTTCGAGGTGGCAAAAAATAAGGATTTGCCTTTCATGGTAAATGCGAAAGAAATGTCGGTTATGGCGCTGGGAACCAGGTTTAATGTAAAAGCCTATCCTGAAGAAACCACGGTTGAAACAATTTTGCTCGAAGGTTCGGTTAAGTTGCAGAACCGTGGAGTAGGAGAAAAAAGAAGCATTTTGCTGAAACCCGATCAAAAAGCAGTGTTCAATTCTGTCGACAAGGATTTTTCCGTTTCAGTAATTAATGATGCCTCCGAAGTATCGTGGATTACAGACAAATGGGTGATTAAAAATACCAAGCTCGGTGAGTTTGCCAAACTTCTGGAACGATGTTACAACATTGATTTTACTTTCAGTGACGAGCGTATTAAAGAGTATGAATTTGGCGGAACAATTAAAGATGAAACCATTGAGCAGGTATTAACGGCAATTTCGTATTCAGCGCCGTTGAAATACAAAATTATTAACAAACATGTAACCTTATCGATTGATGAAAGCAAACTAGACAAATACAAAACTTTGCTGAAATAGTAATAAAAAGAGAGATCGTGTAGGATCTCTCTTTTGTACTGAGTTAATTCATGTTACTGTCAAATTACCAGTCTGCCGGTAACAATTGTTAAACTTTAACGATTCAAATTTATGAAAAAAAAACGTAACTGCCGGTCGCGCACAACAATGCGCATGTCCGGGAAAATTTTTCTGATTATGAAACTAACATTTAGCTTGTTATTTCTGTGTGTGGTACAGTTATCCGCATCTGTTTATTCGCAAAATGCGAAACTGTCTCTCGACATGAAGAACCGCACAGTAAAAGAAGTCCTTCAATCGATTGAAGAACAAAGCGAGTTTCGTTTCTTTTACAACGAACAGTTTGTCGATTTAAACCGAAAAGTATCGGTAAGTATTGAAAACGAGAATGTTGAAAGTATCTTGGGTAAAATTTTTGGCGGGGCTAATATTTCATTTAAAGTGATGGAAAATAACCTGATCATTATTACCCCTGCTGAAAGGATACAAACACAGCAAAAAACGATCACCGGTAAAGTGACAGATTCGTCAGGACAACCGCTTCCGGGAGTTTCCGTAATTATAAAAGGAACGACCAACGGGATGATAACAAATGTTGACGGTACATACAGTCTTGTTGATGTGCCTTCTAATTCAATTCTTTTATTTTCGTTTGTGGGAATGAAGTCGCAGGAAATTATCGTTGCCGGTAACAATCAAATCAATGTATTGATGGAAGAAGAAACCATTGGTTTGGAAGAAGTTGTTGCTATTGGTTATGGTAGCGATTCGAAAAGAAATATTTCAGGATCTATTAGTTCTGCTAAAAGTAGTGATATAAAAGATCAGTCTGTGGTTAGTTTTGATCAGGCTTTGGCTGGAAGACTTGCCGGGGTGGATATACAACAATCCAATGGAGCTCCTGGCGGTGGGGTAACGATGAATATCAGGGGTGTAAATTCAATTACCGGGGGGAATCAACCTTTATTTGTTGTGGATGGAGTTCCAATAACAGGAGGTTTGGATAATTTTTCTCAAGGGAACGATCCGCAAAGCGGCACCGCTTCTCTTAATCCTTTGAATTCATTAAATCCCAACGATATTGAGTCAATAGAAATATTGAAAGATGCAGCTTCTGCTGCGATTTATGGTTCAAGGGCATCCAAAGGGGTAGTTATTATCAAAACCAAAGGAGGAAGCCTGAATCAAAAGATGGATATCAATTTTCATTCCTCTTTAAGTTATGCCCAGGTAGCCCACAAGGTTGATGTAATGAACGCTTATGAGTTTGCCAATTATATGAAATTGGCCAGAGACTTGTCGTGGGTCGCAAAGGATCCGATTAAACATTCTGCTTCAGATCCATACAGCGTGAGAGGATACGATGATGTGGTTCCTTCGTATATGACCCCTTACCTGGAGGGAAAACCAGGTTTGCTTGATACCGATTGGCAAGATGCAATATATAGAACAGCTGCTTCAAAAAATGTTGGGATGTCTTTCTCCGGAGGTACCGAAAAAACCAAATATTTTATTTCGTTTGATTATTTGAAACAAGAGGGTGTTATCATAAATTCAGGTTTGGAGAGAATAACCGCTAAAATTAATATGGAAACACAGCTCAGCAAAAATGCCCGGTTAGGAATTAATTTAACTCCCTCGAAGATACATAATGATCTGGTGGTCTCTGAGAAAAACTGGGGAAAAGAAGCTGTTGTGATCGCTGCGCTGATGTCTCATCCCGAAATGCCTGTTTATAATGACGATGGTAGTTTGCGCTTGGATCAGGCATTCAATGTTATGTGGAGTGGGGAATCAAATATTGTGCAAGTACAAAACCCGGTAGCTTTGGCAACCATGATTACAAACACGATGGATGAATACAGGCTCATGGGAAACACGTTTTTTGAAGTCGACTTCTTAAAAGACTTTACATTTAAGACAATGATCGGTATCGATTATAATGAGGTAACCCGGGAATATTACCGTCCAAAGAACTTAAGTTACCGAACTGAACCTGCGCCAACTGCTTTCTATAATATGGCTACCGAGAGAAGGAGTTTAATTTTTAATTCACTTTTTGAAAATACCCTCAACTATGATAAAGTTATAGGAAATCACAGTATTAAAGCGCTTTTAGGATTTTCGGCCCAACAAGAAGAGAATGATTATACAGAAGCGACAGGAAGAGATTTTACAAGCGATGCCGCCCACACGATTGGAAATGGATTGACAAGAGATGCCGACTCAGATAAAAGGGAATGGAGCATGCTTTCGTATTTCTCGCGTGGCATTTATAATTATTTAGGCAGGTATATGGTTACCGTTTCAATGAGGGCTGACGGATCTTCTCGTTTTGGGATAGATTCAAAGTGGGGATATTTCCCATCCGTATCGGGCGCATGGCGGGTTTCTGATGAAGATTTCTTCAAAAAGCTGACGACCAAAGTTAATGACCTGAAGTTGAGAGCAAGTTATGGTTGGACTGGGAATAACGATATATCTTATTATGGTTCTCAAGCGCTCATGTCGGTTGGAAAATATGTGATCGGCGATGTTTTAAAAACAGGGTTATACCCGAGTTCTTCTCCCAACTCAAATCTGTCGTGGGAAACAACCAAAACCTTAAACGTAGGATTTGATATTTCAATTTTGAAAGACCGTTTAAGTTTTACCGGAGATTATTACAACAGCAATACCGAAGACTTGTTATTGGACGTTCCTGTACCTGCTTCATCCGGTTATACAACGTCGCTTCAGAATATAGGAAAAGTACAAAACAGCGGCCTTGAGTTTGTTATTAATTATTCCCAAACGTGGGGCGATTTCACCTGGAACAGCAGTTTAAACTTCACTGCGAACCGCAATAAAGTAATTAAATTAGGACCGAATCAAGATCAAATCATTTCATCAGGAGGACTTACAGCTTCACATGTTACCCGGATTGGTCACCCCATCGGTTCTTTCTTCGGGCATAAAGTTCTGGGAAAATTTGAAACAGCCGATCAGCTTGTAACAATTCCAACTTTGGTTGGAGGAAACCAGGCTATTGGTGATTTTATTTATGAGGACTATACAAAAGATGGAAAAGTTAATGATGACGACCGTCAGATTCTTGGGAATAACTATCCTGATTATGTCATTGGTTTTACCAATAATTTTGGATATAAAAACTTCGACCTGAGTATAAATATAATTACAAAACAAGGGATGGATGCCCTCAATACCATGCATCGATATACCGCAGAAGCATGGGGAAACAACCTTTCTTGTTATTTAGACGACGATGCCCCGAGACCCGTTTGGGGTGTAGGCTCAAAAAGTCATACAAGACCCTCCAGCTGGCATGTGGAAGATGCATCTTTTATTCGAATTAGAAATATTGCATTCGGATATACTTTACCTAAGTCGTTGTCTGAAAAAGCCAAACTGAAACAAGTCAGAGTATATGTATCAGCAATGAACCCATTCACCTGGACCAAATATTCAGGCTATAACCCGGAAGTTTCAAGCAACTATGGAAATGCGTTAACTCCGGGAGAAGAATTCGGGAATTATCCTTCTGAAAAGTCGTTTATGATGGGTCTCAATGTTAATTTTTAAAACCATTTAACCAGATTAATCATGAAAAATTTAATTTTGATCATACTAGTGACTGTCACGTTAACTTCATGTAAGGAATCGTTCATCGAATTGTCCCCGTTAAATGACATCAGCTCCGACAATTTTTACAAGACAAGTACAGATGTAAATACTGCCCTCATCGGATTATATGATGCATACCAGGTTTTATATGGCCCCAACTATTTATCCAATTTATCCGAGGTAAGATCAGACAATACGATCAATTATTTCACAACAGTGAGTGGAGGTACATACGCCGATTTTGATAATTTCAGTGTTCAGCCTTCCAACTCAACGCTCAATTCATATTGGGTCGCATGTTATAAAGGGATACAACGGGCTAATATTATACTGAACAGAATCCCCAGTGTTGCAGGTGTTGATGCATCTGTATCAGGCCAAACAAAATTCATAAGGGCTTTATTTTATTTCGATTTAGTAAGGTTCTATGGAGGCGTTCCATTGGTTGTTGATGAAATTACAGATCCTACCGTTGCGTTTGGACACACAAGGGCAACTGCTGATGAAATTTATAGCCAGATAATCAAGGATCTTACGGAAGCCATCAGCGAATTGCCTGAAACGATCTCTGATTCTAATTTTGGTATGCCAAGCAAATGGGCTGCAAAAGGAATTTTAGCCAGAGTTTATTTAACGAAAAAGATGTATACCGAAGCCAAAACGCAATTAACCGATATTATTACATCTGGAAAATATTCACTTGTTTCTCCCTTTTCTAAAGTAAATGCGTATTCGGCAAAGGGAAACTCAGAAATTCTTTTTGCAGTCATATTTAAGAGCGGAACAAATTCAGAAGGCTATCCATATATGGATGTAAATCATGACTTTCAGAATAGTGCGTCGCCAAACTTTATGGCCACTTTTGCAAAAGATCCCAGAATGAATGCAACCGTTGATACGTCGAAAGTGGGGATATTTTATTCTCCCAAATATGTATCGACTATAAAAGCAAGCGATAATACCTCAAGTCAGAATTTAATGGTACTTCGAATGGCCGATGTTTATCTTATGCTATCCGAGATTTTAAATGAAACCGGAGGACAGTCTGCGCAGATATTAAGTTATATGAACTTAGTTCGCAAGAGAGCCGGTCTTCCGGATTACACCGCAACTGATCTTCCGAATCAGGCAGCCATTCGTTTAGCCATTGAAAAAGAACGACGAATTGAATTTGCTTTTGAAAATCTAAGATGGTTTGACCTTGTCAGGACTGGAAGGGCTTTTGATGTAATGAGTAAAGCCAACACCGGAGGAAGTAACACGACTTCGGGTTCGGCCTTACCCTATACAATGAATGCAAATTATCTCTTGTACCCCATTCCGCAAAACCAGATTGATGCGTCAGGTGGAGTACTTACTCAAAACGAGGGTTATTAAAGTACTATAAATTTGTTTCAATATCGCCGGATCCATTTATTAGGTTCGGCGATATTCATTTTTTATTGGGACATTGTTCTTTTCTATCACCATCTCCAAAATATTAACTTTATCCGGTTAATCTTAAATTTTGGTACTTTTGCTCCGAACACATAAACCATGGGGAAAAGAGAAAATATACATTGGGTATTGAGCGATGTGGATTCCTATGGCAAATTTTTCACTGAGAATTATCACACTGCCTGCCTGGTAGCCAGCCGGTATCTTCACGACAATCAGGAAATTGAAGACATCGTTCAGGAGGTATTTGTAAAGATATGGGAAAAACGAAGGGAGATAAAAATCCAAAGTAACCTTAAAAACTACCTGCTGAATTCAGTAAAAAACGCCTGCATAAATCAGGTGCAGCGCAAAAAGGAACTGGCTGTCAGATTCGATCAGGCCGGTTTGCAGCAATGGGAAAACGAAGCAGGGGATCAGTTTATCTCCGAAGAGTTTGCTTCAAAAGTCAATCAGGTGATTGAAACATTGCCCCCGCAGTGTAAAAAAATTTTTCTTCTGGCTTTTATCGATGATCTGAGTTACCAGGGAATTGCCGATGTGCTCGGGCTTTCAAAAAATACAGTTAAAACCCAGATGGGCATTGCTTATAAGCTACTCAGGGAAAGGTTCCGCGATTCATTCTTCAGTCTGGTTCTGATCTTTTTCAGAAAAGCATAAGATTTTAATTTCAGAAAAAATTTCATTCTCTCTTCACCCTTTCTTTCCGTTTTTGTGTCACTAACAATGTAGAACACAAACTATGGAAAATCAGAAAAAATGGGAACAGATGGCTGCAGAACTTCACGGAGAACCGCAGGAACCGTCCGGGCAACAAAACCAGGATGAAGACATTCGGATTGAAAAGGCGCTGGAACGTATCCATGCTTCCGGAAAGGATGTGAAGAAAATACGGGAATTTCAGCCTTCGGAGATCGTTTGGGATAAACTGAAGGGAAAAATTGGACGGAACATCAACATCCAAGGATGGCTCAGATACGCAGCAGTTGCTGCAATTGCAATTTCCGTAACGGTACTTGCAAACTATTTTACCGAAAATTATACATCAGGCAATCAATATGCCTCGGTTTCAAGTCCGGTCGGACAAATTACCAATCTTACCCTGTTCGATGGCACCAATGTTTGGCTGAATGCCGGTTCGACCCTGAAATACAAAAAATCGTTTAACCAGTCGAACCGGGAAGTTTACCTTGACGGGGAAGCCTTGTTTGACGTGGCGAAAGATAAAAACCGGTCGTTCATAGTGAATGCAGGGAATGCCAAGATAAAGGTTCACGGAACCATCTTCGATATTAAAGCTTATTTGAATATGTCAACGGTGGAAACCGTTCTGATTGAAGGCAGCGTGGAATTCATAAGCAATGGAAATTCAGTTTTTATGAATCCCGGCGAGCAGTTAGTTTGTTCTTCAGGAACGGGAAAATTTACCAAATCGGAGATCAACACGGCTGAATATACGGCATGGAAAGGCGGAAAGATCTATTACAGCGATAAACCCCTTTATGATCTGGCGTTACAACTGGAACGCTGGTATGAAGTGAAATTCCGGTTCGATTCCGAAGAGTTGAAGAATTACCGGTTTTCCGGGGTTATCAACAAGGATAATTCGCTGCATTATACTCTCAACATTATACAAGAAATCAATAAAGTTGAATTTAAAATCAATCAGGAGGAAATTGTAATAATGGCATCAAAATAAAAACCGGAAAATGCGTCAACATTTTCCGGTTCGAATGAATTCAACTTCCGAGCTGACAACAAGGAAGTTGACAAGTTTAACACTCAAATACAAACGTATGAAAAAAAAACTAATCAGGCCCTTTGCTCGGCTGGGGTATTTTACACCTAAACTGTTTTTGTGTATGAAACTAACAATTTTTCTGTTCCTTTTAGGGATGCTGGGAGCAACGGCAAACTCGTATTCGCAGCAAGGCCGTTTCGACCTGCGCCATGCAGATGTGACAATTAAAGAAGTTTTTGAGGAAATCAGCTCGATGAGCGATTTCGAGTTTTTTTACAGCAACGACGACATCAATGTGAATGAAAAAGTGGCCGTCAATGTAAAAAACGGGTCGATAGAAGAAATTCTGGGCCAAATTTTAGACGTTGAAACCTTGAAATACAAGGTGATGAACAGCGCAGTGATCATTTCCCTCCGGGATGTCAAGGGATGGGATTCGCCGGTAGCGCAACAGCAAAAAAGCATTTCCGGTAAAATAACCGATTCATCGGGGCAGCCGCTACCGGGTGTTTCGGTGGTGGTGAAAGGTACAACTACCGGAACCATTACCGATTTTGACGGGAAGTACACACTCGCCAATGTCCCGGCTGATGCTACGTTGGTATATTCGTTCGTGGGGATGAGGGCGCAGGAAATTGCAGTGACGGGGAAAACAACTGTGAATGTAGTGATGGAAGAGGAACCATTGGTATTGAAGAGGTGGTTGCAATTGGTTATGGATTTGGAAAAGGTAAATATCAACCGGTGCTATTGAAGCAGTGGAACAAGATAAAGAAGGGGGAATCTTAAAAGGGGCGCGGGGGAAGCTCTAGTAGGACGGGGAGTATACGGAAACCGTAGTAAAAAAAGGTTAAGGCCGATGATGGGAAACGTTGTAGTAGAGGGCCAGGTGCGAACTGCTGATTTTGATCGATGGAGTTGAAGGTAACCCTTCTTTTCTGAACCCACACTGCAAGGGTAGCGGTACTGTACGATAATGTGTTGGTGGCTCGGTTCGGTGCGGGGGGAGAGGGGTGGTGGTGGCTTGTTGATTACTACCGGCCACAGAAAAGGCAAAACTACAGTCAATTACACCGGCAATTATTCCATTCAATCGTTAGCCCAGGAACCTGAGTTTGTGACTGATGCTGTTACCTGGGTGGAACATTTCAGGGCATCATATTATAATCGTCAGGGAACGGTTCCAACCTCTATCAACAACAATACACAATATTATAGTGATGAGTGGCTGGAACGGTTGAAAGCATGGAAGGCGTCAGGCGAAGGCCCCAAAACAGAAATATTACCGAATGGGAATTACGAATATTATAGCAACACAGACTGGATGGGGCTAATTTTTAAAGACCATACGTTTTCACAAGACCACAATGTTGCCATTTCGGGGGGCAGCGACAAATCTGATTTTTATGTATCGGGGCGTTTCTACGATTTTGGCGGCATGTATAATTTCGATCCTGATACTTATAAATCGTATAACTTCAGGGCAAAAGGGTCGTTGCAGGCATACAAATGGCTACAGCTTACCAACAACATGGAATTTGCAAATGATGACTATCACATGCCTTTCTCTGCACAGGGACGGAGTGCTAACGTTCAGCGATACATCGAAGTAAACGCTTTCCCGAGTTTGCCGATGTATAATCCGGACGGAACCTACACCCGCGGAGGTGCTGCTACACTGGGCGCCTTTGCCGACGGAAACAATTACCAGGACAATACACGGAATTTATTCAAAAATACGGTAGGGTTTAATACAAACTTTTTTGGCAATACACTCCGTGTTAAAGGAGATTACACTTACCGTTACGATGCCCGTGATTTTTTCTTTAAAAGAGTAAAAGTTCCATACTACCAGAATTCAAAAGCAGTAAACCCGTCCTATATGGGTGATGCAAATGGTATTATCTACGAATGGATGGGACACACGGCCTATACTGCAACAAACCTTTATGCCGAATATGAAAATACCTTCGCCCAAAAACATTATGTGAAAGCGATGGCAGGCTGGAACTACGAAACCTCTTCCTACAAAGCGAACAGCATTGAACGCAACCAGTTGTTGCTCGAAAGCGCTGAAAGCGTCCAACTGGCGACAGGCACTTCGATCATCCCGGGGGCAAGCGTTACACGATGGAAAACTGCGGGGACTTTTTTTCCGGTTGAACTATGGATATCGGGACCGCTATTTGGTGGAAGTAAATGGCCGCTATGACGGTTCGTCCCGCTTCCCGACAAATCAGCAATGGGGTTTCTCTCCATCTATTTCGGGAGGATGGAGGCTGTCTGAAGAACCTTTCTGGAATGTGAACAAAGACATTTTATCCGATATCAAATTTCGTGCTTCCTACGGTTCACTGGGTAATGGCAACATATCTCCTTATCAGTTCCTTGAGTTATTGAGCATCAGTACTTCGGGGCGCGTACTGGCTGGAGTTCTGGGCAAAAAGACCAATGCACCGGCTCCTATTCCCGACGGACTTACCTGGGAGAAGGCTACCACCACCGACGTTGGGCTTGATTTCGGAATGTTGAAAGGAAAACTCCGTTTTACCGGCGATTATTATATTCGGAAAACGACCGACATGTATGTGGCCGGGCCCACTTTGCCTGATATTTTCGGCGCCACTTCTCCCAAAGGTAACTATGCCGATATGACCACGAATGGATTTGAAGTCACGTTGACATGGGAGGATCAGTTTACACTGGCCAATAAACCGTTTCATTTTCAGGTACGCGGTACCCTCTATGATTATGTGTCGAAAATCGACAAGTACAACAATCCCACTAAAAAGATTAGCGATCATTATAACGGAAAGATCATCGGTGAGTTATGGGGTTTTGAGACAGATGGACTGTTTCAGGAAGACCCTGCTCCGGGTGAATACATCAATACTATTTTTAACGCCTCTGCCGATGCCGTTTGGCGTGCAGGTGACCTGAAAATTCGCAACCGCGATGGAAGCGCCGACAATATGATCACAAAAGGCACAGGAACGGTCGATAACCCGGGAGATATGACCATCATTGGCAATACAGAACCCCGCTATCAGTATAGCTTTACCTTGGGCGCCGATTGGAACGGTTTCTTCTTTTCCGCCTTCTTCCATGGAGTAGGTAGTCAGGACTGGTATCCGGGTTCGGAAACTGCTTTTTGGGGTATGTATAACCGGGGATATAATCAGATGCCTGCCTGGCACCTCGGTAATTATTGGACAGAAGACAACCGCGATGCTTATCTGCCACGATTTGCCCAGTACAACGGGACTCTCGGATATTCAAATTATGTTCCCAACGACCGATATCTCCAAAAGGTGTCTTTTTTACGGCTGAAAAACCTGCAAATTGGTTATTCGCTGCCGAATACCCTGATATCGAAAGTTGGGATGAAGGATGCCCGTATCTATCTCAGTGGCGAAAATCTTGCCAGTTGGTCGCCGTTATATAAACGGGCCAAAAACTTTATGGATGTGTCGACAGCAACCGGTAACTCCGACTCGGACCTTAGTAGTAGTTACAATCAGGGAGAAGGGAACAGTTATCCGTTGCTGAAAACAATGTCGTTTGGTATTTCGCTTACCTTCTAATTTTAAAAAACAGAAAAATGAAGAAATATATATTAATTATTTTAGCAATAGTTCTCTTATTTCCCGGCTGCGAAATGGACGAACCGGCTGTTACCTCTACGGATAAGAACGCGATATTCGGTTCAGCGGAAGGGTTGAATGCTTATTCGATGTCATTTTACGACATGTTTCTTATGCCACCGATCAGGCGATAGTCGAACAATCGTTGGTTGATTACGGGGCTACCAATACGCTCAGCGGATTTACGTTATTTAATGCGTTCAGTGAAAATAATTCATCAGGTTGGAGTTGGTCTGATTTGCGCAATATCAATTATTTTATCGTTAATTGTACTGATCCTGCCGTTCCTGAAAGTGTCAGGAACAACTATATCGGCCTTGCCCGTTTTTTCCGTGCCTGGTTTTATTATGATAAGGTACGCCGTTTTGGCGATGTACCGTGGGTGGACCATCCGCTGGACCCGGATGAAGAAGCAATCTTGTATGGTTCCCGCGACTCGCGCGAACTGGTGATGGAAAAAGTATATGAAGACCTGATATTTGCAGCCCAAAACATCACCCGAACTGCTGATGCCACGCAATGTACACTGGTAACGAAATGGGTTGCATACGCGTTTGCTTCGCGTGTCTGCCTGTTTGAAGGGACTTTCCGTAAATATCACAACCTGGCCCTTACAACGTCTGCTGCTACATGGCTGAAAAGGTCAGAGGACACGGCAAACGAAGTGATGAAACAATCCGGCAAATCGTTAAACAACAATTATCGTGCGTTGTTTACCAGTGACAATCCTCCTACTTCAGAGACGTTGCTGGCTATTGCTTCAAGCGCTACCCTGGGGGTAAAACACAATGCCAACTGGCGGTGGACTTCGGAAACATACGGAACAGGCTTGAACCTGATCCGCCCTTTTATCTGCACATATCTGCAAAAAGACGGGACTCCTTACACCAACCGTGCAGGCTGGCAGTATGAGGATTTCTATCAGGAATTTCAGAACCGTGATGCCCGATTGAACGCAACGCTCCGTTATCCGGGGTACATGCGCGAAGGAAAGCTTACCTTACCGGTATATAGTGGGTATGCCCGTCTGGGGTACCAACCGATTAAACTTTGCGTTGATGCTACGATAGGCGATAGTCAGACCGAAAGTACGCATGCCATACAGTTGGTCCGCTTCGGCGAAGTATTACTTAATTATGCTGAAGCGAAAGCCGAGCAGGGTACGCTTACAAATGCAGACTGGGCTGCTACCATCGGAAAACTGGGGCACGTGGAGGTATCACCGGAGGACTTACCACAAAGCCGACTGTGGCCGATCAATATCTGAAAAACACCTACTTCCCCGGCATCAGCGATCCAGTGATATTGGAAATCCGCCGTGAGCGTGCTGTCGAATTGATGCTCGAAGGGTTCCGTTTTGATGACCTGCGGCGCTGGAAATGTGGCGATCTGTTCAAAAAGAGTTGGACGGGCATGTACATATCCGGTATTAACCAGCCACTGGACGTCGACCACAACGGTACCCACGATGTGATCTACTACACGGACAATGCAGGGTTGGCAGCCGCGGTGGCTCTTTCAAACAATGCAAACCCGTATAAAGTAAAGGTAAGTACTGATCCTGCAGCTACAATTATTCAGGTACAAGCAGCCGGGAACGGCACCGGTTATTATCTGGCATGGTACACAAACAACGACTCCAAAAAGGTATGGGGACCGAAGCAGTACTTCTATCCCATTCCGGTTGGCGCGCTGAATAATAATCTGCAACTTGTACAGAATAAAGGTTGGGAGAATGGCGCTACGAATGATGGAAATTAATCTGCAGTAATTAAAAAAAATAAAAAGGTTACTCAAAAAACTCTGTGTGACTTCTGTGGTTCAATAATTATTTTTTCTCTGTGTGACTCTGTGGTAAAACAATAGTAATTATTGTCAACCGAACTATTGAAGGGTCTCATGTTTACACATGAAGTTGCAGATTCTTCGCTTCGCTCAGAATGACAAACCCTCATTTGATGGTTAACACGACCCTGGTTTCAAGCAATTGATGAAAAAATAATTACGGCATTAAAAATGCCCGAAAGAAAACACAAAAGATGGAAAATAGTATATGGTCAAAGTGGTATAAGATAACCGGCCTGCTTATTTTGTGCTGTTTCTTGCTTGCTTCCGGTGAAAGCAACGCACAAACAAACCCTTTCCGTTTAAAAATAATGAGTTTTAATGTTTGTCGGTCGGGCGAACTGACCCAGTATTCGGTTGTCCCCTTTGCTAATCTGATCCGACAATATCAACCCGACATCATTGCTTTACAGGAGCTGGATTACAAGACAAACCGCAATACAGGTATCGACTTTGCAACAAAATTAGGCGCAGCTTTGGGCATGTTCCCGGTTTTCGGAAGGACGATTTTCTACCAGGGAGGCGAGTATGGCATAGCAGTGCTTTCAAAATATCCCTTTTTATCGGTAAAAACTGAACCGTTGCCAAGCCCCGCCGGGACAAAAGAGCAAAGAGCTGTTCTGATTACCGAAATCCGGCTTCCTTCCGGTCAAGACATCCGGTTTGCCAGCACCCATCTCGACCATTCCACCGATGCAATAGGTTCGGTGATGGCCAGTGCACTAAATACCTTTCTTCTGAAAGATGATATGCCAATTATTGTCGGGGGCGATTTTAATGCGAGACCCGAAACAGGGACCATCGCTAACGAGATGCAACAATGGAAACGGTTTTGTAACAACGATCCGACTTCTCCAAACGACCCGACCAGCAAAATTGATTACCTGTTTGGATATCCAAAAGAAAAATGCAGGACGATCAGTTACCAGGTTATTTCCCGGACAGGTATTTCCGATCATTGCCCCATTGTAGCAGAAGTCGAATTTCAATAATCAGAAAAATGCAAAAAATAAATATCCTGATTTTACTGGCAGTAAGTTTCTGGGCTTTTATTTCCTGTGGAAAAGGAAACGATCCGTCGCCGGAACTACCCGAAGGGGGAAAAAACAACACGGTCTCCATCCAGTTTTATTCGCGCCTTAGTAACGAAAAACTTTTCAATACGGGCGATTACTCTGCTGTAATAAGCCGGATTCGCGCCAACCAAAATCATGTTGCCGTACTTCACCGGGTTGATGCCGTGTACAATTTGTCTGAAATACAAAACCCGATGGTTACAATTGCCGCGGAAGCCGTAAAAATAGCACCTTTTGCATGGAACCGTTATTCAGGCACACGGGTTGAAGGCTCCGGCATTCTTATCGGGCATACGATTGCCGAAATGAAAAATACCCCGATAAGCGACGGGTGTAGTTATTTTACTATTCCTGTAACAATAGTAACAGCCAATGGATCTATCAACATGACTTTTGCATCCATTTCTTTTGAAAATGAAAGCCAGTTGACAACAGGCGTAGCAACAATAAAAGAAAAACTGGATGATAAAACGGTGTTGGTCGGGGTAGCCGCCAAAACACTTCAAAATAAACTGAAATCGGAATTTCCGGAAGGAAATTACAAGTTTGAAGTTATCGAAAGTGCGGAAGGAAAAACAACTCAGTTTATTTTTGTGGTGACAACCCGGCAATGGGTCGTCAGCGAATATAAAGAACATGCTGTCGGATCTGATGGCATTTCCTGTTTTGATTTAAAAATTGAAAAATTATAAATAAATAGACAAGAGGGAATTATATTCGCACGCAAACCGAAAATGTATAACTGCCATTCTCCCGTGGCTTCGGGATTGGAGACTTAATTGAGAAGCAGGCAGTCGTTACGAACATTAATAAATCCAAAAATAAAAGTTGAAAAATGATCTAAAACTTATATTTTTGTTCCTTATTGCTATTCAGTTTATTTTGTTTGCTTCCAGGCGTATCGGCACAGGAAAGCAAAAGCAGCGAGACCGGTTAAACTGAAAGTATTGTGTTATAACCTCCGTTTTGGTGAACTGGCCTCGCTGGAAGAGCTGGCCGGGTTCATCAAAAGTCAGAATCCCGATATGGTAGCTTTGCAGGAAGTTGATGTAAAAACACACCGTCCGCGGGCGCCACATCAAAACGGGAAAGATTTTATCACCGAATTGGGCTTCCGCACAGGGATGCTGACCGCCTACGCCAAAACAATACCTCACGAGGGCGGATATTATGGGATCGGCATTCTTTCCAAATTCCCGTTTGTGGAAACACGCCGGATCATGCTGCCTTTCCCCGAAGGCGCGAAAGAACAACGGGCTATGCTGTTCAGTAACATTGAGCTGCCCAACGGTCAGTTGCTGACTTTTGTATGCACTCACCTCGATTATACAATATCATCGGTTCGTCAGGAGCAGGTAAAAGCGTTGAACGAAACGCTGAAAGGCAATCCGTATCCGATGATCGTATGCGGTGATTTTAACGCAACGCCCGATTCGCCGGAAATCAGCCAGGGCATGGCGGCATGGAAGCAGGTTACAAATTCCGACTTTACAATTCCGGCCAATAATCCAAAATCAAAGATCGATTACATTTTCTGCTTTCCTGAAAAGCAGTGGAAAGTTATTTCAACCGAAACACCCCGGGTGCCTTTTTCCGACCATTTGCCGGTAAATGCCGATCTGGAATTGACATTTCTCCTTACGTACCAATGACAGATTTCCTATTTTGTCACCCTGACGTAAGGAAAGGGTCTCATGATCAGTGTTCTGAAGTAACAGATTCTTCATTACCCCCGATGCTTCGGGGCAGAATGACAAGGGAAATGGACTGTCATCTACGCATTGTGCCTAATAAAAAATTAGGTAGGTTCTCGAATGACAAACCGTTATTTGATGTAAACAACAGTAGTTGTACCGTGATAATATAGAAATACTTTTGGGCATTTTCCTTTTTACCCGAAACAAGACTCAGAGCAAACGCATCTAATTTTTTTATTCCCCAGTATGCAGGGCTACACTTTATACCGATCATTTTGAAACTGAAATGATGATATTTAGACAAACCAACGGCCTGAAAGGCCAGTTTATTTTAGCCCAGGCAAACGGAATGGCGTAGGAACAATGGTAGTTAAAATCGTCCGCGCTATAACATATTTTGAAAGGTTGTCGTTCTTCGACGAAGAGGTATGCATCCAAATTTCGTCCGAAAGAAGATTTTTGCTTTTTACGCGGACGGTTTTTTATCCCCCTTTGTTGGCCTTTCAGGCCGGAAAATGAGTTATGCAATACTTGCATTTTAGATGCGTTTCGCCCTGGGAACCGGATTGTTTTTGCGGTCATCTATTTTTCCATACTTTTGGAGAATGAAAGATGCCGATCGCTATACCGAACAGGAACTGGTTATTCTGCTACGAAATAACTCGCCGGTTGCTTTTCAGCAATTATTTGATCTGTATAGTCAAAAGTTGTATCATTTTTCCTTTTCTTACCTGAAATCAGACAGCGGATCAGAGGAAATTGTGCAGGAAGTATTTCTGAAAATCTGGGAAAAACGGGGTAGTCTGAAGACTGATAAATCATTCAAATCGTATTTATTTACTATTGCCTTCAATGCCATCCGGAAAAATTTCAATAAAAAAATGAAGGAGGACAAATACAAACACGAATTGTTTGAATGGATCAGCGAAGAGAAACCGGAACTGGAATCCCGCATTGAATTCGAGGCCCTGCTTCAAAAACTCGATCTTCTGATAGGGCGCCTTCCTGAAAAGCGAAAAGAAATATTCCTGAAACGCAAAAAAGAAGGAAAATCGATTGGTGAAATAGCCGATGAAATGGGAATATCGCCTAAAACCGTTAAAAATCAGATCACCGAAGCGATGAACTATTTGAAGAAATCGTTTGACGACAACGATGTTTCCTCCCTGTTGTTTTATTTTTTGTTTGTTTCCTGAAAAAAATCAAATTCACGATAGGACTTTTTCTTTTCGCCGGATATAATAGTTGAATCAGACGATAAAGCGAACCCTATGAAAGAAAAAGTTGATCCGGCCTTGATCCGTATTTACACAAAAGGACAATATTCCTTTCGCGATTTAAAACGAATAGCTCAATGGTTTCAGGATTTCAGATATCACAGCGATATAAAATCGGTGATTGATTCAACCACTGGGAAGAATTCGGGTTAAACGAAACCCATGCAGAAAAAGACTTATCCGCAGTTTTTAATAAACTGAAAAAAAAAGATACTTGCCGAAAAGAAAACAATGAGTTTTCAGCAACGGTTTACCAGTGTTTACGCCCGTATTGCGGCAATTTTGCTGTTACCTTTGCTGATTTATTCTGCATTTAGCCTTTTAAACCAGGCTTTTAATTTGTCTGACACCTCCTCATGGGTTGAAATTGTTTCACCGGCCGGTATGCGAACCCATTTTGATTTACCCGATGGGACAAAGGTTAGCCTGAACGGCGATGCCCGGTTAAAATACAAGGCCAATTTTCAAAAAGACCGCCAGTTGGTACTCGAAGGTGAGGCTTATTTTAATGTTCATCACGATGCGTCATCTCCTTTTGTCGTTCAAACGGAGGTTATGGATGTAAAAGTACTCGGGACAAAATTCAGCGTTGTTTCAATGGCAGAAGAGAATTCAGTAGAAGTTGTTTTGGAAGAAGGGAAAGTACAGTTGCTTGGGAAAGACAAATCATTTGCTGAAACATTGAACCCGAACGAAGGCTTTTTCTATGATAAAGAAAACCGGAGCGGTAAAATCACAACCGTTGATGCCAGTTATCTGACATCATGGAAAGACGGGCTGTTGGTTTTCCGAAACGAACCGTTGGGCGAGGTAATGAACCGTGTTGGCCGTTGGTACAACGTAAAATTCGATATTGTTGATGCCGAAGTGCAGAGTTTTCGTTACCGGGCAACATTTAGCGGTGAACCCCTGGAAGAAGTACTCCGGTTGATTTCGTTGACAGCGCCTGTCGAATACGAAATAAAAGAAAGAAAGATCAATAAAGACGGCAAGTTTGAGGATAAAATTATTGAAGTAAGATAGAAATAGCCATGACGGCAAAGCCCACGCAAACCGGGAATATATAAATGGCTATTCCATGCGTTGGATACTTGATTGAAAAACAATAGTTAATACGAAAATTGCACAATCAATTTTGAAAAAATAAACACATGAAAAAACAGCTTTAAAATAAAATCAGGAAAGTGTTGCGACCACTTTCCTGACAGGTAATGCATAGCAAAATGCAGTGAACATTTTTAATAACATTACAAACGTAAATTTATGAAAAAAAAACGAGAACAAGGGGAATTGCCATGGCATGCCCTTAAAAAAGCGCTACGTATGGTCAAATGGAGTTTATTTTTCTTTTGCCTTGGAATCATTCAGGTATTTGCTGTCGATAGTTATTCGCAGCAAGCGAAGTTTTCAATGAATTTTGAAAGAACGAAACTGGAAAGTGTTCTAAATGAGATTGAAAACCAGAGCGACTATTATTTCCTCTACAATCAGGATTATGTGGATGTTGATCAGTTGGTCAATATCCAGGCTAAAGACCAGAAGATAGAACAGTTGTTAAGCCAGTTGCTGGAATCAACAGGCATCGATTTTTCTATTCAGAACCGCCAGATTGTTTTAACCAGCAGGGAAAATCAAAATCAGGTGGTTAGCGGACAGTCGAAAATTACAGTTACCGGAAAAGTCACCGATTCAACAGGACAACCACTTCCAGGAGTTTCAGTAATTATTAAAGGAACAACTCAGGGAATTATTACCGATTCTGACGGGAAGTACTCTCTGAGCAATGTTCCGGCAGATGCAACGCTTGTTTTTTCGTTCGTGGGGATGAAGATGCAGGAAATTCCTGGTTGCCGGCAAAACTGCTGTTAATATTGTAATGCAGGAAGAAACCATCGGTGTTGACGAAGTTGTAGTGGTTGGCTATGGTACCCAGAAAAGAAGTGATATTGCGGGTTCAATTGCTCCGGTAAAAATGGACGCGTTAGCTGACAAACCCTCTGTGGACTTTCAGGGAATGTTGAAAGGTTTATCTCCCGGGGTATATGTTACCGATGGCGACCCCAGACCGGGAGGAGGCTCTAATGTGTTGATACGTGGTATGCGATCGTTGAAAGGAGGAAATTCCCCGCTTTATGTGGTTGACGGTTTTCCTATTTCAAATATCAATGAAATAAATATTGATGATGTAGAAAGTATATCAATTTTAAAAGATGCCGCTTCACAGTCCATATATGGCGCAAGAGGTTCTAATGGCGTTATTCTTGTTACCTCAAAACGAGGAGCTAACACGAATAATAAAGTGAATGTTTCCTATCAATCCTATTATAGCATTCAGAATGTGAAACCTAATTTTGAGATTTTTTCTCCGGAAGAATTTGTTCAGTTGAAAAGAGAAGCATACCGTGCCGATCGTGCTACTGCTGAAAATAATTGGGAAGGAGTTTATCCTGATGATGAACAGATACTCAATCCGGTTCAACTGGAGCGTATGGCCAATAAGGAATATATAGACTGGACTGATTACGCTTTTAAAAAAAATGTGCCACTCCAAAAACATGATGTTTCTATATCCGGAGGAAATGAAAAAACAAAATATTCAATTTCTCTTGGTTATTTTAATCAAGACGGATTACGTATGAGTTCAGGTCTCAAACGTTATTCAGGAAAAATTTCTCTTGACCAGAAAATATCAAATACATTTAAAACAGGTCTTTCTGTTTACTATGTAAGCTCCGATCAACAGGTAGAAACCAATTCTTGGACAAGCTTTTTAACCTTTTCTCCTATTTCAAAACTTTACGACGAAAATGGAGAATTGGTTCTTTATCCTACCGGAGATGGAAAATCTGTCAATCCGTTGTATTATGAAGATACAAGGGAATCTATTAATAGCACAGAACGTATTATTATAAATAATTATCTTGAAATAACACCTCCCGCTGTGCCTGGATTGAAATACAAGCTAAATGCAAGTTTAAACGGACGGCGAATTGAATCAGAAGATTTTAAGTCATTCAAAGATCCATCTGTTTTGGGAAAAGGTTATGCAAGTATTAATTTTAATGAAGCCCACGAGTATTTACTTGAGAATATTCTCACTTATACCAGGAGTTTTTCAGACAAGCATAACTTCGATATTACGGTCATGCAAGGGATTGAGCCCCGGTATTATACGTCTACAACCAGTACCGCATTGCAGCTAGGCAATGATTTCTTTGGAGTGAACAGTATGAGTACCGCTATTTCTTCTGAAGTTTCCAGATCTGCTACCGACCGTAAAATGTTATCATACATGGGGCGTGTCAACTATTCACTTAAAAACAAATACCTCTTCAATTTTACTATGCGGTCAGACGGTTCTTCTGTTTTTGGAGCCAATAACAAATGGGGTTTCTTCCCTTCTGCTGCTCTGGCATGGAATGTTCAGAATGAATCGTTTATGCAAAAAATGGATTGGCTGAACGAAGCAAAACTCCGGGTTAGTTACGGACAGATAGGCAATCAGGCCATCTCTCCTTACGGGAGTTTGGCAACGGCCGATAATTCGTTTTATGTTAATACAGATCAACCAGTCGTTGGTTATTTGCCAGGAACTGTTTTGTCTAATCCGGATCTGAGATGGGAAACGACGACTACGTTCAATGCAGGTGTCGATTTTTCCTTGTTCAATAACAGATTATCAGGAAGTATAGATGTATACAAATCAAATACTACTGACCTTTTGGTTGATCGAAGTGTTCCTCAGGTATTGGGTTATTCAACTGTTCCGTCAAATCTTGGGGAAGTACAAAACAAAGGAGTGGAAATTGCTGCTACAGGATATATTATCAGTACCAGAGATATCATATGGTCTGTTACAGCTAATATTTCTGCCAATAAAAATGAACTTGTAAAAGGAGTTCTCAAGGATGCAAATACCGGCAAATTCATTGATGATATTTCTAATGAGTGGTTTATCGGTCAACCGATAAATGTTGACTATGAATATAAGTTTGCAGGTATCTGGCAAATAGGGGATGATATCTCACAGTCTGCACAGCCGGATGCACGACCAGGAGATATAAAAGTAGTTGTTGTAACCAAAGACGGGACGATATATACTGATGACCGTGTTGTAATAAAACGAGACCCTAAATGGATCGGATCTTTATTTTCCAATCTTAAATATAAACGTTTTGAACTTTCAGCTCATTTATATACAGTTCAGGGCGCTTATCGCAATAACCCATTTTTATCGGATGTAAATTTAGGGGGAGCCTTGACTGGTGGATTAAATGGAATTAAACGTAATTATTGGACTCCTGAAAATCCTTCCAATATTACATTTAGGCCACATAATGATGATGGAACTTTATATCGAGGCTCTTCCGATTATCAGGATGCTTCTTATTTACGGTTGCGAAATGTTACATTATCCTGGGATCTTCCTGTTTCCTGGTTATCGGCTATTGGCTTGTCAAAAGTCAGGGTATATGCGACCTGGGGAAAATCTCTGGACGAAAACGGATTTCCTGTCCTATTCTCCCGAAACAAATCCGGAGGCTTACCCGGAAGCAAAGAGTTATATGCTAGGAATTAATGTTAATTTTTAATCTACTTGTTATGTATACAAATATTAAACTCAAGTTTTTATCTACATGTTTAGTTCTATCTGTATTTACCATTTTGGGATGCAGTAATTACCTTGAAGAAGAACATCCTTCTGAAGTAACAACTGATTATTTGTTTTCAACAACTGAAGGGTTACGTTCTGCTGTAACTGGCTTGTACACAATAGATAGAAAACAGGTTGACGAATCGGAAAGTAATAACTTTGCACTCATAATGGGTGACTGTGGAACTGATATTGATTTTGACCGGGGGTGTGTGCCTAATTTGGGGCGATACCGGCCAAAGGATCTTTCTACTGAAGGGGCGGTACGGAGTTGGTGGAAAAAATGGTATAGGATTATTGAACGTACGAACAGCATTATTGCTTATGGCGAAAAATTAAATATCAGCCCGGAAGAAAAGAAAGAAATACTTCGTGAAGCTTATGTATATCGGGCTTATGCTTATTTTTGGCTGGTTCGGAAATACGATAACATTTGGCTTAATTTGGAACCTACTACTCCCTTGAATATAGATGGTCGCACTTTTGCCCCCGCTCAACAAAAAGATGTGTATGATATCATTATTCAGGATCTTGCGACTGCGATATCATATTATGGCGACGACTGGAGTATAACACCGGGTCGATTCAATCAGGGGGTTGCCCGATTGTTACGAGCCGATGTGGCTTTATGGTTGAAAGATTATCAGGAAGCTGTCAAACAGTCAACAGCGATCATAGACAAGGGAGTATTTCAACTGGAAAATTCTGAAAATATTTTTACTAAAGACAGACGGAATAATACCAAAGAATCAATGTTTGTGCTTCAATTTGATGAGTTCGCTCCGGGAGGAGGATCTTCTCATGACATGAACAAGCAATTTGCTGTTAGCGCGAATACTATACCTGGTCTTATCGCTGCAAGCGAATTCGGAGGCACTGGATGGGCCCGTATTTTTCCAAATCCTTATTTAATGACTTTATATGATCAGAAATACGACAAGAGATGGAATGATTGGTGGCAACATTACTATACGTACAACGATCCGAATTACGATTTTACCGGCTTATCGTATAAATTTGGAGACACCCTTAAATACGGACAAAACAGCAGCTTAAAAGGAACAAACTTTTATAACAAGGCAAATATTAGTTGTAAAAAATATTTTGATTGGGTCAAATTGCCGACACAAGGATCAAGTTTTAATAATATATACATCTTCCGGTATCCACAGGTTTTACTAATTGCAGCCGAAGCCAATATGCGCCTGGGAGATGATACAAAAGCACTTTCATATATTAATCAGATTCGCCAGAGCCGTATTTCATCAGCTTCCCCGACACAACTGCTGACTACTATAAACGAAGATATTCTTCTTGACGAGTATGCCCGGGAACTAGCATTTGAAGGACATCGATGGTTCCTCTTAAAAAGATTGGGGAAACTGATAGAACGTGTTCAACTGTACGGTGGTATTACCACCTTTCGTGGCGTTTCTTCTCCTGATCCTGATTATGTTGCTTCAAGGGTAAATATTAAACCTTATCATATTCGTTGGCCAATTCCTCTGGCCGAGATTGATGCGATGGGTGGATTCCCTCAGAATGATCAGTATTAATTATTTCGGAATCAAAGAAGTTATTAAGTTTTGGCGATAGTCAAAACTTAATAACTGTCACCTAATTTTTTGCGAATCTATTTTCAGTATTTTCATTTTTTAATTTTAAAATATGATTCATAAGCCTGTTTATTTTTTATTGCTTTATTTCTTTTTCATTCATTCTTATCTTTTCTCGCAGGAAGCAACTGAGATCAGACAGTATCAGGTAGTTCAAGCGAAACAAGCTGTAGCTGTAGATAAAAACTATTTTTATGCAATCAATAGTAGTTCGATATACAAGTATAAAAAGAAAGATGGAACAATAGCCGGTCGATGGGATGGGATTAATGATGGCATAAAACATCTTAACAGTGGAGTTGTAATCAATGGTAGGCTATACTGTGCAAATTCCAATTTCCCGACTATCCCGATGGCTAGTTCTGTGGAAATTTTTGATACAAAAGCGCTCACGCATATTGGTTCTCATAGCTTTGGCATCGCAACGTATGGATCTCTGACATGGATTGATTATAAAAAGGGGAAATGGTGGGCCGGGTTTGCCTATTATGGCGGGAAAAATTCCAGCGAAGGAAAAGATCCTGGGTGGACAACCGTTGTGAAATTTAATACGCACTGGCAAGAGGAAGAATCCTGGATATTTCCGGCGAACATTGTTAAATCTTTCGGGACAGAAAGTAATTCCGGCGGCACATGGGGAAAAGACGGACTATTGTATTGTACCGGGCATGATGCGCCTGAATTATATGTAATGAAAATACCAACGGTCGGTTATACTCTTGAACATGTTAAAACAATCCCCCTCCCGTTTCACGGACAAGGTATAAGTATTGATTATTCTGTGAAAGGCAGATTGGTTATATATGGAATAAAACGAGCGGCTAATTCAATTAGCGTGATAGAAATTAAATGAATTTAAATTGTAATATGAAAGCTGTTTTTTTGCTATTATTCTGGTTTTTAAGCATGTATGGTGTAACACAATCCATTCTGGATAAACACAATCCAAATCGAAATATTTCTGATAAAATAGAAACTACCAATTATTGTAGCGCAAAGATTCGGGGGAATACTTTGATTCTGGAAAATTCACGTATCACACGAACCTTTTTGTGGAACAATGGAAACTTAATTACTCAAACCTTAACGAATAAACAATCTGGGCAAACCTGGATTTCAGCCACCCAAAAACCCGATCTGAGTTTTCCCGGTCAACCCGAAGCAATTACAAATACAGGATTTTCTTCGGTGGTTGTTCCCGAAACGCCAGTCAAACCAGAACACCTGGAAGTAACCGTGACATATACAATGGGCAAGCTGGAAGTGAAACGAATCTTTCGCATCTACCCCAACTGTCCAGCATTTGCTTGCGACCTTTATCTGCGGGGACAAGCCGAAAAAGCCTGGATACAACAATTTGCTAATCCCGGTGATTTGCAGAATATCGAAAAACGAAGCGAATCGGCCGATCCAAAATCGGTTCCGGTACTCGAAAAACTGGAATTCCCGGGCAAACATTGGAAGTTGAAAATAGTTGAATTTCTGGATGTAACCGATCGGTTTAATACCTTGGTATATGAAAAAGAAACCATGTCGTACCGCGACAATATTTTCAGGGGAAATCTTCTTTTTGCTACAGATCAAATAAGCGGAAACGGCTTTTTTATTCTGAAAGAAGCGCCAACATCGAATGTTCAGTTGGCTTATTCAGGAGGCGATTTTCTGAGCAATTTTGGCAGCATTCGCTTGATTGGCGCCGGATTACTCGACACCGACCTGGATCAGAACGAATGGACAAAAGCCTACAGTTTTGTGACCGGAGTTTATAGCAACGAAAAGGTCGATGCTTTGCTTGCCCTGCACAATTACCAGCAACGCGTTCGCATTCATATTCCTGACCGCGATGAGATGATCCTGATGAATACATGGGGCGATCGCGGGCAAGACACCAAGGTGAATGAGAATTTCTGTATGAAAGAACTGGATGCCGGGGCACGTTTGGGGATTACCCATTTCCAGCTCGACGATGGTTGGCAAACCGGGCGAAGTGCTAATTCGGCCTTCGCAGGTGGTTCGTTTAGCAACATTTGGCGTAACCCCGACTACTGGAAACCCAATCCGGAGAAATTTCCAATGGATTGATTCCTATTGTTGAAAAAGGAGAAAAATCGGCATCGAAATCTGTTTGTGGTTTAATC
Source organism: uncultured Prolixibacteraceae bacterium (assembly GCA_942493345.1). GTDB lineage: Bacteria > Bacteroidota > Bacteroidia > Bacteroidales > Prolixibacteraceae > GWE2-42-39. The sequence continues at coordinate 1,995,361 of OW818695.1, forward strand.
CGAGTTCGGACGATAGTAATGCCAATTGGGAAAAAGATGCCGATGCCTTAATCTCACTGTACCGGCAATACGGTATACGAACATTTAAAATCGACGGGGTAAAAATGCCCGATAAACAATCAGAAATCAATTTCAGGAAGATGCTTGATAAAGTGGTGGAAGCCACCAGTGGGAACGTGGTGTTTAACCTGGATGTAACAGCCGGGCGCAGGGGTGGTTACCATTCGTTTAACGAATACGGGAACATTTTCCTCGAAAACCGTTATACCGACTGGCAAAACTATTATCCGTACTGGACTTTACGCAACTTATGGATGTTGGCTCGCTATGTTCCAGCCCAAAACCTCCAAATTGAATTTCTGAACAAATGGCGCAATGGTGAAAAATATGGAGACGATCCGTTTGCCCCAAAAAACTACTCGTTCGATTACTTGTTTGCCATCACCATGGCTGCTCAGCCACTAGCTTGGTTCGAAGCGACTGGTTTGCCCGAAGAAGCCTACGATGTGGTTCAAACAATAAATGCATATAAACACATCATGGCTGATTTTCATGCCGGAACTATTCTGCCCATTGGAGCTGAACCTTCAGGAAAAAGCTGGACCGGTTTTCAGTCTCAAAAAGAGGGAAGCGATGAGGGATTTGTTGTGGTTTACCGCGAAATGAACCCAACCGGGATATGTGAAATGGAGCTTCCTGTTATGCAGGAAGGAAATTATCGTTTCGAATCTCTGGCCGGAAATGGAAAAACGTTTAAAACGACCGTAGGTAATGACCGTAAAATCCGGTTTTCGCTTAGGCAGCCCAACTGTTTCGCACTTTACAGGTACATAAAAATCAAATAAATATAAAATTCTCCTATTCAACACCAGGTTGCATCTAAAAACAAATTTATATGAACCGACGGTTATTTTTGAAACAAACATCCGGGGCTTTCTGTTTCTTGGCTTATTCCAATGTCCCCTTTTTTAAAACAAATACAAAAGTTAGATTTGGGTTAGTAACAGACCTCCATTTTGCTGAACGTGGTAATAATGGATCGCGCTACTATGATCAATCTAAAAACAAATTGATTGATGCAATAAATATCTTTAATAAAAGTGATTTAGATTTCATAATCGAGCTGGGCGATTTCAAGGATCAGGGAATTCTTCCAGAAAAGCTTCATACAATCGCCTTTTTGAAAGATATTGAGAAGACTCTGAATCAATTCAAAGGACCGGTATATCATGTTTTAGGAAATCATGATATGGATAGCATTTCGAAAAATGAGTTTTTGAAACATACTGACAATTTTGGAAAAGCAAAGTCGAGAAATTACTATTCATTTGTTTACGGTGGAATAAAGTTTATTGTATTGGATGCAAATTACAATGAAGATGGCTCAGATTACAATACCGGAAATTTTGATTGGACCTATTCGATGATTCCTGACGATCAAAAAAAGTGGCTGCAACACGAACTGGATAATGATCAACTTCCGGTTATTGTATTTGTTCATCAACTCCTTGATTATTTCTCTTCTGCCCCTAAAAATGTATATATTAAAAATGCGGAAGAAATAGTTGGGATACTTGAAAAAAGCAAAAATGTTTTGGGCGTTTTTCAGGGGCATCATCATCATGGCAACTATGGTTTTTTCAACGGAATTCATTATTTCACCATGAAAGCAATGATTGAAGGAAGCCTTCCTGACAATAACAGCTATGCCATCGTCGAAATAGATAAAAACTCAAATATCATTATTGACGGTTTTTGCAATTGTGAAGATAAATTTCTAAAATATTGCAGGTAATGCTTTTTATTAATAAAGAGATAAAGAACGGCGTTAGAAATAGAGAAACAAAACCGGTTAAGAATGCATACTTTTTCTTCCGGCAACCCCACTTTCCAAAACGGGGAGGTCATTTTCCCATTCGGCGACCTCAAAAATATGTTCTGGGTACATACTTTTGAAAACGGCGACCCTACTTTTGAGAACGGGGAGGTCACTTTCCAAAACGGCGACCCCATTTCCGACGTTCTATTAACATAAAACAGCACAAAAAGACCATTTTTGATGCTGTTTTGCCTCAAAAATCAAAATCGTTCAGCACGAAAAAAGGGGCCTTCATATACCCACGATGTCATTTCGTCCAAAAAACAGGGGTCTTCATGAATTTTCGGGTTTTTGATTATTGAATTAACTAAATTACAATTAACTTTTTCATGGTAATAATTCTTAAAATGAAAAACCATGAAAAAAGATTTGTCAATTAATGATTTTATGGAGGATTGCCGTATCAAAATATGGAATGCCTCAGGTGACGATGTGATCAAAACACGTCTCGAACCGTTTGGGTACACTCCCGAAAAATGGGAGAAGGGAAAAACCTTGTTTAACACAACGCAGTCATTGATTGCAGGAAACGAAAAGGAACATGGGGAATGGAAAACCTCCGGGACTCTGTTCCTGAATGCGCAGGCGCTGAGCCTGGAAAGGATTTACAATGATCAGGCAATACAACTGAGAATACTTGTATCCTGCCGGAACCGCAGAAAGCGAACCTGCTGGATTTATACAAGGACGATTTCAGTAAATACGCCGATTTCAAACAAGCAGCCCAGTCTTTCTATCCAAAGCTGCTCAGTAACGAAGCGGTTCTTGTCAAACTGGCGCCGTTTGGTTATACTGCCGGATCGGTTTACAACGGGTGGTATTTAGTGGGTATGGGGGGGGGGGGGGGGGGAGGGGTGTTGGGGTGGTGGATGGGGTTGTGGGGATGGGTGTGGATAAATTAGGGTATGGGGGGCTGTGGTCTTTTATTACGTAGCTTTGGGGGCTTTTTGGGCCGCTTTACGTTTGACTTGGTATGGGTGGGGATGGGCGTACGGGTATACTATTTGAGGTGGTTGGGGGGTATTGTATGGGGTTCTATACTGTGGGTTTGGGGTTCGGTGCCCTGTGTTCGTGTGTTTTATTCTTTTGGTGTTTGGTTTGGTGGACGTTTTCAGCCTATGGAAAATACATTTGAATATATCGGTCATTTCAAATCCACCAGGAAATCCTCTTTTATTTTTCGGAATAAAGGGTAAAATGTAGTTTCCTATTTGCTCTTTGGTTAAAAATTTGTACACTTGCAGTTCGTCTTTTTTGTTGTCATTCAACTCTAAATTACTTTTTCTTAAACTGCTTGTTCTTTTTTAAAAGTTTAAATCACTTCAAATAGCAAACATGAAAAATACATTTGTGCTGAGTATAATTAATATTCGTGTTTTTCTGACACTTTCCATTGTACTTGTTGCCGGCTATGTTTATGGACAGCAAGTATTGATAGAAGCAGAATTTTTTGAGAACCGGGGCGGATGGGTGTCAGATCATCAGGCATTTGAGAAGATTAAGTCGGCCTATCTTATGGCACATGGACTAGGGCGCACTGTTGAAGATGCGGAAACTACAATCCATTTTACTTCGGCTGGTAAATATCACGTTTATGTAAGTACCTACAATTGGACTTCTCCTTGGTATCAGGGTGAAGGCCCGGGAGCATTCCAACTAATTGTGGATGGCAAAGCGCTACCCAAAACCTTAGGTACAAAAGGAAATAAATGGGAATGGCAGTATGCCGGAGAGGTTGAGGTAAAAGAAAAAACAAAAATCGCGCTACATGACTTAACCGGTTTTAATGGTCGTGTTGATGCAATCTATTTTAATATGAGAGAGCAAGCTCCTCCGTCAGATTATATCCGGGCAGATCATCTTAGAAAAAAACTTCTAATGCTCAACGAACCAAATCGTACAGCAAATGTTGATCTTGTGGTAATTGGAGGAGGTATCGCAGGTTGTGCAACAGCTCTTACGGCAGCTCGATATGGTCTCAAAGTGATATTAGTTGATAATCTTCCTTGGCTCGGAGGGAATAATGCATTAGGTGTCAAAGCGTGTGGATTGATGTGTGAAAATTTATATCCAGAACTTGGAAATATCACTTGTCAGGTTATCGGAGGAAAGATTTCTGATAAGAATAATCGTGAATCTTATTTTATTAAAAAAAGCGGTACGGGATATTTTAATAGCTTTGAAAATATTCCTGACTTTTCAGATTACTATGAACCCAATTCTGGTTTGTTAAATGGTTTTACAAAACTGTCAGACAAAGAGAAGAATACTGTTACAACTTCTGAAAAGGATCAAGTCAATAATGAAATTGAGAGGCGGAACGTATCTGCTCTAAGAGAAAAATTATTACGCGACAGTGGAGTTCTAATTTACAAGAACATTCAGGCTTTTGATGTGAAGGTAAATAATGACAATATTGTTTATGTTATTGGGAAAAGTCTTTTGACGGGAGAAGAATATCGCTTTGAAGGCACAATGTTCGCTGATTGTACTGGCGATGGAGTTGTTGGATACCTTGCTGGAGCTGATTACCTAACTGGTCGTGAAAGTAAGGAATATGCAGGAGAACCCAATGCTCCAGATCAAAAGGATAGTAAGACGATGGGTATAACGATGAATTGGTATGCATATCCTCGAGAAAACTCAGGAACATTTCCCCAGGTTGACCAGTTACCTTGGGCAATGCAATGTTCAGATAATTATTATATCGATGGTTCTCAGGGCGCTTGGTGGTGGGAAACAGGATTAGAATATGATAATGCATTGGAAGCTGAGCTGGTGAGAGACAACTTTTTACGTGCTGTATATGGGAACTGGGCATATTTGAAGAATAACATTGCAAAATATAATAATTATCGCTTAGATTATCTCAATCATATTGGCATGAAGCGAGAATCTCGGCGAATTATAGGCGATCTGGTGCTGACAGAAAGAGACTTAAAAGAAGAAATTGCATACCCGGATGCAAGTTTTACAACTACTTGGACAATGGATCTGCATTACGCCAAACCCGATAATTCAAAAATGTTTCCCGGTTGGGAGTGGATTACTTATTGCACCAATGAAAAAGAAATATGGATCAAGCCTTATCATGTTCCATACCGATGCTTGTATTCTAAGGATATAAATAATCTTTTTATTGGTGGTCGCAATATGAGTGTAACTCATCAAGCATTAGGAAGTGTACGTGTACAGGCAACATTGGGAATGGCAGGAGAAGTAATCGGTATGGCAGCAAAAATATGTAACGATTACAAAGTTACTCCTCGCGGTGTTTACAAAAGCTATCTTGACGAACTTATAAATTACATGAAAGAAGGAGCACCATTAAAATAATATAATTGGGAACTTATTGAAAGTTGAACCCAGGTTTATCGGTTCCTCTTCATTTCTAAATATCGAATAACGAACAAGAAATGAGGAATATTGAAATATCACAAATGTGCCTGCACTCGAATTCCTTATTTCTTATTATGTGTTTCTTGTTTATTTCATTATAGCCACTAAACCAAATCGTTATACTCACTCATTGATGCCCAACTTTTGACAACTTATAATGTTTTGTGGGCATTTGTATCACACTTTAAAATAATGATCTGTTTATTGGATTTCATTTTTTCAAAAATGAATTTCAACAAAGTTGTTTTTGTCTGATGTTTGGTTTCAATTATTACTGAAATTAACATTGGTTGAAAACTTCTGGTCATATATAGAGGAAATTAGAAAAGAGTTTATTGTATTTTTACTGGAAATGCAAATAATTCGAAAACAAAAATTTGAAAAAATAAACACATGAAAAGCATTCCAGTCCTTACTATTTCCGGAAAATCACTGGCCGAAACATACGAAGCGGCGTTAGTTGCTTTATATGAAAAAGGAACCCGTTTCAAAACCCAGTACGACAAGCCTGGTGATCCATTGAGTATCGATTGTACAATGAATATGACAATTCTGGAACCGGAAATGGATCCGATGATACACATGGCTTTCCCCGGAGGGATTGACGACCTGAGAGAGTATGTGCTGGAATTGAAAGGAATTAAAGACCACTGGGTAAAAAACATGAACGATGAAGCAGATACCCGCTGGGAATATACCTACCACGGAAGGCTGCAAAACTACGGGGTTTGGAAAGAAATTCATGATGGGAAACAGGTAGAGGCCGGAGGTTTTAAAATCGACCAAATCCAGTCGGTTATTAATAAGCTGTCGAAACAACCGTTTACCCGCCAGGCACAGATGATCACCTGGATGCCCAATATCGATAATGATTGTTACGATCCGCCCTGTCTGCAATCGATCTGGTACCGGATTCTGGAAGATGAAGAAGGCGTTTATTGGCTGAACTGCAATGTGCGCTTTCGCAGCAACGATGCATGGGGTGCAAGTTTTATGAATATGTTCGGGTTTATTCAGTTCAACAAAGAAGTTATTGCCGCCGGAGTTGCCGAAAAAACAGGAAAAGCAGTAAAATTGGGAAGAATGAACTGGCAGGCCGATTCATACCATATTTACGGGAAAGATATTCAAACGGCAAAAGAGTTGCTTTTCGACAGGGTGGGAGAGATGCCCTTTGAACAACGTACCATGAATTTCAATGATCCGTTCATTAAAGAAATGTATGATAATGCAGAAGCGGTTGTAATCAGAAAAATAAAAGATTACGACGAATCGCATTAGAGAATTGGAACAATTATACGTTTTACAACAACTAAATACGATACTGGATATGGCAATTTATTATTGGTCTGCAGAAAGGTCAACTTCTGAGATAGATTTTCTCATGCAATATTCAGGTAAAGTCATTCCCATCGAAGTTAAGGCAGAGGAAAATTTGCAGGCCAAAAGCCTAAAAACATTTTGTCAGAAGTACTCTCCTGAAGTGGATATCAGGACTTCCATGTCAGATTTCAGGAAAGAGGATTGGCTGACAAACGTTCCTCTTTATGCAATTCGTAAATTACCAGAACTGATATGATTTGTAAACTTTTGTTGGTTAAGTTCTTTTATGAAAGATATTGCAGATAAAATAATTTGTCTGTTTTAGTACAAAATAAAAAGGCCTCAACATCGCGTTGAGGCCTTTGCATCTATCATTTTATTGCTTCTTATTCACCTAACTTTGCCAGCAAATATTCGCGGTTCAACCGGGCGATGTTGGCAATCGAAATATTTTTCGGGCATTCTACTTCGCAGGCGCCAGTGTTGGTACAACCGCCAAAACCCAGTTCATCCATTTTGGCAACCATTGCTTTGGCACGGCGGGCAGCTTCAACACGCCCCTGTGGGAGTAATGCCAACTGACTAACTTTTGCCGATACAAACAGCATGGCCGAACCATTTTTGCAGGTGGCAACGCAAGCACCGCAACCAATACACGATGCAGCATCCATTGCATCATCAGCATCCGGTTTCGAAATAGGAATTGCATTGGCATCAGGTATACCACCTGTGCTTACCGAAACGTAACCACCGGCAGCAATAATTTTATCGAAAGCCGAACGGTCGACAATCAGGTCTTTGATGATTGGGAAAGCCCCGGAACGCCAGGGTTCGATGGTCACTGTTTCTCCATCTTTGAATTTGCGCATGTGTAACTGGCAAGTGGTCACATCATCGTCCGGTCCGTGTGGCCGGCCATTGATATACAACGAACACATTCCGCAGATGCCTTCGCGGCAGTCGTGGTCGAATGCAACCGGTTCTTTATTTTCACTGATGAGCTGTTCGTTCAGAATGTCCATCATTTCGAGGAACGAGCTGTCGGTCGATATGTTGCTTACTTTGAAGGTTTCGAAACGGCCTTTTTCTTTGGGGCCGTTTTGACGCCATATTTTAAGCGTAAGATTTATTGTTTTTTCCATGATTGATCTCCTTTTAAAAAGCCATTACTTGTAATTACGCTGAACCATTTTTACACTTTCGTAAACCAGTTCTTCCTTGTGAAGCACAGGTTCTGAACCTTCGCCCTTGTATTCCCAGCAGGAAACGTATGCGAATTTATCATCCTGACGAAGGGCTTCGCCTTCTTCTGTCTGATATTCTTCGCGGAAGTGTCCGCCACAGCTTTCTTCGCGGTTCAGTGCGTCGCGTGCCATCAGGTCGCCAATTTCAATGAAATCGGCCAAACGACTGGCTTTTTCCAGTTCAATATTCATTCCTTTCATTTCGCCCGGAATACGAACATTGCTCCAGAATTCTTTTTTTATTTCTGCAATGCGTTGAATGGCATGTTGCAAGCCTTCTTTGTCGCGCCCCATTCCTACAAAATCCCACATGGTCAAACCAAGTTCCTTGTGGATGCTGTCGACCGAACGTTTTCCGTTGATATTTTTCAGTTTTTCGAAACGGGCTTTTACCGCTTTTTCAGCTTCAACGAATTCCGGCTCGTTGGTTGTCATTCGCGGAGTGCGGATTTCATCAGCCAAATAATTCTGGATGGTGTATGGTAATACAAAATAACCGTCGGCCAATCCCTGCATCAATGCCGAAGCTCCCAAACGGTTGGCTCCGTGATCAGAGAAGTTGGCTTCTCCGGCAGCAAATAAACCGGGAATGTTGGTTTGCAGTTCGTAATCGACCCAGATACCACCCATGGTGTAATGGATAGCCGGGTAAATCATCATCGGTGTTTTGTATGGGTTTTCGTCAACAATTTTTTCGTACATCTGGAACAAGTTCCCATAACGTTCTTCAATTACTTTTTCGCCCAGACGTTCGATTGACGATTTGAAATCGAGATAAACAGCCAACCCGGTAGCTCCTACTCCGTAACCGGCATCGCAGCGTTCTTTGGCAGCGCGCGAAGCAACGTCGCGGGGAACAAGGTTCCCAAACGCAGGATAACGGCGTTCCAAGTAGTAGTCGCGATTTTCTTCAGCAATTTGTGTAGGTTTCAGTTTTCCGGCACGAATGGCTTCGGCATCTTCTTTTTTCTTCGGAACCCAGATACGGCCATCGTTACGCAACGATTCCGACATCAGGGTCAGTTTGCTTTGGAATTCACCATGAACCGGAATACAGGTCGGGTGAATCTGGGCATAACACGGGTTAGCAAACATAGCGCCTTTGTGAAAAGCTTTAATGATAGCCGATCCGTTCGATCCCATTGCATTGGTTGAAAGGAAGAATGTGTTTCCGTAACCACCGGTAGCCAATACCACCGCATGAGCAAAGTGGCGTTTCAGTTCGCCGGTAACCAAATCGCGGGCAATAATACCGCGGGCTTTGCCGTCAACAATTACAATATCGACCAACTCGGTACGGGTGTACAATTTTACAGTACCGGCATTCACCTGACGCATCAACGCCTGATAAGCACCCAGCAATAACTGCTGACCGGTTTGTCCTTTTGCATAGAATGTACGGCTAACCTGCGCCCCACCAAACGAACGGTTGTCAAGCAAACCGCCGTATTCGCGGGCAAACGGAACGCCTTGTGCCACGCACTGGTCGATGATGCTGTTGCTCACTTCGGCCAACCGGTGAACATTTGCTTCGCGGGCACGATAGTCGCCCCCTTTAATCGTATCGTAGAACAAACGGAAAACAGAGTCTCCATCATTCGGATAGTTTTTTGCCGCATTGATACCACCTTGTGCCGCAATTGAGTGTGCACGGCGGGGCGAATCCTGGATAGCAAAGTTTTTTACATTGAACCCCATTTCGCCAAGAGAAGCAGCAGCCGAGGCGCCCGCCAGTCCGGTACCAACAATGATCACATCAAGTTTTCGTTTATTGGCCGGGTTTACCAGTTTCTGGTGATCTTTATAGTTTGTCCACTTCTGGGCCAATGGCCCTTCGGGTATTCTTGAATTAATTACGCTCATAGTTCAACTTCTTTTCGATTAAAATTTAATCAGGAAATACAACGGAATGATTGAGAATCCAATCGCAACAAGGAGTGCAAAAACTTTTGCAACCAACTGCAGTCGGCAGATCCATAGTTTATTTGAAAAGCCAATGGTTTGAAAAGCCGACCAAAATCCGTGAGCCAGGTGAAAACCAAGCAGCAGGCCGCCCGCTACATACAGAAGATCGTAAACAACACTGGCTTTAAACAAGCTGGCTACTAAAGTGTAGGTATCTTCCATTTCCACACCATTGACCAATACTTTCGACATCGATTCGGGGTCGAATTTAATTACCCAGAAAAAGTTAATAACGTGCATGACCAGGAAAATCAGTATCATAGCGCCCAATATCAACATATTACGCGATGCCCATGAACTGGAATTCGTTTGTTGTGATACTTTGTAAGCAACCGGACGTGCTTTCATGTTCTGAATGCTGATAACAAGCGACCAGAAGATATGCACGATAAAGCCTAGCCCAAGTACCGGCTCCATGATTTTAATGGCCGGATTGGTGGCCATAAAGTTTGCGCCCAGGTTGAAAAGTTCACCGCTATCATCAAAAATTAACAGCAGGTTTATGCAAAGGTGAACCAAGATGAACATCATCAGGAATAATCCGGTAATGCTCATCAAAAATTTTCTTCCAATAGAGGCAGTCAGAAAATTGCTCATAGATATTTATTTTTATTTTAACAATTAATTATATCTCAAAAGTGGTACAAAGGTAGATGAACCATTTTTACTTGCAAAAAATGGCGCCCGAAAATAGCTAATTTATACTCGTTCCGAATTCCAAAAGAAGTGAAAACTTGAATATTCAACCAAAAAATTAAAATAAAGAATATAAATCAATATTTCCATTACCCGGGAATCCTTTCCCCATGGTGGTCACAGCTTTCCTTTTCGATATTATTTTGAAGAATGCTAAAGCCTCTGTGGGTTACTAAAATTTTTCGGCATTCGGGCAAATGGGGTTCGGTATATCACATTTGCTGTGTTCATGGCCGAATGCTATTCTTCCCCGAAAACCAGCGCTTCGTAGGCAAACAGCTCCGCCGTTTTCCATCCATCCCAGCCAATGCCGGCTTTGTCGCGGGCGCAATGGCCGAAAAATTCTTCTTTGCTCCAGCCTGTTTCAGTGGCTACCTGCGGCAAAAATGTTCCTGACAAGTTTCCTTTCCGGATATAAATTCCATGTTTTCCAAGTATAAACTCATCTGCCGACTGAATTCGTTTCATGGGGGTCAGTACAGAAATTTCAATTTTTAGTTGGTCGATTTCGCTGAATTGTACTTTTTCGAACCGATGATCCTGGGTGGCGGCGGCAATGGCCATCGACTGCACCACTTCATACAACGGTAGCCGTGCATCGAATCGGCCAATGCAGCCCCGCAGCCGGCGATCTTTGTGCAGGGTTACAAAAGCCCCGCAGGGTGTTTTCAACGTCGCGCTCAACTGCGATGTGCTAACTACCGGAACGGTCCCTTTCCCGACAAATTCGGTAATGGTTTCCCGGGCCAGTTTCAGCAAATATTTTTTATCCGTTTCGTTCAGCGAAAAACCTTTATCTGCGCTGATTTCAGTACCTTTTGAGAATGAAATTGCCCAGTAGCCGACCACCCGCTCTTTGTCGCCATACGGCGAATCTCCCGAATTTTTATACTGAAGCAAATCCACTTTTATATCTGGAATTTGTTCTGTCATGTAAAGCAAGGTAAGTACCGAACTCCATCCGCACAAGCTGGTGGATAAACCCGGGAACTCTTTTTTTGTATTGTTGTCCAGTGCTTTTATAAGTGCAGACGGCTTATTGCTTTTGATTGCATTGGCCGTGATTTGGTCGGCTGTAATTGCATTGGAATAAGATGGATAATGCGAAAAATCGCTGCTGATTACAAATAAATTCTTTTCATTCAGAAAAGGTTTTAAAATTGAAGCCAGGCTTTTTGCCGTTTCAACAGTCGACGAACCTATGATAATCGGGACAATCCGGAAATCGTTTTTCAGGTGATGTTGCAGGAACGGAAGTTGTACTTCGATGCTGTGTTCCGAACGGTGAGCTTCATCATAACATTTGATTAGTCTGTTTTTTTCAATCAGTTGTTGTGCCAGATCACGATCGACTTTTACCGTACCCAGCGGAGTTTCGTAGTCGCCTTTGCAATACACCGAAACGCTTGGAAAAGCTGATGTATGGCTCGACCCGATGATAAAAATACGATCAAATTTTCGGTTGGGATCAATTTGTTGATAGGCCGAAGCAGCCACTCCGCCGCTAAAAACATATCCGGCATGGGGAACAACGATTGCCAATGGAACGGCGCTGCTTTTTTTCTGAAGAGCAGCAGCGAATAGTTGTTTCAGTGCGGCTTTCAATTCGTCGGGATTGCCGGAGTAGAAACGCCCTGCCGCGTAGGGTTTTCGGTTTTGTGAAGCCTTCTGGCCGGAAGCTGTCGTTGCTCCGAAAGCTGACAATAATAAGCAAATCAGAAACTTCGTATTCATAGTTATAAATCTTATTTATACGAAGTTAGCACTTATTTAAGTAAAAAGACAGGCTACATTTTGTTTGAATGCTCAATTTCAATATTTTTGCATGGCTTTTTTGGGAACAAACATCAGATTTTAGATTAAAGACAAAATACATGTAAGTCCCGATGTTTCGTAGATATTTACCTTTTGTACTAAAATCTGGATTCAAAAAATAAATTGGTTTCATAGTTCAACGGATAGAACGACAGTTTCCTAAACTGTAAATCCGGGTTCGATTCCCGGTGAGACTACAAAAATCCTCTGTTTATTTTCCCGGAGGATTTTTTGTTTTTACATACGACTTCATTAGTGTTCTTTTCTGGGATCAGTTGACAAAGTTGAGGGGAACCTTAAAATAAATATTTCCGGGAGAATAAAGTGATAAACATTTTTATTTCCTTGTTTATCCTTAAACCCAGGGCGGCACTCCTTCGTCGCTTACCCTGGGCTAAATTCTATTGGCCTTTCAGGCCGTTTTTGCTCCGGTGTTAGGAAAAGCCCGTCAGTTTCAACTTTTGGGTAAAAACGATTCAGATATGATCCGACAATATCGACTGTTTTGAAACGATATTATCAAGATTGTCGGCCAAACTTTGTAGTGACATTCCAGCCATCTTTCGGGCAGAAATTAATCTGTTTGCAAAATTGTTTTTCATCGTTGCAGTAGGTTTTGTGTTGACAAACACATGAATTATTTCTTATTTGTCAACCATTTTGAGATTATTTTTTAATCTATCACAAATTTTATTTCCTTTTGCACCATCAGCTTGGATGACGATGAATATGATTGATGTGATGAGTATTGCTCATAAATCCCTTATATCTTTGCGTTTTTCAACTATCTTTGTCACCCTCAATAAAATTGTAGTGCAATGATTGATTATAAACGTACCCTGATCACTTCTGCCCTTCCGTATGCCAACGGGCCGGTACACATTGGACACCTCGCCGGTGTATATGTCCCGGCTGATATTTATGCACGATACCTTCGTATGAAAGGCGAGGAAGTGGCTTTTATCGGCGGTTCCGACGAACACGGTGTGCCCATCACTTTAAAAGCTAAAAAAGAAGGCATTACCCCGCAGGATGTGGTCGATAAATACCACAGCATGATCAAGGATTCGTTTCAGCGTTTTGGAATTTCGTTCGATGTGTATTCGCGCACCAGTGCGAAAGTGCATCACGAAACCGCTTCTGAATTCTTTAAAAAATTATACGACGACGGAAAGTTCATTGAAAAAACGTCGGAACAATATTACGACGAAGAAGCCAACCAATTTCTGGCCGACCGTTACATTACCGGAACCTGCCCGAAGTGTGGCAACGAAAAAGCCTATGGCGACCAGTGCGAAAGCTGCGGCACCTCGTTAAATGCCACCGACCTGATCAATCCGAAATCGGTACTCAGCGGGAATGTGCCTGTGATGAAGGAAACCAAACACTGGTACCTCCCACTCGACCAGTACGAACCCTGGCTGAAAGAATGGATTTTGGAAGGTCACAAGGAATGGAAAACCAATGTGTACGGCCAGTGCAAATCGTGGATCGACAGTGGTTTGCAACCCCGCGCGGTAACCCGAGACCTCGACTGGGGCGTACCTGTTCCGCTGGATGAGGCCAAAGGGAAAGTGCTGTACGTGTGGTTCGATGCACCCATCGGGTACATTTCGGCAACCAAGGAACTGACCCCCGAATGGGAAAAATGGTGGAAAGACCCGGAAACCAAAATGGTCCACTTCATCGGGAAAGACAATATTGTATTCCATTGCATCATTTTCCCGGCCATGCTGAAAGCCGAAGGAACCTATATTTTGCCCGACAATGTTCCGGCCAATGAATTTCTGAACCTCGAAGGCGATAAAATTTCGACTTCGCGCAACTGGGCGGTTTGGCTGCACGAATACCTGGAAGATTTTCCGGGGAAAGAAGACGTGCTGAAATATACCCTCACGGCCAATGCTCCCGAAACCAAAGACAACGATTTCACCTGGAAAGACTATCAGGCGCGAAACAACAACGAATTGGTAGCCGTGTTGGGCAACTTTGTGAACCGCGCACTGGTTCTTACTCAAAAATATTACGAAGGGGTGATTCCGGCCGCCGGAGAATTGAACGAAACCGACCGGGCAGCCCTTTCGGAAATCAGCAAAATAAAAGCGGATGTTGAAAAAAGCCTTGATAGCTACCGTTTCCGCGAAGCATTGAAACTGGCAATGGATTTGGCTCGTCTGGGCAACAAATATCTGGCCGACGAGGAACCCTGGAAAGTGGTAAAAACCGATCCGGAACGGGTGAAAACGGTGATGAATGTGTGTTTGCAGATCACGGCCAACCTGACCATCATGCTGCAACCGTTTTTGCCTTTCAGTATGGATAAACTGCGTGGGTTTATCAATCTTGAAGAACTGAACTGGGCAAATCTTGGACGTACCGATTTATTGCTTGCCGGGCACAAGGTAAATACTCCGGAACTGCTTTTCGAGAAGATCGAAGACGCAACCATTGATGCGCAGGTGCAAAAACTGCTCGACACCAAAAAAGCGAACGAAGCTGCCAATGCCGTTGCTAAACCGGCAAAAGAAAATTGCACGTACGACGATTTCCAGAAAATGGACATCCGCACGGGAACCATCATCGAAGCGGAAAAAGTAGCCAAAACCAAAAAACTGATGAAGCTGAAAATCGATACCGGCATCGATCAGCGCACGGTGGTTTCGGGCATTGCCGAATATTACGAGCCGGAGCAGGTGATCGGCAAGCAGGTTTCTATTCTGGTAAACCTCGAACCCCGCGAACTGAAAGGAATCATGTCGCAGGGAATGGTCCTGATGGCCGAAGATGCCGATGGTTCTCTGAAATTCGTTTCGCCGGTACAAATGGTTAAAAACGGTTCGGAAATAAAATAGAAAATAGCCCCCTTTAACTCCCCCCACAAGGGGAGAACCGGAAAAAACCGGATAAGATATTTGTCTTTGCCCCCTCTCCTTTGGAGAGGGCTGGGGAGAGGCTCCGTTACAACGACGCCAACTATAGTTGGTGCCGTTTTTCGTAAACAACAGTACCGCATTGGCGGATCGGTTGTTTACCCCACATATTTCGAAACCGCTTTTCTACGGAAGGGCGGTTTTTTTGTAATAAAAAACCCCTCAGAAATTCTGAAGGGTTTCACATATTATTGTTTGATGTGTATCCAAACTCCTGATTTTGATTTTTCAGCCCGGAGTTCATTCAGCTTGTTTTGTGCCTCCTGAAAACTCGAGAAACTTTGAATCGAGATACGGTGAAGCCCGTTGAAAACACCAAGGTTTTCCGGCTGAAAGCCCTCTTGCTTCATCATTTCCATGAACTGAGCGGCATTTTCTTCCTGCCTGAAACTTCCGCCAATCAGAAAATATTTGTTGCTATTTATCACCGGGGTAATTTCCGTTTCTTTAACCACAAGGGATTCCGTTACAATCTCTTGGGCCGGGGCAACTACTTCGGTAAGTTGAGAGAATATATTCAGATCAGAATGGTTTAAAATGTCTTTATTTTTCATCGGTATCAGTGCCAGTGCGAGCAAAAGCGGAACACCGATTAGTACTTTCTTTACATTCCGTTTATTGAAAACAACTTGTACCGCTTCAGGGTGTTGTATTTTCATGGCCGGTTTAGGCATCATCTTCTCGTACAATTTTTCGTACGAGAAACTTTCCATACCGTATGAGTCAATCAAAAGGTTCTGGTCGGCAATCGGTTCAAACAGAAGGTTTTCCATGCGGTCGTAATACAGTTGTCCGATGCCTTCAAATATGAGCTTTTCGTAGTTTTCAAGTTTCAGCAACGATTCGTCGACAAACGATTCCACTTTCTGTTTGGCTTCAAAATAACCAATTCCTTCGTTTTCAGAAATGTAATTAATCAGCAATCCATCGTTTTTCTGAAGTTTCGGGTTGAAAGCGATTTCCTTCGACGGTGGCATAAACCGGTTGTGCTTGATTTGCGCTGGCTTATAATTCGAAACAAAGCCGCCAAATTCGGGAACGACCACACAATCGTTCAGCAACAACAATTCTTTTATATAACTAGTTATTTCCACGGTCATGATGAATTAGATTTCAAAATTAAGGAAAAATTCCGGCTCGGCAACCTTCCTTCCAAGTAATTTTTCAGGGTAATTGTTGCTACTTCAGAAGCGCTCTGAAAATTACCTTTTTATCGCTTTGCCTAAAATTCAATAAATTCTTTTGGCTTGAGATTATTCTCCATGGTCCAGAAATGGGCCTGTCCGTGGGCAATCCGGAAAAGAAATAATTTCGGGCTATCAATCGTTATTCCGAAACTTTTCAGGAAAGGCCTGTCGGCAAGAGCTTTTTCCCGGAATTTGACGTCGGTTACCATCTCTATCTCGCCGGCAACCCGCAGCATTGTACCAATCGGCGCCTCGTGATGGTAAAAACAGACTTCCGTTTTGGGGTTCTTTTCAAGCTGATGGCTGAATTCTTTCACCGTGCTTGTTTGAAAATAGAAACCGGTTTCGTCGGCAAACCAGAATCCCAAAATGCGTACTCGTGGCTGGTCGCCCTCGGTTGTAGCCAAATAACAAATCGGGTTTTCATTCGCAAATCGGATGCAATCGTGTATGTTCATTGTTGAAATATTGGTTTTACATTTTAACTTAAATACATTCGTAAACAGCTAATTTATTTTTGTCGCTATGGCGTATATCCGATCAATATCAAATTCAAAATCGTATGGTTTACGCGTGTCAAAGAAATTTATACTGAAATTGTTTTGAGCGAAATACTCTTTTATTTCATCTTCTGTGAAATGCGTAAAATATACTTTATTCCCTTCGTACCATTCGTCGTCAATGATACCTTCGGTGGTTCCTTTTTTTACAACCAGAAACAGTTTTCCTTCTTTTTTTAAAATCCGAAAGAACTCGGCGAATATCTTATTGACATATTTTTTAGGTGTATATATAATTGAATAAAAGGAAATTATCGCATCAAAAAAATCATTCTTAAAGTCCGTATTCATAATATCCATCACTTTAAAATCAATCTCCGGATTATATGAAGCCGCTATCTCAACGCATCGTTGGGATAAATCAATTCCGATAATTTTATGCCCTTTGTCAAACAAATATTTGCCAATATGCCCTGATGGGCCGCACCCGGCATCGCAAATTAACGAACCCGTCGGCAGCATCCCCGAAAAGCGGTCTAAAAGCAGCCGGTCGTATTCCTTCTGCTCTATCTCGTTTTTAAAATTATCATGATACTTATCTGCCGTCTTATTGTAGGCAATTTTTGTTAATTCATTGATTTGCTCAAGTTTCATGTAAAGTTTGTCTCTTCTGTTTATGTACCTCGGTGATAAAAGAACAAGTTGCTATAAAACAAAATTATACGATTAACAGAAGTTGGCAAACTTATTTGCCCGAAATAAAATATCACACCGCAATAAATATATTCCTAAATTTACCCCGAAAACAAAATACCCACGACCATGACACAGATTTTAGTTACAGGCGGCACCGGATACATTGGTTCGCATACAGTTGTTGAACTGCAAAATGCAGGTTACGAAGTTATTATTGTCGACGATCTGTCGAATTCCAACATCGAAGTTCTGGAAAACATCACCAAAATAACCAGCAAAAAACCGACATTCGAACAATTTAACCTGGCCGATGCCTCCAAAACCGACGAATTTTTCAGCAGAAATAAAAATATAGCGGCAATTATTCATTTTGCGGCATCGAAAGCCGTTGGCGAATCAGTGCAAATACCGCTGCATTATTACCGTAACAACTTGGTTTCGCTGATGAACCTGCTCGATTGCCAATTAAAATACGGGATTGCCAATATTGTTTTCTCATCGTCGTGCACCGTTTACGGCCAACCCGACAAACTTCCGGTTACTGAAAGTACGCCGCGCAAAGATGCCGAATCGCCCTACGGAAACACCAAACGGGTGAACGAAGATATTTTAAACGACACGATTCATGCCTATCCGCAACTGAAAGGAATTGCGCTTCGCTATTTTAACCCGATTGGCGCCCACCCGTCGACATTGATTGGCGAGTTGCCGCTGGGTGTCCCGCAAAATCTCGTACCTTTTATCACCCAAACAGCTGCCGGGTTGCGCAAAGAACTGAGTATTTTTGGTAACGATTACGACACCATTGACGGCTCGGCTGTCCGTGATTATATCAATGTGGTTGACCTGGCCAAAGCGCATGTAATTGCCATCGAACGGTTACTGAAAGGCAGAAACAAAGCCAACTACGAAGTATTCAACCTGGGAACAGGCAATGGTTCGTCGGTATTGGAAATTGTGAATGCTTTTGAAAAATCGACCGGGGTGAAGCTGAACTACAAAATTGTTGCCCGTCGCGCCGGCGACATCGAAAAAATATGGGCCGACACTACTTTTGCCAACGAGGAACTGGGCTGGAAAGCCGAAAAAGGACTGGAAGAAACCCTGCTTTCGGCCTGGAACTGGGAAAAACGGGTGAGGGAAATTTAAGAGGCAGTGGACAGTCGCAGTCTCAGTGTTCAGAGTTTTGTTTCTCTCTTCCTCAGAAATCAAAAGCTCTGGAATATTTTTATAGTTTGCGCCACACGTTTTTACAATACAATCCGTTTCCCAACAAAAAGCATTTTCATATTGTTCCCGAAAGGACTATTTTTGGTCAAACTAAAACACCTCCATACGATGAATACAATATTAATCACTGGTGGGGCCGGGTTTATCGGCTCGCATGTTGTACGGCTTTTCGTAACCAAGTATCCCGAATATAAAATTGTCAATCTCGATAAACTGACTTACGCCGGAAACCTGGCCAACCTGAAAGATATTGAAGACCGCCCGAACTACGAATTTGTGAAGGGCGACATTGTTGACAGTGATTTTATCCTGAAGTTGTTCGAAGAACGGCAATTCGACGGGGTGATCCATCTGGCAGCCGAATCGCATGTTGACCGCTCGATTTCAAACCCGACCGAGTTTGTTTTCACCAATGTGATTGGCACTGTGAACCTGCTGAATGCAGCCAAGCACATCTGGAAAGAAAATCAGGAAGGCAAACGTTTTTATCATATTTCGACCGATGAAGTGTATGGAAGTTTGGGACGTGAAGGCATGTTTACGGAAGAAACCGGCTACGACCCGCACAGTCCGTACTCGGCATCGAAAGCCAGTTCCGATCATTTTGTGCGTGCCTATCACGACACATTCGGGCTGCCCGCAGTCGTTTCAAACTGTTCGAATAACTACGGTTCGTTTCAGTTCCCGGAGAAGTTGATCCCGCTTTTCATCAACAACATCCGGAATAAAAAACCTCTTCCGGTTTACGGGAAAGGCGAAAATATTCGCGACTGGCTGTGGGTGGAAGACCATGCCCGGGCCATTGATGTGATTTTCCACAAGGGTAAAACCGGCGAAACGTACAACATTGGCGGGCATAACGAATGGACAAACATCGACCTGATCCGGCTGATGTGCAAAATAATGGACCGCAAACTAAATCGCATTGAAGGGGAATCGGAAAAACTGATTACCTACGTGAAAGACCGCGCCGGCCACGACCTCCGGTATGCCATCGACTCGACTAAACTGCAACACGAACTGGGATGGATACCAAGCCTTCAGTTTGAAGAAGGACTGGAAAAAACCATCGACTGGTATCTTGCCAACGAAGAATGGCTGCAAAACGTAACCAGCGGCGATTACCAAAAATATTACGAACAACAGTACGTGAAAAGATAAGTTTTTACCGGTTTCTCCGACGGAAAATTCATATTCGGTTAATTTTAAAGCGATCCTCGATTTGTTTTTAAAATTAAAGGATTGCATCTTTCAGTGGTTTTAGCTGAATGATTATCTTTGCATTTCATTTTGAAGAAAGAACGATGATCGAAAAAATTAAAGCGTTACGGACTGAAATCGAAAACATCAACGTTTCAGTAAAAGACGAAATTGAAGATTTGCGAATCAAATACATCAGTAAAAAAGGACTGGTGAGCCAACTTTTCGACGAGTTTAAAAATGTTCCGGCCGAACAGAAAAAAGAAGTTGGCGCGGCCATTAACGAGCTGAAAAACTTTGCACTCGATACCATTAACCGCATCAAGGAAAGTTTTGAATCCGGCGATCAGGGCGCTTCCGGTCTCGATTTGACAATGCCCGGCGAGACTATCAAACTGGGAACCCGCCATCCACTTTCAATTGTAAAAAACGAGATTATTGAAATATTTGCACGCCTTGGTTTTGTGGTTGCTGAAGGGCCCGAAATTGAAGACGACTGGCATGTTTTTTCAGCCTTGAATTTTCCTCCCGAACATCCGGCACGCGACATGCAGGACACTTTCTTCATTGAAAAGAACCCCGATATTTTGCTGCGTACCCATACATCCAGCGTTCAGGTGCGGGTCATGGAAAAAACGCAACCGCCCATCCGCGCTATTTTCCCCGGAAGGGTGTTTCGCAACGAAGCCATTTCGGCGCGTTCGCATTGTATGTTCCATCAAATCGAAGGGTTGTATGTCGACGAAAACGTATCTTTTGCCGACCTGAAACAAACTCTGCTTTATTTTGCCCGCGAGTTTTTCGGCGAAAAAACCGAGATCCGTATGCGTCCTTCATATTTCCCGTTTACCGAACCATCAGCAGAAGTTGATGTGAGTTGTTCTATCTGCGGTGGCAAAGGCTGTAACGTGTGCAAGTATTCCGGCTGGCTCGAGATTCTGGGCTGCGGCATGGTCGATCCCAAAGTACTTGATTTATGCGGAATCGACAATAAAAAATATACCGGTTTTGCTTTCGGGATGGGAATCGAACGTATCACCATGTTAAAATTCGGAATTAAAGACATCCGCCATTTCTTCGAAAACGATGTCCGTTTTCTAAACCAGTTCGAGGCGGCAAACTAAACAGAATAAATCAAAAAAACATAGTGAACCCGGCAGAATGTCGGGTTTTTTGTTGGAGCAAGGTTGGCAAAGATAATTTTCTACTTCCTGTTTCCCAATTCATATACATGCTCACGCACTTTTTGAGCCCATTCGTTGTGGGATAATGTCTGATCGAACATTTGCCAGGGAAGGGGTTTTCCAATCTTCACTTTGATGGTTTTGTTTCTCTTTCTGAACATTTCATGGGGCAACAGCGCCAACTCAATATTTAAATTAATTCCAAACCATTGCCTGATGGTGTAAATTGCATAAAACAAGCGCGAATTGCAGCCATAAAAAAAGAAGGGGACAATATCCCGTTTGCTCGAAATAGCCTTGGTGATGAAACTTTTTTGCCAGACCGGATCCTGTACTTTCCCATCGAAACGACGGGAAACAAAACCTGCCGGGAAATGGGTGATCGGAACATCCATCTCGTAGGTTTCGTTGAGAGCCATGATGTACTCTTTCGATGATCGTCCAAAAACATTTACGGCTGCAACCAATGGGTGCATTTGTGGAATCAGCATAAAAGCATCATTTGCTATTGCCTTCAGTGTTCCGTATTTTTCAGAAACGGTACGGGTAAGTACCAACCCATCAATCAGCCCAAAAGGATGGTTTGCAACGAAAAAACATTTTCCGTTTTCCGGAAGATTTTCTTTTCCCTCAATTTCCAGTTTTAAATTAAACTCATCAATTAGTTTTACCAGAAAATCGACTCCTTTGTCTTCCGAATATTTATTTAGGATATGGTTTAGTTCATCCTGCCTGATTATTTTTGCGATCCACTTAATGACAAAAGCAGGCATTTTTTTTAATACGCCCGACTTACTGGCTTCAATGGTTTTTACAATGTCGATGTACTTGATTTTCTCGTCCGATTGTGTCATCTATTCCGGTATTTTTACAAAGAAATCCTTCTGAACCTAAAGATACACATTTTTACCCAAGGTTTCAGAATCTCTTTTCTCCCGGGATACAAGCTCCTGTTGTTTCACAAATATCAAATTACAGAATAATAATCGCCCAATGGAAAAGAATCTATTCGTCCGAATAAACCATCTTTATTTAAGAAGAAAAACAATAAGGACAGCAAATTCCGGGAAACGGGATTGCAATATTTCGCGCAATTGGTTTTTCGATTTTGCCAGACTTTTTTCAACCGCTTTTAATGAAACGCCCAGTTCATCGGCGACTTCTTTTTGTTTCCTGCCTTCCACTTTGCATTGTATAAGAATCTGGCTTTGTCGCTCGGGCAGATTATCAATGGCCGATTTTAAGGTTTCAAACAATTGCTCTTCAATGGTTTTTTCCTCGCTGCCCGAAAAATCGATTTGGTACAAATGCTGAAGATCGCTCCACGGATTTTCATTCATCGAAAAACTTTCAGAAGCCAGTTTTTGATCGCGCAAATGATTGAAGCATTGGTTGCGGATAATGGTGAACAACAAACTCTCGACCGACTTTTCAGGCTGAATTAATTTCCGTTTTTCCCACAAACGGATGTACGCATTTTGCACCAGATCTTCAACCAGTACATCGTCTTTCAAAAACAGTTTGCAGTAATTTTTCAGGCGTACCGAAGTGAGGGAATACAGCCTTTCGTATCCATTTGGATTTCCGTCCCGTAATTCAATATTTAAAGCCGAGTCAATCATCTTCCCTCTTTCTTCAGGTGTGAAATTATGAAAAAATTAAACATTCCTGAAAAAAGAGGGAAATAAGGTTCCTGTTAATTGCCGTTCAACAATCAGCTCTGAAACAAAATTTTCCAGAATCAGGATAAAGCGGTTTTACTTGAAGATCAAATATAAAGATGCAGCAATAGCTGCTCCGACTATTGGCGCACAAACTGGTATCCAGGAATAAGCCCAGTCGCTCGGCCCTTTGTGGCGAATCGGAACCAACGAGTGAATGATCCGCGGTGACAAATCACGGGCCGGATTGATTGCATAACCGGTTGTACCTCCCAGCGACAAGCCGAGAGCGGTAACCAAAAGTGCAACCGGCAAAGCGCCGACGCTTCCCAGACCAATTTTTACCTCGGGCAGTTCACTGCAGGCAATACTCGCCCCTTCGATATAAAAAATGGCAAAAATAAGCACAAAAGTACCCAGCACTTCGCTGAAAAAATTATTGGGCAATTTACGGATTGCAGGGCCGGTAGCAAAAGTTGCCAAAATACCTCCCTGATCCTCCGTTTCATTATAATGATGCCGGTAAAATAACCACACCAGAAAAGCTCCTGTCGCAGCGCCAAGCATTTGCGCGGCAATGAATGTCCCGGCTTTGATCCATGCAAATTTCCCTGCAATGGCCAATCCAATTGTAACAGCGGGATTCAGGTGTGCCCCTGAATACGGCCCGGCGATTATCACTCCCACAAATACTCCCAACCCCCAGCCGAGGGTTATTACGATCCATCCTCCGTTATTCCCTTTTGTACCTTTCAGTACAACATTGGCAACCACTCCATTTCCAAAAAGGACCAGAATCATGGTGCCGATAAATTCTGCACAAAACTCACTCATACTATTGGTAATTAGTTTTATTTGGTTTATTCGTCTTCTTCCCAGCTCATCGCCCTTGACAGCGCTTTCCCCCATTTTTTCAGAAGTTTCTGAACCTTCTCAGCTTCCATTTCACGGGTAAAACACCGATCGACCGACCACTGTTGTTTGATTTCATCGATATTTTTCCAGAAGCCGGTTGCAAGACCTGCCAGATAAGCTGCTCCCAAAGCGGTAGTTTCCATTACCACCGGACGGTATACCGGAGCGCCAAGCACGTCGGCCTGAAACTGCATCAACAGGTTGTTTGCCACTGCGCCGCCATCAACGCGAAGTTCTTTTATTGACTTGCCCAAGTCGGCTTCCATTGATTTCAACACATCGCAGGTTTGAAAGGCAATGCTCTCCAATGCTGCCCGGGCAATGTGGCCTGCATTCGATCCACGGGTCAAACCGATGATGGTTCCGCGCGCATACTGGTCCCAGTGAGGGGCGCCCAGACCGGTAAGAGCAGGTATCAGATAAACGCCGCCGTTGTCGGGAACGCGGCTGGCCAGTTCTTCAACTTCTGCGGAAGAGGAAATAATGCCCAGTTCGTCGCGCAGCCATTGCACGATAGCCCCGCCAATGAAAATGCTGCCTTCGAGCGCATAGGTAGTTTTTCCGTCGATTTGCCAGGCAATGGTGGTGAGCATGTTGTTATTCGATTTCACCGCTTCGCTGCCGGTATTGCACAACATGAAACATCCGGTTCCGTATGTGTTTTTTACACTACCAACCTCAACGCACATCTGCCCGAAAGTAGCTGCCTGCTGGTCGCCGGCAATACCTGCAATCGGAATTTCGACCCCGAATAATTCTTTTGAAGTGTACCCGTAAATTTCGGATGAAGATTTCACTTCTGGTAGTATTTCCTTTGGTATTCCGAATAAATTGAGCAATTCTTCGTCCCACGAAAGCGTGCGGATATTATAAATCATGGTACGGCTGGCATTGCTCACATCGGTGATATGCAGCCTGCCGTCTGTCAGTTTCCAGATGAGCCAACTGTCGATGGTGCCAAAAGCCAGTTTTCCGGCTTTGGCTTTCTCCATAGCGCCTTCCACATTGTTCAGTATCCAGCGGATTTTGGTTGCCGAAAAATATGAATCAATTACCAGTCCGGTTTTGTATTGAATTTTTTCTACCCAGCCTTCGGCTTTCAGTTCATCACAATATTTTGCGGTTCTGCGATCTTGCCAAACGATGGCATTGTAAACCGGAACCCCGGTTTCACGATCCCATACAACGGTTGTTTCACGCTGATTGGTAATCCCGATACCGGTAATTTCTGCCATTGGGTTTTGGCCTTTTACGGCGCGCGCAGTTTCCAACTGGGTATTCCAGATCGCACACGGATCGTGTTCTACCCATCCTGGTTTGGGATAAATTTGTTCAAATTCCTTTTGGCTTGTTGAAACAATTTTCCCCATCGTATCAAATAGAATGGACCTCGAACTTGTTGTTCCCTGATCGAGAGCCAAAATAAGTTTGTTCGGCATAGTGTTGTTCGTTCGTTTAGTTAAAATCGGGATCCCCGGATTGGGCTGTTAAGTTATAATTTTTTTGCATTTATCAATTGAATATTTGACAAGTTCAATGCTTCAACTGATTAAATTCAGTAATGGGACGAACTTAAAATCGTTATCCTGCAAGATCTATTTATCTGGAAAGTTCCTCCAAAACTTGTTTTCCACGTGCCATTAATTCGTCCAGATTATCTGGTTTTTCAGTACTATTAAATAAGGCCACGGTCTGATTAAGCAGTTCCAATTTTTGCTTCGCTTCAGCCGATGGTTCGTTTTGCAGTTCTTCTCTGAGAATTCTGATTTTTTCAGCATCCTGTATTCCTTCTCGTAAGCGTTCGAAACGGATGGAACTGCGGGCATCGGGATACACAATGTATGTATCGCCGGCTGGCCATGTGCGAAAACGGGAATCCAGCAGGGGGTCTTTTACCCAATTGTTATAAGCCCAGCGCAGAAATCCATCGAACCCGGCAGCCGAAGTGTACCAACCAATGAAAGCGGCCTCGGATGGCGGCGAAAAGGTAAAAACATTGGGAAATACGCTAGAACAGCAAACATACCATGTTGTGATATACCCTTTTGATTTGCGATATTGTCTGTCTTCGGGTTCTACAACTGACCCGTTTGAGACGCATAAATCGACCAATTGATCGGGATAAAGTTTGTAACTTTTATGATTATCGGCCAGGGCCACCCCCAGACCGGGCGCTGTTTCGCCGAGCAGTTTCAGCATGGCCTGCATTTCGGCGGGGGCGCGTTCGTCCATCGCGATACGGGTAATTTCCTTCCATCCTTTTTGCTCCAGGTGCATGATAAAGTCATGGAGGAATGGAACCCACAGATTGGCATATTCTTTTGTTCCCGGATTGGCCTTAACTTTTATTTCTCCTCCGGTTTTTTCATCGAAATAATACAGCTCATTTCCCCATGGAACCATTGAATAACAATTGATTTGCGACTTGATGCCCAAATCCATCATAAACTGCACCCATTTATCAAAAATGGCATAATCGTACTGCCAGTTTCCATCGGTTTTTTTTGTCCAGCCAATCATCGAACCATACGCATCTTCGGTTTGCCCTCCCCACGGACGGTTGTTCAAAGTAGCTGTGATCACTTTCTGTCCGGCCTCTGCAAGCATTTTCATCAACGGACGCAAGGCGTTCCAGTGAGCTTCCGACCATGGATCAACACCTTGTACTCGTGCCACAGAATAAGGATTTTGCCACAAGTCGAGATGAAAACTCCATTCCGAAGCAGGCGGAAGAACCCGGGGAAGAACCTCAACGTTAAAAGTAAAGGAACTATGTTTTTTACCGGCAGCAAATAATTGCATGGTGGAAGTATAGGTTCCGGGAGTCGTACCCGAGGGGATGTCAATGGTTACCCAAACAGGCCGGGTGGTTTGCGGTTCCAGATCGAAACATTCCAATGGATCGAGCATGTCGGGACTAAGCGAGGACGCAAAATCTTCGGGTTGACGTTTTCCGCAGCCATTACCAAATTCATCGGTTAGCACGTATCGTACAAATCGTGCCTGCGCAACAGATGCCGGAAGGATTTCTCCTCCGGAAGATTTGAAATCGGAAAATACACATTCGACCTGCTTGGTTACTTCCTTGCTCCAAAGAACCAACTGAGCTGAAACACGTTCTCCCTGCCATGCAGCGCGTTCCCAACTGTTTTTTGTTACCCCGGTTGGAACTGAACTTTTGGCGTACAAGAGGTCGATTGATCCGACTGAAGCGTGAAGACCGGATCCTAATGCATTCCAGTCGGCCAGACTATCCGGCGAAGGATCAGCTGCTTCAACATAAGTTGGACAATCTTTAACCGGTCGTTGCGGTGTACATGCTGCTGTCACGACGATAGCGAAAAGAATAATAAAAACTTGTTTCATAATTTGATTTTGTTTGGAAAGGTTTAATTCTATGGTTTGGTTTACAATTTATGTATTTTTATTTGCCTCCTAACAGGCTGTTCAAAAAGTAGAATTACTTTAATATTCAACTCTCTGTGAAAAACTCTGTTTAACTCTGTATTTTAATTACTCATACTTCACCACAGAGTGCCGCAGAGTAAAAAACACAGAGTTTCACGGAATTTTTGAACAGCCTCTTTTGGGCTTGCGTACATAGTGTTGGTTCATACTTCTTTGAACAAAGATTCTGAATTTTCAGAACAAATGAGATTTCCAATGTCATTTACTTCAATATGAAATGTCGTATTGGTCGAATGATTCGGTCCGCCAGGCCAAATGCCTTGTTGAAGGAGATGCCCAAAATAAAGGAGAGAAGGTACGTACCTTTATCGTTTTCTGATCGGGCAAAAATTCCAGGATACGGAGCCATCCGTCGCCGCCGTTGCCATGCCAGCCCCCGCCTTCACGCTGGGCATTGAAAAGCATCTGATGCACTTTCTTACCGGCCAGGTTGTCGTCTTCCCGGTAGCTGACCATTCCTTCATGTGATTCCGTGTCAGCAATATGACCACAAAAAACGAACTTCATGTTTGCCGATGGTTGTACAAAATCATTCCAGATCGCGATTCCATAGTTTGCATCGACCAACGCATACTTTTCATTGTCGATCCTCTGCCCTTTTGAATCCTGATAACTGTGCGTCAGCAGAACACCCAAATAGTCTTTATATTCAGGCCTCGCAGCCACCTGTTTTGCCCATTCCAGCATTTCTGCCCGCGGGGCGAATTCGAGTGAAAGTACGAGGAATGATTGTCCGAACGGAGATTTCCATTGATAGCAGGCATTTTCAAGCGTTTTTACTCCTGTTGCATTCGGGGCCATTTCAACCAGCAGAGATTGTGTCAGCAGGTTTCCCTGCGGAGGAAAATAACTGTTGAACTGTGAGTACCGGTTTTCGGCGCTTTTAATACCATAATCATGATTGCCCGTGCACAGAATATAGGGTATCCGATTGTTTAATTTACTGAAGGCCGACCCGGCTGCTTCCCATTGTTGAAGGCTGGTCTGGTCGCCATTCTTTCCGTCGGCAACAAGTATATTGTTCTGTTCAACAAGATCGCCGACACAAAGCACCAGTTGAATACTCAACTTGTCCTTTTGATCGGCAATCCAACCGGTAACCAGTTGAAACAGGGGCTGATTGCGTTCAAATTTATTGTAAGTCTGAGGATCGGGCAATAAAATCCAGGTGTACGAATTTGGATCGGAAAGTTTTGGCGCATTGTCCAGGGTTTGTTGCGCAAATAGTTGAAACCATGCCAACAGGAAGATAACGGAAGAAAGAATCAGTTTCTTCATGATGATAGTTGTTAGAGTTTATAATGAATAATGTCTGATAAAAATACAAGAAAGTAGCTTACCTGATTGCAAAACGAAATACAAATCGATGATAAAAAGTAATAATCAATGCGAACCTCCCTGCCTAAGAGGTCTCTGAAATTCGTCGATGTATTTCTAATTAAAATGCACCAATAAAAGAACACAGCTTAACTGACGGACAATCAATCTGAGCTATAATTCGTTGTTGCATTTTTATAACAAGAAAAATGCAATATAGAAATTATTTGTTGGGTTATAAATTTAAAGTACCGAGTGTTTCACCACGATCATCTATCATTTTAAGATTTAATGCCTGCCCGGTTATCTTTATATCGATAATGGTTCGATTTCCATCTTTTGGACCGCCACCAATCACGATGGGATATTCATGCTGCCCTTTTACCGGTTGATGAATACCCGATTTGTGCGTATGACCGCATAACATCAAATCTATTTTTGAGACATTAAAAATAGGCCCCCATATCTCGTTATAATGTTCGGAAGCATGTGCATCGCCACCCAGATAATAAGCAGGAATATGCATAAATACTACTTTGTATTTTGCCTTTTTAAAGGATTTTTTCTGAACTTCTTTTTCCAGCCACTTACCTTGTTGTTCGCGGTAAGCATCAAAATCGATAATTCCTCCATTAACAGGATCTTCGTCGGATTTTGTTTCACCCGAATCTAAGACAATGCCATACATTGGGCCATATTGAAATGAATAGTAATATTTATTTTCTCCGCCATCAACGTATTTACCCAACTCTCTGGCATAAGTACTCCATGTTTCGTGATTTCCTCTTGCAAAGAAAAAAGGAATTGTTGTTGCACCCAAGTCGGTAAGCGGATTTATCAAATGGTCAACGATCTGATTCTCATCTTCCACCTTACTTAATATATCACCATTTAAGAGAACAAAATCCTTTTTGCCAGAGCTTTGTTTCATTAAAGCAGCAAATGATTCAGGACGATCGTGTAAATCGTTAAAAACAACAAATTCGACACTGTCCATATCCTTTGATAAGGTTGTAAAAGAATATACTTCGCTGTAACCGGGCTCACCAAACGATTGACGTTTCCGCTCCATATTCTCAGTTTTTCTGGAAACAGCCCTGTAATAATACGTTTTACCAGGCAACAGATTTGAAAGTGTAATCGCATGAACCGTATTATCTACCTGAACCATGCCGTCTTCTGTTTGTTGAGCCTTCTGATTAAGTGTTTGAGGGTTTTCTCCATATTCAACCCAGCTATGGCACGGGCTATTTGTGATCCAGCGTATGTTTATACGATCTGTTTTTACAGCCTGCAGATAAGGCTTACACTTCATGTTCCCGGTTGCCCCTTCTACTATTGGTGTAGTTTCCGAAAATCCTTTAAGAGGGCTAAAACCTACCGCCGCACCAATTAAACCAATGGAAGTTAAAAATTTTCTTCTGTTAAATTGTTGATTAATTTGCTCTTGCATACTATTCATGTTTTTTTAAATCCTGCTGAAGGTACACTAATTTACTAATACTAAACTCCGTTCGACAGAA
This sequence comes from uncultured Prolixibacteraceae bacterium, assembly GCA_942493345.1. Classification (GTDB taxonomy): domain Bacteria; phylum Bacteroidota; class Bacteroidia; order Bacteroidales; family Prolixibacteraceae; genus GWE2-42-39. The sequence continues at coordinate 2,025,493 of OW818695.1, forward strand.
GATAAAAGTCGTTTGAATTTGGGGAAAGTCACAACGCTCCTGAGTAACAAAGTACCTAAGAAAAAAAGAAAGATCTATATTATGATCCTGATGAATCTATATTTTGTTCAAATTTCATTTACAACGAGATTTTTACTTTGTCACTCAGTAACTTTTGGACTTTGTTTCTTCTATTTTTTTAGATCGAACTCACGTTATTACTATAATTAACTTGATTAACGCTGGTTACTTTTTTAAATTATTTTCCAACGCCATCATTACTTTAGCCGGGTAAACCACACTGTTTAACCAGAAATTCATTGGATATTTAGTAAACATCGTTGGGTAATCTCCATTGTGTTCTTTTTGAACAAGGGTCAAGGCATTCGCAATTGATTTCGCTTTGGCAAGATAAATTTCCTTTTTTGTAGCGGCATAGGCCTCCCAATATGTTTCAATCATCACGCCGGCAGTTCTTGTAACCGGCATAAAAAATCCATATTGTTCCTGAACCGAAGGGGTAATCCAGTTTTTAGAATTCCACCCGGGGCTTTGTTCCTTGTCTGGAGTATCGTGTATTATAATTGGCAGTGGTTTTTCCCAAATAACAAACTGATCTTCTGCAAAACGAATAAGCTCTTCCGCCAGTGAAATTTGTATATGGTTTTTCATAAGATATACGGCCATATCACATGCCTGTTCCCGACTGTGCCTCACATAGGGTGGCAATGCCTTAACATCTTCAAATTGCGCCTGCCAGTTAAAAGTCTTCACTGGATTTTCCATTATCCAGTTTAAGGCATTTTTTGTAGGATTATCTAATCCGGCGACTCCGTAATTTTTCCGTAATCTGTCAAAATAATTTATAACAGCAGTAGGAATCGATATATTAGGAGCAGTAGGTTCGCCCGTTTCATAATCGGCGAATAAGTACCAGCTTCCGTTATCCAATTGGTTTTTCAAATATGTATCAGAAATGCGTTTTGCAGCATCGAAATATTTTTTATCCCCGATAAGATCATATAAATCGAGGAAAGCATTGCCTGCATCGGCACCCATCACAGTAAAATTATTTCTAAGATTCATGTGCGAACCGGGCTTATTTTTTATTCTGGGTCCAAAATATGTTGGAACGAAATATTCCCAAGCCGAACCTTTTTCATAGCTGATGTTAATCATATAATCTGCTACAATTTTTGCAAGTTCGACAGACCGTTTAGCGTCATCCGAATTCGCTTTCAACCTCGCATGTGTGACTGCACCAACAACAAGGGCACTGTATATCTTTGCTGGATACCTGTAATATTGATACTCATGATCAGGAGCCTTATCCTTAAGCCAGCATTCTATATAATCTTTATGCAACAGGTTATTCAGTGCAATTTTAGCACTTTCATCGTATGGCATTACTGCCTTATGGTATGGCCCGTTAAAATAAGCAGCTTTATAATACTCCCCGCTTCCGGCCAAGCCTACACTGTCGCCATTCGCATTTAAAGCAATAACCTTTAAACTAAAAGTACCGGTGGGCATTGATGCCCAAACTTTACTTAAAGGAGAATAAGGCACTTTGCTTTCAAACGTATATTGGCTATTGTCTTCGGATTTGACTACATAGTTATACCTTGCTGCATTCTGGATTAATTTATAATCAAAGGCCGGGGCGTAAATAAACTGATGGGCCTTCCCATTCCAGAACGGTGTTTTTCCAAGCTCTCCCGGGCGGATAGGAATAATCGATTCTTCTTTTGCTATTTCACCAAAAGTTTTCTCTTCTCCGGTTTTTACTCCAGTAAGTGATTTGCAGGAATATAACATCCCTGCAAATGTTATTAATGTGGCATAAAAGATTATACTTCTTTTCATTTTCATTTTTCATTTAAAATTTTGGGCACTTCTAGTGATCGCTCTTTTTGCAAATCATATCGAACCATGAATGTTTCTTATTTACTTAATTCCTTCAAATTATTTTCGAGCACCATCATCATCTTGGCAGGGTAAACCACACTGTTTAACCAAAAATTCGATTTGTAATTCGAAAATAAAGTTGGATAATCCCCGTCATGTTCGTTTTGTACAACCGTAAAGGTATTTGCAATGGACAGAGCCTTGGCTAGGTATAAATCTTTTTTTGTGACTTTATACGCCTCACGGTAAGTTTCCATCATAATACATGCAGCCCGGCCAACCGGTTCCCAAAAAACATATTGCTCCTGCACACCAGGGGTAATCCAATTTTCAGGATTCCATGCGGGACCTTGCCCTTTGTTCCCACTTTTAGGCGCAGGTTTTTCCCAAATTATAAACTGATCTTCAGCAAAACGAATCAATTCCTCCGCCAATTGCAGATTTTGCGGATTGCCATTAATATTCTTCAAAAGATACATTGCCATATCGCAAACCTGTTCCCGGCTTTGGTTCTTATAGGATGGCTTTGCAACAATATCTTCAAACTGGCCTTGCCAGTCATACGTTTTAACCGGGTTATCCATGATCCATTGCAACGCTTTTTTTGTAGCATTTTCAAGGTCTGAAATATTATAGTCGCGGCTCAATCGGTCAAAATAATTAATGGTTGACGTTGGAATCGCAATATTGGGAAGAGCGGGTTTGCCTGTATTGACATCGATGAACATGTACCAGCTCCCGTTGTCCAACTGCGTTTTCACATAGGTCCGTGCGATCCGTTCTGCCGCATCAAGGTATTTCTTGTCGGAAGTAAGGTCATATAAATCTAAATAAGCATTACCGCCATCGGCAGCCGAAATAATAAGATCATTGTTCGTATTAATATAAGGAGTCACCTCTTTAAAAATTGCCTCGTATCCTCTATATGTTGGCGGAAAATATTCCAACGGTGTTCCTTTCTCGAAACTGACACTAATCAAATAATCAGCAATAATACAGGCTAGTTCAGTATAACGTTTAGCATCGGGTGTGTTTGATTTTAACCTGGCCTGAGTGACTGCACCGATAACTAAAGCTCCCATGATTTTTGCAGGATATCTGTAATACTCATATCCAGGGTCGGGCGCTTTATGTGTAAACCAGTAATTAACGAAATCCTTCTTCAGTAACTTATCCAAAGCAATCATGGCGCTTTTGTCATACGGCATTACTGGTTGATGATAGATTCCGTTAAAATATGCAGCACGATAATATTTGCCTTCGCCGGCAACGCCTAATATTTGCCCGGTCGATGAAATCCCGGTTACTTTTAAAGTAAAACCCCCAACCGGGATTGAAGTCCAGACCATACTTAACGGGGCATAAGGAACCCTGCTCTCAAAATTGTACTTACTTGAATCTGTTAATGAAACAATTTCATACAGGTATTTATCGGATTTATCAACGATTTTGTAGTTAAATGCTGGCGCGAAAATAAACTGGCGCGAAAATTCATTCCAAAATGAAATTTCACCCGGGATGCCCGGACGAACCGGAATAATTGATTCCTGTAAGGCTTGTTGTCCATACATACTTTTACCGTCAAACTGGGCCTGAACTGATATATTAACAAAGCATATTAATCCCAAGAAGAATAAACCTACTTTAATCTTTTGGGGAAGATTCACTGAAAAAAAAGAATAGTTATACATGTGTATTAAATTTTAAAAATTAGAATAATAAATTCTCTTGAATAATATCGTGTCGATAAACAATCATTCTTAATTACGTTCAGCAATGGTATATTTCCCTTTCTGAGTAAATTCCCTTCGAAACATATCGGTTGCTTTAACTTCAACGGTATGTTCACCTGCGGGCAAACTACTGTCAAGTCGAATCCACCATAAATGATCGCTTTGAGCTGGGCGTCCCGGTCTTCTTTTACCTGACAACAGAGTTTTGGTAGTATCCCACTTTAACATTGAATTTAAATAAGAAGGATCATAATCATTCTTTAATTCCATTTTTCCCCATTTTCCTCCATCAATACGATATTCGACTTTATCACTTTCATATCCTATAAAAAAATTAGCATAAAGCCACCCTGCAACTTTTTCTTTTTTCTCAATAATTTTTGGCATCCATATCTCCATTTGATAATCCTGTGGTTTTCCTGCTGCTTTGTAATCTATGGTATATTGGGTATCCGTAAAATTAATATAGGCATATCCCTTAAGTGTTCCATCTGCCATAGTAGAAACAGGGATACCTTTTGCATCAAGCTCTCCCGAGTACCAGTTTCCGCAGGTTGTACCAACATTGTAATGATGATGAGGTTTTTCTTGCTTCCATCCGTCTGCTTTTGTAAAGAATTCCTGATACTGAATATGAGTATGGGCAGACAAGGATAGTGTATATGGGAAATCGGACAAAAGGTCAAATATACGTTGTTTGTATGCCGTTTCGACCTGTTCATTTCTACGCTGTAGAGGAGCATGCATAGCGAAAACAACCAGCTTGTTTTTGGGAACAAATTTCAAATCGTTTTCTATAAATTTGAGTTGGTCCTCTCGTAAATAATCATCTTTCTTATCTTCTCCTTTTGAATTGGGAAAAATAATATTATCAATAATGACGAAGTGCACATTGCTGTAATTAAACGAATAATTGGCAGGGCCAAAATTAGCTTCAAAACTCTCGTCGGATAGACTATCTGCCGTTACGTCTTTATTCATATCATGATTTCCAAGCACATTATACCAAGGAATACCTGCTCTGCTGACCGCCTTTTTATACGGTTCAAACATGTTTAAATTGTCGAAAGCCATATCGCCGAGGCTTAACCCGAAGGCCGTATTTTTTATGCCGGTAACTTCATTCATTATGCCCCGGGTAAAGAAGTCGACTTCTTCAAGGTTAGAAATCTGCGGATCACCGAAAACGAGTATAGTAAATTTCTCGTCTTCAACATTTGGAGTTAGAGCAAAGTCAATGTATTCGGGTAAATTTCCGGTAGGTGAAACACCTTTGTATTTAAGTCTTGGAGAACCTTGGGGCTTATGAATGTAATAAAATTGGGGTAGATTATTTTCGTCTACATTAACTTTGTATCCGGATGGTTTAATTACAAATATGATATTGTCGTTATCTACAGGCAATTTATATTTTCCTTGTTTGTCGGTCAATACAACATCGTGTCCATTTGAAACTGCAACATTGCTAATGCCATTCTCCCGATATTCTTTCGTGTTGTTTCCGTTAGAATCTTCGAATACAAATCCAGTAACAAGGGATTGTGCATGAAGAGCGAAAACGATTAGCAAGTTTGCCATCAATAAGCATATTCTTTTATTGGATATGCGATTCATTTTTATCATTAAGTTCATTGGGTTTACTTATTGTTTGAGGGATATATTCAGATAATTATTTCTGTTTTGTAAGATTTTTTTGAAACGTCATCATCACTTTGGCGGGATAGATGCTGTTGTTGATCCAAAAATTCATCGGGTACTGAGTAAACATCGTCGGATAATCGCCATTGTGTAGTTGCTGAACACGAGTAAAGTTATTTGCGATTGATATGGCTTTGGCCAGATAAACTTCTTTTTTGGTGGCCATATAGGCATGCCAATAAGTCTCAACCATGAGACCGGTGTTGCGGGCTGATGGCATCCAAAATCCATATTGCTCGTGAACGATGGGTGTCAACCAATTTTTAGAAAACCAGCCCGGGCCTACTTTGACCGTATCCGAAGCCGGACGGATTGTTGTATTACCTACCACAACCAAATCTTCCATTTGCTCCCAAGTGATAAACTGATCTTCAGCAAAACGAATTAATTCTTCTGCCAATTCTATATATTTTGGCTTGCCGTTGCTGTTCTTGAACAAATAGATAGCCATGTCACACGCTTGTTCCCTGCTCATTCGTTGATAGGGAACAGACTTTCGCATATCTACATCTTCGTATTGAGCCTGCCAATAGAATGTCTCTACCGGATTAGCTATCGTCCAGTTAAAAGCATCTTTGGTGGCTTTTCCCAAGCCTTCCACTTTGTAATCTTTTTTAAGACGATCGAAATAGTTAATGATTGCTGTAGGAATCGCTATTTTATCTGCCGTTGGTTTTCCGGTTTGAGTATCAACATATAAATACCAGCTTCCATTTTCCAGTTGCGTTTTCAGATAAGTATTTGCTATCTGTTTTGCCGCATAAAAATATTTTTTCTCTTTCGTAAGATCATAAAGATCGAGATAGGCATTACCGGCATCGGCCGCAACAATAATCATATAATTATTCAGCTGCATGTGTGAGGTTTCCTTTTTACCAATCCTGCTTCCATAATAAGTAGGTGGAAAATATTCCAATGGCGTACCTTCTTTAAAGCTGATATTTATAAGATAATCAGCCACAATCCGGGCAAGTTCAATCGATCGGGCAACCGTATCGGCTCCCGACTTTAACCTGGCATAAGTTACAGCACCCACAATCAGTGATCCGAAGATTTTAGCAGGATATCTGTAATATTGATAATCCGGAGCCGGAGCCTTATTTGTCAGCCAATATTCGACATAGTCTTTATACATGATTTTATCCAACGCAAGCACTGCACTCCTATCGTAAGGCATTACCGGTTTTAGATACGGTCCGTTAAATGGAGCCGCCCTGAAATATCGTCCTTCCCCTGCCAATCCCAGATATTCTTCCTGTTTTGAAATACCCGTCACTTTGAGGTCGAAACTACCTACCGGCACCAATGTCCAGACCGGGCTCAACGGAGCATAAGAAATTTCACTCTCAAAACTATATTTACTTGAATCTTTCAAACTCAGAATCTCATATTTATATCGCACTGCACCTTCAATGGGCTTGATATCAAATGCAGGGGCATAAATAAATCGTTTGGCAAACTTGTTCCAGAAAGGGGATTTACCCGGAAACCCCGGACGAATCGGATTAGCTGATTTCTCCCACTCGCTTTTGCCAAAATCCGTTTGAGCAAAAGAATTAAAGGGCTTTATTAACCCTGTAAACAAGGTTAATAAAGCACAAATTATTATTTTCATTATCCGATCATTATTTTACCGAATAAACAGGTGCTAACTATTAATTTCCAAGATTTGGATTAATATTAACTTCCGCTTGTGGTATAGGCCAATATTCATCAATCCCTTTGCGAAAACTTCGCGTTGTAACAAACCATCTTTTATACGGATCGGCAGGTGTTGAACTGCTCTTTTTGCGGATTGCTGTTTTTGAAACCGGATATGGGTGCCCGTAAAAATCATTTTTAAGTACCTGGTCAGCAATTCCCCATCTCAGTAAATCCCAAAGTCTGATTCCTTCCATTGCCAGTTCGACACGGCGTTCATTGCGAAGAATAGGCCTCAATAAAGAAGCATCTGTTTGAGTTATTGGAGGCATATTAACCGACGCCCTTCCTCTCACCTTATTAATTGTTTCATTTAATAACGCCTGATCTATCGCCTGTCCTGCTTCAAGTTTTGCTTCCAGGTAACTTAATAAAATTTCGGAATACCTGATAACTGGGACATTACCTCCGTAGCCAGTTGTCGGGTTTCCGGTGAAGTTTTCTTCAATATACTTTTTCAAAATAAACCCTGTTTTTGAATTTAAGTTTTGAATACGGTCAACAGATTTTGCAGAATCTGGGTGCGTATAAATATAAGAAGCTCGAAGGGGCGCACCATTATAATACATTGTATACTTTAACCTTGGATCGCGATTTTTGCCCATATCTTTATAATCATACCGGGGATCAGAGTAGGAAAAAGTTGAGCCATCAGTGAATTGATATGCTTCCATCAAACTTCCAAGAGGGTTTACAAGAGTATATCCTCCGATTGTACGCGGAGATAATTGTTGGATAAGAGCACTGGCAAACAGATTCGGAATAAACTGTGTGCTGAATATATTTTCACGACTATTTTCATTCGATTCCAGAAATATAGTACTGTAATTAGGGTCAATAATGTTATCCCCAAAATCAATAATTGTTTTATAGGTAATTGCTGCATCAGCAAATAATTTCTGTGCCAATTGAATACGACCCAAAAATGCAAGACATGCCTGCTTACAGACCCTGCCCGTTTCTGTCGAAGGAATATCCTTAAAACGAGGTAAATCAACAGAGGCTTCCTGGAATTCAGTTGTTACAAAATCTACAAGTTCCTGATGAGAAGCTTTTGTTACTGTATTCGCTTCTTCAGGTGTGAGTGTTTTGGTAATTAAGGGTACAGAACCGAAATGCTGTGACATGTAGAAATACTGACATGCCCTGATAAATCTCACTTCTGCAATTATCCTTTTCTTACGTGTTTCATCCATTGTCACCTGATCAATATTTTCCAGGAAATCGTTACTGCGGGCAATAACTTTATAAGACATGTTCCAGAAATTACCTAATAAACCCAGATTTGATGTCATCGTTCCGTTCGTCAATTTATGCCAGGTTGTATTATCTCCCTGCCCGTGGTAGGCATTATCTGTAGCTGCTTCAAGAAATATCAAAGCCTGATATGACCACCAGGATGTAGGTACCTGTCCGCCGGTATTTACAGCCAGGTCTCCCCTGTAAACTGCCGTAAGTGCAAGCATCGCATTTGATTCACTAGTCCAGAAAGTTGCGTTATCAAATTCATCCAATGGTGATTTTTCCAGTTGGTCTTTGCAGGAGGTGGCTATTAATATAATAAGTAAAACAATAGTGAAATGCTTTAAATGATGTATGTGTTTCATGATTTCTTAATTAAAAAGTTATGTCTATGCCAAGTGTATAGGTTGACATGATCGGATAAAATTCTCCGGTTCCATTAACTTCAGGATCCCAACCTTTTTCGTATTTGCTGAACGTATGAAGATTCTCTCCACTCATATATAATCTTGCATTCGAAATGCCGATATTTTTAAGGGCTTGCTTCGATATATTATACCCAATTTGAAGATTTTTTACTCTCAAATAAGAACCATCTAATATCCAATAAGAAGATAACAGGGTATTTGGAACTCCACCACCCGGAACTTTTTCTATGCGTGGATAAATTGCATTCCTGTCTGGATTTTGCTCCGTCCAGCGACCTTCATATTGCCAGCGTTGTATATTTCCGGTATTCTGGTTCAAGGCCCAGCTTGCATAGCTTTGAAGTCTGCCTTTAACACCAGCAATACCTTGCAATAAAATACTTAAATCAAACCCTTTATATTTCACTCCAAGGTTAACACCATAGCTATATTTTGGGATCTGGCTTCCCAGAACCACCCTGTCATAAGTAGCATTTACAATTCCGTCAGGAACCCCTTCCGGCCCACTTATATCTTTATACCGGATGTCGCCCGGTTTAGGATTTGGATTTATACTCTGTTGATCATTCGTCGTTTCATAATCGATGACATCCTGTGCATCAACATAAAGCCCATCGGCAACATAACCGTAATAAAGCGCATAACTACCATTCGAATTTGGATAACCTATAAAAAGGTCGCTACCATTACCAACCATTCCATTGGGCTGATTAATATTACCTACTCCCAAATCAAGAACTTTATTGTTTACGATGGTAAAATTTGCACTAATATTATATGAGAATTCGCCCAGAGTATTACTATGATTTGCAGTAAATTCCCAACCCCGATTCTGCAATTCTCCTGTGTTTTGCTGCGACAGGCCAAAACCTAAAACATTCGACACACTAGTAGCCGGGCTATATAAAATGTCATAAGTATACCGATCGAAATACGTTGCGGAAATATTCAATTTGTTTTCAAACACACTGATGTCCACACCAATATCTTTCGTACGGGTAGACTCCCAATGCAGAGTGCTATCAACCAACGTGGTGCGTGCAGCTCCAGGCGATATTCCACCACCAAAAGAATACGTTGTGCCGGTTGAAGAAATTAAGGTATTTTGATACGGATAATTGGAAATATTCTGATTCCCTAATACTCCCCATGAAGCCTTTATTTTCAATTCATTTATCCAGGATATATTATCTTTAATAAATTTTTCCTTGCCAATACTCCAGCCTGCAGCTAACGAAGGGAATACAGCATACTTCTGGCTGGTTGGAAAACGGGAAGATCCATCTCTTCTAACTACACCCTCTATTAAGTATTTACCTGCAAAATTATAGTTTGCACGTGCAAATTGCGATTCTAATGCATATTCTGCGCCAGTTCCGTCCGACTGCTGATTATCAGGAGAACCGGTTTGCAATACTGTAAGATCATTACTTGGCAAATTATCACGATATGCTTCAAAGTTTTCGGCTGTATAATTTTCAAAAGAATAGCCTGCAAGAAAACTAATAAAATGTTTGTTGAATTGTTTTGAATAATCGGCCAACCCCTGTATGGTATAATATTCATTGTTTCCGGTTTCTTCTCTCAGGAAATTGGGGCCAACTGTTATATCGTTATTCAGTCGTTGCGTTGACCTGAAGGTTTTATCACGACTAATATTTTGCCTGTATCCTGCGATAAACGATAATTTCAAATCTTTTATCACTTTATAATCCAGTCTTATATTTCCAGTAAGATTTAATTGTTTTCCCCAGTAAAAAGATTTGCTTGCAAGATCGGATACAGGAGTTCCGTTGCTGCTCAAACCTACACCAAAGTCTCCATTATCATATTGGCTAACAAATATATTAGGCAACCTGGCTGCCTGTTCAATCATATTGAGCATATTTCCCGAGCTTCCACCGGCCGGTGCTATAGGCTCGTTCACTTTTGAAGATATAGCCGCTAAGCGTGTAGTTAAACTAAATTTTGGACTAAAGGTGGTAACCATATTCAAACGTACGTTATAGCGTGAATAATCGTTCTTAATTACCATTCCGTCTTGGTATAAATATCCAAATGACAGATTATATTTATTCGTATTTGTACCGCCGCTTATATTAATATTATGACCGGTTTGCATACCATTTTTAGAAATAATAGCATCCAAAAAGTTGGTGTTCGGATAATTAGGGTCATTTTGAGCTCTGTATTTCTCAACTTCATCCATCTGAGCCTGAGTTAATTGTGAAGTACCATTTTCCGCTTCATAATACGCCTGTTGGTATTCCCACGAATTTACATATTCTGGCATCGCCGTAGGAACCTGACTGGCGACATAAGAACTTAGCGAAATTTGGGGCTTTCCCTCTTTCCCCGATTTTGTAGTCACAAGGATCACACCATTTGCGGCCCTGGATCCATAAATAGCCGCAGAAGAAGCATCTTTCAAAACAGATATAGTTTCTACATCATTGGGGTCAATATCATTAAAATTATCTACCGGGGTTCCGTCCACCAAAATCAAAGCATTCGGCGCTGCGCCAAAAGAGCCCACACCACGAACACTGATGGTTCCGCTGGAGACGCCTGGTCTGCCACCGCGTTGCGTAACAATTACACCTGCAAGTTGGCCCGTTAGAACATTCTTTAATTCAGATACCGATCGGCTAGCAATTTTATCAGTCGACATCTGTGCGATTGAGCCAATTACATTTTCACGTTTTTGAGTGCCATATCCTACAACCACAATTTCCTCCAATCCTTTTACATCTTCGTCAAGGGTTACATTGATTATAGGTCGTCCATTTACAGCTATTTCCTGCGTCTTCATCCCGATAAACGAAAACACCAGCATGGCATCTCCCATTAAATCATTGAGCGCATAATTTCCTTCCGAATCAGTAATTGTCCCCTGTGCAGTACCTTGGATTGCAACCGTTGCTCCAGGAACAGGCTCTTGTCGAACATTTGTTACTTTCCCACTGACTTTTATTTTCTTTTGTGTCTGATAGGAATTACTCCTCAGAACAATCTGACGATCATGTATTTCATAGGAAACTTCGGTCCCCATAAAAACCAGGTTAAGTAATTCTTCCAACGACTTGTCTTTAATATTGATGTCAACCTTTCTGGTTACATCAACTTCTTCATTCTTATACAAGAAAAAGAATTCGCTCTGGTCTTCAATATCCCGCAATACTTCTTTTACTGAAGCATTTTTCACAGAAACACTAAGCTGCGTTTGTTGCGAATAAACACTTGCACTGACATGCACAAAGGCGATCATTAGAATAAACAAGGTTAATTTCATAATACGTAACCATTTAAACAAGGGACTAGAGTGTCCCCCGACATTTAACCACTTTTTTTTCATAAATTTGCAATTATTAGTGTTATACAAATCCCGTAAGGGGTTATTTAACCTGATTTCATGTACCGCATGAAGTTTGAAGGAAAGTGTTCCCGCACTTTCCTTTTTTTATCAGGGTTTACTGATCTTTACTATAGTTTCATTGATTTCATATTTCATATCTGATGTTAATGACAATACTTGCAGCATTTCGCGCAAACTTTCAGTTTTTATAGTTGTGGTGTATCGTTCGCTGATATCCAAGTTCTCGTCAACCACAATTTTGACATCATACCAGCGTTCCATTTTTTTCAGTATTTCAGAAAGTGGGGCATTTTCAAAGCGCAATATATTTTCTTTCCAGGAAGTATATAATTCGGTATCGACTTTAAAAAGTTTTGGCGTTTTTGATTGTTTTGAAAACTCGAATTGTTCTCCGGGACTCAACTCGAATTTCTTATTGAGGCCCGAAAGAAAAATATTTACAGAACCTTCTTCCAGTGTTATAAATATATCGTCTTCAGGATAGGAATATACATTAAATTTTGTTCCCAGCACCAAAACGTCTATTGCCCCGGCATGTACGTTAAACGGTTTTCTCTCGTCTTTTGCTACTTCGAAATAAGCTTCGCCTTCAACAAAAACATTTCGTTGCCGGCCATTAAATACAACCGGATATTTAAACGTTGTACCTGAATTGAGCCACACTTTGGTTCCGTCGTACAAAGTAACGACCGATTTTTCGCCATTAGGCACCAGTATCTCGTTATATTCTTCGGAAAGCTGATTGATTTGTTTTTGCCCGGTAAAGTAAAGAGACAAGGCCCCGATCAGAAACGCAAAAATAAAGACGGCAGCATATTTCAGGATTGAAAGCAACGGTTTAATACTTACCAATTTGGCAGAATTTCCGTTTTCAAAGAATTTTTGAGAATGTTGAGGCTTCACCTCCTTTAAACCAGTAAGTACCCAGAGGTTTTTCAGCTCGTTGTATCTTTTTTGATTCAACTCTGAAGCGTCGATCCAATCCAGAATATCACGAACTTCATCGGCTGAGAGGATTGTGCCTTGAATGTATTGCATTAACTTTTCTTCCATAGGACTGAAAGGTTTTATAAGTATAACCGAATGGAGATATTTTACCCTAACGCGAAAGGTGAATTATTTCAGAAAAAATAAAATATAGAGCAGTGGAAGGTATTCTTTTAGTTCCATCCGAAGATGTTTAAGCGCTTTTGAAATATGGGCCTCTACTGTTTTGATACTGATTCCGAGTTCGTCGGCAATCTCCCTGTTCTTTTTATCTTCGTAACGGCTTTTTTCGAAAACAGTACGTACCGATAGCGATAACTTGGAAAGGGCTTCGTCAACTTTTTGTTGTAGCTCTTCGAACACAAAGTTGCTGGTGTCAAAATCAGAGAGGGATTTATAGTTGATTTCCATTTCTCGGACTCTTAAATAGTCACCATACCTTTGCTTCGTCCGTTCTTTGCTGATTTGCTTCAGCGACTTGTTCTTTGTAACCGTAAACAACCAAGCCTGAATATTCGTATCGTCCTGAAGGTTTTTCCGATGTTCCCAAAGTTCGGTAAAAACATCCTGTACCAAGCTATTAGCGGCCTCGGCGTCCAGCAAATACTGATTAGCGAAATACGACAATTTTGGGTAGAAAAAGCTGTACAAACCTTCAAACACAGGTTCATCGCCCGATTTAATTTTTTGTGCTATTTCCGATCCTGATAGGTTCACTTGCGTTTGGTCTTGCGAAATTAACTTGCTTCAACAAATCAAAAGTAGACAGAAAAATTCATATTTGTGACTTCTGAACAGATTGCTTTTAGTCAAAGCATCCACATAAAAAAGAAATTGTTTATACAAATTCCGTTTTTTGAACTCCTCCCACATTCGCTTGTGCAAGATTTAGATTGCAGAAAAGAATCTCCTAAAATCTTTTTCAATAGTTGAGTTTTCTAAGGTGTTTTTCATATTTACTGGACACTCGTTATTTGACTACAGATTTCACACAAAAATCAAAACTTTTTGCCGTAAATTGTCCTTCATAATAATTAAAACCGAATAAAATGAAACTAGCAAACGAATTCAGGGACTTTGCCATGCGTGGCAATGTGGTCGACATGGCTGTGGGTATCATTATTGGCGGGGCTTTCGGGAAAATTATCTCCTCGCTGGTAAACGATGTGATTATGCCTCCTATCGGGCTTTTGGTTGGAGGAATCGATTTTAAAGATCTGAAAGTGATGATGACTGACGACGTACTTAACGCGGCAGGCGAAGTAGTTACCAAAGGGGCTACGCTCAATTACGGGATGTTTGTTCAAACGACTTTCGATTTTCTGATCATTGCTTTTGCCATTTTTATGGCTATAAAAATGATGAACAAGCTGAAACGCAGAGAGGAAGCGAAACCTGTTGCGGCACCGGAACCACCGGCCCCGACGCGCGAAGAAGAACTGCTGGCCGAAATTCGCGATTTGCTGAAAAACAAAGCATAAAATATCGTTTTGCCGTAATTCCGATTTCGTGTACCTTCGGCTTTTTAATTAACGATGTCTCAATTTACGCATATTATTTTCGATCTCGACGGAACGCTAACCGACAATACCCGGGGAATTGGCAAATCGCTGCAATACGCATTGCAGAAAATGAAGCTGGATGGTTATTCCGATGAACTTTTGAGAAATTTCATTGGCCCGCCGTTGCAGCACGGATTTAAAACTCATTTTGGGCTGAACGAAAAAAATACAGCTCTGGCGGTCGATTATTTTCGCGAATATTACGGCGAAAAAGGTTGGTCCGACAATGTCCCTTATCCCGGAATTCGCGAGTTGCTCGAGGAACTTCATTTTGCAGGCAAGCAGGTTTTTGTAGCCACTTCGAAACTCGAAAAGTTTGCCCGGATGATTTTGCAGAAGTTCCAACTTGATAAATATCTTGTCGACCTGCAGGGAGCCGATTACGGGGGCAATCACTCGAAAGCCAGTCTGATTCAGTTGCTGATGGACCGGAATCGCATTCAGCCGGGTAGCCGGGTTGCGATGATCGGCGATACGGTTTTCGACATGGAAGGAGCCCGGGAAACGCGAATTGCGGCAATCGCGGTGGGGTATGGTTTCGGTAAAAAAGAAGATTTGCTGGCTGCAACCCCCGATTTTTATGCTGAAGACGTGGACGAATTGTACGAAATTTTAATCTGAACACAATGTACCAGGTAATTTGGGAATACAAAGCAAAACCGAAAACTGTTTCGAAATTTGAAGAATTCTATGGTCCGAAAGGAGAGAGAGTAAAACTTTTCAGCCAATCGAAAAGCTACCAGGGAACCGAACTTTTGTTGGACGATGAGGGCGATCTTTCGTACATCACCATCGATTTTTGGGACTCGGAAGAAGCCTATGATGATTTCATGAAAGCCAACAAAGAAAAATACGATCTTCTCGATCAGAAAGGAAATGTTTTTGTGAAAAGTAAAAAGCGGGTTTGGGCGTGATCTCAGTTCAAAGAAATGGTTATTCAATCCGTTTTTTGCTGCATTAATTTCTTCAGAATACTGTTTTAGAAAAGAATTGGTTTTTGGTATTTCTGATTTCCGTATCTTCAGCTTGTTGTTTTAAAAACTGATGGAAAGACAAAAAATCAACGATTGGGTGCTTATTCTAAACCCACATGCCGGAGCCGGGAAAGGGTCAAAAGATAAAGATAAAATAATCAGTTTGCTCGGAAAGAATGGTTTTGAAACTGAACTATTCATTTCAGAATACCCCAAACATATTATTTCCCTGACTGCCGGTTTAATTGCAAACGGACATCGAAAAATTATTATTGCGGGAGGCGATGGCAGCCTCAACGAGGTAGTGAATGGAATTTTCAGCCAGGCTGAAGTTTCTCCGGAAGAAATTATCGTGGGCATGATTCCCGTGGGAACTGGCAACGACTGGATCAAAACATTTGGCATTCCAAACGATTACAAAAAGGCGATCAAACGAATCATAAAAGAGAAAACGATCCGGCAGGACGTTGGTAAAATCAGTTACGAAGAAAACGGGAAGCCGGCGGTCTGCTTTTTTGCAAACATGGCCGGGTTTGGCTTCGACGCGATGGTCGCGGAAAAGGCAAATGCCCTAAAAAACAAGGGACGAAGCGGGATTTTTGTCTATTTGCAAAGCCTGACAGCCAGTTTTATTCAATTTCAGATTTCAAAAACCCGAATGCAAATCGATCAGGAAGAAATCAATGAATTGATTTTCTCAACCAGCATTGGAATCGGGAAATACAATGGCGGGGGCATGATGCAGGCACCCGGGGCAATTCCTACCAACGGTGAATTTCAGGTCACTGTTATCCGCAAAATCGGGATTTGGGGTATTCTGCATAATATTGTTGGATTGTATGATGGAACTTTTATAAAAGACCGTCGCGTTTCAACTCATTCGGCAAAACATATAAAAATTAATTCGGGCTGCAGCATTGCCGGTGAAGCCGATGGTGAAATTTTGGGCAACCACAGTTTCGAAATTGAAATTATTCCGCAAAAGCTAAATGTGGTACGGGGTAAAAAACCGGAATTTACTTCTCCTCAATAAAAATCGCGGTTTTCATTTTTTTACTGAAGAGTTGTATCTTCATAATAAATTTTTGAAGAATGCAGATTCCCCCATTTTTAAAATCAGGCGATCGTATTCGGGTTGTTTCCCCGGCCGGAAAAGTTTTGGCTGAAAAAGTAATGTCGGGTATCGAATTGCTTCGCGAACACGGTTTTGAAGTGTTGGTTGGCGAACATTTTTTTACTGAAAATTTTCAATACGCGGGAACCGACCAACAACGGGCAGCCGATCTTCAACTTGCACTTGATGACCCGAAAACAAAAGCGATTCTCTGTGCACGCGGAGGCTACGGTTCTATTCGAATTCTGGAATATCTCAATTTTTCAGAAATAAAAAACAATCCGAAATGGCTGATCGGGTTTAGCGATATTACCGTTTTGCATTCGGTGTTTAATAAAATCGGGATTGCCTCTATTCACGGGCCAATGCCGGGATTTTTTGTGCAGGAAGGACAATCTTCGGGAAGTTTTTTGAAGTTGCTTGATACAGTCACCGGCAAACCTTTGTTGTATAATTTTGTGGCTCACCCGCAAAACCGAAACGGTCAGGCTGTGGCTCAACTGGTTGGCGGAAACCTCTCCCTGTTATATAGTTTGAACGGAACTCCATACGATTTGGAACCCAACGACAAAATTTTGTTTATTGAAGATATTTCGGAATACCTGTATCATATCGACCGGATGATGATGAACCTTCGGCTTTCAGGAAAACTGGAAAAGCTGGCCGGGTTGGTTGTTGGACGTTTTACCGAAATAAAAGACAGCGAAAACCCTTTTGGAAAATCAGTCCCGGAAATAATTATGGATGCGGTAAAAGATTATGATTTTCCGGTTTGTTTCGATTTTCCGGCCGGACATGTCAGTGGAAATATGCCGCTCGTATTGGGGGCAAATTATTTGCTTTCTGTCGATTCTTCCTGTAAACTCGAAATGCAAAACAATGGCTGAAAAACACGATTTAGGAAGGAAGGGCGAGGAATTGGCAATAGCCCACTTGCGATCGTTGGGGTACGAAATCAGGGATGTCAACTGGCATTTTCTTCACCTTGAATTGGATATTGTTGCCCTCGATGGCGACGAACTGGTCATTGTGGAAGTAAAATCGAGGGGAAGTAATTCGTATGAACACCCGCTGGAAGCTATGTCGAACAAGAAAATCCGGTTTCTGGTGAACGCAGCCGATGCGTATATAACAGAACATAATATTGATCTGGAAACTCGTTTTGATGTAGTGTCAGTGATATTTTTCAGTAAAACCAATTTTAAATTGGAGCATTTCAAAAATGCCTTTTATCCGACAATCAGCTAGTCATGAAAATTTCTTCAATTCTTTCCATTAGAATTTCAATCTGAATCGGCTTTAAAAAATAGTCGGCACACCCTGCTTCTATTGCTTTTTGCCGTTCGTTATTAAAAGCATATGCGGTTTGTGCAATGATCGGTAAATCAGGCCTGAGTTTCTTTATTTGTCGGCTTGCTTCCAGTCCATCCATCTTCGGCAATTTAAGATCCATCAGCACTAAATCAATTTCCGGATGTTCTATAATCGTAGCGACAGCTTCTTCTCCATTGTGGGCCATAAGTAACAACGATTCGGTGTTGCGTAGAGCAGACTGAAAAAATAAACAGCAAATTGGTTCATCTTCGACAAGGAGAATGACTTTATCTGCCCATTCATATGTAAAGCTGTCGTCCATTATTATCGTAATTAAGCAAGCAAATTTAACTAAAAAAATTACTTTCGCATTACACTGCAATAGACTTTGATAAGATTTCGTAAAAATATGTTGTAAAAGATATGTATTTCAAATTATAATCTATGACGTCGCCAGAGTGGAAAACTAAACTATTTTTCAGACAAAAAAAGAAGAACTAATAGCTATTGGGGTCGCTTTCTTTCAATTTTTTTACACTGTTTTTCCTTCAAAAATAACCTGATTTTTTTCAGTTTTTCAAATCCCGGAATAGACTTCATTTACCAGCAAAATAGAACGACAACACTTTACTAATTTTATGAGCTTGTATCGGAAACGAGCAAGTAATATTTCTAGACTAAATAGGTTAAGGCAGGCTATGAAAACCGTTCTGAAAAAGGACGGTTTTTTCATTTATCTTTACTCCCTGGAAACGGATGAAATCCAAAAGTGAAAAAAGTACTAATTATTACATATTACTGGCCTCCTTCCGGCGGAGCGGGAGTTCAGCGTTGGCTGAAGTTTGTAAAATATTTACCAGCTTTTGGGGTTCAGCCTGTTGTATTGACTGTTGATCCGGCTTATGCCAGCTATGCACAAACCGATGAAAGCCTGCAGAAAGAAGTGGCTCCTGAAGTGGAAGTGTACCGTACCCGAAGCTTTGAGTTGTACCAGCTTTACAGCCGCTTATCGAAAAAAAAAGAGATCCCGTATGGAGGTTTTGCAAATGAAACACAGGCTTCGCTTTTTCAGAAAATAAGCCGGTTTGTGCGGGGCAATTTTTTACTGCCCGACCCACGAAAAGGATGGAACAAATTTGCCTACCGGAAAGCCATTGAATTGATCGCAGTCCATCAAATTGACACGGTTATTACAACCGGGCCGCCGCATTCGACCCATCTGCTTGGTCTGAAACTTCAAAAGAAAACCGGTATCCGGTGGATTGCCGATTTGCGCGATCCCTGGACCGATATTTATTACTACAATCAGTTTTACCATACGGCTTTTGCCCGTCAGATCGATCGCCGGATGGAACGGCAGGTACTCGAAAAAGCCAATCACCTGATTACGGTGAGCAAAGATGTGATGCGCCTTTTTAGCCAAAAAACGGCCACTGATATCAGCCTGAAAACAAACATCCTTCCTAATGGTTTCGATGAGGATGATTTTGTCGGAAGGACGTTCAAGCCGGAAGAAAAATTTACGATCACCTATACGGGGACTATTTCTGAAACATACGATATTTCGAGCTTTACAGGCGCATTGGAAAAACTTGATAAATCAATTCTCAGCAAAATAAAAATTCGGTTTGTGGGGAAAGTACCGTCAGTGATTTCAACCCGCATAAAAAATAAATTTCCGGAGATGGAAGTGGAACTGGTTGGTTATGTCGATCATCTGAAGTCGGTTGATTATTTACTTCGCTCATCGCTTTTACTGCTTGTTATTCCGAAGGTTGAAAACAACGACGGAATACTCACCGGCAAATTTTTCGAGTACATGGCTTCGCGCAAACCGGTATTGGCCATCGGCCCGGTCAAAGGCGATCTGTCCGAAATCATCCGGGAAACCGGCAGTGGGCAAATCTTCGACTATTCTGACGAGGAAGGAATCGGTAAGTTTATCAATGCTGCGTTTAATTCGGAACTGGAATCCGAAGCTAAAAATATTACGGATTACTCGCGAAAAGACCTGACCGAAAAACTAAGTCGAATTATTATTTCAGCCGAAAACAAAACTAATTTTAGATAAAAAAAAGGAAATAGCCCGGAATCTTCCGTGACTATTTCCTTTGTGAAATTTCGTCATTAGAAATCTTTTTTCATATCAATATCAAGGGCGCAGGTAGGCCCCTTTTGACAACAGTTCTTCGCGTAACTTTTCAACATTTATTTTGGATGGGGCTATTCCGTCACGAACGGCCATTTTTGCTGCACGACCGGCTGCTTCGCCCATGGCCATGCAAGGAGCCATTACCCGTATTGCCGACATTGCTTCATGTGTGGTTGATATGCTCCGTCCGGCAACCAGAAGATTTTCCACTTTTAGTGGAACCAGCGAACGATATGGTATATCGTAGCAGTCGCCACTCCATTCCAAGGTACATCCGCCGCCGTTCGGGTGATGCAAGTCGATCGGGTAGCTGGCAACTGCAATTGCGTCGTCGAATCTGCGGCAGCTTAAAATATCGTCGCGGGTCATTTCGTATTGACCGGAAATTCGTCTTGTTTCGCGAATACCGAGGAAGGGAGCCATCCGTGCAAAATGAGCTTTTTCAAAACCAGGCACATAACCGATAAGGTATTTGATAATTACATCAACTTGTTTCCGGGCTTCGTATTCGCCATTGGTCAAACTAACGGGGTCTGTTCCATCAACTCCGCTGACGCGGCTCATGTTGATCCATGCTTCATCTTTTCTTACGCCTGTGATGATGATGGTGCGGTCTACTGTCAGTTTCAAGCCGTCGGCTTTGGCTTTTTGCATGATATCTCTCAAACCAACCAATATAAAACGCGGGTTCTTCGCGTAATATTCGGCAGGAATGAAATCAGCAAAATAGGTTTCTGATTTTTCTGCCAGGCTTAGACGAAGTTTTTCAATATCAACATTTCCCATGCTGAACATCAATGTTGGAGGTTGTACCCCGCCATTTTCATCGCCTTGCCCGCATGGAACGCCGGAACGCAACGCAACGTCGGCGTCGCCGGTACAATCGATGATCACCTTGGCAAGGATCACTTCACGACCAGCTTTACTTTCAATGATAATTCCCTGTAACTGGTTCCCGTCCATAACGACTCCGGAACAGAATGTATAAAGCAATACCTCTACACCATTTTCTTTGAGAACCTCGAATGCAACCATTTTCACATCTTCCGGCTCGATGTACGTGATGCTCATGTGAAGAGGGCATGGATGGTGTTTACTTGCACCTCCCCGTGCTTCCAACCGATCGATAAATTTCTGAGGAAGTCCCGCGATGATTTGGTTTCCTTTTTGTCCCAGAAAATCCAGGATTGGTAATCCGATGGTCAGGTTTCCACCTAAAAAGCTCCGGCTTTCTATCAGGGCAACGTTTAATCCATCTTCGGCCGCCGCCTGTGCTGCAATGATTCCCGATGGGCCTCCTCCTACCACCAGGACATCAACATTCATTCGTACCGGCAATCTTTTCTCCGGTTCAACGATACTCATTATCTCTTTTCCCATTTTCCTGTTTTTTTGTATCTGTCAAAACTAATTTTTTATACCTGTTATATCAACAGTTAAATAACACATATTGTCACTCCACGAAAGCGAAGAATCTTCGGTTCAACTCTAATTTACAACAGATTTTTCACTCCGTTCAGCATGACAAAACAATGTTGAGACACACTACCAAAGTTTCACTACCAACTGTTTATCTTGTCGGATCAGGCAATTGGTAAATGTTACGTTTGTTCCTGAAGGGATACTGACTTTTAATACTTTATTTGCGTACAAAGGAATAGAATACACATAATTCAAAAACCTGATTTGGTATGTGATATCCGATTTATTGCAAATTTCTATTATTCCTTTTTCGCGGTTAACTATTTTTACTGAAATTGACTTTTGGACAATTTCCTTGAGGTATTCTTCTTTTCCTGCCAGGCTATTCTCAAAATAGGCTACCGTTCTTCCTTCAAGAAGCGCCTCCTTGATGCCATCGACAGAATGCTCTTTAACGAAAACCAATGTCATCGGGCGTTGAAGTTTTTCGCGGTAGGAATTCGCGCTGGCATAATGAAGGTCGGTATTGGCAAAATAAGCAATTCCATATTCGTTGCACCAATCCAAAACCTTGGGATATAATTCAGACCCGTTGAATACCTCTACTCCACGTATTTTCTTTTGCGCGATCAGCTCTTTATGAATGGGGTACATCGTGCTGGTATCATTCGGCCATCCCGGATGGTTCCATACAAGATATGCCCCCTGGCTGACAGCTTCATTCACAGCGTCAAGTTCGTCGGGAACATTCAATTTATTTACATCCTGAATAAAAAGTGCATTGATGTGACCAAGCGGTTTCTTTCGAGTTATTTCGGCGCCCCGGACAACAAGCATTCCCATTTCATTGCCCATTTCCTGTGCCATTTTTCCCGATTTGTTTAAATCAACGCGAACGATATCTTTGTATCTCTGGTTCTCAATGTGATCGGTAATCGCGATGGCATCCAGCCCATCGGTCCACGCTTCGATTACCCGCATGGTTGGCAAAACCTGCCCATCGGAAAAGATTGTATGCATGTGAAAATCACATTTCAGCATTTCGTAGCCATCAATACTCGGAATGTTAATGTTGTACCGGTAGCTCATTAATTTCATCTGTTTCAGTCCCGGGTATTCATGAACATCCGCATTTTGGGTTTGGGCGCCTGCCTGCCAGAATATGCCTGAGAAGAAAACCGCGATCAGAACAGAGTGCATTTTTCTATGTCTCATATACTTAAAGTTTAAGGTCATATCTTTAATCTAAAATCATTTTACTGGTATTACTAATTCGTTTTCGGTTTTTCCCGGAAAGGAAACCATAATCTGATTTTCCAGAAGCTTTATTTTTCGCCAGTTATTTGTACTTTGGGCCAGCGCACCCGTTTGAACCTGTACCATTTTTTTGTCTCCTTCGGAAGGGAAACTAGTAATCGTATTTTTATGGTTGTGTCCGGCAAAAATCAATTTGGCCGACGGATTCTTTGCCAGAGCAGAATAAAGTTCGTTGGAAGATCCTGGTTGAAGAACTTCCTCTGTTAAGGGAAGGTGCATAAAAATAATTTCAATATCGTTTTCCGATTCATGTAATTGAGCATTCAACCAGTATAACTGGGGCTTGTCGATATATGGAATTTCGGTTGTATCGTCCGGAAGAAGTTGATAGAAACTATCGTCCAGAAAAATGAACCGGTAAGTTGTTTGGCCAACTTGAAACAACTGACTATAATAGGTCCCGTTTTTGAAGCAGGATACGTTTTTTATCCAGGCAGCTCGTGCACGTCCGGAAAAATTCTGAGTATGTTTCAATTTGTTATTCTGCCAGTTGAACGAGAAAAGATCATGATTTCCGAGCGTAAGCAATACCGGAACCTGATAATTGCTGATGAGGTTGGAAAACTGTTCAGACTGGATATCCAGCATTTTTCCGTCCATTAACTCGGCCTCGAAGAAGTCGACCAGATCGCCGGTGGCAACCACCATGTTGCTGTTGGTTTTTTCGGGCATGGTTTGTAAAAATTGCCTCAACGAAATTTCGTCCGGCCTGTAATGGTTTCGGCTTTGTGCTAAATCATACTGGTAAATGTCCTGATGGAAAATTACATGCAAATCGGTGATATGCAGAAACGACAAAGTATCTGTCTGAGCCAAAACGGTTCCGTTGATCAACAAAAAAAAGAAAAATGTCAATCGTTTTAATTTGAATTGCAATTTGTTCATGTCTGTTTTTTCTATTTAAATTTTTTCTATTTCGAAACAAGCGATTCTTTTGGAATCTCCGGTCGTATCATTTTCCACAAGATAAATAAAGCGAGAGGATGAAGAACGGCCATTACAATGAAAACCCAGGTAGTTCCCACACTTGTCATGTATTGCCCAATCAGATAATTAAAGATGACTGCGCCTGCGGCTCCAAATCCGCCTGCAATACCCAACACACTTGCCACATTGTTTATCGGGAAAGTCTCGGCAATCAATACACTTTCAGTATATATCCAGCTCAGGGCTACGGCTGCCAAAATACTAAATTTAACGATGGTTACGGCAACGCCCAAGCTGTCAGGAATTAAAATTACCGGGGCTAAAAATGCCACATAACTTAACATGACTTTACGGGAACGCAAAGCAGGTTTTCCGCGACGGACCATCCAGTCGGACCATGCAGAAGAAGCAATTCCGCCCAAACTTGCCGCCATAAAAGGAATCCAGCCGATCATGCCCAGCTGGGAAAGGCTCAGTCCCGATTCTTCCATGAGAAATCCGGGAAGCCAGAATAAAATGAAATACCAGACCGGGTCGGTGGTAAAACGGATCAACACAATTCCCCACAAACTTCGTTTACTCCAGAGTTGCCCCCATGTAAAGGCGGGTGATTTTGCAGAATCACTTTCCGAAGATATTGTATCCTGGACATATCCGCGAGGCGGGTCTTTGTAAATCAGGAACCAAATCAATGCAACAACAAGACCAACTACCCCCGGAATAATAAATGCTGCATGCCAGGAATAAGATATAACCAGCCAAGCGATTAAAGGCGGAGCGATAACGGAGCCAATCGTGCCCCCTGCAACTGAAATGCTGTTGGCTGTTGCACGCAACCGCCCGGAAAACCATTTCGTAACTACCTTGATTTGGGCCGGGTAGGTTGTTGGTTCGGCCAAACCTAAAAGGCTTCTAAAAAAAGTAAATGGAAATAAAGTTCTTGCAATACCACTTCCGATTGAGCTTAACGACCACGTTATCACTCCCCAAAACATGATTTTTCGGGCGCCAAATTTGTCAACCAGCCAGCCCGAAACAGGATACATCAGGGCATAACAAATAGTGAAAACATTAATAATTAAAGCGTATCCAATATCGTCAAGCGAAAACTCCTCTTTCAGGATGGGTTTTAAAATTGAAACAACCTGCCTGTCCACATAGCTAAAAACAGTAATTATAAAAATTACCGCCACAATAAACCATCGCCTTCTTTCAGGACTTAAGAATGATGACATATCTTTTTATTGATTGATTTTGAGTTCAGTTTATATTTTAAGTTGATGCTTATTCTACTTATTCCTGTAAAGGAAGAGATTTTGTATAAATATTCCCAAACCGGTCGGTTACTTCTACTGTAATATTTCTGCCATTTTTCGATGGTTTCGCTGAAAAAAGATGTTCGGTCCGGGTCGGTTCCATACTACCTTTTTCTTCGGGCATACCGCTGCCATACATATTTTTATAAGCCAACGGATCGTATCCGGTATATTTTGCCATTTCACCTTTCTGGATTCCGTCTTCATACCATACAACTTTCCATCCGGAATCCCAGTTCCATACGTTGGCGATAATTTCATCGGGTCGGTCGGGACTGCTGCCTTTTGGGTACAGCCTGAACTGATACGAAGGATCACCGCCTGTTGGTTTGTAATACCAGCGAATATCATTCCCGTTTACTTCATAGATGCCATATCCGCCAGGTGTTCCATCGGTACAAATATCGCCGGTCCACCACGCGCTGCATACCGAGGCATGATTGTGTTCCATGCGGTTGTCGTGCTCTGCGGTTTCGTTGTAATGGGTGTGTCCCGACATAATATGTACCCGGTACGGTTCAATCAGCTTGTAAAGCTCGTTACGGTTGCCAACTGTCGCTGTTTCAAATTCTGTCCGGACAGCGCTTTTCAGATAAGTGATTTCATACGTAGGAATATGCAGGGATATAACCAGTGTACTTCCTTCGGGAACATATTGCAAATCTTTTTTCAGCCATTGCAGTTGTTCTTTCGAAATATAACCAATGTATTTTCGTCGTTTATCTTTGTACGCTTCATCATCTCCCTTAAACAACACATCGTTTAACACCACGTAGTGTATTTTGCCCCGGTTAAAAGAATAATAGGTTGGCCCGAATGCATCACTGAATTGCTTTGTTGCCATACTTTTTGATGTCGCGGTATAATCAATATCGTGATTTCCGACAGCCTGAAAGAAGGGAATTCCCATCTGGGTTACGGCTGTGGCATAATCCGCATATAAATTAAATTTTTCAAACACAATATCACCACAGGTGATGCCGTGCACAGGGATGTTGCCCAGTGTTTTGATATGTGCGGCTGCATCCGGGGCTGATTCGGTTTGCATCCGGTGGACATCGATGTCTGTTTGTACCTGGGGATCGGCCCAAACGACAAAAGCGTGCCGGGTGTCGTCGATCTCATTTTTCTGTAAACTGAAATTGATTATCTGCTTTTCTTGGCCGGAAGCTATCGGTTCATAAAACTTTGCTATTCCTCCGATATTGGGAATTTTGTATCCGGATGGCAGGGAAATAAAAACAAAGTTAGCTCCATGATTAACTTTCAACCGGTAATTCCCCGACTGATCGGTTTGTGTTGTTTCGTATCCATCGCTTACCACTACTCCGGAAATACCGGCTCTGTTGTTTCTTACATTTCCCTGAACGATGGAATACGATTTTGCCCCTGTATTTTTATCAGGGTTGGGAAAAATAATAGATGAATAGGAAAACAGGACTAAAAAAAGCCAGATTCCTGTCAGAAAAGTTTTTCTCAACATCGTCGATTTATTTATACAAAAGCTGTCTCAAAAGTTTTGTGCCAAGTGATCGTGAACTTGCTCCAGTATTTCAACGCATTGAACGTCGAACCCCGAAATAAATTCGGGGTTGATAGGTTCAATGCGTATAATGACTTTTGAGATAGCCCAGAGATCTTTTAGTAGCCTGGATTTTGCTCCAGATTTGGGTTGGTATCACGTTCCTGCTGAGGAATAGGCCACAACTCATCTTTGTTTGTTTTGAAAACAACCTGCTGTGTGGTAAAATATTTTATTGCCTCATCATATTTGTATATTGGAGAATAGTTTTCATCAATTTCTGTCAATACTCCTTTTGTCCATGCATTACCAGCCCGGTTTAAATAGATATATCCATTCATAATCTGTGGTGCTATATTCCATCTGCGGATATCATACCAACGTAATCCATCGTTACACAATTCTATTTTACGTTCATAACGCAATGCAGTACGTAACTGAGCTTGTGTCATATTTCTTGTAAGTATTGGCATTCCTGCCCTTTTACGTACCAGGTCGATGGCATCGTATACAGTTGCATCAATACTGTTTGCCTCAATTTTTGCTTCAGCATAAAGAAGTAATAATTCGGCATAACGGAATATCCCCACATTCAGGTCGGAAACTCCTCTCGATGAATTTGTAAGATAATCGGCATTATCCGTATGTTTTCGCCAATAATACCCGCTAAATGTGCGATATGCATTGGTCGCATCGGTATTGGTTACCGATAACGGGATAGTGCTTTCGCCATTGATAACCGGCCAGTAATTGTTTACTTTTTTATACGTTGCATTTGGCTCGAATTGAAATTCCATTAAGCGTGAATGCGGGCGGGCACAGTACATATCGAGACGAGGATCCCTATTGATAAACGGTTTTGTCGCATCATATAACGGCGATTGGTCGATAGGAAGTCCATCGAGGCATTGGTATGAATCAATGAGATTTTGAGTTGGCCCCCAGTAAGCACAACCTTTTCCCAAGCGGGAAGCCATGTAATAACCTTGATTATGCGTGTTTCCGGTAATTGTCTGGTTATATTCAACGACCCAGATCCATTCCTTACTGCTGGCATATCCGGCATATCCAAATATATTTGAACATTCAGGTTCGCCAATATCATAGGTTTTATTACAATAGTTCAATGAATTATCGAACGGGGTCAAATCGTAAACTCCTTTTGACAAATCGATTGCTTTTGCAGCAGCAGTGGCTGCAACCGTATATTGTCCGCTGTATAATGCAACACGTGCCTTGAGCATATATGCAGCCACGCTTCCAGCTCGCACATTGCCGTATGCTGTTTGAGATACCGGCAGATAGTCGGCAACAGCCGTCATTTCATTAATAATCCACTGTTGAATATCACCTTTAGGGGTGCGGGGTAAATCACTGTCGTTCAAGCCCAAAGATTTAAGAACCAAAGGGACATCTCCATACGTCTCGATTAGTTGAGAGTAACAATATGCACGCACCACTCGCAGCTCGGCATCAATCTGATTATATGAATCTTCCGGCATATCCGATTTAATATTTTCCAGGTTGTCGAGTACTGCATGGCACCGGGCAATTGTTTTGTAATGATAATTCCATGGACTTATGGCCAACGCATTGTCTGTCGTTAAAGAACTGGTAATTGGCGATGTATAATTGGTTCCCGGGCGTGCATAACCGATATCCGTTATATTATCCATTACATGAAGAAACGGGGTACTTGAAGCATCGAGCAAAGAGAGTCCTTTATAAGCAGCATACAACCCCATTGTTGCTTCTTCCTCTGTTGCAGGGAAAGTTCCCGTGGTCGGTCCGTTTAAGGGAACGCGATCGAGATCACATCCTGTGAATAGCATGCTAATTAAAACTATTCCTAAAAATATATTTCTTTTCATAACCGTCTTAGTCTTTTAAAATTTTAGATCAACACCAAACGAAAACACTTTAACTTGAGGATAATATGCACCACTTCCCAACGATACTCCATCTTCTGCGCCTGCATTATAATTAATCTCGGGGTCATAACCATTCCAGAAATCGGTAAAGGTTAGCAGATTTTGTGCGTTTACATATACATACAGATTACTGATTCCAAAATTGTCAAGCAAATTTTTAGGTAGATCATAACCTAACTGCAGGTTTTTTAATCTCATGTATGTAGCGCTCTTCATCCAGTAATCTGAATTTTGAGTATTGTTCGTCGATGTAATTGAAGGCCTTGGAAATGCTGCATCTCTGTTTTCTTCAGTCCAGTAATCGAGTTGCCATGTTTTTATGGCGCTTGAGTTTGCACAAGGAATTACATAATGAGAACTCAGATAACCGTCAACCTTGCCAACACCCTGGAAAAAGGCATTCATTTTGAACCCTTTCCAAGCTAGGTTCAGGTTCATTCCATAGGTGTAGCGCGGAATCGTGTTTCCAATAATAGTTTTATCTTCATCGGTAATTTTTCCGTCAGCCATCGGGTTGTTATTTTCGTCGAATGCTCCGGCAATATCTTTGTATTTTATATCTCCCGGATGCAATGTTCCGAATTGCACAGATCCTGCATTAATTTCTTCCTGCGATTGATATAGTCCTTCCGAAATGTAGCCGTAGATGGAATTAACCGCATACCCTTCTTGTTGACGCAGCAATGTGCCGGAAGTTTGTCCGCGCATATCGGTAATAACATTTTTTACATCCGAGAAATTGAGTTCTACTCCCAGTTTAAAATCGCCCCATTGGTTATCGTAAGTTGCACCAAAATCCCATCCGGTATTGCGAACTTTTGCAGCATTCTGGTAGGGTGCGTTCAGCCCGGTCAGCTGAGAGGTGTATAATGTCAATAAAATTCCATCGGTGTCTTTTCGGTACCAATCGCCGGTAAGAGAAAAATGGTTGAATAAATTAATATCGATTCCGACTCCTGCCATTTGGGTTTCTTCCCATTTAAGATCGGGATTTGCCATGTCGTTTAAAGCCACCAATTGATAAATCTGTTTCCCCATTGAAATGCTTCCAACGGACAGTTGGGATATGTACGGGTAATAGGAGCTGCCAATATTTTGATTTCCAAGTTTACCCCATGATGCGCGCAATTTCAGATGATCGATATAATCTTTTGTTTTTTCCATAAATGGTTCTTCTGAGATGCGCCAAGCTGCAGAAAAAGAAGGGAATGTTGCCCATCGGTTATTGCTGCTAAACCGCGAAGAACCATCATATCTTAAGTTAGCCTCAAAAAGGTAACGGTCTTTGTAGTCGTAATTGAACCGGCCAAAGCCAGAAACCAGGATCCATTGGGCCTGAGTACCATTATTATCTTTTGTTTCGTTATCAGCGCCGGCAGCAAGTACCTCATACGTGTCATATGTATAGTCGCGCCTGTAACCCATCAGGTATTTTTCATCATACGTTTCTCTTGATGTACCAACCATGAGTCCGAAAGAATGATCTTTATATTCTTTAACCGTATTCGCAAAAAACTGATAGTTCCCAAAGAAATAACGATAAGCGGTTTCGGTCAGGTCTGTATACGTATATGCTGCACCAGCTTCACTTCCGTCATCATTGTATGTCATTACACTTTTTGAAAAAGTATGTGCATTTCTTGTTCTGTACCTGGGTGCAATTACCCCTGTAAGAGTTATCCATTTAGCAGGTTTCAAATCAACCGAAAGATTGCCAAGAAATTCGAGGTTGTTCGTTTTTCTGTTTCCTCCGTCTTCGATTAAGCCAATCGGATTAATTTTAACCCACCCTTCCGACCAAAGTCCATTCCGTCTGATCGGGATATTGGTAGGCATACGTCCGAGATAATTCCAAACATCACCTTCTGTTGCAATTTGTAATCGATCGCTATTGCTGAACGATAAGTCAACTTTTATTGATAATTTGTCATTTGGCTTAATGTCCATATTATTACGAAAGACGTAGCGTTCGAATCCTGTATTTTTTATTATACCGTCCTGACTGCTATAACTGAATGATGGCATTATATGTATTTTATCTGAATTTGCCATTAACGAAATGAAATGATTGTGGGTAAACCCGGATCCACTAAGGGTTGCTTTTTGCCAATCATAGTTGGACGGATCTTCCGCATATTTTTCTCTAAATTCAGCAATTTCCGTTTCGCTATACAAATTATATCCATTGTCATTCATGTTTGCTGCGTTAAAAACATTCATAAATGTTTCTCCATCAGTAACTTTGGGAATATCAGTCGCTTCCTGTTTCCCGATATACCCTTTGTAGTTGACTGCGAATTTATCTTTAGAAGCTCGTTTTGTTGTAACTAAAATAACTCCGTTGGCGGCACGTGAACCATAAATAGCTGCCGATGCTGCATCTTTCAATACCGAAATTGATTCAACAAGATTCGCATCAACCATGTCGAGCGAACCGGCAATTCCATCGATTAGAACGAGAGGAGAGCAATCGGAACCTCCAAATGAATTGATCCCACGAATACGAATCTGTCCTCCATCACCTCCAGGCGAACCAGACTGAGTAGTAACAGTCACTCCCGGAGCCATTCCCTGCAATGTGGCAGATGTTGATAGAATAGGACGTCGTTCCAGTTGCTGAGCTCCAATTGAAGATACAGACCCGGTGAGGTTCACTTTCTTTTGTGTTCCATATCCAATTGCAACAACTTCTTCCAACCCAATGGTTTCCTCCTCCATTGTTACGTTTACGATTGGTTGGCCGGTAAAAACGATTGACTGTGTTTGCATGCCGACAAATGAAAAGATGAGGGTTGCATCCGGAACAACAGCATTAAGCAAATAGTTTCCATCGGCATCCGTAATTGTGCCGTTGGTTGTGCCTTTTATTGACACTGAAACACCCGGCAGTGAAATTCCGGAAGAATCGGAGACCTTCCCTTTTACTTGTTTCTGCTGTTGAATGGCCGACTGTTTTTCCGGCGACAGAAGCATGATATGACGATCTTCAATCTCATATTTTATACCAGTACCCGAAAATACCGTTTTCATGATTTCTTCGATGCCCTGATCTTGTATTGAAATGTTGATTTTCCGATCCAAATCAATGAATTCGGAACTATATGCAAATCGGTATTTACTTTGGTTCTCAATAGCCTGTAATACATCGCTTACCTTTACATTCTGCATGTCAAGGTTGAGTTTGGTACTTTGGCTGTACGAACTGGCAGTAACCTGCATAAGGCCCAGTAAGAGAAAGAAAAACGTAAGTCTCATAATCTTTCCTGTTTTAGTTTTAACAAAAGGGGGCCAGAAACCCCGGATCCCTGATTTTTTTTTCATAATTTTGATCTGTTTTTAAAGGGTTGATAATATTGTCATTTGCCGATGACATTTTAACCTCAGGAAAGTGTTGCCGCACTTTCCTGTTTTTTTATTTTGCACTTTTTAGTGGGTTATATTTAAGTTTTATTAGTTCACCTTCCTGTACTACCTTTATTGGTGCAATTTTTTTCATCATTAGGAGTACCTCTGGCAGCGATTCGCCTTCTATGCTGAAGGTAAACGGAATATTTCTCACCTGCGGATTGGCTTCAAATTTCTGATTGAATCTCTTTTCAAGTTTCAGGATCAACTGTTCCAGCGGCAGCTCGAAAATATGCATCGTCCCGTTGCGCCACGACGTGTAATGCACGGGATTAACTTTTATTTTTTCAATGGTCATTTCTTTTTTATTGAACCGGGCCATTTCTTCGGGGACTAGTTGTTCCAAAAGATTGCTGTTTTCCGAGCGAATGTTTACTGAACCTTCTTCCAGCACTACTTCCATTGTACCCGAATCGCCGTAATTTGAAACGCCGAATCGCGTTCCGGTAACCTCCACTTTTAACGGACCCATATCAACGATAAAAGGCATTTTTTTGTCTTTTGAAACAGAAAAAAAAGCTTCACCATCAACTTTTATATCCCGGTTATTTATGCCGTACAGGTTATTGTACCGGAGTTTTGTTCCTGCATTGATCCACACTTCCGAGCCATCAGGCAAAGTCATTCCGGAAACCTGCCCGTAATCGGTATATATTTCGGTATATTTCAGTTCTGTACGGGCATTGAACAAAGAGGTAACCGCCAGAATTCCGCCTAGTCCGATCACGAGCAAAACAATTGCGGCATATTTGTACAGCTGCATCAGTTTAAAATATTTCGAGGATTGTTGCTTTTCCTGAATCCTTCCGCCAAGCCTGATTTGTGCAAGATCGTATTGCTGACTGGAGCTTCCGAAATTTTTTGTCCACCATTCATTTTTTATCGAATCGAAAACCGATTGATTATTCCCAATCCGGAGCCAATGAAGTAAGTCGCGTTGTTCTTCATTGGACAATTTTCCTTCCAGGTATTGTTGAATTTTCTTTTCCATATAAATATGCTTTCATTACCAATACACGAAAAAACGAAAATCCCTACCAGATTCTGGGGTTTTTATTTGTAAAAAATGCAATCAATCGATTGATATGCCAAAATCCATAAAACATTTCAATAAATTTGAGTTTTGTTTGTGGTTCGGAGTATGCACTAAATAGTTATTTATACTATGAATATTGAAGAAATCAGAGAATATTGTATCTCAAAAAAAGGAGTTACGGAGAGTTTTCCATTCGACGAAACGACGCTGGTCTTCAAAGTCATGGCCAAAATGTTTGCCCTTACCGACCTGGTTGACGATTTAAGCCTGAACTTGAAATGCGACCCGGCCCGTGCCATCGAATTAAGGGAACAATATCCTGCAATTTTACCGGGGTATCACATGAACAAAAACCATTGGAACACAGTGATGGTTGATGGTTCGCTTAGCAAAGCCTTTATTTGTCAGTTAATTGACCACTCCTATGATTTGATTGTTGATAAATTGCCACGAAAAGTGCAAATCGAGCTGGCAAAACTTTAACTTTACTGACTACGAACCCTGTTTTTATGAAGAAAGCGTTACAAGTACTACTTGTCCTTTTTGTTTCTCTTCAATTGGCCCAAGGCCAGGAGAAAGATAAAAAGTACAAAGAAATTATTCAGATTTCGGCAAGCCCGGTAAAAGATCAACAGAAAACTGGTACCTGCTGGAGTTTTGCGACTACCTCTTTTCTTGAATCAGAAATATTGAGGAAAGGAAAAGGCGAGTACGATTTATCCGAGATGTTTTTTGTGAGGCAGGCTTATTTGCAAAAGGCAAAGAAATATCTTTTATATCACGGCCATGCCAATTTTGATGAAGGAGGACAGGCTCACGATGTGATAAATGCGATCCGTGAATCTGGAATTGTTCCGGAATTGGAATACACGGGAAAACCAATTAATCCCGAGGGTCACGATCATGGCAACCTGGAAGAAGAATTGACCAAATTTATTGCGAAAACCAACAATGGTTTTAATAAGAAAAAAGCAGAAGAATGGGAAGACGGATTTAATCAGATTTTAGATACCTATCTGGGCAAACTTCCGCAGGAATTTGGAGTCAAAGGGCAGGCTTATTCTCCGTTAGGATTTACCACCTTTTTGGCGATTGACCCAGATGATTACCTGGAATTTACTTCGTATACACATCATCCGTTTTACGAACCGATTGACCTGGAAATCCCGGATAACTGGTCACACGACAAATACATCAATATTCCGATTGAAGAATTGGTGGAAATTATCGACAGCTCATTGTATCGCGGGTACACGGTTTGCTGGGACGGCGACACCAGCGAAAAAAGTTTCGACCATCGTAACGGAACTGCAATATTAAATGGCAATATTGCTAATTATCAGGTTGTCCGGCAAACTACCTTTTTCAATCGTGAAACCACCGATGACCATCTGATGCACATTACCGGCATTTCAGAAAACGAAAATGGAGAAAAGTTTTATCGTATAAAAAATTCATGGGGAACGGAAAAAAGCGAATACGATGGGTATTTGTATATGTCGATACCTTATGTGAAATTGAAAACCATTGCCATATTCGTTCATAAAAATGCAGTTCCTCTGTTAATTATGAATAAAATAAAAAAATCATGAAAGAATATATACTGGAAGGGGAATATATCGAGTTGATTAAATTGCTGAAAATTCTGCATATCAGCGAATCGGGAGGGCAGGCAAAAATGATGGTCGACGATGGCTTGGTGAAGCTAAACGGTATGACAGAATACCGGAAACGGGCAAAACTCCGGGCTGGGGATTCAATAAGCGTTTTGGGACAAACAATTGTGATAAAATAAAAAAAGTCGGCAAGATTTTACCGACTTCTGTGAAGCATTTTTTTATTCGGGGCGCTTCGGAATAGAGAAAAATTAAACGGAGGTGTGTGATCATTTATCGTTGATCTCAAAATTAAATATTCATTGTTTTCATGTGTTATCAAAAAACCGAAAATTCATGAAGACCCCTGTTTTTCTGATGAAATGACATTGTGGGTACATGAAGACCCCGTTTTTCGTGATGAACGATTTTCAAAAAAGGCCTAAAATCATGAAAAAAGGCTCGTTTTGTTTAACAAAAAAAGACATTCGCCGCGTGATGAATGCCTTTTTTTGAAAAGTTTTAACCGAATCAATATTCTACGTATGCCCTTTCGTTGAGTAAAGTTAATGTATCATTAACCACTCTCATTTTTGAAATATCCCGGTCGGTTAAGCAGATTTGGAAAAAACTTTCCAGATAGTAAACGAATAGTGTCCAGTCCAACTGGTCAAACCGTAAATCATCGCTGTACGATGCATTCAGTTTGATGCTTTCCCGTCGGACTCCGGTTTTTCGCAAAACCCGGTACAGTGTTCTCTGCATTGATTTGTCTTCCATACAAATTTGTTTTCTCTGTTTCTGTTTTCGGCACAAACATACAAAATTTAATTTTTAAACTTTGGGCCGAATAGGTCAAAAAACCAGAAGCTATCCGCTTAGTTATCAGCGAATGACTCTAACTTTCATATAGAGAGACAAAAGAAAAACAGAAAAGATGCAAAGGCGATGAAAAAAAATATACGCCCAAAAGTTTCCTGAATTTAGGGATAGAAAAAATGAAGAAAAGGAAAGTTTCTGAAAGTGCTTTTTAAAGGGTAGGGGAGAATTGCTAAAAAAGGGATTCAATCCACTCTTTTTTCAGCAGGCTATAAACTTCGAGATCGATATATTTGCCGGTATGCCGTTCCCCGTCGCGTTCAACTCCTTCTAGTTTGAATCCCAGCTTTTTAGGAATTGCCGCACTTCGGGTATTTCCTATTCCGCAACGAATCTGGACCCGGTTCATATTTAAATTCCGGAAAGCAATATTGATCATTTTTTTTGTCGAACGAAGAGCAATTCCTTTTCCTGTCATTTTTTCGGCGAGCCAGTACCCGATTTCTGTTCTAAAATTCGAAAAATCGGCATCCTTAAAACCAATTAAACCAGCAAATTCTCCCTTGTACCAAATTACAAATACATCATCGCGTTCGCCGTAAGGCTTGTCGATAATGGAACGAATAAACAATTCAGTGTCCCTTAATCTTTGTGTATAATCAATAAACGGCAACCATTTTCGAAGGTTCTCCCGGTTTTCTTCGATGCAGTTAAAGATCATTTCTGCATGCATAAGTTTTATCTTTTCCAGGCTTAAATGCTCGTCGATTATAAATTGATCCATACGTGAAAAAATATTCGGTAACAGACATTCATCAAACGAAAAAACCGGATAAGCGATTTTTCCATCACAAAATAACATTTTTTTACCTGAAACCCAGCCGCTCATCAATTTTCCTTTTTTTATCCGACTTCAAACCATTTTTTATACCTTTTCTGAAATAATTATATTTGTGGCGACACTTGGAAAAACAAGCCATGTGTTTTATTTTTCAAAGTTTCAAAATATGAAGAAGATCACATTTCTATTCATTTTTGTCTTTTTAATGATATTCACTTCTTGCGGGAAGCCAAATAAATATGTACTGATTGAAACCAGTTATGGCAACATAAAAGTCAGACTGTATAAAGAAACCCCGGAACACCAGAAGAATTTTATTAAGCTTGTAAAGCAAGGGTATTTTGACGAGCAACTTTTTCACCGGGTCATCCAAAATTTCATGATCCAGGGTGGCGATCCGAAATCGAAAAATGCTCAACCGGGTGTCCGATTGGGAGAAGGTGAACCGGGTTATACGATTTCGGCGGAAATCAACCAACAGCTTTTTCATAAAAGGGGCGCTCTGTCGGCAGCTCGTCAGAGCGATGAAATAAATCCCGAAAAACGGTCGTCGGGTTCGCAGTTTTTTATTGTTCAGGGGGAACCATTTACCAAAGAAGCACTTGATGCTATGCAGCAATCAAAAAATTCGGAACGGGTACAGCGCATTTTCATCCGGTTATTTAATGAGAACAAGGAAGAAATAACGCAACTTCGCAAAAGTGGCGACAGAGAAAAATTCAATGCCCGCATTGACGAACTTCAGGAAAAAGCTGAAACCGAAGCAAAACAGGCGGGCGATTCTATTTTCAGTCCCGAACAGATTGAGGCGTATACAACGATCGGAGGTTGTCCTTCGCTCGATGGTGAATATACTGTTTTTGGCGAAGTTGTTGAAGGACTTAATGTAATTGACAAGATTGCCGCCGAAGCAACCGATCATTATGACCGTCCCGAAAAGGATATAAAATTTAAAGTAACTGTCGTAAAAAAATAAAGTGATACGGAAAATACAAAATACGATCCTTCTTGTTTTGCTGAGTTCCTTTGTTGGACTGGCGCAGGAAAGAATAGTGCTTATTTCAACCAATTTAGGCGATATGAAATTTCGTTTGTTCGATGACACACCTAAACACCGGGATGCATTTATCCAGTTGGCTGAAGAATCGTATTACGACGGGACTTTATTTTACCGGGTCATTAAAAACTTTTTGATACAAGGCGGGTCAAGGTCGTCGCGTAATGCGCCGCCGGGAAAACGGATTGGCTACGGAGATCCGGATAAAACAGTGGATGATGAAATTATCTCTCATTATTTCCATAAAAAAGGGGCCTTGTGCGCACCACGGCAACCCGATGACGTGAACCCGTTCAAACAGTCGGATATCTCGCAATTTTATATTGTGAAAGGACAGGTTTTCACGCCGGGCAAGCTCGACACGATGCAACTGGCAGTTAACCAGCCAATCCGAAAAAAAGTGTACAACCAGTTTATGACAACTTCGGTGAGGAATGAACTGAAACAACTGAAAGAAGAAAAAAAAGTTCAGGAATTTAAGAGTCTGGCCGAAAAAATAAAAAAAGATATTGAAGCTGAATATCACATGCAACCGGGTATTCTTGAGTTCTCAGAAGAGCAGCGAAGGGCATATACAACCATTGGCGGATACCCTGATCTTGATGGAAAATATACCATTTTTGGTGAATGTATTGAAGGACTGGAAGTGATTGATAAAATTGCAGCTCTCGAAACCGATGAAAATGACCGACCGGTCAGGGATGTGAAGATAATTGTGAAAGTTTTAAAATGAACATATTTCAAGCGACATCAAATACTTTTAAAAACAGAACCAGTGAAAAAAATCCTGACCTATTTATTTCTGATTGTTTTGCTGACAGGCTGCGGACAAGCTGGTCAAAAAAAAGCAGACAAGCCGGAGAAACCAGAAGAAACTGGAACGGTTCCCGAAAACCAGGAAAATTCCGGTTCGTATTCCGGCTTTTTATCTTCCATCGTGAAAATACAGACTTTCGATAAGGGGCGCATACTGGAAACCGGTCAGGGTTTTTTTGTGGAAGAAGATGTGATTGTTATTCGCCTTTCGATGATGGATGGCTCCACCCATGCGGTTTTTACTCCTCTCGACGAGGATAAAAATTATACAGTTACAGGTTATTTGGCAATTGACCGTATTAACGATCTGATTCTTTTAAAAACGGATGGTGTCAAACGGATGCCAATCCCGCTTTATAAGGGAATTGCCCCGGATAGTGAAAAGACCATTTATGTAACCCCGTCGACAGGAAATACCATTCCTTTGCATCGGGGGAAAATACTTAGTTATTCGAATATTCAGGGGAACCCGCTTTATACTGTAACCAACCAGTTTCGCTCAACCAGTTTCGGAACTCCTGTGTTTGCTTCGAACCTGCAAACCATCGGGCTGGCTTTTTCTAAGATTGTTGATTACGAAGCCCGTTATTTTGTGATTCCTTCGACTTTTATTTCAGAATTAATGAAAAAGAAAGAATCCCGTCCGGTTGCCCTTGAGAATATAAAACAGGCCGATAAAACAATGTTTGAAGCGAATAAAAAAATCAAGGCACTGCTTATCGAAACCGATTTTGGGAACATTAAAATCCGCTTGTTTAACGAGACGCCGGCCTATCGCGATAATTTTATCAAACTGGTACGCGAACAGTATTTCAACGGTTTGTTGATTCACCGGGCGATTAAAGGTTTCTGCATACAAAGCGGCGCTGCCGATACCCGCTATGCAACCAAAGATGACGTGGTTGGTTGGAAAGGGCCTGGCTACACGCTGCCCGCGCATATTGTTTCCGGGTTTTATCACCGGCGCGGCATGATCGGTTCGCCCCGCAAACCCGATACCGAAAATTCGAAACGGCGTTCCGATGGCTCTCAGTTTTACATTGTTACTGGCCGGGTTTACACCGATAAAGAATTAAATGAAATTGAAAAGCAAAATCAGGTAAAATTTACTGCAGAACAACGGCATACTTATAAAACAGAAGGCGGCGCCCCGCATATTGATGGTACCTATACCATTTTTGGCGAAGTACTGGAAGGTATGGACGTGGCCGACCGGATTTCAAAAGTTGCGATCGGCAGTGAGTTCCGACCCGTTGATGATATTCGGATCAAGAGCATTCACATTCTGGAATAATTATTTAACCAATTTTTTCAAAGTTATTATGGCTTTGGTTGCACCAGATTTCTCACATTGATGTAGAAAGAACCTGCATTGTCTTTATTTGTATTTATGGCCAGTATATTCGTGTACTTGTACTTCTGGCTTAAAGTGGAAGTAGTAGTCCAGGTCATTCCTGAAGAATCGGGTTTGGTTAGCATCATTTCCCTGATAACTTTTGGTTTGCCGGTTTTCAAATCAATGTCACATAGAAATAATTTGATGCCAGGGTCGAGCGATTTTACGATTGTCTCAACTTTAACTTCAGTGACGTTGGGGCCATCAAGCCGCAGTTTAATAATTTTTGCCGACAAGTGAGGTAATTCTTCTTTTACTTCCTGCGAGGTAAAACTTACAGGAACTTTGACTATTACATTATTTTGGCCATTCACCGGGTTAAACCGGATATATCTCGAATCTGTATTTTGGTAAGCCCATTTGGCATATCCTTCAAACTCTTTTTCAATATTGGTGTCATATACCTTTTGTAACTTATTGTCGAGGATTGTTAGATAATCATTCTGGTCAAGATCAAGTCCTGCATGTTTTAGAAGATTAGCAATGTTAAATGTATATTTCGACCAGTAATTAGTAAGATAATAGAGAAAAAGACCTGCTTCATATAATTCCCCTTTATCCCACGATTTACAAATTGAACTTTCTACACCTTGCCATTCTTTTGCTAATTTTTCACATTCCGGAAGCGGAAGGGCAGTTGTATCTTTTATACCGTATGCCATGGCATCTCCCTGAACAGCCAGAGCTTCATACCACCAGGTAGGCAGGGTATAAACTCTATCAGCCACAAAATTTGGCGCGTTAAATGCATCTGCAATTTGTTTTGGGTCCAGCTCCATGAAGTAATAATTATCCTCTATCAGGTGCAAAAATTCGTGGGGTACAAGGCTTTTCAGGTTTAGGTATGGTTTAGCATGGGGTGATTTTTGATCATTATGAACATACATGCAATTGGCCCACGATCCGTATTCACCTTCAGATGCGCCTTTGTCTATGCTTTTTACATAAATATTGACTTTTCCTGTAGGGACCCACAATTTATGAGGTTCGTCCTGAAATGCTTTTTTTGCCACACTAAACCAATGGGCAATATCCTGAACCATATAGGGGGCATAGTAATCTTTCTTTCTTTTTTCATCCCCTTCTTTAATATACCATTCCTCATTTTTAAAATCATTATATCCTGAATTTGGCATTGGCCGGTGTGTGTCATAAATGCTATAAAAAACAATACAGTCTTCATTTTCAAACTTCATCGAATAAAAGCCTGTCGTCAGAAACTCGAAAAGGCTAAGTGTTGTAAGATGTGAAGTTTTAAACGAAATCGAACTTTCCTGCTCGTTTATAGAATAGTCCGGATAAGCAACCCACTGCTTTCTGTTCTCATCAAAATAAGCAGGCCTGATGTTTTCTGTAACTCCGGGAACCGACAATTTGCTTTTATCGAAGAACATTTTAATTTCCAATGATTTTTGAAATAATTTACCACACGAAAGGGTCACATCCATTGCGTTCAGGATGTTGATTTCATCGTATTTGTATTCTTTGGTTACTTTGTTGATCGTCAGTTTGGTTCCTGCCGGAGCAATCCCCTGCGGAATGGTAACTTCAATTTGTGAGTCGAGGCCAATTTTTGCCGGGGCTTGCGATGTGTTCACTGTTTCCTGAAGCGAACTTCCGCCCTTCATTGCTGATGGAGCTTGGGTTGTCTGTGTTTTTGCCGGTTGACTGGTTGGTGCAGGTTCGGGTTGAGCTACCGGTTGACTTGGTTTATTCTGATTTACTGAAGTTGAAGAAGCCTTTGCCGCTGGAACAGAAGCAACAATTACCCCACCATTCAGAACCAGCTGAATAGCCTGTTCCGGGTTTTTGTCAAACGCCGTGGCATGTCGCTGCCCGTTGCCTTCGATTATCAAAACAATCGAATTGCCCGGTGTCCAATCGGGAAGATTGATGATTTCGGTTAATATTTTCGATATATCGGGCGATTTCATAATAGCGCCTGCTTCGTTCCATGCCTCAACATTATTCCAGTTGACCCGTGCAATGGTTCTTGCCCGCGATGAAATATTCCGGTCTATCGCTTGAAAAGGCTTTGCATTTCCGCTCTTTTCGCCTGTTATCGCCAACATCGAGATTTTGCTGGCTGGCTGGTCAACTTGGAAAGCCAGATAACAGTTTGAAAGGGCTGTCCCTTTCTGAAGCTGCACATTTGTGAACCTCAGACCGACACATTGCTTCATATTTTTTGGGTTGGTCGGATCGGAGGTCAGGTCGATAACCGGACTGTTGAGGGTTACGATCGTATATCCGACAGATTCTTCGGCATCGTCATCCGGCGAACTGATCTGGTAATTCTGTGCATGTATATGAAGTATGGCGAAAAAAAATAAAATGGAAAGAAACAGATATCCCCTTTTCATGATTTCGGTTTTTTAAATTTAAAAACAAGTTATGCCATTTTTTGCAACCACACAAGACCGGTATTTTTACTCTTTTCCCTTGTCATACGTGGCTTCTCTTTGTTTTGCCTTTTCCTGCCATTGAGGTAACAGATTCCGTTTGAATTCCTGCTTTTCCTTTTTCAGTTGTTCCATGTTCAGCCCGATAAAAGCCTGCGCTTTGGCTTTTGTTTCAATTTCAGGATAAGGAACTTCCTTGTTGTATCCCAAATCGGCCAAAACACGGGCCAGTTTGATACGGGTATCCTGTGCAATAGTGATGCCGGTCGATATTATACGGCCAATCTCAATCGGCGAATGGAACGATGCTCCGTGACTTGCGGCCGAATAATCCCAGCGCCACTGTGCACGACGGATTCCCTGGAGGATGTCTTTCATCTCGGTTTCTTTAGCTCCCAAGTCCCAGGCTTTTTTTGCTTCCATGTGGGCACGGACAAGCAATTCCTCAAGTTTGTTGCGGTTTTCAATAATTTTATCCTGACGGTCGTACACGTTTTTAACCAATTCCAGGGTTTCTTCGCGGTGGCAAACCTGGCACGAGTTGGCCACATTGTTCAACGGCGACTGAATGTGATGGTCGGTAAGTTTCTGCCCGCCTTCACTTTTGTATGGCATGTGGCAATCGGCACACGATACGCCCCGTTCGGCATGAATGCCGGTCAGGTGCACTTCGTAATCCGGATGTTGCGCCTTCAGCATTGGTGCCTTGCTGAGGGCATGTGTCCAATCTGAAAATTCAATTTCGTCGTAATATTTTTCCATTGCTTCGGGCGACATGCCTTTATCCCACGGAAATGTCAGGTATTCGGCGCCTTCTACCTTTTTCTTATTGAAATAATATTCAACATGGCATTGGGCACATACCAGGCTGCGCATTTCCTGATGGCTTGCATTTTGAATGTCTTTTCCTTGTCGTTCGAAGGCTTCAATTAGCGCCGGACGGGAAATATGCAGGTTCATGGTTTTTGCATCGTGACAGTCGGCACAACCAATCGGGTTCACCACTTCACCACCCAGACTGGCCCATTTTCCTGTATAAAAAGCGGCCACACCACATTCGTGCATCAGTCGGGGCACATCGGGGCTTTTGCAGGTCCAGCAAGTAGATGGCGCTGGCCCGCTGTTGGCATCGGTGGGTGCGCCGGTGCGTAAAATATTTATAATATCTTCCACAGCATGAGCATGTCCGCGGGACTGATTGTATTCTTTTGAAAAACTGTAACCCGCCCAAAGCACCACGAGCCGCGGATCAACGTCAAGCATATCAATCATCCGGCTTCCGTTGTATTTGCTCGCAAAAGTGGTGTCGACGGTTTGTTTGAATGAGTCGAATTCCCGTGGAAAAATCTCACCCCAAACTTCGTTTCGGGGTTCCCACTGCGAAACCTGTTTTTGGGGAATATTCACAAAAACAGCTTCGGCCCTCCGTTCAACTATTGACGACGCCAAAAGACCAATGAAAAAAACAAAAACAACGGTGGCGAAAAAAATAAGCCATGCCATCCACGGGCGTTTTTCTATCAGGTTGAGTATACTTTTCATAGTCGTTATTTTTTTGATGTTTCGGTTTTTAACATTTTCTCGAGCCACGCGGGAACCGGACTTTCCGGAAGAGGCACGCGGGCATTGGGTACACTGCTCAGGCTGTTGACCCGGCCATGCGGTACTTCTCGGTGACATTCCCAGCAAACCCTGCCGGTTGCATGAGCTTCCTGGTTTTCCACGGTTGACACCAGTTTGGGATCGAGCAAAAGCGCACTGTGGCAGCGGATACAATTCGTATGAACTACGTTTCGTCCGGCTTCATGAATAAAAATTACCTGCGGTTCCATTCTTAGTGCAAATATGCTGGCATGGCGCATTCCATCTTTTGCCTTGAAAAAATATTTATTAAGCACATTATTGTGAGGCACATGACAGTCGTTGCAGTTTGTATATTCACGGTGTGAACTATGGCTCCAAGTGGCATATTGGGGAGCCATAATATGGCAATTGGTGCAGGTTTCAGGCTTGTCGGACAAATACGAATGGGCTTTGCTGATGTAAAACGAATACGCTGCAAGCCCCGCAATTATTCCGCATAAAAGCAATACCGGAAATCGCCATTCCCGGGGTGGAATAATTCGTTCGAATAACTTCATAAGCAACCGTTATTATGCGTCCTGTAACCTGCAAAAATAGTTGAACTGTTATGCTCTTATTATCTACAAGTTAGAAGTATTCAGGCTGAAATCAATAATTACAAATGATGTTATACAAAAGGAATTTTCGAACGTTTGTGGAACGTCAGGAGTATTTCAGTTTATTTATTCCGAGGGATTTTAAGTATTTCAACAATTTCGTGGCTTATTCGTCGGGCAATACGCAGCTGTCCCAAGTCGGTGA
Organism: uncultured Prolixibacteraceae bacterium; assembly: GCA_942493345.1. GTDB lineage: Bacteria > Bacteroidota > Bacteroidia > Bacteroidales > Prolixibacteraceae > GWE2-42-39. The sequence goes on from OW818695.1 coordinate 2,069,848, forward strand.
GATGTGTTCCGTCGATGGTCGTTTCGTGGTCTTTTCCGTTTAATTCATTGGAGGGAATATAATAAACCTGTTCAAAATTTTCAGTAAGCAGTTGTTCGTATACATTTCTGAACGACTCGTTTTGCTGGCGGACGCGAGTTCCGATTTCGAGATTCCAATTCCCCGTTTCCCGGAAAATACTTTCCACCATGAGGATTGGCGTACCGGGTTTCAGTATCCGTAGTTTTTTGATGAATGGGAGCGCTCTTTCCTTGATTTGTTCAGGAGATGTATTCGGTACACAATCGAGAATATACAGATCGGCTGGTATTTTGGCTAGCAGATCAACGATTTCGATCTCCATTTTACCGGCCCCGCTAAATCCCAGGTTAAAAGTTTCGACATTCAGGTTGCGGGAAATGATCGAAGGATAAGCCATTCCCGGCCGGGAAGCCGATGCTCCCTGGGTGATACTCGACCCGTAGACCGCAATCTTTTTTGATGGTATGTATTCCGGGCTGGCAGGTTTTATGGCAGCTTGTTCGTCCACCCCGATTTCGATCTCTGTCAGTTCGGAATAGAGGGGTAGGTAAATTCTGTAATGCCTCATTTTTCCATCGAGATTTTTAACCAGAGAGGCGATGTTTTTTTCTGATCCGGGACCGGCAGATGCTACAAATTGCCATGAATTGCCGTTCCACCCGTAAAGATCCAGACCGCCGATAGCTGTCGGGGTCATATTTGCCCTTGAGATGTATTTTCGTAAGTTCCATTTTACACCGATGTTCCGAGAATTGGTTTGAAACAGGATATTCAGCCCCGCCGAATTGGTTGATAAGTTTTTTACTTCGTTAGTCAATCCGATGCAGTTTAGTGAATCGATACGCTGAAAAAGACCGGAAGGAACAAAACCGGGCTGTCCGAAAACCGTGAGGTTTTCACCCCGAACATATTTTAGAGGAAGGTCTTCGCCTGCAACTGAAAAAAAAGATAAAACGGGAATAAGAAGGACAAACAGATATTTTTTACAAATGGCATTCATTGAAAAATTAGTTTAACGGTTTTTATCGGCAACAATCCGGTTATACATCTGCTCATAGCATTCTTTAAGATCCTTCACATCTTTATATGCGCATTCAAACATAAACGGACCTTTGTAGCTTGCTTCGTTCAACGCCGACAAGATGTCTGTCCAGTTATTCTGTCCCTCGCCTGAACAGGGCAGGAAGTGACATTCTTTCTTCCCGTCGCCATCGGCTATGTGTAACGATTTCAAACGTTTTCCCATGGCCCGGATCAGTTTTTCAGGATCTTTGATGTGGTTGGTGTCTACCGCCGAAAAAATAGTTTTGGGCAAGCGGCTCATAATTTCCACTGTTTCCTCAACAGTGCGGCATAATGGGCGCTCGCGTTCAGCATCTACATTCAGTTCATACCCAAGCATATTTTCGATTACCATTGTTGCATTCATATCGCGTACGGTTTTATTCAGCTCAACAGCCGACTTAATCATCTGGTTTTTCCTGATTTCCCGTTCGTTCAGTCCTAAATAAAAACTGGGATGAAACAGAACAATTTCCGGCTGAAGGATGCGAAAAAAGCCCAACAATTTTTGGTGCAAGGCAACCACTTGCCGACGTTCTTCTTCATTGGCAAGGGAAAGATCGATATTCGGACCGAAAGGCATGTGAATAGACCATATTTTTATGCCGGCCTCTTCTGCCGCATTTTTGGCCTTCTCCATTTTCTCAATCATTTCTTCATCGCTGAAATTGAAACTCCGGTCTTTGCTGACCAGCCCGTTGGGCGAAACCTCAATGTAATCAATTCCTACCGATTTGGCATATTTCATTTTCTCCGGATTTATCTTGTCAATTCCAATGGAATAACCCAGATCAAGAGGTTTTGGCGTTTTTGTATTTCTTCCCAAGGTATTGAAAGAGATTAAAAAGGAAGAGATAATAATAAGAAAGAGTAGCGATACATTTTTTTTCATCCGAACAAATTTTAAAGTTTCTGATTTTCTATTGGTTTAAGTTTAGCTATATTATCAAGATATTCCACCGGATGGAACTGACATGCAGTTTGTTCATTGGTGTTTCCCGAAATGTCGGGACAAGTTGTGCTTTTTGCAAGCCTGTTCGTTTCATAACATGATTGATTTAATGGGAAAAAGGCCAGCAACAGAAGGATAAAAACTATTTCATTCGTGACCATTTTATTCCGGAGTAATATAAAGAATACTTTTTACCGGACGTTCGTGTCCATCGGAAGGTACATTTACCACACCGTTGCCCTTTTCTCCTTTCACATAAAGGGTTGTCGAGCCACCGCCATCGAGGTTAATAACATCGGTACAGCCAATTGCTCGGGCAAAAATACGGAGTTCGGTCAGGTTCATTCCGGCGGCACGTTCCGACGCCCTTCCATCAACAGCAACAAGGAGGAGACATTCGTTGGAAAAAGCGGCGAACGAACGCGGGTGTCTGCTGTGAACAAACGAATTGTTCCACATGTCTATATTTTTGTCATCATCGATAACCAACGGGCCTGAAACTACTGCATATTCTGCGTTTTCTGCATTTCCGGTTTCTTTTTCCTTATTCCATGTTGAAATATCGATGCGGTTTTTTGTAACCGTAAATATGCCGGTTGCCCGGGTTCTGAACTCTTTTTCCTCGGTTTGGGCGATAACTTGGTTGTTTATTTTAACGAAGTGACGACTGTATCCTTCCTCAATGTTAAAATACGAGCCATTGATTGCGATAATTGCATTCTGAAGAGCCGCTTGGGTGCTTGTTGTTGCAAGCATTTCCGGCATGCCTACGAAATAATTTACATTGGCTTTAGCTGTGTCTATTTCAATCATGAAAATAGCCTGGGGCGAATCGAAAATATTGATGTTGGCTGTTTTTAGTTTTATGCCCTTGCTGACATTTTTCACATTCCACTTGATATTGGCTATTTTTTCCGAATCGGATAATTTTTTTTTCGGAATGTTGTCACTTGCCTCACAACTGAAAAATAGAATAATTGTCAGAAAAAATAGAAGTCTGATAAATCGGATATTCATCATTTTGTAAGATTATTAGCGATTTTTAAGAATCTTTCTTTGAGTAAACTATTTCAAAGATATGTGAAAATTGGAGCTGTACAAAAAGTCAGAATATTGAGATCCCAAAGCAGGTTCGGAATGACTTGGGAAAAGACTTTTTGCACAGCCTCATAACTTTAAATCAACAAAAATTTGTTACCAGCCGGGATTCTGCACCAGGTTCCCGTTCAGGTTTATACCTTCCTGTGGAATTGGGTAATAGTAATCCTTGCTTTCGTCAAATGTTACAGCTTCTAAACAATTTAAATCGAATGACAAAAATGCCATCGACAGCTTGTATGCTATACAGTCGAAGACTATATAAATTTGTATTTGTTTATTTGAAAACCGGGAAGGTGTTCTCGGTGTAGTACAGGATGTTTTCATCAGTTTGGGGACAAACGAAATGCGCTGAAAGAAGACAAGAGCTGATAGAGCTGCTTCCAACACAGCGAAGATTGATTTTCAGGATGAGCAAAGAAAAAGGTCAAAGCAACAAATTGATTGCCGAGGAACCGGGTATTTCTGTAAAAACGGTTGAGGACCATATTACCAAAGCCCGGCGTTTCATTAAAGAACACATGAAGAGTACGGATTGGTTGTTTTGCTGTTTTACGAGTTGTTTGTATAGAATGACTCTGTTATTCCAAACTTCGATTTATTGACCGGTCACCTGAAATTGACCGGTCAATAAAGTTGTTTCAATTTTACCTGATGGCACTATTGATTTTAGTTATCCTTTTTTATACCGTTGCTGGCATGTCCGGATGGTTCGGTCCAAAATGTTTAAGTATGACCATCGGTTGAAATTTGCTTTCGTTGGTAATAACCACGCCGTCTTTTGCCGCGGCCTCGCTCACGAAATACTCGTCGTTACTTGGTTGTCCATAGCGTAAAATGACAGAAGCTTCGGCATCGTAAACTCCAAACTTTCCATGACCTTGTATGATAATGCATCCATAGGCAGCCTCATCCTTAATCGTAACGGTTTGTCCGGGCATAATCCGTAGTTCCTTTGCTCCGACATAATCGTTGGCATAAGAAATCCACTTTTCGGTGAATTGTTCATTCGATTGAGGGCAAAGAATTGGGGCGCGGAAATAAGTCTTTTTATAGTGCGGATCAATATTTTTCTCCCAGTCCATAAGGCTTAAAACATAATCGATGTTGCGCTTTTTATCTTCAGGGCAATTCTCTACCAGAAACTCGTAAGGGTAAATTTCATTCGAGGTGATATTCTCATAAACCGAATTTACATCGCTGTTCCATTGAGGTTCATAAGTCAGGTACGAACCCGGGGCATGGATCACACCCGGAGGGGTATACCAGCCGGTGCCAAGTTGTATGCGATATGCACGCGAAAGTTCAGTGATGCGGGTATCGCCTTCTTCATACTTTAACAGCCGTTCTCTCACCATGTCTTTGGTAACATCTGGATCGAATCCAAAATAGGTAACCGGAAAGTCTCCGCCGTAGTTATTCATTTCCGGTGGAAAATAATACGCTTCGGGTTTCCCTAACCGACCTACTTTTGCTGCGGCATCGAAGCCGAGATGCAAGTGATGAAAAAGAGGAGCTCCAAAATCGAAGAACTTAGAGTACATTGGCCAGCCACCATATTTTTGCATAAGTTCTGTTCCTACAATTTGTTCACCAAAAAAATCGACAGTTTCCTTTAATGTAAACTTTTCAGATAATTTCTCGCTGAACGGTAAAACATAACTTAATCCTTCATCAGCCGGTGCAAGCGGTCCATTCATACAAGTAATAACCGATGCAAACCAACGTTCTTTGATTGAACCACGCTTTGTTCCCAGAGCATAGTAATCGTCAGGATGAAGGCGAAGCCGATAACCTGCCTTGCTAAATCTTCTTGGTACAAAAACCGGGATTAACCGAAGAATCCCTTTCCCTTGTTCAAATGTTTCTTTAATTTTCATTTCAAAGTATTTTTATAGTTTTTGATTACATGTTCTTTTTTACTTCGTAGACTTTTTCCATTCTTACCCATTCCAGCTTATGCCCCGGAAGTGCTTGCTGGTAGTTTTGCATGAGAGTTTCCCAGGCCGGATTTTTTTCTCCTTTGTTCATTTCTATCCATGCTTTGTCAAAATCCACATCAACCTGCATTTCACAAATCATGAACAGGCGGTTATCCACATTATATATTTCCATTTCTATACCCACATTGCGGGTGCCAGCTTTAATTTCCTGCCAGATCCCTTCGTCGGTGTGGTAATACCTGTACTTAGCGATCAAATCCGGGTCATTTTTTAAATCCAAAGCCAAACAATATCTTTTAATTTGACCGGTAATTTCTGAATTATTAGAAGACATATTCTTTAATCTTTTAGAATTTATAATTGATGATGAATAAATTTATCGACCTCTTCTTTTGCAATTTTTGTCCACTCTACCACATTTTCAGGACGATTTCCAATGGTGTGGTTATCTTTCATGATAATCTCAACCACACACCCATTCATGGTTTGGAGAATGTTCTGAATCTGTTTTCGAATAGCATCTTTATTGATATCAGGAGATGATATGATAACCGGACTTGGTTTTACTGAGGCAATATAATTTCTGCCCAAATATTCGGCCATTTTTCCTAGGTCTGCCCATGCCGAACAGGAAACACGGCGCAGATTATGATGCTTTTTCACAACATGCCAACGCGTATCCAGGGGTTCGCAGCATCCATAGCAAGTAAGGCCAAAGCGGTCCATAATTGGTTTTTCGTATGGGAAAATAAATTCCTCATACATTTCAGGCGAAACGCCAACTGTTTCCTGACTTTCGGTGAACCCCCACATATCGGCACAACGTACTTTTCCATTAAAATCTGACAAAGGCAGTTCATTTGTATACCCATAACCACCCGATCCCACGTAGGTTCCATCGTTATTTAAGGAGAGCAGATTGTTTTTCTCCAGGTAATCAAGTTTATTCATAAATCCTTTGGAAATAATGGACATCAGTTCTTTTACTTCGTCGGGATAAACCATGAAATCCATGAAAAGGTTTTCCATGCCACGAAGAAGTATTGCCGGATAAGACATGCCCATTGACCACCACCACACACCTTTCATCCGGACCGAAAGAATACCATCGAATACTTCATTGGCGACTTCGAGACAAGCATTTGTTGTTTTCCAGTCAATCTCGAAAGTCAACGGATGCAGTTTTTTGAGATCTTTGTCATAGTCCTGAATGGGCGATTTCCAAACGAATGATCCTAATTCCGATATTTTATGTCGTACGATTTCAACGCCCCAGTTGTCGGATGACACCGTATATGGAACATTGAAGAATGGTTCAACCGGTCTGTCGTCGCCCATTTCTTCACCCCAAAAAATCTCCTTGCGCAAATTCATTTCCCACCTGCGGGCCAGCTTCGATTTGCATTGAATCTGGGCATCTGTAATAATTTCGTTCCATCCATTCTCCGGATCGCAGAAAACCACCGGCTGTAAGGTCTGCAACTTGTTGTGCATAAGCCATAGCTTTCGTTTTACGTCCATCTCTGGTTTATGCGCAAGCTCTGCTACTTTTCGCGCCAATGACCTGAGAATTTCTACTTCAAATTTTTCGATGGCAATATCCGTCTGTCTAAAACCTGTTTCAATATTTTCAGAAACGGTTTGTTCCAAACCAATTGAGTTTCCTTGTCCATAATTTTCCATCGGCTTTAACTATTTTAAATAATCATGTTCAATTTGTTCCAGTGTTTTGCCTTTTGTTTCCACCAGGTATTTCAGAACAAAAAGGAAACAAGGAATGCACATCACCGCATATATCAGGAATGTAAATCCACCGCCTATATATTTCAGTAAAATAGGGAGCGAGTAAGAAATAGCAAAGTTGGCTGCCCACATCGCAAAGATTGAAATAGAAACGCCCCTGCTTCGAACCCTGTTGGGGAAAATTTCTCCAATCAATACCCATACAATAGGACCGAGTGAAAGAGCAAAAAAAGCGAGGTATCCCATCACGAAAAATAATATCATGCCCGGATTTTGGAAGTTGTTCGTGAAAAAGGCAATCGAGATTGCAAACATGAATGCTGCCATACCAGTGGAGCCAATAAGCAGCAATTTCTTTCTTCCCATCTTTTCAATTAAAGAAATAGACAAAATCGTAAAAGCCAGGTTCACCAAGCCCATAATCATGGTCATCAAAAACGCTTTTTCTTCCGGGACTCCTGTTAAGCTGAAAATTTTTGGGGCATAGTACATCAGAACATTTATTCCGGTAACCTGTTGGAAAATAGCCATCATTACACCAATAATAAGTATTTTGAACATCTTCCCCTTAAATAAATCGGAGAATTTGCTTGTAACTACATGTTCAACGGAGTAAAGAATGTCTTGCAGTGCAGTCGCTGCACTTTCCTTGCTGTCCATTTTTTCAAGCACTTTCAGGGCTTTATCACTTTTCCCGTTTATCACTAGCCATCTGGGGCTTTCCGGAACAAAAATCAGGAAAATTAAAAACAGACCAGATGGTATAATCATAACACCCAGCATATAGCGCCACACATCGTCGCAACCATAGCTGCCAATCGTGTGCTGGTATTTGCAGACAAAGTCGTAAAGAAACTTGTTGGAAACAAATGCGAGCGCTTGTCCGGTGAACGTGGCAAGCTGGTTGAAAGAAACCAATTTTCCGCGCCACTTGGCAGGAGCAATTTCTGAAATATACAAGGGTGAAAGCATTGATGCCGCCCCGACAGAAACACCTGCAATCATTCTGAATACAACAAAAAAGTAAAAGTCGGTAGCTAAAGCACAGCCCAATGTTGAGGTAAGGAATATAAATGCCGTTACAAGCAACATTTTTTTACGCCCGTAAATCTGGCTTGGTTTTCCGCAAAAAATAGCGCCTAACATGCAACCTACGAGAATGCTTCCAACGGCCCAACCTTCCTCGAACTCATTTAATCCGAATTGTGGTTTTAAAGTAACCATTGCTCCGGAAATAACAGAGGTGTCGAATCCAAAAAGGAAGCCTCCGATAGCAGCTACAAGACTGACGAGAATTAAGTATAGTTTCATTTAGTCGATTGGTATTTTTAGTTTATAAATTTAAGATTTGTGACGTTTCCAACTCTACTTCGTAGGTTCTGGTTTCGTTCGGTTGAATATAAATGAGAGTCCCATCTTTTTGAGCAGCAGCTCTGCCCATAGGCGGATGTGTACCCGGTTCAACTCCCGTTACGTATTCATTTTTTCCGAAGTGTTGCCAGTTGGTTAAAAAGGGCAACTGTTTTTTTTGAAATCGCATGGTAATTTTCAATCCCAGGCTGGTATTTTGCAGGCCACATTCACACATTCCTGCGGCATCAGCGTCAAGGTCTATAATACCTACAGATTCTCCGGTTCCAAAATGTTCTTTAATCGGGGGCAGGCACTTTTTAAGGTTTGGAAAGTTCTTTTCATTAAAAATAAAATCGTTGTCTTTGCCGCCACGCGATTGCCATTTGCCCTTCCAGATTATATCTGTTCCCTCGTCAACCAAAGGCCAGCCAAAGTTGAAGTGGTAAAGCAGCATGTGTGGAGCTGGTGTATTTCCCAGATTGGTAACTTCGTCGGTTATTTTAAAAGAGGAAGAACCAAGCCGGGCAGAAATCGTTCGTTTAAGTTCCAAATGAGGGCCGCCCACCGCAACGGATTGTACTACTTTCCCTGTGATACTCATCTCCGGGCAGTCACTTCGTAAGTCGGGCTGGGTTATAGAAACAAGACTTGCCGGAATATTACCAATCCGGTCGTGCAGACCACGTTCCCCGTTTTCATCCTTTTCAGGGGGGCCGATATGCGTAAGTCCGCAGGTCGTGAGAAGTCCGCCACCAAAACTGCTCAACCAATTAACACCAGCCGATGTGCACGGGTTTGGAGCAGTAACTCCAAGATGACTTATCCATGCCAGGCTATGTTGGTTGAAAAATGCCTCGGCAATATCCATTCCGCGATCGAGCACCACTTTGAAACGCAGACCGCTTCCGGTGTTAACCCACGCAATACGGCATCCATGACCGTGTCCATTATCTAAAGTCGACAGTTCAATGCCACCTAATTGTGCAGGATTTGAAATTTTATCTTTCCATGATTTATTGTCCATAGTATGCTTCCTCCCCATGTTTTCTGAAGAAATGTTTCTTCAGTAGCTCCGATTGCATTTCGTTTATATTTGTTCCCATTAAAATTCTTGTATTGAAAGCCATTTTGGCCACTTCTTCCAGCACCACTGCATTATGCACTGCGTCGTGCGCATTTTTGCCCCAGGTAAAAGGACCATGTGAATGAACCAATACGCCAGGAATATGATCTGGGTTGAGATCGTTGAATCTTTCCACAATCACCCGGCCGGTTTCCAACTCGTACTCACCGGCAATTTCTGCCGGGGTCATTTTGCGGGTAACAGGCACTTCACCTGCAAAGTAGTCAGCATGAGTAGTTCCGAAAGCCGGTACAGGTAAACCTGCCTGAGCAAAAGTAGTAGCCCATGTTGAATGGGTATGCACAATACCACCTATATTTTTAAAGTTACGGTAAAGTTCTAGGTGTGTCGCAGTATCTGATGATGGCTTCAGTTTCCCATCGATACTTTTTCCTGATAAATCCACAACCACCATGTCCGAAACTTTCATTGTTTCGTAGGCAACCCCTGAAGGTTTGATCACCACCAACCCGGTTTCCCTGTCGATGGCAGATACATTTCCCCAAGTAAAAGTTATCAACCCATATTTGGGAAGAAGCATATTTGCCTCGAAAACTTCTTGTTTCAATTTTTGCAACATATTCTTTTACATTAATTTTTGCATGTTGTCCCATATCCCGTCCAATGCTGAAATTACCTGCTTGTATAAGGCATATTTCTTTTCGTAGATCGCTACGTTGTTTGGATCTGGCTCTATCCTTTGCTTCACCTTGATCATGCTACTGGCAGCTTCTTCAAAGTTTTTAAATTCACCGACAGCCACCGCTGCTGTCATTGCACAGCCCAATGCACCGGTTTCTCCAATATCAACTGTTTCAAAGGGGTATTTCATTACATCGGCAAATATCTGGGTCCATTCTTTTGAATTTGCCACGCCACCTGCCAAACGAATTTCTCTAACCGGTTTATTTCGTGTGGCGAGAAGTTTATCGAAATGATACCTGTGGCTAAAAGCGATGCCTTCGTATATGCTACGCATAATATGTGCACGGGTATGGTAATTACTCAACCCCACAAAACTTGCTTTGGCGTTGGGATGCACGTTGCTTGCCATGAGAAAAGGCAAGAATATTGGGCAGAATTCCTCCACTGGAATTGAAGCTACCATTGCGTTTACCAACTCATAAATTGATTTTCCCTCCTGCTTTGCCTGCGCTTTTAACTCGGGTAGCAGGGTGTTTATAAACCACTCGTTATTGCCTGCCGAAGTCGGACTGCACTCCTCAATAAGGTAATATTCCGGGAGGCAGAAAATCGAATTCATCATGACACTACCATCGGTTACGGCCTGTCGACGAATATACTCGTTAATGCTCCAAGTGCCTGCAATCATACATACGCGTTCCTCGTGAGCTGCATCCACGGCAATGGCGCAGGCATCGATATCGAACATTCCACCGGCTACAGGTGTACCAGCTTTCAAGCCGGTTAGTTTTGCAACTTCCTCTGTAATATACCCGCAGATATCCGTGGAGTTTTTGAGTGGCGGAAGCATCTCCATGGCAAATTCCAGGCCGAAAAGTTTCAGGAGATCGGCATCGTACCGGCGGGTTTGAAGGTTTAGCAAATTTGCGCCCGAATAATCTGTAATTTCGCCATACGCTTCGCCGGTAAGCATGAAACGCACGTAGTCCTTGCACTCGAATATCCATCGGATATTTTTTATGCTGCCGGGTTCATTATCCCTAATCCAGGCCAACAAGGAAACGGGTTGGCACGACAGTATTTTTTGATACGATAATTCAAATACTTTTTGGGCAGTGCCATCTTCCTCCCATTTCATAGGATATTCGTAAGCACGGTTATCAGTAGAAATGATGCCGTTGCGCACTGGTTTATTATTCTTGCCCCAGAGATAAAGGCCCTTGCCATGCCCGCAACAGGCAATCCCTGCAACATTGGCAGCGTCGATCTTTGTTTTGAATAGAAGATCTTTCAGCACTTTGCAGTTCGCCTGCCACATCTCATCCATGTCGCGCTCAGTAAATCCGGGCTTTGGAGTAATCATTTTTGTTTCGACAGAGCAAACGCCAAGTTCTGTTCCAGTCGAAGTATAAAGTGCGGCTTTGGTCATCGTTCCGCCATTGTCCAGTCCAATATAGTACCTCATAATTCGTATCTTTTATCCTTAATTTTTAGACGTATTTTCAACTGCCAAATCATATTTTTCCCGGACAAATCGTTGTGCTTCCCTGATCGCTTCCACACTGTCTATTTCCGGGTCGTTCCACATTTCGATCAGATAAGGACCTTTATAATTGAGCTGTTCCAACTTGGCAAAGCATTTTACAAAGTCCACACAACCGGTACCAAAAGGGACACATTTGAATTTTCCGGGATAGGCGCTGGTTACAGCTTTTGTTTCTTTGATGTGTACCGCAACGATGCTTGATATTCCTTTTTCCAATTCCATTTCAACATCGTTCCTCCATGCGGTTAGGTTCCCCAAATCGGGGTAGACCTTATACCAGGGCGATTTTATTTGTTCTTCGTACCAAAGGTGCTTGGTAATCGAGTTCATAAAAGGGGTATCCATGATTTCCATGGCTAGCATCACCTGATGTTTCTCTGCTAATTTGGCCGCCCATTTCATCCCTTCCATGAAAGCTTCTGTACTTTGCGCTGTCGAAGGTTCATAGTAAACATCATATCCGGCAAGTTGTATAACATGAATGCCCAAATCTTCAGCAAAAACAATGGCGCGTTCCATCAGCTCATAAGCTTTATCACGCAGTTTGACATCGGCACTGCCAAAGGGAAACCGGCGGTGAGTACTAAGGCACATTGAACGCAAGGGCATTTCTAATCTTTTGCAATCCATGAGCAAGTTCATGCGTTGCATTTTGTCCCAATACAGACGTTCAATCCGTTCATCAGTTTCGTCAATAGAAATTTCCATGAACTCAAACCCCAGCTTTTTGGAAGCGCTAAGCCGTTTTTCCCAGCTCCACTCGGGAGGCAGCGCTTTTTCATATAGTCCCAACAGATGTCCGTGTATCATTCCTATGTAACTTACTGATAAATAATTAATTGATCAAAGAAATACGAATTCCCAACTTCTATTTTTGTAAATGAAGGTATTGTTCTCAAAATTGAAGAGATATAAGAGCCAAATCCATTAATATCTAATCCAATACTGATACTATTTTAATGTTTTTAATTTCTATATTTACCGAATAAAGTATCAGATGTATAAAACGAGTCACGAGAGAATTGCCTCTCACACAAGAGTGTGAATTAAAACAAGGTGGAAATCCCTGAAACGAATATATAAGTGAGTTCTAAAGTCAATAAAAAAACAAATTACAGATATGAAACCTACTTTTGAGAAAGTACCATTATCGGGTTCTCCATTTCTAATGAAAGAAGAATCGTTTACCCATTTTGATGTTTCATGGCACATTCATCCGGAATTTGAGCTGACTTTGATCCTTTCAGGTCAGGGGAAAAGACATATTGGCAACAGTATCGAAGATTTAGATTTTGAAGAATTGATCTTTATTGGCCCCAATCTACCACATAGCTGGTATGGAAGTAAAAACAACGAGGTCAACTCAAAAAAGAAAGTCAGCCAGATAGTCATCCAGTTTTCGATTGACTTTTTAGGGAAAGATTTTTTTGAAAAGCCCGCATTTGTTAATATTCTTCAATTATTAAAACGAGCCCAACTGGGTATCTGCTTTTACGGCGAAACCCGGAAATTTGCCAAAAAGAAAATGAATTCGATGCTTCAAATGAATGGGTTCGATCAAACAATGAAACTTTTAAACTTACTTAACCGACTTTCTGGTTCTCAGGAATATAGATACCTTTCGTGTATCGGATTTACAGAAACATTGAATGAAGCAGATACCGACAGGATGAACAAGATTTATCAATTCATCATGGAGCATTTCAGGGAACACATCACATTAAATCAACTTGCCACTTTCGCCAATATGACCCCCCAGTCTTTCTGTAAATATTTCAAGACCAGAACAAAAAAGACATTCTCTTTCTTTCTGAACGAAGTGAAAATTAGTTATGCGTGTCGATTGCTCACAGAAAAAAACTTAAACATACTTCAGATATGTTATGAGTCAGGATTTAATAATCTTTCAAATTTTAATCGGAAGTTTAAGCAAATCAATAAAATGACACCGATGGAGTACAAAAAAAGTTTGCAGTAAGCTGATTTCATTTGCTTTATAATAAAGCCGAGATTAAAGAATCCATCTTTTTGAGGATGGATTCTTTAATTATCCTTACAGATTACCGCCAGAGGAATTGCCTGTTATTTTTAAACAGATAATTTTCCCGTCGCCTGTTGATACATAAATTTCCTTTTCACTAACGGGTAAAACCATGTTGATGGAAGAACTGGTTATTTTATATTTCCAAAGAGTTTGACTTGTTTTCCTGGAAACAGCAATTATTGTCCCTTCTTTAGAAGATATATAAACGATGTTTTCGCCAGCATAAACGGGTGTTGGAGAACCATCGTCATCAAGATCAACCGATGCTTCCCAAACAATTTTCATTGAATCGGCTGATGTGGATACTCCAACTCCTTTATTATTCCTCGTTTTAACAAAAAACGTTAAACTATCGGTAGACAGCCCCCTTGAAAAATTGACCGGTACTTCCGGATTTGTTTCGCGCCAGATGATTTTGCCTGTTTTTGCTTCAATGCAGGTGATATAATTATCGGGCGAAACAACAAATACCCGGTTGTTTACTGCGACAGGGGCGACCGCGGCGGGCGACCTTCCGTTCGACATATTATTGCTCCATTTCCATAGTAACTCTCCATTACGCTGATTCAGCGCATACAAATACGAGTTCCATGCCCCAAAAAAAACATTCCCGTTGTACAATAGCGAGGCTTGGACAAAACCTCCTTCAATTTGATTATAATCCCAGATCAAAGCTCCATTTCTCAAATCCAGACACCGGAAAGAACCGTCAGAAAAACCTACAAATACCTTGTCGTTCTTGATTTCAGGAGAAGAAACTACCGCTTTTTTAGTCTTGAATGTCCATAATAGCTTTCCCTTTAGCGAGAGACAATAAACATTTCCATTTGTCGATGTAAAAACAATCCTATCGTCGGAAACGGCAGGAATTGAATAAATTCTTCCGCCTGCATGATAAGACCATTCCTCTTTTCCGGTTGATTTTTTTAATGCGATTAAATCACCATTCGAGTTTCCAGAGTAAATTAGATCATTATGAATTGTAAATCCGCCCGGTATGTCGTATTTATTCGTGTATTTCCAATTTATTTTTACCATGTTATACCTGGCATTTGCAGAATAATCAGGTTCTATAATTTTGATAGAATCTTTCGGAATTTTGGTTAATGAAACTTTTGTCCACGGAGGAAGCAACGAGTTGGTATCCGGAATTCTTTCACTAAAAGAGGCAACACCGTCATGAATTTTCACGATCGTATATCCGCTTTCTATTTTCTTTTCCTCCACTGGCAAGTTTGATCTGCACATGATTCCGGGAATGCCATTAAAATTGAATTTTCTATTTTGGTGTCCGTGTCCGCAGATCATTAACTGGATATTCCGGGTTTTCAGGCACCTGATCATTTCATAATTATTATCCACCATCGCATTCATTGGATAATGATTGACAGAGATGATGGGCATATCTTTATTTTTCATGTTGTGTAATGTTTCATCAAGCCACATGAGTTGTTCTTTCGGCACATGAGCAAGCCCCCACCGTAACATGGAACCACAATCGGTTCCGATGAATAAGTAGCCCGAATTCTCAAAGAAAAACCGGTCGGTGCCAAATATTGATGAAAAGAAAGTTCCTCCGCTTGACGACCAAACATCTTCGTGATTTCCGGGGATTGCATAGTACTTTTTCGTCGATTTGTCTAACAATTCTTTTGCCTTTAAAAGCTGTTCTTCACATCCATTTGTGGATAAATCGCCCGAAACCAACACAAAGTCGATTTCCGGATTATTATTAATATCATTTATTGTACTAATTAATGATTCAACAGATTGTTTTCCACCAATGTGAATATCTGTTACAACAGCAAACGTCAAATCTTTTGTTTGGCCGTTGCCATGCAATGAAAAAATACAAACAAAAAGTATTATTATCAGAGAATAACGTGTTTTCATCTTCGAAATGTTTTATAAAATTTTAGAGGCAACAATGCGAACTGCGTCCGTGTAATCTTTTATTGATATTGAACTTTAATTTCTCCCTGTTTCCCGCTGAGATTATTAATCCAAATCCATTGGCTATCGCCTGAATTAAGTTTTTCGAAAGCCACTTTTTTACCATTAAAAGTTGCATTGAAAATTCTTTTACCGACAGGAATTGGGCCCAATCTTAAACTCATGTTTTTAACCGGATTTTGCAACCCGTATTTGAATACCTGTCCTTTCTCATCACGAACGTATGAGTATTTAATATTTTGCCTTTTATTTCCTGTCAATACCGGGAAATCGCTTATTTCCATTTGATCCCACGACAAGGGAAACCTTGGAACCAGACGAAGATGATCCGAATTGTTGTCATCGATACCCAGCATGAGGCGAAGGGCTTTCTGGCTGTCAGCTAAATGGGAATCCTGCCCCAGGTATCCGCAAACAGGGATCCAGTATTCACCGCTTTTATGCAGGGTAATGCCCTCTGGCGCTGCCCATCGTTCCATTTTCGGAAGAAAGCAGTGATTGACCATGACGTTTATAAAATTTTCCGCATCATTCATTTCATCCATTAACAGGGCCGACTGGGCCATCATTCCCTGGCCATATCCATACATGCGAAGACAATTGTAGTTTTTTTCTTTCAAAATGTAACGGTAAGTATTCCGGTCTATTTCCAGATACTTTTGTTCCATTGAATCACCCACGGCATAATCCTGCAAAGGCGTATACGTGATCCCGTCGGTAGCCAACTGAACATGAGCCATTTTCTGTGCATCATCCTTCCAGTGTTGTGAGTTTGTAAACCAAATGGGACCAAATTCACTTGAAACGACTGCATTGTCAAGAATTCCTTTTTGCAGCTTGTTGTAAAGTTTTGTCCATGCTTCCACCTCTGCAGTTTTTCCAAGCTCTTTTGCCATCCTGATAGATAGGTTTAATCCATGCAAACAATTGTATGAGCTATAAAATTCATAATTACCGCTTTCGCTTTCGGTAAAAAGTAAGTCGATGCGTTTGCCAGGGAAAATGGTGTCGGTATCGAGCTGCCATTGAATCCAGTCGACAGCCGCCTTGGTCGCTTTCCAATGCTTCTCATTCCATGAAGTTGGATGTCCCTGCCAGTGATAGGCCATATAGCGACCCCACATACAGATACCATGACCATCATTTTCGCGATTTCCTGTTTCAACTTCATTGCCTACCCGGCGTGTAGCAGACCACGAAGTTTTTATACCCATACCTGGAATTCTTATCCAGTGGGGAGGATTTGATTCTGAGAAAAGGCACGAGTCGAGCCAATCGGTGTAGGTATTGATAAACTTGCCATAACCCAATGCCATCGCTTCGCGCATTAATTCCCCAATACCACGGGACCATGCCTGACCAGCCCCGGGTAATTCTCCGGGTGATTTCGTATGGTATAAATTGAACCAATTTTGAATATCTCCAAACAGAGGCCGACAACCTCTCCAAATTCCTGTTCCAAGAGCATAACGGATCGTCTGTGATCGGGCAATACTGGATGAACAAGTGGTTCCGCTATCCGCGATTTTAGCGCCGCATTCCGGGCCGTTCCGGAACAAATAGGTTGCAGCATATATTGCTTCTTGTGTTCCCTTAAAATTATACCTGGGTCCAAAATAACCGGCAGGAATTTCAGGTTCTGTCAATTCAGGTAATTCATCTTTAAAGGAATAGATTGCCCTTTTCAATTTTTCAATACTTGGGTGATACTCTTCATTTAAAATATATTGAACATTGACCGGCTTTGTTGCAGCTGCACCCTGACCGAAATCCGGAAGAGTTGACAACATCGGCGAAGGAGAAGCTGTTTCAACGGTAATTGCAGAAATCAGGGGATATTCGTACATGTCGTTTACTCCTTTAATTTCAATTGATTTTACAGGCATATTCTCCATGTCAAGGGAAAATATGAACCGTGTATTGCTGCTTCTTGACCCGATTAACCTTGTTCCATCGGTAAGATAAACTGTGTTTTCTATGATTTTTCTGGGCTCGGGATTGCCACTAAATAAGTCGCTGTCGAAATTTAGCCTGGCGCTGTTATCGGAGGCTCCGCCGGGATAATGAAACCAAAACATATCCCAGGGCCTGCCATACCAAAGGTTAAAACCAAAGATTAAAGGAATGGTAACTTGTTTACTGTCCTGATATGTTATCAGAATATCTCCCGCTTTATCTCCGATGAAATGTGAATAACCGTTATCTCCTTTGAGACTATTCCATGCCCCTTGACCTACATCCATTTTATGGATCATTCCAAGAAAGTGTAACTTACTGACTTTTGTCCCATCCAGATTAAAACTCATTCCATTGTTCCATGGCTTCAGGCTTCCCCGGTCTACTATATCCAGCTTGGGTAACCCGACACCATATTGAAGATTATCAGCTTTACGCACCATAAAAGGGATTTGGTGAATAAGCATACATTCATTTACAGAACCCGGATCAACGGCAAAGAAGTTTTTATTTTCTCTGGTGAACGTATTTCCTTCCAGCCAGGTACGGATTATCCGTGTATTATGAATTGCAAATTCCAACCTGATTACCTCCGATGGATCACGAACTGTAAACCCGCATTTTGCCTGGTAAACATCTTTTTTTTCTGACGTGGCAGAGAATGTAACCGGATTAACTTTCCCGTTGATTTTAAAACCCTTGAATTCAGTCAGACTATTTTCAAGTGCGCCACCAGGCTCTTTGTCGAACTCCTGATCATATTCAAACAAGATGTTATAGCTACCTTTTGGAAGTTTCAGTTCCTGGGAAAAGATTTTTAACTCTCCATCCTTCAGTTCCGGTTCATGGGTTTGGATCGTTGCTTTAAAGCCATTCTCGTCTTGCCAGTTCCCGGTTATATCAATCCGTGAAATCGTATCAAGATTTCCCGTACTTCCTGATAAGGTAAACGGGATGCTTAAAATTAAGCATATCAGAATTTTTTTCATATTAAGACAAACTTAGAGTTGATTTATTGATATTGAATTTTCACTTCTCCCTGTTTCCCGCTGAGATTATTGATCCAAACCCATCGGCTATCGCCTGAAGTAAGTTTTTCGAAAGCTACTTTTTTACCATTTAACGTTGCATTGAAGATTTCTTTACCGACCGGAATTGGGCCCAATCTTAAACTCATGTTTTTAACCGGATTTTCCAACCCGTATTTGAATACCTGTCCTTTCTCATCACGAACGTATGAGTATTTAATATTTTGCCTTTTATTTCCTGTCAATACCGGGAAATCGCTTATTCCCATTTGATCCCACGACAAGGGAAACCTTGGAACCAGGCGGAGATGATCAGAATTGTTGTCATCGATACCCAACATGAGGCGAAGCGCTTTCTGGCTGTCAGCTAAATGGGAATCCTGCCCCAGGTATCCGCAAACGGGCATCCAATATTTACCGCTTTTATGCAGCATAATACCTTCCGGCGCTGTCCAACCTTCAAGATGAGGCGTATAAATATGGTCGACCATCATATTTACAAATTTCTCCGCATCATCCATTTCATCTAGCAACAATGCGGCTTGGGTCATCATTCCTTGCCCGTATCCAAACATGCGCAATCCGTTATAGTTTTTGTCCCTCATCAGGTAACGGTATGAATTAATATCAATTTCCAGGTATTTCCGGGTTAATTCATCGGCCATCGCATAATCTTGGAGTGGGGTATAGGTAATCCCTTCCGTTGCTAAGTCAATATGAACCATTTTTTGCCCATCATCGTTCCAATTGTGTTCCGGTTCAGTATGCCATACGGGCCCAAATTTGCTTGAATCGACAAGATTGTCAAGAATTCCCTTCTGAAGCCTGTTATAAAGTTTTGTCCATGCTTCCACTTCTGCCGTTTTTCCAAGTTCTTTTGCCATAATAATAGATAATTCAATTCCATGCAGGCAGTTATAGGAACCATAAAACTCATACATACCACATTCGCTTTCAGTGTATAGCACATCGATGCGTTTTCCGGGGAAAATAGTATCTGTATCCAATTGCCACTGGATCCAGTCTACTGCTGCTTTTGTGGCATCCCAACGTTTTTTGTTCCAGTCGAGAGGATGTCCCAACCAATGATAAGCCATATAACGTCCCCACATACAGATGCCATGCCCATCATTTTCGCGATTCCCTTTTTCAATTACACTTCCAACTTTACGGATTTGAGTCCGGTATAAAATACTATCGTTTCCTGCCCCGGCAATCCGGATCCAATGTGGAGGATTTCCATCTGAATATAAACAGCTGTCGAGCCAGTCGGTATATGTATTGATGTATTTACCATAGCCGAAAGCCATTGCTTCGCGCATTAGTTCGCCAATACCGCGCGACCATGTCTGGCCAAGCCCGGGTAAGTTTCCCGGTGATTTTGTCTGATATAATTTGATCCAATTCTGAAGATTATCAAACAGGGAAGGCCGATCTCTCCATATTCCTGTGCCGAACGTGTAATGTACGGTTTGTCTTTTAGCAATACTGGAAGGACAGCCCGTTCCGCTGTCGGCAATTTTTGCTCCACATTCGGGGCCGTTGCGATATAAATAAGTAGCTGCGTAAATTGCTTCCTGTGTTCCTTTAAAATTATACTGAGGGCCAAAGTAATTCTCCGGGATTTCAGCTTCTGTAAGTTTTGGCAATTCATCTTCAAAAGAATAAATTGCACGTTGAAGTTTCTCGATGCCTGGTTTATATTCTTCGTTTACGACGTATTGAATAGTTACCGGCTTAATTGCAGGTGTGTTTTTATTTATATCCGGAAGACTTGATAAGTTCGATGAAGGTTCGGATGTTTCAACTGTAATGGCCGAAATCAGAGGGTTACTGTACATGTCGGGAACTCCCTTAACTTCGATTGATTTAACCGGTTTGTTTTCCAAATCCAATGAGAAAATAAAACGCGAATTGCTGCTTCTTGACCCGATAAGCCGGGTCCCATCAACCAGGCAAAGGGTATTTTTAATAAGTTCCCGGGGCGCAGGATCTCCGCTAAATAAGGTGCTATCGTAATTGGAGCCGTCTTCCAAACGTGTACGCCGGTAGAACCAAAGCATGTCCCAGGGCCTGCCATACCATAAGTTGAACCCGAAAATCAGAGGAATTGTTACTCGTTCGTTATTCTGAAAAGTAATCAATATGTCGCCGGCTTTATCACCGATGAAATGTGAATATCCCTCATCGCCCTTGGCGCTATACCATGAGCCATTGGCAATATCAACCTGATGGATCATTCCTAAAAAATGAAGTTTACTGACTTTCGTTCCATCCAAATTAAAGTTCATCCCGTTATCCCAGAGTTTCAGGCTTCCCCGGTCTGCATTTACTGAGGGATCGATTTTTGTAAACCAAGGAGCGGTTTGACGGAAATCGGTTTTACGCAGTAAAAACGGAATGTCGTGTACCAGCATGTATTCTTTGGTTGTACCCGGATCAACAGCAAAATATTTTTGATTTGTATTTGGCATAAAATTGCCTGTTACCCAAGTGCGAAGTACCCGGGTATTATGAACCGCTAACTCAAGTTTTATTTTTTCTTTCGTTTCAGTAATATTTATTTTTCTTTCGGCCAAAAATATTTTTTTTGTAATAGAATCAAGATGAAAATTGAGCGTGTTTGTTACCCCGTTAACTTTAAAACCATTGAAATTCTCGAAGTTATTTCCCAATGCCGTGCCGTTCTCTTTATCAAATTCCCGTTCGTACTCAAGCCGAATTGTATAAGTACCTTTTGGCAGGAATAGTTCCTGTGTAAATCGTTTTACTTCCTCTTTTTCCAAGGCTGGTTCACGGGTTTGAATATATGGAAGAAACCCATTTTCGTCTTTCCAGTTACCAGTTATATCAATTGTTGAAGTTGTGTCATTCCCGAGGTAACTGAATCCCGTAAGAGAAATCAGCAGGACAACCAGAATGTAAATGAGGTTTCTTTTCATAGGAAATAAAGTTCGTTTGTCGTTAGGATAAGTGCCGTTTTGCAAGGTAAATAAGGATTGGTTCGTTTTGTATATTTTTTAATCTCCCAATTGTTTTATTTTAAAAATATCATTTGATGCCACTTGGTGTTCTTTTCGCATGATTTCTTCTATTTGGGTTACAATTTCAGGATGCTGGGCGGACACATCGGTTAGTTCCTGTATGTCGGTATCCAGATTGTACAATTCGATATTCATTTTCCCATTGAAAATATTTTTACGTATGCCTTTCCATTGGCTCAGTCGTACGGCCTGTTGTCCTCCATACATGGGAAATTCCCAATAGAGATATTTGTGTGTATCCTGTTTCTTCCCGGTTAGTGCGGGTAAAAAGCTTATTCCGTCAATACCATTGGGAGTCTGCATTCCGACGATTTCACATAAAGTAGGCAAAACGTCCCAGAAGGCAGAAACATGGTTGCTTGTCGTTCCCGGCTTTATGTGACCTGGCCAACTGGCAATCATGGGTACACGGATACCTCCTTCGTTGACATAACATTTACCCCATCCTTGTTCGCTTTTAAAGAGTCCGCCGCTGTTAAACCAAGGAGAGTCGGTTCCCCCGTTGAATGTAGGGCCGTTATCGGAGGAGAAGATGATAAGTGTGTTATTATAAATTCCCAGATCTTTTAGTTGTTGAACCAGCGTTCCCACTTGTTCGTCGAGGTACGAAACCATTGCAGCATAACAAGCATGTGGATATCGGTGAGGAAAATAACCTTTGTCTCCCAGGTATGGTTTTTCGTCTCCAAATTTCTTTGTGTAATAATCAACCCATCGCTGTGGCGCCTGAATTGGGACATGTGGTATTGGTGTGGCCCAGTACATGAAGAAAGGATGGCTCCTGTTTTTATCTACAAATAAAGAGAGTTCTTTGAACATCAAATCGGGAGCATACTCCTTCAATGTATATTTTTTATAACTGTCCATAAGATTGGCATCGGCACCTTTATCCAATTTGGTATTTGGAGCCACAGTATCATTATCGAGACGAATCCGGTATTCGTTTTTGTATAAATGCAACGGATAATAGGTGTGAGCCTGACGTTGACAATTGTATCCGAAAAACATATCGAATCCCTGTTTTGTTGGAATGCTTTCGGTTTGGGGAGCTCCAAGGCCCCATTTTCCAACAATTCCTGTTTTGTATCCGGCTTGTTGAAGTAAATGACCAATGGTAATTGTTCCGGCAGGGAGAGGGCTTTGGCCTTCCAGGGTAGAGTCGGCTTCCATTGCCCGATAATTCCAAACATCTCCCCTTGAGTTCCATTCGTCGTTTCCGCGAATAGCGGCATGGCCCATGTGTTTTCCGGTTAATAAGACACATCGCGAAGGAGCACAAACAGGGGCTCCGGCGTAATGTTGTGTAAACTTTATCCCATTGCCGGCCAATTTATCAATGTTCGGTGTTTCTATTAATTTTTGCCCGTAGCAACCCAGGTCACCATACCCCAGGTCGTCAGCCAAAATATAGATAATATTTGGATATTTTGAGATCCTTGTTTTGGCCTCCCGTGCTTCAGTATTCAATGCCGGAGAAAGAAGCAGGGAAGACACTAAAATATTTTTTACCATTACCGTTTTATTCTTCATAGCTGATTTGTAATTAACCATTTATAAATCACTTTCAAGCCAACGGTCGGTATTCAATGGAGTGGCTGCAAAAGTGTAACAGGTTTGTGTTCCCAATAGAAAGAAAAGAAGTAAAACCTGTTTTCTAATTCTCTTTGAAATCAAATGAATGGCCATCTCTGATTTTGTTTGAGTAAATTATTTACCCCACAGAAGGGGACTTGCGCTACGAACATCGTTTCCCATGTAAGTAGCGAAAGTCCCCTTAAGATAAAGGTATTATATAAAATGCAACAATTATCCTTTTCTAGACCTTAATTCGTCCATCCCGGATTTTGTTCTATGTTCGGATTCAAAACAATTTGATCTGATGGGATCGGGTGTAAGTAATAGTGTTCTGGGTATGAAACAGGCGGTTGACCCTCGTAATCGATGTATCCTTCACTTGCTCCATTCTGTATCGGAACAGTTTTTACTTCCGATCGTTTTATCCACCGACCTAATTTCTTTTCTGTAACATAGCTCATTTTTTTCCATCTTCTTAAATCATCCCATCTGAATCCTTCTCCCATTAATTCAATGGCCCTTTCTCTCCTGATTTCCCACAAAACAGGATCAACAGTAGTATCGCGGGTTGGATCGTTCGGAATGGCGCTAATATTTAAATGGGCAATATATCCACGGTCCCTTAATTTATTGATGGTTTGGTCTGCAATTGTTTGGTTGAATTCGCCCAGTTCAAATTTTGCTTCGGCATAATTCGCCAAAACCTCTCCCATGCGGAATATGGGTGCATCATTTTGATCGGAATCGTAGATATAGGTTAACTTATTAGAGTATTTATAAAGACGGTATCCTGTATAAGTAATGTTGAATGCTTGTCCTTTTTTGTCATCAAAATAGTGTGGTTCCTGAACCACAGTTGATCCTATCCAGTTGTCTGTTGGAAGGGCTTTATGCTCTTTATCGGAAATTTGAGCCATAAGGTCAATATATTCCCTGTCTGCCACATTTGTGGTAAAAGACCATTCCATGCTTGCCAGGTTCGGGGTAACTACTTTAAAAGGAGGCGGTACAGTATAGTATAAACGCCTGTCGCGGTTCCTGAACTCGGTATAAGGGGTTTTATCTCCTGCAAACAAAGGACTTGTCCAACGGGTCTGTCCATCGGTCATCAGGTACATATCAACGGCTTTTTTGGTTAAATCATTTCTGCCCGAGCTACTCCTTTCGTAACGACAAAGAATATGGACAAGTTGATTCAGCTCATATTGTTTGAATAATATAATTCCGTCGACTCCCGCCAAGGAAAGGCTATTGAAATCGTTGTCGTAATTTGGGGTAAGTTTAGGAAATGCCGCCATTAGCGCCTCGGAGGCATTGGCGCTTGCCCTTATATATTGCTCGGCTCCTCCCAGATTATGATATTTTCTCCAGGTGCCTTCCATTAATCCGAAACGGGAGATTAAAGCGCGAACCACATTTGCATTAATTGTATTTGGTCCATCTCCTTCGGGCTTAATGTGTTGTTCTGCCCAAAGCAACTGTTCCAATATTTTTTGTGCCACTTCATCCCTCGGGGTACGCGGGCCAAATAAAATATCGGTATCGGCATCGGTAAGGGCGGTTTCTACCCATGGAATGGCACCATATTTATTTACCAGTCCGGCATAATTAAAGGCCCGGAAAAAATATCCCACACTTTTCCAATGATCTTTTTCCGTTTGGATCATATCGGAATTATCCAGATTATCCAGCATGATATTAATACTGCGGATGTTTTTATAAGGGGCGGTCCAGTTGGATGAAGAACCTGGAACGATAACCCGTTGCCATATCCAGTCAGGTTGGCTGTTTGGAGCAGCTTTCAAAAACAAGTCACTATTAAAATCTAAATCAGGAACGGCCGGCACATAGCCTGGAAATACATTATAGAACTGCCAGGCATACGTTTGAACATTAGAATAACTGGTAAAGGTTGTTCCAACCGTTAATTGATCCTTCGGCAGCAGGTTCAGAAAATTGTCCTTTTCACAGGCTTGAAAAGCCAGTAAGGGCAAAAAAAGCGAGATTATTATTTTTAAGTATTTCATAACAAAACGATATTAAAAAGAAATGTTTACACCTAAGCTATACTTTTTAAGGAAAGGGTAATAACCACCCGAGGTAATATCTTTATTATCTCCGTTCAGTCCTTTTGGTAGATCATCGAAGGTAAATAGATTTTCTCCGGAGAAAAAGACACGGACATTTGCGATGCCAATGGGGCGTAACATCTTTTGAGGTAATGAATATCCCACGGTGATATTTTTTATCCGCAAATAAGCTCCGTTTGATAAATATTTGGTTTGGCGAAGTCTGCTGTTCGCTGTATTTCCACTTCCATCGGGGTACATTCGTGGATAGAAACCATCTGTTCTTTCAGGGGTCCAGTAATCCAGTTGGTGCTGAAATATTTCTCCGAATTGACCATCGTAAGGCCAGAATACTGCAGTATTGATCCATCTGTCTCTTTTCCCTACTCCTTGAATGAAGAATGAGAGATCGAAATTTTTGTATTCTACGCTACCATTTGCGCCAAATTGATATCTTCTCGTATTGTTTCCGATAACACGCTGGTCGCCGGGGTTTGTTAGGGTGCCGTCTCCATCATTGATAACGTCATCATCATTTAGGTCCACGTAGCGGATATCTCCTGGATTCTGTTTGTTCGTCATCCCTTCAAGGACAGCGATATCCGGTTTAAGTGTACCTCCTGTTAAGTCAGCTTTCAAGGTTCCATCTACAAAATCTTCTACTGCAAAATATCCCTGGGTAGTATATCCCCATATTTCACCGATTTCCTGACCCACATAATAATTACTTATTAATCCCGGTTCATTTTTAAACTTGGTTATAAAGGCACGGTTGTCAGATATATTCAAGCCAAATGAATAATGGAAATCTTTTATACCATCTTTCCAAGTCATGTTTAATTCCCACCCTTTCGATTCCAGGTCGGCTACATTTTGCAATGGAGAAGGAGCACCTAGAATAGCCGGCAGTTCTAATCCGGGAGCCAGCATGTTCAAGGTCTTCCGGTTAAACAAATCAAAGCTGCCATTAAACTTCCCATTAAACAGACCAAGGTCTACCCCAACATTGGCAGTTTGTACTGTTTCCCATGAAAGACCTGCGCTTACCAGAGCCGGAGCAGATAAGGATAAATAAACGATATTCGTAAGCGGGTTAACCCACTGGGCATTAAAAGGAGCCATACCTGGAACATAGGGGTAGTAATCACTTCCGGTTATCTGGTTGCCAATTTCGCCCCACGATCCCCTGAACTTTAATTTGGAGATCACTGTTTTAAGCGGAGCCATAAAAGCCTCCTCGCTCATTACCCAACCGGCAGATACAGAAGGGAAGAAACCAAACCGATCGCCTGGTGCAAAACGAGATGAACCATCGTATCTGGCGTTTGCTTCCAGGAGGTACTTTTCTTTATAATTGTAGTTCAGCCTTCCAAAATATCCGCATACTGCATATTCTTTAAAACTATCGTTACTATCAATGGTGCCGGTACTGGTAGAAATAGAAGGAACCTCTGCGCTAATCAGTCCTAATCTGCTGGTAGTGAATTTTTCATATTTGCTGTCTTCCTGGTTGATACCGAGCAGAAATCCCAGGTTGTGATTGCCAATGCTTTTTGTATAATTCGCATATAGGTTTAATGCATGATAATTCGTAGCTGCGTTAGACCTTAAATAAGATGTTTCGTTGTTCAGAACAGTAAGTACATAGGTATCAGCACTCATGTATTGATTTTGGATAAGAGTCTCACGTCCGTTCGCTGTAGTTTTGTTAAAAGTATATTCCCCTGTTATTTTCAGCCCCTTTAATGGCGTATATTCCAATTTCCCGAACAACCTTATGTCATCTCCAAAATCTTCAACCGGAGGCTCATACTTCAGAATATTGTTTGAAGTTGCATAAGGAACCTGGTCTCCATTCGGTAATGTAGCCATACCTATTGGTGAATAAGAACTTAGATTTATTGCCCGGCCGATAACATTTCCCATATTTCCGGGAGTACTCCTAAAATCATTTTTGTAAAATATATTCAGGCTGGCAGTTAAATTCTTGGTTAAATCAGTGCTCAGAAAAGTATTTAAGTTATATTGTCGGTATCTGTCGTTGTTGGTTATCATTATCCCATCTTCATCATCGTAACCCAAAGAAACCCGGTAGGTCGATTTTTCGGAACCACCACTGAAAGAGAAGTTGTGCATCTGTTCAATTCCCTCTTGGAAAAAATTACCGTACATATCAGAATCGGCCAAGGGGTATGTTACTCCATTCACTAAAGTATACCCGTCGGGATAAGTTCCCGGGTTTTTCTGATACTCTTGCAATAAAGGCAACCAAACAGAGATATCCTGTCCGGCCCAGCCAAATCGGGTTCCAAAATCATTAAGGGCGCTGATAAATTCTAAAGGAGAGGCTTTTACCGGAAGGTCTGTTGCCGAACTAACGGTAATATTTGATGAATAGTTAAAACTGATTGGTTGGTTTCTCTTTCCTTTTTTTGTGGAAATTAAAATTACACCAAACGCTGCCCGTGCCCCATAAATAGAAGATGCAGCAGCATCTTTTAATACGGTTACTGTTTCTATGTCGCGCGGGTTTATGTCATTCATATCCATCGGAACGTTGTCAACCAACACCAATGGTGATCCGCCGTTAATTGATGTGAACCCGCGAATGTTAAGGCTTGCTCCATTGCTGCCAGGCTGGCCTGAATTAGTGGCAATTTCAAGTCCGGGGATGGCTCCCTGCAATGATTCGATTGTATTGCCAAGAGGGCGACTGCCCATCACCTTATCCATGCTGACAACGTCTACGGCACCCGTTAAATTTGCTTTCTTCTGTGTGCCGTATCCAACAACAACAACTTCATCAACACCGATAGATTCTTGCTCCAACACAATATCATAAGTGTTTTTTCCACTAACAGATACTTCTTGTGTTTTCATTCCCACAAAAGAAAATACCAACGTTGCATTTGATGAAACATTGGGTAAAGAATACTTTCCATCAAAATCAGTAATAATTCCTTGAGTTGTCCCTTTTACAACCACTGTTACTCCCGGCAACGGTTGCCCGGTTGAATCGGTTATTTTCCCGGTGACGACTTTTTGCTGCTGTATCGCATTTGTTTTGGAGCCGGACAATACGATCTGGCGTCCGTCAATTTTGTACGAAACGCCTGTTCCGGCAAAAAGGGTACTTAGCAGATCCGTTACTTTTACGTCGGTCACCTGCAAATCTATTTTCCTGTCAACATCAACAATGCTCCGGCTGTAAAGAAAATAGAAATCTGTTTGTTCTTCAACAGTCTGTAATACTGTTTCTACAGTAGCATTCTTTAAATTAATAGAAATGCTTGTCGTTTGTGCAACCGTTTTTCCGGCAAAAGACTGGACGACTCCCAGCAGAATAATTAAACACGTTAGTCTCATGTACATCAGAGTTTTTCTAATCCGGGGATCTAATCCTCCCTGGATAAAGAAGTTAAACTTTTTTTTCATAAATTTGACTGATTTTTTATTATTAATTAATCAAAAAATAGCCTGCCGCGAATGTGCAAGATTCCGACAGGCTTCTTTTATTTTCTCATAAGTTGAATTTTTTGTTGGATCTTATTTTGATCTTTTTCTTCCTTAATAGTATATGTTACGGGCAAAGCACTTGAGATCAAATTCATGCATTGTCCAATTTTTTCATTTTCGAGGGTACAGGTTAGCTCAAGCGAATTAAGCCCAGGGTCGCTGATTGCTATTTCAACATTGTACCACCGGCTTAATTTTTTGACTGCCGATTCAAGTTTTTCGTTGTGAATAACCAGTTTACCATTAATCCACTCCACTGAATTTTCAGGATTAATTTCTTCCCGGGTAACCTTTTTGCTCACTGCATCAAACTGTATCCGCTGGCCCGGTTTAAGATCAATATTCCCGGCTTGACCTTCCAAATGGATTTTCCCTTCGAGCAAGGTTGCCTCAAAAAAGTTATCCGACGAATACGCATAAATGTTAAAATGCGTCCCCGTAACAATGGTCTTCATGATTGGATTATTGACAATAAAAGGTTTTTCAGGATTCGATTTTACTTCAAAATATGCTTCCCCATCGACAAAAACCTGTCGGTCGTTTCCTTTGAAATATTCCGGATATTTAAGCACCGTTCCGTCATTCAGCCAAACCAGCGTTCCATCGGAAAGTTCTATTTTAGTACGTGTCCCGGGTTTGGTATAAATTTCACGGATGGAGGGTTCTCCTGCAATCTGCGTGTCGAATGACTGATTAAAATTAAAATAAAGGTACGTTGTCAGGATTAACAAAGGGAGCAGCAGTACTGCTGCAATTTTTGCAAACAGGCGGTAGATAATTCTTCCCGGATTTTCTTTTTTCTTTTTTTGAAGAATTTGTTGATCTAACCGATAATGAACTTTTTTCAGTAAAACATTAAAGTCAGGTTTATTGCCGATTAGGCTGATATGGGAATTGGCCCAGATTTCTCCCAGTACTTTTCGAACCTCAGCTTCATTCTCCGGATTTATCAACCAGTTTCTGATTTGCTCGGATTCGTTTCCCGGGGTTTTCCCTTCAAGATATTTTTTTATTTCCGGATAATTCATATTATCGAACTTTTCTGTTGCTTTTATACTACGAAACGAAAAGCCTGTTACCCCTATCCAGATCAGAAAAAAAATTAGTGGAACATGATAAAAAAGAAAAGGATTCCGAGAATACCGTCTTTCCCAAGTTTTTCTTTTAATGATTTCAAAGCAGACGACATCTGGTTTTCAACGGTTTTTAGCGAGATATTTAAACGGTTGGCGATTTCTTTGTTCGAATAGCCCTGTTCCCTGCTGAGTTTAAAAATTTCTTTTCGTTTTTCCGGAAAGTTGTCAATTATTTGAGTTGCCAGGCTGTTGATATTATTGAATTCAATGGTGTAACTGGTTTCATCGGAAATCCTTGAAATTTCACCCACGAACTTTTCTATTTTTCGTTTTTCAGATTTTTCTTTCCGCAGCCATGAAATGGTTTCAGAATAAGTGATTGAAAAAAGAAATGATTTGAAAGAAAGGTGTTCGTCTATCTGCGATCGTTTCTCCCATATTTTCATGAAAACCAGCTGGGTAATTTCTTCGGCAATGTATGGTTCTTTGGTAATACTCAGCGAAAATGCATAAAGACTTTCAGAATATTTTTTAAACAAAGCATCAAAAGCTGAGAAATCATCTTTTTTGAGGCTTTCAACATATTCCCTGTCTTCACTTGCCATCTGAGTCGATTAATATGTGACAACAAAAATAGAAAAAATAACCCGTCTATAACTTTAATTGTAAGATTTGCTTAAATGACGACGGTTTTTTTGTTTTAACGAAAACGAGAATAAATACTTCTGGGATAGCTAAATAAGACTTGTATCCAAATTCGAGGTGGTTATGGATAAATTTTTTCCGGAAAGTGGGCTCCAATAGAAGCAAGCCCTCAATTTTCAACATAATTGTTAATATCTATTTTAGTCGAGTAAGAATTTAGTGGCATTCGGATACATTTTCTAAGTTTTTGAACAAATTTCTGTTGATTAGTCGTGTTGCGAATATTAAAAATTCGATACCTGATTTCGTACCTTCGCTAAAAAGAGAAATAAAGCATTATGCCATACCGAAGACTACCGAATACAGATCAGGCAAGAATGCGGGCCATGGAGGCCTGCCTCGAGAAAGGAAAAATAACCCAGATTCGCGAGTTAGCATTTAGTCTGCAAAGCCTTGAACGTCTCCAAACGTTTTACCCAAAATTTTCAAGTGCCATCAGGCAACTACAAGTTTCGAAAGAAAACCAGTTTAAACGGGCAAAAGATTACGGGGAGATTGTAAAAAAAGCAAAATTATATATTTCGCATTTCATGCAGGTGTTAAATTTTGGCATTATGCGGGAAGAAATTAAGCCCGAAGTTCGTGATTATTATGGGATGGATATTTGCACAAAAGCAATTCCGCCGTTGAACCTGGAAGCACATATTTTAAAATGGGGAGAAAAAGTAATTGTCGGTGAACAAAAACGGACCATGCAAGGCGGAAGCCCAATCTACAACCCTTCGATTGCGTTGGTAAAAGTTCATTTTGAAGAGTTTAAAGATGCCTACAGACACCAGAAAATGCTACAAAATATAACTAACCGGGCATCGCAAAAAGTATCGGACATGAGGGATGAGGCGGATTCGCTGATCCAGCAAATATGGAACGAAGTAGAAGAAAAATTCAACGCGTATCCCGAAGACATAAAACGGAAAAGGGCTTCAGGCTACGGAATTGTTTATGTATACCGCACATCGGAAATGAAACGAATGGAAGCAAGCAATTTACAATGCGACATTATATTTTCTTGAGAGAAACCTGTATTAGTAAAAAGACCTGTTTGCCAAAATGGCTTACAGGTTTTTTTGTTTTTATCTTTTCCCTGTTTGCAAAATACCAAGAACAATGGGATTATTCCGGAAGCGAAAGATGTTCTTCTTTTTGTTTGTATGTGAAATACAATAGCAATATTGTCAAACCAATGCTGGCGAGAGCAATTGGCACTTGCCCTGTTCCGGAACCAATGTCCTCAATTTCCGGAGTTATGGTTCCTTGGTTGATTAAAAACAGGCCAAGTACCCCGACTGCATTGTTAAAAAAATGAGCGAATATCGGCACCCATATCGAACCCGACCAAACCAGCAAGTACCCGAATAAAGCCCCTAAAACCATGCGGGGTATAAAACCATAAAACTGCAAGTGTAGCGCACTGAACAAAATAGCCGAAATCCAGATTCCCCAGTGATGGTTGCGGGCCCATCGGGTAAATATTTTCTGTACTACACCGCGAAAAAGAAGTTCTTCGCCAAAAGCAGGAATTACAGCAATCATCAGCAAATTGAAAAGCAAACCTCCGGTGGTTTTCACATCCATAAATTTTTCGAGCAAAAAGGCCGCATTTTCTTCCATTGCTTTCATTTGCGCTTCTATTCCCGACATCCATTCCGGTAAACGCATGGTTTTGTTTATCGAACCCAAAAAGTTGATGGCCGGGTTTGCTACAACGATCAGTAAGAAGGCAAGCAGTACAAGGTTGAATTTAAAATTCCAATTCAGATGTAAATATGCTTTTACAGAACCATTGAGAAGCCAGGCAATAATCATCGGCGGTATCAGGAAAAGCCCAACCGACTGCACGGTTTGCAGGTATTTTAACAAATTGATGGTTGCCGGGTCGTCGTAATTGAGTTGCGAAAATTGATTGAGCATTGTATCAACGCCAAAAAAAGGTATTGCAATCAGCAACGAAACAACAAAAACAATTAAAAATGTAGCCAGAAGAACAAAAATTGAGAATATTAACTGTGAAAACGGGGACATGCCCCTGAACGCCGTAACTGCCATGTCGATGGATTTTTGTTCAAAAATATACTTTTCTGAAGGCTAAAAAAAACGAAGCCGCTGAAATTTTCAATGGCTTCGTCTTTTCATCTGTTTGGAGGCTACTTTACTTCTTGGCAGTAATTTTGATGATACCCGTTTTCTTATCGTCCCTAGTTCCCTTTTCAACTTCTAAAAAAATTCTTCGGATGTCATTCTGCGATAGTAACGACCGGGATCGGGTTTATATCAAAATTACAGACCGGCAGTCCTGTTCGAAACAGCAAAAAAATCATGCTATATTGTGAATACAAAATAGCATGGAACAATAAAAAGTTTTTTTATTTATACCCCAAGAAAGTTTATAATCCAGTAAACTACCGCGGCAACAATCATACTTACCGGAATTGTAATTATCCAGGCAATCAGCAGGTTGGTGGCTACGCCCCAACGCACGGCCGATAAACGTTTTGTCATTCCGACGCCCATGATTGCCCCGGCAATGGTATGCGTGGTACTAACCGGTACGCCAAGTCCCTGCGACACGCCAAACAAGGTAATTGCACCGGCTGTTTCGGCGGCTACCCCTTCGAGAGGTGTGACTTTGGTAATCTTCGATCCCATGGTTTTAACAATTCTCCATCCTCCCATCAAAGTACCTAATGCAATGGCAGAATAGCACAAAATCGGGATCCAGTTGGGTACCGAAAGATGATGATGACCCATTGCATCCGTAGTTTGCTGAACATGGGTCCATTCGGGGACGGCCTGTCCGTTAGCCTGTAACCAGGCAACAAACACAATCATGGCAGCGCTAATAATCCCGACTACCTTTTGCGAGTCGCTTCCTCCATGCCCTAAACTAAAAGCTGCCGAAGAAAGTAACTGCAGACGTTTAAACCATCGGGCAGCCCGGTGTGGATTGGCGTTTTTACAAATCCATAAAATAGCTACAGAAAGAATGTAGGAAATGAACATTCCAATAAATGGTGCAATAAAAATGAAACCGGCAGTTTTTAAAATCACTTCCTGGTTGACTACGGAAAATGAACCGGTATGGGCGACTGCCGCACCGGCAAAACCGCCGATAAGTGTATGCGACGATGAAGATGGGATACCGAACCACCAGGTAAGCAGGTTCCATATAATGGCAGCGACAAGACCAGCCAGTATTACCTGGAGGTTGATCGAACCGTTATCGACCGTTTTGGCAACGGTATTGGCAACTTTCAGGTCAAATATCAAAAAGGCCATAAAGTTGAAAAATGCTGCCCATACTACGGCCTGGAATGGACGTAATACTTTTGTTGAAACAACGGTAGCTATTGAGTTAGCCGCATCGTGGAACCCGTTGATCAGATCAAAAACAATTGCCAGTACAATAATGGTAATAAGTAATGTAAGCATAGAAGGATTTTTATCTTAACGCTCGGTTTTTAATAAAACTGGTTAGTTATATTTTACAAGAATTGTTTCAATAAGGTCAGCAACATCTTCCAGTTTATTGACCGCCTTCTCAATGTTTAAAAGAATTTCTTTTTGGCGAATGAGTTCAATGGCATCTTTTTCTGTGTCAAAAAGATCGGAAATAGCCAAATGATAATGCCGGTCAACCATGCTTTCAATTTCATTGATATTTCTGCAGGCGCGCATGGTTCGATCCGAATTTCTGAATGTTTCCAGTTCGTTTATGGCACTTTGCATTTCCTGGCAGCCTTTTAGTAAATACGAAGCCATTTCTTTCATGTTCAAACTGAAAATATTACACCGGTAGTAGTCAATTTTTTCAGATGCCCCATGAATCAGGTCCAAAACATCATCCATTGCGGATGTGAGGGAATGAATATCTTCCCGGTCAATCGGGGTAATAAATGTATGGTTGAGTTCATCAAAAAGATCATAGGTATATTTATCACCTTTTTTCTCAATACTTTTGATTTTAACCCCGATCGCACGTCTTTCCTCTGCTAAATCGGAATTTACCAGTTTCCCGAATTCGGTGGCGCCTTCAACAATGTTATCAGCAACAAGATTGAATAGGGTATAAAACTTCTTTTCTTTAGGAATGAAATACTGAAGTACTTTGGTTAAATTCATGATTGTGACTTATAAAGTTTTTAAATATAATATCAATGTGCTGTTTCTTCTCTGGTTTTATTCTGTTTTCATAATTATCGGTATTCTCGATTTACCTGGAATAGTAAGCGGAATTCGTTCAATAGTTACCATCCCTGTATCGAGTCCGTAAGCATTAACATCTGAAATTCCAATTCGCTTAAGCAAATAATACAGATTTATGCTGATTCGGTCAAAAAAAGCCAAGTCAACCTGTCGGGCTACCCGGCGATCGATATGTACCACCCTGAAATCGGAAAGTATGTTGTGTTCTTTTAATGATGGATGGCGGCTGACCAAATTGATTTTACCTTCGTCTGACAAATGTTTTAGTACCTGCTTAAAATATTCGTTGATCCGGGGTTCTACTTTAAATCCGATATAAAAGTCGATTCTGGTGATCTTCCCAGGGTTCAGTTCTGTAACTTTGTATTCCAGCCTATACGGACTATCAACAATGTCGACATGCAAAAACCAATACATATCTGCCCGTTTAGGTTGCCGGTTAATGATCGAATGAATTGTTTTTTCCTCTATATCAGACAACCGGTCGGCATGTGTGGTATAAACCAGGTTGCCTGCATATTGCGGAACGGTTTTATCTTCACTAAGATCTGCAATAACCGGAAGATATGGTTTTATACGATGAAAAGTGATGTACCTGTTTCGTACCCTTCTTCCATGGTACATTGCCAACATAACAGATGAAAGGATGGACGCTATCAAGATAGTAAACCAACCTCCGTGTGAAAATTTGTACATGTTAGCAATTAAAAATGCTCCTTCAATAAGCAAATATACGGTGGCAAAAAGTATGACCCATAAAAGTGGCAGGTTTTTTTTTCGCAGGAAGAAGAAAACAAGAATGGTCGTCATCATCATGGTAATGGTGATCGACAATCCGTAAGCAGCCTCCATGTTCGACGAACTCTGAAACAGAAGGATTACCACGCAACAAGAAACAAACAGCATCCAGTTAAGCGATGGAATATACATTTGCCCTTTCGAGTACGATGGATATTTAACACGAATTTTCGGCCAGAAATTTAACGAAACAGCTTCGCTGATTAATGTGTACGACCCGCTGATAAGAGCCTGGCTGGCAATAACAGCGGCTATTGTAGCTATTCCTATCCCGACAGGCAAAAACCAGTGAGGAATAATTGCATAAAATGGATTTGTCCCCGGAACAAGAGATTCTGAATTAGCTAGGACCCATGCCCCTTGGCCTAAATAATTTATTATCAGCATTACTTTTACAAAAATCCAACTGACGCGGATATTTTTTAATCCGCAATGCCCCAGGTCGGCATACAATGCTTCGGCACCGGTTGTACAAAGAAATACGGCTCCAAGAAGAAGAAACCCCTGTGGGTATTTCGAAAGAAGCAACACAACATAGTACGGGTTAAAAGCTTTTAATACAATCGGATTATTGACAAGCTGGGAGAACCCTAAAATCCCCAGCAACGAAAACCACAAAAACATGATTGGCCCAAAAGATTTGCCAATAAAAGAAGTACCAAACTGCTGAATAAAGAACAGACCCGTAATAATAAGAAGCGCTATTGGTATAACGGGAATATCATGTTTAACAAGCGCCAGCCCTTCGATTGCCGACATCACCGTAATGGATGGTGTAATGATACCATCAGCCAGCAGAGCACTCCCGCCTACAAGGGCAAATATAAACAGCCAACTGCGTTTTCGTCGTAAAAGGGCAAACAACGAAAAAATACCACCTTCGCCTTTGTTTTCGGCTCGGAGGGTAATTAAAACGTATTTTACTGTTGTTTGAAGAGTGAGTGTCCAGATAATACACGAGAGAGAACCGATTACAAGCAACTCATCGACATGTGAACTTGCCGATAAAATTGCTTTCAATACATACAAAGGCGAAGTTCCAATATCGCCAAATACAATTCCTAAAGAAACAATAACCCCTGCAAAACTTAGCTTCTTTAACCGATCACTATGATCCATATTTGCTGTAAGATAAAAAGTATTGCAAAGGTAGTTACAACGATAAAAGGATATTCTATTTCTGAAAAAAATATATCGTAGGTTAAATTATTGATTCAAATCGATCAAGGGGCTTGTTCCCGTTCGTTTTAACAGTTCGGCTTCAATTACTATCTTTGCCCCCGAATTTTATATACTGAAACCGTGAAGATCGGGAATATTGATTTAGGAAAAATGCCGCTTTTTTTAGCGCCGATGGAAGACGTAACGTACAAGTCGTTTCGTTACATGTGCAAGAAATTCGGGGCCGACGTAATGATTACTGAGTTCGTTTCGTCGGAAGCGCTGATCCGCGATGTGAAAAAAACCAAACAAAAAATGGAACTGTTTGATTTCGACCGCCCGGTGGCCATCCAGATTTACGGGTACGACATCGATTCAATGGTTCGTGCCGCCCAAGTGGCCGAAGAACTTCAGCCTGATTACATTGACATCAATTACGGTTGTCCGATGAAGAAAATCGTGAAACGGGGTGCCGGCGCCGGCATGTTGCAGGATCTTCCGAAAATGCAAAAAATGACGGCCGAAATTGTGAAAGCCGTTTCGCTGCCGGTAACTGCAAAAACCCGTCTGGGCTGGAACGAAAACGACAAACCCATTGTTGAAGTGGCCGAACGCTTGCAGGACGCAGGTGTTGCAGCGCTGGCCATTCATGGTCGCACACGTAGCCAGTTGTATACCGGCGAGGCCGATTGGTCGCTCATTGCCGAGGTAAAAAACAACCCCAGAATTCAGATCCCGATTATTGGCAACGGCGACATTACCAGTGGCCCAAAAGCCAAACAACTACTCGACCAGTCGGGGGTCGATGCGCTGATGATTGGCCGCGCTTCCATTGGCCGCCCGTGGATTTTTAAAGAAGTGAAACATTACCTGGAAACCGGCGAACTGTTGCCTCCGCCAACCGTTGCCGAAGTGGTGCACAATGTAAGAAACCAGCTCGAAATGTCGATTGAATGGCGCGACGATGTGCGGGTCGGAATTTTGATGATGCGCCGCCATTTTGCCAAATATTTTCCCAGTCTGCCCAACTTCAGGGAACATAAAATCAGGCTGCTGCAGGCCATCACCCTCGAAGAAGTGACCCATGCCCTCAACCTGATCGAAGAACAATACGGCGCACACCGGGTCGATTACGCAACGACCTGATTAAAGTAAATATTTTTCGGATTCCCCTATTCACTGAAAATCAACCTGTACAAACTAACTTTTAGAAATATTCTGCAAAACATGCTTTTTCAGAAATCTCGGGATAATAATTGGCATCATTTTTGGTTTCATTTATAGAAACAATTGTCTCAAAGCCATGAAACAGTCTTAATTTATAAAAGTATTACGTTTTTTTTCATAAGTTTAGTTAGTCGGAAAAGGTTGGGTTTTTAATCCGGCCTTTTTTGTTTACAGCAAGCGTTAAATAATTTTCTCAGCTGATTTCTTTTTTTGAACAAAACCGTGTCAGGCTTGCCCGTTCTGCTAATTTTGTCCGCTGAAATTACAAACATGGAATTGTTATCCTCTTTTTCACTTGAGCCGGTTCACTGGGTTTTACTGGGTATTTGCGGAATACTGATTGGCATGTCGAAAGTCGGTGTGCCGGGCGTTTCAATGATCGTTGTCCCCACCCTGGCCTACATTTTCGGTGGAAAACTGTCAACCGGCGTTTTGCTCCCAATCCTCATCGCAGGCGATATTTTCGGTGTTTCGTATTACCGGAGCCACGCCAAATGGACCTATCTGGTCAACATTCTGCCCTGGGCCTTTGCAGGAATTGCCTTGGGTTTATGGGTTGGCTCCATTGTAAACGATGAACAGTTTAAAAATCTGATTGCCATACTGGTGTTCGTCTGCATCGGGTTGATGCTCTGGAAAGATCGCAAAAAGGATCAACAGTTTTTTCCCGACAAATGGTGGTTCGCAGCATCAATGGGGATACTGGGAGGTTTTGCAACCATGATCGGAAATGTTGCCGGTCCTATTTTTGCGATTTACCTGCTGGCCATCCATTTGCCAAAAAACAATTTTATTGGCACCGGGGCCTGGTTTTTTCTAATTGTCAACGTGGTAAAATTTCCGCTGCAACTATTCTTTTGGGGAACAATTACCTGGTCGACCCTGGCACTCGATTTATGCACTTTGCCGGCAATTGCCCTCGGCGCTTTTATGGGTATCTGGCTGGTAAAAATTATCCCTGAACACACCTACCGCTACGTTACTATTGTCATCACCGTTTTGTCTGCATTTTTGTTATTGATTTAAAAATGAAAGAGCTAGCAAACTATTTTCAGAATAAAAAAGTATCCTCTGTCCTGGATATTGGCTGCGGAAGCGGCGATTTTATCAAAGTCCTGGCAAGCGTTTTTCCTGAAGAAACAAAAATTACCGGCATCGATCCGTTTGAAGAAGCGCTGACCGAGGCGCGTCAGAAATTTCCTTCAGAAAAGATTGAATTTTTGCAGATGGGAGGCGAACAGATTGCCTTTCCCGACAACTGTTTCGATGTGGTTTCCATCTCGTTTGCCCTGCACCACCTGGCCGACGTTTCGAAAACGCTTTCCGAAATGAAACGGGTCGTAAAACCGGATGGATGGATGATTATTAACGAAATTGTTTCGGAAGTGCAAAACGAAGCACAGGAAAACCAAAAGATGCTGCACCATTTGAAAAGTTTTATCGACCGGTTGAATGGAATTCCGCACCGGAAAACGTATTCAACTGCGGAAGTATTGGAAATTATAGCCTCCAATGGAATGGTTGCCAACCATTCGTTTTCGAACCTGAAAATGGAAACTCCATCTTTCGAGCCCGAATTTTTAAACCAACAGGTTTCGCTGTTGAAAAGTTTCATCGAACCATTGAAAAAACATGGTCTTTACGAAGAGAAAAAGAAGCTGGTCGCCGAAATTGAAGACCGGATGAAGAAATATGGTTTTCAAATTGCGCCAAGTATCGTGGTGGTTGCACAGAAAAAAGTTTGAACCTTCGGAATAAAAGCATTTGCATTTTATTTGTAAATTTACCGGCTCGAAAAACAATTGCAATGAGTGGATTTTTAATCATTCTGGCTATCCAGAATTTTCTGGGTACTATTCTGATTTTTATTGTTATTTATTATTTAATCAAGATTATCGGAAAAATTGCGTTGACTTCCATTGTCAACCAGGCAAGAACCAATGCGCAGCAAGGCCAGCAAAAGGCCAACCGGAAAAGGGAAGGTGAAGTGACGATTGTTAGCAACAAAAACCATTCATCGAAATACAACCGTAGCGAAGGTGAATACGTCGATTTTGAAGAAATTGACTGATCCGGCTCCTGTACCTGGTCATTTCCCTGACATTTCTTTACTTATTCTGAATCTATCCATTGTCTTTTGATACAAAAGTATTTGGTTGTCGATTTTTTCCTATTTTTACGCCTCAATTAAAAAAAACACAAAGGCATTATGGCTCAGGAAGATATTTTCAAAAAACTGGTAGCCCATTGTAAAGAATACGGGTTTGTATTTCAATCGAGTGAAATCTACGACGGGCTGGGCGCAGTTTACGATTACGGACAAAACGGCGTTGAACTGAAAAACAACATCAAAAAATACTGGTGGGACAGCATGGTACTGCTGCACGAAAATGTGGTGGGTATTGATTCTGCTATTTTTATGCACCCTACCATCTGGAAGGCTTCGGGCCATGTCGACGCGTTTAACGACCCGCTGATTGACAACAAAGATTCGAAAAAACGCTACCGCGCCGACGTGCTGATTGAAGAACAACTGGCAAAAATTGAAGACAAAATAAACAAGGAAATTGAAAAAGCGGCCAAACGTTTTGGCGATGCGTTCGACGAAAAACAGTTCCGCGAAACCAATGCCCGCGTGCTGGAAAACCAACAAAAATGGGATGCTTTGCACACTCGTTTTGCAAAAGCGCTGAACGACGGCAACCTGGACGAACTTCGGCAAATCATCGTCGACGAAGAAATTGCCTGCCCGATTTCGGGAACCCGCAACTGGACCGAAGTTCGCCAGTTCAACCTGATGTTTGCTACCGAAATGGGCTCGACATCCGACGGTGCATTGAAAGTGTACCTGCGCCCCGAAACGGCTCAGGGTATTTTTGTGAATTACCTGAACGTGCAAAAAACCGGCCGCATGAAAATTCCTTTCGGGATTGCACAAATCGGAAAAGCTTTCCGAAACGAAATTGTGGCCCGTCAGTTTATCTTCCGCATGCGCGAATTCGAACAAATGGAGATGCAGTTCTTCGTGAAACCGGGAACCGAACTCGAATGGTTCGAGCAGTGGAAGGAAACCCGCATGAAATGGCACCAGGCGCTTGGCTTCGGCAGCGAAAACTACCGTTTCCATGTACACGAAAAACTGGCCCACTACGCCAATGCTGCTGTCGATGTGGAATTTAAATTCCCGTTCGGGTTCAAAGAAGTGGAAGGAATTCACTCGCGCACTAATTTCGACTTAAGTCAACACCAACAATATTCAGGAAAAAAGATTCAAT
This sequence comes from uncultured Prolixibacteraceae bacterium, assembly GCA_942493345.1. Lineage (GTDB taxonomy): Bacteria > Bacteroidota > Bacteroidia > Bacteroidales > Prolixibacteraceae > GWE2-42-39. Next base: position 2,110,964 of record OW818695.1, read on the forward strand.
ATTTTGATTCCGAATTGAATGAATCGTATGTGCCTTTTGTGGTAGAAACTTCGATTGGCGTCGACCGCATGTTCCTGCAAGTGGTTTCGGCTTCGTACTGCGAAGAAGAAGTGGAAACGGCCAACGGCGAAAAAGATACCCGCGTGGTGATGAAACTGCCGCCCATGCTTGCGCCTGTGAAACTGGCCGTGTTGCCGCTGGTGAAAAAAGATGGTCTGCCTGAAAAGGCCCGCGAAATTATCGACAGCCTGAAATTCGATTTCAATTGCCAGTACGACGAAAAAGATTCGATAGGCAAACGTTACCGCCGCATGGACGCCATTGGAACGCCTTTCTGCGTCACCATCGACCACCAAACCCTGGAAGATAACACAGTGACCATTCGTTACCGCGACACCATGCAACAAGACCGCGTTGGAATCGACAAATTGTTGGAAATTATTTCAGAACAAGTAAGTTTTAAAAAGATGTTTTCAAGCCTGAAGTAAAAAAAGATAGAATAAAAATAAAAAAGGTTGCCAAATTTTGGCAACCTTTTTTATTTTGAATTTCATCGGACTATAGTGAAAACTAATCATACCTCAGCGCTTCCACCGGATTTCGGGTGGCCACCTTCCAGCTTTGCCAGCTCACTGTCAACAATGCAATTTCCAAAGCCAGCAAGCCAACCAGAGCAAATATCCACCAATCGATTGAAGTTTTGTTGCATCGTTTTTCATCCACAAATTCATGACATATCAAGCTGTTGGCAATGCAAGCAGGGAATCCCTCTTTACATCTCTTTGTCCATAAATTTGGCATCTCAAATCGGTTATTCGCCAGGAAATTATTCGTATCGCAATGATTTTACCGGGTTCCGATTTGCTGCACTCCAGGTTTGTGTGCTAACGGTTGATATCGCTACTGCTGAAGCAATGATTGGCCCGATAAAAAATGCCCACAAAGGCATGGGTGTGTGAAAGGAGAACCTTCCGAGGAGGGATTGTCCCAGCAAAAATGCAATTGGAAGCGCCATAAAAAATGCAATGGTCAGCCATTTTGTGTAGTTCGTGAGTAATAACCGCACGATCGACCAAATTGTGGCCCCGTTGGCTTTTCTGATTCCTATTTCTTTGGTTCGGCTTTCAGAAGTAAACGAAGCAAGTCCAAACAAGCCCATACATGCCAGTGAAAGTGCAATAATAAAGGCCATACCCATCAAATCTGACGGTAAGTTCAATCGGGGGAAAGGTAAAAGATCCCGAAATAAAAGAGGCTGAAATACTGCCTCAGGTTCATAATGCCTGTATATTGTAAGGATCTTATCGGTTAATGAATGAAAACTTCCGGAGGAATATTTAATTAACACCGTTGGCTGGTCATTGGGGGCAATACGAATAATGGTTGGAACAATCGGCCCGGACAGATCTGCAACATGAAAGTCTTTAAAAATGCCGATAATGGTTCCTTTTTTCCCTTCGAATGTAAGTGTTGAGCCAATTGGGTTTTTGTTTTTCAGCACTTGGGCGGCAATATCGTTAATCATGTAACAGTCCGAGTCGGATGAAAAAGAAGGATTAAAAAAGCGACCTTCAACCACATTAACGTCCACTGTTTTGTTGTAATCGAAATCGGAATTGATGCACCAGAAATGCAATTTTTCCGATGCGTCTTTCCCCTCCCAGCTAACATCGGTCGAAACCCTGGTTCCCCGTGTTGGGATGCAGTTTGTGAAACTTACCGCGTCAATTTCCGGAATAGCAAGCAATTCAGCTCTTACGCTCTCGGCATGTTTCTGTATGTTGTCCGAATTGTCCAGAACAATCAGGTTGTCTTTATCAACCCCGATATCGTAGTTGCGCATGTATCTGGCCTGGGTGTTGATTATCATCATGACTATAATCAGGATAATTGGTATGGTAAATTGAAAAACAATCATGCTTTGCCTGAAAATACTGTAACTGTGACTAGTGGCTATTCTTCCTTTCAACACACTGATAGGATTTGACGAGGCCAGGTATAACGCGGGCAATAAGCCTGAAGCCAGACCTGTAAAGAGGGCAACGCCAATAAAAAACATCATTATTTTGAAGTTCAGTATGCTAAACTGAATGTTACTGTGAACCATTGTATTGAACCCGTTGAGTAGCAGTCTGGCCATGATCGTTGCAAATAGAAGGCTGATCAGCGTAAGAATGAATGTTTCGCCCAGAAACTGAATAACGATAGCGCCTTTGCCCGAACCGGCAACTTTTTTGATGCCTGCTTCCCGATACCTCCGGATGTTTAATGCAATGGCCAGGTTGATGAAGTTAAAACAGGCAATAAGCAGAATGACGAAGCCGATGGAACCAACAATCACCACGTTTCGCATTTCGCGCCAAACCCGTTTTCCTCCGGCGTATGAATATAAACTTTTGTCTTTTAAAGGAAAGAGAAAAAGTTCCTGGTTCAGGGTGGTTTCCTGGTTTTTGATCAGGTTTTTGATCTTGTCTTCAACCATCTTATTATCAGCATTCTCTTTTAGCAAAATCCAGGTTTCATCGGCCGTGGCCCCGGTTTCGTTCGCCCAGCTGTTGCCGGCCAGAAAATTCGTGAATGGGATCACAAAATCAAATTGCAAGAACGATTGCTGGGGTACTTTCCGAAATACTCCGGCCACTTTAAATGCTTCCTGATTCTCTCCCCTTTTCATTATCAGCGTTTTGCCAACACAATCGGTACTTTCGAAAAATTTGGTAGCCATTGGTTCCGAAATCACAATCGAGTTCTGGTCGTTTAACACACGGGTGTTATTTTGAATCAGGGAGAATGAAAACACATCAAAAAAGTTACTATCGGCATAATATCCTCTTTCTGTAAATGTTTTATCTCCGTTCACAAAGGAAAGATCAAGCTCTGTAATCCGGGTCATTTCTTCAATTTCGGGAGCATTAACTTTCAGCACATCGGTGAGCGAGGCAGAAAGGTATTCTTTCGGAAAACGTTCGCCATTGAAGAATGTCACATAGGCATCAACCGCATACAGCCGGTCGTAGTTTTTATGAAATTTGTCGTAACTAAACGCATTTGTGATGTGAAGTATGGCTAAAATGGCACAGGTCAGTCCAAAGGTTAGGCATACAAAATTGAGTATGCTGTATGTTTTGTTGCGCCACAAGTAACGCAGGGCAATTTTGAAAAAATTTCGAAACATGATTTTCTGAGTTAGTTTTATTATTTCCGATAATCTATATATTCGTTTATCAATCCGTTTTATTCATATCTCAACGCTTCTACCGGTTTTCGGGTGGCCGCCTTCCAGCTTTGCCAGCTTACCGTCAGCATAGCAATGGCAATGGTTATTATCCCGCCCATCAGGTAAATCCAAAAACTGATTTCGGTGCGGAATGCATAGTTCAGCAACCAGCTTTTCATAACAAACAACGAAATCGGCGTTGCAACAACCAATGCAATTAAAATCAACACGATAATTTCTTTTGAAAAGAGATAAACAATATTTCCGGTGTGTGCCCCAAGTACTTTCCGAACGCCAACTTCCTTCACCTTTTTCGATGCAGTGAAGGCAGCTAATGCCCACAAACCCAGTACCGAAATAAAGAAAGCCAGACCGGTGAAAATGCTAACAATATTTCCAAAACGTTTATCGGTTTTATATTGATTATCAAAATAACGATCAAGAAAAAAGTAATCGAAACTGGCCTCCTGAAAGTACGAATCCCAGCGGCTTTTGATTAATTTCAAAGTCGCATCATACTCATTGCCCGTCGTTTTTATGGCGATGTATTTTAAAGGCAGCCACCCCAGACGGCCATTCAGTACAAACATAATTGGAGTATAGGCATTGTTCAGCCCACGCTGGTGCCAGTTTTTAACTACCCCAATGATTTTCACCGGTTCGGCCTCTCCTTCCAGCATGACCTTTTTTCCCAGCGCATCCTCCGGATTTGAAAAACCAAGTGTAGCCACTGCAGCTTCGTTGACAAGCAGATTCTCGCGTTCGTTACCAAAGCCTTCCTGAAAAGAGCGTCCGGCCAGCACTTCAAGGTTGAATGTCTTTACAAACTTATAATCAACATTCAACATTTCGTACAGACGGTGTTGCCCTGTTCCGTCGTCCTGCAGCCGGTTCGAAGCGAAATATGCCACTTCCATCCCGGGAACCGCATCACTCAGGGTAACCGAACTGACCGCAGGCTCTTGTTCAAGGTTCTTGGCAAACATGGTCACCCGCTGATTCAGGTTTTCGCGACTAACCGGAAATTTCAGCACAATCGTTTGGTTGATGTCGGCCCCCAGATTTTGATGCTGCATAAATTTTACCTGTTTATACACGATGAACGTGCCACAAATAAGAAATAATGCAGCTGCAAACTGGAAAACCACCAATACCTGGCGGGTCGTTCCTGCAGAACCTGAATTAAAATAACTTCCTTTTAAAATGATGGAGGGTTTTACCCGGGTCATTATAAAAGCCGGATAGAAACCGGAAAGTACAATGCCGGTCACCAGGATGGCGATTGTTGAAAGCCAGAATAATGGTTGTTTCAGAATAAAGAGCCCGATGCTTTCGCCAATAATTTGATTGAATAGCGGTTTCAGGAGAAAGACAAGGACAGCTGCCAATATAACAGACAGCAGGTTGACCAGCCACGACTCCATCAGGTACTGGCGAATGAGCTGATAGCGAAATGCCCCGGCAACTTTACGGATACCAACGTCTTTTGCCCGTTCCATCGCCCTTGCGGTGGTGAGGTTGATATAGTTGATCCAGGCAGTCAGCAAAATAACGATTGCAAGAATGATGAGCGTGATCAGCGAACGTTCGTTCCCTTTTATTTCCCGTTCGTATTGTTTTTGCGGATTGAGGTGAATTTGATCGAGCGGAACCAGTGTCACTCCCCATTTCTTGTTTTTCAGGGCTTCGCTGGTTTTATATTTTTCGGCCATTACCGGGAACTGCGCTTCAATTTCTTTAGGGTCTTTTCCCGGCGATAGCAGCAAATAAGTATACGTTTCGTGCAGATACCAAAACTCTCTTATCCAGTTTGGCAATGTTTCGTACGAAATGAGGTAACTAAAACAGATATGTGAATTTTTTGGAAAATCGTTTAACACGCCGGTTACCTCACATTCCATGAAATTGGAGCCGGAAGCAAATGTCAGCAATTTTCCGACGGGGTTTTCATGGTTGAAAAAACGATGAGCCACATCTTCGGTAATTACCACTGTATTGGAGCGTTTTAGTTGATCGTTTACAGCTCCTTCTTTCAGTTTAAAATCGAAAATTGTAAAAAACGATGGGCCACAGTAAGCAATTCCGTTTTCGCGAATTCGTTTCTCTTTATAAATAACCGTTTGCTCTGTGTTTTGAACGCCAATGCACAGGTAATCTTCAATGCCGGTCATTTCGTTGCTGATGGCGCTTCCGTAGCCAAACGAACTGGTTGCCCAGTCGTCAGTCAGATGGTTGCCTTCGAAAAACTGGCTTTCGACGCGGTATATACGGTCGCGTTTTGTGTGCGTTTTATCAAAACTAAACTCGAAACATACGTAATTGATGATCAATATAGAAACAGCCATCCCGATCGCCAAGCCAAGAATATTGATCACAGAGAAAAGTTTGTTTTTTGCCTGATTTCTCAGGGCCATTTTTAAGTAGTGCAAGAACATATCAGATGGTTGGTTTTGGGTTATTCATATTGAAGGATTTCTCTCAGGTTCATCCGGAAAACTTTTGCTGCAAGGATCAGAATAACAGAAAAAATGATCACGGACAGAACCAGCACCGGCGCTGCAAAAAACCAGATATTCATATCAATGTGATAAATATAGGTGCTCAGGAACCAATGTTTGTACCCGTAATAGGAAAGAGGAATGGCCAAAACAAAAGCCACGATAAACTGCAGCATCAGTTGTTTTGATAAAAGCTCTGCAACATTGCCAACTTCGGCGCCCAGGGCTTTTCGGATACCCAGTTCTTTCAGGTTTTGGTTGATGGTTATTAAAATCAGCCCGATGATGCCAATAACAGCAATGAAAATGGCCAATAGTGAAAATAAAGTGAATACAGAAGCAAACGTTTTATCGGGTTTCAGATCCATCATCATTTTATTGTCAAGCGAAAAATAGTCAAAAGGCTGGTCGGGGAAAATATCTTCGTAAAGAGTGCGGAGTTTCGGCACCAGCGAAGCAAACGAACCCGGTTGCATATCGTTTAATTTCAGGGTTAAAAAGGTCTTTTGCCCATCGCTCAAAGAGATAATTGTTGGAACAGGTTCTGTTTTTATTGACTTGTAATGAAAGTCATCAACTACGCCAACAATCAACCATTCGCGATTATTACGAACCATCACTTTGTTTATTGCCTCCTCCGGATTGGAATATCCAAATCGCTCCATTGCCAACTTATTCATCAGGATTGTTTGCTGACTGGCTAACTCATTTTTATGAAACTTTCTTCCGGCAAGAACTTTAATATTGTAAAAATCCATGAACTGGTCATCAGCAGCAATATGAAAATAGGCTTTGTTGTCATTCCGGTCGAACCCTTTTCTTCGCCCCGAAAACCAATTGTTTATTTCCTGGCCCGGAATATCGGAGGTGAAAGTGAAATCAGTTACCTCGGGCAATTCGAGCGCCCTGTTTTTAAAAAGAAAAAGTTTGTGAGCCTGTGTTTCCTGATTATCGGCGGTTCGAGGTGCGCGAATCACAAGACTGGAATTATAATTAACGCCCATTTCTTTTTTCATCAGGAAAGACGCTTGCTGGAAAGTAACCAGCGTACCAATCAGCAGAACAATGGAAATGATAAACTGAACCGTAATCAGCCCTTTCCGGAAAAGCAATCCCTGTGCCGTATTTTTAAATTTGCCTTTTAAAACAGCCACCGGATTGTACGACGAAAGTATCAACGCCGGATAAATACTCGATGCAATAATTCCCGTGAAAAATATCAGCAAACCGGCCCAGATAAATCCTTTATATGCAAATAAATTGAAATCGTGGATATTGGTAATGGACCTGAAAATGGGGTTAATCAGAAAAAACAAAGCCAGGGTAACACCCAGGCACCCGGCATTGAACAAGAAGGCTTCAACGAGAAATTGCCTGATTAAACTGATTTTTTTAGCGCCGTTAATTTTTTTAATCCCGATTTCGCGAGCCCGTTCCATCGATTGGGCAGTCATCAGGTTGATGTAATTAATCCAGGCAACGACAAGCAGGAAGATGGCAAACCCAAACAGAATATTCATGATCTTTGGGTTTCCGGGAGGTTCGGTTTCGTATTCAATGTTCGAATGAAGATGAATATCGGGAAGAGGTTGCAAGAAAAATTCATCGCGCGACTGAGTAGCTTCCAGGTCGGCCAAATAATTTTTTGCAACCATGTCGGGCATGGCGCGTTTACAAAATTCGAAATGATTGACCCCCGGAGCCAGCAAAATATACGTGTGGAAATAATCGTATCCCCAGTTGGTGAAAAGCCATTGCCTGCTTGATGTAAAAGTTGAAAGCGAAAACAGAAAATCGGTTTTCAGGTGCGAATTGGCGGGAATATTGCGGTAAACAGCCGTAACGGTATATTTCTCGGAGCTGTCCACCATCAGTACTTTACCAAGCGGGCTATCGTTCCCGAAATATCGTTTGGCCATCCGTTCTGAAATGGCCACTGTGTTTGGATGATCGAGGCAACTTTGACTCCCCTGAACAAGCGGAATGGTGAACAAATGAAAAAGGGAACTGGTCGCATAATACGTTTTTTCTTCGTTAAAAAAAACCTTATCTCCTACTGAATTTTCAGCAGTTACCGTGATGTTATATTTCCTCGAAATCACGGCCCAATCCTCTACTTCGCTATAATTTTCTTTTAGCCATTTACCTGAAGGAAAGAATGAATTGGCCGTTTTCCATTGAATTTTTTCATTCTGGTAACGATCATAAACGATCCGGCATATTCGCGAACCTTTTTCATGATAACTGTCGAAACTACGCTCGAAAAAAACATATTCAAGAATGAATAATGAACTCAAAATGCCAATGGTCAGCCCGGCCATGTTGATGGCAGAAATAACCTTCTGTTTCCGCTGATTGCGGATGAAGATTTTAAGAAAGTTTAAATTCATAAGGTTTCCTTTCTTTTATATCGTTTTGTTTCTGCCTATTTGTTCGATTTTGTTTCTCCTCAAAGAATTTCATTCATATCTCAGTGCTTCCACCGGGTTCCTCGTGGCCGCTTTCCAGCTTTGCCAGCTCACTGTCAGCAAGGCAATCCCTAATGCCAGCAACCCTGACGAGGCAAAAATCCACCAATTCAGATTGGTTTTGTAAGCAAAATTTTCGAGCCATTTTTGCATGGCGAAATATGAAACGGGCATGGCAATTACAAAAGCAATGGCCACCCACTTTACAAAATTTTTGTTCAACATCATTATCACTTCCATAACACGCGCTCCATTTACTTTCCGGACACCGATTTCCTTGATCCTCTTTTTGGCCGAATTGGCTGCCAGTCCAAACAATCCCAATGCAGCCAATAAAACCGACAAACAAGTATAAATTGTAAATATCCCTGCCAACTTTTCATCCGCTTTCATCTGAAGTTGATACGTTTCGCTGGTAAACTGGAACCCAAACGGATCGACAGGGAAAATTTTTTCCCATTTCGATTTTAACCGGGCAAAAATCTCCTGGTTCCCAATAGAATTGTCGAGCAATACGGAAATGAAACCTACCTCATACTTCCATCGGTAATCTTCGAGAAGTAGCAAAGGCTCTATGTTTTTACGAGGCGATTCCTGGTGAAAATCGTTGATAACACCACAAACCTGGTACGGAGTCTCGGCAATGTACAGATAATCGTTTACGCTCACTTGTACAAATTTTCCGATGGCTGCTTCAGGCGAAGCGAAGCCCAGTTTTTTGCATGCTTCATGGTTAATCACCAGCTTTGTTCCTCCGGATTGATCTTCGCGCGTAAACATCCGGCCTGCAATGATTTTTGGGCTGAAAACATCCTGGAACCGATAGTCGATGTTCAGTATCCCGAAATTATCGCCCCTTTTTTCGGGTTCTCCTGAAGGATAAATGGTGTTGCTGTGAAAATTGATCTCTTTCCCGGGAATGCAGGAGCTGACTGTGGTCGATTTTATTCCGGGAAGCCTGTTGGCCTCTTCGATGAATGCAATAAGTTTTTGAGTTGACCCCTCTTTGTTGATCTGGCTCATCGGTGTATATGAATAAGCAGTCTGGTTGATGGAGAGTCCGATTTCTTTGTTTTTCATGAACGAAACTTGTCTGATGATGATGGTTGTGGCAATCAGTAACCCGATGGATGCGGCAAACTGGAAAACGATGAGCGATCGGCGAAGACTAAAACCATCGTTATTTTGAATGAATTTTTTTGAGAGAAGCAGTTGCGCCCGTTTCGAAACTAAAATATAAGCCGGATAAATTCCACTTAAAATTGCCCCAACTATAAAAACAACAACAAACTGCATCAGGTATTCGGGTTTTACAACAATCGGGGTGTTCAGCCCAAGATAATCGGTCAACTGCCCCCTGAGCAAAAAGAACAAACCGAATGCGAGCGCCATTCCAATGGCATTGATAATGAGCGATTGCAGGGTTATTTGTATCGTTAGGTCGGACGACGAAGCGCCAACTACTTTTTTCAGCCCAATTTCCTTGGCTCGTTCCACACTTTGGGTAATCTGGAAGTTAATGAAAATGATCCAGCTCATTACCAAAACCAGGATGGCGATCACATAAAGCGCTGCGATGGTTTTTGGGTCAGAATTGGGAGAAAATTCGTGGTCGAGATGTGATGTAGTATGAATGGTTTTGACGGGCTGAAGAATGAATTTCGATTTTTGTCCTGCGGCAATCAAATGAGAGGTGTATTTTTCATAAATTGATTGAAATTTTTGTAATACAGAAGCCAACTCGGCGTTTTTTTTCAGCCGGATATACGTATAAACCTGTGGATTTTCCCAAAGCCACCGGGATGAAGGGGCTGGTTCTGCCGATCCGGAAATGGGTTCCATGCGTAACGATGAAGTGTTGGCATCGAAATGGGACAGATAGTAAAAAAGCGATTCCCGCGAAAGCAGGAAATCAATTTTCAAATGGCTGTTTTCGGGAATATCGGCAAAAACACCCGCAACAATAAATTCCCATCCTTCATTCAGTTTAAACCGTTCGTTCATTGGATCTTTCCGGCCAAATAACCCTAGCGCTGCAGTTTCAGAAATCACTGCTGATTGAATGGTCGGGAAAGGGTCGGTTACATTTCCTGCAATAAACGGGCGGTCGAATACTTTAAAAAAGCAAGTGTCGCTCCAAAACAATTTTGCATTCATTATATAATTGTCGGGAGTAGAGGCGTTTACTACGTCTTCCCAGAGTCCTGTGGAATATTCTACACCGGGAATTTCGTCGGCCATTACCTTACAAAGCCCGGGATAATTTGTTGCACTTGTGGTAACATTTCCATTTACCAGTGTTTTTTCAAGTGCGACCCGGTAAATCTGGTTCGTTTCCCGCCACGATTCATCGTAGCTCTTTTCGTACCGTATGAAAAAGAAAATCAGCATAAACGAAGACATTCCCAAAGTGAGTACGAAAATGCTGAGCAAGTTCGAAAGTTTCTGCTTTTTTAGAGAACGGAGAATAATCTTCATATTGGTTGTATTCATTGGTTTTATGTTATAGTTGGAGGATCCTGTTTTTTATTGGGCTTTATTTATTCGTACCTCAGCGCCTCTACCGGGTTTCGTGTTGCCGCCTTCCAGCTCTGCCAACTTACCGTCAATATAGCAATGACAATAGCAATGAACCCGGCAGCAATGAACTCCAAAATATTTAGTTGAATCCGGAGTGCATAATTTTGCAGCCAGCGATCCATAATATACCATGAGAGAGGTATCGCAATAACACTGGCAATAAAGCCCGTTAAGAAGAACGGTTTTAAAAACCGGACGACAATTGATGCAACACTTTCACCCATATATTTGCGAACTCCAATTTCTTTGGTTTTTTGTTCGGCCATAAATATAATAAGCCCTAAAAGACCAAGAATCAGTACAATAATGGCAAATGCAGAGAAGATGGAGATCAACTGTGTCAGGTTAAGCTCCGACGCGATTAGTTTGTTATACTCGTCATTCAAAAAAGAATAATTGACCGGATATTTGGGTTCAATCTTTTCACAGGTTTTCCTGATATAATCAAGAGCCTGCACCACGTTAGACGAACCCAGCCTGATCATCAGGTAATACTGTGCCCAATCTTCAATATTATTCATCGGAAAAATCGCCAAGGGCAGGGTTGCTTCATACAAGGAGTTAAAATTGAAGTCATTGATCACTCCCTTAATCTGATAATTGGCGCCGTAATTAGAAATGGTCTTCCCTTCAAATTGGTTCCATCCGATCATATCCGCAAATCTTTTGTTGATCATGATTTCATTTGGGTTTAGGGAAAAGACAGACCCTTCGTTGAGGGCAATTTGGAACGTTTTCAACAAATCGTCATCGGTGTTCCATCGCGTTACGAGTGGTTTAAAGTCAGGATTTTTCCCATCCCAGTTCCATCCTTCATCATTATTGCCAATCCGGGAAGGGATAGCAGAAGTTACGCAGGTAGAAGCCACTCCAGACAGGCGGGAGATTTCTGACTTTAGTACTTTGTATTGTTTTTTAAGCTGTCCGTTTAATGGAATATACAGTATCTCATCTTTAGCCAGCCCCACATCCATCTTTTCCATGAAACGGGTTTGTTTCCCGATAATTAAGGTTGAACTCAATAAAATCATGGAAAACACAAATTGCATGATTACCAAAACATTTCGAAAGTGTTTTTTTCCCTTTACCGATTGATGACCAGTAATTAAGGATTGATGGGAAGATGAAAGTAAAAAAGCAGGATAGCTGCCAGACAATAACACCGTGAAGGCATAAATCAAAACAATTCCCAATACGGGAATGAATGAAAACAAAATGGAAAAGCGGATGTTTTTGTCAACCAACTGATTGAAAAACGGCAGTCCTGCAAAAGCCAGTATTAATGCAGTGAGGAAAGCCATCACGCAAACAATAGCTATATCGGAATAAATAAGCCGGATTAAATCGCGACGGGTTGCCCCAACAATTTTCCGCAAGGTGCTTTCTTTGGCTGATTTCTCCGAACGTGCTGTACTCAGATTGATAAAATTGAGGATTGCCGTAACAAGTACAAGCAAGGCGATGAGAGAAAAAATACGTACATTCCGAATGTGATTTTGTTCGTATAAATATTTGTTTTTGAACAGATAGGCTCTCAAAAGACTGATCGACTCAGGTATTTCTTTCTGTATCCGGTTTGTAATTTCAGCCGCAATTTTTTCATAATCTTCAGCGTTGCGGAGCAATCCATAGGTAGTAAGAGCATTGTTGTACCATGTATTCAGAAAATTGGGATTATTGAATAGATAGCAAAGCGTTTCAAGTGGAACTACAACTTCAAACCGGATAGATGAATTAGCCGGGATATCCCGGATTACCCCGGCGACTGTGTAAGGCATTTTATTGTCAAAAACAACTACTTTGCCAACAGGATCTTCGGTTCCAAAATAACGTTTGGCGGCAGATTCGGTAAAAATGATCTTATTCGGCAGGTTTTCCTCTCCTTTTCCTCCCTGAACAAAAGGAAAGGAAAAAATATCAAAGAGGGAGAAATCAGCCATTGCTATTTGCTCCATGAATTTCTGATTGTTGTATGAAAGCAGAATTTTCCGGTATGGAGGAGAATACCGGCAACTATTTTCTACTTCAGGAAAATCATTTTTGAGAGCAGGACCAACAGCCGGTGGACATCCGGCAAATTTAAATCCGTTCTCTCCTTTCAGATAAGCATGAACTCCAAAAATACGTTTGCTATTCGCATGAAACCGGTCGTAACTGATTTCATCAGTAACCCATAGAAATATGTACATGACACAAACCAGTCCGACGACCAGACTGGCAATCCCCAACGAAGTGGCAGTTCTGTTTTTTCGTAGTTTTCGAATTGTCAATAAAATAGTTTTCATGATCATTTTTTTATTTTCTGAAATTCGACTTACTTTTCATTACTTAATCTTAAAAATCGTGCAGCATTGTTGTAAAGTATATCTCGTTTTTGATCTTTAGAAAGAAACCCTGCTTGTTCAATTGACTCAATGCCTGCTTCAATTGAACAAGGCCAATTCATTTGATCGGAACCATACATTATACGTTTTCCAAACCCGGCTTCGACAATGCGTTTTAGGTATGCATAAAATTCGGAGCGCGGAATAGCATAGCAAATCAATCCTACATCAACATACACTTGCGGATAGACCCATAAAAGAGCTATTAAATCGTCAATCATAGGCCAACCGGCGTGCATTATATAAACTCTTAATTTCGGATGTCTTATCAAGGCTTCTTCAATAAGTAGGGGGCTATTTAACCTTGCGCGGTAATTTTTTAGCCCTAAATATGGAGCTCCCGGAGGCCCTGTGCCCATGTGGATAGCAACGGGAATATCTAATTCTTCAGCTACTTTAAGATAAGGTTCGAAGATTGAATCGCTGGGGGATATTCCTTCGTACTGGAGACCAATTTCTCCAAATACCTTATATTTTCCACTGGATAATAATTCCCTTATTTTCTCCGGTGAATCACCAGAATTCATACTGAAATTTAGCCCTGGTATTATTCTTTGTCCCCCGTTTTTAATATAATCATCAATAAGTCCACCACAGGTCATCGCATATATATTGCGTCTTTCCAGTATATTCAAAGTTTGATCCATCAATTCCTGATCAGTAGAGGCAGGGTTTTTATATTTCGGATTCGTATACCACTCTGTAAATGTTTTTAACCAATTATTTGATGGGTCATTATACGGAAGTTCCGTTGGAGGATCACAAGGCGGGCCAATACTTGAAACGGAACTTGCATGAAGGTGCATGTCGATTATGGGTAACTGATCCTCGTTGTTTTGTGAATTGGCTTTAAATATTGTAACCGATAGAAAAATAATTACTAGCAGGGTTCTCCTTTTTTTTGCTTTTTTAAAACAATGCGTAAACGCAATTTCTTTCATTATTGATTTCATAACAATTCTTTGATACTGAGATTTTTCTTCGTTTTCAATATATCAAGGATAAACTTAAACTGGAAGTATCCATAAGCATTTGGATCAATGCCCAACGTAGAATAGTTTGCATTAAAATATTCTTCTTCCGACATGTTTTTAAAATCGATCTTTGGTAATTTGCGAATTACCTCTTCCAATGATGTTTCTATGTATTTAATTTTTTCCCGGTTTTCTTCTTTACTTAACAAGAAGGTTGCAGCAAATATATTTGCCCTTCGCTCACATTCGTAAGGGGTTAAATGTAACCCGGGATTTGTCGATAGTATAAAATGACCCAATTCGTGAGGGATAAAAAACCAGTTGAACAAAGAAGTAAAGAATTCTTCGGCGTCATCGCCTCTCCATGTTACGAATATCTCTTTCTGTTCCGGGAATAATTCTTCCCAATAAGGCAAAACTACTTTTCCCACGGATTCATCCCAATAAATCAATTGATATGTAGTGGCTATTTTTACACCGGGAATAAAGGGTGGGGTTATATTATTGTTCCTTAAAAATACATCGAACTCATTGATCAATGTCGCAGAAAGACTTTTCAGTGTATCTTTTGATTGAACTTTCTCAAAAGCAGGCTGGCTAAATACTTGTACTGTGGCACAACTGGTAAGCGCTGCTAAAAATAGTTTTAAAAATGTCTTCCCCATATTCCTTTTTTAAACTCAATGAGTAGTTTTAGTAATCAAATATTTTATCCTTTTTGCTTAATATCATACGCCATCAGAACTTCACCTCTGCGAACAAATAACACCCCATTGGCTATGGCTAAATGTGCCAGGCGAGGGCCGTTCCCCAAGGTAATTTTAAATGAACTTACCAACTCCAGGTTATTCCCATTCATACGAAACAAACACAATCTTCCAATTTTGTCTTCGTAACTATACAACATATTATCAGCGACAAGGAAATTGCAAGCGTTCATTTTGTCGTAACACGACAACGTTTTCCCGGTTTTCATATCAAGGCAAAAAATACCTTTCTCGCTACCCGACACTACTATTTTATCGTTAAAAAGCACAGCGCCTCCCATAAAATTTACATTAACCGAATCGGTCCATACAACTGAACGTTTAGTCCAATCGTCGTTCCAACTGCACAAGGTTCCGTGATTAAATTCACCTGTAGAATAGATTTGATTTTTATTCACCAACGGTATTGTTCCCGGTATATGCAAATCTTTCCAACTAATTTCCCCGGTATTGCCATCAATAATCAGGTCATATTTTCGGGTTGAAGTAAAAATTGCTTTTTTATTGTCAATGGAGAGAAGAACCGGTGAAGAAAAACTGGTTGTGTCGTTTATGCTTGCCGATTTCCAAATTGTTTCGCCTGTTAATCGGTTTAATGCAACCATGGTAGTGGCGTTCCCGCATGGCGTAATAATCATTTTGTCGTCAAATAGAAGTGGCGATTCGGCAGTTCCATTTAGAACTAGATTATCTCCCATGCCGCTGAATTTGTCATAGGCCGCTATTTTCCAGTCGATATTTCCGGTTTTACAATCGAAACAGGCAACATCACCCAATACGCTAATGGCATATACTTTATTTTTATAAACGGTAGGAGTAGTGCGGCTTTGGGGCCACTCATTATCTTTTGAAGCCCGTCCGAATGGTTTTTCCCATTTCACATTTCCATTGAGATCCAGGGCAGTTAGTATTTCAACAGAATCGCGTTTCCCAATTGTATAAACCATTTGATTCTGAATCGCAGTTGAAGAAAAACCATCGCCAACCGAATCTGCCGACCATAAAAGTTTTGGCCCGTCAATCGGCCAAACTTTCAGCAAGTTTGTTTCAGTACAAATGCCATCGCGCATCGGGCCACGCCATTGAGGCCACTGGGCGAATGTATTATTTACAGAGAGAAGACAAAACAAGCCCATAAGAGCCCCCAAAAAGGGAAAAAGTTGTTTTTTCATACAGAATTTTGAATTAAGCTATTTCGGTTTATTACATTCTTTTTGGTCTTTCAGTCAAAACAATTCACTATTCATATCGCAACGACTCCACCGGGTTTCGTGTGGCTGCTTTCCAGCTTACCGTCGGTAAAGCAATTCTTGCTAGTAGCCTGCCAACAACACTCACTAGTACAAATCGGTCTTGCCGGAATCTATTCGTGGCGATGAAACAGCAAATTCAGTATTGCTTATGAAGTCTTTCCTGATAATTCCGTCTTCCAGCCGGATGATCCGTTTTCCATACCCGGCAAATTTCTCGTTGTGGGTCACCTGGATGATGGTCATTCCCTCGTCATTCAGGGTTTTTAGTGTTCCCATGATCATCTCACCCTGAACAGATTGCAGGTTTCCGGTAGGCTCGTCGGCCAGCAAGAGTTTGGGTTTGCCAATAATTGCACGGGCAATTCCAACGAGTTGCTGTTGCCCTCCGGAAAGTTGCTGTGGAAACAGGTCCTTTTTGGCGACCATGTTAAAGCGGTCGAGCAGGTCGGCCACCATAGCTTGACGGTCGCGGTTTTTTACTCCTTTGTAAATCAGCGGTGTTTCAATGTTTTCGTAAACGGTCATTTCTTCAATCAGGTGATAAGCCTGAAAAATGAAGCCCATGAAATTGCGGTGGTATTCAACTTTGGCTTTTTCTTTTAGGTCGAGTACCGATTTGTCGTACAGCGAATATTCACCGGCTGACGGCGCATCGAGCAACCCGATAATATTCAGCAAAGTAGATTTTCCCGAACCACTTGGCCCCATGATACTCAGGAATTCACCTTCTTTTACTTCCAGATTGATGGCTTTCAGTACAAACGTCCGCTGAAACTTTGAATCGTAGTATTTGTCGATGTTGGTTAATTGAATCATCGTGTTTTCTGTTTCTTTTGATTTTGGCTATATCACCTCCCCCATCTTCTTCTTCACTTCTTCGGTAAGAATCTGCCCGTCGAACAGATTTACTACGCGATGAGCAAATTCAGAGTCGTGCATTGAGTGGGTTACCATCACAATGGTGGTTCCTTCGCGATTGAGTTCGGTAAGTAAGTTCATGACTTCGAGGCCGTTTTTCGAATCCAGGTTTCCGGTCGGCTCATCGGCGAGGATGAGTTTAGGATT
Organism: uncultured Prolixibacteraceae bacterium; assembly: GCA_942493345.1. GTDB lineage: Bacteria > Bacteroidota > Bacteroidia > Bacteroidales > Prolixibacteraceae > GWE2-42-39. Next base: position 2,128,170 of record OW818695.1, read on the forward strand.
GGCTACTACGGCGCGGGCAATGGCCACACGTTGCTGCTGACCACCCGACAATTGTTGTGGAAAGTGTTTCTTCCGGTGACTGATTTTCATGCGTTCGAGAACCGATTCAACCATCTGTTTCCGTTCCGAAGCTTTCAACTTCAGATAAATCAGGGGGAGTTCCACGTTTTCATAAACATTCAACTCATCAATCAGGTTGAAACTTTGGAACACGAACCCGATGTTTCCTTTGCGAAGCTGGGTGCGATTGCGTTCCTTCAACTGACCGACTTCCTGATTGTCGAAAAGATATTGGCCGCCAGACGGGTTGTCGAGCAATCCGATGATGTTGAGCAAGGTCGATTTTCCGCAGCCCGACGGTCCCATAATGGCCACAAATTCTCCTTTCTGAACATGTAAACTGACTTGGTTCAACGCACTGGTTTCAATTTCTTCAGTGCGGAACACTTTGGTGAGATTGACTGTTTTAATCATAAGGCCCCTCCTAACCTCCCCAAAGGGGAGGAATTTTGGCTTTCCAAAGCTCGTTTTGTCAAAGACATGGAAAGCATGGTTAAATTAACTAATGTCATATTTTTAAAATTACTCATTTTTCTTTCTACTTTACATTTCAAGACCGCCGCTCCTCTTGTTCCTCCCCTTTGGGGAGGTTAGGAGGGGCTATTCCCTACCCTTTGTAAGGGTTGGGGGAGGCTTTCCTATTTAAACACAATCTTATCGTTGTCCCCAAACAACTCATACCCCGAAGTGATTACTTTCTCTCCTTCCTTCAAACCTTCCAGCACTTCGTAATACTGCGGGTTCTGTTTTCCAATTCGGATACTTCGTTTTTCGGCTTCTGTTTCTTTTTCATTGAGAACATACACCCATTGTCCTCCGGTGCTTTGGAAGAAACCTCCGCGTGGCAATAGCACTGCTTTTTCGGATTGTCCGAGCTCCAGTTTTATATGGTAGGTCTGCCCGGTACGGATATTTTCAGGTTTTTCACCTTCAAAAACCATATCAATTTCGAACTGTCCTTCACGAACTTCGGGATAAACTTTCTTTACATTCAACTGAAAATTAATGCCATTTCGTTCAAAAGTTGCCAGCAAATCGCGACGTACCCGGTCGATGTAATGCTCATCGATACGGGCATTCACCTTGTAATTCGTCAACACATGGATCATGCCAATGCGCTGTCCTTTGTTGATTGATTCCCCGACTTCGGCATTGAGCAAACCAAGTTGCCCGTCGACAGGGGCTTTTACATTCAAATCTTCGCGCCGTTGTTGAACCACATGCAAGTTCAGTTGCATATTTTCCATGTTTTGTTCTATCTGTACTTTTTGGTTTTCACGGAAAATAGAATCCTGTACTAACTTTTTGAAAATCAATTCGCGGTTCTTTTTCGAACGAAAATAATTTTCTTCCACCTGAAGATACTCTTCTTTGGCAATCAATCCTTCATTGAACAACGCCTTCTGTTGTTCGTAGTTCCGTGCCAACCGCACAATTTCGTAATCAATTTGAAGCAATTGCTGTTTGTTCTGTATTTTTTGCTGCTCCATTTGTATCTGGGTGTTGCGCAACTCGTTGGTTTGGTATGCCAGGCTCGATTCGCTGTTCATTATATTCAGGTTGAGGTCGTTGTTCCTCAGCTTCAGGATTACATCGCCTTTTTTCACCATCTCTCCTTCTTCAATCAGTTTTTCTTCCACTTTTCCCCCTTCTTCGGCATCAAGAAAAATTGTTAAAATGGGCTCCACCTGGCCAATTACTGTGATGTAATCGTTAAAAAGGCCCGATTCAACAGCGCTGATGGTAATCTTGTCTTTTTCGGCGCGAAAGACCGAGCCGTGTTCCGAAAATATTGCTTTGTACAGCAAAAAAGCAAATGCAAGCCCCGCAACAATCCAAATGATGTGTTTGCGTTTCAGTCCTTTCTTCTTTTCTATGACTTTATCCATTGACATAATGCCTCCCCCGGCCCCTCCTAAGGAGGGGAGAAAAAACCTCCCCATCTTGAGATAACCGTTTATTTTTTACATTTTTCATTTCTCAAAATTTACTTATTTATGCTATTTTTCATTTCTCTTTCTTTTCTAATTCCTCTCCCTTTGGGGAGGTTAGGTGGGGCCAATTACTCCCAAAATCGTTTCCCGGAATAAAATTCAATTGTTTTTTTCTTCATTTCCAGTTGCAATTTTGCCCGTAATACCTGACTATTCGAGTTCGCATATCGGTTTTTTACTACATAAAAATCAATCACACTGATCAAACCCTGATCAAATTTTTTCTCGGCAGTCTGATACGCAAGCTGGTCAACTTCTTTTTGTTTTTCATATTGAAGGAATTCTTTTCCCAATGCTTCCAACTCGTTCAGGGTACTGGTCATTTCGAAATACAATTTTTGCTTTTCACTTGACAGACGGGCTTTTGCCAGCTCTACTTCCAGTTTTGCCTGTTTAATATTCGAACGATTGTCCCATCGACTGAATATCGGAAGACTTAGCGAAGCCCCGAGTGATTGGCTTTTATTATTTTTGAATTGTTCGCCAAAACCGATTACGTTTCCTGAATTATCTTTATACGTTTCGGAATATCCTGTATTGATTGAGCCTCCGGCGATTAACGATGGATACAATGCCGAACGACTGATCGCCAGGCTTTTCTCACTGGCTTTTAACTGGCTCATAAACGACTGGAAATACGGCGACCAACTCGTATAACTTTCAAATAACTGGTCACGCAGCGGAATGGTTTCGTTCAATACTGAATATTCTTCGTAGCTTGGTTCCACCTCAACGGCATTCGTCATATTCATTAGTTGACTAAGTTTCAGGTGTGCCGAAACCAAACTGTTCTCTATTTGTATCCGGCGAAGTTGCTCTGCTTCGAGGTTGGCGCGCACTTCCAGCAAATCCGATTTTGACTTGATCCCTACTTCTGCCTGTTTTTCCGTAGCTTTCATGTTTAACTTCGACGTTTCTACCTGCTCCTTTGCAATCTCCAACATCCCACGGTAATAGATAATATCAAAAAAAGCATTCATTACCCCAAAAGCCAAATCGTCAACAGCGTTCAACCGATTGTATTCCGATACTTTTTTCCTGAATTTTTCATACTGAATCTGGTTCTGTAACCTGAACCCATCGAAAAGAACGACCGAGCTGCTGAGATTGTACGTATTATTGAAAAATTCAGTATTGATAATATCGTTTGTGTTCGGGTCGACAGAGCGTCCAAAACTCAAGCCGGCATTCGAAGAAAGGCTGACTCCCGGCAATAAGTCACGCTTCGATTGATTGAAGGCTTCTCCCGACATTTTTTCCTGAATGTTGTACTGGCTGAGGTCGATATTATTTTCAATGGCAAACGAAACACATTGGTTCAAACTCCACTTTTGTTGAGCGACCAATGTGTTCCCTCCTACCATACAAATAAAAATGAAAAAAAACATGAAGTATTTTAATCGCATGTTATAACTATTTTTCATCATACCAAACCAGAACAGTGCCAAAAATGTAACTATCAGAAAAACAACACAATTTGAATTTTAGCTATTTGTTTTCGTTAAAATAATGGACATAAATTTGTAAAAATATTTTACAACCTATTGACATCGGCTGACAACTCGCTTACTTTTGATAAAAAAATCCGGAAAATGAAAGGCAAGATTCTGATTGTTGACGACAATAAAAGTATTATCAGTGCTTTGGAGATATTGCTTGGTCCTGAATTCGACCTTGTAAAAGGTATTTCGAACCCGAACCTGATTACAACAGAACTCCGGACAACCGACTACAACCTCGTTATATTGGATATGAATTTTCAGGCCGGGGTAAATACTGGCAACGAAGGTCTGTTTTGGTTAAGCCGGATCAAAGAATCGAATCCCGACTTGTCGGTTGTGCTGATTACGGCATACAGCGATGTGGAACTGGCCGTAAAAGCGCTGAAACAGGGAGCCGGCGATTTTATACCAAAACCCTGGGAAAACAGCAAATTGCTGGCTACCGTAAAAGCGGCAATCCAACTGAATCTCTCGAAAAGAGAAGTTGGCCAGTTGCGGCAAAAGGAAAAAGGTTTGATTCAGGAACTAAAAGGCGAACAAAAATACATTGTTGGCTCATCACCACAACTAATGCAGGTGATGAACATGGTACGGAAAGTTGCCAAAACAGAAGCCAACATCCTGATCACAGGCGAAAACGGCACCGGGAAAGAGTTGGTTGCCCGCGAAATACACCGGCTTTCGGCCCGGAGCAACGACATCATGGTAAGTGTCGATATGGGCGCCATCAGCGAAACGCTTTTCGAAAGCGAGTTGTTTGGCCACGTGAAAGGCGCTTTTACCGATGCCCGCGAGAATCGCGCAGGTAAATTCGAAACAGCCAATAAAGGCACTCTTTTTCTCGACGAGATTGGCAACCTTTCGTTTCAGCTCCAGGCAAAACTGCTGGCAGCCATTCAGAACCGCGAAATTATGCGCGTTGGCTCCGACCGTTCGATCCCGGTCGATATCCGACTGGTTTGTGCGACCAATAAAAACCTGCCGCAAATGGTCGAAGAAGGCGTGTTTCGCGAAGATTTGCTGTACCGAATCAATACCATCCAGATTGAACTTCCTCCATTGCGCGAGCGGGGCGACGATATTCTTGCACTGTCCGAATTTTTCCTGAAGAAATTTGCTTCGAAATACGAAAAACACGGGCTGAAAATTAACAGCGCAGCGCAGGATAAACTGATAAAATACCAGTGGCCTGGCAACATCCGCGAATTGCAGCACACAATCGAAAAGGCAGTAATTTTAAGCGATACAACCGTTCTGAAACCGGAAGATTTTTTCCTTCGCCCGGTTACTTCGGGACGGTTCGACGACGGACAACTGACTCTCGAAGAAATGGAAAAACGGATGATCATGGCAGCAATCGACAAAAACGCCGGAAATATGAGCCTGGCCTCCGGGCAACTCGGCATCACACGACAAACGCTTTATAACAAGATTAAAAAATACGGGATATGATAAGCAAAAATCTGTATTTTCAAATCATCGTCAGGGTGGTGATCCTGGTCGTGTTTTCGCTGCTTAGCGGATGGGCTTTATTTGCACAATCATGGTACCTGATCGCAGCTCTTTTTCTTGTGGTAACGGGTATGGCAACAATGAACCTTGTATCGTATTTTAACAGCATCAACCGCCGTCTTTTCTACTTCTTCGATGCCATCCGAAACGATGATTTAACGCTTTCGTTCCCCGAAAAAACCAACCATAAAACCATCGTCGAATTAAATAAAAGCCTCGCCAAAGTAAACCGGCAAATTCAGCAGATAAAAATTGAGAACCACCTTCAGGAACAGTACTTTCAGGCTTTGCTTGAACATGCCGCAACGGGGATATTAACGTTCGATCAGAACGGTTTTGTGCTGCATTCAAATGCTTCGGCGCGCAAACTTTTTGGCCTCGAAGTGCTGACCCATCTGAACCAGACAGAGCGGGTTGATCATCGGCTCTTTCATGTTTTAAAAACCATACGTCCTTCGGAGCAAAAACTGATAACCCTGAACAACGAGCGGGGAGATATTCAGCTCCTGATAAAGGCCAGTTCGTTTGTTTCCAGGCAAAAAGATTTGATTCTGCTGTCAATTCAGGATATAAAAAATGAATTGGATGAAAAAGAACTCGACTCGTGGCTGAAACTCATCCGGGTGCTGATGCACGAAATAATGAATTCTATTACCCCGATTACTTCTCTGTCGGAAAGCCTTTCGGGATATTTTTATACAGAAGGAAAAATAAAATCGCCTTCCGAAATCGACGAGAAAATCATTGCCACCACGATTCGCGGACTTGATGTCATTCGCGAACAGGGCAAAGGGCTGATTGTTTTTGTTGATTCGTACCGCAAGCTGACACGTCTGCCAAAACCGGAGAAAAAATTGTTTCATGCTGAAGGGCTGATTGAAAACATCCGAATCCTTTCCGGTTCGTTCGAACACGCCGAAAATGTTGAGATGTCGCATGAAATTCTGCAAAAAGAACTTGAAATACTGGCCGACGAAAAAATGACTTCGCAAGTGCTGATCAACTTGGTAAAAAATGCATTTCAGGCCAATGCAGGAAACGAAAATGCCAAGGTAAAAATTGGCGCGGGGTTGAATGAGAACAGCCATCCATTCATTTGTGTAACCGACAATGGCCCTGGCATTCCACCGGAAATTATCGACCAGATTTTTGTGCCCTTTTTTACTACCCGAGAAAGTGGCTCCGGTATTGGACTGAGCATTTCGCGACAAATCATGCGCCTGCATGGCGGAAGCCTGAAAGTAAAATCAGTCCCCGGAAAAGAAACGGTGTTTTGTATGGAGTTTTAGTGTTTAATCAAATCCGAGTCCAGTAACCAATTAATCACCATTGCCCATTTTTTTTACCTTTGCAAAAATTTTATACCGATGGAAAACCAGTTGCAGATATACAATACATTAAGCAGAAAGAAAGAAATTTTTAAACCCATTGTTCCCGGCCGGGTGGGAATGTATGTTTGCGGGCCAACAGTTTACGGGAAAGCCCATTTAGGACATGCCCGGCCTGCTATTACTTTCGATTTACTGTTCCGATATTTGCAACATATTGGCTACAAAGTCCGTTACGTGCGTAACATTACCGACGTTGGGCATTTGGCAAACGATGCCGATGAAGGCGAAGATAAAATCGCTAAAAAAGCAAAGCTCGACGAATTGGAACCAATGGAAGTGGTGCAGATTTACACCAACGACTATCACAAAAACATGGCTTTGCTGAATGTGCTTCCACCCAGCATCGAACCACGGGCCAGCGGGCACATCATTGAGCAGATTGAAATTGTGAAAAAGATATTGGCCAGCGGTTATGCATACGAAAGCCAGGGTTCGGTATATTTCGACGTGGAAAAATTCGCCAGAGAGAACCCTTACGGGCAACTCTCCGGACGGAAGATTGAAGATATGATCAGCAATACCCGCGAATTGGACGGACAGGATGAAAAACGCTCGGGACTCGATTTTGCCATCTGGAAAAAAGCGCAGCCCGAACACATTATGCGCTGGCCTTCGCCCTGGAGCGATGGGTTTCCGGGCTGGCATCTCGAATGTACGGCCATGAGCGCCAAATACCTGGGCGAAACATTCGATATTCACGGCGGCGGCATGGACCTGACATTTCCACACCACGAAGCAGAGATAGCACAGTCGAGGGCTGCAAACGGCCATGACTCGGTAAACTACTGGATGCACAATAACATGATTACCCTGAATGGGCAAAAGATGGGCAAATCGCTGGGCAACGCTATCTCGCTCGACGACTTTTTTGCAGGAAACCATCCCTTGCTCGAACAGCCATACAGCCCGATGACCATCCGCTTTTTCATGTTGCAGGCACACTACCGCAGCACGCTCGATTTCTCGAACGAAGCATTGCAAGCCGCAGAAAAAGGATTGAAACGGCTTTTAGCAGCTGTAAAAACTTTATTCAGTCTCGAGCCATTGAAGCCATCGACAGTTACCGACGAGATTATCGATTTGCACAACAACTGTTTTGCTGCAATGAACGATGACCTGAACACCCCGATTGCCATCGCCCATTTATTTGATGGCGTGAAAATGATCAATTCGATAAAAGACGGGAAAGAACAAATTTCGGAGGCTGATTTGGATATTCTGAGGAAGTTGTATTATGTGTTCATCTTTGAAATTTTTGGTTTGTATCTGGAAGAAAAAGCCGAAGCCGGAAATTCAGAGATACTGAACGCTGTGGTCGACTTGTTGCTGAATCTGCGCATGGACGCCAAAACCAATAAAGATTGGGCTACTTCAGACAAAATTCGGAATGAACTAACCCAACTGGGTTTTGAAATAAAAGACACCAAAGACGGTTTCAGCTGGGAACTGAAGAAGTAAATATTGTTATCTTGCCGTCATGTCAAAAAAACTTGAAATAGAACAAACTGACAATGTCCTTTTCAACAATTTTCAGAGAGGCAGAAACGACCTTTTCGATTATTTCTTTGACAAATATTACTAGGGATTATGCGTCTACGCATATAAAATAGTGCTTTCAAAAAGCTCATCGGAAGACATTGTTCAGGATTTTTTCATCAAACTTTGGGAAGACAGAAAAAACCTCAACGTCGAATCCAGTGTAAAATCGTATTTTCTGTGTTCGATTCACAATCGTTGTCTCGACTTTCTGGCACATCAGAATATAAAAGAAGTGCATCGAACGTATCGGTTGAACCACCTCTCGCAGGAAGACATTCATGAATATCCCTTGTTGGATTTTGAACTGGAACAACGGTTGCAAAAAGCAATCGAAGCCCTGCCCGATGGTATCCGGGAAACATTTACAATGAACCGGTTCGAAGGACTGAGCTACCAGAAAATAGCCGACAAGGAGAATGTTTCGGTAAAAGCGATCGAATACCGGATCAGTAAAGCGCTTTCGTTGCTCTGAAATGATCTTCAGGAATACCTTCCACTTGCACTTCTGCTGTACACTTTTCGTTAAAAATTTCAATTCTTTTTTAGGGGGGTATTCCACTTGCCCGTCATTATAATGAAACAAGCCTTTTTAACGGGCGCGTTTTCATGATTAACACTTCATAGATGAAAGATTATTAATCCTATTGAGCTCCTCCGTTTGGGGAGCCCAATTTTTCTTCTTTGAATCTCAAAACTTAAATTATCCGACAAATCAATATTTCGCTTAAAAAAGGCTAATTGTCCAAACAAAATAGTTATCTTATCCGACCTTCAAACAATAAAAAATACTGAATGAAACGAATATTGTTGATCATTTCGGGAGTCATACTGTTTAATTCTCTTTCTTTTTCAAAAGAAAAAAGGAACAACCATTACGTCACCAACCAAGCGCCTTTGGTTGTTCAACCATATACGGCGCTTCCTTTGGGTGCAATCAAACCGCAAGGGATGCTGTTGAAAATGCTGGAACTCCAGCGCGACGGTCTGACCGGCCATCTGGACAGTGTTTACGAAGTAGTTTGCGGCAACAACAATGGCTGGTTGGGAGGAACAGGCGATGGTTGGGAACGCGGTCCCTACTGGATTGACGGACTGGTTCCGCTTGCCTACATTTTAGATGATGAGGGACTCAAAGCCAAGGCACAGAAATGGATCGAATGGAGCATCAAAAATCAGCGGGAAGATGGTTATTTTGGGCCCCTGCCATTGGCCGAAGGCTATAAAAAAATTTCCGGCACGCAGCAGGGAAACCGCGAAGACTGGTGGCCCAAAATGGTTATGCTGAAAGTTCTGCAGCAATATTACACCGCAACAAACGACAAAAGGGTGATTGACCTGATGCTCAAATATTTTAAATATCAGCAAAAAACGCTTCCCGAATTTCCGTTGGGACACTGGACATATTGGGGTAGTCAGCGTGGTGGAGATAACCTCGCTATTGTTTATTGGTTATACAACATTACCAACGAAAATTTTTTGCTCGATCTTGCAGAAACTATCCACAGGCAAACATATGACTGGACCGGAATTTATTCTGACAATACGATCCGCTGCCTGAATCCTTACCCCAACTTGCATTGTGTGAATGTAGCACAGGGATTAAAAGAACCGGTTATTTATTATCAGCAACATCCCGAACAGAAATATTTGGATGCCGTGAAGAAAGGTTTGTCAGCATTAAAAGACTGTCACGGTTTTGTGAACGGCATGTACGGTGGCGATGAACATCTGCATGGGAACGACCCCACGCAAGGTTCCGAACTTTGCTCCGCTACAGAAATGATGTTTTGCTTTGAAAGCATTTTGCCTGTTACCGGAGATGTTTATTATGCCGATTACCTGGAAAAAATAGCATACAACGTTCTTCCCACCCAACACAACGATGATTTTACCCGCAAACAATATTTTCAGCAGGCCAACCAGGTACTGATAACTGATGAAGAGCGCAATTTTTTAAATGATCGGTTCGGTCGTATTGTTTACGGAACAACCACCGGTTATCCGTGTTGTTTGACCAACATGCACCAGGGATGGCCCAAATTGGTACAAAACCTTTGGTATGCCACGGCCGACAATGGCCTTGCCGCTCTGGTTTACGGCGCCTCGAAAGTAACGGTAAAAGTTGCAAACGGGGAAGAAATAATTGTTTCCGAAACGACAGATTATCCATTCAAAGAAAAGGTCCAGTTTGCAATCCAGACGAAGAAAAATGTCAAATTCCCATTTCATTTAAGGGTTCCGCAATGGTGCAAAAACACGGCAGTTACCGTGAATGGTAAAAATATTGAAATCAATCCGGTTAATAACATTATTGTGATTGATCGCGAGTGGTCAAATGGCGATGCGGTTGAACTGAACCTGTCAATGGAATTTAGTTACAGTTACTGGTACGAAAATTCGTTGGGAATTGAACGCGGTCCGCTGGTTTATGCCTTAAAAATAGAAGAAGAATGGCGCGAAGTAGCCAAAGAAGGTTATGACGATACGTTCTGGGAGGTGTTGCCCAAATCGACTTGGAATTACTCAATAATGAAGAGCGAAATCGATAAAAACAATCTTCAGGTTGAAGTAAAAAATGACATTGCCGATAATCCATGGAACCTGAAAAATGCTCCCGTATTGGTGAAAACCAAGGGGAAAAGAATGTCTGCATGGGGAATAGAACGTGGCTCAGCCGGTAAAATACCTTCTCCCGCCCTTCCGGCACGCTATACGGAATCGAACACGGAAGAAATTGTTTTGATACCTTATGGGTGTACAACATTAAGAGTTTCTCAGTTCCCGGTCAAGTGATTTCACCGTTGTTTTTGTCATTATTTCTTATTATAAATAAAATATCAGGCAGATTTTTCGGAGTGAAGGTTTCACTTCGGATATTCGCCTGTGTAGAAACGGCATGTAATTTCAGAATGCCAATTTGAGGCAGACACACAATTGTTTTTGTATCTGTACCTCTATTTCTGCCATTCAATAATGTTTTTACCTTTTGAACAGCAATCTTGCTGTACGCCTTGATTTTTGTTCGATGTAAATCGGGTATCCGTTGGCAATCATGTCAATTGCTTTCTGGTTGTAATAACGGATAGTAACCAGTTCGAGCCCGGTGTTGTAGCGTACTTCAAATGTTTCACGTAGCTCCGTAAGCAGTTCTTCAACGCCTTGTTCGGGTTCATCGAAAGCCACCGAAAGGTTCAGTGCCGATTGCTGGATGAGACTTACCCGTAACCGGTATTTGGCCAACAGTAAAAAAACGTCTGAAACCGTATGAATACTGATGAACGAGAAATCGGCAGGAGTCAGTGTTATCAGGTTTTGTTTCTGTTTGTTGATAAACACCGGGACCAGTTCGAGCAGATGATCTACATTGTGAATGATAGTTCCTTCTTTTTCGGGATTATCAAAAGATTTTACCAACAAAGGAATGTGTTTGTTTTGAAGCGGTTTAATTGTTTTTGGGTGAATTACCTTCGCGCCCGAATACGATAGTTCGATGGCTTCGCGGTACGAAAGCTCGGCGAGTTTTTGGGTTGCTGGCATAAAATCGGGATCGGCATTCAGTATACCCGGAACATTTTTCCAGATGGTTACATTTTGTGCATCGAGAATATTGGCCAAAATAGCTGCCGTGTAATCCGAACCTTCGCGACCCAGTGTGGTGGTATGGTTGGTCGTTGTTCCGCCTAAAAAACCTTGGGTTATAATTAGTTCATGTGTTGCATTGTCAAACGTTTTTTTCACCAAGTCTTCCGAAATTGCCCAGTTGATGTTTGCATCGCGGTACGTATCGTCGGTAATCAGGCATTTGCGGACGTCAATCCACTGGTTGAATAGCCCGATGTAATTGTAAAAACTGCTGATTATTGCCGTCGAAACCAGTTCCCCGTACGAAACAATCTGGTCGTATTCGTAATCAAAATTCATCGAAGGTTCTGTTTTCAGGCGGTCTTCCAATGTACGGAAAAGGACTTCAACATTGGAATAATCGACTTGTTGTCCATCGGCCAGTTGCAGCATAATATCATCGTGATATTGCCGTATCTCACCAAAAATATTTGTTTTCCCCGGATCGCCTTTGTAATAGGCTTTTACCAGTTCTTCGAGCGCATTGGTAGTTTTGCCCATCGCCGAAATCACGATAACTTTTGGCCCCGGGAACATACGGATGATGCCCGCTGCGTTTTTTATGGAAGATGCTGAACTAACGGAAGCTCCACCGAATTTAAATACCTGCATATTGTCAACTTAAAATTGATTGCAGTAAAAATAACGAATTACATATTAGTTTATCATTGGCGAACAGATCCATTTCTTCTATTTTTTTACTGAAGATCAGCATTGCTGAATCCCCGAAAAATTAGAACCAGCTTTTTCGCTTAAAGAAAAGAACGGCAATTACTGTAATTATTATTGAAATCAGAATGATAGCGGGAAATGCATACTTCGAATTTTCGAAATGATTTGCCACGTTCATTCCGTACAAACTGGCAATTAATGTGGGGATCATCAAAACGATGGTGATCGATGTGAGTTGTTTCATGATGACGTTCAGGTTGTTCGAGATAATCGATGCAAAAGCGTCCATCATTCCGCTCTGAATGTCGCTGTAAACTTTCGCCATTTCAAGAGCCTGTCTGTTTTCAATGGTTACGTCTTCCATTAAATCTTCATCAAATCCGGTTAGTGCTGAATATTTTTTTGTCCTGATTTTTTCAAGCACCATTTCATTTCCTTTTATTGAAGTAATGAAGTAAACCAAGCATTTTTCCATGCGGAGCAACTTGTGCAGTTCTTCGTTCCGGGTTGCGTATTCCAAATCCTTTTCAATATACGAAGTCTGAGAATTGATTTCTTTCAGAAACTGCAAATACCACGAAGCAGATATAAAAAACAACCGTAAAATATCATCCAACCCTTGTCCGAGGGGAAATTTCTGAACGGCGGCCATCTTAAACAACTGAGAAATAACTTCATTTCGTTGCGAACAGATTGTAATTGTTCCTATTGGGGTAAGGGCAATTCCTAATGGCACGGTAACATAAGGAACTCCGTTGTTCGGATTACTCAGGGGAACTCGTAAAATGATATATGAATTTGGGTCATCAAGCTCAATACGCGGGCGTTCGTCAATATCAAGGACGTCCTTGACGAAATCTTCAGCGATATTAAAATTGGTAATTAAGTAATCGATTTCTTCCGGGGTCGGAACTTTTACATTGACCCAACAGCCGGGTTTGAAGGTTGAAATTTTTGCAACATTTTTGCCTGTTTCCCAAAAAGTAATCATATTCTTTCAGTTTTAAGAAAAACAAAAGGAACCGTGATTACCCCCTTGTTTTCCAGGTTAATTACTCAGAAAGCTATTCGCGTGATAGTCGTCCATTTTTAGTTTCTTTGAATTTTGCGGTGCAAAGATAATTTTATTCAGCATTTATCCGAAAAAATGGGTTGAAAAAACTTCAGAATGTTCTGTATAAAATAATATCCATAATTTTATACGATAAAAAAGAATTGAATTAAAAACGATAAAAATGATCAATCATATTTCACAAACCGTTCGCTTACACAATGGGGTTGAAATGCCTTGGCTCGGATTGGGTGTCCACAAATCAAAAGAGGGAGAGGAAGTTGAAACTGCCGTACTTTCTGCTCTTGAAGCCGGATACCGAAGCATCGATACCGCAACTTTGTATGGCAACGAAACAGGCGTCGGACGGGCTGTAATAGCAAGCGGAATTGCCCGCAAAGAGCTTTTCATTACCACCAAAATCTGGAATACTGATCAGGGCTATGAAAGTACTTTCAGGGCAGTTGAAACCAGTCTCAACAAACTGCAAACCGACTATCTCGATTTGTACCTGATTCACTGGCCGCTGGGGCAACGATCGGTTGAAACATGGAAAGCGATGGAAGAACTTTATGCGCAGGGCAAACTAAGGGCGATCGGGGTCAGCAATTTTTTAATTGGGCACCTGCAATTTCTGATGGCACAGGCTGCTGTCAGGCCCATGGTCAACCAGTTCGAATTTCATCCGCACCTTACACAGCCTGTCGTGTGCGAGTTTTGCCGGAAGCACGACATTCAGGCGGAGGCCTGGCGTCCCATTATGAAAGGGCAGGCAACAGAGGTTCCTTTGTTAAAAGAAATTGCTGCAAAATACGGGAAAACGCCGGTTCAGCTGGTTTTGCGCTGGGATCTACAAAAAGGGGTTGTTACCATTCCAAAGTCAGTTCATCCGGAGCGAATACGTTCGAATGCCGATATTTTCGATTTTGAAATTGACGACGACGACATGAAACAAATTGATTCGCTGGATAAAAACTACCGGTATGGCGACGATCCGAATGATCTTGAAAATCTGTTTCTGAAATATGGAAGACCATGAGAAGTATTTCTGTTGATCAGGGGAAAGTAATGTCAACTAAAATTTAATTTGATTCATTTTTAGTCAAAAAAAAGAGCGGAGAAATTTTCACTTCCCCGCTCTTTTTGATTTATTGTTTCTTATCAGATAATTAGCATTGCATCGCCATAAGTTCCGAAGCGGTATTTTTGTTTGATAGCTTCATCGTAAGCTTTCATTACAAAATCGTAACCACCGAAAGCAGCAACCATCATCAGTAAAGTTGAATACGGAAGATGAAAGTTGGTGATCATTTTATCAGCCACGCTGAAATCATAAGGAGGGAAAATAAATTTATTAGTCCATCCTTCGTATGGTTTCAGATGTCCTTGTGTCGATACCGAAGTTTCCAGCGTACGCATAACGGTAGTTCCCACGGCACATACACTTTTTCGGTTGTCTTTAGCCCGGTTGACCACTTCGCAGGCTTTATCGGTAATCCATATTTGTTCCGAGTCCATTTTGTGTTTGGTCAGGTCTTCAACATCAACGCTGCGAAAGTTGCCAAGTCCAACGTGTAGCGTGATATACGCATATTCAACGCCAATAATTTCAAGGCGTTTCATCAGTTCCCGGCTGAAATGAAGTCCGGCAGTTGGTGCTGCAACAGCTCCTTCATGTTTGGCAAAAATGGTCTGGTAGCGCTCTTTGTCTTCCGGCTGAACGCTTCGGTTGATAAATTTTGGAAGTGGCGTTTCTCCCAGACTGTAAAGTGCTTTTTTAAATTCATCGTACGGTCCGTCAAAAAGAAAACGAAGGGTCCGGCCGCGCGAGGTTGTGTTGTCGATTACTTCGGCAACCAGCAAATCGTCATCGCCAAAATACAATTTATTGCCAATCCGTATTTTACGGGCCGGGTCAACCAATACGTCCCACAGGCGCTGTTCACGGTTCAGTTCGCGAAGCAGAAAAACCTCGATTTCGGCGCCGGTTTTTTCTTTGTTTCCATTCAGCCGGGCCGGGAAAACCTTGGTATCGTTAAAAACCATTACATCCTTGTCGTTAAAGTAATCTTTAACATCTTTGAAGATCCGGTGTTCAATAGTTTTTGTTTTACGGTCCAATACCATCAATCTCGATTCGTCGCGGTTTTCAGTCGGGTGAAGGGCGATCAGACCTTCTGGTAGATTGTATTTAAATTTCGATAACTTCATCTGTGTCGTGATTTATTTTTTATTGTCTTCTATTTTTTCTCTATTTTCTGAAACTTGTTTTAAATCTAATTTTGTTTTTCTACAGAAGGTGGAAAAACCATCAGCATTGAAACATGAACCCCGTTTTACGGGACAATGTTCAACTTGTTGCGTTTCCCTTAAAAATTTTTAAGAAATTTTCCGCTGAAAATGCATTTTCTACTGAAAAATCTCCGATTCGGGTTCGGCGAAGTCCTGTAAGATAGGCTCCACTGTTCAATGCAAGCCCCAAATCACGGGCAAGGGAGCGGATATAAGTTCCCTTGCTGCACACCACCCTGATTGTAATTTCTTCTGCTGAATATTTCTGTAATTCAAACTCCCGGATATAAATTGACCGGGCTTTCAGTTCCACTTCTTCTCCTTTTCGGGCATGTTTATAAGCTCGCTTTCCATTGATCTTTATCGCGCTAAATATGGGCGGCACCTGATCTGTGCTGCCTTTGAATATTTGCAGGGCTTCTAAAACCAGTTCACGGGTAACGTGGCTGGTTGGATATGTTGCATTTTCTTCTGTTTCCAAATCGAATGATGGGGTAGTGGCTCCCAATTTTAAAGTGGCAACGTATTCTTTTTCTTCTGCCTGAAGCGATTCTATTTTTTTTGTTGCTTTACCAGTGCAAAGAATCATCAGCCCGGTCGCTTTTGGGTCGAGCGTTCCGGCATGGCCCACTTTCAGTTTCTTAATGCCTAATGCACGGCAAAGGTTGTTGCGTACTTTTTGCACCAGATCAAAAGACGTCCACTCCAGTTCTTTGTCAAAAAGAAGTATTTCTCCTTCCGGAAAGTTAAAGTCTTGTATCAACTCCCCCATGGGAAAATCTTTTAAATAAGAGATTTACAATTATGGTAGCCTAGCTAAAATCCGGCCGCAAAGATAGTAATTAGTCCTACAATTAAACAATAGATGGCAAAATAAATCAATTTGCCCTTTTTTACGAGGCTGATCATCCATTTGCAAGCCAAAAGTCCTGATATAAAGGCAGCAATAAAACCTGTCAGTAGCGGAAGAAATCCGATGGCATCGTTCGAATTCATTTCTCCATTCATCATATCCAGAATATTTGCGCCAATGATGGGGAGTAAAACCATCAGAAAGGAAAAGCGGGCGACATGTTCACGTTTGTTTTTTAACAAAAGTCCGGTTGCAATGGTTGAGCCGCTGCGTGAAATACCCGGAAGAATAGCAACAGCTTGTGACAACCCGATAATAAAGGCATCGCGGAAACTGATTGATTTATCGCCTGTTTTTGCGAAAAATGTAAAAAACAGAATGGTCGCGGTAACCAATAGCATAGCTCCAACAAACAAGAGGTTTGAATCGAACAATGAAGCAATTTCTTTTTGAAATAAAAGACCAACAATAGCGACAGGAATGCAAGAAAAAAGAATTTTGGTAATGTATTGGGTTTCTTCGTTCCATTGGAATTTGAAAAGTCCCTGCAACAGGTTCCAAATATCTTTCCAAAAAACAACAATGGTAGAAAACACTGTTGCGCCGTGGACAACGATTGCAAAAAGTAGGTTACTGTGTGCATTAACACCAAAAAGGTAATTCCCGATTTCGAGGTGGCCACTTGAACTGACAGGCAGGAATTCAGTAAGTCCCTGGATAACACCCAGTATGAAAGCCTGTAATGAATTCATTCTGGTTAATTATCCGATTTTGGTTTTTTCATGATAGCATAAATCTCGAACAAAAAGCCGAACAAAACGACCATCGGAGCAAAAGTAATTCGTCTGAAACTAAAAATTTCAGGATTGAAAACATTCGGATCTTTGCTTTTGCCTCCAACCATCAGGATAAAACCCAAAATGATGATTGCAAAACCAATAACCAGCAACTTGTAATTTTCTTTGGCAAGAGCAAAACCTTGTTTTATTTCTTCTTGTTCTTTCTTAACCATAATTCAAAAATTTTTCGATAAAGGTAATTAATTTCTGTATAACAGGATTCCGGTTTGTTCAAGTTGGATTAATAAAACAACTCGTCGAAACGAAGGCGTAGAAACTTGTTGACTGCGAAACATGTTGATAGCCAAGAGATCAGAACGCCCATTGCCAATACAATAAGAAAAACGATGCCGAGCGTTTCGTATCCTGAAACTTTAAAAATGTCGGCAAATTCGTCTTTATAGCTTATAAAAAGAATCGCGATCAAGGCGTTCGAGGCAAATGATCCGGCAATTCCGGCAATAATACTTCGCCGGATAAACGGTTTGCGGATAAACCCACGGGTGGCGCCCACCAATTGCATGGTGTTAATAATAAAACGCTGTGAATACACCGACATGCGGATCGTGTTGTTGATGATCGTGGTGAAAATGAACAATAGCAAAACGGAGAAAAGAGCCAGAAACAGGCCAAGTTTGCTGACATTTTCATTGATCAGGTTGACTAGGTCGCGCTGATAATACACTTCTTTAACCTGGGGATATTGCAAAAAATCTTTTTCCAGAATGGCAATACTGTCGGGACGGGTATATTCGGCATACAATTTTACATCGATGGACGAAAGCAACGGGTTGAAACCCAGAAAACCCTGAAAGTCTTCGCCCAAATCTTCCTGAAGTTGTTTCGCTGCGGTTTCTTTGTCGATAAACCGAGTCGATTTTACCGGGTCGTAGGCATCCAGTATTTTTTGCAGCCGCATGATATCAACTTCTTTTACATCGTCGTTAAGCACCAGTGTAAAACCAATGTTTTCGCGAACGTAATCCGAAAGTTTATCGGCATTCAGCATTAGTAAAGAGAATATACCAATCAGGAACAGTACCAGCGAAATACTTACCGTTGCACTGAAATACGACCGGAATACCCGGCGTTTAAGATTTAGCGATTTCCGTTTCTTCATCTTTCTGTTTTTTTATTCTGAAAAACAAAAAAGCGGCAATGGCAAGCAATAGCAGAACCGAGCTGGCCATCGAAATTTTGTTTCCAACAAAGTACGACTGGGGCTCGAAACGGAATTCAATTTCATGTTTTCCGCCGGGTAGCAACATGGCCCGCAGCACGTAATTCACCTGAAAGTGCTGCGTTTCTTTCCCATCGACAAAGGCTTTCCATCCTTTCGGATAATAAATTTCAGAGAAAACAGCCATTTGTTCGCCAGTCAGGGTGGCTTCGTATTTCAGATAGTTGGGCTGATATTTGGTAAGTTTTATCGACGACCCGTCCGGATTAAATGTTTTTCCTTCGACCAAAGAGCTGAAATTTTTATTGACAATAGCCTCTTTCTCCGGATTAAACTGACCTAGCATCTTGATTTCCTGATCGGCATTATCGACCATTTTTACCGATGAAACCAGCCATGCATTGCCCAATGCTGCAGGATTCGTGATTGGCGATTTTTCAGGATCATAAATAATGTAACGGGTATTCAGCATCTTGATTACCGGCAATGTTCCTATTAACGAATCAATCGTTTCCGGCGATTGGAACCCGGCAATCAATCGTTGCATTTCAGGTTGAATCTGGTATTGGAACAACTCGTTGTAACGTTTCATTTTGGCGCCGTGGTACCCGCCAAGCGATTTGTGGAAGTACGAAGTACGCGAATCGGCAAAAGGGTTCCGCAGGTTCAGTACCCGGAAATACAAATCCTTATCTTTCTCAATTTCAAGGTCGACCGTTGTTTTTCTAAACGGTTCGGCTACTTCTTTTTTCGAGGTAAAATTATCGTTGTTGAAATATTTTTTATTCACCGGCCACATGTCGACGATAATCAAGGCAACCCAGAGGGCGATGGCATATTGGGCTTTCAGTTTATTTTTCCAGAAAGCCCAAAGCCCGGCTGCGGCAAGCAGTACAAAAAACAATGAACGGAAAGCGTCGATACGCAAAACAGTACGACGGTCGTCCTGCAGTGCATCGACCAGCTGTTTGGGCCAACCCATTTGGATATATTGAGCATCGGTTGCTCCGGTGAAATTTCCGGCCAACCCGGGCAAAACAACAAAAATAAATGCCAACCCGCCGGTTATTCCCGTGGCATATTTCAGGTTTTTCATGAATTCAGCATCCGATAATTTCCGAAGATAAATTTCGCGGACGGCCAGCACACCCAGCAGAGCCATTGCAAACTGCTGGATGACGATGATATTTTTTACATCGCGGAACTTATTGTAGCCCGGGAAATAATCGAGCATCAGGTTGCTAAGCAGCGAAAAGTTTTTGCCCAGCGAAAGCAGGAACGAGACTGCAACAACCGCTACCAGCCACCATTTATCTTTTCCTTTTACGATAAACAAACTAAGTACAAACAGGAAGCAGAGTACCGCGCCAAAATAAAATGGCGCTCCCGAAATTGGCTGGCTACCCCAGTATAGCGGTGCATTTTTCGAAAATTCTTCCGCCATTTTTTTACCCTGTAATTTTTCCAATTCTTTATAGAAATTGGAATTCTCTCCCAGGGGTTCAGACATGCCACCTCCTTTAAAACGAGGAATAAAAGCCGTCATTGCTTCGCCAAAATCGTAACTGTAATCGAGAATATAATCTTTATCAAGTCCACTGGTTTTATTTTCCTTGTTCAGTGTCAGTTCCGATTTGCTCCGCATCGAATATTTTCCATATTCATATGTGGTGTACAAGCGCGAAAAATTGGTTCCAACGGCCAGAATGACAGCCACAGCCAACATTAGCGAAGTCTTCACGAACGAAGGCAAGGTCTTTTCCCTGATGGCAAAAACCAGGTAGGTGGTACCCAGAATCAGCATCAGAATAGCAGCGTAATACGTCATTTGAAGGTGGTTGGCGCTCAACATGCAGGCGAGCGAAATAGCGGCGATGAGGCTTCCTCCGATCCTGTTTTTTTTGTAGGCCATCAATGTCCCGGCAACCATCAGCGAGAGATAGGCGAGTGTGTGAGCTTTGGTCATGTGGCCGGTGACCATCACCACAAAAGTGAAGGTCATGAAACCGTATGCCAGACTGGCCGCAAAAGCAACCCACAAGCTAATGTCGAGACTCAGGCAGAGGATGAAAAAGAACAGAAAGCTCAATGTCAGAATTATAACAGGAGGCGAAACGGGAACGATTGCATTTTGCATTTTGGCCGGAAGTTCGCCCGGATACAAGGTCGATGTCAGGTAAGCAGGCATCCCGCTGAACATGTTATTTGACCATAGCGCTTCTTGCCCGGTAGCTTTGCGGTAATCTGTAATTTCCTTGGCCATTCCCTTGAATTGGGCGCCATCGGAACTTTGTACCTTTTTACCTTCTAATACAGGAGAAAAATAACTGATGCTGATAAGCAGAAAAAGCAGGAGGGCTACCATAAAAGGCCATATTCTTTTCAATAGGGCTTTTGTATCCATAATTGTGTTGCACTAAATGATAAATTCGTAATTTCGTCGTTAGCAAAAATAAACCTTTTTAAATCAATTGCTAAATATTCATGGGCGTTATTAAAGAGCAAACCATTAAAGGATCGATCTACTCGTATTTAGGTGTTCTCGTTGGGTTTGTCAGTACAATATTGATTATGCCGAAATTGATGTCGCCCGACGAAATAGGGCTAGTCAATATTTTAGTCGCAATTTCGGCTCTTTATGCGCAGTTCTCCAGCCTGGGGTTCAATAATGTTACCAATCGTCTTTTCCCGTATTTCAGGAACGAAAAAAACGGGCACAACGGGTTTGTGTTCATCACGGTTGCAGTCGGGATGCTGGGTTTTATCCTTTCGCTGATCTCTTTTTTTCTTCTGAAACCGCTTATTATTCGCCAGAATATCGAAGATTCGCCGTTGCTGGTTGAGTACATCCTTTTCCTATTGCCGCTGATATTTTTCCGCATGTTCTTCCTGTTGCTCGACAATTACAACAAAGTGTTGTACGATGCAACGACCGGCACATTCCTGTCCGACCTTTTTTACCGGATTGGAAACTTATTTTTACTGGGCGCTTATTTCCTGAAGTGGATCGATTTTTCGGATTACGTGGCCGGATATGTTTTCTTTCTCAGTTTCCCGGCGGTTTATCTGGCGGTTCTTTTACTGGTCCGTAAACAATTCAGCCTGAAACCACAGCTAACATTTGTTAGTCCGAAACTTCGAAACGAAATGATTAGTCTTTCGGTTTACGGGATCATTGGCGGATTGAGCGGCGTGGCGGTGATGAGCATCGACAAAATACTGGTCAACCAGTTTTTCGACCTCGCGTACACCGGAATTTATTCGGTTAGTTATTTTTTCGGAACCATTATTTTAATTCCCAACCGGGCCCTTTCAAAAATTTCGTCAACATTTATTGCCGAAGCCTGGAAAAGCAACGACCTTGCTGCCATCAACAATATTTATTACAAAAGCAGTATCAACCAGTTTGTGTTGGGAATGCTGCTCACCATCGGCATTGTGGTAAACATGCACAACATTTTTCAGATTCTTCCGCCCGAATATGAACAGGGCAAATGGGTGATGGTATTTATTTCGGTGGCCAACCTGATTACAGTTTCAACCGGGGTGAGCATTATGATTTTAGCGACATCGAAAAAATACAAAGTGCATACTTATATTATGGCCAGCCTGATTGTACTGACGGTTATTACCAACTTGATCTGCATCCCGATTTGGGGGATCACCGGGGCAGCCATCGCTTCCATGATTTCCATTTTGCTAAACTCGTTTTTGCGGGTTGGTTACATGTATTTCCGCATGGGGCTTTTTCCTTATCGCCGGAAACATCTGGTATTTCTGGCCATTTCTGTGATCAGTTTGCTGGCCGGGTTTATTATTCCTGAAATGAAAAACTACATCGTCGACATACTGATTCGCAGTTCGGTTGTGTCTTTGGTTTTTGTTGCCGGAATTTATTTTTTCCGTATTTCTGAAGAAATAAATGCGATGATCGACAAAATGCTCGAAATAGTTAGGATGAAACGCCGATAATCAATACCTTTTTATGCCATCGATTCTTTCAGAAAAGCGGTCGATTGATTGATAAAAGGTTTTAATCTTTCATCAACTTTTTTATAATCAATTTTTTCAGACAAAATGAAATCTTTGCTATTATCTGTTATCAATCTCGTTGATAAGTCTGTAATCTGAAGAATTTCTTCTGTCCTTGAATCAGTCCCGGTTTCGTGATGAGGAAACGGGATAACCCGGAAATCCTTGTGTAATTTGATGGACAGCGCGATGCCATGAAATGAATTGGTTAAAACAAGCGATGCAGATGATAAAAATCCGAGCCACTTTTGCGGTGAAACATTCAATACATTTACATCGGCTTCTTTTATATAGAACTGGCTGATATTAATTATTTTTCCCGAAGTGCAAGATTTCACCTGATTGATAATTCGTCCAATATTATTGTACCGTGAAACACAGTATACAACAATATTTCCTTGAAGTTTTTTCTTCGGAAGTCGGGTAATCGAAGCGTAATCGTTCCAAACAAATGTCGGGTCCAGTACCTGCACAAATGGTTTTTCGGTAAAATCGTTTAACTGGTTGGCCGTGTGCTGTTCCCGAACGGATAGATGGTCGAAATTAGCTAGAAGCCGGGCAATGTCGCTACCTTGTGCAATATCAACCGTTGACGGGCCCATGCTCGCGGCATACGCAATTTTTATTTTTCCCTGCGGAACAAAATCGAGGTAATAAGCCGGATTTATTTCTCCCATAATTTTGTGGTTCCAAATCTGGTCGCTTCCCGAAATATAATAATCGGCAGGAGGAAGTTTTTGTGCCAGCTCGCCCGGGCTTGAATATTTTTTGCCGGTCAAATTCAAATGGGCCTTGCGGAACAAATGAAAGTTGATTTTATTAATCATCCGCTTCATGACATGATATGGTTTCCGGATAATAATGAAACTTCTTTTCATAAATCGCGGGCAATAATTGATGGTTTCTGTCCCGATGCCAAAACTTTCAATAATCTTTACCAAGGCATAGTTTTGTATGACTGCCCCAAAGTTTATAGCATAACTAAACGTGATGATGTATGCTTTTTTCTTCATTTTCTGTTTTTAACGAAAAATCTTCGTAGCAAAAAATAATATTCGCCGTTAACTAATTTCTTTATCCAGCGCATCGGTGGTTTTGTGAACTTCAGATATTTTGTTTCAACAAAACGATACCCATGTGATTCGTAGTCTTTCCAAAATTTGTCGCTCAATCGTTTATCTAGGACTCCACCGTTTACCCTGAACTTTTTTGCGGCAATTTCTTCGATGGCAATTTCCGCACAATCCAGATTTGTCTTTATCGAGTCAAATAAATATTGTCCTTTGTTCGAATTCAGAAGTAAAATACTTACTCCCATTTTGTTGTAATTTTTCTCAGGCACTTCCCAATAATCGCCCATCGAAATATCCGCTTTCCGGGGCAATTGGCAGAATTTGCATGTATAGCAGGAGGGCCTCAGAAACAAATCCAAACTGAATCCCTTTCCAAACGGATCGTTGATGTGCCTCTTTTTATACACTTTCCCATTTTCAAAAATGGCTTTATACAAAGGCTTCTCCCAGGCAATTTCTTTATCCCTGAAAAAAAACTGCTGTACGGTCGACTTGAATCTCTTTTCAAGCGAGTTGATGTAATTTCTGAATATTTTTTCCGAGTTTACCCCGTGGCAAATAAGCTCGCAGGTAAAAAGTTTTTCATCCGGAATATGATTCAGACGGATGAATTTATTGAAACCTGCAACCTGGCATGGAGTACCTGAAAAAAGTACCGTTTCTCCTTTTTTCAAGAGTTCTTTAACGGCTAAATAAGTACCGTTGATATGGCTTTGCAAATATTTTGATCCCCGGATGGCATCCAATTCACTGGTTGATGTGATTTGAATATGATTGATTTGCAGGTCCTTGTTAAAGGCAGCGCCAAACACATGTCCGTTATTATTTAATATCCACTTCGACAATTCTCCGAACGCTCCTCCCGAAGAGCTTTTTACAAGCGCTTCCTGATTTTTTGAGCTGCCGCAAAAGCAACGGGTTGAATATTCCGGTTCTGTTTTTTCTTCAACATGCAATACAGGGCAAACGTTCAGGCACTTTCCACATTCGGTGCATCGATCGTCATCCACAGCCGGACGGATGAACCCATTGTTGTCGGTCACGCTGGTAATCGCAATTTCCGGGCATGTGTCGACACAAACACTGCACCCCGTGCATTCGTCCCGGCTGACGATACGTTCTACATTATCTTTCTTCAAAAGTTTATTCAATTTGAAACGATTTGAAAATTTCCATTAGTTTCTTTTGTCTTTGTTGCATCGAAAAATTCGCTTTCACCCACTCTTCGGGATTCGTTGAGGCACTATCGAAATTATTGATGGCCTGCTCAATTTTCGAAACAATTAAATCGACATCTCTTTTTACCACATATCCGATGTCGCCTACCACTTCCGGCATTCCTCCTTCGTTGGTTACAACCGGGAAGCAATTGAAATACATCGCTTCGGCAACCGTAAGTGCAAACGAATCCATTCTGGAAAGTTGGCAATATATTTTGGCATTTTGGTAAAAGCCAATTAATTTCTGATGAGGCACAAAAGACAATATTTCCAGATTTCGGGGCAAATATCCAAAAGCATCCAATAACTGCTTTCCTGAAATTCCAATCATCTGAAAATTGTATTGTGGCATTGCTTTGGCGACTTCAATAAACGTGTCCATTCCTTTCAAAATGAATGTTCGGTTATTGCTAACTGAAGCAACTGTGAGGATCGCATCTTGCTTGATACCTTCGGATTTACATTCCTTAAAATCGACGCAATTATATAAAAGCACGTGATTGGCTTTCGGCGCAATTCCGTTTAATTTCCGGAGAATATATGTTGAAACAGCGAGATTCAAACTGCTGTTTTTTATCGATTGATGAGCAAAAAAACCTCTTGTTTTTGTATGGAAAACGCCATATTTCATGCTTGGTATGCGGGCCGCATCGTACCCGCCAATAACGATAAAACTTTTTTTTCGAAACAGTTTTGCAAAAACGACAGGGAAAAGAGCGTGATAATCGGCAAACCAGATATAAAAAACGTCGTATCGCCAGGCGTTAAACAGCAAGAAAATGAACTGTTTTATAAATTGGAAAATGAAGATATGCAATTTTTTAGAAAGAATGTATCGGTATTGATCGACCGCGAATTTCGATGAAAGAATTTCGTAGTCCTGGCGGACAAATGATGAAAAATCAGTATAGATAAAGAGAACCTTTTTCATATTTGCCTTTCCTGAGTAATCCATATTTTTCTGATTATTTCAACAAAATTTAAGGTTGAATGTGTTTGTTTACAAACCTTCTTCAGGAATATGTTTGTGTTTGAAAAGAAATGGAAATGTCAATCCCAGAACAAGCGCATACCCTGCAAAGCAAAGCCAGATGGTTGGCCAGTTGCGTAAGCCGTCGGCTGCTGTATAATAATCGACCACCAACCCGCTGCAATATCCGCCCAATGTAGCGCCAAGTCCATTTGTTACTAACATGAAAAGCCCCTGGGCGCTGGCTCTGAAATTTGATGGCACTTCTTTTTCGACAAATAATGAACCTGAAATATTGAAGAAATCGAAAGCCATTCCATAAATAATCATCGATAAAATTAGTAATGGAAGGCCGCTTCCCGGATTGCCAAAACTGAAAAGACCGAAGCGCAACACCCATGCAAACATGCTGATCATCATTACTTTTTTGATCCCGAAATTACGAAGAAAGAAAGGAATGGTAAGAATGAAAAGCGTTTCCGACATCTGCGATATTGAAAGCAAAACAATCGGGTGTTTTACCCCGAAAGTATCGGGATGGGTCAGGTTGAAACTTTCAAGGAACGATCCGCCAAATGCATTGGTTATTTGCAGGGCAGCGCCCAGAAACATGGCAAACAGGAAAAATATGGCCATCGTACTTTGTTTGAATAACACCAATGCGTCAAGTCCAAGTGCGGAAAGCAATCCTTTTTTTGAGTTGGCGTTTTCGGGCTTGCACGGAGGCATTGTGAATGCATACAGTCCCAATGCAACCGACGATACCGAACTAAAAACCAGCTGCATCGAACTCGATTTCCATCCGCAAAGATCGACAACCCACATGGCCAGGATAAATCCGATGGTTCCCCAAACACGGATGGGAGGGAAATCTTTAACTACATTATACCCTTTTTGTTCCAGTATGACATACGAAACGGTACTGTTCAACGCAATGGTTGGCATATAAAACATCGAATTGAGTAGCATCACATAAAAAAAAGTATTGGAGTCCTTTACCATTGATGCCCAAAGTAACAAGGCTGCCCCAAACAGGTGACAGATGCCAAGTAAGCGCTCTGCATTGATCCATTTGTCGGCTACAATGCCCATCAGGGCCGGCATAAACAAGGACGCGATGCCCAAAGTTGAAAATACAGCGCCGATCTCAACACCGCTAAAATGCAGCGTACCACCCAGGTAACCACCAATAGAAATTAACCATGCTCCCCATATAAAAAATTGCAGGAAGTTCATCGTAATAAGACGGTACTTGATTCCCATAATCCAATGTTTTATTCGCCTTGATAATTTACGCTACAATGATTACAAATCTAATAAAAACTAGGGTTCTAGGGTAAACTTTTGGTTAAAGAATAACCCATCGAGACAACCGTTTTGCGAATATTTTTTATTTCTGATAAAAGGCTGTTTGTAAGGCGAATAAAGGTTGGATAGGGTTTGTGGCAATTATTTTTTGCGTCTGGTTATTTCGTCGCGAATGGTTGATGCTTTTTCGTAATCTTCGTTCGTAATCGCCTCGTTTAATAAGTCATTCAACTCGGCAATCGTATAATTTTTGTATTCTGTTTCTTTCGCCCCTTTTTTGTTTCCTTTTTCTTTTTTGTTTCCAAAATCCTGTTCGTCTTCGAGAACAATGCCTGCCTTCTGTAAAATTTCTTCGGAAGTATAAATTGGACATTTAAACCGGAGAGCCAATGCAACGGCATCGGAAGTTCGCGAATCAATACGGACGTGTTTTTCGCCACTTGCGCAGATCAGTTCCGAATAAAAAATGCCTTCTTCCAGTTTGTAAATAACCACTTCTTCAATTTTTATCTCAAAAATAGAGGCCATATTTTTAAACAAATCGTGAGTAAGCGGACGCGGTGGCTTTAGACCTTCCAGCTGAATGGCAATTGCCTGGGCTTCAACCGGCCCGATAATAATAGGAATACGCCGGTTGCCGTTTTCTTCGGTCAGTACCAGCGCATAAGCACCCGACTGAGTTTGGCTAACAGACAATCCTAAAATATTAAGTCTTACTTTCTGCATTCGGTCTTGTTCGGCAAAAGTCGTGAACAACAAATATAACAATAGTTTTTTTTAAGGAAGACATTTTAAATATCCTGTTCAAAACAATTTATGAACCTGAGGGTATACTTCTGTCTTTCAGTATAAAAGCATATTTTGAAAAATTTGTTGAAAACTTTTGGTAGTCAACTGAAAATATATACTTTTGCAGTCCAAAGTTTTCGAGCAGGCCCGATAAGTGATCTCAAAGAATTGGGTTCCGCCTGCCGGAGTTCATTATAAAGAACAAAAAATGTACGTAATTGTAGAAATTGCAGGACAGCAATTCAAGGTTGAAAAAGACCAAAAAATTTACGTTCACCGTTTGGAAAATGCAGAAGGTGAAACGATTGAGTTCAGTAAAGTACTTTTAGTTGACAACGACGGTAAAGTAAAAGTTGGTACTCCCGAAGTAGAAGGAGCCAAAGTTACCGCTACGGTGTTGGAACACGTTAAAGGTGACAAAGTGCTTGTATTTAAAAAGAAACGTAGAAAAGGTTACAAAAAATTCAACGGTCACCGTCAGTACATGACAAAGATCCAGATTGAAGAAATTGTAGGATAATTTAAAAATTAGAAACCATGGCTCATAAGAAAGGTGTCGGTAGTTCAAAGAACGGTCGCGAATCGGAAAGTAAACGATTGGGCGTAAAAATTTACGGTGGTCAGGTTTGCACAGCTGGTAACATTTTAGTTCGCCAGAGAGGTACATCTCATCATCCGGGTTTGAATGTCGGAATGGGTAGAGATCATACTCTTTATGCATTAATCGATGGTACTGTTGTTTTCAGAAAGAAAAGAGACAACAAATCTTATATTTCAGTTGAACCTGTTATTTCAGCTAACTAGTAAGATTTTTAGTATAGATTTTTAAAGAATCTCCTGTCTTTTCGAAGGCAGGAGATTTTTTTATTTCTACATTTGCTTTGGATTTTGAATGTTTTGCAACATTCAAAATTTCAGGAATGAAAAAAATCCTGTCCCGTATTTTCAGAATAAACATTTTTAAAATATTTCAGAAATGCTCAACTTACGATTCATTCAGGAAAACCCCGCATTGGTGGTTGAAAAATTGAAGAAGAAAAATTTCAACGCACAACAGATTGTTGATGAAATCATTGCTCTGTACAAGAAGAAAAACGAGATACAGGCCAAAGGTGACCAGGTAAAATCGGAGATGAACCGTATTTCGAAAGAAATCGGCAACCTGATGCGCGAAGGGAAAGCAGAAGAAGCCAATGCTGCCAAAGATAAAACGGCAGAACTGAAAGAATCGATCAAACAACTGGACGAAGAATTTGCCAAAATTGACGAACAGGTTTTTGCACTGCAGGTACAACTACCCAATATTCCTGCTGAAATTGTCCCCGAAGGAAAAACTCCCGAAGACAACCTGATTGTTGTCCGCAAAGGCGAAATACCCGTTTTGCCTGAAGGAAATATGCCCCACTGGGAACTGGCAAAGAAATACGATATTATTGATTTTGAATTGGGAGTGAAACTTACAGGTGCCGGGTTCCCTGTTTACAAAGGAAAAGGCTCCATCCTGCAACGGGCACTCATCAATTTCTTTTTAACAGAAGCCGGAAAAGCCGGGTACAATGAAATACAACCACCCCTGATGGTGAACGAAGATTCGGGCTTTGGCACCGGCCAGTTGCCCGACAAGGAAGGCCAGATGTACTTTGTTACCGAAGACAAACTTTATCTGATTCCGACAGCCGAAGTTCCGGTTACCAATATTTACCGCGACGTAATTCTCGAAGCAAAAGATTTTCCGGTGAAAAATTGTGCATACAGCGCCTGTTTCCGCCGCGAAGCCGGTTCGTACGGGAAAGATGTACGCGGTCTTAACCGCCTGCACCAGTTCGACAAAGTGGAAATTGTGCAGATTGCACTTCCCGAAACGTCGTACGAACGGCTCGATGAAATGGTAGCCCATGTGGCCGGGCTGGTCGAAAAGCTGGAACTGCCTTACCGCATTCTTCGCCTGTGTGGCGGCGACATGAGTTTTACGTCGGCCCTCACGTACGATTTTGAAGTATTTTCGGCAGCCCAGGAAAAATGGCTCGAAGTGAGTTCCGTTTCCAATTTCGAATCGTTTCAGGCCAACCGCCTGAAATTGCGTTACCGCGACGAAGTGACCAAAAAACCACAAATTGCGCACACCTTGAATGGCAGCGCACTGGCTTTGCCCCGAATTTTGGCGGCATTGCTCGAAAACAACCAGACTCCCGAGGGAATTAAAATTCCGAAAGTGTTGGTTCCGTTCTGTGGTTTCGATATGATCAGTTAATATTTTGAACACGATAATACAAGCGAGGCTGCAGGAAACTGTGGCCTTTTTTTGTAGTTTTTATCGATAATCCCGAAATTCTTATCTGGATTAATTCTAAATCACTTGCCAAATTGCAGTTTTTTGAGTCAATAAAAATAAAATTGTATATTTTTGAAAAATGGTACAGTATAGTATAGTAGTGATATGAATCAATCCATTCAATTAAATAAGAATAAAAAGGAACCTATTTACCTGCAAATCGTTGAGTCGGTTAAGCAAAAAATAAAAGACGGAACTTTTCATTCGGGTGACCAATTGCCTTCAATTAACCAGTTATCTGCCGAATTTGGGTTGGCCAAGGAAACTGTTGTCAAAGCTTTTCGCCTGCTTCAGGAAAAAGGTATTGTTAAAGCCGTTCATGGGAAAGGATATTTTGTTTCGACAGAGGATATAAAAATAGAACACCGGGTTTTTGTTCTTTTCGATACACTCAGCGCTTACAAAGAAGTGATGTACAATGCGATAAAAGAAGGATTTGGCAGGGATGCGTTTATCGATATTTATTTCCATCATTTCAACCCAAAAATTTTTAAAAAACTGGTAACTGAAGCCGCCGGAAATTACACATCGTATGTTATCCTTCCTTTTGATTCCCCCGAAGTTCCCGATGCGTTGCAATATTTACCGGCCGACAAAACATATATACTCGACCGAAAACCCCGGTTAATAGAAGGAGACTATTCATTTATTTATCAGGATTTTCACAATGATGTATTCTCGTTGCTTGATTCGCAACAAGAACGGATAAAAAGATACAGGAAGATTGTTCTTGTATTCAGAAACACAGCCACCGAGGTTCCAGTAGAGTTGCGTGAGGGCTTCGAACAGTTTTGCATTGAAAAGGCGATTTCCTATGAAGTGAAGGAAAAGCCGCTCGTTGAATTTCCGGTTGAAAAGGGAACCGGCTACCTCGTCATTGATGATGAAGATCTTGTTTACCTGATAGAACAGGCTTTGGCCCGGAACCTGATTATTGGTAATGATCTGGGCATTATTTCTTACAATGAAACTTCCCTTAAAAAAGTAGCCGCCGGCGGCATATCGGTAATCTCAACCGATTTTTACAACATGGGACGAAAAGTTGCTGAATTTATAAAAACGGGGACGAAAGAATCGTTTAAAAATCCCAGCCGTTTTATCGACAGAAATTCTTTTTAAAACGACCAATAAACAACTAACTTATGAAAATAAACTTTCGCTACCTGCTATTGATCTCACTGGTTACAGCCTTGGGCGGATTGCTTTTTGGCTTTGACATTTCCGTTATTTCAGGAACGATTCCGTTTTTAAAGGATTATTTTTCGCTGACCGAAGCTATGAAAGGCTGGGTCGTAAGCAGCGCCCTGCTGGGTTGTATTGCGGGAGCGGCTTTTGCCGGAAAACTTGGCGATTGCTGGGGCCGAAAAAAAGTATTGATGGTCACCAGCATCCTTTTTGGCATTTCGGCAGTTGGAAGCGGTTTTTCTTATTCAATTCCGGCTTTTATTATCTATCGTATCGTTGGCGGATTGGCTGTGGGAGCGGCATCAATGATTGCCCCCATGTATATAGCCGAAGTGTCGCCCGGGCATTTACGCGGCCGGATGGTTTCCATCAACCAGTTAACGGTTGTATTAGGAATATCTATGGCATACTATTCCAATTATTTGCTTTTGCCGCTGGGTGAAAATTCATGGCGGTGGATGTTTGCGGTCGAAGTGGTTCCTTCTCTCCTATTCCTGGTAATGCTTTTCGTCGTTCCCGAAAGTCCGCGCTGGCTGATTACCCGGCAAAAAAAAGAAACAGCTCGCAAAATATTGGAAAAAATTGGAGGAAATGATTTTGCCTCCAATGAACTTGTCAAAATAGAAAAATCGTTTGCTCTTGATGCCGAAAAACAGAAACTTAAAGATGTTTTTCGCCCAAAATATCGTTTTGTGTTGTTGCTCGGAATTTTCCTTGCCATATTTCAACAATGGTCGGGCATCAATGTGATTTTCTTTTATGCTCCCGATATTTTTTCAAAAGCCAATCTGGCGGTTGACGATGCGTTGTTTCAAACCACGTTGATTGGGCTGGTCAATATTGCATTTACCCTGTTGTCCATGTTGTTTATCGATAAGCTGGGACGGAAAAAGTTAATGCTTGTCGGGTCGCTGGGTATGACCATCTGCTACGTTTTGATTGGGATACTTTTTTCAAGTGAAAACCAGCAAGGCTGGGTTCTCATTGTCCTGATTCTTTTAGCAATTGCTTTTTTTGCAACAGGACTGGCGCCTACTGTTTGGGTCATTATTTCTGAGATATTCCCGAATAAAATCAGGGGAATAGCAATGTCCATCGCAACGTTTGCTCTCTGGATTGCCTGCTATTTGCTAACACTCACATTCCCGGTTTTTGTGGAATGGTTCAGTGTGGCTGTAACCTTCGGAATTTATGCCTTGATTTGTTTGATCGGTGCAATAATAATTTATAAATATCTGCCCGAGACCAAAGGGATTTCATTGGAAGAACTTGAGAATAAACTAATCAAAAACTAAAAATTGAGAAAAACTATAAAAATGAACTCAAGAGAACAGTTTATAAAAACGGTCAATCACCAGCAGCCCGACAAAGTTGTTGTCGATTTGGGCTCAACAGCAGTCACCGGTATTCATGCGTTGGCAGTAGAGCGCCTTCGCGAATATTACGGGTTAGAAAAGAAACCGGTTCGTATTATCGACCCGTTTCAAATGTTGGGAGAAGTTGATGATGAACTGGCAAAAGTGATTGGTGTTGATGTAACTGCTGCCTGGGGCAAAAACAGTATATTCGGGTTTTACAACCACGCCTCATTCAAGTTGTTTAAAACGCCCTGGGGACAGGAAGTATTGGTCCCCGAAAGTTTCAATACGTCGGTTGACGAGAATGGCAATACGTATATTTATCCGGAAGGAGATACAACCGTTATGCCTTCGGCCAGAATGCCCCAAAGCGGTTATTTTTTCGATGCGATCATCAGGCAGCACCCGATTGACGACGACCAGCTTTCTCCGGAAGACAATCTGGAAGAATTCGAGCTGTTGAACGAAAACGATCTGGCTTTTTGGAAAGAATCGACAGCAAAAGCCCGGGCAACCGGGAAAGCCGTAATTGCGGGATTTGGCGGAACTGCTTTGGGCGATATAGCCCTGGTTCCCGGGATGCAAATGAAAAATCCGAAAGGTATCCGCGATATAGCGGAATGGTACATGAGTACTGTTTTGCGTCCCGATTATATCAAAACCGTTTTCGAGAAACAAATTGAGATTGCTATTGAAAACTTCAAACGGCTGAATGAAGTTGCCGGCGACAACATTGATGCCGTTTTTATTTGTGGAACCGATTTCGGCACTCAGGAATCGACATTCTGTTCGCCCGAACAATTTGATGAAATGTGGCTCCCGTATTACCGGAAAATAAACGACTGGGTACACGCAAACACCAACTGGAAAACATTCAAACACTCGTGCGGGGCTGTTGAATCGTTCATGAACCATTTTATTAACGCAGGGTTCGACATCATCAACCCGGTACAGATCAATGCTGCAGGGATGGACCCTGCCCATCTGAAAAAAGCATATGGCAACCACCTGGTTTTTTGGGGTGGCGGAATCGATACACAAAAAACCCTGCCGTATGGCAGTCCCGAAAAAGTAAGGGAAGAAACACTGCGGCTCTGCGAAATCTTTTCGAAAGACGGAGGTTTCGTGTTCAATACGATACACAATATTCAGGCAAATGTCCCGATTGAAAACATTGTAGCCATGTTGAATGCATTGAACGAATTGAACGGGAGATAGATATTTCCATCCAAAAACAAATTGTATAAATCAGTCACACAATGAAACAAATAATTTTTACCAGTATTTTAATTCTGTTTTTTTCAGGATTGATGACTGCCAAAAATGGCAGGGAAACCATCAACCTGAATGGTATTTGGGATTTTGATCAAACCGAGAATGCTTTTCCTCCGGGCAAGTTCACCAGAAAGTGCCCGATCCCGGGGCTTATTCATCTGGCTGAACCGAAAATTGAATCGTATGATAAGCTTTTCAAAAAACCAGAACAAACCGTATCCGAAGAATCTTCCGATTACCGGAAACTGGATTATCAGCCCAAATATAGCTGGTATAAAAAAGTCATCGATATTCCTTCTGAATTTAAAGGCAAACAAGTGATGCTATCGGTTTTGAAAAGCCAATATGTAACCCAGGTTTATATCAATGGGAAAGATGTTGGACAGTCTATCTCGTGTTACACCCCGATCGAGTTAAAAGTAACCGACGCCCTGAATTTTGGAGGGAAAAATGAAATCATGATCCGGATCGGCGAACGGCTTTGGTTGCCACCGATGGCTGCAGGAAGTACGGATAAAGAAAAATCGCACTATATTCCGGGGATTTGGGATGATGTTTATTTATCGTTCACAGGCAACGAACGGGTGCAAAAAAGCCTGATCCTTCCATCGGTAAAAGAGAAAAAAATTACAGCCAAACTGCTGGTTCGGAGTTTTTATCCTCAACAGGTCATGTATAACGACCCTGTGCAGGACGAAACGAAAGCAGTAATCATTATCAAAGAAAAACAGTCAGGGAAAAAGATTGCAGAAGCATTGGTTTCGGGGCAGGCAAAACGGGATAAAGAAACGTTGTTGGAAGTTGATATTCCCATGTCCAATTTTACCTGCTGGTCGCCCGAAAATCCATTTTTATACATTGCTGAAATTCATTTATATGACGGGCAAAATATTTCGGATACAAAAACAATCCCGTTTGGCATGCGCGATTTCGAAAGAAGGGGAAAATATTTTTACCTCAATAATGAAAAATATTATTTGAGGGGAAGCAATATCACCCTTCAGCGTTTCTTTGAAGACCCCGATTGCCAGGCATTGCCATGGGACAAAAATTGGGTGAAAAAAATGTTGATCGAAGATCCCAAATCGATCGGATGGAATGCCATGCGAATTTGCGTTGGAATAGTTCCTGATTTTTGGTATGAGTTAGCCGACGAATATGGGATGGTTTTTCAGAATGAATGGAATTACTGGCAGAAACATGGATGGGACGAACAAATACGAAAAGAATATACCGATTGGGTCTGGAGCGACGGGAATCACCCCAGCATCGTTATCTGGGATGCAATCAACGAAAACAAAGATTATTATATTGGAAACGTGTTGGTTCCTGAACTTCAAAAACTTGACCCGACACGTATTTGGGATGCTGGTTATATGCAAGCCTCCGATTTGAAAACCGAAGACCCCATTGACGAACCTCATCTGTACAGGGCCGGACTGCCACTTATCAAAGCAGAAGACCCGGCAGCATATCTTCAAAAAACCCCATACCGTTTAGGAAAATTGGATGATTGGGAAAAAAGACATCTGATATATCTTGACGCGTCTGCGGCCCAGTTGGTTAATGAATATGGCTGGAACTGGCTTTGGAGGGATGGGCGACCGGCAAAGCTCACGAAAAAGACATACGATTATTTTCTTGGAGAGAATGCAACCGCATCTCAGCGTCGTGAGCTTCAGGCTTATTGGCTTCAATGTGAAACAGAATGGATACGGGCCGAACGCACCATGGCAGGAGTATTGGCTTTTACTCATCTCACAAACAACTACGGTTATACCGGCGATTGGTATATCAACAATATAAAAGATCTGGAACAAAGTATTACCCTGAAATGGCTGAAACATGCTTTTGCTTCCGCAAACGTGTTTATCGACCTTGCCGATCAACGGTATTTCCCGAATGGAAATTACAAAGCCGGACAACAACTGTCATTCAATTTAATTGGTGTCAACGACCGAAATAAACCGGTTCCGGGAATTGTAACTCTGAAGCTGATTGATGCTGAAGGAAAAATTGTCGGCAAACAGGAACGGAACCTGACCATAACGCCATTCAGCCGTGTTGATATTCCCGTGGTGTTGCAGCTTCCCGGGAAAGAAGGCGGTTATCTGGTTACGACCGAATTTAAACAGGATGGTGAAACGCAAATTCTTAAAAGTCGTCGGTACATCCAAATCGGTAACAAAAAAGCAAATTCGTATTGTTCAACCGAACCTTAATCAGATGTGAGTTCGACCTGTGATCTAGTATTTTATGTTCTTTTTCTTACTCGTTTGCATAGGTCGAACTCACTTTATTGTGTTGGTATTCAGCCAAAAACCGGAATGTTCGCAGTCGTATAAAAAAGCCCTGGCAAGTGGTATTGTCATTTGTTGCATCTCTTTCGTAATCCCGATTTAATGACTATTTTCGCCGGAGTCTTTTGAGAATTATATATAATTCCGGATGTATACCATACAACAACTTCAAACCATTATTGCTGAAGAAATTCAGAAAGAAGCTGATCGGATTGACAGGACTGAACCGTTGAATTTATACCGGCCTGTTTCTTATACGCTGAACATGGGAGGCAAACGGCTTCGCCCGGTCATGGTTTTGCTGGCCTACAACTTATTTAAAGAAAACATCGAAAAAGCTTTCCCTGCTGCACTGGCGATCGAAATCTTTCATAATTTCACCTTGTTGCACGACGACATTATGGATCGTGCCGACATGCGCCGGGGACAACCAACGGTACACAAAAAGTTTAGCGAAAATGTAGCCATCCTGTCCGGCGATGCCATGTCGATCCTGGCGTATCAGTATATTCTGAAAACCGACTTGCCCGATATCAGGCAGGTAACACAGCTATTTTCACAAACGGCAATCGAAATTTGTGAGGGGCAGCAATACGATATGGACTTCGAAAACCGCCTTGATGTTACCATCGACGAATACATGGAGATGATCCGGCTGAAAACGGCGGTTTTGCTTGGGTGCAGCTTGAAAACCGGGGCTTTGGTGGCCGGAGCGGATATGACTGTTGCTGATTCATTGTATGAATTTGGAATCAATCTGGGTCTGGCTTTCCAGCTTCAGGACGACTTGCTTGACGTTTTTGCCGATGAAGAAAAATTTGGAAAAACAATAGGTGGCGATATTGTAACAAACAAAAAAACGTTCTTGCTTTTAAAAGCGCTCGAATTAGCAGAAGGAAAAACAAAACAACAGTTGCTCGGATGGATTACGACCGACCGGTTCGATGTTTCTGAAAAGATCAATGCGATCCGTAAAATTTATTCTGAACTGAATATTCCGCAAATCACCCAAACCAAAATTGAAGCCTTTTACAAAGCTGCAATGAAAAATCTGGATGAGCTTGATGTGCCCCAGGATAAAAAGGAAGGATTAATTGCACTTTCAGAAATGATAATGAAAAGAAACCATTAATCAGGCTCTATGAATTAATGGTTTTAAATATTTTTCAAGCCTGAATATATTTGTTCAAATCCGTAGGTTTTCGTAATTTCCCGCACGACTTTAAAATTTTATTTCATGGGTCAAAATATTGGTAGAATCATACAAGTAATCGGTCCTGTTCTGGACATTAGCTTCGACCGGGAAGGAAGCAATCTTCCCAAAATTTATGATGCTTTGGAAATCGTCCGCGAAGGAAAAGACAACTTAGTTGTCGAGTGTCAACAGCACATCGGTGAAAATACAGTACGCGCCATTTCAATGGATTCGACCGATGGGTTGAGACGCGGTATGGATGTAATTGCCACCGGTAGTCCGATTACCATGCCCAAAGGAGAAATTGCTCTCGGGCGTTTGCTTAACGTAACCGGCGACCCGGTCGATGGGTTGGAAAAATTGCCGAAAGAAGGGCTGAACATTCACAACGAACCGCCTAAATACGAAGATCTGACCACCGAAACCGAAGTTTTATATACCGGAATTAAAGTAATCGACCTGATTGAACCGTATGCCAAGGGAGGTAAAATTGGTTTGTTCGGCGGCGCTGGTGTGGGCAAAACGGTTTTGATTCAGGAATTGATCAACAATATTGCCCTTGCTCATAGCGGACTTTCGGTATTCGCCGGAGTAGGAGAACGTACCCGTGAAGGGAACGACTTGCTTCGCGAAATGATCGAAGCGAACATCGTGAACTACGGTGAAGAATTTAAAAAGTCGATGGACGCAGGCGGCTGGGACTTGTCGAAAGTTGACAACGAGGCCGTAAAAAGCTCGAAACTGGCGCTGGTATTCGGACAGATGAACGAACCGCCGGGAGCACGTGCACGAGTGGCTCTTTCTGGATTGACCATTGCTGAAAGTTTGCGCGACGGCGATGGAAGTACCGGCAGTGGCCGCGACATCCTGTTTTTCGTCGACAATGTTTTCCGTTTTACCCAGGCCGGATCGGAAGTTTCGGCGCTGCTGGGGCGTATGCCGTCAGCCGTAGGGTATCAGCCAACGCTGGCCACCGAGATGGGGATCATGCAGGAACGTATTACGTCAACCAAAAATGGTTCAATCACTTCGGTGCAAGCCGTTTATGTTCCGGCCGACGACCTTACCGACCCGGCTCCGGCAACAACTTTTGCCCACCTTGATGCAACCACGGTGTTGAGCCGAAAAATATCGGAGTTGGGTATTTACCCGGCAGTCGACCCACTCGATTCAACTTCGCGCATTCTGACTGCTGAAGTGGTTGGAAACGAACATTACACCTGCGCTCAACGGGTAAAAGAGCTGCTGCAACGTTACAAAGAACTTCAGGATATTATTGCCATCCTTGGTATGGACGAGCTTTCGGAAGAAGATAAACTGGTGGTACACCGTGCACGTCGTGTACAACGTTTCCTTTCACAGCCTTTCTTCGTGGCCGAACAGTTTACCGGTCTGGAAGGAAAACTGGTTTCGATTGAAGACACTATCAAAGGATTTAACATGATTATGGAAGGTGAAGTGGACCAGTACCCGGAAGCTGCGTTTAACTTGGTGGGAACCATTGAGGAAGCCATTGCAAAAGGCGAAAAAATGCTGGCCGAAGCCAATAATTAACAAAATAAAACAAAGTTCATGTTATTGGAAATCATTACACCCGATAAAAAAATATTTTCCGGCGAGGTAAAGCTGGTAAAAGTACCCGGTAGCAAAGGAACTTTCGAAATACTGAAAAACCATGCCCCGATCATCTCAACCCTCGACAAGGGAACCATAAAGGTGATTGGACTCGACGACAAAGAACAGTTTTTCGAAATCAACGGGGGAGTGATTGAAAACAAAGCTAACAAAATAATTGTGCTGGCCGAATCAGTTTAGAATAAACAAAACTCTTTATATTTACCCTGAAGGTTACAACTTCAGGGTTTTTATTTTTTAAAGTTGAAGCAAAAAATTTTAATCATACGGTTTAGCTCCATTGGCGATATTGTATTGACAACGCCGGTTATCAGGCAATTGAAAAAACAATTGGATGATGTGGAAATTCATTTCCTGACCAAGCAAAAACACCGTTGTTTGCTGGAAGCCAATCCGTATATCAGCAAAATTTATTCGTTCGAAAAGAAACTGGAGGAGGTTGTCCCATCGCTGAAAGCGGAAAATTACGATTCCATTATCGACCTTCATCACAACCTTCGCAGCCTGAAAATCAAACGATCGCTTCCGTGCAGGTCGTTTTCGTTTAAAAAACTGAATTTCGAAAAATGGTTGCTGGTCAATTTTAAAATCGATAAACTTCCCAACATTCACATTGTTGAACGCTACCTCGATACCGTAAAAAGTTTCGGCATAAAAGACGATGGGAAAGGCCTCGATTATTTTATTCCTGAAGCTGAAAAATTCGATGTCAATAGCTTGCCGGGCGGGTTTCAGAATAATTTTATTGCCATTATTCTGGGCGGGACTTATTTCACCAAACGGCTACCCGCCGAAAAATACAAGCCTCTGATCGGCAATCAACAATACAAATTTGTGTTGCTTGGGGGCGACAGCGAAGCAGAAATGGCGCAATCCATTATGGCCGGTGCCGGCGAAAACGTGGTCAATTTCTGCGGAAAACTGAATATCAACCAGTCGGCTTCGCTGGTCGAACAGGCCCGGTTGGTAATCAGTAACGACACCGGGTTGATGCACATTGCCGCGGCTTTCCGGAAAAAAATATTGTCGGTCTGGGGCAACACGGTTCCCCAGTTGGGGATGCATCCCTATCTTCCTGCCGAAGGCTCCAGAATGCTCGAAGTAAATGGACTGAAATGTCGTCCTTGCTCGAAGCTAGGGAAACATGAATGCCCGAAAAAGCATTTTAACTGTATGAACCTTATTCCTGAATCAGCGCTAACGAATTGGTTAGAAAAAAATTTCTGATTTAGGTATAAAAAAGAAGAGAGAGCTTCATTCGAAATGAAACTCTCTCTTCTTTTTTGGTCAATTATTATTTCCCTTCTTCATTTTTTTCAGGTAAGCGTCGAGAAAACGTTGGTTGTTGGTATCCGAGTCACCATATTTCTCGCGCAATTCTTCCAGACGTTTGTGCATCATCTGCTGTACCTCAGCATACGCTGGATCACCGTAAACACTGTGCATTTCATGCGGGTCTTTCTCCAGATCATACATTTCCCATTCGTCAATATCGTAGTAAAAGTGTATTAGTTTATAGCGGTCGGTAGCTATGCCGTAATGGCGTTTTACCATGTGTGTTGAAGGATATTCGTAATACGTGTAGTAAACGGCATCGCGCCACTCTCCTGTTTCGCCGGAAACCAGCTTGCGGAATGATTCACCCTGCATATCGCCTGGGATTTGAACACCTGCATAGTCGAGAAATGTAGGGGCAAAATCGAGGTTCTGCACTAATTTGTTGATCTTCGTTCCCGGTTTAATTTCTTTTGGATACCTCATGAGCAAAGGGGTACGGAATGATTCTTCGTACATGAACCGTTTGTCGAACCAGCCATGTTCCCCCAGGTAGAACCCCTGGTCTGAAGTATAAATCACAATGGTATTTTCAGTCAGACCATTTTTATCCAGATAATCCAGTACCTCACCAACCCCGTCATCGACCGATTTGATACAGCGCAGGTAATCTTTGATGTAGCGGTTATATTTCCATTCGGCAAGTGCTTTGCCTTGCAGATTTGCTTTTAGGAAAGCCTGGTTTTCACTTTCGTAGGCATCCATCCAGTTTTGTCTTTGTTTTGGATCCATGCGTTTCAGGTCGCTCACAAAGTTGGTACTGTCTCCGTTCGGGTCAACAATCAGTTTAAAATCGTGTCCCCACTGTCCATGACCATCAATTTTCATTTCCTGGGTTTTGGCCGCAGTTCCCCGACCTGAGTAATCATCGTAAAAAGTAGAAGGCGGAGTAAACGTCTTGTCATCGTATAGATTCACATATTTGGGGGCCGGCAACCAGTTGCGGTGAGGGGCTTTCTGGTGGTAAAGCAGGCAAAACGGTTTGGTTTTGTCGCGCATTTCGCTGAGCCATTTCAGTGCATATTCAGTTACAATTTCGGTACAATAGCCCGGAATGTGTTTTTTTACGCCGTTAATCAGAAAATCCGGATTGTAATATTGTCCCTGACCGGGGAGAACCATCGAATAATCAAATCCCTGAGGATTGCCTTCGAGGTGGATTTTACCGATCATGGCTGTTTGGTAACCGTTTGACTGCAATAGCTTTGCAAAGTTGGGCTGGTTCCAGTCAAAAACAGATTGGACAATATCTATTTTGCCGTTCACAAAACTGTGTTTCCCCGTCAGCAAAACTGCCCGGCTGGGGGCACAAAGAGAATTGGTAACACAGGCGCGTGTAAAAATAGCGCCTTCCTTGGCCAGTCGGTCGATATTCGGGGTTTCATTCAAACCATAACCGTAGGCGCTGATCGCCTGATAAGCATGATCGTCACTCATGATGTAAATGATATTCGGCCGTTGAGACTCCGCTTTTTGGCTCTGGCATGCACCCAGAAATGCCATGATCCCGATTCCTAATACTTTCAATGAGTTTAAATAATCACTCTTCATCGTTTTTAATTTTGTGTATGTGTATTTTTAGAGATTAATCATGTTTCAGACTCAATTTATAGTTCCGGGCATTGTACCCCTTTTCCTTTCTTTTTTCAATGCTTTCCCGGTTTCCCGGTCATGCCAGTCGGGTGTTAAATCATCGGGGGTTGTGTCGCCCATATTTTTTTGCCAGTTTTCGAGCAAATCTCTCATCTCATTTAATTTTTTCTGAAACGATGGTACCGAGGCAATATTCAATAATTGCTGGTCATCGTTTTTTAAACCGAAAAGCTCTTCCGCTGGCCGGGGTACAACAAAGACATCGGCCTGCGCGGGGGTTAATTTTCCTTCATCGCGAAGCTGGTTCAATGCGTGTTGTGTTGCCGATCCTTTTGAATCGGCAGGTCCGCAATTACTTAAATTCGGCCGGGCATTCAAAACATAGAGAAAATCTTTTGTACGGATCATTCGCTCGTGAGCTTCGTAATCGTGCCAGTTGTGTTCCGAGAAAACAGCATTTCGCACCTCTGCCGCCGGATTCTTCAATACAGGCAAAAAACTTACACCCTGGTATTTCTCAGGAACAGCAACTCCTGCCAGTTCCAAAATCGTTGGTGCGATGTCGATAGAACTGATCAGACTTTCGGTTGTACCTCCTTTTCGTTTGATCATTTCCGGGAAAAAAACAACAAAAGGGGTTTTCATCCCGCTGTCGTAGACCCGGGTTTTACACCGCGGAAATGGACGGCCGTTGTCTGCCATTACAATAATCAAGGTGTTTTTCAGAACTCCCTGTTTGTCTAATTCTTCCCTTACTTTTCCGATATAATAATCGAAACGGGCAATCTCGTTGTAATAAGATGCCATGTCTTGCCGGGTTTCCGGTGTATCAGTAAAATATACAGGAACTTTGATTTTTTTCGGATCGTGGGTTATTTTAAATGTATCGGCACCCCATGGGCGATGAGCATCGTGGGAGGCCAACCAGAAAAAGAAAGGTTTGTCTTTTGGGCGTTCTTTTAAAAAACGGACCCAGTTGTCTTCACCGCCGTCGCCATTTTTGTAGCCGTTGTTGTCGGTGTAGCGGTCGAAAGCCCGGTGCGTGGCCGACCCCATGTGCCATTTGCCCGCATGAGCAGTATAATAGCCGTTTTCTTTCAGCAATAACGGAAAAGGAATTTCCGATTCCGGCAATTCAGTATGTAATTCGGCTGCCCCGTTGGAATGCGGGTATTTTCCCGAAATAATACTGCAACGGCTGGGACTGCACGAACTGGCCGTTAAAAAGGCATTGGTAAAACGTAACCCATCGCTGGCTAACTTGTCGATATTGGGGGTTTTTACCACTTCGTTCCCGTAACAGCCAAAGTCGTCCCAGCTAATGTCATCGGCAATGATAAAAACAAAGTTGGGAGATTGCTGAGCTTGCATCGGCTCGGTAATTAAGAAAAGAGGGATTAAAGGAAGAAAGTTTTTATAATTCATTTCCTTGCATGTAGTTTATTTTAACGGGAACGGATTTGATGTTGAATCATCAATTATCAGTTACTTACACGTCCCGGTTCCCTTCTGTTTTTACCGGGGTTATTCGTTAAATCGTCTCCAAGGTCTTCTCTTGCCTGTTCTGCCAGTTTTGTCAACTCTTCAACAATTTCGGGATAAAGTTCTTTCACATCGTATCGTTCCCCCGGATCACGCCGCATGTCGTAGAGGGCTAGTCCCGATTCTGCTTCCTTGGTTTGTCCGGGAAAGCCGTTATTGCCGGGCATCATTCCTGAATACGACCGGTGTTTATGCGGAAGTACCAGTTTCCATCCGCCTTTTCGCACTGCTTCCAGGCTGTTTTTCTGATAGTAGTAATAAAAATATTCGCGTGGATTCGCGCCGGGAACTGCTTTCATTAACGAGAGAATATTTACCCCGTCAATTTTTTTCTCCGGAAGAGGCGATCCTGTAATTGTTGCCAGTGTTGGCAAAATATCGATGGTGGATGCAATTTGGTTGCAAATTTCTCCTTCGGGAATCACACCCGGCCATTTCATGAGACAGGGAACACGCTGCCCTCCTTCGAAGCTGGTTCCTTTGCCTTCGCGCAATCCGGCAGTTGATCCGGCATTATTGCCAAAGTTTAACCATGGACCATTATCAGAAGCAAAAATAATTAGTGTATTATCAGTTAATTTATTTTCTTCCAGTGTTTTCATGACTTGTCCCACCGACCAGTCGATTTCCATGATTACGTCGCCATATATTCCCTGTTCGCTTTTTCCTTTAAATTTATCGGAAACCGCCAGCGGGACATGTGGCATGGAATGAGCCAGATAAAGGAAAAACGGATTTTTCTTATTCCGTTTGATAAAATCGATCGCTGTTTCGGTATAAAGAGTTGTTAATTCAGTCTGGTCTTCCAGCGTTTTCAGTTCTTTAATTTTCTCATTATTTCTGATTAACGGCAATTCAGGATAATTCAGTTTTCGTTTGTATGACTCCGGGATGTTGCGGGTTCCATCGTAATAAACAGGCCACATGTCGTTTGAATAGGGAAGACCCAGGTATTCATCGAATCCCTGCTGAAGGGGTAAAAACT
Organism: uncultured Prolixibacteraceae bacterium; assembly: GCA_942493345.1. Lineage (GTDB taxonomy): Bacteria > Bacteroidota > Bacteroidia > Bacteroidales > Prolixibacteraceae > GWE2-42-39. The sequence continues at coordinate 2,172,803 of OW818695.1, forward strand.
GTTGGGGACGACCAAGATGCCATTTACCAATTGCTGCGGTTTTGTAATTTTTCTTTTTTAAAACTTCGGCAATTGTTTCTTCCTCTGGATTTAATCCGATTTCGGCAGTGGGCATTAATGCCCCGCTAATGCCCACGCGGTTTGGATAACAGCCAGTCATCAAACCGGCTCTTGAAGCGCTGCACACGGCCTGTGCGGCATAAAAGTTGGTAAAACGTATTCCCTGGCTTGCTATTCTGTCGATATTTGGAGTTTTGTACTGGGTAGCGCCAAAACAGCTCAGATCGCCGTAACCCATATCATCGATAAATATAAGCACAACATTGGGTTGCTGTGTTTTCGGGCTTGTTCCAGTCTGTCCGGCAATTGCCAGTCCCGATAAGAAAAAGGAAGCCCCGGTTAAAAGGTTAGATAGTTTGGACATTGGGTTTATGTTGTTTAAAAGTTAATTTTCGCAGGCGTATGATCTGTGAAAGTAACAAAAATAACAATCCCCCAAAATTAAAAAAATAAACAGGAACAGAGTAAAAATTACCCAGTTCTGCGCGGTTGTAATTATCAAGCAGGATTCGATGTAAGCAAACAAGTAATAAAACGAAAAAACAAAGGCAACAAATTTCTTTTTGAGGCGAATTTTATTTACCCTGAAAATCAACGACGAGCGGGATTTCTTTGGTAATATTGATGTTCCCAAACTTCTTTGTTCCCAAACGGTTTAGTGTGAACCGGGCAAGTTTCACTTTTAAACAGTTGATTTACTTCATTTTATTAGTATATTTTTCTAACGCGTAGCATTGACATTTTTTAAATAAAAAATCGCTGTATCCATTGTTCTATAAGGCTTACAGAAGTTTTTCAAATTCACTTTTTACCTCCAATGCGTAATTTGGGTTTATAAAACCGGATCCGGGGTATGTATTTATTTGTCCAGGTTTTGGTTTGTGTATGTTGGGCCGTCGGAATATATTTTCCCATTCTCGTAGAAAATTCTGTCGATTCGCGGGTAGCGGGCAGTAAAAGCGGTATCCCAACCGTGGTAAACAATCCAGTCTTTGCCTGTTTTGTCTTTAAACATGGCATGATGTCCCGGTCCTTTCACCATTTCGTTTGAAGAAAGGATGGTATCCGGTTGTTCTGAATATGGTCCTTCCGGCGAATCAGCAATCGCGTATCGTACATGATAGGTTTCATTATCCCACCCGCCGCAACTGTAAGTCAGATAGTATTTTCCGTCATGCAATTGCAGAAATGGGCCTTCCTGCCATCGGTGGTGACTGATTATTTGTTTCGGTTTTCCCTCAAGTTCGGTTGGTGAAATCATTTTGTCCATATAAATCTGTCCGGCTTTCAAACTGTCTTCATTCAACCATTCGGCGGTGTAAAAAAAGTAGCGGCTTCCGTCTTTGTCTTCAAACATATGTCCATCGATTGATGCATGTTTTACTACCCGGCCTATATTTTTATATGGACCTTCGATCCGGTCGGCAATTGCCAGACCAACCCGGTTCCCTGAGTTGTGGGGGGAATACTTTGGAGATGCCGTATAATACAAATAAAATTTTCCGTCGATCTTAGATACTTCCGGAGCCCAAAAATGTTTGTAATTCCAGTCAGCCGTATCGCCATTGGCAACTGCCCCGGCTACAAACTCCCATTCGCCCAGGGTTTTTGAGCGGTGAATGGGAATGTATCGGCCATCTTCGGCCATTCCGGTTGCAAAAAGATAATAATAACCGTCCTCAAAAAGGATACAAGGATCAGCCAAATATTTACCAATAATCGGGTTCGTGTACGTTAAATCGACTTTCTTTTTGGGTTGACCAAAACTTAAACAAAAAATGGTAATGATCAGCATTCCCAAACACAACCTGCTATACATGAGTATTTTGTTTTTAGTTTTTTTTATTTATTAAAACTCCGTCCGAAAACAAGTTCTGCTATTGGACGGTTATCACTTCTTTTTTCCGAATATCGTGTTTCGATATCGTAATTTTAAAAATGCCTAAATTATCAATCTGCCAGTTATCGGTCTGTTGTCCGTTAATTAAAACTGTTTCAGGTTTTTTATCTAAATGAATATTGATCAAATAGGTGCGTTCCGGTGAAATTCCCCGATATTCTCCTTCGCATGGATCAATGCAAAATTCGGTTTTCCCTTTTTCCCGGATGCATTCGAAGCGGGTTTTGGCAACGGCCCTTTTTTCATAATCAAATGAAATGCCGTCATCTTCGTACAACGTATAGCTGCTTTTTTGATCCGGATAAATATCCAGTATTAACGTGTCGATTGGAGTATCGCCAATAAACTGTTTGATTGGTTGATATGGGATGATTGCTCCCTTTCGAACAAACAATTGCCCACCCCTGTTTTCAGGAATTGTACAAGCCAGTGTTTGTTCTCCGCCAAAAGATTGTCCGGTCCAATAGTTAATCCAATTGCCTTTGGGCAGATAGATGGAATCGCTAAAAACACCCACCAAAAGATTCTCGCCAAACATGTACTGAGAAACCATATTATCCACTTTCCGGTCATCGGGGAATACCAGCGGCATAGCCCTCAAAACAGGCATTCCGGTCTGGGTGCCTTCAATTGCCGCAGAATAAATATAGGGGAACAAGCGGTTTCGAAGCTGGGCATAAAACCGATACGTTTCCTTTTCTCCGGGAGATAAATACCAGGGATGAAAAATAGCGTACCAACTGTTTATTTGTACCCAGGGCAGGAAAAATCCAAAGTGCAATCCTTCCTTCAAATCGCAGGCTTCGAGTACATCGACCGAAGAGTTTAAAAAACCACTCATGCTCAGGTTCAACTGATCGTATAAAGCAAGTTTACCGCCGCCATTGTCGCCGCTGGTAGAAGCTCCCCAATGCTGCGAACCGGCATATCCGCCGCAATAATGATGAAAAGAGCGAATTCCGGAATGGTTGCGGAAAGTTGTGTACATCTGTTTGGAAAGCAAAACCTGGTTCAAATTGTGCATCTCTTTATCGGTATACCCGTTGTAATATTTCCGGTCGGGATGTTCATCCAGGGTTCGTCCCGGGTCTAGTTTAAAACCATCGACTCCCTGATCAATAAACCTTGTTAAATGCGGGAACCAGTGCTCTTCTCCCGATAAGGGGCTACCTGACTTTTTTGCCAGATAATCTTCTTCTTCAATGCTTAAATCGTGGTCGATGCAAAGCCACAAGCCAAGTTTGTAACCCAGGTTATGCAACCTCGAAACGAACAAATTGGGCGCTTCGTATTTTGGAAATCTCGTTTCCTCCCAAAATGGCTCGGCCGGGAATTTTTTATAATCCCAATTTTTAGAGGTTGAAAAATCATAATATTTCGCCATCCATTGTGGTTCCAGCCAAAAGATATCGCATGGAATTTTTGTTTCCCGGAAACGGATGGCATTATCCAGAATGTCAAACTGATCTTCCATCATATTTCCGCCAAAAGCCAGACCATAGGCCCATTGCGGCAATAAATATGGTTTCCCGGTAACGGTTGTATACTGATTGATGATTTCAGGCATGGAACTGCCCGGCATGAAATAAAAATCGAATGTTCCGTCGGTATTATAAATACAAAGCCGGTCATCGCGAAAGCGGCCGATGTCAAAATAGTTTTTCGAGGTTGTATTGTTTAAAATTCCCCAGCCGGACGAACTCATGATGAAAGGCATCGGGATTTCTGTTTTCTGATACGTTGCCCACATTCGCAGAACTTCTCCGCGGTGTTGAATATTTTTCCGGCTGGTGCTTCCTCCACCGTAAAAACGTTCATCGTTTTTCAGCGAAAACGACACCACCGTTGCCTTGCTCAAATCATCAATTTCCGTAAATTCACTTTTTTCGCCGGTGTACTTACTATCGCCAATAATACCACCGCCCTTTTCATTTTTTCCGAAGTAGGTATTTAAAGATTGCCCCAGTTTTTTTGAAACTTCCGAATCGTTTTTCTGAAAACGAATCTGTTCGATAAACACATGCCCGGCGCTGTCTTTCACGGTAATGTCTCCGTTTGCTTCATTAATTATAAATTGATATCCGGAAGTTTGTATTCGTTGATTTCCATCTTTTTTACTTACCTTGTTGTCAGCCTGTTTCCAGTCTGTTTTTATAATCCCATATCGCTCCATTAACGATTCAGGGAATTCATTTTTTTCTGATAGCCGGATGCGAAAAATTTGATCCGAACAGGTTTGAAACTGCAAAAATGATCCATTTTCTAGTTTTAGAATGATTGGATGATTCGGAACAACGGGTTCGGCAAAAAGCTGTGTTTTCAGCAAAAAGCAAAAAACGACGATAAGCAAAAACCGGATTTTGTACTTTTTTAGGTTCATTGATTCAAAATTTTAGTTTTCAACGATTTTTATCACCACACTTTCGCTGCGGGCATAAACCATCGGGTTAAATCCAACCGTCATTAAAAAATCTCCGGAATAAACCTGCCCTTCATCTATTGCTGGTTTTGTTCCCGGATACAGATTCATTTCCTTCAGTTTATATTTCTTTGCAGGATCTAATCCCTTCAGTTTTACCGGTAATTTACTTCCTTTGTCATACCGGTTGTTCACCAAATAACTAAAAATTACACCTCCCGATTTATCTTCATTCACATACATCAACGAAGCAAAATCGTTTTCCCATGGATTTGCCAGACGGTACTGATCTCCATGCCAGATAATATCTTTCAACTCATTGTAATTTTTGATTGCCTGCTGACAAAATTCCAGGTCGTTTTTTCCCAGTTCGCCAACCACAATATCGAAACCCAGCTTGCCCATCATGGCTACATCCACCTTGTATTTCATGGACTGATTGCCCCAGTTGGTCACATGGCACGACATGCTCAATGCCGGGTAGAAGTATGAATATTCCCATTGAATAAAAATACGGTCGAGCGGATTGGTGTTGTCGCTTGGCCAGAACTCGGTAAAATATTGCAAAGCAGCATAATCGACCCGGCCTCCCCCCCCGGAACACAGCATCATTGGGACTGACGGGTGTTTTTCGCGAATTTTCTTCAACACGCTGTAAAGGCCCCGCACATAGTCGATATACAAATGCGATTGTTTTCCCAAATGCGCCGAATAAGCATTGTAAATAACCGCGTTGCAATCCCATTTTACATACGCTAAATCCGGGTTTTCTTCAAACAAACCGTCAACGACGCTGAATACAAAATCCTGCACTTCCGGGTTACTCAAATCCAACACCAACTGGTTGCGAAAATAATATTCTTCGCGATCGGGCTGTTTGATTACCCAGTCGGGGTGCTGCAAATACAACTCGCTTTTCGGATTGACCATTTCCGGTTCAACCCAAATGCCGAATCCAACGCCATTTTTTGTGGCCTCTTTTACCAGCGACGAAATGCCGTTGGGAAGCTTTTCGCGGTTGGGTTGCCAATCGCCAAGCCCGGCCCGGTCATTGTTTCGCGGATATTCATTTCCAAACCAGCCGTCATCCAACAAAAACAAATCGACTCCCAGTTTCTTTGTATCCTGAATCAACTCAAACAATTTTTTTTCGTCAAAATTGAAATAGGTAGCCTCCCAGTTGTTTAGTAAAGTCGAGCGGTCACCATTTCCATTGCATATTTTGTAATCTTTTGCCCATGCATGCATTTTACGGCTGGCTTCCCCTTTCCCGTGATGAGCCAGCAGGTATAAAAATTCAGGCGTTTGAAATTCCTCGCCGGGAGCCAACGAATATTCAGAAGCGAAATTATTCATTCCCCCGATTATCCGCAGGTTGTTCATGGGGTCCATCTCCAAATCGATGCGGAAATTTCCACTCCATTCCATGGCCCCGTATAACACGGTTCCTTCGTCTTCCGTAGCCGGTTTATCCATCGAAATCATAAATACCGACGGCTGGTATAAATTAGCCCTTGTTCCCAGCTTCGAATCGAGTGTTCTGATGCCATGTGTCAATTTTGAAACTTCGGGCTGCATCTCTTTTCCCCATTGTCCGTGGTACTGTGTCAACCAGAATGCTTCGGCTTTTAAACACAAATTTGCCGAGGCAAACTTGTGCAACGTCACGTTTCCACTCTCCTTGTGGCGAATTACCGACCATTGCTCGATGAGGTCTTCTTTGTAATATGATTTATAAAACAAATCAACCTGAAAAGGATAGACCGGATCTGCAAGAGTGATTTTCAGCAGCGAAACATTCTCATCTGTTTTTTCAAGCTGATGGGTTACATATCTTAAAACGAGCGAAGTATTTCCGTCGGCATGAGTTACAGCAATTGCCGGTTCGGTCAGATTCGTCGATCCGGAGGGAGTATATGCAGATTGCAACACCCCTGAATCGTCTGACGACCTTTTAAATTGCCCGGGCACCAGCGCATATTCGTCAGTATTACTGAGTTTTTTTCCGAAGTAGATGATATCTACCTGTTTATTTTTTTTAACCTGAAGAACAAGTGCATTGTTGCTGGTTTCAACCGGAATGGTTGCGGACTGTGAATTGGCTGTTACCGAAACAATCATCCCGGTAAAAAGGATGATTGCGAATGAAATACTTCTCATACTAAACGTATTTTTTAATTCTACATATTTTTAAACAAAATTTTCAGGCCACGAACAAAGTATGTCCGTCACCTGAAAATCTGTTAAGAGAATGCAATCTACGCTATTTTTTTAAATTAATAGCCCGGATTTTGTTTCATGTTTGAAAGATCGATATCTGTTTGGGGAATCGGATATACCTCATTTTTCCCGGTAACAAATCCTAATGGTCCCAGAACTTCAGAAAGTTTGCCAACACGTTTTAAGTCGAAAAACCGGTGTCCTTCGAAACAAAATTCAATTGCTCTTTCATGCAAAATAATGGCAGTTAGTTCCGATTTGTTGGTCGTCGTTTTATTGCTCAGTCCGGCGCGGTTACGTACCTGGTTCAAATAAGGTAGTGCTTCTGCCGGTTTGTTTTGTTCGTTCAATGCTTCTGCCAAATTCAATAATACTTCAGAATACCTCATGATATGAACGTTTACCGTTGAAAGGCCACCTGACCACACCGAACCATTTGTTAAATCAGCTTTTGGGACATACTTCATCACATGCGCATCAACCGGCGGGTTGGTCGGGATAACATCATCCGAAAGATTACCGTTGTTGTTGATATCCAACACGTCAGTATGATGATCAAGGACGCTGGCCTTTCTCCGAAGGTCGCCGGTCTCAAACATTGTATCGATAAATTTGCGCGAAGGCTGCATAAAATGCGACCATGAAAAGAACGGCCCGTAATAAATGACACGGTTCACCTCGTTGTCTTCCGTATCCCAGATACTTCCCTGACCGGTGGAACACATTAAATCAAGGATTGACTCAGAGCCAGTTTCAACTGTCCCATCAAATACATCGCGGTAATTATTTTCAAGCTTATATTTTGCCGAACTTATGACTGCCTGAGCTGCCTGAGCTGCTTTGTCGTATTCTTTCGTCCACAAATAAACTCTCGAAAGCATTGCATTTGCAAAACCTTTTGTTACCCGACCCAAGTCGGTATCGCCGTATTCGTCAGGTAATACAGCAGCAGCTTCTACCAAGTCCTGAACAATCTGCTTCCAAACTTCAGCTTCCGGGTTCCGTTCCCTTACTTTCGATTCTTCCAGGGTGATGGGTTCTTTAATCAACGGAATATCGCCAAAGCATGTTACCAGGTTATAAAAGAAGAGCGCCCGCAAAGCTTTTGCTTCTGCAATGTACCGGTTTGCCAGTGCCGGATCCAATCCGGGTATACTTCCAACCCGCTGGATGACATAATTTGCCCGGGTAATTCCTTTGTATGAAGAAAACCAGTGGTCCATAATATAACGGCTGCTTGAATGCCATGTATATTTGTCTACTTCAATCATACCGGTTCCAACCCGGCTAAAGTCGCCATGTTCTTCTACCAAATCGTCGGCCGAAGATGATCCTAAAACCGGACGGGCCAAAATGTATTGTCCCTCAAAACCCAACACGTCATAAATGCCGGTAACAGCTTCATCAGCATGCGAAGGGCTTGTAAAGAAATTTACATCGACCAATGCATTTTTATATTCCTGATCAAGAAAGCTTTCGCTGCATGCACTTGCAAAAAACACAACAGCAAATAGCAGTACTATTTTATTCATTCGTTTCATATTCATGTTTGTTTTCGGTTAAAAAGTAATAGACGCTCCAATATGTATCGAACTTGCCTGTGGGTAAACGTCGGTATCAATCCCTGCATTCAGGTTACTGCCATCAAGGTTCCCAACTTCAGGATCGAACCCCGTGTATTTTGTAAGTGTGAACAGGTTGTTCGCGGAGATATAAACCTGCGCCCTGGAAATACCAATTTTTTCAGTAACCAGAGTTGGAATTTTATAGCTGAGTTTTACATTACGTAGTCTCAGGTAGGACCCATCTTCCACATATTTGGAAGAAATACGGCTGTTTTGGTTGGGGTCGGAACTTACAATCCGGGCTACAGTATTCGAAGAACCGGCACCATCCCATGAATTCAACACGACCCTCGATTTATTGCTATTTCGTTCTGTTGACGATTCCAGGTCAATTCGTGAAGCGAAAAAGAGGTCATTTCCCTGCGAACCGTTAAACAGCGCTGACAACTCGAACTTTTTGTATCCGACATTGAAGCCAAAGCCATAGGTGAAATCAGGCATTGAGCTACCAATGGTCGTGCGGTCGTCAGCCGTAATTACATGGTCGTTGTTCAAATCTTTATATTTATAATCGCCCGGTGCTGTTCCTGCATTTTGATAAGAAGTTGCTGAATTATTATCAAGGGCATTGGCTGCATCGACTTCTGCCTGATTCTGGAAAATACCATCTACAACATATCCGTAGAATTCACCCAATGAACCACCCACAACCGAACGCGAAATGTATTGTCCTTTGTACGCTTGTCCCCAGACTTGTTCGTTGTTGCCAATATTGGTCAGTTCGTTCTGATATGTAGTTAGGTTTGCATTTACACCATATGTAAAATTGCCGGCTTTCCCGTTGTAGGCCATCTCAACTTCGAATCCGCTGTTTTTGAGTGATCCCACGTTGGTTATTACATTTCCCTGGATAATTTCAGCATTGCTTGCACTGATTCCGGTAAATGCCGGCACCAGCAACCCCAGTAACATGTCTTCAACATCCGTTTGAAAATAGTCGACAGCAAGAGTCAGTTTGTTGTTAAACAAAGTTGCATCCATTCCGATATTTTTTTGTTTCGATGTTTCCCATTTTAAATCAGGATTGGCCAAACTTCCAATAACCGTACCTGTGTTGTACTGGTTGTCGTTTCCTGACATCGAATACCGTACGGTTTGAAGTGGTGCAATGTAGGCGAAGTTTCCTACTTTATTATTTCCAACTTCGCCATAACTTGCCCTGATCTTTAAATCATCAAGCCATGAAAACGAGAAGAAGTTTTCTTTCGAAATACGCCATGCAACAGAAAATGAAGGGAATGTTCCCCAGCGTGAATTCAAACCAAACTGGGAAGAACCATCGCGGCGGATATTTCCTTCCAGATAATATTTCTGATCGAAATTATACGATATATTTCCAAAATAGGAAATCAATGAAGCTGAAGTCATTGTCAGGGCAAAACTTGAAGTTGTTGCACCTAACGATCGTACGACCCGGATCTTATTTTCATTAAAAGCAGAATTTCCGTTGAACCTGTTCGATTTTGATTCCGTAGCTTCCATACCGCCCAATGCGGTGAGGTGATGTTTGCCAAACATCTTGTCGTAGGTGAACACATTGTTCCAAAGCCATTCACTTCCGGATGTTGTTGTATAAATATTTTGGGTTACCGACGATTGGGTAATTCCTTCCTGATACAAAGGCGTAAAATCTTCATCGGATGTGAAATTCATTGTTGCAGAAATATTTGAACGGAAACTTAATCCGTCAAACAGTTGAATATCGGCATAGATATTGCCCATCAAATCGGTTCTTCGGTCTTCGTTGTAGTCATTCGTTAAAACAGAATATGGTGTGCGTTCCGGTTTATAAAAAGCGGTTATAGGGCCGGCAGTACTCCCATCTTCGTTTGTCGCGTTAATTGTTGGAGGTGTATACAACGATGCGGCAATAACCGATCCGCCCATGGTACGGTTCACATCAATACCCATTTGCTTCGAATGCGATACACTAAAACTGTTTCCAACTTTTAGCCATTTGTTTAATGTGTTATCGGTATTCAACCTGATTGAATATCTTTTGAATGAAGTACTTTTTATAATGCCATCCTGGTCGTAATAGCTTGCCGATAAATAGTATTTATGTTTTTCATTTCCGCCATTGATTGAAAGTTGATGCTCGTGAACAGGTGAATTCGACCTTGAAATCAGGTCGAGCCAATTTGTTCCTTTCCCGATTTGGGCCGGAGCAGGGAAATATTTGGCCGGATATACGCTTGTATTCGTGCCTCCAAAAATTGCAGACTTGCCATCCAATGTTTCCAATTTATTTACCCATTCGGCATATTCTCTTCCGTTCAATACTTCGAAATTATTTGGGTTGGTAAGGTTCTGGACTCCAAAAGATGCGGTATACGAGATTTCGGGAGTAGAATCTTTCCCTCTTTTGGTTGTGATCAGAACAACGCCGTTGGCAGCCCTGGCCCCGTATATTGCAGAAGAAGAGACATCTTTCAGGACTTCAACACTTTCAATATCGTTTGGATTGAAGTTGGCCAAAGGGTTGAAGGTATCGGTAGCGCTGCCACTGATCTGGATGCCGTCAATAATATATAACGGTTCACTGTTGTTGATACCGCCAATTCCACGAATACGAACAGAGACACCTCCACCGGGAAGCCCCGAATTCGACTTTACATATACACCGGCAGCCCGGCCCTGCAATGCTTGTGCAAAACTTTCTGCTTTTGTTTCGGTCAGGTTTTCGCCGGAAACCGATGTAATTGAACCGGTTAAATCGCGTTTTTGCTTGGTGCCGTAACCGATTGCAACAATTTCATCAATGCCAATGGTTTCCTCGAGCAGGGTTACATTAATAATAGTTTTCCCGGCTATTTGAATCTCCTGCGATTTCATTCCCACAAAAGAAAAAATAAGCGTTGCCCCTTCAGGTACATTGGGAAGCGAGTAATTTCCTTCAAAATCGGTAATTGTTCCGTTGGTGGTACCTTTTACAGCAATGGTCGCCCCGGGAACGGGTTCGCCGGAATAATTGGTGACTTTCCCGCTAATGCTTTTTGATTGCTGTCCCATCGATTTCTCAGGCAATCCCTTTCCCGGGTTGATCAATATTAGGTTACTTTCGGTAATTGAATATTGAATGCCCCGATCGCTGAACAACTTTCTCAGTATGTTTTCAACGCTTTCCTGATCTACCTGGATGTCAACTTTTGAATCCAGATTAATTTTTTCGTTTTCGTAGATAAACCGGTATTCGGTCTGCGATTCAATTGCTTGCAATACATCCTTGATGGAGGTTCCCTGCATGTCAATCGACAATTTGGTCTTCTGGGAATACACCGAGGCCGAGATTTGTAAAGCAAAAATCAGAAGTAAAAAAGTAGTCAGCTTCATAACAAGCATCATTTTTCTGAGAACCTTTATCAAGTGGTTCCCTGATTCATAATTTTTTTCCATAAATTTGTTTTGTTATTAGTTAATCATCACAATCGAATGTTGATCGCATTCGATTGATTATCTAAACAGACGGGAAGTGTTAGCTGCATTTCCCGTTTTATTTTCAGTTCATACGTTTATTTTTTAGTGATTATTATTTCTTTCCCTTTTATCTGGTATTTAATCACACTTAATTCGCATAGCGCATCGAGTATGGTTATTACTGTTTCTTCCTGAAGGACTCCGGTGTAATGTATATTTTTACCAAAATCGACAGGCAACATTGTTATTTGCACATCGTAATTTCGTTCCAGCATTGCACAAACTTCTGTCAGGGACATATTGTCCATATATAATTTATTTTCCATCCATCCGCACAGGTGCGACGGATCCTCTTTCAGAAAAGACATTTGTTTTGACTCTTTGTGGAATGAAACGACTTGTCCTGGTTTCATGAATAGTTTGTTTCCACAGTCATTTTCCAATTCAACTTTGCCTTCGATCAGGGTCGTTTTAATTTCTGAATCTTCAGGATATGCACGTAAATTGAAACGGGTGCCGAGTACCTTTAATTTCATATCTGCGCTATAAATAACGAAGGGATGGTTGTCTTTTGCAACTTCAAAAAAACCTTCGCCCTGGAAAAAAACTTCTCTTTGTTTCGTAATCTGGTTATAACTGTACGAAAGTTTTGAACCGGCATTAAGTTTTACCATCGAACCGTCGGGCAGTATTAGTTCCGAACGGCTGCCGTAAGCGGATACTACTTCTGTTTTTCCGGATGACAGGGAAAACAGACTGGTATAAAAAGTAAATCCCAAAAGGAGCAGAAGCGAAGCGGCCATGCCAATGGTCGCATATTTCAGGCGGCGTACCTGCCGGTTTATACCGACGGTTCTGATTAATTGATCGTTTACCTTTTGCCAGGCTTGCACGGGTTTAAATTGTTTTGCATTTGAAAGCCGTGTAATTCCTTTCCATATTTTTTTGTAACTATTGTACGCTTTCCTGTTTTCGGGTGAGGAGCGGAGCCATTCTTCAATAGATGGGTCAACCGAAGCTGATTTTTTTGCTTCCGAGAAATGATCGACGAGCCGTTCCCCTATATTTATATTTTCTTCCATTCAGAGCTTTTTTTATCTGAATGACACAATACCGGGAGAAAAGTCCTATCGAAATTTTAAGAAATATGATTTAGGGAAAGAAAAAAATTGTTTGCAGTTCAATTTTTCTCTTCGATGCACGAACGCAGATACTGCAGTGACTTCCAGATTTGATTTTTGATGGTCTTTATTGAAATATTTAGTTTTTCGGAAATCTCTTTTTGCGGGCGGCCTTCAAATTTATACATCCGGAAAACCTGTTTGCTTCGTTCGGGCAGCTGTTCAATGCAAGTTTCCAGCTTCGTCAAATAATCTTCCATGTCCGATGGATCTTCGTCGTCGGGTTTTTGTTGGTCCGACAATTTCTCAATGCTTTTTTTTCGGGTATTTTCATTCCTGATAAAATTGAGAGCTGCATTTCGGCAGGAAGTGAACAGGTAACTCCGGACATTTTCTTTAATACTGATTTCATTCCGGTGGACCCATAGTTTGATGTAAAATTCCTGAACAATATCTTCCGCAGTGTCTTTGTCGTGGGTTATTTCCAGGATAGAGGAACATAACCTGCTATAATACCGCATAAACAGTTCGTTAAAACTAACATAATCGTTTCCGGCAATACGCAAAATCAATGTGTTGTCAGGTATATCCATGGATTGCAGCACCATCCGACATGTTGGTTTTTTCTGTCTGACGGACACACAAATTTATAAGGTTTTTGCAAAAACAAACAATTTGCCAGTTATTTTCGGGAAGATCAGAACAAGTAAAGGTTTTTCTTATTCGGATAGCATACCCGATTAATCCCGTTCGAGTAGGTGAGGAGCCCTTCCAAACTTAAGCTCGAAGCCCATAAAGAATAGTCGGTACTGAAAAAAAGAGTTGTCCGAAACTTTGGACAACTCTTAAATAATGCACTTATCTCTTTGCTTTTGATTATTTTTTAAAAACGGGTCCGTATTGTCTTAATACAGAAGGTTGGTTCCCGGTAATTTCCGGCCAATCGTTTTTCCATGTCAGTTTATCAATCAGAAGCGACCTCCGGTTAACTCCGTTGTTGAGGCGTGCGTGCGATTTCAACATAGCATGATAGATAAACCAGTCGGTGCCTTCATCGTCGGTAACAATTTCCGCATTATGGCCGGGCCCGACAAAACCACCAGCGCCATCGTTCCCGTGGATTAACACTTCGCCATAACTTCCGTTCAGCAGGTTATTCCCGTTTTTATCGGTGTATGGTCCCAGCAACGAATTTGCCCGTCCGACCAACACCCTGTAGGTGCTGTTTTCACCATCGCAACACGAACCTTCGGAACCAAATAAATAATAAAATTCGTTTCTTTTATAAATGTATGTGGCTTCCAGATGGGTAAAAGCAATCTGTTTCTTTTCGCCAACAACCTGTCGTCCGTCATTACTTAGTTTCACTGCAAAAAGACCACGGAAGCTCCCCCAGAAAAGATATTTATTACCATTCTCTTCGATATAAAAAGGGTCAATTGAATTGGCTACCCCGATTTCATTGGAGTCGAACACTTTTCCCTGATCGGAAAAAGGGCCGGCGGGGTGATCGGCAATGGCCAGACCAATACCGGGATTGGAATCGCCCCAGGTAGAGTACGAATAGTACATATAGAATTTTCCGCTGACTTCGGTAACATCGGGAGCCCAAATGCCGCTCTGGTTTTTCCATGCCGGTTTTTGGACAAAAGCATTGGCTACAAATACCCAGTTTACCAAATCATCCGATCGGACGATCGGTACCATGTGGTATCCGCCTTCATTTCCCCAATCGTCCTCTGTTCCGTAGGCATAAAAACAACAGCCCGATTTTATTACTGAAGGATCGGCCAGCACCGGCTGAAAAACCGGGTTCACATAGGTTGTCTTATCGTTTTCAGCCGGGATCTCGGGATCGGTAGTGTCGGAATTATTTTTGCTGCACCCACAGGCAAACCATCCGAAAATTGCAAAAATCATTACAACAATTGATCGAATCGACATCATCATCTTTTAAGTTTTTTCAGAATTATTTGTTTTCTCAGAAACAACAATTAAGTTGGTAAAGAACAAAAAGCCCCGGAGTTAAAGTGTCCGGAGCTTTTTATTATTCGCATTACCAATTGGGGTTTTGCTTCAGGTTTGGATTAATGTCCAAATCCTGCTGTGGAATTGGGAACAATTCGTTTTTGCCGACAACAAAATTTGCGAAAGCAGCATCGCGGCTGGCAAGCCCGGGACCCAAATCGCCCCAGCGTGACAAGTCGTTCCAACGGTTTCCTTCGCCTGAAAGTTCGAGCAAACGTTCGTGTTTCAGTTGTTCAAGAAAAGCCTGTTTCGACAAACCGGGTTTTGCAATCGAAAGTTTAGCCAAACCGGCACGTTCGCGAACCTTGTCGACATACTGATAGGCCGTAGCAGTACTACCGGTTTCGTTCAAACATTCGGCATACATTAACAGGACATCGGCATAGCGGATTACACGGTAATTGTTCGGAGAACGATATCCTTCTCCATTTTTCCAATGATCGTTCAAAAATTTGCGAAACCACACTTCGGCGTTGCCTGTTCCATATCTTTTTGTGAACGTTTCACCATAAACCATTGTGAAGTTGGGGCCGCGAACATCTGTCGAATCGTAGATGAAAGAAGCAGCCAGTCGCGGGTCTCTTTCTCCGGCAGGTGTTTTTTCTTTCAGAAATTGACGAATTACCCAACGGTTTGCTTGTGCATCGGACCAGCCAATACCACGAGGCGCTAAAAACTGGGCAATTGAAGATCCGTAGTTTTGCTGCGGAGTTGCAACATCGTCATCGGTATATTCGGTTAAGTTTTCTTCAAACTGCACTTCAAAAAGTGATTCTTTGTTGTTTTCTGTTGTTACAAGGAAATTATCGCGGTAATTGGCCATCAACCCATAAATATCTTTGCCGGAGCCGGTAACCAACCATGCAAGCGGCGTAAGAGCTTCGGAATATTTACGTTGTTGCATGAATGTTTTGGCAAGCAGCGCATTGGCAGCTCCTTTCGTGGCACGCCCTGCATCGTTTGAACCAGAGTACGTTGAAGGAAGCAACGCTACAGCTTGAGTAAGATCCTTTTCAACCTGTATCCAAACTTCATTGCGGCTGGATGTTGGAGGAAGATCAGAAGGAGTGGAAGGAGTAAGCATCAACGGAATATTTCCCCACAAACTGGCCAGATTGTAATAATAGTAGCCTCTTAAAAATAATGCTTCTCCCAGCAAACGGTTTTTCAGAGTTTCATCCATTTCGATGGCAGGAATATTTGCCAGCGCCTGGTTAGCCCTGAAAATGCCGATGTAATTATCTCTCCAACAGTCGATAACAGGTCCAAAATTATAATTTGGCATGATGAATTTATCCAAGGCATTTGCCAATTCTGTCCATGGGCTTTTGCTGATGCCTTCTTCTGAAAGCGATGCCTGTATCATTAATTCCCAGCGTGAAATAGCGCCCCGGTGAAGAGTACTGTAAATCGAATTTACTCCTTGTTCTGCGTCGTTTGCATTTTTCCAGAAAACGCCGATTGTTGGTTCGTTGGGATTATTAATGTCCAAATCGCTCTCGCAACCTGCAATCAGTAATCCCAATATCATTGATATGTAAATAGATATTCTTTTCATTTGAATATTAGTTGTGTTATTGTATTCGAATTAGATGTATTTGTTCTTTTAAAATTCGCATTGAATTCCCATCGAAATAACTCGGTTCGATGGCCAGTTTCCAACATCGTAACCTCTTTCAAGGATTCCGTTTCCAACAACATCAGGATCTAATCCTGAATATTTGGTAAGAACGAACAGGTTTTGTCCGCTAATAAACACGCGGGCATTGCGGACATTGATTTTACCAATCAGGTTTTGTGGTAAATTATATCCAAGTTCAACATTGCGCAGGCGCACATACGACCCGTTTTCGAGCCAGTGCGAACTTTCAAGAATCAGGTTGTCGGCCAGTCCCGGGTCGTTAATCGCAATCCCAATTCGAGGATCGTCGGTATTGGTATTGGTTGGTGTCCAGGGATTAACATCTTTTCTGAAGTTTGTATTCTGATAGCCGTCGAGTACCTGTTTGACTCCGTTGAGAATCTTATTTCCGAAAACTCCAACCAACTGAACATTCAGGGTAAAATGGCGGTAACTTGCATTAAATTGGGCGCCTCCCTGTAATGTTGGCCACGGAGAACCACAAAAAGTACGGTCGTTTCCATTAATAACGCCATCGTCGTTCACATCGGCATAACGAATATCGCCGGGCTTTGCCAATGGCTGAATAACTTTACCATCGGAACTTTTATAGCTGTTAATTTCATTCTGGCTTTGGAAAATACCGGTAGCTTTTCGTACGTACCACTCGCCAATCGAGCGGCCTACTTGCGAACGTGAAATCCCGGTCTGGATAAAGTTGATGCTTTCGCCTTCCGGATTTTCTCCCTGGTTACCAACGTCCTCTACTTTATTCTTTATTGTCGTCAGGTTGGCCGAAACATCCCATTTCAATTCATGTTTTTTGTTGCGGTAAGTAGCCGACATTTCAACGCCATAGTTGCGAATTGATGCAGCATTAACCGCCGGGTTTCCGCCAAGGTTACCCAAATACCATGCAATAGGGAGGTTAAGCAGAGCGTCTTTTGAATACGAATCGTATGCTTCGAGGCCTATCGATAAGCTGTTTTCGAATAAACCGGCATCAACGCCAATATTTTTGATGATTCTGGTTTCCCATGTTAAATCGGGGTTGGCCAGTTTTGCCTGTGTTGCTCCAACGGTTGGAACTTGTCCCGTGCCAAAAATTGCCCTCGGATTGCTGTTCAAGAATCCGATATAATCCCACGAACCAACGGTTACAATACCCATTTGTCCGTACGAAGCATGCAATTTGAGGTCTTCCATCCAACTGATGTTATAAAAATCTTCTTTACTGATACGCCAGGCACCGGCTACCGACGGGAAAAACCCAGAGCGATAGTCTTTACCAAACCTCGAATCCTGGTCGTATCTTCCGGTCAATGTAAGCAGGTATTTGTCTTGATACGAATAATTGACGCGGCCAAGATAACCATGCAAGCGATAGAACGTTGGAATTGAACCGTATGCTGAAGGATCGCCTGTTGCCGAGTTGATGGTGGTCATGTAGGAATCGCCGAAATATTGCAGTTGGGTTCTTCCGGCGCTGGTCATTTCGCGTTTGCTCTGTTGCCACGAATAACCCACAACCCCGTTAATCTGGTGGTCGCCTAAAGTTTTGTCGAAACTGAGAGTGTGTTCAAACAAAATGCTTGAATATGTTGACCGTTCTTCGTTTATAAAACTGCTTTCAAATGGGCGGTTGTAGCCCCATTTTCCTTGTTTTCGAACCGTTTTATGAAAATCGAAACTAGCTTCCAATCCTGCATTGAAGCGGTATTTTAACCAATTGGTCAGTTTTAACTCAGCAAAAGCGTTTCCAACAACTTTTGCGTAACTGCTGTTCCGATGATAAAGATCGTTTACAGCTATGGGATTCCATGCGTACGTAATGGCATCGTCGGATCCAATCCCCCAACCCCATGGATTGTTGTTTACTGTATCAATGTATTTGTCGTTTTTCACTGCAATTACAGGTAGCATGGAAGGCATGTCTAAAAACGGATTGCCATCGGCTGGACTGTTCTCTGTTGAATAAGTGAGCAACAGGTTTTCGCCAAACTTCAGGATTCCTTTTTTGCTGTCGGTATTAATTCGCAAACTGCTTCTTTCGAACGAATATCCTTCGAGCGAACCTTTGTCGCGGTAATGACTTCCCGAAACCAGGTAACTCATATTTGGAGTGGCTCCCGAAATCGACAGGTTATAATCTTCTTTACTTCCGGTGCGCATTACCTCGTCTTGCCAATCGGTGTTGATTGAAGCATCGTATGCCCCGGCAATACTAGCCATTGGAGGTAAATTGGAATTGGTGTATGCCTGTTTTTTCATCTTTGCAAACTCGGCGCTATCCATCACGTCCCAATGTTTTGGAACCTGCTGTATTCCGTATTTTGCAGAAAAGCTGATGTTGGTAGGCCCTTCTTTTCCTTTTTTAGTAGTAATAATTATCACGCCGTTTGCTGCTCGTGAACCATAAATGGCGGCAGCCGAAGCGTCTTTCAGTATTTGTATCGTTTCAATATCGTTGGTGTTGATGGTTGGATTGGCATCGGCAATCATTCCATCGATAATATAAAGAGGGTTTGAATTTACAAAGCTGGCAACTCCCCTGATCTCGATCACGGATGCTTGTCCGGGGGCGCCGCCGTTTCGCACGGTTACACCAGGAGCCAACCCCTGAATAGACTCAGACAACGAAGAGGATGAAATTTTTGATGCTGCATCGGGGGCAACCACGGCAGTAGCCCCGGTAAGGTCTTTTTTTCGCACTGTCTGATACCCAATTGCAACAACTTCTTCGATGCCAATGGTTTCTTCTTCCAAAACCACGTTGACAATACTCATATTGTCGACATTCACTTCTTTCGATTTCATGCCCACAAAAGAAAAGACCAACGTTGCATTGGATGGTACATTCAGAATGGTAAAATTTCCGTCGAAATTGGTAATTGTACCATTGGTAGTTCCTTTTACTGCCACGCTTGCACCGGGTATTGGTTCACCTGCGGCGCTGGTAACTTTACCGGTAACCGATTTTTGTTGCTGAATGACTGTTTCTGTTGGGAAGAGCATGATGTGACGGTCGATAACTTTATACGTTACACCAGAGCCTTTAAAAATTTCATCAAGAATCGATTCTATTGTTGATGATTTAACATCCAGTGATACTTGTTTGGAAACATCAACCTGGTTGTTGTCATACATGAACGAATACTCAGACTGGTCTTCGATCTGGCTTAATACATCCCGTATCTGCCTGTCTTTGAAATTCAAGTCAAGTTTTGATCTTTGCCCAAACGATCCGGCGCTGGAGCTGAGCACAGTCAGGATCATCAAAAAGAAAGTTAGTCGCATTACAAGCACAATTTTTTTGAAGCGGGAAACCCCCGATTCTGGTTCATTACACTTTTTTTTCATAATTTTGAATGATTTGTTTTTTGAATCTGACAAGTTCCCAATTAGTTTGCAAGACGGCTGGAAGCTTTACAGAATCAGGTTCAACATTATTAAATTATCAAGGCGGGGGAGGTAGTACTCCCCTGTTTTCATTTATTTATATTTAATATTCACATATTCTCCTTCTATCACATAATCAATTGGTGTAATTATTGAAATTAATTCAAGTACTTCCTTCAGGCTTTCGGTTTTAACCTTAAACGTATAATTGTGTTTGTTCAGGATTTCGGAATCAACCTGAAAATCGACCCCATACCAACTTTCCAACGATTGGATTACATCTTCAAAGGGACTGTTTTCAAAAATCAGCATGTTATTTTTCCAGGCTGTCAATGCATCAATATTATCTATTTTCTTTACAATGCCCGATTTGCCCGCATAAATGAATTGCTCCCCGGGAGTCAACATGGCCAGCGAAGAGTTTGCCGTATTCAACACCTGAACTTTTCCTTCGATCAATGATATTTCGGTTTGATTGTGTTTTTTACTTTCGCGGACGTTAAAACTTGTTCCAAATACTTTGATATTAAAATCGGCACAATGAACAATGAATTGTCGCTTCGGGTCTTTTGTCACATCGAAATAACATTCTCCGGAAATAAAGACATCTCTCGATTTTTTCTCGAATGAAGTGGGATAACGAATTTCTGCTCCTGAATTTAGCCAGACGGTTGTACTGTCGGGCAATATGATTTGAGACTTGCTTCCTGAAGGAGCCTTGACACTGGTATAAACTATTGCCGTATTGATGTTGGTAATTGCTTTTCCCATCCAAACACCGGTAATAAAGACCAGTACCACAACAGCTGCTGCAACAAAATATTTTAAAGATGAAATTGAGAATACCTTCTTTTCAGGGCGATACCCAATCCGGAAAACTAATTTTTTCCAAAGGAGTTCTTTGTTCGGCTCATAAAAATCCGACGTTTTTCTGGTTAGTTGCCACGTACTGATAATTTCTTTGAGGATAATAGAATTTTCGTCAGATTCGGTTAACCACTCACGCAAATTATTCATCTGTACTTTGCCTTCTTCACCTTTCAGATACGCAGAGATTGATTCCCATGGTATATTTTCCTGTGTCATCCTTTCAATTTTATTTAATAATGGGCATAACCTCTATGCGAATACCTTGCTGCCCAAAATGGTTTCAATATACTAGTCGCAGTATTTCAGAAAATCCCTCAAACGGAATACTGTTTTTTTTAAAATGACGAGAAAAAGGTTGAACTAAGCCAAAGGATAAAAACCTGTTTGTAGTAAGGGCGAAGGGAGTCTCTCAGTTTTCGCAGGGCGATGCCAACGTGATTTTCAACAGTTTTAGGACTTAACCCTAGTTTTTGGGCAATCTCCTTTTGCGAAAGGTTTTCTTCCCAAGCCATCTGATAAATCAACCTGCTTTTTTCGGGAAGTTCTTTGATCGCTTGGTTTATCAGGTCGTGAAGTTCTTTATTTTCCAGGTACTGCAAGGAAGTATCCGGGTCGGGTATTTGAAGTACTTCGATACCAAGTGGCGCTAATATATTTTCCTGTTCCTTCCGGTATTGACTGACCACCTTATTTTTTGCAGCAGCAATTAAAAAACCTTTAAAAGATGACTTAATTTGTATGCTTTCCCTTTTTTCCCATACATAAGAAAAAATGTCCAAGGCTATTTCCTCGGCAGGTTCGCAGTTGTGCAGATAAAGTAAAAGGAAATTACAAAGGTCTGTAAAATGATTGTCAAACAAATACCTGAAGGCTTCCAGGTTTCCTTTCGAAACCTCATCCATTGCAGTTTTATCGTTTGAAAATGGACCCATCTTCGTGAAATTTGTTTTTTCGGTCAGTATTGGAAAACACACAAAATTAGAAATATTGCTGAAACTTGAACAACGAATTGTTTTTTTAGGCTGAAGAACAGGGGGATGGAAGACTTTTTTATATCGAACTTGTTTAAAGTTGAAACTACTTTATTGATTCCTCTTCATTTCTGAATGTCGAACAACGAATAAGAAATGAGGAATATCGAAATATCAGAACTGTGCCTGCACCCGAATTCCTTATTTCTTATTTTTTGTTTCTTGTTTATTTCATTGTAGTCACTAAAACAAACAGTTACACTCACTCGTTGATGCCCGACGTTTGATAACTTTATAAAAAGGATTTTTGAAAAAGGGTTGTTTTCCCGTATCAACATTCGTTGAAAACTTCCTGTTGTGGGTTCTTCTGAAAACTTTTACCTTCGGTCGACGTTTTATATTTTTATTTGAAACGGAAAGAATTTGATTATGAGGCAATATCTCGATTTACTCGACCATGTTTTAACAACTGGCACTGAAAAGCAAGACCGCACAGGGATTGGAACGATCAGTGTTTTCGGATACCAGATGCGTTTTAATCTGAGCGAAGGGTTTCCGGTGCTGACTACCAAAAAACTGCACCTGAAATCGATTATCCATGAATTGTTGTGGTTTTTGGCCGGCGATACCAACATCAAATATTTGACCGATAACGGTGTGCGAATCTGGAACGAATGGGCCGACGCCGATGGTAATCTCGGCCATGTTTATGGCTACCAGTGGCGCTCGTGGCCAACGCCCGAAGGTGGTCATGTCGACCAGATTGCCGAGGTGGTGAACAGCATTAAAAACAATTCCGATTCGCGTCGTCTCTTGGTAAGTGCCTGGAATGTGGGCGAACTCGACAAAATGAACCTGCCTCCCTGTCATCTTCTTTTTCAGTTTTATGTGGCCGACGGCAAACTCTCGTGCCAATTGTACCAGCGCAGTTGCGATGTGTTTCTGGGGGTTCCGTTCAATATTGCGTCGTATGCTTTGCTGACCATGATGATGGCACAGGTAACTGGCCTCCAGCCCGGCGATTTTGTGTGGACGGGCGGCGATGTACATATCTATCAGAACCATTTGGAACAGGTAAAATTGCAGTTGACCCGTGAACCGATGAAACTTCCGCAGATGAAAATTAATCTGGCGGTGAAAAGCATTTTCGATTTTAAATTCGACGATTTTGAATTAGTTGGATACCAATCGCACCCGCATATCCCGGGAAAAGTAGCGGTATAAAATATTTAATAGTGAGAGCTTCACTCAAAGTGAAACTCTCACTAAAAACAAATCTATGATCCACAAAAATATTTCTATTATTGTAGCCATCGCGCAGAATTTTGCCATCGGCAAAAACAACGATTTGTTGTTTCACCTGCCTGCCGACCTGAAACATTTCAAGCAAATAACCAACGGTCATACCCTAGTTATGGGTCGGAATACCTTGTTGTCGTTACCGAAATGGCCGCTGCCCAACCGCCGCCATATTGTAATTACGGATAAACCTGACGATCATTTTGAAGGTTGCGAAGTGGTTTTTTCGATTGACGAGGCCATTGAAAAAGTAAAAAACGAAGACGAAGTTTTCATCATCGGTGGCGGAATGATTTACCGGCAGTTTTACCCGGTGGCCGGCAAGTTGTACCTTACACTGGTACACAAAGATTTCGAAGCCGACACATTCTTCCCTGAAATTAATTACAGCGCATGGGAAGAAACAGCGCGCGAAGACCTGCACGATGAAAAAAATGATTTCGATTATTCGTACCTCGATTTGAAGAGAAAATAAAACCAAGCTCTTCTTCCTTTTTCGGTATTTGATGTTCGATTGTACCCCTCTGAATCAGGGGAGAAATTTTTAAAGGCGTTATTTCTGAAAACTGAGACTGGAAACTGTCAACTTTTTACCAGGTGATAGACTCTTTCCCGTGTTGCCGCAAATATTCATTTGCCCGGCTGAAATGTTTGTTCCCAAAAAATCCACGGCTGGCTGAGAGCGGCGACGGATGCACCGATGTTAAAATCAGATGTTTGTTCGGGTCGATAAATTCACCTTTGTTGATGGCGTACGAGCCCCAAAGGATGAAAACCAAATGTTCCTTTTCTTCGGCTAGTTTGCGGATGGCCGTGTCGGTAAATTCTTCCCAACCTTTGCGCTGGTGCGAACCGGCCTGATGTGCGCGAACGGTCAACGTTGCATTCAGCAAAAGCACGCCTTGTTTGGCCCAGCGTTCGAGGTTTCCCGACGTTGGAATGGGCGCACCGGTATCCATCTGTACTTCTTTGAAAATATTACGCAAGCTGGGCGGAAACTCGATGCCGTCGTTCACCGAAAAACAAAGACCATGTGCCTGCTCCGGTCCGTGGTAGGGATCTTGCCCCAGGATCACCACTTTTACCTGATCGAACGGACACTGATCGAATGCATTAAAAATCAGTTTTCCCGGTGGATAAATGCGCTGTTTCTGGTATTCATCGCGCACAAAAGCCGTCAGGTTTCTGAAATAATCCTTCTCAAATTCTACTGAAAGATGTTCTTTCCAGCTCGGTTCAATTTTTACGTCCATGTTGAATTCTTTTTCGAATAAAAGTAGAAAAACAATATTGAAAGTTCAGTGTTTTCAACGGGCTTTTCTTACTTTTAAAATAAAATTAGCCGATATGGAATTTCTTTATTTAGTTGCCGGAATTGCTGTGGGAGCAGTAATCCTTTATTTTTTTCTGAAGTCGAAAGGTGCCCAATCCGAAAAGTTGTTGTTGTCCGATAAATCGGAACTCGACAAGCAGAAATCGGTTGCAGAAGAGCGGGTTGCCGCGTTGCAAGCGGAGAAACTGAATTTGGAAGCCGAAATAAAAGAACTTCGCCAGGGAAATGAAGAAAAAGGGCAGCGGCTGGCCCGTGCCGAGGAAGAATTTCGTAACCTGCGGGAAAAACTTCAAACCCAGAAACAGGAAATGGAAGAACTTCAGAAGAAATTCACTACTGAATTTGAAAATGTGGCCAACCGTATTTTGAAGAAAAACAGCGCCGAATTTACCGAAACCAACCAGAAAAATATCAACGATATTCTGTCGCCCCTGAAAGAAAAAATCCAGCTTTTCGAGAAGAAAGTGGAAGAAACATACGAGAAAGGATTGAAAGACCAGACTGACCTGAAAGTTGAATTGAAAAAACTGCACGAGCTAAATGAAAAAATTGGCGACGATGCCCGCAACCTGACCAAAGCGCTGAAATCGGATTCAAAAACGCAGGGAAACTGGGGCGAATTGGTGCTGGAGCGGATTCTGGAAAAATCGGGTTTGCAGAAAGGACGGGAATACAATACACAGGTGACCGACAAAAATCAGGATGGCGATACCATCAAGCCTGATGTGGTGATTTTATTGCCCGACCAGAAACACATCATCATCGACTCGAAAGTATCGCTCACGGCCTACGAAAAATTTGTAAATGCCACCAGCGAACTCGAAACAGAGCAGGCGTTGAAAGAGCATGTTTTGTCATTAAAAAACCATATTAAAGGGTTGGGCGAAAAGCACTATCCAACGGCTAAAAAATTGAATACTCCCGATTTTGTTTTGATGTTTTTGCCCATCGAATCGTCGTTCGGAGTGGCTGTTGAAGAAGACAAGGAGCTTTTCGATATTGCATGGAAACGAAACATTGTGGTGGTCAGCCCATCGACTTTGCTGGCAACCCTGCGCACCATTGCCTCTATCTGGAAGCAGGAAAACCAAACCCGAAATGCACTCGAAATTGCCCGTCAGGGAGGAGCGCTGTATGATAAGTTTGTGAATTTTGTTGGCGACCTCGAAAAGATTGGAAGCAGCATTGATGCGACCCGGAAAAATTACGATTTGGCTTTCAATAAATTAAAGGATGGCCGCGGAAACCTGATTCGTTCGGCCGAAAAACTCAGGGAACTCGGGGCTAAAAACAGCAAAGAGTTGTCGCAGGGATTGCTGGAGGAATAGGATGCGGAGGCTTTCAACCTCCGGTTTTTAATATGCAATTAAATTCCAACCCATTGGAACAGGTACAAAAAAAATGCACCCCGAAGAGTGCATTGTATGTTGTTTTAGCTTGCTTTTAATCGTTGCAGGTTGCCCGTATCAATCTTCATTTTGGCATATTCCAGACTGATTTTCAAATCCTTGATGCCGTCGCTTGGGCTATCGAACATGGCATCATTCATGATGCTTTCGCAGATCGAACGCAATCCGCGGGCACCAAGTTTGAATTCTATGGCTTTATCAACAATAAACTGAAGAGCATCTTCATCGAATGACAATTCAATATCGTCGAGTTTAAACAGCTTGACGTATTGTTTGATCAGCGAGTTCTTCGGTTCGGTAAGAATGCTCCGAAGAGTTTCCCTGTCGAGCGGTTCCAGGTAGGTGAGTACCGGGATACGACCGATAATTTCAGGAATTAAACCAAACGATTTCAAATCCTGTGGGGAAATATACTGAAGCATGTTGTTGCGGTCGAGATGATCGGCACTTTTCTGAGCGCCGTAACCAACCACTTTGGTATTCAGACGCTGAGAAATCTTCTTTTCGATACCATCGAAAGCGCCACCACAAATGAAAAGTATATTTTTCGTGTTCACCGGGATCATTTTCTGTTCGGGATGCTTTCGACCTCCCTGCGGTGGTACGTTTACAATTGCTCCTTCAAGCAATTTCAGCAAGCCCTGTTGAACTCCTTCGCCCGACACATCGCGGGTGATCGACGGATTGTCGCCTTTGCGGGCAATTTTGTCAATTTCGTCGATGAAAACAATTCCGCGTTCTGCAGCTTCCACATTGTAGTCGGCTGCCTGCAAAAGGCGGGTCAGCAAACTTTCGATGTCTTCGCCCACGTAACCGGCTTCGGTTAAAACCGTGGCATCGACAATGGTAAACGGCACGTGCAGCATTTTGGCGATGGTGCGGGCCAGCAATGTTTTGCCGGTTCCGGTTTCACCTACCAAAACAATATTTGATTTTTCGATTTCCGTTTCGTCATCCTGAACTTTCTGTCCCAATCGCTTGTAATGGTTGTAAACCGCTACCGACAGGATTTTCTTCGCCTGATCCTGACCAATCACATACTGGTCGAGGAATTCTTTGATTTCTTTTGGTTTCAGAAGTTTAATGCCACTGAGGTCGAAGCTGTCTTCTTTTTTGAATTCTTCTTCAACGATGGCATATGCTTGTTCTATACAGTGGTCACAGATATGCCCCTCCATCCCTGCAATCAGCAAGTTAACTTCCTTTTTTTCCCTACCGCAAAAAGAACACTTATCCATAATTCGATTCCTCTGTTTATTTCCCGTTTCGCACCAAAATTTCGTCGATCATTCCGTAGTCCCTGGCTTCTTCCGAGGTCATCCAGTAGTCGCGGTCCGAATCTTTTTCAACTTTTTCGTATGGATTGCCCGAATGCCGGGCAATAATTTCGTACAGTTCTCTTTTCAGTTTCGAAATTTCGCGAGCCGTAATTTCAATATCCGAAGCCTGTCCCTGTGCGCCCCCCATGGGTTGGTGAATCATCACCCGCGAATGTTTAAGCGCCGAGCGTTTGCCATGAGCCCCGGCGGTTAACAAAACAGCGCCCATTGATGCAGCCATACCGGTACAGATGGTCGCAATGTCGGGAGAAATATATTGCATGGTATCGTAAATACCCAAGCCTGCGTGTACTGAACCTCCCGGTGTGTTGAAATAAATCTGAATATCTTTGGTCGGGTCGGTCGATTCCAGGAAAAGCAGCTGCGCCTGAATGATATTGGCAATATAGTCGTCGATCGGAGTACCCACAAAGATAATCCGGTCCATCATCAAACGCGAGAAAACGTCCATCGAAGCTACGTTCAACTGGCGCTCTTCAATGATGTAAGGCGTTAAACTATCGGTGAATATCGAATTGTAGCTGTGCATTTTCAAACTGCTGATACCCAGGTGCCCGGTGGCATATTTATGAAATTCTTTCCCGTTGTTCATTTGTTTTCTTGTTTTAAATGAAAAAAACTTTGTAAACCCGGCTGAATATCCAACGATTACGATGGATAAATTCTTCACCAAGGGCTTACAAAGTTAAAATAAAAATGCTTTAACCTTTCGGCTATTGCTATTTTTCAAGTAGCTTGTTAAATTCTTCCTGACTTACTTCTTTAATATCGACGTTTACTTTCGATTTAATTACTTCCAGCAGTTTGTCTTCCTGTACCTTGTTGAAGATTTTTCTTTTCTCTTCTTCTTTTGAAATTATCTGTTCGGCGTAATTTTCAAGGTATTCGTCGGGTACGTTGTTCATTCCATATTGACGGAACTGCATTTTCGCCATTTCTTTGGCCATTGCTTTCAAGTCTTCCTCTGTCACTGTCACTTCGTTTTCCTTGATCAGCTTGTCTTTAATCATCTGCCATTTTAGGTCGATGATGAAATTATCGTACTCGTTTTCAATTTGTTCCTGGTTCAGCTCCTTGTTGGCAGCCAGCAACCAGCGTTTCAGAAAGTCGTTGGGCAATTCCATCTTGGTTTTTTCAACCAATGCATCGCGTGTGTCGAGGGCAAATTTATAATCGCTCGAATATTTCAGGCTGTCTTCAATATCGTTTTTAATGCTGGCTTTAAACTCTTCTTCGGTTTTTACTTCTGTATCGTCGCCCAACACTTTTTTAAACAGGTCTTCGTTGAGTTCTGCTTTTTTGAAACGCAATACCTCAATAATTGTAAATTTGAAGTTGCCTTCAATTTTTTCAGCTTCTTCGTGGCTGATATTCAGCATGTGGCCTACTTCGTGTTTGTTTTCGAATGTTTTTACGGGATCGAAAACAATTACGTCGCCGTTTTTCTTGCCAATGAATTCTTTCTGAACTGCTTCGTCTTTCATCAGATCAACTGCGATGATAATTTTTTCGGCTTTGATCCCGCCTTCCAATTCGTTCCCGTCAGCGCCCAACTGGACAAAGTTACCACGAACGGTATCTTTTCCCTCAACGGTTTCAACGGTCAGGTTTTCGCCGAAACGACCAGTATAAGCATCCATTTGTTTTTGAATGGTATCGTTATCTGCGATGATTGCGTAATAAGGGTATTTGCTGCGTTTGTCGAGTTTTACTTCGATTTCAGGAGCAATGCCGATGTCAAAAACGAAGTTGAAATTTTCGGCTGTATTGAAGTCGATTTCTTCCTGTTTTTCTTCGTTTGGAATCGGGTCGCCTAAAATATTCAGTTTTTCATCGACGATGTATTTCGAAAGGTTGTTCGAAAGAAGTTTGTTCACTTCGTCGGCCAATATTGCTTTGCCATACATTTTTTTGATCAGGCCGGCCGGCACGTTTCCGGGACGGAAACCGGGCATATTTGCCTTCTTGCGATAATCTCTCAAAACGTCGTTCACGGTTGCTTCGTAGTCGCTTTTCTCAATCGATACGCTGATGATCGCATTTAATTCGTCGATGTTTTCTCTTGTAATGTTCATACTTTCCGACTTAATGTTATTGGAAATCAATAAGGAAAGAGATGTTTGTTATTTCCCTGTTCCTGAAACCTGTTGTCATAAATTAATAAAAACCGCATGCTTCTCCGGTTTGGTTCAGCTACACGGTTGTTTGTTTTGCTGTGCGGGCGAAGGGACTCGAACCCCCACGCCGTAAGGCACCAGATCCTAAGTCTGGCACGTCTACCAATTTCGCCACGCCCGCTAAATGCGGCGCAAATATAAACCATTATTTTCAAACAGCCAAACGGGTATTAAAAAAGAAATTTATTGAAAATTACGAAGATGGAGAAATGGCTGACAACCCAGTAACCATTTGGCAGTTAATTAATTTAACTATTATTTTACATTGCTCTCAGAGGGGAAAAAAGCATGAAAAGAAGCGAAGGTAGAAGCGTTTATCTTAGTTCGAAATTCTGTCCCAGGTAAACGCGGCGTACATCTTCGTCGTTGGCCAGTTCCTCGGCTGTCCCGGCCTTCATAATTGAGCCTTCAAACAAAAGATACGAGCGGTCGGTGATGGTCAGTGTTTCGTGAACATTATGGTCGGTAATCAGTACGCCAATATTTTTTTCTTTCAGCTTTATAACAATTTGCTGGATGTCTTCAACGGCAATTGGGTCAACACCGGCAAAAGGTTCGTCAAGCAAAATAAATTTCGGATCGATGGCTAGTGCGCGGGCAATCTCGGTTCGGCGGCGTTCACCTCCGGAGAGCTGGTATCCTTTGCTTTTTCGAATGTGTTGCAGTCCAAATTCATTGAGTAGGCTTTCTACTTTTTCTTTTTGGTATTCTTTGCTGTAATCTGTCATCTCGAGTACGGCCCACAAGTTGTCTTCAACGCTCATTTTCCGAAAAACAGAGGCTTCTTGTGCCAAGTAGCCAATTCCTTTCTGTGCCCTGCGGTAAACTGGTAGATTGGTAATGTCTTCCTGATCGATAAAAATTTTACCTTCCAGTGGTTTTATCAGTCCAACGATCATGTAAAACGAAGTTGTTTTACCCGCTCCATTTGGCCCCAGTAAACCAACAATCTCTCCCTGATTTACTTCAAACGAAACCCCTTTTACAACCGTTCTTTTTCGGTATTTTTTTACAATATTTTCAGCGCGTAATTTCATTTTCAGAAAAATTAACTGGCTTTCACTTCCCGTTCATTTCGTTTAACGACCTGTTTTGATACAACAATGCTGACTTCATATAAAATAACCAGAGGGATACAAACCAGTATCTGGCTGAAAATATCAGGAGGCGTTATGATGGCGGCAAGTATTAATAATATGATATAGGCATGCTTTCTGTATTTTTTTAGGAATGAAGGAGAAATCAGCCCAACTTTGCTAAGGAAAAATATAAAAACAGGTAATTCGAAAACCACTCCGCTGGACAAACAAATTGAAGTGACAGTACTGATGTACGAGAGCATATAAATTTGGTTGGTCACTTCGGCACTTATTGAGTAAGATCCCAAAAAGTGAATGGAAAGAGGTACAATCAGGTAATACCCAAACAGAACGCCGAGGATAAACAACACCGACATGTAAAATGCAGCACCTCGGGCATGTTTTTTCTCTTTGTCATAAAGGGCGGGTTTTAGAAATGTCCAGAATTCATAAATAACATAAGGCGCAGCAATAATTAAACCGGCAATCAGCGAGATCATAATGTGCGCCGAAAATTGCCCTGCCATACTGATACTAATCAGACTCAAAGGCTTTGTGTTGATTCTCAGCGATTCCATTCCAAAGTAGTCGGCAACCAATGCAAACATGCGGTTGGTCCAGAAATCAGCGTTTCTGGGCTTTAGTATGATCGTATCGAAAACAAATTCTTTAAAAATAAAAGCGGCAATTGAGAAAACGAAAACGGCGAGAAACGACCGGACGATATGCCAGCGCAAAACCTCCAGATGTTCGAGAAACGACATTTCTGCTTCTTGGGGTTTTCCCTTTTTTTCTTTTTTAGTGCTTTTTTGTTCGTTGTTGTCTCCGTCGTTCATTTTCAATTATTAAAATAATACAGGTTCCATTTCTCAAAAAAATCAGACAAATATAAGTTTTATTGACGATTTGCTTCTTGTGGAATATCTTAATTTTTTTTTAATCAGTTTAAAGAGAGTTTAAAATAAAGAAAAAATGATTAGAATTAATTGATAATTTAGTTACCTTCGAGATTGCGAAAAAAGCGAGCGTGAAAGTTTATTGGTTATTTATTTTTGATTTTACATGGGAAGAGAATTTATATTAACAGATCAGTTACAAAAGTACTTTGGATTTGATCGGTTTAAAGGTCAGCAGGAAGAGGTAATCAGAAGCGTGCTTGATGGGAACGACACGTTTGTATTGATGCCGACTGGGGGTGGTAAATCGCTTTGTTACCAGTTGCCCGCGCTTTTAATGGAAGGAACGGCTATCGTTATTTCCCCGCTTATCGCCTTAATGAAAAATCAGGTTGATTCAATCCGCAGTTTTGGTGCGGAAGATGGCATTGCCCATTTTTTGAATTCATCGCTGAATAAATCTGCCATACAGCAGGTTAAGGAAGATGTGACGAGCGGGAAAACGAAGTTGCTTTATGTGGCGCCTGAAAGCCTTACAAAACAGGAAAATGTAGATTTTCTGAAAGGGCTGAAAATTTCATTTTATGCAATTGACGAGGCTCATTGCATTTCAGAATGGGGGCACGACTTTCGTCCTGAATACCGGCGGATCAGGCCTATTGTGTCCGAAATAGGGAAGGCCCCGATTGTTGCATTAACGGCTACTGCTACGGCCAAAGTACAGCACGATATTCAGAAAAACCTTGGAATGCAGGATGCAAATGTATTTAAGGCTTCGTTTAACCGACCCAACCTGTATTACGAAATTCGTCCAAAAGTGAAGTCGGAAGCCCAAATCATTCGGTTTATCAAAGAAAACGCCGGGAAATCGGGAATTATTTATTGCCTGAGCCGGAAAAAAGTAGAAGAACTGGCCGAGGCTTTACGGGTGAACGACATCAAGGCGTTAGCCTACCATGCAGGCATGGATTCGGCAACACGTTCCGGGAACCAGGATAAATTTTTGATGGAAGAAGTGGATGTAATTGTAGCTACCATTGCCTTCGGAATGGGCATAGACAAGCCCGATGTGCGTTTTGTGATCCATTACGACATTCCGAAAAGTCTGGAAGGCTACTACCAGGAAACAGGACGCGCCGGACGAGATGGTGGCGAAGGGAAATGCATCACGTTTTACTCGCATAAAGACATTGAGAAACTTGAAAAATTTATGCAGGGCAAGCCGGTAGCCGAACAGGAAATCGGACGTCAACTTTTGCTCGATACTGCTTCGTATGCCGAATCGGCCATCTGCCGGAGGGTTATTCTTCTGAATTATTTTGGCGAGACGCTTGGTGGATTTTGCGGCAATTGCGACAACTGTCTAAATCCTAAAGAACAGGTCGAGGCCAAAGATGAAATTTGTCGTGCGCTGAGTGCAATTATCGAAGTAAAAGAAAAATACAAAGCCGAGCATATTTCCGATATTCTGGTGGGTAAAAAGACGGCAGCAATAAAGTCGTTTAAGCATTACCAGTTAAAGGCTTTTGGTTCGGGCAACGACCATGGCGAAAAATTCTGGAATGCCGTATTTCGCCAGAGTATGGTAAAAGGGCTAATTTCAAAAGATATTGAAAACTATGGATTGCTGAAAATGACCGAAGCCGGGCATGAATTTCTGAAACACCCGCGCGATTTTATGTTGGTACGCAATCACGATTACGATATACGAGATGATGGTACAGTTGCCGGCGGAGCTCCTGCCGGTGGAGCAGATGGCGATCCGGAACTGTTTTCCATGCTGAAAGACTTGCGGAAACAAATTGCGAAAAGGCACAACCTGCCTCCATTTGTTATTTTTCAGGATCCATCGCTTTCCGACATGTCACTGCAATATCCGATTTCACTCGAAGAGATGAAATTTATACAGGGTGTTGGCGAAGGAAAAGCAAAACGCTACGGGAAAGAATTTGTGGAACTGATTAAACGGTACGTTGAGGAAAACGATATTGAACGACCGCAGGACATGGTGGTCCGTACAGTTGCCAACAAATCGAAAATGAAAGTTTACATCATTCAGAGTATCGATCGGATGCTTGCTCTTGACGACATTGCCGAAGCCCAGGGAATTGAAATGAAAGACCTGATCTCGGAAATAGAAGTGATTGTAAATTCAGGCACAAAAATTAACATCGATTATTACATCAACGATATTCTGGATGAAGACCATCAGGAAGAAATATTTGATTATTTCCGGAACGCAAAAACTGATTCAATTGCAGATGCACTGAAAGAACTCGGGGAGGATGATTATTCCGAAGACGACATCCGGTTGATGCGAATCAAATTCATGTCGGAAATGGGGAATTAAAATTAAGACAGATACTATATCTAAAAGGTCTTCAGCACGAGGGCCTTTTTATTTGCATGGACTGTTTATTTTTCGAGTTAATTATTTCTTAATATCTGGCGGGCATCAAGCTATGAAAGAGTTAATCTGAAATGGTGAAAAATTGGGAAAAGATCACTATTCAAGACAGAACGAATCAAATCATATTTCTACCTTTATGCGTTTTTTACCTTATCTGGCATGACAATGAGTAACATGTTTAAATTTCTTGCAGGTATCTTTTTTTTCATTGCCTTTCCGCTGTTTGTAAGCAGCCAGGCTTTAATCGATTTTTTAAATTCGCAGCCTGAAATAAAGAAAGTTACTCAAATTGAAAACAATAGCTTTTTTAATGTTGCCTATGAAATAATGATCCGCCAACCGTTGAATTACAAAGATACGACCGACGGTTTTTTCCTTCAGCGGGTGATTATTGCCAACAAGGGTACTGAAAATCCGGTGGTCGTCATCACCGAAGGATACAATGCCAATTATGCTGCAAAACCCACTTATATCAATGAGCTTAGCCCGATGTTTGATGCAAGCCAGATTTGTATTGAACATCGTTATTTCGGAAAATCGGTTCCCGAGCCGCTGAATTGGGATTATCTGACGGTGGAAAATACTGCAAACGACCATCATCGCATTATTCAGCTTTTCAAAAAATATTATCCCTCGAAGTGGATTAGTGCCGGCATCAGCAAAGGCGGACAAACAGCTATGTCGCACCGTGTACTTTTCCCTGAAGATGTGAACGTAACAGTGGCCTATGTTGGCCCTGTGAATTTTGCTGTTGAAGATGGTCGGCACGAACCATTTATTGCAAAAAAAGTCGGTACTGCCAGCCAACGGAAAGCCGTTCTTAATTTTCAGTTGGAAGCGCTGAAACGTAAAACACAATTATTGCCTTTGTTGAAAGAATATTCAGAAGAAAAAAAATGCACGTATAAAATGCCTTTAGAAGAAGTCTTTGATTTCTGTGTGTTGGAGTATTCTTTTTCCTTTTGGCAATGGGGTAATCAGGTGAAGGAAATACCCGCAGCAACAGCCGCCGACAAAGAAATTTTCGATCACCTGATGAAAGTTGCCTCTTCTGATTATTTTTCAGAAGAAGGCATTGAACCGACCCTTCCGTTTTTTGTACAGGCAGCCCGCGAATTGGGTTACTATGGTTACGACACCAAAAAGTTCAGAAACTATTTGTCGATTCCCAATGCCCGGAATTATTTGGTAAATATTTTTCTTCCTGAAGGAATGAACCCGGTTTTTAACCCGGCACCCATGAAAGATTTGCATCTGTTTCTTCAAAAAACAGATGCAAAAATGATGTTTATATACGGAGAAAATGATCCATGGACTGCTTCGGGCGCTATTGTTC
Source organism: uncultured Prolixibacteraceae bacterium (assembly GCA_942493345.1). Lineage (GTDB taxonomy): Bacteria > Bacteroidota > Bacteroidia > Bacteroidales > Prolixibacteraceae > GWE2-42-39. The sequence goes on from OW818695.1 coordinate 2,207,733, forward strand.
CAGAGAAAGAAAACATGGTAAAAATGATATTGGATGGAGGAAATCACCGGACACGAATTAATACATTTCCAGAGGGACAGAAGTTAAAGTTAATTGGAATCCTGAAGGGATGGATTATATAGGCTCATTTTTTGTTTTTTCCCGACCAGAACAATAAAAATGTGGAGTTTTTTTAATGAAAAAACAGTAAATACTCTATTTTAAAACATGTTATTTTTAACAATATACTGGCTTTCAGTGATTTGATTTTTGTAAAATAAAAATCAAAATTGCGTAAGATTGTTAAAAGTTGTTAAATTTACCTTGACCTAATCAATAATGAAATTACACGTATGGCTAACCAGTTACTGGAGAGAAGAACTTTCTTGAAAATGCTTGGTGCGGGAGTCGGGGCAACCTTGGTTCCATTTCCAATGGCCGCGATGTCTTCGGACACTACAAATAGTTTTAGCCTCTCAAATTTCAAGCTTGGGAAACCCGAATGGATTTTGCATAAAGACGGGACTTTTGATTTAATTGCCGGATCTATTCTGCTGAAGAAATGTAGGCCTTCGATTGATGGGCAGGCGGTATTTGCACGAAATACTTTTATGGGCGATTCGCCAAAAGGGAAACGGATTATTTACGAATTGGACAATGGGTACATCATGCTCGACCTGAAGATACATTCAGGCTCGGTGTCTATTGGCGCTGAAATCAGTGGGGTACAAACGGCACCACACCTATTCTGTCCGATCGGGGAAGCCGAAATAACCGGAGCCGAAAGCTACTTTAAACAAGGTTTGGGTTCCGGAGGACAAAGTGGAATTTATAATTACCCGAATCCAAGTAGTCAGAACTGGGGCAATCATGCGGGCGAACAAACCTGGTCGTACGATAGCTACATGGTTTCCGGATTAGTAGCTTCGAATGGCGATACCATGGCTGTAGGAGCTTACGAACATGAAAATTTTCTACAACGAAGTACATTTTACAGCCGATCGCACCGCTGGGGATTGAAAGATCGCGATCCGGGTCACGAAACATATTTTTTTGAAGCCGGTTATTTGACAGAAAATATTCCCCTTGCCGACGATTTTTTGAAATTGCCTGATATTTATGTTTTTTACGGAAATCAGCCCTTTGAAACACTGCAACATCTGGCATGGAATATTTCAGAACAAAATGTGGCGCGCCGCGACACCAATACCAGTTACCATTGGTGTTCGAAATACGAATTTCAGAAAGAATTTAATTACAGCCATTTGCTTACCGAACTGGAGGCGCTCGATAAAATCGATCCGAAACTCCCGTTGCAAACCATACAAATCGATGATTGTTACTGTGTTCATGGCGACTGGCTCGATTTTAACGAAAACTGGCCGGAAGGAATGGAAGTTGCAGCCCGGCAGATTTTCCAGCGAAGATTCCAGGCAGGCATCTGGATTGCACCGTTCAAGGTTGACGAAAACAGCAAATTATTCAAGCACCATAAAGATTGGCTCAATAAAGACTTAAACGATCAATTGATTGTTGAAGAAGATGGGGCAGAAGGAAAACAATATTCGCTGGACGGCACTCACCCCGAAGTACAAAAGTATCTTCGCCGGGTATTCCGTACTTACCGGCGCATGGGCTTTATTTTCTTCAAAATCGATTATTTGGATTTTGGACTGAAAAACTCCACATCTGTAAAACGCTTTGTTCCCGGAAAAACTTCGGTACAAGCATTTATGGAAGTTATCCGGCTGATCAGGGAAGAGATCGGAGCTGGCAGTTTTCTGCTTGCCTCCCGTTCGCCTTACGCCCCGATGATTGGCTATGTTGACGCCATACGTGTTTCGAATGACGTGGAAGATAACTGGACAGACGGAGGAATTGTAAATTCGCTTCAGGAAAGTTATTATACCCAATATTTTAATAATGTATTTTGGCAAAACGATCCCGATGTTTTGTACTTGCGCGATCAAAATATAAAACTCGACAAAACGGAACGCGAAAGCCTGACTTTGTGGAATGGTATTCTTGGTGGGACAATCAGCACTTCCGATCGTTTTTCGGTATGGAACGATGAGCAACTGCTTTTCTGGAGGTTTTTACAACCTCAAAAAAGACCGCAGAGCGCTATTTTTCCATATTGGCCTAACCTGAAATCGTGCAAAGTGGCTGTGCGTCGCTATAAAAAACAAAAAGGATGGGGGCTTTTGATTTTTAATGATTCGGAACAGGAAATCAGCGAAAGTTTTTCCATCAACGATATATGCGGGCATAATTCAAGTTGGGTGTATCTGTGGAATCCCGGTAGCAGTATTGGTCTGGGCAAATTGCGCGACATCAATCTTACGTTAAAAAGGCATGAAGCCAAATTGTTGTTTCTTTCCGACAACAACGAAAGTCCGCCGGAAGAAATGACTTTGGGCGGTGTTGATATGAGTAGTGAGAATTATTTCGACATTTGAGTCTGAAAAAAACAATTTAATATACTAGTTCTGGTTCCACTTTCTTTACGGGAAGTGGAATTTTTTTGTCTGGCAATAAAACCCGGTTGATGAAAATTATAATTGCCCGGTTGGTTACATTTGTATAATTTCACGACATCAAATGATTTGACAAATGGAATATCCAAAACTTTCGATCGATACACCTATCGGGTTAATTAACCAGTTTACAAAAAACACGCTGGTTGATACCCTTGGAATTGTTTTTACTGAAGTGGGCGCCGGTTTTGTAAAAGCGACTATGCCGGTCGATCACCGGACTTTTCGCCCGGGCAGTATGCTGCACGGCGGGGCCAGCATTGCACTGGCCGAATCGGTTGCCGGGCTGGGCAGCATGTTGCTGATCGATTTCGACAAATACGATTCCCGTGGCATCCAGATCAGCGCCAATCACACGGGAAGCATTTCAGAAGGAATGGTGTTTGCAACTGCAAAAATCGTTCATGCCGGAAACCAAACCCATGTCTGGGATGTTCGGATAGAAGATAAAAACGGTCGGCTCATTTCCGTGGAAAGGGTCACTAATATGATTATTGAAAGGAATGGCAAATAAGAAATATTCAAATTTAATCGACCAGCTTCTGGATAAAAACATTGCTTTTGCAGCCTGGTTTTTCCCGGGCGAGGCAGATGCCGGATTGCTGGCCGCAAATCCTGAAGATGTTGTTTTTTTAAAGCAGTTCAACCAGTTGAACGGCGAAAAAGGTTTTGTTTTTGCACCTTTCCGTATCACTGAAACAAGTCCTGTTATTTTGCTGAAACCCGGATTCCTGGCCGTAAATATTCAGGAAATTGACAAGTTGGATATAACCAAACTTCGCCCGTTTAAGGTTGAGAATGAACAGAAAAAACCATACCTGTTTCTGTCAAAAGAAGAATATCTTAATATCATTGAAAATACAGTTTCTGAAATAAGGAACGGTGCATTATCAAAAGTCATTATTTCGCGCCGTATTCCGGTTTTCCGGGAAAATAATTTGCCGGGCGAAACTTTTCTGAAAATGAAAGCTCAAACGCCCAATGCTTTCTGCTATCTGGTCAACTTGCCGGTGGCCGGAACTTGGATGGGCGCTACTCCCGAAGTATTGCTGCAATCGTCGGGAGACAGTTTCGAAACCGTTTCACTGGCAGGTACACAAGCCCGCCGTGCCGATTCCGATTATGCCTGGCATACCAAGGATATAGAGGAACAGGCTTTCGTGTCGCGTTACATGCTCGATGTTTTTCACCGGTTCAACATCGACCGGTACAAAACCAAAGGTCCCGATACGATGGAGAGCGGAAAGGTAGCGCATCTCACTACCTCGTTTTATTTTCAGGCCGAAAAAATTAACCATTGCCTTGGCGATTTTATTGCCGAGTTACATCCAACCCCCGCCGTTTGCGGATTACCAAAAGATTTAGCCGACGATTTTATCCGTCTTCACGAAAAACATCACCGTAAATATTATACCGGCTACCTTGGCCCCTGGCGGTTGAACAACGAAGTCAGGCTTTTCGTAAATTTGCGTTGCATGGAAGTACTGCCGGAACAGTTTGTTTTGTACGTCGGAGGCGGCATCACGGCCAAATCGGTACCCGAACAGGAATGGGAAGAAACCATCCAGAAAGCACGGACATTGCTTTCAGTACTTCAAACCGATACAGAATGATTTCAGACAAAAAACACATACAACAACTGGCGGCGCTGCTGCTGAAAAAAGGAATTACCGATATTGTAATTTCTCCCGGAAGTCGCAATGCCCCGATGATTAACACCTTTGCCGGAAGCCCGGAATTTAATTGTCGCAATGTGGTGGACGAACGCAGCGCTGCTTATTTTGCCCTCGGGCTGGCGCTGAAAAAACAAAACCCGGTGGCGCTGGTTTGCAGCTCGGGAACAGCAACTCTCAATTATGCACCTGCCGTTGCCGAAGCATTTTACCAAAACGTTCCACTGATTGTGCTCACCGCCGACCGTCCTGAATATTGGATCGATCAGGCCGAAAACCAGTGTATCCGGCAGGAAAATATTTACCGGAATTTCAGTAAAAAAAATGTCTCTTTGCCTTTGGGAGAAAGCGAAAAAGAATTGTGGTTTGCCTCCCGTTCTATCAACGAATGTTTGAATGCTGCCGTTGACGGAACGCCCGGCCCGGTACATATTAATATTCCGTTGGAAGAACCTTTGCATAACTTTTTGGAAGCCGATTTGCCCGATGTGAAACTGATTGAAACGGCTGAAACGGAATCAGTTCTTTCTGAAACGGAACTCGAAAAACTGGTAAACGAAGTTCAACTGGCAAAGAAAATACTGGTGTTGGCCGGGCAGCAAAATCCCAATCCGGGACTGGAAAACAGTTTGGCTGCTTTTTGTGAAAAAACCGGGGCGGTTGTTTTAACCGAACACCTGTCGAACCTTTCGGATGAGCAATTTTGCAACAACATTGATTTGCTGATGCCTGCCATTCAGAACGATGAAATTGAAAGTTTCCAGCCCGAGTTGCTGATCAGTTTTGGAGGCACGTTAGTTTCCAAATCCATCAAACAATTTCTGCGCAAATACAAACCTGCGCAACACTGGCACCTGAGTTTGTCGGGCAAACATTTCGATACCTACCAGTCGCTTACCAAAGTAGTGAACATGGATGCGGCTGATTTTTTCGAGGCGCTTTCTGAAAAACTTGAGAAAAAGGATGTTGATTTCCAGCAACTTTGGAAAAATAAAGAATTGCAGGTAAATCAACTTCGGGATGAATTTATTTCATCGGTTGAATTTTGCGACCTGAAAGTTTTTGGGCAGTTGGCAAGTTCTATCCCCGGAAATTCGGTAATTCATCTGGGAAACAGTTCGCCGGTTCGATATGCCATGATTTGTCCACCAGTAAAAAATGCGATGTATTTTGGTAACCGCGGAACCAGTGGTATCGATGGTTGTGTGTCGACCGCGGTGGGATTTGCCAGCGATTCAGAAAAAATAAACACGGTGATTGTAGGCGATCTGTCGTTTTTCTACGATTCGAATGCACTCTGGAACAAATATTTGGGAGCCAACCTGCGGATCATCGTGATTCACAATGGCGGCGGAAATATTTTCAGCATGATTAAAGGTCCGGGCGAATCGCCTGTTTTCAACGAACATTTTTTTGCTGAAAACACCCACAAAGCCGAAACGCTGGCAAAAGCGTTTGACCTGAATTATTTCAGTGCAAGTAATGAAATCGAATTGACAGAAGCGCTAAACAAATTTTATTCGCCGCTTCATGAAAAACCGGCGCTATTGGAAATATTTACCAATGCAGAAACCAACACCCGCTTATTCCGGGAGTTGTATAAATGTATGAAATAGCAAATTCGTTCTGAGAGGACAACTTATTTCAACCCAATGGCAATGCCTTGGAATAATATGGAACCCGACCGTTGTTTCCGTCCTGTAAGGGCAGTTTAATAAAGCAGAATATGGCACAATCATTATCAAAATTGTACATACACCTTATCTTTCATGTTAAGTATCCATTCGTCCAGATACTTGATAAAGACAAATCTGATTTATATGCTTACATCGGTTCGATCATTAAAGACAACGAATCAATACCAGTCATTATAAACGGAACCGAAGATCACATCCACATCCTATGCGTCATGTCAAAAAATATTGCGCTTGCCAAGTTGACTGAAGAAATTAAACGTCATAGCAGCAGATGGATAAAAACTCGTGGAACACATTGCAAACAATTTGCATGGCAGGGTGGATACGCTGGTTTTTCAGTTAGTCAATCATTGCATGACAAAACCAAGGGATATATTCAAAATCAGGAAGAACATCATAAAAAGATGACATTCAAAGAAGAACTGATTGCATTTTTGAAAGAATACGGAATTGAATATGATGAACGATATTTGTGGACGGATTAAGTTGCCCTTTCAGGGCGCAATCCAATTAGGTGCAATTGATTTCCCAAGGCGTTGCCATTGGGCTGAATTAGATTGGGCTTTCAGCCCGCAAATTCATTTTGCAACACAGAGGACAATAAAGATACAATTAGTCAAACAGGGTTTCCCCGTCCCGAAGGGACAGCTTATTTCAGCCCAATGGCAACGCCTTGGGATATATGGAAAAAGACCGTTATTTTTCGCCCTGTAAGGGCAGTTTAAATGATAATTCAACAAAAAATTCTATGGCAACAAAACGCGAATGGCAAACCATTAAAGAATACGAAGATATTTTCTTCGATTATTACAACGGGATCGGGAAAATCACCATAAATCGCGAACGCTACCGGAATGCATTCCGGCCAACAACCGTGAATGAAATAAGCGAAGCGTTGCGTTTTTGTCGCGAGGACCAGCGCATCAATGTGGTGGTGTTGACTGGCGCAGGCAACAAAGCTTTTTGTGCTGGTGGCGATCAAACAGTGAAAGGAAAAGGCGGGTACATCGACAAAGATGGAATTCCTCGTCTCAACATTCTGGAAGTGCAAAAGCAAATCCGCTCGATGCCGAAACCGGTGATTGCGATGGTAAACGGCTATGCCATTGGCGGCGGCCATGTGCTGCATGTGGTTTGCGACATCAGTATTGCTTCGGAAAATGCCATTTTCGGGCAAACCGGCCCCAAAGTAGGTAGTTTCGATGCCGGATTGGGTTCGTCGTACCTGGCCAGCATTGTGGGGCAGAAAAAAGCCCGCGAAATTTGGTTCATGTGCCGCCAGTATTCGGCTGCCGAAGCGCTTGAAATGGGACTGGTAAACAAAGTTGTCCCTTTCGTTCAGCTTGAAGATGAAGTTGTTGCCTGGGCTGAAAAAATGCAGGAACACAGCCCGCTGGCACTGCGAATGCTGAAACTCGGGTTGAACGCCGAACTCGACGGACAAATCGGTATCCAGGAATTTGCCGGGAATGCAACTCTTCTTTATTATTTAACTGAAGAAGCACAGGAAGGCAAACATGCATTCCTCGAAAAACGTAAACCCGACTTCAAAAAGTTCCCAAAGTTCCCGTAAATAAAGACTTTCCTCGGCTTACTTTTTGGTAAGTTACTTTTTGGTAAGTTACCTTTTGGTAAGTTGGATAAAAACTCCTAAATTTGTTGTCAAAATGATTGAATATGGAAACTCCTTTTGTTTTTGGAAAATTAGCCATCGATCAGAATTTTACCAATAGAGATCGGGAAAGACAACAGTTAATCAGGAATTTTAATTCGGTAACAAGTACCATTCTTATTTCGCCAAGACGTTGGGGAAAATCGTCTTTGGTGCAAACTGCGGCCAGCGAAGCAATGGCTTCTAATAGTGAGCTACGTTTTTGTTTTCTGGATGTATTCAGTGTTCGGACCGAAGAGCAGTTTTACCAGCATCTGGCAGTTGAGGTTTTAAAGGCTTCATCTTCAAAGATGGAAATATTATTGAGCAACGCGAGTAAGTTTTTGGGCCGTTTTCTTCCAAAGTTATCTTTTAGCCCCGATTCACAAAATTCTGTTTCACTAAGTCTCGACTGGAAAGAAGTGATGAAACAACCGGATGATATTCTGAATATGGCAGAAAATCTGGCAATCGAAAAAAATTGCAGATTTATCATTTGCATCGATGAATTTCAGAATATTTCAGGTTTCGAAAACCCGTTGGCTTTTCAGAAAAAATTACGATCGCAATGGCAGAAACACCAGCATGTTGCTTATTGCCTGTACGGAAGCAAGCGCCACATGCTGATGGATGTATTTACCAAATCATCAATGCCATTTTACAAATTTGGAGATTTGATGTTTCTGGAAAAAATAAAACGTAACGACTGGATACCGTTTATTTGCAGGCGTTTCGAAGAAACACAAAAGCACATTGATGAAAACAATGCCGCATTGATTGCCGATTTGGTTGAATGCCATCCGTATTACGTGCAACAACTGGCTCAACAAAGTTGGCTGCGTACTTCTGATAGTTGTTCTGACGCAATTATTCACGAGGCTCACGAAGGAATTGTAGCCCAACTAAGTTTACTCTTTCAGTCGAAAACCGACGAACTTACCAATCCTCAATTGGATTTTTTAAAAGCTTTAATCAGTGGGGTAGAGCAGTTTAGTTCCAAAGAAACATTGGAAGAATATAAACTGGGAACCTCTGCAAATGTGGTTAAGATTAAAAAAACACTTGAAAATAAAGAGATTATAGATATAATTGGAAACAATATTTCATTGCTTGATCCGATGTACAAAAGTTGGTTGAAAACCTATTATTTTAAGAATCAGGAATAGAAGAAAATGGCAAGCACAAAAAGTTGGATCAAGGCAGCGCGGCCGCGGACTTTGCCGCTGGCGCTTTCCGGCATTATCACCGGAAGTGGGCTGGCATATTTTTATAGCGAATTCGACTGGCTGGTATGTTTGCTGGCAATTATTACAGCAACCCTGCTTCAGGTTTTTTCCAATTTTGCCAACGATTACGGAGATTTCCAGCGGGGCACCGACAATCAGCAACGGGTGGGTCCCGTACGCACCATGCAGGGCGGAGAAATCAGCAAAAAGGAAATGCAAACCGGCATGTTTATTTTAATCGTGTTGAGCATGCTTTTTGGCCTTTGGCTGGTGTATGAAGGAACATGGGAAAAATCGAGGGCTGCATTTTGGGGCTTCCTTGGATTTGGCGCTTTATCGCTTCTGGCTGCATATTTTTATACGGCCGGAAAAAAATCATACGGTTACGTTGGATTGGGCGACCTGTCGGTTTTCCTGTTTTTTGGGTTGCTGCCGGTGTTGGGGACTTTTTTCCTGAACGCGCAATATCTTTCTGCTGAAATTGTTCTGCCGGCTATCAGCATTGGTTTTTTCAGCACAGGGGTTCTGAACCTGAATAACATGCGGGACATTGAAAACGACCGGCAGTCGGGCAAAATCACTTTGGCTGTGCGCATGGGAAGCCGCAACGGAAAGATTTACCATGCCGCACTGATCGTTTTTGGGCTGATTGCTACTGTTATTTTTACTATAACACAACTGCGTTCTCCGTGGCAGTGGTTGTTTCTACTTTCCGCGCCGCTTCTCATTTTCGACCTGTTCCGGATTTTCCGGACATCGGAACCAAAAAAACTCGATCCGTTTCTCAAACGGCTTGCTCTGAGTGCCTTTGCTTTTGCCATTCTTTTTTGTCAGGGATTTTTTTTAAGCTAAAAATGAAAGCCCGTTTCAAAAAATATACGCTTCAATTTTACCGTCCGGCGGGAACATCGCGCGGAACCTACAATACACGCGATTCGTGGTTTATTTTTCTGGAAGAAAACGGGAAAACAGGCATTGGCGAATGTGCCCCCCTGCCCGGTCTCAGCCTCGAAAATCCGGCAGAAATGGATGGTAAACTGATGCAGGTTTGCGGGGATATCGAATTTTTCAGCAAAAATATTCAGGAATTAAAGGATTGGCCCTCCATTCAATTTGGATTAGAAACAGCTTTGTTTGATCTCAAAAACGGTGGCACCCGCATTCTTTTTCCTTCGGATTTTACGGAAGGAAAACGGGGAATCCCCATTAACGGGCTGATTTGGATGAGCCAACTGGAATACATGCAACAGCAAATCCGCGAAAAACTGGAACAGGGTTTCCGCTGTATTAAAATGAAAATCGGCGCCATCGATTTTGAAACCGAACTGGAACTTCTGAAAAACATCCGAAAGGAGTTTTCAGAAAAAGAAATTACTCTTCGGGTCGATGCCAACTGCGCATTCAAGCCCGATGAGGCTTTGGAAAAGCTGAAGCGGTTGTCGGATTTGGACATTCATTCCATCGAACAACCCATTGCTGCCCGGCAGTGGAGCGAAATGGCGCGGCTTTGCGAACAATCGCCTGTGCCGGTTGCCCTCGATGAGGAATTGATCGGGATCACCAGCGAGTGGCAAAAAAAAGAAATGCTGGCACAGCTAAAACCCGCTTTTCTGGTGCTGAAACCCAGCCTGCACGGCGGTATTGCCGGGTGCGACGGATGGATCGCACTGGCTGAAAGCGCTGGTGTAAAATGGTGGATCACTTCGTACCTTGAATCGAATGTCGGGTTGAATGCCATTGCGCAATGGGCAGCAACAAAGCCAATTGAAATGGAACAAGGACTCGGAACCGGAAAACTTTTCAGCAACAATTTCGATTCGCCACTGACCATTGTAAACGACCGGCTTTGGCATTTCCCCTCCAAAAACTGGAAAATTAATCTGGATTGAAACGATGAACCAACCTTGTCATATTTCCATTTTAAATGAAGTTTTTACCCACGATGAAATAGTTCGGGTGGCCGAAAAAAAACTTCAGAAAACACTGAGCGATTGGGAACATGAATTTTATTTATTTGTGCAGGAATGGCTCAACGGGAATGATTTTGTGGAAGTAAAAACATCGGGCAGCACCGGGCAACCCAAAACGATCCGGCTCCCGAAACAGGTGATGCAAAAAAGCGCGGAACGCACCATTCAGTACTTCAATTTAAAAGAAAACGACCGTTTGTTTCTGAGTTTATCGTGCCGGTATATTGCTGGGAAAATGATGGTGGTTCGGGCCCTGACCGGTAAAATGGACCTGTCGGTGGTTGATCCGGCTACCGATTTCAGCTTTCTCAACCAGGAAAAATTCGATTTTGGGGCGATGGTTCCTTTGCAGGTTGTAAACATTTTGGAAACAGAAACAGGTAAAAAACGGATTGAAAATATTCGTCATTTGCTGGTTGGAGGCTCGGCAGTTCCGGCACCGCTCGAAACCAGAATCGGCAGATTGGAAAATGATGTTGTTTCCACCTACGGGATGACTGAAACGGCCAGCCACATTGCTGTGCGGAAACTATCGGGCAACCACCGTTCCGAAAATTATCGCTGTTTGCAGGGAATTTCAATTCGGAAGAATGAAAACGACTGCCTCGAAATTCTTGCTGAAGGGCAGGATAGTTGGTTGACAACTACCGATTTGGTTGAGATTATTTCGCCTTCCGAATTCAAAATTCTCGGACGTGCCGACCATGTGATTATTTCCGGGGGGCTGAAATACTATCCGGAGCAGATTGAAAAAAAACTGGAAGACTATATTTCACAACCGTTCATCATTTCATCGGAACCCGACGAAAAACTGGGGCAAAAGCTGGTGTTGGTTATCGAAGGAAAAACCTCTCATGAATTGGTAAATGCACTTCAGAAAATAGAAAAACAGCTACCGGCCTACGAACGCCCCCGAAAAATAATTTTTACCGATCGGTTGCCTCGCAATGAGAATGGAAAGATTGTGAGAAAATAAAAAGATAAAGTCATGCAGGATTTCTTAGCAAAAATGCAATGTCGCCAGCCTGATTTTGATAACCTGCTTAAAGTTTTGCGAAATGAAACTCCTTCGCGGCCAACGCTTTTCGAGTTTTTCATGAACCAGAACTTGTATGAATTGCTTGCCGACGAAGAAGCAAAAAACAGCAACGATGAATTGCGAAAGTTCCGGGTTATCATCAGCGCTTTCAGGAATGTGGGATATGATTATGCCACCATTCCGGCTTCGTACAGCAATATTTTGAAGTTCGAACGAGCTGATTCAAGTCAGAAAAACAGTCGCTCGCTAAACGAAGGCTTTGTAATCACCGATGCTGAAAGTTTTGAGAAATACCCGTGGCCCGATGCCGAAAGCGGCAATTACAATATTTTTGAAATCCTTGCCCCGATAGTTCCTGAAGGGATGAAACTCGTTCCAAGCGGTCCGGGCGGCGTGCTCGAAAATGCCATCGACCTGGTGGGTTACGAGAACCTTTGTTTTATAAGCATGATGGATGAAACACTTTGCCGTTCGATTTTCGATGCCATTGGTTCGCGCCTGCTGATTTACTATGAACAAATTGCCCGTTATCCTTCTGTTGGTGCAATGATTTACAACGACGATTGGGGGTTCAAAACGCAGACCATGTTTTCGCCGAAAATGCTCCGAACGTATGTTTTCCCGTGGTGCAAAAAAATCGCTGAGACGGTTCATCTTCAAGGAAAACCTGTAATTCTTTACTCCTGCGGCAATTTGTCGGAAGTGATGGACGATGTGATTGATGAAATGAAAATTGACGGTAAACATTCGTTTGAAGATGTTATCATTCCGGTTGAAGAAGCCTATGAAAAGTGGGGCACCGAATTGCCATCATGGGCGGTATCGACATTAATTTTTTAGCCACTGCAACGCCGGATACCATTCGTACCCGGGCATCTTTGCTGATCGATAGAAGTTTGCTGCAAGGTGGTTTTGCTCTTGGTTCAGGAAATTCGATCCCCGATTACATTCCGATTGAAAATTATATCGCCATGGCAGGTGCGATCTGCAATGAATAATTTTAAAGATGGAGATATAAACTATTGAAATAGATGGTTTTAATAGGAAAATGAACAATGTTATCTAAAACATTTTCACTTATTTTTAATTATTTTTTGAGATTCTGGTAAAACTTTATACATTTGCAGCCGCTAAAGCGTTCTGAAAAAGACTTCAAAAATATTAAAAATATATTGCGGGATGGAGCAGTTGGTAGCTCGTTGGGCTCATAACCCAAAGGTCGTCGGTTCAAGTCCGGCTCCCGCTACAAAAAACCCGAATTGCCTGATTTTATAGGTAGTTCGGGTTTATTTTTGAAATGGAATACGCCACAAATCAAATTATTCTATCGTTACGCACAGAAATCAATTAGCATCAAATGAAAAAGGACTTCTTTTCTCATAATTTTTTTATTTGATCCGAGTCGGTTCTCTTTTTTCATTTTGTGCCGTTTGTTAAAAAGTGATAATAATGTGTTTCCAACGATGCTTTTAGCTAATTCTTTCTAATTTTGTTAGCTTCAAAAACAACCAATGGAAAAGAAAAAAGAAAAAAGAAAAATATTTCAGAGACTCAAAAACCACTATCGGTTAATTATTTACAACGATTCGACTTATCAGACAGTATGGAGTCTGAAACTTTCACAGCTTCGCGTATTGACTGTTGGAGGGATGCTTTCTTTTTTCTTGGTGATGATCACAACAGTGATTATTGCATACACGCCTTTACGCGAATATATTCCCGGCTACCCCAGCCAGGAAGAACGGAATATGATTATTAACAGCGCAATTCTGCTCGACTCGCTTGAAAACCAGCTGGCAATACGGGATCATTATTTCCAGAAAATAAAAGCGGTTATCAAAGGTGAAATTCCGAACACCGAAACCGACCGGATGGATTCCACCGTGGTCGCTTCGAAGGTGAAATTTAATTCGTATAACCACGATTCGGTGTTCCGGCAAAAACTGATGGAAGAACAGTTGAACTTATCGCTTCAGCAAAAAGAAAAATCGGGGCGCAATATTTCACAAATCCATTTCTTTCCTCCGATAAAAGGGATTGTCAATCAGGATTTTGATGCCTCGCAAGGACATTATGCCGTTGATATTATCGCCCAACCTAGCGCACGGGTTTCTTCTGTATTGGATGGAACGGTAATTTTTGCTGATTATACCGTCAACACCGGGTATGTGATCTATGTTCAGCACGAAAAAAACATTATTTCAATATATAAACACAATTCCGAATTGCTGAAGACAACCGGCGACAGGGTGAAAGCTGGTGAAGCTATTGCCATTATGGGCAACAGCGGTGAACTATCGACCGGGCCTCACCTGCATTTCGAACTTTGGTACAACGGGGTAGCGGTAGATCCCGAACAGTATATTGAATTTTAAGTACCCGGCATGAAGAAACGAATAGCAATCCTCGGATCGACAGGGTCAATTGGCACCCAGGCGCTGGAAGTGGTTGATCAGTATCCCGATCGTTTTGAGGTGGAAGTGCTTACAGCCAATAACAGTATCGAACTGTTAATTCAGCAGGCAAAAAAATACCAGCCCAACGTAGTGGTGGTTGCCAATGAAAATCATTATAAAGTTTTACAGGAAGCCCTAAAAAATGAACCGATAAAAGTGTATGCGGGTTCAAGTGCCATTGCCAATGTGGTACAGATGGACACCGTTGATATTGTGCTTACAGCGATGGTCGGCTATTCGGGGTTGATTCCTACTTTTAATGCAGCAAAAGCCGGGAAACAAATTGCGCTGGCCAACAAGGAGACAATGGTGGTGGCCGGGGAAATTATCAATCGGGTTGCCATCGAAAACAATGCAAGCATTTTGCCGGTCGATTCGGAACATTCGGCAATATTCCAATGCCTGAGCGGCGAGTACAACAACGAAATTGAGAAAATCTACCTCACGGCATCGGGTGGCCCGTTTCGTGGTTATTCGATGGAACAGCTTCAGAAAGTGACCAAGAACGATGCCCTGAAACACCCGAACTGGAACATGGGCGCTAAAGTCACCATCGATTCGGCCAGCATGATGAACAAAGGGTTCGAAATTATCGAAGCCAAATGGTTGTTTGGGCTGAAGCCAGAACAGATTGATGTGATTATTCACCCGCAAAGCATTGTTCATTCGCTGGTTCAGTTCCGCGATGGCTCGATAAAAGCGCAGATGGGGCTTCCCGATATGAAGCTTCCCATTTTGTATGCCCTGAGTTACCCGCAGCGTTTGACCAGTAACTTCGAACGGTTTAATTTTCTCAATTATCCGAAGCTCACATTCGAGCAGCCCGACCCAAAAAATTTCCGCAACCTTGCGCTTGCCTACGAAGCGCTTCGCCGGGGTGGCAATATGCCTTGTATATTGAATGCAGCCAACGAAGTGGTGGTTCAGTCTTTTCTGAAAGATCAGTTGCGCTTTATTGAAATGCCCGAAATCATAGAGGAAAGTATGCAAAAAACGAAGCATATCGAAAATCCCGATTTGAATGACTATATTCAAACCGACAAAGAGGTGCGTTTGTTAACTCATTCGATTATCAAAGAAAAATTAAAAATTAAGATAGCATAGGAGAAAAATAAATGGAGTCAGTACTAATAAAAGCGGCGCAATTGGTTTTAAGTTTATCCCTGCTCGTTATTCTGCACGAGTTTGGGCATTTCATGTTTGCGCGCCTGTTTAAAACCCGGGTTGAAAAGTTTTATTTGTTTTTCGACCCTTGGTTTTCGCTTTTTAAAACTAAAAAAGGAGAAACAGAATACGGAATCGGGTGGCTTCCCTTAGGCGGCTATGTGAAAATATCAGGAATGATCGACGAGTCGATGGACAAAGAAGCCATGAAATTGCCACCACAGGATTATGAATTTCGTTCGAAGAAAACATGGCAACGCCTGTTGATCATGATCGGTGGGGTGACTATGAATTTTATTTTTGCCCTGATTATTTATAGCGGCGTATTGTACGTTTGGGGCGAAAGCTACTTGCCTACCGAAAATGCCAAGTACGGTATTGTGGTTGATGAAGTTGGCGAACAAATCGGGTTGCAATCAGGCGATAAAATTATTTCGGTTGATCATCAAAAGGTAGAAGATTTTTATAAAGTAATTCCGACCGTATTGCTCGAAATTGCAAAAACCATCCAGGTGGAACGCAACGGACAACCGATTGATGTTGAAATCTCAGATGCTGATATTGCCCTGCTTGTAAAGGCAAAAAGAGAGATGGAACCTCGTTACTTATTCGAATATAAAGTTGCTAAATTTGGTAAGGAATCAGTTGCAGAGAAAGCAGGAATGAAGAAAGGAGACCAGATTCTCATGGTCGATTCGCTGGAGTTTACTTATTACGACCAGTTTCAAAAATATCTGAAAGATCATAAAGGAGAAAGTATCCTGGTTCAGATACAGCGAGACGGGAAAAACTTGAATATTCCGGTTCAAATGGATGAAACCGGTTTTCTGGGAGTTTATGCAGAAGCGCCGGTACTCAGTAATTTTGAATTAAAGACAATCAGCTACGGATTTTTTGAATCGATACCAGCCGGCATTAAAAAAGGAGCCACTACTGTTCATGATTATTTAAAACAATTTAAACTCATTTTTTCTCCGAAAACCAAAGCTTACGAATCGTTAGGTGGCTTTATTGCCATTGGTAACATCTTTCCTGGAGCATGGAGCTGGTACGCATTCTGGACCATGACAGCTCTTTTATCGATCATCCTGGCAGTAATGAACCTTTTGCCTATTCCTGCCCTGGACGGCGGTCATGTAATGTTCCTTTTGTTTGAAATGGTAACAGGCCGAAAACCCAACGAGAAATTTCTGGAATATGCACAAATCGCTGGGATGATTCTTTTACTGGCTCTGGTACTCTATGCAAATGGAAATGATATATTTAAACTTGTTGTAGGCAAATAGAAAGTCCAAAAAAATATTACTTTTGCAGAAACCTTTTAACACATTGAGCTATGAACTTATTTATTATCGCGGGTATAGTTGGCCCATGGCAAGTAGTACTTATTATCGCTATTGCACTGCTGCTTTTTGGTGGCAAGAAAATTCCCGAATTGATGAAAGGCGTGGGGCAAGGAATGAAAGAATTTAAAAAATCACTCTCCTCAGACGATGAAGAAGACAAGAAAAAAGAAGAAAAAGAGAAAGAAAAAATTGAAAAGTAAATAAACTGTAAAAAAATATCCCATCTGAAAAGTGGGATATTTTTTTGTCTTTTCATTCTCAAAAGAAAAAGTACGACAAAATTATTTTATTCGTATCGCAAAATTCAGGTTTGTCTCTACTCTGCAGCTTCTGTCTCAAATTCAGCTTCGTCATCGTAAATCAGTTCTGTTTTTCCAAACAGGGAAACGATTTTGCCTGAAAGTAATCCTGCAACAACGGCGATGATCAGCGTTACCGCAATTCCTTTCAATTGTGCACTTACATCAATGCCATCGACCACGACGATAGCTGCCAGACCCCCGAATATTCCGGGAATTCCATGTAGGTTTGAAACGCCGCAAGCATCTACAATTTTGTGAAATTTTTGTTGTTTTTCCTGAAGAATAGCAAATCCAACGGTTGAAATTGTTCCGGCAATAATTCCTATAACCATTGCTTCAAAGTGATTGGCAAAATCGCATGACGACCCAATTGCAACACCACCTGCAAGCGCTGCATTGGCGATATCGGCCGGGCTTATTTTTCCCCTTATTTTTACCGACACAAAATAGGTGGCAAGCGTTGACCCGCAAAGTGCAAGAAACACATTTACCACGGTTGCAGGAATGGCTTCCGCTGGTACCAGTGCAGCACAGAAACTTGGCCAAAACACCCACAAAACCATGCTCCCCAGTAACGAAAACCGGTCGCTTGTTGAGTCGGCCAGAATGGGAGTTTCCCTGTGTTCTTTTGTCGTCAGGAATATAGCAGCAGAAATACCGAAAATTGCACCAAATGCATGGATTACAATAGAGCCTCCGGTATCGGCAACTTTTCCTATGAAATGAAAATGATCGTCAACAATAATCAATTCATTAAGCATATAAAAAGGTATAAAAAGCAATCCAAGTATCAGGTATTGATACATTTTTATCCGTCCCAGAATAGCGCCGGCTGCAATAAGCAGGCTGGCTGCACCAAATTCAGCCAGGATGAACTGTTCAATCTCTCCCTTTTCTTCAAAAATTCCAAGGCTTTTAATTGCTATGTATGCGGGTAACGAAATACTAACTAAAAGGAAGGTTGCCGTTAAGGCAGAACGTCCGTACTTTTTTACAAATACCATTAAAAAGCCAAAACCAATCAGCAACATGGCCATAATGTGGATCGCACGACCGTACTGTTCAACTTCTAATATTGAAGAAATTTCAGTTTGTTCAACCCCCTGGGCACATACATTAATTACAGAACCAAGAATAAGGATAAATAATGTGGTAATTTTTGAAGCGTATTTTCTCATGTGTTTATAAGTTTGTTAAAAGGCCCCAAAAATAATATAATGTTCTTATTAAATGCATTATTTGCAACAAATGCGTAAATCACTTAATTTCTATAAGCATTTTGATAGATGATCACCACATACATGAAAATACTTATAGAAATGCACGAATTGATTTGATTTTATAGTTTTATACTTAGATTCGGGCTTCATAGAGCAAAAATAAACTGATAATCAGCGCTTAATGTAGAGTATTGCCCGTTTTACATCAATAAAAAAGGGACTGGAAAACCAGCCCCCCTCGGGAAATTCGAATAGTGAAAATTTAATAATCACCTCGAAAGTCTTCTTCATATACATCAATTCGTTTTTGCCAGCTTCCGTCGTTGTAACTTCTGAACTTGCCTGATTTCAGCCCATCTTCGTCCGGCTCAATCCATACGGAAGAATACTTTGAATGAACCATTTTCGATCCGTAAGGTTCTACAAAAGAAACCGAACCTGTAACATTTATATCGTCCACGTAATCATCGTAATATTCAATATCTTGGTTGTCGTAATAAACTTTGAGGGCAAAGTCGCAATGATTTTCAATTAAAATACGGTAGTTCATGTCCTCGTCCTGGTAACAATGCGGGAGGACGAAAAAAAGCGCTATCAGGAGTACAAATTTTCCTGCGTTTTTCATTTTTTGTGTTGTAATCGTTTTCATAAGTATTCTGTTTTTTTCTGAATTAATAACAGATCAGTTTTGATTACTCAATATTTGTACCAAAAATTTGAGCATAAAAAAACCTGTCTGTAAAATTACGGACAAGTTTATTGACAATTGGTTGCAATTTCTGAATATTTTATTCCCCGGGTGAGAAACGCTACTCATCGGATGACTTCAAGTCATCCGATGAGTAGTCACCAATCGCTTATTTCAAATTGGCAATCTGTTCTTCCAGAACTTTAATCTTTGCTTCGGCATCGGCCTGTTTGGCACGTTCTGTCGCTACTACAGCTTCAGGAGCGCTGCTTACAAAGCGTTCGTTGCTCAGTTTTTTTAGTACTGAATTCAGGAACCCTTTGGCGTAATCCAATTCGCCCTGAAGTTTTTTCAGCTCTTCTTCCACGTCCACTTTTTCGCCCAGCGGTACAAAAAAAGTTGTTGATTTTACGAGGAACGAACCGGCTCCTTTCACTTCTTCATTCACCATATTTAATGCCGACAGGTTGCCCATTTTCACCAGCACACTGTTGAATTCCGGGGTAAACCCTTTGTCGCCCGGAATAACGGCCAGTTCAATCTGGTCTTTATTCGGAATATTATTTTTGGTCCGAATGGTGCGCAGCCCCGCAATGGCTTCTTTTACATCCTCGAACTGAGCAATCATCGTTTCGTCATAGCCGGTCGATTTTGGCCAGGCGCTGATCATGATGCTTTCGCCGTCTTTGCGTTCTTGCAGGTATTGCCATATTTCTTCGCTCACAAAAGGCATAAACGGATGCAGGAAGCGCAATACGTCATCAAAAATATCAATCAATTCCTGATAGGTTTTGCCATCAATTGGTTGCTGGTAGGCGGGTTTCACCATTTCGAGCAACCAGCCTGAAAACTCGTCGCGCACCGTGGTGTACACGCTCATCAGTGCGTCTGAAATGCGGAATTTATCGAAGTGGTCGTCGGTTTGCTCCACAATCTGGCTGAACTTTTCGCGGAACCAGCTAATGGCTAATTTCGAATGTTCCGGCTGCGGAATTTTATCATCCACTTCCCATCCGTTGACCAAACGGAACGAGTTCCATATTTTGGTGACAAACCCGGCACCCTGCTGTGGCAAAATCTCGTCGAACAGCAGATCACCTCCGGCTGGTGAGCAAAGCAACATGCCCACGCGAACCCCGTCGGCGCCATACGTGGCAATCAAGTCGAGCGGATCGGGCGAATTGCCCAGCGATTTCGACATTTTACGGCGGAGTTTGTCGCGCACCATCCCGGTAAAATAAACGTTTTTAAACGGATACTTGTCGCGGTATTCGTACCCGGTAATAATCATGCGGGCTACCCAGAAGAAAATAATATCGGGAGCGGTAACCAAATCATTGGTTGGATAATAATATTGAATTTCTTTGTTTTCCGGATCGCGGATTCCGTCGAAAACGGAGATTGGCCACAACCAACTTGAGAACCATGTATCGAGTACATCTTCATCTTGATGCAGAGTAAAGCCTCCCCCATCCCCTCCAAGGGAGGGGAATTTTTTGAGCGCTAATTCGCGGGCCTTTTCCTCATTTTCAGCAACTACAAAAGAGCCTCCCCTAACCCCTCCAAAGGAGGGGGACTGTTCTCCCCCTTCGGGGGAGTTAGAGGGGGCCTCTATATACCACACCGGAATACGGTGACCCCACCACAACTGGCGGCTAATGCACCAGTCTTTGATGTTTTCCATCCAATGGCGGTATGTGTTTTTGAATTTCGGAGGATAAAACATGATCGTATCATCCATCACGTTTGCCAATGCTGGTTTTACCAGTTCTTCCATTTTCAGGAACCATTGGGCCGACAATTTCGGTTCGATTGGCACATGAGTACGTTCAGAGAAACCTACTTTGTTGTTGTAATCTTCAACTTTAGCAACATTTCCGGCGGCTTCCAAGTCGAGCATGATTTTTTCGCGTACCACCATCCGATCTTCACCAACGAACATGCCGGCTTTTTCGCTCAAAGTACCGTCATCATTAAAAATATCGATGCTTGGCAGATTGAAACGCAGGCCAATTTCATAGTCGTTCACATCGTGCGCAGGTGTAATTTTCAGGCAGCCGGTACCAAATTCCATATCCACGTATTCATCCTCAATGATTGGAATGGAACGATTGATCAGCGGAACCAGCACCCGTTTGCCTTTCAGGTGTGTAAAACGCGGGTCGTTCGGATTCACACAAACGGCGGTGTCGCCCAAAATCGTTTCCGGACGGGTCGTTGCAATGGTCACGAAAGCCCCCTCCATCTCCCCCGAAGGGGGAGTGTCTTGCCCTTTCCCCTTCGGAGAAGGTTGGGATGGGGCTTCTATTTTGTATTTCAGGTAATACAGTTTCGACTGTACTTCTTTAAAAATTACTTCTTCGTCAGACAGAGCGGTTTTTGCAGCCGGGTCCCAGTTGACCATGCGTACTCCGCGATAGATTAGCCCTTTGTTGTGTAGATCGACAAACACGTTGATAACCGATTTGCTGCGTGGTTCGTCCATCGTAAAAGCGGTACGGTCCCAGTCGCACGAAGCGCCGAGTTTTTTCAGCTGTTCGAGAATGATGCCGCCGTGTTTGTGGGTCCATTCCCATGCATGTTCCAAAAATTCATCGCGGCTCATGTCGAATTTCGAAATGCCCTGATCTTTCAGTTTCCCAACTACTTTGGCTTCCGTAGCAATTGAAGCATGGTCGGTTCCCGGAACCCAGCAAGCGTTTTTGCCCAGCATTCTTGCCCGGCGGGTCAGAATATCCTGAATGGTATTGTTGAGCATGTGCCCCATGTGCAATACACCGGTGACGTTAGGCGGCGGAATCACTATCGTGTAAGGTTCACGTTCGTCGGGTTCCGAATGAAAAAAACCTTTTTCCATCCAGTAACGATACCATTTGTCTTCTGTTTCAGCAGGATTGTACTTTGCGGGAATCTCCATTTCTATGTAATTGATTAGTTGAAAGCTATTTATTTTTAGCCTGCAAAAATAGAAAAAAGTTTGCGGAAAAAGAGGGTGAAAATTTAAAACCTCAGCACATTACCGCTTTTCAATTGAACAAAGCGCCATTCAGCATAAAAGGCAGCCAGTGCGGGCAACATGGTACAGTGTGCCGGAATTACTTGTTGCACGTTCAGTCTTTTCAGGTGTTCGATGGTTTGCCGGGTAAGTTCGTCGTCGCGTTTCAGATGAAACCCGCCAATTACAGCCTGCACTTTTTGTACACCCGTGACTTGCAGGGCACGGTCAATCGTATTGCAAATTCCGGCATGGGCGCAACCCGAAACCACGATCAGCCCTTCGTCGCCAACGATTGCCAACCCCGAATCGTCTAGTGTAAAATCATCAGAACCGTCTTCCAGCTTGAAAGCGGTTTCTTTTGCTTCGAAATCGTTCCGGCGGGGTACTTCGCCTAAAAACCATATTTGTTGCGAAAGTTGCACCGGTTCACCGCTCATTTGAACATCAAACAGTTTTTCTGTTTCAGCACGGTTCAGTTGAAAACCCAGCGGTGTGCCGTTGGCTTTCCGGTAGCGGCTGATAAAAGCATCCGGGTGGCAAACCAGTTTTTTATTTTTCAGGAATGATAATCCGCCGGAATGGTCGTCGTGTCCGTGGCTCAAAACTACGGTTTCAACCAGGTCGAGATTGATATTTAACTGTCTGGCATTTTGAATGAACAGGTCGGATGTGCCGGTGTCGAACAAAACCGGCTGGTCGGCTTCAATCAGATAGGAGAGGCCATGCTCGGCACGGCATTTGTTCCCGGCGGTATTTTCAACCAGAACGGTAAGTTTTATCATTTTTCAGTATAAATAGGAATTTCAATATAAAATGTTGTTCCAACGTCCATTGAGGTTTCGTACCAGATTCGCCCCTGCAGATTGTCGACCACTTTTTTCACGATGGACAAGCCCAGCCCCATGCCGCTGGTTTTGGTGGTGAAATTCGGTTCGAACATGTGGTTGCGTAAGTCTTCACGGATGCCGGTGCCATTGTCGGCAACCGAAACAATCGCTTTGTTGTTTTCTTTTTCCAGCGAAATTATTATTTCCCCGATACGATCTTCGGGAATAGCCTGAATTGCGTTCTTCATGAGGTTTACAAAGGCGCTCGAAATCTGTTCCCTGTCGGCATAAATCAACAATTTGTCAACCCCGTTTAGTTGCAGTGAAATTTTATTTCCCAGGTTTGCCTCGAACAGTTCTACTACCGTTTTCAATTTATCAATCAGGTCGATCACCTCATTTTTAGCTTGTGGTATTTTTGCAAAATTCGAGAACTCAGTGGCAATATCCGATAGGTTGTCGATCTGCTCGATCAGGGTTTGCGTAACTTTTTCAAATTGCACATCGCTGATTTCCATGCCTTCTTTTTTCACCCGCTGAAGGTATTGCACATGCAGTTTCATCGGGGTGAGCGGGTTTTTAATTTCATGGGCAATTTGTTTGGCCATTTCGCGCCACGCAAGTTCTCGTTCCGTTTTTGCCAACCGTTCGGCGCTTTCGGCCAGTTCGTCCACTTTTTTATTGTATTCTTTCACCAATGCGCCAATTTCGTCTTGTGCATTATAGTTGATCTGCTCGCTCTTTTTTCCCAGTTGAATACCTTTCAGTTTGTTGCGGATGAGGCTCAGTGGGCGGGTGATCTGATTGGAGATCAAAACGGCAACAATCACACTGGTAAGGAACAGAATAACATACAAATTAATAAACGCAACGATGAAGGTCGAAATTTCTTGGTCGAGGCTATCCTCACGGGTAAAATACGGGAGGTTCAGAAAACCCATATAATTGCCTTTGCTGTTCAGAATTGGCTCGTAGGCCGAGAGGTACGAAAGGGTTCCAATGTGTTCGGGCTGAAAATAATTAGCGACATAATTTTCCATCAGTTGGTAATACGCTTCGGTGTTCATTCGGGTTGAAATAATGCCTTTACTGAACATTTCCGGCCTCGAAGTAGCCATCAGTTCGCCATTGAAATTGTAAATATTGATATCGGTTGCAAAAATATTCGACAGCTTGTGCAACTCGCGAAACAACCAGGCATGCAGCTCGGGGGTCACTTCTTCGTAATTGACCAGGCCCACAGTAATTTCTTCGGAAATGGAACGCATTTTTTCTCGAAGCCCCGACTGGTGTTTTTTATTGTAATCCTGAATGTTATAAAATATTGTTCCGGCAGCTACAACAATCAGGAAAACAAACACTACTGAAATAATTGCCGCCTGGATTTTAAATTTGAGGTCGTACGTAGCAGATTGCTTTCGGTAGGCCGAATTTCCGATGAAAAGAAAAAACAGGGTAAACATCATGTAAAACACAAAGATGTAGGGAAATGAAATCAGAAAATCGAAAATGCTGAGAGAGGGACTACTTACCACAATGAAATTGCTGTTTCCAAGCCGGTATACCAAGTGGTTGTAGTCGTCCCACCGAAACAACTGAAATTCTTTTTGTAGGGGTGGAATTCCGTACGAAAGGAAATAATAATTGTACAAATATTCGCCATTCCGGTTTACCAGCTCGTTGTTAAAATACTTGGCATACGAAAGTTCCTTGTACTTATTGGGTTTTATTAGTGATCGGTCCATCAGCAGTTCCGGGAACCCGATCCCTTCGGAAACAATTTTCGAGTTTAGCTCAATAAAAATAGAAATTCCCTGTGAGTCGGAAATAAGCGGGTAATACAGCTTGCCAAAATAAGAGACCAAGCCATTCCTATTATTCATGTGGTAAAAATTGCAATCGGGCAATTTTGTCCCCGATTTGGCAATCATTTCATTAAAAAACGGGAAACAGGGTTCCAGTGAATTGTCGGGTTGTACTAAAACACTGTCGGCACCGGTACAAATGTTGATCTGAATATCGAACTTCGAAAAATAACCGCTGAAATAATTTCGGATCAGGTACTCTTCCAGTTCGCTGTACGAAGAATTGACCAAGCTGGGAATCACCGAATCGGTGTTCATCCGGTATTGAATTTCGGTCAGGTAATTTTCACCAACCGGGTCGTGTTCCGAACTCAGGGTCACTGCCATTAATTTCTGAATCTGCGAGTTGCGGATTGTCAGTTGTTTGTATATAACGAAAACTGAAAAAATGGAAAACAAAGCCACAAACAAAACAATGGATGAAAACGGAAAACGGTTTTTTTGCCGTTGTTTCATAAAAAATAGGACCAAGCTGGTAATCAGGAAAAGGGTGATCATAAAAAGGTAAACATTCCTGAAAATAGCAGACAGGACAATGGCAAAAATAGCCAACGGAACAAAAATGGCCAGAAACTGTTTTTTAATGATAAAATGTTTGCTGATCCGAACGATCTTTTGGGTAATCAGGAAGTTAGAAAACAATAAAAAAGCGATGGCAAAATAGGCAGCGAGACTCTGTAAATCGATGTCGCTGATTTGGCTGAGTTTTAAAGAAATGTTGCTGTTCAGTATCAAGTTGCTGATGAGGTAGCCGGCAAAAAGGTACAGCACACCGGAAAACAAAAACGAGAGGGTGAGATACCACCCGTTTTTGCGGGCTGGTATCGAAAAATCGCTGGCAAAATTGATACTCCAGAAAAAGGTAAGTACAGACAGCAGGAAGAAGTCGCCCAGCGACGGAATCCAGATGGAACTGGCGTAATAATCGGGGCCAAAAAAACTAAATGATTTTAACAAAGAAGGGAACCCCAATGTGATGTGCAGCCAGTAAAAAGAAAAAAGGGCGCCGCCAAGGGTTATCATCTTCAGGATAAAAATTTCTTTGTGGTCTTTTATTACCCGGCGGGAATAAAACAGCAGGAGGATGAACCCGGCAACATACAGGAAAGCCGGGAAATACAAATCCGACTTGTTGCACCTGATTTTTCCAAAAGGGCGGATATAAAAAACAAGATCGTTGTTCGTGTTGTTTATGGCAATCGAATTCCGGGTTTCTTCGATGCTTACCTGATATTCGACAGGTAATTTAAACGGTTTAACAAAGTTGTTTATCAGGTACTTGTTCTCGAATGGGTATTTGTTTTTGAGATGAACCAGGCCAATGATTTGGTGATCTTTTACGGTCAAATGTTTGGCGAAAAATATCCCGTTGGGTAAAAAAAGCACCTTTTCGTTTCTGATTTGTTTGTATTGCGAAGGGGAAAATCCGAAGTGGTTATTCGACCAGAAAATAATTTCGTCATGTTTTAAAATTAAAAAACCCAGCCCTTCTTGTTCAAATGTGGGGATAAAGCGGCTAAAATCAGAAATATAGCTTTTCTCGATTTTATTGGAATCAATTGCGCAGACAATCTGCGCCATGTACTGGTCAAGTTTTTTTTCCTGAAGCAGAAACGTACTTTGGAAACGACTTACCAGGCGGGTTTCAGGCTGGTTGTGCATCACGTTGTGTTCCATAAAAATAGCGGCCGTAAAAACGACAATGGAAACAATCAGGAAGGAATACTTTTTTATGTTTTCCATGCTGTAAAAAGTTCAGTTTATAGCTTCGTTACTCGTGATGGTACGGTTCGCCTTTGATGATCGTAAAAGCCCGGTACAGTTGCTCCAGAAAAATCAACCTCACCATTTGGTGCGAGAAAGTCATTGCCGACAAGCTTATTTTCTGCCCTGCTTTTTCGTACACATTTGCCGAAAAACCGTATGGCCCGCCAATCACAAAAACCAGTTGTTTGGTGCCGACCAACATTTTCTTCTCCAAAAACTGTGCAAAACCTGCCGAGCTGTTTTGTTGCCCGTTCTCGTCCAGTAAAATCAATTCGTCGCCGCTGCCCAATTGCCGGAGGATCAGTTCTCCTTCTTTTTCTTTTTGCCGGGCTTCGGTTAAGTTGCGGGTATCTTTCAAATCGGGGATGATCTTCATTTCGAACGGAACATAATGCGGTATCCTTTTGTTGAAAATTTCAATTCCGTTTTGCAGGTATTTTTCATCTGTTTTCCCGATCACCAGCAGCCTTATCTTCATCTTTTTTTCGATCTTAAATTTGTTACCTTTACAAAGGTATTCGTTCCCTAAAATAATTTGCACGATATTTGCCATTTATTGGACTGAAACTATTTTTAACGGAATACAGTGATCATGAATAAACATTTGCATATACTATTTTTTGTTGCGGTCTTTTTTCTGACCTCATCGGTATTTGCGCAAATCCCCGACAATTTGATTTTAAGTCTGAAAACAGGTGACGACAAGGTACTGGCCGAATATTTTAACCAGAATATTGAGCTGGTAGTCCCTGGACACGAAGATGTATTCAGCAAATCGCAGGCTCAACAGTTGGTTGCCAAGTTTTTCAAAGAATATCCTCCGGAAAGTTTTTCATTGATCCATCAACGCGACAGTGGAAACGAAGGAGCCGGCTATGCCATTGGCACACTGGGAACATCAAAAGGAAACTTTCGGGTTGTTTTTCTTCTGAAAAACACAAACGGCAAAGCAATGATTCATCAGCTCCGGATTGAAAAGCAGGCCTGATGCTGCAAAAAATCGCAAATAAAGCAATTCGTATATGGGAAAAGATTTTGATAAAAGCCCGGCGAATAACTTTTCCCGGGTTTGATGGTATTCCTTTTTACAACGTGGGGGTCTTTTTCTGGCGAAGCATTGTCGATGGGGCAATTACCACCCGCGCCTCGGCCATTGCATTCAGCTTTTTTATGGCTCTTTTCCCTGCCATTATTTTTCTTTTTACCCTGATTCCTTATATCCCGATTAAAAATTTTCACAATGAGCTTTTTGTCCTGATACGCAATCTGGTTCCCGGGAGCGTATTCGAAGCTATTGAAGAAACTGTACAGGACATTATTACCCGTCCCCGCGGCGATTTGCTGTCGATCGGTTTTTTCATGGCACTTATTTTTTCGACCAACGGGCTGGCTTCCATGATGAGCGCTTTTGATGCCTCGCTGCATAGCTTTGCCCGGCGTACCTGGCTGGGACAGCGGTTTATTGCAATTGTGCTGCTGATCATCATTTCCCTCATGCTGACGATTACCATTGGCCTGCTTACCGGTGGCCAATACTTGATTAATATCGCTGTAAAAGAAGGGTTGCTGAAAGATGATTTTACTTACTTCTTATTGCTGGTCGGAAAGTGGGTGGTTATTGTTGCTTTGCTCTTTTTTGGGATTTCGTTTCTCTATTTCCTGGCTCCCGCAAAAAAAACCAAGTGGCGTTTTATTTCTGCCGGAAGCACGTTATCCACTATCCTCAGTGTTATTGCCATCTTCGGATTTACTTATTACATCAATAACTTTGGGCAGTACAACAAGCTGTACGGTTCCATCGGCACCCTGCTGGTAGTTCTCTTTCTTTTATACATTCTCTCTCTTATTTTACTGATTGGCTTCGAACTGAATGCCAGTATCAATGAGGCTCACCGGAAGGCACGGGGGATATAAACAGGCAAAATTCCAGAATTCAAAATCTAAATCCTAAATTGTAGCAGTCATGTTCACCCCAAAAAGTGAAGGTTGATGCGGAAATTCATAGTTCGGTATTCCGAAATTTAGAAGCATTCTATTTCCTTCTATTTCTTCAAATCTCAACTTTATGTTGTAATTTGCAACCTGCTAATAAATTAAAGTTTGATGTTCAGAATATATATTCGTGTGTTTTTGATGTTAATATTTGATTTTTAAATATAGAAAAACAGAATCTTAAAAAAACCAAAATGACAAATACTACTACTTGTATTCCGTTTCAAACAATAGACTGGACCGTAATTCCCCGGGTTGAATACAAAGGTGAAAGTGGAACTGCTTTTTGGCAGACAGTGCAATTCGAAGGGTTGCGAATCCGGATCGTTGAATATTCAGAAGGCTACATGGCCGATCATTGGTGCAAAAAAGGGCACATTGTGCATTGTTTGGAAGGCGAATTTGTTAGCGAATTACAAAGCGACCGTGAATTTCGTCTAACGAAAGGAATGACCTATATTGTTTCCGATAATTTGAGTTCGCATCGTTCAATATCGAAAGAAGGCGTGAAACTGATGATTATTGATGGCGATTTTTTGAAACAGAGATGAAAAATAAATAGCGGGAAAAATAAGTCGTCGCGCAATGGTTCATTGTCAAATTTTCACCTAAATACGATCAATTTCCATGAACCCGAAAAACAATTTTACATGAAACAAAACCTTTTTCTTCTTTCATGGCGGGAATCTGTCCGCTCGGCAGGTTTCGGGAAAAGTCTGGGCACGAGAATACTGCTGGGCTTTCTGGCTTTGTATTTTTTTGCCATCTTTTTCTTTGTCGGAATTTCTGTCGGTAAAATCCTCTCTGATAAATTTCCGAATGATGACCCGGTCTTTATTTTTAACGGTTTCCTGTTGGCTTATTTTGGCATCGATTTAATTGTCAGGCATCTGATGCAAGCCTTGCCAACCATCCAGATAAAACCGCTTTTGGTAATAAACATCAGGCGAAGCCGGATTATTCGTTATTTGCTGGGACGCTCGCTGTTTAATTTTTTCAACATTTTGCCGTTGTTTTTTCTGGTACCTGTTTGCATCACACTGGTTGCCCCGGCAAAAGGAACAACTCCTGCAATTTTATGGCTTTTTAGCCTGATTGTTTTGATCATCTCAAACCACTATTTAAGCACATGGTTGAAATGGAAATTCAACGAAAGCAGTTATGGTTTTTATGTTTTTGTATCGGTTATCGCGGCCATTTTTGCAATTGATTATTTTGGGCTGGCCGATTTTCAAAAACTATTTGCATCGTACTTGCAAATGGTGATAGAAAAACCCGTTTCGATACTGTTTATATTGGCGCTGCCTCCGGTATTTTACATCCTGAATTCCAGGTACCTGAAAAGCAACTTGTACCTGAACCTGATGGATTCGGGCAAGAAAGATGAAAAAATCCGGGATTTTTCGTGGCTGAACAACCTAGGCGAATACGGCAAATTCATTGCCCTCGACCTTCGCCTGATTTGGCGCAACAAACGGCCCCGTTCACAGGCAATAATGACGCTGATATTTTTGTCCTACGGACTTCTAATTTATCATCCTAATGGGCATCACGAAATTCCAGATCACATGTTTGTTTTGGGAGGACTTTTTCTAACCTCTGGATTTTCAATTTCATACGGACAATTTTTTCCAGCCTGGCATAGCCGTTATTTTCCTTTTCTGATGACACAAAACATGCGGATGAAACAATACCTGCATTCATTTTACATTCTGAATGTCGTAATTTGTGGTTTGTTTTATCTTTTATCGCTACCTTATGCGTTCATGCACGAAAAAATTATTTACACCCATCTGGCAATGTTATTATACAACTTGGGAGTAAATATTTACCTGATCTTTTTCTTCGGGCTTTTCAGCAAAAAGGCCGTCAATCTCGAAGGTTCTGCCATGTTCAATTACCAGGGAGTCGGAGTCTCTCAGTGGCTGATGGGCTTTCCATTATTTGCAGGGCCAATACTTCTTTTTTCGCTTTTAAAATGGACAGCAGGAGCAGCGATTGCTTTTGCCTGTCTTGGCGGTCTTGGGTTGATTGGCATTCTTTTACAGCCGGTACTCATCAACTATTTTGCGAAAGCCTATCTCAACAAAAAACACCAACTCATTAAAAACTACAAAAACAGCTAAAACCATGATACAGGTAACCAACTTAATTAAAGCATACAACAAGGAAATTGTACTGAATATTCCGGAATTGACCATCAACAAAGGCGAAATTTTCGGGTTGGTTGGAAACAACGGGGCCGGCAAAACCACTTTCTTCAACCTGCTGCTCGACCTGATCGTGGCCAGCAAAGGGAACATTTCGAATACCGGCATCGAAGTCAGCAAGTCGGAAGAATGGAAAGAATTTACCGGCGCTTTTATCGACGAGAGTTTTATTATTGGCTACCTGACTGCCGAAGAATATTTCAGTTTTATAGGCGAATTGCGGGGCATGAACAAAGCCGATATCGAGCATTTTCTGGCGCAATATGCTGAACTTTTTAATGCTGAAATTTTAGGAAAGAAGAAATTCATACGCGATTTTTCGAAAGGAAATCAGAAAAAAACCGGTATTGTTGGCGCCCTGATGGGAAACCCGCAGGTGGTCGTTCTCGACGAACCTTTCGGCAACCTCGACCCGGGATCGCAATTTCGTTTGCGCGAATTAATCAAAGATTTTGCCGCGGCAAACGGAACCACCTTCCTGATCTCGGACCACACGCTCGATAATATTGCCGACGTGTGCAGCCGGATTGTCATTCTCGAAAAAGGAAAAATTGTTCGCGACGTAACAAGAACGGAAAATACACTTCAGGAAATAGAAGCATTTTTCAAACCAGAAAAACAACCGGTATTTTAGATTTATGGAAACGATTGATTTTATGATTTGAAGTCATTGGATCAGCAAACACTTGATTCTTGAAAAATTTAATTTGTAGTTTTACAGAAATTAATTTCAACGGCTTTGGACGATTTCAGTACATATTATTTAAAAGCAGCAGCATTGTGCAGCCGGGCCGAAAAATGTAGTTCCGAGATTTCAAAGAAACTGGCCGAATGGGGCGCATCCGGCGATGTGGTCGAAAATGTATTGAAAAAACTGACAGAAGAAAAATTTATTGACGACATCCGGTATTCTGCTTCTTTTGTGAAAGACAAATTCCGTTTTAACAAATGGGGGCGGGTGAAAATTTCGTACATGCTCTGGCAAAAAGGCATTTCTTCGGAAAATATAGCTCAGGCATTGCAGGAAATTGACGAAACCGATTACCGG
The DNA here is from genome assembly GCA_942493345.1 of uncultured Prolixibacteraceae bacterium. Lineage (GTDB taxonomy): Bacteria > Bacteroidota > Bacteroidia > Bacteroidales > Prolixibacteraceae > GWE2-42-39. Next base: position 2,239,388 of record OW818695.1, read on the forward strand.
GAAGCCCTGACGAAGCTACTTCAGGAAAAAGCAAAGAAAACTACCGCGAAAAACCCGTACGACAAAAAAGCAAAACTGCTGCGCTTTGCCCAAAGCCATGGGTTTGAGGGCGATCTGACATATCAGGTATTGGCGTCTATAAAAAGCATTTAATGGCTCATCCTGAAACAGGTTCCCATTTTTTCAATCTTTATCAACACCACCCGAAATTCACTTTCGAATTGCGTAAATTTACTTTCCGAATATAAGGCATTAAGTAAACTTACAAATGTTACAGCAGCAATTTTTAGAAATAACCCAGCTTATAAAGTATTCCCGGACAAATGCCATCAAATCGGTAAATGCTGAACTCATTAATCTTTACTGGAATATCGGGGCATATGTATCGATGCAGCTAAATGCCGCAACCTGGGGAGAGAAAACAGTTCAACAGTTAGCTGATTTTATTCAAACAGATTATCCTGAACTAAAAGGATTTAACAGAAGAGGATTGTATCGGATGAAGCAATTCTACGAAACGTATTCATCCGCAGAGTATGTGGTTCCCTCGGTTTTCCAACTACAAGTGTCTGAAATTCAGAAATCGGATATTGTGTCCTCAGCGAGGTCACAATTGAGACGGAAGGAAGAAAATGTGCCCTCATTGGGGACACAAATCGAAATAAGCGATGTACGAAACAGCTTGCTGGCTCAAATTAGCTGGACTCACCACCGCACAATTTTTTCAAGATGCCGAACAAATGAGGAAAAGGAATTCTATCTGAAATTATGCGTACAGGAAAACTATAGCGTGAGAGAATTGGAAAGACAAATAAGCAGTGGAGCATTTGAACGAATTATGATTGGAATTTCGAATGTTTCGGCAACAATAAAGAAAACCCATACATCTATCGCACATACATTTAAAGACAGCTACATTTTTGAGTTTCTGAATTTGCCCGAACCGCATAATGAAAAGGACCTGCAAAAGGCGTTGGTCAGGCAAATGAAAGACTTCGTACTTGAACTTGGGAAAGATTTTATTTTTATTGACGAGGAATACAAAATACAGGTTGGCAACAGCGATTTTTTTATTGACTTGCTGTTTTATCATCGCGGGTTGCAATGTCTTGTTGCTTTCGAATTGAAAGCTGATAAGTTTAAACCTGAACATTTAGGACAGATAAATTTCTATCTGGAAGCTCTCGACCGTGATGTCAGAAGATCAAACGAAAAACCGAGCATCGGAATTTTGTTGTGCAAGGACAAAGATTCGGAGGTTGTTGAATATGCATTGAGCAGAAGTCTTTCGCCGACTCTGGTTTCTGAATATAAGACCCAACTTCCGGATAAAAGATTATTGCAACAAAAACTTCATGAGATTTTTACCAGTTTATAATTTTCTTGAAATAAATCATTGATTATGATTCCATTTACGCATTTACATGTCCACTCACAATATTCAATTCTGGATGGCGCGGCCAGTGTCCGCGGGTTAGTAACCAAAGCCAAAAGCGACGGCATGACGACCCTGGCGCTGACCGATCACGGGAATATGTTCGGGATAAAAGAATTTTACGATGTTTGCCGGAAAGAAGGAATCAAACCTATTTTAGGTTGCGAAACCTACGTTTCAATTCGTTCCCGTTTCGATAAAACCGATGCAAAACTCGACCGATCGGGCGACCACCTGATTTTACTTGCAAAAAACATAACGGGCTATCGGAACCTGCTTAAACTGATTTCGCTGGCCAACATCGAAGGTTTTTACTATAAACCTCGTATCGATAAGGAAATTCTTGAAAAATACAGCGAAGGGTTGATTGTTTCCTCAGCCTGTCTGGGAGGCGAAATTCCGCAGAAAATAATGAGCAATAATTTGCCGGACGCCGACAAAGCCATCGAATGGTACAAACGGGTTTTTGGCGACGATTATTACCTCGAACTACAACGCCACCCATCCGAATTGCCCCAGCAGCGACGCGATGTTTACGACCGCCAGGTGGAAGTAAACGCAAAAATTCTTGAACTGGCCGAAAAGCACAAGGTGAAGGTAATTGCCACCAACGATGTGCATTTCATCAATGCCGAAGATGCCGATGCCCACGACCTGCTGATTTGTTTGAATACCGGAAAAGACTTGGACGATCCCGATCGCATGCGTTACACCAAACAGGAGTGGTTTAAAACCACGTCCGAAATGAACAAACTGTTCAGCGATGTTCCGCAAGCCCTTGAAAACACCAATGAGATCGCAGCCAAGATCGAAGAATACAAGCTGGATTCCGACCCGATCATGCCCGATTTTCCCATCCCTGAAGATTTTGGTGCAGAAGCAGATTACCAAAAAAAGTTTTCAGAAGAAATGCTTTTGGCTGAATTTGGACAAGATGCATACGATCGACTGGGCGGGTATGAAAAAGTGGTACGGGTAAAATTTGAGTCCGACTATTTAGATCATCTGGCCTACGAAGGAGCTAAGCCGCGTTACGGCGATCCGATACCGGAGGATGTGAAAGAACGTATGGACTTTGAGCTGAACACCATTAAAACCATGGGTTTCCCTGGATACTTCCTCATCACGCAGGACTTTATAAACGCGGCCCGACGCATGGGCGTTTTGGTTGGCCCCGGACGTGGATCGGCCGCAGGCGCGGTGGTTTCGTACTGCGTGGGAATTACCAATATCGACCCGATAAAACACGACCTGCTTTTCGAGCGCTTCCTGAACCCCGACCGTATTTCGATGCCCGACGTGGATATCGACTTCGACGACGACGGCCGGCAAATGGTACTCGACTGGGTAACCAAAAAATACGGGAAAGACAAGGTCGCCCATATTTGTACTTTTGGCACCATGGCAACCAAACTTGCCATCCGCGACGTAGCTCGGGTACTGAAATTGCCGCTTTCCGAAGCCGACCGCCTGGCTAAGCTGGTACCTGAAGCACCCAAGATGAATTTCATACAAGCCTATCATGATAGCCCGGAATTGAAACAGGAGAAAATTTCGGGCAGTGAACTGATCCGTTCCACCCTGAAATTTGCTGAAACACTGGAAGGATCGGTACGGCAAACCGGGGTTCATGCCTGCGGAATCCTGATCAGCCGCGATTCGCTTTCCGATCACATTCCGATCATGCCGACCAAAGACGAAGAATTGTACACCACCCAGTACGACGGTCGCTTTGTGGAAAGCATTGGGTTGCTAAAAATGGACTTTTTGGGTTTGAAAACCCTCTCAATCATCAAGGAAACGATTGAAAACATTAAACTTTCGAAAGGAATTACGATTGATATTGACAAGATTCCAGAAGATGATGAGAAAACATTTGAACTGTTCAGCCACGGCGACACTACCGGCATTTTCCAGTTTGAGTCACCCGGGATGAAAAAGCACCTTCGTGGATTAAAACCCAACCGCTTCGAGGACTTGGTGGCAATGAACGCCTTGTACCGCCCGGGACCAATGGAATATATCCCTTCGTTCATCAGCCGGAAACACGGACGCGAAAAAATTGAATACGACCATCCGTTGATGGAACCCTATCTGAAAGACACATACGGGATCACGGTCTATCAGGAACAGGTGATGTTACAGTCGAGGGCGTTGGGCGGTTTTACCCGTGGCGACTCCGACACCTTGCGGAAGGCAATGGGTAAAAAGGTAAAAGCCATGATGGACAAACTGAAACTGAAATTCATGGATGGTTGCAAAGCCAACCCTGAATTTATAAAAGGTTGTCAGGAAATGAATAAAGAGCCGGAACCGCTGATCGATAAAATATGGAAAGACTGGGAAGCTTTTGCCAGTTACGCGTTCAATAAATCACACTCGGTTTGTTATGCCTATGTTGCTTACCAAACCGGCTACCTGAAAGCCCACTACCCCGCCGAATTTATGGCCGCCAACATGAGCCGAAACCTCAGTAATATTACTGAAATTACCAAGCTGATGGAAGAATGCAAACGAATGGGCATGAATGTGCTGGGGCCGGATGTGAACGAGAGTTTCATTAAGTTTACGGTAAACAAAAAAGGCGATGTGCGTTTCGGAATGGCAGCTGTAAAAGGGGTTGGTGAAGGAGCTGTTCAGGATATTATAAAAGCGAGAGAGAAAGACGGCGAATTCAAGGACATCTACGACTTTGTGGAACGGGTCAATTTGCAATCGGCCAACAAGAAAAACCTCGAAGCGCTTGCTATTTCGGGGGCTTTCGATGGGTTCGGAAAATACACCCGCAGCCAGTTTTTCGAAATTGAAAAAGATGGAGATTCATCATTTATTGAAAGACTGATCCGCTACGGAAATAAAATTCAACAGGAATCGAATACCATGCAACAATCGCTGTTTGGTGAGGTAATGAGTGCTGGGACAGTTCAAAAGCCCGAACCACCGCGGGTGGAAGAATGGCCGAGTATCATTCTTCTGGAAAAAGAAAAAAGCCTGATTGGCATTTACCTGTCGTCGCACCCGCTGGACGAATTCAAGCTCGAAATCAATAATTTTACTACAAAAGGCATCACGTTGAGCGACCTGAATAACGGCATCGAAAACCTGAAAGGAAAAGAGTTGACCTTTGCCGGAATGGTGACCGAAGCTCGCGAAGCATTCGGAAAAACCGGAAAACCTTATTGTAACATGACCCTGACCGATTATGCCGATTCGTACAAAATGTTCTTTTTTGCCAAAGACTATGTCGAATTCGGTAAATATTGCAAAAATGGACTTTATCTTTTGGTGAAAGGTTCGATCCAAAACCGTTTTGGTTCCGATCAGCTTGAATTCAAGATCAGCCGCATCGACCTGTTGCAGGAAGTACGGAAAAATCTGGTGAAAAGCATTACCGTGATGATGCCGCTGAAATCCCTTACTTCAGAATTTATTTCGGACTTCGAAGAGATGACCGCAAAAAATAAAGGTTCAGTAAATATGAAATTTATTATTCGCGATGCCGAAACAAATCTTTCCCTTCAGATGTTTTCAAGAAGTACCCGGATAGAGATAAATAATGAAGTAATCGGGTTTTTTGAAGGAAACGAACACCTTGCTTTTAAAATTAATTAAGCTAATTTTGTAATCTGCAATAGGGGAAAATATAAACAAATTAAAATATTGAATTATGGCTTTAGAAGTTAATGACGAGAATTTTGAAGAAATTGTTCTTCATTCGGATAAGCTGGTAATTGTTGATTTTTGGGCTGAATGGTGTGGCCCGTGCCGCATGGTTGCGCCGGTAGTCGAAGAGTTGTCGAATGATTATGCAGACCGTTTGATTGTTGCCAAAGTGGATGTCGACAGCAATCCGGGAACTGCTTCAAAATATGGGATTCGTAACATCCCCACACTGCTGTTCATCAAAGGCGGCGTTGTGGTCGACAAACACGTTGGCGCTGCACCAAAAACAACGCTGGCAGCCAAAGTTGAATCGTTGTTATAATATTCGTCTTTTAAAAGATACAGGGGCATAAGTACGTTTTTCTTATGCCTTTTTTATTTCTGAAAAGGAAACAGTGCATAAATTAATCGACATACAGCAGTTTCACCAGTTCGATAACCTGGAGTTGATCGCCAAAGAGGTGGTTGAAGGGTTCATTACCGGGCTTCACCGAAGCCCTTTTCATGGCTTTTCGGTAGAGTTTGCCGAGCACCGGCAATACAATCAGGGCGAATCGACCAAGCATATCGACTGGAAATTGTATGCCCGTTCCGGCCGTTTGTATGTGAAGCAATACGAAGAAGAAACCAACCTGCGCTGCCAGATTGTGATCGACCATTCGTCGTCGATGCTTTTCCCGTATGAAAAAGGGAAAAAACAGCAGTACAACAAACTGGCTTTTTCGGTGTATTGCAGCGCCGCATTGATCTACTTGTTACGTAAACAGCGCGATGCGGTGGGGCTTTCCCTGTTTTCCGACCGGATTGAATTTCATTCTGAAGCCCGGCTTTCGTCGGTTCATGCCGAATTGATGTACGGAAAACTGGCCGAACTGCTCGACTCCGAGAAATACGAATTGAAAAAAACCACCAATGCGGTGGAGGCACTGCATGCAATTGCCGACAACATTCACAAACGTTCGCTGGTGGTAATTTTTTCTGATATGGTTGAAAGTGAACAGTCCGACGAACTTTTCTCGGCCTTGCAGCACCTGAGGTACAACAAGCACGAGGTGTTGCTGTTTCATGTAACCGACAAAAGGCAGGAACAGGAGTTCGATTTTCGTAACCGCCCGTACCGTTTTGTTGACCTGGAATCGGGCGAACACCTGAAGTTTTCGCCGCACGAACTAAAAAGAAACTACCAAAAAGCAATGCAGGCTTATTTCGACGAACTGAAAGTGAAATGTGGTCAATACCAGATTGACCTGACCGAAGCCGACATCAACGACGATTTTAAACAGGTTTTGTTCTCGTACCTGGTGAAACGGAAAAAATTGTTTTAGTTCGTTTCTTCTGTTTCAAGAAGAGACTCAATAAAAGCAGGCGACGGATTTTCGATCAACTGTTTTTCATCGAAAAAAAGAGGGAAATAAAATTTATCGCTGGCAAGGGCTGTCTGAATAATATTGTCGGGCGATATGGTAACAACCCATGCTGACTTTTTGGCTTGCCAGAGAATGTCGTCATACACAAAATAAATCAATTCGGAACAGAACAGGCGGCCGGGCGAATTGACATTAAAATTGAAGTCATATTTTTTACCAATCTGACCGTTTACAAGTTGTTGTATTCGTTTTTCTTTTTCTTCGGAAATATTCTTAAACCGGATAACCAGGAACGAACCTCCTTCTGCAAAATGAAACGGATCTGTTGTGGTCACTCCTTTCTGAACTCCCTCGACAAAAACGCTGTTGCCCATGTAAATGGCGGCATGTCCGAAATAGCCGGGAATAAAATTATCGGTCATCCTGCCGGGCGATTTTTGGAGGATAATATCCCACTTTTGGAGATGCGGCATCAGGCGGTTGACATTTTTTTCGGGTTCAGGCTTGTTGTGTATCTGGGCAATTGACCGGCCAAATATTTCGCTGAGAAATCCAAATGTTTTATACATTGAAGCATTACTATTGTCGGTGCTTTTCTGGCAAAGAAACCGGCATTTGGATTGACGAATTGGTTTGTCAGGGATTATTTTTTTCAAAAGCTCCCGGTTTGCAGGATTCCATAAAAATTTCTGTGAATGCAACAGTGTTTTCTTCCCGACATGAAATGCCGGATCTCCCCGGTTAATCATTCTACGCAAGTTTTTATTATTCTGAAACAATTGATGATAATTCGCTGCCGATTCAATCAATTTTTCGTGGGCAAGCATTTTTATCGAATCGATGGGAGCGAAGCAGAATAGCTGGTGATATATCGAATCGACCTGATAGTGCTGATGTATATTTTCGAAAAGCCGGTTCATCAATGCAGGAGGGACAGCTTCGTCATCAATACGGATCATGTTTAAAATGGAAACAATCTGTGTCGATTCGGTTTGCAGTATTTCCTTTTTTTGCTGAAGATAATCGAGGGTTCCAGGGGAAATATTTGCCGGTTGATCCGGAGTCTTCATAAAACCGTTGCGATAAGATGAACAGGATGAAAACAACAAAACAAAAATCACTGCAACAAATGCAGCAACGATTTTGGTCTCTTGCTTATCGATGGTTTTCATCTCCGGAAAAGTAAGTGTTCTTTTCTTATTTTCCTTTGGTTGAAATACTTATTTATGAGATGCCTTCCTGATCTTGTCTCCGGGCTATACCTATTCCAAATATTGGTCGAACGAAATTGAAATCTTGCCTACAAATACCCCGTTCAAATCCTTGTAATAATAATTCATCGTCACATTGTTGTCGCGAAATAGCTTTAAATAGGAATTGGTTTTTACATTATTTAGAACCAGCGGTTTTACATTCACTACTTCTGTTTTCATAGTAAAGGGCTGAAAATGCGTGCAAACGATTCCTTGGCTTTCCGTTGCCACGGGCGTTTTTCCCATTCCTCTGCAGAAACCTGCCAACTGTGCGAAAGGTCGTCTAAAAAATATCGGGTAAGTTTTTTTGCCAATTCCTCATCATAAATCATTGCATTTACCTCGAAATTGGTTTCCAGGCTCCGGAAATCGACATTGGCAGTACCAACCGTCGAGAATACACCATCTGCAATAATTACTTTGCTGTGTGTAAACCCTGCCATGTAAAAATAAATCTTTACTCCGGACTCCAGTAATTCTTTAATATACGATTCGGTTCCCCATTTCGGAATGTGTGCATCCGATTTGTCGGGTAGCAGGATGCGTACATCAATGCCACTGAGCGCCGCTATTTTTATGGCCGCCAGCAAATCGACAGTGGGAAGCAGGTATGGAGAAGCAATATACACGTAGTTGGTAGCTGTTGCAATGGCCGAAAAATAGGCCTGATGGATGCTTTCCCAGTCGGAATCGGGTCCCGAAGCACAAATTTGAACCACTTTCCCTTCCCCTGCGTTGAATGGTTTGAAATATTGATCCCCTTTCAGGATTTCTTTCGATACAAAATACCAGTCGGCCATGAAAATAATTTGCAATGCCGTTGCCGCGCCACCCGTCAGTTTCAGGTGTGTGTCGCGCCAGGGACCAACGCCGGGGATACCTTTCTGGTAGCGGTCAGCAATATTGATACCACCGGTAAAAGCAACTTGTCCGTCAATCACCACAATTTTCCGGTGGTTGCGGTAATTGACCCGCGAAGTGAGGCTCGGGAAGCGGACTTTCATGAAACAGTCGATTTTAATCCCCGCATTTTGCATTGGGCGGATAAATTTCCGTTTCAACTCCCAACTGCCCACGTCGTCGTAAATAAACCGCACTTCAATGCCTTCGTTTGCTTTTCGGATCAATAGCTCACGCAGATAATTGCCGGTTTCATCGTCGTCAATAATATAATATTCGAGATGTACATGATGTTTCGCTTTTTCTATTTCACTGAATAATTCCGAAAATTTTTCACTCCCGTTTCTCAGTATTTTTACTTCATTGTCATTAGTTAGTATCGAATTCGAATTGTTCAACAAAAGGTTCATCAAATGCTTTTTGCTGTGCAGTAACTGGCTAAACTTATATTGATGGAGAACTTTTAACTGTTCGGTGGTCAGTTTTCGAAGTTGCTCCAGGTCGTGCAGCCCTTTTCGTGAAAACATTTTCTGTTTTCGGTATTCCTGTCCGAAGAAAAGGTAAACAACGATTCCCCCAATCGGGATAAGTAACAAAACCAGCACCCAACTGATGGTTTTTACCGGGCTGCGATTTTCCAGAACAATCAAAACAGCAATAAAAATTGTTGTAATGATGTAAAGAGGAGCAATTATACTCGTGGTTTGCGGCCATATATTGGTAAAAAAATCGAACATGATGTAGTTTATATTTTTTCGATAATAAGTGTATCAATTTCGTCAAAAAAGAGTAAAAAACAAACAGTGGAAAAATTAAAAATAATTATGCGGTTAATTTTCGTTTTTGCAGCATTTGCCCTGATTTTATCGTGCAGTTCCATCAAAAAAATAACTGAAGTTCCGGCGAAAAACAGCGCCTCAGACAGCGCTGAATACGAAATGATTGTAATGGATCCGGGGTTCGAAATCTGGTTTATTACCAACAGCAAGCCCGACTGGTATCATTTGCAGGAATATTATGAACAATGGAACAGGCAATACGCCCACGCATGGAATGCAAGAATCAATAGTTTTCCTCATGGTCATTTACTAAACAGCCCCATTAATTATGAGGATAACATTGATTACGGTCTGGAAATTAATCATAAGTTGTTTTACTATTTCCAGTACGTCGAGCGGGTTTTGCAGATACCCATCATGAGTGACGGACCGGGATATGTAGTTGGTTTCTAATTCCTGTTGTTTTATTTTATTCCTTTTTACCGCCACTCTTGTTCCCATTGCGTGGAATTATTCTGAATTACGCCCCCCCCCTGACATTTTTTAAATGATTTAACATTTCAAAACTATTATTTTTTGTAATTTGGTTTTCGGAAGAACACTCTGAGCGCGATTAAGAAAAAGATGGGAATTTAGTGAAACGAATGGGAATGGAATGCGGCGGCAGGCCATGAAAAAATTAATATACCCTGTCCGGTCCGTTTAATAAAATTTTAAAAAGGGAAAAACCCGACCCTTGTAAAAAAAGCCGGGTTCATTCGAATTGTTTTAACCGGGAGGGGCAGCAGTAACTGCCTTCTCCCAAAAACTTTGTAAAAGTATGAAAAAATTAATGTTTTTAGCAGCAACTGCTATGGTATTAACTGTGTTTAACGGATGTCAGAATGAAGAATTAGAATCTGTACCTCAAATTACAATTGAAAAAAAAGTATTGACCACAGAGGAACAAATTTCAAAAGAGAAATTAGTTGAAAGTTCTGAAATTGTAATGGAAATAATTTCAGAGAAAAAAGTCCTTGCAGAAATATTGGATTATTTCAATGATAAAAATTACAGAAGGCTATATTTTAAAGACATCTTCGCGGCAGAACAGGAAAATGGTCTAAAAAGTTGTTCTACTTCAAGTTCAATATTTAAGTCAAGATTCATGGAATGTTATCAAAAGAGGAACAAGTTAAAATCCACAGAACAGAATTTAATAAATTATTTAATTGATAATGGTGTCAACATTTATATACCATATTCGTTCGAAAATTTTCCCATAAAAAAACAAAATGAACCAACGATTACTTCAGATCCTATTGACAATGAAGAAGAAAATGTTGGTTATAAAATATTTGAGGATGGGCAAAAAGAACAAGTACTTGTTAATGATGAATATAATTTAGAAAATCCTGTAATTGTGCTAATGCCAGAAGAAGAAAATCAACAATTTTATCAAAATTTAAAAAGTGCCTCTTCTGGCATTAATACTGTTTCTCTTGGAGAAATATACTGTAAATATATGGCTGAAAGTTATTTTCAAGGAGATCTTGAAGTAGTTGTTCTCCGAGGAACTGCTGTTGGGTATGATGCTTCAAAAGATGTTCTTGTAGGAAGTTTTCTTAACATGACCCCTATTAGGGTTACAAGAGATGATGTGCGGGAGGCGCAAAATGGTTATAGGAAAGGCTGGGTTCCAGTGTACATCCCATGGGATACAAATTGGGACACAAACTTATTGGAACAATGTATTGCCGCTTATGAAGATGATGCTGAAGGAACAGTTACTATTACCGGATCAACAAAAGCTGGGGCAGGATTTGAGATATCAGGAGTAAAACTTACAAATGAGTATAGTGCAGGTTTTTCAAACGTCTTTACTACATCAAACCAGATATTTGGACTACAGCAATGGGATAGGGGCTGGTTTTATGTAACACAAACATACATGAATGAATATGATAAAACATATTTTAAAGATGACTGGAAATGGAATGGATGGCCAATCAGAAAACTTTCAAATGAGTTTTGGATTACAATGACAAACTCAGAATACTAATTTAATAAAAATGAAAAATTTACTACTTGCATTTACATTTTTATTATCAATTCATGGCTTGGCCCAAACAGAGAAACAGGACAACATGGTTCATTTAGGCACTGGCCTGGCTTACTATGGCATCACAACGCCCAATTTTAGCTGGACTGGCGGTATTGAAAAATCTCTTTCCTTGCGGTCGTCTGTAAACCTGGGATTGCGGATGTTTTATACTGATGAACGATTCGGAAGTACCAACCTATACTCTTATTTGGGAGTAACAAAAGGTGAAATAAGCTATTTCTTCGAAACGTTAAAAAGTTCGGTACATTCTTTAAAAATTGGCACAGGGCTTTGTCTTGCATCTGTAAGGTTAAACCAGGTGAAAACATCTTTATCTGATGGGACAAGTTACAAAAAGATAATTCAACCTGGGTTTTTTGGAGCCTTATGGTACCAATATCATATCAGTCCTGTTTTTACTGCGGGAGTACGGTCTAACCTGGGGGCATTCTTTACTTCTGACGATGAATTGAATGGCAGTTTCCAGGAATTTGAGGTAACAGTGGGCTTTGCTTTAAGAAAAAAATAACTGTGAAATATGAGAAAGGATGTAACTTCTGTTATAATTAAAGAAGCCTACATTAATTACCGCCCCGGCGAACGTTTGATGAAAACCATGAACGAATCGGGGTTTGTGAAAGTGACCCAATAGTTTCAAAAAAAGCAGGCTTGGTTTTGCCTCATACCAGGCTTGCTTTTTGATAAAAGCTAGCTTACTTTCCGATCAAACCCAACTTTTTTTTCGATGAAAAGTAAACTTGCTTTTTTAAAGCCTTTCGTCTGATAAAAATAAAAGTTAATCATGTGATGATTTTTTCGGCGATTTTGTTAAAAAAATACCTTGGCATGGACAGAACCCTGTCAGGTCAGTTTAACAAGATTTTTAAAAGGGAAAAACCCGGCCCTTGTAAAAAGGCCGGGTTCATTCGAATTGTTTTAACCGGGAGGGGCAACAGTAACTGCCTTCTCCCAAAAACTTTGTAAAAGTATGAAAAAATTAATGTTTTTAGCATGTATTGCTATGGTATTAACAGTGAAGTGATTTAAACTTTTAGTGATAGAAAAGCAGTTCAAATAAATGTAATTTAGGGTTGAAGATCAATAAATTACAAAAAGATGAACTGCAAGGGTACAAATTTAACTAAAGAGCAAATAGAAAACTGCATTTTACCATTTATTCTGGGAAATAAAAGAGGTTTTAGCAGCAGATTTGCGATGTCCGACATATTCAGATGTATTGTTCATAAACTAAAAACGGGTTGCCAATGGAAATTTTTGTTTGTTGATATTGAATGTATTAAACCTCCATTTAGCTGGCAGACTGCTTATTATTATTATCGAAGATGGTGTAACCAAAATGTTTTTGAAATCATGTTTCTTACTTTTTTAGAAATACAAAGAGATAAACTGGATACCGAGAAATTGAACCTGGATGGAACACATAGTTTGGTTAAAAAATCGACAGAAAGTGTAGCTTACCAACATAGCAAGAAAGCAAAGACTTCCAATATGCTGATCATGACAGATGGGAAAGGAATACCGATAGCAACCGGAGGAATTATTAGCGGTAACCACAATGATCTGTACCGTATCGTACCCCAGTTTTTACGGATGATCAATCAACTCAAACATTGTGGTATTTGGGTAGAGAATAGTCTGCTGAATGCAGACAAAGGCTTTGATTGCAAAAAACTTATCAGGGTCTGTCACAGAAGAAAACTTTTCCCAAACATCATTGAAAATGCAAGAAACCGAAAGAAGGTCAAAAGAGGAAGAAAACGATTCTTTATTCGAAAAATCTATCAGCAACGATTTGTCAATGAACGTTGTTTTGCATGGATAGACAGCTTTAGAACCCTATTAATCCGCTTTGATACTCTTGACTCCACTTGGCTAAATTGGCACTTCTTAGCATTTGCTCTTATTTTGCTAAAAGTTAAACAAGTTCATTATTGAAATTATGACAACAAATATATTAGTAGCAAAAATATGGTCGTTTTGTGACACATTAAGAGATGATGGTTTAGGATATGGCGATTATTTGGAACAGTTAACTTTTTTGTTATTCCTAAAAATGGCAGATGAGAATATTAGCCAATATAATATTCCATCTGGTTGTGACTGACAAACTTTGAAAACAAAAAAACCATTAATGAAACCCATGAAAGAGTTTTAAAAGAGCTTTCTACTTCTGGAGAAATGCTTGAAAAATATTTGCAGGTGCTCAGAATAAAATCCATGATTCCGTAAAACTTAAGAAATTAATCAATCTTATTGATGAAGAAAATTGAACGTAAAAAGACACCGATATTAAAGGAGAAATATACGAGTCTTTGTTGCAAAAAAATGCAGAAAACAGTGGTGCTGATCAATATTTCACCCCAAGGTCGGTTGTTTCAGCAATGGTAGATTGATTCAGCCTAAGCCTAAAGAAACGATTGCTGACCCTGCGTGTGGAACTGGTGGTTTTTTTCTTGGAGTTGTCAATTACTTAAATCAAAAAAGTTTAACAAAATCAGAGGCTAACTTTTTGAAATTTGATACTTTTCATGGTTGGGAAATTGAAAAATCAACGGCGCGTTTATGCTTAATGAACTTGTTTCTTCATGGTATTAATACCAGTTGTCATTTATCAGTATTCCTCATCACCGTCAACCGGCATTCTTCCAGTTGTTGAACGGCGATTATTTTTCCTGCAATTTGTGGGGCTTTTATTCCCTTGCCGAAAAACTGGTTGCCAAAGTACACATGCGCCTCGTTCCACAGTCCGGATGAAATGACACTGGTAAGCAGGCGGGCGCCTCCTTCAATAATCACCGACTGAATGTCGTTACGGTATAAATGATCCATGATCCGGACAAGCGGGTCGTTTTCAAAATCGATTTGCACAAATTCGACCATCGGTTTTGACGGCGTTTGGGTTGCCGTAAAAATTATAGTTGGTGCTGTGCCATCAAAAAGATGCAGGTTTGCCGACAACCTGCCGGTACGGTCAAGCGCCATGCGGTAGGGTTGGTTACCTTTCCATTCGCGCACCGTCAGCGAAGGATTGTCCTTTTGGGCTGTATTGGTGCCGATCAGGATGGCCGCTTCTTCGCTGCGCTGTTTGTGCACCAGCCGCCGGGCCAGTTCGTTGGTGATCCACGTCGGTTTTTCCTCATTTTCAATACGCTCGCGGTCAATAAAACCATCGGCAGTTTGCGCCCATTTCAGAATAATATACGGACGTTTTTTCTCGTGAAAAGTAAAAAATCGCCGGTTCAACTCGCGGCATTCATTTTCCAGCATCCCCACGTCTACCCTGATACCGGCGTTGCGCATTTTTTCGATACCTTTTCCCGCCACTTTTGCAAACGGGTCGATGGTTCCAACCACTACCTGTGGAATCCGGCTTTCAATAATCAGATCGGAACAAGGTGGCGTTTTCCCGAAATGCGCACAGGGTTCGAGGGTTACGTACAACGTTGATTCGGGGAGCAGTTCCTTATTTTTTACCGAGCGGATGGCATTTACCTCGGCATGGACTTCACCATATTTTTCGTGATAGCCTTCGCCAATAATTTTCCCGTTGTGTACCACCACGCAACCCACCATCGGATTGGGGGACACTTCGCCCAGTCCGAGCGCTGCCAGTTCGAGGCTGCGTTGCATGTATTTTTGGTCGGTTTCCATCGCCGGAAAAGTTTAACTTTGCCAAAAATACAAAAATGCAGGCAGGCATTGCACATATCAAAAAAGAATTGGCCGGTATTTATCCCGCGACCGAGATCGATGCGCTGGCTTCCCTTGTCCTTCAGCATATAAAGTTGTACACCCGGACGCAAATACTGTTGGGTCGCGGTGAACTGCTTTCGTCCGACGAACGGCAAAAACTGGAAGAAATCGTTGTACGCCTGAAAAAGCAGGAACCCATTCAGTATATACTGGGGGAAACCGAGTTTTTCGGGCTGAAGTTCTTTTGTCGACCCGGAGTGCTCATTCCCCGGCCTGAAACCGAGGAACTGGTCGACTGGATCTTGAAGGAAAATATTCATCCTGAAATTCGCATCCTCGATATTGGTACCGGCACGGGCTGCATCCCTGTTTCGCTAAAAAAACATCTTCCTGCAGCAATTGTTTCGGGTTGCGACATTTCGGAAACATGCCTCCAACTGGCCCGTGAAAACGCAACGCTCAACCAGGTTGATGTTTCATTCTTCAGAATGAATATTCTTCAGCCTGAAATAAAAGCAAACCGTCCGCAATATGATGTTCTGGTGTCGAACCCGCCGTATGTGCGCAACAGCGAAAAAGCGCGAATGAAGCTCAATGTGTTGAATTATGAACCCGAACTGGCCCTTTTTGTTCCCGACAGCGACCCCCTGCTTTTTTACCGGGCAATTTTGCTTTTTGCTGAACAATCGCTGGCTCCGCAAGGCCGAATTTATTGGGAAATTAATGAAGCGCTGGAGGAGGAATGCTCAACGCTTTTACAAGGTTTCGGATATAAAAATATCCATCTCCGGAAAGACATACATGGAAAGAACCGTATGATTTCAGCCCAAAAAATGTAAATTGCAGCAGGAAAACAAAAGACAATGAAACGACGGGATTTTTTACGTAAAACCGGAATGGGGGCGGCATTTGTATGCAGCGCTTCTCTTTTTTCAGGCGCAAATTCGCTTCTGCCGGACACCGGAAAAACAAAGGTGCTTGTCGCCCGGGGCAAAAACTATCAGCAACTGTTCGACCGCGCCATTGCTGAATTTGGCGGCCTGTCGCACTTTGTAAAGAAAGGCACTTCGATTGTGCTAAAACCGGATATTAGCCGGAATGCCTTGCCGGGAGAAGGACTTACCACCCACCCACTTCTGGTAGAATACATTATCAAACAATGCTATAAAAATGAGTGCAGGGCGGTTTATGTATTCGACCACTGCCTTAACGAATGGACCAAATGTTACAAGAACAGCGGAATTGAGCGGGCAGCAAAAAATGCTGCGGCCAAAGTGCTTCCCGGAAACCACGAATTATTTTTCAGGGAACAAAACATTGCAGGGGCCTCGGTACTGACCCATGCCCGCATTCACAACGTACTTACTCCAGAGTGTTTGCTGATGGATGTGCCGGTTCTGAAAACCGATGCAGAAACGACTATTTCGGGCGGGCTGAAAAACCTGATGGGCTGTATTCTTGATCCGGATTTTTACCGGCAAAACGGTCTCGACCGTTGTATCGCGGAATTTCTGCATTACAAAAGACCCGATTTAACGGTAATTGATGCAGGACATTTGTTGTCACCCGCTTCAGAAAATGGAGAGGAGCGGGTGTTGATTATTAGCACCGATGTGGTGGCAGCCGACGCTGTGGCCTGCCGCCTGTTGGGTATCGACCCGTTCACGGTTGAACATCTGAAAATAGCGGCAGAATTGGGGCTGGGAATTATTTCCGAGACTGAAATTGAAGTAAAAAACAGTACCGCATAATTTTTAGTTTTGTTAGAGTTACCTAAAAGTGAAGTTTAACTACTAAAAACAAATCGATTTATCTCTTATCTTTGTAACGGGCGAAACATTACCAATAAACCTATTCAATTTGAGACGTTTATTCAAAAATATATTCATCCTTTTTAACATCCTGATTGCGGTTTGCCTGTTATTTTCTTACACTGCCGTGTTTATCGACCCCGCAAAATTTTGGATATCGGCCTTCTTTGGATTGGCATATCCTTATATTTTACTGATGAATATCTTGTTTGTCATTTTCTGGCTTGTTTTCAATGTCAGATATTCGGTTGTTTCTATTTTTTCTATTCTGGTTGGATTCGGATTTCTGGGAGATTACGTTCGATTTGGAGGGGAAAAAACGCAGGAAAAAGGCATTAACTTTTGCAGTTACAATGTGAAATATTTTCTTGACGAGGAGATTTCGCCCAAGATGGCAACAGTTGAAAAAATCGTTAATTATCTTGAAGATGGAAATTTTGACATTATCTGTTTACAGGAAGCCAGCATTACCAGCCATAGTCTCCGGATGGATGCCATTAAAAATAAACTTGCGAATATCAATCGAATGCAAGTGGTAAAATCCAAACGCATGGGCGGACCGGTTACTTATTCGCGTTATCCGATTGTGGGGACGGGTGAAATTCAGTATGGAAATAGTGGGAACATGGTTGTTTTTACGGATCTGATCATTCATAAAGATACTTTCAGGGTATATAATTGCCACCTGCAATCGAACCGTTTGAAGCCGCACGAACTTAACACGATTGACTCGTTGCGGTATACCAACAAATCAAAAAATTACAGCGAGGTAAAAAATGTAGGTTCGAAGCTGAAACAAGCGTTTATAAAGCGGGCAGAACAAGCACGGATGTTGAACGAACACATTCAGAAATGCCCTTATCCCGTGATTGTTTGTGGTGATTTTAACGATACCCCGGTTTCGTATTCGTACCAAAAAGTAAAAGGAAACCTAAAAGATGCCTTTGTGGAATCGGGACATGGGATTGGCAACTCGTATAACGGAAGGCTGCCCTCTTTCCGCATCGATTACATATTGCACGACCCCGTATTTGAAAGTTACGAGTTTGAAACAGGGCGCGAAAAATTTTCAGATCACTTTCCTGTTCATTGTGTGTTGGTGCTGAAATCCAAATAAAAACTGTCCAAGAAGCCGTTTTTTTGTTCTGAAAAAAGTTCAGGATGAACAGGTCTTTGCTTCTTGGACAGCTTAAAATAATCTTTATAATTCTTTGATCCGGATGTTGCGGAACCACAGTTCGGAACCATGTCCCAAAAATCCGATATGTCCTGTGTGGCGTGACAAGCCGGGATGATCTTTGCCATCAGGGATTCCGTTTTTCGTTGCTTCTTTTACGTCGCCCTCCAGAATCACCTCGCCATTCAGCGTAATTTTGAAATAGTCGCCTTTTACAATCACTTCTTCGCTGTTCCATTCGCCTATTGGTTTCAAAAACTCTCGTTTCGAAGGAATAATCCCGTAAACTGAACCATGATACTGGTAGGGTTTTAGGTTGGCATAAATGGCAGCGGTATTATCAAGTATTTGTAACTCTTTTCCAACGTATGCGGCGTCTCCTTCCAGTGGCGCATGAACTCCCAGCCCGTTGTTGGCGCCAGGTGTCAGTTTAAATTCAAAGCGGAAAACAAAATTGCTGTATTCTTTCTCGGAGTATAGGTTACCGCGACTACGCTCCGCAGGGCGAACAGCAATGGTGCCATTTTCAGCAATATAATCGGTTTTGTTGCCAACCCAACCGTCCAGATTTTTGCCATTAAAAAGCAGTTGGAAACCATCCGTTTCTTCCTGATCTGAAAGTTCAGCCTCATTGCTGGTAATTTCTCTCACAAAAATATTGCGGAATGCCAGATCGGTACCGTGCGCCTGCAGCTCAATGGCTTCTTTTGCGAAAATCGGGATGCTGCGGGTCCAGTAGTTTTCAAGAGTGACATTATCAACAACGAGGATTCCATTCAGGAAAACGGTTACTTTTTCTCCGACCATTTTTATACGGAAGGTGTTCCATTCGCCTATCGGATTATCGGCAACCATCGGTGGTTTGCTGGGGTTTGTCTTGTTGTTGTACAGACCGCCGGAACCTACCTGGGCGCCCACGTCAACACGGGCAATATCCCAGATTTGTACCTGTGGGCTTCCGCGCAGATAAATGCCGCTGTCACCGTCTTTGGTAATTCGCCAATCGACCAGCATTTCGAAATTGCCGTACGTTTTTTGAGTGCATAGGTTGGCCCCTTTTCCATTGAACACAATGGCTCCGTCTTTTACCGACCAGTTTTCAAGCATCTTTTTATTGGCTTCTTCCTGTTGCTTAGCCAGTTCTTCCGGGCTCATTTTTGTACGGCTGATAGGGTTGCCAACCAGTCCCTGCCATCCGTTCAGGTCTTTGCCATTAAAAATGGGAACAAAACCTTCTCCCGCAGACATTTTTTCCAGGAACTCACGAATGTCGATTTTGAAATACTGGCTGTCGGGTCCGGAAATTTTTTCCATCACTTTTTCGGCAACCGTACGTACGAAACTGCCTTGCAGTGCGTTGTCTTCACCGGGTGTGGGCAGCATGATTTTCATGGAGGCCTGGGCTGCAGGTTTCGAAAGCTCTTCGTCATCCAGGTATTCGGCAACAAAAACCAATGAGAGAAATGTTTTTATCGATCCGGCAGTCTGAATGAGCTGCGATTTTTCCTGATTCGTTTGGCTCACCGGTATTAATTTCCGTACTAGTAATAATTTTTGATCATCCGGGAAATTCGATTTCATTATCTGGTTGAGATAAACGCTGAATGATTTTTCGCGCGATGCGGCAAATTCACCTTTTTTGATAATTGAATACAAATAGGGGATGGCATCTGCATTTTTCCAACTCAGCAGCGCTTCGTAGGCGGCCTGTTTTTCGGCGGGTGTACCTTTTTCGATAATTTCTGTAACGGTTGAAAATGCTTTTGAATCATTCAGGAAAGGAAGTACTGGCAGAAGTTTATTTTTCATTGCAGCAACATTCATTTGTTGCAATACCAGTTCCTGTTTTGCCTGTCCGGTTTGCAAAACAGCGATTACTGCCTGTT
This sequence comes from uncultured Prolixibacteraceae bacterium, assembly GCA_942493345.1. Lineage (GTDB taxonomy): Bacteria > Bacteroidota > Bacteroidia > Bacteroidales > Prolixibacteraceae > GWE2-42-39. The sequence continues at coordinate 2,259,456 of OW818695.1, forward strand.
GTATGGCTTCAATTTCGTTTTTCTGTTCTGTTTTTTGCAAGAGGTTCAGCAAGTCGTTCAGATTTTCGGGGGTAACCATTTTTTTCAACGACTGAAATGCGGCTTCTTTTAATTTTGCATTATCCGAAGAACACAAATTCAAGGCTTTGCTAAAATACGAAGTACCCCTGCGTGCTGCTATTGTTTCCAGCAAAACGACGGCTTTTTCGCCTGTTGCCTGATCCAGCTTTTCGGCCAACATTTTGCATTTTTCTTGCGAACAGGTTTGCAGCAATGCGTCATTTAGTGCAGCAAGTTCTTCTTTTTGAGAAGATTTTTCAAGTTGTTTTAACAAAACCGGAATGGCTTTCTCTTTTTGGTTTAAGGCAAGTGCGCGAATTGCTGCAATGCGAACTTCCGGTGAAGCATCGTTCAACGATGGTAAAATACATTTGGAAAGGATGGCTGTTTCAGTTCGTTTGGCAAGCGCCGGAATAATCTGAACCTTGGTTTCGGCAGGCGCTTTTTTCATTGCTGCAACCCATTTTGTGGCTTCAGCATCTGTCATTCCGTCGGCTGCATAAATCAAAACAGCATTGCGGTATGCGGCATCGCTGTTTTTTATTTCTTTCAGAAGAAGAGTGGTTGTTTCGCTGCCAAAATAAGTCCGCAGGATTTTTAATGATGAAGAACGGAAAATCAACTGTTCCGGATTTATACAGTTCTTCATCACTTCGTCACACAATTTTTTCGCGGCAGCTTTTTGTCCGTTTTCAGCCAAACGGTTGGCAAAATGAAGATACGAAAACATGGTTTCGCTTTCGTCTGCCTTGTAAACAACCGCTTCGGCAGTATTGACAAATACCGAAGTTGCCTGTTCATTACCAACTTCAGCCAATGCGAAAAGAGCTTGTTTTTTTACTTCTCCCTGCTGTGTTCTTGCCAATGCAATCAGTGCAGGGACAGCCGTATTGTATTTTAGCACACCCAGCGCTTTGATAAGTGCAATTTGTTCTTTCCCGGAAGCGGCAGCCAAATGGGACAGCATTTCAGCGGCAGCTTTTTCAGAGCCAATGCTTGTCAGCATCGAAACCGCAGGAGCGTAGAGTTTTCCATCGTCAAGCAAACGGGCAAGCGAAGCAATACTTTCGTCGCCTCCGCAAAATTTCAAGCGTTCAATAAGAAACGTTTTTACTTCATTGTCCTTTGTTTTTTCAATGGCTTTCAGGAATGTGCCAGCCACCAGTTTGCGGGCCTTTTCGCGTTCCGGGGCGCCGCTGTAAACAGCCAGCGACTCGATGGCATAGCGGGCTTGTGTGTCGTCGCCTGTTCCCGCCGGAATAATCATGTTGCAGAATTGGGTGATTCCTTCTTCTCCCAAACCAATAATTTCCTGAATAAGCTGATCTGCAGAATTCATGTTTTTGGCCGGGAATTGGGCAAGAACATCGGCTACTTTAGTTGTCAATGTACGTTTGTCCTGAGCCTGGATACCGGTGGTAATCCATACGCTTAGCAGGGCAATTAAAATATATTTTAGAAAATTTTTCATTGGTGTTTCGTTAAAAATTAGATTTTCCAGATCCCGCGCATGGGCTGATTAATCAGGCGGTTGGCCTCTTCGTCGTTAATGAATTCCTGTTTTACCGGGTCGAAATGCAGGGTGCGCCCCAGCCGGAGGGCAATAACGCCCATGTTTACAATGGTCGCCGAACGATGTCCGTTTTCCTCGTTCAATGCAAATTTTTGCCGGGTACGAACTGATTCGGAGAACAAACTGATCTGCGGTTCCGGGTCTGGAAGCGTATCAATCAGCGACATAATATTTGGAATAGTGGATTCGAAGCCTTTAAAAATCTTCCCGTTTGGACCTTCGATGTAAGCCGCGTTTTTGTCTTTATTTTCGCCATCCAGAATAATCTGGCAGCCATCGTCGTAGGTGTAGGTTATTCTACGCCAAGTGCCTACTGCATCGTAATGTTGCTGTGGTGCGTCCACTTCTACTTTTACCGGGCTGGTGTGGTCTTTGCCAAGCATGTACTGCACCGGGTCGATGTAATGTTGTCCCATGTCGCCCAGTCCGCCGCCGTCGTAATCCCAGTATCCGCGGAATGTTTGATGGGTTCGGTGCTCGTTGTACGGTTTTTCGGGCGCCGGTCCCAACCACATGTCGTAATCCAGTTCAGCCGGAACCTGCTGTGGCGCTAGGTTGGGTTTTCCAACCCAGTAAAATTTCCAGTTAAAACCAGTTACCCCGCTGATGGTTACTTTTAACGGCCAGCCCAGTACCCCGCTGTCGATCACTTTTTTCAGTGGTTTTACGGTAGTTCCCAATCCGTAGAAATTATCTTTAAACCGGAACCATGTGTTCAACCTGAACATGCGCCCGTTGGCCTTGATGGCTTCAACGACCCGTTTGCCTTCACCGATGGTTCGGGTCATCGGTTTTTCGCACCACACATCTTTTCCTGCCCGGGCAGCCATCACCGACATAATTCCGTGCCAGTGGGGAGGAGTGGCAATATGCACAATATCAATATCCGGTCGCTGCAATACTTCGCGGAAATCGAAATAGGTTTTTACGTTGTTACCGGCCAATGGTAATGCTTTTTCGAGGTGCGATTTATCGACATCGCATATTGCCAGCAGTCTGGTGCCTTCGTACGGAATATGGTTACGGCCCATTCCTCCGACGCCAATAATTGCTTTGGTTAGTTGATCGCTTGGAGCCAGGTAACCCTGACCGAGGACATGCCTTGGTATAATGGTAATACCAGCTGCGGCAACCAGCGATTTTTTTAGAAAATCCCTGCGATTATTCATGCTAATTGTATTAGGTCTTACATTTATAAGGGGCTAAATTACAAATAGCTTTCAGAAAAAAATTAAATAAGAAAAAAAACTTTTAAAAAAATTGAGTAAAGTGGAAATTTTTGAATAGAAGAGAATCCATTGTTGAGCCTACTGGCAAAATAAATTCGTATGCGGTTTACGAACGCAAAACACTACACAATTATTTGGGAAGTTTCCGTATCGTGGATGACTTGGTTGACGGAACCGAAGAACCCGACGGTCCGGACATTTTCAGTTTTGCACTAAACGTGGGATTTCAAACATGGGTTGGTGGTTATTCAGGATGGCTGCAATTACGATAAAATATGCCAAGCCACAAAATTTCAAACTGGTTTGCCGGGAAAATATTGCTAAACTTTTCAATCCAGCATTGCAGATAAATTAATACGACAAAGATCTTACTGTACTTCCTTCTTAGTGCGAATCGATTTTCGGGCCAAAAGCCAGGTCGCCGGCATCGCCCAGACCGGGAATAATGTACGATTTTGCATTCATGTCTTCGTCGACTGCACCCAGCCAGAGAGTTACGTTTTCGGCTTTGATTTTACTTGTTACGTATTCAAGACCTTTGCGGCTCCCGATGATGGAGACCAGATGTACATGATCGGGAGTTCCTTTTTCGAGCAATGCCCGGTAGCCAATTTCCATGGAAGCGCCGGAAGCCAGCATGGGGTCGGAAATAATAACCACTTTCTCGTCAAGCGATGGCGTTGCCAGATATTCAAATTCGATATGGAATTCGTTGTTCTTGTCGTATTTGCGATAAGCTGAAATAAACGCATTTTCAGCCTGGTCAAAAATATTTAGGAAGCCCTGCTGCAGCGGGAGCCCGGCCCGCAAGATGGTGGCCAAAACCGGCTGCGATTTCAGTTTTGGAACTTTTGCAATACCCAGCGGAGTTTTCACGTTGTTTATTTTGTAATGAAGGGTTTTGCTGATTTCGTACGCAAAAACTTCGCCCAGCCGTTCCAGGTTTCGCCGGAAACGTAACGAGTCTTTTTGTATTATTTCATCCCTGATTTCAGCAATATACTGATTGAAAATTGAGTTGGTTTCGCCGAGGATTTTTACTTCCATTTTGGGAATTTTTGTCGAAAATACTACTTTTTGATGAAAAGGGATACCCGGAGCCGGGAACTTTATTTTTTAAGGATTTTCAGCAACCAGGGCAGCGTGTTTCGGCGGACGGAAAGGTAACTAACTGGATGAGCGCCAAATCCTTCGTAGAAACGGGCAACTCCGGGAATATTGGATCCTTCGAAGTCGAGCATTAGTTCGTTTTCTGTACGGCTTTCAATGAATTGGTCGACCAGCAGAAACATGGCTTTTTTTTCGTGACCTTCTTTCGACGATGAAGCTGCCAGGTAAATCACTTTTCGGTTCGACCACACAAAAAATACTGCGGCAATGAGTTGGTTTTGCGAATTGAAAACGCCTTTCAATTCGCCTTGATGATGATACAACGTTTGGGCGATCACCCGCTTCAGGTTTTGGTAATGAACCGCTTTTATTTCCGGCGATTTTTCCTGAAGGTTGTTTTTTGTGAATGCAATAAATTCGTCGATATTATAAATCGATGTGATAAATAACTTCTGTTGCCCGGCTTTTTTCAGGTTTCGCAGTGTATTCTCGCTGTACTGTTCTCGGATAGTTTCAACCGGGCGATCAAGTGAAAGATGATAGGTGACATTTGGTTTTATACTGACATTGCCTGAAATCGGGAAGTTGCCGCAATTTAGGTTCATCTCCACCATGCGAAATTCTTGGGGAATAGCGTGTAAAAAACGGTTCACCATTTCCGGGTCGACCTGAAAAACTGAAAATACGCCCAGTTGCTGGGTGAAAAATGGCTGGTAAACGTACGAAATCCCAAATTTACGGTTCCACACCAGCGGCATCACGTAGAGATAATCGCCGTAAACAAGCGCATCCCAGCGGGTGCAAACCCGGTCGAGGTACCACGACCAGGCGTAAACAATCCCGTTTACCGAGTTGGCAATGCAGCGGTCCCATTTCCCAAAATCGATTTCATCGTGCTGCAAATATCTGATTCCCGGATTATTCATTTTCAAGTTTTAGCCCGGTTGTTGTAATTTGTTGAAAAACATCTTTCCAATCCGCCCAAATTCCCTGATCTGAAAGCGATTCGTTGTGCCACAAACAATAGAAAGTACCACCTGTTGACTTTACTTTTTGCATCAATTCCTTCATTTCTTTTTGTGCCTTTTCCGGTTTCATTTTCAAATAATCTTTTAAAGTCACATCCATTGCATGCAAAGGATGAACGATAAGACGGGTGGTATTATTTTTTTCGAGGTTAAAAAACCGAAATGGGGTACATAGCCCGGCACGAAATCCAACCGCATCGGAATAGCCCATCGTGAAATCATGGGTAATTCCCGACTCAATCAGGGTTTCGTATGTTTTTGGCAAATTGAGTATCAAAAAGTGCTGGCGGCTGGCGGCAACCGGCTTCCCCGTAATGTTTTCCAGTCGCTGTTTTTCGGTTTTAATCAGGTTTTTATTGCTGTTTGATGCATACGACGGGTGAATCCCGGTTTCAATTTTCTCGGATAAACGGTGGATCAGCGCCTGCATTTTTGAGTTTCGGTGCGAAATATTTTTATCGTACAGACCGCGGTTTCCAAGCAGAAAGAAAAACTTCAGATGGTCTTCATTTCCCTCAAACATTTTTTCGATAAAAGAATACGAATCGTACGGGTCGGTTTCTTTTCCTGAAAGCACGTTCATCCGCTTTTTCATTCCTGAAAAATCGGCTTTCAGAAACGACCTGGCCATTCCGCCCAACTGAATCCATGCAGCTTTATTTTTATAGGCCCAGGCATTGTCAACGTCAATAGTCATGCAGAAATGAAATTCTTTTCCCGACGCCGAAAATTCAGGATATTTCTCCGAAACCCGTTGTGCCAGTAGTTGCGCCCATTGGTTGACAAGCGGTTCGCCCAGTACCCCGTTTTTAAACTGGAGGCTTTCGCAGGCCGGGAACCGACCGTGCTGAGCTAACCCCTCAAAAAGATATTCTTCGTACCGGCTGGCAAGGTAAAACGAACAGGCAAACACATCAAACGGCAAAAATGAATTCTCGGTTGAAGGGAAAAAACACCACTGTTTTTCATAGGTGAACGGAACAATTTTCTGTTCCGAAATCGTTGTTTCAAACAGAAGTGGATGAGGTTTCAGGAACAGTTCGTCGTCGAAATCTTCGTCGGAATAATTTATTTTTGGAAGGGACGAACGAAGAAACTCGTCTTTATCGTCGGTCAGCTTGAAGCCGGTTTTCAAAATCGATTTGAAAATCAGTTCCAACGTGTAATCAAGGCGGTTGGTAATTTGTTTCGAGTAGATTAAGATCATGAATGTCAAATTATCCCTTCATCAGCAAAGCTAAAATATTTTTCGTTACCAATAACCACGTGGTCGAGAACCGGAATGTCCATCCATTTCCCGGCTTCCTTAATTTTTTTAGTGATGCTGCGGTCGGCTTCGCTGGCCTGCAGGTTGCCCGAAGGATGGTTGTGGCACAAAATGATTGCACTGGCCAGCCGTTCGATAGCTGCTTTCAGGATAATGCGCACGTCGATTACTGTGCCGGAAACCCCGCCCTGGCTCACCATTTGCCTGTCGATGACCCGGTTCGAGCGGTTGAGCAGGAGCACCCAAAACTCTTCGTGCGGCAGATCGCCCAGCATTGGCTGAAAAATACGAGCCACATCGGCGCTGCCATTAATTTGCGGTTTTTCTTCGGGTTCGCTCTCTTTCCGGCGGCGCCCCAGTTCCAGCGCTGCCATTATATTGATGGCTTTTGCTTCGCCAATGCCATTAAATTTTTTCAAGTCGTCAACCGACTTTTTAGCCAGTTCGTTCAGGTTGTTGTTTACACTTGCCAAAATCCGGCGCGACAATTCAACGGCAGTTTCTTTCGGGTTACCGGAGCCAATCAGGATGGCAATCAGTTCGGCGTCGCTCAGGCAACGGATTCCTTTGGAAAGCATCTTTTCACGGGGGCGGTCTTCAACGGCCCAATTTTTAATACTGAGCTTTTCGTACATGGTTTAGCTTTTATGCTAAACAAGTTATGAAAAATAACCATTCAGGCCAAAAGATAATCCTGCCAATTTAGAAAGAAGTAAAAGGAAAGGCTTTTGAAATAGCCTTTTTAGCGCTTTTCATTCTATTTTAGTTTTTCAAAGTAAAGTTCACGAAGCTCTTTTAAATATCCAATGCTGACTTTGCTGGAGTAAATACGCACAAAATCGTGCAGTTTTCCCTGATAGTAAAAAGCTCCGGAAGCCGCGTCAAATTTGCTTCCTTCCCAGTTGTATTTAACAGAAAGCGTCAATTCCGTGAATTCATCCCAGCTAAGTTTTTTTGGCAATTCAATATACCCGTGAAAATCTTCGCGCATGTCGAGCCAAATGCCTTCGTTGAGGTATTGAAGGTTTAAGAATTTGACAATTTTAATGAATGCATCAGCTTCGAAATTTTTCTTTTGCTTCTGAAGATATTGAATTCCGTTTTCAGCAAGGGCAAGCTGAAGCAGTTCCACCATGTCGTAATTGTTCAGGTGACGCAAACGAAGTACATTGAACTTGTCATCAGGTAGTTGTAAAAAGCCTTTGCCTGCATTTAACTTTTCCCCAAATCCGGGCTGAATTTTCTGGCTGACGCGAATTACGTCTTCCAATGGATAATTTTCTTCGAGAGCCAGATAGAGATAAACCGGCTTTGTATCGAAAGGTGTTTCGTGATAATAACCGGGAAATGGTTCCATCGCCTCGAAAACCAGCGACCCACTGGCAACTTTTTTATCAATGGTAAATACTTTTTCTGTTTTTGTCAGGGTGCCGAAAACTTCAATTTCGTTTCTTTGTTTCATAGTTGATTTTTTCTTTTTAGTTACTTTTAGCAGCATTAACCAAGATCAATGCCCGCAAAAATCATTCATATCGATCCGGTTGGGGATATTTCTTTCTCAAAGAACAGTCGGTCAACGCGAATCCGAATAACGGTCAAGCCCGGCGGTGTTAGCGTGACCCTTCCCTCCAGTGTCCCATACCGGGAGGCCATTCGGTTTGCCGAAGCGAAAGCCGATTGGATAGCACAACAACAATCGAAAATGGTTTTGGGTTTACCGCTTTTCAGTACCGATACCGAATTTACGACAAAATTTCACCACCTGAAAATCAGCAGGGGCAATTTTCCGAAAGTTTACAACCGCATCGGGAATGGGATCATTCAGTTTTTCATTCCTGAAAGGGTTGATATAAAGAACGACGCGATTCAGGAATATATAAGAAAAACGCTGGTCGATGTGATGCGCTACGAAGCCAAAGTTTACCTGCCCAAACGGCTGGACGAACTGGCAAAAAAATTTGGGATGAGATACAAACAGGTATTTGTAAAAAACGCGAAAACCCGATGGGGAAGCTGTTCGTCGGAAAACAATATCAACCTGAACTTGCACCTGATGCGCCTTCCCGACCACCTGATCGATTACGTTATTTTACACGAATTGGCGCATACGGTTGAGAAAAACCATGGCCCCCGGTTTTGGAAATTATTGGGACAAATGACCGACAGCCCGCAAAAGCTGAGAAAAGAAATGCACCGGTACAGAGTTTCGGGATGGTGAAAAGAAAGTAGTAAGTAGCAAGTAAAAAGTAGTAAGAAAACGGGGAAAGAAAGTCTGGTTTTGTACATTTACCTGAGAAATTTTGTGCTTGCTTTTCCGGGCAAATCAGATTGCAAACAAATTTTTATAACCTCGATGCCATTATTTCGGTTGGTTTCCGGGTAAATTCATAACAAGTAACCTAATTTCGTAAATGGAGAAAGGGAGAAGAATAAAAATAAACGAAACTATGAACTGGAATCAGATACTTTCTACGAAACGCCTGGGGCAGGAAGACCGCCCTGCTGAAGCTCACGAGCACAAACGCACGCAGTTTCAGCGCGATTACGACCGACTGATTTTTTCGTCGCCTTTTCGCCGGATGCAAAATAAAACCCAGGTTTTCCCTTTGCCGGGAAGTGTTTTTGTTCACAACCGGCTCACCCACAGTCTGGAAGTTGCCAGTGTGGGCCGCTCGTTGGGGAACATGCTGGCCGAAAAACTGCACGCACAAAATATCAACGAACCGCTGATTGATGAGATTGGGGCGGTGGTGTCGGCTGCCTGCCTGGCACACGACATGGGAAACCCGCCTTTTGGCCATTCGGGTGAAGACGCGATTTCCGAATTTTTCAAGTTGGGCGCAGGAAAATCGCTTCAGAATGATTTGTCGGAAGCCGAATGGAACGATTTTACTTTGTTCGACGGAAATGCCAATGCGTTCCGGGTTTTGAGCCACCAGTTCAAAGGGCGGCGCCCAGGTGGTTTTGCGTTGACCTACACCATGCTGGCCTCCATTATAAAATACCCGTACGAATCGGTGTATGCCAGCAAACCCAAATTTGGTTTTTTCCAGTCGGAAAAAGAGAATTATTACCGCATTGCAGAAGAACTGGGTATTGAGCGGTCGTCCGACGATAACCGTAAATGGATTCGCCATCCGCTGGTTTTCCTGGTCGAGGCTGCCGACGATATTTGCTACCAGGTGATGGATGTGGAAGATGCACACAAACTGAAAATCCTTGGATTCGACGAAACCCGCAGCCTGTTCCTGAATTTTTATGATCGTGAAGCCGATAAAAAACGGATTGAAAGTATCGAAAAAACATTGTCGCTGGTAGACGACCGGAACGAACAGATTGCCTATTTGCGGGCCGGTGTGATCGGTATGTTGGCCGAAAGATGCGTGCAAATATTTGTACAGAAACAGGACGGTATTTTCTCCGGAAGTTTCCAAAAATCGCTGATGGGGCAACTGGAAGGCGCAGCAGGAAAGGCCATGAACGAAATCCAGGAATTGTCGGTACCGAAAATTTACAAAGACCCGTCGGTGGTAGCGATCGAGATTTCGGGTTACCATATTATCGGCACCCTGCTTGAAGAATTTTCCGGCGCTATCCTGAACCCGGACAGCGGCTATTCGAAACGCTTGCTCAGCCTGATGCCGGAACAATATCGCAGTGACCGTCCCGATATGTATTCAAAAATCCAGTCGGTGCTTGATTTCGTTTCCGGAATGACCGACCTGTACGCACTTGATATTTTCCGAAAAATTAAGGGAATTAATTTGCCAGGCGAATAGTTGTAAAAGTTTGTTTTAACTTTGTGATCCAACACAACAACTTAAACATCCAGCATAATGAATCGCCTGCAATCTTTCTTTCTGGCAAGTACCGCATTCTTTTCCGTTGCTTCCTTTTCACAATCCCGCACTCCTCAAAAACCCAACGTCCTCTTCATTTTGGCTGACGATTATGGGTATCACGACCTGAGCTGCATGGGCAGCAAGTATTACGAAACACCCAATATCGACCGGATTGCCAATGAAGGAATGGTTTTTACCGACGGGTATGCTACCTGCTCGGTTTGCAGTCCTTCAAGAGCCAGCATCATGTCCGGCAAATTTCCTGCCCGCCATGGTATTACCGATTGGATTGGAGCAGCAAGCGGTGAAGCATGGAGAAAACAGAAACGGTTCAATAAGTTATTGCCGGCAGAATATGTTCATCAACTTGCTTCTGAATATGTCACTTTACCCGAAGCGATGAAAGAGGGCGGCTACAAAACATTTTTTGCCGGGAAATGGCATCTTGGAGAAAAAGGTTCGTGGCCCGAAGATCATGGGTTCGATATCAACATTGGCGGTTGGGACGCCGGAAGTCCGAAAGGAGGTTACTTTTCTCCGTTTGAAAACCCTAATTTGAAGGATCGCAAAGACGGCGAAGACCTTTCGATGCGGCTGGCTGAAGAAACCGTTCGGTTTTTGAAAAAAAATAATCCCAACGTTACCGGGCAGCCGGTGTTTGCCTATCTTTCTTTTTATGCGGTTCATTCTCCGATTGAAACCACTCGTGAAAAATGGGCGAAATACAGGCAAAAAGCCGAAGACGCGGGCATTGCTGAAACTGGTTTTAAAATGGCCCATTATCTTCCCCTCCGGCAGGTACAGGACAATCCGGTTTATGCCGGCTTGGTCGAGTTGATGGACGATGCGGTTGGTCTTGTTCTGAATTCGCTCGAAGAATTGAGACTCGATAAAAATACCATTGTAATTTTTACTTCCGACAACGGAGGGGTGACTTCGGGCGATGCATCATCCACATCGAACCTTCCGTTGCGTGCCGGAAAAGGCTACCAGTTTGAAGGAGGAATCCGCGAACCATATTTTATTAAAGTTCCCGGTCTGACCAAAGGAGGCGAAAAATGCTCTATTCCGGTCACCGGAGCTGATTTTTATCCAACCCTGCTCGAATTGGCCGGTTTACCTTTGAACCCGAAAGAACACGAGGATGGAACCAGCCTGGTTCCGCTGCTGAAAGGGGGAAGCATTGACGAACGTCCTTTATTCTGGCATTATCCGCACTACGGGAACCAGGGAGGCGATCCATCATCGGTTATCCGTGAAGGCGACTGGAAACTGATTCATTATTATGAAGACGGACACGAAGAATTGTACAATTTGAAAACCGATCTTGAGGAAACTACTGATGTGGCTTCAGCAAACCCAAAACGCGTGAAAACGATGAGTACAAAACTTTTTGCTTATCTGAATGAAGTTGGCGCCCGTTTTCCCGAAAAAGATACTGAGTACAATCCTGAACTTGAAAAGCAATACCTCGAAAATGTGATTAATAAACGCTGGCCGCAACTGGAGAAACAACGGAAGGAAATGCTTTCGAAAGATTTCGACCCGAAAAATAACTGGTGGGGGAGCGAGGTGGTAAAATAGCCGTAACTCATTCGCCCTGTTGTTTTTGTCTTATTTCGAAGGAGTTATGTTTCGAACAGAACTGATCTTTTTTATGAAATTGAATTTTTTGCAACAGCTTTATCTTTCAAACTATTTTCCTGAATAATTTATTATTACAGAATCATTGATAATATTATCCATTCAAAAAGCTGGATGTCCACTAATTTGAAAAACTTTATATTTTTAAGAGAACAATAAAATGAATATAAGGTCTTCTGGAATAGGTTGAAATTTTCCAACATCGAATAATCCGTGAATATGTATAAAAAATATTTACTCATTGCAGCTTTATTTTTTCTTTCAATGTGCCCTGTTGTCGGACTTTGTGATAATAACTTTGAAGATAAAGCTCTGCCTGCGGTTTCCCCGACGGGGGCAAAGGGTGTTATAACTCTGGATGGGAATGCTGTTTTGCGAACATTTGAAGGGTTGGGCGCCATACCCAGTTACGAAAAACTGTTGTATGATTATCCGGAGCCGCAACGAAGTGAAATTCTGGATTATCTTTTTCTTCCCAATTATGGCGCTGCGCTCCAGGTTCTTAAAGTTGAAATAGGCTACGATGGAAACAATACGGCTGTCTCATGGCCAAGTTATAAAAGAAGTCTCGATGAAAAGCCTGATTTCAATAGGGGCTATGCCTGGTGGTTAATGAAGGAAGCTAAAAAAAGAAATCCGGAAATTAAACTGTCCGCTTTGCATTGGGGATATCCTGCCTGGGCAAAAACGAATGAACAAAAAGCTGAATTTATTTTCGGTTTTGTAAAAGGCGCAAAACAAGAACACGGATTGCATATTGACTACATCGGTGGCAATATGAATGAAGAATACACAAAAGTTGAAGGCCTGAGTTATAAGATACGGATCAATCCTGATGTAACAATCAAGCTGAAAAAGTTACTTGATGCGAACGGGTACGACGATGTACAGATTGTTGCCGCCGATGAAGGATCCAAAGTTCAGGAATTTTTGGTACTGGATTCCATGGCAAATAATCCGGCGTATGCCGATGCCGTGGATATTATCGGTGTGCATTACAAAAGCCGTCCTTCTGAATTCATGCCCGCAAAAGCTTATAATTTTGGCAAGCCGATATGGTCGTCGGAAGATGGTGGCGGAAGTTACAAAGACAGACGTAGCGGTTATGGATGGGTTGACCAAATTATCCGATTGCTCCTGGATGTAAAAATGAGCGGACTCATTCGTTGGTCGGCTACCGCATCGGTATATGACAACATGCCGTGGGCTTCAAACGGGTTTGTGAAGGCAAAAGAGCCATGGAGCGGTAACTATGAAATAGGATCGAACCTGTGGGCCTTTTCACATTTTACCCAGTTTATAAAACCCGGATGGAAAATTTTGGATACAAAAAACAGTGTAATTTATAGCAATGATACGACCACTGCCGGAAGGTATATTGCATTTAAAGATCACAAGAGCAGCAATTATACAATGGTATTTAACACCGATGATAGGAATTTTCCCGGGGCTGGTATCGACCTGGAAATTAATTTGTCCAACGGACTTTCAGGAGAACCAGTCTATTTCTGGCGATCTAATTTCATGGAACCTTCAGAATGGTTCAGGAAGACTGCGACCTTTCGTCCGGTGAACGGTGAAATACAAATTCATCTGGATAAAGGATGTGTGTATACGTTGTCGACCACAATGGATCAAACTCATGGAACAACAATAATTCCTCCTTCCGCGAAATTTCCATTTCCTTATAAGGAACAATTTGAAACAAAAAATGCACAGGGTCTTGCCCGGTATTTTATCGATGTCAACGGCATATTCGAAATTTCAGAAGCAGGAGGAGGCCGGAAGGGAAAATCATTGAGACAGGTGGTTACGGAAGCGCCGGTTATGTGGCATGACCAGCCGCTGAAACAACCTGTAACCGAAGTTGGAGATATGGAGTGGACCAATTATAAAGTCCAAGTCGATGTTCTGTTGGAGAACGCCGGAAAAGTTCTTTTAAGTGGAAGGTTTGACGGGAAAAAAGAAAATAGTGGAAACTACGGGCTTGAGGGGTATTGGCTGTCACTTGATGATCATGGAAGATGGACATTGCTGAGGAAAGATGCACCTGCAAATTTTAACGACAAACGAGATCGGGGAGAGTTTATCCAATTATCGTCCGGCACAATTCCAAATAGTACTCTTAACCAGTGGATAACCATTTGTTTGGAATTTGACAGTAATGTAATCAAAGCATTTGTTGGTCAGATAAAAGTAGCCGAAGTGACTGATAATACATATAAAAACGGGAATGTTGCACTGGGAACGATCAATCAGGATAGTAAGGATTTTTTTACCACATCTGGTGCTTGGAGCAACGCCCAATTCGATAATCTGACAGTAACTCCTATCCATTAACTATGTTGGAGTTTTGATTAAAGTTGTCAAAAGTTGGGTGTCAATGGGTGAGTGTAACCAATAAATCTGATTTCAACTTTAACCAAGTTCCATTTAATCAATCAAAAATGAAAACCCTGACACAACTTCTCTTTGCATTTTTTATAACGGGTTCAACTTTTTGTTATACCCAGGCGGCTCCTTCTTTTTCTCCTCGGAAGATTGATCTCAACTGGCAATTTCATTTTGGAGATATTGAAAACGGTCAGGCTCCGGATTTAAATACCAAACCCTGGAGAATTTTAAATCTTCCGCACGACTGGAGCATTGAAGGAGAATATAGCCTTGAAAACGGGACCGATTGGCAATCAGGATTCCTTCCCGCCGGTATTGGCTGGTATCGGAAAGAGTTGATGTGGAATCCTGCATGGAAAGGCAAACGGGTAAAAATTCATTTTGAAGGGGTTTATCTGAACAGCGACGTCTGGATTAACGGGTATCATCTGGGACACCGGCCCAATGGCTACCTGGGGTTTGAATACGATGTAACCGATCATCTGAAAAAAGGAAGCAATGTTCTCGCTGTTCGGGTCGATCATTCGAAGCCGCTTACAGGCCGTTGGTATACCGGTTCGGGTATTTACCGGCATGTATGGCTAAAAATCAAGAACCCGGTACATATTGACAACTGGGGGGTTCATTTTTCAAGCCCGGTGGTGAATGCCCATCAATCGAAATACAAAGTTGAGGTGGTCATTGCCAATCAGGGGAATGATGATAAAACGCTGAAAGTACAGCTTGCTCTTCTTGACAAATCGGGAAATGAAGTTTCGAAAATTTTCGGTGAACTAAAATCTCGTACAGGAAAAAACACGAATGTTGAGTTGAATGGGATCTTGGAGCAGCCAGTGCTTTGGAGTCCTGAAAATCCGTATTTATATACTTTGAAAACCTCCATTATTCAGGAAGGAAAATTAGTTGATGAGGATATTCAGAAAATAGGTTTTCGCAAACTGGAATTTAGCCCTGATTTCGGTTTTAAGCTGAATGGCAAAATAACCAAACTGAAAGGGGTATGCGACCATCACACTGCAGGGGCATTTGGCGCTGCAGTTCCCGACGATGTTTGGTTATATCGTTTGAGACTTCTTAAACAAATGGGCTGCAATATCATTCGTACTTCACATAATCCGTTTTCTCCTGCTTTTTACAACATTTGCGATAGTCTCGGGCTGATGTCGATGAACGAATTTTTGGATGGCTGGGATCAGGAGAAAGCACCTCACGACTACGGGCTGTATTTCGAAGAGTGGTGGAAAACCGATGGCATCGATTTTGTAAAACGCGACCGCAACCACCCTTCCGTAATTATATGGAGTATTGGAAATGAAGTAAAAAAACCCACCCGCGAGGTACAGAAGCAACTGATTGATCTTTTTCACCAGTACGATCCTGCGCGTCCGGTAACACAGGGAGGCCTCGATCCGACCAGAGGAATGACCGGCGATGAACTTCCCTCTTTGCTCGACATAAAAGGGTTTAATGGAGATGGCGAAGAAAAAGGTGTTTTGGAAGATTTTCACGCCAAAGAACCCACAATTCCGATCATTTGCACCGAAGTTCCTCATACCTATCAAACCCGTGGCGTTTATCGCACCACGACGCATTGGCGCCGTCGCGATTTTCCGGCCAAATGGGAAATTGAGCAATGGGACGGAACCATGCGCGGATTGGAAAAAAGGATTTATTCGATACCTGATTTAGCTGAAAAAGAAGCATTCCCGGAAGAAAAATGTACCGTCTATTATAAAAACGGGCAACTAATACCAATAGATATCACCCGTGATTATCAGCTGTATTTATATTATCAGTCGTCGTACGACAATGCTTCCGTTCGCAGCAGCGCCCGAATGGCATGGCAACGCACCCGCGACCTCGATTACGTGATGGGACAGTTTCGTTGGGGTAGTTTCGATTATCTGGGAGAATCGAACGATTGGCCCAGCCGCTTTGCCGGTTTCGGGGTAATTGATATTTGCGGATTCCCGAAAGATCATTTTTACCTGTACCAAAGTATGTGGACGGATAAACCAATGGTACATATTTTGCCACATTGGACACATCCGGGAAAGGAAGGTGTAAAAATTCCGGTAGTTGTTTATACCAATTGCGATGAAGTTGAACTTTTCCTGAACGGAAAATCGCTGGGAACACAAAAATATGAAGATGAGCAATTGGTCTGGATGGTTCCGTACGTAACGGGAACAATAAAAGCAACTGCTAAAAAAGACGGGAAAATTGTGGCAGAAGATGAGCAAACTACGGCTGGGGTGCCTGCTAAAATAAAACTGTCAGGCGATAAAACAAAAATTTCAGCAACCCGGACTGATGTAGTATTTATTGCTGCCGATATAACGGATGAAAACGGCACATTTTGTCCAAATGCTGATGATGTAATCGAATTTAACGTATCCGGTCCGGCAAAAATTATTGGCATCGACAATGGCGATCCGATCGATCTTTCGGCATATAAAACCAATATAAGGAGGGCATTTCGAGGCAAAGTAATGTTCTGGGTACAATCAACCGACGAGAGCGGAGATATTATTATAACAGCTAAATCCGGTAATCTTTTTAGTTCGGAAATCGTAATTCATTCATTTCCAAAAAATTGAGGAAGGAAATTATTACCAAATAGGCTGAGATGTGAAATAAACATGTAATAGAACTTTTAAACGATATTATCACGAAATTCGAAGCGTGTTTTGCGAACAAAATAAAAACCTGAAATATGGAACTAAGAAAAATATTAATATTAAGCAGTGCGGCCCTATTGGCCTGTTTTGCGGTTTCAGCAAAAGAAAATCAGCCGGAACAAAAACCGAATGTGCTTTTCATCGCGATCGACGATCTGAATGATTGGGTGGGATGCCTCGGAGGCCATCCTCAGGCTCACACTCCAAATATCGACCGGTTGGCTACGCAGGGAATATTATTTACCAACGCCCATTGTTCGGCGCCGGGCTGTTCGCCAAGCCGCAATTCACTTCTTTCGGGCAAAGAAACGACAAACACCGGATACTATCCGTTTTACGATCATTGGGATAAAGAATATTTGCCCGGATATGTAACATTGCCGCAGTACTTTCGGGAGAATGATTACAATACCTATGCGTCCGGTAAAATCCACCACAACATGGCCGGGCAGAATCCAAAATATGGACAAAGGGATTGGACGGAAAATAATTTGTCCGTATTGAAAAATCTACCCAATCTGGAAGTGGATCAGAATGAACGTGTCGGATTTGACGAAGAAACGAACAAATGGGAAGCCGGGCCAACCACGAATCCGATGGAGGACCATCCCGATTACCAAACCGCCCTTTACGGGATAAAAATACTCAACAAGAAACACGAAAAACCTTTTTTCCTGGGCGTAGGTTTTATCAAACCTCATTTGCCATTTACCGCACCCAAAAAGTACTTTGACCTTTTCGACCAGGACAAAATTCAACTTCCTCTGATTAAAGATGATGATTTAAATGACATTCCCTGGGCCGGAAGAAGCAATGCGAAAATTCAGAATGATGTTGTTATTCGGGCAAAAGGAATTCGAAAAGGAATCATTGAAGGGTATCTGGCATGCTCGGCTTTTACCGATGATATGATCGGAATGGTGGTCGATGCACTGGAAAAAAGTCCCTACCGCGACAATACCATCATTGTCCTTTGGTCCGATCATGGTTTTCATCATGGAGAAAAGCGCAGTTTTACCAAATTTTCGCTATGGGAAGAATCGACTCGTGTCCCCTTTATAATTGTTGACCCACGGATGAAAAAACTGGCGGGAGAAAAATGCAATAGCCCGGTTTCGTTGATCAATATTTACCCGACCCTGATCGAAATGTGTGATCTTCCTCAAAAGGACGGACTTGACGGTAGGAGCCTTGTTCCTCTTTTTAAAAATACTGAAACAATTTGGGAACAACCAGCGCTGACAACTTGGGGACGAGGAAATTATGCTCTTCGAACTGAATTTTGGAGGTACATCCGGTATTTCGACGGGAGTGAAGAATTATACAACCACCAGGATGATCCAAACGAATGGACAAACCTGGCAACCGATGCAAAATATAAAGACATAAAAGCCGAAATTGCCAAATGGATTCCAAAAAATGAAGCGCCGCTTCGTCCGGAAGGTACATTGGATCCGGTAAATGCCGATAAACCCGATCTAGAAGGGTTTAAAAAACAATGGGTTCGCCTGGGAATGGAATAGATAATGACAAAAGGGATAAATTCGATACATGCTCTTTTCTTTCTCCTTCATGATAGCAGGCTATGAAAAAGGGCAGGAAATAGTATCTTTGAAAATCATATAACCCAACAAATATTCGATCAATGAAAAATTTATTGTTTCTATGTCTTTGCTTTATTGTCGCCTGTTCTATGCAGGAGGAGAACGGCCGCACCGTTATTCAACTTGATAAAGGCTGGAAGTTTATTAATTCTGAAGTTGAAAATGCCGCCGCTCCCGCGTTGGATGTGAGTCAATGGCAAACCGTTACTGTGCCGCACGACTGGGCTATTTCGGGCGAATTTGATGAAAAAAACGACCTCATGTTTGACATGGTCATCGAAGACGGGGAAAAAGTGTCGAAAAAACGGAGTGGAAGGACTGGTGGCCTGCCTCATGTAGGCATTGGCTGGTATCGCAAAGCGCTCGATATTCCTTCTTCGTGGAAATCGAAAAACATTGCTGTCGAGTTTGATGGCGCCATGAGCCATGCCCAGGTTTTTCTGAATGGCGAGTTTGTAGGCGAATGGCCGTATGGCTATGCTTCGTTCGGCTTCGACCTAACCGGTAAAATAAATTTCGGGGGAGAAAATATTCTCGCCGTTCGCCTCGAGAACAAGGAACATTCGTCGCGCTGGTACCCGGGAGCCGGAATCTACCGTAACGTCCGGTTGGTGGTTGCCAATCCGGTACACGTAAAACAATGGGGAACCTATATTACTACTCCAAATGTTGCTGAAGGAAAAGGAGATGTGACCATTGCAACCACAGTTCTCTCTTCGGAAAAAGAAAAAATTACATTGCTTACAGAAATACTTGATGCCAATGGAACCTTGGTTGCTTCGGCAAGTAACGATGCAGAAATTGATGGTGAAAATACGATCAGCCAGTCGATTCGTGTTGATAAATTCAACCTGTGGTCGCTGGAAAACCGGACGCTTTACAAAGCTGTTTCAAAAGTGATGAAAAGCGGAAACCTGATCGATCGGTACGAAACAACTTTCGGGTTCCGTTATTTCGAATTTACAGCCAATAACGGGTTCTTCCTGAATGGCAAAAATATGAAACTAAATGGCGTTTGTATGCACCACGATCTGGGGGCATTGGGTGCAGCAGTCAATTTTAGCGCACTGAAACGTCAGCTGGTTATGTTGCAGGAAATGGGTTGCAACGCCATCCGTACCAGCCATAATCCACCTGCCCCCGAACTTTTGCAACTGGCTGATGAAATGGGCTTCCTGGTTATTGACGAAGCTTTCGATGAATGGAAAAATGCAAAATGCGAAAATGGATATCACATTCTTTGGGACGAATGGGCCGAAAAAGATATGGTGGCTTTTATCCATCGAGACCGGAACCATCCCTCCATCATCATGTGGAGCGTGGGCAACGAAATTCGTGAACAAGGCATAAAAGGAGGCGAGCAATATTGCCAATTTCTGGTCGATATTTGCAAACGCGAAGACCCCACCCGTCCTACAACCGCCGGTTTTAACCAATGGGAAGGAGCTATTGAAAATGGTTTTGCCGACATTGTGGATGTACCCGGCTGGAATTACAAACCACAACACTACCAGTTTGTTCATACAAAATTTCCACATTGGACCATGTATGGCAGCGAAACGGCATCAACAGTGAGTTCACGCGGCGAGTATTTCTTTCCTGCGGAAGTGTGTGTCCATTGTACCCGCGAACCATACCATTGTTCATCGTATGACATGGAATATCCAAGTTGGGCAACATCGCCCGATACCGAGTTTGCCGCGCAGGATTCGTTTCCGTTCATGGCTGGCGAATTTGTGTGGACCGGTTTCGATTATCTGGGCGAACCAACTCCGTATAACGAACAGTGGCCTTCGCGAAGTTCTTACTTTGGCATTATCGACCTGGCCGGAATACCCAAAGACCGTTTTTACCTGTACCAGAGCAAATGGACAAATAAAGAAGTTTTACACCTTTTGCCCCATTGGAACTGGGAAGGAAAGGAAGGACAAATTATACCGGTTCACTGTTATACCAACTTCGAAAAAGCTGAATTGTTTCTGAATGGGAAAAGCCTGGGAATTCAGAAAAAAGATGCGACGCAACTGTACCGGAAATACCGTTTGGTATGGAATGTGCCTTACGAACCGGGAGAATTGAAAGTAGTTGCCCTGAATGAGAATAACCAACAGGTAAAAGAGACCATTGTGAAAACGGCCGGACAACCTGCTATTATTCAATTGGAAGCTATGAAGAAACAGATCACTGCCGACGGCAAAGAACTGGCTTTTGTTACGGTTTCGGTATTGGATAAAAACGGAGTGCTTTGTCCCCGGGCTTCCAATCAAATTAATTTTAAAGTGGAAGGTGAAGGAAGTTTAAAAGCCGTCGACAATGGCGATCCAACCAGCTTGGAGTCGTTTGTGAAACCGACCCGCAAAACTTTCAACGGGAAATGTATGGTTTTCATCCAGTCGACAGAAAAAACCGGAAAGATAACGCTTACTGCAGAATCGAATGGGTTGAAATCTGGAACCATCAATATTGTAACAAAATAGGACGATTAAATCTGATAACTGAATGACAATGAAGATTCGAGAAATAGTTATTTCGGCGTTGGCAACGTTATTTCTTTCTGGCGCTTGCAATCAGGCTCAGAAAGTAAAGGAACAGGGAAAGCCAAATATCATTTACATTCTTGCTGACGATCTTGGCTATGGCGATTTGAGCTGTTATGGACAAACCCATTTTCAAACGCCCAATATCGACCAATTGGCCATCGAAGGAATGCGTTTTACTCAGCATTATTCAGGGTCAACGGTTTGTGCACCTTCGCGTTCAACGTTAATGACAGGTCAGCATACCGGACATACGCCCATCCGTGGAAACAAGGAATGGAACCCCGAAGGGCAGTGGCCCCTGCCTGCCGCAACGTATACCTTGGCCGAAATGCTAAAAGAAGCAGGTTATACAACCGGCGCTTTTGGCAAATGGGGACTGGGATACCCCGGATCGGAAGGCGATCCCAACATGCAAGGGTTCGACGTTTTTTACGGGTACAATTGTCAACGTATCGCTCATAATTATTACCCGTATCATGTATGGAACAATCAGGAGAAAGTAATCTTGGAAGGCAATAAAGACCGGGGGCAAGAAACCTATGCCCCTGACGATATTCACCAACATGCACTGAAATTTCTGGAGGAGAATAAAGACAAACCTTTCTTTATGTTTTATCCTTCAACAATTCCTCATGCCGAATTATTTGCTCCGGAAAAATACATGCAAAAACATCGTGGAAAATACGATCCGGAGTTGAATTATAAAGGAGTTGACGATGGCCCTGAATATAAAAACGGAGGCTACGGTTCGCAACCCGACGTACATGCTGCTTTTGCTGCAATGGTAAATGTATTGGACGATCAGGTAGGTGAAATTATTGCCAAACTGAAGGAATTGGGGTTGGACAAAAATACAATCATCATGTTTTCGTCGGACAATGGCCCGCACCTGGAAGGAGGCGCCGATCCTGATTATTTCAACAGTAACGGACCGTTCAAAGGGTACAAACGCGATGTGTACGAAGGAGGAATCCATGCACCGATGATTGCATGGTGGCCCGGAAAAATTGCAGCAGGTTCCGAAAGCGCACATATCTCCGCTTTTTGGGATGTGATGCCAACCATTGCCGAAATTGTGGGCTTGCCTGTTCCCGGAAAAATTGATGGCATTTCGTTTCTTCCAACCCTGCTGGGCAAAGAAGGACAAAAGGAACACGAATACCTGTACTGGGAATTTCATGAAAAAGGAGGCCGTTTGGCCGTGCGAAAAGGTGAATGGAAAGCCGTTCGTTACGATGTTTTGAAAGAGGACACCACGACCGAGCTTTACAATTTGACAAATGACCCGGGCGAAGAAAACAATCTGGCTGCCCAACATCCGGAAATTGTAAACGAGCTGGAGGAAATCATGAAAAATGCCCGGGCCGAATCGGAAGTTTTTCAGTTTAAATCGGGAACATACATGGCAAAATGAAATAAGCTATTTATAAAGACTTTTTATTCACCGGGTGACTCAAAGTCACCCGGTGAATAACTATAAACTGTTTGTTTTTGCCACCTTTTCTACTTCCCGGAAAGCCCGCAGGAAGTTACCGCCCCATATTTTTTTGATTTCTTTTTTTGAATATCCCCGTTTCAGAAGTTCGAACGTAATATTTGGAAACTGGCTGACATCCATGCAGTCGGCCAACCCGCCACCACCATCGAAATCGCTACCAATACCTACGTAATCGATGCCCACTAGTTTTTTTACGTAGTCGATATGGTCAACCATATAGCTCACTGGCGGAAGTTCGTCCAGATAATTATTTTGCAGGAAATCCCATTGCTCGTGTTGTTTTTGTTTTTCGGCGTCGGTCATGGTTTTGTACCTCGCCCTGTTCCTGTTGAGTTCTTGCTCCATCTTGTAGCGGGTCAGGGTGGTATCGGGTTCTTTTACATACACATCGAGTGGGCATATCTGGATTACCCCTCCGTTTTTTGCCAGCGCTTTAATCATCTCGTCGCTCATGTTACGGTCGTTTTCACAAACCGAACGCACACTCGAATGTGAGGCAATAACCGGGGCTTTGCTGCATTTTATCACATCGAAAAATGATTTATCGGAAGCATGCGAAATATCGATTATCATTCCGATTTTGTTCATTTCGGCAACCACTTCTTTTCCGAAATTGCTGAGTCCGTTGTGTTCCGGAGCATCCAAATCGCTCGACGAATCACAAATATCGTTGTGAAGTGAGTGGCAAAGAGTGATATAACGAACGCCACGATCGTGAAATTCTTTTACCCGGCAAATATCTTTTGCTATCGGGAAACCGTTTTCCATTCCAATAAAAACGGCTCGTTTCCCTTTCTTCTCAATGCGTATTGCATCTTCGGCAGTCAAAGCCAGTTCTGCCAGATTGCTGTATTTTTTCACCATCGAATGAATTGAGTCGAGTATTTCGTCCGCCAAATGGTAGGCTTCTTTGTAGTTTTCTTCGGTTCGTAGCTTTTGACTGGTGAACACGGCAAAAAATTCGGCATCCAGCCCGCCTTCTTTCATGCGCGGAAAATCGACCCGGCTCTGTGGGGAGCTGTGCTTCTCCCCAATATTGAAATCACTTTTCAGTAAGGCCCATGGCGTATCGCAATGTGTGTCCACGGTTATTGCTTTGTTGTGAATTTTCCGGACTTTCTTCCATGTTTTCTGATCTTCTTTTCCTTCTGCCATCACGGTCAGTGTGCATGCAATCAGGAATAGAAAAATGTTTGTTTTTAAAATGATATTCATTGTCTAATTGGTTCTTGACACTTGATTGAAATAGAAAGATAAAAATAATGAATGCAGCTTTAGTTCAACAATTTTGTTCATTTTTTTTAAGTTTGACCTGATTTCGTTTAATATTGGAGAGAAAGTTGCTTTTGTCATGGTAAAAAATATCAAAATATTATTTTTCAGGAAGTCGCTGCTGATCATCTGGATGGCCGTTTTTACATTCATTGCCAGTCGTATATTTTCCGCTTTTCCAACGATTACCGAGCATTTCTACTCGCAAAGTTTTTACCCGTTCATTGCTTCCGTGCTGTCGTTTTACAGCAGTTGGTTCCCTTTTTCAATCGACGATATTTTTTACACCCTGCTTGTTGTTTGCCTGTTGGTTTTAATGGTCCTTGTTATTCTGAGAAAACTTCAGATCAAAGAATTCGGGCTGTTGTTGATCAATTCGTTGGCTGCCTGTTTCGTGCTTTTTTACTGGTTGTGGGGGTTCAATTATTTCAGGGAAGATTTTAATGTCCGGCTCGGCATTCCGGAAGTGTCGCCCGATAAGCAGGAGCTGCTCGCGGTACTCGGAGAATTGGTTGACGAAACCAATGCCGATTATTTACCGGTAGATTCAGTCAGTAGGGAAGCTGTCGATTCGGTGATTGAAACTTCGTATAAAAAACATGCAGATGAGTTGAGGATTTCTTATCCGTCGGGAATCAGGCGGGCCAAGCATATTACTTACGGAAGTTTTTTTGCAAAAGCCATGATTTCGGGATACTACGGGCCATTCTTCAGTGAGGTGCATGTAAATAATTTTGTATTACCGGTCGAATACCCGATGGTGCTGGCACACGAAAAAGCCCATCAATTCGGCATTACCAGCGAGGCCGAGGCCAATTTTTATGCGTGGCTGGTTTGTACCCAAAGTGGCGACCAGCGGGTAAAATACAGCGCCAACCTGCATCTTCTGCGATATTTTATTTACGAAGCCTCCCGGTTTGATGAAGCACGGGAGATCGTCCAAAAATTGAGGAATGAGGTTCGCCGGGATTATGCCCGGATACGCGATCACTGGATGATGTTGAGAAACGAAAAAATTGATCGGGTGGCCGGAAAAGTGAACGATGCGTACCTGAAAGCCAATAAAGTTGAAAAAGGCATTGATGATTACTCGGGAGTGGTAAAATTTGTGATGGACTACCGGGGGCAGCAGGGCAACAGGAGAAAGTAATTTTTCGGCAGACAACTTAATGCATGGAACAAACTTATTTATTTGACTTTTGTCGAGAATAGGTATACAGGCTGTACTTGATTGCTAACCAGTGATTAGAATAGATTAAGAAAAAACATTTATATTTTACCGGAGATTAATAAACTGTGGAAAAATGAAGGTGTATAATTAACCTGAAAAAATGGGTTAATACACACCCTATTTTGAAAAATTATTCCCAAATTCATCGCCTGATAACCATTTAACAACTTGTCATGTTCTTCTGTGAAAACGTATTGATTATCATTGGAATAATTACAATGATACTTTTGGGGAAGGTTTATTTCCAACGTGCGGAAGAATTCAAATTATTAAATCACAATAGAATGAGGAAAAAATTACTTATTATCGCTCTTTTAGCCGGGTACCTGTTTTGTTTTCAAACAGAATCCATTCAGGCACAGAATTCTTCCCGGTTGATCAAATCGGACACAAAAGATTTGTCCATCGTTATGACGGTTGGAAAAGACAGTTCACTGCTCTTTCAGTATTTTGGCCGGAAAATAAACGATGCAAGCCCGTTTCTTTCCAAAGAAAGTTATCGCAGAAGCGATTATGGTACCGATAATCAGGCGTATCTTGCTGCAGGCGGTCGTAGTTTTAGGGAGGCCGCGTTGCAGGTGACCCATTCCGACGGCGATTTGAATACGGAACTCATCTATGTAAAACATACGCAAACAACGTTAAAAGATGACAACATAAAACAAACTGTCATAACGCTGAAGGATCGGAAGTTTCCGCTGATAGTGGAACTTACCATCAACGCCTATCAGAAGGAAAATGTATATACCGAAAGTGTTCAAATTAAAAATGAGGAAAAAGAAAAAGTTGTTTTACACAGCTTTTATTCATCTTTTCTTCCGGTGAAAGCAAAAAAATATTACTTAAACTCTTTCTGTGGCGCATGGGCTCAGGAAATGTTTTTGGAAGAATCCCTGCTGACACATAATATTCGGACTATTGAGAGTAAAAAGGGGGTGAGAACAACACACACCGAGAACCCATCATTCATGCTTGCCCTAGATACTCCTTTGGACGAAAATACAGGAAATGTGATTGCCGGGGCTTTGGCTTGGAGTGGTAATTATAAGTTGAATTTTCAGGTAGATGAGTTCGATATTTTAAGTATAACTGCAGGGATGAATCCGTATGCGTCGGAGTTTCATCTGGCTTCCGGAGAAACATTTCATACTCCGGAAATGATAATCACGTACAGTACTATTGGTGCCGGGGGAGCCAGCCGGAACCTGCATGATTGGGGTAGAAATTATAGTATATACGATGCTCGGACAATTCGCCCAACTTTGCTTAATAGTTGGGAGGGCGCTTATTTCGATTTCAATGAAAAGACGCTGACCGATATGATGGATGATGCAGCCGATATGGGACTTGAAATGTTTGTGCTGGATGATGGCTGGTTCGGCAATGATTATCCGCGGAATAGTGCAACTGTTGGATTAGGTGACTGGCAGGTCAATGCAAATAAATTACCTCATGGTATTAGCTATTTGGCCGATTATGCTGTTGGTAAAGGACTCCGCTTTGGTATCTGGATAGAACCCGAAATGGTTAACCCCAAAAGCAACTTGGCCACCATGCATCCCGACTGGATTGTTAAAAGCGATGAACGTACCGCTACTACAATGCGAAACCAATGGCTGTTGGATCTGACCAACCCCCAGGTGCAGGATTTTGTTTTCGGGGTATTTGATGATGTTATGAAACAATCAGCAAACATTTCATATATCAAATGGGATGCCAACCGACATGTCGAATCGGTTGGTTCGTCCTACCTGTCACAGGATGAGCAATCGCACTTCTGGATTAAATATACCCAGGGACTTTATAACGTTTATGAAAGAATCAGGCAGAAATACCCCGATGTGATTATTCAGGCGTGTGCTTCGGGAGGTGGAAGAGTTGATTACGGGGCGCTGAAGTACCATCAGGAAGTATGGACCAGCGATAACACCGAACCATTGAGCCGGGTGTATATTCAGTACGGCACAAATATGATATACCCGGCGTTGGTTACCGGCTCACATATTTCAGCCAGTCCAAACCATCAGACAGGAAATCAGACACCACTAAAATTTCGTTTTGATCTGGCCATGAGCGGACGTTTGGGAATGGAACTTCAACCGAAAGACATGAGTGATGAGGAAAAATCTTTTGCAAAAACTGCCATTCAGAATTATAAAAAAATACGCGATCTGGTGATGTTTGGCGATTTGTATCGTATTATTTCGCCTTACGACGACAAAGGATTTTATTCATTGATGTATGTGGGTAAAGATAAAAAGAGAGCAGTATTGTATTCTTATTGCATCGCTTTCCAGGGGCGGACACACACTCCTCAACTCCGATTAAACGGCTTAAATCCGGATAAGAAATATAAGATAACAGAGTTGAATACAGGCAAATCCGGATTCTGGGGAGATGGAAAAATTTTCACCGGTCAGTATCTGATGAATGAAGGCATTAATCCGAAACTTCAGAAATGTTTTGAAAGTGCGGTTTTTAGCATTGAAGAGATGGACTAAAAAAGTGTCAACCCGCTTTTAATCTATTTATGAAATGGGAAAATTCTCATATCTCTTGAATACAGAATCGTTCTTAAAGTAAGCAGATAAAAAGAAAAGGAGTTGTAACTTAATTGTTGCAACTCCTTTTTTTAGTGGAGAATATCGGAATCGAACCGATGACCTTTTGACTGCCAGTCAAACGCTCTAGCCAACTGAGCTAATCCCCCAAAATGTTTGGCAAATATATAAAATATTTAAAACCCAAAAACAAGGGCTTCCTTTTTTTCAGAAATAAACCACCCCCAAAAATAATTTTTGGTAAGGATTTTGTTTATCCCGTTTCTAAATCTTTTGATTGAACAGGTTCCCTTTTCAGTATTGGACATTGGGAAATAACGATGAAAACGGTTTTTGAGTACTAACTGAGCTTTTTACTGTTAATCATAAAAAAAAGCCATGAAATAGCCATTAGAGCGAAAGCTCAAACCAACAGAAAAATGAATAAATGGCTATTCTATCGGTTGGAAATGTTATTCAAAAAGATAACGTTAATACTAAAATTGCAGGATGACAAGCAAAAATTTATACAGATGACAAAAAAAACTAAGAAAGCCGATCTAGAGAACAAACGTTCTCTGTTCTTTTCAATTGGATTGATAGCCAGTCTTTCTGCTGTATTTCTTACTTTCGGGTGGAATACCCCCGTTCAAAAAATAGAAAATTTTGGCGAAATGAAACTGGAAGCGCCGGTTGAAGAAATGATGCCAATAACCAAGGAAAAAAAAGTAGTTACCCCACCGGTTAGAGAAATAATTACTTTTGAGATTGTGGAGGATAATATGGAAATAGATGATCAGCTTGAACTCTTCAATGCCGAAATTAAAGAAGGGGAAGCAATTACGGTTGGGGATTACCTCGTAAAGAATACCAGTGAAGAAGATGTCCTGCCTGTATGGATTACTGACGAGATGCCCGAGTTTCCCGGAGGTATGGCATCGCTCCTGAAGTTCATCAATACGTCTGTTAAGTATCCGGTTATTGCGCAGGAAAATGGCATTCAGGGAAAAGTAATTATTACATTTGTAATTGATAAAACAGGTGAAGTAACCAATGTTCAGATTTTTAGGGGAATTGATCCGGCGTTGGATGCCGAAGCTCTCAGGGTAGTGAAGACCTTGCCCAGATGGAAGCCTGGAAAACAAAAAGGGAATGTTGTCAGAGTGAATTACAACGTTCCGATAAACTTTATTTTACAGTGATATCGCGGATATGTTTTTTTAAATTATTTGCAATCTTGAAAAATGAAATATGATTTTATTGCTTTTGAAGATTATTTTTTATCTTTAAGCCCTCAAAAGAAATCTGATATAGGATAAACTATAAAAATTAACTATGGAACTAAAGAAATCACCAAAAGCTGACCTGGAAAACAAAAGGAATGTTTTTGTCCAGTTTGGGTTAGTGATCGCCTTGGGGATTACTCTTTTTGCTTTCGAATGGACCACAAAAGTGGAACAGGCCGGTTCTCTGGGTGCGATAGCAGAACAAGAGGTCGAAGATGAGATCATCCCTATTACACGTCAGGAAGAAGTAAAACCACCGCCACCGCCACCACCGCCACAGGTTATCGAGGTGTTGAACATTGTGACTGATGATACGCAAATTGAAGATGAGCTTCAAATAGATGATTCTGAAGCTGATAAAGAAACAGTGATTGACGTTGCTCCTGTTGTTGTTCAGAAAGAGGAAGAAGAAGAGGAAGCACAAGTGTTCTTTATCGTGGAAGAAATGCCTGAATTTCCGGGAGGAGAGTTGGCTTTGCGTAAATTTATTGCACAGTCGATTAAATATCCGGTTATTGCACAGGAAAACGGTATTCAGGGCAAAGTATACGTGAATTTCGTAGTTGATAAAGACGGGAGCATAACCAGTGCGAAAATTGCCAGGGGTGTTGACCAGTCGCTCGACAAAGAAGCTTTGCGTGTGGTAAACAGTCTTCCTAAGTGGAAACCTGGAAAACAAAGGGGTAAAGCAGTAAAGGTTTCGTATACAGTTCCAATTAACTTTGTACTTCAGTAGAGAATTTCTAGAAATAAAGAATATGAATTCCTGGTTCTGCATTAGGTAGAATCAGGTTTTTTTGTTACAAGCAATACCATTTTATGATCGATACAAGACCGGAAACAGAAGTTGCAATTTTAGTGGGTGTGATCAATGACGATCAGAACGAAAAACAGGCCAGGGAATATTTGGACGAGCTGAAGTTTCTGGCTGATACAGCCGGAGCTGAAGTGAAAAAACAGTTTCTGCAGAGGCTCGACATGCCCCATCCGGTGACCTTTGTTGGTTCCGGGAAACTGGAAGAAATAGGTGAATATGTCAAAGCTCACGAGATTGACACCGTGATTTTCGACGATGAATTAAGCCCGATTCAGTTGCGAAACCTGGAACGCTCGCTCGAATGCAAAGTGCTCGACCGAACCAACCTGATCCTCGATATTTTTGCCAAACGCGCGCAGACAGCCCATGCAAAAACACAGGTCGAGCTGGCCCAATACCAGTATCTGCTTCCGCGGCTGACCCGCATGTGGACCCACCTTGAGCGTCAACGTGGAGGGATCGGGATGCGCGGACCGGGTGAAGCGCAAATTGAAACCGACCGCCGGATCATTCTCGATAAAATTTCTCATCTGAAAGAGCAACTCAAAAAGATCGACAAACAAAAAGCCACCCAACGCAAAAACCGGGGGAAACTGGTTCGTGTCGCTTTGGTTGGATATACCAACGT
The DNA here is from genome assembly GCA_942493345.1 of uncultured Prolixibacteraceae bacterium. GTDB lineage: Bacteria > Bacteroidota > Bacteroidia > Bacteroidales > Prolixibacteraceae > GWE2-42-39. The sequence goes on from OW818695.1 coordinate 2,289,700, forward strand.
GGGCAAATCGACCCTGATGAACATACTCAGTAAATCGGAAGTTTTTGCTGAAAATAAACTGTTTGCCACGCTCGACACCACGGTCCGGAAAGTAGTAATTAGCAACCTTCCTTTTCTTCTGGCCGATACGGTTGGTTTTATCCGGAAACTGCCTCACGGGTTGGTCGAGTCGTTCAAATCAACGCTCGACGAAGTTCGCGAATCCGACATCCTGGTTCATGTGGTCGATATTTCCCACTCGGGGTTTGAAGAACAAATTGACATTGTGAATTCCACCTTGCAGGAAATTGATGCCGGCGACAAGCCTATTATTTATGTTTTCAATAAAATTGATGCGTTCACTTTTGTTGAAAAAGAAGACGATGATCTGAGTGAAACCACCAAGGCAAATTATTCGCTCGACGACTGGAAGAAAAGCTGGATGGCCCGGAACAACACACCTTCCCTGTTTATATCGGCCCTCGAAAAAACCAATTTCGAAGAATTGAAAGACCAACTTTACGAGGAAGTAAAAAAGATACATGTGACCCGGTTTCCGTACAACGATTTCCTGTACGATGTGAGCATGGATTCGGACGAAGAATAAAAAAAGCCACGCCTAACGGCATGGCTTTCAGGGTATTTTATTTCGAACCGTATTATTTTACTTCTCCTTTGGCAATCAGCCATTCAGCAATCTGCACTGCATTCAGGGCGGCGCCTTTCTTAATTTGGTCGCCCACACACCAGAAAGTCAACCCTTTTGGATTGGCAACATCTTTGCGGATACGGCCAACATACACATCGTCTTTTCCTGAAATGAACAAAGGCATCGGGTATTTTTTCTCGGCAGGAACGTCCAACACGGTCAATCCTTCAAGGTCTTCCATGGCTTCTTTTACCTGCTGAATATCCAACGCTTCTTCTGTTTCGACCCATACTGCTTCGGAATGTGCCCGTGCAACCGGAATACGGATACAGGTAGCGCTCACTTCAGCGTCGGTGTGCATAATTTTTTTGGTTTCCCAATTCATTTTCATTTCCTCTTTGGTGTAATCGTTATCGAGGAACACATCAATCTGAGGGATGATATTCATTGCCAACTGGTACGGAAATTTTGCAATGGTTGGTTCTTCGCCGTTTGCAACCTGTTTTACCTGGGTTTCAAGTTCGGCAATCCCCTGTGCACCGGCGCCGCTGGCAGCCTGATAAGTAGCCACATGCACCCGTACAATTTTCGACAAATCGTTGATTGGCTTCAGCGCAACAACCATCTGAATAGTCGAGCAGTTCGGGTTGGCAATAATGTTACGCGGACGGTTCAGGCTGTCTTCCGGGTTCACTTCGGGAACCACCAGCGGCACGTCGTCGTCGTAACGGAAAGCGCTCGAATTATCGATCATAATAGCGCCGTATTTAGTAATTGTAGTTGCAAATTCTTTAGAAATCGAAGCACCGGCCGATGTAAGGGCAATGTCAATGTCCTTAAAATCATCGTTGTGCTTCAACTCCTTTACTGTCAGTTTCTGACCTTTAAAGTTATACACGTTTCCGGCACTACGGGCCGAACCAAACAAAACCAACTCATCAAGCGGAAAATTCCTTTCTTCGAGAACTTTCAGGAACTCCTGTCCTACCGCTCCACTTGCACCTACAACTGCAATTTTCATTTTTTTCTGAAAGATTAATTTTTGTTTTTAAAAACGAATTAAAAATATTCAATCTTGTTTCTACTTTTTTTGAAAAATTTTTATTAAATTACTTTGTCAATTTTTCATACTCAGGTCTATAACAATTGGTTCCTAAAAATAGTTTATTGCTTTTAAATTTTAAGCCGATGATACGAATTATTTGGATATTCTACTTCCTGCTTATTATTTTTTTAACAATAGTGGCTCGTGGAGAAAAAATATGGAAGGAATCGGGTCAATGCGAACCCGATGAAATAACAATTCATACTAGTGTTCCGATCAGTCCATTTATGGCTGAGAACGATAATGAACCCAACTATCTTTTCGATTTTGAAGACCAGCAACTGACCGAATGGATATCAACGAATGACTGGCTCATCAGTTCCGAAGGAAAAATAAACGGGAATTTTTCGCTCCGGCATTCGCCCAAGACAACCAGTTCGGAAAGTGTAATTTTCTATCCAGTGAACCTGAAACTGGATGCGGACTACCGCTGGGACGTTACCCTGAAAAATGGCAATTGGGATCCTTCATCGAGCAACCGTTTTTGGTACTATTTGCTGGCCGATTCTGCCAACCCGTCGGCGCTGAACGGCTGGGCTGTAGGGGTAAATATTACAGGAAGCAGCGATATTCTTGAACTCTGGCGTTTCAAAAATGGCAAGCCCGACAGTCTCATTGTGCAAAGCAATTTGGTTTGGAAAACGAATACCCAGTTTCGGATTGAAGTGGAACAAAAAGGCAAGGGACAGTGGTCGCTTTGTTCGCTGAACACTTCCAGCAACCAATCAGAAACTGCAAAAGGAACCGATTTCGCAACTTTCGATTTCAACTTTATCGGCTTGCATTTCGATTACACAAGCACCCGCGCAGGGCAACTCTGGGCCGATGATATTGCAGTGACCGGACTCCCGGTTCCGCCTTTTATCGAAAAAATAACTGTTTTAAATGAAGAACGGCTGGAACTGATCTTCAATAAAGAAATTGATCCTGCATCGGTAAAAAATCAAAATTTCAAACTCGTTTCAAGCTCCGGAAAACCGTTGAATATTGTGAATTCAAATGCCCCGGCTCCTGAAAAAATTGAACTGACGGTTGAAAGACCTTCTGAATTTGACCTGAACCTTATCGTATCGGGCATTTCCGATCTCGCCGGATTGCAGATGGAGACCGACACACTGGCATTTTGCTGGGTCCTTCCGTGCCATGAACATTCGCTGGTCATCAATGAGATTTTTGCCGATCCAAACCCGGCGCAGGGACTGCCCGAATACGAATATCTGGAACTTTTTAATCGGACTGATTTCCCGGTTTCATTGTCCAACCTGACATTGAAAGTCAATGAAAAAGAATGTCCGTTTGATACAGCTCCATTATATCCCGGGAAATACCTGCTCCTGACCAACACCGAAGGCGCTGCATTTTTTGAAAATTCCATTGGCCTGAAAAACTTCCCCACCCTGCTGAACAACGGTGCGAAAATCAGCATCGAAACGCCAGATGGCTTGCTGATCGACGAAATAAGCTATACCGACAGTTGGTATGCCGATGATGATAAAAAGAATGGCGGCTGGTCACTCGAGCGCATCGACCCGAACCGGTTTTGCAACCAATCCGGCAACTGGACGGCATCGGTTGCCCCGACAGGAGGAAGTCCCGGCGGAAAAAATTCGGTTGCAGCCGATAATCAGGATACCGAAAAACCTGAAATTACCGGGTTGGAAGTGGTTTCGGCAAACCGGATCAAACTTCTTTTTTCTGAAAACATCGTGCCGGAATCACTTGAAAACATCATAAATTATCTGGTCAGCCCATCCATTGGACATCCGCTACGAGTTGAAACGAACGGGGCTGCAGAAGCGATTTTGATCTTTTCTGAAAACTTTGTTTCCAATACAAACTACTCGTTGCAGGTTTCCGGTTTGACAGATGAATGCGGGAATACAATGGAAAACAAAGAACACAATTTTGGTCTGCAACAACTGGCTAAAGGCGATGTTTTAATTTCTGAAGTGCTGTTCAATCCGTATCCCGGCGGGGCCGATTTTGTTGAAATTTACAATCATTCCGAGAAAACGGTCAACCTGAAAAACCTGCGCCTGGCCAACCGCGACGACCAATCGAAACTGAAAGATGTTTGCAAACTTTGCGATAACGATTATTGGGTTCAGCCCGGCGGTTATGTTTTGTGTACCGGCGACTCATCGTCAGTCCATCTTTTTTATTATACTTCCTGTCCGGACTGTTTCTTTGAAACGGCATCGCTCCCTTCTTTTCCTGACGACCGGGGAACGGTGGTTTTGCTCAATGACTCACTGCAGGTTCTCGACGAATTTCAGTATTCCGAAAAAATGCACCATCCGCTGCTTGACGATTGTGAAGGAATTTCGCTGGAACGGCTGTCGTTTGAATCGGCAACGGCCAGCGCTGCAAACTGGCATTCGGCCGCTTCGTCGGTCGGATTTGCTACGCCCGGCTATGCCAATTCGCAACAGCGCGAAGAGTTGCAAACCAAAGAAAACATTGTGCTTTCCCCCGAAGTTTTTTCGCCCAACAACGATGGCTACAACGACCGTTTGCTGATTCACTACCAGCTCGAAAAACCGGGTTATTCGGGCAATGTGAAGATTTACGATTCGCAGGGGCGGCTGGTCAGCCATCTGGTGAAAAATGAAATTATGGGACAGGAAGGCGACTGGTATTGGGATGGCGAAAAGGCCGACAATACGCGGCCCGGACTGGGAATTTATATTGTTCTGGTCGAACTTTTCGATATGAACGGAAATGTGAAGAAATACCGGAAAACCTGCACGCTGACCGACCGGCTGTAAAATTTTAGACAATAAAACTTGAAATTCAAATGAAAAAAAACACGACTAAATCTTGGTTAAAACGTGGCCTATTCTTTGGGCTTTTTATGTACATCGGGATGGTAATTATCTTTCCATTAATCAGGCAAGAAGAAATAACCATAGGAAGACTTTTGATTGGTATCCCAATCTTTTTACTTGGCGGACTTGTTTTTGGCTACATGATGAAAATCAGAATGAACAAAAAAGGGAACTCATAGGCATAAAGTCTCCATTAATAAAGAGCATCTACAACCCGGTAATCTTCTTAATCCCATTTAACTTGTTCAGCGCTTCGATGGGTGTGAGGTTGTTGATGTCGAGGTTTTTTATCTCGTCGCGGATTTGTTTCAGCACCGGGTCGTCGAGTTGGAAAAAGCTCATCTGGAACCCTTCGCGGTGTTCGGCCATCCCGGTCAGTGGTTTGGTAAGTTTATCTTTCTTTTGGGAACCTTCCAGTTCAAGCAGTATCTCATCGGCCCGTTTCACCACCGAGGCTGGCATTCCGGCCATGCGTGCCACATGAATACCAAAACTGTGGTTGCTGCCGCCACGAACCAGCTTCCGCAGAAAAATCACCTTGTTGCCCATCTCGCGAATGGTAACATTGAAATTCTTCACACGGGCAAACGATTTTTCCATTTCGTTCAACTCGTGGTAGTGGGTGGCAAACAAGGTTTTTGCGCGGGCTTTCGGGTGTTCGTGAATGTATTCGACAATCGACCAGGCAATGGAAATGCCATCGTAGGTCGAGGTTCCGCGACCCAGTTCATCAAGCAAAATGAGGCTGCGGTCGGAAAGGTTGTTCAGGATACTGGCCGCCTCGTTCATTTCGACCATAAAAGTCGATTCGCCCAGCGAAATATTGTCGGAAGCCCCAACACGGGTGAAAATTTTATCGACATACCCGATTTTTGCTTCTTTCGCAGGCACAAAACTGCCGATCTGTGCCATCAGCACAATCAGTGCGGTTTGCCGCAAAAGCGCTGATTTCCCGGCCATATTCGGCCCGGTAATGATAATCACCTGCTGGTCGTCGGTGTCGAGAAAAACGTCGTTGGCAATGTACGATTCGCCGATGGGCAACTGCTGTTCGATCACCGGGTGGCGACCTTCTTTTATATCGATAATTTTTGAATCGTTGATTTCGGGCCTGAAATATTCGTTTTCGATAGCCGAAGTGGCAAACGAAAGCAGACAGTCGATCTGCGCCAGCATCGATGCGTTCAACTGGATGGCCGCAATGTATTCCGAAAGCGCAACGACCAACTGGTTGAACAGGTTCATTTCGAGTGAAAGGATCTTTTCTTCCGCCCCGAGAATTTTTGTTTCGTATTCCTTCAGTTCTTCGGTAATGTAGCGTTCAGCACCCACCAGGGTTTGTTTTCGGATCCAGTCGGCCGGAACTTTATCTTTGTGCGTGTTGCGAACCTCGATGTAATAGCCGAACACGTTGTTAAATGCAATTTTCAGCGAAGAAATACCCGTGCGTTGCGACTCGCGTTCCTGCATTTGCACCAAATAATCTTTTCCCGAATAAGCGATTTTCCGCAAATCGTCAAGTTCTTCCGAAACGCCATCGGCAATTACCCGGCCTTTGTTCATCAACATCGGCGGATCGGGATGAATTTCTTTTTCAATCCGCTGCCGGATCGATTCGCAGGGGTTGAGTTGCTCGGCAAAGCGCATTAAACCGGCATTTCCGGAACCGGCGCACAATTCTTTGATTGGAACAATTGCCCGCAGTGCATGTTTCAGTTGCACCACTTCACGCGGATTGATACGGGCCACAGCCACTTTCCCGATGATTCGTTCCAGGTCGCCCACCTGCCGCAGTTGCTCTTCAATTTCTGTTTTCAGTTCCAAATGCCGGGTGAAATGCTGCACAATGTCGAGCCGGTTGTTGATGGCCGAAACTTCTTTCAGCGGAAGGACAATCCAGCGTTTCAACAGGCGTGCGCCCATCGGCGAAATAGTTTTGTCGATCACCTGCACCAGCGTTTTTGCCCCTTCGTTGATCGAATGAAACAGTTCGAGGTTGCGAATGGTGAAGCGGTCGAGCCAAACGTATTTGTCCTCCTCGATGCGCGATAAACCCGAAACATGGCCCAAATTGGTATGCTGCGTGAGGTCGAGATAATGCAGGATGGCGCCCGATGCAACGATCCCGAAATTCAGACTTTGTACCCCAAATCCTTTCAGCGATTTGGTTTCGAAATGGCGCAACAGGCGATCAAGTGCGGCATCTTCAGTATAAACCCAATCCTCCAGTGTGTAGGTGTAAAATTTTCCGCCGAACAAAGCCGTAAATTCCTTTCCTTTTCCTTTCTGAAATAAAACTTCTTTGGGTTGAAATGAATTCAGCAGCTTGTCGATGTATTCAAAACTGCCCTGTGCCGTGAGAAATTCGCCGGTCGAAATATCGAAAAAGGCAACTCCCGCCATGTTTTTATCAAAATGGACTGAGGCAAGGAAGTTGTTTTCGCGGTGTTCAAGAATATTATCGTTGATCGAAACGCCGGGCGTCACCAGCTCGGTAATCCCGCGTTTCACAATGTTTTTGGTCATTTTCGGATCTTCGAGCTGCTCGCAGATGGCAACCCGCTGCCCGGCCCGCACCAGTTTGGGCAAATAAGTATCCAGCGCATGGTACGGAAACCCAGCCAACTCAACAAAACAAGCAGATCCGTTGGCGCGGCGCGTCAGGGTGATTCCCAAAATCTCGGCCGCTTTAATGGCATCTTCTCCAAATGTTTCGTAAAAATCGCCTACCCGGAACAACAGAACTGCATCGGGGTGTTTGTCTTTCACCGCATAATACTGTTTCATCAAGGGCGTTTCCACATATTTTTTTGAAGTTGTCAAAACCTGCGTTTTAAAATTATTTCTGAATTGAAAAACAAAGATAACCGTTTCGAAGTTGGAAGGAAATAAACCGGCTCATTGTTCATTCAAACTTTTCAACAGATGTTAAAAGCCGTGAAAAAGGCTTGTCTTTTATTTGGTAAGTTCCTCTATCTTTTTTATTTGCTGTTTGGGATATTCTTCTTCCGCTTTTAGTTTGAGGGCTTTGGTATAATAAAAACTGGCTTTGGCAAAGTTGCCTAAATAAAAAGCGTCGTCGGCAATGCGAAGTTCATCGAGGTAGGCCTTGTTTATTTTATCGTTTTGCTGAAGATCCAGTACTTGTTGAATATTTTCAATTCTGCCTTTGGCGTATCCATCTTCCGGTTTTACCTCCAGCGCTTTGTTATACTGATATTTGGCCACCGAAAAATTTTCATCGTAATACGCATTATCAGCTATCTCGATGATCTCGATATATTTTTTTTCGTTTTCTTCCCGAAGGATTTCCGCTTCAATTTTAGCAATTGCATCCAATTGTTTTTTTGGATATTCTTCTTTTGGGCTTACCTTTTGTGCGTTCAGGTAAAAGAACCGGGCAACCGAAAAATTACTGTTTTGAAATGCCTCGTTTGCCTTTTGTATATTTTCCTGATACTGTGAATTACTTTCCTCAACTTGCCGGGCTTTCAGAAACTGGCCAATTTTTTCGATTTGTTTGAGGGAATATTCATCGCTGGATTGCATTGTCAATGCCCGCTGATAATACACCTTTGCCACCGAATAATCCCCGTCTTTAAAAGCATCGTCGGCCTGTTTTTGCAAGCTCTGGAAAAGCAACAAATGTTCTTTTTCCGACTTTGAAAGCCCGCTTTTTATCCCGTCGGTAATCATTTGCCGCATCGTATCTTTTTCAGCCTTTTTTTCCAGCTCTTTCCGCACCGACTGCGAATACAAATGATCGATGGCATTCAGTTGGTTGGTCGGGTATGCTTCGCTCGGTTTGTAAAGAAAGGCGCGTTTGTAATAAATTCGTGCTTCGGAATATCGTTCTGCTTTGAAATGTTCGTCGGCCAGCTTGATGGCTTCTGCATATTTACTTTCCGCCCGGCTGTTCAGTGTTTCCCGGTAATCTGTTTTTTCCTGTCCCTGAACTTCCTTTAGTTCTTTTAATTTTTCCTTCGGATAATTTTCATACGGTTTCAGGTTGGTAGCCAATTCATAGTTTAATGCAGCTTCCGGGTAGTTTTTACTCTTAAAAGCCAGATCGGCCCGTTTGATAACCGACAAATAGTCAGCCTGCGTTTGCTCAACTTTTCCGGTTGTTTTCAGAATGTTGTCGTTCTTCTGCTTGATGTCAGTAATTTTACTGACGGGAAATTTGGATGCAGGCTTTAATTTAGCAGCTTCTTCGTATTTTTTGATCGCTTCCGAAAACAGGTTTTGGTCTTCAAAAACCTTGGCTTGTTTTGTCAGTTCATCGTAGGGAACTTCAATGCGACGGATCAGCGAATCGCTTTTGGCAATCTGTTTTAGAGGATACGGGTCATCGGGAATTAACTCGTTGGCCCGCTGATAAAGTGAAAGCGCATTTCTGTATTCCTGCCCCATGTATTCGCGATCTGCATCGGCCACCATGCGCTCGTATAGCTTCTGGTTTTTGGCACGGTTCTCCTGCGATTGTTTTACGAAACTGATGAGTTGCTCCACATCACCCGCTTTTTCAGGCCAACTGCGTTCCGCTTCATTATAATAGGTGATGGCAAGTTCGAACTGGTTTTGCTGAATTGAAAGATTTGCATTCTCAATCGCTTTGTAAAAGTTCCGGGTTTTTACCTGATGCAACGAATCTTGTTTCTGCCGGACACGTTCTTCCAGATGCGCTTTTTCTGAATTTTGTTTTTCTACTAGATCGTAAATAAAATCAAGCTGTTTTTTCGCATATTCCTTATTGGGCAAAACCAATAAAGCCCATTCGTAATATCTGCCAGCTTTGTTATATATTCCTGAATTAAAGGCTTCGTCGGCTTTTTCGATGTATAACTTATATTGTTCTTCGTTCGAAATCCCTTTCCTTTTAAAATGAAAATCTTCCAGTTCATCGAGATAAGCAAGGTCGTGTTTTGTCTGCGTAAGGCTGTCTATATAATCGACTCGGCTTTCGGCATACGAGTTTTTGCCTACTATTTTCAGGGCATTCAGATAATAGTTTTTAGCTTCTTCGAACTTGCTCGTTTTAAAAAAGAAATCGGCCCTTTCGATACTCGACTCATAGGCTTTGTTCACCAACATGATCGAATCGATCTTCTGGATTTGCCTGAGCGGATAATCTTTCCCGGGGTCCATTTCCATCGCTTTCTGGTAATTGCCTTTTGCTTCGGAAAAATTTTTATTACTGAAATCGAAATCGCCTTTGGAAATAAAACCCTGGTACTGATTTTCAATCCGTTTTTGAATGTTTTGCGAACTCTGGATGTTTTGCGAAGAGGTAGACAATGGAGCAAAGAAGCACGCAATTACTAAAAGGATAATCAGAGACGTACCCTGAAAAAGCATTGTCTTCACATAACAATCACATTTACAATCGCTCATTGTATTTTTTACTTTTCATTAAATAGCCCCGATTGAAGCGGAACACACTCCCGCGTGAAAGTATCAATTTGAAAATAAAACACAAACAGATATTGGATAAAAAATCTTCTTTAGGCAATTGGCATGCGGTTTTGCCGAGATTTTCAGAAACTTAACTGTGGCATAAAAACTTGGTTCAGGTTCATGTTTAAGATTGAAAGTGACCGGATTTCCTGTTTTTCTTTTGAAAAAACATTTCCGCCTTTCGACAAAACAATATCTTCCAAAGTCAGGTTGCGTTTTTCATTTGCATTGTTAAACCAAATATTGGTAACCTTCAACACATAACCATGGGTTTGTTTTTCGATTTCGAATGTAGCATTGAAAGGCATCAGCAGAAACAATTCCAACTTCTTCAGTTTAAAGCCTGCATTTGCCCAGTCGAGGGAATAATTGGTAAATGTACCTTTCAGTCCTTCTTTTACATTCATATTTACCTTGATGGCTTCGTTGGGCGTGTTTTTTTGCAATAACATCTGGGCATAATTTTCGGGGCTGAATGGCATTCCAACTTCTTTTATGTAATAGATTTTCCCGTTCTGGACTGTAAAATCTCCAATCCGAGTTGGACTATATGGGTTGGAAACAAATTGGGCCATCGCTTGCCCAACTGAAAGGACCAATACAAATAAAAAGAGCTTCTTCATGACAGTTAAGTTTTGATTTTTGTATAAAGTTAATAATATGAGCGAAATTTTTTGGAAAGGGATGGAAAGATATTTATATCTAACGGATGAACAATATTAAAAAAATCAGATTATAAAGTATTGAACGCCAAAAATAATTGATTCGGGAAAGGGGTTGCTTTATTGAATATTTTCTAATAATTTACATCTGAAAAATTAAGAACCAATAATAGTGAGCATGAAGAAGTATTTTATCGTTGAAAACAACCAGCAAACCGGTCCTTTTTCGAAAGATGAATTAAGGATGAAAGGAATCAGCCCATCGACTTTGGTTTGGTTTGAAGGGATGGCAAACTGGGAACAAGCCTCTGCATTAGGCGAGTTAAACGACCTGTTTGCACCGCCACCTTCGTACGATCAAAACGTTCCATCGCCTGCGAACCATCAGCAATCATATCGACAACCGGCAAACAGCTATCATCCTCTTCCCGACACAGGGAATACCGGAGGCAGTTTGGTCGCTGTAGCGTATTTGCTGGCAGTACTTGGCGGTGTCGGAGGAATTATTACGGGAGCAATGTTATGGATGGGCAAAGAAAAAGTGAACGGGGAGAAAATGAAAAAATATACCCCGGCCAGTCAGTTACATGGCGCCTTTGCTTTTTTCCTGGGCATCATTATCTGGGCTGTTTGTGTGGAAATGTTTCTGAAAGGCTGATTGAAATAAAAACGGGCAGGCATCCGATATTACAAAAAATAGTACATTCGCGCACAAAGACAGGCTCCGGGGTTGTCGGGCAACCGCAACCGTACCTCATCCGACCCAGAGGCCGGGTCCTGTCTGTAAAGAAAAAGGCGAAACGGGTTCAACCGTTCCGCCTTTTTTTGCGGGGAAAATATATGGTCAGTTTACCATTTGTATATAATCGAATTGATGTTCATCCCGGCGCCAACCGAACAAAGGATAATGTAATCTCCTTTGTTTATTTGCTGTCCTTCCATCTTCCCTTTTACAATCAGGTCGAGCAAAGTAGGAACAGTAGCGGTTGATGAATTTCCAAGGCTCCGGATACTCATCGGCATTATTCCTTCGGGTATATTCTTTTCGTTGTACAGTTTGAAAACACCTTTCAGGATGGCATCGTCCATCTTTTCGTTGGCCTGATGGATAATTACTTTTTTAATATCAGACAACTGCAATCCGGCTTTATCGATGCTTTCTTTTACCACCCCGGGAACGAAGCTGAGGGCATATACATACAATTTATGCCCGGACATTTTAAGGTATAATTTTCCCTTGTTAGGTTCTTCGTTGAACGAAGGGCCCATTGATAAAAGGTTGACATAAGGGACGCAATCGGAACGGCTCGAATGGCTGAGAATACCGATTGGCACATCGCTCTCAACGCCTTCGAGAATAGTTGCCCCGGCCCCGTCGGCATAAATCATGGTATCGCGGTCGTGTGGGTCGGCAATACGGGAAAGCACTTCTGCTCCAATAACGGCTCCGCGTTTGTAAAAACCACTGCGGATATAAGCATCGGCAATGATCATTCCCTGTGTCCATCCCGGGCAACCGGCAATAACATCGTGAGCAACACAGGCCGGGTTTTTTATATGCAAACGGGCTTTTACTTTGCTGGCAACGGCAGGCATAAAATCACAAATGCCATTTTCATGAGGAATATCTCCAATGTTGTTTCCAACGATAATAAAATCAAGAGTTTCAAGGCCAATGCCTGCTGATTCGGCTGCATTTTTCAGCGCTCCTGCCGCCATATCGGAAGTTAATTTGTCTTCTTCGATCCAGCGTCTTTCCTTTATATTTGTTATTTCCTCAAACTTGGAAATAATCTCTTCATTGGATTTGTCAAATATGGCCTTGCTCGACGGATCGAAAAACTGATAATCTTTGAAATAATCGTTTTTTATAATCCGTGAGGGAATATAGCATCCTGTCCCAATGATTTTTGTGTAAATTCTTTTTGTCATAATTTGCAATAATTCAGATCGCTATGATAGAATGTTGTATTTTTTTAGCTCCAGTTTTTCCCCGTCGAAAACGCCGTATGAAAAGGAATTAATCCAGTCGCCCAAGTTAATAAACACGGACTTTTCTCCAATGGGTCTTTCTACTAATAAATGCCTGTGCCCGAATATGAAATAATCAAAGTGTTCTTTTTTTTCCATTGAGTTTGCAAAAATAAAAAGCCCCTCTTGGTCATCGCCCCGGTAGCTATCGGCCTGAATACCATTGGCAATCCGGCTGTTTTTCGACCAGTTGTGGCTAACGCTGAACGCAAAGTTCGGATGCAATCGGGCAAATGCCCATTGCATTGTTTTGCTGGTAAATATTTTTTTCAGGAGCAAATAGCCTTTATCTGATGAATCCAGCCCGTCGCCGTGAGCCAGAAAAAATTTCTTTCCGTAGAATTCGGTTTTATATTCCTGACGATGAAGAATAATGCCCAACTCGTCAGGCAGGTAATCAAAAATCCAGAGATCATGGTTTCCTGTAAAATAATGGACCGGGATGCCCGAATCGGCAATTTCGGCAATTTTCCCGAGCGTACGGGTAAAACCCCGGGGAACAACTTTTCTGTATTCGAACCAGAAATCGAAAATATCGCCCATCAGGAAAAGCGCTTTTGCGTCAGCTTTAATTTCGTCGAGCCAGCGAACAAAAAGTGTTTCTCTTTCCTTGTTGTTTTTCAGGGCTGGCGCACCTAAATGAACATCGGATACAAAATATATTTTGCCTTGAGTTTGAACCAAAACATTGAAAATTTGAGGTAAAGATACCTGTAAAAACCAAGTCTGAAAGTTAAAAAAACTTACCGAAACAATGCTTTCATTATTTCAGCAATTCGCCGAGTAATTTGTTTAATGCAGGTCCCTGAACATCACGGGCAACAATTTTGCCTTCGGGGTCGAGCAGATAATTGAATGGCACTTTCTGTACGTTGTAATTGTTTATTGCTGAAAAACTTCCTTTCATGTCGCCAACATTGATCCAGGTAAGGTTGTCCTTGTCAATGGCATCGACCCATTCGATGCGGTTTTTATCGATACTCACCTGGTAAATTTCAAAATTTCTATTTTTGTATTTTTGGTAAAGCTCAACCAATACCGGGTTTTGAATTCGCGAACCGTTATCAACTGCGGCCCAGAATTGCAGGAGTACATATTTTCCACGAAGCGATGAAAGTGAAACATTTCTTCCTCCGGGAGTGGGTAAATTAATATCGGGACTATTGGTGCCCGCCTGCTGGATGATATTGTGCAATTTTATGTTTTGCTCATCTTGCATCAATTTTATGGTATTCTGATACAGGGCTCGCACATGCTCCGATTTCGGGAAAACCGAATTGAGCGCCGATGCTGCAACTTTCAGCGATTGGAGATCCTGTATTACATAGTTGTTGTCGTCGAATTTTTGATAAAGGGCAAGCACACTGGCCATCGAAAATGGGTGTTTCTGAACAAAATTGGACGAATAATCGATCTGCGATTTTTTAATCTGACCTATTTCCTGTTCCCAGTTTTGCTTCAAATACGGGTAATCCTGATGGGTTCGGTACAAAACCGTCAGGCTCCGAATTGAATCGAGTTTGTGCTTGGTGTCCGAAAGGTGATTGTTTAACTCCTGAACGAGTTTCGAGCCGTCGGAACCGGTGACTACATATTCCCTCGAGAAATTGGCTGCATCGGCATGAACCTGAACCTTTTCAACGGAATCGACCAGCAATGTAACAAAATTGTTATCCGATAGTTTTAACAAATAAAAGGTTGGGAAACTGACATTTCCTTTAAACTGAAATTCACCGTTTTTGTTAATTTTAGCTGAATCGACGGTTTGATTAACCGTTAATTTTAGCTCATCGAGATAAAGGTATTTGCCCGAGGCATTGGTGATTTTACCTTCAATGACAAATTCTTTTTTTTTGCTGCATGCAGAAAACAAAACAGCAATAGCAACAAATAAAGGGAAAATATTTTTCACCATATTCCTTCTTTTTCGGTTAACGAGCTGTAAAAATAGCAATCTGAAATGAAAGCATTCCATAAATAACAGTAATTTTTCCCGGTGAACAGATAGATTTATCTATTTTTGGCGCTGAAAGACTTAAGCAGGTGAAAGTATATTACAACATAGAAACGTTCAAGGCAATCAATCCGGTAGTTACCATTGGCACTTTCGACGGAGTACACAACGGGCACAAAAAAGTAATCGGGCGGCTGAAAGAACTTGCCGCAGAAATTGAAGGCGAATCGGTTATCTTTACGTTTTTCCCTCACCCCCGGTTGGTGCTTTCTCCGGAAGAGGGGAACCTGCGGTTGCTGACCACTCTTGATGAGAAAATACAACTTTTTGAAGAAGCAGGTATCGACCATCTGATTGCATTTCCATTCACGCTGGAATTCAGTAGATTAAGCTATTCTGATTTTGTAAAGACTATTCTGGTCGACAAACTGAATACCCGTTGCCTGGTTGTTGGGTACGATCATAAATTTGGAAAAGACCGTGAAGGAGGATACGAGTTCCTGAAGGAATGTGCCGATCAATATAATTTCAGGCTTGAAAAGCTGGAAGCGCTTCATGTGGGCGATGTAAATATTAGTTCAACCAAAATACGGATTGCCCTGGAAAGCGGAGACATCAAACGGGCCAACGAATTTCTTGGTTACCGGTTTACCCTTCATGGAAACGTGGTGGAAGGCCACAAATTGGGCCGGGAAATCCAGTTTCCGACAGCCAATATCGAATCGTCCGATCCGCATAAGATTATTCCCGGGCACGGAGTTTATGCCGTAATGGTTCGGTTCAACAGCTCTGTTTACAAAGGAATGCTCAACATTGGCACGCGTCCGACTGTAAACAATAATGCCGATCATCGCAGCATCGAAGTTCATATTTTCGATTTCAACAAAACGATTTACGGCAAACAGATTGAACTTTGCTTCTATCAAAAAATCAGGGAAGAGCAAAAGTTTAATTCCATTGATGAACTAAAAAAGCAACTTGAAAAAGACAAACAACACGTATTGAAAATGTTTGCAGAAATCAACAGATAGATAATCAAACAGCTTCCTTCTGCAAACAATTCGTTTATCAAACAAAGTTTTACTTCTTTATTTCTCCGGATAAATTCTGATCTGATCAACGGATTGTAAGAACCGCCTTTCCTTCAACTTCTTTGCTTAGTTTTAATTTCTTTGAATAATTTCCCCAGACCAAACAAGGATAATCCCATTGATCGTTGATCAATAGAACACCGTTATTTTGAATTTTATCGAACCGGCAAGCCTGTGTGGCATTATCGATAATCGTAATTTTATGTTGCCCGGGTGTGCTTAAAACAAAGGAGTAAATATTTTCTTTCATCGAACGCGCCAAGTTGGTAAACGGCAAATCCTTGTTCAATCCGTGATAATAAAAATCTTTGGAATCGAGGCTCCATGAATGATCCGGGTATTCGCGATAACTCATCGCCGGTTTGGATGTCAGGTCTGCCTCGCCCCGTGCTTCGCCCAAATCCTGGTTCGGATAAGCCGAAAAATATGAGTTCCGGTCCCATGCCAATTTACTAAACTGGTTGCCGGTTATGAATTTCATGCCACACTCCTGTACCCCGCTATATTCCGGGGCATTACCCAACTTGTACCCAACTTGTAATGTGCCGGTTTCATCAAGCTGAAAATGAAAAGAGACTGTAATATTATCGTCATTCCCTTCTGTTGAGATATCGAGAATTCCATTTTCAACCGTGTACTTGAAACCGGTACATTTCCAGTTTTGGAGATAATCATTCTTCCCCATAATTTTTAGGTTGATATACGGGCCCGACTTGATCAAGGTATCATTTCCCGCTACGATATTCTGAAGCAATCCCGATGATTTATCCACGGTCAAAGAGAAGTTTATTCCTTTCACCAGCAAACGGTTTTCCTGATCGGTCACAATCAAATTACCCTTTTGGCAAACCGGTATTTCTATTTTTCGTATGCCCAGTAGCAGATTATACTGGTCAATCAGCAACGTGTCATTCTGATAGAAACTGAGGTTCAGCATTTCTCCCGCTTTCCAATCTTGTGCCGGAATGACTAATTCCCCTTTCTGATGCGGTTTGATATCCGAATTTTTTATTGTTCCTGAACCATCACCATATTGCCAGGTAATCTTTAGTTCGTTGAATACAGTATGGTCGAAACGGTTGTAAACAGGGATTTTTAAATTTTTCCCGGACTCAAAATTAGCAACATTTTTTATCAGAATTTTTGTAGGCGAATACGCTTTTTTAGTTCCCCAGAACTCTGGTTTTTTTCTGCGCCAGGTATCAACAATACCCCATTCGCCATAGCCCACGCAAGGACCAACATACGTTGTGTGAATTATTTTGGGATCGATTTTGCCCCACCACTGATTAAAGCCTGAAAGCGTATCAGGTAACATAAATGTTTCATCAATCATTCCCCAGATAGCGCCACCAAGTCCACCGTCGGCTTCGAATAAATAAGTCCACATACTATCGAGACTTTGCCCCCAAAAATTGCGAACGTTGGGATCGTATTGCAACGTGGTTTTGTTGTAGCAGGCCACATGCGCCCATTCGTCGAAAAGCATAGGCATGGGCTGGTACGAAAATTTATCGGAAGTAATTCCGTACTGTTTTAGATTTCCTTGCCAGTTGGGATAGTGCATGCTTGCAATATCGTAAATTTTGAGGCTGTCAGGTACGTGTCCCGGGTAACTGAATATTACCGGGCGGGTGGTGTCGTTTGCTTTTACCCATTTGAACGATTCGGTAAAGTTGTTTCCAAAAACGTTCTCATTCCCGATCGACCAGATAATCACGCTGGGATGATTCCGATGGTTTTGGATCATTTCCTCAAGTTGTGACAAATAACGTCCGGTATATTTGGCACTGTCCTGAGAAGTACCAGAGGCCCGGTAGTCGGCGAAACGATGTGTTCCAACAAAACAAACCGCCGTTTCATCTTCTACATAAATCCCGTACTGGTCGCAATAACGCAGAAACTCTTCAGTTGGCGGATAATGTGAAGTCCTGATGAAGTTGAGGTTTGCTTCTTTGGCAAGCAAAACATCTTTTTTGTCGTATTCCGGGGTCGACATTCTTCCCAACAAAGGATGAATGTCGTGACGGCAGGCTCCGCGCAGTTTTACCGGCATACCATTTACCAACAATTTGTTCCCCTGTACGTTCACTTCGCGAAAACCTATTTGCCGGGGAATTTTTAATATCTCTTTTTCTTCTGAAAACAAAGTGGTCACCACGGTATACAGGTTCGGATGTTCCGCATCCCATTTCAACGGGTTGCTAACCGCGATGGAAAGCATGCCGTTTCGTTCCGGACTTTCTTTCACCTGCTGTTTTATTCGCTTATTTGCAGCATCATAAATTTCAACCTGAAGTTTCGATGCGGTTGGTTGGTTTAGCTCATAAAAAACCTTCAATTCGGCATTCCGGTAATTTTCGTCCAGCTCGGTTTCGAAATACAATTTCTTGAAATTTACAGAAGGTAAAACAGCCAGTTCTACATTCCGAAGAATCCCGCCAATCTGGTGTTTCGCATAACCGCTGGCGTATGAAATGTCATCGGTATAGTCAATAAATTCGACAGTAAGAATTGCTTCCTCTCCTGTTTTAACAATGTCTGTCATATCGCAGCTCCACTTTGTAAATCCGCCAAAATGTTCCCGCAAAAACTGTCCGTTTACCCAAACGCGGGCATACCCGTATACTCCGTAAAAATTAAGCGATATTTGTTTTCCGGAATAATCTTTCGGAACCATGAACTTTAATTTGTATACATAGGGAGTGTCGTGTTTGATCGCAAATCCTTGCATCTGGCACTCTCCGGGAACACGAATGTCGGGCCAGCCGGAAAAATCGACCGTGTTTTCCCAAAATTTCTCAGGCGGATTGATACTGAATTTCCAGTTGCCGTTTAAACTGATCGTGGAATTCTCAACTCCTGATACGTCAAAAGCTGAAGGGATCTCGTTCGAACGACAGGAAAAGAGAACAAAAACAATCAGAATTAAAATTTGTGAAGGTTTAGCTGGCATAACTATTTCATTTAAATTTTTACCAAAAAATAATATATATAGCAGAAAAAATAATGAGAATGATTATCGACAGGAGATTAAAGGTTTTATCGGTCCTAAATAATTGATTTGTAAGTTGTATCCCTTTATTTTCAACGTGATGTATATCGAGCTTGGAGATGACAATAATCAATAAAGATATAATTAGAAATGAAACTAACATTTGGTCGAGAAATGGCATTTCAGGAAATAAGAATTTCAGGAAAGCAGATACCGGAATCGACATAATTGTTCCCCAAAATGCAGCACGTGAAGTGGTTTTTTTCCAGAATAAGCCGAAAACAAAAATTGCGGTTATCCCGGGGCTGACCATTCCGGTGTACTCCTGAATAAACTGAAAAGCCTGCTCAATGGTTCCCAATAAAGGAGCTACAATTACAGCAATAAACATGGCCACCACGCCCGAAATACGCCCGACATCGACCAGCGTTTTTTCGGATGCATGTTTATTGATCAAGGGTTTATACAAATCCATCGTAAAAATGGTCGAAGTACTATTGAGGATTGCGCTGAAGGACGAAACAATGGCTGCGATTAACGCTGCAAAAATAAGCCCTTTTACCCCGGAAGGGATAATATTATTAAGCAACCAGGGATAGGCTTCATCGGGTTTGGCAATATCAGCATTCAATGCCAAAGCAGCTATTCCGGGAATAACCACCACAAAGGGCAGGATCATTTTCAGGAAGCCTGCAAAAAGCATCCCTCGCTGGGCTTCTTTCAGATTTTTGGCTCCAAAAGCTTTCTGAATAATGTACTGGTTGGCCCCAAAATAATAAATTCCCGCAATCCAGATTCCCCCAAACACCGCGCGGATACCGGGAAGATAGATATACGCAGGATTGTCTCTACTCAGAATCATGTGAAATTTATCGGGAAGTTGTTCATACATCGTTTTGAATCCTTCGAAAATACCGTTGTTCCCACCAACCTTGTTGACAGCAAAGTAACAGGTAAGAAGACCTCCGCCCAGCAGAAATAATACCTGGAAAATATCGGTATTTGCAATGGCTTTTAACCCGTTTACGATGGTGTATAAAACAGAAAATACGGCAAGTCCGATAATTCCGTAGATGAGACTGATTCCGAAAACAGACTTTAATGTGAGCGCCCCCAAATATAAAATGGAGGTCAGATTTACAAACACAAACAGCCCGATCCAGAAAATGGCTAAAATGGTTTTAATACGATTATCATACCGGAGAGCAAGAAATTGCGGCATGGTAAAAATCTTCTGATCGATAAAAACAGGCAGGAAAAACTTTGCAACAACAATGAGGATAATCGCAGCAATCCATTCGTAAGTGGCAATTCCAAGGCCAATGGCATAACCCGATCCCGACATGCCGATAAATTGCTCGGCCGAGATGTTTGCTGCAATGATTGAACTACCTACTAAATACCAACGAAGTGATCTGTCGGCAAAGAAATAATCGTCGCTGTTTTGTTCTGTTTTTTTTGATTTTGATTTCCAGTTCCCGATCGCGAAGATAAGAAGCCCATACAAAATGAAAATAGCAATGTCAATATATCCCATCCTGATTTTATTTATGAAGGAACAATGGTTGTTGTTTATTTATTATGCCTGAAATTGTTTGCAGCTTCGATAATTGCACAAAGATTTTCCCAGGGAACTTCCGGTTCTACCAAATGTGTTGGCCCAATGGTAATACCTCCTTTTTCCCCGCATTTCTGCAACCGCGAAATAGTCGTTGTATACACTTCTTCTTTTGTTCCAAATGGTAAAAGTTGTTGGGTTCCCAAAGTTCCCCAAAACGAAATGCGGTTGCCAAAGCGATCGTGAACGTCATCAAAACTCATGCATTCCGGTTGTACCGGGTTTAGTATATCTACGCCAACCTCAATCAGCTGATCGATGAATGGCATTACGTAACCACAGGAATGATAAAAAATCAGAATGTCCGGATTGATTCTTCGGGCTGTATCAATTACTTTCGAAAGTCTAGGTTTCATCCATTGTTCCCACATGGGTACATCGAGCATGATCGAACTTTGAGTGCCAATATCATCGCCAAGCGATAAAATATCTACTCCGGCTTTCGCATATACTTCGGCTTTCGAACAGGCAAAATCGGTTATTTTATCCAACAGCGCTGTTGCCTTTTCATCCTCGGTCATCATATCCATCATCAATTCTTCCATCGAACGTAAATACCACGATGCCTCCCAGACGGTCATCTGCATAAATGCAAAAGACGCCAATCCTTTCGATCGCAAGTCGTGAACCTGATTAGTGAGACGGGGCAGTTCATTCTCCGGAACCGTTGGATATGGATAATCCAGTATTTCATTCAGTTCGGCCCCGGCCAGCGGATGATGCATCCGGGTCATGTGAAAAGCATATTCCGATCCTTTCGAATGTCCAATTCCATATTCATCGAAGACAGTACTCTCCGGCAATTTTTCACGTTTAAATAATTCGGGGCCATACGAATAATTGCGTTGTACCTGCATTTCAAACGAGCGGTGGTCCATCTGGAAATAGGACTGATAATCATCATGCCCAAATCTTTTCCTGAATTCCTCAATTTGTGATTCGCACAGTACAAAATCAACGGGTACATGTTCAAATCCTTCTCTTCGAAGCGCTCTCAGAATATTTTCTCTCGGAGTCATTCTCTGATTTTTAGTTTACCCAAATGTATCTGATCCGCGAAGTATTTTATTGTCTATAAAAGAACATATTAAAAAAAAAGTTGCACATTTCGGAAGTGCATCCTGTTCTCATGATTCTAAAAGAAACTGACGATATTTTTGTGGTGTAATTCCGTTTCGGAGTTTAAAAATCCGGCAAAAATACTGAGGCGACGAGTACCCAACTGTGTAGGCGATATCTTTAATGGCATACTGTTGGTTTAAAAGTAACTCTTTCGACTTGGCAATGCGCAAATCGTTTAAATAATCAATAGGGCGAGTTTGAAGATGTGTCTTAAAAAGCTGTCGCAAATAGCGGTTGGAAACCGAACAGTCCGACGCCAGTTTGTTGATGGTAATGTCTGAAATAAAATTGGTTTGTAATGTTTCAACAGCTTGTGCCAATGTTTGGTTTTTCGGTTGTTCCTCTTTTATTGACAACTTATCGATTTGCCGCGAAAGAATCACCCATAGCTCATTGAAATACAGCCGGGTAAGAAAAACATGACCTTTCCTTTTCAGCTTATTTTCCATAATAATCCGTTCCATGCAACTGCAAATCTCCGGGGTATGCGGAATTTTCAGGAAACCGCGCTCTGTTCCTTCCTGTTTGCTAAGAAACGATAATGTGTTTCCTAATTCTTCATTTACTGAAAAAAGAAACGGATCATCCAACCGAAATTCCAATTGTGCAATCTTGACTCCACTTTTAGAATTTACATAAAAATCGTGTTTCGAGTCAGGTAAAATAAGAATGCAATTGTTTTCGAGCAGGGTTACCAATTCGTTTTCGAGCATCATCAGACATTTCCCTTTCAGCACATAATTGAGTTCAATGCGCTTATGACTATGCATTTTAAACCGATATCCATATTCAAACGAGATAATTCGGAAAACATCAATCATAAAATTGGCAGTAGAATTTAAAATTTGCTTTGTCATATCAACTCAAAATGCTTGTCCTTTTTTGTTTCGGCTAAAATTAAAAATAATAGCATCACGATTAGGGGTATTGTATTTATAAATTGTCAGAGGTGTAGATACAATACATTTTTTTCATAAGTTTTGTTTGAGCTTTACATTAGTTAGAAGAGAAAAGGTCCGGTAAGTCGCCGGGCCTTTTTATTTAAAGGTGTTCTATTCGGTATGATATTCTTCTTTACGGGTTACAAACAAAAAATCATTTAATTTTTATACTCTCTGAAAAATCGATGTATTCAGGAACTGGTCATTTTAGTCTGTCGAAAATTTTAAAGGAACTTTTATCTGCTTTTGAACCGGAAATGTTTAATTTGCAAGTTCAATACTTTTCAAAGTAAACCTAAAAACTGAGGACAATAATATGACCCTTATCAAATCAATTTCCGGAATACGCGGCACCATTGGCGGCAATTCCGGCGAAGGCCTGAGCCCGCTGGATGTGGTGAAATTTACTTCGGCCTATGCGGCGTTTATAAAAGCAAAAGCAAACAAACAAAAACCGAAAATAGTAGTTGGCCGCGATGCCCGTATTTCGGGTGAGATGGTAAAATCACTGGTCATTGGCTCGCTTACCGGGATGGGCTGCGACGTGGTCGACATTGACCTGGCAACCACCCCGACAACCGAGATTGCTGTGCCGAAAGAAAATGCCGATGGCGGCATCATCCTCACGGCCAGTCATAATCCGAAGCAATGGAACGCGCTGAAACTGCTCGATGCAAATGGCGAATTTTTATCAGCCGCTGCCGGCGCTGAAATTTTGAAGATTGCTGAAAATGAATCGTTTGTTTTTGCCGAAGTAGATAATCTTGGGAAGATTGAAAATAAAAATTACACCGACATTCATATTCAGGATGTACTGAACCTCGAGCTGGTTGATGTATCGGCAATTAAAGCCGCTACATTCAGCGTGGCCATCGATGCTGTCAATTCGGTGGGTGGAACGGTAATACCCGCACTTCTGAAAGCATTGGGTGTAGCAGAAATTGTTGAAATTAACTGTGAAGCCACCGGACATTTTGCACATACTCCCGAACCTCTTCCCGAAAACCTGGTTGAAACTTCAGAAATAATAAAAAAAGGTAACGTCGATGTTGGTTTTGTAGTTGACCCCGATGTCGACCGGCTGGCAATTATCAGCGAAGACGGAAGCATGTTCAACGAAGAGTACACGCTGGTTGCGGTGGCCGATTACGTGCTTCAGCATACGCCGGGCAACACGGTTTCGAACCTGTCGTCGTCGCGGGCATTGCGGGTAGTTACCGAAAAACATGGAGGTTCGTACTCGGCCGCCGCCGTTGGCGAAGTAAATGTGGTAGCCGAAATGCGCCGCACCCATGCGGTAATTGGAGGCGAAGGCAATGGCGGGGTAATTTACCCGGCTTCGCACAACGGTCGCGATGCCTTGGTTGGCATTGC
Source organism: uncultured Prolixibacteraceae bacterium (assembly GCA_942493345.1). Lineage (GTDB taxonomy): Bacteria > Bacteroidota > Bacteroidia > Bacteroidales > Prolixibacteraceae > GWE2-42-39. Next base: position 2,313,506 of record OW818695.1, read on the forward strand.
CCTGTTCCTGACTCATCTGGCAAAAGCCGGCATGAAATGCTCAGAACTTCGGAAAACATATCCCGATTTTTTCATTTCGAAAAATAAAATTGAACTGACCCCGGAAATTGATGTGGACCAAATTCTGGTTAAAATGAAGGAAAAATACCGCACCGAACAGGTGAACGACATCGATGGTGTAAAAATTGATTTTGCGGAAGAGTGGGTACACCTGCGTAAATCGAATACCGAGCCGATTATCCGTATTTATTCGGAAGCGCCAAGCATGGAAAAGGCTGATTTGTTGGCCCGAAAAATTATTCAGGAAATAAAAGAACTGGCCGGGATCAACTAACGGAAAGTTACCTGATGACGATAAAAATACGGTCGCTGGGCAAATAATGAAAAAAAACCAAGGCAGCCACCCAACCTTTTCCTGTCTTATTCATCTAAGAGGTGTTAACTTTGACATATTATTTAAAAATAAAAAATGAAACAATTAGCTTTTGCAATTATTGGCAGCCTGGTATTTCTGGTTTCCTGTAATAAAAATGAAGACAATGTAACAGTTGTTGGCGATGTATATATAGTTACCCAACAATCCGGGTCGAATGTTTTATACGGCCTTTCGATGCATGCCTATTCGTTTGATCCATTTTCATCTGTAACCGTAGATCCGAATAATGCTCCAGGCACAACGTACAATCTTGCAGCGTATCCGGGTTTTAAGACTGATTTCTTTTACGATACTCCGGAAGAAGATTTGTCAACCGAAAAGCCGGCAACCGGCACGTACCATTTTACCGCTACTTTTGAAAGTGGTGAAGTTCTTACCGACGACGATGTATTAACAGCCGATGTATTGATTCCACCGGTAATTAAAAAATGCGAATACGATGTTACAAACTCGAAAGCTGTTATTGAGTGGGACGCTGTTGCCGAAGCTGATTTATACGTCGTCAAACTGTACGACGACGATGAACTTGTATTTCTTAGCCCTGCAATTGACCCGACTTACAAAAAAGTGGACTTTACATCAAACAGCGGCAGTTGGGGACAAGGATACCAACCAACAACCGGAACCAACTTCAGAATGGTGCTGAGTGCATTTAAATACGAAACAGGCGGCGATAATTACAATGTACAGGCTTCAACCAGCAACGAAAGTACTCTGGAATGGGGACAGTAATAATTTCTAAATAAACGAAGTTTTTAAAATCTCAATAGGAAACCGGGTAAATTGTTTGCCCGGTTTTTTTATCTCTTTCGAAAATGATTACTGCAAATATCTTCCGGTAATATAAAATTCAGGCTGCGTTTTTAATTTGAATTGAATTATCGGACGGTTTGTGTACTTTTGCCCCTGAACTTAAAAACAGGCACGAAAATGATCTTAAAAGAACATATAAAAAGCCTTATTGATCGCCGGGATGCGTTAAGGAGGCATCTTTGACTACGATAGTAAGCTAATTCAACTTCAGGAAGAAGAACTAAAAACACAAGACCCCGACTTCTGGAACAAATCAAAGGAAGCCGAGGCACAGATGAAAGTCATTCGTTCGATTAAAGTATGGACCGAAGGGTTCCGGAAAGTGAACGAAGCCATTGACGATTTCCTCGTTTTTTACGATTTTTTTGAAGCAGGGGATGCTTCGGAAGAAGAAATTGACGAACAATACAAAGAATGTGTTTCTTTGGTCGAAGAACTGGAAACCCGTAACATGTTGCGTAAAGAGGAAGACAAAATGGGTGCGGTGCTTCGTATCAATGCAGGGGCGGGCGGAACCGAAAGCAACGACTGGGCCGATATGTTGATGCGCATGTACCTGCGCTGGGGCGAAAGACAGGGCTACAAAGTAACCACCGCTGAATTTCATCCGGGCGATGAAGTAGGCGTGAAAAGTTGCACCATTGAATACGAAGGAGAATACGCGTACGGCTATTTGAAAAGCGAAAACGGGGTTCACCGGCTGGTTCGTCTTTCTCCGTTCAATGCGCAGAACAAACGAATGACGTCCTTCACTTCGGTTTTTGTTGCGCCGCTGGTCGACGATACCATCCAGATAGAAATTAACCCCAACGATATTACCTGGGACACCTTCCGTTCGGGAGGCGCCGGTGGGCAAAATGTGAACAAGGTGGAAACCGGTGTTCGTTTGCGGCATGCCCCTTCCGGAATTATTATTGAAAACACGGAAAGCCGGTCGCAGCTGGGGAATAAGGAAAATGCCCTTCGCCTGCTGAAATCGCAATTATACGAACTGGAACTTCGCAAACGCCGTGAAGTGGAACAACAGGTAAATGCCACCAAGAAGAAAATCGAGTGGGGCTCGCAAATTCGCTCGTATGTTCTGCAACCTTACAAACTGGTGAAAGATGTGCGTACCGGCTTCGAAAGCGGGAATGTGCAGGCTGTTCTCGATGGAGAAATCGACGGTTTTATCAAAGCATTTTTAATGGAATTCAGCGATGAACAAGATTGAAATCCGGCTGGCTGAAAGAAAAGACGTTGCCGGGATAATCGATATTTATAAACCGTATATTCTCGAAACGGCGGTTACTTTCGACGAAGAAGTTCCCTCGGAAGAAGAGATGTGGGCCCGGGTACAGGCGATCCAAAAAGAACACCCATATCTTGTTTGCATCATCGACGGACAAGTGGCAGGTTATGCGTATTATTCTGCTTACCGGAGCAGGGCTTCGTACCGCTGGGCCAAAGAAATATCTGTGTACATTCATCCCCGGTTTCGAAAAAACAAGGTGGGCAGCGCCCTTTATTCTGCCTTGTTCGAAATTGCCCGCGCACAGGGAATTTTCACGTTGCTGGCCATTATTACCATTCCCAACGAAGCCAGCATTGGCTTTCACGAAAAACTCGGCTTTGTAAAATGTGCCGAATTCAAAAATATCGGGTTCAAACTTGGTGAATGGCGGACAGTTGGATGGTGGCAATGCAATCTGTTTGACGACCAAAAAAAACCGGGAGAAATTGTTCCATTGACTGAAATTATGAATACACAGGTTTTTCTAGGTATCCGTAATAAATTGGCAAATTTCGATTAATTTCAATTTTAAATCAAACCACAACTTCATTGTGCGCACAAAAAAAAAGAACTTAGTTGTTTCTTATCTCAATTTTACATCAAACCACAACTCCTGATCGCGGCCACAAAGGTTTATGTAAGTTGTTTCTTATCTCAATTTTACATCAAACCACAACCATGTTGAACTAAACAAAGCCGCTCAGAAAGTTGTTTCTTATCTCAATTTTACATCAAACCACAACTGTAAAGTACAAATAGCTTACAAAATGTCAGTTGTTTCTTATCTCAATTTTACATCAAACCACAACTATACCTGTGTATTTGCAAACAGGTAGCAAGTTGTTTCTTATCTCAATTTTACATCAAACCACAACTATCGTCGATGTTGTAACATTAACCGGCAAGTTGTTTCTTATCTCAATTTTACATCAAACCACAACTAAAGACGGGGAAAGGCTCTTGTTTACTGGCATTCTCAAAGATTGTGCGTTTGAAAAAACAGTTTTCTGTGCCAATAGAAGGGGAATGATGTATTGTTTTTTTAATCCTGTATCTTATCGTGTGCAAGTTAGATATTTATTCTTTTTTATAAAACACTTTCGGGTCTTAACGACGCCGAAAGGTTTTCTATTTTCACCGGCGCTTGTGAAGTTTCCCCGGCACATGGGGAGAAGTACCCTTCCCCGGCAGAAATTCGCTGTTGAAACGGGGTCAGAACATTTCCAATTGTTTGGGCCCTTCGGGCAAGGGAGCCGATTTCTTCCCCCAGAAATTGGTAATATTCCCGTATTGTTTGTCAGTGACCGACAGGATGCTTATTTGTCCTTTTTCGGGAACCATTCCCCTTACCCTCGTGATGTGCACTTCAGCGCTTTCTTTACTGGCACAATGCCTGTTGTAAACCGAAAACTGCATCATCGAAAAACCATTTTTTACAAGGTCTTTCCGAAAACGGGAAGCATCGCGGCGTTCTTTCTTGGTCGTGACCGGCAGGTCGAAGAATACAAACAACCACATAATATGATATGCATTTAACCTGACTTGTTCCATAATTTATTCTCTTAACTCCGACCGGTCTGACGACGTTGCCGGGTTAAGTTTCACTCAAAAACCGGATAAGTGATTTTTCGTATTTCACCGGCAAAACAGCGGGCCAGCGATGCTGTAGTTAAAGAAAGCGCTACCATTAAAGGCCGTTTTACATCTCCAATCTTCACGTCGAAAGCCATTAATTTTAGTAGTTCTTCTTTGTGTTCTTTTTCGAGTATAAATGCATCGGGCCAACACTGGTGCATACTAACAGCCAACTGGTCGACCCACGGGCGATAGGGTTCCATAACATCGTCGGCCAGGCAGAAGGCATTATACCTGTTCCGGTGGTGGATTCCCAAGGTTGAGAGCAGGCCCGAACCAGCCAGCGCCCTTGCTACTGCCGACCGCAATAAAATATAGCCGTAGTTCAGAAATGGGTTGGGTGGGTCGCCATAGCGGTCGCGTGTAAATGAATTGCCAAATAAACGTTGCCAGTAAATCCGCGCAGCAAACCCTTCGCGGTTGTCGGCATCGCCGCTTTTTACTGTTTTCGACAGGTTTTTTAAATCCTGAGAGCGCAGGCCTAGTTTATCGAGCAACAAAGCCTGGTTGGTTATTTTACACTCGATGGTTTGTTTCCACAGGTTCTTTTTCAGGGGCTCGCTTGCTTCTATCTGCAACCTGAATACTTCGTTCTGAACATGGTTTGCATCCAATGGCAGTAACATCGATGAAGGCATGTGTTTACTGTCGCAAAACACTACGGCAACATTGTTTTCGTTCAACTCTTCAACCAGTTTCATAGTAAAACTTATTTGCGGATGATCGAAAACAATGAACCCAACATCCTCAATGGGAACGGTTCTGGTACCCGTTAATTCGGGCGAATGTATCGTCAACTGCCGGTCTTTTAACGACAGGTGATAGGGGTTTGAAAAAAACAGGGTGCGTTTTAGCATTGTGCAGGTTTTAGGTAGTTAACACGCTGACAGGTCTTGCCGGCTCAGTCAGGATTAGTGCTTGATTATTAAAATTGGCAAGTCGATCTGCAATTCTGAAAACCGGTTAATGGATTGCTGACAGTGGTATTGTTTAAACAAATCGGGTTGTCCGTACCACTTTACTACTTCATCACGCTTCAGCCGGGTTTGTTTGGGCGATAAAATGCTCAGGTATGAACTCGGATATTCAACCATTTCTTCACAAAATCCATGATGTACAGGGTTGTGATGGATGTAATAGACAAGATACTTCAAATGGGATTCGGAAGTGATTTTAATACGCCTGAAAGGATGCTCAAATAATGAACCCGTTCGTTTATAAACTTTATTGTAGTATTTGGTATACGCGTTAAACAGATGGGAAAATTGGTTAATGGGTTTGTATTTTTTAGGGGAATAAACTCTTTCGGGTCTTAACGACACCGAAAGGTTATCTCTTGACCCCGAAGCGTCCGAAAGTCCTTCTGAAGTCGGTTTGTCAGAAAGGATAAATCCTATTTCTACTTCAGCTTTGATTTTAACCAGCAAATGAAAGTGGTTCCCCATCAGCACCCATGCATATGTTTCGGCCACGGGAGATATGTACTTATCGTATAACCGTAAAAAATGATATTGATTGGCAGCATGATGAAACAATGCACAACTATTGATCCCACGGTTGTAAATGTGGTAAAATGTGCCGTATTGTAACGGAAGTTGTTCCATGTTGTTTGGTCCTTTTTAAGTTGATTGAACTCTTTCGGGCCCTATCGGCACCGAAAGGTTATCTTTCGACCTCGAAGCGTCCGAAGGCCCTTCGGGTGTCGGCTTATCAGACCTTCGGGTGCCTCTCTCGAAACACCCAAAGGCCATTAACAGAACTTCATCGTTTCGCTGTAATACCAAGTTTTTCGAGTAACTGGGGACTATTGGCCAGTGCGATTTTCACAATTTCTTCGTAATCGTTTAACCAGTCGATCAGTTCTTCAAACTTCATATCGCGCATCAGGGTAGCATTTTGCGCATCACCTTGTTCTTTTTTAACCTGTTCATTGGCAGTATTCACCACTTCAATTTCCTGAAGAGCTGCATTCAGCATCTCTTCGGTTTGTCCGTACCCGGACATTACCGATTTCCAGCTTTCGTTTGCCAGTATCGACCGGTAGAAATTGCGGGTTTGTTTCAGCCATCCGCTGACGGTGGAAGCCCTGGCACCATTCAGTTCGAGGGTAGTAATGGCTTTTACATCTTTTTTAAAGGCAACCCGTGCAATGCTGAGCATTACCATATAGGTGGCATTGGCTTTAATTTTAGAGGTGGCAAATATGTTTTGGGCTCCGTCAACATCGCCATACTCTTTTAACTGGGTTTCGAATAAAACATCGGCCTCGTTAAGCAAGGCAGCCCCTTCCTGTAACTTTTCTTCCGTGTAGCCCATACCGGCTACTGCATTTTTAATGGCATTGTCGCCCAGGCTATTGTTTATGCGTAATCCAGCCTGAAGCAATACTTCTTTCTTGTTTAATTTTGAATAACTCATGTTTTTTTAATTCTTGGGGTAAATAATTTTTTAGAATCTGCAGGGCAGAAGATAAAGGGACAACATAAACTGCAATAGGCTACAGCCGACTGACGGCAACCAATGCAACGAGTATCATCATGCACCTGTTTTTTACATCTCGCTGCAAAATCCTGCATTTCGCCGGGATAAATGGCATCCGTTATATATTCCCATAGGCTTTTTGTTTTAAGTGGATCAAAACTTTTTTTGGGGTGCAAGACCCGAAAAGTTAAATTAACCATTTTAGTTCACCAACAGACGAAATTTCAAATTCATATCCCTCAACTAAAAAATTAAATTTTGAAGGACTGAGTAAAAGTTTTGGAAATGGATTTTCAAAGTCAACATATGATTCCCCATTTACTAATGATTTTGGAGCTTTTTGATCAAATTCTTCTTCAAAATCACTTTTTAGTTTTTCATCATTTTTAGCTTCCTGATGATATTTAAAAGTAATTCGACCATCCTTATTCATTTTTACTACCTTATATAATCTTTTCTTTGCCAATTCATTTGTTGCCTTTTTGTTTTTTACTTTTAATTCTTCAGGATTTTGAGCCCAAAACAATACGAGGATCCCTGTTTTTATAAGGTATTTCATATGGTTACCAGACTTTGGATGATTTCCAGGAATCGGATTTTCTTCCAACTTCCCTGTGAAATATTCTCCAGCTTTTATATTATTAATAATTAGAAAATCTCGTTTTATACCTCCATTTTTGTCCATCCCCTCATATATTGCCATAGCATAATTCCCATCGTTTACAAAATGACTATACCTTTTATATTCCTTTTTGGACAAGTCACGATTCTTCTTGATAAACAGTGGTTCTGTTACTGTAGGTGCAATGCAACGAACTTTTCTTATTGGAGTATAACTGCCATCTTTATTTGAAATATGATATAATTTTGAAAGTTTATTTCTTAGTTCATCAACTACAATTTTTATTGCTGCAATTTCTTCCGGGATTTCTGAATTATTAAGGACTTTTTCAGCTTTTTCAAGTTCCTTTCTTAAAATAGTTTCCACCTTCTTATCCCTTTCAACAATTCCTCTAATAGAGTCGTCAACAATATTATTAATGTCTGATGTAGTTATGGAGTCAATGGGTTTTCGTACTACATAAAGCACCTTTTTCTCAAACTCTCCTTTCTGTGTGATTAGCTTACGCTTTATTGCCCCGTAATTAGTTTCTTTATGCAGTGCCCCTCTCACAGTATCTCCTTTCTGGTAAATTGGCTTGCCCTCCTGGGTGTACTGCTTTTTTCCCCGTTTGCGCAAAATCTTTTTGCTTTGCTTGGGCAATACATCCGGGGTGTAGTGCGAGATCAATACTTCGTCCTCTATCTTTTTCATATCTTCAGGAAAAGTAGGCCAGGGCTTATCGAACTGTGGCTTTTCTTTCATATTAGCCTGCCAGTATTCTTCCCAATCGTGGTAAAAACGGGCCAAGGCCTCGTAATTCTCTTTAGTAATACAGGCAATGGTAATTGCATCGATACAATGGTGTATATGGTTTACCCGTTCCTTTTTCCCGTATTCATCCTGCAATCCCCACAGCTTGCGAAAATCGGCAACAGTATTCCCTTTTACCGTGTACACTTTGCCAAAAAGCGTTTGCAAATACAAACGCGAATACTTGGTGATAATACCCGTATCGACCAACTGGCTGTTTTTAAACCCATCGGGCACATCTTTCATGGCAAACCGACGATACTTGTCGCGCCAGTAGTTGTATTCGAAAACAAGTTTATGCCGGGCCTGGATAGCGCTGTCTTTTTGCGCTTTATCGACAGCCCCTTTGGCTCTTCTCACTGCTTTTTGGATTTGCTTGTCGAGTTCTTCGTATTTTTCTTTCCAGTGTTCAATCCGTGCCAAAATTTCATTGTGATTGCCAAGTTCAGTGGGTATTTTGTTCCGTTTTACCGCCCGGTTGAAAGTACTTTCGCAAAGCGTTTTGTTCTCCATTGAGTTATCAAGCGATACACTGCGGGGAATGGTATGCTCGATATCGAACTCGGGGTTCGCGCCTAAAAATTGATGAAGGCTGATTTCACGCCCGGTATAAATACATTTGTGTTTTTGTTCCTCCCACAACTGGTATTTCAGTATCTCATCGTCGGAAGGTACACGGTTGATACCACTCTCGTTAAAATGTTCGGTTATTTTTTCGGAATACGTTTTCCGAAGCCTTTCACGTTCATTCTGCCAGCTTTGCAACGCCTTGCGTTCGTTGGCATTTTTCAGGTCGCGGGCCATTTCAATGTGTATTTTGGTAGTGGCATCAACCAATTCATTTCGGATCAGCTCATTAATTACCTTCCTGAGTTGGTGCAACGCACGCATGGCCATCGGGTTTCTGACCGACGACACCATGGGACTGCCCAGATACAAACGCCCGTCATTGCCTTTTACCGGCTCTTTGTAAACCTCGATTGCCGACGGATGGTACAGATTTTCGAGCATTTTTTCTTCTGCCCCGAAATTACCGAGGATGAAATCGTTCACCCGTTCGTCAATACGTTTCACTTTGGTAAACTCGCCGGTTCCCCTGTTCTTTTGCATTTGCTGCCCGAATAAATCCAGAGTTTGCTGCTCAATGTAGTTGCGTTTCTCTTCGCTAAACGAGGCATAAGTGTTCGGGCCATAGTACGATTTCACCTTTTCAAGAATGTCTTTCCTGAAGAATGGCTTTGCTTCTTCGCTCCAAACAGCACCTTCTTCCCTGTTGCGTTTTATAATTCCATTCACAATTTCTATTAACTGTTTTTCCTCGTTCTGGGTCTCAATAAGGTTGTGAATTTCTGTTTTAATGATTTCCCTGTTTTCCTTATTGTTCCAAACATCGGCAGGGACAGCCTTGTGCATGTTGGCCAGAAATACGGCGTGCGAATAAAGTAAGCCTTCGTTCATATAAGGCGTAATATTATGAATGGCTTTCAGACTAAGCGAAGCATAATCCTGTTTCAAATGTAACTTTAGGTATTCGGCAACCTGTGCTTCATTTAGGCCGAGGGTGTTGCATGCAAATCCTTTCAGCTTTTCTTCCGAATCGAACGTAAACAAAGCATGCCAGGCATCAATCACTTTTTTCGGAAGTTCTCCGTTTTCGTTTTTCACAAAAATGTATTCATCCGTCACGAATTCGTTGCCAAATATTTCTTTTAACCGGGCTGAAACCGGACAGCCACTTACGGTGGTATTCATCGGAAAATTGAACAGCCAGTCTTCGGGGTACTTTTCTTTGATCTTATAAAATTTGTACTGATGTCTGGGCGCCAACTGTTTGGCAATGTCTTCAAAATCGAAATGGTCTTTACTTTTTCTAAAAAATACAGGCCTGATTTTCAACCTCTCTGCGGCATTCAATTCCCGCAATTTTTCGTCACCGGGTGTTTTTATCCGGATGTTGTTGATGAAGCACAACATCCGGTATTCCTCGAATTCGGGGCGCGAAACAGCACAACGGGGTTTCTTCGGCTCAAATACACATTTACCAATACTGCCTTTTTGCGATTTTAAAGGACGCTGATAAAAAATAGCCTTCTTGAGTTGCTCCATTATCCCGGCAGGGATTTCCTGAAAACGGCATATTCGCTCAAATTCATCCAGGTAGTGTGCTTCACGATGCGTATACCGGCCTCTTATTTTTTCGTTTTGTCGATACAGACTGTAGAAATACTGGCCTAATGTTTTTTCTCCTTTGGCAACCGATATTTCTTCAATTTCTTTTTTTACCGCTCCGTCGCTTTCTTTTGTTCCTTCGAGCCGGTTGCTCAAAAAGCCACGTCGTTGTGCCATGTGATAAAAAGCCCGCCCCAGCATAAAGCGTTCTGTTTCGTTGGTTAGGTCCATTTTTTGCTCAACAGCTAAAGCCCGGTAATGGTAGGGATTCTTTTGTGTTGCCTCGTCGGTTTTTTGCCAGTTCATAAAGGCTTCGTTAACCGGATATTGCTTTTTGTACCGCCAGTTGTTTAGTTCCGGTATCGATAATGCGGGGCAATAGTCACAGGACGACAATACCTTCAGTGTTGCAATCTTGCGGAGTTTGCGGCGGTATTTCAATCGCCGGGCACTACGGAAACTTGTCCGTTCTGCGGCCTTAGAACTTTCAATTCCCTTTTCAATTTTAACTCCTTCCTGAAAGATGCGGACACCTTTCCCGATTAGCTGAAAATCGCTGTCGCGTTCTTTTTCTACAATCGCCCAGCCAATGCTGTTGGTGCCAAGGTCAAGTCCTAATATTTTGCCCATACGTTTGGTTATTTATTGTTTTGCTATTGACATCTATTGTAATATTACCTATCTTCGCTCACATAACACGAGAATTCAATTTTACATCTTATCACAATAAGGCTATATGCCGAAGGTAACAAGACCTATACTCCCGCTTCGGTGGGAGTTTTTAGTTATAAATACCTTTGTTTTTGTTGGTTGTGTACATTTCGAGCAGATAAACAATTAAATGTACAATAATTCTCCTTTTATGTCAAGGATGATTTTCAATAAAATTTTCAGGATGCAATAGAGGCAACCTCACTCAGCCATAAACCATAGCTGGTATATGAAAAACAGCCGAAACCAAACGCTGTATCGAAACCTTTCAGAGTCTTTATGACCTGAAAGAGTTTTATATGGAACCCAGTGGCTGAAAAGAATTTCCAATCCATTCGGATAAAATCAAAATTCCTTTTATCTTACCACCAACATTTTGCCGTTTAATATTGGGATATGGCTTTATCGAAGAAATATATCAATCGCGAAATCAGTTGGCTGTCGTTTAACGAACGAGTGTTGCAGGAAGCAGCCGATCCGGCGGTTCCGCTTTTCGAACGCATCCGCTTTATCGGCATTTTCTCGAACAACCTCGATGAGTTTTTCCGGGTGAGGGTGGCCACCGTGCGCCGCATGGTGGAATACGGGAAGGACGAAGAAACCCTGCTGGGGAATTTCACCCCGCAGGAATTACACGACGAAATCAACAATGTGGTGATTCTTCAGCAGGAAAAAACACAGGAAATTTTTCACAATATTTTGGAAGAAATGGAGGGAGAGGGTATTTTCAGGGTCAACGAAAAGCAACTCACCCACATTCAGGGTATTTTTGTGCGCAAATATTTTCACCAGAAAGTACTACCCAACCTGGTTCCCATCATGCTGAGCAAAGACCGGAAGTTTCCGTACCTGCGCGACCGCTCGGTTTACCTGGCCGTGAAACTTTCGAAAAAGCTAAAACCCGAAAGATTTTCGTATGCCCTGATCCGCATTCCCAGCCGATCGGTTCCCCGCTTTTTAGTGCTTCCCGAAGTGGGTAAAAAGAAATACTGGATGATGCTCGACGATGTGATCCGCTATTGTTTGAACGATATTTTCCCAATTTTCAATTACGATAAATTTGAAGCTTACACGCTGAAAGTAACCCGCGATGCCGAACTTGATATCGACGATGATATTTCAAAAAGTTTCATCGAAAAAATGGAAGCCAGCCTCAAACAGCGCAAAAAAGGAACGCCGGTGCGGCTGATCCACGATGAGGAAATCCCTGCCGACCTAGTGGAATTTATTGTCCGGAAAATGAAAATCGATGACGTTGAAAAAACCCAGCCGGGCGGGCGTTATCACAATCAGAAAGATTTCATGGATTTCCCGGAGATCGGGAAAAAGAGACATTATTACCAGAAACTGCCCCCCATTCCGCACAAAGATTTGTATTCGCACGAAAGCATCCTGAAACAAATGCGGAAGAAGGACATCATGCTGCATTATCCGTACCAGAGTTTTTCGCATTTCATCGATTTGCTGCGCGAAGCTGCCATCGACCCAAAAGTGGTTGAAATTGGCATCACCATCTACCGGGTAGCTGATAGTTCGAAGGTGATGAACGCCCTGTTGAATGCCATCCGGAACGGAAAAAAAGTAACCGTTGTGGTTGAGCTTCAGGCCCGTTTCGACGAAGAATCGAATATTTACTGGTCAAATAAATTGCAGGAAGAAGGTGCCCAGGTAATCAATGGGATTCCGGGATTGAAAGTACACAGCAAATTGCTTCTCATCAAAAGGGAAGAAAAAAACGGGTACCGCAATTACGCCTATGTAGGCACCGGCAATTTCCACGAAGAAACAGCCCGGGTGTATGCCGACGATGGCCTGCTCACCGGCGACCCGCGTATTGCCAACGAAGTGGCCCGTGTTTTCGATGTATTTCGACAGCCATTTCAGAGTTGTCAGTTCGATTATTTGGTGGTCAGCCCTTTTCTTATGCGCGACTTTTTTTGCCGGATGATCGACCGGGAAATTGAATTCGCAAAAGAAGGAAAACGGGCTTACATGATCCTGAAAATGAATAGCCTGATCGACGTTGGCATGATGGACAAGTTGTACGAAGCAAGCGGCGCCGGGGTTAAAATTAATTTAATTATCCGCGGTATTTACGGGTTGAAAACCGACGACGAGGAACTGAGTAAAAACATTGAGGCCATCAGCATCGTGGACAAATACCTCGAACATTCGCGCGTTTTTCTCTTTGGGAATGGCGGCGATGAACGTATTTTTATTTCTTCGGCCGACTGGATGCCCCGCAATATCAACCGGCGGATCGAAGTTGCCTGCCCCGTTTTTTCAAACGAAATAAAAGAAGAACTCCGGCAAATGCTGAAAATTCAGTTGAAGGACAATTCGAAAGCCCGAATTTTAGATAACAATCTATCGAATAATTACAACCGACAGAATATCGAAACAAGGTTCCGTGCACAGGAAGATTATTACAATTACATCAAACATCAGCACCATATTTCAATGAAAATTTACCACAATCCGCGCTGTGAAAAAAGCCGTGAAGGGCTGAAATATCTCGAAGAACGGGGCTACGAAATACAAATAGTAAATTACATGCGCGATGGTATTTCAGTTGATGAACTCCGCACTATTCTGAAGCGTACCCATTTGCCGGTGGACGAACTGATCCGCAAACAGGAACCATTGTACAAGGAACAATACAAAGACAAGATTCTGAGCGATGAAGAATGGCTGGCTGTTCTTTCCGAAAATCCGCGTTTACTGCAACGTCCCATTGTAATCAACGGCAACCGGAGCGTGCTGGCGCAGCCGCCAAACGAAGTCGACCGGATTGTATAATCACTACCCGATTTTCGATTGCAGACTTTTTATTTCTTTCCCGAGAGTCTGTTTTTTCTTCAGTAAAGAAGAAAATGTCAACACATCGCGGGCAGCTTCTTTATCGTAATCTTCAAGCACGATAAAAAACTGTTGTTTCCCTAGGAAAACGGCTTTCAGCTTGCGGTCGGGATGGTCGGCGATAAACTGGATTACCCCGTTGTCCTTGCCGTTCCGGTAACTTACTTTTTCCCAAATATAATTCATGAAATCGCTGTGGTGGTTGTTCGGGTCGTCCAATCCAATGTCCTCCGTTTTTGCCTGAAGATCCCCGTCGTAAACCCGGAACCCGGTGTGATCGAGCCACTGCTGACCGTAATAATTGCTCGACATGTACAGGTTTCCCAATTCATCAAGATGAAACTGGATGTACGATTTATTCCAGCGCTGGTCGAAATTCTGACGTTTGTGAATGTATTGCGTATAGCGGTCGAATTCGGTTTTTTCAGCAATAAATTTCGGCTCCACTCGCGCAATTCGGGCCAAAACCGAGTCAAGTTCGGTTTGCTTTCTGAAAACAATTTCAGAATAGATTTTCTTTTTCTGCTGATCGGCTGTCCCAACAACTTCAACAGCGGCTGGATATATTTTCCGAATCGAATCGAGATGAGCCAGCGCAGCTGATGTATCGCCTTTCTGATAAAGAGATTCAGCCAACGACAATCGTTTGGCCGCCTGTTTTTCATACGATTCGCCGCACGAAAACAAAAATATTGCCAACAGGGCAAATGTAAAAATCCGAGAGTATTTCATATGTTTATTTTTTCAATTCAGGTTTCTGCAATTCTCGTATATTGCCAAATCTCTTTTATCAACTTCGGCAACGGATGGAACTCCCAATAATTATCCTCCGGTGTAAGCAAAATTGCGATCATGGTCGTTTCATTGTGTTCCTATTTTTTTTGATGTCCGTTTATATGACAAAGTAAATTAATAGTTTAAAAGAAAGGAAACAAATCCGGTAGTTTTTCCGGCCCAACTTCCATTCCCCGGGGTAAAATTAATGCTGTCAACAATAGTTTTTTTCTATCTTTAGTGAGAAATAAACAGAAAAAACATGATCACACTCACCCAACTCGAATACATTGTTGCTGTTGATACATACCGACATTTTGGAAAGGCGGCCGAAAGCTGTTTTATCACCCAGCCAACTCTGAGTATGCAGATTAAAAAGCTGGAAGAAGATTTGTCGGTTATTATTTTCGACCGCAGCAAACAACCGCTCATCCCGACCGATGTTGGTGCCCGCATCATTGAGCAGTCGCGGATTTTATTAAAAGAAGCCGAAAAAATAAATAACATTATACGGGAACATAAGAACCTGATTTCCGGAGAACTGAAAATTGGTATAATCCCGACTCTGGCTCCGTATCTTTTGCCCTTGTTTATTGGCAATTACAAACGGAAGTACCCAAACATTCATATCAAAGTTGAAGAACTTACAACCAACAATATTATCGATCATTTGCAGCGCGATTTAATTGACGTAGGTATTTTGGTTACTCCTTTGCACGAAGAACGCATCAACGAGAAACCAATTTTTTATGAAGGAATGATGATTTATGCCCATCCGGATCATCCGCTACACAGCAAGGAAAGAATTATGGTGAAAGACATTGCCACCCCCGAAATATGGTTGCTGAGCGATGGTCATTGCTTTCGCCATCAGGTGATCAATCTTTGCTCGTATCAGGGTGGCAGTAACGAAAAACTACCTTTCCACTTCGAGGCCGGTTCGCTCGAAACGTTAATGAACATTATCGATAAAGAAGGTGGTTTAACGCTGATTCCTGAACTGGCAACGGTTGGAATGTCAGAAACCCGTTTTGACCAAGTACTAAAATTTTCCGACATCAACCCGTTGAGAGAAGTGAGTTTGGTGTATTCTCGCCACTTCGCAAAATCAAAACTCATTGATTTACTGTGGAAAGAGATCATTGTATCGATACCTGAAAAGCTATTGCAAAAAGAGCGGGGAACAATCGTTGAATGGAGATAAAAAAAGAACAATCTTTTATTTGTGGTTTCAAAAAACTTGTTTTTCTTTGCAGCGCCAAAATTAAAGGGTATGTTTCTGAAAAGACAGGGACAGATAATTTTGGAAAATTCTTCTGAAAAAGTTTGGCGGCTTCAAATTTTGATTTATTTTTGCAGTCCCAAAATCAGGGAACAATTAGGATGGCCCGTTCGTCTAGCGGTTAGGACGCCAGATTTTCATTCTGGTAGCAGGGGTTCGATTCCCCTACGGGCTACATAATTTAAAGAAAAAGATTAAAATGGCAAGTCACAAATCTGCTGAAAAAAGAATCAGGCAAAACGAAGGCAAAAAAGCCGAGAACAAATATTACGCAAAAACCATGCGTAACGCATTGAAAAAAGTTCGCAATACTTCTGAAAAAGAAGAAGCTGTTGTTGAATTACCAAAATTGGTTTCAATGATCGACAAATTGGCGAAGAAAAATGTGATCCACAAAAACAAAGCTGCCAATTTGAAATCGAAGATCGCTTTGCAGTTGAATAAGATGTAAAAATTAACGTATTTTTATATATAGAAAGCCTTTCTGGTAACGGAAAGGCTTTTTTTCGTATCATAAAAATCAGTAAATCGGATATTTCAGCATGAGCTGCATGAGTTGGTTGGGGTTGTAATAAAATTTGCGTTTGTATTTCAGGTAGCGCTCGTTTATTTCTTCATGATTCAGTACAAAACCCGAAAAATCTTTCACCTGGGTTCCCAGCCCATGTTTAATCGTTAGCTCGTCAACCCGGTTTTCAATTTGCCGCCGTTTGCCATGAAACAGGTATTTTACTCCCAAAAGCACAATTCCCGCTGCCGTTCTCGAATCGTAATCGACAACATGTGCCAGCTCATGACCAATTACACCGATCTGTGCATTGAATGGCACATCTTTCAGTAGCAGTCCTTTTTTATTCCTCACTTTATTGTCGATGCTGATTTTATATACCCGGTTTATTTTCTTCCGGCATATAAAATCTGTTCGTGGCAGGCTTTGCATCGTAGTTTTTATATTTTTCTGCTGAAAGCGAATGTCGTGCTTCTCCAGTTCCGGGAAATAACTCAGCGCAACCAAACTTTGAAGCGCAAAATCTTCATCCAGGCTTTTATTTGCTGAAAAATCTTCCGCCAGTACATCTTGCAGAAGTTTCATCTTTCCGTAGTTGAATTCTTTTACCGGGTCGGGCAGCCTGGCGAAAAGAGGCAAATTTATAAGTAGTAATATGGTAAAAACAACCAGCTTCATGATCTAAAATTAAAGAAATCATGTCGATTACAAAAAATCTGATTTTTATTGCCGTATCATTTACTAAAAGTCAATTTTCCCGCGTAGCGATTTTTTTTCACCCTGCAGTTTCTTCCCCTGAATCCGTTTTTCTACCGATGTCTTGGTTGGTCGGGTAGCCCTGCGTTTTTTCTGAGGTGTGAGCGCCTTTTCAATCAGGGCATATAATTTTGCGATGCAGGCGTCCTTATTCATCAATTGCGAACGTTCTTTCTGACTCACCACCTGCAATAATCCATCGGCAGTAATTTTTGAGACCAGCTTTTCCAATAACAGCTGTTTTTGTTCTTCGGTCAGTAATTCCGATCTGGCAATATCGAAACGAAGCGCTACCCGGGTATTGACCTTGTTCACGTTTTGTCCGCCGGGGCCACTGCTCCGCGAAGCCTGAAAAACAAATTCCGGGCTCAAATCAGGAATATGTACAAACTGGTTTTCCATCGCTGTAAAGTTAAATCAAAAAAACATCAATTGCTGATGGACAATTCAAGTTGATATTGTATCAAAAATCTTTACATCAGTCATCCCGAACTTATTTCAGCACCTCAATTCAAAACACCAAACCCTGAAATACCCCAAAATTTTGTGGCAAGGCGACAACTTTTGCTGAGGTTTTGTTTTTGGGAAGAATTGTATTGTAAAATCCCTGTTTCCGGCTTTCACCTCCTTCTTTTTCTGTTAAAAAGTTACAAAATAAAGGTCAGATTGGCCTTAGTTGAAAGAATGTACTATCTTCGCAATCGATACTCAATTAATAGGTTTAAATGAAACGGACATGCTTACACCAAAACACAAACACAGATGAACAAGCTGCATGTGAGTTCCATCCGGTGGAATATTTTGTTCGGATAGTAGAGGTTGAACCAGAAGTAAATCAGAATTTTAAAAATTTGTTCGGATGAAAAATTACAAGCTGATCAACAACGCTTTTGGCTGGCTTACTTTTTTTGTGGCTGCTGTCACCTATTTGCTGACCATTGAGCCAACAGCAAGTTTTTGGGACTGTGGTGAGTTCATAACTACATCGTACAAACTGGAAGTTGGCCATCCTCCGGGCGCACCTTTTTTTATGGTTCTGGGACGATTTTTCACCATCCTTGCAGGCAGTTCAGCGAAAGCTGCCATGGCGATCAATGCCTTATCGGCATTAGCCAGTGCGTTTACTATTCTTTTCCTGTTTTGGACCATTACCCACCTGGCGAAAAAATTAATCGGCAACGGCGAAGAACTTAGTCTGCCCCAAACCATTGCTATTATTGGCAGTGGAATGGTTGGTGCCCTGGCTTATACATTTTCCGATACATTCTGGTTTTCGGCAGTTGAAGGCGAAGTATATGCCTCCTCTTCCCTGATAACGGCCATTGTATTCTGGGCCATCCTCAAATGGGAAGATTCGGCTGATCAACCATACGCCAACCGGTGGATTATCTTTATCGCTTATATGGTCGGGCTTTCTATCGGAATTCACTTGTTAAACCTGCTTGCTATTCCGGCAATCGTCTTTGTTTATTATTTCAAAAAATACAATGCCGATAAAAAAGGGGTTCTTTACTGTCTGGCAATTTCTTTTGTGATCGTAGCTGTTATCATGTATGGGATTATTCCCGGCGTGGTAGAAATAGCATCAAAATTCGAACTTCTTTTTGTAAATGGAATTGGACTTCCATATAATACGGGGGTAATTATTTATGCAATCTTGCTGGTCAGTCTTATTGTTTGGGGTATCCGTTATACAATCAGCAAAAAAATGGTTCTGTGGAATACGATATTGCTCAGTTTTACGGTTATACTGATCGGCTATTCTTCGTTTGCCATCATCGTTATTCGTTCTTCGTCCGACACGCCGATGGACCAAAACAGTCCCGATAATGTATTTTCCCTGCTCGGATATTTAAACCGTGAACAATACGGCGATCGCCCGCTTTTTTACGGAAGATATTACAACACTCCGCTCGACGAGAACAAACCTTATGTTGACGATAAACCGTACTATATCAAGAAAAATGGCAAATATGTAATTGCCGATATGCGCGAAAAAGCACAGTTCAACAGCGATTACTGTACATTTCTGCCACGTATGTACAGTCGCGAAGAACAGCATGTTGAAGATTACAAGCAATGGGCCAACATCAAGGGGAGGAATGTTCGTTATACCGATTCTTCAGGTGAAACCCAAATGTTGCAAATACCGACTTTCGGTGAAAATATGACTTTCTTTTTCCGTTATCAGGTTGGTTACATGTACCTGCGCTATTTCATGTGGAATTTCGTAGGACGGCAAAACGACATTCAGGGACATGGAGGAATTTCAAATGGCAACTGGATCAGTGGAATCAACTTCATCGACTCGGCACGTCTGGGAAACCAAAAAACGTTGCCTGCTCATTTGAAAGATAACAAGGGAAGAAATGCGTATTATTTTTTCCCGCTTATTCTTGGGTTGATTGGATTTTTCTATATGTATAACAAAGGCAAATCGGGGAAACAAGATCTCTGGGTAGTTTCCTTATTGTTCCTGATGACTGGTTTGGCCATTGTATTTTACCTGAACCAATATCCGCATCAGCCCCGCGAACGCGACTATGCTTATGCCGGATCGTTTTATGCATTTGCCATTTGGATTGGAATCGGGGTATTGTCGCTGTATGAGGCAATGAAAAAGCTGGCTCCGGCAAAGATAAGCGCCATCGTGGTTTCTGCTTTATCGCTGATTTTAGTGCCCGGAATTATGGCTTCCGAAAACTGGGATGATCACGATCGTTCAGATCGCTATACAGCCCGTGAGTTTGGAGCCAATTACCTAAAATCATGCAAACCAAATTCTGTTATTTTCACTAATGGCGACAACGATACTTTCCCTCTCTGGTACAATCAGGAAGTGGAAGGATTCCGCACCGATGTGCGAGTATGTAATCTCAGCTATTTCCAAACCGACTGGTATGTAGACCAAATGAAGAGCAAAGCATACAACTCCGACCCGCTGCCAATCAGTCTTACCCACGACCAATACGTACAGGGAGTCCGCGATGTGGTGTACCTGATGAGCGACCCACGTATCAAAGGAGCCATAGAGTTAAGAAAGGCCATCGACTTTGTCAAGGATAATAATCCGAAAACAAAACTAACTCAATACGATAATGCAGCCTATATTCCAACCAAACAACTTTATTATGTAGTCGACAAGGACGCCGTGATCCGGAACAAGGTGGTTGAGCCGAAAGACTACAATAACATTGTAGATACAATCTTTATCGATTTCGGAAACAAAAGTTATGTGACTAAAGACGAGTTGATGGTTCTCGATATGATTGATCAAACCAACTGGAAGCGGCCTATCTATTGGGCAATCACCGTTGGCCGCGATAAATACCTGGGCCTTCAGGATTATTTCCGGCTCGAAGGTTTTGCGTACCGCTTTGTCCCATTGAAATCGGAAAGCAGCAATATTCAGGTGGGTGGTGTAAACACCGATTTGATGTACAAAAACATGATGGAAGATTTTACCTGGGGAAATATGGAAAAACCGAATGTTTACATTGACGAAAACAATTCGCGCATGATGATGAACATTCGTAATAATTTTAATCGATTGGCCGAAGCATTGATCGCGGAAGGAAAAAACGACTCGGCAATTGCTGTACTCGACCGCTCTGTAGAGCTGATTCCCAACAAGACTGTTCCGTATAATTATTTCACGATCATGATGGCTGAAAACTATTTTAAAGCAGGAGCCAGTGAAAAAGGCAGCGAAATAATTAAACAAATGAGTGAGATGTATCTTCAGGAAATAGACTATTACCTGGCGTTGGATAAAAAATTTACCAACATTGTTGATGAGGAGATTCAACGTGTTCTTTATTTCATACGCGAGATGAATACTATCTGCAAGGAAAACGGACAGGAAAAACTGGCGAAAGAAATTTTGGAAGGCTATAATAAATATCTGGAAATATACAGTTCCTCGAAATGATGCGTTTGAACCCCGGGGTTCGCTTACCGCGGATCGTACGGTTTTTATACGGAAAAGCGCTTTGGAGAATCAAAAGGGAAGAAAAGGTAGTTTATCTCACTTTCGATGATGGACCGATTTCCGAAGTTACCCCCTGGGTACTCGATTTGCTGAAACAGGAAAACATCAAGGCAACATTTTTTTGTGTGGGAGAAAATGTAAAAAAACACCCCGCTGTTTTCCAACAGGTTTTGGCGGGAGGACATGCTGTGGGCAACCATACATTCAACCACGTGCAGGGATTGAAATCTAATCGAGACAGCTACTTGTCCAATATTGAAAAAGCAGATCGCTTGATTGGTTCTTCGTTGTTCAGACCGCCACACGGTTTTTTAAAGCATTCGCAATATCGTTTGCTGAAAAAAAAGTACCGGATTGTGATGTGGGATGTGCTGAGCCGCGATTTCGACCGCCGCATTTCGGCAACGGAAGTTTCTGATAATGTGACAGATTTTGTAAGGTCGGGGTCCATCATTGTATTTCACGATTCGCTGAAGGCTGAGAAAAACATGAAAGAAGCCCTTCCCGAAGTCATTCGATCTTTGAAAAAACAAGATTACCGGTTCGAAACGATACCGGTTTAAAAAACAAGAAATAAGAAATGAAAAATCCGGTTGCAGGAGCATTCGTGATATTTCGATATTTCTCATTTCTTGTTCGATATTCGATTTGATATTTAGAAATGAGGAGGGACCTATAAACCTGGGTTCAGCGTTAAACACGTTCAATTTGAAAAAACAAAACCGATGAATATTCTTATTGTAGGCTCCGGAGGGAGAGAACATGCAATGGCGTGGAAAATTAAACAATCGCCGAAAGTAGAAAAACTATTTATTGCTCCGGGCAATGCGGGGACTTCCGAATTGGGCATCAACCTGCCGATTGGTGTTTCCGATTTTGAAGGCATCAAAAAGGCCATTACCGACCATCAAATCGACTTGCTTTTGGTTGGTCCGGAAGTACCGCTCTGCGAAGGTTTGCACGATTATCTGCTTCTTCAGGAAGAACTGAAAGGCTTGAAAATCGTTGGTCCCCGGCAAAAAGGCGCCATGCTCGAAGGAAGTAAGGATTTTGCCAAAGATTTTATGGTTCGTCATGGCATTCCGACAGCCCGGTATCGTACAATTACCAAAGAAACGCTGAACGAAGGCATCAACTTTCTGAAAATGATGGACGCGCCATACGTGCTGAAAGCCGACGGACTGGCTGCCGGGAAGGGAGTACTCATTATTGATAATTTTGATGAAGCGGCCGCCTCGCTGCGTGAAATGCTCGATGGACAGTTTGGCGCTGCCAGTAGCAAAGTAGTGATCGAAGAATTTTTGAGCGGCGTGGAGTGTTCTGTATTTATAATGACAGATGGCAAAAATTACAAAATATTACCGGTTGCAAAAGATTATAAACGCATTGGCGAAGGCGACACCGGACTGAACACCGGTGGCATGGGCGCTATTTCTCCGGTTCCGTTTGCCGATGAAATATTTATGCAGAAGGTGGAGGAGCGTATTGCCAAACCGACTGTCGAAGGGTTGCAGAAAGATGAAATTCCGTACCAGGGTTTTATTTTTTTAGGGTTGATCAATGTGAAAAATGAACCTTTTGTTATTGAATACAATGTTCGCATGGGCGACCCGGAAACCGAGGCCGTCATGCTGCGCATCAAATCTGATTTTGTGGAATTGCTCGAAGGAGTAGCCGATGGCGCTTTGGCCGGTAAAACCCTTGAAATTGATTTGCGTACAGCTGTTACGGTCATGATGGTATCGGGCGGTTATCCCGGTTCGTACCCGAAAGGCAAAATAATGAGCGGCTTCAACCAGGTTGATGGCAGCATTTTGTTCCATGCAGGTACCAACCTGTCGGATGGGAATGTAGTTACCGACGGAGGCCGTGTAATCGCAGTCAGTTCGTACGGAAATTCGATGGAAGAAGCGTTGGCCGTTTCATACAAAAACGCTGAAAAAATCGGGTACGAAGGCAAGTATTACCGGAAAGACCTGGGTTTTGATTTGTAAACAAAGGAATGGCTGAATTGTTGAATTGTTGAATGGATAACAAATGCTTTTCAGTTGATTTCGGAGCCACTAAATTTGGAATTTGATTTATTGGATTTTCACATGAATTGCTGAATGGATGAATTGTTGAATGGCTGTTTTTTTAACTCGAAACTCAATACTCGGAACTCAATACTCAAAACTCAACCCATGATACTGAGAATACTTCGGACCAACCATGCATATCATTTTCTTCTGGTCCCGTTGATGGCCGTTTTACTTTGGATGCCGTCGCTGATCAAGCCGGAACCGTATCCGTTTTATGCAGGAGAAGACATGATGCCTTTCTATCGGCCGGTTGCCTGGCTGATGGCGCAAAGCGCCTTTCTGAATAGCATCGTGCCGCTTGTGTTGCTGGTCGTGCTGTCATTTCTCGTTATCAGGCTAAATATTCAGTATGCCTTCATCCGTATCCGTACTTTTTTACCTGCCAACTTGCTTGTTGTCATCACCAGCGGATTTGTCGTCATGCATGCGATGCACCCTGTTTATTTCGCGGTTTTTTTTATCCTGTTTGCCATCGATCGTATTTTCGATTCCTATGAAAAAGAACAATTTCATTCAAACTCGTTTGATGCCGGATTGCTGATTTCGCTCGGTTCACTTTTTTACATGAACCTGATCTTCTTTTTCCCAATGGTATGGGCCGGACTGATTGTGATTCACAGGCAAATTAAATGGCGCGACGTTGTATTGCCCCTGTTTGGACTTTTGCTTCCCTGGATGTTTACCTTTGCCGGGTATTTCTTTTTCAATAAGTTCTTCGATTTGCTGGACATTCTTAAGAAAAATCTCCTGACCGACATTGATTTTATCTCCTTCGATAAATTTTTCGACAACAATATTCCTCTATTGGCTTACCTGGCTTTTATGGGAATCATTACCTTTTTGAGCAGTATCTTTTTGTTGGTACAGTACGACGAGAAAAAGATTAGTTCCCGGAAATTCTTCCAGGTATTCTTTTTTGTTTTTCTGATTCCTTTGGTGCTGATTCTTGCTGTACCTGCCGTTTCACTGGAAATATTTATTGTCCTGTCGGTCCCGCTTTCTTTTCTGATCTCCAACTACCTGGTATTCATGAAACGAAAAGTTTGGGGTGAAATTTTTCTTTACATGTTGCTTGCCGGAGTTATCTATCTGCAATTTGCTCCAAAATGAATCCGTCGCGGGCAACACTGGCGATTTACGGTATACAGGACCGTTTCAACTACGAACATCCTTTTTATGTGCACGACCACAATCTTTGCATCATGCAGAACGGGCGTGTCCGCGAATTTCTTCAGCTCGAACGTATCAGCCGCCGCAAACGCGACAACCGGTTACACGAGCAATTATATTCTATTCTGAAAGATAAAAAATTACTGGCCGAAGAATTCGACTTGGTTTTTGTCGATAATGTGGTGGGCCGTACTTTCCTCACGATCCGTGGCGATGCCCGTTTCGAGGCCCCTCTCAACTCCGGTCTGTCGAACGATCTGGAAGAAGGCCGCTGTTGGTGGTTTGGCCGCGAGACCCGTGCCTGGGCGCTGAATCACGAGTTAGCGCACATCTTTTCCTGCCTCCCTTTTTTTGGAAAATTCAAAGAGAATAGCCTGCTGGTGCATTTCGACGGGGGCGCCAGCCGCAGTAATTTTTCAGCATGGACATTTAAAAACAATCAACTCAACCTGCTCGAATACCATTGGCAATTGAAAAAGCTAAGTACAATTTTCAATGCCAACGCGCTGGTTTTTGCCATTATTGGTGCCCGGCTGGAAGAGCAAAATTCAGTGCCCGGAAAAATGATGGGTCTGGCCGGACACGGCACATCTCGTCCAGAACTGGAGGAATGGCTCATTGAACATGATTTCTTCGAAAATATATGGTCGCACAAATCGACGTTTTTTCAGGAAGCAAAAAAAGAATTTGGCGTCAAGCTGAAATCCTTTGACCAGAAAAATCCCTTTATTCAGGATGTGGTGGCAACACTGCAACGTATTTTCATCAACGAAACGCTGGCCGTTTTCCGAAGGTTGAAAGAACAAACCGGCTGCGAAACCCTCTATTACGCGGGAGGTTGCGCCCTCAATATTGTAGCTAATACTGAACTGGTAAACAGCGGTCTTTTTACTGATGTTTATATTCCTCCCTGCACCGAAGATTCAGGACTGGCGCTCGGAGCAGCGGCTTTTTCCGAGTGGAAAAAACACGAACAGGTTGAAGTCCATTCACCGTATTTAAATGGGTGGAAACTCGGAAACGAAACCTTTTTCTATTCCGAAGAAGATATTAAAAATTGTGCTAAAGCATTGGCTGCCGCGAAGGTGATTGGCATTTGCAACGGTTTTGGCGAGGCGGGCCCGCGTGCGCTGGGCAACCGCAGCTTGTTGTGCCTGGCTAATTCGAAAGAGCTGGCCCGGAAAGTGAGTATGCAACACAAAAAACGCGAATGGTATCGCCCGTTATCGCCTGTCATGCTCGAAAAAAACAGTTGTTATTTTACCGCGATTGAAGCCATTCATCCACTCAGTAAATACATGTTGCTCGATTTTCCCATTCTTTCTGAAAAGCAAAACGAACTGGCGGGAGCTGTTCATGCCGACGGAACGGCGCGCATCCAAACTCTTTTCGCCCGTGACGAGAACCCGTATCTTTGGGATTTGCTCACGTATCTCGATGAGCGCCAACAGGTAAAAGCCCTTATTAATACTTCGTTTAATACGAAAGGCGAATCCATTGTACATACGGTCGAAGATGCCCGTCGTTCAGCTCAAATCATGAAAATTGACGGACTGGTAATTGATGGGAAGATGGAAGATGTAGATGACCCGACACATTAATTTCTCACTGACTTCTGTCTTCAGAATATTTGTGCATAACCTGTGTTTGTAGTGTCATTTTTGTCGTTATCAGTGTTTCTGCCATTTTACAGCATGTTATTATCAATTAGGTCCAAAATTGTATATTTTTTATTTTCTAAACTGTTTTTTAATACTGTTTCAATTATCACCTTAATGCCATTTGCATAAGAATCATGCCCTAAGACTTTTGTTTCTATTGTTACTTCGTCACTCCCATCTTTAATTACAATTTTATGATAGGCATGTTTGTCTAAATACTCTTCTGGTATCCCAATTTTATTTCGTTGAATTTCAGGGTCTCTTATAGATGCGATTTTGTCGAGCGGAAAATTTAATGCGTTTGCAAAAACATAAGCTGTTCCGGGATCAGTTTTTTTTATTGATTGATGAGATTCGGTGATTGAAATTTGATAATTTTCAAAAGACCCGCTATTTGTTTTTAACATATTTAGTGTTTTTAATACTAAAATTGATGTGTTAGGACAAATAATAAGCGGAAAATCATGCTTTGTTTTTTCTGTTCCTAATCCAGTTGAAAGTTCAATAAATGCTGACTTTGTCCTTCCACAGAATTCAAAACACTCCTTTAGTTGTCTTCCTGAACCAGCATGCACTATTATTGCCTTTTCATTTAAAATCTGGTATGTTGTTTCCCATTTTGTTATTTCACAAGATTGAAATGATAAATTAGAAGTTAATATTGCATTTGCTAACTTTCCAGAACCTACAACGAATATTTCCATCTGTATAAATTTTTGTTTGTCATCCTGCATTTTGGTATTAACGTTATCTTTTTGAATAACATTCCCAACCGAAGGAATAGCCATTTATTCATTTTCTGTTGGTTTGAGCTTTCGCTCTAATGGCTATTTCATCGTTAGGTTTTGCATACCTTCAATTTTCACTACAAATTACACAAAGAATACCGGCTCCTTTCGCTCTTTATAAAGTTTATTGGAGTCTTATGGCAGCGTCTTTGACCAAACCGGGTTTCATTGTTCGTGTGTTTTGTGGACAGTTCTTGATGCAAGCACAACAAGTGATGCATTTTCCCTATCAATCAAAAACCTTTTTTTCTACTCTTAAAATGGATAACTACCACTTTCTTACGTGTTGATAGAAAGTCACATCAATGCTGCCGGGAACAATAACAGACTTAAACTCATCAAACTCTTTACTGTTCCGCATTTTTTCAACGATGGTTTTCACCTTTTCAAAACTTTCGTAGTGAATGATAAAACACCGTGCATTTCCTTCAACATCTTTTACCAGTTCAGCACCAATAAAACCATCCTGTTTCTCCAGTAAATCAGTGATAAAGATATTAGCCTTAGATAGTAGCTGCACATTGGTTGTTGCTTCCAATACCCTGAAATTTACAAACTCTGTAATCATTGTGTTCTTCATAACTTATTTGATTTAAATTTATGAAGGCAAAAGTAGGCGGTGTTTCTTCGAAGAAATAGTATGAAAACGACAGCTAGGTTAATTTTCCAATTTGTAATATGGAATTGTTTTGATGAACAAAACTTTTTGGTGTATTTCCTGCAAAACGTTTGAATTCCTTAATGAAATGCATCTGATCGAAATAACCATTGCCATAGGCTATATCAGATAATTTGGAGTATTCGTGATAAAGTACTTGATTTAAACTATTGTGAAAGCGATTAAGCGTACTATATGTCATCGCTGATACGCCCACATATTTATTATACATGCGTTCTAACTGACGCATACCGATATTGTTCCGGTGACAAAATTCAGATATCTGAATTGAATTATCGTTTTGTTTTAGAACATTAAATAGTTGTCGAAAACTTTCAGGCATATAGTTTCTATCATCAAGTAAGGATGATAACTCGTTTTCAAGAATGTTTAATCTTGCTGCAACATTGGGAGCCTCCTTTAATCGTTCGCTAATTGTACTTGCCAGCTTAAACCCAACTTCGCCAGCTCCCAGCAATTGATTTTTAAACTCAGAAACAGGAATTTTTAAAAAAGGGAAAAACCCGTCAGGGAAAAAACAAATCCCAAGTACATCGACGTTGCCATTTAATTTTAAACGGGCGTTCCTAAAATGGTCCTGTAGGCCTGAAAAGTATACATCTTCAAGCAAATATTCCTTCCCATTCGAGCATACATATTGTGGAGTTTCATTCAAATTGAATCTCAGATTAATATTCTTCTGAGGAATGATCTTGTGGTTAAGTTGCGTATTCTCAATATGAAGCTCCCAGAAGAATTTGATGTAATTCTTAAGTAAAGGATGGTGAACCGGGTATTTCCTTATTTCATGTTGCATCTGAGATTGAACGAATTAAACGCAAAGTAAAAATACTAAGAAGAGGAACAACATGCTATTATCCACATTCAATATTTTTTCTTTATGTCCTTTCGTTTGTAACGACATTCATTATTTCGTTTATCCCTCGTTTCCGCTACGCTCAAACGAAGAGTTGTAAGGAAGAGTAGAGGGAGGATAGGGTATTCCCATTTTTCCAGAAAATTATACCTTTACTTCTGATTGATCTGTAACCCAAAATATTTGGAATATGAAAAAACGGATTGCTTTTATCGTGTTACTCATCATTTTACTAAGTGGCGGTTTTTATCTGAACCAACTGATGCCGGTAATTACCGGTTATGCAGCCAAAAACCTGGCATCGGGCATTTTTGTTGCCGGGCGCAGCCAGAAATCGATGGAAAAAGAAGATCTCAATTTTTCATTTATCAAATATACCAGCAACACGGTAGATCGGGAAAAGAAGGAAGTCGTCAGCCGTTTTTTGTGGGGCAAATCGAAAGCTGTATATATCGATGGTTTTGGTTGTACGCTGGTAAAAGATTATACCGAAGAAGAAATAAAAAACCGTCCTTACCAGAAATTTTTGGTGTTGCCCGAGAATCCTGATACCATTCCCTGGCCAATGGGCGATTTGATAGCTGATACCATTCCGGCGGCAATCAATATGAATAAACTGAATCAGGCCGTTGAACAGGTCACGGCCGATACTGTTCCGTACAAAGGCACGTTTGCCCTGATGGTGGTGTATAAAGGACAGCCTGTTGCTGAAGTGTACCGCAAAGATTTCACCCGCGACAACCGTTTTTTAAGCTGGTCGATGGCCAAAAGTTTCACCAATGCGCTGGTCGGGTTGCGGGTGAAAGAAGGCAAACTGGACATCAACCAACCGCTGAATCTGGACGAATGGCAAAACGACGAGCGTAAAAATATCACGATAAACAATCTGCTGCACATGAACAGCGGCTTTGAATGGAACGAAGATTACGGCAACCTGTCGGATGTGACCATCATGCTACACAAGGTTGGCGACATGGGAACTTACACTGCCCAAAGACCAATGATTCATCCGGCTGATTCGGTTTGGTTATATGCATCCGGTACTACCAACTTGTTGAGTAGTATTTTGCGCCGCTCGTTTCCTTCCGATGCCGATTATTACCGGTTCCCCCGCGAAGCGCTTTTCAATAAGATTGGGATGCGGAGCGCCGTGTTTGAGGTTGACGCTTCGGGAACTTTTGTCGGCTCGTCGTACCTGTATGCCACAATGCGCGACTATGCCCGTTTTGCCTTGCTTTATATGAACAAAGGCAACTGGCTGGGCGAGCAATTGTTTTCTGAAAATTGGGTCGATTATACTACATCGGAAGCGAAAGGTTCAGCCGGGAAATATGGCGCTTTCTTTTGGCTCAACCTTTCGGGCGACCAGCCGGATGCTCCCAAAGATACCTACACGTGCAAAGGCCACGACGGACAGTTTATCTTTATTATCCCGTCGCGCGAGTTGATTGTCATTCGTACCGGCTATTCCAAAAAAGGAGAATTTGATGAAAACGGGATGCTGAAAGGAATTTTGGAAAGCCTTGAATAGGATGTTTCCCATTTGTTGTTGACCGCAGGGCGGTCAAATGTGTATAGAAGAAACATGGGATGACAATCATCCGACCCCGGATGGGGTCGAACCTTCTGCTCCGTCTTATTTTTCTATAGACATACAAACCCTCCGGTTTTAATTCCTGAAAAAAAGTATCTCACGACTCACGACTCAATACTCACTTCTTCTCTTTCAATATTTCCTGAAGGCGGTACATTTCATCGCGTAGCTGGGCGGCAGTAATAAAGTCGAGTTCTTTGGAGGCAGCCTGCATTTCTTTTTTCACCTTCTCGATGGCTTTTTCGAGAGCCGGTACACTCATATACCGAACTACCGGATCGGCAGCCACATCGGGATGGGAAGCGCCGCCCGAATATGGTTCAGCAGCTTTGCCGCTGCGGAATTCATAGCCAATTATTTCGCGGGTCGGTTTTACAATAGCGGTTGGGGTGATATTGTTTTCGGTGTTGTATTTCAACTGTTTTTCGCGGCGGTAGTTGGTCGAATCAATGGTTTTTTGCATCGAATCGGTAATTTTATCGGCGTACATAATCACCATGCCGTTGAGGTTTCGGGCCGCGCGCCCTGCTGTTTGTGTGAGCGAGCGTTCCGATCGCAGAAAACCTTCCTTGTCGGCATCGAGAATGGCAACCAGCGAAACTTCCGGAAGATCAAGCCCTTCGCGCAGCAGGTTGATTCCCACCAGCACATCAAACTTTCCTTTGCGCAGGTCTTCCATAATCTGTACCCGTTCCAGTGTGTCAACATCAGAGTGAATGTAGCGTGTCTTCACCCCAAAATTAAGTAGGTATTTGCTTAGTTCTTCGGCCATCCGTTTGGTGAGAGTGGTCACCAGCACCCGTTCGTTGCGCTCGGTTCGCAACGAAATTTCGTGCATCAGGTTGTCTATCTGGTTGATGCTGGGGCGCACATCAATAATTGGGTCGAGTAGGCCGGTCGGGCGAATAATTTGTTCTACCACCACACCTTCCGATTTCTCGAGTTCGTAGTCGGCCGGGGTCGCGCTTACAAATACCGTTTGTCCGGCGAGGCTTTCAAATTCCTCGAAACGCAGCGGCCGGTTATCGATAGCTGCCGGAAGCCGGAAAGCATATTCAACCAGGTTTATTTTACGCGAACGGTCGCCACCGTACATGGCCCTGATTTGCGGCAAGGTTGCATGGCTCTCGTCGATTACCGTGAGAAAATCTTTCGGGAAATAATCGAGCAAACAGAACGGACGGGTACCTGCTTCGCGCCCGTCGAAATAACGTGAATAATTCTCGACACCGGGGCAATATCCCAGTTCGCGCATCATTTCCAGGTCGTACTCGACCCGCTCCTGGATGCGTTTTGCCTCCTCAAATTTTCCGTTCGATTTGAAAAAGTCAATCTGTTTCACCAAATCGTCCTGAATTTGCCGGATGGCCATGTTCATACGTTCCTTGGTCGTTACAAAAATGTTGGCCGGATAAATTACCGCTTCATCAAGTTCATCGATCATTCCGCCGCTTTCCGGATTAAACGAATGGATTTCCTCAATCTCATCGCCCCAGAAAATAATTTTGTAGGCAATATCGGCATACGCAGGGAAAACATCTACTGTGTCGCCCTTCACCCTGAAATTACCGCGCTGAAAATCAATTTCACTGCGCGAATAGATGGCATCGACCAGTTTGCGAAGAAAAACATTTCGTCCGATGGTTTGTCCTTTCACTATTTTGGTGACATTGGCATGAAAATCTTCGGGGTTTCCGATTCCATACAAGCATGAAACCGACGAAACCACAATCACATCGCGTCTTCCGGAAAGTAGCGCCGAGGTGGTGCTCAACCGTAATTTTTCAATATCCTTATTGATAGAAAGGTCTTTTTCTATATAGGTGTTGGTGGTTGGCAGATAGGCTTCGGGCTGGTAATAATCGTAATACGAAACGAAATATTCAACAGCATTCTCAGGAAAAAACTGTTTCATTTCTCCATAAAGCTGTGCCGCCAGTGTTTTGTTGTGGCTTAAAATCAGGGTTGGGCGCTGTACCCGCTCGATGACATTGGCCATGGTAAACGTTTTCCCCGAACCGGTTACACCAAGCAGCGTTTGAAAAGAAATGCCCTCTTCGAGTCCTTCCACCAGTTGCCGGATGGCTTCAGGCTGGTCGCCGGTTGGTTTATAGTCCGATGCAATTTTAAAATCCATGGTCAAAAATTAAAGTCAAAGCTGAATATTTGTCATCCTGAACGCAGTGATGGATCTGTTCATTTCTTTTCATGAGACCCTTCATTGCGTTCAGGGTGACAAGATATGATCGGGATATCCTAATTTTTCCTCAAAACAAGATATACCGGAAAATGATCGCTCACTCCTCCGTAATAATTCGAGCCTCCATAGGTGCGGTTGGGCGAAACGGCTCCCCTGTTACTTTTAAATTCCATCCATCCTTTTCTGAAAATATGTCCTTGTGCACCTTCCACATCAAGTCGTTTTCCGTCGAGCAGCGAGTTTGAAACGACCAGATTGTCGAGCATATTCCATTCATTCCGGTAATTGTAGCTTCCCAGGTTTTGCTCGTCGAGCGGCAACATCAGGTTCACCAGCTGTACCCCGCTTCCCGGCGCTTTGGCGGCAAGGGTTTCCAGCAGGCTTTTGTTTTGCGGCTCATCATTCATGTCGCCCATGATGATAATATTTGCTGAAGGATCCTCTTTCAATACTTCATCTACTTTTTGTTTTAGTACTGAAGCCACAAAAATGCGGTTTTGTTCCGATTCATCGGTTCCACCAATACGCGAGGGCCAGTGGTTTACAAACACATGAAAGGTTTCTTTTCCTATCTTTCCTGAAACGTGCAGAATGTCGCGGGTTTTATGTCCGGGATCTTCTTTGAAAATGATAGGAATAGCCTCGAATCCTGCCAATTTGAATTGGTCGGCCCGATATAGCAAAGCCACATCAATTCCACGTATATCGGGGCTTTCCTGATGGGCAATGGCATACTTTCCGGACGATAATTTTCCGGTTGCAATTAAATCTTCGAGGACTTTTCGATTTTCTATTTCACACAAACCGATTGCAATGGGCAAGTTTATCGTGTCGATTTCTGAAAACACCCGTGCAATATCATTCAGCTTTTTCCGATAACGTTCTTCGGTCCACTTTTTCTCACTTCCGGGCAAAAATTCATTGTCATCTTTATGCGGATCATCTTCCGTATCGAAAAGGTTTTCGGTATTGTAAAAAGCAACCGTCATTCCGGTTTCAACTTGTTTGCAGGCAAAAAGCCCGGTCAGTAGCAATGCAAAAATCAATAAAAACCTTTTCATACTTTTCATATTTAATATACTTCTTTGCCGATACTTACTTGGTAGTAATCCCTGACATCCGTTATCATCATTCCTGCGGTTTGTGCTGCCTTAATGCCCAGTATCCCATCTTCGAAAACCTGGCAAAATTCAGGCTCAACGCCCATCCGTTCGGCTGCTTTCAGAAATGTGTCGGGATGTGGTTTGTGTCTCTCCACATTGTCGGCGCCAACAATGATCTGAAAATAATCTTTTAATCCGATAACATCAAGCGCTTTTAACGCCAAGCTTTGTTCGCTTCCGGTTCCAATGGCCATTGGCATTTTTCCGTGGTATTTTTTTATCAGGTTCAAAACCGGTTCGATGGGTACAGCTTTGTGCATATTCGCCTTGTATTCATTTTCTTTGGCATCGCCCAGTGTCTTCGGATCCATCGACGTTCCGAACATCTCGTTTAGCTTTAAAACCGTTGGGTAAAGCGGAATGCCTGCCAGTTTGTCGAACAGTTCAACCGTAAAGTCGATGCCATAAGGGGCTGTGGCATTTCTCCAGGCAATAAAATGAATAGGCATCGAGTCGATAATGGTTCCATCAAGATCGAAAATCAAGGCTTTTGCCTTGGGATTAATATCAAGTTTTGACATAAATGTTCAATTTAAGAATGTTAATAGGGCAAAAGTAGCCAATAATTTAAACAGGAAGTAAAAGCCCTTTTTTCTTTAAGGAAAAATTAACACTTTTGTTAATTAATTTTTTCATTTATGGAACAGGATCTTCTGCTGACATTTACCAGCTCTACGCAATTTGGGATTTTCGGGGGCATTGTTTTTATTATTTTCGGATGGGTTGATAAGAAAGACCGTTTCATTGATGTTGGACGTTTTATTTTTATTGCACTTGGCTTTTATGCCCTTTGGATATTGCTTTCGGGGCAAGTACAGGTTCCGGAAAATGCCGGGAATATAGTTTCGAAGGAGTTGCGCGCCATTGCATTTTTTAAAGGGGTGGTCGTCTGTTCTGGTGTTTGTCTCTTGTCGCTTTTGCTGAAAATATTCAAAATACGCTATTCCGGTTTTGTAACGTTAATTTGCGTTGTGTTTGCCCTGTTGCTGTTCTTTGTTGTTTTCTCTCTGCAGAAGTTGTAGAAGCAGATCATAGTAAAACTGCCCAATCTTCATACAATTGGTATACCTAATAACAGGCAGCGTCCCTGAAGATACAACCTTTCTGTTTCCGGTGTGCCCTAAATTTTACCTCGGCTTTATTTGTCTTTCGTGGATATGGTCGAAGTTTTAAATGGCACATACAACGGACACCATCTGAACATACCGGTTGCCAGCGGGATAATTCCAATCAAGCCCCACCAACTGTTAGAAAAAACCCCCAAAGCAACAATAACGAGACCGAGAATAATACGGATTATTCGATCGGTCGTTCCAACATTGCATTTCATCGGATAATGTTTTTAAATTCATTATCCTTAAACGGGGATAAACCCGATTTGTTCAGAATTCAGACTCGATTATTTCAACAGAAGATACCACGAGCTTGGAACAGATGGTATTAAAAACATCTGCATCCGAAGCTTTCTCTGCTTCTTCATGAATCGAAAGGTCGTAGCCAATCAACTCTTTACAAACCAGTGAACCGTGTTTTTCAATAAACGTGTTGTTGAATTTTTTTACCGTGGCTTTGATTTTTGCTTTGGTTTCAGAAATAGTTGCGGCTGGGGTGTTTTTCAATCCAAGTACCATATATGCCCCGGTAACTACGCCACAAGTTGCGCCGCGTCCCATACCGCCACCAAAACCACTGGTAAGCAACAAGGCAGCTTTTTCAGGAAGGCCTGATTCTTCGCAAAACGGGAACAATACCGATTGGCAGCAATTAAAACATTGGAATTTTTCTTTGGCAATTTCTGACTTTTTCATACGGATCATCTATTTGGGTTCGGAATTATTACAGGCAAAAGAATGTGCGTTGATAAATTGCTATTCCCCTTTTTTGAAAACCTTCAACACATCGACCGGCAGATTATAATAAACAGAATATGAAAAATCGAAGTTAAACCCATTTTCGGCTTTGCCGTAACCCGGGATAAAATAAACAGGGGGCATGTCAAAATCTTTGTGGTTGAGTCCGATCTTTCCCCGAATTGACCAGCCAAGAAAAATATTGTGCAATACTTCGATGCGGGTTCCGAGTACAATTTCGGCCCAGTGGGCACTAAAGTTTTGCACCGGGAACCTGCCATTTGACTGTTCCCAGTAACTGGTACTGGTAAACGATTCGACCTGTTGTTTGGCAAGCGTAAAACCATATCTCAAGCCCATGTAAAGAATGTCTTTGTCTTTTTTGTGTTCGGCTACCAAAAAGTTATAATCGACCCCAAAACGGGAATAGCTGCCGGAACTACGGTAATCTAGTGATTCGCTGTTAATTTTCTGAGCTTCCCATCCTGTTTCGAAAACCGGAAACGTATTGGGGGCAACTTCCATGTCGAACGAAAGTTCGGAGCCATACCGGTCACCAATATTCCAAACATACTGAACGGGTCTTGTCAGATCATATCCCACCCGGATCCCTTTCATCCGGATAAAATTGTCGGTCCGGGGCGGCCGTTTTTGCATCTCCCTGTCTTCCTGGGAGAAACTAATTATTGGTAATAATATCAGTATTAATATTGATGATAATATTCTCATTCCATTCTTTGGTTACAGCGCTGTCTTTTACTTCAATAAAGTCAATTCTCCGGGAAGTATGCAAAATATCCAGAATCTTGAATTCGGGAAAAAATCCGGTTTCCATCGATTCGTAAATCAGTTTCGAGTCGGCAATGATCCGGATGGTGTCGGTCACCCCGTTCAGTGTAAATACATAGTCCGTAGAAGGAGTGTCATTCAGGGGAATTAAAATACTCCGGGTGGTATCTTTTTCAATCCAGGGAACCTCCATGCCAACCCCTGTGACGCTCACCACAACGTTGTCAATCAGTTCATCTTTATCGTCATCAGTGTAGCGGAGGGTGGCATTCAAAAAAGCTTTGGGCGGCGGGTTGAAAACATCCTCGCAGGCCGCAAATACAAAAAGTAAAGCAATAAGCTGAATAATTTTCTTCATATTCAATTTCTCGATGGCGGTAAAGTTAACCATTTCAGTAATAAGGAAAGAAGGCTTTTTCTATTTGTTTACTTCTTTGTACCATTCCACAAAATTCTCGACTCCCTTCCGGAATGAATACTGCGGATTGTACCCCAGCAGCTTCTTTGCGTTGTCGATGTTGGCAAACGTAATGTCCACATCGCCGGCCTGCATGGGCAGTTGCCTGATGTTGGGAGCGATGCCGCAAACATCGTAAATTGTGGCAATCATGTCGCGCAGTTTCACCGGCTGGTTGTTGCCCAGATTGACGGTTTCGTACACATTTTTATTCCTGAAAAGATAATCAGCGGCAGCAATGATTCCGGCTACTGTATCTTCATAATAAGTATAATCGCGGGCGGTACTTCCGTCTCCAAACATCGGGATTGGCTCGCCGTTCAGTATTAATTTGGTGAATTTATGAATGGCCAGGTCGGGACGTTGACGTGGCCCGAAAACTGTAAAAAAGCGCAGGTTGATAATGTCGAGCCCATACAAGTTATGGTACGTGTAATTGATCAGCTCGCAGGCTTTTTTGGTGAAAGCATACGGCGAAATCGGGTTGCTCACGTCCATCTCTTCGTGAAACGGCGTTTCTTTGGTGTTGCCGTAAACCGATGATGACGAGGCAAAAGCCAGTTTCCGGATGCCCCGTTCTTTCATCAAATCAAGAATATTTTGAGTTGCAATAATATTGGCGCGGATGTACCCCTGCGGATCTTCGATGGATGGTCGCACCCCGG
Source organism: uncultured Prolixibacteraceae bacterium (assembly GCA_942493345.1). Lineage (GTDB taxonomy): Bacteria > Bacteroidota > Bacteroidia > Bacteroidales > Prolixibacteraceae > GWE2-42-39. The sequence goes on from OW818695.1 coordinate 2,350,561, forward strand.
CTTTTCCGGCCAGATGAACGATCAGGTCGGTCGATTGATTTTCCAGTCCTTTTTTCAACTCGGCAGAATCGGCCAGATCGAGTTCAAGAAAAATGAATTCCGGAGAATTTTTCAGTTTTCCGAGGTTCCGGAGTTTGATGTTTTTATCGTAAAACGGGTCGAAATTGTCGATACCAATTACCCGGTTTCCCTGTTCAATCAATTTTTCTGAAAGATGTGAGCCGATGAACCCGGCGCATCCGGTGACTACTATATTTGCCATCATTCATATTTTTATACTGAATTCATTTGATTCTTTTCGAAACCGCATGAACCAGCCTGTTCGCGAACGGAATGTTGATTTTACTGAATAAACTTTTCTTGTTCTGAAGGATTAGCATGTTGCGCAGGTAAATAAACATGCTTAACGAGTGGGCTGCAAACAAAACCGGGTCGAGCCTGAAAACAGCATATATAACATTCATCGTCGAGCCGACAATGCTGATTATCCAAAAGCCCATCGGGAGCAGTGATTTGTTCCTGTTTTCGGAATATACCCATTGGTAAAAGAAACGTGATATAAATACAATTTGGGCAACGATTCCCCAGATCATCAGGAAAAGGGGATTATCTTCGTTTTTCAGAAACGTGTCGATTGTATAGCTGGTCTGGGTGAAAAGAAAAAATATGATGACCGGCGGTGTAATAAAAGCAATTAGCCGGAGTGCAAACGGCATGGTTTTCCATGCGTTATTCAGTTGCAGGTTGCGGATGTAGATGAAATAAACCAGCAGTTGCCCGATTACAATAGCCGCATCGTTGCGCAGGATGCCGTAAATTAACATACAAACCGATGCGACCAGGCTGATTTGCCAGAATATATTGGGCGAAATAACTTTTCCTTCGTGTTCGGATTTAAACCACTGGGCAATGGTTCGTGCAAAAAACAATGCTTGGGCCAAAAACCCGATGCCAAAGATTAAAATGTTCTCCATGAACTTGTATAAATGAATGGGCAAAGATAAGAAAGTTGCAGAATGTCGAATGGTTTTTTTGAGAGATAGAGGTTAAATACAATTCGGAACCGATGTCTGATTTCAGAAAATTGCGTAATTGCTAAATGGTTGAATTGTTAATGAAGCAAACGATTCCCGGCGGCTGGCTGTTTCCTTCGGTTTTCCTTGTTTCTGATTCGATATTTATTGAAAAATTGCAAGTCACCTGAAACTTTTCCTGTTTCCTGTGACTGAATCCTCAAAACTCTTTCCCCGGCTGTTTTTTTGGAATTTGGAAATTTCTCCGCTCTATATTTGAATATTGTTCCGTTCCAGGAATTTGCTGAATTCTTCGTGATAAAATTCGCTGATTGGTATCTTGTTTTTTCCGATGGTCACGTGGTTTTTGCCCAGCGCATCAATCTTTTCCAACGAAATAATAAACGACCGATGGACTCGCATAAATTTATTGGAAGGAAGTTCTTCCATGATGGTTTTCATGCTTTTGTGCGCCACGACATTGGTCCCGTCGCTTTTCTTGATGATCAGGTAATCTTTCAGCCCTTCGATGAATAAGATGTCGTTAAAATTTACCTTTTCCAGTTGGTAATTGGCTTTCACGAAAAAGTAGTCGGGGTTTCCGTTTGCACTTTTGTTCCGGGCATCAATCAGTTCCTTGGCACGAATCACGGCCTGCATGAACCGATCGAACAGAAAGGGTTTCAGCAAATAGTCGGCTGCGCGCAGGTTGAAACCTTCCAGCGCGTATTCCGAATAGGCTGTTGTGAAAATTACCTGGGGCTTTTTTTCAAGGCTATTCAGAAATTCGATGCCGGTAATGTCGGGCATTTGAATATCCAGAAAAATCAAATCTATTTCTTCTTTCTGAAGATATTCAAAAGCCTTGAAAGCGCTGGTAAATCGTTCTTTCAAATCTAAAAACGGAACCCGCCGGGCAAAATCGCAGACAATGTCAAGCGCCAGTGGTTCATCGTCAATCGCAACACATTTAATCATTGTCCAAGTTTTAAACTGAAGTCAACAATGTACTGTTTCCCTTCTTCCTTAATGTTCAGGCTATAGGAACCAGGATACCGTAAGATAAGACGTTTTTTTAGATTTTCGAGTCCAAAACCCGAGCTTTCTGTTTTTTTCTTCTGAAAAATCCGGTTGCTGGTATGCAGGTTCAGGCGTTTATCGTGATCGTCGATGCGGATAATAATTTCCGAAGGATCTTTGTAACTGATACCGTGTTTGAAGGTGTTTTCGATGATCGGGATCAACAACATGGGTTCAATTTCCGCGAATTTATTCTGAACATCTACTTCGAAATTAATGCTCATATCGCTTGCCAGCCGCAGTTTCTGAAGTTCAATAAAATTCTCAATGTAATTGAGTTCTTCCGAAAGGGTAACAAATTCCTTGTTGGCTTGGTAAATCATATATCGCAGCAGTTCCGATAGTTTCACTACGGCAAGCGGCGCGCTTTCCGACTGCTGTACAGTAAGCGAATAAATACTGTTCAGCGAATTGAAAAGGAAATGCGGGCTGACCTGCGATTTCAGGAGCGAAAGTTCGGCTGCCAGACGCTCTTTTTGTGCCAGGTCTTTTTGTTTCTCTTCCAGCCTCCAACGCTGATAAACCTTCCAGCCGGTACCTACTGCAAAGAAAAATATGATCTGACCAACATTCCGGAATATTCCACGCATTGAAATATGATACCCGCGTTCAATAATCCGGTTCCGGAATTCCCCGAAACCACCACTCGTTTCAGAAAAAAAGTTTTTAAGAACTACTACATCAATTGCCGGCTGAATGATGGTATAAGCGGTAAATAAAGCGAGCGTTGAAGTAATGAACCACCCTAATTTTTTATTCTCCAGCAATTTTGGAATCACCAGGTAAATATTCAGGTAGAAATAAACCACCAGCAATACGATTTCCTTGTTCCGTAAAACAAAACGGGCCCAATCGAATTCCTGTTCCATTGTGATATTGGGAAGAAAAAGATAAATTGCCCAGGCAAGAATGTGCAATAGTATGATGAAAACCTGCTTTTTAGTCATGTTGAAACGCTGTAAGTTTCAGAAATAAATATCATATCGTATTTGTATAAAGGACTATAGGTCAACAAAAACTGAAATCATCATATAGTCAATTATAAGTAATCAATTACATAGGTACTTTTTTGTGTAAAGATAAAAGTAGTTTTATGTTGCCGCAAATGAAAAAAATATAGATGAACCAGCCGAAAGATTAGACGGTTCGGGAATCTTTTCCGGTAATAAATATCAGGATAACGTTAAAAAATAAAAGGCCGCAGGGCTGAACTCCCCGCAGATAGGAATGGTATCAAAAATTGAATATCTTTGCGGAAATTTGAAAATAGAGCAAAGTAGTAGCGAATTAATTGATAAAAAGTTACATGAAGAACATTCGAAATTTCTGTATCATTGCCCACATTGACCACGGGAAAAGCACCTTGGCCGACCGCTTGCTGGAAATTACCAAAACGGTAAACGAACGTGATATGACGGAACAGGTTCTCGATGACATGGAGTTGGAAAAGGAGAGGGGCATCACCATTAAAAGCCATGCCATCCAGATGGATTATGAACTGAATGGCGAAAAGTACGTGCTGAACCTGATCGATACCCCCGGACATGTCGACTTTTCGTATGAAGTTTCGCGTTCGATTGCTGCCTGCGAAGGCGCTTTGCTGATTATTGATTCGACGCAGGGCATTCAGGCGCAGACCATCTCGAACCTGTACCTGGCCATTGAACACGACCTTGAAATTATTCCGGTACTCAATAAAATGGACCTTCCGAATGCCATGCCCGAAGTGGTGGAAGATCAGATCATCGACCTGATCGGGTGCAAACATTCCGATATTATCCGTGCCAGCGGCAAAACCGGCGAAGGCATTGAAGAAATTCTTCGGCGGATTGTTGAAGTCATTCCGGCGCCCAAAGGCGATACGGAAGCGCCGTTGCAGGCGCTGATTTTTGATTCGGTTTTTAACTCGTTTCGCGGGGTGATTGCCTATTTTAAAATTGTGAATGGCTCGATCAGCAAAGGTGATAAAGTGAAGTTTGTAAATACAAAATGCGAATACGAAGCCGACGAAGTGGGCGTGTTGCGGTTGGATATGGAACCCCGCAAAACCCTGTATGCAGGCGATGTGGGTTATATTATTTCAGGAATAAAAACAGCGAAGGAAGTAAAAGTGGGCGATACCATTACCCACAAAGAACGTCCGTGCCAAAATATTATTGAAGGTTTCGAGGAAGTAAAACCGATGGTGTTTGCCGGTGTTTACCCGATTGAGGCCGAAGATTATGAAGACCTGCGCGCCTCGATGGAAAAACTCCAGTTGAACGACGCTTCGCTCACGTTTGAGCCGGAATCGTCGGCTGCGCTGGGCTTTGGCTTCCGTTGCGGATTCCTCGGCATGTTGCACATGGACATCATCCAGGAACGGCTCGACCGCGAATTCGATATGAACGTGATTACCACGGTTCCCAACGTTTCGTACATGGTCCACCTCACCGACGGGAATACCCAGTTGGTTTACAACCCCTCGGGAATGCCGGTACTGAATGTAATCAGCGAGATCGACGAACCGTATATCCGGGCGCAGGTAATTACCAAATCGGAATTCATTGGCCAGGTGATGACCCTTTGCCTCGACAAACGCGGAACATTGGTAAAACAGGAATACCTGACCGCCGACCGTGCCGAACTGACATTCGATATGCCGCTGGGCGAAATTGTATTCGATTTTTACGATAAACTGAAATCTATTTCGAAAGGATACGCTTCGTTCGACTACCACCAAACAGGTTACCGTCCGGCAAAACTGGTGCGTCTCGACATTTTGCTGAACGGAGAAATGGTGGATGCCCTTTCAACCCTGATACACTTCGATAATGCCTATAATTTTGGCCGCCGCATGTGCGAAAAGCTGAAGGAACTGATTCCGCGCCAGCAGTTCGATATTGCCATTCAGGCTGCCATTGGCGCAAAAATTATTGCCCGCGAAACCATTAAAGCCGTGCGCAAAGACGTTACCGCCAAATGTTATGGTGGCGACATTACCCGTAAACGCAAACTGCTGGAAAAGCAGAAAAAGGGTAAAAAGCGCATGAAGCAGATCGGTAATGTGGAAGTCCCGCAAAAGGCATTTATGGCAGTGTTGAAGCTGGATTAAACTTGCTGCAATAATCGCTATTTAAATTTTAAATCATCAGGATTTTGTCGACAGTCCCAAAGCGTATGCACAATTATTCTTTCACCATCGAATTCATAGAAAAGTATGAAATCGTCAACTATTAGTCCTCGAACAGATTCAATTTCTGTCTTTATACCAATTTCAGGCTGCTTTGTGAGAATGGATAGTTCTTTCTTGAATCTTTGGTATAGCTTGATAGAGTATGTCTTGCTTTTATTTCGTTGAGCATAATACTCCATTATTTCAAAGATTTTTCTATTCGCTCTGCCTGACCAAATTATCTTGCGTTTGCCCATCTTGCAACTTCTTTGTCAAGACTTTCATGCTCAATAAATTGCCCTTGTTCAATCTCTTTCTTTGACTCCATGATTTCCCTTCTTTGCTCTGGAGTAAGCAAAAGCACTTCTGTGTCGGTTTTGGAGTCAAGAATAGTCTTAACGGCCTTGAGAAAGGAAACATCATTTATTTCTGTTATCCTATGAATCAAGAGTCTCTTTAATTCAGTTGTTGTCATAACTATCCTTTTTAATCTCCTCAAAAGTACAAAATATTTTGCTCCAAGGAATGTTCTGTTTTCGTCATGCAATTATTGCTAACGGATTGCGCGTGTTAGCGGTTCGGCTCTTATTCTGTCTGCATTTATTTTTTGTTTAGAAATTTGAATATATTGTTGATATTAACTCCAATTCCTGCAAAATTAGGTTCTAAAATTATTGTATCGTTCAATATTTTTCCAACTCCACTTTTCAATTCTTTTTTCACTTTAAAGTCTTTAATTTCCTTTTTATCTTTGATGTCTTGGAAAACTTTTTCTATAAGTTTAAGTACATCTTGAGGTGTCTTACAAACTTTCCCAATTTCAATAAAAACCAATTTGTCTTCAGGAATTTTTCCGCCATGTAATTGTTTATCATTCCCGTCCAAAAAGTATTTTGGATGAATTGTAGTAATCATCAATGCTGGAAGTAATTCTTTCGGGTCTATTCCATTAATAGATTCCCACGACATTAATTCTGAATAAAAATGACTTTCAGGTATTCCTTGAATGGCGACAGCATCATTTTCAGCGGCAAACTTTGCAATTTTATCAAAGCTATTGCGTAAAGCGTTGCTAACTGGCTCGTCCCAATTATAATAATCAAGAATGTATAAGTAATAATTCCTTTCTACATTTTCAGGAATTGCAGCAATTGTGCTAATTTTTAGTCCCATAGTTTCATTTTTTCGTTTTTAAGCTGACCGCTACTAAAGGTATATAATCACCTGCGTTTATTTCTGTCTTGTCATCATTAGAACAGCGCTTGTTTCTTCATCCCCGGTAGCCAAGCAAAAGTGAAAAATAAACGTATCTGCAATTTATAATTATTTAGCAAAAGATCATATCGTTTGGTGAAAAGATTTGAAAATTAGTTGGATGGGAAAATTGCAAAACGCACTGAAGGAACAGCCGGGGGCTTTCCGGTATTGGTAGAGATTCCGGCCTGCGCCGGAATGACAAAAGAAAAGAAGAAATGACGGGAAAGGGAGGAAAAATGACGAAAATATGGGGCTGTTGCTATGTGTTCCTATGTGTCTATGTGGTTCACCGGCTGTTGACCACCTCCCCCTTCGGGTACTCTCTGTCTGCCGTCATGCAGGCTCCTAAAAAAGGAGGAGAATTTTTGGTATGGTGATTTGCGGAGAGATCCCGGCCTTCGCCGGAATGACAAAAAGAAAAGAGGAATGACGGAAGAAAGAGGCTGTTTCTTCAAAATTGGATATTCAATATTTTTATTGGATATTATTTCCTAAACCAAGTAAAAGCGCCGGGTCTGATTACAAACCTGGCGCTTCCTTATAAAATTTTTATACCTTCCTTCTCCACACATCTTGGGAAACCTTCCCATGCATCGTGGGAGCCTTTCCCATGCACCGTGTAAGCGCTTCCCACACATCTTGGGAAGCAGTGGCTCATTTTTTCTTAATTTATCGAAATATCGTACGGCATGCGGGCCATTACGCCTTTGGTGCTGAGCGCACTTTTCAGTTGCTCGTAATACCGGTAATTTTCGCCCAGTTCGCTTTTAATAAAACTCATTTTTGCCGATCCCGACAGTTGTTTGATCAGTTCATCAATCGGGTCTTTCAGTTTCGGGTATTCCGAAATGCGATATTTCTCAAGCCCGGCCATTTTCTTTGCCAGTTCAATTGCTTCGGCGATTCCTCCGTGCAGGTCAACCAGCCTGAGTTCCTTTGCTTTTGCCGAAGCCCAAACCCGTCCCTGTCCGATTTCGTCAACTTCCGGTTTGGTCATGTGGCGACCGTCGGCTACACGACCGATGAATGTGTCGTACCCATCTTCAATCATCGATTGCATCAGGTCCTGCTCAAACGGGGTCATTTTGCGGGTCAGCGAAGGCATGTCGGAATGCTCGTTGGTGGTAACTACATCCTGCGTAATGCCCAGTTTGTCGTTCAGCAGTTCTCCGGCATTGGGAATCATCCCGAAAATACCAATTGACCCGGTGATAGTGGTGCGGTCGGCAACGATCGTGTCGGCGGCAGCGGCAATGTAATATCCGCCCGACGCAGCCACATCGCCCATCGAAGCAATTACAGGTTTCACCTCGCTCGCCAGTTTCACTTCGCGCCAGATCACATCCGAACCATAGGCACTCCCGCCGGGCGAGTTGATGCGCAAAACAATGGCTTTCACGGTCGAATCGCGGCGTGCCTGCCGAATGGCTTTCGACAACTCGTCCGATTTAATGCCATCGTCGCCAAATCCGTCGATGTCGCCACTGGCATAAACTACGGCAATTTTATCGCGGGCCAACCCTTTTGTTTCTGTTGAAGGCACTTTTTTATATTTAGCAACTTCAATCGTTTTCAAATCTTTTTTCAGGCTGATTCCTGATGATTCTTTCAAGTCGTCGAGTACCTGATCGAAATATTTCAGTTCGTCGACCAGCTTGTTTTCGAGGGCAAAACTCCCTTTCCGGAAGGTGGCGACCTGGTTGGCAATGCGGTTCAGTTCGTCAACCTTTATTCCGCGGGCGGCAGAAATATCCTGAAGCATTTCATTCCAGATGCCCGTCAGGTAGGTAAGCGTTTGCTCGCGGTTTTCCGGGCTCATATCTTCGCGGGTGAAACTTTCAACAGCAGCTTTGAATTTTCCGTGACGGACAATCTGAACTTCAACGCCCAGTTTCTCAAGTCCCTTTTTGTAAAAGTTACGTTCGCCGCCCAATCCGCGAAAATCGACAGCTCCTTGCGGGTTCAGTACAATTTTGTCGGCTGCCGTGGCCAGGTAATATGCCTTTTGCGACATAAATTCGCCGTATGCATAAACAAATTTTTCAGACTCTTTAAAATCGATCAGCGCCTTGCGTATTTCTTCGACGGTAGCAATTCCGGCCGAAATCTCTGTCGGGTCAAGATAAATTCCTTTGATGCGGTCGTCGGTTTTTGCTTTTTTAATGCATTCGAGAATGTCGTTCAACCCAATTCTCTTCGAACTTTCGAAACCCGGAATATCAAGTTCTTCAAAAGGATTATTGGTTGCCCGTTCAATGATCTGAGCATCCAGGTTGAGGTGTAAAATTGAATTGTTTTCAACGGTAACGACCTGATCTCCGGACGAAACGATGGCTGTGATTACCCCGATAAAGATGAATAACGAAAGTAAGCCAACCACCAACATTCCGACAATGCTGGCCAATGTAAATTTTAGAAAATCTCTCATGCTGATATTTTTAATGGTTTTTCAATACAGGTTTTGTTCTTATATGAATTTGTACGAATTTAGCGAATTTGTTACAAACCGGACCAAGAGATGGAACAACTTTATATCTTATTAGGTGGAAATCTGGGCGACAAGCAAAAAATTTTTACTGAAACAGAACGCCTGATCGGAGTGCAACTGGGGAAAATTGGAAGTAAATCGCATATCTATGAAACTGAACCCTGGGGCTTCGAATCGGACGATTTATTTTGGAACCAGGCAATCATTGTGGAAACAAACCTTTCGGCAGCCGAATGCCTGAACGCTATTCATTACATCGAAGAACAGGTTGGCCGCATCCGCTCCAATCAGCAATATTCATCCCGGATTATTGATATCGACATTCTTTTTTATGGAGACCATATTATTCACTCCCGGGAACTTGAAATTCCACATCCGCGAATGATTGACCGGAAATTTGTACTGCTTCCTCTTTCGGAGATCGCTTCCGACAAAATTCACCCGTTTTTTGGTAAAACCGTCCATCAGCTTTTAATCGATTGCCCCGATCCGTTGCAGGTTTCCATGTTGGAGATTCCGTCCGAATACTGAAACAAGTTTAGGCTGATTTGATCTACAACGATTAAAGCAACCTTTTGCAATCGTATTAATGAACGTATTTAAAGTTGAACCCAGGTTATTTGTTCTTCTTCATTTCTAAATATCAAATTGAATATCGAATAACCAACATCAAATATCGAACAAGAAATGAGGAATATCGAAATGTCAGAAATACGCCTGCACCCGAATTCCTTATTCTAATGAATTATTGCTTGTTAATTATATTTCCGCCCGATGAGGTGTTGATATTCCTCTTTTCAGGATTTCCGTAGTAAAGAACATTGCCGCCCGACGATGCATGCCCGTCAAACTCATTTGTAACGCACACTTGAACATTGGCGCCGCTCGAAGCCTCGGCATAACACGATGCAACTTCCAAATCCCGGGCTTTCAGGTTCGATCCCGACGATGCGTCCAACTTCGCTTTGTACGCTTTCCCTTTAAAAATGGCATTTGAACCGGAACTGGACGTTATTTTTAAATCGTGCGAGATTACTTCCAATGTGGCGTTGCTACCCGATGACGTGGAAATATCGAGCTTCTCAAAATTCAAAACACCATTACTGAAAACATTTGATCCGGACGAAGAAATAATCCCTTCGAGATTTTTTACCGTTACCAGGACCTTTTTCTCATTTGCCCGGCGGATATTCGAATCGACAAATATTTTCAATGTGTTTCCTTCTGTTTCAGTAATAATCGCATCGTGCAGATTTTCATCGGCAACCACCACCACGCGGGTTGGCTCGCCCTGACGAATCCATACATTCATCCCGGCACTGACTTTTATCTTATCAAATTCTCCAACCTGGCGTTCTTTTTCAACCACATTTCCGTTTCCTTTTATTGAAGGGCCAATAATGCATGAATTGAGAACTCCCAAAAAGAGGATAAAAATTCCGGGGAATAATAATTTATTGGTTTTCATGTCAATAAGTTTTAGGTAAGACGACTATTTCTTCTAAATTGTTGCCAAAATAAAAAGGAACCAAATTATTTTTTGTGTCTTTTTCGTTGAAATAGCCAGATTGATCGGTGAATTACCGGTTCAGATTACTTCTTTCCTTCAAATAATATTGATACTGGAAATTTAAACGAAAGAAAAAGCAGGATTTTGATACAAAACAAACACCAAAAGCCAAAATTCATCGTTAATCATGAAGCTGAAACAATATATTTGAATTTATTTTGTAAATTTGAATTATCTGAGATGACAAGGTTCATCGTTACTTTTGCGATTCCGGGATTTGGGTTACAGGATTGAAAATTTTATTTTAAGAATTATGCAAAATAATAAAAACCCGTTGATTTTTGTAGTGGAAGACAATCAGGTGTACAATAAATTGGTTGTAAGTTATCTAAGATCAAATAAGTTGACTAATGTTGAATCATACCTAAACGGGGAAGATGCGTTGGCCAACCTACACAAAAAACCGGATATTATTATTCAGGATTACCTGCTTGAAAGAATGACCGGTATTGATGTTCTTGTGAAAACAAAAAAGGTATCTCCTGAAACGGAATTCATCTTTCTTTCGGGGCAAGACAGCATTGATATTGCCATTAACAGCATGAAATACGGGGCATACGATTATATTGTAAAAGACCAGATGGCCCTTAAAAAGATGGTCGATAAAATTCATAAAATCCTTTCTGTACATAATCTGCAAAAAACCAACAAACGATATAAAATTGGGGTAATCTTGTTTTTTGCCGTCCTTTTTGTTTTAATTGTTGTGATGATATTGTATGCAATTATGAACCCGGACACGTTTGGTTTGTAGTTAATTACCGAAAATATTTACCAATAAAAAATCCCGCAGTTTCGCGGGATTTTTTATTGGTGTCATTCTGAAGTCCAGGATTTTTTATGAACATTAATCTTTTATAATATTACCTTTCGTGAAAATTGCCGCATATTCCGTGTTGCTTTTCAACAAACCAACCGCGCGCGCAATTCCTTTATCATCTTTAATTGCAGCCTTGATAGCGCCTTTTTGGTGATAGTAACGCGACACAATCTCATCCGTCAGCAATTCTTTAATATCTTCCGAAAAAGTCTGAAGATCCTGCGAAATATCGTGTTTCAGTTCTTTGGCCAATAAATCGAATTCCGATTTATTGGTGTCGTAATATCTTTCCTTTTTGGCAGTTTCGAGCAATTCTTCCAGTTGCTCTTCCGTTTTCGACTGGTACGAAAAACCTTTTTTCTCAACAAAAACAACAAAATTGGAATACATTTCATCTGTAATCCTGAATTCTTCAGGAGGTGCTATTTTTTCATTTTCAATAACAAAATTGGTGGCATAATCAAAAATAACGAAATCGGAAGACAACTTGTAAGCCAGTGTACTCAAGTATTCCGATTCATTTTTTATATCGGGAACAATACCTCCGCCATCGTATACCAGTCTACCTTTTTTCGTTGAATACTGAGTTACAAGAGAGTCGGGAATGTGACCCACGCTGCCGTCTTCGTTGCGATGCGAATAGTCGAGCGCCTGGATGCAACGCCCGCTGGGAATGTAATACTTTGAAGTGGTTACTTTCAGTTTTGCATTGTAGCTGAGGTCGCGGGTGGTTTGAACCAGTCCCTTTCCAAACGTGCGTGCGCCGACAACAACGCCACGATCCAAGTCCTGAATAGCTCCGGCCAAAATTTCAGAGGCAGAAGCAGAACCCGAATTAACCAAAACGGCCAATGGCATCAGGGTGTCGATGGGCATTTCAGTAGCGTAATAGGTTTGGTCGCCCTGTTTGATTTTGCCTTTTGTACTGACAATTTCAGCTCCTTTGGGGACAAAAAAGTTGGTGATTTTTACCGCTTCGATAAGCAATCCTCCCGGGTTCGAGCGAAGATCAAGCACCAGCGATTTGATATGATTTTTTTCTTTCAGTTCAAGAAGCGCTTTCTTCACATTCTCGCTGCAATCCATTGTAAAATTCGACAAGCGGATGTATCCGGTTTCATTATCAAGCATTCCGTAATAAGGAACCGGGTCAATCTGAATTTTTTCGCGAACCAATTCAAAATTCAATGATTTTTTCACCCCCGGACGTTCAATTTTTATAGTCAGCGGTTTTTTTGCCGGCCCTTTTAACAGGTTGCTCACATCCGACGAACTCAATCCTTCGGTTGATTTGCCGGAAACTTCAAGAATTATATCGCCCGCTTTAATTCCTGCCTTTTGTGCCGGAAAACCTTCATACGGTTCGGTAATCAATACTTTTTTGTCGCGTTGTCCAATCAGGGCGCCAATGCCTGCATACTCGCCGGTAGTCTGAAACCGGAAATCCTCAATTTCATCTTCAGGAATATACGTTGTATACGGATCGAGCGATTCGAGCATCTTGTTGATACTAGTTTCTACCAGCTCGGCAGGTTCCACCTCATCGACGTAAAAAAGGTTCAGTTCGCGAAATAACGTGTAATAAATATCGAGGTTCTTGGCTATCTGAAAATTCTTCTCATCGCGGCTTAAACTTAAGAAGCCAACCGCCAGTACGAGGATGACTGCCACAAGAATTCCTGTCCTTTTCTTAAAATGCTTCATTGTACTTGATTTTAATCAGTCAGCAAAAATAGTAAAACCTTTAGTTTTATCTCCTCCATGCAGGTTGATGATTCGTTAATTATTCTTAATTGGCATTACAGCGCATATTTAAGTATTTTAGAGGCTGCAAAAAAGAACGGAATGGGAGTTTTCGCTATTGTCGGAAAATACAAGTACACATTTTTAGTGTTGAGTCTGATTTTATTTGATGCGGACTCTGTTCTTTGGAGAATCTGAGAAATACCATCGTGCTGTATCCCGGTATTTCGTTTCGAAGGTTTTCCCGATAAAATTTCTTCTAAGAAAAAGTGGCAGGCAAATGAAAATGAGCAGCCCGGGATTAAAATATATGGATTGTTTATTCCATGATTGCATTAAGCGTTTCGGTAATGCTGTATCTTTACGACCGGTATATTTTATCACAGAAATAATTATTACAGGAATGAAGCATATTTTTCTTTCGATTATTTTGTTGTTGCTGGCAAGTCAGCTTATTGCCCAGGATATGGCAGGTTTAAATGCAAGTTACAAAGAAGTTGATGCGGCAAAAATAAAGAACCTTGATTTCCGCTTCGAATCGCTTAGTTTTTTCCTGAATAATGAATATCAGGGCGACCTTGTTGATGGTTACACCTGGACCGGCGCATGGTTCCGCCCGAAACTGGTTTATACTTTTTCCGACAAGCTGAAAATGGAAGCCGGTGGGCATTTTTTGCGTTATCACAGCCGCGATAATTTTACCATCAGCCGTCCCTGGTTTTCGGCGCAATACCGGATGAATGAAAAATTATCGGTGATTTTTGGCAACCTGAACCAAAACGGCAATCACGGTTTGCTGAAACAACTTTGGGAACCGGAGCGAATTCTCACTGACGCGCCGGAAGAAGGGATTCAGTTTCTGTACAAATCGAAATACATGAACCTGCAAGCCTGGTCGAGTTGGGAGCAACTGATCCTGCGAAACGATCCGTTCCAGGAGCATTTTACAATCGGCGCCAGCGGCGATGTGCAAATCTATTCAAATTCAAACCTGCGTGTTTCTATCCCCTTGCAGGCGTTGGCTTACCACAAAGGTGGCGAAATCGATTCAAGTCCGCTGGGCGTGGTTACCCACTATAATTATGCAACCGGATTGAAACTGGGCTTCGACACCGGGAATGATTTTTTCAGGAAAGTTGATTTCAATACGTTTTGGCTGGGTTACAAATGTCCCGACGGACCGGAACCTCTTCTTTATTCAAAGGGACATGCCCTTTCGATCGTCGTTTCAACAGAAACCCAATGGGGCAATTTTTCGCTCGATTACTGGAACGGCTACCAGTTTGTATCTCCTTTCGGAAAGAAAATTTATTTGTCGGCATCAGATAAGAACCTGCTTCTTTCGCAGGACGACCGCTCGATGCTTGCTTTTAATTACAGTTTGAAAAAGCAAATTGTGCCCGACGTTCATTTTGCGCTTCAGGGCGAAGCATTATACGATTTACAGAATTCGGATTTCTCTTTTGGCTTTGGCTTTTATTTGCTGATCAACCACGATTTCTTTCTGAAAAAAATTTGAGGTTACTGATTAATCAGATAATCTTGATCCATCCGATTGGTAGGAATTCTTTTTACTTTTGCCTTTTTACTTTCTTGCTGATATGAAGTACTTTATCCGAAATATGGTTTGCGACCGCTGCATCATGGTGGTGAAGCAGGTATTTGAAGAACTGGGGTATTTGCCGGTTCGTATTGTGCTTGGCGAGGTGGAAACAGGTAGTCCGATCGACAATGCAAAACTGGAATTATTGCGGGAAAAACTTACCGGCTTTGGTTTTGAATTGATCGATGACGCAAAAAGTCAGTTGATCGGGAAAATTAAAACACTGGTTATAGAAGTGGTTCATTACCGGAAAAACGACGAACTCAAGATCAACTATTCGGCGTATATTGAATCAAACCTGAATAAAGACTACAATTACCTGAGTAACCTGTTTTCGGAAGTAACCGGAACGACTATCGAAAAATACATCATCAACCAGAAAATTGAACGGGTGAAAGAGTTGCTGGTTTACGATGAACTGACCCTTAGCCAAATTGCCTGGGAGTTGGGGTACAGTAGTGTTTCAGCTCTTTCGGCTCAGTTTAAAAAAGTTACCGGGCTCACACCGAAACATTTTCGGCAAATTAAGGACAATAAACGCACCCCGCTTGACAAAGTGTAACCTGTAAATTTTATAAACTTATTCAGAAATTGTATACTATTTCCAATGATTCGTGCTTTTACCTTTGGTGAAAAATAAAGTCATGGGAACAACAGTCAAAAATAATTTTCCGGTTACCGGAATGAGTTGTGCTTCGTGTGCTGTCAGCGTCGAAAGTATGCTGAAAAGCCAGCCGGGCGTTATCAGCGCATCGGTAAATTTTGCGGCTTCCGGCGTTTGGGTAGAATACAACCCTGAAATTACCAATCCGAAAACCTTTCGCGAAGTTATCCAGTCCATTGGCTACGACCTGATTTTCGACGAAAAAGAAGCGGATCAGCAAGAAGAGATTAAGCAACATAAATCGGTTATTCTGAAGCGGAAAACCATTTTTGCCGCATTGCTGACATTGCCTGTTGTTGCGATCGGTATGTTCCTGATGGATTTGCCTTTTGCCAACTGGATCATGCTGGCGCTTTCAACTCCGGTGGTTTTCTGGTTCGGAAAAAGTTTTTTCATCAATGCCTTCAAACAACTAAAACACGGCAAAACCAACATGGATACGCTGGTGGCTTTAAGTACCGGAATTGCCTATTTTTTCAGCCTTTTCAATACAATTTTTCCTCATTTTCTGATGTTTGGTGACAGTCATCCTCCGGTTTATTTCGAAGCATCGGCAGTCATCATCGTTTTTATCCTTCTGGGGCGTTTGCTCGAAGAACGGGCCAAGGCGAACACGTCGTCGGCAATCAAAAAGCTAATGGGTCTGCAACCCGATACGGTTACATTGCTGGATGAAAACGGATCAGAAATCACTCAATCTGTTTCGATCGTTCAGATCGGCAACAAGCTCCGGGTGAAGCCGGGCGAGCGTGTTCCGGTTGATGGAATTGTGACTGACGGGACTTCTTTTGTTGACGAAAGCTCCATTACCGGCGAGCCTTTGCCGGTTGAGAAATTATCGGGGAATTTGGTTTTTGCAGGAACCATCAATCAGAAAGGCAGTTTTGTAATGCAGGCCCGGAAAGTGGGAAGCGAAACCTTACTGGCCCGCATTATCCGGATGGTGCAGGAAGCGCAGGGAAGCAAACCTCCGGTTCAGAAACTGGTTGACAAAGTGGCTTCGGTATTTGTTCCGGTGGTAATTGTGTTATCAATTATCAGTTTTTCAGCATGGATGATTTTTGGCGGACAAAATAGTTTGCCACAGGCTTTGCTAACGATGGTTTCTGTACTGATTATTGCCTGTCCATGTGCGCTGGGATTGGCAACCCCGACAGCTATTATGGTCGGAATTGGTCGCGGCGCCGAGTTGGGCATTTTAATAAAAGACGCCGACGGACTGGAACTGGTACACCGGATTGACACATTGGTACTGGATAAAACCGGAACCATTACCGAAGGAAAACCTGGTGTGACCGACTGGCTCTGGAAGACAGAAAATCCGGCAACGTTGAAATCCATTCTGCTAAGCATTGAAGCGCAGTCGGAACATCCGCTGGCCGATGCGATTACCAGCGCTTTACAGAACGAAGCGGTTCAACCAACTTCAGTAGAAAATTTTAAAAGCATTACCGGAAGAGGAGTTGTCGCAAGCATTCAAAATACAAGATATGCTGTTGGCAATGAATTGCTGATGAATGAATCGGGAATTCAAATTACCGATAAAGACCAACAAATTGCCAACGCATTGCAGGAACAGGCCAAAACCGTTCTTTTCTTTGGCGGAGAGAATCATATTCTGGCAATTATTGCCATTACCGATCCCATAAAAACTTCATCGCCTGAAGCAATTGAAAGGATAAAACGCAGCGGTATTGAAATCCACATGCTCACGGGCGACAACGAACACACAGCTCAGTCGGTAGCCCGGCAAACGGGGATTAGCATGTATAAAGCCGGATTGTTGCCTGAAGACAAAGCGGCATATATCAAGAACCTGCAACAGCAAGGGAAAGTGGTCGCGATGGTTGGCGATGGGATTAACGATTCGCATGCGATGGCTCAGTCCGATGTGAGCATTGCCATGGGCAGCGGGTCCGATATTGCAATGGATGTGGCTAAAATGACCATCGTTTCGTCCCAGCTTGGCGCTATTTCTTCGGCCATTGAACTTTCGAAACAAACCATCCGGACGATCAAACAAAACCTGTTCTGGGCCTTTATTTACAACATTATTGGTATTCCTGTTGCCGCCGGACTGCTTTATCCGTTTACCGGGTTTATGCTGAACCCGATGATTGCCGGGGCAGCCATGGCGATGAGTTCGGTATCGGTGGTTAGCAACAGCCTGCGTCTGAAATTCAAAAAATTGGATATTAACCGTTAAAACAGATAATTATGGAAACATTCAAATTTAAAACCAATGTGAGTTGTGGCGGATGTATCGCCAAAGTAACTCCTCATTTGAATCAGGTAAAAGACATTAAAAAATGGAGTGTTGACACTTCTACTTCACAGAAAATCCTCACTGTTGAGGCGGACGGAGTTTCTCCCGACAAAATTGTTCAGGCATTAAATAATGCGGGGTATATAGCAACTCTGATCAGTGCTGAATAAAGTGAAAGAGTTGTAAAAATCTTTTTAAAAATCATTCCGACGAGAAGATGAATCTATTGATCTGTGCTATTTCCAACAGATCCTTCATTGCGCGTTCAGAATAACAATATTAATTTCCCGATTTAATCTCGCTGATTATTTTATCGTTTTTTGCCTGGTCGACAAATCCCATTGAATAAACGATTGCTTCAACCTGGCGCAGATAGTTTCGTTTATTGAACCGCGGAGCATATACACAGCCTTCGACCGTAACGATGCGGTTATTGCTGGCATCAAGTTCCGAGATACTGACAAAGGGACCACCCATGAAATCGTTCTCAACGCGCCAAAGACCGCGCATTTCGGAGGCATGATTGCCATTGTGTGCAAAAGTATTATACAGCGGGCTAAGCTGCCTTTCCGAGGTCATATAAGTACTGTCGCGAGGACCCGGTATATATTTTCCCAGAAATTCATCCCTTTTTTCAAGTTGAAAATTAGGAGTAAAAGTGCTGTCTGATTCGTATTTGTAAGAATAAATGAATATCCACTGACTGGTTTCAGTCGTCTCATAACGCAACCATGCAAAATCATCAGTTTCTTTAGCCATCTTGAATCCGGGAGGGACATTCAGCTTCAGCTTAAATTTTTTCAGCAACGTATTGTAAATAAGTTTGTCTTTGTTTTTGTTGTAAATTTCCATTAACCGGTTTTTCTCTGCTTTCATAAAAAAAGCAATAATTTGATCTGAGTTTTCGAGAAAAATCTTTTCGAATTCTTCCTCTGTCTTTACGTTGATATTAACCACAGCCTGCGGATGCGCCCACACATCATCCTTATATTCGACCATCGATTCATCAATAGTTGAAGAAATGCGAACAGTTATAATGTTCCGTGTCGCTTTGAAAATATCTTTAAACGCAACCGGAGGGACATCTGTCAAATCAAAAATTGGTTCATTCTGAGGAAGGGCAAGTTGCGGTTGCGCCAGAACTTCCCGAAGCACTTTTCCCGGTATCCCCGACCATGCTTCTTTCGAAATTACAACAACCATTTCACCGGACTTTCCTGTTATTTCTTTTTTATACGGTGCATTGTCTTTACACGAAGAGAAGACGACCAATGATGCCAACAAAAAAAACAAGAAATTTGCTCGTTTCATTATTGTATATTTTTTAATTTTTTTACTTCGAAGAACAAAAACCTTACCACAAATCACAAAGATGTAGCGACCGGATGGTAAAGGTAGAAACATTGCGTGAAGAATAATTACTTTCCGAAAAACAACAAGAAAAGTTATTTTACTCTTTCTATCTTGAAGTCCACTTTAACCAGCTTAAACTTCCCAAATAGCTTTTCAACTGTGCATCAATAGGCTTAACAGGAAGTAGTGAATTTTGGGTATTAATAATTACTTTTCGTTCATCGATGGAACGTCGGGTGCGTTCCTGGTAAAATTCGCGAAGCTCCGACAAGATTTGTATCCCCATAACCTGGTCCTTCAATATTGAAGCATCTTCGGTGGCAGAGGCATTCCAATCCAGCACTTTAACAGGTAATGCAAAGGCTCCAAGCGTATTCGATGGATTGTATAAGGTTAACATATCAACTGCACCGGTAGGTATTGGAGTACCCCATTCGATGTAGTTTTTTATCACCGATTTCATGATGTTGTTCGTCAGCCCTATCTGTTTAGTCAATAATATTTGGTTTATTTTCAGTGTGTTTTCCTGCGAAATACTGTATTGTGTTTTCCACAGATCAGACAATTTCTGAAGCATATTTAAGTGTTCCATCGAAAGATCGGTTGGTGTGCCGATCAGGGAAACCTCGCATTCGAAATTGCTGTTTTCCTGCTTTTGTCTTTCAATTTCAGTTTTCAGCGAATTGATGGAATTTTGCAAATTAGTAACATGCATCCGCGCGGCATTAAAATTTTTAGCAAGCAATGCCGTTTCGATCTCTTTGTAAAAGCGCTGCACCTGGTCGAGTTTGTTTCGTACCGAAAAGTTCTCCGTCCCGCTCACAACAATATTTTCCGAAGAATACCATCCACCGGCAGTCATGGTAAGCACGAGGGTAAAACTTCCTTCTCCCTGGTTGGTCTCTTCCTGGTTCGTAACTCCGGCGGGTGTGGTTCGCTGGTATTTCCACAAAGCGTTTGACCGCACTTTCAAGTAGGTTTGCGAAAGACCCGATTTTGGTAGCGTAACAAAAGCCTCGGTTTGCTTGACACCTTGTTGTTGCAATGGTTCGATCACGACCTCGCCCGACGAACTGAAAGTTGCTGTCTCGTTGGCCAGTTGCCATTCGCCACGAAACTGGCTTCCTCCCTGAACAGTAAAAAACATGCCGTCGTCGCCTTTCGAAACAATTTCGGTCGTTTGCCCGATATTGGCATACTTTTCGGGCATTGAACAATAGTCGCGCCGTCCTCCTCTTAATGAAGCCGTGATTTTCAAACGTTCTCCCGGGCGAGTATCAATTTTGTCGCCGGGCGAATAGGTTTTCCCGTTGACCGTTATTTCCACGAAGGGCTGCCTCATCGGATCGGCGCCAAAACTTGTAAAAATATTCATTAGGAATATCAAGGTAGAAATGCAGAATAGTGACTTCATGATTTTTGTTTTTATTTCGGAGAAGGAATGTACGAATTTTATCGGATTCAACATTCTACAACAGTATGTTTTTTTGAAAAAGTTGTCAAAATCAGGATATCAACAAATGAGTGTAACTATTTGTTTTAGTGGATATAATGAAACAAAAAACACAAAATAAGAAATTCGGGTGCAGGCACATTTGTGATATTTCGATATTTAGAAATGAAGAGAAACCTATCAATCTGGGTTCAATTTTAAAAAAGTTCGAAAACAAAAAGGGTCGCCTGTATTGACAGGAAACCCTTTCTTTCTTTGTTTTTTCTGAATTATTAGTCCTGAAGGAAGTTACCCAGCAGGCCTCCGCCTTCTTTGCGTTGGTTGCCTCCACGGGGCGACAATTCCGCAATCAGTTTACGGATTGGCATCGACTGCAACCATATTTTCCCGGTTCCGCGCAGGGTGGCCAGAAAAATACCTTCGCCGCCAAACACCATCGAACGCAAACCTCCGGCCTGTTCCACGCTAAAATCGACCGACGGTTCGTAGGCCACAATGCAACCGGTATCGACACGCAAAACTTCGTTGTTCAATTGCCTTTCTATAACCGTACCCCCGGCATGGATAAACGCTCTCCCGTCGCCTTGCAACTGTTGCATCACAAACCCTTCGCCACCAAAGAAAGTAGCGCCCAAACGGCGGTTGAACGTAATCGAGATTTTTGTCCCCAGCGCAGCACAGAGAAAAGCATCTCTCTGTACAATTAAACTCCCGCCCATTTTAGGCAGGTCAATTGGAACAATGGTGCCCGGGTAAGGAGCCGAAAAAGCTACGTGCCTTTTTCCCCATCCCTGGTTGGTGAAATGAGTGAGGAATAATGATTCGCCGGTAATCAGGCGCGAACCGGCCGAAAGAATTTTATCGAAAAAACCGGCTTGCGGATTGGAACCGTCGCCCAGTTTGGATTCGAAACTGATGCCGTCTTCCATATACAGCATAGCGCCCGCTTCGGCAATTACAGTTTCCCCGGGATCAAGTTCCACTTCTACCAATTGGACATCGTTACCAATAATTTTGTAGTCAATTTCGTGTGATTGCATACGATTTGCGATTTATGATTGATAATTTTTGATTGATGATTTTAATTGGCGCTAAAATACAAAAAGGAAAATTCAGCGGTTTGAAATTTCGATGAACAAGCGATAGGGAAAGGTAAACGGAGAAATAGCAGTGCATTTGTTTACAGAGCATCTGCAATTTTCTATTCCTCTTTCACCTTCGCATATCTCACCTCATCCCAAATCTTTCCGTTTTTGCAGATCGCTTTTTTAAATACCGCTTCTTTTATGTAACCGCATTTTTCGAGTAAGTGCTGCGATGCATGGTTATACTCGAACACCCCGGTGTAAATCCTGACAATATCAAGATTTTTAAATCCGTATTCGGTGATCAGGTTGACGGCCTGCGTCATGATTCCTTTGTTCCAATACGGTTCCCCGAGAAAATACCCGATTTCAGCGCTTTTCCTGTGCACATCCGTTCCCCGGTGCAAGCCGATATTTCCAACATACAGTCCGTCATATTCAATGGCAAAAACAGTTGCCGGATCCTGTCCAACAACCCGTTTGACAAAATTTTCAGCATCGGCAATTGTATACGGATGAGCAAATCCATCACTCATATTATCGCTTACTTTTTTGTTGTTTGCAAGTTCCGACAAACGGGGCGCATCCGCTAATTCGAAAGGCCTTAAACTGACTTTGAGCGTTGGAATTGAGTTCATTTATACGAAACCGGATTGTTTAAAATGAGATACTGATTTTCATTTAACTTCAGAATTTCCCTTAGTTTTTGCTGATCCATTGATGCACGGGGCCTGGTTGCCAAACCGGCAGATGCACAGAAAATTGCAATGTTTTGCGAGACAATGCCCGCATCTATTGCTGCATTTTTCAATCGCTGATCTTTTTCCCCTGAAGGAAAACGGGAAATATCGGAAACCAGCAGGCAGATAATGGGAGCGCTGGCAACATAGGCCTGTCGTCCGACAACTAATGCGCGGTGATCGCCTTCGGCTACAAAATCAAGTACATGTTCTTTGGCATTGTACCGGAAGGCGCCTTGTTTCATGAAAACATATACATCAATATCCTGCGCGTTTTGTGCCGATGGTGCCGTTCGTTTTCCCGATTCGGGACGGTTTACTCCATTGGCAGCCCACAGCAGATCCGATAAATCCTGAATACGAATAGCGGTAGTATCGAAGCTGCTTACCGATGCCCGGACAGACAACGCTTCCATAACTGTCAACCCCCTGGTTTTGTCGGGCTGATTTAAGCGGATGTCTTCTGATTCCTGCGAAAACAATGTCCCTGCGAAAAGAATAAAGCAAAATTGAAGAAGAATCGTTTTCATTGTTTTAGTTTTTAAAGTTTCAAATGTCAGTATTTTTTTACATCGTCTCTGTTTTTCCATTCCCGAAAAATGGAGATTGCCTCTTCGCGCAATAATTCAATAAATTCAATCCGTCTGCTTTTCATGTCAACCGCCAGTTCGTTGTAAATAAAACGGTCGTCAAAATCAATTTGGGCGGCATCTTCACGATTGCAGGCAAAAAATACTTTTTTAGGCCGTGCCCAGTAAATAGCGCCCAAACACATGGGGCAGGGCTCGCAGGAAGTATAAATTATACAATCGTCGAGTTGAAATGACCCCAGCTTTTTACAGGCTTCCCGGATTGCAATTACTTCGGCATGAGCAGTCGGGTCGTTGATCGAAGTAACCTGGTTAAACCCTTCAGCAATAATTTCGCCATTTTTCACAACCACCGCTCCAAAAGGCCCGCCAGCATGCGAATTCATTCCTTGCCCTGCCAGCTCAATGGCCCGGCGCATAAAAAAGTTGTGGTTTTCGTTCATGAAAATAGACATATATAAATTTGACTTCTAATATTTGCAATATACAAATACGTTTGCCTTTTCAATAATTTAAGTTGAAATGCTTTGATACAAAAGTATTCATTCTCTCTGTGTGTTATTCCAAAAAATAAGATGTTTTCGAAGATTTAGGAATGAAAAACGGAGAGAATTATTTCGACCCGCTAAAATTCAATTAATTGACTATCTTTGCCCCACATTTTTAAATGCTTCATTTTTAACCGAATGGCACACAAGTCAGGTTTTGTAAATATTATTGGCAACCCGAATGTCGGGAAATCGACCATCATGAATGTGCTGGTTGGCGAGCGCTTGTCGATTATCACTTCGAAGATGCAAACAACTCGCCACCGGATCAAGGGGATTGTCAGCGGCGATGATTTTCAGATTGTTTATTCCGACACACCGGGAATCCTGAAACCACATTACAAACTTCAGGAATCGATGATGAAATTTGTCGATACGGCGCTGGTTGATGCAGATGTAATCCTGTATGTGACGGATGTAATCGAAAGTCCGGATAAAAATGAAGAGTACCTGGAAAAGATAAACAATTCGGAAGCCCGGGTAATTGTGCTGATCAACAAAATTGACCTGTCGACCCAGGAAAAGGTGATGGAGCTGTACAACGCATGGACGGTGCGAATACCGAAAGCCGATGTTTACGTGATTTCGGCCACCGAGAATTTCAATGTGGCTCCTATTTTCGATCGCATACTGGAACTTTTGCCCGAGTGTCCGCCTTATTTTCCGAAAGATGAACTGACCGACCGCAACGAACGTTTCTTTGTGTCGGAAATCGTCCGCGAAAAAATTCTTCTGAATTTTCAGAAAGAAGTTCCTTATTCGGTGGAAATAGAAGTGGAAGAATTCAAAGATGATGCAAAAATGCTGAGCCTGCGCTGTGTAATTCATGTTACCCGCGACAGCCAGAAAGGGATCATCATCGGGCACCAGGGAAAAGCGCTGAAAAAGATTGGCACCGAAGCCCGTCTCGACATGGAAGAATTTTTTCAGAAAAAAGTATTCCTGCATTTGTATGTAAAAGTGAGCAAGGACTGGCGCGACAAAGACCGCATGTTGGGCAACTTTGGATACGATATGCAGTAGGAAGAAGCCCCTCCTAACCTCCCCTAAGGGGAGGAATTGAACAGCCGGTCTTCGGTGAACGACAAACGGCTGTTTTTAGAACTGGGAGGCTGAATTGTTAAATTATTGAATAACGGCTGCTATCTCTCCCCCTTTGGGGGAGTCGGAGGGGGTCGGTTAGATTTTGAAATATGAGTATAGTAGCAATTGTAGGAAGGCCCAACGTGGGAAAGTCGACATTATTTAACCGGTTGACTGAAAGCCGACAGGCCATTGTTGATGAAACGGCCGGAGTGACCCGCGACCGTCAGTATGGAAAGTCGATATGGAACGGCGTAGAATTTTCGGTGATTGACACCGGGGGCTACGTAGTAAATTCGGATGATGTTTTCGAGGAAGAAATTCGCAAACAAGTTGTTATTGCCATTGAAGAAGCCGATGTCATCATTTTTGTTGTCGACGTTGAAACCGGAATAACTGACATGGAAGATGCCGTTTCGGGAATTCTTCGCAAATCGAAAAAACCGGTATTTGTTGCCGTCAACAAAGTCGATAATCCGACCCGGGTCATCGAATCGCACGAATTTCATTCGCTCGGATTGGGCGAACTTTTTTGCATCTCATCGATGAATGGCAGTGGAACCGGTGATCTGTTGGATGCTGTCGTTGAAAGCCTGCCTAAAAAAGCAATTGATGAGTCAGAAGAAAGTATTCCCCGTTTTGCCGTGGTGGGACGTCCCAATGTTGGGAAATCATCGTTCATCAATGCACTGATCGGGGAAGACCGCAACATTGTAACCGATGTTGCCGGAACAACCCGAGACTCAATACATACCCGCTACAACAAGTTCGGGCACGATTTTTATCTGGTCGACACGGCCGGATTGCGCAAAAGAGCCAAGGTGAAGGAAGATATCGAATTTTACTCGGTAATGCGTTCAATACGTGCCATCGAGGAGTCGGATGTTTGTCTGTTGATGCTTGATGCCACCCGCGGAATTGAAGCGCAGGACCTGAGTATTTTTAACCTGATGCTGCGCAACAACAAAGGTGTGGTAATCCTGGTGAACAAGTGGGACCTGGTTGAAAAAGATAATTCATCGACCAAAGAATATACCAAGGCTATTCAGGAACGCATTGCTCCATTTGTCGATGTGCCTATCATTTTCATGTCGGCGCTTACCAAGCAACGCATCTTCAAAGCGCTGGAAACCGCGGTTGAGGTGTATCAAAACCGTCAGCAAAAAATAAAAACTTCGGCCTTAAACGAAGTGATGCTCGATGCCATTGAAAAATACCCACCGCCTGCAATCAAAGGCAAGTATGTAAAAATAAAATACATTACCCAGCTGCCTAACCCAACTCCTGCTTTTGCTTTTTTCGCCAACCTGCCACAATATGTGAGAGAGCCGTACCGCAGGTATCTCGAAAACAAAATGAGGGACGAATTTAACTTTACAGGGGTTCCGATCCAGATTTACTTCCGGAAAAAATAAAAGGGTCATTGATGGTCATTGAGAATTATTGGTAAAAACAACACAACACAAGTGTCATGTCAATCAACAGAAGACGATTTGTCATCCTGAGTGAAGCGAAGGATCTAATGATTAGAGCTATTTTCAACGGATGCTTCACTGCGTTCAGCATGACAAAACAATATTGACATGATATTAATGACAATATTTGACAAAAACCCGGATAATTTTAACGAGAAAAATTTGGAGACTGTCAGTAGAATTCAGAAATGTACACGCACGAAGAACTGCATCAACTTCTCGAAGAAAAGGTAAAACAATACAACCAGCCCGGATTCATTCTGTCGGACCCAGTTCAGGTTCCGCATCAGTTTCTGAAGAAGGAAAACATTGAAATTTCGGGATTTCTGGCAGCAACTATCGCCTGGGGACAGCGACCTGTCATCATCCGAAATGCGCAATGGCTGATGCAGGGAATGGACAACAATCCGTATCAATTTTTGCTGGACACCACCGAGGCCGACTGGCTACACCTGGCTGGTTTCAAACACCGTACATTCAATTCTGCCGACCTGTTTTTCTTTCTGAAATCGCTTCAGAA
Organism: uncultured Prolixibacteraceae bacterium; assembly: GCA_942493345.1. Lineage (GTDB taxonomy): Bacteria > Bacteroidota > Bacteroidia > Bacteroidales > Prolixibacteraceae > GWE2-42-39. The sequence continues at coordinate 2,377,066 of OW818695.1, forward strand.
TATTTATAAAAACCACGGCGGACTGGAGCAGGTTTTTACTGACGGCTATCAATCGGATCAGACTGTGTTTTCGGCATTGACCCATTTCCGCAGAATATTTTTTGAAGTTGATTCGCCGCAACGCACACAAAAACACATCTCGGATGTATCGAAAAACTCGTCGGCCAAACGGTTGAACATGTTTCTTCGCTGGATGGTGCGCAACGACCATGCCGGGGTCGATTTCGGGCTGTGGAAAAATATCCCGCCATCGGCGCTGATGCTGCCATTGGATGTGCATACCGGCAATATTTCGCGCCATCTCGGATTGTTGCAACGAACACAAAACGACTGGAAAGCAGTGGTTGAAGTGACTTCACGCCTGGCTGAATTCGATCCAACTGACCCGGTGAAATACGATTTTGCGCTGTTTGGGATGGGAGTGTTTGAAAGTGAAACCAATTTGCATCATCTGTAAATAAAAAATATTTCCCTTCGGGTTCCTGATTTTTTATATTTGGAAGGTGATTTAATTTCAATGGGTTACGTCTTGTTTTGACCGGTTTTCTGTATTTTTGAATGTGAAACGAAAATTCATCAACCATGAAATAGCCATGAGTGCAAAAGTCTGCACGAACCAGAAATGTATAAATGGCTATTCCATTCCATTGCAAATTTGATTGAAAAACGAAAGTAGAAACGGAAATTATACGAACCATATTTGAATTTTTGTACGAATGAAAAAGATAATTGCAATCTTCATTATAACTCACACGACAATGGTGTATGCACAGGAAAAAATGACCGTTCAGGAGAAAATTATCGGGTTGGAAAAAGCAGCCCTCGAACGATGGAACAACGGCGACCCGGCAGGGTTTATCGAGTTGTCGGCCAAAGATGTCACGTATTTTGATCCGCTTATTGAAAAGCGGATTGACGGGTTGGATGCGCTGACCAAGTTGTACGAACCTCTCAAAGGAAAAGGCAAGGTCGACCGTTATGAAATGATTGATCCGCAGGTTCAGGCAACAGGTGAAATGGCTGTTTTAACGTACAACCTGAATTCTTATTCGGGGGGCAAAATTTATAAATGGAATTGTACCGAAGTGTTCCGGCTCGAACCCGGTGGAAACTGGAAAATTATCCACACACACTGGTCGCTCACACAACCTGCTTTGAAATAACGAGTTTCGTTTGTGTTGAGAGGTTGTCCTCCAATAGATCATTTTTAAATTTTGAACCTGTGTAAATCTGTGGTAAAATACAAATTACTGAAACACAGAGTTGCACGGAGAAAGAATGCCGGGTATCACGGAGTTTTTTTGATAGCATCTTTCAAAAGGACAATTTTTTATTTGATAAAAATAGTACCTTGCGTGGACAATAACGGAATCCGAATCTTTCGTTATAAACCGAAAAATAAACATTCAAACCCATGTAATATGATTGATATTGACCAACTGGACGACCAGTTCAGCATTGAAGGCGAAGTAGGATTTGCAGAATTGGAATATGATTTGGTTTTTATGACCGTATCGAACAAATATGCCGATGCAGATATTTGTCTGTACGGGGCACATGTTACAAGTTTCAGGCCCCACAACACGATGGACATTTTGTGGATGAGCCCGCAAAGTAATTTTCAGGTAGGAAGCCCGATCCGTGGTGGCATTCCGGTTTGCTTCCCATGGTTCGGCCCGCACAAAACCGACCCCGAAAAACCAATGCATGGTTTTGGCCGCCTCATGTACTGGGATGTTGCAGAAACTACTTCGCTGCCCAACGGCGAAACGTTGGTTCGCCTGCAACTCTGCTCTTCAGAAGAAACAAAAGTATACTGGCCATATGATTTCTGTGCCGAAATGTGCATTACCGTAGGACGCACCCTGACCGCGACTCTGAAAGTGACAAATACTTCGACCGAACCACTTGAATATACCTGCGCGCTGCATTCGTATTTCAACTTGTCGCTGATCGATAATATTTCGATTACCGGCCTGCAAAACACCGGCTACCACAACCAACTTGACGGAAGCGACGGTTTTCAGGACACTGAAAAACTTAAAATAACCCAACCTGAAACCCGGCATTATTTTAATACCGAAACAACCTGCGTAATTGAAGATCCTATATACAGAAGAAATATTCGCGTGGAAAAATCGGGAAGCAAGATAACAACTGTTTGGAACCCCGGGGAAGAATCTTGCCTAAAAATTACAGACCTGCCCGATGATGGTTTTGAAACTTTTATTTGTGTGGAAACGGTAAACGCGTTTGAAGATGTAATCAGCCTGGCTCCCGGCGAATCGAACGAAACAACAGCTATTATTGGATTGCTGGAAGAATAATCAAAAAATGTTCAATATGTATACAAAGGCTCTCCCTTTAACGTTAGGGCCTTTGTTTTTTTTATACATTATTTGGAATGAATATAAATTAGCTATATTTGCAAAAAATATTGGCATTGAAGCACTGGGTTGATAAAATAATAAAATACTTCCTTTTACTGATCTTTTTAGAGTATTATGGAAGTATTACATTCTTTAATCATGCCCATATTATAAATGGTGTAACCATTGTTCATTCCCATCCGTTCATTTTCAAGAATGTTAAAAATTCAGCGACTCACCAACACACAACCAAAGGATATATTCTTATTCAGCTATTATCGAATTTTGTAACTACCGTTTCATTTGCAGCATTTTCATTTAAAATTTACAAATCCATCTTTAATAAATATATTCTCCCAAGATTAGATGAGAATTTATATAATACTTCCTGTTTATATCCGAACGGATTACGAGCACCTCCTTTTAAATACACTTCTTAACGGATGACTTTTATTTTCATCTGAGTTTTCTTCAAAATACTTGTAACCAAAAATATGGTTACAAATCAATAATTGTGTATTTAAAAAATTACAAAACATGAATAAATTATTTGTGATTTGCATTGTTGTATTAATCTTTACAGCATGTAATCATAACAATGAAACAAAAGAAACAGCCGACTATAACGTAAATAGCGATACTGTTACTATAACAGATAGTTCTCCGATACTTAAAAAGCTCTTAAGTCAAAAAGTAAACACAAAATCATATTCATTTGAACTAACTACTTCGGGTACGGTAAAAGCAATTCCTAATAATTACGCATTAATTGCAGCCCCATTTGCCGGGCGAATTACCAAGTCATACGTAAAGCTCGGACAAGAAGTAAATGCTGGTTCTCCTGTATTCGAAATAAGTTCTCCTTCTTATTACGAGACAGGAAAAGATTATTGTCAGACAAAAGAGGAAGTGAATTTAGCACATAAAAATCTTATCAGACAAAAGGATCTCTTAAATAAAGGAGTTGGCGTACAAAAAGACTTTGAAGAAGCAGAAGTTAATTATGCTTTAAAAAAGAAAGATTTTGAAAATTCGATAGCAAGTCTTAAAGTTTTTCAAGTCGATACATCTGGTTTAGTTTTAGGGCAACCATTAATTGTACGTTCTCCGATAAAAGGAACAGTAGTAGAAAATAATATTGTTATCGGTCAATATATTAAGGAGGATTCAGAACCTGTTGCAACAGTTGCCGAGCTTAGTAAAATTTGGGTTGCAGGACAAGTTAAAGAAAAAGATATTCGTTATATCAACGATATCTCCGAAGTAGATATTAAACTAATAGCGTTCCCCGAAAAAATTATCAAGGGGAAAATATACCATATCAACTCGATCATCGAAGAAGATACCCGTTCAGTACAGGTACTTATTGAATGCGATAATAAAGATAAAATGATGAAGCCAGGCATGTATGTTACAGCAAAATTCACTCATAACATCGAAAATTCAATTATTGTACCATCAAAAGCAGTCTTCCAAATGGACGATGCCAGCTACGTTTTTATTTCTATTGGTGAAAATAAATATCTGAAACGGAAAATCGAAACACTAACAGAAGATAAGGATAGTGCTATTGTTAAATCTGGCCTGAAGTCGGATGATATAATAATTATAAATGGTGGTTATTATTTACTCGAAGAAAAATAAGCAGGCATGAAAAAAATTATTAGCATATCGGTACTAAACCGATGGATAATAGCAGCTCTGTTTGCTTTACTAGGGTGCTTTGGATATTACTCGTGGAAACAGCTTGCCATTGACGCTTATCCCGACATAGCCGATGTAACGGTACAAGTAATCACTCAAGTTCCGGGGTTAGCTGCCGAAGAAGTTGAACAACAAATCGCCATTCCTATTGAACGGGTTCTTAATGGAATGCCTGGTTTAGTTACCATGCGAAGTCGAAATACTTTTGGAATATCATCAATCTTGCTGGTTTTTAAGGATGGAGTTGACGATTACTGGGCGCGACAAAGAGTTCAGGAACGATTGGCTGACGTCGAACTTCCGTTCGGTGCAAGCCCGGGCCTTAATCCTCTTACTTCACCGACAGGCGAAATTTACCGCTATATTATTGAAAGTAAAAACCACGATTTACGAGAGCTTACCGATTTAAATAAATGGGTGATTATACCAAGTTTGAAGCAAGTTACAGGCGTAGCCGATGTAAGTAACTTTGGTGGAATAACAACGCAGTTTCAGATTGAACTCGATCCGTTTAAACTCGAACAATATAACCTATCACTTTCTGATATAACGGATAAAGTAGAGAAAAATAATGCAAACGCTGGTGGAAGTATGCTTGACCGTGGCGATTTAAGTTATGTTATCAGAGGTATTGGCTTGGTGAAAGATTTGGCTGACTTAGGCATGATTGTCGTAAAAACAGACAAAGGTGTGCCAATATACTTAAATGATATAGGAACTTTAAAATACGGAACACTTGAACGCAAAGGGGTAATTGGTTATACGGATAAAAAACGTGATTATCCAGAAAGCGTTGAAGGTATTGTTCAGCTGCTAAGAGGACAAAACCCATCAACTGTTCTAACTGGCATTCATAAAAAAGTTGATGAATTGAATACAAACATTCTCCCCAAGGGGATTACTATTCATCCATTTATGGACAGGACTTATTTGGTTGATACAACTCTTCATACTGTTTCGCATACTCTTCTCTTTGGAATGCTACTTGTCCTTTTTATTCTTATCCTATTTCTGGGAAGTTGGCGTGGTGCACTAATTGTGGCGATTACTATTCCGCTATCTCTGCTGATCTCTTTTATCCTGATGCATCTTACTAATATTCCGGCGAATCTGCTCTCACTTGGGGCTATAGACTTCGGTATTATCATTGAAGGATCTATTATAACAATGGAAACAATCTTAAAGAAGCGGGAAGATCATCCGGAATTAGAACTTGAATCTGCATCAATAATCGATAGAGTTTTTGAAGTTGCCAAACCTGTATTTTTTTCAACGATAATTATTATTACTGCGTACCTTCCGTTATTTGCTTTTGAGCGAATAGAAAAAAAACTTTTCACGCCCATGGCATTTACCCTGGGCTATGCTTTAATCGGCGCATTACTGGTCGCATTATTATTAATTCCTGGATTAACTTATGCGATCTACCGTAAACCACAAAAAACAGATAAAAACAGATGGCTCGAAAAGCTAACTTCGAAATTTGCACAACAAACCCAAGCAATATTGAATAAACCTAAAAAAATATTCTTGCCATTAACGGGTATTGTGGTTACTTCGGTAATTCTGTCGATCACTGTTGGTAAAGATTTTCTACCTAATCTTGATGAAGGTTCGCTCTGGCTTCAGGTACAGTTACCTCCAGGAATTACTCTTGAAAAGGCGAAAGAAATGAACGACACATTGAGGAGGCACATCATCAAATACGATGAGGTTGCTTATATCATGACTCAAACCGGGAGAGACGATGCAGGAACCGAACCCTTCTCTAAATCGCATGTAGAAAGCTCAATAGGCTTAAAACCATACAGCGAATGGAAAAACGGTAAAACAAAAAATGACCTTATTAATGAATTGAAACAGGACATTGAGAAAATGCCCGGTTATACCGTAGGGTTTTCGCAACCTATTATTGACATGGTTATGGATCAAATGGCTGGATCGCACAGCGATTTAGCGGTAAAAATATTTGGCAGTGATATAAAAGAAACTCGTCGAATTACTGAAGATGTTTTACGAACAATCAAGAAAATTCCTGGTGCCGAAGATTTAATTATCGATCAGGAACCACCAACCCCACAACTAGTAATTAATGCCAACAGAGATAAAATAGCAATGTACGGCTTAAACGTTTCGGATGTTGCCGAACTTGTTGAGGTGGCAATTGGAGGAAAAGCAATTTCTCAGATTTTTATCGAAAATAAAGTCTATGATATAACCTGTCGTTATGATGAGGAAAGTCGTAATACGCCTGAAAAAATTGGCAACCTCATGCTAACCTCATCCACTGGGGCTAAAATACCATTGTCGCAGGTTGCCGATATTAAATTAACAACGGGAGCTAGTACTATTGCACGCGAAATGAATAAAAGATATATCGCTGTAAGCGTTAATCTGAGAGGAATAGACCTTACGACCTTCCTCAAGGAAGCAAAAGATAAAATAGAAAAAGAGGTGCAATACGACCATGAAAAATACAATATTCAATGGGGTGGCCAATTTGAAAATCAAAATCGGGCATATTCCCGACTGGCCATGATTGTTCCGCTTGCACTGGCAATTATGTTTCTACTTCTTTTCGGGGCTTTTGGTAAACTGCGGCAAGCAGCAGTACTTATGGGCATAATCCCATTAGCGCTGTTTGGTGGTATGATCGCCTTGAATGTAAGGGGAATGACATTGAATGTATCATCAGCGGTTGGATTTATAGCCTTATTTGGCGTTTCCATACAAAATGGAGTAATTATTTTTTCACGAATAAATAGTCTGCGAAAACATGGAATGCAATTGAAAGAAGCTGTTGCAACCGGTGTGCGTCATTGCTTTAGACCCGTAGTGATGACAGCTACCGTCGCAATTGTCGGCTTGTTCCCTGCATCAATTTCAACAAATATAGGATCAGATGTTCAGCGTCCGCTTGCTACTGTTATTGTTTATGGGTTGCTTTTTGCTAGCATTATTACACTTTACGTATTACCAACTCTTTATTATATGATTGAAAATCGTTGGGGAAAGGAGGATCAAAACCATGTATAACACGAATTATTTAAAAAAAACAGGGTGGATAGGACTATGTATCACACTGTGTTTATCTCTATCCCAGCTTACTTTTTCACAGGGAAATTCATCATTTTACCATATCAATCTGGGCTATAAAGATTATTTAAAGATGGTTATTAGTGGAAATCTTGAATATTCTGCTGAAAAATACAATGTGAACATTTCGGAAGCAGAAATTGAAGCAGCAAAAGTTTTTCAAAATCCATCTCTTGCGTTTGATTGGTCAGGGAACAAGGAAGAAAATTCGGTCTCAACCGAAATTTCTAAAACTTTTGAGCTTGGGCAGAAGCGTAAGGCACGAATCAATCTTGCAAAAAGTCAACGTTTACTGACCAATGCAATGCTTAACGATTACCTGAGAAACCTAATGGCAGATGCAACCCTCGACTATCTAGCTGCATTGAAACAAAACTACTTACACGAAGCAACACTTAATTCCTTTCAGATGATGAAAGAACTATCCGAAGCTGATAGTATTCGTTTAAGTCTTGGTAGTATAAAATCCATTGATGCAACTCAAAGCAAGCTGGAAGCAGGTGCATTGCTTAACGAACTTGTACAAATCGACGCCGACAGGAAAAATTCTTTTATAAACCTTTCAACCAGAACAAGTATTTACCAAAAAGATACCATATTTTTTCCTACTGGCAAGTTTAGAGAAGTCGAAAAACCTTTTGTCCTTAATGAATTATTAAACATTGCCTTAAACAGCAGGGCTGATTTACTGGCGGCAAAAAGTAATATTCTGCACAACCAAAATTTATTAGATCTAACAAAAAGAGAAAGGAAAATAGACATTGATTTAAAAGTCGGTACGAGTAACTCCTATTTTAAAACAGACATTTTTTCGCCTAATTCAACTGAAATATATACGGGTATTGCAATTCCGTTAAAGTTCTCTAATTTCAATAAAGGGGAAATAAAAATTGCTCAATTCCAAGTTGAAAAAGAAAAATTACTTTATAAACAAGTTGAAATTAAAATTCAAAATGAAGTTGTGCAAGCTTATAATCAATACATTTCCTTTTGCAAACAGGTTGAAAATTTTAATCAGGGACTATTGGTTCAGGCAAAAACTGTTCTCAACGGTAAAATTTATAGTTACTCCCGTGGTGAAACATCACTACTCGAAGTACTTAATGCACAAAGAACTTATAATGATTTACAAACTTCTTATTACGAATCTTTATACAATTGCAATGCTGCATTAGTCGAACTTGAAAGAGCTACTGGAATCTGGGATGTCGATTTATAAAAATTTTCATATACAACCCTATTCTTCTCTATTTTCAAGTCTGATATTTAAAAAAGCAGCGAAGAAGTTGAGCAACTTCTTCGCTGCTTTTCACATAAAGTTGCACAGGAAAAGAAAAGAAACGGTGCAAGCGTTTTTTGAAACACGAAATCTTCTTGGGTGAAGAAAAAAAACACTCTCTTATTTCCCTTTTTCCCGGATTTCAACCCGGCGAATTTTTCCGCTGATAGTTTTTGGCAAAGCCTCAACAAACTCAACAATACGGGGATATTTATACGGTGCGGTAACTTTTTTTACGTGGTTTTGTATTTCGAGAGCCAGATCGTCGGAAGCAGTGTAGCCTTTCCCCAGCACAATGGTTGCTTTTACAACCTGTCCGCGTGTTTCATCGGGAACACCGGTAACGGCACATTCAACAACGGCAGGGTGTGTCATCAGCGCGCTTTCCACTTCAAACGGCCCAATCCGGTAACCCGAACTCTTGATCACATCATCAATTCGTCCCACAAACCAGTAATAACCGTCTTCGTCGCGCCAGGCAATGTCGCCGGTATAATAAACGCCATCGTGCCATGCTTTTTCAGTAAGGTCTTCATCACGGTAGTAGCCTCTGAAAAGCCCAACCGGAGGTTTGTCGCCAACCCGGATAACGATTTGTCCCTGTTCCCCGTCCTCACAAGTTGTGCCGTCTGTTTTTACCAGATCAATATTGTAAGCTGGCGAAGGAATTCCCATCGAGCCTGGTTTGGGTTTCATCCAGGGGAAAGTTCCCAATTGCACAGTCGTTTCGGTTTGCCCGAACGCTTCCATCAGGTGAATGCCCGTGCGTTCGTAAAACGTTTCATAGACCTGCGGGTTTAGTGCTTCGCCTGCCGTAGTACAGTATTTCAATGCCGATAAATCGTAGGATGAAAAATCTTCCCTGATCATAAAACGGAAAATTGTGGGCGGAGCACAAAACGAAGTGACCTTGTACTTGGCAATCATCGAAAGCATTTCTGCAGGTACAAATTTCTGATGATCGTACACAAAAACACTGCATCCGGCCAGCATTTGACCGTACAATTTTCCCCAGATTGCTTTGGCCCATCCGGTATCGGCAACCGTAAGGTGGCGTCCGTCTTCTTCTACATTGTGCCAAAAAACAGCCGTTGCGATGTGGGCCAGCGGATAGGTATAATCGTGTGCAACCATTTTCGGATTTCCCGTAGTTCCTGATGTAAAATAGAGAAACAACAAATCGTCGTTTACTGACGGAAGTTCCGGTTTTACAAATGTCGGGGCTGTATTGATTCCCTGATGAAAATTACTCCACCCGGAAGGAACCACAGGGCCGGTTGAAATGATTTTTTCTACTGAAGGACAGGCAGGCATTGCTTTTTCGATGGCATTCAGGACAATTTCTTCACCCACACAAACAATTGCTTTTATGGTAGCGGCATCACATCGGTAAATAATGTCTTTTTCGGTAAGAAGGTGAGTGGCAGGAATAGCCACAGCGCCAATTTTATGCAGGGCCAGGCAGGCAAACCAAAATTCGTACCGCCGCTTCAGGATCAACATTACTTTGTCGCCATGACCAATTCCCAGTGTCTGGAAATATGAAGCGGCCGCATCGGTTTTTTCTTTCAGCTCGGCATAACTAAAATCAATATGTTCTCCCTGATCATCGACCCAAACCAGCGCAATCTTATGGGGTTCAAGTCGGGCATACTCATCAATTACATCGTAGGAAAAATTGAAATTATCAGGAATCTTTATTTTAAAATTTTTTAGAAAATCGTCTAACGAGTCAAACTCAGGTTTAACAAGGAATTTTTTATACAGCTGCATATTAAAAAATCTGAAAGGTTAAAAAACAATAGCCAGAAACACACACTCGCTTTCGTTCAACGCCAGCATTCCGTGTGGAAGCCCCGAATCAAAATAGATGGAATCGCCTTCTTCAAGACTCATCTCTTTTCCATCGATACTGATTTTCATGCTTCCCTTCAGCACAAAATCGAATTCCTGGCCCGGGTGGGCGTTCAGCGAAAATTCAGCATGTTTTCCCTTCGGCTCAACAGTTACGACAAACGGTTGTGCTTTGCGATTAATAAAACTGTGCCCCAGCGACTGGTATTTGTATTCCTTGCGACGCTCAACATCAATCCCTGTGTTTTTACGGGTAAGAGAATAATAGTGCATGCGAGGATCCTCTCCTGTAAGCAACACAGTTAACTCCACCCCGTATTTGCGCGATATATTGTGCAATACACTCACCGGAATATCAACATTCCCGGACTCGTATTCCAGGTATTTCTTATCTTCGATGCCGCATGTTGCAGCAGCATCTTCAACCGATATATCAAGAACTTCACGAAGTCCTTTCAATCGCTCTGCAATCAATCTGATCTGTTCTTCCATACGAATGATTATAATTGGGCTCAAAAAATAATGAAATAATTCAATATCAACCAATAATTCACGAAATTTAAATTAAAAACGGCAAAATTATTTACAATTGATATTTTAAACATGCTCGTTATTGCTTGACTTCTTCCTGAAATAGAAATAAGTTGTTTTCGTGTCCACATCGTCGTAATTGAAAATTTCCTTGTCGGGATGCAAACGGTAAAAAGCAAGCATGGCAATATCGCCCGCACAAAAGAGTGAATGCAGGCACATGATGGTCAGAAAGAAATAAGCAACCGGATGTTGCCAGAAAAGAATCATTAAAACCAGCGTTGTTCCTTTCACGACAACCAACGGGGCGTTGGCAACTACCCGGAACGCAGCAGGAGAAATAACCTGTTTATTGGCCAGCACATAAAAAATAAATTTATGCCAGATGGCGCCAAAAGTCAACTTACGGGAACCGGTCAGCCAGTAGGCTACTGCATGTAATAATTCGTGGATAACCACCAAAACGGTAAACGAAAATAAAACAGCAAGCCCAATGTTTTGGAGGGGTTCGCTTATACCGTGCGAATTCATTACAAAGGCTTTCACAACGGTTGCAACCAAAATTACAAGCATGGCAATCTGGTAAACCGAATAGGCTTTTATCAATTGTTTCTCTTCCTGTATCTGTTCGATAATAAATTTTTTCAGATGAAGATGCGACACTTCCGTAAGAAGCTCAAATTCATTGCTGTTCTGCAAATCTTCAGGAGTAAGTTTTCGACTCATCGGGTGAACTTTTTGTTCGGCAAAATAAACAACTATTCCGAATTTCGATGCTAGCCAATCATCGCATTTGCTGCTTTCAAATCTTCAGGCGTATCAATCCCTATGGTTTCGAATTCAGTAATGGCCGTTTTTATCCGGTATCCGTTTTCGAGCCAGCGAAGCTGTTCGAGCGACTCGGCCTGTTCCAGTTTGCCAATGGGCAGCCTGGTTAATTCCTGGAGAATATCGGCCCGGTAAGCATACATGCCGATATGACTGAAAAACCGGGTTTTTCCAAGCCATTCTTCGGGTTTGCTTCCCCGTATGTACGGGATGGTTGACCGGCTGAACAACAACGCTTCCATTTTTTTGTTGACAACCACTTTCGGGCGGTTTGGGTTTTGCAGTTCGGCCAGTTCGTTTACCGGTTTTATCAGGGTGGCAATTTCAGTTTCGTTGCTGTCGAAACACGAGCAGATACTTTCGATCTGTTCGGTACGGATGAACGGTTCATCGCCCTGAATATTCACCACCACATCGAAAGCCACTGTTTTCGCAATTTTGCGGGCAGCTTCGGCACATCGGTCGGTGCCGCTCTGATGGTTGGCAGAAGTGTATACGGCGCGTCCGCCAAAGGATTCAACAGCGCTGAAAATCCGTTCGTCATCGGTAGCCACCCAAACATCGGTCAGAATTTTCGACACATTTTCGTACACCCACTGAATAATTGGTTTGTTGTTCAGTAAAACGAGCGGTTTACCCGGGAAACGGGTTGATTGGTAACGTGCAGGAATAATACCGATAAACTTCATGTCAGCCTGTATTTGTATTTAAAATCGCTAAATCTTGTTAAAAGTATGACAACTTGTCCGTTGATTGCCCGGTAAAGTGTAACTTTAAGGCTTGAAATTTTAACTTTGCAAAAATAATCATATTTAACGCAAATATGGATGTTCAGGAAATAAAACAACGATTTGGGATCATCGGGAATTCGCCGGGTTTGAGCCGGGCCATCGAAGTTGCGGTACAGGTTGCCCCAACCGATTTGTCGGTTTTAATAACCGGTGAAAGTGGTACAGGCAAAGAAAGTTTTCCTCAGATCATTCATCAATTTTCGACACGAAAACACGGAAAATACATTGCCGTCAACTGCGGTGCAATTCCCGAAGGGACAATCGATTCGGAACTTTTTGGCCACGAAAAAGGCTCGTTCACCGGGGCGCTTGCCGACCGCAAAGGGTATTTCGAAGAAGCCGACGGAGGTACTATTTTTCTGGATGAAATCGGCGAATTGCCTTTGTCGACGCAAGTACGTTTGCTGCGGGTGCTGGAAGCCGGGGAATTTATGAAAGTAGGTTCGTCGAAGGTTCTGAAAACCGATGTCCGCGTGGTGGCTGCCACCAATGTTGATGTCTCGCAGGCGATTCAAAACGGGAAGTTTCGCGAAGATTTGTATTACCGGCTAAATACCGTGCCAATCAAAATTTTACCGCTGCGCGACCGCAAAGAAGATATTCACTTGCTGTTCCGCAAGTTTGCTTCCGATTTTGCCGAACGTTACCGGATGCCCCCCATTCGTTTAACCGACGATGCGCAGGAACTTTTGCGGACTTTCGACTGGCCGGGAAATGTGCGCCAGTTGAAAAATATAACCGAGCAGGTTTCCATTATCGAGCAAAACCGGATGATTGATGCCCAAACTTTGAAACCATACATTCCGGAATATTTCGAACATCATTTGCCTGCTCTTTACAAAGGCGTTGATGAGAAAACTTTTTCAACCGAACGGGAAATTCTGTACAAAGTTCTTTTCGATATGAAAAAGGACATGAACGACCTGAAAACACTGGTGCTCGATATGCTTCACAACGGAGGCCAGCCTTTCGATTTTCATGGCGATCAGGCCCATTTGATCCAGAAGCTGTACCCGGCCGAAAATGGCAGTTATGTTCCCGACCAGCCGTCAACGCCCAAGGTTCAGTATGATCCCGTAACCAAACACGACATTCAGGACACCGAGGAATATGTTGAAGAATCGCTATCGCTGGAAGACAAGGAAATAGAACTGATTAAAAAAGCGCTTGAAAAGCACAAGGGAAAACGCAAATACGCAGCTCGGGAGTTGGGTATTTCGGAACGCACCTTGTACCGGAAAATTAAAGAATACGACATTGATTGAACATGAAAAACAAAATAATCATTTTACTGGTAGGTATTTCCCTTTCTGTTGCGGTTTTTCAGTCGTGTAAAATCAGCTATTCGTTTACCGGTGCCGTGCCGATGGTGGGAGTAAAAACATTCAGCGTCGAGTACATCCAAAACCGGGCGCGCCTGATCAACCCAAACTTAAGCCAGCAACTAACCGAAGCCATTCAGGACAAATTACTAAGGCAAACTTCGTTCGACCAGATTGAAAGCGGCGGGGATCTTGAATTCTCGGGACAAATAACCGGTTACGATGTGAAACCAATAAATATTCAGGAAGAAGACTTGGCCGCACAAAACCGATTGACTGTTTCAGTTAAGATAAAATACACCAATAATAAAGATCACGAAAGGGATTGGGAAAAATCGTTTTCGGCTTACGAAGATTTTGGCAGCGAAATCAGCATTGATCAGGCTGAAGGGACAATCGTGCCGGAAATTATTATTAAACTTACCGAAGATATTTTTAACGCATCAATTGCAGCTTGGGACTAAATGACAAGAGATGATTTTTATACCTATTTAATCCGGCCCGAAACAATGAACCGGGAAAGCCTTGAAGATTTCAGGGCTTTGGTTAGCGAGCACCCTGCTTTTCAGTCGGCATGGATTTTATATCTTAAAAATCTCATGATGCTGGGCGACCCGGCATTTCAAGGCGAATTGAAACGAGCCTGTGTACTTATTCAGGATCGGCGGATGCTATATACATTTTTACATCGTCACACAGAAAAAGAATATTTTGAAATTTTTGAAGACCAGCCAGTTCCCGATCCCGATGAATTACTGGAAATTGATTATGCATCGAATATATCCTACCAACTGAATGATCCCGGGAACAGCGAAGAACTGCTTTCCGATCTGGCCGAATCGTTCCGGAAAAAATCGCCACGAAAAACAAAAGAAACCCTGGTCGAAAAATTCCTAAAAAATGAACCTTTGCTTGAACTTGACGAAAACGGGGATGTAAAAGAAGACCCTGAACTTCCCCCTAAAGAAGAAGAGTTTGTTTCCGAGACATTGGCAAATATATACGCACGTCAGGGATATTACGAAAAGGCCATTGAAGTATTCGAAAAATTAAGTTTGAAATATCCGGAAAAAAATATTTACTTTGCGGGTCAAATTAAGGAAATTAAAAAATTAAAGAATAATTAATAAGAAACCATGTTTACACTCATTACCGTTTTAATATTTATTACTTGTGTTCTTTTAATTCTCATTGTTTTGGTACAGAATTCAAAGGGCGGCGGTTTGGCAAGTAATTTTCAATCGACAAACCAATTTATGGGAGTTCGTAAAACTACCGATTTCCTTGAAAAGGCAACTTGGGGTTTAGCCGGAATTTTGTTATTTCTGGCTATAATCAGCAGTGCATTTATTCCGAGGGAACAAAAAGCTGCCCAATCGGCTGTACAGGAACAAATCGAAAAAGCGGTTGACCCAACTGCCGTTCCGAACTTTCCAACAACTGCTCCGGCGGCAAGTGACAGTGTGAAAAAATAAGAAAAATTTATTTTCAAAATATTTGAAGCCATTCCTGATTTCAGGGGTGGCTTTTTTGTTTTCATCCCATCATTTCCGGCATACAAATAAATAAAGAGAAAGCTGTCTCTTGCGAAACAGCTTTCTCTTTATTTATTTGTGCAGTTGTTTGTTATCCGGATTATCATCCGCATTTAGAAGAGCCACAATCGGAGCAGGTAAGGCAACCTTCCTGATAAATAACATTCGATGAGCCGCATTCGCCGCATACAGTTCCTTCGGCAATTGTTCCGTTCGGAATGTATTTTTTCAAAGCGCGCGCTACACCTGCTTTCCAACTGTTGATATTGTCGTTGTCGAATTGAAGACTGGTAACTGTATCTACTACTTTATGAATCGGCATCCCGTGACGAAGCACTCCTGAAATCAGTTTTGCATAGTTCCAGAATTCAGGATTGAATTTATAGGAAAGACCTTCGATCGTAGTTTTATATCCTCGTTTATTTTCATACTGAAAGTCATAGCGTTTTACTTCTTCGCCCAATTCATCAGCTTCGAAATTTTTGATGATTCGTCCCTGTGTGACGGAACGTGGAAGTAAGATGCCATCTTCGTCGTCAGAAAGACCGGTGAAAATTTCATAAGGGCGTCCATCAATCACACCAATGAAAGCAACCCACCGTTCTTTGTTGTTTTGGAAACGTACTACATCAGCTTCAAGTATTTCAGGGCGTTTGGTAGGAAATATCCCAGGAAGCGGCGCTTTTTTCTCTTCTTTTTTATTTGAAAGCAAAACTCCGGAACGAGATCCGTCGCGATAAACAGTTACCCCTTTGCAGCCACTTCGCCAAGCTTCAAAATACAATTGACCAACCAGTTCTTCATTCACGTCAGCAGGCAGGTTGATGGTTACGCTGATCGAGTGGTCGACCCATTTCTGGATGCGTCCCTGCATACGTACTTTGTTCATCCAGTCAACATCGTTCGAGGTGGCTTTGTAATAAGGTGATTTTTTCACCATTCCATCTACTTCTTCTTCTGTATAGTGTTTGGTCACATCGTATCCGTGTGCCTGCATCCAGTCGACGAATTTATGATGAAACACGATGTATTCTTCCCACGAATCGCCCACTTCGTCAACAAAGTCAACCGTTACATTTTTATCGTTCGGGTTCACTTTTCGGCGACGTTTGTAAACCGGCATGAAAACAGGTTCAATTCCCGAAGTAGTCTGGGTCATCAAACTGGTTGTCCCGGTTGGTGCAATCGTCAGCAGGGCAATATTCCGTCGTCCGTATTTCACCATTTCCTGGTACAATTCTTCATCTTCCTTCCGGATGCGGTTGATCATCGGGTTGTTTTTCTCGCGTTCTGCATCGTAAATGGTGAACGGGCCGCGATCTTTTGCCATATTAACCGATGAACGGTATGCTTCAATAGTTACTGTTTTGTGTACTTCTTCACTAAAATCAATAGCATCTTCGCTTCCATAGCGCAATCCAAGCGCGGCAAGCATATCGCCTTCGGCTGTAATTCCAACACCGGTACGACGACCTTCTTTGGCCTTTGTTTTAATTTTATCCCAAAGGCTACGTTCAATGCATTTTATTTCTTCTCCTTCCGGGTCGGCATCTATTTTTGCGATAATCCCATCTATTTTTTCCAGCTCCAGGTCGATAATATCGTCCATGATACGTTGAGCATATCCAACATGCTTTTTAAACAATCCAAAATCAAATTTGGCATTTTTCGAGAAAGGTTTTTCAACGTATGAATACAGGTTTATCGCTACCAGGCGGCAACTGTCGTACGGACACAGAGGAATTTCGCCGCAAGGATTGGTCGAAACGGTACGATAACCCAAATCGGCATAGCAGTCGGGGATAGATTCCTTAATAATTGTATCCCAGAAAAGGATCCCCGGTTCGGCTGATTTCCATGCGTTATAAACAATTTTTTTCCACAGTTTTGGAGCATCAATTTCCCTGACAAAATTAGGTTTGTCGGATACAATCGGATACTGAGTTCTGTATATCTCGTTTTTTTCAACAGCCTGCATAAAATCGTCGTGAATTTTTACCGACACGTTGGCTCCGGTAACTTTGCCCTGTTCCAGTTTGGCATCAATAAACGATTCTGCATCGGGATGTTTAATCGATACGGAAAGCATCAGTGCGCCCCGGCGGCCATCCTGAGCAACCTCGCGGGTCGAGTTCGAATAGCGTTCCATAAACGGCACAATGCCGGTAGATGTGAGCGCCGAATTCTTTACCGGCGACCCCTTTGGACGGATATGCGACAGGTCGTGTCCAACCCCGCCCCGGCGTTTCATTAATTGAACCTGTTCCTGATCAATTTTCATAATACCACCGTATGAGTCTGAATTTCCTTCGTTCCCAATAACAAAACAATTCGACAACGACGCAATTTGAAAATCATTTCCGATGCCAGTCATTGGCCCGCCCTGGGGAACAATGTATTTAAAATCTTTCAACAACTGAAAGACTTCCTCCTCTGTCATAGGGTTCGGATACTTCTTTTCTATTCTCGCGATCTCTGATGCAAGACGCTGGTGCATCTCATCCGGAGTCTTTTCATAAATATTACCGAAAGAATCTTTCAGTGCATATTTATTTACCCAAACCCGGGCTGCTAAATCATCGCCTTTGAAATATTCAACAGAAGCCGTGAGCGCTTCTTCCTGTGAATAAATTTTCTTGCCCGTTTTTGGCTCAACTGCCACATTCCTGAATGCCATAGTCAAAAAAAATTAGATCTTTAATTAAAACTCGTTTCGTGTGTTTTTGGGTCTCTTTTCCATCGAAATTGCTACATGCAAGATAAGCACAGAATAAAAAAAAACGAACACTTTTTTTTTGAATAAATTTAAAAGTTATCAACTTTTAGATGTTAGTTTTCTGATTGTGTGTGATTTATGTTTTTTTACAACAAGAAAAGTTTACCAAAACTGTATTTTCCCATTACCGAACGACATAAACTGTTCTTAAAATATGAACAAAAACACAACCGAAGAAAACAGAATGCGTTAGACAAAAAAACAGGTTGATAATTCCGCTAATTGTTGAAAACTTTCGACACAATCATGCGGGTTGATCCGAGGTTCGACTGAGTAAAAAACCGACATGATTTTGATATTTCGTCGCGCAAGACATCATCCGACAGAAGTTTTTCGAATGTATTTTTCAATTCCTGATAATTCCGTACCGGGTATGCCACCTTCAATTGCTCCAACATTACAGCTTCATTAAACCGAAGATAATTGGAGCCAAACAGAACAGGGATATTAAAAATAGCAGCTTCCAGCGTATTGTGTATCCCGACTCCAAATCCCCCGCCAATATAAGCCAGGTCTGCATACTTGTAAATCGACGAAAGCAAGCCGATGGAATCTATCAACAACACCTGATACTTGTCAACATCTTCTGAATCGGCCACGGAAAGCCTGATCCCGGGTTTATTAACCGACGAAAGTATCCGTTCGATGTTTTGCGGCTTTATTTCGTGCGGTGCAAAAATGAATTTCACCCCTTCGTGTTCATTAATATATTGAATGATTAATTCTTCGTCGGGTTTCCACGAACTGCCCACAACAACCAGTTTGCTATTCGATTTAAATTTCTCAATCATCGGAAGTTGTCGACTATTGGCGGCAATTTCTGCTACGCGATCGAAACGGGTATCGCCGGCACACGTTACGTTCTGAAAGCCCAGTGAATTGAGCAAATCTACTGATTCGTCATTTTGCACAAAAAAATGCTCAACCCCTGCCAATACCTTCCGATACCAGTTTCCGATTACTCCCGGTTTAAAAAACAACTGTTCGGGTCTGAAAATAGCAGAAACAATGTACAAAGGGATATTTTTTGCTTTCAACGCCCTGAAATAAAAAGGCCAAAATTCATATTTCACAAAGAATACCTTTTCAGGTTTTACCAAGTCAATAAACCGGCGGGCGTTTTTCGGAGAGTCGGCGGGTAAGTAGAAAATATAATCGGCCTGTTCGTAGTTTTTCCTGATTTCATATCCTGAAGGCGAAAAGAAAGTGAGTAATACCCGGTATTGCGGATGGTTCTTTTTAATGTGTTCAATCAGCGGGCGTCCCTGCTCGAACTCGCCCAGCGAGGCACAATGCACCCAAACCAGCGGTCTGTCGGTTTGCACCTGTTCTTTTATTCTTTCGAAAATGCCTTTGCGCCCCTGCACCCACTGCCGGGCTTTGATATTGAAAGGAGCCACCAGCCGGATGATCAGTTGGTAAAAAACGATGGAAAGCCTGTAGATTAATGTCATTATCGGCGATTATCAAAATTAACAGAAGCAAAAATACGCTTTTGTTTGGTTCATAAACGATGACGGGCAATCATGTTTTTATTGTTCGGGGCAATATCCGGTATCTTCTTTTAGGTTTTGTTGAAAAGATGCCTCAACTGCTAACTGGTCGCAGCGTTCGTTCCCGGGAATGTTGGCATGGCCTTTCACCCATACAAATTTTACCTGATGATTTTTATATGCCGGAATAAAACGGGTCCAGAGGTCGGGATTTTTCTTTCCTTTAAACCGTTTTTTTACCCAGTCCCACAGCCAGCCTTTTTCAACAGCATCGACCACATATTTCGAATCAGTATAAATGGTAACGCTTGAGCCGGGAACTTTCAGGGTTTCGAGCGCGGTAATTACAGCCAGCAACTCCATGCGGTTATTGGTGGTCAGTTTGAACCCGTCCGAAAGTTCTTTCCGGTGCGGCCCCGACAATAAAACGACTCCGTACCCACCGGGCCCGGGATTTCCACGGGCTGCCCCGTCGGTATATATGGTAACTTTTACTGACATACGTTAAAAAGAAAGACCCGTAAAAGTACGGGTCTTTCGGGTATAATAAAAATGGAGATTTATTTTACGATGGTCATTTCTTCAATTAAATTGGTTGCACCGGCATATTTGTCTATGGTCCAGAGCACAAAGCGAATGTCGACATTAATACATTTCTGGAGTTCGTTTTCGAAAGCAATGTCGCCGCTCATGGCTTCCCAGTTGCCATCGAATGCAATACCAACCAGTTCACCTTTCCCATTGATAACCGGACTCCCTGAGTTTCCGCCGGTGATGTCGTTGTTCGAAAGGAAACAGGTGTGCAGGGTTCCGTCTTTGTCGGCATACGGGCCAAAGTCTTTTGCTACATACAGTTCTTTCAGACGTGCAGGAACATCAAATTCAAAATCTCCCGGAATTTCTTTCTCGATATAGCCCTGTAATGTGGTATAATGGCGGTAAAAAACAGCGTCGCGTGGTTTGTAATCGCCCACCGTTCCGTAAGTCAGCCTCATGGTAGAGTTGGCATCCGGGTAAAATTTATGGTCGCTATTCATTTCCATCAAGCCGGCCATGAACAACCTGCTTCCTTTCAATAATTTAGTTTCCCCGTCTTCAAGCAGATCGCCGATTTTTCCAAAAGTCTCAAAAATCTGGGATGAAATATGGAAAAGCTCATCTTTTTCAAGTGTTCTTAGCTTCGGATCATCTAAAAAATCTTCCAACTTTTTCTGATCGACCAATACCGATTTGGCATACAAATCGGCCATGTAAGCATCAAAATCACCTTTGTATTTTTGGTTTACCGTCTTGAAAAACTCAGGATGATACTCTGGGTTCACTTTGTCGTTATAAATTTTCATCATGGCTGCAGCAACTTTTTGGTCGGTTGCAACATCATAATCTTTAAAAAATCCATCCATTTTACCTTTCATTCGCGACGAAATAGCTGCAATATGCTCTTCGTTATTCGGCTTTTTCAACGCTTCGTACAGGCTTTTTGCGCTAAAGGCAAAGTAAATAATATCAGGCCCCTGCAACATGGTTTCAATCAAATACTCATAGGCAATGTTTTCATCCACATCATCATACGACTCTTTGATTAAAGTCAGCGCCTCTCCATATTTTGTTTTTCTTTCTTCGCTTTGATTCACCCATGCGGTAAATTCATCCTCAATGGCTTTTTTCTTGGCAACCACATCAAGTGCAGCCAGGCCTTTGTTTTGCCCAATACTGAATTTGTAATAATTCGAACTGCGCGCGTATTTCGAAGCATATTGAATCCGTGCTTTCTGACTGGTTGCCATGTAATCTTTCAGAATATTGAGTTTGGCTTCGCGCACCACAATGCGGATGGCATTGGTGGCATTCATGGTATACTGAACGCCATAAGATGTTTTATACCGGCTGGTCCTTCCCGGATATCCCATTACCATGGTGAAATCGCCATTATCGACACCTGCTACAGATACTGGTAAATAATATTTGGGCTGATAAGGTACATTGTCTTTCGAATAATCGGCAGGTTTTCCGTCCTTATCGCAATAAATCCTGAAAATACTAAAATCGCCGGTATGACGAGGCCACATCCAGTTGTCGGTATCGCCACCAAATTTTCCGATAGAGCTCGGAGGAGCGCCTACCAGGCGAATATCGCGGAACGTTTCATAAACAAACAGATAAAACTGGTTATCATTCATTAATGGTTTAACCTGGGCTTCGTAATGACTTTCGCCAATTGCTTCTTCTTTTATTTTGGAAGAAATCTCGCGAATTTTATTTTCTCTCTGATCATCGGTCATGTCATTCGTCAAACCGGCTAATACTTTTTCGGTCACATTTTCAACACGAATCAAAAAGGAAACTGTTTTCCCGGGATTGGGGAGTTCTTCCTCTTTTGTTTTCGCCCAAAAACCGTCGGTCAGATAATCGTGTTCAACCGTACTGTGTTCCTGTATTTCGTCGAACCCGCAATGGTGGTTCGTTAGCAATAAGCCTTCGTGGGAAACTAATTCGCCTGTACATGAGCCATGGTCGAGCGATACAACCGCATCTTTCAGGCTCGAATGGTTAATGCTATAAATGTCATCAGCGCTCAGTTTCAACCCCATATCCTGCATGGTCCCGATGTTCAATTTCTGCACCAGTGCAGGTAGCCACATGCCTTCGTCTGCTGTAACCTTCCCAATCAACGATATCATCAGGAATGTGGCGATCAATAACGTTCTCTTCATTTTTTATTTCAAATTATAATTATTACAGTAAAGCTCACAAAGATAGATATATCCGGCAATCGGCAAACGATTTCAACAACAGTTATCTTCTGTTTCGACTTCCTTCTGCAACTTTCTTTGTTTTGGGGATGAGTGACCGGGAAGATTAGATCATTACACTTTTTATCTGAAATAATTTTCAACAGCTATTGGCGGCTCGCTGCGAAACTCCGGAAACATTTGATTTTGGATTTTCCACCCTGTTGCGAATTATTATCTTTGCAGCGAAATTTTAATTCATTTTTACAGATATGGAAAAGAAAGTCAGGGTACGGTTTGCTCCCAGTCCGACTGGCCCGTTGCACATGGGCGGTGTACGTACGGCATTGTTTAATTATTTGTTTGCCCGCAAACATGGCGGCGATTTTCTGCTTCGTATTGAAGACACCGACCAAAACCGGTATGTTCCCGGCGCCGAAGAATATATTATTGAATCGCTGAAATGGTGCGGATTGGTACCCGACGAGGGAGTGAGTTTTGGCGGTCCGTTTGGTCCCTACCGGCAAAGCGAACGCAAAGCTATGTACAAGCAATACGCCGACCAGTTGATTGCCGGAGGAAATGCGTATTACGCATTCGACACAGCCGAAGAACTGGACCAATTGCGCAAGGAAGCCGAAGAAAAACAACAAGTTTTTTCGTACGACCAGCATACCCGTGGAACCCTGAAAAATTCGCTGACCCTTTCATCAGAAGAAGTTCAACAACGCATCGAAAATGGAGATCACTATGTGATCCGCTTCAGAATGCCCGAAAATACAAATGTCACCGAAGTGGATTTAATTCGCGGAAGTGTGACATTCAACACGGCACAGCTTGACGACAAAGTGCTTTTTAAGTCGGACGGAATGCCAACCTACCACCTCGCCAACGTGGTAGACGACCACCTGATGCAGATCACGCATGTGATTCGCGGCGAAGAATGGCTTTCATCAATGCCGTTGCATATTTTACTGTATCGAGCACTCGGCTGGAACGAAAACCATCCACAGTTTGCGCATTTGCCATTGATTTTGAAACCAACAGGCAAAGGTAAACTCAGCAAACGCGACGGCGACAAGATGGGGTTCCCGGTATTCCCGCTTTTGTGGACCGACCCCGAAACCGGCGACATTTCGCGCGGATACCGTGAAGACGGTTATTTCCCTGAAGCGTTCATCAACCTGCTGGCTTTGCTGGGCTGGAATGCTGGCAACGACCAGGAATTTTTCAGCATGAACGAACTAATTGAAAATTTCAGCCTCGACCGCGTAGTAAAATCGGGCGCCCGTTTCGACCCCGAAAAAGCAAAATGGTTCAACCGCCACTACCTGCAACAGAAATCGGCTGAAGAACTTGCAACTTTGTTCATGCC
The DNA here is from genome assembly GCA_942493345.1 of uncultured Prolixibacteraceae bacterium. GTDB lineage: Bacteria > Bacteroidota > Bacteroidia > Bacteroidales > Prolixibacteraceae > GWE2-42-39. The sequence goes on from OW818695.1 coordinate 2,400,751, forward strand.
GATCCTCGCAAAAAAAGGAATTGAGGCTTCAACTGAAAAAGTAATACGAATTGTTGAATTAGTGAAAGACCGTTGTGAATTCATTTCCGACCTTTGGGAAAACAGCAACTACTTTTTTGTAGCCCCGGAAAATTACGATGAAAAGACCATTGAGAAAAAATGGAAGGAAGGCACTTCGGAAAAACTACAGGCAATTGTCGAATTTCTCAAATCGGTTTCCGACTGGCAGGCCGCCACAATAAAAGAAACTTTTTCCAATTTCATGAATGAAAAAGAATGGAGTTTTGGGATGGTAATGGTTCCGATCCGGCTGGCATTGGTTGGCACCAGCACCGGCATCGACTTGTTTGATATTTTTGACCTGATTGGCAAAGACGAAACCATTGTACGCATTCAAAGAGCAATCGATACAATACAGATTTAACGAATTGTTACTGCTTATTTACAGAGGCTCTCATTTGAAGTGAGGGCCTCTGTAGTTTTATATCGTGGCCTGTTTCAAACAGGCGAATACAATTCGCAACACCCATCAGTCGCCAATTAAATCGCAAAGGGTTGCGCCAGTACAGGAGATCAAATCTTTCGGGTCGAGTTTTAATTGCAGTCCACGCTTCCCTCCACTGATGAAAATATTGTCGAAAAGCAGACAGGTTTCGTGAATAAAAATAGGGTATGGTTTTTTCATTCCCAGCGGGGAACATCCCCCACGAATATATCCGGTAAGGTTGAGCAGTTCTTTCATAGGAACCATTTCAGCATTTTTGTTGCCCGATACTTTTGCCGCTTTTTTTAAATCAACTTCAGCATCGCCGGGAACCACAGCCACAAAAATGCCATTTGCATTGCCCCGCATCACCAACGTTTTAAAGACCTGCTCCACGTCTTGTCCTAGTTTGGCAGCTACCGCCGCAGCGCTCAGATCGTCTTCATTCACGGTGTATTCCACCATTTCATACACTATTTTTTGGCTGTCAAGTATCCGGGCGGTATTTGTCTTTTTCATCGTATTTATTTTGTGCTGCAAATTTTGAAAATTATTAACAGAAGACAAAACAAACTTTACGAACTTGTTAAAAGTTGAAACTGGGGTTATTGGTTCCTCTTCATTTCTCCGCACCAGAAACATAGCTGATGGTTTAAATAAAAAAGATGGCGCCTGTGAAGATGCCATCTTTTCGTCTGTAGCTTTATAAAATAAGAGTTAATCTATGTTCGAAATGGAACCGGAACCAACCACCGTTTTATCTGTTTGAGGATTTCCACGATATTTCACATTGCCTGAACCGGCAACTTTCACTGTCAGTTTATTTTTCGCATAAACCGAGCAGTTTCCCGATCCGGATACTTTTATAAGCGCATCTTCAACAGCGAAGTCAAGAGCTTTCAAATTTCCGCTTCCTGAAATTGCAGCAGAAAGGTCGGTCGCTGTTTCATTTCCTTTAATTATTATATCGCCCGAACCGGAAACAGTAACTTTCACCTGTTCCGCTTTAAGTTCCTGAATATTAATATTTCCGCTTCCACTTACCGCTAAATCCAAAATTTTTGATTGAAGTCCATCTTCGCCAATAATGTTGCCCGAACCGGAAATCGACAATTCATTAATTTCGGGAACCGTTACATAAATAACGATTTTCCCACTTTCAAAATCTTTCCATACATAGTTTTTATTGGGAAAACGGATAATCAACTTGCCCTCTTTTACTTCTGTAATAATTTGTTCGAGGGTCGAAGGTTTGGCTACAATTTCAATATTCTGTTTGTCGCCCTGGGTCAGATACAAGTCGCCGGGAACGCGCAGCGAAATTCCGGAAAACGGGGCAACATTTCTCTCCCGCCCTTCTGCATTCGCTTTGTTTGCCGAAAAAATACACAAAGAAAAAATGGCCAGCCATGTCAGTATTGTTTTCATAGTCTATAAATTTTTATTGTATTCTGAATTTATGTTATAAGACGACAGAAAAGCACCGATGTTACACGTTTTGTTTTCTGCTACAAAAATTATGAATTGTGACTTCATGAAAAAAAGAAAAATTTCCAACCAGATTAATCGTCATCCAGGGTCAGCAAACCATCGGGGAGATCGAGCGCCAAAACCTTGCTGCGCTGATCAATCCGAATCAGAAAATCCTCATTAAAAGGAATCATGATTTCTTTTCCTTGATAGCTTACTCCCAGAATAATATTTCCCGAAAAATCGTGAATAGCGACAATGTTTCCGATCGTATTTTTACGCTGATCGATTAGCAGAAATCCTTCGAGCGCCCGTAAATCGAATGAATCTTCGTTCTGTTTTACATCCTCGTTTTTTACGTATACCGAAAGGCCGACATGTTTCCGCGCCTGTTCTTCCGTGTTGATCCATTCCAGTGCAACAATGGCCGAATCGCCTGTCCTGAAACGCAATCCGTCTCCGGTAATAAAAAAAGGGACCAACAAACCGTCGATTTCCAGAAAGATTGTTTTTACCTCTTCCAGCGTTTCATAAAATTGTTCCTGAAAGCGAATTGAAAGATCGCCGCTAATTCCGTGTGGTTTCTGTGTTAAACCGATTTTGGTACAGGTGTTTTTAGGTATTGTTTCCATAGTGGTCAAAATTAAGAAAGAGCCTGTTGTAATCAAATTTTCAGAACAGTCTTTTTCGAGAACAAAGAACCCGCCTGTTTTTCAAGCGGGTTCTTTGTTCTTTGTATCGAACCAAACTACAATTCAATGGGTTTCCCGGCGTAAAAATCAAGAATTTTTGTGCGGAAAATGTATTCGTATTTTGCCTGAAGCAAATCGCTTTTGGCTTTTGTGAGGTTGTTTTTCGATTGGTTGTATTCAACCGAATTTACCATTCCAACATTAAATTTTTCTTCGGTATACCTGAATGCCTCAGACATTGAGGTTACTGCTTTTTCGTTGGCAGCATAGCGTTTCAACGCAGCAAGGGCATTGGTGTAAGCCTGTTCAATGTCTTTGCGCAACAGGTTTTTGGCGCTTTGCAGTTGCAATTCAAGATTTGTTTTCTGAATCGTTGCATTGCTGATCCCGTTTCTCACCTGGCGACGATTAAATATCGGAATATTCAGGTCGACCCCAAACCCGTAGCGTTCGTTGTTTTTGATCTGTTCCGACAATTGAATGTCATTGCCTGTGCCATCTTTATATTGGTTGTTGTACGAGTTGTAATAATTTGCCCCAAAGGAAAGGGTCGGATATTGGCTCCCTTTGGCAATTGCCAATTGCTTTTCGGCGCTCATCAATTTGTATGCAGCGCTTTTAATTTCCGGACGTACATCGACTGCTGTTTTAAAAATATCCATCGAATTGATCATCGTTTGACCAGCGCCCAGCATCGGAAAGTTTGGTTTTTCAATTTTGAACGTTTCGGTTGAAGGAAGTTCCAGTAACTGATACAGGTTCAGATAGGCCAGTTGCAAGGTGTTTTGTTCGTTTACCAGTTGCAGTTCCTCGCGAGCCAGTTGAGCTTCAATTTCCAGCAGACTTCCTTTTGCCAGACTTCCGGCATCAACCAGTTTCGAAGTGCGGTCGATCTGCTGCTTGGTTACTCCCATCTGGTCGGCAGCAACAACCACCAGTTCGTCGGCAAACAGAATTTCAAGATAGGCTGCCGCAATATTCAGCATGATATCGTCTTTTGCCTTTTGCAGGTCTTCCAGACTGGCATTCAGGTCAAGTTCAGCTTTTTTTACCTGGTTCGACAGGATGAACCCGTTCCACAACGTAACACTGCTCGACAAACTTCCGCCTGTATTGTTTGAATTGACATTCTGGTAGGTATTGTCGTACGACAACGAGCGACCGTAATTCATATCGTTCGACATGTAGGCATTCAGATTGGGCAGGCGGTTGCTTTTTGCCTGATTCAGTTGGTTGCCATAATAGTCCGAATTCAGCGCTCCCTGTTTTATCTGAATATTATTTTCCAATGCATAATTGATACATTTTTGCAGTGGCCAAACCTCCTGCGACTGTACCCCGGTGGTCAGCGCCATCAGCAGAAATAGGACCGGAATGCTTAAAAATTGTCTCATTTGTTCTATATTATTTTATGAAGCTAATTTACATATATCAATTGAAATACTTGTGAGTTACAAATTAAAAGTTGTTTTTGATAGGCAGAATCTCACTTTGAGTGAGGCTTTGACTCGCATAAAACACACAACTCATCTACGATTTCTTCTCTTCTTCCTTTTTCTTCTTCTGATCGATTTTGTCGCCCTTAATTTTTTCGTCTTTCTTCAAACCTGAAACAACTTCTATATTAATTCCATCGGAAATACCGGTTTTCACTTTTCGTTTTTCGAATACCTGGGGAACCGCTGTTTCTACTTCGACAAAAGCGGTGTCGCCCTCAAATTTGAGATACCCTTCGGGAACCACCAAAACACTGTCTTTGCGGTCGAGCACAATATTGGCATTGGCGCTGTACCCAGCCCGGATAAACTGATTGTCCTTCAGGTTTACCTTGGCTTTTATTTCAAACTGAATAGCCCCGTTTTCTTCTTTTCCTTTGGGCGCAATGTATTCCAGCTCGGCATCGAATTTTTCTTTCTCGATGGCCCCGATTTCCAGTTCGATGGGCATACCTACCACAATTTTTCCGACTTCAGTTTCATCCACTTTCCCTTCGAAAATAATATCTTTCATATCGGCCACCGAAGCAATGGTTGTCCCGTCGTTAAAGGTGTTCGACTGAATCACTGAATTCCCTACTTTGATCGGCACGTCAAGTATCATCCCATCAATAGTTGATCGAACCAGCGTATTGGTGGCCGTTTGTGCTTTTTTTGTTACCCCGTTTTTTATGAGTTCGAGATTGTTTTCAGCCGCAGATACTTCTTCTTTCGACGAATCGTAAGCGACTTTTGCATTCTTATACTCTTCATACGAAATCACATTTTTATCGAAAAGTTTTTGCTGACGATCGAAATCAATTTTAGCATCTTCAAAATTAATTTTTGCACGGTTGAGGCGTGTTTCGGCACTGTTCAGGTTCACCATATCAGGAATGATTTTGATTTTGGCAATCACCTGGTCTTTGTGGATAATGTCGCCAGCTTCGATATATAATTCATCGATAATCCCCGAAACCTGGGGTTTGATCTCAATTTCCTGACGCGGCACCACCGATCCGGTTGCAACCGTTTTTTTAACTACATTATCAACCTTTGGCGTTTTAGTTTCAAAAATGTCGGGCTGTTTTTTCGATTTGGTATAGAGGAAATAAATAGTTCCTCCAAATATTCCGACTAAAATTACAATTCCTAAAATTCTGAAAATCTTCTTCATTGCTATGTCTTGTTTAAAAGTTTCGAGTTGTGAGTATATCGTTAAAAATCCGGGGTTCACGTAATTATTCGATCTGCCGGAATCATTCAAAATTTAAAATTCAACATTCCTAAATTCCTTCGTCCCTTATTGCGTCAATTGGTTTTATACTGATGGCTCTTCTGGCAGGTATCAACCCGGCAAAAATTCCCGATATCACAAGCACGGCCAGTGCTGCCAGCGCCATGTTGAAACTGACTTCCGGGCGACGGAAAAACATCTCATCGGGGTTTCCCGATTCGAGTGCCATATTCACCAGTTGCAACAGACCAACTCCCAGCGACAAGCCCAGATAGCCGGCCAAAGTTGTGAGAAACACACTTTCGGCAACAATGTGGGTGATGATTTTTGCAGGAGTTGCTCCAATGGCTCGCTGTATCCCGATTTCCTGTGTACGTTCTTTAATGATGACCAGCATAATATTGCTCACGCCAATCACCCCGGCAAAAAGAGTTCCGATGCCAACAATCCATGTCAACACCTGAATGCCCAGGAACAGGTTGCTGAATTTTGTCCATTCTACTTCTATGTTGAATGAAGCAACGGCCATTTTATCATCCGGAGCAATCTGATGGCGTTCTTTCAATAGTGTCTTTAGTTTTTCCTCCAATACGCTCACCGGAGTTCCTTTTTCGGAAGTAACCGAAAAGAAATGGATTTTATTGCCAAAATTATATGCCCGTTGCATGGTCGTGAAGGGAATGATAATGGTTTCCTCTTTCTGTCCACCCCCGATATTTATCTGGGTTTCAGGACGAACAACACCAACCACCTGAAAATAGACTCCATTCACTTTCAGGTATTGTCCGACAGCAGTCTCGTTCTTGTCGAACATCACTTCGCGTACCCGTTCGCCAATCACGCAAACTTTCCGGTTGTGCTGCACATCGATTTCATTAATGAGGCGGCCTTCAAGTGGGGTCCATGGGTCGATTTTAAAATAATCGGGATAGTCGCCAAAAATATTGAAAGCCCCGGTGCGTTCGCCCCGGATGGTATTGCTCCCCGAATAAGAATTTGGTCCAAACAGACGAGGTGAAAGATATTCTACTTCTTTAATATTTCTGCGGATGTATTCCACATCCTTATTGTCGTATAACCAGCGACGACCGCGCTGAAAACCCGCATAAGGTACGCTGGTTCGTTCGGTCCAGAAAAAAGCCGAGTTGGAAGCAAACGAACGGATACCGTCCATAATTCCATTTTCAAGCGCTCTTCCGGCCCCCGACATAATAATCAACATAAAGATACCCCAGAACACCCCGAATGCAGTCATAAAACTACGCATCCGGTTTTTCTTCAAGGCGCTTAATATTTCTTTCCAAAGGTCTAAATCAAACATACAATTTCAAATTCCACGTTTCAAAATCCAAATTCCAAAAATCTCCCATTCTCATTTACTCATCCCTCAACGCTTCGATGGGTTTAATCCGAGCCGCACGCTTGGCCGGAATATAACCAGCCAGGGTTCCGGCAACGATAAGCAGGATGGTCGATATAGCCGCAACTCCAAGATCAACGGTCGGATTGCGGAAAATGGTATCGCCCCCCCTTCCACTTGTTGCTTTGGACGCTTCATACGACTGCTCAACAAACATGTTGATCAGCTCCATCAACCCGGTACCCAGCACCAACCCGATGTATCCGGCGAGAGTCGTAATCAGTATTGATTCCATTAAAACCAGCCCGATCACAGAACGGGGACTGGCACCAATGGCCTTGCGGATGCCAATTTCCTTGGTTCTTTCTTTCACTACGATAAGCATGATGTTGCTAACCCCGACAATACCTGCAATCAGTGTTCCGATGCCAATGATCCAGATGAAAATGCGGATGGCCTGAAAAATCTTCTGGGTTTCCAGATACTGTTCCATCATGTTGAACATGCCCACCGCGCCATCATCTTTGGGATCGAAGCGGTGTTTGTGTGCCAGTGTATTTTTAATGTTTTCCTGAATAGCCTTTGTTTCCTCAAGGGTTGTCCCTTCATTTGTAATGGCCAGGTTGTGAATCCGGTTCGAGCCATTAAACACTTTTTGAGCCGTAGAAACAGGAATATAAGCTGTCCGGTTGCGAGTGGAGCCAGGTTCTATACTGACACCTATCACTTTAAAAGGAACATTGTTTATTTTAATGTATTTGCCAATGGCCTCTCCTTCCTTGAAAAAAGCAGTGTAAATATCTTTTCCCAGAACCACCGATTTTCGGTTTTCCATTATATCGATCTGATTGATAAAACGCCCTTGCTCAAGGACGTACTTTTCTACTTCTACCAAATCAGGATGACAGGTCATTACGGTGTATTGACCGTATTCCCCTTCATAACTAAGGTTGCTGTTTCCCATAAAATAACGTCCCGAAGCAGCGCCAACCCCTTTCATATTTTTCACCAGCTCGTAATCGTCATTATGAAACCTCACCTCACGGCCTTCTTTCAAACCTTGATAAGGGATTTTCGTTTCGCCGGTCCATATCCACATGGCATTTACCGATTGGTTCATGAAATTTGCAGAAACTCCATTGCTCAAACCGTTTCCCGAACCCAGCAGGACCATGAGCATAAAAATTCCCCAGGCTACACTAAAGCCGGTGAGAAAAGAACGCATTTTATTTTTCCGAATGGTGGCAAATATTTCCTGCCAGATATCGATATCAAACATGGAATTTAACTTATGCGGTTTCTAATTCTTTCATGTAGGTGCGACGGAACTGTCCAAGTTCGCCATTGCGGATAACCTCCTGAATTTGTCCGTCTTTTAACCGGATAATTTTGCGGGTCATGGCAGCAATATCGTGTTCGTGAGTAACCAAAATAACGGTTATTCCCTCGCCGTTAATCTCTTTTATAATTTCCATTACCTCGTAAGAAGTTGCGGTATCAAGCGCCCCGGTTGGTTCATCGGCAAGAATCACCTTCGGCTTCGAAATCAGGGCACGGGCAATAGCGATGCGTTGCTTCTGCCCACCGGAAAGTTCGTTGGGCATGTGTTCGGCCCATTCCTTCAATCCCATTCTATCGAGGAATTCCATGGCCATCAGGTTGCGTTTTTTGCGGCTCACTTTCTGGTAATATAACGGAAGAGCCACATTTTCCATGGCATTCTTAAACGAAATCAGGTTAAACGACTGAAAAACAAAACCGAGATACTCGTTGCGCAGTTGGGCCGCTTTCGTCTCACTCATGCTGGCAATCTTCCGACCAGCAAGATAATAGTCGCCCTCATCGTGAACATCAAGCAACCCTAAAATATTCAGAAGGGTTGATTTACCTGAACCTGACGATCCCATAATGGAAACGAATTCTCCCTGTTCAATATGAAGGTCGATCCCTTTTAATACGTGCAGCTTATTGTTTCCAGTCACATAACTTTTGTGAATGTTCTCTAATCGAATCATGTCTATTATTTTCTACTTTGTCCTTCAAATTTGTTGATAATTACATCATGTCAGTGAATTTTTTCGATAAACAGATGATTTTACCATGTAAAACGACAGAAAAACGGGGATGAGCTTTTGTCCCCATGGCTTGTCTTCCTCTTGATTTCGAAACATTTTCCCGTAAAACGACCAGAAAAAGAAATGGGTACAAGAAATTTATAAAGATGATTAATATATTGAAATAAAAGCCGACGTGATTTTCAAATAAAAGAACTCTGACAAAGTTTAATTTTCATAACTTTCGGCAATCATGAAAACAAACGAATAGAGAAAAAATCAAACACAACCCGACTTTTTGATAAAAATAGCATTAAAGTTGTCAAAAGTTGAGCATCAATGAGTGAGTGTATCTATTTGATTTAGTGCTTGTAGTGAAATAATAAACAAGTTTATTTTATAAGAAAAGAAACAATATTTACAGAAAATCAAATTATTTTTATGCTGTGCATTCTCGTAAAATAAATGTCTGTTTGTAGCTGGGTTCAGATTTAAAATAAAAACAATAGATATGAAACGAATAATCTAAAACTTACCCAATATGTTGTCAGGAAGATTTGTAAATGTGTTTTCTCTGTTGTTTGTATTTCTTTTCTCAGGAATGGTTCATGCCCAGCAAAAAAACGTTTTGTTTATTGCGGTCGACGATTTACGTCCCGAGCTAGGCTGCTACGGGCATCCGCAGATAAAATCCCCCAATATCGATAAATTGGCTCAATCGGGTGTTCTTTTTACCCGATCGTATTGCAACATCCCGGTATGCGGAGCCTCGCGTGCCAGTATTATGTCGGGGGTGAGGCCGGGAACAACTCGTTTCGTGGGATACGATTGTTATCTCGATGAACATTTGCCAGGAACAGTCAGTTTACCAATGCATTTCAGGAACAACGGCTATACAACCATTTCTTTGGGAAAAATTTTTCATAACCAAGACGACAGTAAAGGCAGCTGGGACACAAATTGGCGGCCACAGGAGGCTCTTGGCACTTCGTGGCGCGACTACCAACTTCAGGAAAACAGAGATGCCGATAAAAGCAATAAATCTCGCGGAATGCCTTACGAAAAAGCAGACGTGCCGGATGAGGCCTATTTCGATGGTAAAATTGCTACCCGGGCAATCGAAGAACTGAAAGCATGCAGTAAAACCGGAAAACCTTTTTTCCTTGCAGTTGGTTTTCTGAAACCTCACCTTCCATTTAATGCACCTTCAAAATATTGGAACATGTATCCTGACGAGACCATCAAATTACCTGAATACATGCAAAAGCCAAAAAACGCCCCGGATGTGGCCATGCACAATTTTGGAGAACTTCGTTCGTATGCCGGTATTCCGGCAACAGGAGCCGTACCTGAACCAATGGCATTGAAACTGATACAGGGCTATTATGCCTGCGTGAGTTATACCGATGCACAAATTGGGAAACTGCTAACTGCTCTCGAAGAATTGGGGCTTTCGCAAAATACCATTGTGGTAGTTTTCGGCGATCACGGATGGCATTTGGGGGAACATGGATTGTGGTGTAAACATTGTAATTTCGAAAAAGTACTGCATACTCCACTTATTATTCGCGCGCCCGGATTGAGTGCGGGGGTTGTTTCAGAAAAACTGGTCGAACATGTTGATATTTATCCGACACTTTGTGAACTGACCGGCCTTTTGAAACCTTTTCAGTTGCAGGGGAACAGCCTTGTTCCATTGCTCAATGGCGGAAATCCGTCGTGGAAAGACGCCATATTTTGCCGTTGGGTGAAAGGCGAAACCGTGATCACACAAACACATTCCTATACCGAGTGGTTTAATGGCAATGACTCTTCTGCCCGAATGCTGTATAATCACACAGACGATTACGAAGAAACAGTCAATGTTTCGGAAAAACCTGAAAATAAAGCATTAGTAGAAGAACTGCATCGCCGGATTGTACAAAACGTGGACGATCGGGAACAGATAAAGTTTCCCATCCCTACCACAAACGGAAGGCCATGAAAGCAAATTGAATAAACTGAAACCAGACCGATAAAACATGTCCCAGATTTTCAGTTTAAAAGCAGATGCCCTTTGGTTTTGAAAAACTGAATTAAATTTCGTTTGTTCGGCAACAAAATAAAATTAAATTTGTGAAATTGCATTTAAAAAATCAAATTTATGACTAACGATAAGAGCATAGGCAGTAAAATCCGACAAGTTCGTGAATTTCAGAAAATAAGCCGGGAAGAACTGGCCTCGCGTTGTGGCCTCGACATTGAACAAATTAAAAAAATTGAAGAAGAGAAAGTTGTGCCGTCGCTCGCACCTCTGGTTAAAATTGCCCGTGCAATGGGCGTTCGCCTGGGAACATTTCTCGACGATGTAGAGAAAATCGGACCGGTGGTTGTCCGTTCAGGAGAACTGGAAAAAGGAGTTCGTTTTGCTTCGCAGCCCAAAGAAAACCTCGAACATCTGAATTTCTTTTCGCTGGCTTTCAATAAGGCCGACCGGAACATGGAGCCGTTTATTGTCGACATCGAACCTTCGAAACAAAGCACTTACATGCTTTCGTCGCACGAAGGCGAAGAGTTTATTTATGTACTCGACGGCGTGGTGGAAGTCAACTACGGAAAAGACCTTTACCGGTTGGAGAGAGGCGACAGCATTTATCTCGATTCCATTGTTGCACACAACGTTCATTCAGGAGAAAACAAGCCTGCAAAAATACTGGCAGTAGTTTATGCCGCTTTTTAAAACAAAGATTTTCAGAAAATAAATCATAGCTCATGCAATTGCTCGAATATACAATGGGTGAAATTCTGGAGAAATATGCAGAAGAAACACCTGATCATGATTTTATCGTTTATCCGGACCGGAATTTGCGGTTTTCGTATCGCGTTTTTAACGAACGGGTCGATAACCTGGCCAAAGGGTTGCTATACATTGGCGTCCAACCAGGCGATAAAGTGGGCATCTGGGCAAACAATGTACCCGACTGGCTCACCTTTCTGTTTGCTGCGGCCAAAATCGGAGCTGTACTGGTCACCATTAATACGAGTTACAAGTCTTCCGAACTTGAATATTTGCTTCAGGATGCCGATATAAATACTCTTTGCCTGATCGGTGAGTTCCGCGACAGCGACTATGTAAACATGGTTTTCGAGCTGGTACCTGAACTTAAAACCAGCGTACGCGGTAATCTGAATAGTCCAAAATTTCCATTTCTGAAGAATGTGGTTTTTATCGGTCAGGAAAAACATCGCGGGATGTTCAACACCGCAGAGTTGATTTTGCTGGGTAGCCATGTTGATGACCTGGAACTGGAAGTCGCAAAAGAAAACGTAAAATGCCACGATGTGGTAAACATGCAATATACTTCGGGAACAACGGGCTTCCCGAAAGGGGTGATGCTGAGTCATTACAATATTCTGAATAACGGCTTTGCCACTGGCGAATGTATGCGGCTCACGAGCAAAGACCGCTTACTGGTTTGCGTTCCATTGTTCCATTGTTTTGGTTGTGTGCTGGCTCTGTGTTCTATTGTTACACACGGGGGCACCTTGGTTATTGCCGAAAACTTCGATCCGCTGCTGGTACTCGCTTCCGTCGAAAAAGAAAAATGTACAGCTTTGCACGGTGTACCCACCATGTTTATCGCCGAGCTGAACCATCCGATGTTCAGCATGTTCGACCTTAGCTCGCTGCGTACCGGAATCATGGCAGGTTCTTTATGTCCGATAGAAACCATGAACCAGGTGATGGCAAAAATGAATATGAAAGACATCATTATCGTGTACGGTTTAACGGAAACATCACCGGGAATGACGGCAACCCGCACTCACAATTCGCCCGAAGTACGTGCGACTACCGTTGGGTTCGAGTACCCCAACGTGGAAGTGAAAGTTTTCGATCCGGAAACCGGAGAAGAATGTCCGGTTGGCGTGCATGGCGAAATTTGCTGCCGCGGTTATAATGTGATGAAAGGTTATTATAAAAAACCGGAAGAAACAGCCAAAGCAATTGATAAGGACGGCTGGCTGCATTCGGGCGACCTGGCCGTGAAAACCGAAGATGGTTTTTACCGGATTACCGGACGCATCAAGGATATGATCATTCGCGGCGGTGAAAATATTTACCCGCGCGAAATAGAAAACTTCCTGTACCGGATGCCTGAAATCGAAGCCGTTGAAGTGGCTGGTGTTCCAAGTCAGAAATATGGCGAGCAGGTGGGGGCATTCATCAAACTGAAGGCAGGGAAATCGCTGACGGAAGAAGATATTGCCGAATTTTGCAGGGGACAGATTGCCCGGTATAAAATTCCCAAATACATATTTTTTGTAGATGGGTTTCCGATGACCGCCAGTGGAAAGATACAAAAATACAAACTCCGGAATATGAGTCTCGAATTGCTGAAAGAAAAGGGAATAGAGGTTGTGTAATATAGGGAAGGTAATTATTGGACAGAATGTCTTTTGAAGATTCTTTTTAATTACAAATAAAGCCTTGAAAAATTAACTATGAAAACAAACAGTTTCATTTTGTTGTTGTGCCTGATTGCCGGGTTTGTCAATGCGCAGGACATTAAATACAAAACAACCCGGAGTAGCAAGTACAGTCCGGAACTTTCCGGGGAAATACATAAAATCAGTATTTTGCCTTTGGGGTATTCGTACGAGCGGAAAATCGCCGATGAATTTACTTTCGATGCAGGAGTCGATTTCTCCTTCGACCTATATTATGCTGAAACGGATGATTTGGATCAAAATGCACTCGTTATTAATCCGACGGTACATTTGGAACCCCGGTATTACTACAATCTGGAACGACGTTATCAACGCGGGCGAAATGTGAGTTTCAATGCAGCCAGTTACATCGGGGTATATTCAGAACTGAGAATGAACCCGTTAATCGAGGAAAACAACGGGTTTTGGCCGGTATACGACCGTTTCAAAATAGGCCCGGCGTGGGGTATCCAGCGAAATCTTGGCCGTCGTGGCTACATGAATTTCAACCTTGCCTACGGGCTGGTAGTCGACCAAACAGGGCATGCCCGCTATGATGGCTTTGGCCGGTTGACCCTTGGCATCCGGCTGAATGGATTGGTAGAGAAATAAATATTCAGAATAAACTCACCACCCATTTTCACGGGTGCATTTCAGTGTAGTCAAAATTTATTTTCAGGAATGCTTTTGCCAGACGGTACTGTTCTATTTGTTTCTGAATAAATGCTCTTAACGACTCGTATGATTCGGAGGCCGGTTGAAGTACGGCCGAAGCCATTCCAAAAACAGACGGCAGACGGCTCAAACCTGTATAAAAATAACCGTCGAGAGCATTTTTTACTCCTCCGGAAATGATCAACTGCTGACATTTCAAGTCTTTCTTTGAAGCTGCCAACTCATTTATATCCTGAACCATTTGGAAAGCAGTTTGTCCGAGCTGAACGAAAGGTTCAAAAATATCCTTTTCTTCAGCGCGTGCCAGTTCCAGCTTCGAAAAGTTAGTGCCGCCATACGCTGCAAAATCGATGGCCGCCAGTGGCAATTGCAGTAAACGGAAAAGACTTTCGGGACCCATTCCTTGTCCCACTTCTTTAATAATGATTGGGTATCCGGCCGTCTCAAGCAGTTTCTCAATTGTTTCAATCGGCGCTTTCCGTATCCGGTCGCCTTCGGGCTGAAACCATTCCTGAAGCGGGTTCACATGTACGATCAGACCATCGGCCCGGAGTTTGCCGACCAAATCATCCATTGCATTCTGCTGTCCTTTTTCAAGCAATTGTTCTACCTGAGCAATACCCAGATTGGCATAAAACGGACGGTCATCGCCCATCGTGTCGCGCCAGTTGAAATCGGACAAGATTGCATCGTCAAACAAAATATTACGGCATGAACCCAATCCCATTCCCAAGCCAAATTCACGACAGGCACACGCCAAGTTTCCATTGATTTTATGGGCCGCTGCGGTACCTCCGGTCATACTCGAAATCCAGAGTGGAAACTGCATAGTCTTTCCAAGAAAAAGAAAAGAATCATTTTCCGTATCGGGATGCGCCGACAAAAGTGGTTCGTAAATAAACCGATTGTCGTGCATTTCCAGATTACCCTGCGATTCAAGTGCCAGTTGAATATGGTCTGATTTTCGTTTATGGTTCATTCAATTTATTTTTCGTTTATATTGAACGTAAATTACGGGGAATTCTATTCCCCGTAATTTTGCAAATGCCCTTTGCTCCGGCATTTATTTGGTTCGTTCCCTTTTTAATAGCTATATCGGCTAATTTAAATGAAAATCCCTGAAAATTGATTACTATTTTGCCAAATTGTGTCGCTGTTGCTCTTATTTTTCCCATCCGGGAATCGCCTTTTTTATTTTTATTCTTTATGATCATTTCATGACAATTTTGTTTGTAGATTTTCGTATTTTAGTGGAAAGCCATTTTACCATGAAAACACTAATTGTATACATGTCGAACCACGGGTGCACAGAAAATGTAGTGAACGAACTAAAAGAAAAATTAGATAGCAAAACCAGCATTGTTAATCTAAAAAAAGATCCCAATCCCGATCTAAAAGAGTACAGAAGAATTATCATTGGTGGATCGATTCATGCCGGGCAAATACAGCGAAAAATACGCGACTTTTGTGAACGAAATCTCAACGTTTTTCAATTTAAGGAAGTTGGACTTTTTATTTGCTGCATGTACGAGAGCCAGGTTGCAAAAGATCAGCTAAAAAACGCTTTTCCTGAAAAATTGCATCAATACTCGAAAACAGAAGCAATTTTTGGTGGCGAGTTCAATTTCGAAAAAATGAATTTTTTTGAAAAGATGATCGTCAAAAAAGTCGCGCATGTAAATGAAAGCGTGTCGAATATTGATCATAAAGCCATTGAAAAATTTGCCCGAATGATGGAAAAAACCTATCAGCCTATGTTTGTGCTGATCTAATTTTTTCTGAAGGTTTTCAAAATTTCAAGTAGAAATTGCGAGTCAAAGCACGATAATCGTCCGTGTAATCGTCATGTTTCATCGACTCGATAATTAATTCCTCTTCTGAAACTATTCCTTCATTTTTACTGAATTCCGCCAAAATCCGGTGAAATGGCTTTTCCGGGTTCGGTTTTATCTTTACGAAGCGTTTCAGAAAAAGACCATTTTTTGATGCAACCTGAACCAGTTCATCGAAGCGTTGAAAAGGAAAAACGACCGCAAAAATACCGTTCTTCGAAAGAATTTTACCGACTCCTGCGAACAATTCATCAGGGTTCATGTTTTCGCTGTTGCGGGCCAGTTCGCGCGAAGCGGTTTTTACGTTTACCGAATTTTCGAAAAACGGCGGGTTGCTGACGATCAAATCATATTTTGTAACCCATTCTTCAGCAAATTGCTGAAAAGAAGTTTGAAAAAGCCGGAGCCGTTCGTTCCACAGCGATTGACCAAAATTGAAACGGGCATCTTCGCAGGCCGCAGTATCAATCTCCACGGCATCGACCGACGCTGCAGGAAAACGTTGGGCCATCATCAGGGCAATTAACCCGGTACCTGCGCCCACATCCAGTATTGCAGAAGGACTTTCAGCCAATGCCCAGGCGCCCAGCAAAACCCCGTCGATACCCACTTTCATGGCCGACTTCTCCTGCGTGATGGTAAACTGCTTAAATTTGAAATAATTGTTCCGTCCCATTCCCGGGTAATTTTTCCCAAATAAAGCTGAATTTCAGGAATTATAAAAGAATTCTATGCCACCTGGTTTTGTTTATCCGGTCATTCGTGAAAAATTACGATCTTTGGGGTAGATTAATTATCATGGAAAATAAGGATTCGATCCGATTAAATAAGTATGTTTCCAACGCGGGCGTTTGTTCGCGCCGCGAAGCCGATGTGATTATTGCCAAAGGGCTGGTAAAAGTAAATGGTGAGGTAGTTACCGAAATGGGCATGAAAGTCAGCCTCGACGATGAAGTAACTTACAAAGGCAAATTGCTCAATCCTGAAAAAAAGGTGTATCTGTTGCTCAACAAGCCCAAAGGATACGTGACTTCTCTCGATGATCCACATGCCGAAAGAACAGTGATGGAACTGGTTTCCAAAGCCTGCACCGAACGTATCTATCCGGTGGGACGGCTTGATAAAGATACCACCGGTATTTTGTTGTTTACCAACGACGGCGAACTGGCGAAAAAACTCACTCACCCAGGCTACGAAAAAAAGAAAATTTATCACGTTTTTCTCGATAAGGAAATTTCAGAAAAAGAAATACAACAAATCAGCAAAGGCTTTGAACTGGAAGACGGGTTCATTGCGGCCGATGCCATTAGTTATGCCGACCCGGACGACCGGAAACAGGTGGGCATTGAAATTCATTCAGGAAGAAACCGGATTGTCAGGCGCATTTTCGAGTCCTTGGGGTTTCGGGTGGAAAAACTCGACCGTGTTTTATTTGCCGGTTTGACCAAAAAAGATTTGCCTCGTGGGAAATGGCGTTTCCTCAGTGAGCGGGAGATTGCTTTTCTGAAAATGAGTTAAAAAAGGCATTGATAGTCAAAAATAGTCATTGGTAGTCATTGGTAGTCAGAAATGAACATTGATAGTCATTGGGACAATGATTGCATTTCACAAATCCGGGTCATATAAAAATGACAATGAATGACTACCAATGACTATCGATGACAACGAATGACAATACATGACATGAATGACAAATACATATTTTCTGTAAATGATATTGTAATAAACCATTGCCTGCGCCAACATATATTCTGCATTGGAAAAAGAATTTATCAAAATAGTATCTCATAACCAGGGAATCATTCACAAGGTATGTTCCATCTATTGTGATTCGGAAGAAGACCGCCGTGACTTGTTCCAGGAAATTGTTGCCCAGTTGTGGCGTTCGTATTCCGGGTTCCGCAGCGAGTCGAAATTCACTACATGGATGTACCGGGTGGCGCTGAATACGGCCATCACTTCGTTTAAAAAAGACAAACGACAGCCCGGACAAAAAGGGCTTTCGTACGAAAACTTTCAGATTGCAGAAGAAACCTACGACAACGAAACAGAAGACCAGATCAGGCAATTGCACAAGGCAATCGGCCAATTGACCGGAATCGAAAAATCGATTATCCTCTTGTACCTCGAAACCAAAAGTTACGAGGAAATAGCTGAAATAACGGGCATCACACAGAATTACGTGCGGGTGAAGATGAACCGTATAAAAACAAAGCTGAAAAAATACATGCAAAGTGAAGAATGATGGATTTAAATGAATTGAAATCGGCATGGAATAATTTTTCGTCACGCGATGCAAACAATCATCAACTGGACGAAAGTGTGATACGCGAGCTGTTGAAAACGCGCACCAAAAATTTGGTTGACACGGTCGAGCGCAACATTAAAATCGGGTTCGGGATTTTGTTCCTGATTTTGTTGTTTTTGCTGGGCGGCAACAATCTCTTTTCCATTTCCATGCCTGAAGGATATGCTAGTCCTTTATGGCTAAAATGGCTCGACCTGTTTAATGTTGTTGTTTTGGGCGGTACGTTTGCCTATTTCATCGTCTGTTATTATTCTATCCGGAAAAATTATTCCAGCATAAGCACCCTGCGTGATGCGCTAACCCAGATTATTAAAACACTGAAAACGTACAAAGTGCTTTTTAATGTGGCGCTGTTTGTTTTATTGATTGTGACTGTTGTCGAATTTATTACAGGCATGTATGCCGGGGCAGGTATTTCTGCCGAAATGCAGGGCGGCCGTTTTATCGATTTAAACAGTCAGCAACTGTTCTGGGCTATTCTTCGGGGAATGGGCGTACTGATTTTCCTGGTCAGCATCGTTTTTTTATTGTTCCGTTGGGGGTTCAATCGTTTGTACGGTAAACACCTGCAAAACCTGAAAGCCACGTTAAAAGAACTCGACGAAATTGAATAGAAGGATAATGAAAAAGCACGTTCTGTTCAGCATCTTTCTTTTCCTGAATATTTTTCAGTTGACAGCCGAGCCCTTTCATGGGCGGGTAATTGATGCCGCCGGCAAACAGCCGCTCCCGTTTGTCAACATCATTTTTAATGGACAAAACCAGGGAACCATCACCAATATTGACGGCTATTTTACCATTTCATCCGGGGAAATTGAGTTTCTTCGTTTTTCGTACGTGGGCTATCAACAATCCGTTTTCTATCCTGAAGAATATCCCGTCGATCGTATTTTTTTGCTGAATAAAACCGACATCCGGCTACAGGAGATCGAAGTTTTTCCAAGCGAAAACCCGGCGCACCGCATCATTAAAAAAGTAGTTGAAAACCGCGACCTGCACAATCCCCAAAAATGGAATTCGTACCAGTACAATTCGTACAACAAACTGGTTTTCTCGGCTCTCGACGACAAAGGTTTTCTCGATTCGTTGCCCGACACGCTGAAAACCCGGCAGGATTCAGCTTTGTATCATTTCAAAAAAACAATCGACAGGCAAGATCTTTTTTTGGTTGAAACGGCCAGTTTAAAATCGTTTCTGAAACCTGGAAAAGAAAAGGAAAGCATCCTCGCATCAAGAGTTTCAGGTCTGGAAGATCCTTCGTTTTTTACACTGGCCACCCAGTTGCAGTCGCTCACTTTTTACAATAACTTCGTGACCCTGCTTGAAAAGGACTTCCTCAGCCCTGTTTCGCCTAATTCGTGGAATAAATATTTTTTCCTGCTTACCGATACGCTGTTGACTCACGAAAACGACACCATTTTCACCATTCAGTTTCGTCCGCAGAAAAATAAATATTTCTGGGGTTTGAAAGGCGTAATAAACGTGAGCACCGATGGGTACGCCATTCAGTCGGTACGGGCCGAAGATGCCAACAAACCAACCGACATTTTGCGCATAAAAATTGAACAGCGATACGAGAAAATGCCCGAAGGCCGATGGTTTCCGAAGGAATTAAATTCGGAAATCGTGTACAACAAATTCAATATAACACCCGTCAAAGGGTATTCGTTTTTGCTGAAAGGAAGTGGGAAAACCTATCTTTTCAATCAAAAAATAAATCCCGATCTGGATAAAAAAGATTTCAGATATGCAAACCTGGAAGTTTCCGAAGAGGCTGTCGGCCAGGATGTTGATTTCTGGGAAAAGTATCGCGGTGGTCCAACCGAAAAAAGGGATTCGGTGACCTACCATGTACTCGACAGCATTGGCCGAATAGAAAACATGGGCCCGAAGGTACAAATGCTTCTCGCCCTGTTCGAAAACAAACTGCCCATTGGCAAACTCAACCTGCGGCTTCAGAATATAATAGCGTACAATCATTACGAAGGAATGCAGTTGGGATTGGGTCTGGAGACGAATGAAAAATTCAGCCGCCATTTTCAGGTCGGAGGATATTGGAAATACGGGTTTGAAGACCTGAAACACAAGTACGGCGCAGATGCCACCATCCGGCTCAACCGGAAAACCGAAAGCAAAGTTTTTGTCGAGATGAAACGCGACCGGCAGGAAATCGGCGAAATGTTCTTTCTCGAACAACCCCGGGTGTTTTCGTCGGAACAGTACCGAAAACTGTTGTACACCGATATGTTTTCCATTCAGTCGGTAAATGTTGCAGCCGAACATCGCTGGTCAAAATTTCTGAAAACGCGCATCTTTTACAACCGGACAAAATATTTCGATCCCATGAGCCTGTATCCCACTTTTGCCCCGGTTGGCGTTTTTACACTGAATAAAGTGGGGATTAAAATGCGCCTTTCGTTTGGCGAACAGTTTTTCGACAACAGCCATAGCATCGTTTCCATGGGCAGCCGCTACCCGTTGGTTTTTATCAACTACGAAAACGGCTTTGACCAGGAAGGTTTTAACAATTATCGTTCGTTCGAACTAAAAGTGCGCGACTCGTTCCGCATGAGAAACATTGGGACCAGCCATCTGACCTTACTGGGTGCTATCCGCAACGAAATTGGATTTGGCAACCTGTTTGTCAGTCCGCCTGCCGCTGCCGACCATGTCATTTCAATTTATGCTGAAAATTCGTTTGCCACCATGCCCATGAACGAATTTTTTGCCAACCGCATGGCGGCTGTGTTCTGGCGACACGACTTGGGTACATTGCTCTACAAAACGTCCAAATTTAAGCCGCGGGTGTCGCTGGCTCTCAATGCCTGCTGGGGAAACACAAAAAACGAATATCCAAAATTCAGGACGTTTGAAAAAGGGTATTATGAGGGTGGATTATTGGTTCGGAGGCTGATTAAACAAGATGTTATTGCTTTTGGCTTCGGCGCTTTTTATCGGTTTGGCCCGTATCATTCCAATAATTTCAACGAGGATACTGCCATCAAGTTCACAGTAGATATTGCGCTTTAAAAAGGTTTTGACACTCCTACAGCAAGACATCACAGGTATAAAATAATTTGTTTTAGCCTAGGGCAAATATCTTATCAAAAGCCGAAAAAGAAGAACACATAAAAAAGCAGATGGACTCAAGGTTACACATGAATCCATCTGCTAAATATTTATTTTTCCACAAAAAGCTATACTGTATTTTACTTTTTCTCAAGCAATTTTATAAAATAACCGCCCACTACCGAGCGGGCCTGGAAACCGACCTGTTTGGCATCGGGTGTTTCGTACCAGTCGGTCATCGGCACACGGCTGGGTGTTTCGGTTGCAAACAAATGTACCGGATCGATGATTTTTTGGAAAGTTTCTTTGTCTGAAGCCAATGTGGCTGTCCAAATAATCCAATCCGATTTGGTGTAGGTACGGCGGTTATCCAATGGCAAACCATATTTATTCTGCCTGGTCAGGTAGTAAGCAATTTCTGTTTGTGCTACTTCCGGGGGAAAAATCCCCAGGT
This sequence comes from uncultured Prolixibacteraceae bacterium, assembly GCA_942493345.1. Lineage (GTDB taxonomy): Bacteria > Bacteroidota > Bacteroidia > Bacteroidales > Prolixibacteraceae > GWE2-42-39. The sequence continues at coordinate 2,422,328 of OW818695.1, forward strand.
TCAGCAGCTTGTCCCAAACCATGTTGTATTTCTGGCTCCAGGTTCCGGGTTGATCGAAAGTCAAACGGTAATGGTCGCCGTCGTTAGCCATTTCAACCCATTTGGCAGCCATTTCTTTAGCTTGCAAAGTATATTTTTCTGCGATTTCGGTTTTCCCCAACATCGCGGCCAGTTTTCCATAACCGGCAATCCCCATAATGGCTTTTACCGACAGGTTTGCATTGTGCGCAAAGTGACCTGCAAAGTCGTCGGTACAAAGCTGGTTTTCCGGATCGAGCCCGTTTTCAAGCAGGTAGTTGGCCCAGATAGTGAGCACATCCCAATGTTTTTCTGCATATCCTGCATTGCCTTCCGTTTCAGCAATTGCGGTAGCCAGCACCAGCATGTTTCCACATTCCTCAACCGGCATGTCGCCGCCATAGGTTTGCCCATTGGCTTTTGGGTAGGTTCCCACATCGTGCGCAGCAAATGGTTTGGCCCATTTCCCGCTTTCCGAATAATAAAAAATCGGGGTCATCATTCCTTTTAAAAGCTCAGGGTTGTATTTCAGAAATAAAGGCGCCGACGGGTAAGTTATATCCACTGTTCCAATAGATCCATTACTGAAGTTTTCTTTCGAAAGGAAGAGGATATTGCCCTGCGTGTCTTTCACCAGTTTATGGGCGGCAATCGACTGGCGGAAAGCCAGAACACAAAGATCGGCGTAGTTTTTACCACCGGCGGCCAGTGTTTCGTTCCAGAGTTGGTTGTCGAAAACAGTACAACGTTCCATCACTGCATCGTGTTCTACCGAAGCAGCCTGCAATACATCGTTGATTGTTACCGTTCCACCTTGGGTCCACCAGCCTTTCAGATTAGTTTCAAAATACTGGATCGATTCAATATCGTCGTAGCCAATCATCACAAAACCAGTTGCCGGTTTAACCGAAACAGTCCCAAGTTTATCGACAACGGCCATGGCCGGCATCGATTGAGTCATTTTAGCGATCAGCTTTTCATTGCCTGCATTTACATCTCCTTTTTCGGCAAAAGATTTTTTTGATTCGAAATAATCGCCACTACCAACAGAATTTGTTTTGCTCTGGTTGGCAGCCAGGTACAAATAGCCCCAGTCGATGCGAACATTATCTCCTTTTCGCTGGAGAATGGGTTGTTCTGTTGTCCCGGCTTTTACATAGTTGATTCCCGAAACTTGTCCCGTGCTTACTTCCACTTCCTGTGACGGCTCATTAACGGCCCATTCGGGAGTAGTTTCAAAATAAATTTGCACCTCGTGTTTGCCGCCGTCGTTGGAAGCTACTTCGTAATTGATGTAGTTTACCGGGCGCGACAATAAATTCAAATCATCGGGCAACAGGGGCGAAACAAACTGAAGTTTCAGGTTCACCGGACCGCAGGTAAAATCATAATGTGTTTGAGTAGCCGAAAGTGAAACTTTATTTTGAACAGCTGTTTGGGCAAATAATTCAGACTTACCACTTTCTGTAAAAATGCCAAAATCGACATAACCGCCACCTGTCCGGTTGTGACAATGCGCAGCAATTACGTTCTTTTCCCCCGTTGCCAATAAGCTACGGTCGATTTTCAGCACCACATTATTGTGCCACTCGTATTTTGTTTTAACAAGTTGTTTGCCATTCAGATAAAGTTCAAAAATATCGTCGTGTGAGTAAATGAGGTAAATATCGTTGTTCAAAAGGTCTTCTGCCAGTGAAAATTCGCGGCGAACCCAGATGTCTTCAGTTTTCCACAAAGTAGCCAGCGCAGGCATTCCTGAAGTTCCGAAAGCTGCTTTGCCGGTTTCCCATGAGCCATCGTTAAAATCGTTTTGTTCCCATCCTGTTTTGGGAGCTTTCATTGTGTATTTCCCTTCCCATGCTTCTTCATTAGCCATCGGAATAAGAGTTTTCAGGGGAATATTTTCTTTCCCAAGAAAACGATACACCTGTCCATCAACCCGGATAGCGCCGATTAGCGAATGGGTTTTCCCGGTCCAGTGACGCACCGGGCTGTCGAACAACTGGTCGGTTTCGGACCATGCGCTGGTGTACGGATCGATCGTGATTAACGGATAGGCCGGAGCCCGCAATTCGGTGGTAATTGGTTCGGTTGCTGTCTTCGATGAAGAACAGGAACAAAACAAAGCAACAGTTGCAAAAATGGCTGCATACCAATAGTGAAATTTTATTATCATGAATAGTCGTTATTAGTGTTCTTTTAATAATGCTCCCGGAGGTTTTACACATCTTCGGGAGTACTAATTTACTTATTCCTTTTTTTAGCCCCAACTTTTTCCGTCCATGCTTGCCATGCTTCATCAAGTTGTTTTACTTTTTCCGGAAATTGCTGCGAAAGATCAACCGTTTCGGTATGGTCTTTTGCCAAATCAAATAATTCCCAGTTTCCCTTTGGAAGAGCAGACATTTTCCAGTCGCCCACACGGATTGCCCGGCCGCCTTCGTGCTCCCAGTATAGCGTATCATGAATGGCTTTGGTTTTCCCGTAAAGCAATGGCAATAAACTTTTTCCTGAAGGAGGAATTGTTTTTTCGCCATTTATCATTTTCGGATAACTGGATTTCGAGAGTTCCAAGCAGGTTGGCAAAATATCAATTACGTGGGTCACGCCCCTGTTGATCGTGTTTTCTTTTCCTTTTAAACCTTTTGGCCAATGAACAATGAACGGAGTTGCCGATCCGCCTTCGTAGGATTCTTTTTTCCAGAAACGGAATGGCGTATTGGATGCGCTGGCCCAGGCATTGCCCAAGTAATCCCATGTTGTTTCGGCTCCCGGGTGGTCTGAATTATACTCAATTATTGTGGAATCGCGTGTGAATCCCGGGCGATCGAAGCCCGGAGGATAACCACGTTCGTAAGATGCTCCATTGTCTGACAATACAAAGATGAGCGTATTTTCATATTGCCCGGTTTCTTTTAATTTCTGAATAATTTGGCCAACACCCTGATCCACCCGGTCGATCATTGCAGCATGTACCGACATGCACGCCGCTTCATAGTCTTTTTTCTCACAATCGGCCCATTTTTTTCCTGAAGAATTTTCAGGTAGTTTATACGTTACACTATCAATCAAACCTATTTCCACCATTCGCCGATAACGTTTTTCCCGGATTACTTCCCATCCATCTTTGTACGTATCTTTATATTTTTCAATATCCTCCGGGAGCGCATGAAGCGGCCAGTGTGGCGCTGTATGGGCAACATACAGGAAAAACGGTTTTTTATCCTTGCCGTATTCTTCAATCAGGTCGATTGACTTTTGAGTAACAAAATTGGCCATGTAAAAATCATCCGGCACTTCTTTAATGGGTGCTTCATTGTGAACCAAACTAAACGGATCGAAATGATCCACCACTCCCCAGATTACCCCCCAATGCTCTTGGAAACCGCGATTGCACGGATAGTTTTCAAGCGGAGAGAAAGGCCCGTGATCAGATCGGTGAGCCAACCAACGTAAATGTTCTGTTTTATCTTCGAGCGGTTTGGTTTGCGAAAGGTGCCATTTGCCAGACATCCCAGTATGGTACCCATTTTCTTTCAACACTTCGGCAATGGTGGCCGCGTTCATGCTCATGTTCACACCCATTCCGTTGATTCCGGCCTGCTGCGGATAGTGCCCGGTAAGCAGTGAAGCCCGCGTGGGGCAGCAACGCGCACAGTTGTGCATTTGCGTAAACCGAATGCCTTTGGTTGCCAACTGGTCGATATTCGGGGTTTGAACTTCGCCCCCATAACAAGCTAAATCAGAATAACCCATGTCATCGACCATGATGATCATGATATTCGGTCGATCTGCTGGCGGAGCAGCAAACGAGCTGACAGCAATAAAGCTGAACGGAGCAGCAATGAGAAAAGGTAAATGTTTTTTCATCATCGGTTTGTTCTTGATTTGGTTCATAAATCCGGATTTCATAATTATAATTGAATCTGATTTCATCTCATTTTAAAATTTCTGGTCTTCGTCCGGTCCCGGAGTTGAATAATCAGGATCGATAGCTCGGATGACCAGTTCGTTACCTTTCATTTTCACGTCAAGCGGAACAAGAGTGACCCCTTGTTCGTTAATCGTGTAAGCATTTTGCGAGAGGTCTTTCGTGCGAATTCCATCTTTGGAAAGCGGGGAAACATTGCTATTGTAAAATGCGGTACACCACCATTTCCCATTATCATCCTGAAAAGGTGTTCCATGTCCCAGAAAACGTCCAACAAATTTTCGTTCGCTATACGGTCCGGTAATTTTATCAGCAGTTGCATAATAGAGATTGTAACTCCCCTTGCGACCTTTGCTCGTGGACCATCCGGTACCAAAAAGAACATATTTACCATGAATTTTGCGCATGAGACATCCTTCATGCCCCATTTTACTCATATCGCCGGAAGGACCGATATTCACAGATTCACCGGAGAAATCGGATAGATCGGATTTGAGAGGTGCAATCGATGTTGCTCCCCAAATCATCCACACGGTTCCATCTTCATCCTGAAATAATGAAGGATCGTGGCGTTTACCAATCTTCTCGCCCATCGGATTGATCCAGGGCCGTTTGGGCTCAAAACCGGGAGCAACGCTTAGATTTGCACCTGCAACAGGTGTAGGACTGGTATGTACCAGAACGAGCTTCCCGTTGATAAAATGAAATTCAGGAGCCCATAAACGCCATTGTGATTCGGGAACCTCGCTGAATTTTTCAGGTCTTGCACTGAACCAGATGCCATCTTTGAGTGTAAAGGACACACCCATTGATGTCCAGTGAATAAAGTCTTTGGTTTTCCAGGCACGAAGTTCAGAACCGACCAAACTTGAATCTCCCAATCCAATATTATACTTGGTTTTTGGCGTTTCTTTGAGCGAGGAAGGTTGCGTGGTCCCCGTGAGATAGAAATAACCATCGGGCGCTTTGATGATATATGGATCGCGTATCCAGCCATCCTTAACATGAATAGCCCGGTCGTGAGATGCCAGCGCTTTTTTTATTTCCTGAGGTTTTGATATCGAGCTGGTCTCAATTCCATCGGAAATCGAAGTAAATGCAAGAAAGAGTAAAATGAATATCGTTTGCATTATATGATTTTTAGATGTTTGTCAAAATTACCTGTTTATTTTTTAGGTAACACCTGATGACTGTTTGCCCATTCGTACCATTTGTCATTGAGTTCCTTAACCAACTCCGGATGGTCTTTTGCGATATTGATTTGTTCATCCCGGTCGGTGCGAAGATCATAAAGTTCCCAAACGCTATCGTTTACTGCTTTATAAGCTTTCCAATCTCCTTTTCGGATGGCTGAAAAACCGGAATGTTCCCAGAACATATATTCGTGTCCCTTTCCTTTTCCATTAACAATTGCAGGAATCAGGGAATTTCCTTCGATCGGAAATAATTCAGTTCCATCGGGATGAGTTTTGGGATATTTAGCGCCTGCGGCTTCTATCAGAGTTGGCATCAAATCGATCAGGTAGGCTGGTGTGTGATAAACTTTACCAACATTTTTTCCAATCTTTTCAGGCCAGCTTGCAATAAAAGGGGCTGAAATTCCACCTTCGTAGCTTTTTACCTTGTATTCGTAAAATGGAGTATTCGATACGTTTGCCCAACCAATACCGTAAGAAACACTGCTCGAAACAGATGGGTTATTAATGTCTTCAAACTTACCTCCGCCAAATTCTTTGTAAGGTTCAGCACATGCGCCGTTATCGGATAGAAAAATGATAAGTGTGTTATCCAGTTTTTTTAGGGAAGAAAGAGTATTGACCAACTTGCCAACGTTCTGATCGATGCAGTTCACCTGAGCAGCATAAACTGCCATCCGGAAATCAGACTCTTTTTTCTGAGCTTCATCAACCTCGCTCCAGTCCCGGACGCGGGAATCGCGGGGCGACAAAGGTATTTCGCGATCAAAAAGGTTCATTGCTTTCTGGCGTTGATAGCGTTCTTCCCGCAACACATCCCAGCCTTTCATGTATTTGCCCACGAACTTTTCGTAGTCGGCCTTTTTTGCCTGAAGAGGCCAGTGCGGAGCATTGTATGCCAGATACAAAAAGAAAGGTTTTTCATCTTTTTGCTCTTTGATAAACTGAATGGCATTATCGGTAAACGCATCGGTTGTGTAGTATTCTCCTTCGGGCGCAGGCAATTTGGTATTGTCCGAGGTCAGTCCACGGCCACCTGCCGGTTTCAGGTAACTACAAGCGCCTGCCAGGATTCCGTAATAGCGGTCGAACCCGCGTTGCAAAGGCCATTTCTCCTCGCCATGTATTCCCACATGCCACTTGCCCGCCATATAGGTGTGATATCCGGCTGGTTTCAACACTTCGGCAATGGTTACTCCTTGATGGTTCAAAAATCCACGATATCCGGGTACACCCGCATCATTTATATCTTTTCCTTTCTCCCGGCTCAACGGATCTTCAGCCATCAGCCCGATGCCCGTTTGATGTTGGAAAAGCCCGGTAAGCAAACTGGCCCGGGTCGGACAACATCTGGCCGTATTATAAAACTGGCTAAAGCGAACTCCGTTTTTTGCGAGCTTATCGAGGTTCGGCGTTGGTATCTCGCTCCCGAAACAGCCCAGATCCGAAAAGCCCATATCGTCGGCCAGAATGACGATAATATTGGGTTTTTGCGCAACCGCAGTATTTATACTGACAATTGAAGCGAGGATAAGAAGTGATTTTTTACTTATTGTTTGCATTGAACTGTGATTAATTATTCGCCCGTTTCACCTTGAGCATTTTTAGGCTGATGATCAGTAGCTTCCATCTCGGTAGCCTGCCCTTTATCTCCACAGGAAGCCATCCATTCTTTTAACGCTTTGTCCATCCGTTGAATAACCTGTTTATTTTCAGGATTACCGGAAATGTCATTTATACAATATTTGTCTTTTTCAAGGTCGTAAAGTTCAATCGCAGGACGATGCTGGTATTTATTGGTTATTTCAAAAGCATGAGAATCGTTTTTCGCGATTTCCTGCCATTTCTTAAATAGTTTGCCTTTCGTTTCCGTATTCTGAAAGGCTGCTTCCGGGGTTAAATTAACAATGTAACGATATTTCTTATCGGCCACCGACCGTATTCCGTAATACTCGCTGCCACTAAAAATTCCGCGGGTTGTTTGTAACGAAAAAGTATATTGCTTGTTCTCTTCGGTTTTCCCGGTAATTAGTGACACAATGCTTTTCCCATCCAATTGAGAAGATGCTTTTACCCCGGCAATTTCAAGAAAAGTAGGCACAATATCAACAAATTCGACAATGGCATCGGATGTTGTTTTTGGTTTTATGACTCCCGGCCAGCGGACGACATAGGCTGAATGTACCCCGGCATCGTAACAGGTCCATTTGGCAAACGGAAGACTGTTTCCCTGCTCGCTTAAATAAACCACAACGGATTTATCTTTCATTTTGTATTTATCCAATGTCTGTAGCAAAGTCCCGAACTCTCCATCCATGTAGTTGATTTCGGCCAGGTACTTACAAAAATCTTTTCTGGTTTCAGGAATATCGACATAAAATGGAGGAAGTTTTAATTTTTCAGGATTAAACTGATCGGGATTCCCTTTATTCCATGGCGTATGCGGTTGATTCGACATTACAAAAAGGCAAAAAGGCTGGTGTTTGGCATTACAAGTATTAATAAACGAATCGACTGCTGCAAAATTAATTTCGTTGCCTTTTGTTAGCGGCGCATAAAGATCCCACGGGAATACCGTTTCAGGCTGAACATGCGATTTCCCGATTAATGCAATCTGATAACCGGCTGGCTTGAGGTGTTGAACGATACTAAGCGTTCCCTCCTTTGCCATCGTGTGGTTTGGATAAGCCCCTGTTTTAACAGGCCAAAGTCCGGTGTAAAGATTGTGACGAGTAGGCGAACACATCGGAGCGGCCTGGTAACCTTTGGTAAAACGTATGCCCTCTGTTGCAAACTTGTCGATATTTGGCGTTTTGGAGTCCACGCTGCCATAGCACCCCAAATCGTAATACGAACAATCGTCGGACATAAACAATACCAAATTAGGCTTTTGGCTGATTTGAGCAGATAAAGTAAAGGTTGCAAAAGCTGCGATGGTTGTAACTATTGATTTTTGTTTCATCGTGATAAGTTGTTATCTTTTAATTTATTGAATTCCTAATTCATGAGGTTTCTGTCCGGTAACAGGATATGGGATTTCGAAATCCCTTTTCGTATCGCCTTGTTCTTTCATCCAATCGTCAAGCATTTGACGCATCTTTTTTACCTCTTTCTGATATTTTTTACTATCAACCAGGTTCGTTTGTTCCAATGGATCATTTTGAATATCGTAAAATTCTTCGGCAGGACGAACAAAATACTTTTGAATAATTGCAGCCGCTTTCACATCGGTTTTTGCAGCCTCATCCCACGAATCCCAATAAGCGCCAGCATTTGGTTTTCGAAGAATATCGGAATGATTGCTGTGGTAACAATCGGGTCTCAGGTTCAGAATATATTTGTATCGGTCGCTCCGGATACTTCGAATCGGATAAACATTCATATTACCATCGCCGCTGTGGGTGGTAAAAATATATTCCCTGTGATTATCCGCTTTCCCTTCCAGTACATTTTTAAACGATTTTCCATCCAGATCGTCAGGAATCTTACTTCCGGTTATATCCAGAAGGGTCGGAAAAATATCGATCCAGCTTACCATTGCATTGGTGCGGGTGTCGGGCTTTATATGGCCGGGCCAAACAATCACTAAAGGAACTTTTATTCCGGCATCGTATAAATTCCATTTGCCAAAAGGCCATTGTCCGCCATTGTCGGCAGTATAGATGAAAATGAAATTATCTCCAAATTTTTCCTGTACCAGTTTGTATATTTTTCCCATTTCATCATCAAGTCCGGTGATATCGGAATAATATTCAGCCCAATGTTCACGGGTTTCTTTCGTATCGATAAAATAGGATGGAAGTTTTAATGCAGCAGGGTCGTAAATATTTTTGGTAGTCCATGGCACATGTGGACGACGGTCGCCAACGAACAAGCAAACCGGTTGGTCTGGATTATTCTTTCTGAAATATTCAGAAACATTGTTATACAGATTCACCCGCGGTTCTGAATAAAAATCGAAACCACACTCTTTATTCATTTTATCGTGAGCAACTTTACCGAATCCCAGCGCGTTGTACCCTGATTCCTGAAGTTTTGTAGTTAAAACCAGCGTTCCCGGTTTCGGATAAGTGTGATTCGCCTCTGCTCCGTTCCGTGCCGGCATCAAACCTGTTAATAGCGCTGCCCGGCTTGGGGCACAGGCGGGTGAAGCGATAAAAGCATTATCGAAAGTTAAACCAGCTTTGGCCAGCTTTTCAGCAGTAGGTGTCTGCAAAACCGGAGCTCCGTATATACTTACATCAGCGCGGCTTTGATCGTCGGCCAGATAGATAACAATATTGGGTCTCGTTTGCCCAGAACAATATAACCCAAAAATTAATATAGAGGCGACAACGAAAGTGTACCTGACCATTTTATTCATTTTTACTTTTTAATCTCCAGTTTGATTAATTAATCTTCAAATGGTTTAATTTCCATGATTATTCCTTTTCCAATTTTTATTCGTAAAAACCTGAAATTTAACCATTCAAACAAACTCCTTAGCAACTGCTTAAATATGGCTTTTATCTGCAATCTCATAAAATTAAAAAAAATTCAATAGACTGCCCCTGTATGACAATTACAGAGACAGTCTATTCGCCTTATAATGAAGCACAATTTAGTATCCGGGATTCTGTTCACAAAGTGAATTGGCCGTTATCTCGGTTTGTGGAATTGGAAAAAGTTTATGGTGGTCGTCGGCAATCGTGATTCCTCTGGCTTTAGCAGAGCTTATGAATTTTCCGTGACGGAGTAAATCCTGTCTGCGCAGTCTTTCACCAAATAATTCCCATCCTCTTTCATCGAGTATCCGGTTGCGCAATGTTTCTTTTGTGAAACTTGAGAGAACAAGAGGAGTTGTTAAACCAGCTCGGGTGCGCACCAATTGGATCAAATCCAATGCTTCCTGTGTAGGCCCGTTCAATTCGTTCAATGCTTCGGCGCGCGACAGCAAAATGTCGGCATAGCGGATTACCGCTATGTCATTCCCGTTACTGTTTCCAACGGCATTCACATCCGGCGGATATTTGAAGGAACGGGTATTGTCCTGATTCAATAATGAAACTTTCTTCCCTGCAGTATTAATGTATTCGGTAATAATCACACCTTTCCGTTTATCGTTCGGGTCGAAAGAGTTAAAAAATGAATCTTTCAGCCTGTCCATACGGGCCCAGTTTCTCATGTTGGGCAAAAACGGCATTGACCCGTCCACTTTTGAAGCATAGGAAGGAGGGAAAGCCCCGTTAATAAATTCGTTGGCCGGGGTCAGAGGACTGCAAGGATAAACCCACACAAATTCTTTTTGTTTTTCTTCGTTTTCAACAGTAAACAAAGTAGTATAGTCTGACCATAAAGAGTAAATGCCGGTGTCCATTAATTTTTTGGCTGTGTCGGCACACTTCTGCCACTGTTTGGTGTTCAGGTAAAATTTTGTCAAATATCCCAAGGCCGCGCCTTTTGTAGCCCTGCCATACTGATAGCCGGAAAGCTGTCCAAGGTTTGGCAATACATTAGCTACTTCGCTGAACTCTTTTTCAAGGAATGTCTGCATTTCTGCATCGGTACAACGCGCCATTTCAAGGTCGCCAATGGTGCTAAGGCGCAATGGAACTGGTCCCCAATCTCCGTAAAGAATGTAATATGCAGAAGCCCTTACAAATTGAGCCTCGGCTTTCAACCGTGCTTTCACTGTTTCATCAAGCGGAGCCTTGTCAATATTTTCCAAAACAAGGTTGCAATTCCGGATTGAATAGTAACAGTTGTTCCATAATCCGGTCCAGTGGGTAGGATAGGATGCATCCCAGGTAAAGGCTAACATTACAGTTGCCTGAAGGTTTACAGCGCCACCTGTTTCCCAGAATTGGTCACAGGTCCATTCTTCCTGAAACCAAACGTTGCCGCCAAAATTATCGGTAATTTGTGCGTCGCGATACGCACCGAAGAGTACCCTTTCAACTCCGTTCGCAGAGTTGAATAAAGTAGATGGATCAAGCTGGGAGAATACCTCCTCATCCAATACGTCGTTACAGCTGGAAAACAATAGTAATGTTCCCAAAAATGCTGATGATAAATAATATCTTAATTTCATGATGTTATCTCATTTAAATTAAAAACCTAATTCCAAACCTAAAATAAATGTCCTGGCAACAGGATATGAGTTGAAATCAATTTTCAAGCTGCTGTCGCCATTCGAGTTCGTTGAAGGATCCTGCCCGGTATATTTCGTTAATGTATAAAGATTTTGTCCGCTAATATATACGTTCACCCGATCAAATATTTTCTTGTTTCTTAACGGGACTTGATAACTCAACTGCGCAGTCTGAAGCCTGATATAAGAAGCATCCTCAACGGTAAGATCGCTTACGGCTTTGTTTCCTTGTCCGGCCGGATTAACAAACGATGGATATTTGGTAGAAGGATTTTCCGGGGTCCAGCGGTTCAGGTATGGTTCGGCCATTCTGTTTCGGCGGTGACTAACCGGATAGTACGTTTCAACTTTTGAATTATTTAGCATACGAACCCCGGCGGCGCCATCGATAAAGAAATTAAGCTGGAAATTTCTGTATTCAATTACGTTTGTTAAACCCATTGTAATCGATGGAATTGATTTCCCAAGGATTACACGGTCTGATGTATTGACTACTTTGTCGCCATTCATATCCACGAATTTCACATCGCCGGGTTTTACAGGATCTCTCGTTCCTGATGCTGTAATTTCTTCCTGGGTCTGCCAAATTCCATTGGTTTTGTAGCCATAAAACGAACTCAATGTTTCGCCAACCTTGATGATGGCAATTTGAGTGGTTGACTGTCCGGCATCGGTATGAATAATTTCAGAAATATCGCCCGTGTCAGTTACCTTGTTTTTCAAGGTGCTAAAATTCAAACTTGTATTCCATTTGACTTTGCCAGTCAGGTTCCTTGAATCAATTGTGAATTCAAAACCATTATTTCGAATATTACCAATGTTCGACATGATGGAGGTATATCCGGTAGATGCAGGAATTGGCAAATCAAACAACATATCAAATGTGTTTTTTTGGAAATAATCCATAGAAAGCGAGATCCGGTTATCAATGAATCCCATATCGAACCCAACATTAATTTGTTCGGTAGTTTCCCATTTTAAATTAGGATTCGCGATTCGAGTAGGCGCAAATGTTACATATTGCTGACCGCCAAGGATGACTGCTGCACCCTGGCCAAAAGTGGTAAGGGAAAGGAAATTGCCAATATCCTGGTTCCCCGTCCGGCCTATACTTGACCTGAATTTTAATGAGCTGAAAACATTCAGATCTTTGATAAACTGATATTCGTGCATTTTCCAGGCAAAAGCTCCCGAAGGGAAATAACCGTATTTGCTGTTTGTACCGAAACGGGAAGAACCATCGACCCTTAACGTGGCGGTAAAAAGGAATTTATCGAACAAATTATAATTGGCACGTCCAATGTACGAAAGAAGTTTGTTGTTATTCTTCGAGCTGTCCATGGAATACAGTGCAGCATTGGCAAGTCCCATATTATTGGTTCTCGATTCATCAACCGGGAAACCCTTCCCGGTACCCGAAAAATTGATATTTATAAATTTCTGATAGGTAATGCCTCCCATGACAGTAAAACTACTGTTGTTCTCCAGTTCCCGGTGATAAGTAGTTGTGAGCTCTCCCAGATAATTGTTCCTGATACCGGTCAAAACGGTTCCTACGCCAGAGTTGGCTCTGCCGTCTTTTGTTAAGCGCGACACATAGGTGTCTCTCCGGCTATTTCTGGTATCAAAACCAACATTCAATTTTGCTGTCCAACCTTTTAGAATGGTATATTCCCCAAATACAGTCCCCAATGTTCTGTAATTCGCTGTTTCGCTGGTTTTACCATAAACCAGTGCCAGTGGGTTATCCAGGTTAAGCATAGAAGATGTCTGATAATTTCCGGTTGCATCATAAACACTCAGGGTTGGGTCGAACCCTCTGGCAGCATAAAGCGCACTCCCCTCTTCATTGGTGCTAAAACCTACCGGAACCACATTGTCATGCGTGTAAGAGGTCGAAAAGTTGATTCCAAACAGCATTTTATTTGCCCTGTGTTCCAGGTTCAGTCTCGAGTCATAGCGCTCGTATCCGGAAGTAATCAATACTCCGTCCTGGCTGAAGTAATTTAAAGAGGCAAAATATTTGGTGTTGTTACTTCCCCCCGTAAAAGATAAACTGTGACTTTGCACCATGGCATTTTGTAATAATTCATTCTGCCAGTTGGTGCCACCTTCTTGTATGTCGGCAATCCGCTCCGTTTCTGAAACATTCGATCCTGGTGTCTCTAAAATTTTATTCAATGTTGTTTTGTAATCTTCGGCACTGAGTACATCAATCATATTTATTGCAGATTGAACACCAACATATCCATTGTAATTAATTTTCATGGCACCCGAAGAACCTTTTTTTGTTGTTACGAGAATAACCCCGTTAGCTCCCCTGGCTCCATAAATTGCTGTTGCCGATGCGTCCTTTAATATTTCTATTGACTCAATATCGGAAGGGTTGATGTTACTGATGGGGCTTCGGGGAACCCGGACTCCGGGCATGGTAGCTCCTGTTCCGGAAATAACCTGACTGGTTTCAATCGGTAAGCCATCAATAACATACAAAGGTCCGGAGCCAGCATTAACAGAACCGGCCCCACGTATTTGTACAGTTGTCCCGCCACCGGGTTCGGTGCTGGCTTGTGTGATTTGAACACCGGCAGCCTTTCCTTGTAAAAGACCTGCAATTGTAGGTGCTACCCCTTTGTTCATGTCTTCTTTTCGAAGCGAAGACACAGAACCGGTAAGATCACTCTTTTTTACAGTTCCATAGCCAATGGCAACAACTTCTTCAATTCCAACGGTTTCTTCTGCCATGGTTACATTGATTGATTCCTTGCCTGCAACCGATATCTCTTGCGATTTCATTCCAACAAACGAAAAAACCAAAATGGCATTGCCAGGAACATTTGTCAGGGAGTACTTCCCTTCGACATCCGTTATCATTCCGGTTGTTGTCCCTTTTACCACAACAGAAACCCCGGGAAGCGGATCCCCTGATGAGTCGGTGACTTTCCCTTTCATGGTTACGGTTTGCTGCAAAGCCTTTCCCGGTTCAGTTCTTTCTTTTAAAATAATCTGCCGGTTGTGAATCTCAAAATCAACGCTTGCTTGCTGGCAAATAAACTCCAGAATTTCGTTGACATTTTTGTTCTCAAAATCCATTGAAAACTTTTTGTTGAAGTCGAAAATCTCATCTTTGTATAAAAAGATGTAGTTGGTCTGATCCTCAATTGACTGCAAAACCTGCCGGATGTCGGCATTTTTAAGATTGAGCGACAAGTTTGTTCCCTGCGAATACGAATTCGCGAAAGTGACAAAAACTAACAAGGTAAAGACTAACGTAAGTTTCATTCTTCTGAAAATTTTTAGCAATCCCTCACCCGGAGGAAAATGCATTTTACACTTTTTTTCCATACATTTGATTCGTTAAATAATTAGCAATATTAAATTTAACTGACAAGCCGGGATTAGTGTGGGGACACTGCCTGGCTTTTTTTATCGTTTTATTTCATACCTGTTATCTTCTTTTTTATTGATCTTTACTGATGTCATACTTGCCAGGATTTCAATTACTGATTCCTTTGATCCATTCAAATCCAGCTTTCCCGAAATTTTCATAATTTGTAACGTGGGATCCGTAAAATTGAACTGCACATTGTAAAACCGTTCGAGCTTACGGGCTACCCAACTAAAATCGCTACTTTCAAATTTGAACATTCCTTCTTTCCAAAGAATATAATTTTCAACATGAACCGGCTTCACTTCAGTTACTCGACTAGCTCGGTCGAACAATGCAATCTGATTCGGTTCCAGATCAGTAACACCGGCGAAAATTCCGCCCCTATTTTGTCGGACACGAACCTTGCCTTCTGTTAAAACAGTTTCATAATCGGCATCGGAAGTGTAGGCCGATAAATTGAATTTCGTTCCTTTAACTTCAATATTAATATCGGTGGTAACAACAATAAACGGATGGTCACGATCCTTCTGTACGTCGAAAAAGGCTTCGCCCGATAAAAAAACTTCACGTTTATTGTTGGTAAAAGTTTCGGGATAAACCAAGCGGCTACCTGCATTTAAAAACACTTTTGAACCGTCGGACAATAAAACGACCGAAGTCTTTCCAAAGGGAACGTTCAGCTGGTTCAGCGCTTTTCTACCTTGTTCTTTTGATTGATTTACTTCAATTGAATCGTTAATTACCAATTTGCTTTTATTTTCCTGATAGGAAAAAACAGATTGATTGTCTTTCAATTGAATACTTTCTCCGCCAGGTCTGATCAAAGTAGTATAGCGATCAACTAAATTATCGCTTGTGTTTTGAATAAAAAACTGCGGATCGACAAATTCCCGTTCATAGAACAACAAGGCGCCAATCGAAAAAAAGATCAATGCAACAGCCGCATAACGCACTGTTACCAAGAACCGGCGATACTTGATTTTCACCTGCTGCTTTTGCTCTATTTCGGCTAATATTCTTGTGAAAAGAATTATTCTGTCGTGTTCTGATAATTGCCGGTCGATCGTACGAAACTTTTGCAGCACCTTCTTCGCCAGCAATAAATTGTGTTTTTCATTTGGATGATCTTCCTGGAATCTTCGCCACCACAAATCCGACTCAGGCGTTGGATTAAATATCCAATCTACGAATTGCTGATCGCTCAGGAATTGACTTATTCTTTCCATTTAGGCTGATGTGTTTTCTGTAAAAGGACTGCCGGGGCTAAAACATGGACAGGAAAAGGCAACTTTTTTTAACAGGAATCAAAAAAATAATTTGTGTTTCTTTTTCGGGCTTTGACAGCTCCCGTCCCTTTATAATAACTTCCGGTGCTTTCTTAATATTGAAAAAAGAATCAGCTCCTTTTCATCCATACAATCGCGCACGGTTTTTATTGCCCGGTAAACCTGTTTACGAACTGACTCTACTGAAATTCCAAGCATCAGTGCAATTTGTTCATATTCCAGCGACTGGTTGTATCGAAGATAAACGGCTTCTTTTTGTTTGGGAGGTAGTTGTGCCATTGCATTTTGCACCTTTTCAAATGCTTCGTTGTGCGCTTCTTCGCGAATCATTTGTTCTTCAAAACTATATTGGGCTTCAAATAAATCGGATTCAAGGATAATCCGGTTCTCATTTTTGCGGCTTTTCTGCAATTTTCGGATCAGATTCCGTTTTAAAGCCAGAATCAGATAAAATTTCAGATTCGAGGCAAATTCTTTTTTGTTTTTACGATTGATATACAAATCCATAAAAACTTCCTGAATGGCATCTTTTACCCGTTCTTCATCCTGACTAAGTTTGGTTCCGTACCGGAACAAGTCATCAATAAACAGGTTGTAGATTTCAGCGAAAATTTCCTTATCTCCATCAAGAAACTTTGTCCAAATTTCTGTTATCCTATTATGAGACTCACTTATCATTTTTTTAACTGATTCCGTTTTGTCTTAACAAAGGAAATCAAATTCGACGACAGTTCCAATCGGGGCAATCCATGACTTCAACTATTTGGCAAACAAAGAGAAACCATCCTTGGAAACGGTTTCGTTATTCTTTCCACGGCCATTTCACGCAGTCTTTTATTTCAGGAAAAAGCACGTAATCGGCTTTGCCTTTCATGCACAGGGTTTGAATATTTGGGACATTCAATATTTGTAGTGCTTGGCTTAACGTTTTCCCTGAAACCGAAACATCGTCGACCAGCAATACCCGTTTTCCCTGAAGCTCATCTTTGCCAGGCAGGTTCCCGATTATCACCGGGCTTTCGTGGCAGGGAGTGTTTTGTTCATCGCGGTAATTGAGCGTAATAATGCGAAGCTCGCAGTTCATGTGAAATGCGACCAGCGTTGCCGGGGCAATGCCTCCGGTGCCAATACCAATCACCAAATCGGTTTCGGGTAATTGCATCGACTTTAAACGCGCCGTAATTTCTTTAAACGAAAGGGGGACCATTTGCTGTAATTTTTGGCTGTAAAGATAGAAGAATTAAGCCTGACGAAAAACAGGCAGGAAAAGAGATGGAAGCTGCCAAAATCAAAAAAAATGAGTCAAAAAGAATCCTGCGGAAACGGGATTTTATATTTCATTTCATGTTCTATAAAACTTTTTCAACGTCAACACATGGCAGGTTGAACGCTTCGGCAACGCCTTTGTAAACGACCTTGCCATCAACAACATTGAGGCCTTTTCGTAATGCTTCGTCATCGTTGCAAGCCTGTTTCCATCCTTTGTTGGCCAGTTGAACCGCATAGTACAACGTAGCATTGGTCAATGCCAGCGTTGACGTGCGCGGAACTGCCCCCGGCATATTGGCCACGCAATAATGAATTACATGATCGACTACAAATGTCGGATGGTCGTGTGTGGTTGGAATAGTCGTTTCGAAGCAACCGCCCTGGTCGACGGCTACATCAACCAGAACCGTTCCCGGTTTCATGGTCGGCAACATATCGCGGGTGACCAGTTTTGGGGCTTTTGCACCCGGAATAAGTACTGCACCAATAATTACATCGTGGTTCCGGATCATTTCGCGGATATTGTATTCATTGCTCATCATGGTTTTCACGTTGGCTGGCATAATATCGTCGAGATAACGAAGGCGCCTCAGGCTGACATCCATAATGGTAACATCGGCCCCCAATCCACCGGCCATTTTTGCAGCTTCGGTTCCAACAATACCGCCCCCAACAATCAGCACTTTGGCGGGGGGCACACCGGGCACGCCTCCCAGCAGCACTCCATAGCCGCCATAGGTTTTTTCAAGGTATTTGGCGCCCTCCTGTACCGACATGCGCCCGGCCACTTCCGACATCGGGATCAACAACGGCAACGAGCGATCGGGCAATTCCACGGTTTCGTAAGCTAAACATACCGAACCGGTTTCGATCATGGCCCTGGTCAAAACTTCAGAAGAAGCAAAATGAAAATATGTATATAAAATCTGGCCTTTTTTTATCAGCTTGTATTCTTGCTCAATGGGTTCCTTCACTTTCATGATCATTTCGGCAACAGCGTACACATCGCCGATCGACGGCAGTATTTTTGCTCCGGCACGGATATAATCTTCATCGGTAAAACCGCTTCCCATTCCACCTGAAGCCTGTACATAAACTTCGTGGCCACGTTTTACCAATTCTGCTGCTCCGGCAGGGGTCAGCGCAATCCGGTTTTCATTGTTCTTGATTTCCTTTGGTACTCCGATTATCATTGTTTAACAGTTTAAATTGTTACTATTTCAGTTCCAAAAGTAAACCTTCAAACTCTTCGGAAATATGATAAAATACAAGTATTCTGATGGTTGCCTGTTGTGCTTGTTTGCGGAGTGAAAGCCTGATAAAACCGAATCGTTGTTTTTCAGAAAGAATTGACAGAAATAAATGCTTCAATATTTCAATTTAAACTAAAATCAAATGATACTATTTAAAATTGATAATTGTATATTTGCCAACTTACTTTTTATTTTTCAAGAAATGCCTTCAACATCGAAACGTGGTGATATAATGCCCAGTTCGCCAATCAGGAAACTGGTGCCTCTTGCCAATAAAGCCAAAGAAAAAGGACGCAAAGTTTATCATTTAAATATCGGCCAACCCGATTTACCTACCCCCGAAAAAGCGTTGGAAGCGATGCGCAACATTCAACGTTCTGTTTTGGAATATTCACCCAGTGAAGGAATCCTTTCGTTGCGACAGAAACTGGTTGGTTATTACCAAAAATTCAAAATTAATGTTGATGTTGAAGACATTATTATAACAACAGGCGGAAGCGAAGCGGTTACATTTGCTTTTATGTCGTGCCTCGATCCGGGCGACGAGATTATCGTTCCCGAGCCGGCGTATGCCAACTACGAAGCATTTGCCATTGTTGCCGGCGCTGAAATTAAATCGATTCCGGCTAAAATAGAAGAGGGATTTGCCCTTCCCCCGATTGAAGAATTTGAAAAACTGATTACCCCGAAAACCAAGGGGATACTGATTTGCAATCCGAATAACCCGACAGGCTATTTGTACACCCGCGACGAGATGAATAAAATTCGCGACCTGGTGAAAAAGCACGACCTGTTCCTGTTTTCCGACGAAGTGTACCGCGAGTTCTGCTATACCGGCGCTCCCTATATTTCGGCATTTCACCTCGAAGGCATTGAGCAAAACATAATCCTGATTGACTCGGTTTCGAAACGTTACAGCGAATGCGGAATACGTGTTGGCGCTCTTCTGACCAAGAACTTAGAAGTTCGTAAAAATGTGATGAAGTTCTGCCAGGCTCGTTTAAGCCCGCCATTAATCGGACAAATTATAGCCGAAGCATCGCTCGAAGGAACAGAAGATTACCTGATGGATTCGTACAACGAATATGTTGAACGGCGGAATTTCCTGATTGATGGGCTGAACCGCATTGAAGGCGTGTATTCTCCTATCCCGATGGGAGCTTTTTATACTGTTGCCCAGTTACCGGTCGACGATTCAGATAAATTTTGTGCCTGGTTGCTCAGCGATTTCGAATACGAAAACCAAACGCTTTTCATGGCGCCGGCCTCCGGGTTTTACACTACCCCGGGTCATGGAAGAGATGAGGTTCGGATTGCGTACGTGCTGAAAAAATCGGATTTGGCCATTTGCCTGAAAATTCTGGAAGCAGGCCTGAGAGCTTATCCGGGAAATACGTACCGAAAAGATTGAAGATAAAATAGGATTGTAAAAACTCGATTAACCAATTCTTCGTACCGACTCTTTGATTTTCATCTTCGGTTTCAAAAGCACCTGTTTTGTTTTTATTTCGTTGCTGTCGTTCAATCTCGAGAAAAGAAATTTGATGGCAATTTTACTGATGTCGCTCACCGGTTGCGCAATGCAGGTAAGCGGAGTTGCCAAATAGTCGAGATAAGGGTGGTCGTCGAACGTGATTAATGACATGTCTTCAGGAACCCGTACCTTTTCTTCTTTGAATGCTTTCATACAGCCCATTGCAATGGTATTACTGAATGCAAAAATTGCAGTCGGCCTGTTTTTTTGTTGAAGCAACAGTTTCGTTTCCAAATACCCGTTTTGTACGCTAAAATCATCGCCTACCACACTACAGGTGCTGATCCCTGCTTCCTGCATGGCATCCATATACCCGTTTGCCCTTCGTTTATTGGGCGTAGATTGCTGTACCCCTTGAATACAGGTAATTGCAGTGTGACCATTTTCAATAAGGTATTTTGTCGCAGAATAGGCTCCATCGTAATTATCACTGGCAACAAAAGGCAAGTCCAGCTCTTCAAAATAACGGTCAACACAAATTAACGGGAGTCCCTGATCATATATTTGTTTGATGTGTTCCCACTCGTTTCCGCAGGGAACAATTATTAACCCTTCAATATTCCTGGAAATCAGTTGCTGTAATTCCATTTTTTCGATTTCCTGATTTTCATCGCTGTCCCCAATAATTGTTATATATCCGAATTTTCGGACTTCGGCATTTATCCGACTGGCAATTCCGGCAAAAAACGGATTGTTTAAAGAAGGAACAATCAACGCAATGGTATTGCTCCTGCCTGTTCTCAGGTTTGCCGCGAACTGGTTCGGTACGTAATTTAATTCTTTGGCTGCCTCTTTAATTTTTTCCTGTGATTCCTTGCCGATCCGATATTGTTCCGCCTTGCCGTTCAATACCCTTGATACGGTGGTAATTGACAATCCGGCCTTTTTGGCGATGTCGTTAATATTTACTTTTTGAGTTGACATGAGTGGTTTGTACAAACGTTTATACAAACATACAGATAAAATTATTAATTAATCAATAAAACGGAGTATAAAATTTAAAGATTATCCTTCTGTAATTAAAATTAAAGGCATTGTATTGCAGCGACATGAGCATAGGTGCAGGCATCGGCAGAGGGAAAATCATTTTATTTTACACGAGATAAAAAATACTTGCAAAATATTTGCACAAACGTTTGTACAAATCATTTCTATTATTATATTTGTACCTGATCAAGATATTTATTTCCCTGATCAGGCAAATAAATACGGTGAAAACAACGGGGTTACTCCAAAATAAACAGAGAAACGAACAGTTGAAAGAGCCATAAAGTCCGGTTGGGAATAATTAAATCAAGGAACTATATACTAATAACTTAATGTGTAAATTATGGGAAAAAATCGAACAGCAAGCGGGGGTAGAATCCTTTCTATAGGAAGCGCCTTTGCCTTACAAAAAATTGTACGGGCACTGCAATGGACTATGTTCTTTTTCATTTTAAGCCTCATTCAGGTTACAGCATCTGGACAAGGCAAAACTGTAACCGGAAAGGTATTAAACATTCAGGGAGAATCTATTCCGGGAGTAACAGTGATGATAAAAGGTACAACGCAAGGGACTATAACTGATTTTGATGGCGTTTATTCGTTTTCAAATGTGCAAAAAAATGTGACGCTTATTTTTTCTTTCGTGGGGATGAAAAGCCAGGAAGTGGCAGTGGGCGAAAAAAGCCAGATTAATATTACCATGGAGGAAGAAACAATCGGGCTGAATGAAATCGTTACAGTAGGTTATGGAACCCAGAAAAAAGTAAATCTGACAGGATCTGTTTCGACAGTACAATCAGAAGCGCTTGTAAAAGTTCCATCGGCCAATATTTCCGAAGTATTGACAGGAAAGGCACCGGGCTTGTTCACCAAACAAGACCAGGGAGTCCCTGGTTCCGACTATTCTACATTGAGTATCCGTGGATATGATGAACCTTTAGTACTTGTCGACGGGGTTGAAACTTCGTGGACACGAATGGATCCGAACGAAATTGAGTCAATCAGTGTATTGAAAGATGCATCTGCCGCTGTTTACGGTGCGCGGGCCGGTAACGGGGTTATCCTGATTACCACCAAACGTGGTACAACAAACAAACCGAGCATCATTTACAACAGCAATTTATCGTTTCAGTCGCCGACAACTGTTCCTGAATTTGTTTCGTCGGCAAAATATGCTGAACTGCTGCGTGAAGGACAATCTAATTACAGCTTACCGTATACTTATTCGGAAGAAGATATTCAGAAATTTAAGGATGGAAATGATCCGAACTATGTAAACGAAAATTGGTATAAAGCCGCTTTCCGGGAATGGTCGCCTATGCAGTCGCACAACGTGGCCGTAAGGGGTGGAAACGATAAGGTAAAATACTACATGTCGGTAGGTTACTTGAACCAGTCGGGTACATACAAATCAGATGATTTGAGTTTTAATAGGTACAATGCACGCAGCAATATTGATGCACAGATTACAGACCGGCTTTCTGTTTCAATCGATATGTCGTACCGGAACGAAATACGCCATGCACCGCAAACCAAGCTCGATGACATCTGGATTAATTTGAAAACAGCATTACCGGTATGGAGAGCCACATTGCCCGACCCGGAAAAAGGAGGGGCTTATTCCGGGTTCCTCGAAAGAAGTCCTGTTGCGCAAACGATTAGCGATATGACTGGTTTTAATGATGACCTTCAACGATATTTCACCGGAAAAATCAGCTTAAAATACAAAGTGCCAGGCGTTAAAGGTCTGGAAGCAAATGCTTCCCTGAATTATTCCGTCAACAATAAATACACTAAAATTCAGGATAAACCATTTAAACTGTATAGCTACGATTACACCAACCAGCAATATATCCCATGGGGGAGTAATGGATCCAACTCTCTGAATGAAACATCGTCCCAGTATACCCAATTATACCCGCTCGTATCTCTTAATTACGACAGGAGTTTTGGCGATCATTCGGTTCAGGGGTTCTTATTGGCCGAAGGAATCGATACTGATTATTCTTTTATGAAAGCAGGACGGGTCGATTTATTGTCACTGGAAATTCCGTATCTTTTTGCCGGGTCGCCTGATAACCTGACCAATAACGGAGGAGCAGAAGAAACCGGTCGCGTCAGCTATGTTGGCCGGGCTAATTATAGTTATAAAGGGAAATATTTACTGGAAGGTACTTTTCGTGCCGATGCCAGCCATAAATTTCCAAAAGACTCGAGGTGGGGCTATTTCCCAAGTGCATCTGTTGGCTGGAGGGTTTCTGAAGAACCATTTGTAAAAGACAATCTTCCCTGGGTCGACAACCTCAAACTCCGCGCTTCATACAGTAAATCGGGGAACGATAATGTTGCAGCATTTAAATACCTGACGGGTTATCAAATACCGAACGCAAAAGACAGTGTTTATGTTTTTGGCAGCGACGTTTACCGGTTGATCACTTCAACAGGGTTACCCAATCCCAACATTACCTGGCTCGATATGACCAGCTATAATGTGGGGATGGACGCCACGTTGATGAATGGATTAATTGGTGTTGAACTTGACTTTTTCTATCGCGTTACCGATAACATTTTCGGACAACCTCTTGACAGTTATCCGTCTACCTTCGGGGCAACTCTTCCTCAGGTAAACCTGAACTCGACCAGTGACCGGGGTTTTGAACTGACCCTGACCCATCGGAATAAAATAGGAAACGATTTTAAGTATAATGTCTCAGGCTCAATAAGTTTGGCCCGCGAAAAATACAAACAATGGGCCGAAAGCCCGTACGATGACCCGGATGAAATCCGGATCTACCAAAAAACAGGAAAATACACCAACCGGTGGATTGGATACAAATCGGATGGCCTTTTTATGAGCAAGGAAGAAATAGACAATCACACGGTAAATCAGGATCAGGCCGGAAATACAACACTTCGTCCGGGCGACGTCAGGTATGTTGACCTGAACGACGACAAAGTGATCGACTGGCGCGACCAGGATGTGATTGGATATGGAACATTCCCTGATTTAACGTATGGGCTTAACATTGAAATGGAGTACAAAAGGTTCAGCCTTACTGCTTTGTTCCAGGGAGCATCCATGTTTAATTCGATGATTGCCGACGCCTTGAGAGGCCCGCTGACAAACCAGGGAAATGCTTTCGAGTTTCAGTATAAATATCGCTGGCAACCCGATCCAAGCAACCCGAATGTAAACATTAACCCGGATGCCAAATTACCAGCTATTTATCCTGAGGGTACAAATACCAACAATAACAAAGCATCCGATTTCTGGTTACAGGACGCAACATATATCCGTTTGAAAAACCTGAACATAAGCTACTCGTTGCCAAAACGGATAGTACAGAGTATTGGGATGCAGGATGTCAGCGTTAATGTTGCCGGAAGCAACTTGTTTACTCTTAGCAAACTGGGAATTTATAAAAAATCGGTAGACCCGGAAGCTACGGATTACCAGAAGTTCTATCCACCGGTGAAAACCATTTCGTTCGGACTTAATGTCACATTGTAAATCATTAAAACCATGATCATGAAAAAAATAAAATACCTGTTAATCGCATTGTTCCTGGGATCATTCGGATGTAGTGATTTTCTGGACAAAGAGCCGCTGGACATTATTTCAGATGCCGCAGTGTGGGATGACGAAAGGCTGATAAATTCGTACCTGGCCGACCTTTATTACAGAACCGATTTTATTGAAATACGGGGAAATACTGCAGAACAAACTTCGTTTGCCATGATTGCATCAATGGGCGGTGAAGGACGTTCGTTTGGAACACATCACCAATCGTATATTGCTTCCACGAGTGTTCTTACGTCGGCTGGAATACCCTCCGAATTGGATTATTGGAATTACAAAGCCATCCGGGATTGTAATTATTTTATCGAAAAAATCCAGACATCTCCGCTCGATGCGGCATTGGTTGATCAACGAATTGCTGAAGTACGGTTTTTACGCGCATACATGTATTTCCAGATGGTTATCCGTTTTGGGGGAGTTCCGATTATTACCGAAGCTCAGGACATGGATGCCCCGGCTGAAGAAATATTTGTACCCCGCGATTCGGAAAAAGCCGTGTATGATTTCATTATCAACGAAATGACTGAACTCACACAATTACTCCCTTCAACGTACGAAGCAAAGGACAAGGGACGGCCGACCAAATGGGCTGCCTACGCATTGCAAAGCCGGGCTGCTTTATATGCTGCAAGTATCGCAAAATATGGTCAGGTTCAGTTAAACGGTCTTTTGGGCTTCCCTGCATCAGATGTTGAAACCTATGCAAAAATCAGTTACGATGCATCAAAGGCTATCCTGAACGACGGCATACATGCGCTCTATCAAAAACATGCCGATCCGGTGGTAAACTACCAGAATCTTTTCCTCGATGAAACGGTTGATAACAAAGAAGTAATCATGTCTGAAGTTTACGATTACAGCAAGAACCGGGCTCATGCGTTCACCTTGCGGGCGATGTCGCACGATTTCAATGGTACCTGGGCTTCGATGCTGTATTTATACGATTTCGTTGAACGGTTTGAATTTGCCAACGGAACTCCCGGAAATTCTATTTCAAAGACAGACCTGACAACAAAAGAATGGTCTTCGGCTGAACTTTTCGGAAGTCGTGATGCACGTTTCAAAGCCTCTGTTTTTTATCCTGAAAGCCCGTGGCAGGGAGGAAAAACATATTTCCATTCCAGAACCATCCGGGATGGCAAAACCTATACATCGGGAACCGCTGAAGATGGCTGGCCTTATCAGTCGATAGCCCGAAATAACCAACGTTCCGGGTTTATGGTACGAAAAAGATGCAACGAAAACCTAAAAACGACGACGGTGATTAACGACGAAACCGACTATATTATTTTCAGGTTGGGCGAAATCTATTTGAACCTTGCAGAAGCTGCATTTTACAGGGGTTATACACAAGAAGCGCTTGATGCGCTTAACCGGTTGAGACAACGTGCAGCAATGCCACCAAAAGCAACAATCACAGAAGCTATTATTCAGAATGAAAGATTGGTAGAGCTTACCTGGGAAAACCAAAGCTATTGGGATATAAGACGCTGGCACATTGCGAAAAGTGTACTCGACGGCGTTCGCACAAGAGGTCTTCAATACACGTATAATTACAATACGAAGAAGTACAAGATTGTAATAACCAATGCTGAAGGTGTTGCAAGAATATTTCAGGATCGGAACTACTACTTACCTCTTGGGGTAAAAAGAGTAGCTGAAAATCCGAATTTTGTCGAAAACCCGGGTTATTAATCAAAATCATCATAATGAACTATTAGGTAAAGAGTTATTAATTTAGCTCTTTACCTTTCAGTTGAACGAATATCAATCATGCAGAATAAAGCGGCCAAATATTCTATCTCAGCAATTCGTTTCGGGACGATTACATTACTTCTATTGTCCTGTATTATCTTCGGAAAAAAAGTACAGGCTCAGAATGAATTTATTTCCCCTTCTGAAATATCAGTGCAGGGACTACTCGGACAGGCAATATCGAGTAGCGAAGAAGGCCGTTTGCTTGCTCTGCCTACTTGGAACGATGGAGAACTTATTAATATTTTCAGCGAAGAATCCAGAAATAAAAACGAAAAAAACGACTGGTACGGCGAGCATGGCGGCAAATGGCTCTATTCAACAGCGCTTGCAGTTGAACGGAACAAGGATGAAAAACTAAAATCTTTGCTCTTCCAAACAGCCAATTTTCTTGTCAATACCCAGGAAAAAGATGGTTACCTGGGGACCTATTCTCCGGAGAGAAGAATAACCAATAAAAATGCAACCACACATGGAACTTCATGGGACGTTTGGAACCTGAGTTACATGGTACTCGGTTTGCTCGAAGTCAACAAATATTTTCCGAATGAGAAATACAGCGAATCAGCAAAAAAAATAGGGGAACTGTTTTTGGAAACGTTCGGAGATGGCAAAGCCGATATTACCAACTACGGAACCCGGAAAGGAATGTCGGCAACTATTATTCTCGAACCAGTCGTTGAATTGTATAAACTTACCAAAGATCAACGCTATGTTGATTTTGCAGAATGGGTTATCCGAAAGATTGAAGAAAAAGAAGGGTTCCGCATCATTGCCGAATCGCTGAAAAAAACCGACGCCGAAAATATTGGCGACGGGAAAGCTTACCAGCTGATCTGGAATTTAGCAGCCATTGCAAAACTTTACCAGGTTACAAATAACAGCAACTACCTGAAAGCGGTTGAGAATGGCTGGCAGAATATTGCCGATTTTCATTTAACTGAAAGCGGCGGTCCGTGGGGCGGTATTGGCAAACACCTGGAGTGTTTCAATAAAAAAGGATACTGGAGCCCGTATGGTTTTGTTGAAACATGCAGCATCATGGCATGGATGCAACTGAACTGCGAATTGCTCCGGATCACCGGACAAGCAAAATATGCTCAGGCAATTGAACAGTCTGCCTATAATGCTCTATTGGGCGCACAATTCCCCAACGGAACGGATTGGTGTTATCATTCATTTAGCAACGGGAGCAGGCACATTGCCCACTTCAACGATTGCTGCCCGTCGAGCGGCGCACTTGCCCTCGAAGAACTGCCCCAACTTATTTACAGCAAAAAAGAAAAAGGTATCGCATGTAATTTATATACTGCAAGCGAAGCCTCGGTTTCGTTGCCGGGTGCGGGACTGGTCAGGATAGTCCAGAAAACGGATTATCCTTTCAACGGAACAATTCAAATTACCTTGTCTCCTGAAAAACAGTTTGAATTCCCGATTTTTATCCGGATTCCCGATTGGGCTTCTTCCGCTGAAATAAAAATTAACGAAAAGCCGATTGACACCGGCAAACTAGT
Organism: uncultured Prolixibacteraceae bacterium; assembly: GCA_942493345.1. Classification (GTDB taxonomy): domain Bacteria; phylum Bacteroidota; class Bacteroidia; order Bacteroidales; family Prolixibacteraceae; genus GWE2-42-39. The sequence continues at coordinate 2,450,172 of OW818695.1, forward strand.
ATCCGGAGATTTTTTCACCATCCGGCAGAACTGGAAAAGGAATGATAAAATTGAGATTAACTTTCCTGTTGAATTGAAGGTTCATCAAAAGCAGGAATACACCAATGCGCCGCAAGGTGGCAAATCGATTTATTCGACCGAATGGTTCTGCCTCACAAGAGGACCGCTGGTTTATTCGTGCAACGGACTGATAAACGGTCGCGACCGCGAAAAAACGTTCCTGCTTCCTGAAAAAAACAAGGAAGCCTGTTTCATTCCAGTTGCTGCCCCCTCCGGTTTTCATGGTTCGGCTTACGAATTGAAACTTCCGGGACAGGAGGCACAGATATTCCTTCCCTATTATGAAGCGGGAGACAGAAACTCTGGCTCATGGCGTTTAACATGGATACAACATAAAATTGAATAAAATGACTTCTTCTGAAAAATATTTTAATGCCAGAGATATTTTCGATCTAAGAAAACTGGTTGTCTTTTTTATTCTACTATGCAACATTCATTTTGCAAATGCAGAAACGATTGCGCTTGCATCAAAAGAAAAAGCTGTTTACCGCATTGTATCTCCTATTTCAGCTACTTCTACTGAAAATTTTGCAGCCGAAGAGTTGAAAAAATATCTGGAGCAGATCAGTAAAGCAACCTTCGAAATCACTACAAAAATTGCGGATCACTCAATTATTGTTAGCTCGATAAATTCATTTCAGAAGATTGAACCCGGATTGAACATTCCTTCGCTTGAAAAAGAGGAATACGGAATTTTCAAACGCGGGGAAAAACTCTGTTTGGTTGGCGGCAGCGATAACGCTTTGTTGTATGCTGTTTACGACTTTTTATCCGGTTTGGGCTGCCGGTGGCTTGCCCCCGATTTTGATTTTTACGAAGGACAAAGTCAATCTATTCCGGTACAAACAAAACTGAACTATACCTGTTCGTCGGATCGTATCGAAAAACCGGTTTTAAAATACCGGAAATTGTACATCGAAGAAGGGCTATCGCACAATACCGAAAACCTGAAAGAACTGGTTGACTGGATGCCCAAAGCCCGTTTTAATATTTTGGTGGCGCCTCTCAATTACCAGGGAACCGGACGTGTTTTGTGGGACAATTGGCGCGAACAGCTGACCCCGGAACTGGAAAAACGCGGGATTGCCATTGAAGTTGGCGGGCATGGTTATCAGAATTTTCTGAATGCCGAAATGGACAATGGTCAGTTGTATAAAAATCATCCCGAATGGTTTGCAATGGACAAAAATGGGGCGCGGTCGACCAGCCCACATCTTGTTTTCTGCTCATCGAACCCCGATGCTGTGGCGTATTTGCAAAAGAATATAGTAAAGTATCTGAAAGCTCACCCCGAAATCGATATTTTTGATTTTTGGCCACCCGACAGTGAAACGTGGTGCGAGTGCCCGAATTGCCGCGCAATGGGTTCGCCCACCGACCGGCACGCCGTACTGGTATCGCAAACGGCCCGGTTTCTGCACAACGAACTTCCCTCGGTAACGTTGGAATGCCTTGCATACAGCCGTTATGTGGAGCCGCCTCAAAATGAAATTCCTGACAGCAATATATTACTGGACTTCTGTCCGATCAACCAAAGTTTTGAATATCCGATTTACCACGACAGCTCTGAAAACAACAAAGCATACAAAGAAAACCTTCTTTCCTGGTTGAAACTGTTTGGCGGCGACATCAGCATTTATTCGTATTACCGGAAATATGCATGGCGCAGCCTGCCTGTTATCATTCCGCATTACATGCAAGACGACCTCCGGTTTTACCGCGATTGCGGCATCAAAGGGATTTCCGTATATTCCGAACCCGGCGATTGGTTCGCCTACGGATTGAACCATTATGTATTGGGCCATCTGGCCTGGAACCCGGATGTTGATGTGGACAGCCTGATTACAGATTATTGCACAAAACTATACGGACCTGCCGAAAATCTGGCTGTTTCGGTTTACAGCGAACTCGAAGATATTGTCCGCTTCGCATGTAAAATACCTCATACAAAACCAAAAACTGCAAAACAATACAACGAATATGTTTCCCGGATGGAAGTTTGCAGCAATAAAATAAGCGCTGCTATCGGTCAAAATTCTTCAAATCAGGTTTTGTGCAGGCACCTGCACCGCCTTGATTTGATGCTGGAATATGCCATTCAAAGCACGGTTCTGATGCGGTTTACTTCAGAAGAAAACAAAGACGAGGTAGCTAAAATCACCGAAAATATCAAAAAATTAATGAAAGAAAATGCTACTACGGGCGTGTTTATCTCCCGGTAGCGCTTAAAATATTTCAGGATAAATGAATTTTTACAGATTTCATATTGCAAAAAACCAGACGATATTCGCAACCAGGCAAATCGTATTGTTGGCGCTTGTTACGTTGCTTTTTCTCAGTTGTAAAAAGGATGAAAATCCTATTCCGGAAGAAGAAGATCCATCCGAAGAAACAACCGGTCCGATCAGTTACCCGGAAGTACCTTTATCTGATATTTATGAAGTGACGATTACTACCGGAAGTGGAAAAGAAAAACTGGCGGTCTTTAAAAATACCTGTCCCGAATACAAATTGGGAGAAATGAACATGGCTGAAAACGACCAGTATCCGCTGGGGATTTTTGCCGGAAGAAGTATCAGTTGGGGGAGTTTTTCATTTTCCGGAACGGCGACTGTTGAAGTAAAAGTCATTAATCAGAGCAAAGTTCCTGTTTCCGGCGACATCCGGATATTGCCATCGCGATACGGAATTACACCCACGAAAGAAGGAAATACGATTCGGTTCATCCTGACCAAACCGGGGCAATTTTCGATTGAAATTGGTGAAAACGGTTATAAAAACGGACTGATACTTTTTGCAGATCCAACCGAAACCGACATTCCCGATCAGTCTTCTAATCAATACCGGGTATTGACGAATGCATCAAAAACCGACATCAACTCGGTTCCGGCTTCCTATTCGGGAATTTATTTTAAGGCGGGTGTTCACAACGTTGGCGTATATCGCGTCCCGGTCAATATTAAAAATATCTATTTTGAAAAAGGGGCATGGGTGTATGGCTCATTGATTATGGATGGGAACCCGAATGTAAAAATATTCGGAAGGGGATTCCTTTCTTCCGGAAAACTGAATTACAGGGAATCGCACTGTATCGAAGCAATCAATCAAAGTGATAATATACAAATTGAAGGAATTGTTGTTGCCGATCCAAGGTATTTTGCAGTCAGGCTGATCGGGCAAAACAACACGGTGAAATGGACGAAAGTTATTGGCGGCTGGGTGTACAACTGCGACGGAATTGCCGCGTATGCAGGTTCCAGCGTTTCGAACTGTTTCATCTGGGCCAACGACGACGCGATAAAAGTTTACCGCGATAACATTACCTGGTCCGACTGTGTGGTGTGGCAACTAAACAACGGGGGCGTCATCCAGATGGCCTGGGGAGGTTCCAATGCTACCAATGTAAAACTGAGCAGGATCGATGTGTTGCGCGCCGAATGGAATAAACCCGGGTTTAACCGCGCCCTGCTCAATTGCGTTGGGAACAAGTATCAGGAAGCAGGAAAAACCGGCCTGCAAAAAGACTGGCTCATCGAGGATGTGGTGACCGAAAACCCGATACCCGTGATTTTTAATGTGGCTCCCGATCCGTTCAGCCCTAACAACATTCACAACCTGACTTTAAAAAACTGGAAGGTCAGTATGACGATGAATACAAATTACCAGAATACAATCATCGGCAACGATCCCAACGAATATTTCGACGGGTTTGTGTTTGATAATTTCGTGTTTAACGGGACAAAACTGACGCAGCAAAACTGGTTGCAGATTACCGGTCTGCTTACGGAAAAGCTAAAAGTACCTGAATTCAAATAATTGATGTATGCTGAAGCAAATAATTGAAATCATAAAAAACAAGAAATACTTGCCTGTCGCGAAAATCGAACGTTTTTTCGTGCCAATTTTCTTTATCTGTCTGTCTGTTTCCTGCGGTTGCGACGACCGCACAACAGATGTAGTAGATGAAAGAAAACCTGCTACCTATTACATCGATTCGAAAAATGGGAATGACACGAATGACGGGCGTTCAGAAAATCTGGCATGGTGCTCTTTGTCCAAAATAGAAAGCATAAAATTATATCCCGGCGATACGGTTCGTTTTAAACGGGGTTCAACATTTACAGGCACTCTGGTGATTGACGATTCCGGAAATTCAAAAAAATCTATCACCGTGTCAGATTATGGAGACAGTAAATTGCCTGCGCCCGCATTTACCAACCCGGTATTCGATCCGGGAAAAAATAACTTCGGAAACTGCATCCGGCTGAAGGGAAGTTACATTCTTCTTGAAAACATGTATTGCCACAACTCGGTTGCCCAATTGCCTGAAACTACAGGCGGTTTTACAACCATGTGGGAGCTGGGCGCCATTTATATTGATAAAACGGCCCAGTATTGTACGGTCAGAAATAACGAATTGTACGATTGTGGCGTGGGTATAAAAAGTTACGGGCCACATGCGATTATTGAAAACAATTTCATTCACGACTGCAACCGGGTATTGAAAGAATGGGGCTGGGGCCCAATTGGTATCTGGTTGGGCGCCGACTACCAGGAAGTTTGTTATAACCGGATTTTTAATTACAGCGCTGTCGATTCGCGCATTACCTGGGGACCCGATAGTTACGGTGGCGGGGCCGATGGCGGCGCTATTGAAATTGACGATGCACGAAATCCAAAATCGAATATTTCCATTCACCACAACTATACCCGCGACTGCCAGGGTTTCCTAGAAGTTACCTGGACCGATGTGCAGCAAAACCCGCCGTACACCAATTTCGAAATTCATCACAATGTGAGCGACGATTATCAGCAATTTGTTGCTTTGTGGCGAGGGGCAAACTTCAAAATTGAAAACAATACGATCATCCGCCGGAAAAAGAATGTCAACGATTGGGGCGTTTTCAATATCACCCAGAATAATGCGAAAAACCTGATCCGGAATAATATTGTGGTGGTTGAAAACGATATTGTCATTTTTAATGTAGGTAATAAAGGAACAGCACAGCCTGCCAATATTATCACGAATAACCTCTATTTTGCCGCTTCCGGAGCGTTAAACATGGGAAAAGAAGGGCCGGGCCAGTCAGCTATTACTGCCGATCCACAATTCCTGAACTATTCAAAGGGGGAACAGGCTTCCGATTTTTCAATTACCGCCGGAAGTCCTGCCCGGAATAAAGGAATTGACCTTGGGTACAAAAGTGATTTTGCATTCACTTCAATACCTCAGGAAAACACAGCCGATATTGGCGCATTTGAATATAAACCGCAATAAACTCAGATATGCTATGGAAAAGAAAATAGTCAAGAAATTCAACCCGCTTTTGTCGTCCTGTTGTTGTATTATCGGGACGTTTGGAATCACACTGACTGCGTCAGGAGAGAATCCAATCAATCGGATAAAAGTGGATAAGCATGCTCCCAATATTGTTCTTATTCTTGCCGATGACTTGGGATATGGCGATCTGAGCTGTTACGGCGCCACCAAAATTCAAACTCCGGCAATTGACCAACTGGCCTCAGAAGGAATGAAATTTACCAATGCGTATACATCTTCTTCCTTGTGTTCGCCATCAAGATATAGTTTATTAACCGGGCGTTATGCCTGGCGCACACGATTGGAATATGGGGTTTTGACAAATTTTGATAAACCTCTGATTGAAAAGGAACGCCCAACCATTGCCTCTTTGCTTAAACAAAAGGGATATCACAATGTCTGTGTAGGGAAATGGCATCTTGGCTTTGAATGGGTATTAAATGAGAAAGCCCCTGCAAATCCGGATTCAACTGTTTTTGGATCCTGGTCTCCGGAAGCACAGGATTACATTGATTTTTCAAAGCCAGCCAAAGGAGGACCTCTCGAAAGGGGATTTGATTATTTCTATGGAATGGCAGGTTCAAACAATATGCAACCTTTTGCATACATGGAAAACGATCATGTTGTACAAGCTCCTTCCGAAGAACAGATGCCTTATGATCACGGTGTATCCGGGATAAAAGCGCCTAACTGGGATATAAAAACAGTCAACCAGATTGTGACGTTTAAAGCGGTTGACGCCATCAATGACCATTTTAAGAATTTCAACGAAAACCCTCTCTTTTTATATTTCCCTACAATCTCGATTCACAGACCTTGTTTGCCAACATTCACCAAAGGGAAAAGTAAGGCTGGGTTAAGAGGCGATATAGTGGTTGAACTGGATTGGACCGTCAATGAAATAATCCGGGCCTTGAAGGAAAACAATGCGTACGAAAACACGCTAATTGTGTTTACCTCCGATAACGGTCCAATGCCGGGTGATCCTGTATTGTGGCTCGAAAAGTATGAACAAGGAAATTATGAAGATTACCATCAGCCCTATTTCGATGAATATTCGCCCGAATTGGTAAATGAAAAAGGAAATGAAATATGGAAACGTGGTTGGATTACGTATGGACACAAATCTTCAGGTGAATCATTAGGTTTTAAATCCGATTCATGGGAAGGTGGGTTCAAGGTTCCGTTCATTGTCCGCTGGCCCAACAAAGTAAAAAAAGGCGCTGTCAACAAAAATATGATTTGTCTGAGCGATGTATTCGCAACGTTTGCTGACTTGTTTGGCGAAAGTCCGGAACTGGGCGAGGACAGTTACAGTTTTTTGAGTAATCTGATGGATGTAAATGCGCCCCAGGTTCGGAAAAGTTTAACAATTGCGGGTGGAGCCAGCGGCGCCTTCGTTGAAATTAATGAAGGCTGGAAATATATTGAGGCTGCCAAGCCCAAACGTTGGCCCGAAACATTTTATGTCAACGGCCCCAGCATCTTTGAAAACCAACTTTACAATTTGAAAGAAGATCAAAAGGAACAAACGAATTTGTATAAAAAGATGCCCGAAAAAGCTGCTGAACTGGTTGGCGTTATTGAAAAGGTGAAAACAAATACGAAAAGCGAAGCGAAATAAATAAATGAAAAAGATTCTGTCGGTAATATTATTTTGTATTGGAGTGCATCTATCCGGAGTTACTAAAAACTTGGATGGAATGGCTGCTATTTCCGACAAGAGCAAGCATGAAAGGCCCAATGTAATTATTGTATTGTCTGATGATCAGGGATATGGCGATTTTTCGTGCCACGGAAACCCAATTTTGAAAACGCCGGCGCTCGATAAACTTCATGACGAAGGCATCCGTTTCGATAATTTTCATGTTTCTCCGCTGTGTACACCCACCCGGGGCCAATTAATGACTGGTCTCGATGCCATGCACAACGGGGCTGCAACGGTACTCACCGGCAGAAACCTTTTGCGGCGCGATATTATCACCATGCCCGAAGTTTTCAGCAAAAATGGGTATGCAACAGGAATGTTCGGAAAGTGGCACTTGGGCGATAATTATCCCGACAGGCCGATGGACCGTGGGTTCCAAAAATGTATCTGGCACAAAGGATGGGGGCTTCTTTCTGAAATTGAATTTGATAACGATTATTACGAAACACGTTACCTCGACAGTCTCGAAACAAAACAATCGGGTGAATATTGCACCAACCTGTGGTTCAACAAAGCGATGGAATGGATGGACGAGATGGCCGCAAAAAAGCAACCGTTCTTTACTTATCTGGCGCTAAATGCACCGCATGGACCCTTTCTGTCCCCGGCTCAGGATTATAATTTTTACCGCAATCAGGTCAGCGACAGCACCATTGCATCTTTTCTGGGAATGATCCGAAATATCGACCGAAACATGACCCGCCTCGATGACTGGCTGGAAAAAACAAATTTAAAAAACAATACACTGATTGTTTTCATGAACGACAACGGCGGAACCGGAGGTGTTGAATTGTATAATGCCGGTATGCGCGACCTAAAAGGAAGCAATTACGACGGGGGACACCGGGCAGCTTGTTTCATGCGCTGGCCTGCCGGAAATTTTGCAGGTCCCCGCACCATTTCTACGGCATCACAGATTCAGGATTTGTTGCCCACGTTTATCGATTTGTTCGGGCTTGAGGCGCCTGATAATTATCCGTTCGATGGGAAAAGCCTGGTTCCTGTTCTCACGGGGAAAAAGGAAATGGACGACCGGATGTTTGTCGTTCAGTATGGCGGGCATATTCAGCCTGAAAAGTATTCAAGTTGTGTGGTCTGGAATTCGTGGCGACTGGTTGGAAAAGATGAGTTATTTGATACATCTACCGATCCCGGTCAAAAAAATAACGTGGCAAAAAATTATCCTGAAATTCAGGGAAAAATGAAGGCATTTTACGAAAACTGGTGGAAAGGTGTCGAGCCGGGCATCAACAAGATTATTCCTGTGGTGGTTGGTTCCGAAAAAGAAAACCCGGTAATTTTCAATTCGAACAACTGGGTCGACGGAGCCGTGAATACCCAGTGGAAAGTAGCTCAGGCCGCTGGCAATCCCAAAGGCGGAACATGTCATATTCATGTTGCCGAAAGTGGAAAATACAAAATAGAATTGAGCCGCTGGCCATTCCATTTACAAAGAAGTTTAACAAGCGCCGGTCCCAAAACATCGGTTGGCGGAGCAGAAATCCGGCCGGGGAAAGCGGTCCCGGTCCATTCCGGATGTGTATCCCTGAACAATAACAATCCGGTTGTTACTGAAGGCAAACCCGGCGCTACCGCAATCACCATCGAAATGGAACTTCCGGCGGGCGACAACACGTTTCAGGCATGGTTTAAAAACAAAGATGGGAAAGACCTTTGCGGGGCCTATTATGTGAGAATGGAAAAATTATTCTGAGAAAAATTGAATAAAGAATGAAAACAGCAGATAAAATAAGCATGAAATTACTTCCAATGGGATTGTTGTTTGCCGGGATGTTCCCTTTTGTACAGGCAAAATCGGCCAACGGGAATCAGGCGAAAAAACCAAATGTCGTTTTTATTTTGGCCGATGATTTGGGATGGAGCGACCTGGGTTGTTATGGAAGCCGTTTTTACGAAACCCCCCGCATCGACCAGCTCGCAAAAGAAGGCGTTCGTTTTACCAATGCGTATGCTGCTTGTCATGTGTGTTCGCCCACACGTGGAAGTATTTTGTCGGGACAATATCCTGCCCGTACTGGTTTGACTGACTGGCTTCCGGGGCGAAAAAATTTCCCGTTCCAGAAACTGAAAAATGTAGTTTCTGCACAGCATTTGCCATACAACAAGGAGAATACGTTTCCTGCGGTGATGCAGGCCAATGGTTACCTGACAGCGATTATCGGGAAGTGGCATCTGGGTGAAGATTCAGCTTCGTGCGAGCGACAGGGCTTCGACCTGCATATTCCTTCAGGCTGGATGAAAGGATGGCCTGCCAAAAGCTATTTTTCGCCGTACCAAATGCCCGGGCTGAAAGACGGGCCGGAAGGGGAATATCTTACCGACCGGATGACCGATGAAGCCATCCGTTTTATGACTGAAAATAAAGACAAACCTTTTCTTCTCTATCTGTCGCATTATGCCGTTCATGATCCCATTCAGGGACGGCCTGATTTGGTAAAAAAATACGAACAAAAGTTGAAACAAATGCCGCCATGGAAAGGAGTTCCTTATATTTTGGAAGGAAACCCCGACACCGGGAATCCACTTTCAGAAAAAGAATTAAACGCGCTGTTGCAGGAAAAACCGTATGAAGGATTCAGCGTTTTACCTAACAGAACGGTAAAAATCAAACAAAATCAGGACAATGTGCAGTTTGCCGCAATGGTCGAAAGCCTCGATGAAAGTGTGGGCCGGGTACTCGATAAATTGAAGGAACTGGGATTGGAAGACAATACCATTGTTATTTTCTTTTCGGATAACGGAGGAATGTCGGCGGCCAATTTCGGAAACCCAACCCGGGTGATTCAACCCGCCGGCCTGGATAAATCTTTTTCTACTTCCAACCTTCCGCTCAGAGGTGGAAAAGGCTGGCTGTACGAAGGTGGCATCCGCGAACCATTGATTGTAAAATGGCCTCAACATGGAAATAAGGGAACGGTATGTGACATTCCGGTTATCAGTACAGACTTTTATCCCACCATCCTGGAGATACTTGGATTGTCGGCCGATCAGCATATTACCGATGGAATGAGTATTGTTCCATTCCTTAAAAATCAGAAAAAAGAGCAAAAAAATATTTCAACCCGGGCTATTTACTGGCATTTTCCGCATTACAGCAACCACGGGATACAGAGCCCGGGAGGAGCCATCCGTTACGGGGATTACAAACTGATTGAATATTTCGAAAACAATACGGTTCAATTATTTAATCTCTCGGTTGATCCGGGAGAGCAAGTCGATCTTTCCGGCACGCAGCCGGAAAAGGCAAACGAACTGAGAAAAATGCTGCATCAGTGGAGGGAAAAAGTAAATGCACAAATGATGGAACCAAACCCGGATTACGTTCCGGCAAAATAGGAAACAATAATTTATTCAGATAAAAACAACTAAAAAATAAACGCATGAATCGATTTGCAAAATTAACATTTGTCCTGTTTTTGGCTTTTGCCGGAGGGGCATTTGCAAAAGGCAAACTTCCCGGGAAAGTGACCATCCCGATGAAAGAGCTGGAAAATAAAATCAAGGGAGGATGGGCTGGTCAAACCATCGGGGTTACTTTTGGCGGCCCCACTGAGTTCAAGTACCTGGGACGGATTATTCCTGACTATGTTGATATTCCATGGAACGATGATTACGTAAAATGGTATTTCGATACGTACCCGGGCTTGTACGACGATATTTATATGGACCTGACGTTTGTCGATGTTTTCGAACGAATGGGTCTCGATGTTCCGGCCGATTCCATCGCTAACGCCTTTGCCAACGCGGGTTTTATGCTGTGGCACGCCAATCAGGCAGCCCGGTACAATATTCTGAACGGAATTATGCCGCCCGAATCCGGCCATTGGAAAAACAACCTTCACTCGAATTGTATCGATTTTCAGATCGAGGCCGATTTTGCCGGGCTAATGTCTCCCGGAATGATCAACAGTTCGGCTGAAGTGTGCGATAAAGTTGGTCACATCATGAATTACGGCGACGGTTGGTACGGGGGTGTTTACGTGGCTGCCATGTATTCGCTAGCCTTTGTTTCCGACGATATTGAATTCATTGTCCGCGAAGCGCTGAAAGTCATTCCTCAGGAAAGTAATTATTACAAACGAATGTCGGAAGTACTGAAATGGTACAAACAATATCCTGACGACTGGAAAAAGGCATGGTTTGAAATTGAAAATGCCAATTGGGAAGAAGATTGTCCGAAAGGCATTCATCAGGCATATAATATTGAAGCAACCGTTAATTCAGCATACGTTTTGCTCGGGCTGCTGTACGGAAAGGGCGACTTCTACAAAACAATGGATATTTCGGCCCGTTGCGGACAGGATTCGGATTGCAATCCGTCGACCTGTGCCGGGATTCTGGGAACAATTCTGGGGTACGATAAAATTCCCGGATATTGGTTGAACCCCTTACAAAAAGCCGAAGATATTGATTTCAGCCACACCTCTATGTCGCTGAACGACACCTACCGGATTGGCTTGAAGCATGCGCTGCAAATGATTAAGCAGAACAATGGACAGGTTGCCGGAAATGAAGTAACAATCCAGGTACAAAGCCCGAAAGCAGTCAGGCTGGAGCAAAATCCGGCCAACCGGATACCGGTTAAAAAGGAAATTCTCGGGGAAAATACATCTTCTGAAAACGGCAATTTGTCGATTAAAGATTTCGGCACCTATCAGTTCGAAGGAAATGGATTGGTAATCAACGGAAAGGTAACGGGCAATAAAAACAAACTATCGAACTATGTTGCCGAAGTTGACTTTTTCCTCGACGGTAAAAAATACAAAACCATGAAGTTGCCGCTTGATTTCATTACGCGCAGTACAGAAATCTTTTGGGTGTCGGAACTACCGAATGCGACGCACAAACTTGAAATGAAGTGGCTGAACCCGCAAGAGGGTGCAGACATTGTTCTGGAAAGTGCAATTATTTATTCCGATCAACCACGAAAAAAGCAAGAACATCAGAATTAATAATCATCAATAAACGCCCGGGAATGGGCAGACCATCAAAAACAGATGGATAATAGATTAATAGAAAAACAAAAGTCTTTTAAGAATATTCGGAAATTATAAAAGATAAAGCTATGGGTAAGATATTAGTAGTTGGAAGTTCAAACACAGATTTGATAGCAACAGTTAAAAACTTTCCAACAGCGGGTGAAACCATTGTAGGAAAATCATTTCTTCAGGTGATGGGAGGAAAAGGCGCCAACCAGGCTGTGGCAGCGCATAAGTTGGGAGGAGATGTGAAATTTATTACGTGTCTGGGGAAAGATGCAAATGGACAAAATACCATACAATATTTCAAAGAAACAGGACTGGATGTTTCTTCCTCGTTGCTTGTTGATGGAGTTTCATCAGGCACTGCCATAATTCTGGTTGATGAAAATGGAGAAAATTGCATCGTGATAACGCCGGGAGCCAACAACATGCTTTCTTCAGAATATATCCAGAAAGTAGAAACCGATATTGCAACCTGCGATATGGTGGTTCTGCAAATGGAAATCCCGTATGATACGGTGAAAACAGTATGTGAAATTGCCCGCCGGAATCATAAAAAAATAATGCTCAATGTTGCTCCGGCCCATCAATTGGATGCCGATATTATGAAGCAGATAGACATTCTGGTTGTCAATGAAACCGAGGCAGAAACAATTTCCGGCGAAAAAATAGATGTTACTGGCGAAGAAGCAATCGTTGACAAACTACTGGATTTAGGCGCTAAAACTGTTGTACTGACATTGGGCAAAAAAGGGTGTATCCTGAAGAATGAACACGAGTTTCACGTTGTTCCGGCCTTTTGTGTAACAGCGCTCGACAGCACAGCTGCCGGCGATACTTTTTGCGGGGCTTTAGCTGCCGAACTGGGCCGGGGACAAAGCTGGAACGAAGCATTGAAATTTGCAACGGCAGCATCTGCAATCTGCGTCACCCGAATGGGGGCGCAACCATCTATCCCAACCGAAAAAGAAGTCCGTGAATTTTTAAACAAAAATGTGGAGGCGATTTAATGTGAGGAGATTATAGCAAAGCGTGAATGGGGAGAGCTTTTGTATTTATTAATATAATCTAATCAGAAACTTATGAAAAAAAATGTGTGTGTTCTTAAAAGTGTATTGATTATTGCATGTGTCCTTTTCCCGTTCATTTCCGCCCGGGCACAAACCTACAGCTATATCACTGCTGGTGATATGGAAAATGGGAACTGGGCCGGAATACCTGGAAATACCAATCTGACGACTACATTTGAAACATCGTCAGGAATAAATGGTACGAAGTCTCTTAAAACAGTAACTACCAGCATGGGGGGCGATAGTTACTATATTCTGCGGTGCGATCAACTTTTCCGAATGACCTATAACGACAAGGTGACCGTGAGTTTCTGGGCAAAAAGTTCAGTAACGAATATGCGTTTGCAACCCTGGGTTCAGGAATCAGACGGCAACCAGTGGATGAATTTTGGAGATGCATACCTAACAACCGACTGGAAACAATATCAGTTTACAGTTACTTTATCAACACAAACCTCGAATAACTACAAAGTAAAGTTCAGGGGGTATAATACAGGAACCATGTACATCGATAATGTAAAAATTGGGCCTGTCGATTATGAAGATGTAAACCAATCGGGTATATACGAGGTAACGGTCAGTCAGAACGGAATGACCTGGCCGCTGAATACATTCCGTAATACCTGCCCGACATACCAGCTGGGATACCAGAATATGGAATCAAAAGATCAGCATCCGCTGGATTTATTTTCAGGAAGGACAATTAACTGGACAAAGTTTTCATTTTCAAATCCGATCACGGTTCATGTTAAAGTACTTGATACCACCAAAGTTCCGGTAAGCGGACAAACCGTGAAAATCTATCCATCGAGACACGGAGTAACATCATCGACCAGCGGGAATGTGGTTACGTTCACAATTTCAGAACCGGGACAATACTCTGTTGAAATTGGCGCCAACGGGTATAAAAACGGATTGATGATTTTTGCAGACCCCGTTGAAACTGATATTCCGAGCCAGTCGAATTCAAGTTATCTGGTTTTATATGAAGCAACAGCCAGCAGTGTTGCATCAATACCACAAACTTATTCGGGTGTATATTTCCGGCGCGGAGTCCACAATATTGGCATTTGGACTATCCCCACTCATATAAAAAATGTGTATTTCGAAGATGGCTCATGGGTATACGGGGCATTAAAAATGGACGGAAACCCCAATGTACGAATTTATGGGCGAGGAGTTCTGTCTTCGTACAATATGAACTACCGGCAAACCCATTGTGTGGAAGCAATCAACGGAAGTAACAACATTACAATTGAAGGTTTGGTAGTTGCCGATCCCAAATATTTTGCAATCCGGTTGATCGGAACGGACAATGAAGTAAGCTATGCAAAAGTAATTGGAGGCTGGGTATACAACTGCGATGGGATTGCTGCCTATGAAGGGTCCAATGTGTCAAAATGTTTTATTTGGGCCAACGATGATGCAATAAAAGCTTATCGCGATTCTATAACATGGTCCGATATTGTGGTTTGGCAACTAAATAATGGAGGTACTATTCAAATGAGTTGGGGTGGTGCAGTTGGAGGATCAACAGCGAGAGGGGTGACAATTAGCAGATTGGACGTTTTGCGTGCCGAATGGGATGTCGACCGTTTCAATGTTGGCCTTCTGAATTGCGTTGGTAACCATTATCAGGAAGCCGGAAGATCCGATTTATTGGAAGACTGGCTTATCGAAGATGTGGTTACCGAAACGGAAATCCCTTTAATATGGAATATCTCTCCCGATAGTTATACTCACTGTCATATTAACGGGCTGTACATGAAAGACTGGACGGTGCTGAAAAATAATTCTTTAGGTTTTGTAAACAAGATCGTAGGAGAAGACCCTAATGATTACTTAAGCGGATTTGTTTTTGATAATGTCCGGTTTAATAATGGTTTGCTGACAAATGAAAATCGAATTGTTTCAGGCGAGATGGACAACGGAGGTTGGGTTGCTGTTCCTAATGGAACAAATCAGGTTGTAACATTCGGATCGACGTATGGCACCGGTAATGGTTGGGGATTACGGTCGGTAACAACCAATATGAATGGAAATCCTTATTATACTGCGGTTTGTAATGATGAATTCCATATCGACAACAATGAAATGATCACGATAAGCTATTGGGCAAGGGCTACTGCCGCAGGAAAACTTTTGACTCCCTTTGTTCAGGATGTAACTTCCGGGGATATTAAAGAGTTCACACAGGTATCCCTAACGACAAACTTTACCCGGTATTCCAGTACATTTGCGGTAGATAAATCGACATCAGATCATTACAAAATAAAATTCAGGGGGTTTGCAACGGCCTGGATTTATTTAGATAAAGTGCAGGTAGGCCGAAAAGATTGGATTACCCTGACCGATATGACAAAACAATATTTAGATGAACCTACATTTTTGCCTGCACTGAAGGCCGCCAAAGTAAAAACAGAGATCGAACCTGTTGTGGCAAAAGAATGTGAAGTTTATCCCAATCCGGTTTCCGATGTATTATTTATTCAAGGAATCGATGCGAATAGCTTTTACAAAGTATTCAGCTCAACCGGAGCTTTGCTGTTGTCAGGCCACGGAAATCAGGTAAATGTATCGAAACTTAAAGCCGGAATGTATATCTTAGTTACGGAAGAAAACAACCGGGTTAAGTTTGTAAAACAATAATGTAAGGGTAAAAAAGGCCCCTTTGATGAAATCTTTAAAAACAAATATCCATGAGAAACAAAATTGTATTATTTGCTTTGCTGATTGCCGGATGTACGGCACAGCAAAAGCCCGAAACAGTTCATTCTGAAAGCAAAAGCATCACCCTTTCAAAAGAACTGCTGAAAGATAAAATCAAAGGGGCCTGGGCCGCTCAAACCATTGGGGTGACCTTTGGATTACCGGCCGAGTTTAAATACAACACAACCATCGTTCAGGATAACCAGAAACTTGCCTGGACTGATTCTTCAATGGTGGTGGAATACCGCGACCGGCCGGGTACTTACGACGATATTTACATGGATCTTTCATTCATGAAAGTCATCGAAGACGAGGGGATCGATGCTCCTGCACAATCGTTTGCCGAATCGTTTGCCCATGCCGATTACAAATTGTGGTTTGCCAATCAAACCGCACGATATAACATCCTCAACGGCTTGACTCCACCTGCTTCGGGACATTGGCTGAACAACCCTTGTGCCGACGATATCGATTTCCAGATTGAAGCCGATTTTGCAGGACTGATGTCGCCCGGAATGATCAATTCGGCCGTCGAAATATGCGATAAAGTCGGACACGTGATGAACTACGGCGACGGTTATTATGGCGGCGTTTTTGTTGCCGGGCTATATTCTCAGGCTCTTGTTTCCGATGGAGTTGAAGATATTGAACCCATCGTGGAGAAAGCCCTGTCGGTAATTCCGTCTGAAAGTAAATTTGCTCAGTGCATCAGCGATGTAATAAAATGGCACAAGGAAGACCCGACCGACTGGAAATCGACATGGTTTAAAGCCAGCCGCAAATGGGGCATCGATATCGGTTCTCCGAACGGTGTTTTCCAGCCCTTTAATATTGATGCCAAGATCAATGCGGCATGGGTAACCGTCGGCTTGCTTTTTGGCGATGGCGATTTTACCCGCACCTACGAAATTGCAACCCGCTGCGGCGACGATGCCGACTGTAATCCGGCTACTGCAGGAGGTGTTTTGGCAGCCATTTTAGGTTTCAAAAGCATTCCTGAGTTTTGGAAACAGGGCTTGGACAAAGTGGAAAAACTTCCGTTTATGGGAACATCTATCTCCTTGCTTGATGCCTACGATATGTCGTACCGTCATGCTGAAAAAATGATTGCGCGAAACGGTGGAGAGATAAAAGAAAATGAAGTGATGATTCAACTTCAGGAACCCCAAACCGTGCCGTTGGAAGTAGCTTTCGAAGGCCATTTCCCGATTGGAAAAGTTGTTCCACAAAGAAATAATAATGAAATTACTTTCGAATTCGAAGGTATCGGTTTTGCATTGGCGGCAGCGCCCGATGGCAAAGATTACAAAGAAAAGAACTATGTGTTTGAAACCGAAATGTACATTGATGGGGTATTGATTGAAAAGGCAAAACTCCCGACAGAAATTAACAAACGCAGGTTTACCCCGTTCTGGAGATACCAGTTGCCAAAAGGAAAACACAAGGTGGTGATCAAAGTCCTAAACCCGGTTGATTATGCGAAGGTGGAATACAATTATGCCATCATATACGGAGATCAGCCATTTGAGGTGAAACTATAGGATAATCGAAAGTTTGAACCGGAAACTGTATAATATTCAAAGAAAAAACAAGAATGAACTACCATTTATTCGCATCAACAGCAGTAGTTATTTTTCTGGGCGCCGGAATGACACAATGTCGGCAAAAGGAAGAAAAACCCATGAATGTTGTTTTTTTCCTGGTTGACGATTTGGGTTGGCGGGATGTTGGCTGCTACGGAAGCAGTTTTTACGAAACGCCGAATATCGACCGTTTTGCTTCGGAAAGTGTACGGTTTACCAGTGCATACGGGGCTTGTCATGTTTGTTCTCCT
This sequence comes from uncultured Prolixibacteraceae bacterium, assembly GCA_942493345.1. Taxonomy (GTDB): domain Bacteria; phylum Bacteroidota; class Bacteroidia; order Bacteroidales; family Prolixibacteraceae; genus GWE2-42-39. The sequence goes on from OW818695.1 coordinate 2,467,876, forward strand.
TCACGGGCAAGTATCATGTCGGGCAAATATCCGGCTTCGATCAACCTGACTGACTGGCTTCCCGGCCGTCTCGATTTTCCGTTTCAGAAACTAAAAAATGTACCGGTTAACCAGCACTTGCCATACGATGGAACTACCATTCCGAAAGTCCTTCAGGAAAACGGATATAAAACGGCAATCTTCGGAAAATGGCATTTGGGTGAAGATTCGGCTTCCACGGCCCGGCAGGGATTCGATTTGCATGTTCCCAACTGGAACAAAGGCTGGCCCAACAAAGGCTATTTCTCTCCATACGGGTTGAAAGGCTTGGAAGGCGGTCCGGATGGCGAATACCTGACCGACCGGCTAACGACCGAAGCGTTAAAATATATCGACGAAAACAAAGACCAGCAGTTCTTTCTGTACCTGTCGCATTTTGCAGTACACGACCCGATTGAAGGACGACCCGACCTGGTGGAAAAATACAGGAAAAAACTGGCGCAAACACCTTCTCCTCAAACTCCACCTTTTGTCATGGAAGGAAATCCAGATGCAAAACCCATCCATGCGATGGCTGGGCAAACATACGAAGGATACCGCATTTTTCCTGATCAGACTGTTCAAATTAAACAGCATCAGGATAATGTACAATTTGCAGCCATGGTCGAAAGTATGGACGAAAGCCTCGGCCGGGTAATCGATAAACTGAAAACATTGGGAATAGACGACCACACCATCGTAATTTTTTATTCTGATAACGGGGGAATGTCGGCTGCCAATTTTTATGAACCTGAACGCATTATTCAGGAAAACGAACTGGATGAGGCTTTTTCTACTTCGAATCTACCGTTACGGGCCGGCAAAGGCTGGCTTTACGAAGGTGGAATCCGGGTGCCTTTGATTGTAAAATGGCCGAACAAAGGATTGCAGGGCGTTGTTTGCGATGTTCCGGTTACCGGTCCTGATTTTTTCCCGACCATTCTTGAAATGCTCGGGATACCCGGAGTGCAATCGGATGGCACAAGTTTCGTACCACTGCTGAAAGGTGAAAACACAATTAACCGCGAAGCCATTTTCTGGCACTTCCCTCATTACAGCAACCACGGGATGCAAAGCCCGGGAGGGGCTGTGCGCTGCGGCGATTATAAATTGCTCGAATACTACGAAAATAATACCGTCCAGCTTTATAACCTGAAGGACGATATTGAGGAACAACACGACCTTTCGGCTACGGAACCCGGAAAAGTAAAAGAGTTGCAGGAAATGCTACACAAATGGAGAGAGCAAGTCGGTGCAAAAATGATGGAACCAAACCCGGATTATAAACCAGTACAATAAAATCAAATACTAACTAAAAATAAAACTATCATGTTTATCGTAAACAATTATCCGTTGGCAATTATCTTTTGTGTAATTACCATGCTTTGTTGGGGATCGTGGGGAAACACCCAGAAATTGGCCGGGAAAACCTGGCGGTACGAACTTTTTTATTGGGATTATGTGATCGGGGTGTTGCTCCTGTCGCTGATTTTTGCTTTCACGCTGGGAAGTATGGGCAGCAGTGGTCGCGGTTTTATTGCCGATTTGGGACAGGCCGACATGAAAAACATTGGCAGTGCTTTTCTCGGCGGCATTATTTTCAATGCAGCAAACATTCTTTTGTCGGCAGCTATTGCAATTGCCGGTATGTCGGTAGCTTTTCCGGTGGGAATCGGACTGGCGCTGGTACTTGGAGTCATTGTCAACTACATGGGTTCTCAAAAAGGCGATCCTCTGTTTCTGTTTCTGGGTGTTGCCCTCATTACCCTTGCTGTCATTGTCAATGCATTTGCCTATAAAAAAGCATCTTCAGGAAACCAAAAGGTAACTTCGAAAGGGATTCTTATTTCAATCCTTGCCGGTTTGCTGATGTCGTTTTTCTACCGCTTTGTGGCTGCATCAATGGATTTGGACAATTTCGAATCGCCTGCCGCAGGAAAGATGACTCCGTACACTGCCGTAGTTATTTTCTCTCTGGGTATTTTCATCAGTAACTTCCTTTTTAATACGGTTTTAATGAAGAAACCCATCAGTGGCGAACCGACCAATTACAAAGCTTATTTTAAAGGGAAATTCTCCATTCATTGGGTTGGAATTTTAGGTGGTTTAATATGGGGTGTTGGAAACTCGCTCAACCTGATTGCAGCAGGGAAAGCCGGGGCTGCCATTTCGTACGGACTGGGACAGGGCGCTACACTGGTCGCTGCTTTATGGGGCGTTTTTATCTGGAAAGAATTTAAAAATTCGCCAAAAGGAACCAACGGAATGCTGGCGATTATGTTTGTCCTTTTTGTATTGGGCCTCGCCTCTATTATTTACGCCGGACAATAACAAAACGATATTATTCAAAAGAGAAGGAGCTGTAAAAAATCTTTGAATCTGGTCATGACCATCACCCTGAATTTATTCCAGGGTGACGATCATGACGTTTAGATTTAGAGTTACACAAAACACGAAAAGGCAAAGTGGAAACAATCTTTCGCTTTGCCTTTTATTTTCTGATGATTTTCACTTCGCCTCCGCGCCCCAGTTTGATAATGCTGGAAGCGGCTGCTTTGTTCAAATCGTCTTGCCGGTATTGCACAATGTAATCGACGGCTTGTTTTATTTCGTCGCTGATTTCCGAAAAATTGGCAGGCGATGGTTCGCCGCTTACATTTGCCGATGTCGATACAATGGGCTTTTTGAAACGTTGTATCAGTTGCCGGGTGAAATCCTCGGAAGTAATACGGATGCCGATGCTGCCGTCGGAAGCGATCAGGTTTTTGGCCAGGTTTTTGGCGCCGTCGTAAATAATGGTAACGGGTTTTTCACTTAGCTCAATCAGGTCGAAAGCTACTTCCGGTATTTCTTCGATGTAACGTTCCAGCAGGTTCACATTTTCCATCAGCACCAGCATGCTTTTCGAATCTTCCCGTTTTTTAATCTGAAAAATTTTTTGCACGGCTGCTTCGTTTGTCGCATCGCAGCCAATTCCCCAGATGGTGTCGGTCGGATAAAGAATTATCCCACCGTTTTGAAGTGCTTCAACTGCTTGTTTCAGATCGTCATACATTGTAAATACGGGTATAAAGTTTGTGCATTTGTTGTGCAAAGAGTTCCGGGGTGAACCGTTCGGCATTTTTTCGGCCTTCTTCAACCAATACCGACCGATATTCCGGATCGTTCATTAGTCTCAGTATGGCATCCCCGATTTCTTTTTCACTCGCCGGGTTCACGTAAACGGCTCCCTTGCCTCCGGCTTCCGGCATACTGCTCGATCGCGAAGTCACTACCGGGCACCCCGACGCCTGCGCTTCGATTACCGGCAAACCAAATCCTTCGAATACCGATGGATAAACAAGCATGTTGGCCGATTGGTAGAGGATTCCAAGTTCGCGGTCACTGATATTGGTTAGAAAATGAACTTTCAGTTTTTCTTTATTTTTCTGAATAAAATCTTCTATTTCGACCATGTATTTTGTTTCCCGTCCGGCAACAACCATCGAAATTCTTATGTCGAATTTTATCATTGCTTTCAGAATGTTGAGCAGATTTTTGCGCTTTTCGACCGTGCCAACACTGAGCAAAAAATGATAGGGTAGTTTATATTTCTCGAGAACTTCCGTTTTTTCTTCGTCAGAAAAATTCTGATAAAACAGGGGGTTACACGACTGGTAAATTACTTCTATTTTCCGTTCGGGAATATCAAAGAAATCGACAATATCGTTTTTCGTTTGTTGGGAAATGGCATGGATGCGGTCGGCCAGCGTGCAGGCATGTTTGAATTTTTGCAAATAAATACGCCGGTCGGTCGGCCGGTAATATTCGGGGTGACGGATAAAAATCAGGTCGTGGATGGTGACGATGCTTTTCACATCGGTCTTTTCAATTCCGATAGGCAATTCGTGGCTCAGTCCGTGGTAAATGTCGATTTTTTCGCGGTCGAACAGTTTGCTGATGTGGTACCGCCGCCATACTGGTTTCAGCGCTTTCCACCACAGATTGTGCGGCATCCGTATTTCCGAACTCCCGGGAGACAAAAAAAGATCAGGATTGTTGTCGGGGGTAAATAGCAAATATTCGTTTTCAGGATAAAAACGATGCAGCGCATTGATGGTATTGCGACTGAAATTACCCAATCCTGCCCGGTTGCTGAATGCCCGTTTTGCGTCGAACCCGATTTTCATGATGAATAGATTGTTCTTCAAAAATAAAAAAAAGCCACGAATTACGCGGCTTTTCTATAGTATTACTGAATTGTAGGTTTAAAAATTGCCGAGCTTGCCAAAATCAAGCGTTCCGAAGTAATCGTCGATGGTTTCGGCACGGCGGATTTCAACCACTTCGCCGTTTTCGCGCAACAACAGTTCTGCCGAACGCAGCTTCCCGTTGTAATTGAAACCCATGGCGTGACCGTGCGCACCGGCATCGTGAATCACGATAATGTCACCCTGTTCGATGTTTGGCAACAGCCGGTTGATGGCGAATTTATCGTTGTTTTCGCACAGTGAACCGGTTACGTCGTACAAGTTGCTGCAGGGTTCGTTTTCCTTGCCCAACACGGTAATGTGGTGATACGCACCGTACAGTGCGGGGCGCATCAGGTTGGCCATGCAGGCGTCGAGTCCGGCATATTTCTTATAGGTTTCTTTCAGGTGAAGCACTTTCGATACCAAAAATCCGTAAGGACCGGTCATTGCACGACCCGATTCAAAATAAATTTTCAGCGGATCGAGGCCGTTGCCGGCGATCATTTTTTCATAAAGATCTTTGATCCCTGCGCTTACTTTTTCAATATCGACGGGTTTGTGCTCGTTTTTATAAGGAATTCCGATGCCGCCGCCCAGATTGGCAAATTCGAACCGGATGCCCACTTCTTTGCTAACCTCAACAATCACGTCGAAAAGAATTTCTGCAGTTTCAATAAAATAGTCGGCATCGAGTTCATTGGAGGCCACCATGGTGTGGATCCCAAAACGTTTCACCCCTTTTTCTTTCAGCATTTTGTACCCTTTGAAAAGCTGTTCGCGGGTAAAACCGTATTTCGAATCTTCCGGGTTGCCAATAATAACATTGCCTTCTTTTAATGCTCCGGGATTGTAACGAAGTGAGATCAATTCGGGAAGCCCGGCATTTTTCTCAAGATATTCGATGTGCGAAATGTCGTCGAGATTGATGGTAGCGCCCAGTTGCCGTGCTTTCACGTATTCGCTGGCTGGCGTATCGTTCGAAGTAAACATGATTTCTTCACCACGCATTCCGACCCGCTCGGCAAGTTCCAGCTCGGCAAGTGAACTGGCATCGATGCCAAAGCCCTGTGCCCGCATAATTTTCATCAGGAATGGGTTGGGGGCGGCTTTTATGGCGTAAAATTCTTTAAAACCTTTATTCCACGAAAAGGCTGCATTGAACCGTTTGGCGTATTCAACAATCCCTTTTTCGTCGTATATATGAAACGGGGTGGGGTGTTTCTCAATAATTTTTTCGATTTGTTCCTTCGTAAAAGGAAGTGTTTTCCCTTTCATGTGCTTATAATTTTTGAAAAAAATGCTTTTATAAATACAAATTTAAAAATGAAAATCAGGAATCGCTCAAATTGGCAGGTTTTACGGATTTTCAGGACCAATTATTTAACTTCCAATTCGCAAATGAGTTCATCGCTCATGTAGCCATAGGAAATTTCTTTTACTTCGCCGCTCATGCGAATCTCCCAATCTTCGTTGATGCTGACTTTCAGCGAGCCGCCCTGCATTTTGATGGTCAGGTCGCGCGATGTCAGTTCTTTTTTGATGACGACAGCAGCAACTCCGCACGACGAACTGCCCGATGCCAGCGTGTGTCCAGCCCCGCGTTCCCAGATTAAAACTTCAACTTCGGAAGGCGAAATAACTTTGGCGAATTGCACATTGATACGGTTTGGAAAGAATGGGTGCTTCTCGAGCAGCGGGCCAAAATGCATCAATTCTTCTATGTCGAGATGGTCGGTAACAATTACGCAATGCGGGTTTCCCACCGATACACAGTTGATCTGAAATGTTTTTCCGTCCACTTCCAGCGGGTAGTCAAAACATTCTTCCGTTTTGGCAGCTACCGGCACCAGCGACGAGCGGAAAATAGCTTTGCCCATCTCTACTTTTATGAGGCTGGCCTTGCGCGCTTTTTCTTCCAGAACTTTCGAAGTAACAATGCCACCGGCAGTTTCAATAGTGAATGTTCTCGATTTGTTGGTGTACAGGTAATCGTACAGGTATTTGGAAAAAATACGCAACCCGTTTCCGCTTTTTTCGGCTTCCGATCCGTCGGGATTAAAAATTCTCAGGCCAAAGTCGGCTTTCACGGAAGGCACTTTCAGCAAAATTCCGTCCGACCCGATGCCAAAATGCACATCACAAATCAGTTGTATATTTTTTTCGGTTAACGAAAAATTGATTTCGTCGCTGTTCAGTACAATATAATCGTTGCCAAGGCCATGGCTTTTTACAAAGAAGTTTTTCATTTTTCTGCTTCTGTTAATGTGAAAAACAAATGTAATAACTGTTTTACAAACGAACGTTTGAATTACCGCAAAAGTAGGGGACGGTAAAGAAAAATCTATGCATTGACAAACTCAGCAACCACAAACCACGATCAAGAGAATTGTTCCATTGAACAGGAAGTGCAGCTGCAACTAGTGTCGTATCAACCTTGTTTTGTCACCCTAAACGTAGTGAAGGGTCTCATGTTTAACTTGATGAAGTTAAAGATTCTTCGCTTCGCTCAGAAAGACAAACTGTCGTTTGATGGTTGACATGATACTAGTTACTGGTTGCCAAATGCAACAATAACAATTCGACAATTTAGCAATTCAACCATCTTCTTCAGGGCATTCCCTCACAGCAATTTAACAATTTGGCAATTTAGCCATTTGTCCCCACATCCCTTTCCCCATTTTTCTTAACTTTGAACCCTCGGTAAAAGCAGATTTTTCAAAAAAAACAAAATAGTATGGCACGTATTAATGAGCATTATCTGAAATTGCAGGCAGGATACCTGTTTCCTGAGATTGGGCGCCGGGTGCGCGAATTTGCGGAAGCAAACCCCGATAAAAAAGTAATCCGCATGGGGATTGGCGATGTGACGCAACCGCTGGTGTCAACCGTTGTGAAAGCTTTTCACGAGGGCGTTGACGAAATGGCGAATGGCAGCACGTTTAAAGGGTACGGACCGGAACAGGGGTACGAATTTTTGCGCCAGGCAATCGCCGAAAACGATTATCAGGCACTTGGCGTAAATATAAAAGCCGACGATATTTTTGTTTCCGACGGGTCGAAATGCGATACCGGGAATATTCAGGAAATATTTGGCAGCGACACCAAAATTGCTGTTGGCGACCCGGTTTACCCGGTGTATGTCGACACCACAGTGATGTCGGGCAAAACCGGCACGATTGGCGCAAACGGTTATTTCGAAGGAATTATTTATATGCCCTGTACCGAAGCAAATGGGTTTATTCCTGAATTGCCAACCGAAACTCCCGACCTGATTTTTCTTTGCTATCCGAATAACCCGACGGGAACCGTTGCCAGCAAGAAAGAACTGAAAAAGTGGGTTGATTATGCGCTGGCAAACAACTGCATCATTCTGTACGATGCCGCTTACTTTGCATTTATCACCGATCCGGAAATTCCGCGTACCATCTACCAGATTCCGGGAGCTGAAAAATGTGCCATCGAGTTCCGTAGCTTCTCGAAAACAGCAGGCTTTACCGGAACCCGTTGTGCCTTTGTTGTTATTCCTGAAGGAGTGGTTGCGTACGATCCCGAAGGCAATGCGCATCCGGTCCGTAAATTGTGGAACCGCCATCACACGACCAAATTCAACGGCGTTTCGTACCCGGTACAGAAGGCCGCTGCTGCAATTTATACAGAAGAAGGAAAAAAAGAAGTGCAGGCTGTGATCGATTATTACATGGAAAATGCAAAAATCATGCGAGCCAGCCTCGAAGAAGCCGGGTACAAAGTTTTTGGCGGAATAAACGCACCCTATGTTTGGGTGAAAACCAAAGGCGGCATGAAATCGTGGGACTTCTTCGATAAATTATTGAGCGATGCCAATGTTGTGGGAACACCCGGTTCAGGCTTTGGCCCGTCGGGCGAAGGCTATTTCCGCTTTTCTGCTTTTGCCGATCGCGAAAACGTGATCGAAGCGATGGAGCGGGTGAAAAAACTTTCATAATCAACTTTCATAACGATATTGAAACCCTGTCGGAAACGATGGGGTTTTTTTATTGCTAATGCCATTTTTATTTGTTGAGATATTGAAGTTCGCATGGCAAATGATCAATTTTTTGAAAGAAAAGTATCTCGTATCAATGGTTCTGTTATCTTTATCAGACTCAATGATCTACTGAATATGCTGCGGTTTGTCTTTCTGGTTTTTGCTTTGGAGTGTTTGATGTGTGTTGGTGTGGTAGCACAGCAAAATAACGATAAATGCAACCGTTCGACGGAAGGTACCGATTTTTGGTTTGGCTTTATGGAAAGTCGTAACTATCACAATGGTCATTATGTTGAAATAACAGTTACCGCCCGTGAGGCTGCTGACTTTACAGTTAAAATAGGAACCTCGGGGACACTATACGGAGCTTCTTCTTATCATGTAAATGCAAATTCATCTGTTCAAGTGCGATTTTCTGATTGGGCGCTGGCTGAAGCAACCGGTTCTGAACAACTGCAAAGCAGGGCGATTCATCTGGAATCGACTTCCCCGGTCAATGTTTATGCGCTAAATTGGGATCAGAACTCTGCGGATGTGGCAGTGATTTTTCCTGTAAAATCGATTGGTGACGAATATTTTGCAGTTTGTTATGAACCTCATATAAACAAAGCAAATAACGGCTCGTATGGCAGCGGACGGAATAGCGAATTTCTGATTGTTGCCACCGAAGACAATACAAAGGTGGAGATCACCCCATCAAAAGTTACAGACAAACTGAAACCGGCAAAAATACCGTTTTCGGTAACCATGAACCGTGGGGAGGTTTTTCAAGTGCAGTCGATGAACGATGTAAACCTCGCCGGGCAGGGCGACCTTACAGGGAGTTATATAAAATCGGACAAACCTGTTGCATTCTTTTCTGGGTCACTTTCAACTACTATTCCGGCAGACAATGCAACGTCGGCCTGGGATCATTTATATGAACAGATTCCACCCACCCGATCGTGGGGGCGGAGTTATTATACGATTCCTCTGAAGTCGAGGGAACAGGATCGTTACCGGGTGATTGCGGCGGAAGATAAAACCAAAGTAACAGTCGATGGGGTGATTGATAAAATGCTGAACAAAGGTGAGTTTTACGAATTTGTTCTGTACAATAACGAGTACCGGCAGATTTATTCCGACAAGCGGATACTGGTGATGCAATACAGCCAGTCGCAATCGGTTGATGCAGAATATACGAAAGAGAATAATGTCAGTAATGGCGACCCGTTTATGATCGTTCTCAGCCCGGTCAACCAGATGGTGAACGATGTTACTTTTGTTGCCTATTATTCAACTCAGATAAAAGAAAGGTATTTTGTAAATATTTTCTGCAATACTCCCGAGGTTTCCAATATGAGGCTCGACGGAAAAGATATAAGTTCGTATTTTTCAACCTACAAACACGATTATTTTTCACATGCACAAATACCTATAACGCAGGGGCCACACCGGATTCAAAACCTAAATCCCGACGAAGGTTTTTTGGCTTATGTTTACGGGTTCGGGGGAGTCGAATCGTATGGTTACGGGGTTGGGTTCGATCTTGATATCGTACTTGATTTGGGGGAAACACTCGATTTTCATGGCGGCGACACGCTTTTATTGTGCTATGGAGATACGATCGTTCTTGATGCCAATTCGTATTTCGATCAGTTTGAATGGAGTACCGGCGAAACGACTCAGCGAATTGACGTTGACGAAGGAGGAAAATATAGGGTAACTGCCTCTACAAAAGAAGGTTGTATTTTGACCGATTCGATCAATGTTTATGTCAGCAAGCCGGAAACAAATTTGGGGAACGACACCACTCTTTGTTTTCCAAACTCATTGGTACTCGATGCCGGGGCCGGGTTCAAAAACTACCTCTGGCAAAACGGGGGCTCTGTTCCGACAATGTTGGCCGACACCACGCGGATTTATCATGTGACTGTAACCGACGAGTATGGTTGCACTGACCGCGATACACTCGACCTGGTCGTTTATCCTGTGCCAACTGTAAAAATATCAGGCGACACCCTCGTTTGCTGGCCCATAAGTTTGCCCGCGAGCTGGCCATTGAATGTTACAGTTGATAATCTGGCTGAAGAATTGTGGAAACAAGAGAATAGTTTCAAATGGATATGCACCAACAGCGACAAACTGACATTTTCTGAACAAACGCACACCAGCGCTCAATTGAATGTTACGGAATGGGGTGATTACCACATTCGCTACGAACTGACCACCATAAATGGCTGCACGGTATCCGATGAGTTTGATATTTCATTCTATCAGGTGCCAACTTCGCTTTTTAAGGTTGACAATACCTCTGATGAGTGTGAAGGATATACCCGTCATGTATTGTATGCGGGTAACGCAAGCCCAGCCGGAAATTATTACTGGGATTTTGGGGGCTGTAAAGTGATCGATACGCTTGCTGTGAATGACTTCTCTGTTTCGGTGGGAGCCTATAATTATAACCCGTTTGTGACCCTTTTTGTAGAAGAACACGGATGCTGGAGCGATACCACCCGGCTACCGGTAGGGGCAAAACCGGTTTTCGAAATGAATGCAACAAAATTGCGCGGATGTGATTCTCTGACCGTTAATTTTTCCAGCCGTTTATTAATTGACGATGCAGTAGAATATTTATGGGAATTTGGCGATGGAACGTCGAGCAAAGAACAAAGTCCGGTGCATTATTATGGAAATGTCGATTATTATGATGTTGCGCTGACTATTACGAATACTATTACAAGATGTCAAAGCGGTTTCCTGGCTAAAGAAATGGTGAAAGTCTTTCCCACGCCGGTTGCCGATTTCACAGCCGATCCATCAATCTGTTACGGCGACACCATTGATATTGAATACACCCATGCCATTGATTCAACCTATTGTTATTGGACGTTTAAACAATGCCACGAAACCGGGGTGGGTGGCACCGAACCGGAAAAACAACTGGTAATCGATGAACCAACCGGCCTGATCTCCCTGACAGTGGATGAATATGGTTGTTTTAGTTTGCCTCAAAGCAAGACGGTGAAGCGAAAACCTCATTTCGATTTCGTAGCTGATACCCTTCAGGGGTGCCAACCTTTCAGGTTAGACATAAGCCCGGTTGCGAAAGATAATTTTCTGAATTTTGTCTGGCTGAAAGATGGAATGGAAATTCCATCCGGGGAGAATGATTTTTTCATGTATCCCGATTCCGGGAAATTTACCATTGGAACTGCGGCACGATCAAGTGAAACAGGTTGTTCCGACACCCTTATAAAAACCGATTGGTTTTGGGTTCACCCGAACCCTGTTTCGGCATTCAATCCCGATTATCCGGTAGCTACCGACGAGCATTCCACCATCACATTTGCCAACATGTCGGAATTGGCCGTTTCGTATTTCTGGGATTTTGATGACGGGAACGAATCAACGGAAGAAAATCCGCAGCATACGTATCAGAAAATTGGGCAATTTGATGTGCTGCTGGTGGCCGAAACCGAATATTCATGCAAAGACAGTTCTTCTTTTCAGATTAAAGTTATTCCGTTTAATGTTTTTACGCCCAATGCTTTTCGTCCCGATAGTGAGATTTCGGAAAATCGTACATTTATGCCTTTTGGGCTGGGTGTCAAGGCCGATCGGTTTAAATTTTTGGTTTACGATCGTTGGGGACAATTGGTTTTTGAGTCGAACAGTCTCGATAAAAAATGGGATGGAACCATGAAAAACGGGAAACAAGCGCCGATGGGTACTTACGTATGGAAGGCAAATTACTTCGATATTCAGGGATACGAACACAACCCGAAAGGACAGGTATTATTGATCCGTTAAGCAGATCAGTCTTCCGCGATCCTGTAAAAAGGCAGGTAATTTGCCTGACGCGGGTTCTTCAGCAAAAAACTAAGCGATATTTCGCTGCTGCCCCCGGTACCTCCCCCCAAGCCCGAAATAGTCCAGTCGTAACTATAGGTGATATGCCATCGATTTTTTATAAAACCAACCAAAAAAATCAGGGCGTCGTATTTCATTGTAAAATTCTGTCGTAGCCATAAGCCGGCAGATATACCTTTCATGTTGGCAAATAAACCGTAATTGAATTGTTTGAAATCACCTTGTTTCTGAAGGATTACCTGGGGTGAAATGTCGTATTTCTTACGTAGGTGTCCGTGCCTGAAAATTGGTATCCTCGCTCCAAAATGGAGCGTGTATTTTCGGTACAGGACGCCAACATCTTCTTGCCCCTGATAATACGACTGACGGGGTTGGTTCAGGTGGTGACAGGCAAAACCCGCGAAATAATCTTCGTTATACATGAGTAAACCAGCCGAGGCATCAACAAAAAGATAGTTGGGGTTTTCGATCGGCATTTCCTGAGTAGGTGTATGGTTCCCAAAATAGATATCCAGATTGTCGGAAAAAACAAGTTTGTCCCAGTTCAGCGAATTTTGGTGAAAACCCACCTGCACACCGCCGTTCAGTTTTATATCCTTGCTGACTTGGATAAAACGGGCATACATCAGATCGAGCTGTAGTGCGTTCATCAAACCAGCCGATTGGGCATCGTTCATAATGTGGATGCCAATGCCACCCTGTAGTTTATCGACAGGAGTATCGTAAGCCGAACTAACCGTGTTGTATGTCTTACCAAATTGCGGCCATTGATTGCGGTATTGCATGCTTACGCGCGGAAGATCGACCGAACCTGCAAAAGCCGGGTTTAAGTAAAGCGGGTTGGAATAGAATTGCGAAAAAGTAACATCCTGTGCATTTGCCCGAATCCCCGCTGTAACCGCAATAAAAAGTAATATATTATAAATCCCGGACCGCAATAGTTTGTAAGTTATTAGGCTAAAGTCTGCTAAATTAAAATAAATTGTGACAGTTCGTTTTGTTTCAGGCAAAATGATTTTTTAAACATATTAATCAGAGGATATACCATGCGAAACCGGCAACTTAAACTACTCTAATATTCATCAAAACAGTCTGTTTTGTCTGTAATATTCATTAAACATTGTTAAAAGCATTTAAGAGATGTTAGTTCCCGGAAGAAGTTCCCCAAAATACGTTATTTTTGGTTTCTAACGATGATAAGAAAAGTTGCCATATCGGTTTTTAGTTTATTGTTATTGCTGAATGTGGCAATGGCGCAGAATTTTGATGATGAGGTCGATCCGATTCTGATTAAATTGAAGGGGCTGGTTGTGAATATCCAGGATAGTCTTCCGATTCCCGGGGCCCATGTGATGAACATGCGAACTCATGGTGGCACGACGACCGATGCATCAGGAAAATTTATTCTTGAAATGCTGAATGTTGACAGCCTGGCGATTTCGTCAGTAGGTTTTAAGAAAATGTATATTCGTATTGATCCCCGGCACAACGAAAACAATCTTTATCTCATTCAGGCCATCCCGGTCGTGTTTGCCATTAAGGAAGTGGAAGTAAAGGGTGAAAAGAAAGAACTGGAACTTGGTCTTCCCGAAGCCAAAACTGTAGATATTTCTCCTGAACTGAGAGGCGATGGGTATAATTCAAAACCTCCTGTAATAGCTGCACTTATTACTCCATTGTCGTTTTTGCAGTATCATTTGAGCCAGGCTGAAAAAGAAAAACGGGAAGTCCGTAAAGCTATTGTCTCGGAAGAACGCTGGCAAATGCTTTCAAAATATTACTCGAAAGAATTAGTAATGAACCTTACCGGATTAAACGAGACCGAAGCCGATAAATTCATGCTGTATTTCAATTCAAAAGGAATATTGAACCACACGTCATCGGAATACGATGTGCGGGCAGCCATCCTCGAGCAATATGGTCTTTGGATTCAGAAAACGACAGAATGATCTTTCGTTAGCAAAGAACTTGCGTTGTTTATAAATACAGGAACCGTTTTATTTTTTGTGTCGGTGTTTTTTCAAAAGGAACCGGCTGTAACACAACCCGCTGAATTTGTGAGAATTTATTGAGCTCTTCGTTCACTTTTAGCTGGATATCGCGCAATATTTCATCGGTTTTTTCATTGAAAATTTGAACCGCTTCGTCCTTCATGACCTTGAAACGTTTTTCCATTTCTTCGTAATTGAGGTGTACCATGGCTACTAAACGGCCTTTTTGTTGAACCACCAACGATTCGAGTACATATTCCATTCGGTTGATTAGCGATTCAATTTCTTCCGGATAGATATTTTCACCACTGGACCCAACGATCATGTTTTTGATCCGGCCTTTGATATAAAGGCAATCGTTTTTGTCGAAACAACCCCGGTCGCCAGTACGGAGCCATCCATCGGCAGTAAAAGTATCCCGGGTTAATTCCGGTTCTTTGTAATAGCCTTTCATTACATTGAAGCCACGAGCCTGAATTTCTCCTTCCCCGGTTAAGGAGTCGGCATCGCCAATGCGCAGTTCAACACCCGGCATGGCCACTCCGGTTGACAAATAGTGGGTTTTACCCACTGCCGCGCCAGCCAGCAGAGGCGACGATTCGGTCATTCCGTAACCAATAGCAAACGGAAATTTGGCATCCATCAGGAACCGTTCTACGTTATCGTCGAGTTTAGCGCCACCAATTCCGAAGAAGCGAAGATGCCCGCCAAACGTTTCTTCCAGTTTTTTACCAGCGACCTGGTGCAACAGCTTGCGGAAAAACGCAGTTTTGTACAAGTTCCGGGTAATCCATTTTTCATTGATTCCCGGCAATATTTTGTTTTTGAATATTTTTTCAATGATCAGCGGAACAATCAGCATTGTGGTTGGCTTCACAATTTTCAGCGCAGGTAACAAAACTGGCGCTATGGGCGGTTTGCGAAGATAGTGTACCGACGCGCCAAACATAACGGGTAAAATCAGTACCAGCGTATTTTCAAGGGTGTGCGACAGCGGAAGTACGGATAAAAAGCGGTCTTCCGAAACAACATGATGAAGTTCTCTCGATTGCTGCGCGGTCCAAACAATGTTCCGATGAGTTAGCATGACCCCTTTCGACTTGCCTGTTGTACCTGAGGTATAAATAATTGAAAGTAAATCTTCCTCATCCACATCTTCGAAAACAAAATCGGTTGCATCCGGCAATTCAACAGGAGGATAAGCGCTGGCATTACGCAAATTGAAGTTCTCAATTTCAATGATCTGGATTTCAGGATATTCTTCCAGTAAAAGTTTATTTGCCAATCCTTCAGAAACATACATTGCACTTACTTCGGCATGTTTTAAAATGTTTTTGATTTCGTTGGGATGAAAATCGGGTAAAATAGGAACCACCACTGCACCAGTTATGCCAATGGCAAAATACGCTACTCCCCAGTTGGGCATGTTGGCGCTTAAAATGGCAACTTTGTCGCCTTTCGAAATACCGATTGATTTTAATTGTTGTGCGGCAATTTTTATTTCATTTTCCAATTGGGAATACGTTCGTTCTTCTTCACCTGCAAAAACCAATGAGTTCTTTTCCGAATATTCCCTGAAACTTTCCTGAAGCATAACAGGCAAAGTCAGTTTTTTCATCCTTCCCATACCAAATAAATTAAGTCAACCAATATAAAAAAACATGACTGACTGTTAATGGCTGGCAAAAATAGATAAATCTTTTTTCACAAAATGAGTTTTCACAAGATTTAATGCTTTAACCGGTTGTGAAACAGCTAAGCATCGAATTTTACAACTCATTGTTCTGAATTCCTGAAAAATTAAATAGGCTCCCGTATTTACAAATTCGATGCGATTCCATAAATTTGAATGCAATGGAAACCGATACGATCATTCGAAAAACGGAGAATTATATCCGCGCTGTTTTTCTGCAGGAAGGAAGCGGTCACGATTGGTGGCACATTCACCGTGTCAGAAAAATGACCCTGTTTATTGCCGAAAAAGAAGGAGCCGATTTATTTATTGTCGAGATGGCAGCCCTGCTTCATGATCTGGACGACTGGAAAATTTCAGGGGAAAACGGTTCGCATACTGAGAAAGCCCGGGCATGGATGCAAGAATTGAATATGGACGGCACGCTCGTAAAGCGGATACTTGAAATTATTGGCGAAGTTTCGTTCAAAGGCGCCGGAGTGGAAACACGGGCGATGAGCCTGGAATCGAAAGCAGTTCAGGATGCCGACCGGCTGGACGCAATAGGGGCGATAGGTATTGCACGGACTTTCGCTTACGGGGGACATAAAAAACGCCTGATTTATGATCCGGAAATTGAACCCGTTTGTCACCAGTCGTTCGAAGCATACAAAAACGGGAATGCTCCGACGATTAATCATTTCTATGAAAAACTATTGTTATTGAAAGATCGGATGAATACAGAGACAGCAAAAAGAATGGCCGAAAAAAGGCATCATTTCATGAGTTTTTTTCTGGAAGAATTTTTTAACGAATGGAATTGTATTTCGTAACTTTAAAACATTAAAAAACCGCAGCCATGAAAATTGATCACATTGCTATTTGGTGCAACGACCTGGAAGGGATGCAACATTTTTATATGCATTATTTTGACGCCAGCACCAACGAAGGATATTACAACCACAGTAAAGATTTCCGCTCGTACTTTTTAACGTTTGACGGTGACTGTACTTTAGAACTCATGCAGATGCCCGGAGTCCCAAAGTCGAAAAACGATCTCCGGAAACAATATACAGGCATCATTCATCTGGCCATTAAAGTGGGTTCAAAAATGAAAGTTGACCGGTTGACAGAACGACTGAGGAACGACGGGTTCCCGGTAGTTGGCGAAACCCGCACAACCGGCGATGGAAAATATGAAAGTATAATCATGGATCCGGAAGGCAACCGAATTGAAATTATTGCCTGATGAAGGTAAATTATTTTTACTTTTAGCCTCGAATAATCCAATAACTTTATCTGATGAACCTAACAACCCGAATCAGTTCGATTGGCATCATCTTATCCATATTCCCGTTTTTTTGCAGTTCTGAAGTTTCTTTCGAACTTCCAAACATTCTTTGGCTAACCAGCGAAGACAACAGTCCGTTTTTCGGTTGTTATGGCGATTCATTTGCAACGACTCCAAATTTCGACAAACTGGCGGCGGAAGGGTTTCTGTACACCCATGCCTATGCCAATGCACCTGTTTGTGCTCCTGCCCGAAATACAATATTAACCGGCATTTATGCCTCTTCGGGAGGAAATCAGCACATGCGAAGCCAATACGCCGCTTCGCCAACAATTAAATTTTATTCTGAATTTTTAAGGGACAAGGGATATTATTGTACCAACAATGTAAAAACCGATTACAATACCAATACTGCCGATCCGTCGATATTATGGAACGATTGCAGCCAAAAGGCTCATTATAAAAACAGGCAACCGGGGCAGCCGTTTTTTGCCATCTTCAATTCAATAATTTCGCACGAGAGTTCCATTCATAAATCAATTCCTACCGAAAAACTGAGACATGACCCCAAAAAAGTTCCCATGCCTCCATATCATCCACGGACAAAAGAAATGGAACACGATTGGGCTCAGTACTACGATAAAATAGAAGACCTGGACTCGTGGGTGGGGCAAAAACTTCAGGAATTGAAAGATGCCGGATTGGCAGAAAACACAATCGTATTTTATTATGGCGATCATGGTGGCGTATTGGGGCGTAGCAAACGTTACGTCTACGAATCGGGGACCCGGGTTCCTTTTATTATCCGCATTCCTGAAAAATACAAATACCTCTACCCGGCTGCTAAACCCGGCGATAAAGTTGACCGAATGATCAGTTTTGTTGATCTGTCGCCAACACTCTTGAGCATCATTGGCGAAAGAATACCTGATTTTTTGCAGGGAAAAGCGTTTCTGGGAAAACAAAAAACAGCCGATCCGGAATATGTTTTTATGTTTCGCGACCGGATGGACGAACGGTACGACATGTGCCGTGCCGTTCGGGACCAGAAATTCAGATACATCCGGAATTACATGCCATATCGTATTTACGGACAACCGCTTGAATACCTATGGTTGGCGCCTTCGCTCCGTTCCTGGGAACAGACATGGCTGAATGGCGAATGCAATGCGGTGCAAAGCGTTTTCTGGAATATCAAACCGGCAGAAGAATTGTACGATACGGAAAACGATCCCTGGGAAGTGAACAACCTGGCAGGTGACCCAAAATACAAAGAGGTATTGGAACGAATGCGTCAGGCAAATAAAAACGAAATGCTTCGAATTTACGATACTGGTTTTATTCCCGAAGCCGATCGTTCCCAAAGGGCAGGAGAGATGCCTTTCTACGATTACATGCGTTCCGGCAATGTTCCGCTAAACGAAATTATTAATGCCGCCGAACTGGCTTCTTTGGGAACCCGTGAAAACCTCGAACAGTTTGTTGCGTTTTTGAAGAACGACGACAGCGCCATCCGTTACTGGGGAGCAACCGGTTTATTAATATTGAAGAATGAAGCAAAAACAGCTATTCCTGATTTGAAAAAGGCAGCTTTCGACCGTTTTGCCAACGTGGCAGTTGTTGCGGCTGAAGCTTTGTATAATCTGGGTGAAAAGGAAGTTGCTGTTGAAGCGTTTCTCGCTGTACTGAAAAATCCAAACCCGTTTGCCCGTGTACATGCGCTAAACGCGATTGACTGTACAAATGAAAAAAGCGCGTCTGTTGTTGAGGGAGTTGCTCAAATGATAAAAAACAGAGAACCGGACTCTGCAAATGATTACGATATACGAGCAGCAACAGTCTTAATGAAAAAATGGGGCATCGATCCGGCGAAAAACTGAGCTGCTATTTACTATTAAAACATTCCATGTGAGAGGCATATATTTTATAATCATTTTATTTTTACTACCCGGTTTTATCTGTTATTCACAGTCTACTGTTTCATTGCAGGGACAGGTTATTACGCCGAACAAAACCGCAGTTTCATTTGCCAATGTAGCATTGATGAATGCTTCCGATTCGCTTATTTGCAAGGGGACAACAACCGACGAAAAGGGAAATTTTACGTTGGAAAAATTAAAAAATGGGAATTATTATTTACAGGTTTACTTTATTGGTTTTAAAACGGCTCGTGTCGATTCTATTTTGATAAACGGGCGATCGGTGAATTTAAAACCGGTTATTCTGCACCAAAAATCGACACAATTGGAAGAAATAGAGGTGATTTCCGAAAAGGGGATGTTCGAGTCGCAAGCCGGGAAAATGATATACAATGTTGAAGGAAACCTGAATGCTGTTGGCGAATCGGCAATGGAACTTTTGCAGAATATTCCCTCGCTCAGTGTCGATATGGATGATAAAGTTACGCTCCGGGGGTCAAAAGCAACCATTTTGATTGACGGAATCGAAAGTGATTTATCTTCCATGCTTGACCAGATTCCGTCGGATGCCATTGAGAGTATTGAGGTGATTACCAATCCGTCGGCACGATATGAATCGAGAAGCGGAGCCGGGATTGTAAATGTAAAGCTAAAAAAGAGCGCAAAAATCGGGTATAACGGCAAAATCGGAGTGGGTTTAGGAACCCGTGAAAAACGAAATATGTCGGCTCAACTGGGATACAGCCTGAAAAAATGGAGATTGGGAACTTCTTTAAATTACAAGAAAGACAAATTGGAAGACGATACATTCACAGAACGTGAAACCCTCACCAATGGCGCGTTGCATTTTATGAACCAGGATCGGTTCAATGTAAGAACCCCTTCTTCTGCATTTTTTAGTACCACCGCAAATTACTATTTCGATGGAAAAGACTTTGTAAATTTTCAGTATGTACTTCAGCATAAATCGCAGGAATACAATTCCGATTATGAGACGGAACAATTTAATGCGGATCATGTTTTAACATCGAGAAGTACAACCGACAGGGAAGGAAAAGACAATAATCTGTTCAACCAGTTTAACACTGCTTTCAGGAAAAATTTTAAAAAAGATGAAACGCAGGTACTCGATTTGAATTTGCTCTATTCCTTCAATACCCCGTTGAACCAATACGATCAGCTACAGCAGCCAGTATCGGTTGAGCAGTCGGTTCCGGTAAATAATTACACAACTGATTTAAAAGATTATTCAAATAAGATACATCTCCTGAAATTGAAAGCCGATTATTGCCAGCCTCTTTTTTCAACGTGGAAACTGGAAGTAGGCGCACTGGCATCGGTTCATCATTTTTATCAGGATTTGTATTCCGAACGGATAAGTTATCGGAGAATAAAAAATTCCGTAGAATATACAGAGTCTTCAAAGAATATTGTTGATAAATCGTTCGATTATTATGGATATGCATTTAGTACATACGGGCTTTTATCGGGACGTTTTGGTAAATTTATTCTCAGTGCGGGGCTTCGGTTCGAACAGACCATTAATCAGACGAAAACCGAAGAAAAAATCAATAACACATTTTATAAACTGATTCCGTCGTTGCATCTGAAACAAACCGTTAGTAAGGATTACAGCCGGGAATTTTCTTATACATCAAGAATCTCGCCACCGAATTACAGCCAGTTAAATCCGATTAGTTTATCGTGGGGCAATTATTTTGAAAGTTCAGGAAACCCAAATCTCAAACCAGAAGTCTTCTATCAGGCCGAATTGGCAAACCACTGGATTCATAAAAAAAACAATTTTGTACTGACTGGTTTTTTTAAAAACCGATCGAATATTATTGGCCGGTGGTACACGGTTGAGCAGGATGACGAAGGGCGGGATGTAACTCGTTCTATTTCCGAAAATTTGGGCGACATAATTTCCACCGGGATTGACGGCAGTGCGATAATGGTTGCAAACAAGTTTGTTTTCCGTCCGGCAATTTCAGGTTATTTCAGTAAAATAAGTGGCGATAAATTTGGCCCGGAACTCGATCGCGAAGAATTTAGTTATACCTCGAAAATAAGTAGCGATTACAAGATCAATAAAGATATGATTATTCAGTTTTCGGGGCGGTACAGTTCTCCATTTATTTCCGATTATGGCAAGCAATACAGCTACTATACTTTTGATGCCGGATTCAGGGCAAATTTCCTAAAACGGGCGGCTTCTTTTAGTCTGAAAGTGGTTGACCTCTTCAATACGATGGAGTATGATAAAGTGGTGAAACAGCGAGTCAATTACACCATAAATAATCATGTTGACCCGCATAATTTCCTGGTTTATTTTGATCTGACCTATAAATTCAACTCCTTAACGACAAAGAAAAAATTATAGGCTCTGTAATTCGTCGTTCCTTTCGTCGTTCGAAAATTCCTTTTTCATTCTTTCGAGCGCTTCTTCAAGAATCGACCGCGGGCATCCGAGGTTCAACCGCATGAAACCTTTTCCCTGCCGTCCGAACTGAATGCCACGGTTCAGTCCTACTCCTGCGTTGATTAAACGGGCATTTATATCGGAATCTTTTAGCCCGAATGCCGAGAAATCAAGCCATACCAGATACGTTGCTTCCGGTTTCATGGGAACAATTTGCGGAATATTTTGCTTCAGAAACTGTTCCATAAAACGATAGTTTTCTTCCACGTAGTCCATCATTTGGTCAAGCCATTCAGCTCCTTTTGTGTAGGCTGCTTCAAGTGCTACCGCCCCGAAAATATTTCCCCCGAACAAATGGGTACCTTTCATCAGATGGTCGTATTTGTCAAAGATTTTTTTATTCGGTATCACCAGAAAAGAAGTGGAAAGTCCGGCTATGTTAAAAGTTTTACTGGGAGCCATGCAGGTGATGCTATTCATGGCAAATTCTTCGGAAAAAGAAGCAAACGGAATATGCCGATGTCCTTTGAAAACCAGGTCGGAATGGATTTCATCGGAAACGACGAGAATGTTGTTTTCGATGCATATCTCGCCCAATTTCTGAAGTTCTTTTTTTGTCCATGCCATTCCCCCCGGATTGTGAGGGTTGCAGAGCAACAGCATTTTGGTGTCGGCCTGTATTTTCTTTTCCAGATCTTCAAAATCCATGAAATATCTTCCATTTTCGAGTTTCAGCGGGTTTTCGATTAGTTCGCGGTCGCTGTTTTTTACTGCCGAGAAAAACGGGAAATAAACCGGCGGTTGTACAATTACCGAATCGCCGGGTTCGGTAAAACACATCACCGACAAAGCCAGCGCCGGAACCACGCCGGGACTAAATTGAACCCATTCTTTTTGTATTTCCCAGTTGTGGCGGGTTTTTAGCCAGTGAATAATTGCTTCGTTGTACGAATCGGGCCGAAATGTATACCCGTAAATTTCGTGTTGCGCCCGCAACAGGATCGCTTCTGCAATAAAATCAGGAGTTCTGAAATCCATGTCGGCCACCCAGAGCGGCAATACATCTTCTTTTCCGAAAAAATGGGAACGTCCGTCGTATTTTACACTGTTGGTGTTTTGTCTGTCAATGAGTTCGTCAAAATTATAGGTCTTCATTCTTTTAAAATCCTTTTATTTCGAATCGTTTCCGAATATCTCAGAACGATTACAGTTCAATTTTACGCAAAAATTTTAGTTCATTTTCCGTTTCAACTTTTAAAACAAAGTTAAAGCGGTTCAATGCCAGGCAAAGTTCGAAATCTTCGGCAGGCGACCATTCCTGGTTTTTGGGTGCAAAAAAACGGGCTCCGCTGCCATTTTTTAGCCGCTCAACCATTTCCTGAAAATCAGTTGGAATGCCTAATAATTCATTTTTAATATATTCTGCCAGAAAAGTATCTTCATCGATCGGATATTCACAACTATAACCCATGCAAACCAGCGACACTTTTTCGGGGTTTTGTTTTCGAATGTAACGAACAATGGCGCCCGCATTGACAAAACTCCCGGTGATGATTTCTTCTGCATTCACCGCATTTGCAATCCCCTGCGTGCCGGAACTGGTCGTATGGACAATGGTTTTTCCTGAAAAGTCGACATTCAGGATATGATTTGGAGAATTGCCAAAATCGAAACCTTCGGGTTTCCTTTCAAAACGTTCCCCCATCAATATATATTCCTGATTTTTTTCTTTCAGAAAATAGGCCATCTCAATATTCCCCACCGGGTAGATTTTCGAAGCTCCGTTCTCAAATGCGTAACAAGCCGTTGAGAATGCCCGGAAAACATCGATTATCACCGTTAAGCCTTTCGCTTGTTTTGCGCCTTCCAGTAATTGAAGAATTTCAATCGTCATCTTATTTAATTCGGTTAAAGTCTATGCAAATTTTAGTCGCACTGAAAATAGTAAAATTACAGTTTCACTTTCATTATTTATAACGACGGATAAAGTATGATCGACGCCGGCTTGCATTCGCATTTTTTTTGCTTTTTATTTTAGTGTAAATTTGCCGGTCGAAAAAAGAAAAGCATGTCGGAAAAGAACATTGAGATAATGGCCCCGGTGGGTTCCTACGAAACACTGATGGCAGCCATCCAGGCTGGCGCTGGTTCTGTATACTTTGGCGTTGAGCAGTTGAATATGCGTGCCCGCTCGTCGAACAATTTTACGCTGGAAGATCTGAAAAAAATAACCAATATTGCCCACAACGCCGGTGTAAAAACCTACCTCACGGTCAATACTATTATTTTCGACAACGAGATCGACAAGTTGCATGCAATCATCGATGCAGCAAAACAAGCCGGCGTTTCGGCCATCATTGCTTCCGACATTTCGGCCATTCAATATGCCCGTGAAATTGGGGTCGAAGTGCATATTTCGACCCAGGTGAATATTACCAATTTCGAGGCTGTGAAATTCTATGCACAATATGCCGATGTGGTTGTTTTTGCCCGTGAAATGAACTTGGGGCGGGTTTGGGAAATCAGTGAAAAAATCGAAAAACAACAAATAAAAGGGCCATCAGGCAATCTTGTACGTATTGAAATGTTTGTGCACGGAGCGTTGTGCATGGCTGTTTCCGGTAAATGCTACCTGAGTTTGCACGAAATGAATTCGTCGGCCAACCGGGGCAGTTGCCTGCAAACCTGCCGTCGCGCCTACACGGTTACCGATAACGAAACCGGCGCCGAACTGGAAATCGACAACCAGTACATCATGTCGCCCAAAGATTTGAAAACCATTCATTTTCTGAATAAAGTACTCGATTCGGGTGTTACGGTGCTTAAAATTGAAGGCCGCGCCCGCTCTGCCGAATATGTCCACACCGTTGTTCAATGTTATAAAGAGGCGGTGGAAGCATACCTGAACGGGACATTTTCTCCTGAAAAAATACATGGCTGGGACAAACGTCTGGAAACTGTTTTCAACCGTGGTTTTTGGGATGGTTACTACCTGGGACAGCGACTGGGCGAATGGAGCCAGAACTACGGTTCGCAGGCTACAAAAAGGAAAATGTACATCGGGAAAGGATTGAATTATTTATCAAATATTCAGGTGGCTGAATTCAAAATGGAGGTTGGCAGCCTGAAAGTGGGAGATGAAATATATGTAACCGGGCCAACAACAGGTCTTGTTAAATCGACAGTCGTTGAAATCCGGGTCAATCTGAAGCCGGTTCAGGAAACTGTAAAAGGGGAAATATTTTCCATTAAACTGGAAGAAAAAATAAGGCGTTCGGACAAGCTCTTCAAAATAATTGACGCTTCGGATGCACGGCAACGGTAAAAAGGAACTTAATTTGCTTTGTATATTTCATTTCCGAAGAATATTTTTCTCCCAAAAAGTAAATCGGCACACTAAAATTTATGGTCTCAAGGTTCTTTCTTTGTAATTTTGACGAAAATTTCAACTATGCGTAAACCCATCATTGTCATTTTTCTTCTTTTGCTTGTCGCAGCAGGAGGTGCAGCCTGGTATTTTTTCCCCTCGATAAAAAAGACTGCAACATTTTCCGGTAATTTTACCGACAACTCTGCATTTAAAGCAGTGCCAATTCATTCTCCCCTGGTTGTAGAATTGCAGAGTCCCGCAGCCCTGATGCAATTGTTTTCAGGAGGAAATATGATTATTGATGAAATAAAGAATGCCGGAATCATCAACAACGTTGCCGGTGAGATTCAGTTTATCAGCGAATTGACAAGGTCGAACCAGGAGTTTGCGCAACTATGCAATGACAAACCGGTACTGATTGCAGCCAATTTCGAAGGGAGAAATGAAGTCCGTTTTGTTTTTCTGGCAAGTATAGAAGATAAAAAAGAACAAAATCTCATTTTTGGGGCCATTAAACAGGCGAGCGAACACCAAAGCCTTTCCAAAAGAGATTACGACGATGCCGAGATTTACCGTGCCACCGTAAATAATTCAGCATTTTCGTTTGCCTTTGCCAATGGCATTTTCATCGCCTGCCAGGAAGCTATTTTGGTTGAAGAAGCTATTCGTCAGTCGAGCGCCGAAAGTTTGCTCGACCATCCCGATTTCGTTAAACTGAATAAGACCTCGAATTCGAATGCCATCGCAAACATTTATATCAACCACAAAACCATAGGGCAGCTTTTACCAAAAATATTAAACAATGAGGTGCGAAAGAAAATTGGTTTCCTTGCCAATTATGCCGAACGCACGGAGTTGGACCTTACTTTAAAAAACGACGAACTTTTCCTGAGTGGTTTCTCATTTCCAAACGATTCAACAGAAGAAGACTATATCAATCTTTTTAAAGGACAGGCTTCCCAGAAATCAGATTTCGAATCGGTATTGCCTTCAAATACATCGCTTTTCATCTCTTTAAATATTGAAGACTCGGATTCGTTTCTTAAAAATTACGAAGAATTTTCCCGTATCGCGGGCAGCTTTTACCAGCGCGAAGCCAGACTGATGGCCATAAAAAGCGAAACCAAAACCGATTTTGTGACGATGGTTGACGAAATTGCCACGGGAGTTTCCGGAATTGCTTTCACTTCCATAACTCAAAACGATCCGGCCAGAAACCGCTTTTTTGTGATGGGAATTAAAAGCCAGTCTTCATCAAAGGAAAAAATGGAATTTCTTCTAAAAAAATACATTGCCTCTACAAATGTTAATTCAGGGGGATGGCAGTCGGACTACCGGATTGACGAAAAAAGGAAATTTACCATCTATCAATTCCCTTATCCCGACATCAGTGAAATACTATTTGGAAAAATATACTCCGGTGTTTCGTGCAACTTTTTTACTTTTTACGATAATTACCTGATTTTTGCCGATTCGCAGGCTGCTCTGAAAGACTATATTCACAATATGGCTTTGGGTGCGACACTTGCAAAAGATATTAATTATCTGAAATTTAAAGAAAAATCGAGTGGTAAATCGAACCTTCATTTCTATGTGAATTTTTCGAAATCTTTTCATTTATCCCGAACGTATCTCAACGATGAATGGCTGAAAGGATGGACAGGACATGAAGAAAATTTCCGAAAGTTTTACGCATTTAGCTGGCAATTCTCGAACTTCAATGGGTTAATTTTGAATAATATTTACCTGAAATTCGATCCGGCAATTAAAGAAGAGCCGCAAACGGTTTGGCAGACCCGGCTCGAAAGCAATATTTTTACCAAGCCCAAAATGGTAATCAACCACAGCGATCAGGCGAACAAAGAAGTTATTTTTCAGGATCGGGCGAATAATTTATACCTGCTCAACAAAGAAGGGGCAACCCTGTGGAAAGTAAAGCTTCAGGAGCCAATTCTGTCGGATATTGTCCAGATCGATATTTACCGGAACAATAAATTTCAGTACTTCTTCAATACCCAATCGCAAATCCATTTGCTCGACCGCAACGGTGAAGAGGTGAAAGGTTACCCGATTGTTTTGCGTTCGCCTGCCACCAACGGTGCCACGGTGGTCGACTACGACAATAAAAAAGAGTACCGTTTCTTTGTCGCTTGCGAAGACAAACAGATTTACGCCTATTCGAAGGACGGGAAATTTGTGAAAGGATGGAGTAACTTTGAGAGCGAAAACTTGGTGGAAAAGCCAATTCGGTACATGCGGGTTCAGGACAAAGATTACCTTGTGTTTTTTGACCGCTACAAAACCTATTTTCTCGATCGGTTGGGGAAAGTTCGTTTCAGCACAAATGCATCGTTCGAACATTCGGGCAACGAGCTTATTTTGGAAGAAACAGCCAACCCTGCTATTTTATGTACCGATAAAAAGGGCGCTGTTTACAAATTGTTTTTCGACGAAAGTTTTAAAAAACTGGAACCCGGTAAATTTTCTGAAAATCATTATTTTACTTCTGCTGATATAAACGGGAACGGGCAGAACGATTTTATTTTTGCCGACGGGAAACAACTGCATGTTTATTCCGAAGCGGGGGTGAAATTATTCAGTAAAGAAATGAAAAACCCGATCAGTGAAAAGCCCGAGATATTTGTTTTTGGCGCCAAAAACAAAAAAATCGGTGTGGTTTCGGCAGCCGAAAACCGGGTTTACCTTTTTAATTCCGATGGCTCGGGTTACCCTGGATTTCCATTGCAGGGCAACTCCCGCTTTTGCGTGGAAACTCTCAGTAAAGGGAATAAATTTTTCAACCTCCTGGTGGGAAATGAAGATGGCAGTTTTTTCAATTACAAGGTCGAGTAAAAATAAAAAAAGGAACGGAAAAATATTTATTGTAATTTTATTGGAATTAAATTTACCAATAGTGAAAAATAACGGGTCCAATGAAAAAGAAAAGAAACAAATTTCTGCCTTATATTATAGCCATCGCGGTTGTCGTAATCATTGTTCTGATCGTTGGTAAGAAACAAGGTTGGCTGGGCAAGGATTTCGAAATAAAAGTTGCCACGAAAGTTGTAAAAAGTCGTACTATTACAGAATTGATTACCGCCAATGGCAAAGTTCAGCCCGAAACCGAGGTGAAAATCAGCCCCGATGTTTCGGGAGAGATCATTGATCTTTATGTGGAAGAAGGCGATGAAGTTGAACAGGGGAAACTGTTGGTGATCATTAAACCCGATATTTACATTCAGGCGTTAAACCGCGCTGAAGCCAGCCTTAACTCATCGAAAGCCCGCCAGGCACAGGCCGAAGCAAAGATGATAGAAAGCGAGTTGTCATTCAAACGTTCAAAAACCCTGTTTCAGCAACAAGCCATTGCCCAGTCGGATTTTGAAACGGCTGAAGCTGCCTATAAAGTGGCGCTTTCCGAAGTAAAAGCCGCTGAATTTTCGGTTCGATCGGCCGAAGCATCGGTCGAAGAGGCCCGGGAACAGTTGGTAAAAACCAAAATTTACGCCCCGATGAACGGAACCATTTCGAAGCTCAATGTTGAAAAAGGAGAGCGCGTGGTTGGAACCAACATGTATGCCGGTACCGAAATGATGGTGATTGCCAATCTGAACAAGATGGAGGTAAAAGTTGATGTCAACGAAAACGATATTGTGAAAGTGAACAAGTTTGATACAGCCCTCGTTGAAGTCGACGCCTACATCGGCCGTAAGTTCAAAGGATTGGTTACCGAAATCGCCAATTCAGCCAATACCAGTGGTTCTGCTACTGACCAGGTTACTAATTTCAATGTAAAAGTTTTATTGCTGAAAGATTCCTATTCCGACCTGATCGATTCGGTTGCAGGCAATTTGTATCCGTTTCGTCCGGGCATGTCGGCAACGGTCGATATTCAGACCGAAACCCGCAAAAATGTTATTTCAGTGCCCATTCAGGCAGTAACTACCCGCATTGTTGAAAATGCCGATACAACTTCCGCGAAAGATGGAAAGAAAGAGGAAAAAGAAGAAATCATTTTTGTGTATGCCGATGGAAAAGTTTACAAAACACGCGTAAAACCTGGCATTCAGGATAAAGACAATATTGAAATCCTGGAAGGAATTAAAGAAAACGATGAAATTGTGGTTTCTCCATATAATGCCATTGCCAAAACATTGAAAGACAGCATGACCGTGGAAAAAGTAGATGAAAAAGAATTATTCAAGCCGAAAAAAGAAAAGTAACTTTTCCCAAACGGCAGATATTTTATAATTCACTTCTTTTTCCGTGATTTGACCTGTTTCGCGTTTGCCCGATTTCTGATCAATGAAAAATTCTATCTTTGAATTGTATTTTACATTGATCAGGGAACTAATGCAAACCGAACCAACCGATATTCAACTTCTGAATAAAATAAATGCCGGGGATTATAATTCTTTCCGGGTTTTATTTGAACGGTATTACAGCCCGCTTTGCAATTTTGCCTTCAAATTTTCAAGGGATGATTTTATTACGGAAGACATTGTTCAGGAAGTTTTTGTCAAAATTTGGGAAGATCGAAGGACGATAAAAATTTCAGAATCGGTAAAATCGTATTTGTATGCGGCGGTCAGGAATAAAAGCCTGAACAAAATGAAGTCGGAATCTGTGAGGCAGGAGCATGCCACTCGTTTTTCTGAAAGCGAAAATAAACAGGTTGATGCCGCCGGCCTTGAACAGGAAGAGTTCCGGAATTATCTTTTTCAATGTATCGAGAAATTGCCTCCCCGTTGCAAGGAAGTATTTGCAAAAAGCCGGTTCGAAGAGATGAAACAGGAAAAAATAGCGACTTCTCTCGATATTTCCCTGAAAACAGTAAAGGCTCAGATTGGCAAGGCATTACGGTTTCTTCGTGACTGTCTGCAAGTTTCCTATCCCGAATATTTATAAAATTTTTTCTTCCACCTCGTACGACCTTTCTTTTTTTGAACTGTCATAGTTTCAAAAGAGAAAAATATCCCAATGAAGAACAACGTTGATATTTTTTATGCAATACTTTCCGAAACAGCCTCGCCGGAGGATAATCTCCAGTTCCAGGAATTGATGAAGCAAAAAGACGATCTGTTTCTTTTTAGCCAGATAAAAAGAATATGGGATGAAGCAAGGGAAGTGAAAGATTATAAATCATACGATACAAAACGCGCATTCTATGCTCTCAGCCAAAAGGTTGAGCATAAAAAGCAGATGAAACGAAGATATTTACTGGCTGCTGCTTCAGGAATTGCCGCCGGCATTATTCTGGTAATCGGGCTGTTTGGAGCGATGAGGCTTTCGGATAGCAACCAGCAACAGGCATCCGTTATTTTTGAAACAGAAACGGGTAACCGCTCGGTCATTGTTTTGCCTGACAGCAGCAAGGTGTGGCTGAATGCCAAAACTCAAATCCGCTACGATGCCGATTTCGGGAATGCCAATAGAAACGTGTACCTGAGCGGCGAAGGTTTTTTTGAAGTTACTCACAGCAGCAAACCATTTATTGTTAATGTCGACGATCTTAAAATCCAGGTGTACGGAACAAAGTTTAATGTCTCAGCATACCCCGACGAACCGGTTATTAGTACCTGTCTGGAAGCGGGGAAGATCAGCATCAAGCATTCGGAGACAAAAGAATTGTTTGTTGACCCCGGACAATTAATCGCCTTTAATAAAAAAAGCCTGGCATTCAATTTAAGTATGGTGAACCCCGACGAATATTCGGGGTGGCGCGAAAATAAAATGTACCTGCACAATGAACCGCTTCAGCGGCTTGCTAAAAAATTGGAACGAAAATACAACATCGCCATTGCTTTTTTTCCTGAAAAATTGGGCGATGAAATCCACTATTCCGGGATTTTTAGTAACGAAAATGCTGAAGAAGTGCTGGATGCAATCGCTATCGCCAGTGGATTGGAATATACAAAGAATGGGAATGTGTATACTGTTCGTTACCGGTAAAAAGAACGGATTTGTTAAATGGTTAGGAGAAAGAACACAATTCTGAGTTTTTGGATATTGAATTTTTATTATTTGATATAGGATATTTTTTTCGTGACGTTAAAACTTTGCGCTCCTTGTGTTTAATTGACAATTAAAAAATGAAAAATGAACTGAAATAGAAATACGTTGAAAAACAAAACCGCCAGGTGGTGCAACACCCGACGGCTAATAGTTTGATCCTAATGCAAGGCATTAGAATAGTAATAATTAAACTCTTACAAAATTATGAAAAAAAAACAAAAGGTGAGGGGGTATTTTGACCTTCATTTAAAAAAACTGTTACTGATTATGCGATTAGCTACTTTTTTAATTCTGGGATTGACACTTCATTTGTCTGCCAATGTTTATTCACAGCAAACCCGGTTATCGTTAAGTTACAGCAATGTCACCATCCGGGAAGTATTAAAACAAATCGAGGAACAAAGTAGTTTTAAATTTCTTCTTCAGGACGAACGGCTTGATATTGACCGAAAAGTAAATATTCAGGTCAAAGATGAGACAGTGAGTAATATTCTCGATGAGATTTTTGGCAAACAAGGCATCAGTTATGTGATTACTGAAAAGAACCTGATTATTATCAATCCTTCGGCAAATAATAATATGGGCAATGCCCAGCAACAACGCAAAATTGTTACAGGAAAGGTTACCGACTCGTCGGGCTTTCCGTTACCCGGTGTTACTGTTGTTGTAAAAGGGACAACCCAGGGAATCATTACCGATTCGGATGGTAAATACTCTTTTTCCAATGTGCCGGATAATGCGGCGTTGCTATTTTCGTTTGTGGGAATGAAGATGCAGGAGATTTCAGTATCGGGAAAATCTTTGGTAAATGTAACCATGGAAGAAGAAACGGTTGGAATAGAGGAAGTTGTAGCGATAGGCTATGGAACACAGAAAAAAGTAAACCTTACAGGCTCCGTTGCAACGGTGAAAGGAGAAGAACTTATTAATAGGCCGGTAACTGGAACAGTCGATGCTTTGCAGGGAATCATGCCGGGAGTGGTTGTAACAAAAGGGAGTGGTTCTCCGGGCGAGGAAAATTATAATATCCAGATTCGTGGGGTGACATCTGCTACTAATAATCCGGTGTTGGTATTGGTCGATGGAATTGAAGGTGACATGCAAAATGTCAGACCAGAGGATATTGAATCAATATCTGTGCTTAAGGATGCAGCTTCTGCAGCTATTTACGGCGCAAAAGCTGCGGGTGGTGTAATCCTGATCAACACGAAAAGCGGGAAGGCCGGTCAAATTTCTGTGGAGTTTAATTCGTATTACACCATGGCAAAAATGGGTAGGATAATGGAGCGAATATCTTCCTACGAAGCCGGGCTTTTGAGAAATGAAGCTGAAATCAATGCAGGCAAGTCCCCACCTCTATCCGATGAAAATCTGGCCAAACTGAAAGATCCAAATATTTTGTGGGACGCTGATCCTACAAGTCCTAATCGTTTCCGATACTGGGGTGACTATGATTATAAAGATTTGGTATTGAAACCATTTACTCCAATGATGTCGCATAACGTGGCAATAAGCGGGGGAACGGAGAAAACCACCTTCAGGCTTTCTGGTACTTATTACAATAATAACGGTTCTATAAAAATCGGGCCCGATAGTAATACCAAATACTCATTAAGGTTGAATCTGAATACTCAGATCAATAAGTATGTGGAATTGTCCAATGTATTTTCATATTCGAATAACCAGATTGAAAAGCCTATGGAAGCTCTGGATGGAGATTATGGCTTTTGGGCTTACATATTCACCTATCCGGGTGTCGCTCCTTTGCGCGATCCCAACGGACATCTTGCTAAGGGCGTACGAGTGGGTACATTTGACGGAAGAAGTAAATTTTTTCAGTTTGATTATGACCACGGGGCGAAATCATGGAATGAAAATAATTTCAGGGCCAACTCTACATTGACAATTAAAAACCTGGTGAAAAATCTTCAATTCAGAATTGTAGGTGGAGCTGACGCTAATTTTGATGCACAATTTCATAATTCAAAAATGATCGAAGATTATGGTATTGATGAAACTGTGTTAGGGTTTCTGACCGGAACCAATATGACCAGAGCACAAAATAACACCGTTTTTAAAGAATTTCAGTTTCTGGCCGATTACAACTTCCAAATTAAAAAACATGACATATCGTTATTTGCAGGATATTCATTCCAAGATTATCATTCTTATTATCACGAAGCTTACATTCAGGATTTGGTGAACGAAAACCTGCCCAGTTTTGATTGGGCTGCAAAGAATAATCTGAGAGTTACTGATAATGCAGGCAGTTCCAGGTTTCAATCTGTTTTCGGAAGGTTTAAATACAATTTCGACGATCGCTATTTATTCGAAACAAACCTACGTTATGATGGTAGTTCCAAACTCAGTCCGGGTGTCAGATATCAGCTATTCCCTTCTTTATCTGCCGCCTGGCGTATAAGTCAGGAAAAATGGTTCAATATCGATTTAATCAGTGAATTAAAGCTACGGGGTTCATTCGGACGATTGGGAAATGCAAATTCAATAGGTTATTACGACTATATTCCACTTTTACAATCGAAAGAGGATCTTATATTAGGATCAAGTTCCGGAGCGGAACAAAGAGCAACGTATATCTACCAGGATAGACTTGCATCGAAGAATATTACTTGGGAGACAGTACAGACTTCCAATATTGGTTTGGAAATCGGCTTACTGGACAATAGGCTAACCTTCGAAGGAGATTACTACATCAAGCGAAATAAAAATATGCTGGCTGGCGTAGCATATCCTGCCGTCTTAGGAATTAGTGTTGGCAACCAGAATGTTGGTGAACTAAAAACCTGGGGTTGGGATACCAATATAGGATGGAAAGACAGCAACGGAGCTATCAACTATTGGGTAAATGCAAATATAAGCGACTCCGAAAACGAATTGGTCGAATACTATGGGGCTACCATTATTGGATCAGGGACAAGAAGGCTTTTGGAAGGTTATCCCATCAATTCAATATTCGGGTACAAAACCGACGGGCTTTTCCAAACTCAGGAAGAGGTCACTAATCATGCATTCCAGAATACGAAGACAGGACCCGGCGATGTCAGGTATATCGATCTGAATAATGATGGTAAGATTACAGCAGGGAGCCAAACAGAAGAAGACCACGGAGATCTGGTTTATCTTGGGAATAACAATCCAAGATACTCATTTGGGATACAAACTGGACTTAACTGGAAAGGGGTTGACTTTTCACTGTTTTTACAAGGCGTTGGGAGAAGAGTTTTCATGTTAGATACACAGTATATTATGCCGTATTCATCCGCGGACTTTGGGCCACAAAAACACAACATGGATTACTGGAAAGAAGATAACAGGGATGCTTTCTGGCCCAGACTGATGGTTGCGGGAACCCACAACTATATGGCAAGTGATAAATGGATACAGAATGCAGCATACATCCGGCTTAAAGACATTCAAATCGGATATACCGTTCCCAACAGGTTGTTTTCGAGGATAGGTATCAAAAAACTAAGGTTTTATGTTGCCGGGCATGATGTATGGGAATTTACCAAAGTACTGGATTTCATTGATCCTGAAATGCCCAACCAGGCCAGCTATCAATATCCTTTCAGGAGGAGCTATACGATTGGGCTTAATCTCAATTTCTAGAAAGATTTGGAGAATGTACAACTCAAAAAAATGAAAACCATGATAAAAAATTTGAAAAAGATTAAAATACTAGCAGCAGGATTATTAATAATATTATCTGCCTGTAATTTAGATTTAGTACCGCAAGCCGATCTTTCGGATGAAGTATTCTGGAAAACCGATCAGGATTTTAGGCAAGCTGTAAATTATCTTTATAAAGCTAATGAAATCGCATCAACCGATATGATGTTATATCCGCTTTTCATGGATGTGATGTCAGACAATGCTGTTAACAAAGATCGTAGTACAATCAGTAATGGTTCCTATTTGCCGGGAGCTTATTTTGGACCGTGGGAAAGAGATTATAAAATTATTCGCATAGCCAATAATATTCTTAAACATGTCGCTGATTATACGTCTTCATTTACTCCTCGCTACGTTGCTGAAGCAAAATATTTCCGTGCTTATGCTCATGCAGACCTGGTAAGCCGGTATGGTGATGTACCTTTGATTTTGGAAGCACTTGATACAGATAGTGAAGAACTTTATATGCCGAGAACGCCGAGAGATCAGGTCATTGCTTCTATTTATAAAGATTTAGATGATGCTGCCGCCGATTTGCCTGCTAATTCTAAATTAAATATGGGTACAGAATATGGAATGGTTACTAAGGGAGCAGCTCTTGCTTTTAAATCAAGAGTTGCATTAAGGGAAGGTACCAGGAATAAATTTCATAAAAATGCCGATTATAATTCTCATCTTCAAATTGCAAAAGATGCTGCATTAGCCGTAATGAATAGCAATGAATATAAACTGTTTGACAAATTTGGGCCGGAAAGTTATAAACAACTCTTTAAAATTGCAGGAGAAGGCCCTGGAAATAAAGAGGCAATTTGGGTGTTCCCTTATGGTGTAGACTATGACTTTGAAGTACTGCGCACCTATTTCGGCGCGTCCAATGTAGATGGTTATGCCGGGATTACAAAATCCCTGGTTGATGACTTTCTTTGTACAGACGGATTGCCAATCGAAAAATCACCTTTATTCAAAGGATGGCAGGATGCTTCTTCCGAATTTATAAACAGGGATCTCCGCTTAAATGGAACAATCGTAAAAAAGGGAGATAGCTACACCGATAGAAAGCCGTATATTCCTTCATTACAATCAATTACTGGATATACAATCAATAAGTACTTTGATGTTCGTGAAAAAAATGGAGTGTTGGAACGGGTCAATTATTATATTGACATGATATTAATTCGTTATGCGGAAGTATTACTTAATTATGCGGAAGCTACTTATGAATTAAATAATTCTATCAGTGATGCCGATCTAAATATCTCGATTAACCTGTTAAGAACCCGTGCCGGAGTAACACATTTGTCGAATAGTTTTGTTGCGGCAAATGGTTTAAACATGCAGAAAGAGATCAGAAGGGAGCGACGCGTTGAACTTGGTATGGAAGGATTTCGTTATGATGATCTGTTACGATGGAAAACAGCAGAAATTGAGTTGCCTAAAGCTGTTTTGGGTGCCAAGATATTTAAAGCGGAATATCCTGGGGTTGATCCAACGAAATTTAATATGACTACTGATGGCTTTATTATTGCTGAACTTGCTTCAAAAAGGAGTTTTGACCAGGCAAAAATGTATCTGTGGCCATTGCCATTAAACCAATTGGCTTTAAACAATAAATTAGTACAGAATCCGAATTGGTAATAACGATGATAAAATAACTAGCTGTTGTAAATTTATATTTTCAGCAGCTGGTTTTTTTTAAAAAATTAACCTGAACCAAGCAAAATTTTCCCATGCGACCAAAACTGATACTTTTGATTTCATTCTGTTTTTTATCTCCGGTAATGGCTGATTCATACCGGAATGTGTCTGGAAGTGATCAAACGGGTAAGATCACATGGATTGTTCCCGAAGAAGGTGGCACGCCCCGCGACCCGGGTAAAATCAGAGAACTAAGCCCTGCCGAGTTTCATATTTGTACTTCATTTGAAGAAGGGGGACCTAGCTCACTGAAACATCCTATTTCCCGGGTGGAACTAATATGCCAAAACCACAGCGACAAAAAAATAAACATCACCCTTCATCTTGATTTGTCGGGCGATGGACTTCGGACCGATTACGAGAGCAAACCGGAAGCCGGGATGTCCGACCGGGATTATATATTTATCAGGTCTCCCGGCGGGGAATGGCAACAGGTGAACGGAAAGACGGAAGGATGTATCGCAACAATACGTTTTGAAGCAGCACCAGGGGAAACGAAAGTGGGGCTAAACCCTTGGTATGGGTATGGTGATTATCTGCATTTTATAAGCTCGCTCCCGCAACACCCATACCTCGAAAAAAAGATGATTGGGAAAAGCGACCATAACCGTGAACACTGGGAACTGACGATCACCGACCCTTCTGTTAATACAGAAAATAAACAAACAATATTGTGGCATGCCCGTGAACATGCGTACGAAACATTTTCATCCTTCGCGATGGAAGGGCTTATTCATTTTCTTCTTTCCGATGAAGCTTCGGAATTCAGGAAACAGTATATTTTCGTAGTTGTTCCGATGGTTAATGTGGACGGTGTGGCCGAAGGTTTCGAATACAGAGGTGGTTATGATTTCCCCGATCCCCGCGGCACGACTACTGCCCTTCTTACATATGCAACAATCGACCGGTTGCGGCCCGACTATGTTGTAGCATGGCACAACTGGATAGCGCCACGAGAACGTAACGTTGTTTTTTACACCGATGGGGAAAATGGCAAACCAACTTCACGCGCATGGCTTCGTTTTACTCAATTGTTTCCCTCTCTCCGCTATTACGGACACCGTTGGAGGGATGAAGGAAACCCCCAAAAATATAACTGGGAAGGGCGTCCGTTGTCTTTCGACAATGTGCACCAATATGCGATGAAAAAATACGGCACACGTGTCTGGGGCTGGGAAATGCCCTGGTGGAACTATAACATGAAAGATGTTTCGAGTGCCGGAGCCTCGTTTGCACAAGCCTTTCTTCAGACAATTGACGAAATACGCACAGGCACAGTGCCAAGATCTGTTGAAATTCCAACGATTGATCTTCCCAAATGGAGTATGCACGAGTTTACCTCAACGGGGAATACCCATGCCGGAAACCCTTTTCGGGATGCAATGCTTGTGGGAGAATTTACTTCTCCTTCAGGCAAGATAAAGGTTATCGATGGTTTTTATGATGGCGACAATACGTGGCGTTTACGTTTTGTGCCCAATGAGGAAGGCGAATGGAGCTATCAGTTGCGCGGCGAAGGGGTTGAAATACTTCAACACGGAAAAATAAACTGCATTGGGATGATTGGTCATGGTTTTATCCGGATACATCAGCAAAACCCGTTTTCCTTTGCTAAGGATGATGGCACACCCTTTTTCCCGATGGGCGATACTTGTTACGGGTTGCA
The DNA here is from genome assembly GCA_942493345.1 of uncultured Prolixibacteraceae bacterium. Taxonomy (GTDB): domain Bacteria; phylum Bacteroidota; class Bacteroidia; order Bacteroidales; family Prolixibacteraceae; genus GWE2-42-39. The sequence goes on from OW818695.1 coordinate 2,505,718, forward strand.
CGATGACAGCCCGATCACCAAAGAATTGCGGGAAGCATATTTGGAAATGCGCAGGTCTCAGAATTTCAATTTTGTACGGATGCAAACCGGAGGTAGTTATGAAAGAGCGCAAAAAGATTCTGCCTTCTGGGCTTGGGGTGGTACAGCTCAAAATCCGGATTTGGATCGTTTTAATCCTGTTTTTTTCCACAGTCTGGACTCATTGATATTTCAGTTGCGAGATTATGGAATGAACGTTGAACTGCTTCTTTTGAATTTCTACCGCTTACCGTTTACCGACCCAAAAACCTGGACCCCTGAACGCGAACGTTTATGGCTGCATTATCTTTTGGCGCGTTACAGCGCTTTCGACAATATTTTCATGTGGACGATTGCGAATGAATATGAAACCCATCCTGACGGGAAATATCGGTTGGATGTACCGGAAGATGTGGAGTGGGTAAAGTCGACGGCCCGTTTCATCAAGAAGAACGACCCGTATAACCATCTGGTAACGGTACACCCGGTTGTATCGTCGAGTACCACGGGGCAAAGTCCGCGTGATTCGATTACACAGCCGTGGCAGATCGGCGGTTTCTATGGAGATGAAAAGGCCATTGATGTGCTTTCGCAACAAACCGGGCAATTTGGCGCTGGCATTATATGGAATGAAAATCGGAATTGCTGGGAAGGCGATGATCCGAACCTTGTTGCGAGCCTTCAGACTGATCTCCGCTATGGGAAACCGGTATTAAACACCGAAAATGGTTACGAATATCTAAAAAATGCTTCTACCGAAAAAAAGCAAGTTCATCATACCGATAAAGTACGCCGCAGCTCGTGGCGGATTGTTTGCGGCGGAGGTTATTTTGCTGCCGGTTTTCATGGAACAATTGGGCACAGCGATGTCTGGAACCGGATTGATGCACCAAATAAATATACATTCAGGTTGGAAAGTGAAGGTGCTGCCCAACAACTAAGCTACCTGTATGATTTTTTCAACACTCTTCCTTACTGGAAGATGCGTCCGTTCTCCGGGGTAAAAGGCGATGCTGTTGCACTTGCCGATAGAGGCAAAACCTACGTAGTTTTTTTGCCTCACGGGGGAGAAGTAACCTTTGATTTGGAAGAATCCGCTCAATTGGAACAGAGGTGGTTCAATCCCAGAACAGGGGAATTTTGCAAAATAAAAGCAATACATGGGAATGGGAAACAAAAGTTTAAAGCTCCAGATGACAATGACTGGACTTTGCTTTTGAAAGCATCAGCAGAAGAATAAAACGAGGGGAAAAGTTGTCATAAAAATCAGAATTGAAGGTATTGAGAAAATAAGAAACTATAACCAAATAAACTTTGAAAAAACCTATAAATGAGAAAGATTGTAATAGCTGGCATAATTCTGTTGATTTCATGGTCAATATATGCACAGGAAAAGAAGTGGGAGGGAAAGTCAGTTGACATGAATCATGGGAGACTTGTAATATCAGAAAACAAAAGATATCTGATTTTCGAAGATGGCGCTCCGTTTTTCTGGCTGGGAGATACTGCCTGGGAATTATTTCACCGGCTCACAAAGCCTGAAGCTGAAAAATATCTGGAAAACCGCAGAGAAAAAGGATTTACAGTTATTCAGGCAGTAATTCTGTCTCAACCCGAAGGATTGAATGTACCCAATGCAGAAGGAGATTTACCATTAATTGCCAACAAACCAATACAACTAAATGAAAAGTATTTTGCCCACATCGACTGGATCATCAGAAAGGCAGAAGAAAAAGGTATTTTTATCGGTTTGATACCTACGTGGGGAGATAAAGTTGACAATTCATGGGGTGTTGGGCCAGTTATATTTGATGCAGAAAATGCAGAGTTATATGGCAAAATTTTAGGTAACCGCTACAAAGATGTCAAAAACATTATATGGATCAATGGTGGCGACCGTTCTGGTGGAGGGAAAAATTTTCCGGTATGGAATGCACTTGCAAAAGGGATAAAATCTACCGATCCGAACCATCTGATGACCTATCATCCGAAGGGTGAAAAATCGTCTTCTGAATGGTTTCATAATGAAGACTGGCTCGATTTTAATATGTGCCAAACTGGTCATGCGCAGCGATCATATTCGATTTTCAGGGAATTGATCGAAAATGATTATGCCCGGAACCCAATAAAGCCTTGCCTTGACGGCGAACCGCGTTATGAAGACCATCCTGTAAAATGGAAACCTGAACTTTACGGATGGTTTTATGATGTGGATGTCAGGCAGGCCATGTACTGGAGTTTATTTGCGGGTTCGTTTGGTCACACATACGGATGTCATGCCATCTGGCAAATGCTTGCCAAAGACCGGAAACCGATAGGTTTTGCAAGAAATATCTGGCAAGCAGATTTAGACCTTCCCGGGGCATGGGACCTTATACATGCCCGGAATTTATTGGAGTCGAGGCCATTTACTGAACGAAAACCCTTCCCGATAATATTGAAAAATGATTTTGTTTCGGAAACAGACTATTTGGTAGCCACACGCGGAAACGATTACATTTTTGTTTACAGTCCGATTGGAATAGCTCCATCTCTTGATCTTGACCAGTGTCATTGGAAAGAAGCACAGACATGGTGGTTTAACCCTCGAACGGGAGATGTGAAAAAAGGAGAAAAGATACGCGCCAAAGGTATCATGAGTTTTGAACCACCTACAAAAGGTTTAGGAAACGACTGGATACTGGTACTTGATAATCCGAAAGCATTTTTTGACAAACCCGGTAAATTATAATCCAAAATGAAACAGAATTTTATCCTAACTTATTTATTTATCCTTCTTTCAGGTATCATGTTCATCATGATATCTGTCAGCCCGATTCATGCTCAGACATTGAGTTCCGAAGGATTTATCAAAAACCTGAATGCTCCATCTTTGGGAATTACCTCATCATCAGTGATCCTTATTTGGGATGATATTTTTGAAGAGAATCTCTCGGATGAAAATTATCGTGTGAACACAAGGAGTTACGATATTTATCAGGATGGACTGAAGGTAGCTACTACAAATAAACATTTCTACACAGCAAAAGGGCTTTTGCCGGGACATACATATACGTTTTCAGTTTGTTTCACAGAAAGCAGAGAGAAAAAATTTCTGGAGGAAAATTCTATTGAAGTATCAACAAAGCAAGCAGGGAGAGTAATTAATATTAAAGATTTTGGAGCTGCTGGCGATGGCGTGACACACGATACCGAGGCGATTCAGAAGGCAATAAATATGTGTGAAAAGGGCGGAACAGTTATAATTCCTGCCGGGACATATCTTACCAGTTATCTTGAACTAAAAAGCGACATGACCCTCGAAATCAGTAAAGGTGCTCTACTCACATTTATTGACTTTAATGAAATTAAGGATTTGCCGGTAACCAGGAGAAGCCTTATCTCAGGAACGAATGTTCACCACGTAACCATTACCGGAGAAGGTACAATTGATGCGAATGGAGAATCATGGTGGCCTAATTTCCCAAATGGTATTGACAGAGTCAATGGGATCAGTCGTCCATTTACTTTACAATTTGTTTTAAGTTCTGAAATACTTATTCAGGGGATTACGATTCAGGATTCTCCTATGTTTAACAATGTTTTGTCCGAAGTCGACAATGTTATTTATTCCGAAGTTAAATTGCTTAAATACTCTACAGTGCCTGGACGGAATGGAGATGCTCTTGATCCGTATGCATCAAGAAATATACTTATAATCGGTTGTGTCTTTGGCAATCAGGATGATAGTATTGCCATTAAAGGGAACGGTAAAGAGACCAGATTTAGTGAGAATATTACTGTAATGGATTGCATCTTTGACGGTAATTCCGCTCCGGGTGCTCACCCGCTGGGGTTTGCCTGTGGTAGCGGATGCAAAGTTAAGCATGTTGTTGTAAAAAATTGTGTGTTTATCGATGCTGCCAGTATTGCCAATATTAAAACGAACAGGAAGGCACTTTATACATTCGTGGAAGATGTCAGGATTGAAAATATTACTTACATCAATTCCAAACACAATGATGAAATATGGAATAGGGCTCCGATAAGTGTCGATCAGTTTTATTACGGTCCGGAGGGATCAAGTCCGTCAGTAAAGCAACCAATTACCCCGGAAACTCCAATTTTCAGGGATATTCAGTTTAGGAATATCAAAATTGAGAATCCGGTTGGGAGAGGTATTTATCTTGCCGGATTTGCTGAACTTCCGATCGATCGGGTATCATTCACTAATGTCATTGTTAATTCCAGAGATGGAGTAAGTGTTCAGAACGTGGAAAATCTGTCTATGCAGTCAGTTCAGGTAAAACCATTTCATTAATTATGCTTAAAATAATGTCAAAACCTATTTTTCATTCAGTCATTTTATCTGCTTGTATGTTTTTCTCTGGTTGTAACGGCGGCATTAACAGAAAGACCGATTCAGAAAATAATAAGCGGGAGAAACGGGCCAAAATTCTGGAACATCTTCTTACAACCTACAGGTCTGATAAAGACACAAAACCTCAGGATGTTCCGATATGGGAGCACTGGCTAAAAGAATCAGGCGAGTTGCCTCCCGATTTTGACCAGCTTCAAACCAATGCGATACTTCCCGATTTATTACGCTTTCAGAATGGAAACCCGGTTCTTGATTCAAAACAATGGACTTCAAGAAAAGAAGAGATCAGGAAAGTTTTAGGCCAATATATGTTTGGAAACTGGCCTCCACGGCCACCTAAAATTGCCATAAAATATCAGAATTCAGTTGAAAATAACGAGTTGTACAGGAAACAAAATGTTCAACTGCTTTTTTGCCCGTCAACGAAAGCAGTGGAATATGCAGAAGAAAACCTTTCGTTCAATACCTATGTGCAGACCAGTAATTATTGGAACGATTACAGCAACTTCATGGTAGCAACGTTAAACGTTGAATTATTTATTCCACAAAAAGGTAAAGGGCCTTATCCTGCAATCATTGAAGCTGCATCAGCGCAATCGCTCCGACCCCTGGACATCGAAAAACTGAAACGGGGATATGCCGTGGTTCGTTACTTCCGAAAAGATGCTGATTATATAAAGGATGTTTATTCAGAATATGAATGCAACCAGTTGGAGTGGTGGGCATTTGCAGCAAGCAGATGTGTTGATTTCTTATACACGTTGCCCGATATTGACAAATCGAAAATTGCTATTATGGGTCATTCTCGTATCGGCAAAACTGCTTTGCTGGCAACGGTCATGGATGAAAGGATTAGTGCTGCAATTGTAAGTCATCCCGGAACTGGCGCCGGTAGTTTTAATCTGTGGAGATATGCCGGGGATAAATTTGGAGGTGAAACATTGGAAAACAGTACCCGGAAATTTCAATACTGGAACAATCCACGAATGCGCTTTTTTATCGGGAGAGAAAATAAATTACCATTCGATAGTCATTATTTATTATCGCTGGTTGCCCCCAGACCTTGTTTACTGGGCACTGGCGAACACGATAAAGTAGGCGAAGCATGGGGCGACCAGCAATGTTATCTGGCAGTAAACGAAGTTTATAAATTATTCGGGAACGAACAGAATTTAGGGTTTTACGCTTCTCCCGGCGGACACGAAGAAACGCCGGAGATGGCAGATAGTTATCTGGATTGGCTGGATATGCAATTTGGACGAAAACCATATCAATTTGAAAACAAACTGATTTATACCTATTCATTCGACAAATGGAAAAAGATTACAGGTGAAGAATTAAACCTGAAAGATTTTCCGGAAAAGGGAATGAACGATATTCTTCTTTCCGGGAATGGAAAGAAAATAAAAACTAGGGAAGAATGGGAAGCAAAAGCAAGTCAGGTTAAAAATCAGATCAAATGGCTTATTGGCGATTTGCCTGCTTATGAAAAAATAAATAAAGTAGTACTGGAAAACGAAAAAACGGTTAACAACGAACTGGTTACCGCGGAAATACCTGTCGACGAAAAATTGAAAGCCCGTATCACTTTTCCTGAAAAAAAGAATGGTAAAATTCCTGTTGTGATTTACCTGCACGCTTATTTAGATGCTATCGGTTACAACTGGACAAGCGGTTTTGGATATGACCCGGGAGTTGGGGCGCAATTGGCCCAAAATGGGTTTATGGCAGTAGAATTTGACCAGTTTGGATATGGCCAACGAAACCGTGACAGTGGCATTGAATTTTATGAAAAAAATGAAAATTCGTCGGCGCTGGCGGTGATGGTCCAGGATGTCAGAAAAATAATTGATGCCATTAGCCTCCTTGATTGGGTTGACACGGATAGAATAATGGTTTCCGGGTATTCATTGGGCGGAATGGTGGGGCTGTATGCGGCTGTTTTCGATGAACGAATAAAAGCCGTTGCTTCAACCTGTGGCTTTGCTTCCATGAGGATGGATGTACATGGGAACCAAACAGAAGGCATTAAAAGGTATTCTCATCTTCGCCCTACAATACCACGTTTGGGATTGTTTCTCGGAAATGAGAAACGCATCCCGTATGATTTTCATGAAATTCTTGCTTTGATTGCGCCCCGACCAGTTTTTATATTGGCTCCTAAGCTCGATCAGGACTGGTTCTACGACGATGTTGAAGTTTGTTTTCGCGAAGCCGCTAAAGTTTTTGATTTGTACCAGAAAGGTGAAGACATCAAACTCAGTAACCCGAATGATTTCAATCGCTATCCACCGGAATATCAGCAAGAAATTATTGACTGGTTCGTAAAACAGGACAATAAAAATTTATAATCCTGTTAAATTTTTATTGCATATAATCAGGCTAATACAAAACAATGAGATTGATTCTGAATGTGAATTTTATTTGAAAAACCATGCAATATGAATGTTAAAAAGCTATTGATTAATTTGTTTGTTTGCATAATTTGTTTGCAGGGTGGATTTGCCCAGGAAAACCGTTTCTCAATCTCTCCCGACAATTTGCAGTTCCCTACTTTAGGAATAACCGCCAGTAGCGCAATTTTGATATGGGAAGACGATTTTGAACCGGATTATCAATTGGCCGATTTTAATAAAGTTAAAAGAACGTATCAGGTTTATCAGGATGGTACTTTAATCGGTACGACCAGCAAAAAAACCTTTACCGCGAAAAACCTTACGCCAGCCACGAATTATGTTTTTTTCGTAACACTTTCCGACGATGGGAAAGAAAAATCGAACGCGGTGCAGGTTACTACCAAAAGTTTAGGAAAGGTCATTAATGTCAGAAAGTTTGGGGCAAAAGGGGACGGGAAATACATGGATACGGAATCGATCCAGAAATCGATAAACAACTGCCCATCGGGAGGAACAATCCATATTCCGGCAGGCAATTACCGGGTTGGACATCTCGAACTGAAAAGCGATATTACTCTGAAACTAGCTAAAGATGCTGTTCTTTCGTTCGTCGGATATAAAGAAGGAGAGACCTGGCCGAAAACAAAAACTGTATTATCGGGCCCCGATGGCGATATCAATTACGAAAGCACAAGCCTGATATCCGGGACAAATGTCCACCATGTTACAATTACCGGCGAAGGGACAATTGACGGGAACGGCGAAACATGGTGGCCCTACTACAAAGAAATAACCCGTCCGTTCACTTTTGAACTGATAAATAGTTCAGATATATTGGTACAGGGAGTAACCATTCAGGACCCGCCATTCTGGAACAATCACCTGCTGTATGTCGATCGTGTCATTTATTCGGATGTGAAGTTTTTAAAAGTTTCGACTGCCGACGGGGTTAATGGCGACGGGCTGAACCCGGACGCTTCGCGGGACATTTTAATTGTTGGCTGCCTGTTTGGCAACCAGGATGATGCGATAGCCATCAAGTCGGGAAAATATTTTGAAGACGGGAACAAACGAAGAAGATCTACCGAAAATATTATCATTCGCGACTGTTTGTTCGATGGCAATGCAGCGCCGGGTTCCAATCCTCTTGGAATTGCTCTTGGAAGCGAATCATCCGGCGGAATCAAACATATCATTATCCGCGATTGCGAGTTTATTGATGCAGCAAGCCTTGCCAATATTAAAGCCAACAGACAACGGTTTTTTGCCTGTGTTGAAGATGTCAGGATCGAAAATATAATCTATACCAACACGAAGCACGTCGACCGTTGGTGGAACCGGGCGCCCATTAGTGTTGATCTTTTTTACGGGGCTCCTGAAAATTCGGACCCTTCGGTTGCTGAACCTTTTTCAGTGCAAACCCCTGTTTTTAAGGACATACATTTCACAAATATATCGATATACAATCCGGTAGGAAAAGGCATCTATGTTTCCGGTCTTGCCGAATCACCCATTCACGATATTGATTTTGACAAAGTATATGTCCGGTCAAAAGACGGTGTAGTCATCCGGAATGTTGATGTGCTGTCAATCAAAGGTATTTCGGTTTTACCTATTGAAGGAAAGAAGTAGAATAATAACCACTAAAACTAAAAATGTGATTTCAAAAATTTTATCGGCTTTATTGTTTGTGCTGGTTCTGAACAGCGCCGTTGGTCAGCCTTTTGCAACCTGGGACGCTCATTCGTTGGTGCTTGATAATGGGATATCCCGCAGGGTGCTTCAATTTGGCGACAATCAAAAAGGAATTGTATCGAACAGTTTAAAATTAAAAGGAAACGAACAGGAATTTCTGGATGCAGGTTCCGAAGAATTTTATTTTGAACTGGACGGGAAAAAACTGACTGGCACGAATACCTGGGAACTTGTTTCGGTATCGGGTGTTTCTGATGAAACCCAAGGCAACGGGGCAAAAGTAATCCTGAAATATCCGGGCGCCAATTTTCAAATGGCTGTTACTTACCTGATGTATCCCAATTTGCCAATCATCCGGAAGAAAATCAGTTTTACCAATACCGGTTCAAACAAAATGAAACTGGAGTCGCTGGATATTGAGCGTCTTCGTTTCAGAGGTTCCGATATCGGGAACGACTGCTGGATTATGCACGATTATGCGCGTCAGAAAACGCTTGGGCAATTCGTTGGCAACGCATTCGACCCGGTGGTTGTCGTTCATAAGATCAATTTGAAAGGGGGAATCATATTGGGAAATGAAGCTCCCGGAGTAATGAAACGGACAACTGTTTTTCAGGAAAAAAATTTGCTGACAATAGGTTTGACCCATGCCGGTGAAAATTTCGGGTTCAGGCAATGGATAAATCCCGGCGAAACATGGGAAAGTACTTGGGTTTTTTCCGGTGTTTATGCCAACACCAACGATCCGTATCTGGCTCTGAACGGCCCGGTAAACGATTATGTTCGCAAACACATGGGCACCAGGTTAAGCAAGATGGAAAAGAAACCGATTTTTGTTTACAATACCTGGGAACCGTTCTGGCATAACATCAACGAAAAGATGATTTACGAGCTGGCCGACGCGGCTGCCGAATGTGGGTTCGAAGAATTTGTTATTGATGATGGCTGGCAATCTTCGTATGGCGATTGGGGCATCAATCCTGAAAAATTTCCAAACGGTTTGAAGCCGGTGTTCGACTATATCAAATCGAAAGGAATGAAACCGGGAATCTGGATCAGTCTTGCAGCAGCCGAAAAAGCCAGCAAGGTGTTCAAGGAACATCCCGAATGGCTGATCAGAAAAGCCGATGGATCACCGATCAACCTGCAATACGATCAAGACAAGATGTACAATTGGGAAAGCTATTCAATGTGTATGACTTCCGGTTGGTACGATCATATCAAAGGAATTATCCTGAACCTGATAAAAGAACATGGTCTGGAATATGTAAAAGCCGATTTTGCTGTGGCAACAGGCGCTTATACATTCGATAAAACCCGTTCAGGCTGTCATGCCAAAGATCACCCGATGCACCAAGACCGGAATGAGTCGTTACTGGAAATGTATCAACGCACCTGGCAATTGTTTGACGATCTTCATCAGGAAGCACCTTCGCTGTTTATTGATTGCACCTACGAAACAATGGGTGGTTTGCAACTCATCGATCTGGATATGTGCAAGCACGCCGATGGCAACTGGCTCTCGAATTTTAGCGAAAAACCTCCGTTAGGCTCATTGCGGGTACGGCAGATGTCGTGGTGGCGTTCTCCGTCAATACCGGCTACGGCAATGGTTATCGGGAACCAGCAGTTAGAATTTCCCGATTTCGAGCTTTCGCTCAAGTCTCTGGCCGGATCGTTGCCCATCGTACTGGGCGATCCAAGGCAGTTGACAAAAGAACAGCGAGCCCGGATGAAACAATGGGCCGATTGGTTGAAACAGATGCAGGAAACCCATGATTTTATGTCGTTCCGCCAGGATTTGCCGGGATTTGGCGAACCAATGGAAGGCTCGTGGGACGGATACCAACGTGTTAATTCGGACTCCGGTTCAGGAGGTATTGTCGGGGTGTTTAAACAGGCCTCGACTGAAAGTACACGCAAAGTTACAGTTCAGTGGCTCAATAAAGAAACCAGCTACCGCATTTTGACGGCTCCCGAAAGAAAGGAAATCGGAAAAATGACAGGTAAAGATTTAGCTGAAGAAGGTTTCGACGTTACCCTGAATAAAGAATACGACGGAGCATTATTTGAAATCAGCAAGGTTGAATAGAAAAGGCTGAACTAACTCACTGATAAAATTGATATTTATCCTGATTGAAATGAGAAAAAAAATACTTGAAATTCTGTTTGTATTTTCATTTTTAGTACTGGTTTTACCACTTTGTGGTGAAGCCGACAACTCTGAATTATCATTGCCGTTTGCCGTAATCCCTCAACCCCAAAAGGTAGAATTGCTGAAAGAGGAAGGATGGGAAAACAGTCAATTTAAGAACCTTGTTTTCAATGGCAATAAACGGCAACCAATGGGTGTGGATATTGAGAAAACCCCTGGATCGTTTTGGTACACCGGGGTAATTAATCATGGTTACTTAATGCCGATACAAAATAATTACAAGGCAAACATGTATGCCAACAACTATGGTAATCAAATCCAACCATTAATATTATCCAATAAGGGCGATGTCATTTGGAGTGAAGATCCTATTGATATTGTGATCACTGATGATAGTATAATGGTAAAAAGTAGTGGTCCTGTGAAGTATAATCAATCTGGCAAAAATTTACGTGATGCTTTTTTGTTTGCTTCTAAAAACTATTTTCCATCAAAAGGTAAAAAACCTGATACATTGTTATTCACCAAACCACAATACAACACATGGATTGAGCTGGTTTATAATCAAAATCAGGTCGATATTATCAACTATGCAAATGGAATACTCGAAAATGGTTTTCCATCAGGAGTTTTAATGATTGATGATAACTGGCAGGAAGATTATGGGAAATGGAATTTTCATCCTGGCAGATTTAAGGATGCCAAACAGATGATCTCGGAATTACACAAAAAAGGATTTAAAGTGATGCTCTGGATTTGTCCTTTTGTAAGCCCTGATTGTGATGTTTTTCGGAAGTTGGAAAGTCAGGGATTATTTTTAAAAGATCATTCAGGAAGTACCAAAATGGTTCGATGGTGGAACGGGGTAAGCGCACTGCTCGATTTTACAAACCCGGAAGCGGTTTCTTGGTTTAAATCTCAGTTAAATTATCTGACTGGTAATTATGGAGTTGATGGATTCAAGTTTGATGCAGGCGATGCAGAATATTATGTTGACGTTGTTGCACAGAACGACGTTTCGCCCAATGTTCATTCAGAACTATTTGCCAGAATTGGACTTGACTATCCTTTAAATGAATATCGTGCAATGTGGAAAATGGGCGGGCAACCTATTGTCAACCGGCTTCGAGATAAAGAGCATAACTGGAAAGATTTGCAAACCCTGATTCCCAATATGATTGTCGAAGGATTAATGGGGTATATTTTCTCTTGTCCTGATTTAATTGGCGGTGGGGAATACTCGTCATTTCTCAATGCAAAAAAGATCGATCAGGATTTAATTGTCCGGTCGGCTCAATGTCATGCGTTAATGCCAATGATGCAATTTTCGGTTGCCCCGTGGAGAGTATTGGATGAATTGCATCTAAATGCTGTAAAAAAAGCGGTTGAAATACGACAAAAATACATCCATTATTTGATGAGTGTTGTCGAACAATCTTCAATTTCCGGCGAGCCGATACTTCGGGCAATGGAATATGTTTTTCCAAATTCCGGATACATTGATGTGAAAGACCAGTTCCTGATAGGCGACAAACTTCTGGTAGCGCCAGTGCTTACAAAAGATGTGACTACACGTAGAATTATCATTCCTGAAGGAAAATGGAAATCATTTGAGGGGCAAGTGATCCAAGGGCCAACAACCATCGATTTGCCGGTAAAACTTGAAACGTTGCCATTGTTCATGAACGTTGAATAGATTTCTGTTCTGTAATTCAGATAACAGGTCGCGGTAAAATAAGCAACCGCAAAAATCAAGCGGAAGATTTTAAAATTGCACGAATGACGAACCTAAACTTTGAATTGATGAAATCAATAATTTGCATTTCCTTTTTATTATTGATTGAAAGTTCTTTTTCACAAAACCATACGATACCCGGGGAACTTACAACCCCTTATCCAACCATCATTAATTTAGGGATTGAAAGAATAACAATTGACGAAGTTTTTAAAAATGTAGAATTTCCGTATCCTCCGATTCCTGAACGAAAAGCACCGGATTTAAGGCCAAAAAGCAATTCCAGGGTGGTCGGCGGCCGTGTTCATTCCGAATATCAACGACGATTATAAAGGGAAAGCCCCCGATTGCGGAGCCTTCGAAGCCGGGCAGAAACTGCCGCACTATGGCCCGAGATTAGGAAGCAAACGAAAATAACAGAGGATTTCGTTTTTCTGGCGTCTGTTCTCCCTAAAACAGCTAAAATAAAGGGATATTTTAGCTGTTTTTTTGAAATTAAAAATCGTTCAAATAGATTTTTCCCGTCAATTCAATTTTTTTAATTGAAAAATCAGTAATTGCATCTTTAAAAACAGATTCTTTACTTTTTACCCGGCAGGTTGAATGAAAATGCCATTCTTATAAATCAGTAGTAAAAGAAGAAAGATTCTCTCTGCCTTTTTTTGAGGATGATATCTCTTGTATGTGTTTGATTTCTAAGAAAAAGAATTTATTTGAGATTTTCATTTTATTTAAGTTCTTTGTACCTGAAGATTCAAACGATTATGAATGAACTTTTAAACCATAGGCTAAGGGAAGGCGATTCCAATTCATTTTCTGTTTTGTTTAAACAAACACATCCCCGGATGATGGGGTATTGCCAGTTATTTGTAAAAGATAAAAAGGATGCAGAGGATATCGTTCAGGAATGTTTCTATGGTCTTTGGGAAAACAGAAAAAAAATTGACCTTCATAAATCGGTAGAAAGTTTACTCTTTGTTTCATTGCGTAACCGTTGCCTGAATTACCTGAAAGAGCATTCCAAGTATTCATTTAATTCGCTTCAGGGAGGATACGTTGTCAACGAATTACAATATTTATATCAATTGGATTTCAATGAAGAAAAAGAAATGTCGCTTGAAGAGCAATTGGCTGAAGCGCTAAAAAAAGCAATTGAGGAACTTCCGGAGAGAAAGAAAACGATTCTTATAAAAAATAAAATCGAAGGTTTAAAACAAAAAGAAATTGCCGAAGAATTGGGAATTTCAATAAAAACGGTCGAAAAACACTTGAAAGAAGCAAAAATCGAATTAAAGATGAAACTTGAAAAACAGTTTACTTCGCTTTCAGTGGTGCTTTATTTATTGTTCCAATAACACGAAATCATTTTTTTATTCTTTTCGGGTAGGGTTTTTCAAAATTTGTTGTACTCATTTCTGAAAAACAACACGGATGGAAACAAAAATCAAAAAATATTTAGAAGGGAATGCATCTCACCAAGAAATGCTTGGTTTGATTTCTTGGCTTAACAACGAGGAGCATCGTATGGAGTTCAGACAGATAAAAAAAGATTGGAAAGCTAGTCTGGATGAGCAAAAAGTTTCCCCATACACTTTATTGGAATTAGATAAATTTAAGTCGAGGATACTGGATGAAAGAACCGGGAAAATAAAAAAAATAAATTTTTCACAGAAATTTTACAAGTATGCAGCGATTCTTCTGCTGATAATCGCCATCGGGGGTGGAACCTTTTCTTATTTTTCACAATCAGGAAATTACGCAATTTCCTACAATACCATTATTGCAGAAAACGGGCAAATTTCAAAAGCTGTGCTTCCCGACAATACCACGGTTTGGTTAAATTCCGGCTCCAGCCTAAAATACAGCAATCAATTTGGAATAAAAAACAGGAACATTGAATTAACCGGGCAGGCCTATTTTGATGTCACCAGGAATAAAAATCTTCCGTTCATCGTATCGTGCGATGTGGTCAATGTAAAAGTTTTGGGAACCCGTTTTACTGCCGAGGTTTATCCCGACAGTCCGGAAATCAGTGTCATTCTTGAAGAAGGCGCTGTTGAATTGACGCCAACCAACAGCCATAAAGCTTTTGCCCATCTCAAGCCGAACGAAATGATGGTGTACAATAAGCAGGATAATAAATTTGAAATAAGGGAAGTAGTTACCGCAAAATATACATCATGGCGTGAAGGCATTATCCATATTTACGATCAGCCTTTGAAGGATGTAGTTGCCAAATTGCAGAAAAAATACAACCAGCAAATTATTTTGGAAAAAGGACTTGAAGATTATAAAGTAACCTTTTCGATCAGAAATGAAGATTTTAACGATGTATTGGATATGCTGCTGGCTATCGTTTCGGCGAAAGCCCACCAGGAAGGAGAAATTATTTATCTGAAAAAAAATTAATAAAAAACAGGAAAGTGCGACAACACTCTCCTGTCAATAAACTCTTCACTGCAAATGAAGAGAAATGTTAACCAAATAACAGTACAAATTTATGAAAAAAGATTGTAAAACCAGGGGACTGTTTGTCCCTGACATCTGGTATCAGATGAGAAAAATTCTTATTACTATGAAGTTGTCTTTGGTCATCATTTTATTCAGTCTGTTCTCTGCGGGAGCCAGTGTTTACAGTCAAAACTCCAAATTGAACCTGGATTATAATAATGTGAGCTTGAAAGAAGTGTTGGGGGCTATCGAAGACCAGAGTGAATTTCGTTTTGCCTTTAGTTCCGAATACCTTGATCTGGATAGGAAAGTTTCCGTTCGTTTCGAGAATGAGTCGGTTGCCACCATTCTCGATAATATTTTTAAAGAAACCGATATCCGGTATTCGGTAAAGGAACGGATGATCATTCTTTACAAAGATGAAGTGGTTGTGAACAAGGCAATCCAGCAAAAATCCATTGCCGGGAAAGTTACTGATTCTTCAGGAACGTCGCTCCCCGGAGTTTCGGTGGTCGTAAAAGGGACCACGACCGGAACAATTACTGATTCCGACGGGAAATATTCCCTGAATAGTGTTCCGGCTGATGCTATACTGGTGTTTTCGTTCGTGGGGATGAAAACACAGGAAATAAAGGTCGAAGGGAAGGCAATTGCAAACGTAAAACTTGAAGACGAAACCATTGGACTGGAAGAAGTTGTTGCAATTGGGTATGGAACAGTAAAGAAAAGTGATCTGACAGGCTCGGTTGTTTCATTAAACAAAGAAGATTTAAACAATGTTAATCCGGTATCGGTAGATCAACTGCTGCAAGGCAGGGCTGCGGGTGTTCAAATCACACAAGCAAGCCATGCTCCGGGAGGTGGCGTTTCTGTTAGGATCAGGGGAACCGGTTCTATAACTGCAGGGCAAGAACCCCTTTATGTGGTGGATGGGTTTCCTATAAACAATGTTGCTACTGCAACCGGGAAGCTAAATAGTGGATTTGATGGCGAACTGCCTGATAACAATCCATTGAACTCCATAAACCCGGCCGATATTAAGTCTGTTGAAATTCTGAAGGATGCTTCTGCTGCTGCGATCTATGGATCAAGAGGTTCGAATGGGGTTGTGATTATAACCACAAAAAGTGGAACGAGTGGCAGTGTACCTAAATTTAATTTTAACACGAGTTATTCGGTTACCAGGATCAGGCATAAAATTGACCTGTTAAACACATCCGAATATATTAATGTAATGAACGAATTGGAAATTGCCAGAGGTCATTCAGCCCCCTTTAATAACGATTTTATTAATTCGGTCGGAGCTGGAACCGATTGGCAGGATGAGATATTGCAAATAGGGTTCACACAGACGAATAACCTATCCTTGTCGGGACAATCCGGAGGAACTACTTACTACTCGTCACTCAGTACCTATAAAGAAGAGGGTATTATAAAGAATACTGGTTACGACCGTTATCAGGCCAGGTTGAATATCGATCAGAAGGTTAGTGACAAATTCACTTTTGGGATGAAGTTGAACACCTCCTTCGAAAAAAACAAACAGGTTCCGGTAAATGGGTTTGCTATTAATGAACAAGGTGACGCCGTCTATCTGGCCCTTAATAATGCCCCCGTTAATCCCGTTTTTAATGATGATGGCAGTGTTTTCAGACCTGACAAAGATGGGGAATTATTTGCATTGACCTTAGGCAGCCCTTACGGTGTAATCAATGGCCAGATACTTAAAGAAGCGATTAATCGGACCATCGTGAATATTTATGGAGAGTATAGCTTTCTGCCGGAATTAAAAGGTAAAATAACACTAGGGTCTGACAGAATGAATAAACGCAGGGATATTTATTCGAACAGGATATCTCAACAGGGTGAATCTGCGGGGGGTATTGCCACTATTGTAGGCGGTGAATTGTCAAATATGCTGCTGGAAGGTATTTTGACCTATAACAAAACGATAGCCGATAAGCATTCATTAACTGCAATGATAGGAAACACCTATCAGATTTTTGAGAACAGGACTTTTTCTGCCGGAACTCAGGGATTTGCTTCAGACGTTATCGAAACAAACGACTTAAGTTTAGGAACTCAGTCCCTAAATGAAGTGGGCAGTTTTGCGACTGAACGCAGACTATTGTCTTACATCGGTAGGGTTAATTATGGTTTTGATGATAAGTATTTGCTAACTGCTTCGATAAGGGCTGATGGGTCTTCCAATTTTGGGGCCAATAAGCGATATGGCTATTTCACTTCTTTTTCCGGAGCATGGAAAATTATAAACGAATCGTTTCTAAAGGATTCCGATGTACTTTCCGACTTAAAATTAAGAGCCGGTTGGGGACAACTTGGAAACGACGATATTGGCATTGGGCGTGCCATTGCGACCTATTCAGGAGGCGCTGTTGCTGTTTTTGGCGGACAACAGGTGTCTGGGGTTTCTCCTTCAAGGATACCAAACCCGGACTTAAAGTGGGAAACTTCTGAGCAGTTGAATTTTGGCGTAGATTTTGGGTTTTTTAAATCCCGGATAAGGGGAAGTATCGATTACTATAAAAAATCAAATAAAGATTTACTGCTTAACCTTCCAATACCGAGCACTTCCGGGTTTTCAGTGCTTGCCAGCAACGTAGGCCAGGTTGATAATTCAGGCATCGAAGTAATGATTAGTACTGTTAATTTGACCGGGAAATTGAAATGGTCGACCGATTTAAATTTTTCAACCTCTAAAAATGAGGTAGTAAGTTTAGGTAATATACCGGAGATTATCCAAACAAATTCGAATATACAGTCCCTTATCAGGCCGGGAGAAGCGCTGTATTCCTATTACGGTATCAAAGCAACAGGGATTTTCCAGGAAGGGCAGGAACCTATTGCCGCCCAACCAAATATAGTACCCGGAAACCCAATATGGCTGGACGCGAACAAGGATGATCAAATTACGGATGCTGACAGGGTTGTTTTAGGCAATCCCTATCCTGATTTCACTTTTGGTATAAACAATTCGCTTAGTTATAAGAATTTTAAGTTGAATGTATTTATTGATGGGGCTTTAGGTCAGGAATTGATAAATTGGGTACTTGTTGATGCGCTATATCCAAACGACACTTACAGAAACCGGCTGGCAGAACCATTGCTTAACCGCTGGACTCCGGAAAATCCGACCAATAAATGGCCATCTGCAATAGACTTTAGTAAATATGGAGGTTCGCAATCGAACAGTTTTTTAATATCAGATGCTTCTTTTGTTCGTTTAAAGAGTGTGCAGTTGACATACAATGTTCCTATGGATAATATACACTTTTTAAAGTCTCTCGATGTATTTATTGGAGGACAGAACCTGTTCGTGTTGACAGACTATCCCGGATATGATCCGGATGTTAACTCATTGGGACAGTCAGGGGCCCGTATCGACCGTACTGCATATCCGTCATCCAGGGTATTTCAAATAGGAATTAATGTAGGATTTTAAAATTAAAGGAAAATGAAATTATTAAACAGATATTCAGTATTTGCCATAGGTTTACTGGCTCTTTTACTGTCGGGCTGTGAAAAACCATTAGAAATTGAACCAAAATCTGAATTTTCGGGGGCCTTTCTGGATACACAGGAAGGTATTGAAGCACTTTTAGCATCCGCGTATGCCGATGCCCAATTAAATGGATGGGGGGGAGCTGCCGACTATATCGCTTTAAATGAATGCACTGCCGATGTATTTAGAGATTACATTGGGGCTTACTTTAACAATACACTAAGAAAGTATCAGGAATTCAGTTTTGATCCGGGCCACACTGAAGTTATACAACCTTATTGGCGCCAAAACTACAGGGCTATAAGGGATGCCAACATATTGATTACAGTGATTCCGGATCATCCATTATTAAGTCAGGAACTTAAGGACAGGTATCTGGGTGAAGCTAAGTTTATTAGGGCAACTGCGTATAACCTTCTTTATGACTGGTTTGGGGGAGTTCCTTTGATTACTGAGACTACAACCGATCTTTTCCCGGAACGCGCCACCGCTCAGGAAATTGAGGATTTCGTGATTTCAGAACTAAAAGCAGCAGCTCCTTTACTGCCAACAACTGTACCGGCAACTGAATTTGGAAGGGCAACCCGAGGTTCGGCTTTAGGCGTATTGGCCCAGTTTCAGTTAAACGTAAAAAAATGGGCAGATGCAGCACAAACAGCTCAACAAGTAATTGATCTGGGGGTTTACCAATTGTTACCAAATTACGCTGACATTTTTGCATTGGATAATGAAGGCAATAATGAAATGATCTATGTTTTTCCGAACATAGACGTTGAACCGGTTGGAAGCAATTGGACCCGAAATGTGCTCCCCGGCGATTATCCTACTTCAGTGGTGAATGCTGCAACTCAGGTAGTTATTCCTATTCCTTTTTACAATACGTTTGATCCAAACGATAAAAGAGCTGGGTTGATTGTCACTCACTATGTTTCATCGAAAGGAGTAAATGTAGATTTACTTAATCCGAAATCTGCACCTCTGGGCGATAAATATAAACATCCAAGGAGTTTTAAGTATCCTATTGATGAGGATTCAGCCGATCCAACCATTGGGGGTCAGGATGTACCCTATATTCGATACTCCCAAATATTGTTGACCCGGTCAGAAGGATTGGTAATGTCTACTGGTACCGTTTCTCAGGAAGCTTTGAATTTATTAAACATGGTGAGAAACAGAGCAGGGCTTCCTAATTATACACTTACAGATATTCCAAACCAGGCTACTTTCATCGATAAAATACTTACTGAGAGAGCTTGGGAGTTTTACAGTGAAGGAAAAAGAAGGCCGGATTTAATCAGGCATGGCAGATTTATCCAAAATGCCTTGGATAGAGGCATCATTTTGGCTAAACCTTTCCATGTTCTATTTCCAATTCCACAACCAGAGAGAGATGCCAATGAAAAGTTGGCACAGAACGAAGGTTATAATTGAATCTCAGATTATAAAATTAAGATATACAGGGGAGCTTTCTCTCCTGTATATTTTTCATAACTGAATGAATGTTTTGATTTATTCATTATAAATACCTTTTAAATGTACTCGTCAAAAACCTAGCAACAAATGGCCAGAATGAAAAAATTTAAAAGCGCTACAGGAACTTTTTTCAGCCGCAAACCGGTTATTTTGCTTCTGTTAATATGCAACACACTAGTTGTATCGCCCCTTCAGGCCCAAACCGCACGCATAAAGATCGACCTTGACCGCACCATCGGGGAAGTCGATAAAAATATCTACGGAAATTTCATTGAACACCTTGGGCGTTGTGTCTATCAGGGAATTTACGATCCCGGCAACCCGTTGTCGGACGAAAAAGGTTGCCGGAAAGATTTAATGGCGGCACTTCGTGAGTTGAAACCATCCATCGTTCGTTACCCCGGAGGGAATTTTGTATCCAATTACAATTGGCTGGATGGCGTGGGCCCAAAATCAGAACGCCCGCCCCGAATGGAACTTGCCTGGGGAACCTTGGAAACGAATCAATTTGGTACGAATGAATTTATTGAATATGCAAAAGCGATCGATACAGAACCATATATTGCAGTAAATCTTGGCACCGGAACTATTGAAGAAGCCAGAAGATGGGTTGAATATTGTAATGTAAAGGATGGGCCATATTTTGCAGAGTTGCGCAAAAAGCATGGTTATCCTGAACCGTACAACGTTAAATACTGGGGATTGGGAAATGAAATGGATGGGACCTGGCAAATGGGGCACATGAGTGTTGAAAACTATGTG
Source organism: uncultured Prolixibacteraceae bacterium (assembly GCA_942493345.1). Taxonomy (GTDB): domain Bacteria; phylum Bacteroidota; class Bacteroidia; order Bacteroidales; family Prolixibacteraceae; genus GWE2-42-39. The sequence continues at coordinate 2,526,286 of OW818695.1, forward strand.
GAAAAAGCTCGTGAAGCGGCCAAACTGATGCAACGCACATCGCCCGATATAAAATTAATAGCGGCCGGTTCTGCAAATTACAGATCAGGAGCCGATCCCGATCACTGGAACCAAACAATACTGGAAGAATTGAAAGATGTTATTGATTACATAGCCCTTCATATCTATGTTGGTAACCCTGATAATAATTACTACAATTATATTTCAACACCTCTAATTATGGAGCAACGCACCCGGATTGTGAAAGGGATGGTTGATCGGGTGATGCAAACTGCGAACCGGGTCAATCGTCAGCCAATTTATATTGCATGGGATGAGTATAATGTTTGCTACAGGGGGGTAAAAGGATTGGAAGAAACCTATAATTTGGAAGATGCATTGGTGATTGCTGGCTTTTTGAATGCTTTTATCCGGAATGCCGATATCATTAAAATGGCAAATCTTGCACAATTGGTAAATGTTATAGCTCCGGTTGTTACAAATGAAAATGGGATGTTCAAACAGACAATTTTCTATCCCTTACAGTTATTTGCCAATAATATGTACGGTACTTCATTAGATGTTTTTGTCGAATGTAAAACCTACGACACAGATAAGTTTTTTAACGGGAAAGACCAATTGCCTTCCCTGCAAAAGAACGTTCCTTATCTCGATGTTTCAGCTACTTATAATGAAAACGAAATCATTTTATGCGTAGTTAATCGAAACAAAGACGAAGCAATAGCCACTGAAATCATTTCACAAAACGGTTCATTTGCTGATAAACTTGAGGTTTATGAGTTTAATGGCCCTAATTTGAAATCAGAAAATAATTTTGATAAAATAGAGGTCAAAACAAGTAAAAAACCTTCAGTAAAACCAAATGGTAATAAAATCACGTATACCTTTCAGCCACATTCGCTTACAATGATAAAAGCTAAATTGACAAAATAGAATTATATAACTTAGCCTGTCTTCATCTGGTCTCCCTGAACTTGCTTCAGGGACCCATTAATGAAACGATGCTGAAAATCTTGCGTCAGAAATTAGATGATAAAATACCAGGAAACAAAAAAGCAAGAGTTTAAAGAATCGGTACACTTTCATTCTGGTTTTTAACAATACAATGAATAAAGATGATGAGTAAAGTATTAATAATAGCAGGAATATTGATTTTGGGGATCAATTTCAGCTCATGCTCAAAAGAAAATATCATTGACAGCAAGCCCAATATACTTATCCTTTTGGCTGATGATTTGGGTTTTGGTGACGTTGGATTTAATGGTAGCGATATTAAAACTCCAAATATCGACAGAATAGCGTCCGAAGGAGTTAGATTAAATCAGTTTTATTGTTGTCCTGTGTGTTCACCTACCCGTGCCGGATTAATGACGGGACGTTATCCAATACGTTTTGGGCTCATGCGTTCAGCTATTTCACCACAGTGCGATTTTGGACTTTCCACCAATGAGGAAACAATAGCCGATATGCTTGGAAATGCTGGGTATGATTATCGTGGCATAGTTGGTAAATGGCATTTGGGCTATCGTCGTTTGGAGTGGCTACCTATCAATCGGGGATTTACCTATTTTAAAGGTTGTTTAAATGGCGCGGTTAGTTATTTTAATCGTAATTTATCGATCTCCCCTGAACAGGAAGGAGACCTGGATTGGTATATTAATGACCAATTGGTAAAAGAAGAAGGATACACTACAGACCTGATTGGAGAGACGGCGATAGAATTTATTAATTCAGTGCCTGATGATAAACCTTTCTTTTTATATGTTCCATTTACCGCGCCACACGGTCCATTTCAGGCCAAGCCTGAGGATGAGGCCAAATACCCTAACAGAGAGGGTGTTAAGAGAACCTATGCCGGAATGGTCGACAACATGGATCAAAACATTGGCAAAATATTAAAATGCCTTGAAAAAAGGGGGCAGTTGGATAACACCTTTATTTTGTTTTCCAGCGATAATGGCGGATTGCTAAAAGGAGCTAGCAATGGCGAACTCAGGGGTGGAAAATTGACTCCATACCAAGGCGGAATACGTGTGGTAGCTGCAGCCCGGTGGCCTTTTGGAGGTATTGCCGGAGGAAAAATAATTGAAGGACGAATAGGATATATCGATATTTTCCCAACACTTATGGCAATTTCAAATTACAATAGAAAATCCAAAAATGAATTAGATGGTCAAAATGTTTTATCGGTAATGAAAGGCGGGAATATTAATGATCGGAATTGGTTTACCTACGAAGATCAGGGGAACGATAAGATTGAGGATTTAGCCATTAACAAAGATCAGTGGAAACTCATTGTCAAACGAGGGGCGCCCGATGCAAACAACGACAATTCTGCTATATATCAACTATTTAAAATTGCATCGGATCCCAATGAGAGAACCGATTTATCGGCTCAAAATACGGATATAGTTAATGAACTTTTTAAGGAAGTAGAAAAATTTTATGGATTGAAATCGAGCTATCAAATTCCCAGATATTCTGAAAACGATGGTCAGGGAAAAATATTAACTCCCGACTGGCAATCAAAAAAATAAGGATGCCAGTATTCAGATGTGGGGAACATGGAGTTTATAAACTCGTAATTATTAAAAGAATTTATAGGAACGATGAAAAAAACAATCAAAATTGCTTCAGGAGTTATCGCTTTATTTTTTCTGATATATGCATGTGCTACTTCCTCAGGGAGTAAAAGTGAAAACAAGTCACTGCGTCCCAATATTATCCTGATCCTGTCTGACGATATGGGTTTTTCTGATCTTGGCTGTTATGGTGGTGAAATCGAAACTCCAAATTTGGATAAATTGGCAAAAGGCGGCATTCGTTTTACACAATTCTATAATACCGCCAGATGCTGTCCTACCCGGGCTTCACTAATTTCAGGGCTTTATCCTCATCAAACCGGCATTGGACACATGACAAACCCTTCGGAAAATCCACAGATATATGATTATAATCTTCCTGGATATCGTGGAGTTTTAAATAAGAATAGTGTAACCATTGCTGAAGTTTTAAAAAGTGCCGGATATACAACCTTAATGACTGGTAAATGGCATCTTGGAATGCAAACGAAAGATATGTGGCCCTTGCAGCGTGGCTTTGATAAATTTTACGGAATTTTAGACGGTGCCTGCAATTACTTTGAACCCAAATATCCCAGAGGTATTACATTGAACAATGACACTATTTCAATTCATGATCCTGGTTATTACACAACGGATGCTTTTACCGACTACGCTATCAGGTTTATTACCGAATCAAAAGATAAAGATTCACAGAAGCCGTTCTTCCTGTACTTGGCATACAATGCTCCCCACTGGCCTTTGCAGGCCCCGAAAAAGGACATTGACAAATATCGTGGCAAATACATGAGGGGATGGCAAAGCCTTCGGTTGGAACGATATCAGCGTATGATTGACATGGGAATAATTTCTCCCAACTGGCAACTTTCGCCGCAGGATTCCCGGGATTGGAATTCTCTTTCAGAAGAAAAAAAACAGGAAATGGATTTACGCCGGGCAATTTATGCGGCACAGGTCGATCACATGGATCAAAATATAGGTAAGCTGGCAACATTTCTCGAAAAAAATGACCTGATAAACAACACGGTTATCATCTTTATTGACGACAATGGAGCCTGTGCCGAGGGCAATGAACTTGGAGGTGGCCCGGCAAGTCAAATGGAAACCAGGGAGGGCTATTTTCTTACTTACGGACAAGCATGGGCAAATGCATCGAATACCCCATTTAAACAATACAAACACTGGATTCACGAAGGTGGAATTTCATCTCCCTGCATTGTGCACTGGCCAACAGGCATTCCGAAAGAAAATAATGGTTCATTCGTCAAACAATATGGCTTTTTGCCCGATATAATGGCCACATTCATTGATCTTGCCGGGGCGAAATATCCGAATGAATACAATGGCAATAAGATTTTTCCTCTTGAAGGGAAAAGTTTAGTTCCTCTTATTAAAGGTCATAACGTTCCCATACACACCGAACCAATATTTTGGGAGCACGAAGGGAACAAAGCTGTCCGTCTGGGGAAATACAAGCTCGTTGTGGCGTGGAATAAGCAAAATCCGGACAATTGGGAATTGTATGATATGGAAACTGATCGAACGGAGATACAAAATTTGGCTAATCAGTTCCCGGAAAAAGTCAAGGAAATGAAAGACATGTGGCAGAAGTGGGCTAAAAACCACTTTGTTGAAAAATGGGAAGAAATAAAGGATTTAGAATCGAGATAAAAGAAATGAATAATTTCTTTATGGAGAACATGTGTAACATGAATTAATTTTCAATTTTCTTATGAAAATTCGCTCATCGGACTCATATTCCTTTATGCTTTAACGATATATCTTGTCTTTCTTTAGATTGAATTATCTATTTTTGGGTTGGAATAAATAAACTCTAATCGCAGGAATATGAAGCGGCTACATTTTTTATCGATCAAAAAAATAACTTGTAATCTGTTATTCCTTGTAGCTTATGCTACGACTCAGAGCCAACCAACTAAAATGCCCAATATAATTCTTATTCTTGCCGACGATTTGGGTTATGGCGATGTTTCTTGTTTAAACGAAAACGGGCGAATACCTACTCCGAATATCGACAAAATAGTGGCAGAAGGTGTCACGTTTACTGATGCACATTCAAGTTCTGCTGTTTGTACTCCGACAAGGTATGGTATTCTGACCGGACGGTATAACTGGAGAAGTACGCTAAAAGAGGGAGTATTAGGTGGGTATTCTAAAGCGCTTATTCCACCTGATAGAAAAACAGTGGCTTCAATGTTGAAAGGGCAAGGTTATCAAACAGCATGTATTGGCAAATGGCATTTAGGCTGGACCTGGTATAATATGAATAAAGGAATTGATAGTATCGATTATTCGAAGCCAATTGCCAATGGACCAACAACCCTGGGATTTGACTATTTTTATGGAATTCCGGCATCGTTGGATATGACTCCTTATGTGTATGTCGAAAATGATATGCCTACTTCAATACCCAACCATTTAACTGAAGGAACGAATATCCCAATGGGTTCACCAGGGTACGATGGGGCATTTTGGAGAAAAGGGCCAACGGGTAGCGATTTCGACCATAATGATTGTTTGCCTAATTTTACTCGTAGAGCGATAGAATATATTGAAGCAAGCGCCAAAAAAGCAAACCCCTATTTTCTTTACTTTCCAATGCCTGCACCTCATACCCCCGTTTTGCCATCAAAAGAATTTCAGGGAAAATCAGGATTAAACGCTTATGCCGATTATGTGATGATGGTTGATGATGAAGTTGGGAAAATTCTAAATGCCATCGACCAAAGCGGTGAGCAAGAAAATACCATCGTCGTTTTTGCTTCAGATAATGGTTGTTCTCCGGCTGCAGATGTTGAGACTCTGAAAAGTAAAGGGCATAATCCCAGTTCCATTTACCGAGGTTATAAAGCTGATTTATTCGATGGAGGGCATCGTATCCCTTGTATTGTGCGATGGACTGCGAAGTTGAAACCGAATAAAGTTGAGAAAACCATTTGCCTGACGGATTTCATGGCAACATTTGCAGCGGTGACAAGCTATCAGTTAAAAGATAATGAAGGTGAAGACAGCTTCGATTTATTCCCTCTCTTGTCAAATACTAACCCAAAACAATATAAGAGAGAAGCGACCATTAGTCATTCTATCAATGGAAATTTCACAATCAGAAAGGGCGAGTGGAAATTATTATTATCTCCCGGTTCCGGAGGATGGAGCTACCCAAGGCCGGGAAAAGATGATAAAGAAATAGCAACCATGCCGCCATACCAACTATATAATATGAAATCGGATCCGGGCGAGACTCATAATGTTTGGGATAAATATCCACCTGTAGTCGAGGAAATGAAGGCATTATTGATAAAATATATAAAAGATGGACGTTCGACCCCTGGCAAAACTCAAAAAAATGATGGGAAAGAAATTTCATTATCCCAAATTACGCAATAGCGAAATGTTAAAGTTTAAATTATTGATATAGATTACCTTAACTGCATATTTTTCTATTGCGTAGCATTAGACATTTTTTAAAATATAAAATCGCTGTATCCACTGTTTGATAAGGCTTACAGAAGTATTTCGAATTCATTTTTTACTTTTAATGTATAATTTGGGTTTTTACTTTGAGATATATTTTGTTCTTCTTTGGATCGAATTATCTATTTTTGGTTTGGAATGAATAAACTCTAATAACTGGGATATGAAGCGGGTACATTTTTCATCGATCAAAAAAATAATTTGTAGTCTGTTGTTGCTCTTCGTTTGTACTGCGACTCAGGGACAACCAATTAAATCGCCCAATATAATTCTCATTCTTGCTGACGACATGGGGTATGGCGATTTGAGTTGTTACGGGCATCCCACTATTATAACCCCCCATTTGGATAAAATGGCCGCAGAGGGCATGAAATTTACGCAATTTTATGTTGGCGCAAATGTATGTACCCCGAGCCGGGCTGCGCTGCTTACCGGAAGACTGCCAATACGAAGTGGAATGGCTGGTTCAGAAAACAGTGGTAATGTACTTTATCCGTATTCTACCGGGGGATTGCCACAGTCGGAAATAACGATTGCTGAAGCGCTTAAAAGCAAAAATTACCAAACAGGCATTATTGGCAAATGGCATTTGGGGCATTTACCTCAATTTATGCCACTGAATAATGGGTTTGACTATTTCTTCGGCCTTCCATATTCCAACGATATGTTGGAAGGTACATACAAAAACGCTCCGCCTTTGCCATTGTATAAAAACGAGGAAATCATTGAACAGAATCCGGATCAACGGTTATTAACCAAAAGATATACAGAAGAAGTTGTCAACTTCATTCGAAAAAATAAGGAAAAACCTTTCTTTTTGTATTATCCGAATAATTTTCCCCATGTACCCTTGCATGCCTCTGTTGATTTTAAAGGAAAAAGCAAACGAGGTCTTTACGGAGATGTAGTAGAAGAATTGGACTGGAGTGTAGGACAAATACTCGATTTACTGAAGGAGCTGAATATTGAAAAGAACACTCTGGTTCTGTTTACCAGCGACAATGGGCCATGGCTGGCGAAGAAAGAAAACGGAGGATCAGCCGGTTTACTTTTTGAAGGAAAGGGATCAGCTTATGAAGGAGGAATGCGGGTGCCGGCTATTGCCTGGTGGCCGGGAGTCATAAAAGCTGGTCAGATCAACACAGCAATTGCAACAACCATGGATTTGTACCCGACTATTCTTAACCTGGCAAACGTACCACTCCCCGAAGACCGAGTTATTGACGGGACAGATCTTTATCCGCTGTTTACAGGACAGAAAGAACAGGTTCGCGAATTGGTGTTTTATTATAATCGCGATCAGTTATACGCTATTCGGAAAGGATGCTGGAAAGCACATTTCATAACAAAGCCTTCATATAGTAAAGAAGCGCCAGTTGTGCATGACATTCCCGTACTCTATAATATAGAAAATGATCCCTCTGAAAAAAACAATGTAAGCAAGGAGCATCCTGAGATAATTGAAGAAATTGAAAAGGAGATGGAGAAACACAAAGCAACTATTATACCTGCAAAATCGCAACTCGATGGCGGTTATAAATAGATGAGTTACCGGTAGAATTAAGGGGTTTCATTCTGATTCCTTGTCAATAACAAAAAGTTTTCATTGGCAGCCTGTTTTTTACTGGAAGAGAATGAACTCACAAATTTGGTGTTCTTTTCCTTCTGTATTTCTCATCAACCTTTGCAGATTGCAAATAAGGACAAGACTTTTTTTATTCTATTTTCACTTGATATTTTCCTAAAAAATGAAACCTAAATATTGAATGTCAATAATATGATGTTGCTTTTTTTTATTCAATTTTTGAAAACCTCAACAATAAAAAACGATAGGTAGTAATAATTTAAAAACAGATTCTATGTCCAACAAGCTCAGATCAATCGCAGTGATCTCTTCACTTATCTTTCTGGAACCAACGGCAGAGTGTCAAAATAAAGCTGCTTCGAATAGAGAGTCTCCCAATTTTCTGATTATCGTGATGGACGATATGGGGTTCTCTGATCCTGGTTGTTATGGGGGTGAAATCCGTACACCCAACATTGATCTCTTGGCACAAAACGGTTTGCGATTTACTAATTTTCATAACTGCGCCAAGTGCAGTCCTTCACGGGCATCGCTCTTAACTGGTGTTTATCCCGATGAAGCAGGAATGCCCAATATTGGTTATAGTTTGACTCGTAATGTTGTTACCCTGGCCGAAGTGTTAAAACAGGCTGGATATCAGACAGGAATGGCAGGAAAATGGCATCTTTCGCTCACAAAAGGGCTTGACGATGAGGAAGAAACATTGAAATGGGTAAGTCACCAGACCGATCATGGCGATTTTGCTCCTCTTGAAACCTATCCCTGTAATCGTGGTTTTGACGAACATTACGGGGTGATATGGGGGGTAATAAATCATTTCGATCCGTTTAGCCTGGTACACAATGAAGAACCTATTAAGCAAGTGCCAAAAGATTTTTATTTCACCGATTTTGTTACAGATAAATCGGTAGAGCTCATCGAGAAGTTTGCAAAGCACGATAAACCGTTTTTCCTTTATGTTGCTCACACAGCTCCCCATTGGCCTTTGCATGCCAAGCAAGAAGATATAGCGAAGTACAAAGGAGTATATGACGAGGGGTGGGATTCACTTCGCGTACGGCGTTACCGAAGAATGATGGAAATGGGACTGTTTGATCCCAAAACTGCACCCCTGGCACAAAACGAATCCGGAAAGAAATGGGATGAATGGCAATACAAAGAATGGGAAGCCAGACACATGGAAGTCCATGCAGCAATGGTTGACCATGCCGATCAGGGTATCGGAAAGATCATCGAAAAGCTCAAAGAAACGGGAAAGTTGGATAATACAGTTATCCTGTTCCTTTCTGATAATGGTGCATCACCCGAACGTGCCGGAAAGAAGCCGGGTCTTCACAGGTCCAAATACATGAGAGACGGAAAAGAAATCAACTGGATCACCAGTCCTGCGGATACAAGCTCGCCAGGACCTGAAAATACCTGGTCTTTTCTCGGTGATGCATGGGCCGGAGCCATCAATTCTCCCTTTCGTTATTGGAAAATGGAATTATACGAAGGAGGGATAAATACTCCATTTATCGTACACTGGCCCAACGGCTTAAAAACAAAATCTGGAAGCATCACCAACCAGTTTGGTCATGTCATGGATGTTATGCCAACTTTTCTGGAGCTGGCTGGTATCGAATATCCAAAAGAGTTCAATGGAAATAAAATTTCCCCGTATTCAGGGAAAAGTTTGGTCCCCATTTTAAAAGGCAAAACCCGCGATCCACACGAGATTATATTCTGGGAACATGCCGGAGGTAAAGCAGTGCGCCAAGGCGATTGGAAAACAGTAGCACGCAAAGATAAAGAATGGGAACTGTTCAACATAAAAGAGAATCGTACCGAAACAGTTAACTTGGCAGAAAAATTTCCCGGTAAAGTAGAAAAAATGAAACAAGAGTGGGAAAAATGGTATGAAAAGGTGACTAAAAAGTAGATTCCGCTTCTCTGAACTAAAGCAGATGGTGGCTGGTGCCGATTTGTAATTTGCACCTTGGAAACAATGAACTTTTTAATCAATTTCCTCAAAACAAGAGACCTCTTTTTTTTGAAAAGGGTTCACGTTCACCACAAAATGCAGCAAAAATGACTCTCATTTTTGCTGCATTTTTTTCGGGTAATGTACTGAAAAATGGTTGGTGATTTTACTCCAAATTCTTATGTCAATCCAATTCTATAAAGTCTTATTGAAAGAGGTTCTAATAAATTTCCATAGAACCCAATAGGATTAGAGATTTTAGAGGCTTTGCCAACGATTTTTCAGTGTAATATGCATAAAAAAAGGGAGTTGCCTCCCTTTTTTCAAAATGTATTGATATCAATGAACAAAATTCTGATATTTTCTTCCAAATAAAATGTTCAGCCCAAAGCGTACATTTACAGACTCTGCTTTGGCCGGTTCGTTCAAAGCCATCAGGTTGTCGCTTGCCATATAAAATTGCAGAAATCCCAAGCGCAAAGCCAGTCCAAGTCCCAGGTTATTGTATGATCCGCTCATTGCGGAGTACGAACCGGTTACCGAGAGGAAATTTCCCAACATGGCATTGGCCGATACGGTTAGACTGTTATTGGTTTCGCCGTTGTACATATACATCCGGTCAAGCAGGCCAAGATTTATTTTTTTTGTTAGTGCGTAAGTGCCGCCAATAAAGACTTTTGTCGGCAGGCTCATATCAAAGGCATTGGAACTGATCTCGCTTTGCGTTGGTTGTACAACGGCTTTCAGTTTATCCATTTCTTCGTCCATCATATCATCTGCGCTGATATAGTTCGGATCGGTGTCATCCATTGAATTGGAAAAATCGAGGCCTTCCCAGATATAGCTTTCGTTTTTCTTCACATTGAACACATTGGTTTTAAAAGGTATTTTCCCAATGTCAATGATACTTGCCGAAACCGTAATTTTCGGAGTAACTTTAAACACAGCACCCAGATCGAAAGCCATTCCCATGTTGTCGGAACCCATAATATATTCGCTTGCCTCAAAGTTATCTTCAAAACCATTGAAGTAATTGTCTTCGTTGTACTTAGGGGTCAATGGCGCCGAAAAGTTAAGATCCATATCGGTTTGCAGTTCCACTGTGGAACCATCGGCAGCTGTTCCAATCTTAAAATTCAGTTTTTCGGTCTGAAGGGCAAATTTTCCGAACAGGGCTTTGAATTTAACTCCAACGGAAAGTTTTCCGTCCATTAATTCCTGGGAAGCGCCCAGCGCATATTCCCTGTAATGGTACGCATCAAAATCGAGGTTGCCTAAATCCTGGATTTCGCCCATGGAAGAACCGTTTCCGTCTTTCAGGAAAGTAATCAATCCTTTGCCGAATCCAATTTGTGCCGATTCTTTCTCGCTAACCGAAAAAGTGATAAACATTTTTTTGGTCCTGAACCCAAGATAGAAAAGCGACATCTCGAAGTTCTGCCTGAAGTAATTCTGGTCTTTTAGTGAATTGTGGAATCCGTCGATGTCGATAACCAATGAGTCGGACATGTTGCCGGTTCCGTTGTGAATGAGGTTATTGACTGCGAAATCGCTGTTCAGTCCAAAGTACATACCCGACAAACCTGGTAAGCCGATTACCACAGCGCTCGAGTCGTTGTGTAAAGCCGGGTTGTACATGGTAGCCTGCGGCATTCCCTTCATAAAATACATGTTTGTGCTTTCCTGCGCCGACGTTGTTATTGTTGCAGCCAGCAGTATTATTCCGGAGATTAGAATGGTTATGTTTTTTGCTTTCATAATATTGCCAGTTTTTAAAGATCAAATTTCGATTTAATAACAACGTTCATATTCAGCTTACTTGTCGAGTAGATAACAGCCGTTTTGGTCCCGTTTTCAGGAGAACTTATAAACCCTTTGAAAACCATGCCGTTTGCCTTTTTCAGACCCTCAAGCTCATTTTCGTCAAGGGCAATCGAATTGCTGGATGTTACTGGTGTAATTACTCCGGTGTTACTGATTTGCGCAGCAGTTAGCAAATTGCTTTTTGTTGATGAGCTGTACTGTTGCCCTGAAATCGTGTCAATAAAAAATATTTGTACGTCAATATCAAGAGGGATTTCATTTATTGCGTTGACAATCAATTCTGCCGATTTAATCATATCCAGATCTTTGCCGTTAACTTTAACCGTGTCTTCAAATGTAAGGTCATTTATCTGAAGTTCGAAAGGAAGGTCGACTCCCAAATCAATTTTAAGGGAATCATCCAAGGTGAAGAAATTCGCGTTGGTAGCAGTTATGGGAGTAGTGCCAGGGTTAAAACTGATATTCCCGCTGTAAGTTATATTCCCGGATGGTGGTAATGCGACAAAGTCAACAATATTAGAATTGTTTTTATTGAATGTAATTGTTTGTGATACGGCTGGCGCTCCTAAACTGGCTGGTGTCGATAGCATAAATGGCGAAGGAATCAGGGTAACCGACTGTCCACTTTTGTTCGAACCTGTAAATTGAGCACTCACTTGGGCTGGCACTCCAATTTTATTTGAAAGTATTAACTGGAGCTGTGGGTTGGCTAATTTGAAATTGCCCTTTATTTTATCGAGAAATTCCATATCCATATTAAAACTTCCTTGAGTAATGGTAATGTTTTTGTCTCCAAAGTCTCCTTTTATTGACTGGTAGTCAAGGCTCGAAAGATTCACGTTCAAGCTGAGATAATTGGTCGAATTATAGTTAATGTAGCCGGACGATGCATTGACCGTTATGGAATATGTATACGGAACTTTATTGTACGGTGTAGTTATGTCGGAAGCAAGGTTGATAACGGCATTGGTCAGACCTACCGTGTTGGGGCTTCCGCTAAACGGAACATTCACGGTAACAGGGATGCCACTCTTTTTTATGTTCGGGAACGTCAGATTGATGGTTCCGCTCAGTTGCGAATTATTCGACGAAGTGATGTCAAGGAACCCTCTTTTTAGGATGGCTTCAAATACCTTTACTCCATCATCGAATTCAAAATCAAACGCTCCGGAAAACCCGGTAATCTGCTTTGAGTCGGTTTTTACATTCCCTTCCGAAATCTCAACATCCTTAAAATTCATGCTCAGTTTGAATTTATCGTTCAGATTGATAAGAGCAGGAAAACCTGTTGATGCAGTTTCAAATTTTGTCATTCTGAAATCAATCTGGTTTGAAATGGTTTTGTCTGCCATTGAAACACTTACAGTTGCAGTACTACCAGGATTTAGGTTGGTAAACGAAAAAGCGGCAAAGCCTTGTCCGTTCTGTCTGTTAATTAAGCCACCTTCCAGGGTAATTGGGACCGGGAGATTATTTTGGAGGGTTATCTCCACATCTCCTTTGGCAAACTTAACCTGAGTAAAATCAGTTATATTCGGCACTGCATAAACGGCTGGAGGTGGTCCAACATAACTGGTCGATGGAAATATGTTATACGTTCCGTTCAGGGGGATGATGTTGTCAATATTTCCGTTGACAGCACTGGTTATATCCCAAAGACTTACTTCTTTATTGACCAGAACATTATCGAGTGGAATATTCCCGATGAGTTTATTCCCGGAAGAAAACGATTTCTGAGACTTGAGAGTCACCAGGTCGCGAACCGAATAGTTGTATATCCCTTTTTCTGTATATACAATTTTAATTACATCATTGGTGCCGACTTTTAAAAGTGTGTCGTTTTCATTGTTTACTGACTCAATGATGTCCCAGACCGATATATCGGCATTGGCGAGGGGAACTACAAATTCGGGAGAGATGTTTACATCGTCAGATAATTTGTTAAAGTCAAAATTCTCGAGATTGCAGCTGTTTATAACAAACAGCAATAACAGGAAAAGCAATTTGTAGAAAAACTTTTTCATATAGTCATTAGTTTGAGTTTCTTCAATAAAGTTACAAGTTCTTACAATATCCAGACAAAATCAAGTAAATAAATAATTTAATGAAAATTTAGCTGTACTTCTTTCATTAAATAGTATAAAGTTCAAACAAATAGCATTTTTGATAGCTTTGAGATGAATAAATAAGAAAAAACATGTATGGTAATTTTACCTTACAGAGGAACTGTTATCCGTTTAATGCTTCGGATCCATTGGTAACTTCCAATATTTCGTTGGTAATGGCAGCCTGCCGGGCCTTGTTGAAAGTCAGGGTCAACTCACGGATCAAATCGGTGGCATTATCGGTTGCTTTGTGCATGGCTGTCATGCGGGCTCCGTGTTCTGCGGCATTCGAATCGAGAAGCGCTTTGTAAAATTGTATTTTCAGCGAACGCGGAATCAGTTCCTGAACGATGTATTCCTGCGATGGTTCGTATATAAAATTGAAGTTGGCGGTTGCCGTTTCTTTTTTTTCCTGAATTTCAACAGGCAAGAACTGTTCGCTGGTAACTATTTGAACCGCTGCGTTTTTGAATTTGTTATATACCAATTCAATCCGGTCGTATTTTTTGTTGGTGAAGTTGTCCAGCAGTTCAGACGAAATGATTGCAGTTGATTCAAATTTCAGCTGGTCAAACACTTCATTGCGTGCTTTAACCGATGGGATTTTGTTCGATTTTAAAAATCTTTCAGCTTGTTTCCCGATGGGTAAAAATTTGATTTTCCCGGTTTTTAGTTGCTGCGGATATTTGGCAAGTGCCAGTTCGATTGCCCTTTTACTGATATTGGCATTGAAAGCCCCGCAAAGTCCGCGGTTTGAGTTGATAACCACAATCAGCACGTTCTCAGGTTCGCGCTGTTGAGTATAAACCGAATCTTCTGCGTTTTCGAGGCTTGTGCTCAGCGAGGTCAGTATTTCGTACAACTTATCGGCATAAGGCCTGATTTGCAAAATTGCATCCTGCGCTTTTTTCAGCTTGGCAGCCGAAACCATTTTCATGGCGCTGGTTACCTGCCTTGTTGTTTTTACCGATGAAATCCGGTTCCGTATCTCTTTTAAATTCGCCATTGAGAACTAATTATCGAATGAGTGAAGGATTGAATAAGTGAATATCAATCCTTCAGCTTTTCAGTCTTTCAATATTTATATCGTTCGGCTACTTCGGCAGCCGCTTTTTCTATTGCCTGGGTTTCTTTGTCTGTCAAATTCCCCTTTCGGAGTTCGTTCAGCGCTTCTTTGTATTGCATTTCCATCAGCTCAATAAAATCAGCTTCAAATGCTTTCACTTTCGAAACAGGAACATTGCGTAATAATTCTTTGACCCCGCAGTAAATAATGGCAACCTGATGCTCAATCTTAATTGGGGCATATTGTCCTTGTTTTAGGATTTCCACGTTTTTGCGTCCTTTGTCGAGTATGCGCATGGTTGCAGCATCGAGGTCGGAACCAAATTTCGAGAAAGCTTCCAGTTCGCGAAATTGGGCCTGATCGAGTTTCAGGGTTCCGGCAATTTTTTTCATTGCCTTAATTTGGGCATCACCCCCAACACGTGAAACAGATATCCCTACATTAATTGCAGGACGGACACCTGAGTTAAACAGGTTCGATTCGAGGAAAATCTGTCCGTCGGTAATAGAAATTACATTGGTGGGGATATATGCAGAAACATCACCAGCCTGTGTTTCAATAATCGGGAGTGCAGTCAACGAGCCTCCACCTTTTACTTTATCTTTCAAACATGCGGGCAAGTCGTTCATTTGAGCCGCAATTTCATCCGAATTTACAATTTTTGCGGCACGCTCGAGTAACCGTGAATGCAGGTAAAAAACATCGCCCGGATATGCTTCGCGGCCCGGTGGGCGACGCAGTAAAAGCGACACTTCGCGGTACGAAACTGCTTGTTTCGAAAGGTCATCGAATATAATCAGCGCATGGCGGCCTGTATCGCGGAAAAATTCGCCAATGGTTGCGCCTGCATAGGGTGCATAAAACTGAAGGGCAGCCGGATCGGAAGCGGTAGCCATAACAATCACGGTATAGGCCATCGCGCCATGTTTTTCGAGGGTAGCTGCAATGTTGGCTACGTTTGATCCTTTTTGTCCGATCGCAACATAAATACAATATACTGGTTCGCCTTTTTCGAAATTTTCGCGCTGATTGATAATGGCGTCGATTGCAACAGCCGTTTTCCCGGTCTGACGATCGCCAATAATCAACTCACGCTGGCCCCGGCCAATCGGAATCATCGCATCAATTGCCTTGATTCCTGTTTGCAAAGGCTGATTTACCCGCTGGCGATAAATTACACCAGGTGCTTTACGTTCAAGTGGCATTTCAAACTTTTCGCCCCGAATTGCCCCTTTGCCGTCAATTGGCTCACCCAGAGTGTTGATCACGCGACCCAATAACCCTTCGCCAACTTCAATTGAAGCGATGCGGCGCAACCTCTTCACGGTGTCGCCTTCTTTAATTTCTTCAGAAAGTCCTAAAAGTACTGCTCCAACATTATCTTCTTCAAGGTTCAAAACAATTCCTTTCACGCCGCAATCGAACTCAATCATCTCGTTCGATTCGACATTCGACAAGCCGTAAATACGTGCAATCCCGTCTCCTACCTGAAGGACAGTTCCAACTTCTTCAAGTTCTGCTTCCGACTTAAAACCTTCGAGTTGTTGTTTCAGAATTTTCGATACTTCAGCAGGTTTAATATCAGCCATGTTCAAATAATTTTATCGTCGTTTATTTTATTTCTGTTCTTATCAAAGTCTCTTTCACTCTTTTCAGTTGGGTGGCGATACTTGCATCGTATTGCTGATCGTCGACCCGAAGGACAAAGCCACCTAAAAGTTCTTCATTTACCTTTTCGCCCATTTCGACACTTGCTTTGAAATTGGCTTCAAGCAGCAATTTCAATTGCTCAACCGTTTCCGGAGAGAGGGGGCTTGCACTGGTGACAACTGCTGTTTTAATGCCTTGTTCTTTGCGGATCAGATCGAGGAAGTTACGGCAGATACCAAGGATGTGTTGCTCCCGTTTGTTTTCCACGATCAGTTCCATAAAACGAAGGGTTGTTTCATCAATATTGCCTTGAAATATCAAGCGAATTGCTTTTGTTTTTTGAGATGTCGGTACAACCGGGCTTTCCAGAAGAAAATTAAAATCGGTGTTTGATTGCGATACTGAAAACACCACGCTGATGTCGGTTTTAAAAATATTAACCTGATTTCTTTCTTTGGCTAGCGCAAACAACGCCTTGGCGTACCTGACAGTTATTTTACTCTGATCCATAAACTATTGAAGTTTCAAATCTTTCAGAAGATTGTCGACCAATACTTCCTGTTCTTTTTTGTCTTTCAATTCTTTCTGAAGGACTTTTTCCGCAATTGAAACTGAAAGTTCAGCTACCTGTTGTTTGATTTCGTTGATAGCTGCAGTTTTTTCATTCTGAATGACCAGCCGTGCTGCTTCTATACTTTTTTGCGCTTCGGCATGGGCTTGTGTTTTTGCTTCGGCTACAATTTTCTCCTTGATGTTCCTGGCCTCCTTCAGGATCAGGTCTTTTTCGCGGCGGGCTTCGGCAAGTATTTTTTCATTATCGGCTTTCATCCCTGCCACTTCTTTGCGGGCTTTGTCTGCTGCATTGAGTGCATCTGAAATCGAGTTTTCCCGATCTTTGAGGGCATTCAGAATAGGCTTCCATGCAAACTTTTTCAGGATTAAAAAAACGATGGTGAAAGAAACAGCCATCCAAAATAATAAACCTATCCCTGGTGTTACAAGTTCCATATCTTAAAAAATTACAAAATCCAAATTACAAAATCCAAAATCCGATTTTCAGAAGAATTGATGTTTCATTTTTCTGAAAATCGAAAAAAGCCCCGCGATGCGGCCAACCGCAGCATCCGGGGTTTCATCGTTAAAGTACAAGAATAAGAAGGCAAACCACAACAGCAAAGAGTGCTACTCCTTCAACAAATCCTGCAGTAAGGATCATATTTGCGCGGATATCGCCTGAAGCCTCTGGTTGACGGGCTACAGCCTCCATCGCTGAACCTCCGATGCGACCAATGCCAATACCTGCTCCAATAGCTGCAAGACCTGCTCCAATGCCGGCACCTATAGTACCAATACCAAATGCTGCACCTTGATTGGCTGCTTCTGTTGCTACTTGTAATAATACAGTTGAAATTGCTGATAGCATAGCATAAAAATTTAAATTTATATTTGTTGTACCTTGCTTGGTACCTGTTTAATGATGTTCTTCGATGGCCATACCTATAAAAACCGCTGAAAGCAGTGTAAATACAAATGCCTGAACAAAGGCCACCAGTAATTCAAGGCAAGTCATAAAAATTAAGAATGCAATAGATAACACCGATACTGTGTATCCTAAGGCAAAATTTATTTGTCCAAAAATAAAAATCATGCTAATGAATGCAAGGGCAATGATGTGCCCGGCAGTTATGTTCGCAAACAAACGAACCATTAGAGCAAAAGGTTTTGTGAAAACGCCCAATAATTCAACAAATGGCATAACGGGTATGGGAATTTTTAACCACCAAGGAATGCCAGGGGTATTCACAATGTGTTTCCAATATACCTTGTTTGCACTAAAACTGATGATAAAGAAAGTACATAAAGCCAGAAACATGGTGATGGTAATGTTCCCGGTTACATTGGCACCGCCCGGAATAAAGGGGATCAGCCCCAATAAATTATTCAATAATATAAAAAAGAAGACCATCAGCAGGTAGGGCAGATAGTGTTCGTATTTTTTTTCTCCTATAGATGGAAGTGCTACTTCATCACGAATGAAAATAATAACCGGTTCAATAAAATTCTGCAACCCTTTTGGCGCTTGTCCTTTGCGTTGGGTGTATGCTTTTGCAACCGATAAAAACACCCAGAGCATAAAGGCAAGACTGAAAAAAATAGCGATCACATTTTTGGTGATCGACAAATCGAGAGGAAGGCTCTTTATTGTATTTCCGGTTGCATCCAGTTCTGTAATTTTTCCTTTATTGTCACCTTCAAGCATCAGCCTGAAATTGTTGTAATCGCTGTATCCATGGTGAAATTTTCCGGACATAAACATATTCAGCCCGCTGTTTTTACTGTACAAGATCACTGGCAGGGGTAATGCAACGTCTTTTCCTTTCCAGGTAACAATATGCCAATAATGCGAATCGCTGATATGGTCGAAAATAAAATCACCGGCATTAAATTTCTCAATTGACGCAGAATGATCCAATTCATGGTTTCCTTCGGCAAAAGTATTCTGGATAGAAAATAGCAGCAGGATAAATATGATTGCGAATATTTTTTGCATGTTTTCTTCATTAAAAAGCGAGCATCACAAATTTAATTTTTTTTTCTTTCCTCTTCTGAAAACTACAGATAATTGATCTCTATTTTTTTACGGCATGTTTCGTGATGTCGTATACCTCAATGATGGTGTAAATTACATACAGAAAAAAGAACACAATAATAAATGCAACTGCACCTGCTTTGTTTAGCAGAATATAAACAAGTGCCAGTGCCAACAATAAAATCATCTTCAATATAGTGATAGCCATGAAACGCGCCGAGAATTTCAGCATATTCATTTTCAATATTTTGTAAAGAAAATGTTGAATTGTCAAGCTGAGCGTATAGAAAAATAAAAGTAAAAGAGGGAAAAACGGATGGTAAAAATCTGTTGCAAAAAAACGGAAAATGATTAATCCAAAAATAAAAAGGACAAGGGTTACAATAGTGCTTTTTTTGTAGAAACTAAAAAAGTCGGTATTCATTCGTTTATTTAATTTTGCGAATAACGTAATACAAAGCAGCAAAAACTGAAAATATGGCAAGAATTATTGTGAAAATGTGGCTCAGCTCCAGCCATTCATCGATTTTTATTCCAAGAAAAATACAGATAGCCATGATCCCCAGCATTTCGAACCCAAGGCTACTAAACCGTATAATATTGTTTAGACCGGAATTACGATTTTTCGGTTTGTTTGCTTTCATTTTGTTTGACTTCGCTGCCCATCTGGCAAGCTCCCGAGAAAATGGCTCCCGGTTCGATCGATAGTTTACCAATTAAAATATCTCCAGTCACTTTGGAACTGGATTTTAACGAAAGCAATTCAATAACGGTCAGCTTTCCTTTTACTTCTCCTGAAATTTCGCAGGTGCTGCATCTAATTTCGCCATGAATAAGCCCGGAGTCACCAATGACCAAACGGCCTTTACATTGAATATTGCCTTTCAATTCACCATCAATACGAATATCACCATCAGAAATTATATCCCCGGTAATTTTAGTCCCGTTTGAAATCAGGTTGATTACTTTTGGGTTGATTTCGCTATGTGTTTTTGCCATCTTGAATTGTTTTTATGAACCGTCACCAAATATACTAAAGCTATTGTTTAAACGTAAACGAATAGAGACAATTTTTAGTAAGCGGATTGTAAAAAAAAAATGATATCCTCCGAAATTGTCATAAAATATGATTTTTGAGGACATAAGGAAGTCATTGGTGCATGACTTTTCAATGTCAGATGAAAATTTATTCTTCGGAACGCCTTTGTACGACAGGCTAATAAGCCCATTTCAGGTACACCGCTCCCCAGGTAAAACCTGCGCCAAATGAGGCTAGAACGATGTTGTCTCCTTTTTTTAGTTGTTTTTCGTAATCGTACAAACAAAGCGGAATGGTAGCAGCAGTGGTATTTCCGTATTTTTCGATGTTGACCATTATTTTTTCACGATCAATCCCGACTCTTCGGCTAACTGCTTCAATAATCCGCATATTGGCCTGGTGTGGAACCAGCCAGTTTAGTTCATCAATTTTTAGTTGATTTTTCTGCATGATTTCGACGGCCACGTCAGACATGCGCGAAACGGCATATTTAAAAACCGTTTGTCCGTCCTGGTGCACAAAATGCTCACCGTTGTCAATCGTTTCGTGACTGGCCGGACGTTTCGATCCGCCTGCCTTCACCTGCAGGTAATGACGCCCTTTCCCATCGGTGTAATTAATATGGTCGATCACTCCAACCGCTTCGGTAGTTGGTTCTACCATAACTGCAGCGGCGCCATCGCCAAACAGTGGGCAGGTAGTGCGGTCGGTGTAATTAACAATCGACGACATCATATCGGCCCCTACAACAATTACTTTTTTGTATCGTCCGTTTTCCACAAACTGCGAAGCAGTGGTCAGTGCAAATACAAATCCGGAACAGGCAGCATTGAGATCAAAGCTCCAGGCATTTTTCAAACCTGCTTTTCTGCCGATCACATTTGCAGTGGCGGGTAAAGGACGATCAGCGGTAATCGTGGCACATATCAACAAATCAACATCCTCGGGAGAGGTATTTGTTTTTTCAAGAAGTTGTCTTACGGCAGCGGTTCCCATGTCGGAAGTCGCCTTGTCTTTTTCTTTGTAAATACGGCGTTCTTTAATGCCGATGCGCTGCATTATCCATTCATCGGAAGTTTCGACCATGGTGCTTAATTCATCATTGGTCAACCTGTATTCAGGCAAGAATGCGCCGATACCGGTAATCGCAGCATATATCTTTCCCATATTTCTGTTTCTGTTTTTTATAAAAGACTTGCGAACATTCAAAAAACGAAGTGTTTGGTCTCGTTATTGATGTTTGTAAAAATGGCGCGAAATATAGAATGAAAAAATTGAATGACAAAAAAAATTAGGCATAAAAACCACGCCTAACTCATTTTAAAACAATCATTTATATTGTTCGAAAAGTATACGAATAAAAAAGATCAGAAGGTTTATTCCTCTGATCGTATAAATCGTAATTAAACGGTGATGTCTTTTTCGATAGCTAATTTACCTCTGTAATAGCCACACTCCGGACAAACTGTATGATATTTAACTGTTGCGCCGCAATTTGAACACGATGCCAGCGTTGCTGGAATTGCTTTATCATGGGTTCGTCTTTTGTCCCTTCTTGTCTTTGAAATTTTGTGCTTTGGATGTGCCATTTCTAAAAATCTTTATTCGTTATCTAATAATTTTTTCAAATCGTCCCAACGCGAATCAGTACTTTCCTCTTCGTCGTTTTTGCTTATATAGAGATCATTCAGTTTGTCAATCATTTCCGGATCACAGGTGCTTTCTCCGTTTTCATCATCCGGGTGTACATGCCTGATCGGAAGAACAAGACTAACAAACTCGTACATCAGTTGTGCTACATTTAACTGGTAATCGTTTACACTTACCCAAATAATATCATCGCCGTCATCGAGATTTTCTTCCCCGAACTTAACAATGATGCGGTTTTTTCCACTAATTGGCTGATCGAACAATTCCAGGCATCGATCGCACTGAATGTTTACAGTTCCATTAATATAAAACCAAAGAACCAGCAATGCACTCTGTTTTTCCAAGGCAATTTTTACTGAAACCTGCCCGTTTTCAACAATGCTGTTTTCAAATGCTCCAAAGAAGCTTTTGTCCAACTCAAAAAGGAACTCATGCTTGCCTTGCGAAAGTCCTTTAAATGCAATGTTATAACGAGACATTTTGCTCATTGCCTGAAAAAAGTTTTGCAAAAGTATAAAAAATCTGATAACAGGGAAAAAATATTGATCTTTTTAAACAGATTATCTGAGGAAAATTTTCATTGAAAATATTTGTTTGTGAATCAATGTTTTGACTTGTAAGATTACTGTTCATGAAATTAGCGGTTCAGGATGATCCGGAAGGTTGTCCCCTTGCCTAATTCAGAATGTTTGATAAATATTTTTCCATTGTGATAATTCTCTACAATCCGTTTAGCCAGCGAGAGTCCAAGTCCCCAGCCACGTTTCTTGGTGGTAAAGCCGGGTTCAAAAATGGTTTTGAACTGACTTTTTGGAATGCCTTTACCTGTGTCGCTTACATCGATATGTATGTGTTTCGATTTTAAATGCATTGAAATCACGATGCTACCTTCATTTTCAATTGCATCAATCGCATTTTTGCAGAGATTTTCGATTACCCAGCTAAACAGGGACAAATTCAGCCGGGCAAAACAGGCATCCTCCGTTTCATGGTTAATCAAGAACTTTACTTTTCCCGAAGTGCGGGTTTTTAAATAATTTACGGTTGATTCGATAACTTCACATACATTGGTCGTCACCAACTCGGGCGCTGAACCGATTTTTGAGAAACGTTCGGCAATTTTTCCGAGGCGCTGGGTGTCTTTTTCAAATTCGTCGATCAACTTTGGGTCAACATCTTTCAGTTTTAGCAGTTCGACCCAAGCCATTAACGACGAAATGGGTGTTCCCAGCTGGTGGGCTGTTTCTTTCGACATACCTACCCACACCTGGTTTTGTTCGGCTTTTCGCGAGGAACTGAAAGCCAGGTAAGAAACCATGATAAATAAAAATATGACTCCCAACTGTACAAACGGAAAATAACGAAGGTTGCGCAATAAATATGAATCGCGGTAGTACAGGTAATGAGTTTCTTTTTCCGAAAGGATAATCTTGATTGGCTCGTGCTGGGCCTTCATTTTATTCAGTTCCTTTTGCTGAAATATTTCTTTTTTATCTTTTGGATAATGAATATTTCTTGCCTCTATAATTTTGTTGGTGCTGTCGGCAACAATGATAGGAATAGTTTCATTCCGGGTTAAGACGGTGGTCAGAAAAGTGATGTCAGTTAGCTCGTTGTCATTCATCTCTGCCAGTCTTTTTGTTGCTTCGGCCCAGATCTCCACGTTTTTACGTTCTTCAGTAGCCATTTGCTTTACCAGCCAGTTGGTATAGACAGATGATCCGATGCCAATCAGGACAGCCCCGATCAGAAGAAGGATTTTCCAGCGTCGTTTTTTGTAGTAGAATTCCAATTTATTGGATTTTATAGTGTGTACTGGCTGTCAAACGAACCAATTCAGAAAAAATTATCGTACGTTCAGGATAAAAGTTCTTTTACTTTTTTATAGATGCCTTTATGATCGTACCCACATTCCTGTTGTAATTCGTCAATTGAGCCATGTTCAATAAAACGATCAGGAACCCCCATCATGGTCAGTTCGGCATGATAATGGTTTTTACTCATGAATTCAAGCACAGCGCTGCCAAAACCACCTTGCAAAACTCCATCTTCAACGGTAACTACTTTCGTGAATTTGAGGAATACTTCGTGCAGCAATTCTTCGTCGATGGGTTTTACAAAACGCAGGTCGTAGTGGGCAACCATCATTTCTTCACGAGCCAATTTTTTCACTGCCCGGTGAGCATGAACTCCCACTGTTCCAATAGTGAGTATTGCAAGTTGGTCGCCATCGTTCAGCTTTCGGCCTTTCCCTATTTTAATTTCAGTCATCGGGGTACGCCAGTTTACCAAACTGCCACAGCCTCTTGGATAGCGGATTGAAAATGGGCCGTGGTCTTTTTTTTGTGCAGTAAACATCAGGTCGCGAAGTTCTTTTTCGTCCATTGGCGCTGATACAATCATGTTGGGGATATTACGCATGTAGGCCAGGTCGAAAACCCCGTGGTGGGTAGCTCCATCGGGACCAACCAGGCCGCTGCGGTCGAGGCAAAATATCACGTTCAAATTTTGAATAGCAACATCGTGGATCACCTGGTCGTAGGCCCGTTGCATAAATGTTGAATAAATATTGCAGAAAGGAAGCATTCCTTGTTTTGCCAATCCTGCTGAAAAAGTTACCGCGTGTTGTTCGGCAATGCCCACGTCGAAAACCCGTTCCGGCATTTTTCCCATCATGATATTCATTGAACAACCTGATGGCATGGCTGGTGTAATGCCTACAATCCGGTCGTTTTGTAAAGCCAGCTCAACCAATGTTTCGCCAAACACATTCTGAAATTTCGGAGGTTTATCGGCCTGACATCCACAATCGAGCAGTTCTCCGGTTCTTTTATTAAACTTGCCCGGTGCGTGAAATTGTGTCTGGTTGATTTCTGCCTGAGGAAAGCCTTTCCCTTTTTTCGTGATAACGTGCAATAATTTTGGTCCCGGAATATCGCGTAAACTCGTTAGTACTTTCGAAAGATAAACTACATCGTGTCCGTCAATCGGTCCAAAGTAGCGCAGTCCCATTCCCTCAAAAAAGTTGGATTGTTTGAGCAGCATATTTTTCAGGGCGCTGTCCATTTTCTGAACAATCCGGCGGGCACGCGGTCCCAGTCCGTTCAATTTGCCCAGCCCGTCCCAGATGTCGCGTTTTAGTTTGTTGTACGTCTGCGAACGTGAAATATTCAGCAAATAATTGCTCAGGCCACCCACATTCGGGTCAATGGCCATGTTGTTGTCATTCAGAATAACCAGCAGGTCTGATTTGTTGACGGCAGCATTGTTCAATCCTTCGAAGGCCAGACCACCGGTCATCGATCCATCGCCAATAACGGCAACAATCTTGCGGTCTTTTTCCCCCTTAAGTTTTGAAGCAACGGCCATTCCCAGTGCTGCTGAAATAGAAGTACTCGAGTGTCCCACTCCGAAGGTATCGTATTCGCTTTCCGAAGGTTTTGGGAACCCACTGATCCCGTTGTGTTTCCGGTTGGTTTTGAAACGGTCTTTGCGACCCGTAATTATTTTATGCCCGTATGCCTGATGACCAACATCCCAAACCAGCAAATCGTAAGGTGTATTGTAGGCATAATGCAGGGCAACAGTGAGTTCAACTACACCCAAACTAGCGCCAAAATGACCCGGGTTATTCGAAAGCTCATCAATAATAAATTGTCGGAGTCCTTCGCATACTTCGGGCAAATCAGTTACATTAAGTTCCCGCAAATCAGAAGGATATGTAATTTTGTCAAACAGCTTTCTCTTTTGTTCTTCCATCAATCATCGAAAAAAATAAATTCAAATATACTATTATTTGCATTCCGTAAGGTAAACAATTATCCGTAAAAATCGGTTGTTTACCTATATGTTCCTTTGATCTCAAAATGCAAAACTTTATATTTATTGAAAAATTATCTAAGCCATGAGAAAAACATTTTTTTATATTCTTTCCATCCTGTTTTTTACTTCCTGTGTTTCATCAAAACAGTTTAAAGAAGTGACAAAAAATCTTCAGGACTGCGAAAATGAAAGCCGTTTGTTACAAGAGAAAAATCAGGATTTACTGGTGAAAACAAATGAGTTACAGGGGCGTTTCGATAAATTGCAGAAAGAATTTGAAGAACTTCAGCAAAAATGGAATGCAGGGAGCCAGGAACTGGAGTCGTTGCGCCGGACCAATAAGCAGTTGGCATTCTTCAATTCTGAAATGCAGAATCAACTGGAAACATTGAAAGCCGGGAGTACCCAGGAAATTGGAGCTTTGATGGAAAAACTTCAAAGTACACAAGCCGATATTCAGGCCCGGGAAGACAAATTGCGTAACGCCGAACAGGAATTGGCGAGCAAAAATCAACGGTTGACGGAACTTCAGGAAGCGCTGGATAAAAAAGACGAAGCAGTAAAACAACTGAAGGAAAAAGTGATCAATGCTTTGACCGGCTTCAATAACAATGGCCTTTCGATTGACGAACGGAACGGCAAAGTGTATGTGTCGATGGAAGAGCGCCTGCTATTTAAAACTGCCCAGTGGAACGTGGATGAAAAAGGGAAACAGGCGCTCAGAAACCTGTCGGATCTGCTTGCTGTAAATCTCGACATCAATATTATGGTAGAAGGACATACCGATGATGTGACAATGCGTGGTTCGGGCGAAGTAAAAGACAACTGGGACTTGAGCGTGATGCGTGCCACGGCCGTTACGAAAATATTACTTGAGAACAAAAGCATCGATCCGCAGCGAATTACGTCGGCCGGAAGAGGTGAATTTGTTCCGCTTGCTACCGGTAAAACCACTGAAGACCGGCAGAAAAATCGTCGTACGGAAATTATTTTAAGCCCGCGACTGGATGAGATTTTCAAGTTGTTGGAAGGGAATTAATGATAGAGTGGCTATTGGCTGGTAACCAATACCTTTTCTGGAAATTGCTACTGAACACGGAAAACTATTTGGAAATTTGGGCCTTAAATTTTGGAATTTGGTAAACTATATCCTGATTTTTTTGCGCTGCCGGTTTTCAAATGACACAATTTCAGTATACCCGATTTCTTTCAAAAGGTCGATGGCCGTTTCGTAATGCCGTGCCACCTGCGATTGCTGATGGGAATCAGATCCCAGGGTGATTTCAATATTGTGTTTGTTGCAAATTTCCAGCAACATTCTTCCGGGCATGAACTCTCCGCAAGGACGGTCGGCCCCGCTGGTATTCAGTTCGACAACCACATTGTTTTTCGCCAAAATACGGATGGTTTCTTCAAACAAATCACTCAAATCGCTTTCGGGGTACACCTGGAAGTTTTTAATAATATCCAAGTGTCCAATGGTGTCAAATAATCCTGAAGAAGTGGCTTGTTGCACCAACCTGAAATACATCTGGTACAACTTGTCGTTGCTCCATTTGCCGTACAACGACTGGTCTGAGTCGAAATTCCATTCATCGATGAAATGAATCGAACCAATCACATAATCGAGCGGTACCGAATCAATGATCTTTTTAATTTCCGCTTCCTTGCCCGGAAGATAGTCCATTTCGATGCCGTAACGTATTTTTATTTTATCCTGAAATTTTTCCCTGACTTCGATAATCTGGTTGGTCATTACCGGTATATCGACAGCGCTCATGGCCCAATTTACCGGTTTCACGCAAACGTGGTCGGAAAAGCCGATTTCGTCGAGCCCTTTTTCAATTGCAGCCCATACCATTTCTTCGTGATTATTTTCGCCGTCCGACAAAACCGTGTGTGTATGATAATCAACCAATCCGATCATTTTTTTCAGAATAAAAAACCGAACCTTAAAGTTAGCTATTCAAAGTTAATCACGATGAGAAGAATTAAGAAATTAAGCCGGATTATAATTTCAATAATTTTTTTTGAAAGGAATACATTCCTGTGAAATGCAGGCTTGTATCTGGCATAAAAGCATTAATTTTAAAATCAATATGGAAAACTTCAATCTTCGAACAGAACGAAAAACCATTGTTGGGATGGTGCATGTAGCGGCTCTGCCGGGAACGCCTGCAAATAGTTTGTCGATCAGTAAAATCATTGAAAAGGCTATAAACGAAGCAGTAATACTTGAGCAGGGTGGGGTAGATGCAATCTTAATTGAAAATATGCACGATGCGCCGTACCTGAACCGCAAGGTTGGCCCGGAAATTACGGCAGCGATGACGGCAGTTGCCTGTCGCCTGCGGGAACAAACCCGTTTGCCGCTGGGCATCCAGATTCTGGCTGCGGCCAACCAGGAAGCGCTTGCCGTTGCACAGGCTGCCCAACTCAATTTTATTCGTGCCGAAGGTTTTGTTTTTGCCCATGTTGCCGATGAAGGCCTGATTGAGAGCTGCGCCGGGGAACTGCTTCGCTACCGGAAAATGATCGGCGCCGAAGAAGTGCAAATTTTTACCGATGTCCGTAAAAAGCATTCGTCGCATGCCATAACTGCTGATATTTCGCTGGAAGAGCAAGTCAAAACAGCGGAATATTTTTGCAGCGATGGGATCATTATCACCGGGCGTTCAACCGGCGAAGAAGCGCTGATTGAGGATGTGCAAGCAGCCCGGAAAAGCACTTCGCTGCCACTGCTGATCGGGTCGGGAATTACTTCTGAAAACATTAAAAAATACTGGCCTTTTGCCAATGTTTTTATTGTCGGGTCGTTTTTGAAAGAAAATGGCAACTGGAAAAACCCGGTTTCGAAAGAGCGGCTGGAAAAATTGATGAATGAGATAAACTACCTGAGGAGTTCTGTTTGATCCAACACAACTGAACATAAATCAAGATTTCAGACAAAAATTAAGGCAGCTTCAACAAGCTGCCTCAAAGCCATGAAAACAATTAAACAATGTTCAGAAAACAGAAAACTAGAAACAATTATATTTTTAAAATTTCTTCGGTCTTGTCCTTCAGCATATCGTCGACTATTTTGCTGTATTTGGTGGTCCTTTCCTGTACCACTTCTTCCGCATCTTTTTCCAAGTCTTCCGACAAACCTTCTTTTTGCAATTTCTTCAAACTTTCATTTGAATCTTTTCTTGCACTCCGGATACTTACTTTCGCATTTTCTCCTTCTTTATTTACCACTTTGATCATGTCGCGACGCCGCTCTTCGGTCAACGGAGGAATATTAATGCGAATGATCTCGCCGTTATTGTCGGGGTTGAACCCGAGGTTTGCAGCCATGATCGCTTTTTCGATCACCGGGATCATTTTTTTCTCCCAAGGCTGAATGGCAATGGTCCGTGCATCGGGTGTGTTCACATTTGCAACCTGTGCTAAAGGAACCATGCTGCCATAATAATCAACAGTAACGCTATCCAACATTCGCGGAGAAGCTTTTCCTGCCCGGATATGTGCCAATTCTTTATCCAAATGTGCGATAGCATGTTCCATCGCGTCCTTACACATATCCAAAACTAAATCTACCTCTTCTTGCATAAATAATAAACTCCGTTCAGTAAATTAAAAGTGCTGTCGACAAATATAGAGAAAAATTTAAATAATACTAAAAAATATAAAATTTTAAATTTTTCCTGTCATTAAAAAATATTCAGGGTTTTACAAGCGTTCCGATTTTTTCTCCGGAAAGCAATTTCTTCAGATTGCCTTTTTCATCCATATTGAAAACGACGATGGGCAACTTGTTTTCCTTGCACATGGTCGTTGCGGTCAAATCCATGATTTTCAGTCCCCTGTTATATATTTCATCGAACGTAATTTCATCGAATTTGATAGCTGCCGGGTCTTTTTCCGGATCGGCCGTGTAAACGCCATCAACCCGTGTGCCTTTCAGCATTACGTCGGCTTCAATTTCAATTCCGCGCAGCGATGATCCGGTATCGGTAGTAAAATACGGGTTTCCCGTTCCGGCCGAAAAAATAGCAACTTCACCTCGTTCAAGCGTTTCAACGGCTTTGTCTTTCGAATAAAATTCGCCAACCGGCTCCATGCGGATCGCAGTCAGCACCCTCGATTTCACGCCAACTGCAGTGAGTGCCGAATTCAGGGCCAAACTATTAATTACAGTAGCCAGCATTCCCATTTGGTCGCCTTTCACCCGGTCGAAACCTTTGGCGGCGCCACTGAGTCCGCGGAAAATATTTCCTCCGCCAATAACAATGCCCACTTGTACGCCCATTTCAACCACTTCACTGATTTGTTCGGCATAATCAGCCAGCCGTTGCTCGTCAATCCCGTGCTGCCGGTCACCCATCAGCGATTCGCCGCTAAGTTTTAACAATATCCGCTTGAATCGTGCCATAATTTGAAAAGTTTGTTGCAAAGGTAAAAAAATGAGATTGGCTTCCGGTAGTTACGGGTCAGAAATTAGTAATACCAATGGTTAATTTGTTGACGACATTCCTGAATAGCCGATTCTACTATCTGATTTTCATTCTCATGATTTGTCATTTTCAGTAAAAAATAATCCCGTTTATTAAGTAACTTATTTAACTAAAATCCGAAAAAGAAGATGTAGGTAATTCGTTCACTATAAAACTTGTAGCCATGGAAGATAAACTAACAACTATTGCCTTGTTGCCGTATTCCAAAGCTGAAATTTTACGGGAGTTGATGGAGGCCGAAGGGATTGAGTGCTACCTCGAAAATATTAACCTGATACAGGGAGCATTGGCAAGCGGAGTAAAAGTACGCATTGCCGAAAGCAATGTAAAAAAAGCTCTGCCAATTCTGAACCGAATGATGGGAAAGATTGACGTTATTGCCCGGCAGAATGAAAACATCATTCTTTCACCCATTGATTTTTCTGAGTTTTCGATGAAAGCAGCTATTGCCGCTTTCGATATTGCGCATGAATTGAAATCGAAACTGGTTTTGTACCATGTGATTCTGCAGCCCGAATATTACACTCTTCCGTATACCGACTTTATCAGCTACGATTCAGGTTTTTTCGTTCAGTATGAGAACAGGGAAAAGGAATCGCAAGAAAAATACACGAAATTTCTGGACAACCTTGTTGCAGAAATCGGGAAAAAACAATGGGGAGAAATAGAATCTGAATTTATCATGAAGATGGGGCGGGAAGAAGATGATATTCTGGCCTATGCCGGGGAACATCCACCCCGCCTGATCGTGATGGCCAGCAAAGGCAGGCACACCATTCACGACGACCTGATGGGAACCCTCACCGCTGATATTATTTCCCGGGCAAAAGTACCGGTGCTGGCAATTCCCGAAAAAATGAAACGGTTCCGGTTCGAAAGTCTGAAAAAAGTTGTGTATGCTACCAATTTCGATGAAAAAGATTTTGTTGCGGTTGATAAGTTAATGTCGCTGCTTCGTCCGTTCCAGACCAAAGTATATTGCCTGCATGTGGGACAAAAGAAAGAAGTGACCTGGGATCTTGCCAAACTGGAAGGAATGCGCGAAGTATTGAAACGGCGACACATGCACTCCGACCTGGAATGCGTTTACCTGCAAGGAAAAGACCTTCTGCAAAAAATAGAAACCTACATAAAAAAGCACGAGATCGATATTCTTTCGCTCACGACCCACAAACGGAATATGATTACTCAGCTTTTTAATCCCAGTATTGCAAAAGAAATGCTGTTTCATACAGAAATCCCATTGTTGGTGTTTCACGCATGATTTATTTCGTCAGCTCGGGAAAAAACATCTGATTCAATTGAACCGGGGTTAAAGTTGCCCCCGGTTTTTCAATGACTTTTGTAAATAGAAAGTAGTCCTTTGCGAAAAGATTAAAAACTTTTTGTGTGAAAAAAAAATATTCTATATTTGCATCGCTGTTTTCGAAAACGGGATGCAGCAAGGTTCATACAAAGATTGCGAGAATAGCTCAGTTGGTAGAGCACGACCTTGCCAAGGTCGGGGTCGCGGGTTCGAGTCCCGTTTCTCGCTCATCGTTCTTTAAAAATCGGATTCTTTCGTTTTTTTAGTAAAAACATTAGGATGCCCGGGTGGTGGAATGGTAGACACGTTGGACTTAAAATCCAATGATCATTATGATCGTGCGGGTTCAAGTCCCGCCCCGGGTACTTTTAATGCGAGAATAGCTCAGTTGGTAGAGCACGACCTTGCCAAGGTCGGGGTCGCGGGTTCGAGTCCCGTTTCTCGCTCACGGAAAGCATTACAGGAGACTGTGGTGCTTTTTTGTTTTGAAGAGTTGCATACGGCAAAGCCCGGCACATAATTGCACCGGGCGTTGTCGCTTTATTTCATTGTGAATTTTATCGTGAATAGTAGCGGCTCGATTCATCCGCTTTTATATTAGAAAGAAGTACCTTGTTTGTTGAAAGATTAGAAGTATCGCGCAATTCGGCTTTCATCTCCTCGATCGTCCCGCCATAAAATTCGGCTCTTGATTTTTTCAGTAAAATCTGGACCGATTTTAACCCTTTTGCGTCAATCCGATAGTGCGAATCAATGCAGTGCATAATTAATGTATCGAGAGTTGAAGAGGAATTTATATAAATCGAGCTACTCACCTCATCAATCTTCAGTTTGGAACATTTAAAATTTGAAATATCCAGTCGGGCATGAGTCAGACTAATGAGTTTTAAACTACTACAGGATAAGTTAGTATAAAATCCTTTTTTGTCAGGGAAGGATTCAATGATTAACGTATCGCCTTTAATCGAATAAATCGGACGTTCAAGTTTCAGGTCACGGGAATAGCCAATTTTTAGTGAATCAACAGGGCTATAGTTTAGACCCACATTACATCCGTCTTTGATGATCAAATGAGAAAAAGCAGGCAGCGCAATCTTTTCCTGTTTCATCTCGTCAAACATGTTTTTCTCACGGTCTTCCGTCTGAATGGTCAGCGAAAGCATAAAAAGTGTAAAAACACTAAAAAAGGAAATAAATATAATTCGGCTTATTTTCATGGCTATTGTTTTAATTGGTCGAACAATGGTTTTAACTCTTCCTGCGACAGGTTCAGCAATTTTACCTGCCGGATAAATTCGGGCATTTCGTGCCTGAAAAACTCTTCTTTTCGAAGCTGGACAATTCGTTGCGGGGCTTCTTCAGTTACAAAATAACCAATGCCCCGTTGGTTGTTGATGATATTTTCGCGTTGCAGTTCCATATATGTACGCATGATGGTGTTGTGGTTTACTCCCATCACGCCGGCTTGTTCGCGCACGGATGGTATTTTACTGAAGACTGGGTATTCGCCCGAAATGATTTTTTCGCAGATGTTATCGGCAATTTGCTGGAAAATCCCTTTTGAGTCCCTGAATTCCATTACGATACCTCCTTTTCTTTAAATTTGAAGAAGGCATAACACAGGATAATCAGGTTTAAAATCAGAAGGAGGACAGCAAATAAAGAAAACACTTCCTCTTTGCTCTTCCCTCTGAAGAACGGTTCTATCCACGGAAAATTAAGTTTCATCTCTTCAAAAATCAGGATGCAATATCCCACGACCGCGAGAAATACGATGCCAACAAAAATGATTGTTTTTATTAACGGAAGTTTCCGGAAAACAACTGTTCCTGCAAAGGCAATGGAAAAGGCCGCCAATGCGCCCAAAACAATCATTTTTATGGCTTTTGAAGGCACATCTTCAAACAATAGTTGACAGGATAAATATTCCGAAGGAAAGTTGTCCCCCATTGATTGTTTAATTCCACGAACTATTTCCAATGCAAGGTTCCCAAACAGATAGAGAAGAATGGGGAAAAGTATACAGAAAAGTACAATCCGTTCGATGAATTCATACAGGAACTTCTCAAACGTAGAAGCCGGGGTCATCAAAAAGTTAATTGTTTTTTCCCTGGAGCGCAAGGCAGGGAAAGCGGATCCGATATACAGCAGGCTGGCAGCAGATAAGGTAAAAATGCAATATGGAATCCATTCATTCATTTTCCAATTGTATTGCATGCTCATAAAAAAGAACATGGATAATAACAGTCCGGCAGAAGCAGCCCCGATCATCATCAGCAACTGACGGTACCGTAAAATCAAACTGCTGGCAGTATAGTTGTAAAAACGTTTTAAACTAAAAAATTGATTTGTCTTCATGGCGTGAGGCTTAATTAAGTTTAACTCCGTTAATGGTTGCATTGAACAACAACTCGATATCTACTTCGGTACGGCTTTCTTCTGCGGATTTTATGATTTTATATCCACCCGGTGCTACCTCGTGGTACAGGCAATTTGTCTTTTCTAAATTAGGAACAGTTGTAAAAGCATATTTTTCAGAGATATTCCACAAATTCTGGTTAAAAATAATTTGTCCCTGATCAATCACGAGGATTTTATCAATCAGGTTTTCCACATCTTTTACCTGGTGTGTGGAGATGATAACAAGTTGATCCTCGCTCAACGAACTGGCTACTACTCTTCGGAAAACCGATTTCGATGGAATGTCCAGGCCGTTGGTTGGCTCGTCGAGCACCAGCAGTTTGCAGTTGGTCGAGAGCGCAAAAGCTATCAGAAATTTTTTTCGTTGCCCATACGACAGTTTCGAAAGACGGCTGTTTGCGTTTAACTCGAAGTCGGCCAATATTTGCCCCAGTTTTTCGCGATCGAATCGCGGATAAAACAAGGCATTTGCTTTTACAAACTCGTCAATCTTTACCGGGGGCAAATCGTATTCTTCAGGAATGAAGTAAACTTCTTCCAAAAAAGCCGGATGCCGTTTGATGGGCGTTTCACCCATGATGGAAAGAGTTCCGTCAGGCGCGGCCAGAAGGCCGGTGATCAGTTTTAGCAGGGTCGATTTGCCGGCTCCGTTTTTTCCCAGGAGCCCGACAATACTCCCGGCTTCTTCAGAAAGCGTCAGGCCGGTAAAAAGGTCTGGTTGTTTCTCGTACCGAAAATTTAGGTTCTTGATTTCAATCATCATTGTTTAATTGTTTGCTGTTATAGTGAACTAGTACACTGCAAAAATAGACAATGATTTTATATCTGCAAGAAAAAGATGAAAAAATATTGAAAAAGCAGCTGATTACCTGAGAAACAAAGTAAAGTATCGTTATAAAAATGGAATCCAAAAAATATTGGCTTGGCTCAACAAACACAAAATATTGGGTTGCCTTTTTTCCTTTGGTACTTGGGAACTCAGGAACTCTGTCACTTTTCCCTGAATTCGAACGAATATTTTCCTATATAGAACGGAGGTGGATAGTTTTTCTCTATTCTGAAATTTTTCGGATGATGGTCATTCCATCGCGGATGGGCAGAATTACTTTTTCAACCCGGCGGTCGTTTTTTACTAATTCGTTGAAAGCAAAAATTCCTTTTGTCTGATTGTCGTTTGTCTCCGGTTCTTCAAGCACCTTCCCGCTCCACAACGTATTATCAGCAATAATGTAACCGCCAATCGGCACTTTGCCGAACACCATTTCGTAATACGCCGGGTATTCGCGTTTATCGCCATCAATAAAAACCAGTTCGAATTGCAAATCCATTTCAGGAACCAGCAGAAGCGCATCGCCCACATGCCGGAAAATAATCTCATTCAACCCCGCTTTTCTGAAATACTTATCGGCAATCGGCCCCAGTTCGTCGTTTATTTCGAATGTATGCAAACGACCGCCCTGTTTTAGTCCCTGTGCAAGGCAGATGGCCGAATAGCCAGTAAAAGTGCCAATTTCGAGTATATTCAGGGGCGTGATCATTGAACTAATCATGCTCAATATTTTTCCCTGAAGATGACCCGAAAGCATTCGGGCGCGCAAAACATTCAGGTTGGTTTCGCGGTCCAGTTCTGTCAGGAAACTTTCTTCCGCAGAAATATGGTCCAATACATATTTTTCCAGCTCGTGTGTCCCGGCCATACTATTTGTAGATTAAAATACTGGTACGCGATTTATCAAAGATTTCATTGGAGATTTCCAGAATTTCGCGGCTGGTAAGCTGGTTGATTTTCTGGTACACCTGCTCCATGCTGTCCACTTTGTCGTACAATAAATAGCTTTTCCCGATCGAGAGCATCAGGTCTTCGCGGTTTTCACTTGAAATGGCCAGCTGGCCAATCAGTTGCTTTTTTGCTTTGCTGAGTTGCTGCGAACCAAGCTCTGTGTTTTTTAATTGCTGAAGTTCTTTTTGTATCAGGTTGGTTGCCCGGTCAAGATTTTCCTTGTCGGTGCCGAAATAGATGCTAAATTCTCCGGTGTCGGAATAGGCCGTGTAGTTCGATTCAATATTGTATGCCAACCCGTTTCGTTCGCGCAGCGACAGGTTCAACCGCGAATTCATCGACTGACCACCCAAAATATTGTTGAGCAGTACCATACCAATGCGGCGTGGGTGCTGATGGTCGTATGCAATGTTTCCAATGATGCAGTGTGCCTGGAACGTGTCTTTTTGCACAATCCGTTCGGAGGCCTGGTAATTGTAAAATTCCTCTCGCTTGCTGGTCCTTCTTTTTTCAGGAATAGGACCAAAATATTTCTCAGCAAACCGGATTATTTTTTCGAAAGGCAAATTACCAACCGAACTGAGTACCATCTGGTCGGTATCGTAATTCCGGGCAATAAAATCAAAAATATTTTTCCGACTGAACTTTTTTACATTTGCCGGAGTACCTAATATATTCCGTGCGATGGGGTGTCCGTCGAAAATCACTTCTTCAAACTCGTCAAAAATTAGTTCCGAAGGGCTGTCTTTGTACGAATTTATTTCTTCGATTACCACCTCTTTTTCCTTTTCCAGTTCTTTCTCTGGAAACGTGCTGTTAATCAGAATATCGCTGATTAGTTCCATCGATCGCTCGCAGTCTTCATTCAGAAAAGTAGCGTAAACGGCTGTTTCCTCTTTGGTAGTGTAGGCATTCAGTTCTCCTCCCGCATCTTCAATCCGGCTGATAATATGATAGGCTTTCCGTTTTTTAGTGCCTTTAAAAATGACATGTTCAATGAAATGTGCAATTCCTTGCTCGTTTTTTTCCTCGTCGCGCGACCCGGTATTCAGTATTACACCGAAATGTGCGACCGGAGAAACCACCTGTTGGTGCACCAGACGAATGCCATTTTTTAATGTATGATAGTTTAACTGCATGTAAATTGCTAAAAATTCAGGACTGCAAAAGTAGGAAACCTAAATGAGAAATAATGGGAAAAGGGGAAAGAACAAAAAATAATTCTTTGTAAATGTCGTTTGCACAGTTGGTTAAATAAAAAAATACGAGCGCGCTTGTTTTTTTTTTTGTAGTTCGGATTTTTGATATATATTTGCCACCGCAAAATCAACCGGTGCCATAGCTCAGTTGGTAGAGCAATGGACTGAAAATCCATGTGTCCTTGGTTCGATCCCGAGTGGCACCACCGGAAAGGCCGTTTCAAATTTAGTTTTGAAGCGGCTTTTTTCGTTTGTGCCGTGTATGAAGAATTTCTGTTGTCAGGTTCCAAAAAAGAAAAGAGGTTGAACCTTTCGGGACAACCTCTTTCGTATCTGTTTTAATAATATTTTTCTAAAAACAGATCCCCAACCTTGGCAATTAAGCTTCAGGCGTTTCTTCTGCAGGAGCTTCAGTTTCTTCTTCTGCTTCAGCAACAGGAGCTTCTTCCTTTTTTGCTACTGCTTTTTCGGCTTCCGCTCTTACAGCCGCAGCCATTTCTGCGTTTTTCTTGGCAATTGCGGTTAAACGATCAGAGTTAACTTTCGCTTCGGCAGCCAGTCTTTTCTTTTTGTCTGAATCAGATTCATTGTCCAAACGATCTTTTTTCGCCTGGATTTTCGCATCTTTTTCAGTCTGCCATGTTTGGAAACGACGTTCGGCTTCTTCTTCGTTAAATGAGCCTTTGGCAACACCTCCAAGAAGGTGTTTTTTGTACAATACACCTTTGTAAGATAAAATAGCTCTTACAGTATCGGTTGGTTGGGCACCTTTGGTAAGCCAGTTTAAAGCTTTATCAAAATCGAGATCGATAGTAGCAGGATTTGTGTTTGGATTATACGATCCAATCCTTTCAATATTCCTACCATCTCGTGGTGTCCTGCTATCAGCTATCACAATGTGATAGTAAGCAAATCTTTTGCGCCCGTTGCGCTGCAATCTCATTTTTACTGGCATTTGCTTTAATTTTAATTGATAAACAGTGTTTTAAAAATGTGGCGCAAATATATACTATTTTTCTGAAAACACTTATTTATGGTTTGTTTTTTTCTGAAAGGATTTTATCCGCACTGGAAATGTTGATTTTTGGATTGGCATGAATATTGAAGATTGCTGAATCCGAACAATTTGTGAAATAAATACCTGTTGTGTGAAACTATAAATTGAATAAAATAATCGTGCATTAAGCTACTATTTAGTATTTTAAGGTTGCGAAACAAAAAATATTAAAACAAGCCATGCACGATATCAAGACGAATTTCGACAAAATTTTGGAAGTATTAAAATCCATATTGCAGAATAAGGTAGATCATACCGGTAATTTTCCAAAGGTTGGGAAGAAACCTAAGTTTTCAGATATAGAGGTAATAAGCCTTAACCTGACCAGTGAATATTTGTCAATAGACAGCGAGAACCTGCTGTTTAAAAAGTTGAACGGAGAATATATGAAAGAATTTCCGAGGTTAATTGATCGCACACAATACAATCGTCGTAAAAAATCACTCTTCCATCAGACAGAATTTGTCCGCAAACAATTAAGCCGTACTTTCAGTGAAAATGAAGAGGTGTTTGTTATTGACTCGATGCCCCTTGAGATTTGTCGAAATGCCAGGGCTTCAAGGCTAAAAATCTGCAAAGAAGATTTCTCTACCTCTCCGGCCAAAGGGTTCTGTGCCTCACAAAACCAATATTACTTTGGATATAAATTGCACGGTATCTGTACCTTTGACGGAGTATTTACCTCGATTGATCTGACTAAAGCCAATGTTCATGATGTCAACTATTTAAAAGATGTGAAAGTTAGCCTTTCCGATTGTACCTTACTGGCAGACAAAGGATATATTGATGCCGGGCAACAATTGGATTTATTCCATTCAGCTAACATCAGGCTGGAAACACCAATGAGAGCAAATCAGGGAAACTATAAAAAGCACCCTTACATTTTCCGCAAATCCAGGAAAAGAATTGAAACTCTATATAGCCAGTTGTGTGATCAGTTTTTAATTAGGCGAAACTATGCTAAAACATTTATCGGATTTAAAACCAGAATCTTATCAAAGATAACTGCTTTGACAATCGTTCAATATATCAATCGGTTCATTAACAACAGACCGATCAACTTTTTGAAACATGCTATTTAATTCACACAACAGGTAAATAAATATAATTACTTTTTATAAATTTTGTATTTGTTTACAATGTTTAACTAATTTTTTAGTTTATTCTTTGTAATATTGAATGCCATAACTTGTTACCTAATTTAATAAACTAAATAAACACACACCTCAACAAAAAGTTATGAATAGAAAGCGGATTATTCTTTTTTCGGGAATTATACTCATCGTATTGATTTCTATCGTACTGTTTAGTTCTAACGAAGATCATGAACCCATTATTACAGCAAAAGTAGAGAGAGGCACATTCGAAATCCGAATTTTTTCGTCAGGTCAGTTAGAATCTGAGAACTCGGAAAACATTGATGCGCCTGCGAAAATGAAAGACCAGAATTTACGTATTTATGAATTGTCAATTACCGATTTAATTGAAGAAGGCACATTGGTCGATTCTGGCGAATACGTTGCAACCCTTGATCATACGGTGGTTGAAGAACAATTAAAGTCTGTTCAGGATGAGATGGAAAAGACTTTTACCGAGTTTCAGGATGCCAAAATTGATTCGAACCTGACCTTGAGCAATCAACGTGATCAAATTGTAAATTCGGCTTTGGATCTGACTGAAAAAAAGATTGATATGGATCAGTCGATTTATGAGTCGCCTGCTATTCAGAAAAAGGGAAAGATGGATTATGACAAAGCAGAGCGGAGGTACGAACAAGAGAAAAAATCCCTTCAATTGAAGCAGCAGCAGCAAGCAAATAATGTAAACCGCAAGTTTATAAATTACAGGCAACTGCAAGAACGGGAAAAAGGACTGCAGGAACTTTTCAATTCGCTTGTTATTTATGCCCCAAAAGCCGGAATATTAACGTATATGAAGTATCCGTGGGGAGAGATTGTTTCTGTTGGCTCCAGAATTAGTTCTTACAGAGGGACAATTGCAAAGATTCCAGACATGTCGAATCTTGTTTCCAGAACATTTATTAACGAAGTTGATATTTCAAAAATTAAAAAGAATCAGAAAGTAGAGATTGGAATTGATGCTTTCCCTGATAAGAAACTTACCGGAGAAGTTATAAGCCTTGCAAATGTTGGTCAGGCAATGCCAAACAGCGATGCGAAAGTATTTGAGGTTAAAATAAAAATATTCGATAAAGATAGCGACCTTAAACCGGCAATGACTACCAGTAACGTTATTTTTGGAGGTACCTATAACGATACTTTGTTCATCCCATCCGATGCTGTGTTTCGCGATGATAGCCTGCAATTTGTATATGTAAAAAAACGTGGGATAAAAAAGCAAATTGTTAGTCTTGGCGATCAGAACGAAAATTTCATACTGGTAAAAGAAGGATTGAATGAAGGCGATGACATTTGCCTTGTTGAGCCACCTAACGCTTCAGAATTGAAGTTCGAAGGGCTGGACATATACAATAAGATTAAAAAACAGGAGGAAGAAGAGAAAAAGATTGCTGAAAAAGAAAGGCAAAAATATGAAGCTGAAGCTGCAAGTGTGAAAGCGCCGTCCAATATGCCTCCCCAGATAATGATAAGGAAATAATCTTTAAAATTTTAATCATATGATTTTCACAAGATTTTTCACAAGATATTTCCATGACATTGTGATCGCGACGGAAGCAATTGTTGCGAACAAGATAAAATCCATTCTTACTGCTTTAGGAATTATTTTCGGTGTTGCTGCAGTTATTAGCATGCTGGCTATCGGGAATGGGGCCGAACAGGAAATCTTGGAGCAAATAAAAATGGTAGGGGTTAATAATATTATTGTTACTCCCAGTACTGTGGAACCCAATGGTGAAAAGGGGAATTCAGCAACAGGTGACGACAACGAGGGAGGAAAAAAGTTTTCGAAAGGATTAACGATGTCTGATCTGAGAGCGATTACCGAAGTTGTTCCCACGATCGCAAAAATGAGCCCGGTTATTTCATGTAATTATTCTGTCATTATTGATGGGAAAAGCAAGCCAGTAGTGCTTGAGGGAATTGGTGTTAGCTATTTTGATATCTTCAATATTCAGCTTGAAAGAGGAACTAAAATCAATGAGAGCCAAGAGTTAAACGGACTGCCTGTTTGTATTATCGGGAACAATATAAAAAACGAATTCTTCAAACAGGAAGACCCGATTGGAAAGCAAATAAAAGTAGGGCAAATATGGTTAACCGTTCTTGGTATTGTTGAAAAGCGTGATTTTACGGCATCCGCATCCGATGAAATGGGGATCAGCAGTTCCGATAATAAAATTTTTATTCCCGCTCAAACCCTTTTGTTACGCTTTAAGAATAAGGGTTTAATCAGGGCTGATGAAGTTGAGAAGTCAAATTCAAGGATGAATGCAAACAATCAAACAGCAAATAACGACGACAATAAAGACTATAACCAGCTCAGTAAAATTATTGTACAGGTTAAAGAAACCGAACAATTAGCGCAAACTGCAAACCTTATCAAACGAATGTTGTTCCGTCGTCATTCCGGCTTATATGATTTTGAAGTTTCAATCCCCGAATTACTTTTAAAGCAGCAACAACGCACCAAAAATATTTTCAATATTGTTTTGGGTGCAATTGCCGGTATTTCATTAATTGTTGGCGGGATTGGCATCATGAACATCATGCTGGCTTCCGTTTTGGAACGAATTCGGGAAATTGGGGTGAGACAGGCAATTGGGGCATCGCAAAAAGATATTGTTGCTCAGTTTCTTGCCGAATCGACATTAATAAGCATTGCAGGAGGAATAATAGGCATCTTATTGGGGGTAGCTTTATCCCGGGTCATAACTGCGATTTTTGATATCAAAACCATCGTGTCGTTATTTAGTATCGTAATCGCTTTCGGGGTATCGGCTCTGGTCGGAATTTCTTTTGGATATCTGCCAGCTAAAAAAGCAGCAGAAAAAGACCCGGTAGAATCACTCAGGCAGTAATTAAAAATTAATAAAAATGAAGAAAATATATATCGCAATTCTTATCTGTTTTGTTTCAATAAATCTTTACAGCCAAGAGAAAACATTAACACTTTCATTAGACGATGTTATAAAAATAGCTTCAGAGGGTTCAATTGATGCGTTCAGAAATAAAAATATGTACCGTGCCAGTTATTGGGAGTACCGTTACTATAAAGCCGATAAATTGCCCAGCCTGACATTGGAGGCCACGCCTTTCGATTTTAACCGCTACCGTTATAAAGACTATAACTTTCAAACCAATGAAGAAGAATTTGTTTTGAAAGAATCTTTGGGGTCGGACGTTAATTTGTCATTGAGCCAAAATATAGCGCTTACAGGAGGACGTTTATTTTTAAGTACCGGGATGGAACGGATTAAAAATTTCTCGGGAAATGAAAATACCCTGTTTAAATCGACTCCGGTTAGTATTGGCTATTCTCAGAATATTAACGGTTACAATGCCTTGAAATGGGACACAAAAATTGAACCGTTAAAGTTTGAGAA
This sequence comes from uncultured Prolixibacteraceae bacterium, assembly GCA_942493345.1. Taxonomy (GTDB): domain Bacteria; phylum Bacteroidota; class Bacteroidia; order Bacteroidales; family Prolixibacteraceae; genus GWE2-42-39. Next base: position 2,568,444 of record OW818695.1, read on the forward strand.
GGCTAAAAAACAGCTAATCCAGTCGAATGAAGTTCTTGCATGGAAAGCAGCTACCCGTTTTTTTAACCTGGTGGAGGCCCAGATTGAACTTAGCGTAGCAGAGCAAAGTCTGGCCATTTCGGATACTTTATATCGGATTGGGAGTGGAAGGTTTCAGGTGGGCACAGTAACCCAGAACGATTTATTGACCCTGGAACTTCGCTTGCTTAATTCGAAGCAGGCTCTGAGCAGGGCCAAAACCCAAGTTCAGCGTTTCCAATCGGAACTTAATTCGTTTTTATCATTAGACAAATCGACGGTGATCGATTGTGTCGTCCCGTTTAATATTCCGAAAGTTCAGATAAATGCCGATGTTGCTATTTCAAATGCGGTAATCAATAACCCCGAAATGATTAACCTGAAGCAGCGGATGCTGGAAGCTGATGAAACGGTTGCAAGACGAAAATCGGAAGCCGGATTCAATACAAGCCTTTATGCATTATATGGTCTCGATCAATCGTCGGCCGATTTCAGCGATGCGTATAAAGATCCGGACAACAGTCAGCGTTTACGGATTGGCTTAAATATCCCGATTGTGGACTGGGGTAAACGGAAAGGGCGCTACCAAATGGCAAAATACAACAGGGAAGTTGAACTGGCCAGTATCGAACAAGATAAGATTGATTTTGAACAAGGTGTTTATCAGGATGTAATCGATTTTAATTTGCAGGCCGAACAGGTTCGCAATGCGGCAATTGCCGATACTGTAGCTCAAAAAGGCTACGAGGTTGCTTTGCAACGTTTCCTAATTGGAAAGGTCGATGTGATTACATGGAACCAGTCCCGGGTTGATATGGAAAATGCCAAAAAATCATACATCAGCGCAATACGCCAGTATTGGGGATATTATTATTCTCTTCGGATATCGACATTGTACGATTATATAAAAAACGAAGCTCTGTCGGTTGAATATGATGTATTACTTCAAAAATAGAAGCGATGAAAAAACGAGTAATCATATTAGTTGTATCATTACTGACCTTAGTTGTTATTGCCTTATCAGTAATTGGATTAAAGGAGGGGTACAAATCCGAAGAAATTTATATTGTACAAAAAGGGGAAATTACATCGACGATTAAATGTATTGGCGAAGTAAGAGGAGGAAAAGCAACCCCAATTGGAATGCCTGATGTTCTGCGGGATTGGAGTTTGCGTGTCTATATGTACAAAATTATTGATCTTGTGCAGGATGGGAAAACAATAAAAAAGGGCGATTATGTTGCCAAACTTGATGAATCGGCGCTTACCAATAATTTGAGAAATCAGATTCAGGAAAAGGAAAAGTATGATTCTGACCTGAGATATGCAGTTTTAGATAGCACGGTTGTTTTAACTGCTTTTCGTGAAGATATTAAAAATCTGTTTATCAATTTGGAATATGTGAAAATTGACTTGGAACAATCAAAATATGAATCGGGAGTAGAACAACGGAAAACCAAAATGAGTTATCAAAAAGCTGAAATTGCCCTGGAGAAAAAACGACGCGACTATCATTTAGAACAGAATAAGTTAAAAATAAGAATAATCAGACAAGAAAAACGGGTGCAGGAATTACAGCAAATGATTAATAAATACCAGGAAGCCATCAAGGCTACCCGGATTGTTTGCACCGAAGGTGGTTTGGTGATGTTTGAGAAAGATTATTCAGGAAAAAAATACTCGAAAGATTCACAGGTTTATATGTACATGGATGCTCCGATTGCTACATTGCCTGATATGACAACGGTTATAAGTTTTGCGAATGTGAAAGAAATCGATGTTACCAAAATTCATTTAAATGATAGCGTAATAATTTCTGTTGATGCCTTACCCAAGAAAAAATTTACAGGGAGAGTCGTGAAAATTGCAAATATGGGTGAAGATCATAAAAACTTTGACATGAAAGTTTTTAAAGTGGATATCCGGTTTGATTTCTCTGACCCCGAATTAAAGCCAGGGATGACCTGTAATAACGATATCGTCTTTTGCCATTATAGCGATGCATTAATCGTTCCGGCTGAAACGGTATTTTCAGAAAACGGACAATCATTTGTATATCTGAAAAACGGTTCGGAAATTGCCAGGCAAAATGTAAAAACAGGAGGCGAGGATGAAAAAAACATTGCAATACTGGAAGGTTTGAAAGAAGGAGACAAGATATTAATGAATAAACCGGGAACAGAGCAATTGGCAAAACTTTAATCTGTTTTCATCCTCGGCTATTTTTTTTGATAAACTTTTTTTGTCCACCTCAGTATAAATATAAGCGACAAGATTTATCCTGTTAGTTTGACCCGTTATGCCGAATTTGAAAGGTTCTGATTTTTTGTTATTCAATCGGTTGAACGAGAGTTACCAAATTGTTAAACCGGATGTAAAAAAGAAAATCGGTTCAATGTTCATCACTGAAGGTTTTATCTTTGTTGGCGCAAAAAAAGTACTAAAAAATCAAATAATACACGTATGAAAGTAACAGTAGTTGGTGCTGGAAATGTTGGTGCAACCTGTGCTCAGATTGTTGCCGAAAAAAACATTGTTCAGGAAGTTGTTTTAGTTGATATCAAAGAAGGTTTATCAGAAGGCAAGTCGCTTGATTTATGGCAAACTGCCCCCATTAATTATTACGATACCCGCTTGGTCGGTTCTACAAACGATTATTCAAAAACTGCCGGTTCTGAAGTAGTTGTTATTACTTCGGGCGTTCCCCGTAAACCGGGAATGAGCCGCGACGACCTGATTTCAATCAATGCAGGAATTGTAAAAAATGTAACTGAAAATGTTATAAAATACTCTCCTGAAGCAAAAATTATTATCGTTTCGAATCCGTTGGATGTAATGACATACGCATCGTATGTTACTTCCAAATTTCCGAAAAGCCGCGTGATGGGTATGGCCGGTGTTCTCGACACTGCCCGCTACCGCGCATTTTTAGCCGAAGCGCTGGATGTTTCGCCACGCGATATTCAGGCTTTGCTGATGGGCGGACACGGCGATACGATGGTGCCGCTACCACGCTACACAACCGTTTCAGGTATTCCTGTAACGGAACTGATTGATGCCGACAAACTCGAAGCAATCATTACCCGCACGAAAAACGGTGGGGGCGAACTGGTAAACCTGATGGGAACTTCTGCCTGGTATGCTCCGGGTTCGGCTGCAGCTCAAATGGTTGAAGCAATTGTGATGGATCAGAAACGTATTTTCCCTTGCTGTGTGAAACTGGAAGGCGAATATGGTTTGAACAACATGTTTGTTGGCGTTCCGGTTAAACTGGGCAAAAACGGCATTGAGGAAATCATCGAAGTGAAGTTGAACGAAGAAGAAAAAGCACTGCTAGTAGAGTCATCAAAAGCTGTAAAAAGTATCATGGATGTTCTCGACGGAATGAATATTTTATAAGAGCATTCTGAAAAATATAATCTATCTTTAATGTCCTGCCTTGGCAGGACATTTTTTTTATTACTCATCGGATGAAGCGAAGTTATTTATAAAGATGCTGGAACTCGAATTGCATATCGTAGAACTCGAAAGGAATAATTATCACATCATGATTGAGGGGGAATTTCACGATGGTGAAAAATGTATGTGGATTGTCGATACCGGTGCATCGAAAACAGTACTCGACAAAAACCTGGAAGACTATTACCAACTGCTCGATACTGAAAATGCCGACGAGTTTCAAAGCGCCGGCATCAACGAAGGGATGGTAGATACACAAGTGGGTATTACCGGGCATTTGCGTTTTGGTAAATTGCTGGTCGAAGATTTGAAAGTTGCCCTGATCGACCTCAGCCATGTAAACGACATCTATTCAAAATATTCTGATTATAAAATTGCCGGACTGCTCGGAGGCGACATTCTGAAAAAGCACAGGGCCGTTATCGATTATAATAAAAGCAAAATCTTTTTCTTTTCATATTCAAAATAATTTTCATCGACGCAACGAAATGGCACAAAGAAGCATCCTGAAAAATATTAACTAAAACTCTAAAATATGAAAAGGCTACGGATTGTAATTATTGTTTTAATGGTTGTTACGTCATTCAACTTTATCAGGTGCTCGAAAATAGCAGATTCGGAAATAAGTACTATTTCAAAAATGGACTTTGATAAATTATCCTTTGATCATTCAATGAAAGGATGGGAGTTATATAGTTGGCCGAATGGAAATGATTACAATTATTCGATTTTGATGGGAACCAATAGAGCAAAATCCTATGAAGAGATTACCTCCAATAAAATAATTGTGTTTGGCAAAAGTTCACTTAAAATGTTACTTGATAAGTTTCCTGCAGAAGAAAATATATTTTGGTTTGGCAAAAAATGGATAGAGAGGTCTGGAAATAATAATTATGAATTTTTTGCCATGCCTGGTAATGAAACGATAAACGAAATAAAAGAATATTGCACTCAGAAAAAATTGACATTAATTGTAAGCGACTAACTCAACCGGTTTCAAAAATAGAATTCGAATCAATTATGTTTGTAAATCAAAAAAAAGCGCACCGCAAACTGTGAAGTTTGCGGTGCGCTTTTTTTGATTGCGGTGTTAGTCTTTTGACTTATTACAGCGGTTTAATGATCAGGTTTTTCCATTGTACTTTAATGCCGCCGCCATTGTGTATCTGGAGGGCGATGCGTCCGTTTGCCCGACCAATCAGGGAATCGTTCAGGTGGGTCATTTCCTGTCCGTTGAGCCAGGTGGTTACATCGGAACCTACTACTTTAATACGCATGGTGTTCCATTCGCCGGGTTTGAGTATTTCTTCTTTTTCATCGGGAATCTGGTTCAGCCAGCCGCGTCCGTACGATTCGTAAATACCTCCCGAATCCTTTCCTTTGGGGGCCACTTCTACCTGCCATCCTGAAACCTTTGTGCCATCAACAGTAGAACGGAAAAAGATACCGCTGTTGCCGTTCGAAATTTGTTTGAAATCGACCGAAAGGTCAAAGTCTTTGTAGTATTTTTCTGTACCCAGGTATCCATAGGCTTTGTCGGGGCCGCTTTCGCATACCAGCAGGCTGTCTTCAACAAACCATTTTTCTGTTCCGTAGGCAATCCAGCCGGTAAGGTCAACTCTATTAAAGAGCGATGCCGCTTGTTTTTCTTTCTTCGGAAGTTCTTTGATTTTTATATTTCGGAACCAGGCTTTGCTGCCATGATCCTGCAAACTGATGTACCCGGTTTCCGACAGACCGTATTCGGGGGCCGAAGTCCACTTTCCACTATTCTTCAAGCTAACCCATTCCGGTGTCCAGGCTTCAAATTCTACAATTTTTTCTCCATTCAGCCAATGTTCGACATGCCCGTTATCGAAAATTATTTTTGAAGTATTCCATTCCCCTACGGGTTTCAATTTCTTTTTGGTCATATCGGCTACATGCATGGCATAGTCGGCCCCGGTTAGTTGCCAGTCTTCTACTTTCTGCGGAAAACCCACATCGTCGAGCAATTGGTATTCGGGACCTGTAAGATAAGGAGTTTTAAATTTTTCACTTTCAATCACATGGTACATCACCCCGCTGTTTCCTTCGGCTGCTATTTTCCAGTCCCAAGCCAGTTCGAAATTATCGTACTGTTTTTCGGTAATGATGTAGCCATTTAAGTCAGCCCCGGTACCGTTTGCAGCAAGGCAAGCATTTTCAACAGTCCATCCGCTAATGCCGGGCGCATTGTAGCTTTTCCATCCATTTAGGCTTTGTCCATCGAATAATAGTTGCCATCCATTCTGGCTTTCCTGCGGGGTCAATACATTTTGTTTTTCGGCACAACCAAAGAACAAAGTAGCTGTCAATGCGATCAATGATAAAAATTGGTTCTTCATGGTTTACAAATTATTGAATTTTACAGTTTTTCTATGAGCATAAAAATACAATTGTTTTTGTTTTGAACATCGCAACAATTGTGAGAGAATTTGTTATTTTCCTCCTTCAACTTCTTTCAAGTCGCCCGATAAATCATTCGTTAAATCGGTTTCCAGAAAACCGCCTTCTTCCGGGAGCATCAGTTTGAAATTGTTGATCTGGTCGAGCCACAATTCCCCTTTCGAAAGTTCAATTTCCAAGACATGGCCGCCAAAATTCTGATCGTCGGATAAAAAATGAAGATGGTAGCCGGGAACATTAATGCCGGTTACAAACGGAGGGCAGTAAAAACCACTCAGCGTTCCGGTAACCGATTGTGCTTCGAATTCGGGCTGGGTGGCAGTTACTTCCACCAGCGGCCGGTATGGTTTCTGTTGCGCGGGTACGCTCCTGGTTTTTACCCTGCGAAAAGTGCCGTGCAGTTTGATCGCATAAAACAGGTTGGAACTGACCATCAGACTGTCGATTGTTGTTTTCAGTCCCGGATACGACATGTTTGAAACATCGTATTTAATTTCAGGATTGAAAAATGTTACGGTTGCAAACGGGGAGAGAACACTTTTTTCGGGTTTGTAAATTTTCCCATCAGCTTTTATCTGGTAAAACGAGCCATCCAGAAAAATCATTTCACCGTTGAGGGTGTGGAAAGTTCCGATACCAAAATTGCCAAAGTCGGAAAGTTTTGAAAGGGGAGTGGTCCCGTCGTAAACACCCTGCATCAGCGCATCGATAGTTGAAACCTGCACGATCGACTGAGGTTGCTCTTCCTCTTTTGAACAAGAAAAAGCAAGAAGAAAGACTACCAGATAAATCGTTGAACCGAGTAAAAAATGACGGTTGGAATTTTTGTTTTTTATCATCAGAAAAGTTGATAAGATAAAAAAACAGAGATTAATCGTTTTATTGACTAATCCCTGTCTGTATGTTTTAATTTAATCGATGTTTTTATTTGAAGATTTCGTTTCTAAACGATTCAATCATTGGACTGACTTCGTTTAGTTCTTTTTCGGTGAAATTCGGATGCTCTTCAAAATAGGTAGCAATCGTTTTCATCTTTTCGTAATATGGCTTTACATTCTCATCGCCCGACATCAACTCAAGCAGAGAAAGTACACTTTTTGCTCGATCGCCCTGTTTGCCGATGAATTCGATCATCGATTTGTTTTCTTTTGCAAACATAGTCAACTGAGTTAAAATGTAAAGTGCCTCGATGTTGGCACCGATAAACGAAAGTGCATAGGTGTCGGGTTGATTGCTGGTTGTGAATTTTTGATGGGCAAGGTTCATTATCTCGTTGACCAGGGTATTAACAGAATCCTGATTTTCCGAATTATCCTGCAACCGTTTCGTGTAGTTTGAAGAGGATGCGAATTCGTTTTGTAAGCCGAGTTTTTCGATAAGCTGTTGTTCCAGCTCACTGGTTTTCAAAACCATGTCCCCACGATTGAATGTTTTTGCATAATTTAAATCGAAAGCATACATACCCAATCCAAGTCCCATTTGTGTTTTGGTCATGAATTTTTCAGCATCATCAATCGAAACAGTTAGGTCAAGGATGTACGAAGCGCCAACTTCATTGATAAAGTCAGCAACTTCAGGTGCTTTTGGCGAATTATTGATGATTTCGACAATCTGATCCTTGATTTTCATGACATCGAAGGCCTCGACTTCAACACTTGCTTCTTTTCCATCAGAAGTAGTTCCTTTGCCTTCTTTTACTTTTGAAGACTGGCCGCAGCCTGAAATTAGTAAAGCTGAAACGCTGATTATCAGTGCGTTTTTCAGAAAATTCCAATTCATAATGAGATATTTTTAGAGTAATTAATTTTTGTTTTTCAATCTCCAAGAAGTTTTAAAGATAGTATAAAATGATTAGTTCCTTTTTTACCGTCCCCAATTTTTTTTGCATGACCCGGCGATTATATGAGATTTGTATATCCTTCTATTTTGGTGTGTTCTTCTTGTACAAGAGAAATGAACCATTTTTTAATATATCTAGAAATATTTTTGACGTGAATAATAGCTTGACCTTTTATAAAGGTCGAATTCATAACTGAGCATTATTTCGTGGGTTCCAAGTTGGTACGATTTTATATCTTCTGAGATCGAATAGTCGATGGCATAACCCAGTCTGAATTGGTCTTTTATAACCCATTGGGCAATAAATGCGATGGTCTTGTTGGTCCTGTACATAGCGCCTAACCAAAATTTATCGAGAAATATGATGTTGGCGGCCAGGTCGAACTGGAGCTGAGCCCCTTTTGCAGCTTTTATAAGTACCGATGGTTTCAGTACAATATCGTGGGGCATCTTGAATACATATCCGCCAGTAAGATAAATATATCGCAATTCGGCCAGAGAGGAATAATTGCTGCGGTTTTCAGCGAAGCTGTTTTTTATGATTTGCGGAACCGATAGGGAAATATAATAGTTGTTGGTATACATGAAAGCTCCGACTCCCCAGGTGGCCATGTATTTAATATTTACATCTTCCTGAAAATTTATGTCGGGAAAATTATTTGGATCAAGGTTGTAATCGTTCAAGGCATTGGAGAAATTTAATATGCCGGCTTTCAATCCAAGTCGGAGAAAATGGTCTATAGAGAGTTTTACTTTGTATGAATAGTCGCCCGTGAGGCTTAATCTGCGGACAAAACCATATAAATCGTTGATCACATTCAGACCAACCCCGTTGTTTTCATTTCTTACCGGGGTATAAAATGAAACAGATTGGTTGAGCGGTGCATCGGTAACTCCAACATAGTACCGTTTTAGCAGCATCTGTACACTGCCTTTGTCCCACATCCCGCAATAAGCCGGATTTATTGATTGAACGTTCGTTGAATATTGTGTAAAAATAGGATCCGTTTGGGCATATGAAAAATATCCTCCGAAAAAAAAGATCATTATAAAGAGGAATCTGAAGTAAAAAAATTTATGGTAGTTTTTTTCCATCTCATCATATATATCCCTAATAGGAAACCATCACAAATCCTCGTTGTGATTTTCCATTTCCAAATTCAAATATATACAAATAGATTTCAGGAGAAACTTTTTTGTTTGCATTTGGCCCCATTGTTGCTACTCCGTTCCACCAGGAATCTTCGTAATTGCCCCAAAATTCGAGATTTCCGTAATGATCTTTTGAATACAGCAAGTTTCCCTGACGATCGAAAATCATCATTTTTGCATTGGGATACGAATCAATACAGTAAATCTGGAAGTAATCGTGGATCCCATCGCCGTCGGGAGAGAAGCCTTCAGGAATGAAGAGGGTACAATCGGAATTTACATCCAGGTAATCGGGGTGGTTATCCAAATCAAAGTCGTCGTCTATGAAAATGCCATTGTTGTTTAAATCTTCAAATTTTGTTTTTATTCCGTCATCATCATCGTCGTTATCCCGCCAGTCTCTGGTTTTGTCGTTATCCGTATCCTGAAGAATTTCATTGCTTTCTGCAGGGTTTGTGAAGGATGAATTTTTTGTGCGGGCATCAATCAAATCGTAAGCATTATCCAGTCCGTCTTTGTCGTCATCCATTCCGGATGCAATAGCAGACGAGATGCCTGTAGAGGAGAAATCGTACCCTTCAATATGATCAGAAACATGGTCGTCGTCCGAATCGTTATCGAGGTAGTCGGGAATTCCGTCGGCATCCGTATCGACAGGGGCAAGTCCCGATGGTTGATAAGTGTCATCGAGTCCATTGCCATTGGCGTCGGTGCCGCTTAACGGAATGAATTTGCCTTCGGCCTGAGCTTCGGTGTTATCGAGGATACCATCGTTGTCTGAATCAATGTCTTTGCTGTCGGGAATTCCGTCGCCATCCATATCGGAAGAACTGTTGCCTTCAACTGCGTCAGATATCCCGTCGTTATCATCATCCAAATCGGTTGAATCGTCTATTCCATCGCAATCGTTATCCGGGAAGATGTTGATAAATACAGTTGCGTTTGTGCATTTTGCATCGAGGGCATTATCGCAAACCTGATAAACGAAACTGTCGCTTCCACTGAACTTGTATGGGAATGTGTATGAAAAATCCCCGTTTTCGTTTATAGTTACCACTCCGTGTTTTGGACTACTAACCAGTTGAGTTTTTATTTTTAATACATGCCCGTCAATATCTTGATCGTTGTCCAGCACGTTTCCGTTGATCATGTCGCAGCCGGACATGAAATGATCGTCAACGGCAATGGGGGCAATATTGGGTTTCAGAATGGAAATTGATACAACTGCAGTATCGCAAAGTGTAATACATGGGATGCCGTTATCGCAAACAACATATTGCAGGCTGTCGTTGCCGATAAAACCATTATCGGGACTGTAACTGATTTCCTTGGTAACCGAATTTATTTGAATATTCCCGTGTTTGGGCAATTGTATAACTTTTAAAGATGAAGCATCAAGGCTGCCATTCGGGTCTTTATCGTTAGTAAGTACAGCAATACGAATTGGAGTGTCCATGATTGTAGCAGCTACATCGTTAAGAGCCTGCGGTTTCAAGTTGCCAGCTAAAACCATTACAATTAAATCGGTAGATGCCGAATTGAAATTTTTGTCGGTTACTTTGAAATGTACGGTATTCTTTCCAAGATCGGCACATGTAAATTCAGTCCTGTCAGGTTCATAACTGCTTATTCCACAGGCGTCAAACGATATGGCTGAAAGCAGGGCATCGGTCAGCAGGGCTTTCCCGGAATTGTCGATCGTCAGGGTTACCGTGTTCGCTGTAATTCGCGGGACAATGGTATCAATCACGGTTACGGTCGCTGAGCAGGAGGCAACATTCGTATTGTCTTTAACTGTTACCTGAACATTTTGTTTCCCGACTTCGGCGCATGAGAACTTTGCCCGGTCGACCGTCATGGTGTTGATACCGCAATTTTCCGACTCAATGATTGCGATCATTTCCGGGCGAAGTAATGCCTGTCCGTTTTCATCGAGGAAGAGATCAATGTTGTGGCAAGTGATCACAGGAATATAATTATCGAGAACGACGGCTGTCGTTTTACATTCAGAGCTGTTTCCGTATCCATCGCTAACAGTTATCCGTAAATCCTGAATATCACCAATCATGCTGCAATCAAATGACGAAGGACTGATCTGGTATTTCAGCTCGGCAATTGGGGTACAATCGTCGTGTGAACCGAGCGTGATTTGCAAAATATCGTTGGTGTTTAGTGCATATTTCCCGTTGGCATCCAAGCTAATCATGATCGGATTACAACTGGCAACAGGAGCCACGTTGTCCGACGATTGAATGATATGTTGCGCCGTGCCGATATTTCCACACCGGTCTTTAATCTGGTAGCTGCGGATGATTTGTTTGGTTCCCTGACCAGAAACAATTTTTTCGTTTACCAATGCAAACGTGCTTTCTTCCATGAAGGTATTGTCTGTAACTTGGCCTCCGGCAACAACAAAATCGGTATAATTTATAAAAGAGGCAGGAGTTGCATCGATGCAATCGATAACCAAATCAGCAGGCATTTTAATTTGCGGCGGTTCCTGGTCTTCAATAGTGAATACCTGGGTGAAACTTCCCTGATTGTCGCAGGAGTCAGTAATGGAATATACTCTTGTGACGGAGAACGGACAATTTTCGAGTTGTGATTTTTCTGAAACAAGTTTGAACGTTTCCCTCCGAATTCCGCAATTGTCAGAGATCGTTCCGCCATCTTTTTCAAAATCCTCAATCGACTTATAAACTTCTGTGATTCCAGTCAGTAAATTCATTTTAATCAAACTCGTACCTGTAATTTGCGGAGCAATCTGATCATCGATAATTACCCGATGAGAGAAAGAGAACGTATTGTTGCAAACATCTTTTATTTCATAAGTTCTTGTTCCGATTTCAGGACATTTTGTTCCTAGGTTTGTTTCTTTTGCCAGTTTAAATGTTGAGGCATCAAAAGTACAACTGGACAAGGCCCTTCCTCCGTCATTCAGAAATTCCTGGAACGTTTTATAGATTTTGGGAATATTATCAACACAATCAACAAACATGTCCCTTGGGTTGCTAACAAACGGATCCCGTTCAATGGTCACATAATGTTTTGCTATTGCGATGTTTCCACAGAAGTCGGCAATTTGATAGCTCCTGATAATGGAATCAGAAATTGCAGTAGCGTGGATGTCCTCGCTTAGAAGCATAAACGATTGCATGTTTAATGAACAATTATCGGTAATTACTCCTCCGGCTGAAATGAAACTGGAAGTAGATTGATAAGCGACAGGAATCTTGCTGTTATTTTTTAAGTTTATACTTGGTGGCGCTACGAAATGTGGAATTTCATTATCTGACAAATAAATTGTATTTATGAAGTTTGCCGTATTGCCGCATTTGTCACTAAGCTGGTAAGTACGTGTAATTGTTTTTGGACAATTTGTATTTGTAATAGTTTCATTGGCGAGTTTAAAACTTGCCGGATCGATTTCACAGTTATCGGTTGCTAACCCCCCGGAATTAATAAATTCATTTAAACTTCCGTAAGGTTGTGGAATCACACAATCAACACGAATATTATTTATTGAATGCCATAAGAATGGCGCAGTTTCGTCTTTAATGTTTATATATTGCTCGTACTGGTTTGTTTTTCCACACAAGTCTTTGATCATATATATACGATGTAACTGAAGGTTGCAGGTATTACCAATGTAGTCATTAACAACTAAACTGATTGTGATTTTATTTAAATCGCAATTATCACTGATTTTACCGCCAGCAGCTTCAAACTCTGAAATACTTTTATACGGTTGCGGAATCTCACAGGCTGTAGTCAGGTCGCCCGGAACGTTCACAAATTCAGGACTGGTAATATCTTGTATGAAAATCCGTTGGGTCCGCATTATTTGGTTGCCACACGTATCATTTATTTTATATACACGGGTAATTATTTCCGGGCAGGTATTTAGGTCGGATTCTTCAGAAACTAGCTTAAATGTAGATTCATCGATTGCACACGGACTATTAACAATACCGCCGACCTTGGTGTATTCTTCCATTTTGGTATAAACTAGCGGAACTTCCGATTTGCATTCAAGTTCAAGATCGCCTGCATTGGCATTCAATGTTTGTATATTGGCAATTGTAATCAAATGTTTACAAGTTGTGGTATTGCCACAGGCATCACTGATCTGATATGTACGGGTAACAATTTCCAGGTTCCCTTCAATAGTAGTTTCTTCTGAAACAAATACGAATGAACCCAAATCAATTTGACAATTGTCGGACATGCTTCCTCCGGCCAGAATAAATGCATCTGTCGTATTTATTACGGAAGGAATCAGTTGTTTGTTATCTATGTTCAACGACGGTGGGCAAGTTAGCAGAGGTGCAGTTTTGTCTTCAATCGTTATGGCATGGGTTGCTTGAATCGAAACTCCACAGGAGTCTTTAATTTCGTAGTTCCTGATAATTATTTTCTGACAACTTGTCTCACTGATTGTTTCCTCATTCATCTTAAAACTTGTCGGGTTGATGCCACAGGTACTTTCTGCAATTCCACCGCTTGTTACAAATTCATTATAGTTTGAAAATGCAACGGGAGTTGGTTCATTGCACTCAATGGTTTGGTAGGCAGGTGGCTTCATGTAAGGAACAAAATATTTACTCTGAACTATTCGGTGACCAATTACAGATGAATTATTGCAAAGGTCGGCAACAGTATATTCGCGTTCGATTACTGTTGAATCAACGAAATTCGTAGTAGTTTCATTTTTCAGTTTAAAAGAACCCGGATCAACCTGGCAATTATCCGTAATTTTTGCTCCGGCAGTAACCAGTTGGTCGATTGTCGTGAATGATACGGGTATTGGGTCTTTTGCTCCCAGCAATGTCTTATCAGCATTGCTAACAGAAGGGGCAATGGTGTCGAGAATCGTAATTTCGTGTGTAAACTCAACGGTGTTGCCAACTATATCTGAAATGCTATAAATCCGTGAAATCTTTTTAGGACAGGTGTTCTGGTTATCTGTTTCATTAATTAAAATAAAGCTCTCCGGATCAATCTCACAATTATCGGTTGCCTCTCCTCCGGCACTGGTAAAGTCTGCATACGTAATGAATGCTTCCGGGACAGAGCAGGCGGTTATTATACTTCCGGGTATTTTACTGAATACGGGATTCTTTTTATCGGTGGCAATAAGAATGTGTTCAAATGTATTACTGTTTCCGCATATATCTTCAATTTTATAAACCCTTGTTGATATATATGTAATCAATATCTGATCGGTAGTTTCTTTTACAAGGCTGATCGATGACTGATTCAGACCACATACTGTTTCCACCAGACCTCCTGCATCGTAAAATTCCTGCAAATTGGCAAACACATCTGGCAATTCGTTTTTGCAGGCAATATTTATATTTGCGGGCGCTGTAATTTTCGGTTTCGAGTCTCTCAGAACAATGATCGTTTGACTACAGGAGCTGACGTGTCCGCATAGGTCTTCAAGCTCATATATGCGGGTAATTACTTCGGGATTTGTATTGCCATCTGATTGTTCTGATTTCATTTTAAATGTTGATTCGTTGAGGTTGCAATTATGTGTGATAGTTGCTCCTCCGGCAATGAAATCAGCAAAACTGCTATATGCTTTCGGGACAAAGCTCGAATTCTCAACAGTTAAGTCGGCCGGACAAATGATCCCGGGGCCTTCCGTATTTTCGATGTGGATAATTTGATTTACTACAGTTTGGTTCTTGCACTCATCTTCCATCATGTAGCTGCGCAAAATCGCTCCACTGCAACCCGGGTCTTGACTGTCGTACAAGAACGTAACTGTTACTTTCAGTCCACAATTAGCCTGAATATCCTGAATCAAAGCGATATCGGGTTTTGGAATTTCGTTGGCGCACTGGTATGGACCAATATCGGGCAATGCAGCAGCTGTTGGTCCTGTTTTATTCTCGACGATCATGTATTGTATGGCATCTGTCAAGTTGCCGCATTCGTCAGTTATCCTGTAAGTACGTACAATAACACCTGAACAAGCAGGAATATTTGCATCATTAATGAATTCAACCGTGTATTTCGAACTGCAGAACGGATCTATAATTTTTATCAGCTTTGTGTCGGATGCCGGGATGTCGGCAGCACAAGTGAATGGGCCAAGATCCGGAAGAGGTTCAACCTGTGGTCTTATTTTTTTCTCGATATTTATTTTTTGTTTCAGATCAGTAAAATTGCCGCACTCATCGGTTATCCGGTAAGTTCTGATAAATGAACCTGTACAGGTAGGGTATTCAGAATCCATCAGGTGTTCGATAGTAACAGTCCCATCGCAGTTTGCTTTCTCTCCGGTTACGTGTTCTATGTTGGCCGGTATTTCAGCGACACAATTAAATGGCCCGATTTCCGGCATTGGATCAGCAGTTGGAGGTATTTTATTGTCAATTAAAATAGTTTGCTGAATTTCAATTGTATTTCCGCAAGAATCTTCAAGTTGATAAATCCTGATCACTTCACCAACGCAACCCGGATTTTCCGAATCGGAAATGAAACGAACGGTTACGTTGCTGATACAATTATCAGTTACATTTTTAACATCTTCTAGGTTGGCTGCAGGTCTGTCTTTATAACAACTGTATGGACCTAAAACCGGCATTGCATCAGCTGTTGGAGGGATGGTGTCGTTAATTATAATTTCCTGTGTAAGATTCCTGAAATTATCGCATTCATCCGATAAACGGTAGGTTCTGATCATTGTGCCGGAACAGCCTGATTCAATAAAATCAGATATGAATTGTATCTTGAATTTGACGCTGCAATTGTCCGTAATGTTTTTAACCATCGTGGTGTCGGGGACGGGAATGTCTTCCAAACATGCAAATGGACCCAATGCAATAAGTGGATCAGCTTTTGGTGCAACACTATCGGTAACTGTTACCATCTGGAACTGTTCAGCAAAATTTCCACAAGTATCGGTAGCTGTCCAGCGACGTTTTATTTTATAATTAGAACGACAATTTCCATTCAATTTTGTAGTGTCTTTTTCGGCAATGATAATATTACCGGAACAATTGTCAATTGCTTCAACAGAAAGCGATTTCAACAAATATTCATCGATGTTGTCGCAGGGAATAAGAGTATCACCCGGGAATTTGGTAAATGTTGGTGCTTCCTTATCAGGCAAAACATTGAATGATTGTGTAACTATTGATGTATTGGAACAAATATCCATGGCCGTCCATCGGTAGGTTATGGTATAACCGCTACACTTGTCAGCCATATAAGGGTCAACTGATTTGTTGACTGGTGCTTCATTCGGCCCGTCTAATGCCTTGATGGTTTCTTGGTCAGGAAGCTCGTCGGCGCAACGAATATCGCTGATCGGCGATGGGGATTTTTCGAATACAGGTGGGGTTGTATCAGGTAATACCTTGAAAGTAATTGTTTTTTCTGCCAGGTTTCCGCATTTATCAACTGCCGACCATCTGTATGTGATGTTGTATCCATTGCATCGATCCTCTTTGTATGGGTCGGTGGTTGCTTCAATTTGCAACATTTCACCGTCGTCATTGGCGGTCAGAGTTTCTTTTTGCGGAAGTGCATCATCGCTGTTAATATCTGCGACCGGATCAGGATCTTTCATGAATATCGGAGCTTCTTCATCCGGCAGTACATTGAATGTTGTAAATTGTTCTGTTGTATTACCGCACTCATCCGAAGCTTCCCAACGATAGGTAACCGCATACCCGTTGCATTTATCTTCGATATGCGGATTGACATACGGCGTAACGATTGCCTCTCCGCAATTATCGGTTGCCGATAATATTTCCTGAACAGGGAGTGGATCGTTGTGATGAATGTCTGCAATCGGTTTTGCAGTCGAAAGGAAACTTGGGTTTTCTATATCTGGCAAAACATTGAATATCTGTGTGATTACGTTTTTATTGCCACAATCATCGATTGCTGTCCAGCGATAGGTTATGGCATATCCTTTACATTTATCAACGGTGTATCCATCAACCGAAGCGATTACCGTCGCTGTACCACAATTGTCGGTCGCTGTCAGTGTTTCCTGTACTGGTAAATTTTCGCCACAGTTCAGATCTGCAATAGCAGTAGGAGCTGAATTGAAAACGGGTGCTTGTGTGTCTGGTAAAACATTAAAACTTATTGTTTCTTCTGAAGTATTTTCGCATTCATCGGCCGCTTTCCAGCGGTAAGTGATCACATATCCTGCACATTTGTCAACTAAATAATTATCTACCGAGGCAACTATATTTACTGAACCACAATTATCCGTGGATGAAAGTGTCTCCTGAACGGGTAAGTCTTCGTTGCAATTGATGTCTGAAATTACTCCCGGTTTTTTATCAAAAACAGGAGAGGTGGTGTCACGTACAGCAACCGATTGTATTTTTTCTGTCTTGTTTCCACAATCATCAGTAGCAATCCATTTCCTTTTTAAGGTATATGAATAATTACAAATAACATTTGTTTTCTCTTCGGAATATTGAATGTCAACATCGGTATCACAATCATCGGTTACCTCAACGGTCGGAATTTCCGACAAAAGATCGGAACATTCAACAGTTTCATCTTCAGGGAAGATTACAAAAACAGGAGCTATCAGGTCTTTTACTGTTATTGTTTGTGTTTTTTCTGAAGAATTACCGCATTCGTCAGTTGCTGTCCAGGTTCGGGTTATGATATACAAATTGGGACAAATTCCTGAAGTCTTGGTTTCTCCATTGTAGACAATAACCGGAATACTGTTACAGTTATCGGTAGCTTTCACCGTGGTTCCGATTTCGGCAAGCTGAGGTATTCCCGAGCAAGCAACAATTGTATCGGTCGGGAATTCTGAAAATACCGGTTTGATTGTATCTGGTAAAATATTAAATGCTAATGTTTTTTCAGATGCGTTTCCGCACTCATCGGTCGCTTTCCAGCGGTAAGTAACGGAATACCCTTTGCACTTGTCCACGGTGAACGGATCGACCGAAGCCACAACAGTAGCCGTTCCGCAATTATCGGTAGCCGATAATGTTTGCTGAGCGGGGAGTTGACCACTGCAGTTCAGGTCTGCAATAGCCGTTGGTTCTGCGTCGAACGTTGGCGCAGTAGTATCTGGTAAAATATTAAATGCTAATGTTTTTTCAGATGCGTTTCCACACTCATCGGTCGCTTTCCAGAGGTAAGTAACGGAATACCCTTTGCACTTGTCGACGGTGAACGGATCGACCGAAGAAGCGATAACGGTTGCTGTTCCGCAATTATCGGTAGCCGATAATGTTTGCTGAGCGGGGAGTTGATCACCGCAGTTCAGGTCTGCAATAGCCGTTGGTTCCGCGTCGAAAGTCGGTGCGGTGGTATCCTGCACGGTGATGAGCTGCGAAGAAGAAGAACTGTTTCCGCAATTATCGGTAGCAGTCCATGTACGGGTCAGGGTATAGGTATCGGGACAAGTCCCGTCGGTACGGGTTTCAGCAAACACAATACTGACCGAAGCGTCACAATTATCGGTCGCGGTGACATCTGTTCCGATGAGCGCAGCTGCAGGCACACTGCTGCACTGCACGGTGATGTTGGCCGGGATTCCGGCAAGGACGGGTGCGGTAGTATCCTGAATGGTGATGAGCTGCGAAGAAGAAGAACTGTTTCCGCAATTATCAGTAGCAGTCCATGTACGGGTCAGGGTATATGAATCGGGACAAGTCCCGTCGGTACGAACCTCTGAATATGTAATATTAACCGAAGCGTCACAATTATCGGTCGCGGTGACATCTGTTCCGATGAGCGCAGCTGCAGGCACACTGCTGCACTGCACGGTGATGTTGGCCGGGATTCCGGCAAGGACGGGTGCGGTGGTATCCTGAATGGTGATGAGCTGCGAAGAAGAAGAACTGTTTCCGCAATTATCAGTAGCAGTCCATGTACGGGTCAGGGTATAGGTATCGGGACAAGTCCCGTCGGTACGGGTTTCAGCAAACACAATACTGACCGAAGCGTCACAATTATCGGTCGCGGTGACATCTGTTCCGATGAGCGCAGCTGCAGGCACACTGCTGCACTGCACGGTGATGTTGGCCGGGATTCCGGCAAGGACGGGTGCGGTGGTATCCTGAATGGTGATGAGCTGCGAACCTGTTGACGCGTTTCCGCAGTTATCGGTAGCAGTCCATGTACGGGTCAGGGTGTATGAATCGGGACAAGTCCCGTCGGTACGAACCTCTGAATATGTAATATTAACCGAAGCGTCACAATTATCGGTCGCGGTGACATCTGTTCCGATGAGCGCAGCTGCAGGCACACTGCTGCACTGGACGGTGATGTTGGCCGGGATTCCGGCAAGGACGGGTGCGGTGGTATCCTGAATGGTGATGAGCTGCGAAGAAGAAGAACTGTTTCCGCAATTATCAGTAGCAGTCCATGTACGGGTCAGGGTATAGGTATCGGGACAAGTCCCGTCGGTACGGGTTTCAGCAAACACAATACTGACCGAAGCGTCACAATTATCGGTCGCGGTGACATCTGTTCCGATGAGCGCAGCTGCAGGCACACTGCTGCACTGCACGGTGATGTTGGCCGGGATTCCGGCAAGGACGGGTGCGGTGGTATCCTGAATGGTGATGAGCTGCGAAGAAGAAGAACTGTTTCCGCAATTATCGGTAGCAGTCCATGTACGGGTCAGGGTATAGGTATCGGGACAAGTCCCGTCGGTACGAACCTCTGAATATGTAATATTAACCGAAGCGTCACAATTATCGGTCGCGGTGACATCTGTTCCGATGAGCGCAGCTGCAGGCACACTGCTGCACTGCACGGTGATGTTGGCCGGGATTCCGGCAAGGACGGGTGCGGTAGTATCCTGAATGGTGATGAGCTGCGAAGAAGAAGAACTGTTTCCGCAATTATCAGTAGCAGTCCATGTACGGGTCAGGGTATATGAATCGGGACAAGTCCCGTCGGTACGAACCTCTGAATATGTAATATTAACCGAAGCGTCACAATTATCGGTCGCGGTGACATCTGTTCCGATGAGCGCAGCTGCAGGCACACTGCTGCACTGCACGGTGATGTTGGCCGGGATTCCGGCAAGGACGGGTGCGGTGGTATCCTGAATGGTGATGAGCTGCGAAGAAGAAGAACTGTTTCCGCAATTATCAGTAGCAGTCCATGTACGGGTCAGGGTATAGGTATCGGGACAAGTCCCGTCGGTACGGGTTTCAGCAAACACAATACTGACCGAAGCGTCACAATTATCGGTCGCGGTGACATCTGTTCCGATGAGCGCAGCTGCAGGCACACTGCTGCACTGGACGGTGATGTTGGCCGGGATTCCGGCAAGTACCGGTGCGGTGGTATCCTGAATGGTGATGAGCTGCGAAGAAGAAGAACTGTTTCCGCAATTATCAGTAGCAGTCCATGTACGGGTCAGGGTATAGGTATCGGGACAAGTCCCGTCGGTACGGGTTTCAGCAAACACAATACTGACCGAAGCGTCACAATTATCGGTCGCGGTGACATCTGTTCCGATGAGCGCAGCTGCAGGCACACTGCTGCACTGCACGGTGATGTTGGCCGGGATTCCGGCAAGGACGGGTGCGGTGGTATCCTGAATGGTGATGAGCTGCGAAGAAGAAGAACTGTTTCCGCAATTATCGGTAGCAGTCCATGTACGGGTCAGGGTATAGGTATCGGGACAAGTCCCGTCGGTACGGGTTTCAGCAAACACAATACTGACCGAAGCGTCACAATTATCGGTCGCGGTGACATCTGTTCCGATGAGCGCAGCTGCAGGCACACTGCTGCACTGCACGGTGATGTTGGCCGGGATTCCGGCAAGGACGGGTGCGGTGGTATCCTGAATGGTGATGAGCTGCGAAGAAGAAGAACTGTTTCCGCAATTATCAGTAGCAGTCCATGTACGGGTCAGGGTATATGAATCGGGACAAGTCCCGTCGGTACGAACCTCTGAATATGTAATATTAACCGAAGCGTCACAATTATCGGTCGCGGTGACATCTGTTCCGATGAGCGCAGCTGCAGGCACACTGCTGCACTGCACGGTGATGTTGGCCGGGATTCCGGCAAGGACGGGTGCGGTGGTATCCTGAATGGTGATGAGCTGCGAAGAAGAAGAACTGTTTCCGCAATTATCAGTAGCAGTCCATGTACGGGTCAGGGTATATGAATCGGGACAAGTCCCGTCGGTACGAACCTCTGAATATGTAATATTAACCGAAGCGTCACAATTATCGGTCGCGGTGACATCTGTTCCGATGAGCGCAGCTGCAGGCACACTGCTGCACTGCACGGTGATGTTGGCCGGGATTCCGGCAAGGACGGGTGCGGTAGTATCCTGAATGGTGATGAGCTGCGAAGAAGAAGAACTGTTTCCGCAATTATCAGTAGCAGTCCATGTACGGGTCAGGGTATAGGTATCGGGACAAGTCCCGTCGGTACGGGTTTCAGCAAACACAATACTGACCGAAGCGTCACAATTATCGGTCGCGGTGACATCTGTTCCGATGAGCGCAGCTGCAGGCACACTGCTGCACTGCACGGTGATGTTGGCCGGGATTCCGGCAAGGACGGGTGCGGTGGTATCCTGAATGGTGATGAGCTGCGAAGAAGAAGAACTGTTTCCGCAATTATCGGTAGCAGTCCATGTACGGGTCAGGGTATAGGTATCGGGACAAGTCCCGTCGGTACGGGTTTCAGCAAACACAATACTGACCGAAGCGTCACAATTATCGGTCGCGGTGACATCTGTTCCGATGAGCGCAGCTGCAGGCACACTGCTGCACTGCACGGTGATGTTGGCCGGGATTCCGGCAAGGACGGGTGCGGTGGTATCCTGAATGGTGATGAGCTGCGAAGAAGAAGAACTGTTTCCGCAATTATCAGTAGCAGTCCATGTACGGGTCAGGGTATATGAATCGGGACAAGTCCCGTCGGTACGAACCTCTGAATATGTAATATTAACCGAAGCGTCACAATTATCGGTCGCGGTGACATCTGTTCCGATGAGCGCAGCTGCAGGCACACTGCTGCACTGCACGGTGATGTTGGCCGGGATTCCGGCAAGGACGGGTGCGGTGGTATCCTGAATGGTGATGAGCTGCGAACCTGTTGACGCGTTTCCGCAATTATCGGTAGCAGTCCATGTTCTTGTTAAAGTGTATGAATCGGGACAAGTCCCGTCGGTACGAACCTCTGAATATGTAATATTAACCGAAGCGTCACAATTATCGGTCGCGGTGACATCTGTTCCGATGAGCGCAGCTGCAGGCACACTGCTGCACTGCACGGTGATGTTGGCCGGGATTCCGGCAAGGACGGGTGCGGTGGTATCCTGAATGGTGATGAGCTGCGAAGAAGAAGAACTGTTTCCGCAATTATCAGTAGCAGTCCATGTACGGGTCAGGGTATAGGTATCGGGACAAGTCCCGTCGGTACGAACCTCTGAATATGTAATATTAACCGAAGCGTCACAATTATCGGTCGCGGTGACATCTGTTCCGATGAGCGCAGCTGCAGGCACACTGCTGCACTGCACGGTGATGTTGGCCGGGATTCCGGCAAGGACGGGTGCGGTGGTATCCTGAATGGTGATGAGCTGCGAAGAAGAAGAACTGTTTCCGCAATTATCGGTAGCAGTCCATGTACGGGTCAGGGTATAGGTATCGGGACAAGTCCCGTCGGTACGGGTTTCAGCAAACACAATACTGACCGAAGCGTCACAATTATCGGTCGCGGTGACATCTGTTCCGATGAGCGCAGCTGCAGGCACACTGCTGCACTGCACGGTGATGTTGGCCGGGATTCCGGCAAGGACGGGTGCGGTGGTATCCTGAATGGTGATGAGCTGCGAAGAAGAAGAACTGTTTCCGCAATTATCAGTAGCAGTCCATGTACGGGTCAGGGTATATGAATCGGGACAAGTCCCGTCGGTACGAACCTCTGAATATGTAATATTAACCGAAGCGTCACAATTATCGGTCGCGGTGACATCTGTTCCGATGAGCGCAGCTGCAGGCACACTGCTGCACTGCACGGTGATGTTGGCCGGGATTCCGGCAAGGACGGGTGCGGTGGTATCCTGAATGGTGATGAGCTGCGAACCTGTTGACGCGTTTCCGCAATTATCGGTAGCAGTCCATGTTCTTGTTAAAGTGTATGAATCGGGACAAGTCCCGTCGGTACGAACCTCTGAATATGTAATATTAACCGAAGCGTCACAATTATCGGTCGCGGTGACATCTGTTCCGATGAGCGCAGCTGCAGGCACACTGCTGCACTGCACGGTGATGTTGGCCGGGATTCCGGCAAGGACGGGTGCGGTGGTATCCTGAATGGTGATGAGCTGCGAACCTGTTGACGCGTTTCCGCAATTATCGGTAGCAGTCCATGTTCTTGTTAAAGTGTATGAATCGGGACAAGTCCCGTCGGTACGAACCTCTGAATATGTAATATTAACCGAAGCGTCACAATTATCGGTCGCGGTGACATCTGTTCCGATGAGCGCAGCTGCAGGCACACTGCTGCACTGCACGGTGATGTTGGCCGGGATTCCGGCAAGGACGGGTGCGGTAGTATCCTGAATGGTGATGAGCTGCGAAGAAGAAGAACTGTTTCCGCAATTATCAGTAGCAGTCCATGTACGGGTCAGGGTATAGGTATCGGGACAAGTCCCGTCGGTACGGGTTTCAGCAAACACAATACTGACCGAAGCGTCACAATTATCGGTCGCGGTGACATCTGTTCCGATGAGCGCAGCTGCAGGCACACTGCTGCACTGCACGGTGATGTTGGCCGGGATTCCGGCAAGGACGGGTGCGGTGGTATCCTGAATGGTGATGAGCTGCGAACCTGTTGACGCGTTTCCGCAGTTATCGGTAGCAGTCCATGTACGGGTCAGGGTATATGAATCGGGACAAGTCCCGTCGGTACGAACCTCTGAATATGTAATATTAACCGAAGCGTCACAATTATCGGTCGCGGTGACATCTGTTCCGATGAGCGCAGCTGCAGGCACACTGCTGCACTGCACGGTGATGTTGGCCGGGATTCCGGCAAGGACGGGTGCGGTAGTATCCTGAATGGTGATGAGCTGCGAAGAAGAAGAACTGTTTCCGCAATTATCAGTAGCAGTCCATGTACGGGTCAGGGTATATGAATCGGGACAAGTCCCGTCGGTACGAACCTCTGAATATGTAATATTAACCGAAGCGTCACAATTATCGGTCGCGGTGACATCTGTTCCGATGAGCGCAGCTGCAGGCACACTGCTGCACTGCACGGTGATGTTGGCCGGGATTCCGGCAAGGACGGGTGCGGTGGTATCCTGAATGGTGATGAGCTGCGAAGAAGAAGAACTGTTTCCGCAATTATCAGTAGCAGTCCATGTACGGGTCAGGGTATATGAATCGGGACAAGTCCCGTCGGTACGAACCTCTGAATATGTAATATTAACCGAAGCGTCACAATTATCGGTCGCGGTGACATCTGTTCCGATGAGCGCAGCTGCAGGCACACTGCTGCACTGCACGGTGATGTTGGCCGGGATTCCGGCAAGGACGGGTGCGGTGGTATCCTGAATGGTGATGAGCTGCGAAGAAGAAGAACTGTTTCCGCAATTATCAGTAGCAGTCCATGTACGGGTCAGGGTATATGAATCGGGACAAGTCCCGTCGGTACGAACCTCTGAATATGTAATATTAACCGAAGCGTCACAATTATCGGTCGCGGTGACATCTGTTCCGATGAGCGCAGCTGCAGGCACACTGCTGCACTGCACGGTGATGTTGGCCGGGATTCCGGCAAGGACGGGTGCGGTAGTATCCTGAATGGTGATGAGCTGCGAAGAAGAAGAACTGTTTCCGCAATTATCGGTAGCAGTCCATGTACGGGTCAGGGTATAGGTATCGGGACAAGTCCCGTCGGTACGGGTTTCGGCAAACACAATACTGACCGAAGCGTCACAATTATCGGTCGCGGTGACATCTGTTCCGATGAGCGCAGCTGCAGGCACACTGCTGCACTGGACGGTGATGTTGGCCGGGATTCCGGCAAGTACCGGTGCGGTGGTATCCTGAATGGTGATGAGCTGCGAAGAAGAAGAACTGTTTCCGCAATTATCAGTAGCAGTCCATGTACGGGTCAGGGTATAGGTATCGGGACAAGTCCCGTCGGTACGGGTTTCAGCAAACACAATACTGACCGAAGCGTCACAATTATCGGTCGCGGTGACATCTGTTCCGATGAGCGCAGCTGCAGGCACACTGCTGCACTGCACGGTGATGTTGGCCGGGATTCCGGCAAGGACGGGTGCGGTGGTATCCTGAATGGTGATGAGCTGCGAAGAAGAAGAACTGTTTCCGCAATTATCGGTAGCAGTCCATGTACGGGTCAGGGTATAGGTATCGGGACAAGTCCCGTCGGTACGAACCTCTGAATATGTAATATTAACCGAAGCGTCACAATTATCGGTCGCGGTGACATCTGTTCCGATGAGCGCAGCTGCAGGCACACTGCTGCACTGCACGGTGATGTTGGCCGGGATTCCGGCAAGGACGGGTGCGGTAGTATCCTGAATGGTGATGAGCTGCGAAGAAGAAGAACTGTTTCCGCAATTATCAGTAGCAGTCCATGTACGGGTCAGGGTATATGAATCGGGACAAGTCCCGTCGGTACGAACCTCTGAATATGTAATATTAACCGAAGCGTCACAATTATCGGTCGCGGTGACATCTGTTCCGATGAGCGCAGCTGCAGGCACACTGCTGCACTGCACGGTGATGTTGGCCGGGATTCCGGCAAGGACGGGTGCGGTGGTATCCTGAATGGTGATGAGCTGCGAAGAAGAAGAACTGTTTCCGCAATTATCAGTAGCAGTCCATGTACGGGTCAGGGTATAGGTATCGGGACAAGTCCCGTCGGTACGGGTTTCAGCAAACACAATACTGACCGAAGCGTCACAATTATCGGTCGCGGTGACATCTGTTCCGATGAGCGCAGCTGCAGGCACACTGCTGCACTGGACGGTGATGTTGGCCGGGATTCCGGCAAGTACCGGTGCGGTGGTATCCTGAATGGTGATGAGCTGCGAAGAAGAAGAACTGTTTCCGCAATTATCAGTAGCAGTCCATGTACGGGTCAGGGTATAGGTATCGGGACAAGTCCCGTCGGTACGGGTTTCAGCAAACACAATACTGACCGAAGCGTCACAATTATCGGTCGCGGTGACATCTGTTCCGATGAGCGCAGCTGCAGGCACACTGCTGCACTGCACGGTGATGTTGGCCGGGATTCCGGCAAGGACGGGTGCGGTGGTATCCTGAATGGTGATGAGCTGCGAAGAAGAAGAACTGTTTCCGCAATTATCGGTAGCAGTCCATGTACGGGTCAGGGTATAGGTATCGGGACAAGTCCCGTCGGTACGGGTTTCAGCAAACACAATACTGACCGAAGCGTCACAATTATCGGTCGCGGTGACATCTGTTCCGATGAGCGCAGCTGCAGGCACACTGCTGCACTGCACGGTGATGTTGGCCGGGATTCCGGCAAGGACGGGTGCGGTGGTATCCTGAATGGTGATGAGCTGCGAAGAAGAAGAACTGTTTCCGCAATTATCAGTAGCAGTCCATGTACGGGTCAGGGTATATGAATCGGGACAAGTCCCGTCGGTACGAACCTCTGAATATGTAATATTAACCGAAGCGTCACAATTATCGGTCGCGGTGACATCTGTTCCGATGAGCGCAGCTGCAGGCACACTGCTGCACTGCACGGTGATGTTGGCCGGGATTCCGGCAAGGACGGGTGCGGTGGTATCCTGAATGGTGATGAGCTGCGAAGAAGAAGAACTGTTTCCGCAATTATCAGTAGCAGTCCATGTACGGGTCAGGGTATATGAATCGGGACAAGTCCCGTCGGTACGAACCTCTGAATATGTAATATTAACCGAAGCGTCACAATTATCGGTCGCGGTGACATCTGTTCCGATGAGCGCAGCTGCAGGCACACTGCTGCACTGCACGGTGATGTTGGCCGGGATTCCGGCAAGGACGGGTGCGGTAGTATCCTGAATGGTGATGAGCTGCGAAGAAGAAGAACTGTTTCCGCAATTATCAGTAGCAGTCCATGTACGGGTCAGGGTATAGGTATCGGGACAAGTCCCGTCGGTACGGGTTTCAGCAAACACAATACTGACCGAAGCGTCACAATTATCGGTCGCGGTGACATCTGTTCCGATGAGCGCAGCTGCAGGCACACTGCTGCACTGCACGGTGATGTTGGCCGGGATTCCGGCAAGGACGGGTGCGGTGGTATCCTGAATGGTGATGAGCTGCGAAGAAGAAGAACTGTTTCCGCAATTATCAGTAGCAGTCCATGTACGGGTCAGGGTATATGAATCGGGACAAGTCCCGTCGGTACGAACCTCTGAATATGTAATATTAACCGAAGCGTCACAATTATCGGTCGCGGTGACATCTGTTCCGATGAGCGCAGCTGCAGGCACACTGCTGCACTGCACGGTGATGTTGGCCGGGATTCCGGCAAGGACGGGTGCGGTGGTATCCTGAATGGTGATGAGCTGCGAACCTGTTGACGCGTTTCCGCAATTATCGGTAGCAGTCCATGTTCTTGTTAAAGTGTATGAATCGGGACAAGTCCCGTCGGTACGAACCTCTGAATATGTAATATTAACCGAAGCGTCACAATTATCGGTCGCGGTGACATCTGTTCCGATGAGCGCAGCTGCAGGCACACTGCTGCACTGCACGGTGATGTTGGCCGGGATTCCGGCAAGGACGGGTGCGGTGGTATCCTGAATGGTGATGAGCTGCGAACCTGTTGACGCGTTTCCGCAATTATCGGTAGCAGTCCATGTACGGGTCAGGGTATATGAATCGGGACAAGTCCCGTCGGTACGAACCTCTGAATATGTAATATTAACCGAAGCGTCACAATTATCGGTCGCGGTGACATCTGTTCCGATGAGCGCAGCTGCAGGCACACTGCTGCACTGCACGGTGATGTTGGCCGGGATTCCGGCAAGGACGGGTGCGGTGGTATCCTGAATGGTGATGAGCTGCGAAGAAGAAGAACTGTTTCCGCAATTATCAGTAGCAGTCCATGTACGGGTCAGGGTATATGAATCGGGACAAGTCCCGTCGGTACGAACCTCTGAATATGTAATATTAACCGAAGCGTCACAATTATCGGTCGCGGTGACATCTGTTCCGATGAGCGCAGCTGCAGGCACACTGCTGCACTGCACGGTGATGTTGGCCGGGATTCCGGCAAGGACGGGTGCGGTGGTATCCTGAATGGTGATGAGCTGCGAAGAAGAAGAACTGTTTCCGCAATTATCAGTAGCAGTCCATGTACGGGTCAGGGTATATGAATCGGGACAAGTCCCGTCGGTACGAACCTCTGAATATGTAATATTAACCGAAGCGTCACAATTATCGGTCGCGGTGACATCTGTTCCGATGAGCGCAGCTGCAGGCACACTGCTGCACTGCACGGTGATGTTGGCCGGGATTCCGGCAAGGACGGGTGCGGTGGTATCCTGAATGGTGATGAGCTGCGAAGAAGAAGAACTGTTTCCGCAATTATCAGTAGCAGTCCATGTACGGGTCAGGGTATATGAATCGGGACAAGTCCCGTCGGTACGAACCTCTGAATATGTAATATTAACCGAAGCGTCACAATTATCGGTCGCGGTGACATCTGTTCCGATGAGCGCAGCTGCAGGCACACTGCTGCACTGGACGGTGATGTTGGCCGGGATTCCGGCAAGTACCGGTGCGGTGGTATCCTGCACGGTGATGAGCTGCGAACCTGTTGACGCGTTTCCGCAATTATCGGTAGCAGTCCATGTACGGGTCAGGGTATAGGTATCGGGACAAGTCCCGTCGGTACGGGTTTCGGCAAACACAATATCCACGGATGAATCACAATTATCTGTAGCCGTGACATCTGTTCCGATGAGCGCAGCTGCAGGCACACTGCTGCACTGGACGGTGATGTTGGCCGGGATTCCGGCAAGGACGGGTGCGGTGGTATCCTGAATGGTGATGAGCTGCGAACCTGTTGACGCGTTTCCGCAATTATCGGTAGCAGTCCATGTACGGGTTAGGGTATAGGTATCGGGACAAGTCCCGTCGGTACGAACCTCGGCAAACACGATGTCCACGGATGAATCACAGTTATCGGTTGCCGTGACATCCGTTCCTATGACTGCTGCCGCAGGCACACTGCTGCACTGGACGGTGATGTTGGCCGGGATTCCGGCAAGGACCGGAGCGGTGGTATCCTGCACGGTGATGAGCTGCGAACCTGTTGACGCGTTTCCGCAATTATCGGTAGCAGTCCATGTACGGGTCAGGGTATATGAATCGGGACAAGTCCCGTCGGTACGAACCTCTGAATATGTAATATTAACCGAAGCGTCACAATTATCGGTCGCGGTGACATCTGTTCCGATGAGCGCAGCTGCAGGCACACTGCTGCACTGCACGGTGATGTTGGCCGGGATTCCGGCAAGGACGGGTGCGGTGGTATCTATTGAGTTGGTCGTCAGCGAAGTTGAATTATCACTTAAGTCAATATCATTGTTGGCTGTAATAGCAGTAGCTGTATTTGTAAATGAATCGAAACAATTACAAGAGGGTGTAACAGTTACTGATAATGTTTTGCTCGTGTTTTTAGTAAGAGTAAATATTGGCCAGGAAACAGTGCTGCTAGAAAGAGTTCCACCGTTGGATGCTGAATTAAACGTCAGACCTGAAGGTAAAAAATCGTCAACTTTAACATCAATAGCATCTTGGTTGCTACTGCAGCTCACCGTAATGTTGTATGTTACAGGCAATCCGGCAGTTATCGGATTTGGTGAAACCGATTTTGTAATGCTGATATTGGTATTGGCTCCGGCTCCCTGATTACTTATTGTTGAAATGATGCTATTTGTTTGAGCTCCGGTGCATACTGTCGAAGTACTTGTAATATCTGTAATATCAGTCTGATTATTTGCAACTGATTTAGGTAAAGTCAACTTCATGTAAAAATTATAGACCTGACCCGGTGCAATGAACCCTGTTTGGGTGATTGCGGTTCCACTTAAGTTAGTAAAAGAATAGACGAGAGAGAAGGTATTGCCTCCCTGAACAAATTCTGTTTGGCCGGTTATTGATATATTGAAGTTGTCATAAGTATTTCCGGTATTGGTAATACTCATCAAATAGGTTGTATAACTGTCGTGGGTTGATTTTATTTCCCCTCCTCCCGAATAGGATATGGTGCTGCTGCAGGATTGGGTAACGGAGGTGTTGACGGTTGGACTATATTTTTCTGTCGTAACTTCATCGCTTTTAATTCCGGCATAATTCGATATAGTATTACTGGAATTTGGCATATAATAAGCTGTCGGATTGTATCCGTATCCGCTACCTGAAGTTCCTGCAATAAGATTTACGGTTAAAGTATAGGTCCCCGGGGCTAATGAAGCCAATTGTGCAATTTGCGTACTGGTCCAAGTGATGGTATTCGATATGCTATTATAATTTCCGGCAGGAGATGATGAGGAATAGGTGTAAAGGGTTGGGGCAGGGAGATAGTCTGTTATGATGATATTATTTCCTGATCCCGATCCTGTGTTTGAGTATGTGATTGTGTAAGAAATAGTTCCTCCAGGAGAAGCGGAAGCAGTACCTGTCTTAGATATGGATAAATTTTGTCCATATGAAGCATTAAATGCTACAATAAAAAGCAGTATAATCCCTAATAACCCGAATAAACTCCGGCTCTTCATTATTCCCATCTGTGTGTTACATAAAAAACCCTTCCCCTCAAATCACAGCAACATCAATCCATAGGTTAATTTATTGAAGATTTTTTCCCATTCCACAAATAATTATCACACAAAGCAATTTTACGTTTTTAATTCATTCTTACTGAATTCCGGCATGGAAGTTATTACCGATTTGTGTTAATAGATTCCATGATGACACAAAAATCACTAACTATTAATCGTGAATAAACCAGATTGGTTACCCCTTTGTTATTTTTTCTTTGTTATTTTTCTTTAGAATGAATTAAAATAGAGCTTTAAAGGGATGAATGTTAGTAAGTTTTCTTGATAGGGATAGGAGTGTAAGTGTAATGATATTTTCTGCGGTTGATAGCAGTTTTTTTTAGATGAGGGTATATGGAAAATGGTTTTATGTAAATGTGATTTGACTGGAAATGAAAGGCCGTTCATATTTGAACGGCCTCTTTTCAATATTGAAATTTAAATATTCATCTGTTTCGAAGAATCGGCCTTCTTTATTTCCCGAACGCCAGTAGTTCCGCCACCTTTCAGGGTGAGCTCAACCGGGGCGTTTGTTTTCCATGAACCGCAGGTGAAATCAGGTACATCCACCGAATTGGAGCGGTTCGCAACCGATGCTTCGCTCAGAGGTGCAATCGCGCTCCATAAAGCCGCGTCGTAAACATCCTGGTCAAGTGGCAACCCATTTCGCAGACAATCGATCAAGCGCCAGTCCATCATAAAGTCCATTCCGCCGTGACCACCAACCTGTTTGGCCATTTCGCCTACTTTTCTAACAATTTCAGGGGTGAACTCGTCATGCAGTTTTTTCATTTCTTCATCGTTCATCCATTCGTGTCCGTTTGAAATTCGCTCGGGCGAAGGCCATTTGCTGGCCATCCCTTTTGTTCCGCTAATCAGGTGGATACGCGAATACGGGCGAGGGCTGGTTACATCGTGCTGAATCATAATGGTGCGCCCGTTATAGGTTCTAACCGTGGACGTATTCATGTTTCCCCGGTATTTTTTTCCTGCAAATTCGGTGAAGAAAGGATCTTCTGCCGCCAGTTTTTTTGCCATTGCAGCCATGTGGAAGTCGGCAGACTGCATTGCTACCAAGTATTCCATCTGGTCGCCACGGTTGATGTTCATGATTTGGCAGATCGGGCCCAATCCATGGGTTGGATATAAATTTCCGTTTCTGAAATTTTCTTTCAGACGCCACATCTCAGCATATCCGTCTTTTTTGAAATTGAGTTCCAATAGGTTATGGAGGTAAGCGCCTTCTCCATGGATGATTTCTCCAAAATAACCTTGTCGTGCCATGTTCAGGGTGAGTAGTTCGAAAAAATCGTAGCAGCAGTTCTCTAGCATCATGCAATGCTTTTGGGTGCGTTCCGAAGTTTCAACCAGTTGCCAGCATTCTTCGATTGTTTTAGCGGCAGGCACTTCAGTTGCAGTATGTTTGCCATTTTCCATGGCATAAACAGCCATTGGCGTGTGCCATTCCCATGGGGTGATAATATAAACAAGGTCAATATCGGGGTTTTCACAAACTGCTTTCCATGCTTCTTTGGTCCCGAAATACGATTTTGCTCTTGGTAAGCCTTGCTCTTCAAGCATTTTTTGGCATTTCTCAACCCGGTCTTCATACATATCGCACAAAGCAACAATTTCAACGCCATCAATGTGTGTCATTCGTTTAACAGCGCCAGGACCGCGTTGTCCGAGACCGATAAAGCCAATTCGTACTTTGTCGAGTTTCGGGGCAGCGAATCCGCACATGTTAAAACGTTGCGTGCGTTTATCTGTATTGTTTTTGTTTTTTTTGTCTTCCTGATTCGAAGGCACACAGGCTATCAATCCCGATGAAAGTAATCCTGCACTGATCAGGGTATTTCGTAGAAAATCCCTTCTGTTTGATCCCATAGTGTTAAGTTTTAATTGGTTTTAGATTGCACTTGGCATTTAAGTTTACAATGCTAAAAATACAAACTTCAGTAATAAACCGAAGGGTTCTGAATGATAATTTTTAGTTGTAGAGAAAATTCACAATATTTATTTTCTGATCTGAATGAAAAGGGCATTTGGCTGGGACAAAGTGGACTATATTTACAAGAGGCAGTCCAAAAAGCCTGGTATCAAGTCATCCCAAACTTCTGACGGCAGTCAGGAGTTTGGGATTTCATCGTTCTAATCATCAAGCCCTGAAATGAATTCAGGGCGACGGGAACTGCCGATTTTAGGACTTTTGGGGTCGCTTCTTTTATCTTTGTTTAAAAGAACCCCAGTTCCAGGCGGGCTTCTTCGCTCATCATCGATTTATCCCAGGGCGGGTCGAACGTAAGTTCCACATTCGCATCGTCAATTCCGTCAACGGAGAGAGCAGCCTGTCGGGCATCGTCGACCAGCATATCGGCTACCGGGCAGCCGGGAGCTGTCAGGGTCATGATAATATTGGCTTTATTGTTTTCGTCTACATCTACATTGTAAACCAAGCCTAAATCGTATATGTTGACCGGAATCTCCGGGTCGTAAACATCTTTTAGTTTTTCAATAATCTGATCAATCCGAGCATCCATTTCTATGCCTCCTTTTCTGAAATTCTGTTATATGCAACAGCGTACAATTTAATTTGTTTGATCATGGACAGTAATCCGTTTGATCGGGTAGGAGAGAGGTGCTGTTTCAAGCCGATGTCATCGATAAAATGAAGTTCGTTATTCATCAGCTCTTTTGGCGTGCGGCCCGAAACCACGCGGAGCAACAACGCTACCAGTCCTTTTACAATGACTGCATCACTTTCTCCCTGAAAATAAATTTTACCATTCCTGAATTCGGGAACCAGCCAAACCCGCGACTGGCAACCTTTTATCAGGTGCTGGTCGTTTTTATCCTTCGGGTCAAGGTTTTGCAGGCCGTTGCCCAGTTCAATTAAATAGCTGTATTTATCCATCCAGTCTTCGTATACCGAAAACTCTTCTATAATTTCCTGTTGAATGTTCTCCATCTCCATCTGAATTCTTCAATTAGAAGATGCAAATGTCGTAATTTTTTACGTTCAGGCAATGACTAAAATAATCAGTGCAGCAAAGGATAATATTTTTAAAACATTTTGAACCGAACTCATGCTATTTTGAGGAGTGAAGACGTCCATCCATGTCGTTTTGGAAATCATCGGCAGCCAGCGGAAACCGAACCGGTTTATTATCGCGTGCCGAGCGGTAAATGGCCGTGAAGAGTTCCACTGTTTTTCTTCCCTGTTCGCCGGTTACCAATGGTTCGCGGTTTTCTTTTAAAGCCTGAATAAAGTCTTCGATCTGCTCTTTCATGTAAAACACGGTGGCATCAATTTTCTGAAAAAACTCCGAATCTTCTTTTTTCCACTGCTGAAGCAAATGTTCTTCGCCCGGAACTGTCCACAAATCATTCACCGGAGGTTCGAGTACTCCCGAACGGCCCGCGATAAACATAGCACCGCCATCGGTCTGTACGCCAACTGATGCGCCGTTTTCTCCGTGAATATGTACCTTCCCGTGAATTCCGGGTTTTTGTGAATTGCTCACCAGGATATTGCCAATTCCTCCGTTTTTAAATTTGACGATGGCAACAGCTGTATCTTCCACTTCGATGTACGGATGGTTCAGGTTTTTCCAGATACCGTACACTTCGTCGATGTCGCCCATCATCCAAAGCAAAATATCGAGTTGATGAGGCGCCTGGTTAACCAAAACGCCGCCGCCTTCCATTTGCCAGGTACCGCGCCATTCATCGGCGTCGTAATAGGCAAGGTCGCGCCACCCCAGCATGGTAATGGTTCCCAGCGCCGGTTTGCCTATTTTTCCATCTTCTATCGCTTGTTTCACCCGTTTTACCGGGGCATACCAGCGGCGCTGACTGATCACGCCAAGTCTCACCCCGTTTTCCCGGCAGGCGGCAATCATTTTGTCGCAATCGCCGAGAGTGGAGGCCAGCGGTTTTTCGACCAAAATATTGGCTCCGGCCTGTGCCGCTTCAATAGCCGGTTCTTTGTGAAACGGGTGCGGGGTACAAACCACTACCAAATCAATCTGGTTTTCAGTAATCATTTTACTGATTGAATGGTATGCTTCTACATTATATTGTGCTGCAAATTTTTCAGCTGTTTCTTTCGAGCGGCTCCAAACAGCAGTGAGTTCAGCTTCCGGTATTTCGAGAATGGCTTTGGCATGCAGGTGAGCCACTTTTCCGCAGCCCAATATCCCGATTTTGTATTTTTTCATTTCAATAGAATTTAGGGGACAAGTATAACTTTATTTAGTCCTTTTTCCTTGTTTTGCAGGCGGACAAACCAATCGGCTCCTTCGCTTAACGGCGCAATAGCCGATAGTTGATCATTCACATTGATTAGTCCCTGTTCCATTAGTTGAAGCACTTTCTCGTACTCGCCATTGATGGCGCAACTGCCAAGTACTTTCAGTTCCTGTGTAACGACTTTTTGTAAAGGGAATTCGATTTTTGGCGAAAGGTTGCCTACCAGAACAGCCGTTCCGCCTTTGCGAACCGAGGCGATTGCCGTTGTCACGGTTGTGCTGATACCTACTGCTTCGAAAGCAAAATCGGCGCCCCGACCGTTGCAAATTTCTTTTACAATCTTTTCAAGATTTTCTGTTTGTGCATTCAGAATAAAATCGGCTCCCGAAAGTCTGGCCTGTTCCAGTTTTGCATCGTCCAGATCAATTGCAATTATTTTTATTCCTGAAATCTTTAGCAGTTTCACGATGAAAATGCCAATCATGCCAACGCCAACCACCACGGCTGTGTCGCCCAATTTTATACCCGATCGAGAAATGGAGTGCAAGGCAACTGCCACCGGTTCAACCATGGCGGCATGTTCAAAAGGAACAGCGTCGGGAATACGGTACAAAATGTGCTGCGGCACCGATACATATTCGGCAAAAGCGCCATGTTTCCGGTAATCGCCGGGTGAAACACCCAGTACTTTCCGGTTGTCGCTCAGGTTGTAACGGCCGTTCAGAGTGTACCAGTCATTTAATGGATAAATGGTCGAGTCGAATGTCACCCGGTCGCCCGATTGCCAACCCGTAACATTTTTGCCTGTTTTTTCAATTACTCCCGAAGCCTCGTGTCCCATGATGATGGGCGGAATGCGGCGTCCGGTGCTTCCATCCATTCCGTGAACGTCCGATCCGCAGATGCCACAAGCTTTTACCTGAACCAATACTTCGTCGTCGGCAATTTCGGGAACGGGAACGTCTGTGTATTTAAACTGATTATAAGCCTCAAGAACCAGAGCTTTCATGTTGATATCGATTTTGTTGAGTTTAACGAGCAGTAAATATAAAGAATTCCTCTCATTTTTGAGATTCATCTCGATGGGCTTAATTTTTTATCTATAAAAGCAGGTGTTTTACCGATTTTTTTTACCTGGGAATGAAATTTCAGGTAACCTTTGCGGCCGGTTAAATTTATTCAGGATAAAAAGAGAAAAATTCATGTCTGTTCCGTATTCATTGGTTTCGAAAACCGGCAATCCACTTCAGTTTTATGACGAATTAGGTTCGGTTACCAATCATGTTCTGGAAAAATGGAATCCGGTTTTTTTAGAATATATCGTCGATTTTAAAGCCTTTTCGGAAGCGAAGAATTACAAAACATACAGCTCGGAAGAATGCCTGATGGAAATATTGATGCTGGGCATTTTTGCACGCAATTATTCGCGATATTCGGGCAAACGGATACAATTATATAAACCGTTTTTCGATTATCTCTATTTGCTGCGGAAAAAATACTCTTCCGTAAAACCAACGGTTGATCGTGTGCGGGGAAAATTGGGAACTTCATTTCTTTTAAAGGAAAGAAATACTTCAGAAAATTACGGATTGCTGATTAAATGGCTGGAATGTACCCATGAGTTTGACCAGGAAACAGAACGTTTGCAAGTGTGGAATGAATGGCTTCAGCGAAAAGAAGTTGTTTTTCAGAAACAGTTTGCTGATGATGTAACCGATTTTGCAGGATGGTTTGTTGCCGAAGCTCCGGGAAAACTGGGAAAATACACTTCGGACTGGGAAAAATTTATTGCTGAAACTGCAGCTGTTTATCCGAACCGGGAAGATCATATTTTCTGTACCCGGAAACCCGAAGAATATTTTCTGAACATGGTTGCTGCCGAAGTAATGAACCGCAGCCTTCGAAAAGGTTTTGTAAAAACTTCAGAAAAAATATTGCTGTTACCGACCTGTATGGCCCAAAAAACGAACTGCGCTGCCACGATGGAGAATGGACAACTGGTTTGTCGCAACTGCTCTGCTGGTTGCAATGTGTCGAAATTGAAACAAAAAATGGAACTTCGGCAGGTGAAAACCGTTTTAATTCCTCATTCATCGGGTTTTTCGAAATACCTGGAACCGTGGAAAAATTCAGAAACCACCGCGCTTATTGGTGTGGCTTGTGTATTGAATTTGTTGGCAGGAGGATACGAAATGCAAAAACTAAATATCCCCTCGCAATGTATTTTTTTGGATCGTTGTGGGTGCAAAAAACACTGGCTGAGCGGAAACCCAACCCATGTTAATGAGGCTCAACTTGATCGTTTGCTGGTCGGTTGACCATTCAACAAATAATTACCCATTCTGCAAATTTATTCGGATTTTCAGCCCCGGTTTTGTTATATTTGTTCTGATCAGAAATAATAAATAATCAGAAAATATGGAATCGATAAAAGGAACAAAAACAGAACAGAACCTGCTGAAAGCATTTGCAGGTGAGTCGCAGGCCAAAAACCGCTACGAATTTTTTGCCAAGGAAGCGCGGAAAGAAGGGCTTGAGCAAATTGCTGCTATTTTCGAAGAAACAGCGCTGAACGAGAAAGCACATGCCAAACGTTTTTTCCGTTTTCTGGAAGGTGGTCCGGTTGAAATTACAGCTACTTATCCGGCCGGAATTATTGGCAACACACTTGATAATCTGAAAGCTGCCGCGGAAGGCGAAAACGAAGAATGGACCGAATTGTACCCCGAATTTGCACGGATTGCCGAAGAAGAAGGGTTCAAACAAATTGCTGTAGCTTTTAAAACCATTGCCAAAATTGAAAAACACCACGAAGAACGGTACAAAAAATTGTATCAGAACCTGGAAGAAGGGAAAGTTTTTGAGCGCGAAGGAAAAGTAGTATGGAAATGCCGGGTTTGCGGCTTCCTGCACGAAGCGACCAAACCGCCGTTGAAATGCCCGGGCTGCGAGCATCCGCAAGCCTATTTCGAAATTAATTGTGAAAATTATTAATCAACAGATATTGAGGGTTTCACTCCGGTGAGGCTCTCATTTTTTTAAGAAGGGAAAAGCCAAATCTTATTTTTTGGACACAAAAGCAATGACTTGCCTGATTTGTTGTTTTTGTGCCAGGCTGAATATAAACAATCTTCGATTTTTCTTTCAAAACAAACGAATTACTCTATTCAATGCTTCGATGAAAGCGTCGATTTCTTCGCGGGTGTTGTAAATTCCGAACGACATGCGGACAGTTCCGTGTATCCCGAAATGCTGCATCACCGGATCGGCACAATGGTGGCCGGTACGCACGGCAATGCCCGCTTTGTCGAGCATGGTCCCCAAATCATAGGGGTGAATTCCTTCTACATTGAAAGAAATAACCCCCGACTTGTTTTTGCTTTCGCCATAAATTTTCATTCCTGAAATTTGTACCAGATTGTCAGTGGCATAGCTCAGTAAATCCTGTTCGTGTGCCGAAATGTTTTCGATGCCGGCATTCAGAAGATAATCAATGGCGGCTCCAAACCCGATGACCCCGGTAATATTTGGGGTTCCGGCTTCAAATTTATAGGGTAGTTCGTTAAATGTTGTTCCGCTGAACCGTACTTCCGAAATCATTTCGCCACCTCCCTGATAAGGCGGCATTTGTTCGAGCAGTTCTTTTTTTCCATACAACACGCCGACCCCGTTAGGCCCATACATTTTGTGGGCCGAGAAGGCATAAAAATCAACATTCAATGTTTGTAAATCAACCGGAAGGTGCTGGATGGCCTGTGCCCCGTCGACAAATATTTTTACACCTTTTGCATGGGCGATGGCGGCAATTTCAGCAATCGGGTTCACGGTTCCCAGCACATTCGAAACATGGGCAACGGCAATCAGTTTGGTTTTTTCGTTGATCAGTGCGGAAAGTTTGTCAATTTGCAACTCTCCATTGTCGGCAAAGGGAAGCATCACAATTTTAGCGCCTTTTCGTCCGGCCATCAGTTGCCAGGGAACGATGTTCGAGTGGTGTTCCATTTCAGAAACAATAATTTCGTCGCCTGCCAAAATAAACGCTTCGCCAAACGAATAGGCAACCAGGTTTGCACTTTCGGTTGTCCCTTTTGTGAAAATTATTTCAGCAACTGTTTTTGCATGAATCAGCGCACGGGTTTTTTCACGGGTCGTTTCGTAGTCGGCAGTGGCTTTATCTGCCATGTAGTGTGCTGCGCGGTGGATGTTCCCGTAATATTCCTGATCGATTTGTTTGATTTTTTCCTGTACCTGCAAAGGGCGTTGGGTCGAAGCTGCACTGTCGAAATAAATCAGCGGTTTGTTATATATTTTTTGCTGAAGGATCGGAAAATCCCGGCGTATTTTCGTTGGATCAAAATTCATAATTAAAAATTAATTCTGAATAAAAACTCAAAGTTAAAAGAATAATTTGAGTTGAAAATTTTACCATCGAAAGATGCAGGGCAAACGCATCTAAAATGCAAGTATTGCATAATTCATTTTCTTCGGCCTGAAAGGCCAGCTTATTCTAGCCCCAGACAACGTCTGGGGTAAAAGGAATAATAGAAAAACCGTCCGCGCGGAAACAATAACAAAGGCAAAAATCTTTTTTCGGACGAAATTTGGATGCATACCTCTTCGTCCGAAAGAACGACAACCTTTCAAAATATGTTATAGCGCGGACGATTTTAACGCCCATTTTTCTACCCAGGGCGTCACTCCGTTTGCCCTGGGCTAAAATAAACTGGCCTTTCAGGCCGTTGGTTTGTCTAAATATCATCATTTCAGTTTCAAAATGATCGGTATAAAGTGTAGCCCTGCATACTGGGGGATAAAAAAATTAGATGCGTTTGCCCTGTCGAAGGATGTTTCAATGTATTTCGTAGCTTCATACATCCATCACTTCATTTTAAAACGAATTTTATATTCTCCTGATTCCAGTTTAAATTCATAATTGCTCATGGTTACCTGAACAGCTTTTTTTGTACCCGAATTAACGACGTTGACATCTGAATTCTGAAATTGCCCAGGAACGACAATTTTTGCTGATACTTTCTCCGGTATAATTATTTTTAAGAAGAACGAATTTTCTTTGATCTCCCATTCCGAAGAAATGATTCCCTTGATCGATTGATAAGAACATTTAACCCAATTGATATCGCCAACCGGTTTGGGGGCAATTACAATATTGCTGTAAGCAATCGAATTTTCATCCTGGTAAATTCCACCTAGGCCTGAATAAAACCATTCCATCAAGTGGCCGAGCATCATGTGGTTGTTCGATACATCGGCAAGCGCTGCCCAACTTTCGGTTAACGAGGTTGCCCCTTTCTTTAGTTGATAGCCATATCCCGGGCGGTCGCTTCGGTTATTCATTTTGTAAAGAATATCGGATCGGCCATTTTCGCTTAGCACACGAACCAAAAAATGATATCCAATATCACCGGCAGTCAGCGCATAATCATTTTTCATTATCGATTCAACCAGGTTTTTCATGACCAGGTTTTTATCTTTCTCGGGAATAATCCCAACATACAAAGGCATGGCATACGAAGTTTGGCTCCCGGTTGAACAAACGCCGGTTTCCCGCTGATAAAATTTTTCAAGAAAAGATTGTTTTACTTTTTCAGAAAGGTTGAAATATTTTTCAAAATCATCTTTCCGGTTCATCATTTTGGCTATTTGAGAAACGATTTTCAGATCGTAAAAATAAATGGCCGTTGCCGTCAGCGCTTTAGGCGTCAACTGAGCCACTCCCGGATGTTTGGGCCCCAGGTCGTACCAATCGCCCAGACCGTAGTCGAGAATGTTGTTTTCAGCTTTGCTTTGCAGGTATCCCATATATTTTTTCATCATGGGATACGCGGTTTCAAGTATTTCCTGATCGCCGTACCATTTGTAAATCTGCCAGGGAATGATGACGGCGGCACTTCCCCATTCAGGCGAATCGCGGAATCCACCACCAAACGGAACATATTCGGGTGCAATATCGGGAACCAATCCATTGTCCAACTGCGAATCCATCATGTCGGTCACAATTTTGCGGTACAGGGTGTGTATATCGAAATTGTAATGCATCGATGGGCCAATCAGGTATGTTTCTTCCAGCCAGCCAAGTTTTTCGCGGTGCGGGCAGTCGGTGGCAACACTTGCCATGTTGCTTTTTATTCCCCAGTTGATTAGCTCAAAAATTTGATTGAACAAGGTGTCGGAACAGCTAAAATTACCTACCGTTGGCGACGAATTTCGGGTATGAAGTTTTTTCAATTCCAGAATTTCAGTTTTTCCTTCCATCTTTTCCGGTTCCAGAATTTCGACTTCAGCATATCGGAACCCGTAATAGGTAAAACGCGGTTGCCACGATTCAATTCCTTTGCCCCGGAGGATATAATTAAGCTCATAAGGGCCGCCACCGCTGGCTTGTGTAATATTGCTGTCACTGTTAATAAGTTCGTCGGGCTTGATTTTGATTTGAGCTCCTTTATTCCCTTTTACTTTCAGTGAAATAATACCCGAGGCATTTTGCCCGAAGTCGTAAATGGTTTTGCCGGTTTTCGATGTAAAAACTTTTTGCACTTTAAATTCCTGCATCACCTTCAGCGGGTGATCTTCCTCCGGCATGAGTTCTCCGATTGAGTCATTGAGAATCACCGGTGTTTTCCAGTTCGAGATGTCAAGTCCGGGTTTGCTCCAATTATCCTGTTCGAGCCGGGCGTCATAATCTTCGCCGCCGTATATGCTGCTAAAAGTAATTGGCGATGGTTTTACCCGACATTGTCCGTCGGACACAATATTTTTCACCGAACCATCTTTGCAGTAGATTTTGATATTAAATATCAGGCGCGGATAACCATACGCAACAACCAGTTTCCGGTAGCGCATGCGATTGACATTGTAAAAACCATTGCCAACCAGAACGCCAATTGCATTTGCTCCATTTTTAAGCGCGTTTGTTATGTCGAAAGAGTTGTAAAGACATCGCTTTGAGTATGAACTCCATCCGGGCGACAAGAACCGATCTCCAATTTTTTCACCATTGATATATAACTCGTAATGGCCCAGTCCGCAAATATTGATTTTGGCGCTGTCGATACCTTCCTCCACATTGAACTCTTTTCGGAACATTGGTACAACCGAAAGTTTGAGCGCCTTATTTCCCAGGTTATTTCCAGAGCCATGAACTGCAGGGACTACTTTTAAGCTGTCGTCGAGACGTTCAAATGCAATCCATTTTGCGTTTGACCAGGTGTCAGACGTGTTGTCTGCTATTTTATATGATAGAAGCAACCCTGTTGCCACTATTATAAATCCAATATTTCTTACGGAGAAAGTCAGTTTCTTATTCATTAGTTAGTTGGTTTTATATTTTTCAGTAGAGCTCTTTTTGTGATATTTATTGATTTTTGTCTCCTGTTTTTTGTGTTTCCGGGTCGGCACCCAAGCAATGTTGGTTATTCAGGCTTCTAAATTAAAAAAAATCGTCAACGGTTGCCGGATCAAATTTTATCCCCGGCATTTAATTTGAAATTTAAGTTCTAAAGTTAATCGAATAATTTTATTTGAAATGTTGGGGACGGGGGCTGTTCCACAACAGAAATTGCATGAATATAGAAACTGGTTTTTTATGAAAAAATGAATATATTTGGCGGCTGTTGAAAAAAATAATATTGATCCGAAAAATTAACATATCGAAAAAAGCGCTTCTCAAATTGATGCTGTTTGCTGCAATCATTGGGGCTGCCGTGCTGTTTGATATTTCACGCAGCGAATCGGATGTTCAACCGGGCAAATCTCACAATGCACAAAAAAGTTCTTCCCACGAGTTGAATCAGGTATGTTTTTACA
The DNA here is from genome assembly GCA_942493345.1 of uncultured Prolixibacteraceae bacterium. Taxonomy (GTDB): domain Bacteria; phylum Bacteroidota; class Bacteroidia; order Bacteroidales; family Prolixibacteraceae; genus GWE2-42-39. The sequence continues at coordinate 2,611,222 of OW818695.1, forward strand.
CTAATTTCAATTCATTTAAACTGAAGAGTTTTTCAGATAAATTTTCTGCCCACAAATTATTTCTTCGTACACAATCTGAGTTTCTACAGAAACACCATAACATGAAAGCCGGGCAAATGGCAAAACTCGAATCGCAGAAAACATACATTGCCGCCGAGAAACAAGTTTATCTGGCTTGTTTACAGAAATGCCTTTACCGCAACCCCGGAGACGATTCGTTGCCCATTTCTTAATTTAAGGTCTACCGGTATTTATACGATTACCGTTTCGATGGACAAATATCTTCGGATTTCTCAGAAATAAATTTTTACAAATCTATAGTATAACATTTAATTTTTTTACAAATGCAAAACAAAGGTGCTATTCGGTTGTTCGCGATCCTGCTTGCATTGGTGTGTGTTTATCAGCTTGCCTTTACTTATGTGTCGGGTAAGGTTGAAAAACAAGCCAAAGAGTATGCGAAAGGCGACAAAATGAAAGAACTGTTTTATCTTGATTCCATTTCAGGAGAAACTGTTTACAATTTACTGGGTATCAGAAAATATACCTACAAAGAAGTAAAAGAGCTGGAAATGAACCTCGGCCTTGACCTGAAAGGCGGGATGAACGTAACGCTGGAAGTGTCGGTGGTCGATCTGATCAAAGCGTTGTCGAATTACAGCAAAGATCCAACATTCAATGCGGCAATTACACGTGCCAAAGAGTTACAGGGAAAAAGCCAGGACGATTTCGTTACCCTTTTTGGAAAGGCATTCAACGAAATTGATCCAAATGCCCGACTGGCGGCTATTTTCAATACGTTGGAGCTGAAGGACAAAGTAAAATACAACTCGACCAATGCGGAAGTTTTGAAAGTAATTCGTGAACAAACCGACGCAGCAATCGATAACTCGTTCAACATCATCCGTACCCGAATCGACCGTTTTGGTGTGGCTCAGCCCAATGTGCAGCCATTGCAGACTAAAGGCCGTATTTTGGTTGAACTTCCTGGTGTCGACGACCCGAAACGTGTGCGCAAACTTTTACAGGGAACGGCCAATCTCGAATTTTGGGAAACGTATGAAAACTCAGAAATTTACGAGTCGATGCTGGCTGTCAATGCAAAACTGAAAGAAATTCAGGATTTTGAAAAAAAATCGATAAGCGAAGGAACAAGCGGAGTCGTTGAAAAAACAGACAGCACCAAAAGCGGAGACTCGTTGCTCAAGGAATTGGAGACCAAACCTGATTCAACCGATGCAGCCAATATCGAAGAAATGAAGAAAAACTATCCTTTATTTGCTGTTTTAATACCAAGAACAACTCCGCAGGGACAATTATATCCGGGACCGATTGTCGGAACATCTCATGCAAAGGATACTGCAACGGTAAACCGGTATTTCAAAACAGAAGCAGTAAAGGCATTACTGCCACGCAGCCTTGCTTTGAAATGGACTTCAAAAGCGATTGACAAAGAAGGAAATTATTTTCACTTGATTGCCATTAAAATATCAAGCCGCGATGGACGTGCGCCACTTGAGGGCGATGTAATTGTGGATGCCCGTCAGGACTACGAGCAATACGGAAGCCGTCCGGAAGTTTCGATGACCATGAACAGCGAAGGCGCCAAAGTATGGGCCCGTTTGACCAAGGAAAACATTGGCAAATCGGTAGCTATTGTTTTGGATGGTTATGTGCGTTCGTACCCGACGGTAAATACCGAAATCACCGGTGGACGTTCAAGCATCACCGGCCTGGAAACAGTTGAAGAAGCGCTTGACCTTGCCAACATTCTGAAATCAGGAAAAATGCCGGCATCTGCCAATATTGTTCAGGAACAAATTGTCGGACCTTCTCTGGGTAAAGAAGCAATTAACAGCGGTATGTGGTCGTTTATTCTGGCGTTCCTTCTGGTGCTTGGCTACATGGTATTCTTTTATAGCAGACATGCAGGAATGGCCGCCAATATTGCTTTGCTGGTTAACGTTTTCTTCATGTTTGGAATCATGGCATCAATGGGCGCTGTACTTACATTGCCTGGTATTGCCGGTATCGTGCTTACCCTGGGGATGGCCGTTGATGCGAACGTATTGATCTACGAGCGTATAGAGGAAGAAAATCTCGGAGGCAAAGGTTTGAAACTGGCTATTGCCGATGGATACAGACATGCTTATTCGGCCATTATCGACGGACAGGTAACTACCTTGCTTACCGGTATTGTGCTGTATATTTTTGGTTCCGGCCCAATTAAAGGGTTTGCTACCACATTGATCATCGGTATCCTGACTTCTTTGTTCACTTCTATTTTTATCTCTCGTTTGATCTTTGAACGTCGGTTGGCGAAGAATAAACCGATTGTTTTCACAACCAAAAGAACAACCCAATGGCTCAGAACTATATCAATTGATTTTCTGGGGAAACGGAAGTTGTTTTATATGATTTCAGGTGGAATCATGTTTGTTTGCGTCGCTTCGATGGTTTTCAAAGGGTTCAATTATGGCATCGATTTCAGTGGCGGACGTTCGTATATCGTGAAGTTTGATCAGAAGATAAAAGTAAGCGAAGTCGGAAGTGCATTGAATGCTGTTTTCGGTGAAACGCCTGAAGTAAAAACAATTGGCGATGGAAATCAGGTAAAAATTACTACCAAATACAAAATTGATGAATCAACAGCAGAAGTAGACAATGAAGTAGAAAACATGCTTTACAAAGGCTTGCAACAAGGTAATCTTATTGCACAAAGTGTCAGCTTCGATACGTTTATTTCCGATTACCGGAGAAGCTCGGAAAAAGTAGGACCAACAGTTTCCGACGATATTCAAAAGGATGCAGTTCTTGCTGTTCTTCTTTCGTTGGTTATGATCTTCATTTATGTAGCCATACGTTTCAACAAATGGCAATATGGTTTGGGAGGTCTTGTGGCATTGTTCCACGATGCCATGGTCGTATTGGGTGCATATTCGTTGTTCTCCGGAATCATGCCATTTTCGATGGAGGTTGACCAGTCGTTTATCGCTGCAATCCTGACGGTGATCGGGTTCTCGATCAACGATACCGTGGTTATCTTCGACCGTATCCGTGAATATTTGCACGTATATCCGAAACGCAAAATGGAAGAGAATATGAACAACGCAATCAACAACACAATGCGTCGTACATTCAACACTTCGATGACTGTTTTTGTAGTATTGTTTGCCATCTTTATATTTGGTGGGGCGTCGATGCGGGGCTTCATCTTTGCTCTGCTCGTTGGTACTGTTGCGGGGGTTTATTCTACCGTATTTATTGCAACACCAATTGCATACGATATGCAGCAAAAAGCGATTCGAAAAGCTGCAGGCAAAGCCGCTGCCGAAAAGAAATAATAATTTCTGAAATACATTTTAAACCGGGCCCGGAGCTGCAAAGTTTCCGGGCCTTGTTTTTTTACGAACCATATTTTTAAACCTTTTACCGATGTAAATAACTTGTTTGTATATTTGTGTTCTTATTTTAAACCAACGTATAAATTTTAGGAAAAATGATTTCAAATATATTATTCGTAAGCGGGGGAGAGATTGTGGTGGTTCTTTTTTTTGCACTGCTTTTTTTTGGGGCAAAAGGTATTCCCGATATTGCTAAAACACTAGGTAAGGGAATGCGCGAATTTAAAAAGGCAACCGACGAAATTAAACGGGAGATAGAAACAAGTACCAGTGATATTAAAAAAGATTTCAATGATATTAAATCTTCGGTAACTAAAGAGACAGAAGATATAACCAAAGATCTTAACGACATGAAATCTTCGATGGCCAAAGAAACTGAGAATATTGAAAAGGACATCAATGAGATAACCAACGAAACTAAGAATACTGCGACGGATATCAAGAAATCGTTGGAAGATGATGGCCCGAAAACAACAGCTCCTTGATAAAAATTGAAAACATACGGAAATCATTTGGCGACCTTCAGGTGCTGAAAGGAATTGATCTTGAAATTCCTTCCGGTAAATTGTATTCAATTGTTGGCCCCAGTGGCGCCGGAAAAACCACACTTCTTCAAATCATTGGCACATTAAGCAAGCCCGATTCGGGTGAATTGATTCTCAACGGGCAACAGATTTCGGGTTTGAATCAAAAAAAACTGGCAGCTTTTCGCAACCGTCAAATCGGGTTTATTTTCCAGTTTCATTATTTATTGCCTGAATTTACAGCGCTCGAAAATGTGTGCATTCCGGCTTTCATTGCCGGCACATCGAAAAAAGAGGCCGAAACAAAAGCCAAAGAATTACTTTCGTATCTTGGGCTTACCGAACGACTGGGACACAAACCATCGGAACTTTCGGGAGGCGAACGGCAACGGGTAGCCGCAGCACGTGCACTGATCAACGATCCGGCCGTGGTTTTGGCCGACGAACCTTCGGGTAATCTCGATACTAAAAACAAGGACGAACTGCACGACCTGTTTTTCGATCTTCGCGACCGCTTCCATCAAACTTTTGTAATTGTTACCCACGATGAGAATTTTGCCCGCCAATCGGACCGGATCATCCGCATGAAAGATGGGCTGATAGAATAAGGGAAGGATAAGATACCACCCTCTCCCTGCCTCTCCCAAACAGGAGATAGTTTGGCCTAGTGAAAATTTGAACGACAAAATATAAAAACATCAAAATTTTCAGAATATATGTATACTATCAAATTCCTGATAAAATACGCCTTGGTTTTTGCTGTTACGATGTACATTCTTGTCACTATTTTATATCCATGGGTTAAAGAAGAAGCAATTACAAATACAAGTCTTCTGTCTGGCATACCAAAATGCCTGATCTGCGGATTAATCTGGGCATTGGCAATGAGGTTTCTACCCAGAAAAAAGCGCTCTCTCAAAGATTCTCATAAAACGCTTTGAAAAAAGATAAAAACTTTATAGAAACTACCCTCTCCCAACCTCTCCCAAAACGGAAGAGGAGTTTGTTACGGTGGAATATTGAAAGTAAAATACTTTAAAGTGTAAAAGCAACTGAATTTATACTGGCCAAAAATTTTCCTCCAGTTGAGGGGAATGTCTGAAGGACAAAGGGGGGACTTATCAGGCACCGGAATTAAATGAAAATACTTTCGTAAAATTACCCTCTCCCGGCCTCTCCCAAAACGGAAGAGGAGTTTGGCTCGGCGGAACTTTGAAAGTAAAATACTTTAAAGTATAAAAGCAACCGGATTTATACAGGCCAAGGGTTTTCCCCCGTTCGGGGGAAATGTCCGAAGGAGAAAGGGGGAACTTATCTGATAATTTCTTAAATTGTAGAGATAAAATCTATTGTGATAGAGACCTATAAAAAGCGAAGAACAATTATGGTTCGGTTATCAGATACCCGGGAATATGAATTTTATTTTGGAGCTACGACTGAAACAAAAGCAAGAGCTGTCGAACTTCGGAAAAATATGACCGATGCGGAAAAATATCTTTGGCGGCACCTGCGAAACCGGAAAATGAAAGGATTAAAATTCCGCAGACAACATCCGGCTGATATTTTCATTCTCGATTTTTACTGCCATGAACGGAAACTTGCTATTGAAATCGACGGAGGAATCCATAACAGCGAAAGCCAGAAAGAATGGGATGAGAACCGGACTTTTGAATTAAACCGGTTTGACATAAAAGTTATCCGGTTTACCAACGAAGAAGTTTGGGATAATATGAGAGCAGTGCTTCAACGGATTGAAGCTGAATTAAACCCTCTCCCTGCCTCTCCCAAAACGGAAGAGGAGCTTGGCTCGGCAGAACTTTGAAGGCAACATACTTTAAAGTATAAAAGCAATCGGATTTATACAGGCCAAGGTTTTCCCCTGTTCGGGGGAAATGTTCGCAGGACAAAGGGGGTAAAAAATACAATTTAAGGGTAACCTTTTCTTCTGAGAAAGAATTAATTAGCAATGAGACATTTTCCTAATCCTTAAAAGTGTCTCAGGTCATTTTCATTCGGGGTGTTTTTAGATAGAGAAAATTTTTACGGGCTTATCTGATGTTTTGTGTGCTTTCCTCAATCCGTAAGGTCATCGGGAAAGAATGCAGGACGGAAGGAAGATGAGGACGTATTGATTTTTTTAATCTTAAAAACAAACAGTTATGAAACAAAAATTCAATTTCAAGACGCTGCCCATGCTGGTTGCAGCACTTACCCTGGCCGACCATTTTGAGGCTGAGAAAAAAACCTTCGTTGCTGAAAACTCTTTGTGGGCTGATCCGTTTGCAGAAAATTTCCGCAAAGCAGTAGAAGCAATACTCACCGAGTATTATGGCATTAACACCAAAGAAGAACTGAAAAACAAAACCAAACTGATCAACGAACTGGCTGGCAAAGCCACCGACGATCTCGAAATGGTAAAAACCCAGATTGAACGTGGTTTTCGGGCTTCTCCGGAAAAATGTTCTTCCCTGCTCGACAAACTTGGTTTTACCGCAAACTGGAACAAGGCAGTACACAGCAACCAATCTGCACTTATTACTCTGTTGTTTGCTTTCCGTAACAACCTGAACGCCGAATTGCGTGCCGAACTGGAACAAAACGGGGTAAATGCTTTGCGGCTTACCAGTATCCTGTCGTATACCGATGCACTGAACCAGGCCAACATTACCCAGGAAGGACTGAAAGGCAGCAGCAAACTGGAAACCGAAAAAGCGGTTATTGCCCTGAACAACATTTATGATCAGGCAATGGACATCTGCCTGGTCGGGCAGCAACTGTTCAAAAAAGACAAACTCAAAAAAGAGTTGTTTGTGTTTACCAAACTGGTAAAAAAACAAGGAACAACTGTTGCCGGTAAATCAGGGGGAACAGAAGCGCCTTCGGATGGACCATCCAACAGCTAAACAGCGACTGATTGGGGAAAGTGTTGTACTTTCCCCAATCCTTTCAGGATGGAAAAGCATACGGGACACATGGAAAAGCATACTGACAACTTGGATGAAGCCACGTACAACATGGAAAAGTATACGGACGACTTGGATGAATCTGCGTACAACATGGAAATCGTAACGGGGCAACCGGATAGCTCTCCGTACAACATGGATGGCTCTGCGTACGGGATAGACAACTCCGCACATGAGCTGGATAGTTTTGCGGAAGAATTGGATGACTCTGCTAACGACCTGAAAGATTATAGGGGACAGATGGATAAGCATTGGCGAGACATGTTTGATCTAAAGGGAAAACCGAAAGTGACAGGGAACAGATGGAAAAGAGAAGTGGATAGTGTTTAGAAATCTGTGTAAATTAAAAACTATTAAAAAGATAATAAATGAAAATGCTTGCCAGATATTCAGAAACATATGGAATGAAGATGGGTAAAAACCCAGATTTATTTATTTATTCTTTCAGAAAAAAAATTCAGGAGCAATTACGAATTATTGAAGCCAGAACAGAAATTCAGGATGATACGATACTATTCAAAAGGATTGTAAGGAATACCACACATTCCGGAATGAACAAAGTAGAAGCAATGAAAATATTAAGAGAAGGGTCAATCCAAATTAAAAAAATGGGTTCAAACAGAATAAAGGTAATTTGGAAAATCAAGATAGATTCATTACTATTTATGTCTGTTTTCTCAGGATTGGTTATCGGATTGATGGTTGGATTCACCGGTTCGACTATAATCACGTCAATAGCATGTGGATTAGCGTCTTCGGTAATTGTATTCTCTGTTGGATATGTATGGATAGGGGTAGAAATTGACAGAATTATGGAGTCATCAATATGACGACTTTTTACCCTCTCCCGGCCTCTCCCAAACGGGAGAGGAGTTTGGTATAGCAGAACTTTGAACATCGTAATATAAAAGATTTGAAGCAACTGTATTTTCACTGGCCAAAATTTTCCCCCGATTGGGGGAAATGTCCGAAGGACAAAGAGGGTGATTATTAGCTACAAAAATATTTCCTTCACATCTTGGTTACATTTGCTCAATTGTTTACTTTTAAACCAACGTAAATAATTGATAATGAAACCCGCTCCTTATTAAAAAACAAGCTATAAATAAGAAAGATTAAATTGTCCTTGCATTCGGAGAATAAACACAACAAAAAATTAGATGATACAAAATAATATTGAGCAAAATGAAAAAGGAGAAATATCTACAAATATTTAGTTACCTGAAAGAATTTTCTAAATTGAGAAGTAATCCTGTCAGAGACATTGACTCCTCAGAAGCTCAATATCCTGAAGTGTTTTGGCTTAATGATATACCTGAGACGAAGATATTTGAAAATGTTGTAAGACCGGATTTCAGTCCAGATAACGACTATTGGATTAGGCTTAAGAAACCCAAAGAGCCAACAGAACCAGTATTTGCAAAATTATCCGACAAATTAGAAAAATGGATTGAACCATCCTCCCTGATAAATGATGAAGCAGAGCCCGCTATAAAAGAAACAATTGTATCTGATGGCAAAACCCTTTCAATAGATGATCATCCTGAAATTAAAGAAGAACTGAATAAATACATTAATCAAAAATGGATTGATGATCTTATAGATTATAATGTAAAGAAGGAGGAATTTGAAAAAGAATTTATAATCTATACAAGATTAAATAATGCCTATAAACAACTCTTTAGGATCTTCAATAAATCGCAACAATTTGGAGAAGAATACGAATTGGTAATAGGCATTGGATTACTCAGCTTTAAACGTAATTCAAATAATGAAAGAATCTTTCGCCACATATTAACTCAACGTGTAGATATAAATTATGAGTATTCTCAAAAAGATTCTCAGATTTTAGTAAGCCCAAATTTAGAGTCTGTTCCTCAGATTGAAACGGATTCGATTCTTGATCTTTTTGAGCAATTTGATTCCCAGAATATTATTGATGCAGAAAAGGCTATAGAATCCTATTTCAAAGAAAAAGGTATCGATACTTTATTTAACGAAAATTGCATTGAAGATGCACTGCAAATGTTTGCAGAAAGAGTATCTCTGGACGGCAGATATAGTAATACCATAGCGAAACCAAATACGACTGATATTAAACCCACAATTTCCTTTTCTCCCGCGTTATTACTTCGAAAACGAAACACAAGAAGTTTTACTGCACTTTATGAAAAAATATTGAATAACATAGAGAATGAAGAGGATGATATTGAAATTCAAACGATGAATGATTTGATCGGATTCCATGATGATTTGCAGAAAGATTTCTCAAATTCCGAAACCCTTCATTCACTTTCAGCAGATGATTCAATATTTTTCCCAAAGGAATATAATGATGAACAAATTGAAATAATTTTAAAAGCACGAAAGAATAATAAAGTTCTTGTTCAGGGACCTCCGGGAACAGGGAAATCACACACGATTGCAAATCTGATTTGCCATCTTCTTGCTAAAGGGAAAAAAGTTTTAGTAACAGCCTATACGAAACGGGCACTGGAAGTTTTGAAAGATAAACTTCCTTCTGAATTTCAGGACTTGACTGTTAATTTATTAAGCGGCGATTCATCATCAATTCAAGGGCTACAATCAAGCGTAAATACAATTAATAGTGAACTCTCAAAAGCTAACTTAGATGATTATCAAAAAGAAATATATAATCTTGAAATTGAATTACAGTTGTTAAAGGAAAATATTGCGGAGCATAAAAATGACCTTATAGCAATAAAAGAGAAAACCACCCGAAAGCAAATAATAAACTCAGTTTATTCTGGCACACTTACCGAAATTGCAGAAATTCTAGAAATTGATTTTGCCAAACATGAGTGGTATAAAGATTCATTTTGTGATATTAATAACGAGAAAATCAATGTCGATTTAGAATTATATATTGACCTTCATAAGAAATATCAACAAATTGATGTGTCAGAGTATCAGTATATAATTCCTTCATTTGAAAAGTTACCCACGACTGGACAAGTCCAAGAATGCAGGCAAATCAATGAACGTTTGTTAAAGTATAACACATCCAAAGATGAGTACACCTCAATTGAATGTACTGACTATAACAAGCTTATAGAAATGCTCACAGGACTAGACAGGCTATATAATCAAGCAGATAGCTTACAAATTGATTTTTCAAGTGACATCATTCATTCTTACTTTAAAGGAAATGCTTTTCAATGGAGGCAAAAACTGGAAATGTCCATGCAAATTCTTGAAAGATTTGAAAAGATTGATTTAAAAAAAATTGATAAAGATATTGAGGTCACATATCCTTCAGGTAAAAGCTTAAAGCAATTAAAAAACGATGCTCAAACTTTGGTTGACTTTCTCAAAGGAGGGAATCAATTATCAGGGCTTACATTTAAAGCGAGAAAACCATTCCTGCCAAAAGAAATTAAAGAAAAGCTTTATTATATTGATGAAATTAGAGTTAACGGTAGTCGCTGCGATACAATAGTAGAATTTGATATTGCCGTCCGAGATTTAGAGATTCAGCAGGACTTTAATGAGATTTCAGAAATATGGGATAAAGAAATCCCCAAAGGAAACTACTTCAACAAATTCATGTATTTCAAAAATATATGTACTGAAGTAGCAAAACTCTTTGATATTATTGACCAGTCGGAAGAACTTCGTACCGATATTGAGAAGTTTTCAAAGCTTACTGTTGCTTCTTTTGACAAAAAAATTATTGTAGAGCTTATTAAAAAAGCAGAATACAGTTATTTGTCACACGACCTAAATATCTACGAAGAAATAATAAATAACGCAGAAATATATCTCAACCAGTTTAATTTTCATCCAATCAAAACAAAGCTTTTAACAGCCCTGCAACAACTTGATTTTTCTACGTACAGTCATTTGCTGGCTGAACTGGAAGAGTTAACAGAAAGGAAAAAGCAATATCTGAATTTTGTAAATTTTAAAGCCTGTTTAGGACAAATACTACCCAACCTGTTGATATCAATTGAATCCGGAACCTTTTCTAATTCATATATATCCCGTTTTCAAGAAGCTCTATTTTTTAGGCATGCTCAAAATGAAATCATCAAATTGATGGACATTGATTGTGAACAACAAATACTCAATGAACTTTCAGAATTTGAACATAAAGAGAAAAAAATCATTGCAAAACTCGCATCACAAAAGGCATGGTCCAGTGTTGTTGAAAGGTTACAACAAAATCGCTTTTTACGACAACATTTAGATGCTTGGGTAATGGCAGTCAGAAAAATTGGCAAGACAGGTAAAGGTAAAAGAGCCATGAAATTTAGAAAGATAGCTCAACAAGAAATGGAGTATTGTAAAGACTCGGTTCCTTGTTGGATTATGCCTCTTTACAAAGTAGCAGAAACCATCACTCCAGAACAAGGCATGTACGACTATATTATAATTGATGAGGCCAGTCAATTAGGTCCAGATGCAATCTTCTTGTTATACATTTCTAAAAACATCATTATTGTTGGAGACGACAAACAAACATCTCCCGAATATGTTGGGGTGGATGCAAATGCTTTGCAACCTCATATTAATCGGCATTTAAAAGGTATTCCTCGTTCTGATTTTTTTGGAACAGAATTTAGTTTTTTTGATCATGCAAGATTTTTTTGTGATGGAGTTACCGTTTTAAGAGAACATTTTAGATGCATGCCCGAGATAATCGAATTTTCTAATAAATACTTTTATGCACCTGAAGGGAACCAACTTTATCCGTTAAAGCAATATTCAGAGAACAGACTTGAGCCATTAAAAACTGTATTTTGTAAAAATGGGTATACAGATGGTTCTAATGCAAGAATTATAAATTTGCCGGAAGCAAATGAGATCGTTAATACAATTGTACTCTTACTAAATGATAAACGATATAAAGACAAGACTTTTGGTCTAATTACTCTTCAAGGAAGTCAGCAAGCAAACCAGATTGAGAATTTACTATTAAAAGGAATTGGCGAACAGGAATATCATAAAAGAAAAATTGTTTGTGGAAATTCGGCATCTTTTCAAGGTGATGAAAGAGATATAATCTTCTTGAGTTTAGTTACGTCCCGTGAACATAAACGTTCAGCGTTGGTTAAGCCAGAAGATGAAAGACGTTTCAATGTTGCGGTCAGTCGTGCGAAGGAACAAGTTTGGCTTTTCCATTCCGTTCAGTTAGAGGATTTAAGTAATACTGATGACTTACGCTACAAGCTATTAAACCATTTTATAAATTACAAAACTCCGGATTTCAAAAGGAGACAGTTAGTTCCTGTTCCTTCGAAAAAAACGATTGGAACCCAACCTGATCTATTTAGAAGCTGGTTTGAAGTAGACGTTTATAATGATATTGTAACAAAAGGCTTTTGTGTCATTCCAAACTATAAAGTAGTTAAAGGAAAGTATGAAATTGATTTAGTGCCTGTACTACCCAATGGAATTAAAATAGCTGTTGAGTGTGATGGAGATTATTGGCATGGCTCTGAACAGTATCAGAATGATATTTCACGACAAAAAGTTCTCGAACGTTGTGGCTGGCAGTTTTTCAGAGTTCGGGGTTATGAATATTACTCTAACCGGGAAAAGGCATTAGAACCTCTTTGGAAACTATTATCAATAAAAGAAGTCTATTTGGAACATATAGGTGTTATCCATCAACAAGAAGAGGTGAATAATGCTATAGATAGGCATAATCTTCAGGTTCCTGAAGAAGAAATTACACACGAAGACTTTTTAACTGTAGAAGATTTTTATATAGAATCGGAACAAGATAAAAACTGGGAATCAGAAACTTGCTTTTGGAGTTCAACTCCAAAAGAGGGTTATAAATATGCACCAAATAAACAGGCGTGGTACATTAGAAAGGATAATATTTTAAATGAGGATGAAAAAAAAGAAGAAAATATTATACGGTATTTTAATTTGTATTTATCTGGAACTTATATCCTGACAGACAATGAACCATTAGATGCCGATTTTATCATTCCTATTAAAGCGAATCAGAAGAATGGATATTTACTTCAATGTTATAAATCCGGACATATCAACAAAGTATATGTTCCTGTTTTATTATCTCGCAAAATTGGGAAAGAATACATGAATGGTTTAAATAAAAACGACGAATTGATGTATTTAAAGATTATAGAATCTGAAAAAATAATTGGAATTTATTTTTATCAGAAAGGTAAAAAAATATTTAAAGCACATTTAACAGAGAATATATCAATTAGAGATCAATTACATCTTCAGGGAATTAAAGTCATATATAATGATTTTGAGAAAGCGGAATACAAAATCTTTCCATTAGAAATATTTCAAGACATTGATCGGTTAGTATTTCAAAATTTTACTGCTAACGGGAAGCCAATTACCAATAATTACTATGAAAAAGAATGGTCTGTTATTAACAGATTTTCTTCACACGAGGCTATTAAATGAATTCATTTCAAAAGAAAAACAGGAGAGAAGTTTGGCCTGATGAGACTTTGAACAGTATAACATAAAAGCTCTGAAGTAACTGGGTTTATACAGACCAAAAATTTTCCCCCGTTTGGGGGAAATGTCCGAAGGACAAAGGGGGCAAAACCTGTTATTCCAGAATGTTTATCACGGCAAAAAAGTGCATGATGCTGCCGCCCAGCACAAACAGGTGCCAGATGCCATGTCCGTATGGAAGGCTCCGCCAGACGTAAAAGACGACTCCAATGGTATATAAAATCCCGCCGATGAGTAAAAACACCAGGCTTTCAACAGAATATGCTTTCAGGATCGAACGGATGGCAAAAACAACCATCCAGCCCATCAGCACATAAATGGCGACCATCAGTTTGCGGAAACGGGTGAGGTAAATCGAACGAATTACTGTGCCAGCGATAGCCAATCCCCAAATTATACAGAACAGGCTCCATCCGAGAACTCCCCGCAGGTTCGAAAGCAGGAAAGGTGTGTACGTTCCGGCGATCAGGAAGAAAATAGCCGCGTGGTCGAAGCGGGCAAAAACGTTTTTAACTTTTGGTTTGCTGAAACTGTGGTAGAGCGTTGACGATAGATACAACAAGACAAGGCTGCTACCGAAAACAGTAAAACTGACCACATGCCAGACGTTTCCTTTGATGGCTGCAATAACAACGAGTAAAACCAGCGCGGCAATACTCAATAACGTCCCAATCCCGTGTGTGATGCTGTTGGCGATTTCTTCTCCAACGGTCAATTGTCGGTATATCTTCTGTCCCTTCATGATAATTCGTTTTTTTTACAAACGAATACCGCGGCATTTTGTTTTGAAATATCGTTTCCCGGAAAAGAAAATGAACGAAAAAGCCCTGCTAGGCCAACTTCGTTTTTAAGCCTTTTACTTCGTCTTTTAATTTTTCCAGTTCTTGTGTCATGCAATTCACGGTACCCGGTTCTTCCAGTTGTTTTTTGTATTTCTGAAAAATCTCCTTGTAGTAATCGGCTCCTTTTTGCAGGTTTTCCTGGAAGTTCTCCAGCGCTTTTTTCTGTTTTTCTGAAATGGGTTTCAGCGTCTCGTCAATTTTTTCGCCGAGATAATCGATATACATTTTCAGCTCTTTCAGGAAAAGGTTGGGACGGTCGTTGCGTTCAATAATATTGGTTCGCCCGTAAATATGGTCGACCATTGTTTTTAGCGAAACCGGTTTCGAAAAATATGCCAGGTTCGGGCCCGGACAAACCGATACGTCAGGGCCTTCGTTGCTCTCCAACCCGTTTACCGTGTAGGCCGAAGCGCTCAGCCCTTTGCAAAGGCAGGCTTTATCGGTCAGCGCTGCATATTTTGCCTGAAATTCTTCCTCCGGAAGTTCCAGTACTTTCAGTTCGTTTGTTTTGCTTTTCAGGTATTGTTTCGAAGCGGTGCAAATCCCGTCCTCGTTCAGCGCCAGAAATTTTTTCGTACACGAGAAACCCGGATTCCCGGCTTTTGCACGCTTTTCTTTTTCCAAATCTTTGGAGCTTCCTCTCACATTGTTGAACAATACTCCCAGCGGGGAAACATGGCTCAGGTAAAGATCCTCTTCCTTCGCTTTGCAAAGCAGGTCGAGGGTTTGATCGTCGATATTGACGGCTTCGGGAACCAACATGAAAGGAGTTCCCCAGCCGATAGAATCCAACTGATAATAATCGAGCAGAAACTGGTGTTCTTTGGTTGTGCCAACGCCACCCTGTGCGGTAAGTTTTATTGGCAGGGGTTGTTCAGGTACAGGTTTCCCTTTTTCCTGAAGGGCTTTCACCAGTACCTCGTGGATGGTTTGTTCCAGTTCTTCGCGGTTAGCTTTGAATTCCTCCAAAACCGGCCCCAGCAGGAAGCCTTCGGTGGCAAATGCATGGCCGCCACAGTTCAGTCCCGATTCAACACGGTATTCCGAAACCCAAATGCCTTTTTTTGCCAAAAAACGCCCCTGTATCAAAGCCGAACGATAATCGCTCACTTTCAGGGTAATTTTCTTTTTCAGATTTCCTGAAGCATCCGGATAAAAATCTTCAAATTCTTCAAGATAACTGTATAAACGTGGGTTCATTCCGGCCGAAAGCACCAGCGATGAATGCAGTTTGCTTTTGGCAAAACCCCGCATAGCCGCATGTGCATCGTTGTATATGTCGGGCAGTTTCTCACCGTTTCGGGTATTGACCCGGTCGAGTTTCGACATAATGTTTACATCAATCTCTCCCATGCGCAGGTTTTCGTTTACCCAGTCACCCATTTTTTGCTTCATGTTTTCGAAATCAACATTCACAAACTGGTTGAACTTCTGTTTTACCTGCGAAAAATCGGGCAACATTTTAATGTATTTTTCAATCTCTCCTTCTTTCTGATGGATCGATTCTTTCAGCTTTTCAAATTTTCGCCGGGTTACTTCCTGTATGGTATCGAGGTAAGCCGTGATGCGTTTGGCACGGTAATCTTCGGTTTTTGCAGGAATAGACTGAAAAGGGAGTTCAAATTTCCGGCAATACATTTCCCTGAGTTTTTCCATCAGAACATCATCGACCAGAGAAATGACAGAACTAATTCCGTATTGGGCAACTTTGGCGGGGGTGTCGATCGAATAACCCAGTCCAAGTACCGGGATATGAAAAGTATGTTGAGCACTTTGCATAGTTTCAGTTTAAAAAATAAACTGCAAAAGTAGTCTAATTGCCGGGTTTACAATGATAATCCGGGAATACTGACAGTTAAAAAACAATAAATTCATGAATCAGTTTTCAGAAAGACTGATTGACAGACGTTTCGTTTTTTTAACTAAAAACGGGAGTCAACCCAAATTTGCTTTCATTAGAACATTATGCTTAGCAAAGAACCTTTTCGAAAGGAAGCAATGCTCACATTAGCTTGCTGATATTTCAGTATTATACAATTTTGTTGTACCTGAAAATAGGATTTGGGCGACCGGGACTGAGGTACTTCCATGTTGCAATATCGAAGAAAATTCCGTCGGTGGCTGTTTCCTCTAATATTGTTTTGCTTAATATTTTTCAGTTTGGCAACTATTAATTTTTCTTCGAAAATATAAAAAATTGAATGCCTGATATTTGAATCTAAATTCATTGACAAAAAAGTTTCACAAAGAAAGCAAAGTCCTGATATTTTTACTGAAGTTCTTCAGGAAATAATTTGACAATGGAGCATGTAAAATGATACGTTTGTATCAGTATAAATCATTATTTTCAAGCCCAAAATCAGACGTATAAGCAACATGGTAAAATTCAGATTTCTCCGGATTATTGTTTTACTGGTTATTTCATCTTGTTCGTTAAATGAAGAGCAGAAAGTTCCTCTTCCGGAGGAAAATTTTTCGGGTTTCAGTTTCATGAATGATACGTTGGTTAAACTTACCGAACTTCAGCCATGTGATATTTTGGTGAAACCGAACCACAACTGGCTTTACGGTAGTTCACTTATTGCAGGAGGCAGCGGTTTCGGCCATGCCGTATTGGTTATTGAAGGAGCTGAAGGAACGGATGCCATGTCGGTCCTGCAAAAAGCAAAAATTTTTGAGTCGCAGGCCCACCGGGTTCCCGATGAATATCAACTCCGGTTGGCTCCCGGCTATCAGGAAGGCAATGATTATCGTTGGGCAAATACCAACTTCGGCGAACAAAATGAAGGGTATCGTTACCGACTCCGGTTGCCGCTGACTGATGAGCAGAAAGATTCAATCATCCGGTTTGTGTTGGCCCAGGATTCGGATATATCCAGTTGGCGGTCGCAAAAAATGTTTAATTCTGCACAAAATCAGAGAGATACAACGCAAAATGCAGATAAGCAAACATGGTATTGTTCGCTGCTTTTGTGGCAGGCTTTTTATTCGGTATTGGCGATTGACCTGGATTGCAATGGTGGGTTGATGGTTTTTCCGAACGATTTGGTGAACAGCAAGTATTTCGATAACAATACAACTGAAGATAAAAAAAGGGTGAGGTTTTAGCCCCACCCTTTGCTTTTATTCGTTCGCATTGGTGTCGTTTTGATTTATGACAACGGTGCTGCCCGAGTGGGTGGTAACCGTCGCCTGGATGAACCCAAATTTGTGGTTAAATTTCCAGAGAATACAACTGGCATCGCTTATTCCGCCTTTTACCTGAACTCCTTCGGGAATGGTTTCCAGCACATCAATGGTTTTAATGTTCCAGAAAATGTAAGGTGTGTCGTCTGTTGTGCTTTTTTTGATAACTTCCCGAACCACGGTTTTATCGCCTATTTTATATTCCCATTTGTCGCCTACTTCGGCGTCGAATTTTACCAGGGTAAATGGTTTATTGTGGTCGCCATTGCTATACACATAATCATAAATTCCCTGATCGGTAATTTTTCCTTCAACTTCATAGGCATTGCCGTTGTAATTGATGTTGGCCGCTACGTTTCCTCCGTCGTTCTCTGTGATGGTTATTGTTGCATCTGAATATCCGGAAGCTGAGGCCGTCCAGTAATTATCAACTTTTCCCAGGGTTTTTTCCGGGTCGGTTTCCTCCTTGTCGAAGTTCAACCAGTCGCACGACAACATGTTGATCAACAAACCGGCTGTCAACATTAGCAAGATGGTTTTTTTCATTTTCATAGTCAATCAGTTTTTGTTCTGGTTTTTTAATATTTAAAGTCAAGAACTTTTTTAATCATTGGGATATATGAGCTCAGCAAAACTTCTTCTCCATTTGAAAAACGCACAAAATAATCAAGCAGTTCTTCGTTTACAGATTTTCGCAAAACAATATTACCAACTTTATTGCCGTTGTTTTCTGTAATTACAATGCTCGAATACCGGTTAAACGATTTCACGTAATCCGATGTGGTCGGATCGATTTTCGAATAATCCAATTTCCCGGTTATGCGGTGTTCAAAAAGGTTTAGTTTGAAATCGAAATGACGAAAATAGTACCCCTGCCGACTGTATTCAATTTTTGCGTCAATCGCAGCTGAACAAACGGAAAACCCATTGCTGCGGATGTCGATTTCGATATTTAAAGTACCGGAATTTCCCTGGCGGGTGCGGTTTGTTTTCAGTGTTCCACTGTACCTGTCGCCGGAAACCGAGCTTGAAATTTCGAGGGGCAGATCATCCTGAATAGTAGCATGGTGGCTGATCTCTAGTTTCTCGACACCTTCAATAAATAGGTTTGCACTGATCGCAACCGGGAATTCGGGCCGGTTTTTGCAATCGCGGGTCTCGAAATCCGATAAAACAAAGCGTACATTTTCTCCATCTTTTCCGTTTGCCGGAAAATTCATCGTGAGTTGTTGTGTACTGTCTTTTTTCAGAAATAAACCGGATTCTGTATTCCATTCGAAAATACCTTTTGTTTTTGCAATCGCATCGGGGGAGGGGCGTTTTTCTTTTTGAGTCAGGGCTAGAGGCGATGAAGGTTCGTTAAGAAGAAAATGCAATGCCTGTATTTCAGGTTTTTCAGAAGCAGCAGTAAAGAAATTTACAAGGTTGCTGTTCATTACTTTTAACGAGCGGTCTGCTTCGTCCCTGTTTAGCATATTGGTACATCCGCTTAACAGAAAAAACAAGGACAATATGAAGCCTTCTGTTTTTCGGAACATCAGATTCTGGTTTTTTTCAAATATATGAATTTTTTTATTTGAGAAATTGCATCGAAACTTAAATCCATTCTGCGTTTAAATCATCGTTTCAGTTTTTATAACATATTTTTATTTCTAGTGGTAAAGCCAAATTGAATTGTCGTTTGCGGTAAGAAGGTTAAATTTAACCTTTAGAAAAGAACTTATGGCGATGAGAACACGATTGACCTTTCTGCTGGTGCTGATTTCAATGGGGCTTTTGGCCCAGAATCTTCCGAAAAAGGTTGTCAGTACCGATGATTTTGCAAGCTGGAAAACAATCAGCGGGACGAAAATCTCCAATAATGGGAAAATTGTGGCTTATGAACTGAACCCGCAAAGAGGAGATGGTGTGTTGATTGTCAAATATCTGGAATCGAAAGGGGAAGATACAATTTCCCGGGGTTACGATGCCAGCTTTTCACCGGAGTCGGACTATTTGGTTTTTAAAATCAGGCAACCTCTTGATTCCATCCGAAAGGCAAAAATTAAAGATGTTGAAAAAAACAAAATGCCAAAAGACAGTCTGGGTATTTTTATCTTCAGGAACGGGGAGTTTGTTAAGTTCCCAAATATAAAGTCCTATTCCATTCCTGAAGATAATGCAGGGTGGGTCGCTTTTTTGTTGGAGAAGAATGCAAAGAAGAAGGAAGAGAAAAAAGCGAACAAAAATAAAAAAGGTGACGAACTGTTTTTGTACAATGTAAAAGCAGGCGACACAATTCAATACTCCGGTGTTTCCGGTTTTCATTATTCAAAACAAGGAAAGAGTATTGCTTTTATCCAGGAGCTTAATGATTCGTTGAAAACAACCCTGGTTTCGGTATTTGAAACCGAAACGAAAAAACACACAGAACTTTTTCGTGGCGTTGGTTCTTCAAAACAAATTTCGATGGACGATGCCGGCGGACAGTTTGCCTTTCTATTTTCAAAAGATACCACCGAACAAAAGATATACAGCTTGTTTTACGGAACGCTGGCGAATGGTTTGGCAGTTCAGCCAATATCCGTGGGAACCAAGGGAATGCCTGTCGGATGGTCGGTGAGCGAACATCGTGAGTTGAATTTTTCGGAAGATGGTACCCGTTTGTTCTTTGGTACAGCACGAGTACCCAAGCCCGAACCGAAAGATACATTGCCTGATGAGGAGAAAGTGAGAGTCGATATTTGGAGTTGGCGGGATCAGTATTTGCAGCCTCAGCAAAAAGCTGATCTCGACAAGGAAAAGAAACGCAATTACCTGGCTGTTCTGCATATCCGGGAAAATAAATTTGTACAGCTGGGCGATCCGATTATCCGCGATGTGCAAATTACGATGAAAGGGAATGGGCAATATGCACTGGGGAAGGATTTCATGTCTTATCGCCGGGCTTCTTCATGGACCGGAGACCAAAAAGCCGATTATTATCTGGTGGATATAAAAAGCGGCATCAAACGGAAACTGGTCGAAAACATTGAAAGTGCGTGGATTTCTCCGAACGGAAATTTTGTTGTTTGGTATAATCCGGCCGACAGTAGTTATTATTCGAAATCGACAAATATTGGAAGCCAGACAGTAATTCAATTAACCAAACAAATCCCGGTAATTTTTTGCAATGAACTCAATGATATGCCAACAGCTCCCCGTCCATACGGAATTGCCGGATGGGCAGAAGAAGACCGGGCGGTGTATATTTACGACCGTTTTGATATTTGGAAAGTTGACCCCACGGCTATGAAAGTTCCGATGAGCGTGACCCGCAGTTTTGGTCGCCGGAACCTGCTTCACCTACGCTATGTAAAACTCGATCCCGAAGAAGAATTTATCAATTCCGAAGGAGAAAATATTGTCAGTTCGTTTGATGAACAATCGAAGGCATCCGGTTTTTTTGATATAGATTTTAAGAGTTTTAAGGAGCCTCATCTGTTAATAGCTGAAGATATGTATTTCGCAAATCCACTGAAAGCAAAAGATTTTGACAAGGTAGTTTATACTAAAGAAAGTTATTCGGAGTTTCCGAACCTTTGGATTTCGAATCTGAAGTTTGAAAACGCTAAAAAAATATCGGATGCAAACCCGCAACAAAAGTTATACAATTGGACTTTTGCCAACCTCGTGAAATGGACTTCGTTTAACGGCGAAAATATGGAAGGAATTTTATACATGCCTGAAAATTTTAATCCGAAAAAAAAATACCCGATGGTGGTTTATTATTACGAGCGAAATTCCGACAACTTGTTTCGTTACCACATTCCGTTGCCCAGCCGCTCTACCATCAACCGTACATTTTATGCCAGCAACGGATACCTGGTTTTTGTCCCCGACATTACCTATCGAACAGGCTATCCCGGGCAAAGCGCTTACGATGCAGTGGTGAGCGGTGTAAATTATCTGATCAATAACTTTTCATTTGTCGATGCAAAAAAAATGGGGCTTCATGGACAAAGTTGGGGCGGTTATCAAACGGCTTACCTAATTACCCAAACCGACCAGTTTGCAGCGGCAATGGCTGGGGCGCCGGTCAGCAATATGACCAGCGCTTATGGCGGTATCAGATGGGAATCGGGGATGTCGCGGATGTCTCAGTACGAACATACACAAAGCCGGATTGGCGGAACCTTGTGGGAAAAACCACTCCTTTATATCGAAAACTCTCCGCTATTTCATGCCCCCAAAGTGAGCACTCCCTTGTTGATGATGCACAACGACAACGACGGCGCTGTTCCATGGTCTCAGGGAATCGAGTTTTTTGTTGCTTTGCGACGCTTGGATAAACCAGTTTGGATGCTTAACTATAATGACGAACCGCACAACCTAAAAGCAGAAAGCTGGGGAAACCGCATGGATCTGACTATCCGGATGAAAGGTTTCTTCGATCATTATCTACAAGATAAACCTATGCCCGAATGGATGAAATTCGGGATTTCTGCGCGCGACAAAGGAAGAATACTTGGGTATTAGCGCCATTTCTACCTTATAAAAGGAGATTTTTATTTTCCTGAACTTGGATCGAAATAGCACGAACGGATCGATTCCATCTCCGCTTTTCCGTCGATCACAGCATTTATAGTTTTCCAGATTTCCGAGCCGATTACTTTGCCCAGAGCCTGTTCTGTTTTTCGTATTTTCAAAAATGCAGAAAGTATTTTCCGGTTCCAGTCGTCGGAATAACGCACCAGATCGTCGGGATAAACCACTTTCCGGCGGGTTCCTTCGGGGTATGGGCGAAACGATTCAATAATATTCAGGAACCCGTAGTCGTTGGTCAGTTGCTCGCCTGGCCGGATGTTGCGGATGGCGATCTCGAAATTGTAGGCTGTTGCCATGCAGTTGGGTCTGAAACTGTGGTTGACGTACCGTCCGTGATCCCAGCAAAAAACGTGGTTCCCCTTCCGGTTGCGGAAGGTATAGGTCATTAATACATCGCGGTAAACTTCGTCCATCGCCCCGATTTGAGCCGGGGTATATTCGCGGTCGAGCTGGTCGAATGCCCAGGTGATGGTCCCTTTTTTTATCAGCTTTTTGGCAACTACCCCGTAGCCAATTTCTTCATTAATAAATTGCAGTTCAGTATCCGGATGTATCATTTCTTTTTCAAATTAATGTCGGCAAATTTAGAGGAATTCCTTTCTCCTGATGTTTGTGACGGTTATTTTTTTGAAACTATACGAATCCGATTGTTCGAAAGCGGATACCTGATTTAATGTATTGTCCCGGTAATCTGCAGCTTGGATTTTATTATTGCTAAACTACAACTGCCAACTGCGACTGATTTTAGCTATATTTGTCATCCAACAAACCAATAAACCATATACTGATGAATTTTCTGAAATTTATTTCCGGCGTATTTTCCCTGATTTTAATATTTACTTCCTGCTCCGAAAAGCAGGAGTGGATCGAATTGTTTAATGGGAAAGACCTTACTGGCTGGACTGCCATCGAAAATCCCGGTTCGTTCCGGGTTGAAGACGGCCTGCTTGTTTGCGATGGCTCCCGTAGCCACCTGTTTTATACGGGCGAATTCAAAAAAGGCGTTTTTCGGAATTTTGAACTGAAAGCAACCGTGAAAACCATGCCCGGGGCCAATTCGGGAATTATTTTTCATACCCAGGAACAGGAATATGGATATTTGCTTCGTGGTTACGAAGTACAAATCAATAATTCGTATCAACGCGAAGGCGATTTTCATGAATTGAAAAAAACGGGAAGCATTTATGGCATTCGTAATGTGTATTACCCGACAACAAATGACAACGAATGGTTTGAGCTGTCTGTCAGAGTGGTCGAAAACCGCTGCGAAGTTTGGGTAAACGGGACAAAAGTGGTCGATTACATCCAGCCCGACGATCCGTACCGCCCGAAAAACGACAAATGGAAAATTTTTAGCGCCGGACGCATTGCATTGCAGTGCCACGACGAACAGAGCAAAGTTTATTTTAAAAGCATTCAGATAAAACCACTTCCGAAGGCCGAGAAATTTGAGCCGCTGGTTTCGAAAGAGTGGGATACCAAAATCACCAAACTGAGTATGGAAAATTTCCCGGTAATTGATTTTCACACTCACCTGAAAGGAGGGTTGACCCTTCCTCAGGAAATCGAAAATTCGATAAAACTGGGAATTAACTACGGGGTTGCGCCCAACTGTGGATTGCATTTCCCGGTTACCAACGACCAGTCGTTGTATGCCTACATGGACACAGTAAAAGGACAGCCCATTTTCAGGGGCATGCAGGCCGAAGGCCGTGAGTGGATTACCCTGTTTTCGCCGGAAGCTGTTTCGCAGTTCGACTATATTTTCACCGATGCCATGACCTGGACCGACCACAAAGGACGCCGCATGCGCCTGTGGATGCCCGAAGAGGTTTTTGTTGACGACGAACAACAATTTATGGACGAATTGGTTGGCAAAATCGAGAGCGTTCTTTCGCAGGAACCGGTTGACATTCATGTGAACCCGACTTTTCTTCCGGCTGTTATTGCTGAAAAGTACGATCAACTGTGGACCGATGAACGCATCGATCGTTTTGTAAAAGTGCTGGCCGACAATAAAATTGCACTCGAAATAAATGCCCGCTACCGCATTCCTTCAGAAAAAATATTGCGCAAAGCAAAAGAGGCCGGCGTGAAATTTTCGTTCGGAACCAACAATACCGGCAGCGACTTGGGAACATTGGATTATTGTTTCGAAATGCAGGAAAAACTGGGGCTGACCTATAAAGATATGTTCATGCCGAAAAAACAAGCCGAAAAACCGGTTTTGGTAAAAGGTCTTCCGAAGAAGATTACAGGTTGAAAAAAAAATAGGGAACCCGCATTCCCGGGTTCCCTCAAATTGCCAATTTAAAAATTACTGTTATTTGTTTTCACTTTTCCTTGCCCCGAAACAAGTGAAGAATGTTATTGTACGATGGTCTTTCCCTTTCATTTTTGACCCGGCGCAACGGCAATCTTTGGAGCGGTAGCCAATCCTTTTATCGTCATGGTTTTTTGGATAATATCAACCACATCGCCGGAATTGAACGACGATACGTTGATTTCAATATCAAAATATTCGGTTGCCGACGCTTCTTTTTCTATTTTTTTACGAATGCTCTCCCGCTCCTTCTCTGTCGCGTCGATAAATTTTTTTGCCTCTGTTTCTGAAAGGTGATCGCGTTGGGCTATTTTTTTTATTCGCCAGTCGAGTGGGGCCGAAAGCCTTACGTGCAGCGAATTTTCAATGTCACGGGTAATCAGGTGGCTGCCCCGCCCCACAATGATGCAATACCCGTCGGCAGCAATGGAACGGATAAAATCGATTACCGTTTTTTGTATTTTCCGTTCACTTTTAAATCGTTTGTCGCTCAATGCCCCGAGAATTTCATCGAACGTGTTGCGTTCCTGGGTTTTTAAGATTTTCCCCAGTTTCTGATGGTCCATTTCCAACTCGCGAGCCGCTTCTTTAAAAATTTCCTTGCTGAAAACCTTCCACTTGTGGGTTCCACCCTGCTCGTTGAGCTTTTGGGCGAGCTGATTGGCCAGTTTTACTCCGGCACAACCTACTTCACGCGAAATAGTGACCACTGGTCCCGGCAATATATCTTCTGGAGAGAGACTTTTCTCTTTTAATCCCATCCTGCCATTCAGGTAACGTAAAAGTGAATCTTCCATGACAATTAATTTTAGTTTGCTTCTTGTACGCAATCAATTGTCAATCGGTTTTATGTTTAGCAATATTTTTTCAGTTTCCCGATTATCGAAAATTCATCAACTCCCAAATTCCGTAATTCCCAAATTCCAAAACTCTGCCCGTCAATTCTTCAGCAGCGGGTTCCATCCCTGCGCCTGCAACGGGATTGCCGATCCGCCGGTAGTAACCAGGTTGGCGCCGTTGCCTTTTTCGGTAATGTGACCGATGATGGTAAAATCGAATTCCTTTTTAATTTTATCGTGGTCGGCTAGCGGAACGGTAAACAACAGTTCGTAATCTTCACCGCCGTTCAGTGCAGCCACAATCGGGTTGATGTTCAGTTCCTGCGCAAATAGTTTGGTCTGGGCGTCCATCGGTATTTTATCTTCGTAAATATTGCAGCCCACCTGCGATTCTTCGCAAAGGTGCAGCACTTCCGAAGAAAGCCCGTCGGAAATATCAATCATCGAAGTAGGTTTTACACCCAGTTCTTTCAACAGTTCAACCACGTCTTTGCGGGCTTCTGGCTTGAGCTGGCGTCCCAGAATATAATCGTACCCGTCCAGTTTGGGTTGTTCTTTTGGGTTCACTTTAAATACTTCGTTTTCGCGTTCCAGAAGTTGCAAACCCATGTATGCGCCGCCCAAATCGCCCGACACGCAAAGCAGGTCGTTCACCTGCGCCCCCGAACGGTAGGTAATAGCACTGGCATCGGCTTCGCCAATGGCCGTAATGCTGATAACCAGTCCGGTTAGCGAACTGGTAGTGTCGCCGCCGACCAAATCGACCCCATATTTTTCGCAGGCCAGGTGAATTCCCGAGTACAACTCGTCGAGCGCTTCCACCGAAAATTTGCTTGAAACAGCAATCGAAACCGTGATTTGCCGCGGATGCGCATTCATGGCATACACGTCCGAAAGGTTCACCACCACTGATTTGTAGCCCAAATGTTTCAGCGGAACATACATCAGGTTGAAATGAATCCCTTCCGTCAGCAAATCGGTAGTTACCACAATTTTTTTATCCGGAAAGCTCAACACAGCGGCATCGTCGCCAACACCTTTCTCACTGCTGCTGTTTTTCAACTCAATTTTTTCTGTCAGGCGCCTGATCAGGCCGAATTCGCCCAGTGCCGAAAGCGGGGTTTGTTTCTTGTTCTCGTTCATGTTAAATTATCAGATTGGTTTGTCCTGTATTGCAGGCAATTCTTGGGCAAAAATAGCTTTACTTGCTTATCTTTGCAATTATTTTTAAACAGTCTGCATCGGCAATTGTTATATCAATGCAATTATTTTCAGACTGAAAAATGCAGAAGATGGAAGATCAGGATAAAATATTAAACGACGTTACATCGCAGGACTACAAATACGGTTTTGTTACCGATATCGAAACCGACATCATAGCCAAAGGCCTGAATGAGGATACGGTACGCATTATTTCAGCAAAAAAAGGAGAGCCGGAATTTATGCTTGAATTCAGGTTGAAGGCGTTTCGCGAATGGCAAAAAATGACGATGCCCAACTGGGCTTATCTGAAAATACCACCGATCGACTACCAGGAAATCATTTATTACGCAGCGCCCAAAAGCACCCCGAAATACCAGAGCATCGACGAAGTTGATCCCGAATTGCTGGATACTTTTAGCAAGCTGGGCATTCCGCTCGAAGAACAAAAAATGCTTGCCGGTGTGGCTGGTGTTGCCGTCGATGCGGTGATCGACAGTGTGTCGGTGAAAACAACGTTCAAGGAAACGCTGGCTGAAAAAGGAATTATTTTTTGCTCGTTCAGCGATGCATTGAAAGAACATCCCGATCTGGTGAAAAAATATCTCGGGATGGCTGTCCCGACGACCGATAACTTTTTTGCAGCGCTGAATTCAGCCGTTTTTTCCGATGGTTCGTTTTGCTATATCCCGAAAGGCGTTCGCTGCCCGATGGAGCTTTCTACTTATTTCAGAATAAATGCTGCCGGTACCGGTCAGTTCGAACGTACCTTGATCGTGGCCGACGACGACAGCTACGTGAGCTACCTCGAAGGCTGCACGGCGCCCATGCGCGACGAAAACCAGTTGCATGCCGCAGTGGTCGAAATTATTGCGATGGATCGCGCGGAAGTGAAATATTCAACGGTGCAGAACTGGTATCCGGGCGATAAACAAGGCAAAGGAGGAATTTACAATTTTGTGACCAAGCGCGGCGTTTGCCGGGGCGTGTCGTCGAAAATAAGCTGGACCCAGGTGGAAACCGGTTCGGCCATCACTTGGAAATATCCAAGTTGTATTTTGATGGGTGACAACTCGGTTGGCGAATTTAATTCGGTGGCGGTGACCAACAACTATCAGCAGGCCGACACCGGGACAAAAATGATACACATTGGAAAAAACACGAAAAGCACCATCGTTTCGAAAGGTATTTCGGCCGGACACAGCAATAACTCGTACCGCGGACTGGTGAAAGTATTGCCCAATGCGGTGAACGCACGTAATTTTTCGCAGTGCGACTCGCTTTTGCTGGGTTCTCAATGCGGTGCACACACGTTTCCCTATATCGAAGTGAGCAACAAAAGTTCGGTGGTCGAACATGAAGCAACCACTTCGAAAATCGGGGAAGACCAGATTTTTTACTGCAACCAGCGCGGTATTTCTACGGAAGACGCCATTGGCATGATTGTAAACGGATATGCCAGGGAAGTGCTGAACAAACTCCCGATGGAATTTGCGGTTGAAGCACAAAAGTTATTGCAGATCAGCTTGGAAGGAAGCGTGGGGTAGAAAGCCCCTCCCAGCCTCCCCCAAGGGGAGGCTTCAAATACAATAGAAAAATGAATTTAATATCCAAAATAGAAACAATAATTTCCCGGGAGAAGGATATCCTCATTCGGGAGTTTTAAAATTCTCCCCCCAAGGGGGAGCTAGAGGGGGCTATTTATGTTATCAATAAAAAACTTACACGCCTCGGTTGAAGGCAACGAAATATTGAAAGGAATCAATCTGGTTGTGAAGCCGGGCGAAGTTCATGCAATTATGGGGCCGAATGGTTCCGGGAAAAGTACGCTGGCCAATGTTTTGGCCGGAAAAGAAGACTACGAAATTACCAGTGGTGAAGTGACTTACGAAGGTCAGAATTTGCTGGAAATGGCGCCGGAAAACCGCGCTCGTGCCGGGCTTTTCCTGAGTTTTCAGTACCCGGTGGAAATACCCGGCGTCCCGATGGTGAATTTTCTGAAGGCGGCCGTCAACGAGCACCGCAAGTTCAAAGGGCTGGAACCATTGACTGCCGGTGAATTCCTGAAGTTGATGCGCGAGAAAAAAGAACTGGTGCAAATCGATACCCAACTGACCAACCGTTCGGTAAACGAAGGTTTTTCAGGAGGCGAAAAAAAGAAAAACGAAATTTTCCAGATGGCCATGCTCGAACCGAAACTGGCTATTCTCGACGAAACCGATTCGGGGCTGGATATTGACGCGCTGCGCATCGTGGCTAATGGCGTGAATGCACTGAAATCGAAAGACAATGCGATCATCGTAGTGACCCACTATCAGCGCCTGCTCGATTATATTGTTCCCGATTTTGTTCATGTTCTGTACAAAGGCAAAATCGTAAAAACGGCCGGAAAAGAGCTGGCTTTCGAACTGGAGGAAAAAGGTTACGACTGGATTAAAAACGGGAATATTTGATTATGAGTGTTGTTCAGGATCATATAGCAATCAGCGAAAATTACAGGTCTTTGTTTGATGAAAACAAGGAATTGCTGAACGACGGCTCGTCGCCCTTGCTGAACCGGATGCGCGATATGGCCATCACCCGGTTTGTAAAAGCAGGTGTGCCCGACTTCAAAAATGAAGAGTACAAATACACCAATCTGAAACCGGCTTTCTCGAAAACCTACAAACATTATTTCAGCTACCAGGAACAGGAAGTCGATTTGCACGATGTGTTTAAATGCGACGTGCCCGATTTGGACACCCACCTGGTATTGCTGATAAACGGCTGGTACTACATTCAGAACCAGAAAACAGGCCAGTTGCCTGCCGGGGTAGTGGTGGGCAGTTTGCAGCAAATAGCCAACGAAAAGCCTGAATTGTTGCAGAATTATCTGAACCGTCAGGCTGCGCTTTCCGAAGATGCAACCGTTGCACTGAACACCGCATTTGCGAAAGATGGTCTGTTTATTTATATCCCGAAAAATGTGGTGGTCGAAAAACCCATCCAGGTGGTGAACCTGATGCGGGGAAATGAAAATGTTTTTGTCACCCAGCGCAATTTAATTATTGCTGAAGAAAATTCGCAGGTGAAACTGGTGATGTGCGACCACACACTCAGTTCCAGCGAGTTTTTGTGCAATACCGTTTCCGAAATTTTTGTTGGCCCCAATGCGGTGCTCGACTACTACACGGTGCAAAACCAGCACAACAACACAAAAACCATCAATTCGACTTTTTTCAGGCAGGAAGCCAATTCAAATTTACTGACACATACCGCCACATTGCACGGCGGATTGGTACGCAACAACCTGAAAGTGACCTTTAATGGAGAACATGCCGAGGCCAGTATACTGGGAATGTCGTTTACCGACAAAAATCAACATGTCGACAATTTTACGGTTATTGAACATGCCAAACCCAACTGTACAAGCAACCAGTTGTATAAAAATGTGCTCAACGAGAACTCGACCGGCGCTTTTTCCGGGCGCATCCATGTGGCGCGCGACGCCCAAAAAACCAATGCGTTCCAGCGCAACAACAACGTGCTTCTGACCGATTCGGCTCGCATGCAAACCAAGCCGCAACTGATTATCGATGCCGATGATGTGAAGTGCAGCCACGGGGCAACCGTTGGACAAATCGACCAGGAAGCATTGTTTTTCCTGCGTTCGCGCGGTATTGGCGAAGCCGATGCCCGCCTGATGTTGATGAACGCTTTCGCGTACGAGGTGGTTCAAAATATCCGGGTAGAGCCGCTCCGCGACCGCATCAACGAGCTGGTTGATAAACGGCTGCGCGGCGACCTGTCCAAATGCCACTCGTGCAATTATCAATGCGATTGCCAGTAAAAATTACTTCATACATCCTGAAAGGCTTCACAACAAGTGAGGCTTTTTTTGTGTATGAACTTTGATTAGATTTACGGTTCAATACGCCAAACAAGATGGAAAAGCACTTTTCAAATTTTCTGGAATTCATTCCTGAAAAAGTAAAAGAAGAAATATTTGAAGATATTGTCCTTGCTGAAAATATAAAAATCGAACGGATTATTTCATGCGGGCAATCGTCTCCTGAATTTGGCTGGTACGACCAGAAAAAGAGCGAATGGGTGATGGTTCTGGAAGGAAAAGCAATCCTCGAATTCGAAGGCGGGAAAGAAGTTGTGTTGGGAAAGAATGACTTCATAACCATTTTACCGCACCAAAAGCACAAGGTAAAATGGACCGATCTGGAACAGAAAACAATCTGGTTGGCGGTTCATTATTAAAACTGATTCCATCTGAAAATTCCTGATTTTCAAACAACCATTTCAGCAAAAGAAGCCTTATCCTCAGACTTGGATTTCATTGTATTTTCTTTCAACTTTCTAACCCCTTTTGTTTCTGATTTACAATTTAGAAGAAAAACGTTGTTTTATATTTTAAATTAATTTTATTTTTACCTTTTTTCTTGCAATAATCACTTGTTGTGCCTTTTTTTGCATAAAATGAAATTCAATAAAACGATAATTTAGACCAAAATCTCACACTTATGAAGAAAAACCTATTGACATTGGTTGCAATGCTGACCATTATTTCTGTTTGGGCTCAATCAGACGACAATGTCTCTCTCGATTTTTACGGATTTGTCCGTGTTGATGCTTACACCGATAGTTACAAAGGCGTTGATGCCGGACACGACGTGTTTTACTTATTGCCATTATATGCAAAACCGGGCGGTGTGGAAGATTTCAACGAACAACGTAGTTCGAACATTACGGCTATAGCCTCACGTTTGGGCGTAAAAATCAAATTTCCCGATGTTGCCGGGGCAAAAGCTACCGGGTTGCTCGAATTCGACTTTGCAGGCAACTTAAAAGCCGACCCGACGCTTTTCCGCATCCGTCAGGCATACTCGTTGTTATCCTGGGAAAAATCATCACTTCTTCTCGGGCAAACCTGGCATCCGTTCTTCGGAAATTCAAATATGCCCATTGTAGCAGGTTTAAATACAGGCGCCCCGTTTAGCTGTTTCAACCGTTCGCCGATGATCCGGTACAACATGAAAATGGGTGGATTGACCGTGTCTGCATCAATGGTTTCCGAAATGCAATATGCTTCGCCAATGATCGACCAGGCCGATTATTCATATTTGCTTACTCCGAACCACGCAATGCGTAACGGAGTAATCCCGGAACTGGTGTTAAGCGCCGAATGGATAAAAAATGCAGTTACTTTAGGCGCCGGGGTCGAATCAAAACGAATCAAACCGCGCATGATGATTAGCGGAACCAGTGGTAACGCGAAAGCTGATGAATTTTTAAACAGCACGGCTTTTATGGCTTATGCCCGGTATAAAAAAGAAAAATTTTCAATCCTTGCTAAAAGTTTTATTGGTGAAAATATGTCGCATCTGGTGATGCCCGGTGGCTACGGAATTGCCACACACAATGCGGCAACCGGAGCGGAAACATACACCAGCTATACGACCTGGATGAACTCGCTCAGCATTGTTTGTGGTACAAAATGGCAGCTTGGCCTTTTTGCCGGGTATGGCAGTAATTTGGGAACCAAAGACGCACTTTGGAACCCGGGCGACGGAAAAGCAAAAACTTACGGATCGTTCCTGAACATGCAAACCATGTACCGGGTTGCACCGCATATTTCGCTCAACCTGAATAAATTTAAAGTAGTTGCCGAATACGAAAGAACTTCGGCCGATTACGGAATCGGCAACATCAACTTTGCCGATGGCTTGTACAGTTCAACACATCGTGCAACCAATAACCGTATAATTCTAGTGATGACCCACTATTTTTAATTCTCGTTTTATGGTTTTCTGAAAAAAGACATTAAAAATCTTCAACGTTGAATGTTTTTTGTAAAAGGAACATGAAATGATCAAAATTGATAGTCTAACTTAACTAATACATTTAAAACTATGCTGGGAATAAACGATCCATGGATACTGATGGCATATTTGCTGTGTATCCTCAGTACACTGGCCTGTGTAGGTTATGGCATCTGCAATTGGAATAAGGGTGCCGAAAACGAACCGGATGAGATTAGCGAAGGAGCTAGGTGGGATGAAAACGAATCAAAAGTTGAAGAAATATTATAGGAGGACATATCATGTTAGGAAGTATAATTGCACTTATTGTATACATTTTCATTATCACTTTTTTGGGGTATTTAGGGTACAGGCACACAAAAACATCGGCTGATTATTTAGTCGGAGGCCGCCAAATACATCCGATGGTTATGGCCCTTTCGTATGGCGCTACTTTCATCAGTACATCAGCAATTGTTGGATTTGGTGGTGCTGCCGGAACACTGGGGCTGGGTTTGCTTTGGCTTACATTTCTCAATATTTTTGTAGGAATTTTCATCGCCTTTGTCATTTTTGGAAAACGCACCCGCAAAATGGGGCACAACCTCGATGCCCATACTTTTCCTGAATTGTTGGGTAATCGCTTCAACTCCAGATTTATGCAGGGATTTGTCGGAATGATTATTTTTCTCTTTATGCCAATATATGCTGCTGCTGTATTAAAAGGAGGATCGGATTTTATCCAGACCCACTTTGGTATTTCATACGAAGTATCGCTTCTTTTTTTCGCCGCAGTGGTTGCAATTTATGTGTGGATGGGCGGTATAAAAGGGGTTATGTATACCGATGCATTCCAGGGAGTCATCATGTTTGCAGGAATGGTTTTCCTTCTTGTTTTTACCTATTCGAAACTTGGCGGTGTAAGCGAAGCGCACAGTCAGTTGAGCGCTTTGTTTGAAAAACCTGAAGTTCAGCTTCAAACTGAAAAATTAATCAAAGGAGGTTTTAACGGATGGACTTCCATGCCAGCCTGGGGGTCCCCCATCTGGTGGTCGTTGGTTACCACCATCGTAATGGGCGTGGGGATCGGCGTGTTGGCGCAACCTCAATTGGTGGTCCGCTTCATGACCGTGAAAAGCAACCGTGAACTAAACCGTGCCGTGCTTTCGGGAGGTATTTTTATTTTGATGATGACCGGTGTTGCATTTATCGTTGGCGCTTTGTCGAATGTCCTGTTCTTTAATGAATCAGGAAAAATTGCGATTGTAGCCGCCGGGGGCAACGACAAAATCATTCCTGCACTGATCAAACAATTTGTTCCAAGCTGGTATGGCATTGTCTTTTTTCTGGCCCTTATTGCAGCAGCCATGAGTACCTTGAGTTCCCAGTTCCATGCCATGGGTACGGCCATCGGGCGCGATGTTTATGAGAAAGCGCTGAACCAAAAAGGAAATACTATTTTCATTACCAAAGCCGGGATTTTAGTAACTATTTTAATCAGTGTTTTGCTGGCATTTATGGCCAATAAACTTGATGCAAGCATGCAAATTATTGCTACCGGCACGGCTTTGTTTTTTGGCTTGTGTGCTGCGGCTTTTTTGCCTGCCTATGTTGCTGCGTTATACATCCGGAATATTTCGGCAAAAGCCGTTTTGGCCGGAGTTATTACGGGTTTTGTAGTGGGTATTTTCTGGATCTTTTTTGTTCACGAAAAAGAAGCATCAAGCCTTCAGCTTTGCCAGTTGTTGTTTGGTAAACCATCCATCGTAAAAGATACTGTTCTTACGAAACTTGCGATGGTCGACCCAATTATAATTGCATTGCCTTCTTCTATATTAGCAACCGTAATCGGTGCATTCGTATCAAAAAATAAAGTTTCGAAAGAACATATCGATTTGTGTTTTAAAGGAATTTAACCGGTTTCGGTTATTTAAAAAATAAAGCAAACTAGCTATTTCCGGAAAATGTTTTCCGGGAATAGCTAGTTTTTTTAGGCTGGATCACCAATTGAAGTCTTTTTTATTGTTTCTGAAATCAAAAATCATTCAGCAATCAAATGTATATGAACCCTAAGTGATGAAACAAACTTTTTAAATTTTTTGCCGGAAAACAGATTAATTTAAAAGAATAGCATAGATCATTATTTTAAATTAATGTTATTTTTGCCTTTTTTGTTAAAATTCATTTCTTATGATTTTCTGGGAAAAAGACATTGAGACCCTTCAACGTGCAGAGATTCAAAAACTTCAGATTGAAAAACTCAACCGGACTCTTGCTATTGCACAAAACTCGCCGTACTACGGCGAATTGTTTAAACAAAAAGGGATAAAAGCGGGATCAATAAAAAATATTGAAGAAGTTGCCCGGCTTCCTTTCACCACGAAACAGGATTTGCGGGATCATTTTCCGTATGGTTTTTTGGCGGTCGACCGCAGGGAAGTGGTGCGTTTGCATAGTTCATCGGGGACAACCGGTAATCCAACGGTAATTTTTCATACCGCCAACGACTTGAAAAACTGGGCCAACCTGATGGCCCGTTCGCTTTTTACTGCCGGCATCCGCGACACCGATGTGTTTCAGAATATATGTGGGTACGGCCTTTTTACCGGCGGCCTTGGATTTCAGTATGGCATTGAGCGGCTTGGCTGCCTCAGCATCCCGGCTGGTGCGGGGAATAGCCTCCGGCAGATAAAACTGATGCAGGATTACGGGACTACTGCTGCCCACGCTATTCCGAGTTACCTGAACCGTTTATACGATGTGTTTAAAGAGCTTAATCTGGATCCGCGACGCGACACCCAACTGCACACGTTTGTGATTGGTGCCGAACCGCATACCGAAGAACAACGTCGCCGCATCGAAGAAATGTTTGGGGTGAAAGCGTATAATTCATTTGGACTTTCTGAAATGAATGGCCCTGGAGTAGCTTTTGAATGTACATTCCAGAATGGTTTGCATGTATGGGAAGATGCTTACATTGTTGAAATTGTTGATCCTGAAACTTTGGAACCGGTACCGCATGGAGAACTGGGCGAGTTGGTAATGACCACGCTCGATCGCACGGCGATGCCACTGATCCGTTACCGCACCCGCGACCTGACCCGCTTTTTACCGGGCGATTGTCCCTGTGGAAGAACCCACTACCGGCTCGACCGCATTACCGGGCGCACCGACGATATGTTTATCGTGAAAGGTTGTAATATTTTCCCGATGCAAATTGAAGGGGTGCTGATGAAATTTCCGGAAGTAGGTTCCGATTACTTGATTACCATCGAGAATATTGACGATAACGACGAACTGATTATTGAAGTGGAAGTGAAACGCGAATGGTTTTCCGGCGATATGGCAAAACTCGATGCACTTACCCGAACCTTGTCGAACCGGGTTCGCGACGAAGTGCTGGTAAAACCAATCATTAAACTGGTTGAACCGGGAACACTTCCCCAATCGGAGGGAAAAGCAGTGAGGGTAATCGACAAACGGAAAAAATATTAAAAACATACAATTATGGCATTTCAGGTATCGGTATTTCTTGAAAACAAAATTGGCCATCTGGAGCGGATAACCAGTGTATTGCGGGCGGTCGACATCAACATCAGGGCAATGACCCTTTCCCACTCGACACAAGGCTGGGGCATTTTAAACCTGATTGTGAGCAATCCGCAAAAGGCCTGCGAAACGTTATTAGACAACCAGTTCTCGGCAACGCTGCGGGAAGTTGCTGTCATTGAGATGGAAGACCGTCCCGGGGGCCTCGACGATCTGCTTAAAAAAATTGTTGCTGCGGGGGTCAACTTCACCAATGCTTACGGGAGGATTGTAACCCCGGGGCAAACGGCTTATCTTGCCATCGATGTGGAAGACATCAGCAACAGTCTCGATAAACTAAAAGGGGCGGGCTTGAAACTGATATCAGATAATGATGTTTACGGCAACGGAAACCATTGAACGACAAAAGAAATCAATAGTCTAACTTAACTAATATAATAAACTATGCTGGGAATAAACGATCCATGGATACTGATAGCCTATTTGCTGTGTATCCTCAGTACACTGGCCTGTGTAGGTTACGGTATCTATAACTGGAATAAAGGTGCCGAGAACGAACCTGAAGAGATTAGCGAAGGAGCTAAATGGGATGAAAACGAATCAAAAGTTGAAGAAATATTATAGGAGGGTATATCATGTTAGGAAGTACAATTGCACTTATCGTATACCTTTTCATTATTACTTATTTAGGATATTTAGGGTATAAGCACACAAAAACATCGGCTGATTATTTAGTTGGAGGCCGTCAGGTTCATCCATTTATTATGGCTATTTCGTATGGCGCTACGTTTATCAGTACCTCAGCAATTGTCGGGTTTGGTGGCGCTGCTGCGACGCTGGGCATGGGACTGCTTTGGCTTACTTTCCTGAATATCTTATTGGGGGTTTTTATTGCCTTCGTCGTTTTCGGGAAACGCACTCGCAAAATGGGGCGCAATATCGATGCCCATACTTTCCCAGAGTTGCTGGCTAATCGCTTTAATTCCAGATTTATACAGGGTTTTGCAGGAATGATTATTTTTCTTTTTATGCCCATTTATGCTGCGGCTGTATTAAAAGGAGGATCCGATTTTATTCAAATCCATTTTGGTATCTCCTACCAGGTATCGCTTCTTTTCTTTGCGGCAGTGGTTGCAGTTTATGTTTGGATGGGAGGTATAAAAGGGGTTATGTATACCGATGCGTTCCAGGGGGTCATCATGTTTTTCGGAATGATCTTCCTGATTATTTTCACCTATTCGAAACTTGGTGGCATAACCGAAGCGCACAGCCAGTTGAGCGCTTTATTCGAAAAACCTGAAGTTCAGCTTCAAGCAGAGAAAATCGTGAAAGGAGGTTTCCGGGGATGGACCTCTATGCCTGTCTGGGGGTCGCCTATCTGGTGGTCGGTAATTACAACCATTATTATGGGAGTGGGACTGGGAGCTTTGGCTCAACCTCAGTTAATAGTTCGTTTCATGACCGTGAAAAGTAACCGTGAACTGAACCGTGCAGTGCTTTCGGGAGGTATTTTTATCCTGATAATGACAAGTGCCGCATATATAGTTGGTCCGCTATCGAATGTTTTATTTTTTAAAGATTCAGGGGAAATTGCGATTGTGGCAGCCGGGGGTAACGATAAAATCATCCCAGCATTTATCAAGCAGTTTGTGCCAAGTTGGTATGGGATTATCTTCTTTTTGGCCCTTATTGCGGCGGCCATGAGTACCTTGAGTTCTCAGTTTCACGCCATGGGTACAGCCATTGGCCGCGACATTTATGAAAAGGCGCTGAATAGAAAAGGGAATACGATTTTTATTACGAAGACCGGGATCCTTGTAACTATTATAATCAGTGTTTTACTTGCATTTATGGCCAATAAACTTGATGTAAGTATGCAAATTATTGCCATCGGTACGGCCATGTTTTTTGGCTTGTGCGCTGCAGCATTCCTGCCTGCTTACATTTCGGCGTTGTATATCCGGAATATTTCAACAAAAGCTATTATTGCAGGAATCATTACCGGTTTTACGGTGGGGATTTTCTGGATTTTCTTTGTTCACGAAAAAGAAGCGTCGAGTCTTCAGCTTTGCCAGTTGTTATTTGGTAAGCCATCTATTGTAAAAGAGACTGTTCTTGCAAAACTTTCCATGGTCGATCCAATTATAATTTCATTGCCTTCTTCTATTTTAGCAACAGTAATTGGCGCATTTGTATCAAAAAACAAAAATTCAAAAGAACACATCGATCTGTGTTTTAAAGGAATTTAACCGATATTCAGTTGCCGGATAACGAACATGAGATTAACTGTCTGTAATTGGACTTTTCCGGTTGCAGCCAGTTTTTCTTTTTAACCAAGGCAATAAAAAATAACCGTATTTCTTCTGAAAAAATAATTTTGACTGAACGTATAAAACAAAGATTAGAAGTTCTTTTTAAGAATTAAAGCTGGCCTTTTTTCTTTGAGAAAATAGAATGAATTATTTTGTTGCGTATAAACTGTTAATCATATTGGTCAGGCGTGCCGCTATTTTATCAATGTTACCCATTCCATTGATGCAGAAGTGTTTATTCTGTGCAGCATAGTAATCTTTCAACGGGGCAGTTTTCTGGTGGTAAACACAAATGCGGTTTTCAATGATCGATACATCCTGATCATCGCTGCGTCCCGATGTCTTTCCACGGTTCATCAAGCGATCGACTAACTCCTGTTTTTCCACTTCGAGGCAAAGCATCCCTGAAACCGGCGTCCCGTTTTCGTTCAGCAACATGTCGAGCGCTTCGGCCTGTGCAACGGTACGTGGGAACCCGTCGAAAATGAAACCCGCAGCCTTGTGGTTGGTTTCCAGTTTTGATTTAATCATTCCGATTACTATTTCATCGGGTACCAGTTCCCCTTTGTCGATATAGATTTTTGCTTCCAGTCCAAGTTTCGTGCTTTCTGCAATTTGGCTTCGGAGCAAATCACCTGTCGATAAATGGATTAAATGATATGTGTTTATCAAGAATTCGGCCTGAGTCCCTTTGCCAGCTCCGGGAGGCCCAAACAAAATAAGGTTAAGCATGGAACAACGAAATTTGGTTTTTTTCAATCTATAACTTTATAAATGTCAATCAGGTTTCGGCCCAGTCCATTGTAGTCGAGTCCGTAACCAACAATAAAATCATTGGGTATTTTAATACCTACGTAATCGAGATTTACCGGTTTCTGAAGGGCATCGGGCTTTAAAAGCAGGGTAGCAACCTTCACTTCTGCCGGTTTTTTCGACTTGATTTGATCAATGGTGTTGGCAATAGTAATACCCGTATCAACAATGTCTTCAAGAACTACAACAGTGCGGCCTTCCAGGTTTTCATTCAATCCGATCAATTCTTTAATTTCTCCGGTTGTTGAAGTTCCTGAATAGGATGCCAGCTTTACAAACGAAATTTCGGCATCCAATAGCTCAATTCGTTTAAAAATTTCTGCAGCAAACATAAACGATCCGTTCAGGATACATAAAAACAAAGGGTTTTTGCCTTTCAGCTCCTGGTTCATTTGCTCGGCCATTTTTTCCACTACCGAACGTATTTTTTCATACGGAATGAAAATTTCAAATTCTTTGTCATGGATCTTCACATTTGTCATTTTGCTGCTGTTTAATGTGTTTTTGCAAAAAATACAGGCAGGTTTCATTATCGTTTTATTTTCAATAATTTTACCTGCGAAAAAGTAAGCGCAAAGTAAAGAAACAAATTTATTCTGAAAAAATATTAATTGAGAAGATGGAACCAAAAGTTAGCATTATTATGGGCAGCACTTCCGACCTTGGAGTGATGGAAAAAGCGGCCAAAATTCTTGATGAATTTGAAATTCCTTTTGAGATAAATGCGTTATCGGCACACCGTACTCCGGAGGCTGTTGAGAGGTTTGCGAAGGGTGCAAAAGACCGTGGTATACAAGTGATTATTGCAGGGGCCGGAATGGCCGCACACCTGCCCGGAGTGATTGCCGCGATGACTACTTTACCGGTTATTGGTGTGCCCATCGATGCTTCGTTGCAAGGCATCGATTCGCTGCTGGCAATCGTGCAAATGCCTCCCGGAATACCGGTTGCAACCGTTGGCATCAATGGAGCGCAAAATGCAGGTATTCTGGCAGTTCAGATGATTTCACTGGGCGACGGTGCATTGGCGGCCAAATTGGTCGAATTTAAAGAAAACTTAAAGAACAAGATCGAACAGGCCAATCAGGATCTTGCTCAAATAAAATTTAAATTCAAGGTCAACTGAGATTGTATTTATTATAAAAACGTTGTATCTTGAACATGGTATTCGGGGTGTGCCACATGGCCACCCTTTTTATTTGCCTGAAATTAAAGGCAAACAAAACCGATATTTATTGATGGATGGGGAGTAAACAGCACAGATTATTCTAATATCACCCTATATGAAAGCTGTTTATTCAATTATTTTACTGACCGGTTTTATCGTTGTCGCCAACAAAAAGCCGGTCGCACAAGAGTATTATCAGGTCAGCGCCCGGGAAAAGTCGCTGGCCGGAATTGCAACCTGCCTTTCCGATGGCTGGTCAGTCTTCGGAAACCAGGCAGGAATGGTTTCAACGGCTTATCCTGAAGCCGGCGTTTCCTACGGTAATTATTTTTTACTGAAAGAACTGGGTCTGAAAGCTGCATACGCCACCCTACCTGTCAGTGAAAATGTTTTTGCCGTTTCGTTTTACCGTTTTGGAAATGAGACATACAATGAGAATAAGCTGGGATTTGCCTACGCCAGAAAAATAACCCCCGGATTTTCGGCAGGGTTCCAGTTCAATTATTTTTCCATTCATTTACCCGAGAACGAAAGATCGCCCGGCATCTCTGTATTTGAAGGCGGAATTCAGTATTGGTTGAGTGAAAATCTGATGATTGGCGCCCACTGTTTCAACCCGTTTCAGTCGGGAATAAAAACAGAAAGTATCCGTTACAAATTGCCCTGCCTGTTCCGTTTGGGAATTGGAACCACCGTCACGGAAGAGCTTTTGCTTTTTTGCGAAATGGAGAAAGATTTGAAACAGGAACTTGTCTTGAAATTTGGTGCCGAATACCGGATTCTGGACAAATTCCAGATACGGGGAGGACTTTCAGGAAAAAATAATTTACTGGCTTTGGGTTTGGCATATTCTGCCAAAAAGCTGAGAACCGACTTTTCGTGGCAGTACAATTACCGGCTGGGAAGCACTCCTTCTGTGGCAATTTCATATCGTTTAAAATGAAAAGGTTCTTTCTATTTGCCGCAACCTGTTTGATCTGCCCGTTGTTGTGGGGACAGACGGCTGAAACGTCCCTATTGGAGGAACTGACCGAATTACTGGCTGAAAATTCGGAAGACGAACTGAACCTTGAAGAACTCACAGAAATCTGGGAATATTTCCTGGAAAACCCGATCAATATAAATGATGATTGTACCGAAGAATTGCGGCAATTAAAGTTTCTGACGGAATTCCAGGTACAGGGAATTGCTGATTACAAAATCAGGAATAGCCTGATCTTAAGTATCTACGAACTTACTGCTGTTGACGGCCTTGACCGGGAACTGCTTCAGAAGCTGGAACCATTTTTAGTTTTTGGAGAAAGCAAAACCGTTTCGGAAATTCACCGGGATGCCCGTCGCGAATTACTATTCCGGACGCAGCGTATTGCTGAAAAAGCAAAAGGGTATTCTTCTGAAAACGGCTACCGGGGCGCTCCTGAAAAATATTATCTCCGTTTCAAACAGACCGGCGACCGGCTGAATTTTGGTTTTACCGCCGAAAAAGACCCGGGCGAAACATTTCTCCGAGATCCGAATAAAAATGGATTCGACTACTTCAGTCTGTTTGCCAATTACGGTTTTAAAAACGGGAAATACCGTGTTTATGCAGGTGACTACCTGGTGAGGGCAGGGCAGGGGTTGCTTGCCTGGCAGGGGTTCGGTTCCGGAAAATCGGCCGAGGTAACACAAATTTACCGAAGCAACCAGGGAATCCGATCGTATTCTTCGGCTGACGAAAACCGGTTTTTCCGTGGTGTTGCCGGAGAATTCAGGTTTAAAAATTCGATCCTGTTTCTTTTCCATTCCGAGAAAAAAATCGATGCCAACATGGAGGAACAAAATGGAGAAACAGTTTTTACTTCGTTTCAAACATCGGGCTTGCACCGTACTGCGAACGAAATTGACGACAAACATTCGATAAAAGAAAATGCAAGCGGGCTTGTTTTTTCATTTCAGAAAAACAATTTTTCGGCGGGATTCAGCGGAGCTCA
This sequence comes from uncultured Prolixibacteraceae bacterium, assembly GCA_942493345.1. Lineage (GTDB taxonomy): Bacteria > Bacteroidota > Bacteroidia > Bacteroidales > Prolixibacteraceae > GWE2-42-39. Next base: position 2,653,147 of record OW818695.1, read on the forward strand.
TGTTTTTTTTGATAAACCCCGAATTTTAGATGGACAAGCCTACCAGTTGTTTCTGTTTCAGGGAAAACAAATTACAAACGTGGCGGCCGATTACAAGTGGTCGCTGAAAAAACTGTTTTTGTTTGGCGAAACAGCGTATTCTTTCGATGGAGGAGGATTTGCCAATTTGCATGGGGCTTTGTTGAAGCCGGCCGACCGGTTCGAACTTTCGCTGCTTTACCGGAACTTCGGAAAAAAGTACAACAGTTTGTATGGTCAGGCATTTTCCGAATCGTCGGCAATTAACGATGAACAGGGATTTTACATGGGGGCAAAGTTTTTGCCGGTAGCCAAAATCATACTGTCAGCCTATCATGATTTTTTCCGGTTCCGTTGGCTGAAGTACCAAACTGTTTCACCATCGACCGGGGCAGAAACATTTTTTCAGATGAATTATCTGCCGTCCTCCTCGGTGAATTTTTATGTCCGTTATTTTATGGAGCAGAAAGAAACAAAAACTTCGGGCGAACACGTCAAGATCAATACAACGAATTCGTTGCAGAAAGTCCGTTTGAACCTTGATGTTCAGGTAAACGATCAGTGGAGCCTAAAAAGCAGGGTCGAATTTTCGAAATTCGAAGCAGGAACTGACGAAGGTGAACAGGGAATGCTTTTTCTTCAGGATTTGAAATACGAGGCAAGCCGGTTGCCGTTTTCGTGCCAGTTGCGTTTTCTGTGGTTCGATACCGATGGATACAACAGCCGTTTGTATGCATACGAAAACGATTTGTTGCACAATTATTCCGTACCGCCCCTTTCGGGAAAAGGAGTACGGACGTATCTAAATGCCAAAGTCAGCATTTCAGAAAAAACCGATTTGTGGTTTAAATTGGCCCGCACCCAATATTTCGATCAACAAACTATTGGAAGTGGTTTGGAAAAAATTGAAGGCGACCGAAGGACCGAAATTAAGTTTCAGATTCGGTTTCGGTTTTAAGGGAAAAAAGTAAAAAATCAAAAAATGCAGAAAGAAACAAGCGTTGGGGGATGATGAAATCAGTTGTGAAATACTATATTTTATCTTTTACAGGCCTTAATAAATATTAAAAAATATTTTCCTATTGCTTTGATTATAAGGTGATAGAAATAAAAGTTTCGATGGCATGTTTCACAGTATTTCGTCAAAAGAGCGGATGTCTCATTATTTAGTTATATTTGCGGCTCTAATTTAAACGCGATGTGTGAAAATTTTGTCTTTGATGATATCCGCCCTTACTACGATTCAGAGGTTAATCAACAAATCAGCATTGTACTTAACGATCCTGAATTTCAGAGGATACTGAAGAAGTTTATTTTCAAGGATGATAAAAAGTTTGACGAAGTAAAACAATTGTTGTCCGGTATTCAAACGATTAAAGAATTGCAGGGCAAATTCATGTATCCGTTAATTGAAAACCTGATTTTGAAGCCAACTACTGATGGTGTTACCTGTACCGGGCTTGAAAATCTTGATATAACGAAAAGCTACCTGATTATTTCAAATCATCGTGATATTATCCTCGATGCTGCAATTCTTAATTATTTGATATTCAGAGAAGGTTTACATACCACGGAAATTGCAATCGGCGATAATTTGCTGATCGCCGACTGGATTGAACATGCCGTGAAACTAAACCGTGCCTTTGAAGTTAAACGCAGCTTGTCGGTCAGCGAGTTGATGGCAGCTTCAAAAAACCTTTCGGCCTATATTCGTCAGGATATAACGGAACGGAACATTTCGGTTTGGATAGCCCAGCGTGAAGGGCGGACCAAAGATGGTTGCGATAAAACCCAGCCGGCCTTGTTGAAAATGATCAATCTTAGCAACGAAAAAAGTTTTGTTGAGGGGTTCCGCGAGTTGCGTATTGTTCCGCTTTCGATTTCATACGAAATTGAGCCATGCGGAATTTCAAAAGTCGAAGAATTGTATAAAAAAGAGACAGAAGGTTTTACCAAAACCCAGGCTGACGACCTGAAAAGTATGGCGTATGGACTGTTTAATCCAAAAGGCCGGGTCAATTTCGCGTTTGGCAGACCCATGAAGGTCGCGATTGACGAGATGGACAAAAAAGAACAGACTTCTGAAAAAATAGAGGCGCTGGCTGATTATATTGATCAGCGTATTTACCGTAATTATAAATTCTGGCCAAATAACTTTATTGCTGCCGATATACTCCGGGACGAAAATAAATATGTCGAGGAATACGATCAGGAGCAATACGGCAAGTTCGTAAAAATGATGGAAGAAGCGATTGAAACTATCAACGGCGATGTTGCCCGTATTCGGGAAATGTTCCTGCAGATGTATGCCAATCCAGTTATCAACCGCGAAAATCTTACCAATCCGAATGGCTATTTCTGAAAACATTCGAACGCTTATTTGGGACTGGAACGGCACTTTGCTCGACGATATTGATTTGTGTGTGGAAACAATCAATGTGCTTTTGTCCAAACGGGAATTACCTTTGCTGAATTCCTATAAATACAAGGAAGTGTTCACTTTTCCTGTAAAAGATTATTATGCTGAAATAGGCTTCAATTTCGAAAAAGAACCGTTTGAAATACCGGCCGGAGAATATACCGACCAATACAATAGCGAAGTAATGAATTGTAGTTTGCATCGCGGCGCTGCCGAAATACTCCGGCATTTTCAGTTGGCAGGTAAACAGCAAGTTATTTTGTCGGCAATGGAACAGCTGGCTTTGATGCGGACTCTGGAAAAAAATCAGATCGTTCATTTTTTCGATGAAATTTCGGGTCTCGATAACCATTATGCACATTCGAAAATCGACAACGGCAAGGTGTTGATTGAAAAAATGAAACTCAATCCTGCCGAAACATGTTTAATTGGCGATACCATCCACGATTTTGAAGTGGCCCGTGAGTTGGGTTGCAGTTGCATTTTAATTGCCAACGGGCATCAGTCGGAAAAACGGTTGACAGAAACAGGTTGCACCATTTTAAATGACATTACCGAATTGTTGAATTGATCTGTTCTTCAAACAATATCCTGTAATTCGTCCAGCTTTTCTACAAAAAATGTTTTATTCCGTTTTTGCCGGATAAAAGATCCGGTCATCGGAGTTTTCAGTTGCTTCCTGATTTCTTCCGGAACCGTGTTTTGCCCGTCGTTCGTGAACATCACCTGATCGATACCGAAATTCAGGGCGCCGACAATATCTACCTCCCAGTTATCGCCCACCATAATGCTGCACGCTTTTTTCGCATTGCACGATTTCAGCGCGTATTCAAAAATTTCCCGTTCCGGTTTGGGCGATTGAATTACTTCCGAAATAAAAACTTTGGAAATAAACTGATTGAGGCCGCTGGTTTGTAATTTCTTTTGCTGCACTTCCCGGAACCCGTTGGTGATGATGTGCATCTGGTAGCCTTTCGATTTCAGCCAGGCAAGAATTTCCGGAACATTGGGATAAAGGCCGGTTTGTTCTGCCATGAAATCCAGGTAGCAATCGTTCAATTCCTGACTGTCGTAATTGCGAACGTCAAAAGGTTCCATGCTCATCGAAAATCGCTGGCTGGTCAGTAACGATTTGCTGATTTTTCTTTCCCTGTATTCGTCCCAAAGCCGAGTGTTGATTGCTTCGTAAACCTTTACAAATTCGTCGAACGATGGCAACTGTTCCAATAGATTGTACTTTTCGAGGGTCAGTTTCAGGGCTTTTCGCGAATTGGCTTCAAAGTCCCAGAGAGTATGGTCTAGGTCGAAAAAAATATGATCGTATTTTCTAATCATTCAAGTCCGTTGTCAAAATTGATACTGGATGTTGGTCACTGGACACTTGGTTGAGGATCGTAAATCAATGATTAATCGTCATCTTCACAATCATCGCGTAGGTTGGACTCTTCATTCTTACGCGTGTTTTTTCCTTCCACCACGATCACGATTTCACCTTTTACCTGTTTTTCCCCGAAATATTCAATCAGCTCGGACAATGCGCCCCGTTTATTTTCTTCGTGCAACTTGCTTAGTTCGCGCGAAACCGATGCTTTCCGTTCGGCGCCCCAAAATTCGGCAAATTGCTGAAGGCATTTTACCAGACGAAAAGGCGATTCGTAAAAAATCATGGTTCGTGATTCGTCGGCCAACTCGGTAATGCGTTTTTGCCGTCCTTTTTTCTGCGGAAGAAAACCTTCGAACACAAATTTGTCGGTAGGAAAACCGGAGTTCACCAGTGCAGGGATCAATGCGGTGGCGCCGGGAAGGCATTCCACTTCAACATCTTTTTCAATGCAGGTGCGAACCAATAAAAAACCCGGGTCGCTGATGGCCGGCGTACCGGCATCCGAAATCAGCGCGATATTTTCGCCCGCCAAGATGCGTTCGGCGATGGCTTCAACTGTTTTGTGTTCGTTGAATTTATGATGCGAGTGCATCTTGGTCTTAATTTCAAAATGCTGCATCAGTTTGGCCGAAGTACGTGTGTCTTCAGCCAAAATAAGCGATACTTCGTTTAAAATACGGATCGCCCTGATGGTCATGTCTTCCAGGTTTCCGATGGGGGTTGGTACAATGAAGAGCTTTCCCATTTCTGGTTTATTTTGCAAAGCGGCGTTTAATCAAGTCTACGAATCTCAGACTGGTCTCTGTCTTTTTTATCCTGAAGTTTGAACTCAGGTAATCCACGGCATCCCGGATGTCTGCACATTCATCGAGCCGTTTGATTGCAGTAGAATACAACTGCGCATCGTTGTTGAAAATTTCGCGGATAAACAGGAACCGGTCGTTGATGCCAATGGCCGACTGAAGACTATTGATCGGGCCGTGGGCAAATTTTTGGTCAAGCGTATCTTCTTCGTTGTTTTTATTACCCATCATGTCGTTCAGCGATTTTTCCATGTGAAAATTTTCTCCAACAGTCTTAGTCGCTGGCTGCAGATCATCATCATCTTCTTCTAATCCATCATCATCATCATCATCATCTTCTTCTGAGTCGCTGTCTTCTTCCTGAATTTGGTCATCGTCTTCTTCCGAAATGTCATCATCGTCGAATTTGTTATCTATTTCTTCCAGGGAGTCATCTTCCGAATCATTATCGTTTTCCTCTTCCTCTTTCGAAATATCATCTTCTTCGGGGTTGAAATCGTTGTCTATTTCAAGGGTTTCGTCATTCTCTTTTTCTTCAGAAATATCGTCATCTTCTGTCGGTTCCTCGTCTTCCTCCGACGCGTCATCATTATTTTCTTCGAAGTCGTCATATTCGCCATCCGCCTCTTCGTCTAAAATCAGTATTGGGGCAGACACCTGTTGTGTAATTTCTTTTTCTTCAGGTTTTTGCTCTTCTTCCACAATTTCAAAAGTAGCATGTGCAATTGGCTCTTCTTCCGGCTCTTCAACCGGTTCTTGTTTCGGTAGAATTGGGGTTGCAACTTCTTTCATAACCGGCGGAGTGGTTCCGGCAATATATTTTTCCTTCAATAGCTGAAGTTCCTGAACTACCAATGTTGCTTTTGATAAGGCAATATCGGTTTCGAGTTTTGTGACAGCGCCGTCTTTTACTATTTCTTCGGTAATTTCTTTCAGCTCCTCAATGTCTTTCAGGATGATATGGATCAGTTTTTCCTTGTTCATTTTTTTTAAACAATTTACTGGTGATTTTATTGTTCTTTTTTCGGTGCAATGGTTAATTTTACCTTTGGGATTTTTCTCAAAGCGGAATCTCCCGGCATGTAAAAATACGAAAATCTTTAGCATCTGAACAGAGAATGTTTATTGAAAGGGATACTCACAAACAAAAAAAGACTGGCGGCATTGAAGTTATTGCAGGATCAATGTTTTCAGGAAAAACGGAAGAACTGATTCGTCGGCTCCGTAGGGCAAAAATTGCAAAGTTGCGGGTCGAAATTTTTAAGCCCCGCATCGATGTACGCTACTCGGAGAGCGCTGTCGTTTCGCACGACGAGAATTCCATCATGAGTACCCCGGTTGAAAACTCGGCGAATATTTTATTGCTTACCGGCGATGTGGATGTGATCGGCATCGACGAGGCTCAGTTTTTCGATAATGGACTGATCGATGTTTGCAACCGGTTGGCCGAAATGGGTATACGGGTGATTGTCGCCGGGCTTGACATGGATTTTAAAGGAAACCCGTTTGGCCCTATTCCCGGGCTGATGGCTATTGCCGATTATGTGACCAAAGTACATGCCATTTGCATGCGTTGCGGCAGTGTCGCTCAATTTTCGCATCGTCTTGGTGCGAACGAAAAGCTGGTGATGTTGGGCGAAAAAAATGAATACGAACCACTTTGCCGCGATTGTTATATAAAAGTAAATTCTGATGCCCAAAAATAGCCAAACTCAGTTGTGCTCCGTTTTGAACGGAAAATTGAACAACGCTTCCGATGATTTAATTTCTCAGATTTCCATTGATAGCCGGACGATTACAGATCCTTCAGGAACCTGCTTTTTTGCATTGGTTGGCGACCGGAACGACGGACATAAATACATTCCTGATTTAATCCGGAAAGGAGTAAAAACATTCGTGGTTTCTTCTCTTTCCGAAGAACAAAAAAAACTTCAGGATATTTGTTTTATTGTCGTTGATGATACCTTGAAAGCCTTGCAAAAACTGGCCCGGTGGAATCGTGAACAATATTGTTATCCGGTGGTAGGAATTACCGGAAGCAACGGGAAAACCATTGTGAAAGAATGGTTGTACGAGTTATTGCACCTGCAGTTGGCGATTGTACGGAATCCGAAAAGTTATAATTCTCAAGTCGGAGTGCCTCTTTCGGTTTGGCTGATGGAGAAAAATTACGATCTGGCTATTTTCGAGGCAGGAATTTCGAAACCCGGGGAGATGCAAAACCTGGCTGAAATAATCCGCCCCACGGTGGGTATTTTCACAAACATAGGGGAAGCACACCAGGAAAACTTCAGCAATCTGGAAGAAAAAATAGATCAGAAACTGGATCTTTTTGAACCGGCAGATACTATTATTTATTGTCGCGACCAGCGTTTAGCAGCCGGCCGGATCGAAAAACGGTTTCAGCAGAAAAAACTAATTGGCTGGTCGTTTTCCGATTCTTCGGCGCCTGTGTATATTAAAGCAGAAAAGACGATTGACGGAACGGCTTTCGAGCTTTCGTTTCAGGATAAGAAATATGTCTGTTCGTTTCCCCTGGGCGATCCGGCTAGTATTGAAAATGTGGCTCATTGTCTTGTTTTTGCCGCATCGCAGGGCTTGCTTTCCGGTGAAGTTCTGGAATCGGTGACCAATTTGAAACCGGTTGCCATGCGTTTGGAAATGAAAGAAGGCATCAACCAGTGCAAACTCATCAACGACTATTACAATTCGGACATCAATTCACTGGCCATTGCATTGAATTTTCAGTCGCAACAAAATGTGCTTTCAGTAAAAAAGAAAAGCCTTGTATTGTCGGATATTCAACAGTCGGGGCAGCAATTGCAAAGTCTTTACCAAGAAGTCGACCATCTGCTGGTTGCCAACAAAATAGACCGTTTAATTGGCATTGGCACCGATATTTTGGCGCATAAAAATTGCTTTTCCACAGAAACGGAATTTTACGAAAGTACCGATGCCTTTCTCCAGAATTTTTCCGCTTCATCGTTTAAAGAAGAAATTATCTTGCTGAAAGGTGCGCGACAATTCCATTTCGAACGTATTTCATCAGCACTCCAGAAAAAATATCACCAGACGGTGCTGGAGATCAACCTGAACCGGTTGATCGATAATCTCAATTATTACAAATCGCTACTTCGGCCCGAAACCAAAATTATGGTGATGGTGAAAGCTTTTTCGTATGGAAGCGGGACTTCCGAAATTGCGCGTGTTTTACAGTTTCAGCAGGTCGATTATCTGGCGGTGGCGGTGGCCGACGAAGGCATCGAACTGCGTCGGGCCGGCATCGGGGTGCCGATTGTGGTGATGAATCCCGAAGAACACAGTTTTGAAAGCATGATCGAGTTCCAGCTCGAACCCAATATATACTCGCTCGACTTGTGCCGGCGTTTCGCAGCGGCTGTTGCACGAAGCGCGGTGAGCAACTACCCGGTTCATATTAAACTGGAAACCGGGATGAACCGTCTTGGTTTTTCGTCGGAAACAGATATTCGCGAGCTTGCCCAGATGCTTTCCGTGAGCAAGCAACTTCGGGTTGCTTCTATTTTTTCTCATTTGGCTGGTTCTGATGAAGAAAAACACGATGTGTTCACCCATTCACAAATTGAACAATTTCAGAAACGGGCTTCTCTGATTGCTGAACAGTTGGACTACAGTGTATTGCGCCATTTGCTGAACTCGGCAGGAATTGAGCGCTTTGCCAATTCCCAGTTTGAAATGGTGCGGCTGGGTATCGGGTTGTACGGGGTGAGCGCCGTTCAGAATAAAAATATTCAGGGAATTAGTTGTTTGAAAACAACGGTTTCGCAGGTGAAGAAAGTTCCGGCAGGCGAGACGGTTGGTTACGGGCGTAGAGGAAAAGCAGAGTACGATTCGGAAATAGCCGTACTCCCGATCGGATATGCCGATGGTTACGACCGGCGCCTCAGTAACGGGGTTGGCCGTGTATTTGTGCGCGGGCAATTTGCCCCGGTAATCGGCACTATTTGCATGGATATGTGCATGGTGGATGTTACCGGCATGAATGTACAGGAAGGCGACGAGGTGGAAATTATTGGCGACCACGTAAAACTTACCGACGTTGCCCGGTGGATGGGAACCATTCCGTACGAAGTACTGACCAGCATTTCGCAGCGGGTAAAACGGGTGTATCTTCAGGAATAAAAGTTTTTCAATCTCCAGGTGATGAATTTTAATGACGGAAATATAAATTAGTGTTTCCCTTAAAGTTTTTTTAGTTGATTTTGCTATCTTTATGTCAATCAACTCGACCAATAAACTATTAGAAAAAATCAATGGTCTTCCGAAATTCAGGATGTTTAATTCTTTTTTGTTTGTTCTTTCTGCAAACTGTTTTTGTGTGGGCAGGCCAATCTTCTGATAAGAAAAAAATCTTTTACCTGAATTCGTACGAAATCACTTTCCAAACCTACGAAAGTTCACAAAGAGCGATCAATGAATCTTTCTCCCCTTCAAAATATATTATTGACACCGATTTTATGGATTCGAAGCGGTTCTATAAAGAGGCAATGTACGACAATTTGAAGGAGCGGTTAAGAATAAAGATGAAGGAACGAGGAAAGTATGATATGGTATTGGCCAGCGACGACGATGCACTGAATTTTGTAATAGACAATTACCAGGAATTTTTCGCAAATACGCCTGTTGTTTTTTGGGGATTTGATGATTATAAAAAAATAGCACAATTGGACAGCACCCATTATGTTACCGGAGTAATGGAAACGGTGCCGGTAAAGGGAAATATTGAGTTGATAAAAAGAATACAACCGAAGGTAAAGGAAATAATAGCATTTACTGATAATACAAGTACCGGGATAACTGATTTCAAAATCTTTGAATCGCTCAAAAAAGAATACAATGATATTCGTCTTTCCGAAATATACACCAATAATTTCACGTTGCCTGAATTGCAGGATACGGTCAGTAAAACGAGAGGCGACCAGGTAATCCTGAAAATCTCATCGTATAGGTTGAAAGATGAGACGCTTAATCATTATGAACAAATCGAACTGATTTATAACGATTCCCCGGTGCCTGTTTACTGTTTGGGTACAGTTGAGGCAGTGTCCGGTTTTTTGGGAGGCTGCCTTGCCGATTATCACGAACAGGCTGTACTTGCCTGCCAAAAAGCAAAAGATATTTTAAATGGCGCCGATATTTCCAAGATGAAGGTGGTTTATAACCTTCCCGGTAAAAACATGGTCAATTATCAGGCCCTGCTGAAGTATCATTTGCCGGTCAATTCTTTGCCCAAGGATATTATCCTGCTTGGCGCTCCATCGAAAAGGCTAAATATTCGGAAAGATATTTTTTCCATCATCGTTTTTTCGTTTATCATTGCATTGATCCTGTTGGGCATCAATGCCCGATTGGCCTGGTTAAAGCGGAAGCTGGCAAGCAGACTCCGGATTTCGCAACAAAATTATGAAATTCTGTTTCGTGAAGGCCCTTCAATCAATCTGCTGATTGACCCGGTAACCGGAAGAATTGACGATGCCAATAACGCCGCCCTGAATTTTTACGGATACACGATTGATGAAATAAAAATGTTGAATATCGATGATGTTAGTGCGCTACCGATTGCCGACACGAAGGGCAAAATACATCAGGCACAAAAGGGTTTTACCCGGAATTATCTGTCAAAACACCAGCAGAAGGATGGGGAGCAACGAGATGTTGAGGTTTTTATCGACCAGTTGAATTTGCATAACCAATCGTATTTGTATGCGAATGTGATTGATATTACCAGTCGGCTAGAGGCCGAACGGGAAATGGTTGAGGCCCGGCAAAAAGCGGAAGAAAGCGACCGGTTGAAATCAGCTTTTTTGGCCAACATGAGCCATGAGATACGAACGCCGATGAATAGCATCCTGGGTTTTTCCGATTTGTTGATCAGCAACGAAGTTTATTTTGAAAAAAAAGATGAATACCTGCGGCTGATCTATGCCAATGGAAAACATTTACTGTCCATCATCAGCGATGTCCTTGATATTTCGAGGATTGAAGCCAATCAGTTGACTATTAATAAAAGAGAAACCAAGATCAATGTGATGCTTGATGAACTTTACATGGAATTTAGTGAACGGCTTATCAGGGAAAAACTGAATTTCATCCTTGAGATGGAAAAAGGCTTTGAAAAACCTAATTTTGAAATTACTACCGATGGGGTGAGGCTGAAGCAAATCATGATCAACCTGATTGGAAATTCCTTCAAATTTACGGAAAATGGATTTGTGAAATTTGGGTACAAAGTTCGGGACGACGGGATGTTACAATTTTTTGTGAAAGATTCGGGAATTGGTATTCCGAAGGATAAACACGATCTTATATTTTCGGTTTTCCAGCGGCTCGACGATGCGTACACGAAAAATTATTCCGGCGCAGGACTGGGCTTATCGATTACCAGATCGCTGGTCGAAAAATTAGGCGGCCATATCTGGTTAATGTCCGATATCGGGCAAGGGGCATGTTTTTATTTTACGATTCCCGGGGCAGAAGAAAAATTGAAACTATAGGCAAATTAAACCTGTTTCGTTTTTTCAATTCGACGAACGGTATATGTTTTTTTATGCTGTGATTCGAAATAAGTCCTCATTTGTAATTCGGCAACAATACCAATCGTTATAAATTGTATTCCTCCTAAAACGAGCAGCACTCCAAGTATGAGCATGGGTTTGCCCCATAAATCGGTACCCATGAATTTCAGTACCAGCATATAAATATTGATCAGCACACCCAGTCCAAAGGTGATAATTCCTAACCCGCCAAACAGGTGCATGGGGCGTTGCAGGTATTTTTTCAGAAACAACATCATTAACAGGTCGCTCATTACACGGGTGGTGCGGCTCAGGTTGTATTTCGATTTTCCAAATTCGCGGGCGCGGTGGTTTACATCCACCTGGGTAATGCGGACATTTCCTTCCAAAGCCAGTAAAACCGGGATGAAACGGTGTAATTCGCCATAAATAGTAATACTTTTTGCCGCTTCTTTGGAAAAAACTTTCAGGGTGCAGCCGAGGTCTTTCATTTTCATACCGGTCGATTCGCGAATGATGTAATTGGCAATTTTGCTCGGAATTTTTCGTAGAAACGCCCCGTCGCGACGGTTGGCACGAACACCGGCCACCAAATCCCAGTTGCCTTCTACGGCCATTTTCAACATCATCGGGATGTCGGCCGGGTCGTTCTGGAGGTCTCCGTCAAGTAAAACAATGTGTTCGCCTTCGGCCAGGTCAATTCCGGCTTGCAAAGCAGAACTTTGCCCGTAATTTTTTTTCAGTTCAAGCAATACAAAATGTTCGTTTCTGATGGCCAGTATTTCTTCCCGGGTTTTGTCAGTCGAACCATCGTCCACGAAAATGGCTTCGTAATCGTATCCGGCCAACGCGTTGATGATCTGTTCGCTCAGCGGGCGGATATTGAGTTCTTCATTGTATACACAAATAACCAAACTTAACTGTTTCATGCGTTTATTTTTAATTTTCTTAATTGTCGCATGGAATTCGCATGAGCAGGAAATAATTATTTCGATTGGAGTTTCTGCGAATCATGCTCATTTCATTTGTTTCTGTTTTACAAAGGCTTCTGACGCCCGATATTTGTTAAAAATTTTGTTATTTAGCATTGCGAAAATAAGAAAAAGCCATCAGGATTTATAATTCTGAATCAATTAAATAATCATCAGGGAATGACCGAAAAACTTATTCAATCAAAATATTTCCCGTTTCTATTGTTTGTTTTTGCGTTTTTGCTGTACACAATAAATAACGGCGCTTTCAGTATTTACATTTTAGATGAGGCAAAAAATACAGAATGTGCCCGCGAAATGTTTGAGAAGGGCGACTGGATTGTCCCCACTTTCAATTATAATTTACGGACTGACAAACCTCCGCTGCACTACTTTTTTATGATGGGCAGCTTCAAATTATTCGGGGTAAACGAATGGGCTGCCCGTTTCTTCTCCGGCGTTTTTGGGGCATTGACCATATTGATTACTTTTTTGTACACCCGTCGTTTTGCGAATCGGAAGACGGCCCTTTGGACTGTTTTTGCATTGCTTGCCTCGGTGCATCTCTGCATCCAGTTTCACCTGGCCGTACCCGATCCATACCTGATTTTCTTCTTTACCTGGAGCCTTTTTCTTTTTTATGCAGCGGTTTCGGAGCGGCGTTGGTATGAAATTGTACTTCTGTATGTTGCCATTGGATTGGGAACCCTTGCAAAGGGGCCGGTGGCCATTGCGCTGCCGGGTCTTATTTTTCTGCTTTTCCTGCTTTTCTCGAAGCAATTGAAATGGCCGGTCATCCGTTCACTGAAACCTTTTATGGGAGTAATTATTGTTTTGGCGATTGCCTTGCCCTGGTACATCCTCGTCGGGATGGAAACCAACTGGGAGTGGACGCGGGGCTTTTTTCTGAAGCACAATCTCGGGCGTTTTTCCGGAGAAATGGAGGGGCATGGCGGTATTTTCCTGGTCACTTTTGCGTATATTTTGGTTGGGATGTTCCCGTTTTCAGCATTTCTGGTGCAGGCATACCGGAATGCAATAAAAGACCGTCGCGATCATTTTGTGCTTTTTTCGTTGATCGCAGCTTCTGTTATCATCTTGTTTTTCTCATTTTCAAGAACAAAACTTCCCAATTACACGGTTCCTTGCTATCCTTTTCTGGCAATACTGCTGGGTAGTTATTTTTCTAAAATTTCTGAATTAAAAACAAAAATAAAACCTAGTTACATCAGCATACTGGTTATTGGTATTTGTTTGGTTCCCGCGCTGATTGTCGGTTTGCAATTCGATCCGTTACTGAAAGATATAACGTTGGTGGGCTGGTATTTTCTGCCTGCTTCCATTGGTATTATTATTGGCTTTTATTTCTTTATCCAGAAGAAAAACCAAACCGGAATACTTGTAACCGGAAGTTCGACCATTTTGGCAAGCCTGTTGTTTTTCCTGTTTGTTTTTCCGCGCATTGATGCCCAAAACCCGGTCCGAAAAAGTATGTCGCTTGTCGAAGGCAAGGAGATACGGTACTTTCAGAAGTTCAATCCCTCGTATTCATTTTACCTGAAAAAGCTCATTCCTGAAATCTCAGAAAACGAAATTGAACGTTTTTTTGAAAAATACCCGGATGGCATACTGGTTTCAGTAAAAAAGAAACTGGCAACCATTCAACTTCCGGAGAATGCTGAAGTTTTCTTTTCGTCTCACGATTTGTTCGAATCGCCAACAACGCAGTTGGTCCGGGTGAAAAAATAGAAAATTCAGACTTCCCGGACCTCGGTTTTTCGTTGCAATAGCAATTTTATATTGTGTTGCAACGAGCGGTCGAAAATTCCTTTTTTCAGAAAAGGCAAATATTTTTCGGTGAACCACAAGGTAATCAACAACGAGCAGATGCCCAGGAAAGCGCCGGCATACACATCCAAAAAGAAGTGCTGCAAAAGATAAATCCGCGAAAATCCGATCAAAACAGCCAATGTAAACAAGATTGCAGAAATCGCGCGGCGATTAACCAGAAAAGCAAAGAATGCAAGCATCCCAAAAATAGTCATACTGTGACCCGATGGGAAAGTTGAAAAATAGTTGATGTCGGCTGTGTAAATGAACCGTGTAAAATCATCGTATAAGAAATAATGGAGCGGACGGGTAAATATGCCTTTGAACAGTTCTTTTAAAGTATTGGTAAAAATACCGATTACCAGTAGGTTCAGAAGGCCGGTGGCCGCATAGCGCAACTTGTAAAAAACCAGTAGGCTGGCCGCCATTGCCATGTAACCTCCCAATCCGATGTCGGTTATAAATTCAATAGTGGAATCCCATTCCACCCGTGAATATTTGTTGATCAGCAAAACTACATCTCCTCGCCTGGTAAGCAGAATAATTAATGCACCGACGATAAAAAACAGTGCATATAAAATAAGAAACAAGCGAAACCCTTTTTTTTCGAGTATTTGTCTCAAGTTCATTTACAAAATATTTATGCTCCAATAATCCACACAAACGGCATTCTTCGATCTAAAGAATCTCGGACAAACCGATTGTTTGGCAGTGTAAAAACCTGAATGGTAAAATTAGAAAAAGTTTAATACGGATCAGCGGATTTCAAGTCTTCCGATCAGTAAGATTAAAGAATTCTTTAATGCGGCTTTTATTTCGGTTGAAAATTTTATACTTTTCGTCCCTGAAAATGGAGAGTTGCCGGAGTGGTCGATCGGGGCAGACTCGAAATCTGTTGTACCCTTCGGGGTACCGGGGGTTCGAATCCCTCACTCTCCGCCATATTTTAAAACGAATATCTTTATGGTGTTCGTTTTTTTCAATATAGAAATACCTCTTTTTAATTTAATTGGATTTTTAAATTGTTTTTTGATTTTTTATATTGAATTCCGTTGGGTGGTATAAAATACATTTAAAGTATTTGCTTTTTCAACAATTTATGAACATATTTATCCTCCAAATTTGCAGAGAGTGGTGTGTCCGGATATTTTGTAATGGATTTGTATCATTCGTTTGTGATTTTGAAAAAAGGATTTAAGTAAAGATGATTAACTATTCAAATGAAGAGCTTCTGAACGGAATTCTTAGGAATGACAGCGTAATTCTACAATTCATTTATAAGAATTTCTATTACAAGATCAATTTCTTTATAAAGAAAAATAACGGAGATGATGACGATGCCAACGATGTTTTTCAGGAGGCCATTATCATTATGTACCGCAAAATAAAAGAAAATAGCTTGGTGCTTGATTGTTCGTTCGACACTTACCTGTATTCAATTTGCCGTTTCCTTTGGATGAAACAACTTGAGAAACGTAAAAATGAAAAAGAACGCATCTACGATAACCAGGAATACCGTGATGATATTTACGACGATCAGTTAGACCGGACGGTTGATATGAATGAACGGTACAAGTTGTATCAAAAGCATTTCAAGAATCTGGGGAAAGATTGCCAGAAGATACTTCAAATGTTTTTTGATAAGGTGCCACTTAAGCAAATTGCCCAGATGATGGGATTTAAAGGCGAGAAGTACGCCAAAAAACGCAAATACAAGTGTAAAGAGTATTTGATTAAAAGTATCAAACAGGATTTGGAATACAAAAAAATTCTGGAAGATGATATTTGAAAAATACGGAATTCGACGTAATCCCACGAAAACTATCACTGCTGGAATTAGAGTAAGAAAAGAATCGAGTTTGATCTGATTTTTTGGATCAAGTTTTGGTTGTAGAGTAATATCTTCAATATTTAAAACTAATTGATCATTGCCGAATAAGTAATTGATCCTTACAAGACTACATCAACGGATACATTTTCTCTTTTATATTCTAAAGTAAGAAGGTTTTATTCGTCCAAATGAACATCAACAGTCCGGTCATTGGCAATTACCTGAACATATCTCAAAACATTCAAAAATCTTGGATGGAAGAAGTGCTTTTAATAGAAGGTCGTATAGGTCTTGTTTTGAATCCATGTTTAAGCAATTAATAAAAAACAAAGATATCCCACCTGAATTTTCAGTTGATCCTAAAAAATAAAGTTGTCATAGCTCAAACAAATAAATCACCAAATCCCCGACTTGGCGAGGATTTGGTGATAATATATTTTTTATTGCTTCTTCTGAAAATTTTGTGGTATCAGAAAACCTTGATAGGTTTGAACAGGATAATCAGAAATTTTCTTTTAACCACTACTTTATGTACTAATTTTTTCGTCTTTTAAACATTAATAATTTCAGGAACTTAGGTATTAACTATTTAAAATCTACAAGTAATCTGAATTCTATTTGCTTCAACTTTATTTTGCTTCTATTCTATCGACTTTAGCTTCCGGAGTACTGCCTCCGCTTTCCGATTGTAATAACTATTGCTTTTTGCTATCCGTTCCATCTGACGGTATGCTTTTTTACGTTCCTGAGTCTGCAGGTAGCACAATCCAATGTACCATTCGGCTTGCTCCATGAACAGGTTGTCCCTGTCTTTCACTACAATCTCGTATTCCTCAATAGCCTTACCAAACCGACCTGTTTCCTGGTACGATACCCCAGAGTAAAAATGCCCTACCTGATTGCCTGCGTCATTCGTAGTCACCTGCCGGAACAGTTCCAGCGCTGATTCGTATTCCCGTGCATTAAATTTCTGTAAAGCAATTGTTAGTGTTTGGTCCATTGTTGTATTGCCCGACCGGACTGTCCCCGTTCCCTGGTAAGGCTGGTAATATTTTGTATATAAATCGTTTTCTGAAGTCGTTCGTTGGGTAAGGATACCGCCGATGCTTAAGAGTAAGATCAATGATGCTGCAATTGATACTATGCCGACTCTTGATATGGGCATCCGTATAGCCCGCTGATTTTCCCTCCGGGTTTCTTTTCCTATCGTTTCGAGAGTCGACCGTAGTGCCATTATTTCTTTTTCCTCCAAGGCCAGATCTACTTCCCTGTACATGGCTATTTCTGCTGCCAAAGCCGGGTTTGTGGACAGTTCTTCTTCAAATAACGATAGTTTCTCGGCTTCTAATTCTTCGTGCAGGTATTGGTCAATTTCTTCTGACTGTAGTACCGACGAATGTTCAATCCCTTGTATCTTGTCAAGGCTCGATCGAAGGTCTATGATGTCTGTTTCCATCAGTGCGGTTTCAACTTCTTGGTGAAACTTTAGATCCGCTTTAAGCCAATGGTTGAATTCCAGCTCTTCTTCAAATCCCTCAATATCTGATGGTTCTAATTCATTGTTCAGGTACTTCTCTATTTCTTCGTCACTTCGCTGATGTTCCGGTAACCCTTGGGCTATCTGGGTCAGGTTGGCCCGAAGTTCGTTAATATCGTTCTCTTTCAATGCGTTTTGTACATCCCTAAAAATTGCTTCATCTGTTGGTGAAAGCAAATCTTCTTCACTTTCCTGTTCTTGAAACTGCTCTTTATAAAACTGATGGATGTTTTCTTTAGCTGCAATTTCATGTTGAAACAGATGAATCTTTGGTAAACTGTGCGATATGTGGTCTATCTCGTTGTGAGTAAACGGTTTAAAAAATTCACGTAGTGAGGAAAATTCATTTGATAAGCCAAAGTTATAGTCCTTTTTTTGTTCTGACAGTACTTCTTTTACAAAGTCCTTCCCAAAAAACTGTTTCCCCATAATAAGCCC
Organism: uncultured Prolixibacteraceae bacterium; assembly: GCA_942493345.1. Lineage (GTDB taxonomy): Bacteria > Bacteroidota > Bacteroidia > Bacteroidales > Prolixibacteraceae > GWE2-42-39. Next base: position 2,670,932 of record OW818695.1, read on the forward strand.
CAGTGTGTCGCGAAGCGCCATGACATCTTTCTCTTGGACTGCTTCCTGAACTTCTCTGTGAAACTCAACCTCTTCTGCCAGACCTGAATGGATCAGCTTCTCGACGTTGAATTCAGCCAACTCTGTTCCTTCTAATTCATCATCAAGGTACAGGTCGATCTTTTGGTAATATTCTGACCTACGCATCATTTTTAGTATATTTTTTATTGCTTCACACAAAATTTAAATAAAACTTTGTGCATACAAAAACTTTCAAAGGTTACATGGAACTGATAAAGATCCATTTAAATAGTTCAGCCCCTCAGTTCATCATCAAAATAACATCCTGATTCGCGCATCGCCTGAGTGTAAGATTTCACCTCCACACACAAATTTCGCATAAAAATCAATGCAATCAAAAAACTTTCAGAAATTACATGGGACTGTTAAATTTACTTCAAGCAAAACAAGTAATTTGATTTGGCTGAATACAGGTATTATCGTTTTTTCGGAGGGATATTCAAATCATCATCCCAAAACAAATCGCCGTCGCCGCCTTTTACCTGGTTGAGTTCGTCTGATGTTAACACTTCAAATACTGAGGTTTCAAAATTTTGGTTGTAAGCAAATAAAGTTTTCATTACTTTTAGATTTTAATAGTTAATACTTAAATTCCTTAATTATCCTTGTTCGGTGGTTTATTCTCATGGAGGCAAAAAGGTAACCCCTGTTAAATTTATTTTTTTGAAAAATGTTATCACAAAATCATAATTCGTTGATTGTCAGAATTGAAAAAAAGAGGTTTTTTTTGTTTTTCTATCTATTCTTTTTTACCCTGTATATTTCCATTGCACAAAAAAATGATGCTTTTATTCAGGATAGCTTATTAGAACGGAAGTATTTCAGTGATGGGCGTAATGAATTTATAAAAGGAGATTTTGAAAAAGCAGAAGATTATTTTCACAAATCGCTAAAGCTGGCAATAAAACTTTATGGTACTGAAGATACTCGGGTAATTCAATCATGCATCAATCTGGGCATTCAACAAAAGAATCTGGGGAAATACGATGAGGCATTAAAAAATTATTTTAATGCAGAAAAACTAATTAAAGCGGTTTATGGAGAAAACGACAACAAACTTGGAATGGTTTATGGAAATGCAGGAATAGTATACAAATTGAAAGGAGACCATGTCAAAGCTTTGGAATACCATGAGTCGTCTTTACGGTCTTTTTCTACAGATCCTATACAATTTGAAGAGAGGATAAGAATCGCTGAATTGAATTTAGCTGTCAGTCTCGTATATTTAAAACGGATTCCCGAAGCCATAAATATTATTCATAAAAATATTAAAGGGAGAACAACTGGTATAACACCCCAATTTATCGATCTTCTAGCGAATATTTATTTTGATAATAATGACACAAAAAATGCGAACAAGTATTATTTAGAATCTATTGAAAGTTGGATTAACTTTTTCGGCACCGAATACTATGGATTAGGAGAGGAATACATCAATTATGCGAAATTTTTAATACAAACCGGAGATTATAGTTCTGCCCAAATTTATAATGAAAAGGCGGAGACAATAATTCAAAAAACGTATGGTGTAAAAGGCATATATTATTCCGAAATTCAGAATAATTACGGAGATATATTTCTGAACCGGGATTCCGAAGCTGTTTCAATCAAAGATTTCAGGAAAAAGAAACGGGACAATATAAATAAGGCATTGGCGTATTATCAGAAAGCAGCCATCGCAGTTGTTGAAAACTACAATATTGAGGATGCCTATTCCTTGCCTCCAATTGAAAATGCTTTTTCTGAAATGCAATTACTTACTGTATTGAAGAAAAAGGCAACGACACTCGAACTGCTTGCAGAGATTTACCAAGAGGAAATGAATTACGAAAACTATCTGCGCTTTAATATTTTAGCCTTAAACACGGTCAACGCATGTACAAATCTTATTCACCGGTTACGAATCGGGTACATGAGTGAAGAAAGCAAGTTGTTATTGGCCGAAAAGCAGGAATCTACCTTTATGGAAGCCATTTCAATTGCTTACCAGTTGTACCAGTTTACAAAAGAGAAACAATATTTGCTGATGGCTTTCGAATTTACCGAAAAAAGTAAATCGGCTAGTTTTCTGGCATCGGTAAAAGACATGGAAGCCAAGGAATTTGGAGGCATTCCCGACACGTTGTTGTCCAGGGAACAATATTTGAAAATAAATATATCAAATTATAAAGAATTGCTATTTCAGGAAAACCAAAAGGAAAACCCGGATACGCAAAAGACCAACCTGTACGCTGCAAAAATCTTTCAACACAACGAAGAGTACAACCAGTTAATCGGTTTATTTGAACAGAAATATCCCCGGTATTATTCATTTAAATACGAAAATAAGGTTATCACGATTGATGAAATTCAGCGAAACATGAACAAGAAGGATGCAGTGGTTGAATATGTTGTAAACGAACCCACCGATCCGACTCATTCCGGGCAACTTTACCGGTTTACCATTACCAAAGACAAGGTGGATATGAGCCTCGAGAATATTGATTTTGAGTATGTAAGACAAATAGAGTACACATACAAGTTTCTCTCTAATCCGGCTTACTTATACACCCGAAAAAATGAATTCGCCCAATATTGTACTTCTGCAAACAAATTGTACAATACTCTTCTTGCTCCGGTGTCCGGGATGATTTTGGGGAAACATTTGATAATTATCCCTGATGATAAATTATCGTATATTCCTTTTGATGCCCTTCTGTCAGCCATGCCGGATACCAGTAAAATGGATTTCAGGAACCTGAAATACCTGGTTTATGACTATCCGATAAGTTATAGTTATTCGAGTACTCTTTTGTATAATTATTTTGAAGCAAACAAACATGTTTCGAAAAAACTACTGGCTTTTGCTCCCAATTACGAATACGCGGCACCGGATGGAAGCGAACCGGATTTAATGCCTTTACCTGGGGCAAAAGCAGAGGTAGAGCTGTTAAATGAATACATTACCAGCGACTTGTGTGTTGACTCAATGGCCAACGAGAAAAATTTCAAGGAACTTGCACCCCAATATGATATTCTGCATTTGGCCATGCACACCATATTGAATGACAGTTTGCCCATGTTTTCGAAGTTGGCATTTACACGATCTGTTGCGGGCGATAGCGAAGATGGCTGGCTCAATACCCACGAAATTTACAACCTGAAATTAAATGCACGAATGGCTGTTTTGAGCGCTTGTAATACAGGAAAAGGGCAGCTCCAAAAAGGGGAAGGAGTAATGAGTCTGGCCCGTGGTTTCCTTTATGCCGGATGCCCTTCCATTATTATGACATTGTGGGAAGTTGAAGACTTGTCGGGAACCGAGATCATGCATGATTTTTATTCTTTCATTGCAAAAGGAAAAGAAAAAGACGACGCTTTGCGCCTGGCAAAACTAAAACATATACAGAATGCCGATCCGTTAAAAGCCCATCCTCATTACTGGTTAGGATATGTAAACATTGGCAATTCGGAGCCATTATATGGAAATAACGATATTTATTTTATCCTGGTTATTGCTTTTGCCCTGATTCTGGTAACCATCGATCAAATATTCCGGCGTAAACGAAAAGGCCGGAAATGATAAGAAAGTCAATCGAAAAAAAATACCGATTGACTTTCTTATTTTAAGCACCATTTAATTAAAGGTAATATTCTTTTGCCAGTCCTTTTCTTACAAGAATATCATTGATGCAATAATAGCCTCCAATCTGGCGAATCTGACCGAGTCCGGCAACAATTTCGGGGGCGACACAGGCATACAAAACCGCCAGATAGCGTCCATATTTTTCCTTTTGGTCTTTTATGGTTTCAATAATCACCGGATCATTCTTTTTAATGATACTTTTTACAAAATCGGAAACTTTTTTACCAGCTTCCCATTCCGGCGACCCTTTTTTAACGCCATAAACTTCAGGGGTATTTACCCCGTAAAGCCGTATTTTTTCACCCCGAATCCATATTGAAAGACCAAGATCGATATCTATTTCAAAGGTGTCGCCATCAACTACTTTGGCAACCAAGGCTTGATACTGGTACATTTTTTACTGATTTTTTGGTTATTGTTTGAAAAGTTACGAAAAAAAGCAGAATAATTGTTGATGGTTGAATTGCTGAATTGTTAAAAGAAAAGGCAGGAAATAAGAAATGCCACCAGAAGGCAGCATTTCTTATTGTATTTTGATTCCGGAGAATTATTTTACTCCGCGCTGTTTGGCCATTTCTTCCAGTTTTTTCTGAAACCCGGATTTGGGTTTTGCTGGTTTCTTTTTATTCAGTTGAATTTGTGCCCTTATTTTGTCGTCGTCAACCATTTTTCTGAAAAAGTACATTTGCCCAATTGTGATTACGTTCGCCAGGAAATAGTAATAACTTAAACCTGACGAGTAGCTGTTCAGAATAAACAGGAACATGACCGGCATCAGGTACATCATGGTTTTCATACCCGGCATTGCCGATGTGTTTTGTGTTTGCGAACTCAAGTGGGTCGAGATGATCGTGGTAATGGTCATCAGCAGGCAGAACAAACTCACGTGTTGGCCATAAAATGGTATTTTAAACGGCAAATTCATGATGGAATCGTAGGTCGATAAGTCGTGTGCCCACAAAAAGCTTTCCTGTCGTAATTCGATCGAAGTCGGGAAAAAGAAGAACATGGCAATCAGGATCGGGAACTGGAACAACATCGGGAGGCAACCTCCCATCGGGTTCACCCCGGCCTTTTTGTAAAGAGCCATGGTCGCTTGTTGTTTGTCCATTGGCTTGTCTTTGCCAAACTTTTCGTTGATCTCGTCCATCTCCGGCTTCAAAGCTTTCATTTTTGCCTGAGAGATATACGATTTGTAGGTAAACGGGAAAATGATCAGTTTAATAAAGATCGTCAACAATAAAATGATAATTCCGAAATTATCGATGTACTTGCGTAGAAAGTTAAATGTCGGGATAATTAAATATTTATTGACCGGACGAACAATTGCGTACCCCAGGTCAACAAGACTTTCCATCGAAAGACCATACTGTTTCAACGTATTGTAATGGTTGGGGCCGAAATAAAATTTCATTTTGTGGCTTTCGTTGTTTTTGCCTTCATACGGAAGCGCAAAATCAGCTTTGAAGTTTGCCAGGTATTTGGGGTCTTCCTTCTTTATTTCCTGTGCAATGCTAACTTCAGGAAAAGACGTATCGGCAATCAACGTTGACGAGAAGAAAAGTTGTTTAAAACTCACCCATTGAGTACGGGTGCGCAATTCTTCCGATTCTGATTTCGAAACAGAAAGATTGTTCACCTCATCCTCGAAATACTTGTAATTAATGTTCGTATAACGGTCTTCTCCATATTGCGAAATGCGTTCCTGGCGCGGAACATCGATACTCCAAGTAAAATTAAGGTAATTCGAATTAGCAGTAACGATATTGTTCATTTTTGAGAAGTTAATATCGAAACCAACTAAAAAGGAGTTGTGTTTGATGGTATACTGATATTCAACGTAGCTGTTGTCGCCTGCATACAAACGAAACGACATACTTTTTGATTCGCCTTTATTTTCTTCGTTGTATTTTTCGTTTCCTTCTTTCCCTTTTTTCACCTGAGGACCGCTTGCCACAACTGCTTCCTGGTCGACCGATGGAATAAAATAGAAATCGCCGGTGCTGATGCTGCGGTTTTGGGCAAAGAAATTCATCCCAAAAATATTTTTATCGCCCTCGAAAAGGATCAATGGGAGTGAATCGTGCGTCTGGAAATTTTTCAGTTCAACAGAATAAATTTTTCCACCTTTGTTCGAGATGGTCACTTTCATCAGGTTATTCTCGAGAACATAAAATTTCTCTTCACCAACCGATGCGTCTGCAAATACCCCGAATTTTTCCTTTCTTTCACTTTGCATTTCTTCGGAAGCAACACTATCGGTAGTAGCCAAAGCAAGCTGTACATCATTTTTAGCTTTTGTTTCTTCCTGTTGTAGCTGGCGAGTCAAATCTGCCTGTTGGATCGAGTCCTGTCGATGTTTTGCCGCGGCTATTTGTTCTTCCGAAGGCTTATTAAAGTAACTGAACCCTATCAAAATCAGGAATATCAGTACAATGCCTGCGATCGTATTTCTATCCATTAAAAAAATATTTTATGCACCAATTGAAGCTTTCACAAAAGCAACAAACAAAGGATGCGGTGTTAATACTGTACTACTATATTCGGGATGAAACTGAACTCCGACAAACCATCGGAGAGTGGGTATTTCAACTACCTCCACCAAGTTGGTATCGGGGTTCACCCCAACAATTTTCATTCCTGCTGCCTCGAAATCAGCAAGGTATCGATCGTTAAATTCATAACGATGGCGATGGCGTTCCTTTATCTCGGATTTCCCGTAAGCTTTGTAAATATTTGATTTTTTATCGACGATCTTACATTTGTATGCTCCCAGCCTCATGGTTCCACCTTTTTCGATAAAGCCTTTTTGATCTTCCATGAGGTCGATCACCGGGAAGAAAGTTTTTTCATTCATCTCGGTTGAATCGGCATCGGCCATGTTAAGGACATGGCGTGCAAATTCAATCACAGCAATTTGCATTCCGAGACAAATTCCAAAGAAGGGGATGTCGTTTTCCCTGGCATAACGTGTTGCCAGTATCTTTCCTTCAATGCCACGATGTCCAAACCCGGGAGCAACAATGATGCCTTTCAGCCCGTTCATCTTTTTACCAACATTTTCTTCTGTTATACTTTCTGAATGTATCATCCGGAGTTTTACCCTGCATTGGTTTTCAGATCCGGCATGAACCAGTGCTTCGCAAATCGATTTATAAGAATCAGGCAATTCTACATATTTTCCGACAAGCCCTATTTCAATTTCTGTTTTTGGGTTTTTTAATCGGGAGAGAAACTCGTTCCATGCTTTCAATTCGGGTTCATCTTTCAACGGAAGATCCAATTTTCGCAATACCGTGGCATCCAGTTTCTGTTCCTTAATTTTATTAGGCACCTCGTAGATGGTCTTTACATCAACTGATTGCACCACAGCATCCAGTTCTACATTACAGAAAAGAGCAACTTTTTTGCGAAGGCTGGCATCCAGTTCGTGCTCGGTACGAAGCACCAAAACATCGGGTTGTACCCCGGCTTCCAGCAAGGTTTTTACCGAGTGCTGGGTGGGTTTTGTTTTCAGTTCACCCGAAGCGGCAAGATACGGAACCAACGTAAGATGAATCACCAACGCCCGGTTACCGAGTTCCCATTTCAACTGACGAACCGCTTCAATGTAGGGTAACGATTCAATATCGCCAACCGTTCCTCCAATTTCAGTTACAACAATATCGAAATTTTGCTTGGTCCCCAGAAACTTTATTTTTCGCTTAATTTCATCCGTAATATGAGGGATGATCTGAACGGTTTTTCCCAAATAATCGCCCCTGCGTTCCTTGTTGATCACCGATTGGTAAATTCGCCCGGTAGTCACGTTGTTGGCCTGCGAAGTCGGCGCATTCAGAAAACGTTCGTAATGCCCCAAATCGAGGTCTGTTTCGGCGCCATCGTTGGTTACAAAGCATTCCCCGTGTTCATACGGATTTAATGTTCCGGGATCGATGTTAATATAAGGATCTAATTTTTGGATGGTTACTGAATAACCGCGGGCTTGCAATAATTTAGCCAGTGACGAAGCCAATATCCCCTTTCCTAATGAAGAGGTAACTCCACCTGTTACAAATATATACCTGGTTTCGGACAAGATAAATAATATTAAAGTGTTTAAAAAAAACGCCCAAAGTTAATCAATATTCGCAAATGCTTCGGATATTGATTTTAAATTAAAAGTAAGTTTATAATTAAAAAACCCGCTCAAAATAAAGCGGGTTCCCTATCATTAGTCTATTCGTCGTCGTCCTCCGTTGCATCAATGATGCGTATCTTTTCTTTTAGAAATTCAATTTTTTCCTTTGTGCTGGCAATTTTCTGGTTGACATCTCCAATGAGTGATTCGGCATTTTTTGTATTGGCAAAGAACCCGATATTGTTGTCGAGTAAAGCCAAATCTGTTTCTAACTGCTTCAGTTTAGTCATGTATTTTTCACGTTCGAAGCGCATTTTGCCGTATCCTCTGTTGTTTACATTCAGATTCGAAACCTTGGTTTTAAATTTCAAAAGGTTCCGTTTCTTTTCGTCAATCCGAAGGTTATCGAAGTGAATATTGACCGCATCCCGGAAATCATTCTGGACTTTATCCTTGTCTTTAAATGGAACATGGCCAATTTCGGTGAATTTTCTTTGGAAATCTTTCATTCGTTCCAAATCTGCCGATTCGTCGCCCGACAGTTTATATTCTTGCACTGCAGCGATAAGATCCTGTTTCATCTTCAGGTTGTCGAACTGTTCGGAATCGACCGATGAAAAATGCTTCGATTTTTGTTCGAAAAAATAATCGCAGGCGGTACGGAACCTTTTCCAGATAATATCGGATTGTTTCCGTGGAACCGGGCCTATTTCTTTCCATTTTTTCTGGATTTCGATAAACTCGTCCGTCGTCTTTTTCCAGTCGGTACTGTCTTTTAACGACTCGGCCTGAACGCACAAATCAGTTTTCATTTGCAGGTTATTTACCTGTACTTCTTTATTCTGACTATAGAATTCGCGTTTTTCATTGAAAAATTGATCGCAGGCTTTGCGAAAACGCTCGTAAATCTGATTGTTTTCTCTGCGGGGGGCAAAACCGATGGTTCGCCATACTTTTTGCAATTCGATGAGATCTTTTGATTTGTCGTCCCAGTCTTTGTGGGTCAGTAATTCCGATGCGCTAATTTCTTCCGCTTTTTCGCAAAGCAAAACTTTTGCATCCAGATTGGTTTTTTGTTCCGATTTACGACCTTCAAAAAAGTCTTGGTGTTTCTTGTTTATTTTTGAAGTAGTAGCTTTGAAACGTTCCCACAGTTCATCTTTCTTATCGCGCGGAACCGGGCCAATTTCACGCCACTGTTCGTGGTATTTTTGTAATATATTGAATGCTTTGATTATCGAAGATTCAACCAGCAATTCTTCTGCTTTTTCGCAAATCTCCATTTTCGCTTCCAGGTTCTTTTTCAAATCAAGGTCGCGAAGTTCTTTGTTTATTTTAATGTAATCGTAGAAATTTTCAACATGGTGATGGTAAGTATCCCAAAGATCTTTCAGTTTCGATTGAGGAACTAAACCAACGTCTCTCCATCGGTTTTGCAAGTCACGAAATTCCTGGAATGTTTTGTTAATCGATTCCTTGTTGTTGATGAGCGCTTTTATCTCTTCAATAATCTGATATTTCAGTTCAAGGTTCGTTTCTTTTTCTTCTTCCAGTTTTTTATTATGCTCAGTTTTCAAATGGTGCAAACTATCCAACAAGTTTTTGAGGTCGTTTTCATACACATTTTCTTCCGGAACAAATTCTTCATCTTCGCTGTGTTCGGCGTAAAATGCTTTTCTCTGCTTTTCTATTTCAGTATGATGAATTCTATAGAAAGCAAATTTTATATTGTCGATATCTTCCTTTATTTCCTCGTAATCATTTTTTCCTTCGATCAGTTCCCGGAGGTCATTAATCAGCTCGACTTCCGTCTTTCCTGAATAATCAACCTTTCCCTTCATGAGTTCGGCCTCATGTATTTCAACTTTCACCGCTGCTTTTTCCTCAACAACTTCGACTTTTTCTTCCGGAACCATTGATTCCACTACGATGTCTTCAACTTGTGGTTCTGCGGGCTCCTGTTCTGCTACAGGTTCCTCCGTTTTTTCCTCCACGATGTTTTCATCAGTAGTTTCCGTAACAACAACAGGTTCTTCTTCCAGTGTAACAGCAACTTCTTCAAGAACAGGTTCTTCCTGTGCTTCAGATACAACTTCTCCGGTATCTTCGGGTGTAATTTCTTCAATTTTTTCAGGTTCACTTACCTGTTCTTCAACAACCTGATTTTCTTCAGGTTCTTGCTGCTCGTCTTGTTTTTCAACAGATTCTGGCTCTTGCGGCGTAATTTTTAACTCGTCATTCGAGTTTTTTAGATCTTTAGGTTCCATTATGCAAAAATTTAGTACAAAACTTCAAAAAGAGAATACGGACTTGTTTAGCCTACGAAAATATAATATTACATCCTAATACTCAAAGTTTTTAAAAATTAATTCCATAAAACTACAATATTAATTGTAAAAAAAGGCTGCTTTTGTGTGGCAGCCTTAAAAACATATAGTAGTTTTTTGATTTTAAACTATTTCTATTTTCCGAACCAGCTTTTGGTTTTCTTCTTCCAGTTTCGGGAGAGTTATCGTTAAAATCCCATTTTTAAATTCTGCAGAGATTGCTTCCGGATTCAATTTCTCCGATAGTTTGTACCTTCTTTCGAAAGCGTTTTTCGCAAATTCAACATGAGTGTATTTGTATTCTGGCTTTGAGGCATCTTTGTAATCGCTTTTCACGATCAGATAATTGTTCTCAACTGAAATTTCAATTTCATTTTTACTGAACCCCGGAACCAATAATTCGAGCCTAAAATTTTCTTCTGTTTCGAAAATATTTGCTGCAGGTTTCGATGTGCAGCTATTTTCAACACAGCCGGTATTGCAAAACTGATTGAATAAGTCGTTTACAAGCTGATTGGCATAAAAGTGTTCTGCTGGTTTGTGAAATCTTACTACGTTCATTTTTCTATCCTCCATTGTTTTAAATTAAACTTGTTTTTGTTTTCTGAAGGATCGATTTCAAGTTCTGTTCCAGATGCGAAAGCCGGATTTATTTTCTGATTTCTTAAGTCGAAAAGCGTCATTTTTTCCGGATTTGAATGAAAAGCGGTGTCGTTTTGTCTTCAAATCGTTGTTTTGATTCGGATTCGAAGAAAAATATGGTTTAGGAAATGTTGATGCTGCGTGTTACTTTTGCACAAAAAATATATGCGCATCGATATTCTCACGGTCATCCCCGAGCTTTTGGAAAGTCCGTTCAAACACTCTATCATCAAACGGGGAGTGGAAAAAGGCTTGATTGAAATACATGTCCACAACATCCGCGATTTTTCGGAAGACAAACATAAAAAAACCGACGACTATGCTTTTAGTGGCGGGGCTGGCATGGTAATGACCATTCAGCCGATCGAGAGCGCAATTAATCACCTGAAATCGCAGCGTAATTACGATGAGATTATCTATACTTCGCCCGACGGACTTCTGTTTGACCAAAAAGAAGCAAACAAACTATCGCTGCTCGAAAATGTAATTATTCTTTGCGGCCATTACAAAGGGGTCGATCAGCGGGTGCGCGACCATTTGGTAACCCGTGAAATATCGGTTGGCGATTATGTTTTGACGGGGGGGGAACTGGCTGCCGCCGTCATTGTCGACAGTGTGGTGCGATTGGTTCCAGGCGTGCTTTCCGACGAAACTTCGGCACTGACCGATTCATTCCAGGACCAGCTTTTAAGCCCGCCTGTGTACACCCGGCCAGCCGATTACAACGGGTGGAAAGTGCCGGAAATCCTGCTCAGTGGAAATGACAAAAAAATTGGTGAATGGCAGGAAAAACAAGCCTACGAACGCACCAAACTGTTGCGTCCCGGGCTTTTGAAAGACGAGTAGCAGCTTTATTTTACCTTTTCTGAAGTTTTTTGCAGGTAGCTTTTCATCAATTCAACCAGGTTGGGATAGGTGTTGCTGAAAAAACGGGAAAGTTCATCTTTCTTCATCCAGCAAACTTCTTCAATGCTTTCTGAATATTGAGGCGTTGGCGTTTCGTTTCCGTCGTAATCCATTTCGAACCAGAAGGTCTCTTTCAGTACCAGGTTGTTCGGTTCGGGATGAAATGGAGAGCGGTAAAGATGAAACACCGATCCTAATAAATTTTTAATCCGGACGCCTGAAATTCCGCATTCTTCTTCCACTTCGCGAATGGCAGCCTGCTCAAGGGTTTCTTTCTTCTCAACTTTTCCTTTGGGCAGATCCCAGTATCCCAATCTTCGGATAACCAAAATGCGTTCGTCTGGGTCGGTAACAATTCCCCCGGCAGCCGTTATCCCGATGAATTGCTTCCTGAATTTATTCCACAGTTCTTCCGGTTTATGGCTGATAAATACAAAATTTTTTGATTCGTTTTTGTTCTCTAAATCAATCAGTAACGGAGTAATACCAACATCGTTTTCATTTTCAATGATTTGAATTTTATTATCTTTAAATGAATTTTCAGATTCAGAACAAAAGATGATGGAAGAGGCATTGAAAAAAACTTTGTACATTTGCCGAAGGTTTTATAGTTAAACGCACACAAATTATGATGGAACAAATTCAAATTGAAGTAACAAAGAAATTACTACAAATTAACACAATAAAAATCCAACCTTCAAATCCGTTTACATGGGCCTCGGGTTGGTTATCTCCTATCTATTGCGACAACCGGAAATTGCTTTCGTATCCTGAAGCAAGGACTTTTATTTGCGATCAATTCTGTAAACTGATTAAGGAGAAATATCCTCAGGCTGAAGTTATTGCAGGAGTTGCTACAGGTGCCATTGCACACGGTGTTTTGGTTGCCGAACGTCTGGGAATGCCTTTTATTTATGTGCGCTCGGCGCCCAAAGGGCACGGACTTGAAAATCTGATTGAAGGCGATATGAGAGTGGGCCGCAAGGTGGTTATTATTGAAGACCTGGTTTCGACCGGTGGAAGCAGTTTGAAGGCGGCCGATGCAATTACCAATTTTGGTGGCGAAGTACTGGGCATGATGGCCATTTTTACCTATAATTTTCCGCAGGCACGCAAAGCGTTTGAACAGGCCGGCGTTGAACTGACGGCCCTGAGCCGCTACCAAATTCTGATCGACATCGCGCTGGAACAGGGAAGTATTACTGCCGACCAGGTTGCAAGCCTGAACGCATGGAGAGAAAACCCTGAAAGTTGGGGTAAATAATTTTTAAAAGAAAATACTACAAACCCCTTCCTGTTTTGGGAAGGGGCTTTTTTTTACACTGAAATTATGTCTATAAATAAGTACGTCAGCGAAATAAAGTTCATCGACCACAATCAGGAGATTGTTTTCAATTACCTTTCAAATTTTGAAAATCTCTCAAAATACGTGAACGAAGGACTGCTTCAGAAAGTGACCGAACAAATTCCGCAAATAAAAATTTCCAATTTCAGTTCGGATAAAGATTCGTGCAGTTTTCAGATTGCCGGACTTGGCCTTGCTGAAATCCGCATTACGGAACGGGAAGAATTCAGCTCGATAAAAATAGAAAGCAGCGGCGGTTTGCCCCTGAGCATCACTTTTTGGATTCAGCTGTTGCCGGTTGAAGCCTATAAATGCAAAATGCGGCTGACCCTTCATGCCGATATGAGCATGATGATAAAAATGATGGTCAACAAAAAGCTGGAAGAAGGAATCAACCAGATTGCAGAAATACTGGCATGGCTTCCGTACAAATAATTGACGATTGCTTATTGATGTTTTGTTTTTCCTGAAGCAAAAAATAGGAAAAGCAGTCCGGCAACAAACACCGAAATACGCCCGATATAATCTCCGTGTCGGGCATAAAAAGTGAGGGTTTCATGGCTGCACAATTCCCCGGAAACGACCGTCCGCGTCCACCCGTTTGTTTTTTGCAACACATCGCCGCGCTGGTTGATGAATCCTGAAAACCCTGTATTTGCTGAACGTGCAATACTTCGGCGCATTTCGATGGCACGGAGCCGCGAGTACGAGAAATGCAAACCCGCGCCCGAACTTTGTTTCCACCAGCCGTCGTTGGTCATTATCACAACATATTTGCCGCCTTGTTTGGTGAGGCCGCCGAGGTATTCGCCAAACATCGATTCGAAACAAATTAGCGGGCTCAATTGCAAACTGTCGCCAATGCTGAAATTTGCAGGCGTTCCTGTTCCCAATCCGCCGGATGTGCCGCCCAGGTCGAAGAAAAAATTCTTCAGAAAACTAAAATACCGGGTGAATGGAACTTTTTCGACCCCGCTTACCAAAATATTTTTGTGATAAATTTGAACCCGGCCTGAGGAATCGATCAATATGGCCGAGTTGTATTCTTCGTATCGGGTTCTGCCATCGGCCAAAAGACGCGTGGTGCCGGTCGTTTTTTCGCTTTCAGAAAGAAGTTTTTTTGTGTTTGCCCCAACCACTATTTTTTTATCCGGAAATTGCGATGCCGCGTTTTTTAGTTGCTGAATTGCGGGAACTGCATCTGTCGAATCTTCCCAGAACGGGGCAAGCGCTGTTTCAGGGCCAACGATAACCGATGCACTTTTTGCTGAATCGATCAGCGAAAGCAGAATTCTCAATTGTTCGCTGGGGGGCATTTTGTCAAACTTCTCGGTGTACGGGTTTATGTTCGGTTGCAAAACGGCAAATTGCAGCTTTTCGCCTTTTTCAGAATACGTGAAATACAAATACAGGGAAATTCCGATCGGAACAAGCAAAACGGCCAGTGCCGATGCGCTGTGCAGGAATGATATTTTTCTGCAATTCAGGAAAAATTTTGCCAGTTTGTAAATGAAGATGTTGACGATCAAAATCCAGAGCGAGCCGCCCAAAACACCGGTAAATTCGTACCACTGAACCATTTTTATCTGGTTGCCAAAAGCCCCGCCCAGTGTCATTCCCGGAAGTTGCATGTCCCAGTTCAGGTGCAGAAATTCGAACGCCAGCCACAGTGCAGCAAGGAAAACAAGCGCCCGATTTTCGTTGGTGCGCTTTTTAAACAAATGGTACAAGTACCAAATTGTTGCCATCAGAAAGGTGTTCAGGAATAAAAAAAGTGCCAGTCCTACTACGGTCGCGTAGCCCAGCCACCATGCAGAAAAAAGGTTCCAGAGAAAGAAACAGGCCAGGGTGTAATTCAGAAAAATGTACTTGCTGCTTTTTTCAGGCAGGCCGGAAAGATGGTCTTCGAGCAAAAGCAAAGGGACAAAACCCACGAAAAGCAACCATCCGGGGAATTCGAAAAGCCACGGAATACTTAATAGTACAGCAGAAACAAACGGGTATAAAATATATTTTTTGCTTCTCATTACTCGTTTTTACGCGAGGTTGAAACGGCCGTTTTTACTTTCCGGTCGCGGTCGAACACAAAATCGATTTGTCCCAGCAATAACGCGCCAAACCCGGCCTGATTGATAATCACCGGCTTCCCGGCGGCATTTTTTACCCGGATGGCATCGTCTAAAAATGTATGCGTATGACCGCCGATAATTAAGTCGGTGTGGCTGGTTTCGCCGGCAATAATTTTATCCGAAACTTTTTTCTCCTCGTATTCCAGTCCCAGGTGCGACAAGCAAATAACCAAATCGCATTTTTTCTCTTCTTTCAGGAATAATTCCATTTTTCGGGCAGTTTTTACCGGGTCGAGGTAACGGGTTTCCTGAAAATTCTTTTTCGTAACCAGCCCGTCGAGTTCGATCCCGAGCGCGTACAAGCCAATTTTAATGCCTTCTTTTACAAAGGTTTTGTGGGTTAGAAATGAATTGCGGAGGATTGTATCTGAGAAATCGTAATTGCTCGATATGATCGAAAAATTTGCAAACGGCAGTGCTTCCTTGATTCCCTCCAGCCCATTGTCGAATTCGTGGTTCCCGATAGTTCCGGCATTGTAGCCCATTTTGCTCATTATTTTCAGCACCAGTTCGCCTTTGTAATAATTAAAATAAGGCGTTCCCTGGAACATGTCGCCCGCATCGAACAAAAAAGTGTTGGGGTTTTTGGCCCTGAGTTGTTCAACAATTCCCGACAAACGGGTCATTCCACCCTGGCCTTTGTTGCGCGAATCCGACTCGGGAAACGGTTCGATGTGGCAATGAATGTCGTTGGTGTGCAGAATGCTGATCCGCACCAAATCATCTTTTGCATAAACGCTCCCGGGGTATTGTGCCGCGATAAAACCAACGCTTCCCCAAGCCAGTTGCTGAATAAATTTCCTCCGGCTACTCATAAAATATCCTCCCGTCGGTTTTTGATGAAATATGTTGCCCGTTTTTTGTTTTGTTTTCCATGTATCTGATGATTATATCCCGAATGGTAATTCCGGGAGAAACAAATGATTCCGGGTTGGCAAGCATGTCCATGTTATCGCCGCCGCTTGCGATATAATCGTTGGTAACAATCCAGTACGATTTTCCTGGGTCGAACTTTTCGCCACCGACCAGCAGGCTCGAAACCGATTTGTTTTTTATCCCGAGTTTTATCCCGGCTACGCCGTCCCCGTCGCGTTCGGCAATTATGTCTGCCAGTTTCCGGAAATTACTTCCTGAAATTTTCAGCAGTACCATCGTGTTTTCAAACGGCATGAGTTCGAAAACATGTTGCATTGTTATTTTTCCTTTCGGTAATGTGGATCGGATTCCGCCATAATTGACGTATGCCGCTACCGGCAGATCAAGTTTGTTTTTTTTGCAATACTCCCGGCCTCCTTCCAGCAACACGTCGGCCATGAAATTGCTCATGCTGCTTTCGGGTTTTTCTTTCACCATTTCGACGTCGGAAATCGCCAGTACCCGCGACATGTCGGCATCCAGCTTTTGTTTGTACGGATTCAGCAGTTTTAGCAGTTCCGGGTTTTCTCCGGCAACCGAGCTGGTTACTGATGTGTTTTTTGTCGTTGTTTCAACAACCGGATAAAATGTCGAACAGGAAACGACAATGAACAGAATGAGCGATAGCAGAATGTTTTTTATCATAGTCGGAGCATCCTTTATTTGGGTTAATAAATATCGGATAAATATTTGATTTTTGTCCGGGGCAGGTTTCGTTTTCCTGTTAAATTTGTTAGGTAGCTGAAAACAAACCGAAAATGGTTCGGTTTTATATTATTCGACACGGATGAGCATTCAAATATTTCGGAACATTAAAATTACTTCATTCATTCTGACCACACTCCTGTTTTTTGTGTCGTTTGGTAGTTTTTCCCAGGACTATAAAACCGTAAAGACACAAACGGGCGATGGGATTTATTCGTTGTTACGACGTCACGGGGTCCCGGTTTCCGAATACAAAAGTTTTATAGAGATCAACCAGAAAATGCTTGGGAAAAACAACGAACTGATTGCCGGACGTTCCTATAAATTGCCGGTTGCCGACAGCCAGCCCGAGAAAACCAATCAGGAAGCGGGCAAGCCAACCAATGGCAATAAAGTGCAAACGCATAAAATTTTTGGCCCGAAATACGAACGTGTAATGGTTCTCGACAACCAGTTAAAAGGAGCGGTTTATTACCTGAAAAGCGGGCACGGCGGCCCCGATCCGGGGGCAATCGGGAAATACGGGAACCACCTTTTGTGCGAAGATGAATACGCATACGATGTTACCCTCCGTCTGGCGAGAACCCTGATTGAACATGGTGCCACTGTTTATATGATTGTTCAGGATCCCAATGACGGCATCCGGGACGAAAGTTTCCTGAAACCAGATAAAGATGAGGTGTGTTATCCGAATCAGCCCATTCCGGCCAAACAATTGAGCCGGCTTTACCAGCGAAAAGATGCGGTGAATAATCTGTACATGAAAAACAAGGGCAGTTTTCAGCGGTTTGTCGTTATTCATGTCGATTCGCGGAGCAAAGGAGAAAATATTGATGTGTTTTTTTACTACGACGAACGGAGCAATACCGGGAAAAAGCTGGCTGAAAACCTGATGCAAACGTTCGATAGTAAATACCGCCAGCACCAGCCTGGGCGCGGGTACCACGGGTCTGTCTCGGCGCGAAACCTGTACGTGATAAAGAATTCGTATCCTCCGGCTGTTTTTGTCGAATTGGGGAATATCAACCACACGCGCGACCAGCAACGTTTTATTCAGAAAGACAACCGGCAGGCGGTCGCCAAATGGCTCTACGAAGGGCTTGTTGTAGATTTTGGCAACAACAAATAAAGTAGCTTTTTTCAGAATTCGAAATCGTCTCTTTCAAACTGTAGATAGCGGGCCGATAGATGGCCCATTAATTTTCCGAAACTTTGAAAAGAAAGCAAAGTCGACGGGTTTATTTCTTTTTTTTGCAAGCGCATCATCATCAAACTGTAAAGGCCATTCAAACAGGTTTCCACGTCCGAACAGGCTTCTTGTTTCATTTTTAACCTGAATTCGTCAATCAGCGGCTGAATTTGCATGAACCAAGCAGAGTAGCCCGGATCAGCACCTGTTTCAATCAATTTCAGATGAAATTCATCCAGATCGTTCACGATATTTTTCAGCATTTGAAGATGGCCTGCATCCTGCAAATGCTCTTTTTCCATCATCGTCAGCAAATTGTGGTACCAGTTTTTTATCTCTTCGCGGGTCGCTTCATCGACCTGGAACCGGGCAATATAATCGACCTCTATTTTTTCAATCTTGAAACCAAAAGTCCGGATCAAATCCTCGACTTGCCACATGTAAAGAATGTATTCGGCAAGATTGGTTTTTTGTTTTTCTTTGGCAATAATCATGAGTTTGCTTCCGCTTGATGCAATTACAGTTCAAAAAAATCATCGAGGTCGCGCCGTTCTTTTTTGGTTGGACGGCCAGCTCCTTTTTCGCGCTGAAACCAGCTCATGTGTTTTTGCATTTCCAGAATTTCGAGCTGTTCGGGTGGCGTGATGTCCCGGACAAAACCTTCAACCAGTTTGGCGGCCATTCTTTTTTCTGAAATGGCAAGCACTTCATAGCTGCGGACAATGGGGGGCTTCCGGATTTGAATTTTATCGCCAATTTTCACTTCGCGCGAAGCTTTGGCTGGCATTCCGTCAATCATTACCCGGCCTTTTCCACATTCTTCGGTAGCAAGGCTTCGTGTTTTGTACAGGCGCACTGCCCACAGCCATTTGTCGATGCGGACCTTATTGTCCATTTTGTTTCCGCTGGTTAAACTGGTTCATTGTCATAGTAATGCCGACCGTGCCAAAACTGTGGATAATATCGATGCATTTATCCGTCAGGAACGGAAGTTCTTTTGCCTCTTCTTTGCTCCATTTGCTCAACACGTAGTCGACTTGCTGACCCTGCCTGAAATTGTCGCCAATGCCAAAGCGAAGGCGTGCATAATCCTGTCGTCCCAACGTTTGGTTGATATTTTTCAGGCCATTGTGGCCGGCATCGCTTCCTTTGGCCCGAAGGCGCAGTGTCCCGAACGGAAGGGAGAGGTCGTCGGTCAGCACAAGCAGGTTTTCAATCGGGATATTTTCTTTTTGAAGCCAATAGTTGACCGCTTTTCCACTGAGGTTCATAAACGTGGTTGGCTTCAGCAAAATGAAGATGCGCGATTTGTATTTGTATTCGGCAACCCAGCCGTAACGCTGGTCGCTAAAAACAACATTGGACGCACTGGCTAGCGCGTCCAATATTTTATATCCTATGTTGTGACGGGTATTTTCATAATCGACACCCGGATTTCCAAGTCCTGTAATCAGGTATTTCATCTGTATATTCTTTCAATGTTCCCTGATACAATTACCGTATCTCGTTAACTTTCAAAAAAGAATCAACAAATCAGCTTTACTTGCCACCTGTTGATGCAGCAGCTTTTGCAGCTCTTGTAACCACGATGGTAACTACTGGAATTGATTTTGCATTAAGGAATTCAATGTTTTCCATTTTCAATTCACTTACTTTAACGCTTTGTCCCAGATCAAGAGCATCAATATTTACAGGAATTACATCCGGTAAATTCTGAGGAAGGGCTTTTACTTTCAGGCGGCGAAGGTTCAATTTCATTTTACCCCCTTTGCGCATCCCTTCGGCATATCCCTGAATTTTTATCGGAATTTCAATTTTAATCGGTTTATCTTCTGACAACTGAAGGAAATCAACATGCAGGATTTCATCTTCAATGGCATGGAATTGAACATCCTGAACGATGGATTTAGTGACAACGCCATCAACATCAACGTCTACCAGGTACACATTGGGTGTGTACAATAACTTTTTAAAATCTTTTGAATTTGCATAAAAGTGAACAGGTTCCTGACCTCCGTAAAGAACACACGGCACTTTACCTTCAACTCTTAATTTTTTGGAATCTTTCTTTCCAGTGGCTTCCCTTTTGGAGCCTTTAATTTCGATTGTCTTCATTTTTTTTAATTCTTTTAAGATTATGGTACTCAGCTTTTCCCGAATTATCCGGGTGAACAGCATGCATAACCGCACTGCTTTTCAGCAAAAGCGGTGCAAATATATAAATTTAACTGTAATACATCGAACTAATCGATTGATTTTTATAGACCCGCGTAATTGCCTCTCCAAAAGCTTCAGCCGTTGTGATGTATTTAATTTTATCTGATTCTTTGCGCGGAGGAATAGAGTCGGTAAAATACACTTCTTTCAACGCCGATTTCTCAATGTTTTCGTACGCATTGCCCGACAATACACCGTGTGCGGCAAACGCGCGTACACTGTTTGCTCCTTTTTGCATCATCAGGTCGGCGGCTTTTGAAATGGTGCCTGCGGTATCAATCATGTCGTCGACAATAATCACATCTTTGTTTTTTACATCGCCAATCAGGGTCATCGAACCAACAACATTGGCTTTTGCTCTCGATTTGTGACAGATAACCATGTCTGTCCCCAACATTTTTGAATAGGTGTTGGCGCGTTTGGTGCCACCAACATCAGGCGAAGCAATAACCAGGTTGTCGAGCCCCATTTTACTGATAAAAGGGACAAACAGCGAAGAGGCATACAGGTGATCGACGGGTACGTTAAAGAAACCTTGTATCTGATCGGCATGTAAATCCATGGTAATTACCCGGTGAACCCCGGCAGCCGATAAAAGGTCGGCCATCAGTTTGGCTCCGATTGATACCCTCGGTTTATCTTTGCGATCCTGACGAGCGTACCCGAAATAAGGGACAACCGCGATGATTTTATAGGCCGAAGCACGTTTCGCAGCATCAATCATCAGCAACAGCTCAAGCAGGTTGTCTGCCGGCGGGCGGGTCGATTGTACGATAAATACGTGCGACCCCCGGATGGTTTCTTCATAACAAGGTTCAACCTCGCCGTCGGAAAAAACCGGGCATGACGATTTTCCCAGGGGAACCCCCAGGCTGTCGCAAATTTTGGTTGTTAGATAATTAGTAGAAGTACACGAAAAAATTTGTAGCGGAGCTTGTTTTGACATTTCTTCCTGTTTAAATTTTATGTCCTGGAATTGCGCGCAAAGGTAAAAAAATCTTTAAACAATCGTTCTTGATCAAGATACAAGTTAAAACATTTCGTATGAAAAACAATAAAGAGAATATCCGTGTATTTAAAAATATCAGATTAAAATCAACAGCATTGTCAATCGATTTTGGGATAACGGGCAATATTGTACTGATAAACAAAAGACTGGTTTTGATAGCCGAAAAGTAGTGTTTGAAATAAAAAGGTGCTGTTTATGCAGCATCCAGATCGAAAAACTACCGTTTCAAAAACAAAAATCATATCAATAATCTATATAGTCGTTCCTTGAAAAGGTGCGAAGGTATTGATTACTAACGCTGTTTTGTTGATTTCGTACGGGGTTAATATGAAATTAATTGCAGGATTTTTAGCAATTTAGCGAAAAACCATGCAGAAATATGATCGAAAAAAACAAACAACAGGGAAAATGGATTTTTTATATCAGACGTTAAAAGATCAATTAAACCCCAAACATCCGCTGTACCAGCTGGCTAATACCATTGACTGGGAATCGGTCGATCTGACTTTGTGGAATATTACATTGATTTTTGGTGGCCGGACAAATCTGTCCGGTTGATGGTTTTACTTTTGATTCTAAAGCAATTGGACAACCTGAGCGATGAGACTGTTGTTTCCAAATGGGTCGAGAACCCGTATTGCCAGTATTCTAGCGGGGAAACCCATTTTCAGTGGTTGATGCCCTGAAACCCTAGCGAACTGGCCTATTTTCGCCACCGTGTCGGGAAGGAAGGGATCGAGAAGATTTTTTAAGGATTGACTAACTAACAGACAAAACCAATATAGGAAAAATTATTTTACCGATATTGTACAGGGAGAATCTGAAAAAAAATGATTTTACATGAGAAAGCGGCTTCACATTTTCATTGAATAGAAACCGGATCGATCAACTTTTAGGTGAAGACCTGAACAAGGACGAAAAAGAAGACGACAATCTGGCCAATTCATGGTTTATTGGGGAACGTTGCTAGGGGCCATTCTTGGAACAACTAAGAGCTCCTGATGGCAAAGCAGCTATCCTGAAGATGAATTTTTGGGACGACTTGTTGGTTTTATAAGACCTTCCGTTTACCTTGAACACACCATCTGGAAAACGAACTGGTATAACGATATCTGGAATTCGGAATACAACATGAAACGCAAGTTCACGATCAATAACCCGGCCTCGAAATATTACGGACAGATATACCAGGTTAAACCCGCTGATACTGTTCGAAATCATTTCGTGTATATCCAAAAAACAACACATCCTTACGGTCACCCACAAGGATACGATGCAAACGGGTACATTTATATTGATATTTTATGCCATGCGGCTTGCCGAAACGTATCTTTTAAGGGCCGAAGCATATCTGAATAAAGGTGACAAAACCAAGGATGCCAGCCGACATAAATGTTGTGAGAAACAGGGCAAAAGCTACACCAGTGGCCGAGGCCAACGTAAATTATTGATTATATCCTGGATGAAAGGGTCCGGGAACTGGTGGTTGAAGACCCCAGAAGATTAACCCTCGCACGATTGGGATTACTTGACGATAGGGTGAAAAAATATAATCCGGTTTCTGCTCCACAATACAGGAATTTCATAACTTATGGCCAATCCCACAAACAGAGATCAATGCAAATTTTGGGGCAGACCTTGAGCAAAACTTAGGATATTAGCTATTTTTATAAACGAATACATGTTTCCTGCTGACCGGATGAAAGCATTTCCTCCGGTCAGCAGGATTTATAAGTAAATATGGAAATGAGAAAAAGCAGATTGTCCTTTATCCTGATCGTACCAGTTTGTTCTACAATGGCTTGTAAAATTCAAGTTCAAAAGGACGTAACCACGCAACAAAAGCCAAACATCCTTTTTATTTGTGTTGACGACCTTCGTCCCGAACTGGGTTGTTACGGGGCAAATTACATCCAATCTCCGAATATCGACCGTCTGGCCGGCAATGGTGTTGTATTTACCAATCATTTTGCCCAAATTCCAACGTGTGGCGCTTCGCGGTGCAGCATGCTGACCGGAATGCTTCCCCGGACAAAAGAACACCTTTCCAACGAGGCTATTCATAATCTTATTTCAGGAAAACCGGAGTCAACCACTCCCGAAACGTTTATCCACCACTTACGCCGCAATGGTTATTACACGGTTGGTATTGGCAAAATCAGCCATTATGTCGACGGACTTATTTATGACTATACCGATCCGGTAGGAACAAATCGTGAGTTGCCTTACAGTTGGGATGAGCTTGCGTTTAATCCGGGCAAATGGAAAACCGGATGGAATGCTTTTTTTGGTTATGCGAATGGAGAGAACCGGCAAAGCATGAACAAGCAGGTAAAGCCTTATGAAAAAGGAGAAGTTGACGACGACGGCTATCCGGACGGATTGACCGCGGAATTAGCGGTTCAGAAATTAAAAGAACTTAAAGGGAAAAATCAACCCTTCTTCTTGGGAATTGGGTTTTTTAAACCTCATTTACCATTTAACGCCCCGGCAAAATATTGGGATTTATATGACGAAAAGTCGATTCCACTGACACCATCTCCTGAGTTGCCCGAGAATGTAAGCAGAGCAAGTTTGCATGGCAGTGGCGAATTCAACGGATATCAGGCAGGCGACGAAAATGCTTCGCTGGACAAACCCGTTTCGGATGCGTATGCTCGGAAACTCCGGCATGCTTACTTCGCTGCCGTCAGCTATATTGATGCCCAGATTGGCAAAGTATTGGATGAATTGGACCGTCAGGGGTTGGAACAAAATACAATCGTCGTGGTTTGGGGAGATCATGGCTGGCATCTGGGCGATCAACGTGTATGGGGAAAACACACCATCTTCGAAAGAGCATTAAAAAGCGTGCTGATCATGAAAGTGCCGGGAACTGCAACTTCAGGTCAACGAATAAAAAGAATTGTCAGTTCGATTGATATTTATCCGACCCTGATGGAATTGTGTGGCGTTGAAATGAATTTCGATACCGACGGGAAAAGCATGGTTCCCCTATTAAAAAATACCCAGACTACAAACTGGACAGATGCTTCATGGGGGTATTTTAACCAGGGAATTACCCTTCGTACGTCGAAGTACCGTTTAACAAAGTACTTCAGAAAAGAACAGCCGGCGATCGAGTTGTACGACCATGAAACAGATCCCTGGGAGAATAAAAATGTAGCAGACCAATACCCTGCAGTAGTTCAAGAACTCTTGCCGGAATTGGAAAAAGGAAACCGGGGAGTATATTAATGCTGCGTGTAACAGAAAATTTCTGATGAAGAACAGATTTCAACGATGATCCAGACATGGAGCCATTGTGTAACCGAAAAGGCGGGAGTAGTTTTCCCTTGGCTTCGACCCTTGGCAGCACAGAATCGTACTACTACGGAACGATATGCATCGGACGGGTGGTGTCTTTTTTTAAAGTAAAAACACTGGGGCATTTCATAAACGGATGATTAGTTTTCAAAAATGACAATAGATTACTTCATCAAAGTATTTTTGTATTTTCGTGCCGTATACTCTCTAACCAGACCAAATGTTAACGCTTGGCAAAGATATTATTACACAAGAACTGCTAACCCGCCTGAAAAATGGGGATATGTTGGCTTTTGACCAAGTCTATGATCGTTATAGCCATAAACTATTTTCATTCGTTTTTAAAATTTTAAAGGACGAAGCAGAAGCAGACGATATTGTTCAGGAAGTTTTTGTGAAAATTTGGGAATCAAGAGAAAAATTAGGCGATTACAAATTATTAAATTCCTATATCTTCACCATTGCATATAATAACAGCATTAATCTCATTCGTAAACGGATCAACAATAACAAGTATTTAGAACACTTGAAAAATTCTTCCGTAATTCAAACCAGCCCATCGGCTATCAGTGAAGTCGAGTTTAATGAGCTGAAAAATCAAGTAGAAAAACTGATTGCAAATTTACCGGACAGACAAAAACAGGTTTACTTTTTACATAGAGAGAAGGGTTTGACTTATCCTGAAATAGCTCAGCAATTGGGAATATCGAAAAATACGGTGGAGAACCACATGGTAAAAGCCTTGAAATTTCTTCGTCAGAATATAGACAATTCACTATTGGTCAATATATTGTTTGGATATTTGTTCCTTTGACTAGGTCTTTTTTGCTATATTTCCGTACCCGACGATTTTGGTCTGGTTTTCTTTCATCAAATGGTAATTGGTTCCTTTTTTAGAATAATTTTTAAAAATGTATTTTTTTTCATTCGGAATAGTGGTGTTGACAACATTAAACGTATCACTATTTGGAACAACTTTGATATAGGCTGATTCTGGTAAAAAACGATAGAATGAAATAAAATTTTCATGGTGCCCATATCCTGGTAGTTTTAAGTAAACACATTGGTATGACAAAAGATATATTCATCAGGTATTTGCAGGGAAATTGTACCGAGGAGGAATTCGAACAGCTTCTTTCTTGGATCAGAGAAGATGCCTTTTCAAATATTGGTAACGGAATCGTCCGTGAAGTATGGGATGAATTTGAACCTGAAGCCGGGACTGAAGAAAAGATAAAATATAATCGTATATTGGATAAAATCCACCACCAGATCAACATCAAACAAAATTCCAATCAATTAATAATTCAAAAGGCTCCTGTAAAAAACAAACTAATGTCGATAATAACACGCGCAGCCGCAATTCTGTTGTTGCCTGTTCTTTTATTATTGCTATATACTAATCTTTCGGATAAGGGCCGTTACGCTGACAATTTATGTGATTTAGAGGTGGAGGCTCCCGCCAGTTCCCGGATGCACATTCAACTTGGCGATGGTACAAAGGTGTGGTTAAATCATGGCAGCAAGTTGAAATATCCCTATCGTTTCGAAGGAAAAAACCGAAAAGTGTTTTTAACAGGCGAAGCCTATTTTGTAGTAGCCCATAACAAGCAAGTTCCTTTTATTGTTGGAACTGATTATATGGATGTAAAAGCCACCGGGACAACCTTTAATGTCAGTGCCTATCCGGGCGACAAACTTATAGAAACCACGCTTGTAGAGGGAAAGGTTATTTTGTACGATAATAAAAGGAACCAGAAAATAAAAGCCTTGTCGCCAAACGAATGTTTAAAGTTCGATACACAAAAAAATGTGTATGCTCTTGAATCGGGAAATACCGGGAAATATGTGGCATGGAAAGATGGAATGTTGGTGTTTAAAAATGATTCAATTGCAGATATTGCCAAAAAACTTGCCCGGTGGTATAATGTTGATGTTGAGATTACAAATCAAGAGGTAGAAAGATACACCTGCACCGCGACTTTTTCCGACGAGACTTTACCCCAGGTACTTGAGCTGATGAATCTCCCGACCCCGGTAAATTATTCCATAGCCCCAAGAGAAAAATTGCCAGATGGCAGCTTCTACAAACAAAAAATACAAATCGGAATAAAAAAATAACAAATAAAATACGACTCAATTTTAAACCTAAAAAGAAATGCCAATGGAATAAATATCGAAGATGCGATTAACAAAAAGCAGGAAAATGGTCGCACATTTTCCTGCATGAGATTCAAAAAAACGTCAAAATACATTTTGACCATTTTTAAACCATTATCAAAACAAAAGTATGAAAAAAAAAGTATGGGATCATGCACCTGAAACTACATTTTCAGGTGCAGTAAAAATCTTATTAAAAATGAAACTAACGCTTTGTATAATTCTGTTTTCGTTTTTGGGGGCTATTGCTTCAGAGTCTTATTCCCAAGTGGCCAAAATTTCTTTGGATTTGCGAAATGCAAAAGTCAGAGATGTGTTGGATGTAATTGAGAATCAGAGTGAATTTTATTTTCTCTATTCTGAGAAATTAATTGATGTCGACAGGAAAGTTGATGTTGAGCTAAAGGAAAGTACAATTGAGAAAATACTCAGCAAGATTTTTGAGGATACCAATGTAAATTATATCGTAAAAGGAAGGCAAATCATACTGACTACTTCCGAAACAAATTGGGCATCCTCAGTTAGTCAACAGCCAAAATCTGTTTCCGGGAAAGTTACCGATTCATCAGGGCAGCCTCTCCCCGGGGTCACGGTTGTTGTGAAAGGTACAAACCAAGGTACAATTACTAGCGCTAATGGAACTTATTCTATTCAGAATCTATCTCCCAGCGCTACTCTGGTCTTTTCATTTATTGGAATGAAATCGCAGGAAGTAAAAGTGGAAAACAAAACAGCATTGGATGTACAAATGCAGGAAGATGCAATTGGCTTGGAAGAGGTTGTTGCCATTGGATATGGTGTGCAGAAAAAAGTAAACTTAAGCGGTAGTGTAACCGTTGTTAAAGTAGGCGAATTGGAATCAATTTCAACGCCTTCCATTGTGCAAAGCATCATGGGCCGATCCCCTGGAGTTTTTATCAAAAATAAAAAAGGGCAACCTGGAGAAGATGGCGTTGATTTCAATATCCGTGGTTTTGGGACGCCACTGATTATTGTTGACGGATCACCCGTAAACAGCTCTTATTTTCAACAGTTAAACCCGCAGGATATCGAAAGTTTTAATGTTTTAAAAGATGCTTCGGCGGCGGCAGTTTACGGAGCCAGGGCTGGTAACGGTGTTATTTTGGTTACAACCAAAAGGGGAACCGTATCAGCTCCTGAGTTTTCGTATGATGGAAATTTTGGTTGGCAGTTTTTTACTAAATATCCGCGTCTTGTAGATTCAGGACAATATACGGCTATGCATAATTTGGGCAGGGTATATTTTGAAGGGCTTGCTCCTATGTATACCGATGAAGAAGTACAGAAATACAGAGATGGTACCGATCCGAATTATTCCAGCACCGATTGGTGGGATTTTGTGGTACGTGATTTTGCCCCACAACAACAACATGGTGTAACTGTAAGGGGAGGTACCGAAACAGTGAAGTACTTTGCTTCAATCGGATATTTTGATCAGAAAGGGATGCATGTTTCCGATGATACAGATAACAAGCGTTTATCATTAAGATCAAACATTGATGTGAAGCTGACCAAAAAGATCAATATAGGGGTTGATATCTCTTTAACAAACCAGAAATATATAGGATCCAGTATGCAGTTCGAACGCCCGGCTGCTGGCGGGAGTCAGATTATGGGAAGACTTTTAGCCATGCCTCCTTTTGCTACTTATAAAGAACTTCCTGATCCTTCTTATATTCCCGCAATATTAAATGGGTCACAAGGAAATCCCTACGATCTTGGTTTTATTGACAACGTTGGATTTAAGAAGTTCGATAAATTATACGGTTTTGCCAAATTGAATTTTGAATATAAGTTGCCTTATAATATTGTTTTTAAGGCTGTTTTTGATATGAACAGAACGTATAATCGGGAAAGGCTAAGAGTGCTTCAAATGAATCAGTATGATTACGATGAAGCAAACAACAAATATATTTTACGACGCACTGATAATACATTCAATTCTCTGGAGGAAACGAACAGTATATTGAATAATTTCAATCAACAGTATTTTCTGACCTGGGACAAAAGTTTTGGTAAACATCAGGTAGGGACAACATTTGTTTACGAATCATTAAGAGATGATTTTGATTATCTGCAGGCTTATCGCCGCGATTTTCAATTTCCGATCGATTATTTATTTGCAGGACCGGATGCCAATAAAAGCAATGACGGTTATGCAACTGAAGGAGGTAGAAAAGCGTTCATCGGGAGGATCAATTATAATTACATGGGTAAGTATATTTTGGAAACCAGTGCCCGGTATGACGGTTCCCCAAAATTCCCATCAGCCACCCGTTGGGGCTTTTTCCCATCAGGATCAATTGCGTGGCGTATTTCAGAAGAACCATTTATTAAGGATAATCTCCCGGTTATATCAAATATGAAAATTCGTGCTTCACACGGACGGTTAGGATACGATGCAGCCGGGCAATTTCAATACCTGGCAACCTTCAGTATAAAATCGCAATACATTTATGATTCAACGTTACAACCAGGTATAAGAGCAGATGCATTACCGAATACAAGTATCACCTGGGAAAAAATGTCTACTTCCAACATCGGCATTGACTTTAATCTTTGGGATGGCCGCTTATTGGAAGGTTCACTTGAATATTTTTACCGGAAACGTTCTGATGTTCTGGGGACACGCATTGCTGCCATCCCGGAAGTTGTCGGGGCAAGCCTTCCGAAAGAGAATATCGAGGAATATGACGACAGAGGCTGGGAGTTGACTCTTCGCCATAGTCGTAAGTTAAATGATTTTGATTACAGTATAGGATTAAATGTTTCTACCACCAGGAGCAAGACCGTGTATACTGATCAGGCTGAGTTTGCCAGTATGGAAGCATACCGCCGTGGAAACAAAGTTGGAGAATGGACTGATCGCGTTTGGGCTTATCCAACCGATGGGCTTTTTCAATCACAGGAAGAAATAGACAATTGGGCTGATATTGATGGATTGGGTAACCGGACCATTGCCCCCGGCGATATCAAGTATGTTGACTATAATAACGACGGGCGTATAACAGAGGAGGACAAGATCTTGGCAGGAAGGGGAACAATGCCCAAACTGATTTTTGGATCGGATATTTCAGTTTCGTGGAAAGGGTTTAATATTATGATGTTATGGCAAGGAGCCGGTTTGTATAATTATAACCTGGCAGGCGGCGACCGCCGGTTTATGATGCCGTTTTATGGCACCCCGACTACGTATGAATATGAAAATATGTATACCCCTGAAAATCCATGGATACCCACCAATACCACCAATGCCAAATGGCCCAGGTATGGAACAGACCCAGCCAACAGGAATCATTCCAATTTCAGGCGCGATGCTGACTTCTGGCTGACCGACGGTAGCTATATAAGATTGAAAAATATAGAAATTGGATATACCCTTCCCAACTCTATTACTAAACGGTGGGGCATAGAAAATCTTAAAATCTTTGTTGGTGGGTACAATGTGTTGACCTTCACAAAAGACAATTATGATTTTGTAGATCCTGAAATAGATACCAACCCGGCATACGGATTTGGTGATTATTATCCGGTAACGGGTACATACAATGTGGGAGTACAATTAAATTTTGCAAAATAATAAATGAGACGAATCATGAAAAGGATAATATTAATCATAGTTTCATCCATATTTATCATCACAGCTTGCACCGAGGATAATATATTTGATCGGAAGCCACTGGACAAAATTTCAGAAGCTGATGTCTGGAATGACGTAACCATGCTTCGTGCTTACCTTAGCGATGTTTACTCAAAAATGCCCTTTAGTAACAGATTTGATGAACGTATCAATCTGGATTGTAAGACGGATATCGCTACAATAAACAGTGGAAATATCGATGATATTACCACGGGGAACATTACCCGAAGCAATGAACCAAGTTTGCTGAAGTTCTGGAATTATTTTCTGATGAGGGATGTTAATATGTTTATTAAAAACATAGCAACATCAACGGTCTCCGAGGCTCAAAAAAGCCAGATGGAAGGAGAGGCCAGAGTTCTGAGGGCAATGCTTTATTATGAAATGCAAAAAAGATATGGGGGTGTTCCCTTAGTAGATGTACCAATCGATCCTTTTGGCGAGATAGATGAGAAATATACCAAACGAAGCACTGAAGAGGCCATTGCCGATTTTATCGACGCCGATTTGTCCAAAGCCATTCCTTTGTTGTCTGAAAATGCCCAACCTACAGGGATGATCAATAAATGGACCGCCTATGCTGTTAAAGCGAGGGCTGCTTTATGGTCAGCTTCGATTGCCAAGTTTGGAAAGGTTCAACTCAATGGTTTGGTCGGGATTCCTTCAACCCGGGCCAATGATTTTTATACCAAAGCTACGGAGGCCGCTAACGCAATTATTATATCGGGTAAATATGCACTTTATAACAAGGAAACCAACAAGTCTGAAAATTACCGTAAACTGTTTGGTTCATATAACAACAGTGAAGTCATCTTAGCCAGGATATACGATGGGGTAAATATCACCTTCCTGTGGAATCAAAGTCATCTTCCGGTAAGCTATCCGGCACAATATTATGCCCATGAGACTCCTCTTTACGATTACATTTTATCATGTGAGAATATTGATGGTTCAACGGATCAACCTTTGCTTGGGTTTGATCATTTGTATAACGACGGATTTCAGGCTTTTGAGAAAAAAGACCCGAGAATCAAAGGAGTGTTGTTCTTCCCATTGGAAACCTTTGAAGGGGTAAAAGTAAATTCATATGAAGGGATTGACCCAAGCCCGTCTCCTGATCCCAGTAAGATTTTAAGTAATTGGGGGCAAAATTATATGGGTATGCCACAGGTAGGTTTAGATTCCAGGCTCAGCACCTATGTTGACCGTAGCTCAAAAACTGGGTTTTATGTCAAGAAATTTATTTTTGATTCAGGTAACCGTATGAATAAAAACCCTTGGATTGAGTACCGTTTGGGTGAGATTTACTTAATAAGGGCTGAAGCTGAATTTGAACTCGGACATGCACAGGCAGCAGCGGATGCTTTGAATAAAACCCGCGAACGAGCCGGAATGAGTTTGGTTACAGCCAGTACCATCACAAGGAACCGGATCCGAACCGAAAGAATGTCTGAGTTGGCTTGGGAACAACACCGTTGGTGGGATCTGAGAAGGTGGCGTACTGCGGAGGAAGTGTTGAACCAAAAAACGTTCAATGGGTTGAAGGTTATTTATCACTATGCAAGTGGAAAATTGTATTTCCTTCCTATCAATGGAGAACCTTTTTCCAGAACGTTCAGGGAGGAACACTACTATAATCCGATAACGAATAGTAGGATAAATAATAACCCCGATTTGGTTGAAAATCCTGGATACTAACTGTTTAAAATGTAAGTAATTATGAAAAAAATAAATTTTATCAAGGTTATTTCAGTTTTACTCGTTTCCGGCATACTGTATTTTACTGGTTGTAATGAACCGATCTATGATTTCGGCTATGACGGACATCTAACGGGGAAAATTGTAGATAATAACGGGAATTTGGTCTCGGGAGATATTAAAACAGCAACCTTTACCATAAAGGCACTTGGTGAACGCGATGTGGTTTCAACAGATATGAGAATTAAGGCTGATGGCACTTATGACAATACGAAGTTATATCCACAATCCTATAAAGTTTGGCTCGTTGGCCCTTTTATCGGAGGAAAGACAGATACTGTTGTTGTTGATTTAACAGGAGGAAAATCCGTAGTAAAGGATTTTACGGTTACGCCGTTATTAACTATTCCGGCACCGGTTTTAAGCGGAAGCCCGACATCCACGGAAATAAAAGTTGATTACAATATTATTGGCAATGGCGGTAATACTCCCAATTTAAGGGAAATTTACTGTAGTACTGTATCATGGCCCACCCGGACAACAGGTACTGGAGGAACGTTCACGACACAAACAGTTACTGCAACTACCAATCAAGGTATCGCTACTTTTAGTGGGTTGAAGCCCGGAACCAGGTATTTTATACGAATCGGAGCAAGAGCCAATGGGCAGAGCCTTTTTAATCATAGCGATCAGTTATCTGTTTCAACTGCTTCAAATTAAATAGAGTGCGTTTATTCCATAATTAGGCATCATGCTATCCTGTACCGAAAATTAATTTTCGGTACAGGATTTTTAAAATTGAATAAATTTTGCAATGTGACAACTATTCAAATCTCTATGTATCTATGAAAGAAATATGACAGCGATAAAAAGACGTTGTTTTCGTCCTATCAAATCTTTTTTCTGAATAGAAATTGAATAACTTTATACTGTTTTTGTAACCTAAACCATACTCCATATAACCCATGCGACTTGTATTCATATTGTCATTATGTTTATTTTTCCCGGTTCTAGCCGGTTCGAATCCGACTGTGTCCGTGAGTAAGCAACCGGGTTCCATCACCTGGCTGATTCCCGAAGAAGGTGGCACGCCCCGCGACCCGGGCAAAATCAAAGAACTTGGTTCTGCCGAGTTTCACATCAGTACTTCGTACGAAGAAGGTGGTGCCAGCCCGTTGAAACACCCTATATCCAGGATGGAGCTGATATGCCGAAACACGAGCGACAAAGAAATAGACATCACCCTTCATCTTGATTTGTCGGGCGATGGACTTCGGACCGATTACGAGAGCAAACCGGAAGCCGGGATGTCCGACCGGGATTATATATTTATCAGGTCTCCCGGCGGGGAATGGCAACAGGTGAACGGAAAGACGGAAGGATGTATCGCAACAATACATTTTAGGGCATTGCCGGGGGAAACGGAAGTGGGCCTGACCCCCTGGTATTCGTATCATGATTATTTACGTTTTATAAGTTCGCTTCCGCAACACCCGCACCTCGAAAAAAAGATGGTGGGGAAAAGCGACCATGCCCGCGAACACTGGGAACTGACCATCACCGACCCAACAGTCGGCGCTGAAAAAAAACAAACAATATTGTGGCATGCCCGTGAACATGCGTACGAAACATTTTCCTCTTTCGCCATGGAAGGGCTTATCCATTTTCTTCTTTCCGATGAGGCATCGGCATTCAGAAAACAGTATATTTTCGTAGTTGTCCCGATGGTCAATGTGGATGGTGTAGCCGAGGGTTTCGAATACCGGGGCGGGTATGATTTTCCCGATCCCCGCGGTACTGCTACCGCCCTTCTTACGTATTCCACAATCGACCGGTTGCAGCCCGATTATGTAGTGGCATGGCACAACTGGATAGCGCCGCGCGACCGAAACGTTGTTTTTTATACCGATGGAGAAAACGGAAACCCTACATCACGGGCATGGCTTCGTTTTACCCAATTATTTCCGTCCTTGCGCTGTTACGGCCACCGCTGGAGAGATGAAGAAAACCCCTTAAAGCATAACTGGGAAGGACGTTCCTTGTCATTTGACAATGTGCACCAGTACACGATGAAAAAATACGGCACACGTGTATGGGGCTGGGAAATGCCCTGGTGGAACAACAGCGAGAAAGATATTTTGAAAGCAGGGGCATCGTTTGCCCGGGCGTTCCTTCAAACCATTGACGAGATCCGCACCGGAACAGTACCCGGATCTGTTGAAAATGCACCCATCGATCTTCCCAAATGGAACATGCACGAATTCGCTGCAACGGGCAGTAGCCAGGTCGGAAACCCCTTCCGGGACGCCATGCTCGTGGGCGAATTTACTTCTCCTTCGGGCAAGAAGAAGATCATCGACGGTTTTTACGATGGCGACAATACGTGGCGTTTACGTTTCGTTCCGGATGAAGAGGGGGAATGGAACTACCAGTTACGCGGCGAAGGGGTTGAAATCCTTCAACACGGAAAAATAAACTGCACCAGACCGGTTGGGCATGGTTTTATCCATATCCATCCGCAAAACCCATTTTCCTTTGCTAAAGATGATGGCGCTCCCTTCTTTCCGATGGGGGACACCTGTTACGGGTTGCACGACGACAGCCCGATCACCAAAGAATTACGGGCAGCCTACCTGAAAACGCGCAGGTCTCAAAACTTCAATTTTGTGCGGATGAGTGCTGGGGGCAGCTACGATCGGGCCCAGAAAGAGCCGGCATATTGGGCTTGGGGAGGCACGGCGCAAACCCCCGATCTGGATCGTTTCAACCCTGTTTTTTTTCACAGTTTGGACAAATTGCTGCTTCAAATGCGTGAATGCGGAATGAATGCAGAATTGATCTTAATGAATTTTTATCGTCCCCCGTTTACCGACCCAAAAACCTGGACCCCTGAACGCGAACGTTTATGGCTGCATTATCTTTTGGCGCGTTACAGCGCTTTCGACAATATTTTCATGTGGACGATTGCGAATGAATATGAAACCCATCCTGACGGGAAATATCGATTGGATGTACCGGAAGATGTGGATTGGGTGAAGTCGACGGCCCGTTTCATCAAGAAGAACGACCCGTATAACCATCCGGTAACGGTACACCCGGTTGTATCGTCGAGTACCACGGGGCAAAGTCCGCGTGATTCGATTACACAGCCGTGGCAGATCGGCGGTTTCTACGGAGATGAAAAGGCCATTGATGTGCTTTCGCAACAAACCGGAAAGTCGGGAGATGGGGTTACATGGAATGAAAAACTTCAGTGTAAAGTAGGCGATGACCCGAATCTGGTTGCGAGCCTTCAGGCTGACCTCCGTTATGGGAAACCGGTATTAAACACCGAAAATGGTTACGAATATCTCCGGGGGTTTCCAACTGGGAAAAGACAGGTTCACCATACCGATATGGTACGCCGCAACTCGTGGCGGATTGTTTGTGGGGGAGGTTATTTTGCTGCCGGATTTCGGAGTACCTTGGGGCACAGCGATGCCTGGAACCGGATTGACGCGCCGAACCATTATTCGTTCATTCTTAAAAGCGAAGGGGCGGCTCCACAGTTGGGCTACCTATACCAGTTTTTCAACGCTCTCTCCTATTGGAAGATGCGCCCGTTTGAAAGGGTGAGTGGTAATGTAGTGGCGCTGGCCGAAAAAGGCAAAACGTATGTTGTTTTTTTTCCACATGGGGGAAAAGCATCCCTCGACCTGACCGGGACTGGAAAGATGCAAATGAAGTGGTTTAACCCGCGAACCGGCAAATTTGGTAAGCCTGCAATTATTAAGGGAGGTTCTGACCAGAAATTGAAAGCCCCGGACAACAATGATTGGACTTTACTGCTAACTGAGACATTGAAAAAATTATAAATTATGAGAAAATATTTGTTTGTGATAATGGGATGCCTGGCATTTGTCTGTAATGCTAATTTGTCAGACAAAAATTCAAAAAAGGAGACAAAAAAAATCGATTGTGGCAGTAGCAATGAGTATGAAACGTACACTCCGGCTCCAAAGCCTCAACCGCGCATCAATGGACCGCTGGTTTATGGTTGCCGTCCCGGCCATCTGTTTCTATACCGGATTCCGTGTCAGGGCGAACGTCCAATTCAATTTTCGGTAAAAGGGTTGCCATCCGAATTAAAGATTGATTCTTCAACAGGTATCATCACAGGTACAGTTCCGGCAAAAGGGGAATACGACTTGACGATACAGGCAGTCAATAATAAAGGAAAAGACAAAAGAACACTGAAAATAGTTGCAGGCGATAAACTTGCGCTTACACCGCCCATGGGATGGAACCACTGGTATGCCCATTACGACAGGATTACCGATAAAATGATGCGCGAAGCTGCCGATGTAATGATCAGCAGCGGAATGGCTGATGTCGGCTACCAGTATGTAAATATCGACGATTGCTGGATGAATGCCCCGAAAAACAACGACCCCATGCGTGTTGGCCCATTGAGGGACGAACATGGTAATATTATTCCCAATCAACATTTCCCGGATATGAAAGCGCTTACAGAATACATTCATAAGAAAGGGTTGAAAGCCGGAATTTATACTTCCCCTGGTCCGTTTACCTGTGGTGAGTTTACCGGGGCTTATGAGCATGAAGAACAGGATGCCCGTCAATTTGCTGCATGGGGATTTGATTTTCTGAAATACGATTGGTGCAGTTATGGACATATTGCAACGGGTGGAAATGCAACTGATAAAAATATTCGTCCATATGGGCAGGGGGCTCCAACGTTGGAAGCATACCAATACCCGTACCAGCTGATGGGCGATATTTTAAAAAGGCAGGACCGGGATATTGTTTTTAACCTTTGTCAATATGGAATGGGTGATGTTTGGAAATGGGGGGCAAAGGTTGGAGGCCATTGCTGGCGGACAGCCGGAGATTTGGGGTTCGAACTCGACCGTATTTTCGATGTAGCTCTTCGTAACAGCGAATACCGGGAATATTCTAAACCCGGGGAATGGAACGATCCGGATTATATTCAGATTGGATGGATTGGCAGCGCAAAAGGAATGGGCATCCCCGAATTGACCCCGATGCCTGCCAATATGCAATATGCCTATATGTCGTTATGGTGTCTGATGGCCTCTCCTCTGATTTACAGTGGCGACATGTCGAAGCTGGATGAATTTACCCTGAATGTCCTCTGTAACCCTGAAGTAATTGAAATTGATCAGGATCCGTTGGGTGAATGTGGATTGGTTATCAAACAAACCGATGAACAATTTTTAATGGTCAAAAAGCTGCATGATGGGTCGAAAGCAGTCGGGTTATTCAACCGGGGTAAAAATGCTTCGGAGATAACCGTCGATTGGGACAAAATACAACTTTCAGGGAAACAGTCAGTCCGTGACCTTTGGCATCAAAAAGACCTTGGAGTTTATAATCAACAATTTCGTGCGCAAGTTCCTCCTCAGGGGGTTGTTATGATAAAGATAAGCAAACGATAAAATGATATACCGAATAAATTTCCCGGATAACTTTTTAGGAACGAAGACAAACATTGAACATCAATGATCATTCATTCAAAGTGCCAGGGAAGTAATAAATTGTAATCAATGAAAAAAGTAAAATTTTTTTTGATCGTAGCCGGATTGATAAGTTTGTCTTTTACAAGTTTTTCCGTACCAACCGATCGCTGGGTAGAAATCGATCTTTATTGGTTCGACAGAGATAATATGCAATCATCAGTAGATGAATTTTGGGACCGGTATTACCCGTTGGTCGAAGGTGTTGATGGCTGGAAAGGCGTAGTTGTTAATGTTGGTTGGTTGATGAGTTACATTGTTGAATGGCAGGGAGACATGAACCAACCGATTTCACTTCCTAAAAACATGAAACAATGGGGAACCTTCAATGAACAAGGCCCGTTAATCGGGACAACTGCCCAGCGAATGGCTTTATGGAAGGAACGTTTTCCCCAAGAAAGAGTATATACGAACATCACTTATCAGCCATGGACGTATGGCGATCTGAAAAAATTAGTGTTTCTGCTTAAAAAAGTTGCCAGGCAGAAGTACCGGATAGCCGATTTTAAAGTGGGTTCATTAATCGTTGGCTGGGACAATATTTATGATGGTGAAGTATTGGATTTTGCAAAAGTCCATCCGAATTTGTTTTTGGGCGGAATTTATTCCGGGAGTGTAGGGACAATAAACCTTGAAGCCATTCTTAAAGCCGATCCCCGGAAATTTGCTTCCTATCCGAACGGGATTCAGGAAGGGACGCCATTTACGGTTTTCTTTGGCAAGCAGTGGGGTTCACTTTCAAAAAATATTGGTTTGGATGCAATACTTCTCCGCGATAGTTTTTTGGGCTCAGGAGTATATGGAAGAAAGGGGCCGTATGGGAAAACAGCTCCTGCCGATCCTTTAAAAGTAGAGCGTTGGTCAAACGCTTCGTCCGATCTTGTAAAGCAAACAAAAATTGCCAACCCGGAGTGCATTGTTATGGGATATTCGAATGGAGCATCGGGCGTGGCCGACCTGCGGATCAATTGCCTGGATCTTGAAGCCATTGCCAAAGAAGGGTACCTGGATGCCTGGATCGACCAGACCTGGGCCGGGGCATGGAACGAGGTGGGACAAAGGCCTTATACGTTCTGGAACAATCAGGATTTGGGTTGGACTTATCAATTGGCGTATGTTTTGGCCCATGCAGCAGTGTTGGCAGATAGCAAAGTGCGTCATTATTTCCTTACCGAAACCTTTGATGGCTGGGAATCGTGGGATATTATACACAATGCCCCCGACCGGTTGCGTTGGGGAATATGGGCTTATTCGCATGCCGCGGTTAAAACACCGGAGGGGCTTAAAACACCGAAAGGGACTTATATATCATGGGGGAATCAGGGGAAAACCCTGTTGACAAGAAATGATGTAAATTTTCTTGCCAAAAATTTAAATGAAGCAATGACCGATGCCAGCCAGATGAAAGAAGTGTATGGCCCGACGCTGGTATACAACCGGGATGCGATGGAATGGCAATCAAAAAATGCGCCTGCCCAAACCATCAAAGAATGGATTGATGAACAAGCTGGTTCGCTGATGAAATGGTCGGTACCTGTTTTGTCGGTCACGAGGATGGAATATCTTCCGGATGTGAAAAGCAACTTGTTCATTTTTCAAACACCCTCACATTTATCGCCCAAAGCGAAAGAAACCGTGATAAACTTAATCCGGTCGGGAGCTCCTGTTGCAATTGTTGGTAGCCCGGCAGGGGGCATCGATCCCGAAATTGCCGAAATTGTTGGAATATCGACAAAAGACAAGGTCGTTCATGGAGTGAAATATATTGGTTCCCTTCATCATGGCGACGAGGATATTTTTGAAGGACTTCAAAGCACATTCCCGATATACCAGCCGTTTACCATGAATACCAAAAGCGAAGAGTTTGAGGTAATCTATTCAGTTGATCAAAGCCCGTGCCTTGGAATGAACACGAAAGGAAACAAAAGGATTTTGTTTTGGGATCCACCCGAATTGAAAATCAATGTCAACGATGTTTATACAGAAGAAGGCACATCGCTTTGCGCTTTGCTGGGAAGCCCGGTTCCATGGGTGCTCACAGCCAGGGCGCTCAATTCGATGGCAAAAAATTCGGGACAACCTTACGTTGAGGAAATAGAAGAATATCATCCGGTATTTGTGGCTCTATGGGAGAAAAACGACGGTTCGTACCGGGTTCTGTCGGGCAATCTGGAGGAAGGAATCAGCCATGCAGCCGATCAATCACGGAAATTGGTGCTGAATTATCCTGAAAGCTGGACGACCGGGAAAATACACGAAGTGGATGAATTATGGAAAGGCGGCAAACAAGTCACCGGGGACAGAAAAGTGAATATCTTTCTCAACCAGGATGAAACAAAACTTTATTCCATTTCAAAAAAGAATTAATT
Source organism: uncultured Prolixibacteraceae bacterium (assembly GCA_942493345.1). Classification (GTDB taxonomy): domain Bacteria; phylum Bacteroidota; class Bacteroidia; order Bacteroidales; family Prolixibacteraceae; genus GWE2-42-39. The sequence continues at coordinate 2,710,852 of OW818695.1, forward strand.
GAAGAATATTTATTCTGGAACAACATGAAAAAAACCTTGAGGTATAGTTCATTATTAGTTCAATCTGCCAAAAGACTTTTATGGACAGTGTCCCTCGAAACAAGGTGGTTGATTTGGGTAGCTTAAAGCCAATGCTTAATACTATTGCGATTAAAAATAGATACCCGTTTTACTCCAATTTGAATTATCTGATACTCCAACAGATTGAGGCAAAAATTAAATCTTTAAGCTAAAAAATGAAACAACTAAAATTACTGACTTTATTATTTTTCTGTGTTATTTGGGGAATCACTGCTCAGAACAAATCAGATGAAGGAATTATCATTCTGGATCAACCTGGCTTCCCTTTTATCTTTGAATTGAATCAGGGAGAAAGCCAGACTATCACACGCACTTACCGGGGACAAACAATCAAAAGAAAAATTACTTTGGTGTCGGTTAAACCATTAACTGAGACCAATCTCTGGTTTAATGATGGGCTTACCAATAAAGATTATTTTCAGGTCAATGTAGGTTTAAATGTATCCGGAACTAATGTCGTTGTTCATCATCGGTCTTATCAGATGCCTGAATCAATAAATGGCCTTAGAATTAACATCGAAAATGTAAATGAATGGGATGTGCACGGTAAGCTGGAACGGACCAATGATATGAAAAAGCAGGTCAGAATTGCAGTTTGTTTGGAAAATGAGCCCTGGGGGCCGGAATCAATTGAATTTCCGATCAACAATTATCGCTGGCGAGCCGCTGTCTATAACAACACTTGGTCAGGCTTGGTTCCTTTCAACCAGTTGTATTACCATAGAGGTGAGGACTACGGTGCTATTCCTGATCTCCTGGATGTAGTATCACCTATAGATGGGAAGATCGTCTCTACACCCGTTCCAGATGGAGAAAATGGTTCTAATAGTGTTATTATCGAAAATCAGGATGGTATTAGATTTAGATTCGGGCACATGAATTACGAAACCATTGTAAAAGAATATACAGCAGGCACACAAGTAAAATCAGGGTCAGTTGTGGGAAAGACCGGTATGACCTGGAATGGAAAGAAGTGCCAGATCAATGATCCCCATCTACACGTTGGATTTTTAGTCAAAGGGGTCAATGTTGCTTCTTTTCCCTGGTTAATGGAAGCCTATCTGCGTAAATATCCTGACCCTGCTGTCGCAATTGCCGGAGGTTATCGTTTCTCTGTTGCCGGAGAGAGTGTGGAATTGGATGCAAGCCGCTCATTCTCCCGAAATAAGTCACCATTTGAAAAAGTCACGTGGAAATTAAGCAATGGGAAAATCGTTAATGAGCCTGTAACATCAATCACCTATAATAAACCCGGTATTTATAGTGAAGAACTGATAGTACAGACCAGGGAGGGATATAAAGACAGAGATTTTTTGTATGTGACTGTTTTTGATCCTGAGAAGAAAAGAAATATGGCATGCGGATGGGCCTATTATTATCCTGTGCGGGGAATCAAACCCGGTGATAAAGTATTATTCTGGAACCGCCTTGCTGGAACAACAACTGATGTAACAATTGACTATGGAGATGGCTCTTCACAAGAAATCATTGCAAAAGAAGCAGGTCATAATTATAAAGAAGCAGGTGCGTATGTTGTTACCCTATCATCAAAGGGACCTGGCAATGAGCCGGTGACCGTGAAGATGGAAGTTGTTGTTGAAAATTAGACAGCGTTAAAATTATGAATTATGAATCGAAGATTGGCGAAAGCCAGTTCAAATTTAGAAACTGTTTAAAATTAAAAATGGCACATAAAAATCAAAAAAATATGAAATTTAAACAGTTTCTAAGGCTAGAGAAAAGTTTTAAAAATAGTTGAACAATGGCAAATACTGAATTAGCAAAAATCATTAGGAAATTAATATTGAGTTCCTTTCCTATATTATTCTATCTGACCCAGGGCTTTCATATTCTATTACAAGCTAGCATAAACAGTATAGAATTCAGTAACTGAAATTAAATATATTTGACTGATTAAATCCGATCATAAGTGAAAAAACTAATTATTCTTTTATTGTCTGTCTCCATTTTATGCTGTACAGACGGGGAAAAATCTCAGGAAACAAAATCCTTCAGCGGCATCTATCCGCACCTGGCAAGTTTTAATAATGAAGACGAGTGTGGAATAGGAGCCGTTGTTCCCTGGGCCGGCTCGCTTTGGTTAATTACTTATGGGCCTCATCTGCCCTTTGGCTCATCTGATAAGTTATACCAGATCAGCCCTGAATTAAAAAAAATCACCCGGTCGGAAAGCATCGGCGGAACTCCGGCAAATCGCATGATCCACAAGGAGAGTAACCAATTATTTATCGGTCCCTATGCAATTGATAGTACACGCAATGTAAGGACAATCCCATATAATATAATGCCCGGAAGGCTGACAGGGATTGCCCGTCACCTCACTGATCCCGCAGGAAAGATATATTATGGAACAATGGAGGAAGGTTTTTATGAAGTGGATGTGAATACGCTTCAAACTAAAGTTCTGTACCAGGATGGAAATGTGAACAGAAAACCCGGTGAAATGGCCCAACATGCTGAACTTTTGCCCGGGGCACATGGAAAAGGCTTGTATTCGGGTCAGGGTGTGATGGTTTATTCCAATAACGGTGAAGCAACTCAGGAAGCATTGAAACAATTTGATATTAAATCCGGAGTTCTCGCTGAATGGGATGGAAAGGACTGGAAAATAATCCGCCGCAACCAGTTTGTTGAGGTAACCGGTCCGGGGGGCATATACGGAAATGCTGCTCCTGAAACTGATCCAATATGGGCAACAGGTTGGGATCACAAGTCGGTTCTGATAGGTTTGCGCGACAAAGGTCATTGGAGTTTCTTCCGTCTCCCTAAAGCAAGTCATAGTTACGATGGCGCTCATGGCTGGAATACAGAATGGCCCAGAATCCGCGATATAGGTACTCCCGGAAATCCTGATTACCTGATGACCATGCATGGAATGTTCTGGCGTTTCCCGGGTTCATTTTCTTTGTCAAATACATCAGGAATCCGTCCCCGTTCGGCTTACCTGAAAGTGATCGGTGATTTTACCTTATGGAACGGTCAGCTTGTATTTGGATGTGATGATTCTGCAAAGAAAGAATTCCTGAATAAGCGTAAAGTAAAGGGGACAATCGAAGGCCCTGGTCAATCAAATTCCAATCTCTGGTTTACTACATTGGAAAAGCCCGATGAATTAGGGCCTAATTCTGCTGAAGGTGCAGTCTGGATTTCTGAAAACGTTAAATCCGGAGAGATCTCTGAACCTTTTCTGTTTGCAGGTTGGGATAACCGATCAGCATGGATTGAAAATGAGGGACCAAAAGTTAGTTTTACCTTTCAGATCGATGAAAAGGGAGATAATCATTGGAATGATCTTAAAACAATAATTATCGAAGCTGGTCAAGATGTCCATGTGCCGTTTGATAAGAAAGAAAAAGGTGAATGGATAAGAATAAAAACAGATAAGGCAACAAGGGCAACAGTTCATTTTTCGTATGCTCAGAAAGACAACCGGTCTTCTACTGCAGATTCCATCTTTGCAGGGCTATCACCTGTTTCTGAAGATGATACTAAAGCAGGACTGCTTTGGAGCCTCGGTAGTAATCGCCGGAAACTGGGTATCCTTGCCGGAACTGCATCAAATAAGGGCTTCACGGAAACAGGCTACTACGAACTGGATTCTCTGATGAACCTCAGCAAAAAAGATGATAAAAAAACATCTGCCTTTATAAGGGAGAAAATGGCTATCCCTCAGCAGGTAGTAACTTTTGATGAAGCATCTGTCCTGATTGTTGATGATCAAAGACGGCGTTGGAGATTGCCCAAAGGAAATCCGGCCTTTCAGGACTTGACCGATAAGGGATTGTTGCGTATCTGCCGCGAAGTGGCAACGGAACGGGACTTGTTCAATTGTGCCGGTACATTTTATGAACTTCCTGCAGAAAATGCGGATGGATTTGCAAAAATTCGTCCTGTTGCCTCACATCAATTTCGCATCCACGATTATGCCTCTTATCGCGGGATGCTAATCATGACAGGAATAAACCCTGAGTCTGCAAAAGGGAACAATCATATCATAATTTCATCCGATGGCAAAGCTGCTGTCTGGGCCGGCGCTATTGACGATTTGTGGAAGATTGGAAAGCCGGTGGGTGAAGGTGGTCCTTGGAAAAATACAAAGGTTAAGGCCGGTGAACCATCCGATCCTTACCTTATCGGATTCTATGACCACCGTGTATTACAGCTTAGTCATAATTCAAAGGAATCTGTCAAATTCAGGATTCAGGTTGAACCGATAGGACATGGACCATGGATTAATTATATGGAATTGTTAGTCGAACCGGGGGAAACATTGAAATATAGTTTTCCTGTTAATTTCCAGTCCCGCTGGATTAGATTCATCTCTGACAAGGATTGTATTTCAACGGCATGGCTAAAATATGATTGAACTATTGAGATGGTATATGCTCTCGAAAAGTCGCTATAAAATAAGTTTTCTTTGTCTCTGGCTTGATAAAAGTAACTTGATTATCAGTACACTGAAGAAAACAGATGATAAAAAAATTACATCATTCGATTGTACGAAGTTACTGGTGTAGATAATGAAGTAACGGTGACCTTCTCCTTTGATATTAAAGAAGTCTGGGAAATAGATATGACTGAAGAAAACGATGAAAATATTCAGTCTGGTACAAAATCCTTCGCTTTTAAAATTAGGACACCATGCCATTGAAACTTTAAAATCTCGATAATATATTAAACTTTAACACATGAAAAATAACCTAACTCAGGCTGTTCCCCGCGAACGCCTTTTATCACTCGATGCCCTTCGAGGGTTCGATATGTTCTGGATTACCGGCGGCGGTCTCTTTGTGACTGCGCTTGCCAAATACACTGGGGTTGGCTGGTTGTTGTCCGTTGCCGATCAGATGGAACACGTAAAATGGGATGGATTCCATTTTTTTGATTTGATCTTCCCGTTGTTCATGTTTATTAGCGGTGTTGCCATTCCGTTTGCACTGGTTTCTAAACTCGAAAGAGGAGTTTCCAAAAATGAATTGGCTAAAAAAGCGTTTAAACGAGCCATTATTTTGGTTTTACTTGGATGGGTATACAATGGCGTATTCTCAAATGGATTTGAAAATCCGCGCTTTGTGAGTGTTTTAGGGCAAATCGGTTTAGCTTATTTCTTTGCCTCTTTGATTATTATTTATTCGAAATCGTTTAAAAACAGTTTGTACTGGCTCGGTGGAATCCTGTCCGGAATTTCGATTATTCATTTGCTGGTACCTGTTCCGGGCATTGGTGCAGGTATTTTAACTCCTGAAGGATGTATTAACGGCTACATCGATCGAATGATTTTGCCCGGACGATTACACGGTGGATCATTTGATCCGGAAGGATTAATAAGCATTGTGTCAGCAGTTACTGTTACTTTAATGGGGGCAGTAGCCGGGCATTTTTTGCGTGATAAAAAAACGAACGATCAACAAAAAATCAAAACGCTATCCCTGATCGGTACATCGGCAATTACACTGGCTTTACTTCTTAGTCCGTTTTATCCGTTGATAAAAGCATGTTGGACAACCTCTTTCAACCTGCTGACCGGAGGAATTGGCTTTCTGTTAATGACAGCTTTTTATTGGATTATTGATGTGAAAGGCTGGAAAAAATGGTCTTTCTTTTTCCGGGTAATTGGTATGAATTCAATCTTCATTTACCTGTTATACGATTTGGTAGATTTGGCTCGCACTGCCAATTATCTTTTCGGGTGGACAGTAATTTGGGGTGAATTTGGGCAGTTAATTAGTATTTCAGGGACTATTTTATTGGCTTGGCTATTACTTTACTACATGTATAAAAAGAATATTTTTCTCAGAGTATAAAGTGAATAATTTATAAACGACAGATTTCCTGAATTCTATAAAAGCTCATCAATAAAATTCAGACAAAAGAGAATTGGGTGTATGCTCAATTCTCTTTTTTTTATGAATTTGATGTATTATTGTATATTAATAACAATTATATTTGCATACAAAATAATGTAATAATTGTATACATTAATACAAATAATGAAACAACCTTATGAATAATGATTATTTTAAAAGAGTTTACTCGCTAACCGGGACCAAGTTTTGGATTAATAACGTAACCCGTGAAGAAGCGGCATTGGCTATTGAAGCCGGAGCTTTTGGTTGCACACAAAATCCTTCCTATACGTATAAAATGCTTACACATCCCACGGAGAGTGAATATGCAATGAATTTATTGCGGGAAGCATTGCTCGAATCGGATGATAATAACGAGGTGGAATGTATCTTACAGGCAAAGTTGGTAAAAGAAGTATCTGATATTTTTATGCCAATATGGGAAAAAACACATGGCAAACATGGATATGTCAGCATTCAGGGCGATCCTGTCAATGAAGAAGATCCGGAAGTGATTATTCGTGAAGGCAGGCGCAACAGAGATTTGAATCCCAATGTAATGATAAAAATTCCTGCAACCAAGGCCGGGCTTGAAGCAATGAATGTTTTAATTCAGGAAAATACGCCAATCAACGCAACTGAGGTTATGGGGATTGGCCAGGCGATGGATATATGCCGGCTATATCGTGAAATAACCAACAAAACAGGAAAATATCCGGCCATCTACTATTCCCTCATTACTGGAATTTACGATGAATATCTTCAGAAATTTGTTCGCGACAACAAGATCGCAGTTTCTTCCGATATTGTTTATATGGCAGGAATGATTATTGCCCAGAAAGTATATAAAATCACCAAAGCTCATTATCCCGAAGTAGGTTTTATTGGTGGCGGGGTCAGAGGGTTGCACCATTTCACCGAAATGGTTGGAGCCGATGTTTGTATTACAATGAACTGGCAAAATCAGGCAGAGGAATTGCTCAAACTTAATCTTCCGGTCGTACCTCGTTTCTTTAATCCGGTTCCGGAAGAATACCTGGAAGAGTTACTTACAAAAGTTGTAGAATTTAAAAAAGCATACCTGGAAAACGGATTGAACGTTTCGGAATATGAACATTTTGGTCCGGTGGAATATTTCCGTGATATGTTCGTTTCGGCTTGGGAAAATGCCTTGGAAATTATTGAGCAAACCCGAAACGGCAATTAATTGATATTTATTAATTACACGAAACAACATTAATACATGCAGACAGAATCCAAATTAAATAGAAATACAGTACAGGCTGCTTATGACCAGATTTTGGAAAGTATTGTCCGTTTTGGACTAAAGCCCGGCGAAGTGGTTACCGAAAACTCGTTATCCGAAAAATTTAATATTGGACGCACACCTGTTCGTGAGGCGCTCAAACGCCTGGAAGTAGAAGGGTTGATTACAACCGAAGGAAGGACCAAAAAAATATATTATTTGTCGCCAAAGGACATTGAAGATATTTTCAACATTAAAATAATCATCGAAAGTAATCTTACCAGGTTGGCTGCAGAAAAAGCTACTGACGAACAACTGAACAGGCTTTCCGACATCATGTTGAGCATGAAATCTCTTGGTGAGAAGCATATTTCTGCGGATAGCCATGAACTATTTTTGTCAGAATGGCTGGCATTGGACGTTCAGTTCCATGAAATACTATTCGAGATGGCCGATAATATGAAGATTGTCCCGATTATCAAAAATCTGAATATTCAATGGCATCGGCTCAAAGTTGGAATTACCGCTATTGAAGGCCGAATTGAGAAAGCAATTGCTGAGCATTGCATAATTGGGAATGCCATACTGGATAGGAACAGCAATTTAGCTTCCGAAGAAATGACAGTACACCTTGAAAGTCTCAAGGTAATGATTTTAAAATTGATGCAAATGTTTGGTTAACTCAGTTGTAAAATGTAACGATTAGATTGTATCCTATTAATTCATTCATTATATGATAATTGAAAAAAAAGAAATAGAACGACTGGAAGAAATGGCCTATCAAATACGGCGGCTCTCTATCGAGATGATTACTTACAGTCAGTGGGGACATATTGGCGGCGCCTTTTCCATTGCCGAACTGTTATCAGTATTGTATTTCCGCGAAATGAAACTTGACCCGGTTCAACCACAGATGGAGTCGCGCGATCGTTTAATCCTATCGAAAGCCCACGCTTCACCGGCATTGTATGCCAGTTTGGAATTGCGGGGTTTTATTCCCAGAAATACCATTTATTCATATTGCGAACTGGGCGGCTTGGAAGGTCATACTCATATTCAAAGTGCACCGGGCATTGAGTCTTCGGGCGGACCATTAGGAATGGGACTTTCGGTTTCAGTAGGAATTGCATTAGGATTGCGTATGAAAGAAAATCCACGTTCAAGGGTTTTTTGCATCATGGGCGACGGCGAAATAAACGAAGGCAATGTTTGGGAAGCGGCAATGTCTGCCTCTCATTATCATCTCGATAACCTGATTGCCATCGTTGATTACAACAAAGCCATGGCAAAAGGATTTGTATGGGAACAAATGAGTATTGAACCGCTTGCCGATAAATGGAGGGCTTTTGGATGGAACGTTATAGAGATTGATGGGCATGATATTACGCAAGTTGCTCAGGCCCTGTACGATGCCAGATGGATTAAAGCGAATGGCCGTCCAATTGTAATCATCGCTCATACGGTAAAAGGCAAAGGAATTGAGCAGGCCGAATTCAACTACAAGTGGCATACTCATGCCCCTGATCCGGAAACTGCGGATAAATTTCTTAAAGAACTTGCCCGTAATTACGGAAAAACAGAACAAGGATACAGCAAACTAAATATTGATAATTCCAAAGAAACTTTTTATGGCGGCGAATAATATAGAAAAAGACATGCGTGATGCTTTTGGTAAAACGTTGGAAGAACTGGGGCATCAATATGAAAAATTGATTTTTTTGGATGCTGATTTACATACATCAACCAAAGCATCTTACTTTAAACGCACTTTTCCCGACCGGTTCATCCAGGTTGGTATAGCAGAACAGAACCTTTTTGGTATTTCTGCTGGTTTAGCTCTTGAAGGTTTTATCCCGATGCCGTCTACTTTTGCCGTTTTCGCATCGCGCCGGGCGCTCGACCAGATTGCCATTTCCATCTGTTTTCCGAAGCTGAAAGTCATTATCCCCGGTTCGTATGTAGGTGTTCCGACAAGCAGAGCCGGAGGTTCGCACAATTCAATTGAGGATATTGCCATTATGCGGGCAATGCCCAACATGAAAGTAGCTGATCCGCTGTGCAATAATGATTTAACTGCAATATTGAAAACCGCCATGGAAACCGATGGACCGGTATATTTTCGTATTACCCGGTACGATGTTCCTGAGTTTTTCAGTGATGATCATCAGTTTGAATGGGGCAAAGGTCACATCATGCGGGGAGGATCGGACGTTACATTGTTCGGCACCGGGGTGATGACCTGGAAATGTGTGCAAGCCGCTGAAATTCTTTCGCAAAAAGGGATTTCTGCTGAAGTTGTACACCTTGCATCAATCAAGCCAATCGACCGGGAGTTGGTTTTGTCAAGTATAAAAAAGACCCGGTGTGCGGTAACTGCCGAGAATGCATCAACGGTTGGTGGATTTGGAGATGCTGTTCTTGAAGTCCTTTCGGATAGTTTTCCGGCTCCCGTTAGTAAAATCGGCGTTGTTGATTCATTTATCGAAAGCGGGGGCATCGAAGAGTTATTTGCCCATTACAACATGCAACCCGGCAACATTGCTGACGCTGCCATCCGAATGATTCAGTTAAAAACACAGAAACAGTAATCTGATCCTTAAAAACCGGAATGTTATAAATAAAAAATGCAGGAAAACTTTTACCATAAAAACTGGCGATGGTTTGTTTTGGGAACCTTGTTTCTGGCAACTTTTTTGAACTATTTTGACCGACAAACGTTGGGTACTGCAATAGAACCGATCAGCAAGGAATTCGGGTTGGATAATATTCTTCGTGGAAATCTCCTTGCTGCTTTTACTCTTACATATGCATTGACCCATTTTTTTGTCGGAATTTTTATCGATAGGATTCGGAATATCCGGTTCTTTTTCCCTGTAATGGTTATCGGATGGTCAATAAGTACATTGCTTGCAGGATTTGTAGATAATTATCAGCATTTGTTGTGGCTGCGTTATCTGCTTGGTTTTTGGGAAGCCGTGAACTTTCCAATCTGCCTGATGATTATTGCAAGAATCTTTCCGGCGAATGAACGAAGCCTGGCTTCAGGCATTTTTGCCAGCGGTGCTTTTCTTGCAACCTTGGCTGCCCCGCCCGTTGTAATCTATTTTTCAAATCACATGAATTGGCGATATAGTTTCATTTTTGCCGGTTTTGTTGGGATTTTATGGGTAATCCCATGGTTGCTTATTTTTCGTAATCCTGAAAAACATTCAACAAAATGGGTACAGGAAACAGGACATCTTCATCGGGTTAAAGAAAAAATAAAAATCAAAGAATACCTGCGCGACTATGCCTTGGTTTTCAGTCAACCCGGGTTTTGGGGTGTAGCCCTGATCGGGCTTGGGATTATTCCTTGCCTTTACTTTGCCACGCAATGGTTTCCTTCCTATTTTACACAGGAGCTGAATCATCCATACGATCAAAGTCTGTCGTTTAAATTAAGCGCCATTTATTTTATGCAGGATGTTGGTTTATGGCTGGGCGGAACTTTGGTTTTGTGGCTTGCCGGAAAGAAAATGCCAATTCTGAAAGCCAGGAAAGTGATCATATCAGTAGCCTATATTTTTATGCTGACCATTTTGCTGTTGCCTTTCTTTAAATCAGTAAATGTTAGTGTGGTAATTCTTTCGTTGTTTGTTTTTGGCATCGGTGCATTTCTCGGGAATCAACATGCTTTTAAACAAGATGTTTTAAAAACAAAAGTAGCCACAGTGGCAGCTCTGGTTGGGTTTATTGAAACATCATTTACGTTCTGGGTACTTCGCCGAATCGGGGTAATAACCAATTTATCGCACGACTTTAGTTCTGTTTTTATCATCATGGCAGTTTTGGCAACTTTTGCCCTTGCCATGGTTTTTATCTTTATCCGGCCCCGGTGGATAAAAATTTCCTGATATAATTTTAAACGTATTTAATATGAGAACATTAAAAATCAACTTACTGGCAGTATTCGTTTTATTGCTGATTCCAAATTATTCCGGGGCACAAGGGAAAACCCGATTGACCATTAAGGAAACTTGTTTCGAAATGAATGGAGAACCATTTGAATTTACCGGAGTCAGCTTTTTCAATGCAATTTATAATTCTGATTTTAATAAAAGCAGCGAAGAGAGAAGGGAATGGATTCGGAAATTTAAAAATACGGGGATCAATGTTTTTCGGGTTTGGTGCCAGTGGGACAGTGGCCGGGGCTTTGCCGATACAGGGAAAGATAAAACGATGTATCAGCCTGACGGGACATTAAATACAGAGCATCTTGCAACGTTAAAAGGCATCCTGCAAGATGCAGACGCAGAAAATGTGGTAATTCTTTTGGCTCTCTTCTCGCGTGAAAGCTGGAATGAAAATATAAGGCTAAGTAATGAGGCATCGGATCGGGCGGTGGTAGAACTTACAAAAGCGCTAAATCCATATAGAAACCTTGTTTTTCAGGTTTGGAATGAATTCGATTACCGGACAATCGATTATTATAAAATTATAAAAGGCATCGATCCTGAAAGAATTGTAACGAATTCTCCCGGTTATGCCGGTTATCTGGGAAGCCTTGACGAAAACAGGACACTGGATTATTTGTCGCCTCATACCTCTCGCGAGGACAATCGCCATTGGGAAATAGCAGTCAAGGAGATAGAATACCTTATAGAGAAGCACAAAAAACCCGTTGTGGATGATGAACCGGCACGCAAAGGCACGCCAAAGTTCGGGGGGCCGGTAAACCCAACCCTTCCAATCGATCATATTCTTCATATTTATAATGTTTGGAAAGTTGGAGGATACATCGTTTATCATCACGATATGTTCCAGACCGGATATGGAAGTGAAGCTGTTTCTCCAAATGGAATTCCGGCTCCCGGTTTTAGCAAGTATCATGATCAGGTATTTAGTTTTCTGAAAGAAAAGAACCGGTATCTGAAAGAGCTGCGTAAAAGCGAAGCTGAATTGGAGCACAGCGTAAATCCGTGAGACGAAATCCATGCGTTGGTATCAAGATTGAAATTCATTTGAGGACGAAAATTGCACAAAACACGTTTTAAAAAAATCCATATATGAACAATATAGATCCAATTCTTCTTTTTAGCCAGTACATGCAGGTCAACGATGTTCCATCGCTTTCTTTCAGGAAAGCAATGGATCCTGCTTTGCAAAACAAAAAACTGGGTGTTGTAAATGGTTCTTCGTGGGTGAGCTTATGGAGTACTTGGTTTGGAGGAAAAATGCTGCCCGGAGTGAAAATAATTAACGTTGGCAACGAAGCTGTACAACTTAATTTTATGAAGGCTTTTCATGAAGGCTTAAAATGTCCGCCTCAAATCAACATCGATTTGTTTTGTCAATACGCTGAAGATCTGTACCGTTTATTTGAAGTTGATGCAATCCTGATTTCCTGCTCTACCATGAACAGGGCTTTCCTTCAGGTGCAGGAACACATGAAGAAATTTAATGTTCCGGTTATCCAGATCGATCAGCCAATGATGAAACAGGCAGCTCTTTCTGATGAAAAAATCCTGGTGATTGCTACGCATGGACCAACGGTGAAAAGCACGCAGGATTTACTGATGGAAACCGCCGCCCAAATGGGACGCAAGATTAAATTCACGGGTGCAACTATCGAAAATGCCTTTCATTTATTGGGCGAGGGCAAAATAGTTGAACACAATGAAGCCATTGCACAGACAATTCGCAGGGTTCAGGAGAAAGAGAAAATAGATGTTGTTGTTTTGGCCCAACTTTCAATGAGTGTTTTCTCTTTTTCCTATCCAAATCCAGAAGAAGTTTTTGGTGTAAAAGTGCTTAACAGCGGAGAAACAGGGTTCATGATGGCCGGAGAATTGCTTAAACAATGCTAATTTATTTTGTTGCTATAGCTAATTGAGAAACAAATCAACACGTGTCGCCGCATCTTATTGAATGAGGTAAAACGAATTTTTGGAGGTGAAGCTTCCATCAGCTAAAAATTGTGCCTGCTAATAATGATTAGCCCGATTTAAGTGATTTTTTAACTATTTTTAGCCGGTAAAATTTATAAAAGCCAATCAAAATTTTTTACTATGAAGTTCCCTCAATTCATGTTTTTGTCCAAAAAGTTATCTTTTTATTTTATCGTCCTTCTATTTTTTATAATAGGTTGCTCCCCAAAAAATCAAGCTCCGGCAACTCCCGATTTTACCCAATACGTCAATCCATTTGTTGGCGCGGCCGAGTTCGGGCATTGTTTCCCGGGAGCATGTGTGCCATTCGGATTAATTCAGGTTGGTCCCGAAACCGGTAATTGCAGCTGGGCATATTGTTCAGGCTATCAGTATCAGGATTCGGTAATCAACGGCTTTTCGCAAACAAGGCTGAACGGAACCGGGTGCATGGATCTGGGCGATTTATTAATGCTTCCCTTTTCAGGAGAACCTATTCAGGAAAAATATGGAAGTCGTTACGACAAAAACAACGAGCAGGCAACTCCCGGATATTATTCAGTTGTACTGAACGATTTTGATGTGAAAGCCGAAATGACGGCTGCCGGGCATGCTGCGATTCACCGGTATACTTTTCAGGGAAATGAAAAACCTCAGCTTTTAATCGACTTTCAAAGTGCAATGGTAGGCAGCGAAACCCAATTGCACAAACACGTTTTGGATGCCAATGTGAATATTGAAAATGAAACTACTATTTCCGGCTATTCAAGAACGAAAGTATGGCTCGAACGCACATATTATTATGTGATTGAATTTAGTAAACCGTTCACCGCTAAAACAGAATTGGCAAAACAGGACGACGAAGAAAAAGCGCCCCGCTACGTGTTCGGGTTCGATTTAAAACCGGGCGAAGAGTTGATGGTGAAAGTTGCCCTTTCATCGACTGGTGTTGAGGGAGCCAAGAAAAATCTTCAGACTGAAATTCCTGAATGGGAATTTGAAACGATCAGGGAAGCAGCCAAAGCACAATGGAACGACTACCTTTCGCGTATTCAGATTGAAGGGAGCCAGGAGCAAAAAAGTATTTTTTATACTTCCATGTACCATTTGTTTATTCAACCCAACAATATTGCTGATGCAAACGAAGCGCCTTTTTATTCAACACTTTCGATTTGGGACACGTACCGTGCAGCCCATCCGCTTTATACCATTTTAAGTCCCGAACGGGTCGACGGATTTGTCAACTCAATGTTGCGCCAAAACGACGAACAAGGATTTTTGCCAATTTGGGCATTGTGGGGAAAAGAAACCTACTGCATGATTGGCAACCACTCCGTCCCCATAATTGTTGATGCCTACCTGAAAGGGTTCAAAGGTTTCGATGCTGAAAGGGCTTATCAGGCAATAAAAAAATCATTGACTGAAAACCACCCAAACTCGGAATGGGATATTTACACAAAATACGGTTATTATCCTTTCGACCTGATAAAAACCGAATCGGTATCCAAAACCCTCGAATCGGTTTTCGACGATTACTGTGCCGCACAATTTGCAAAAGCATTGAACAAAGAAGAAGACTATCAATATTTCACGAACCGCTCGAATTTTTACAAAAACTTATTCGATCCTCAACGAAAGCTGATGAGGGGTAAAGATTCGCAAGGAAACTGGAGGACGCCGTTTAATTCGTTCGAACTGTCGCATGCCAGCACATCGGGTGGCGATTATACAGAAGGAAATGCATGGCAATACACCTGGCATATCCAGCACGATGTGCCCGGCTTGGTTGAACTGATGGGCAGTCAGGATTATTTTACCGCGAAACTCGATTCACTTTTCGAGATGGCAAGTTCACAGGAAGGAAGCGGTTTCGTATCGGATGTTACCGGGTTGATCGGGCAATATGCACATGGCAACGAGCCAAGTCATCATGTGGCATATTTGTACACGCTGGTCGGAAAACCATGGAAAACACAAAAACTGCTTCGCGAAATTTGCCAGACCAAATACATGGATAAAATAAACGGGCTTTGCGGAAACGATGATTGCGGACAAATGTCGGCCTGGTACATTTTCACGAACCTGGGCTTTTACCCGGTGAATCCTTGCGGTGGCAATTATGTGCTGGGAGCGCCGCAACTGGAAAAGGCCGTTGTTCAATTGCCAGAAGGAAAAACACTGACCGTTATTGCCCGGAATTTTTCCCCGGAAAACAAATATGTGAGCTCGGTTAAATGGAACGGCACACTAGTTCAATCGAACCAAATCGCTCACAAAGAAATTATGCAGGGTGGTATTTTGGAATTTGAAATGATAAATACGCCGGTAAATTTCATAAATAACTAAACAGTTGCTGGGTACAAAACAAAGGGGGCTTGTCAGTTTATTCTGACAAGCCCCCTTTTATTATCTAATTTCGTTTGTTTTGAACCTATGGATTGGAAATCCTAGTGGTTTATTTTTAGAAACACTATTTTGCCATCACTGGTTGATGCGTAAACTTCTTTTTCGTTTACGGGCAAAACTAAATTAATAGGAGAATTGCTTATTTTATGTTTCCAAAGAGTTTGACTTGTTTTTCTGGAAACAGCAATTATTGTTCCTGTTTTTGAAGCCAAATAAACAATGTTTTCGTCACCATAAATGGGTGTTGGAGAACTATCATCATCGAGGTCGACCGATGCTTCCCAAACAATTTTCATCGAATCGGCCGACGTGGATATTCCAACTCCCTTATTATTTCTGGTTTTAACAAAAAGTGTCGAACCATCTGTTGATAATCCTCTTGAAAACCAGACTGGTACTTCGGGGTTGGTTTCCCGCCAGATAATTTTTCCGGTTTTTGCATCAAAGCAGGTGATATAGTAATCGGGAGTAACAACAAAGATCCGATTGTTTACTGCAACCGGAGAAACTGAAGCGGGAGAATACGCCGGAGACTTATTATTGCTCCATTCCCATATTTGTTCTCCGGTAAGCATATTCAACGCATACAAGTTCGAGTTCCATGCTCCAAAATAAACATTTCCATTGTATAACAACGAGGCTTGTACAAAACCTCCTTCAATTTGATTGTAATCCCAAATAAGAACTCCGTTTTCTAAATTCAGGCACCTGAAAGAACCATCAGAGAAACCTACAAATACCCTGCCTTCCTGAATTTTAGGAGAAGAAACAACCGCTTTTTCAGACTTGAATGTCCATAATAACTTTCCTTTTAGAGAGATACAATAAACATTTCCGTTTGTTGATGTAAAAACAATCTTGTCGTCGGAAACAGCAGGAGTTGAATAGATTCTTCCGCCTGCATGATATGACCACTCTTCCTTCCCTGTTGATTTTTTCAATGCAATTAAATCGCCGTTAGAGGTTCCGGAATAGATCATGTCTCCATCAATTGAAAATCCTCCGGAGATGTCGTATTGGTGAGTATATTCCCACTCAACTGTCACCGTTTTATAGAGGGTATTCACAGAATAATCAGGCGCTGCAATTTTGATAGAATCTTTTGGGATTGGGGTTAACGATACTTTTGCCCATGGAGAAAGCAACGAGTCGGCATCCGGAATTCTTTCATTAAAAGTGGCAACACCATCACTTATTTTTACAATTGTATAGCCGCTTTTTTTATCGCTGTTTTTCCCGGGCAAGATTGAAACACACATGAAGCCGGGAATACCATCAAAGTCATATTGTTTATTTCTGTGCCCGTGTCCACAAATCATCAACTTTATATTCTTGTTTTTCAGTCGGGTAATCACCTCGTAATGATTATCTACATTGGTATTCATCGGATAATGATTCACAAAAATAATGGGCATATCCTTATCTTTCATTGTATTTAATTGGCTATCGAGCCATATAAGATTTTCTTTCGGAACGTGTGCCAGGCCATGTCGTAACATAGGGCCACAATCGGTTCCAATAAAGCAATATCCTGATTTTTCAAAGAAAAACCGGTCGGCGCCAAATATTTTCAAGAAGGAAGTTCCACCGCTTGGTGACCATGCATCTTCGTGATTTCCAGGGATTACATAAAAAGGTTTTTCCAGTTTATCCAATAACATTTTTGCCTGTAAAAGCTGTTCGTCTTTGCCATTATTGGTTATATCTCCGGAAACCAGTACAAAGCTAATCTCCGGATTTTTATTGATGTCATTAATCACATTGATTGTTGGTTCAGCCACCTGTTTAAGACCAGTGTGAATATCAGTTATAACAGCAAATGTCAAATTAGTTGTTTGCCCGATACCATGCGAAGAAAAAACACAAACAAACAAGATTAGAATCAGAGAACGTATTTTCATGTCCAAATTATTTTATAACTGGTTAATCGAATGAGTTATTATTTTTTATTTATCTGATTTCGAACTGTAATTTTAACTGTTAAGAACACGTATGACACCTGTTTTTAGTGTTACCGGCCCAATAAGGCCAGATTCCAGTAAAGGCGAATCGGCGCTGTAATGTTTCCATGTTGTAAAGGTTACGCGTGGACTTTTGGGTTTTGGCTTGCCTTGCACATACCATTCAGGCATTATTTTGATGCCGCCTCCTTGCTGTCCTTCGAATGGCACAGTGTAATACTCATTTTCTTCGGGGAATTGTTCATCTCCAATAAGCCGGTTCGGCCAAAGATTGGTAACACGAACTTCCAACTTATTTTCACCAGTCTTCACTGCGTCCGTTATATCAATACGGAAAGGTCTTTTCCATAATATGCCCATATTTTTTTCGTTGACAATAACTTCTGCCGCTACTTCAACCTGACCAAGATCAAGAAATAAACGCTGACCTGCCGATCGATCGATCGCAAACATATCAAATGATTTGTGATAAACGGCTGTTCCTGAAAAATATTTTATGCCATCCTGTTGATGCAAATGCAGCGATTCCAGTTGAGGAATGGTTACCGATTCAGGCGCTCCCCAACCTGCCGGAAAATCAATCTGCCATGAGCCGCCAAGCTCAATGGGTGTCCCAATACCTGATATTTCCAGCACGTCCGTGTTTCCCTGGCTTTTCTTCAATGAATAGGTTCCATTTTCCCAGAACATCAATCCCTTCTGGGAGATGTTGCCCGCATTTTCTACCTCGAAAAACTCCTGAATTATGGCTGGTTTGGTTTGAGCCAGTTTTTGAATATCGTTCAATTCCAATGCTTTTTCGTGGAGCGCAGCTTGCATCCGGTCGCCTTCGAAAAAAGCAGCCGAACCATCCTGAAATTCTTCTTCCAGACAAGGATGTACCACATAATCCGAAAGTTTCCCTTCTCCCATGAGACGTCCATTAATGTACACATAGGGGGTACTGTTTTTATAAACTAAAGCAATATGTGTTTTGCCTGAAATAGCTGTTCTTACTTCCATAACAGGATTGAGCATGTCATTAATACGTTCATAAACAACAATGCCATTTAATCCTGCTGTGGCGCCACAGATTGCGTGTCCTTTGCCATAAATTTTTTCACCAACAGATGGATAAAATACAAAACCGGAAACATCCTCTCTTCTCATCACATTGATGCCCGACACTGCAATATCGCTTTCCGCTTTTATCCAAGCCTCGATCGTGAAATTATTGGTTATATTTTTATGCCGACCAGAAGATTGTTTCAGAAAGGCTTCCGTTCCTAAAATTTTCCGGCCATCTTTTTCTACAGAATATATTCTGTTGGCAGCTGCAGGCGATCGAAAGATCACAAATACTGATCCCGATGGCTCCAGTTGCACCGGAACTTCTATTCTCCCATTTTTCAGGTCGTAAACCAATGCGGAAATTATTTCGCCGGTTGCTGCATTCCAGAATTCCGGGTTCTTGTCTCCGATCCGGAAAGAACAAACCAGACTTTCACTTCTTCGTTTCCGGTTCGTGACAAAGTAAAAGTCACAGTCATCAGTCCGGCGATGGATGTAATTAATGGCCGGGTCGGATGACCGGGAAGTAAACGTAAAATCAGCAGGTACATTTAGTTTGTTCAAAACAGATAAAACGGAATCGCTCCAGAATATTTTACCTGAACCAAAGCTACGTTCCTGAATTTTTTTTCCATCAAGATTTCCCCAAATTTCATCAGCCAAGTTTTGGAATTCCTTATCACTTTCAGGATAATCAGATAAGCCTGCAATTTCCTCTGGTCTGCAACCAAGAATACACATGCCTTGCCCAACCAATTCGCGAATTTTACGAAGCAAAACCAAGGTCATTGTATTTTTTTGTGGCAACATCATGATCCGATAATTCATGCCATCCGGTAATACAATCCTGCCGTTTTCAATTCGCACCCGGTTCATCAGAGCTTCCACATTGATATCATCATAATCGTACCCTTCGGGTGGCTCAGGCAATATTTTATCCCGAAGAGCCAGTTCTACACCCGGAGCTTCTTCTCCTTTAAAATAAAGGAGGTCGGCAACAAATAAACCTTGCTGCAACATATATTGAACGCGGGAAATATATTTCATCCATTCCGACCCCTGATGAAACCATGTTACATTGCGATCGATATGGGTACCGAATGGACCCATGGTCATACCCGGCTTTGCATCCGGATGCGGTTGATGTGCAGACGTATGAAAGATAATACGGTTCAATCCTCTTGTAAACATGTAGTCTCCCTGCGATTTCATTGCATACGGATACTGTTGCCATTTGGAATATATTGCGTGACCGGTATAGGACTCTGCTGCCACAATTTTTTTCCCATTAATATGCTGAATAGAGGAAGCCAATTTTATTGCATACCTGTTGCGCTGTCCCCGGGCCCAAAATTCGCCCATCACAATATCCATATTGGACCCTGACTGCATCCCCTCGAATGGACCAAGTTTATATGGTTCACCGTAAAAAAGAAACTTGTTTTCTTTGCAACGTTCTGCACAACGGCCATAATAATTTTTTGCCATCATATCTGCCTGAACACGGCGAACATCCCATAAAAATCGTTCAGTGATTTCTTCACTGTCAATAACCCTTCCGGTCATTGCAGGCAAATATTTCACCAGTTCGTATCCGCGACTTTTTTTGAATTCCCGGGGAAAAGCTTTTGTCCAGTTTTGCATGCCCACTTCATAGCTGTCAATTTCTATCCCAACTCTTCCTTTTGCTGCCAATGGTTTTAAAAAAGGCAAAAGTTGTTCAAACATGTTATCGAAATGTTTATCGAAAGCCTCCTTGCTGTATTTGTCAACTTCGAGTCCCTGCCCATTATCGGGTGCGGCCCTGTTGGTTACACCGGTTGTTGTATGTCCCATGCGCAGGATGGTCCAGTCGCCATCCGGTACGTCCCAGTTCAATTCTCCTTCCGCATTCATATAACCTGAAATATCCAGTATTGACTCCGACGGGATTATGGAACTTTTAGGCACTTCGTGATGGACAACCGGTTTTACCTCTACGGGTGGCCGGGGATTGGTTCCCACATAAGGAGCCCCTTCTGTAAATCTGGAACCTGAAGGTCGCAGTATATAATTTGCTTTGATAAGCCAATCTTGAAGTCGTCCGGCAGATGAAAAAAATCGTAGTTGATTGATGCGGGTTGGAGTAGGAACAATCAACCGGTAATATTTTGCTTCTGTAGTTGGGAAATTTCCTTCTCCGGGTTCACCGGAAAAAAATCTACCGGTAGTACAAATTGTCTGAAAATTAATTCCATCATCGGAAGTTTCAATCTTTACGGGCGCTATTGCATAAACACTTTCTGCTCCGGGCGTTATATTTATTCCATCAATTAAAATAGATTGAGCCTTCATCGGTTTACTAAATTCCAACAATAAAAAACCGGGGATATCTGTACTAAGTACATCAATGCCGGAACCGTCGATCAAATTTTTTATATTTTGATCGCCTGCATTGGTGCTGATCCGCGTCAGATTCTCAGTCCATAGATTTTTTTCGTCCGGAGTAGAAGGAAGGGCAATAACATAGGTATCTCGGTAATAATTTAATCTTTTGACTGGTTGAGGGAGGGACATTTTTATTCGTTGTCCTCCTTTTATATGACTCTCAGTCCATACGATCTTCTGCATGGATAATTCAGGTGTAATCCAGGGGCCACCCGTTGAGGACCATCCGGGGCAATTATGCATGGCATAAACAAGTCCAAGACGATCGGCTTCTTCCACTGTATGCCTGGTTAAATTATACCATTCCGGGCTCAGATAATCTACCTTTCCTTTCGGAATCGCAACACCTCCGTTATAATTTAGAACACCTCCGATTCCAACTTCTTTCATCGCTTCAAGATCGCGTGTTATGCCGTCGGCAGAGATATGGCCATTCATGAAAAGATAAAAAGCATGTGGTCGGGCAGATGATGGTGGAAAGCGAAATCCGTCTTCCAAACCCAATTTATTTTCAGAACTAAACGATTGAACGATACCGGTAGGTGTTACTATCATAAATGCTCCGGAAGCGCCTACTGTTTTTATAAATGTTCGTCTTTTCATTATATATGGTTTTTATTGCAGTGTGATTGCTTTCATTTACCTTTCTTCACGTGCTTTTAGGATTGACTAATTAATCAGGGAGTTCAAAATTAGTCAAATTCGTTAATATCCATGTACTATTTAGTCAAACGTGAAAAACCCTCATTTTTCCAGAAAACATAAAACTTAAGTTTCTACTGAGGAGAAAAAATAGTTTTCAAATAACTCAAAAATATTTTTTTGCCCCGGATTTTAACCTCCGGAGCATTTTTTTCAGGTTAAAACCCACCGCAGCTAGGATTGAGTTCATATTGTCCCCAATCCGGTCGAACGGAATTTCGTGGCGGAAATAAACTTCGCCGCAGAAATATTACCAGTACGGGTTTTCGACCCAACGGTCCAACACGCTTTCGTCGCTCTGGTTATACATCCTGCGCAACATGACAACCCCAACGATCAACCGGATTGGGACACATGGGCGCCCGTTGTCGGCACAGTAATATACACTTAAACCATCTTCCAGGCTTTTCTAGTCTATTTTCTTAGAAAGTTGGAACAGCTCGTGGCTTTCATTAATAAATTGTTTCAACGGTACCTGAAACATATTCAATTGCGGATTTTTTTCTTTTTGACCTACCATTTCTACCAGCTTTTTCTCAAATTTGGCAAAAATCCGGTAGATTTTCTCCTCCTAATTTCAAATTTAATCAATAATATTGTATTGATATTCAATATTTTGACAAAAATATTCTGATTTTTCACGTTCGACTGACTATGTAATAACGAATGCATACAAATTCAATAGCCGGAAGAAAAGGTCAGGGAGAAATGGTAATTTCCTTTTAAAGAATACAGATTACTCTTTATTTATGGATCGATAGCCCGGCTGTAGGAAACCGAAACGAGAGAAGGTGATCGGGTTTTGAAATTAACATTAGTTCCACTTCCAAATGAGCGATAGTTTTACGGTTTGGTAGGTCCAGTCGTGCAGACCATGTAAATATTGTATACGAAGCGTTTGGTGTTTTAATTTTTTTTGAAGGTCGAATGTATAAACCATTGGGCGGTCGCCATTGTCTTTATAGCCGTGGTATCCGCTCCATGAATTGCTGATTGTTAATCCTTTCAATCGAATGTCGAATCCGGCGCCATACAATAGGGCATCGTTTTGCAGGTTCATGTCGTCGTTGGTTTGCCACGAGTAAAACCCCAGCATCCCGAATGGTACCCATTGTGTATTTCGGAGATTTGAACTCAGATTTTTCGAAAAAACAAGATCGAGAAAATAGCCGGGACTGTCGGCATAGCGGGCTGCATCGAACCGGCCCCCCGAAGCCGTTTTGCAGGCCAGACGTAACATCGTGTCGGGAAATTTCCGGTCTTTAAAGAGCTGGATCATGGTGGCAAAATACACGTCGCCGACAGCCAGTCCGCGGGCATCTTTGTCGCGGGCAACCCGTTCGTCGCGGATGGTTTCCGACATGGCATAATGTTCGAGCATCACCCAGTACCCTTCAATAGCAATTTTTGCCCCGGTAAACGGGTAATAAAACCGTCCGGATAAATTCTGCGTATTGTCTCCGTTTTTAAAATGAAAATCAGTACCAAATTCTATTTCTTTTTTGCCTGGCAAAACGCCTTTTTTCATTTCAGGCACAGGCAAGGCGTTGGGGCCTAAAAAGCCCGGGCTGATTGTCAAAAACATTCGCCAACTGGGCATACCGGGTTGCCATCCGTGCAATTCGTTCCACCAACCCCAGTCTTCCTCCGAAAAGCATGAAAGTGGAATGACTGTTATTAGTAGTAAAAAAACAAGCTGTTTCATTTGAGATAAATAGTCAGGCTAAAATAACGAAAAGCAGGGAAACAAAAAATCCCGGTAATTGTCCGGGATTTCGATGTGTCAGAGGTTTAATTTTTTTCGGATATTTTTTGGAATCGCATCCTTGTTTACCATGATGCACATGGTTTTGTAACGGACGTATGGTTTCGAGGCAAAGAAATAGCCATTGTACTCATTGTAATTACCCCATGAGTTCTTTACCTTGTAGTAAACCGATTCGTTTTGGTCTTTTGCAGTGCCAACAATTAGCATTCCGTGATCGTCGGTGGTCTGGTAATTATCGAAATCGATTTGACGCATTTCCTGGGTTATTATCTTTTCAGGACCTGGCTCATTCAGTTCAAAAATCTTTTCTTCTTTTTCTTTGTCTGTTAATTTTTCCCATTTTGAAATTTCAGTCCCATCCATTTCTTTCAGGTTCAGTTCGGGGATAACGGCAACTCCTTTTTTTGAAGTTGAAAACCCCTTTTCACTAATATCGGCGGCCCAAGCCACGGTGTAGCCATTGTCCAGCGAATTGTCGATGATTTGCTCCATTTCTTCCATCGGGACGTTATATAGTTCATCCCACGACCAGTTATCTGGAACTTCCAATATAAATTTTGAATAAAACGGATGATGGGTATAGGAAGTTATTTCCACATAATCGTCCATATTCAACCCAACGAAATCTTTTGCAAAACTGATTGGTGTGTATTCTTTTCCCTCGTATTTAAACGATTCGGGCATTTGCCCCAGGTAGGAGTTCAAGGTGCTGTTGACCGCATCGTGCCATGCAGTACTCAGCTTTATATTCTTGTTTTCAATAATAGCATTTACCTGTTCGCTCAGTACGCGGTCCATTTCTCCATGGACATGTTTCTCTTCCCCATAATTTAGACCGTCGTAAATCGATTCGGGAACAATGCCGTACTTGCGTATTGTATTCGTTACGTCGTGAAAAGCGCCTCCTGCCGAGAAATTAAGGCTTCCGTGGAGCCGTACGTGTTTTATTGCTTTTTCGGAATATGTATGCCAAACCACAAACATCTCCGATAAATCGACTTCGGGTTTGCCCAGTCTCAGCATTTCTGCTTCAAGCATGCCAATTCCGGAGAACGACCAACAAGTTCCTGAATGATACTGATCTTTAACCGGTGTAGTCGGAATTTCATGAATAGTAGTAAACTGATAACCTTTTTCCCCGTCCCCATCGTCTTTTGCTTCGGCGCTCAATGATGCGATCATCAACCCTGCGCCCAGTAATGCATATCTTAATTTACTCATAAAAAGATGTAAAATTTTTCCGTGCTAAAACTAAGATTCAAAAATAGTCTTTTTTGAGGTGAGGTGAAAATTGAGTTATCGACAGAAAAAAAAGAAAATGGGGATTTTTTATCTCGCATAATAAAAACACATATTTCTCAAATGCGTTTATATACAGCGATATATGTGTGCGTTGAGTATGCAATATCCGAACTATTTTAGGCGGAGAATATGATGTAAAGCACAAAAGGCAAATGTTAATAATTATTAAATGAGAATTTGATACGGAAAATGCGGGAAAGAAAAAACCCAACAGTCAAATTTTTCGACTACTGGGTTTCGTTTGAGGGTGAAAGACCGGGTTCGAACCGGCGACCTCTGGAACCACAATCCAGCGCTCTAACCAACTGAGCTACAATCACCATGTTTGCTTTTTATTGTAAAAGCGGTGCAAATATAATATTTTTATTTTTTCTTCAACTCAATTTTTACAATTTTGAATAAATTTTCAATGCAAATGAAAGGGAGAGACGACTGGCATTCTTTTGGCTGGCGGCCCCGTTTTAGTTGAGTTTCATTTCTTTCTCGCTTATATTTCCGATCATTAGAGGTTCTTCAGAAGAAGAATCACTTTTGGATAAATAATTCCGGATAAAACCTACGTTATAAATAGTACTGATCATCAATGTCCCGGTATTTTTCATGCCATCGTTCGAGTCAACGTTGATGGTTATTTTGCTGATTTGTTTTTTTGAATTGTATATAATGTCCTTAAAACTGAAGTCAATATTGGCTTCATCTTTTAATGTTTTTTGGAATTTTTTCAGTTGGGCTTCGGTCGTTGTCTCCGTGATAATTAACTCAACTTTCTCTTTGGAAATAGTAAGTTGTTTGTCTTTGGCTGAAATGCTGATGAAAGAACAAATCAACAATGTCAATAAAACTATCCGTGTCATTTTGTTTTCTGTTTTGGCTTTTACAAAAGTAAAAAAATCCGGATGAAATATTTTGTTTTCACCAATTATCAATGGATAAAAAAAGGGAAGCTGCTGCCTCCCTTTTTTATATTTTTCACGATATTTTTAGTTCCTGCTTCTTCCTTTTTCGATGATTTTTTCCAGCTTACCTTTCAGTTCTCCAACTTTTTCTGGATGTTTTTCTGCAAGGTTGACCTGCTCGTTTATGTCGTCCGATAAATTGAATAGTTGTGGTGTTTCCATCATGCCACTTTCAATATCCTTGTCTTTCATCCACTCGGGAGCTGTTGTGCCGGGAGTAATGTATTTCCAGTTGCCTTCTCTGAACGAGAGGACAAATGCTTCTTCTATCATAGCATCGCGTCCCTGGGGATTTTTCCCCAACCAGGTATCCAGCATGTCGAAGCTGTCAGGGGCATCATTTTCTTCCAGTTTAACATTGGCCAGTTTTGCCAGTGAAGCAAATAAATCAACATGGTTCATCATGGCATTGCTGGTTCCGGGTT
The DNA here is from genome assembly GCA_942493345.1 of uncultured Prolixibacteraceae bacterium. Lineage (GTDB taxonomy): Bacteria > Bacteroidota > Bacteroidia > Bacteroidales > Prolixibacteraceae > GWE2-42-39. The sequence continues at coordinate 2,736,949 of OW818695.1, forward strand.
GAACAACTCCCGGCCAATAAACAATGGTCGGAACCCTTGTCCCTGCTTCGTATGCGCTGTATTTGCCGCCGCGGAACGGTCCGCCAGGCTTGTGTTCACCACGTTTTTCAACCGCCATGTCGGCATAGCCGTCGTTAAGTACGGGGCCATTGTCGCTTGAAAAAACAATCAGTGTATTTTCAGCAATTCCCAATTCTTCGAGTGTTTTTACTATTTGTCCGGTGCACCAGTCCATCTGTGCAATCGCATCGCCGCGTGGCCCCATTGCGCTCTTCCCGACAAATTGAGGATTTGGTATACGGGGAACATGAATATCCTGGAAGGCAAAATACAGGAAGAATGGGCCATTTTTATTTTCAGTAATAAACTTTTTAGCCTTTTGTGTCAGCACATTCGGAAATTCTTCATCGACCCACAGCGCCGATTTTCCGCCGGTCATGTAACCGATGCGGCTAACGCCATTAACAATCGTGCAACTGTGCTGCGGGTCGGCAAGTTGTTTCAGCATTTCAGGATTCGACACGCCCGTTGGCCAGTCGCCTACCATTTCAGAATAACTTACCGTGATCGGATCCGACGGGTCGAGGTTCGCAACGCGTTGGTTTTCGACAAACACACAGGGTACGCGGTCGCCGGTTGCGGGAATTAGGAAACTGTAATCGAAGCCAATTTCGCGAGGTCCCGGTTTGATGTCGCTATTCCAGTCAATCTTTCCATCGCCAAGACCCAGGTGCCATTTGCCAACAACTGCAGTTTTGTACCCGGCTTTTTTTAATATTCCCGGTAATGTAGGAATTTCCGGTCTGACCAGTAAAGGAGCATCGCCTGGCAAGATAGCCGCTTTGTTGCGAAAAGCATATTTCCCGGTTAATAAAGAGAAACGGGAAGGAGTACAAGTTGAAGCGGCACAATGTGCATCGGTAAACATCAACCCGTTTGCAGCCATGCGATCGATATTGGGGGTTTCAACGCCCTTGGCTCCATAACAGCCTACATCGGCATACCCAAGATCATCGGCATAAACAATGATGATATTGGGTTTTATTTCAGTGGAATTTTGCTTCGGGGCAGCACATGAAAATGCGGTTGCAATAAACAGGACAGGCAAATAAAAACGATTCATCTTTCAAATTTTTAGTTTGATAAGTTGTTGCTGGCCCAAAAGTATAAAAAAAATGTGCCCCGGCATAGATAAAACGGAATCGTTTTTATCAGGCAATACAGATGAATGCTGTTCTGAAAAACTTATTTATTGATGGAATATTCTTTTACAACGTTCCCTGAAACATCAATCAGTTTCATTCTCAAACATTTTGAATTCACACTTACTTCTGTCTGCCACACATTGGAATTGATAAGAATCGGGAAATTATTATTTTTCTTTCCTTTGTCGATATATGAGTATTTATGAATATGACCGGAGAGCATCAAATCGATGCCGGCCTGGTTTAAAACAGGCATAAAGAGCCGTTCCACTTCAAGTGTCCCGTGCCATCCTCTTTCTTCCGGTGGCATGTGCATAAATACAATCTTTACCGGAGCCTGTTTAAATTCGTCAGACGCAACCACTTGTTCGAGCCATTTTGCTTCTTCATCCCGGAACTGGTCTGAGGTAGACAGACCATAATAACGGATATCGCTATCCGGCTTATCTTCACCGCTATCGATAAAAATGAAATAGGCTGGGCCATGCCTGAACGCATAATAAGCATTGTTGCCGGGTGCAGGGAAGTAGTTGAAAAATTCGTACGAGAACGAACCTCTGTTTTCGTGGTTCCCTCTCAATGCGTAAAAGGGAACTTCTGAAGCAAAAAGCTGACAGGCTGAATTCAGGTATCCGTCAATTATTTGTTGTTCCGACTCTGTCTGAGTTAACATGTCTCCGTTAAATACTACAAAATCAGCATTGTTCTTCCGTACGTTTTTTGTTAGCTGTCTGAAAAGAGAATCATTTCCGTGAATGTCGTTCACCATTACAAAGCGGATTTCATCTTTATCCGGATCAAGTGTTTTTACCGTGTATGGTAAATCTCTTTTTATATCGCTTCCGAAACTATCGCCCAGAACTACCCGTTTATTTCCTTCGTCAAGCAACAGCGCCTGCTGGAAAATGCGGTAGCGGTAGCTTGTTCCTTTCTGAAGCCCGGTTACCGGCACCCGGTGTAACTTACCGATTAAGCGCCGGCCATACAGCGATTGATAATATTTTGGACGTTCCTTTGCATAGAAGTGAGTCCCGTCGTCGGGAGCAACTTCGACCCAAACAGCGGCATCAACATTCGTTGTCCATACAACCGTAAATTCATTTTGACCAACTGCCTGGACCCAAGGGCCACAAATAATCTTGGCAGAAGGTATTGTGTTGTATTCGAGATGCTTACTTGTGTCTGTGTTTTGAGCTACAACAGCCTCAAAACACAAAAGCAGCAAGATGAATGTTGATAGTTTCATGTGTTTATTTTTTATTTTTTAAGTCAACGATATGTCCTGCGTTCCATGTAAAAGCAAATAGAATTGTAGCGATTGCACCGGCAACAACCAAAGTCAGGAATCCCATCGTCCATCCCCAATGGGTAACAATTATACCCAGTCCCCATCCAGAGAGGATGGTACTCATGTACCCAAAGAATCCTGTCAACCCGACAGCTGTTGCTGCTGCCCTTTTGGTGGCCAGGTTGGTGGCAATAATTGCTACCAGCGTTTGTGGTCCGTAGATGGAGAATCCGATAACGCAAAGCAGGATACTGTAAACGAGTTTATTCTCGATGGGCAGTTTCCAGAATAGGAGCACAGCTATTGTGCAAACAAACATGTAGATAACAGCAGCTCGTCCTCCGCGACCTTTGAATACGCGATCCATTAGCCATCCACTGGTCAGAATTCCTGCTATGCCGGCTATTTCGAACCCTGCCACCAACCAACTTGCATCTTGCAGATTGACCCCCTTCATCTCGGTCAAGAACGTTGGACCCCAGTCTAGTATTACATACCGAATAGTATACAAAAAAAGATTGGCTAAAGAGACGATCCATATAATAGGATTGCCGAATACATTTTTCCGTATAAAAGCTTTGAAAGAAAGTTCGTCGCCCGATTCTGTTTTTTGTTCAACTACCAATTCTCCATGGTATTCTTCAACAGGAGGAAGCCCCATTGATTCGGGTCTGTCGCGCAATCGGTTGAGGACAAATAGAGCGCCCAAAACAGCCAGTGCAGAAGGAACAAAGAAACAATAACGCCAGTCATAGGTTACCAGAAATCCATTTAATACCAACACGAGTGAAGCACCGATAGAAACCGATGTATTGCAGATCGCGAATTTAACACCGCGCTCTTTTGGTGAAAACCAGTTTGAAAGTATATTGGTTGCAGCCGGCCATCCCATTCCCTGGAACCAACCATTTAAGAGCCAGAACAATCCGAAGGCTATAACCCCGCTGCTTAATCCAAAAAAGAGGCTCATCATTGCTGACATAAACAATCCGATGAACATAAAATAGCGTGGGTTGGCACGGTCGGCTAAAACACCGTTAGCAAATTTAGAAATACCGTAAAGAACTCCATGTAGAGTGAGAAATAATCCCAGGTCGGTTTTCGATATTCCTAATTCGTTCTCAATTGCAGGCATTGCAATCGATAAATTCTTTCGCACAAAATAGAAAAGGGCATATCCAACAATAGCTGAATACATTACCCTGGTGCGCCAGTATTTATATTTTTCGTTAATCTCATTCTGATCTGTAATCAGATTGGCGGAGGAAGGGGCTGCTTTTAAAAGGTTAAACAATTTACTTAGCGCCATACCATTGCCCTCCATTTTTTTTACAGAATCCTTTTTCTTCAAACAAAGGATATGTGTAGTTAACCCTATATACGGACACCAGAAACAGATCTTGTCTGGTTTCATCCATGACCGTATTATTCCAAAATGCAAATAATCTCTGCTGTAGTTTCACTAATAATATCTCTCGTTTCATTTTGATTCCTGCTTTTTAGTCTTTTTGCTACGATAAATTTTATTTTTTTTGAATATTTAATTCCATGTGGTGCGCTGTTTTTGCATTATCTGGCAATGTAATAAACCGGGTAAGGAAAGCGCCGAAGAAATAAAGTCCGGCAAGAATCCAGATCACTCCTTCTCCTCCAATTAGTCCAATGAATGCACCAACGATAGCCGGACCAACAAAAACAGGCAATCCGGCTCCAAGGTTTAAGACAGAAACAGCAGCCCCTTTATCGGTTTTTACAAGAGATGGCATCAAGGCCGACAACGGGACATATCCGGCCAGAAGCGCACCCCACAGTACACCAGCCAGCATTACAATCCAGAAGTTGCCCGAAGAAAATTGTGGTGAATAATAGAAGAGTAGGGTAGTGATACCACATCCGACCCCACCAAACCACATGATCGTGTTTTTCCAGCCAATCTGGTCGCCCACAAAACCGAAAATCAGGTTAAATATGATGTTGGCAGTAAATATGGTTCCCCAAATTTGTAACCATTCGGTAGTAGAAAATCCGTATTCGGCCATATACATCGGTAAAAACACAGGGAAAGCAAATTGTGCCGTTGTGTTAATCACCCGTATAATCCCGCCAATAAGGACTTTCGGTTCTTCTTTCATGATGGTTATACCTTTGAGCAATTCTTTCATTTTTTCTTTTGTGCTGCTTCTTGCAGACATTTGCTGTTTCGATTTATTCAAAATCAAGGCAAAAAAAGCGCCGAGCAACGCCCATACAACAGAAGTCCAAAGAGTATTTAAATTACCAAACCGATCGATTGCCCAGCTGGAATAATAAGCGCCAAGAACATTTAGTCCTCCGGTAAAAACAAACCAAAACCAACCGACAGCTCTTCCCAAGGTTTCACGGGGGGCGCTATAAGCAATCCATACCAAAAATGAATAGGCGAACAAAGGATAGCCGAATCCTCTCAATGCGTAAGTGCATAACATCAACGTATAATCAAGGGAGGGAACCGAGAAACCTACAAATCCGACAGTTCCAAGTAAATAAAGAACAAGTCCCATCGACATGGTTTTTTTAACGCCATAGGCTTCGGCCAGTACTCCTGAAAACCAGGCTGAAATAGCAATGGTTATCCCGTAAACGGTAAATAATAAGGCTGATTGCTGGATCGACAGGCCTCGTTCCACAAGATACGGGCTTAACCATCCCTGTTCAATACCATCACCCATCATAAAAATCAGAATACCAAAATACGCCCAGGCCAATTGCTTCGGTAATCCTACTTTGTTAAAAAAAGGTTTGTTGTTCATCCGGAAGAATTTAGTTATTTGTTTAGTATACTGTGCGTTTAAAAACACACAAGTTATGTTTTAATATGATTTGATAGATTAAAAATCATTAATGATGTAAGTGTCTGGTAATATTTTGTTTTTTAATTCAATAGATTTTTTTTGCATAAATCAATAATAACCCCCAGAAGGATTTTTATATTTTAGCTTACTTTCTCGATTCTATAAGTATTTCTCCAAACACACTCAATGCATCGGCTATTATGTCAGGACGAAAATCTGAATGGTTGACATCTTCGAGAGAACTTTCACCTGTTAATACTAATACTCCCAATGCCTTTGCTTCCAGCGCCATTCTCAGGTCGGTATAAAGACGGTCGCCAACCATTGCAACCTGCGATGCCTGAAGTTTGTATTTCTGCAATATCCCATCCAACATTCGGGGATCCGGTTTTCCTGCGACGGCATCGGGGATTCGTCCGGTTGCTTCTTCCAGGCATGAACAGATGGATCCACAGTCAACTAAAATGGTAGGTTGATCGGTTGGGCAAACTTTATCCGGATTGGTTGCGATATACGGCAAGCCTTGTCCGATCCACCATGCTGCACGGCAAAGACGGGAATATACCAACGACATGTCGAACGCAACGACTACGGCATCCGGACGGTCGTTCGCATCATCTGTCGATGATTCATATCCTGCATTCTCAAATTCCCTGATCATGCTCGGCGTCCCCAGCATAAACAATCGTTTGGCCTCGGGGAAATGGTGCTTCAGATATTCAATTGTAGCTTGTGCCGAAGTATATATTTCTTCTTTGGTTGCCGATATTCCCATTTTTTCCAGGTGCATTAAATAATCATTGATGCTTTTGGATGGGTTATTGGTTAAGAAAGAATAACTGATATTCATTTCCTTCAATTTATTCAGGAAAGGGATGGTAAACGGAAATAAGGTTTTCCCGTTATAAATAGTACCATCCATGTCCAACGCAACATGTTTAATATTTTTCAATTTGTTTTGCAAATCAGTAGAGTTATTAATCCCCATCTGATCGAAATATTTGTATTCAGATATATTTGTCATATTTTAAAATTAATCGTCATAACCACTTGCTTTAGTCTTCCATGTCAATGCAAACACCAGGAGTCCCGTTCATTCCGAGAATAATTAATGCCCCGGTGGCATCGCCGAATAGCTATCCTGATTGTTTTTTATATTTCCCAGATTCCGCCTTTTCCGAACAACCCGTCCAGCCACTTATCGGTGAGGTTTGTACGAACGGCCAGATCAAGAACTGTAAACCTGCGGCGAATGTACTGCGAACGGATAAATGTTTCGCGCAAACGGGCTCTCGATATTCCTATTTCTTCAGGCTCGGTGGGGGCGCCAACCAGTTTCAACCGTTTCTTTGCCTCTGTATACGGAACCAGTTGTTGTTGCAGTTCTGCTTTTATTTCAGGCCATTTTTGCACCAGTAAATTCAACTGATCAGCTAATGCTTCGCGGGAAATATATTTTGCCTTTGTTTCCTGTGCCCCGATTTCAGGGAAGTCGGTTCCTTCAAAAATTTTCAGGGACTGTTCTTCTAATGTTTCCGGAGTTGGCCAAGCATTGCAACATGCTTCCACGTCAAGTTTGTCGATGGGCGTTTTGAGGATTTGTTCGTAGAAAGCCAGTATCGACAATGTGCCAATGCTTACCTGGAAACCATGGGAAACATGCTCGCCGTTGTTCAGATGGTTCTCCATGTTCCATAAATGGCTGAACTGATGTTCAGCCCCGGAAGCAGGACGGCTTGTTTTGTGCCATTGCATGGCAAAACCACCCAACATCAGACCTTCGGTTAATTTGGAAATAGCTTCTGTATTGCCGGCTTGTACTCCTTGTGGATCCGATAGTGAATCGTGCAACCCATCCTGTACAATTGACCATGCCTGTTTGTCGATTGGTTCCACATTCAGTTTGTCGGACAAAATCCAGTCGGCTCCTGCAGTTATTTTGGCAAACAGGTCAGCATAACCAGATGCAGTCATTGTCGAAGGAGCTTCAATGATGATGTCAATATCTGCCAGACATGCCTGCGGAGCAGGGCAATTGAATGTTTGTTTCGCCCCATTGGCAGTAATAGATGCCCCAAATGAGGTATAACCATCCATTGATGCGGCAGTAGCAACGCACATATACCTTCTTCCGGTCAGATGAGAGGCTAGTTTGGTCAGGTCGTTGATGGTCCCCGATCCGACAGCAACAGGTATTGCCTCATTTGTTTTCAGAAAAGCGGTCAACTGATCAATGTATGAATATTCTGCATGAAGTTCGGGATCATCAAAAACAAAAGGTTCTACCTGATCGATTCCCTGCCCTTTAAAGGCTTCATAAACAACAGCTCCTGCTACTCTGTAGGTGTTGTTGTCAGCTATTATTACAGCTGTTTTTCCGGGGAACTGTTCTTTAAACAATTCAGGAACCTGCACTAATATGCCTGATCCAATACGAAGTGCCTGTGTTTCATTTGCTGCTTTAAGCGCATTTTCAATTTTCGACATGATTGTATCCTAATTTAATTTGATTGGAGTATTGCCCATATTTCAGTCGGAATGTCTGATTCGATGACATCCGGTTGTTTCTTTATATCTTCTTTGTATGCTTTTTCGCGTTCGTCGGAAGTCTTTAGTTTATCGTGTGTAGGCGCGTATGAGACCATGCATTTCACCCCTTTTGATCGTAAGGAATCGACTATTTTTTCATTCGTCTCATCAATTGTGTAGCCCACGTACGCAATCATGTTTTCCCATGGAACCCCTGCGTTTGAAATGTCTTGATATTCTTTATCATTACGCACAAAAGCCGACATCATAATGCCGGGGAAACGGTCGTGATAATATCGGGCCTGAGCGCTTGTGTGTACGGTCAGCATCACATGTTTTTGTGCCTTGTGTTTTTTTATCAAAGCCACAACTGTTTTCATCGGAACATCTTTTTTGTCCAGATTGATAATCGTTTTTCCCCTGCTCCAAATGATGGCTTCTTCCAATGTTGGTATTTTATATGGAGTAACGTTCCCTTCACTATCCCTCAATCGTAACGATTGTAGTTCTGCCCAGATATAATCCGACAGCTTTCCTTTGCCGGTAGTTGTCCGGTCTAATGTTGCATCATGCATCAAAACGGCAACACTATCTTTCGTCATTCTTGGGTCGATCTCGAAAATCGCAGGCATCTTGTCCAAAACATTTTGAAACCCTTCCAGACTATTTTCGGGGAAATTTTTTTCACGTCCACCACGGTGTCCGCTAACTAAAATTGATCCATTTCGTTTATAGCTGAAGAAATTTTGCAACTCTTTCGTGTTTTTGAAGCTAATATAATTGTCTTTTCTCCCCTGAGCTAATAGTTTAGATCCAAAAGAGATTGGAATAACAAAAAGCAAAACTGCGATAATTTTTAAAAGTGACAATTTTAATGCCATCGCCTTTCTTTTGAATTCTTTCATTTCTTTGATATTTGATTTCTCTTTTGTTTCTTAATTATTCTGTTTGTCTTCTTTTGTGTGCTAAAATAGTTTTTTATTGTTGCAAATATGTATGTTTTAAAATTAAACTATTCTAAAACATACTCTTTTGCCAATTCGGTAAAATCGTTTAACTGTGCTATTTCCCAGTCGATGTTCTTGTTCATTTCTTTTGCCATTATTGATGCTACTTTTGGGGCTATTTCAATGGCGGCTCGGGCATCTAAAAATAACATTCGTACCCGGCGCGCCAATACATCTTCCACTGTTAGCGCCATTTCTTCCCGTACTGCCCATATTACGTGAGCTGCATAGAAAGTGTAGTTTTTGTGAAGCAGTTCAGCATTGGCCTTGTTTTCATCAATAATTTTTTTGATGTTTTCTATGTCCGAACCGTAAACATAGTCCCATTTGCTATCATCTGTATTTTTTGAATATCCGTGTAATTTGAGGTCTTTTGTAGGACAAATTTTGGTCGGTAATCCTGCAATTTGTATCGATTGGTCAATTGCTTCTTCTGCCATTTCCCTGTAGGTGGTCCATTTTCCACCGGTAATGGTCAAAAGCCCTGATTCCGATTTGTATATTTTATGATTCCGTGATATTTCTTTTGTTTTCTTGCTGTTATCGTTGGTCGGTGCAGCTAAAGGCCGTAGTCCGGCAAAAACAGATAAAACATCTTTTCGAGTAGGTTGCATTTCCAGGTACTGTCCTGCTTGGTCTAAAATAAAATCGATCTCTTCTTCCAATGCTCTTGGTTCCAACAATGCGGAGTTTAAGGGAGTATCGGTGGTGCCCAAAACAACTTTTCCGTGCCATGGGACGCCAAATAATACGCGTCCGTCTTTTGTCTTTGGGATCATCAACGCAGAATTGCCTCCTAAAAACTTACTGTCGACCACTAAATGAACACCTTGACTGGGGCGTACTTTTTTCTTTGCTTCAGCAGCATCCATCTTCATAATATCATCAACAAAAACGCCGGTGGCATTGATTATGACTTTCGCGTTGATTTGATGTTTTTTGCCACTCATTTGGTCGACAACAATCGCTCCGGATAGGTTTCCCTGCTCGTTTTTTAATAATTCAATAACCTTCATGTAATTAAGGCAAATAGCTCCCAGGTCGGTAGCCGTTTGCGCAAGAGTTATTGCCATGCGTGAATCGTCAAACTGTCCGTCGTGGTATACAACGCCTCCTCTTAACCCCGACTGTTTCAATCCCGGAATTTCTTTTTTTATCGTTTTTCTCATCAGGGGTAAAGAACGGCCCAGTCCCAATCTGCCGGCTAGCACATCGTAAAGAGTCAGCCCGATCGTGTAGAAAGATTTTTCCCACCAGCGATAATTTCCTATTATGAAACGCATGTCTTTTACCAGGTGAGGTGCATTTCTCCGCATGCGTCCGCGTTCATGCAGTGCTCCGACAACCATATTCACATCGCCCTGAGCCAGATAGCGAACTCCTCCGTGTACCAGTTTTGTGCTACGGCTCGAAGTCGCTTTGGCAAAATCATGTTGTTCCAGTAAAACTGTTTTGAAGCCCCTGGATGCAGCATCTACGGCTGTTCCTAATCCTGTTGCCCCGCCTCCAATGATCAGAATATCAAAAAGAGGTTGCTTTTCTGTTTGCTTTAGTAAATTGTCTCTATTCATATGAATTTCTTTTTGTTGCTTTTTGTGGTAAAATAAGTAAGAAAAAGAAACAAATACAAACAAATCGAAAAATATTTGTTTTTGAATCGCTGTTTTGCACGTTTGTTTTTTTTAGGATAATAGTTGTATTTTTGGGATGAAATAGAACAGTATATTTTAATAGGGAAATTCATGGCCAGTATTGCAGAAAGACATAAGTATATCCTTGATTCGCTGAGTAAAGACGGTTTCGTCAAAGTCCTTGATGTTGCAAAATCTTTAAAAGTTACAACCGTAACAATTCGTAAGGATTTAAAATATCTGGAAGAAAAAAAATTTCTTTTCAGGACCCACGGTAGCGCCAGTCCTATTAATCCTCATGCTATCGATTTAAATATTACAGAAAAAGAAAAGATAAAGAGGGAAGAAAAGAAACGTATAGCACAGGCTGCCTGTGAATTAATTGAAAAGGATGATTCTATTATTGTTGGGGCAGGATCTACTGTTTTTGCTTTTGCCGAACAAATCCGTCCTGTAGATAATCTGACTGTTGTTACGGCTTCTCTTAAGGTGTCGATTTTATTAAATGAGATCAACAATGTAACTGTTATCCAGCTGGGAGGAACGGTTCGAAAAAATTCTGTTTCCGTAATTGGAGATCATACTTCCCGTTTTCTCGAAGACATTACCTGTTCCAAACTTTTTATGGGAGTTGACGGGATCGATTCGGAGTTTGGAATTACCAATTCAAACATCGAAGAGGCCCAGTTAAATAAAAAAATGATCGATGCTTCTTTAAAAACAATCATACTGGCAGACTCTTCAAAATTCGGGAAAAGAGGTTTCGGAAGAATTTGTAATCTTGACCGGGTTGATGTTATCATTACCGATTCGGGAATTACCGATTCGATGGCAAAAATGATTGATGGCTTTGGAATCGAGTTAATTGTGGTTTAGCCGGTAAAAACAATTTGCACGGAACCCTAGAAAGTTACGAAATTAGAATAAACGGGATTGTCATTTTCGGGAAATTGATAAAACAACGAACGAACGTTTAATAGTGGCTGACAATGTATTCGGTAGAAGGGTCGTCGGTTTTAAACGCATGAATTACAATTGGTTTCTTTTTTTCAGAAATCAGTAATTTTAGGCCTTCCATCGTTTTTTCATCCGAAAAATTACTGCACGGGAAACTGAAATAGTCGACCTTGTAGTTGGCCATGATCTTTTTCTCCTGTTCTATCCAACTTTTATTTTCAGCAACAGTACTGTCGAGAAGCGAAATTACCGTATTGAAATATCCGTTTAGTATGTATGCAAAGAATTCTTCGTCAGTAGGATAGGGGGTAAGATATACGTCATTCTCCAATCGAAAAATCTTCCCTCTTTCCATTTGCGTAATTTCGTCAAGTCTCCGGGGGGAAACCGTTTTTTCGGTTTCGGTTTTGGCTCCGTACTTTTCAACCAGCGATTTAAAAACATTGACCCTGTCGCGGCCGAGATAGCAATGCACATAGTAACGGCCTTTTCCACTGCTGGCCAGTTGTTTTATTTCTTCCAGTGCTCCCTCGTTGCCCGAAATCCAGGGTAGCATGGGTATATTAATAATCCTGAGTCCTATTTTTTTCCCGATTTCAGTTTCCTTTTTCAGTAATGCTGGTTCTGCCGGCACTACCATTTCGTGCAGCAGACTGATTATTGCATCGAATCCCTGTTCTTGAAGACTGTCTATCATTTCTTCCGTAGGATAGGAACCAAAAATAAATTCCATTCCTCCGTTTTGATGTATCCCTGATGCTTTTTGCGTAGATGATTCGGAACTCGAATAGGCAATCAGCCATTGCGGGTGAAAACTAAAGATGTATACTGAACACAGAAAGGAAAGTCCCAGTATAACTGGAATTGCTGATTTTAAAAACTTTATTCGGGTACGTTTTACAATGTTGAAAAAAAGCAAGGCAAGAAAAAATGAAACAACGATGTATCCGAGAATAATCAATTTCCCCCATAAATTTTCTTCGGAATGCTCCATTGCTGTGTTTTGTGCATATTCCGACAACCATCGCGAGGGGCCGGCAATCAGAACCCACAGTCCCATTGGAAAACCTACACAGAGCCAGATGTACAGAAATAGGATTACCGATTTTATACTTAATTTTCTACGTCTGTTCATGCTGTTTTAGTTTTGATTCAGGAATAATATTAGTTTGGGAATAAAAATAATAGCGCCAACAACGATAGCTGTTATTGCGGCAATAAGCACCCCGGTTGCAGCAAGGTCTTTGGCTTTTCCAATCCGATCCCGCTGCTCTTCCGAAACTTCATCTGCTAAAAATTCCAGGGCCGAGTTAATTGCTTCGGCTGAAAAAACGAAAGCTGAAACCAGAAGTACCGCGATCCATTCCATACTGTTTATATGAAAAATGAACCCGGCAATAATTACGAGCATCAAAGCGGCCAAATGTATCCTGGCATTGTGTTCGTAGCGGAACAACCAGGTAAATCCGCGAAAAGCATATTTGAAACTTTTTATCCGGCTTTTGACTGAGAATTTATACCTGCCTTTGTCTTCCATTGCTTTGCCCGGTTAGATAAGTCAATTTATAAAAGATAAAAATTGTGTTGTTGATAACTGGTTTGTATGATTTGGATATATCCAACCAACGCCCAATCGTTACAAGAAATCACTATCGTTTGTCTAATTTACAAAAACAGAACGACTTTCAGATTTATATTGATGCGTTTTTTTATTGAATGCGATCAAAGCAAATTACAACAACTCCTCGTGGCGGACAGGATCGTGTTTTGTTCATTTATAAAGCGATGTAATTTTTGTGCAATAAGCAGAAGGTTATACCTGGATTTTAACGACAACTTTTTTTACAGCAGATGTTTCTCCGGTGCGAATGCACGGTTGGTGCAAATCGGTTGGATAAAAAATAGCAAACATACCGGGCACAAAATTCATCGTTGAAACAGGGACTTCAAAAAACACACAGTCTTTTTCTTCGTTGTATGCGATACTCGGGTTTTGCCCGGTTAGCGGGGTATAACCCATCGTTTCTTCTCCTGAAATAAGAAATTGCAGATCAATGTATTTCCGGTGCGCTTCAATTTTGCAATCGGCTTCCGGTTTGGTCTCATATTCGTTTACCATCGCGTAAATCAAGTCGCCATCGATGGTATATTTCCCTTTTTCAATTCCGGAGAAATCGGTTTCTGAAATATATTTTAGAGCCTTTACGATTCTGTCACCTAACCCTGTATATAAATCGATGTTTTCAATACGATCTGCAATCATGATTTCAAAAATTAAATTTAGTGCGAACTTACCAAATGTGCAGAAAATAAGAAATAAGTTACCGTTTTTTCTTTTTTGAAAATAAATCCAGCAGGTTGATACCAAAACCGGGGGCCGATGCTCCGGGGGCATACGGATTGATTGTTTGCAGATTACTGCCGGTTTTATAGTCTATCGGCTTGGGCATCAATCCGAGCTGCTTATAAATGAGTTTCATATTTCTCTCAAAATTTGCCAAATCAACTTCATAACTTTTAACAATTACCGGACTGATTTCGTACGGCTGAATGTTCAGGAAAAACGTATTTTCTGATGCGTGTTTCTTATTGGCTTGTACAAACAATCGCCCATACGCAATGTGGTTTACAACCAGCGAATCGCCGGGTTGTACCCGCGTGCGAAAATACCCTGAACGATTTGTTGGATCCACTTTTAGTGTGCGGCAATTAATCAGATAGGCGCCTTCAATAGGAAGAGAATCCGAATCGAATATATATCCGGAAAAGAGGATTGTACTGTCGGGCAGACTTTGTGAAGAGGCATCGAAAACAATAAAAAACAAGCAGAGGACGGGAATACTTTTCATCCGAAAAAATTTTAGAATGTTTGATTTTTTGTTCATTCAGGTTTTGCTGTTTTATCAAAATATTCTACCAAGTGGAACTCACATGCAGTTTGTTCATCTCTGTTTGTGCTTCTATACAAGTTGTTCGTTTTATACAATTATTTATTGTACTGAAAGTTACTTGAGGAAACCGTTAATAAAGCTGAAGCAATGATAAAAAGGATTAAGCATTCTTAAAATGGATTAAATGCGGCAGAAGGGAAACGGCAATAATACACCAGATCGGCTATTTTGAAAAGAAGTAATTCAGATTTGAATTATTTTCAAAAACTTTTCGACAAATCTTAAAATTATTTGTGATCTTTGTTTTACTTTTTCTTCGATAACTCTCAATACGTAATAATTTATAATTCAAACATCATGTTTAAGATACAGACCTTAAATAAGATTGATAGCGAAGGGCTAAAGCTCTTTTCTTCAGAAAAGTATGAAATTGCCGGTGACATGGCCAATCCCGATGCAATTGTAGTTCGAAGCGCAGCCATGCACGACATGGAAATGCCTTCAAGTTTGAAAGCAATTGCGCGTGCCGGAGCGGGAGTAAACAATATCCCGATTGAAAAATGTACCGAAAAAGGTATTGTAGTGTTTAACACGCCAGGCGCTAACGCCAACGCGGTAAAAGAGCTGGTTATTGCCGGTTTGTTATTGTCATCGCGTGGCATTGCACCTTCTATCGAATGGGCCAAAACCCTTGTAGGCAAAGGAAGTGAAGTTCCTGCCCTGATCGAAGAAGGCAAAAAAAATTACGGCGGAACGGAAATAAAAGGAAAAACCCTGGCCATTATCGGGCTGGGCGCCATTGGAGTACTGATTGCCAATGCAGCACAGGCTTTGGGAATGGAAGTAATAGGTTACGACCCCTATATTTCGGTAACCCAAGCATGGCATTTGAGCCGCAATGTGAAAAAAGCCGAAAGTCTCGAATCTCTTTTGGCGAATGCCGACTTTGTTTCTATCAATGTTCCGCAGACTCCTGAAACCAAAGGCTACATCAATAAAAACACAATTAAAATGATGAAGGACGGGGTTAAAATCCTGAATTTTGCTCGCGGTGGTTTGGTCAACAATGCTGACATGAAAGAAGCGCTCGAATCGGGAAAAGTTTCCTGCTATGTTAGCGATTTCCCCGATGAAGAAGTATTGATGATGAAAAATGTAGTTGCCATTCCTCACCTTGGCGCTTCAACCGAAGAATCGGAAACCAACTGTGCTATTATGGCCGTTGAACAGGTTCGCGAATATCTCGAAAAGGGAAATATCGTGAATTCGGTGAACTTCCCGACTGCCGAAATGGACCGCAACGGGGGAGCTCGCATTGTGATTGCCAATAAAAATGTTCCCAACATGGTGAGCCAGATTACTTCGAAACTGGCTTCCGAAGGAATTAACATTTCGAACATGCTGAACAAAAATAAAGCAGATATTGCCTACAATATTATTGATATTGATGGCGCTGATCCATCTGATACACTGACAGAAAAATTACTTTCTATTGATGGCGTATTTATGGTGCGCATCCTTCATTCGAAGTAAAAGATATAAACGACAATAGAACCCGGAATTTATATTAAATATTTCCGGGTTTCTTTTTTATTTCCTGTTCCAATTCGAATAAAATTCTATTTTTGCATTTGACGAAAACCTTACCTGCATAACGATTTAATAATCTGGCAAAAAACTATTAAAATGAACAAAGATTTAGTAACTAAAGCTGCCGATAACATCCGGATCCTCGCGGCTGCAATGGTTGAAAAGGCCAAATCCGGTCATCCCGGAGGCGCAATGGGAGGCGCTGATTTCGTCAGCGTTTTATATTCCGAATTTCTGAATTACGACCCGTCTGATATGGAATGGGCAAACCGCGACCGTTTTTTCCTCGATCCGGGACACATGTCACCCATGTTATATGCAACATTGTCGCTTACCGGCAATTTCAGCATGGACGATTGTTCCAATTTCCGTCAGTGGGGAAGCGTCACTCCCGGGCATCCGGAAGTAGATGTAAAACGAGGTGTTGAAAACACATCGGGCCCGTTGGGACAAGGCCATACAATGGCCGTTGGCGCTGCTATTGCAGAGCGTTTCCTGGTGGCCCGTTTTGGCGAATGGATGGCTCATAAAACCTATACATTTATTTCTGACGGTGGCGTACAGGAAGAAATTTCGCAGGGAGCCGGTCGTATCGCAGGATTTTTGGGCCTGAGCAACCTGATCATGTTTTATGATTCAAACGATATTCAGCTTTCGACGGATACGAAAGAAGTTACCATCGAAGATACCGCAAAAAAATACGAAGCATGGGGATGGAAAGTCATCAGCATTGAAGGAAACAATGTGGCACAAATTCGTGCTGCACTGAAAGAAGCCAATGCCGAAACTGAAAAACCGACTATTATTATTGGTAAAACTATTATGGGCAAAGGCGCTTTAACGGCCGATGGCAGCAACTTCGAACGCAAATGTGCAACCCACGGGATGCCGTTGGGCGAGGCGGGCGCTTCGTTCGAAAAAACCATTGTCAATTTGGGCGGAAATCCTGAAAACCCATTTGTTATTTTCGATGATGTACAGGAATTATTCAACAAACGGAAAGCAGAACTGGTAAAAGCTGCTGCTGCCAAAAAAGCGGCACAGGCCGAATGGGCAAAAGCCAATCCGGAACTGGCTGCAAAACTGGGAAAATTCTTCTCAAAAGAAACTCCTGATTTCGATTTCAGCAAAATACAGCAAAAAGCAGGTTCGGCAACCCGTGCTGCATCATCAACTGTTTTGGCCGCTTTTGCAGGCGAAGTTGAAAATATGATTGTTTCATCGGCCGACCTTTCCAATTCCGATAAAACCGATGGTTTCCTGAAAAAAACAAAAGCGTTCAAAAAAGGCGATTTCAGTGGTGCATTCCTTCAATCCGGTGTTGCCGAGTTGACTATGGCATGCATCATGAATGGGATGGCGCTGCATGGCGGGATTATTCCGGTGTGCGGAACATTCTTTGTCTTTTCTGATTACATGAAACCAGCGGCACGTATGGCTGCCCTGATGGAACTTCCGGTGAAATATGTGTGGACCCACGATGCATTCCGTGTTGGCGAAGACGGCCCGACCCATCAGCCGGTTGAACAGGAAGCTCAAATTCGCCTGATGGAAAAACTGAAAAACCACAAAGGGCACAACTCAATGTTGGTTTTGCGTCCGGGCGACTGTGAAGAAACTACTGTGGCATGGAAGATGGCGCTTGAAAACACGACAACTCCAACAGCACTGATTCTTTCGCGTCAGAATATTAAAAACATGCCGGAAGGAACAAACTATGAAGGAGTGAAAAAAGGTGCGTACATTGTAACCGACACAAAAGGAACACCCGATGTAATCCTGTTGGCCAGCGGATCGGAAGTCAGTACATTGATTGCCGGCGCCGAATTGCTGGAAAAAGAAGGTATCAAATGCCGTATCGTTTCCGTTCCTTCGGAAGGATTATTCCGCAGCCAGCCTGTTGAATACCAGAATGCAGTATTGACACCGGGTATCAAAAAATTTGGTATGACTGCCGGTTTGCCTGTCAACCTCGAAGGTTTGGTTGGCGCCGATGGAAAAGTTTTCGGATTGGAATCATTCGGATTTTCGGCCCCGTACACGGTGCTGGACGAAAAACTTGGTTTCAACGGACAAAACGTTTACAACCAGGTAAAAGAATTGCTTGCGTAAATTGCATACGATATGAAACTAAAAAACCGGCTCAAAGGCCGGTTTTTTAGTTTTCATTATAAGTTTCACAAACTCTAGCTTATTTCACATTTACAAGTTTTTTTACTTCTGCAGCATTCTCTTCTGATTCTTTATTTTCAATTTCTTTAAGAATGTTCGAAAGTTTAGTTCTTTGAATAGTATCAATGAAAAACATTAAAAAATAAGGAAAAATTAATGCTGTTAAAATGGAAAGTACAGTAAAGTTATGCAATTTATGATCTTGTATAAAAACGTGGACTAAATTAATGTTTTTAAAAGTAAAATAGAATAGATGAAAAAGTATAACATTGAAAATGACAAAAAAGATTAACCTAAAAAGTAAATCCCATGTAAAATCTTCTTTTATTCTTCTCCTACTAAAAATCAATTTTAGCCAGTGCTTGCCATCAATTATATACAGATTTATCATCTTTTCAGACAAATCATGGGATATATAATGTGCAAATTTTTCCGAATTTAGCTTTGATAATAAGATACTTGATCTGTAAGTTGAGTGCATGATAAATAAGGAACCAACCATAATAAAACTCAAATTGGAATCTTGGTTGTCTTTGTTGTAACAACCGATAAAGATTAAAGTAAAAATGCATAAAATTGCTGCTTTTAGAAAAATCTCCCTGAAGCGGTAATAGTTATGATTTGTGAGACGTTGGAATAATACCTCGAAGTACAATCCTTTTTCTTTATCAAGAAACTCTTTTATTGATTTAGGTTCATTGCTGTCGTTTAAATACCCTAATAACTTTACTCGATTGTCAACGATATACTTGTGAGACTCATAGTATGCTCGAAGAAATTTTAATCCAATAAATCCAAAATATAAAGCTCCCAATATTTCAATGAAGCTTGAGAAATTTCGCATTTCCATCTTGAAGACATTGAAATTAATTTATGATGGAGCTTTTGTCAAACATCTCAAAGAATATATTGTTTAATAATTGGACGTCGTTAGGTCTATTAAAGGCACCATAAGCAGTAAATCTTTCAGGATTATATTCAAGTCGAAATATTTGATCATTTGCAGTCATAAAATGAACGGGCATATCTTTGTTGTTGCTTTTTAGATTTTTAAAAACAACATCATCTTGAGATAAAGCTCTAATGCTAATTTTCTTGTTAGGATAAGCCCTTTTTTTTTCAAGCACTAAATTTAGTGTTTCGGAGTTTTCGTTGTGTGATTCAATAAGTATATTAATCTCACTGGTTTCTTTCTCAATGAAAAACAACAACTCTTTTCTATATTCTTGAGAATCCGCTAATACTGAATTAAATCCGCCACACAGCATATTGATCTTTTTTGCATTGCGAAAGATTGCAGATGTTAATGCCTTTGCGTGTTCCAGTCCTGAATTATTGATAATAAGAGGTGAATTTTTTGCTATCAATGAATTCAGCATGTCAATATAATCTTGAATGGGCATCATTTCACTTCTAATTTCTTCTGGATTTGTGATTTTTGTCATAATTCTATATGAATAGATTAATTAAAAGTTATCCTGTAATTTAATACACTTCGCAGCTAATTTTACGAATATATTAAAATTTGAGATACTCATATTTGTACTATACATTATTTTACATTAAGAATTGAAATGCTTTATATTTTTTTTCTTGAGATCAATAAAGTCGTATCAATAAAGTGAAATAACTGATGCAAGTTATTTATATTTTTTAAATCACAATCTATATACATAAAAAAAACTCATAACACATTGTATTCTAATTAATACAATGCTTGTGAGACGCGGCATTCAAATATTATTTAGAAGGATTCTAAATTTTACTCCAAAAGTTGTTTTATTGCATTTTCCAATGCAGGCCCCCGAAGGTTGCGGCCAACAATAACTCCTTCTCCATCGATCAGGAAGTTGGAAGGAATTGAATTTACACCATATACAACGGCAAATTTCGAACCCCATCCCCCTAAATCGCTGACATGATATTCCCACGATAGATTGTCGGCCTGAATTCCCTTCATCCAGGCTTCTTTTGATTCATCCAGCGAGATACTGAAGATCGTAAACCCGTCGCCGTTTTTGAATTTTTTATCCTTGTAGGTATTGTAGGTACTTACCACATTCGGGTTCTCTCGGCGACAAGGTCCGCACCACGAAGCCCAAAAGTCAATCAGTACGATTTTTCCTTGCAACGAGGAAAGTTTTAGATATTCTCCGTCAATTCCTTTTTCATTAATTTCAGGCGCTTTGTTCCCGATATTCAAACCAACTTTAGCGTCGCCAGTGGTTGCTGGTTCATTCGTTTTCGCAAAACCTCCCGCTGCGATTCCAACCATCAATACAAATAACAATAATCCCTTTGCTTTCATTTCTTATCTTTTTGTAGTTTATATCGCTTTTTGTGTAGATACAATTCTACGAAAATAACCAATTCCAAAGCCGGAAGTTTTCCGGGCAGGTCATTTTTTAGAATTATTAACAGATTGAAGTTCTCCGGAAGTTTTAATTCAGCCTTTTTATCCGGGCGCCAATGGCATTCAAACGGGTATCAATGGTTTCGTACCCCCGGTCGATTTGCTCGATGTTTGAGATGGTACTTTTGCCCCTGGCCGACAGGGCTGCAATCAGCAGCGCAACTCCGGCCCTGATATCGGGCGAACTCATGTTGGTAGCCCTCAGCTGGTGGGCGTGGTCGAGACCGATAACCGTTGCCCGGTGCGGGTCGCAGAGGATGATTTGTGCGCCCATATCAATCAGTTTATCGACAAAGAAAAGACGGCTTTCGAACATTTTCTGGTGAATGAGCACACTGCCTTTGGCCTGAGTTGCAATGACCAGAAAAATACTAAGCAGGTCGGGGGTCAGTCCGGGCCAGGGAGCGTCGGCAATCGTCATGATAGAACCATCGATGAACGATTCTATTTCGTAGTGTTCCTGTGCCGGAATAAAAATAGTATCTTCTTTTTGCTGAACAACAATGCCCAACCGTTTGAACTGATCGGGAATGATGCCCAAGTGTTCGATTCCCGCATTGGGGATGGTAATTTCGGAACCGGTCATTGCTGCCAGTCCGATAAAACTACCTACCTCGATCATGTCGGGAAGAATGGTATGGCTGCAACCTTTCAGCGAAGAAACCCCGTGAATGGTCAGCAAATTGGAGCCAACTCCTTCAATCTTTGCACCCATGCTGATGAGCATTTTGCTCAACTGCTGCAAATAGGGTTCGCAGGCGGCATTATAAATTGTTGTGGTCCCTTCAGCTAAAACAGCGGCCATCAGAATGTTGGCAGTACCGGTCACCGATGCCTCGTCAAGAAGCATGTAGGTGCCTTTTAGTTTTTGCGCGGTTACATTGTAAAAATGGGTGTCGGCCTGGTATTCGAAATTAGCGCCCAGCTTTTGCAATCCGGTAAAATGGGTGTCGAGACGGCGGCGGCCGATTTTATCGCCTCCGGGCTGCGGGATGTACCCAACCCCGAAACGCGCCAGCAGCGGGCCAATGATCATGATCGATCCGCGAAGGCTGGAAGCTTGTTTGCTGTATTCTTTTGTTTTTAAATAACCCACATCAACCCGGGTAGCATTGAACCGGTAACTTCCTTTGGCAATCCGTTCGACTTCAACTCCCAGCTTCGAAAGAATTTCAATCAGTTTCAAGACATCACTGATTTCAGGAATATTACGGATGAAAATATTCTCGGGAGTAAGTAAAACTGCACATAACACTTGCAGGGCTTCATTTTTTGCCCCCTGGGGATGGAGTTCTCCGCTCAACCGGTAACCGCCTTCAATTTCGAATGTTGCCATTTTGGGCTGGATAAATGATTGATGATTTATAATTGACTATGATTATTTCTTTGATTGACGAATCGTGTTTTACAAAAACCGCAACCAATAAAACGGTCTGAATTTTTCGGAAAAATTATTTTTTGTATTTGCTCTTTTTGTTCTTCTTTGGTTTCAGTATAACTTCTTTTACTTCAACCAACTGGCAATCGTTTAGTTTGATCGATCCTCCGGAAAGCTCATTCAGGTCCAGAAATATTTTCTCATCTTCTACCGCATCTTTATTCCATGCCAGGTAGCTCTTTTTCATGTGGTTGGCAATCAGTTTGATCAAATATTCCTTTTCTTCGGCAGGTTCGTACGTTTTGGCCTGCTCAATCATCAGTTCGATGGTTTTCCCGTAATGGCGGTATTTGATCTTGTTACTGCCGTATGGAATTTTTGCCGGCGGAATTTTAAAAACTTCAGGACTTGGCGGATCGTACGGATAGTCGATGTCGAGTTTGAAATCGGCCATGATTGCAAGATGATCCCACAATTTGTGTTTAAAGTCCTGAATATCCCTCAGATAGGGGTACATATTGCCCATAATATCAATAATAGCCTGCGAGGCCCTGATTCTTTCCTTGCGGTCTTCAATGGTCAGAATCTGGTTGACCATGTTTTGAATGTTCCTGCCATATTCGGGTAGAGGCAGTTTTTCACGTTGTGAATTATAATCCATCTAAAAAAGTTGTAATTAATTTCGTTGTTCCCTGACTGTTATCGTAAAAAAAGGCAATTTTAATGATAATCAGCTTCGAAGGTAATTTATTCTGCAAATTAAAGGAAAATAGTTTACTTGGCAATGGCTCATCTGAAATTACTCTGCGAAGCTACCGTTTCGCTCAATCTATTATTTGTTTTCGAATCATTTTTATCCTGATTTTTATTCTGAACTCAATGTCATTCGGGTAGTAAATATTTCGTGTTGGAAAAAATGCCACGACTCAAAAACTCAAAGATTTTGCAAGCTGATTCTTCAATTCAACATTTATCATTCAACATTCAACATTCCCTTTTATTCCCTCACGATTCTTAGTTTGGCAAACTTCAGCAGCAATTGTTTTTGTCCCATATTCTGAAAAAAGACAGTCGCTTTCAGGTTGGGTATTTGCCCTTCGACCTGCAGCACTTTACCACGTCCAAAACGCTGGTGTTCAACCGTCATGCCGGCCTGTATTTCCGCAGACGGACTGCCGTCGAATTCGCTCAGTTCTTTTTTTACGTCGCGAAGTTTCTGCAATTTGCCCGACAATTCAGCGGAATTTGCGATCGGGTTGCGCACCAGTTTTTGGGCCGGTGACTGGAAACCCCGCAACGGAAGGTTTTCTTTTGGTTTTGGCTCCTCGTCGAAAAACGAAAGTTCCCGTTCGACCGGTTTGTCGAGGTAGTTTTCATCAATTTCAGCGATGAAGCGGCTGGGGTTGCAAAATTCGAGTTTGCCCCATTTGTAGCGCTGACGGGCAAAACTTAAAAACGCATTTTCTTCGGCACGGGTCACTGCCACGTAAAACAGACGGCGTTCTTCTTCGAACTCTTCCACCGTTTTTGCCCCGGTTTGGTTGCTCGGGAAAAGGTTTTCTTCCAACCCGACGATAAACACATTTTTAAATTCGAGGCCCTTGGCCATGTGCACGGTCATCATCGAAACCTTGTCGCGGTCTTCCTCTTTTTCCGAATCCTGATCGGTGAGCAGCGACACGTCTTCCATGTAGTTTTCCAGTCGGGTGGGCTGCCCTTCTTCGCGGGCCGAAAGGGTAAATTCCTGGATGCCGTTCAGTAATTCCTGAATGTTTTCGAAGCGGCTCAATCCTTCCGGCGTCTGGTCTTTGTACAAATCTTTCAGGAAACCGGTATTGGTTGCCACGTCGGTTGCTACTTCAAAGGCATCTCCATTTTGTTGTTTTTCCCTGAAAATCTCCATCAAGCCGGTGAATTCCTCCAGTTTTACAAGCGTGCCTTTATTCAGTTGTGCCGGGTTTTCTTCTTTTTTTTCTGAAATGATTTCAGCGATGCTAAGCCCGTATTGTGAGGCTGCCTGTTCGAGTTTTGTTACCGTTGTGTCGCCGATGCCGCGCGCCGGGTAATTGACAATCCGCTTGAACGCCTCGTTGTCTTTCGGGTTGATAATGAACCGGAAATACGCCAGCAAATCTTTGATTTCCTTTCGCTGATAAAACGAAAGCCCGCCAAAAATTTTATACGGAATATTGCGTTTTCGCAGGGCTTCCTCGAAAATTCGCGATTGGGCATTGGTGCGGTAAAGAATCGCAAAATCCTCGAACTTGAAATGGTTGCGCATTCTCAGTTCCGAAATCTGGTTGGCCACCAGAAACCCTTCTTCGTTATCGGTCAGTGCGCTGGTAACTTTTATCAGGTTGCCTTTTTCTTTTTCAGAAAAAACATTTTTCGGAATTTGCCGTTTGTTTTTGGCAATAATGCTGTTTGCCGCGTTGACAATGGTTTGCGTTGAACGATAATTTTGTTCGAGCTTGAAAATTTTGTGTTCCGGATAATCTTTCTGGAAATTCAGGATGTTCTCGATCCGCGCGCCACGGAACGAGTAGATACTTTGTGCATCGTCGCCCACCACGCAAATATTGTGGTGCTTTTCTGCCAGTCGTTTGATGATTAAATATTGCGAATGATTGGTGTCCTGGTACTCGTCGACCAATATGTAATCGAATTGCTGCTGGTATTTTTCAAGCACCTTCGGATGGTTGCGGAACAGGATGTTGGTTTTCATCAGCAAATCGTCGAAATCCATCGCTCCGGCCAAGAAACAGCGCTTCGCATATTCCTTGTAAATGGAACTGATAAACGGCATGCGGATACTCTGGTCGTATTCGTATATGTCGGGAATATTTGCGTATTCAGCAGGGCCAATCAGGTTGTTTTTTGCACTCGAAATGCGCGACGCCACCACATTGGTTTTGTAGGTTTTGTCGTCCAGCTTCATATCCTTGATAATTGTTTTTATCAGGCTTTTCGAATCGGCTGAATCGTAAATGGTAAAATTCGAAGGGTAGCCGATAGTTTCGGCTTCGGCCCGTAGTATCCGTGCAAAAATGGAGTGAAAAGTTCCCATCCACAGGTATTTGGCGATATTTGGACCCATGATCGACGCGATGCGGTCTTTCATTTCGCGGGCCGCCTTGTTGGTAAAAGTGAGCGCCAGCACCGACCACGGTTTGGTCCCGATTTTCAGCAAATGGGCAATCCGGTAGGTGAGTACCCGGGTTTTGCCGGAACCTGCCCCGGCAATAACCAGCGAGGCGCCATCGTAGTTTTCCACGGCTTCACGCTGCGCCTTGTTCAGTTCGTTTAAATAATTTTGCACGTTCTATCGTTTTCGGAAATTGCTTCAAAAGTAGAATATGTTTTTGAGTTATGCAGGGCGAAACAGTTTGTAGTTTTCAACAATTGAGATGATCGGTTCTCAATCTATCCGCAATTATTGAGCGGAATCATTTTGTTGTCCGAATAACTTCATGTCACGACGGTTTTTTTCGCGAGACCGTCGTGACATGAAGCGAAGATAGATAATACTTTACCCGGAATGTACATTAACAATCATTCGGGGAACGCATTATTTTGACAAATTGAAAGAGTCATATAAACTGCCGGTTGCAGTGTACGATTTGTATCCTAATTTTCCTCCGTCAACAGAAATCACCTGAAACAATTGTATATTTCCTCCGGTTTTTACCATGATATTGTCATACCCGGAATTGACAGTGTACATTTTAGGGCCGGATACAGAAACAACGTAAACAGTTCCTTTTTCATCCCCTGAAACTTTGGCTCCATTTTTCAGTTTGTAACTTCTGGTATATGCATGATCATGTCCTGTCAGAACCAAGTCGACATTATATTTGTCGAAAAGCGGAAGAAAGACATTTCTTATACTTTTATCGTCCCGATCTCGTCCGGCAGAATAAAACGGGCGGTGAAAAGAAACTACCGTCCATTTATTGGGATTGTTCGCCAATAACTTTTCAACCCAAGGTACTTGTTCGTTCAGTTTTTCTGAATCGAAAGTATTTATCACTATTATTCTTACGCCCTGATAATCCACATAATAGGATGTTTCTTTATATTCAGGCATGCCGTTTTCCGGTAATGTAAAATGTTCCAGGAACAAAGAGGAAGGTAAATCGTCTTTCATTTTACGCCCTTTATTATCGGGAACAAAGTTCCCATCTTTAAGTAGGTATTCATTGTCGTGATTATCGGCAGTAAAAATGGATGGAGTGGAGCTAAATATAAATCCGCCGGCATAAAATAATTCATCATATTGTTCATCCAGGGGAGCATCAGTAATATCTCCGGGGAATAACCAAAAAGCTGCGTTCGGGGCCGTTTTATAGGCTTCTCTGAAGACGCGGGAACAATGCTGTTTTAAATTCGTTTGAGCATCGCCCATGAAAATAAATTGAAAGGGGGCAACTTTGTCCTGAGCAGTCCTGAACTGGTTCCATTCACTCCAGGTTGAGTCTCCTCCAACGCGATAGACATAGAGTGTATTGGGTTTTAACCCATCCATAATTGCGGAATGTTGGAATACCTCAAAATTTTTATCGGTTATAAATTTTTTGTTTTTGGGATATATCGATCGGGCGTTTTTCTCAAACTCTATCCAGTTTGTAGCTTCTGCTATTTGCACCTCTGGTTTTTGTATTTCGCCTACTGTTCTCCATGTAACCGCCATACTTGCAGCAGGTGTTTCTGTGAGATTGATGATAATCCGCTGAGGCGTTTTGGCTTTCGTGTAATACTGTGCGTAAGTGCCTTGCGTGATGATAAAAACGAAAATTGTAGCAATGAAATTTATTTTTCTCATAGTTTCATATTTTGAAGTTGGTAAAAGTTAATTTTTGAAAGGATGATGCCGTCAACATGAAATACAACATTTGAATATCATTCTCCCAAAAAAATATTGCGCAAAAATAAAATAAAAACAGTAGCTATAAAAATTCGATTCCGGCCGGGATCGAATGTACCTGTTTTGATAAAATGCTACCCATGTGTGAACAACAACCTGAAAGATTTTTTCAGTGCAAAAAAGCGGATATTTTCCAGCTTCAGATTCATCGGGATTTGCCATTTTTCAGAAAAAATCGACGGCTGCAAAAGATAAATCAATTTTTAGCGTTATTATTGTGAATCGAAAAATTTCAGAACGAAAAATGATTAAAATACGCAGCAATAAAATCCTGATTATTATCGCTTTGATCTCCGTTTTTGCCATTAGTGCACAGGCTCAGATAAGCGCCAATGCCGATGCTTTCATGAGTACCGAATATTCAGGAGGAATGAAGCAGGACCAAATTTTCATTTTCTGCGGGAACAAAGGGGAAACGAATGCCACCATTCAGGTTTCGACGCAGTTGGACGGGAATATCAGTTACGAATGGCAGGAATACGATGCAGCTGCGGGTGTTTTTCAGCTCTATATCAGCGGGAACAGTCAACGTATTTCCTCGCTCGAAGATGGCGGATACCGCGTGAATATTTCAAACGGGACGGCAACCGAAACCTACACGGCGTGGGTGTTCAATAATTACTACGAAGTGTCGGCGGAAATTACCGAATCGAATTGTAATTATTTCCAACTGGAAGGCGATTTTGATTCGCCAACCCTTACGTATTACGATCTGGCGACCGGCCACCCAAAGGAAATCGATAAGAATATTGAATTGCAATGGAAAGAAGGCACAGCCAATGTGACCTCTCTCAAATCGCCGAAAATATACGACCCACCAACCAGCGACACCCGTTATTCGCTGCATGTAACCGACCGGTTCAGTTGTTCCGGCGAAGCTGAAGTTACTTACACATCGATTGTTACCAAAGCCAGCTTTTCGGTTTCGGAACAAAAAGGAGAGGCTCCGCTGAAAGTGGATTTTTCCAACAGTTCGGAAAACGGCAAGCCGGGTTCGTACGAATGGTTTTTCTTTAAAGGCCTGGATGCGATAAAAGAAGAAGCAAAGTCGGGAGCAGCGGTCGACAGCATCGATTTTGTTGCCTACAATGATGAGCTGAGTTGGACGTATGAAAACTCAGGCACATATATGGTCAAGTTGGTGTCGAAACACATTTCGGATTTGCGTACCTGTACCGATACATTTTATTTGGAAGATTACATTGAAGTCGATACTTCGTTTGTTGAGGCTCCCAACTTTTTCACGCCCAATGGCGATGGCTCAAACGATGAGTTTATCGTGAAATTCTGGTCGGTGCGTAATATTAAAATTTCCATTTTTAATCGCTGGGGAAAATTGGTGCATTTATGGGAAGGATCGAATATTCAGGGGTTTGAAAATACAGTTGCTGCGGTTACCGAATCGGTTTGGGATGGTAAAATTGGTGGCAAAATGGCTTCACCCGGAGTTTATTATTATGTGGTTGAAGCCCGTGGACGCGACGACAAAAATCGGTGGGCGCATGGGTTTGTTCATTTGTTCAGGGATAAATAGGTTTATTTCTGGATTTCTTCACTGCTTTTCTGTCTTCAGCCTGAAAAAAGGGAAGAATATTCATCAAAATCTGTAAATTTAACAAGCGGGAGGTGTATTTTTTTTAGAAAAACATCTTGGTGATTGTTTTTTTGTTTATCCTGACTAAAAACTCGTATTGATGGAATTTGCCATACTCAAGGATATTATCATCATATTTGCCCTGTCTACCTTGGTAAACCTGATTTTTACGAGGATAAAAGTTCCCACGGCGCTGGGCTATTTAGTAACGGGTATCATTGCCGGGCCGCACCTTCTTTCGCTGATAAACGACCGTGAGAACATTGAACTTCTGGCCGAAATCGGGGTCATTCTTTTGCTGTTTACCATCGGGATGGAATTCTCGTTAAAACATCTTCTGAAAATACGAAGAATTGTATTTTGGGGTGGTTTATTGCAGGTTTCGGTTACTGCCGGGGTGTTTTATCTGGCGTTGAAACCGTCGGGATTAAGTTGGCAAACAGGTCTTTTTATTGGTTTTCTGGCTGCATTGAGCAGCTCGGCGCTGGTGTTAAAACTTTTACAGGAACGCTCCGAACTGACTTCGAATTATGGCCGGACGGTTCTGGGAATACTCATTTTTCAGGATTTAATGCTCGTGCCGCTTTTGCTGTTTACCAACCTATTGGGAAACGAAACGGTTGATGTTGCCAGCGAATTATTTATCCTTCTTCTCAAAACGATTTTTATTATTGCGCTGGTTTATGTAGGGAACAAATGGTTGCTGCCAAAGCTGCTCCACCAGATCGCCATGGCGAAGAACGAGGAACTTTTCATGATGTGTATTTTTCTCATTTGCCTGGCAGTCGCCCTGTTGACTTCCAAATTGGGAATGTCACTTGCTTTCGGCGCATTCCTGGCGGGTTTAATGATTTCCGAATCGGAATACAGCCACAATGCTTTTGCGAACCTCATTCCGTTCAAAGACATTTTTACAAGTTTCTTTTTCGTTTCAATAGGCATGTTGCTCGATCTGTCTTTCGTTATCGCCAATTATCAATTGGTGATTATCAGTGTGCTTTTAGTCATTGCACTGAAAACAATTATTGCCGGGGGCACCGGTTTTTTGTTGGGACATACTTTTCGCGGAACGGTAATGGTTGGCTTTGCGCTGAGTCAGGTTGGTGAGTTTTCGTTTATTCTTGCCAAAATAGGACTCGAAAATTCTATTCTCTCGGAATTTTACTACCAATTGTTCCTTGGCGTTGCCGTTATTACGATGGCGTTGACACCATTCCTGATGAACGTTTCGATACCGCTTGCAAATACCCTGCTAAAACTGCCTCTTCCCAAGTTTCTGGTGAATGGTCTTTTCCCTTTGCCCGAGGTTGAAATTCCGGATATGGAAAATCATCTGGTAATTATTGGCAAAGATTCCAGTGCGATTAAATTGTCGAAAATGGCCAAAATAAACGACATCAAACACGTGTCGGTAATTTTCGACCCGCTGATAGCCAAAGGTAAAATCGAGAACGGGGAAGCAGCTGTATACGGCGATGCCGTCAATATCCCGATTTTGATGAAAGCCCATGTTGATACGGCTAACGTTGTTGTTGTTTCGGTGGGCAGCCTTATTCCTTCGATGTCGATTGTCGAGAAAGTACGGCAACTGAATAAAAAAGTATATATTATTGTCAGGGTGAAACATATTGAAGACGTTGAAGATTTTTATAAAATTGGCGCCGACCAGGTTTTGCCCGAAAAACTGGAAATAGCTATTGACCTGTTCAATCGGGTACTTATCAAAAGACTTTATCCGCAAAGGGAAGTGAACCGGATGCTGAACCATATCCGAAGCATGAGTTTAGGTGAATTCACCGAAAAAGATACGGTGAACAAACCTTCTTTGCTGGACGACCTTCCCAACCTGAACATCACTGCATTAAAGATCGACGCGAATTCGATGGCCGACGGAAAACTGCTTGCCGACATCGAATTGCGTAAAAGAACCGGGGTTACTTTGCTGGCCATCAAACGAGGAAACGAAATCATCGAACATCCTTTGCCTGATGTGGCTTTTCAGAGTAACGACATTCTTTATGTCTTAGGAAACCACGAACAAACCAACAGTGCATTTGAGTTATTTTTTAAAGAGATATAAAAATACCATCGCGGCAACAGCGAACTTTCAATGCCACTGTCCAATGCTTCTCTTTACACTCAATTAACGTAGCACGAACTTAAAGGCTAATTAATTGTTTTTTGTTTATAAGTACCATTTTTCGGTTACCTTTGCGCCTTCTTTAAAAAATATATGCAGAAAATTAGGAACATAGCAATTATTGCTCACGTCGACCATGGAAAAACAACATTGGTCGACAAGATGATATACTATTGTAACATCTTCAAGGAACACGAGAAGAAACAGGAATTAATACTAGACAGTAACGATCTGGAACGCGAACGCGGGATCACTATTCTGGCGAAAAACGTTTCCGTAATTTATAAGGATGTAAAAATAAACATCATCGACACCCCCGGCCATGCCGATTTTGGTGGTGAAGTTGAACGGGTATTGAACATGGCTGATGGTGTTTTGTTGTTGGCCGATGCCTTCGAAGGAACGATGCCGCAAACCCGGTTCGTTTTGTCGAAAGCCCTGGCTTTAGGTAAGAAACCTATTGTAGTGATCAACAAGGTCGACAAGCCGAATTGCCGCCCGGAGGAAGTGCACGAACAGGTTTTCGACCTGATGTTTAGTCTTGATGCCACCGAAGAACAGCTTAATTTTCCCACTATTTACGGCTCCGCAAAAGAAGGCTGGATGACCAAAAATTTAAGCGAACGAACCGATAATATTTCACCATTGCTCGATGCCATTCTTGAATACATTCCGGCGCCGAAACTGAATCCCGGAACACCCCAGATGCTGATCACGTCGCTCGACTATTCGGCCTATGTTGGGCGAATAGCTATCGGTAACGTTCATCGCGGTGAGTTGAAAGAAGGCATGAATGTTTCTCTTGCAAAACGCGATGGTTCCATTAAACGTACACGTATAAAAGAACTTCATACGTTCACCGGTTTGGGCCGCCAGAAAGTAGCAAGTGTTCAATCGGGCGATATTTGCGCCTTGGTTGGCATCGACGGTTTTGATATTGGAGATACCATTTGCGACTACGAAAATCCGGAACCTTTGGATCCGATTGCGATTGACGAGCCGACTATGAGCATGTTGTTCACGATTAACAATTCTCCCTTCTATGGAAGAGAAGGAAAATATGTGACTTCTCGTCACATTCATGAACGCTTGCAAAAAGAACTGGAAAAAAACCTGGCATTACGTGTTATTCAGGGCGATTCTGCTGATTCGTGGGTCGTTTACGGACGTGGAGTACTCCACCTTTCGATATTAATTGAAACGATGCGTCGCGAAGGGTACGAAATGCAGGTCGGACAACCGCAGGTACTTTATAAAAATATTGGTGGCGAAAAATGCGAGCCCATCGAAGAAATGCATGTGGATGTGCCGGACGAATTTTCAGGTAAAGTGGTTGAGATGGTCACTATCCGCAAAGGAGAAATGCAAAACATGGAACGCAAAGGAGATCGGATTCATCTTGAGTTTTTTATTCCTTCACGTGGAATTATTGGCTTGCGTACCAACATGTTGACTGCTACTGCAGGAGAAGCTGTGATGACCCACCGGTTTATCGAATACCAGCCGGTTAAAGGGAAGATTGACGGTCGGCAAAACGGCTCTCTTATTGCAAAAGAACCCGGAATAGCCTTTGCGTATGCACTAAACAAACTGCAAGACCGCGGACGGTTTTTCATTGCTCCCGGAGCCGAAGTGTACGAGGGAATGGTAATTGGCGAAAACACCCGTTCCGACGATATTACAGTGAATATTACCCAGTCGAAAAAACTAACCAACATGCGCGCGTCGGGTTCCGACGATAAAGTTCGGTTGGCTCCTCCCATCCTTTTTAGTTTGGAAGAGGCGTTGGAATATATTGGCCCCGACGAGTACCTGGAAGTGACGCCTGAATCGTTCCGCATGCGGAAAATCCTGCTTCGCGAGGCAGAACGCAAACGCGGCGAGAAAATAAATTATTGATTGTCTGAATAAATATTCTATACTGACGATCAGATGTACTCTTTATTAATGCATCTGATCGTTTTTTTATTGAATTTGTGATTTGAGTTCTTCGACTTTTCTTCCCGGAAGGAATCATCTGAAAAATTGCGGAAACAAACTTCACCCGTCCGTTTGGTTTGAAATCATTTGCCGAAATGCTGCGATAGCTGTCTCAGACTTTACCGTTAGTTTTTTAATGTGGAGGCCCTGACGATGAGGTTGCCTTTTACAATTACCGTTCTAGGTTTATGAAGATCGCCTTCTTTCAGGTGATCGAAAAATAATTGGGCAACCGTTTCGCCAATCTTATAAGTTTGAGGATTAAAAGATGTTAGTCCCGGTTCGATAATCTCGCCCATTGGTTCGTTGCCAAAACCAGCAACACTAATCTGTTCAGGAATTTTAATTCCTTTACTCTTTAGATGGACTATTATTCGTATTGCTCCTATATCTGAAATTGAAAAAATGGCATCTACAGATTTGTCCTTCTCAAGGATCGCATCAACATGTTCTAATATCGATTTAATGGTTAAATCGGTATTACAAATCAATGCCGGGTCAAATTCAATATTGTGCTTTTTTAATGCTTTTACATATCCTTCCATTCTTTTCTTAGAGACATACAGATGTTCAGGACCCGAAATCAAAACGATTCGTTTACATCCTTGGGAAAGTAAGTGATCTGTCACCGAATATCCTCCGTTAACATCATCAAGTAATACCCTGGATGTGCCCAGTTCTCCACAAACTCTGTCGAAATGAACGATTGGTATACCCCGTTTTAAATACAATTTTATATGATCGAAAGTCTTTGTTTCTTTTGAATGACAAATTAACAACCCATCGACCCAGTTGGTCATAAACGCATTTGTGTTTGCTACTTCTGTTTTATGAGATTCTTTTGATTGACTAATCATTACTTTATAATCGGCAGCAGAAGCTACATTTTGAATTCCTGTTAAAATTGAAGAGAAAAAATATGTTTCAATGTCAGGAATAATCACACCAATTGTTTTGGTCTTTCTATTGCATAAACTTTGGGCAAGAGTATTTGGCTGATAATTTAATTCTAAAGCAACTCGTTTTACTGTTTCTTTGGTTTGAACACTAATGTCGGGATGATCTTTTAAGGCCCTTGACACTGTAGAAACAGCAACGCCTATTGCCTGTGCAATGTCAATTATTGTCGTAGCATGATATTTATTCGCAGGTGCTTGTTTATTATCATACTCCAGGGTAAAATGAAAATTACATTCTTTGCAAAAGAAACGTTGTTTCCCTCTAATGAATCCTGCCCTAAAAACAGTTTCCTCTTTAAAACATTTAGTGCATTTTACACGTGGCATAAGAATGATGTCTGCTTTGAAAAGAATAAAATTACTAATTAGAAGCTAAATGTACGAAAATACTTTATTGTGATGAATAACCAAGTTCTTGTTTTCACACAAAGCTGTCGCAATTTATCGTAGTTCATTGTGATATAAAGTCAGGATATATCTTCAAGTTGGGAGAGGTAAAGCAGTGGCCGATCCAACGCTGATTTCCAAAATAAGTACCGGGGAAATATCGTTATATAGTAGATTCTTAACAACACAGTTTTTAACGTTAAAACTGTGTTGTTAAGAAATTTATCTTTTTTTTTATGAGACAGGATAAACGGTTCATATCCTTCAGCTCCCGGAAATCTGCCAGGAATATTTTCCACCGACCACGGTAAGGTGGTCTAATCATTATTTTTTCAGCATTATTTTGCTGCTGCTACTTGTTTTTCCATCAACCAACTCTGCTTCTATCCACCATTGTATCTCATTTCCATCATCGCCTATCGGCACTGAAAATTCGAAAGGATAACTATTATCTGTTAGCTTCTTCCATTCATTTTGTCCATTAACCCGATAATTTAGAATGGCTTTTTTTACTTTTTCTTCATTCGCTTCAAGCCAGATATAGGTGCTGCTCAATTCGCCAAACGAAAATATTGCAGAGCTGATTTTTCCAAATGGGCTATCCGCTATTTTATAACTTTCGTTACGAAGATGATCTGTTCCCATAACAATTTTTTGCTGGAATTGGGTTGCAACCGAAATGTCGTCGACTGCAATTGCGGTTATCCCTTTCGCGCTTAATTTTACATGAATTTTGCCATTTTTCAGTTCTGCTGTTGTAGCGTTCCCATTATTTTCCCAGAGCCTTGCCTTGTGTGTTCCATTTAGTTTTATCGGAACCAGATCAGGATTTATAGCTATTTCGACTTGCTGCTCATCGTTACTTTGGTTTAAGAGTGCAAAATAGAATTTGTCGTTCCCATATCCTGTAAGGTAATTTATTTGTTCATTATCAACTTTCAATACTTGTTTAGGCATCCACAAGTTCACATTTTTATCTTCATAAAACGATCCTGCCGACTGTCCGTAAACATTGCTTTTTAGATAAGCATATCCAACAGCAAACTCGGCCGGAAAATTTATTTTCCCTTCAGAACTGGCATAAACATCAGAAATAAGATAATCAAACAGTACCGCTATTTGTGGCCAAACATGGTTGTAATAAAACTGGTTGTAGGAGACCTCATGTTGGTAACGAAGTGGATAATCGGGACGCGAATAAACGGTATTGAACTCGCCATTAATATCGTAGCCCGGGTAGTTTGAATAACGTCCAACTACAGCAGAACGAGCTACCGAACGAAAAAAATCATCGTTGGTATAATACGCCAAACGAAGCAAATGAGGAGCCTGGTTTGCGAGAAATATAGCTGGGTTTGATGTAGAAGTATAAGTTGCTTCGGGTGTTAAGCCAATCTGCGATACTCTCCATGCCGGAACTTCTTGTCTCGCTGCCGGCATCGGCGGAATTTTTTCACGCACTGCTGAACCGCAGAGAAATTCTGATATACCATTTTTATTGATTATAAGGGTACTATCCGGAATGACAGGATAAAACCAGGTATATTGCATGTATTGTTTTGCTCCCATTTTTGCAGCATCAAGATACCGTTGCTCCTTAGTCGTCTCATACAGGTTTAACATTTCCATCCATAATGGAGAATAATCTGTCCAGAACATTGCAGCCTGAGCTGTACTTGCGTCAGAAAAATCAGTTTGCTTTGTATTGATGCGCCATTTAATGTATTCGTCTGCTTTTTGTTTTGCCTTCGTGAGGTAATCTGTTTTACCGGTCATTTTATATAATGCCAGCAGGTTTGGCCAATCATCGCCTCTACTATCTTTGGTCAGGTTCAACTGGCGGGTTACATGGCTTAAGCTGTCGGCAAAATAATTAAATACAGGGCTTTTACCTTTGTAAAATATATCCAGTGCCGCAAGTTCGGATACTTCTACCGCAGGACCCATCATGCGGCTTGAAGGGTTTTGGCGAGTAATGTTTTTATTTACTGAAAACAGATATTTTTCTCTTGACATAAGATACTCGATCATTGGAAGAGCCCTGCGGGTATAAATGCCTTGGTTATCAGTAATAATAGCTGCAGATAGGGGATGAAGGCCCGATACGTTCTTTACTGTGTTGGCCACATCGGTAGAATAATCAAAACCTTTCATTTCAATACTCCAGCGGCTGTATACATCGTCCATCTCAAAATCAATCATATTTTCGATGGTTTGATTCAGGTTGGTGTAAACGTTTTCTCTGTAATCTTTAAACCCAAAAATATTCTTTGCTGCATCAATATAAGCATCGGGCTGGCAACCTTTGTATATGTAAACCCTGAATTTGAACGAATGTGTTGCCCCTGCTTTAAGTTTAGAATCAGGGTTCCCTAAAACCGGAGAAAATATTTGCGGCTGAGCATTGCCATCCTGATTCCGTACCAATACCCCGAACAATATATTGCCAAGTGGCTCGTATGGCAAGCGATATGGAATTACTGCAGGATCTGCCAGAACGCCATAGGTTATACCATCTTTCTCAACCATTGTACCGGGCAGCCCACAAATATCTTCAGTCGAAAGAAAAGGTTTTTCGGGAAAACGTTTCTCTTGCCAGACAAAAGGTTGCCAGATGGCATCTGTTTCATCGGCTGCAAGTTCAGGCATGCCACTGTACCCAATAGAATACCAAGATTCCACTGTAGGGATGAATTTATACTCAATGACCGGCTCATTTGCATTATTTGTTAATGAAAGTGTTGCAAAAAGCTGTCCGAAGGTATTTTTCTTGAAACGCCACTCGATTACCCCGGCTTTTATGTTTCCTGTTTTAGCTAATACAGTTATCGGGTTTGCAGATTCGAAAAAGTTAGCTGTAGTTTCTTTTGAACCTTCTTTTTCCCAATATGGAATGCGCAATTTATTATTGGTATTGGGAGCAAACTTATCGGCACTTCCGAATGTGTATTTGAGAGCCGGATCATCCATTCTTTTCATGATCGTAAGGCGGGGATATAATTTATACGCTCTTCCGGATTGTTTCTGCTTAATAATTATGGATGCATCTTGCTTCAGTTCAACTTCATATTGGGCATTGTTGATTTTACCTGAAGACTGAGCTTTCGCAGGTAAATTGATACTTAAAAGAATAAATGTTGTCAGGTAAAAAAGTAATCGATTCGTATTTTTCATTTTTATAAATTTTTGTTTGTCATCCTGCAATTTTTGTATTCAATTCAGCTTCGCTTCAATTCGCATGAAAAAAATAATCATTCCGATTGATGTTTCTGCGGATCATGCTCATTTCATGATATTATATTTTATGAATATCCTTTGTAATACCTAACACCCCACCCTTCGAGACAACGATTAGGCACTCAAACGGATATTCATTTTAATTCAATATTAAAGCTGCATCAAGTACTCTTTAAGCGCTTTTGCTATATCTTCCCCAAAAACGCGGGCATTTTCCTGCGACATTTTCTGTCCCCCGTTATTTCCATAGGGAAATTCAAAAGAACAAGTAAGCCTGACACCTTCGAGTCTTGAGGTCCATTGGGCAAATGAAAAACCCTGGTTGTAGTTTTGTGCAGTATTCCAACTGGTACCAAAGGATAAATATAACTTGTCGGATAATTTTAATTCTCC
The DNA here is from genome assembly GCA_942493345.1 of uncultured Prolixibacteraceae bacterium. GTDB lineage: Bacteria > Bacteroidota > Bacteroidia > Bacteroidales > Prolixibacteraceae > GWE2-42-39. The sequence continues at coordinate 2,774,455 of OW818695.1, forward strand.
GTTATTGTTATTTTTTAAAAGTTTGCAAAACAACCGTTGCTGCTCTGATACTTTTGGATTTTCAATTCCCACTATATAAATATTCTCATTGTTTCCTCCCCGGATCCAAGGACAGTGAAGGTCGAAACAAACCACAAGTTTATTCTCTGCCCATCCGGGACCCCAGCTTCTTAATGACGATGTTGAAGCATATATGCTTTTACCACTGTAATCACGGTTATGGTCGTGGGGTATCCTGTTTTTTCCCTGATCGCCATTTTCAACTCCATCTTTATCCATAAATGGTACAAAACAAAACTCAACGTTATTCAGCAACCATTTATCTTTCAAAATTTCCCTGATCATGCCTTCTAAATTATAATTGGCCATCATTTCACAGGCATGGTGACGGGCGGTGATTAAAACTTTATATTTCGAACTGGCATTTATTGGTTTTATTATTAGCCTTTCCACTTTTCTTCCTGCTTTAGTACTAGTCAAAGTATCCAGTTTTACATGATCAATTTTGAGATAGGGTTGAATAAATTTGTCAAATTGTTTTTGAGTATAAGGCATGCTCATACTAAACCGGACTTCATCATCAGTTTTGAATGTATAAGAAAAGCAGTTGGCTAAAATATTTCCGGTATCTAACCATTCCCAATTATTACCTGAATCGTAACTAACAGTTGGCCCATTAACTGTAAAAACATTGGGCTTTGTAAACGCAAAAGTGAGATTTTTACCCTTTGCTTTATTAACGGCAAAACACCAGTAAAACCAATCACCTTGTGTATCTCTAAGATCGGGTCGCATCCACACCGTGTCGTTTCGGACTTTATCAATTGTTATGTTTCCAGAAGGGAAATCGGAATAAATATTCTGGGCAATAATATGAGAAGAAACTATTGCAAAAACTGTTAAGAAAATTATTATGAATTTCATCATTTAATTGTTTTGATGAGTTTTTAGTTGGCTCTATCTAATCATTTCCTTAGCATTATTTTGCTGCTGCTACTTGTTTTTCCATCAATCAACTCTGCTTCTATCCACCATTGTATCTCATTCCCATCATTGCCTATCGGCACTGAGAACTCGAAAGGATAACTATTGTCTGTTTGTTTATTCCATTCATTTTGTCCGTTAACCCGATAATTTAGAATGGCTTTTTTTACTTTTTCTTCATTCGCTTCAAGCCAGATATAGGTGTTGCTCAATTCGCCAAACGAAAGTATTGCAGAGCTGATTTTCCCAAATGGACTATTTTCCATCTTGTAGCTTTCATTGCTGAGCTGATTTTTCCCTTTAGCAATTTCTTGCTGGAATTGGGTTGTGACCGGAACATCGTCGACTGCAATTGCTGTTATCCCTTTCGCGCTTAATTTCACATGAATCTTGCCATTTTTCAGTTCTGCTGTCGTAGCGTTCCCATTATTTTCCCAGAGCCTCGCCCTGTGTGTGTTATTCATCTTTACGGGAACCAGACTGGGATTTATAGCTATTTCGACTTGCTGCTCGTCGTTACTTTGGTTTAAGAGCACAAAATAGAACTTGCCGTTTCCATATCCAGTAAGGTAATTTATTTGTTCATTATCAACTCTCAATACTTGTTTCGGCATCCATAAGTTCACGTTTTTATCTTCATAAAACGATCCGGACGATTGCCCGTAAACATTGCTTTTGAGATAAGCATATCCGACAGCAAGTTCGCCCGGAAAATTTATCTTTCCATCAGAGTTTGCATAAACATCAGAAATAAGGTAATCGAACAGCATGGCTATTTGTGGCCATACATGGTTGTAATAAAACTGGTTATACGACACTTCATGCTGAAACCTTAACGGATAATCCGGTCGGGAATAAACGGTGTTAAATTCCCCGTCAATATCATACCCCGGATAATTGGTATACCTGCCTACAACTGCCGATCGTGCTACCCCCCGGTAGATATCTTTTTTTGTATAATAGGCAAGGCGCAATAGGTGAGGAGCGAAATGTGTTAAAAAAATCGCCGGGTTCCAGGAATTGGTATTGCTGGCCTCGGGAGTTAAGCCAATTTGAGACACTTGCCATGCCGGAACATCTTGCTGTGGCGCCGACATAGCCGGGATTTTATCGCGGACTGCTTCAATACATCTAAAATCGACAATGCCATTTTTATTGACTGTGATTGTAGAATCGGGAATCACCGGATAGAACCAAATGTATTGCAAGTATAGTTTCGCCCCTTCTTCCGCGGCATCAAGGTATTTTTTTTCATTTGTGGCTTCATAAAGGTTTAACATCTCAATCCACAACGGTGCATAATCAGTCCAGAATTGTGCGGCCTGAATGGAACACGCATCAGAAAAATCAGTTTGTTTATTCGTAATTCTCCACTGGATATATTCATCGGCTTTTTTCTTTGCAGAATCAAGATAAGTGGTTGTCCCCGTCATTTTATAGAGCGAGAGCAGGTTGGGCCAGTCATCACCTTTGCTTACTTTTATTAGGTTTAATTGTCTGGATGTGTGGCTAAGGCTATCGGCAAAATAGCCGAAAATGGGGCTTTTGTGGTTGTAAAAGATATTTAGCGCCGCCATTTCAGAAACTTCTACTGCCGGGCCCTTCATCCGGCTCGATGGCTGCTGTCTCGTGATATTTTTATTAACTGAAAACAAATACTTTTCCCTCGACATCAGGTATTCGATCATCGGCAGTGCCCGGCGTTGATAAATTCCTTTATTATCGGTAATCAGCGCTACGGATAAGGGATGCAAGCTGGAAACATTTTTTACTGTATTTGCCACATCGGTCGAATAATCAAATCCCTTCATATCGGCACTCCAACGGCTGTAAATATCATCCATCTGAAAATCGACCATATTTTCAATAGTCTGATTTAAATTGGCATATACATTTTCCCGATAATCTTTGAACCCGAAAATATGCTGTGCCGAATAGATATAGGCATCGGGTTGCTTGCCCTGATAAATAAGTATTTTCACTTTAAATGAATAGTTCTGGCCTGAAGCCATTTTAGAATCAGGATTACCGAGAACCGGAGAAAACAGCATGGGCTGTGCGTTGCCCTTTTGATTTCGGATCAGCACTCCAAATTTTATATTGCCTTTGGGTTGATAAGGCAGGCGGTACGGGATCATGGAAGGATCGGCCAATACCCCCAGTGTCATTCCTCCGGTCTCAACCATTGTGCCGGGTAAGCTGCTGCACATGTCTTCGGTTGAAAGAAATGACAATTCCGGAAACCTCTTTTCCTGCCATACCGGAGGCTGCCAAATAGCATCAGACTGGATTGGTGAAATTTCGGGCATGCCGGTATAGCCGATTGAATAGTAACCCTCTTCTTTGGGTATAAATGTATAGCTGATAACCGGCTCGTTATTACTTTCAATAACCGACAGCGAAGCTTTAATTGAGAAGTCGTTGTTTTCGACAAAATTCCATTCAATCGAATTTGATTTTATTTGTCCTTTCGTGGCCGAAACAATAATTGGAGGTGTTACTTTAAAAAAATCCGCTTCAGATTTTTTACCATCAGGACTTGTCCAGTGAGGAACCCTTACCGCTCCAATAGGCTGTTTCATAAAACTTAAAGCACCTCCTTTAAAACTTAAAGCGGGATCGTCCAGACGCTTCATGACGGTGAAGCGGGGAAATAACCGGTATGTTTGATGCGATTGCTTGTGTGTAATCATTACCGATGCATCTTTTTTCAGCTCAATTTCATATTGAGCATTACTCAGTTTTCCTGATGACTGGGCTTTTGCCGGTAATGAATGTATACTTATAAAAATCAGTAAATAAAAAAGTAATGACCTGTTTTTTCTCATAATATCTGTTAAAAAAATCATGTGCGTTTATCTTTGTTAATTCCGTCACTGTTTTGCTGTCGCAGGGACAATAAATTCTCGGATATAAAATAAATTATTCATATCTCACTTTTGTAATATAATTTTAGCACTGCCGTTAGTTTTTCCGCCAGTTGTTGTTGCTTCTATCCACCATTCGATCTCTGCAGCTTTTTCTGAAAGGGGAACGGAGAATTCAAACGGGTAACTTGCATCTTCTTCTATCGCCCAGTCTTTTGCTCCTTTCAAGCGGTAATATAATTTTGCTTTGCTTAATTCCTCGTTATTGGCTTCGAGCCAGATATAGACATTGCTTAGCTTTCCAAGGGAAAGTATTGCAGATCTGATCTTTCCGAATGGAGAATCAACAATTTTATAACTTTTATTGTTTGGCTGACCTCCGGGATATGCAGTTATCTTTTGCTGAAACTGGGTGACTACCGGGACGCTGTCTATTGCGAGGGCTGTAATTCCTTTCGGGCTCAAATGAACCCTTATTTTTCCGTTTTCAAATTTTGCCGACTTTGCCAAATTGTTATCCTGCCATAATCTGGCGCTATGCACACCTTTCGTATTTACAGGTACCAGGTCAGGATTAGCAGTAACCTCTACATCCAGATCTTCGCTGCTCTGGTTCAAAAGTGCAATATAAAATTTGCCGTTTCCATATCCTGTAACGTAATTAACCTGCTCATTGTCTATTGTGAGCAATTGCCGTGGCATCCACAGATGCACATTTTTATCTTCGTAGAACGATCCTGTGCTGCTGCCGTAAACATTACTTTTGAGGTAAGCATACCCAACAGCAAATTCTCCCGGGAAATCTATTTTCCCCTTTGAACTGGCATACACGTCAGAAATCAGATAATCAAACAGGACACTGATTTGCGGCCATACATGATTATAATAAAACTGGTTATATGATACTTCCTTCTGGTAACGGAGCGGATAATCAGGCCGGGAATAAACGGTATTAAATTCACCGTTTATATCATATCCGGGATAATTCGAGTACCGGCCCACAACGGCAGAGCGTGCCACAGACCGGAAAAAATCATCCTGTGTATAGTAAGCCAATCGGAGCAGATGAGGTGCCTGATTGGCCAGGAATATAGCAGGATTTCCGGAAAACGTATAAGAAGATTCGGATGTCAGCCCGATTTGTGATACGCGCCACGCCGGCACTTCTTGCCTGGCTGCTGCCATTGGGGGTATTGTATCCCTTTTAGCCTCCCCGCATAAGAACGCCGAAATATTATCTTTATTTATCAGGATGTTACCCTTTGGAATAACGGGGTAAAACCAGGTATACTGCATATACTGCTTGGCGCCCATTACGGCAGCATCTAAGTAGCGTTGTTCCTTTGTAACTTCATATAAGTTCAGCAATTCCATCCATAAAGGCGAAAAATCGGTCCAGAACATGGCAGATAACGCCGTACTGGCATCAGAAAAATCGGTTTGCAAAGTGTTAACCCGCCATTTGATATATTCATCCGCCTTTTGTTTCGACCTGGTTAAATAATCGGTGTTTCCTGTCATTTGGTATAATGATAGCAGGTTTGGCCAGTCATCCCCCTTGCTGTCTTTACTCAAATTTAACTTACGCGTGGTATGGCTTAAGCTATCAGCCAGGTAACTGAACACAGGGCTTTTGCCCCGATAAAAATCATTAAGCACAGCCAATTCCGATACCTCCACTGCAGGACCAGTCATTTTACTGGATGTTTGCTGACCGGTAACTTTCTTGTCTACAGAAAAAAGATATTTTTCTCTTGACATCAGATATTCAATCATAGGGAGCGCACGTCGCGTATAAATTCCCTGGTTATCAGTAATAATGGCTGTAGACAGCGGATGCAGGCCAGATACATTTTTTACAGTATTCGCTATATCTGTTGAATAATCAAAACCTTTCATTTCTATGCTCCAGCGGCTGTATACATCATCCATCTGAAAATCGATCATATTTTCAATGGTCTGATTAATATTGGTGTATACGTTTTTACGATAATCCTTAAAATCGAAGATCTTTTTTGCCGCATAGATATAAGCGTCGGGCTGGTGCCCCTTATACATAAAAATCCTGAACTGGAATGAGTATGTTTCACCTGTTCTGAGCTTTGAATCTTTGTTTCCAAATACGGGGGCAAATATCTGCGGCTGGGCATTCCCCTGTTGATTACGCACCAGTACGCCAAATTTAATGTTACCCGAAGGCTGGTCGGGCAGGCGGTAAGGGATGGCTCGCGGATCGGCAAAAACTCCATAAGTCATGCCATCCTTCTCTACCATGGTGCCAGGTAAGGTGCACATATCCTCTGTTGACAGGAATGATTTTTCGGGGAACCGTTTTTCCTGCCATACCAGGGGCTGCCAAATGGCATCTGTTTTGGATGCCGCTAACTGGGGCATGCCGGTGTATCCTACAGAAAAAAATGCTTCCTCCTTTGGTGTAAAATGATATTCAATAACCGGCTCATTCACATCTGCCGTGAGGGAAAGGGTGGCAGTTAGGGTATAGACCTTGTTTTTCGGGAAATGCCATTCAATTTTATGAGCAGTTACTTTACCGGATGATGCAGTTAAGGTTACCGGATGAGCGCATTCAAAAAAATCGGCAGTCAGTTCTTTAGATGCTTCTTTTTGCCAGTAAGCCAGGCGTAAAAATTTATTATTGGTTTTTGGCGCCAATTTGGTAGATCTGGAGGTAAACTTTATAGCAGGATCATCGACCCGTTTCATAATGGTGAACCTCGGTTCAAGCCGATATTTTTTACCGGTTTGTTTATGGGTAATTAAAACTGATGCATTCTTTTTTAGTTCAATCTCGTATTGAGAATTGGCTAATTTGCCGGTTGACTGTGCCTTTGACGATACGGAACTTGCGCTTATAAAAAGCAGCACGTAAAAAAATAGCGCACGTGGGGTTATCATCGTAACTGTTCGTTTTATTTTCATTTTATAAAATGGTAATGAATCCGATTGATCGCGTTCTACCTGATGGTATAATTATGCCCCGGGACCAATGCAAATTCATAAGCAAACCGGTTGTATTTAGCTCTTATTATTGCTCCGGTATTGCTATCCGTAATCATGGAAACTTTATTATTTGGCGTCTTTATCGAAATAACCGATTTGGTTTTTCCGTCCTGATCATAAAAAGTTGTTTCTCCCTCAAATCCAACGGGGTAAATCCTTCCACACAATTTTCCATCAATTTTTTCCACCACAAATCCGGTACCACCAACTAATAAAGGCGTTTTATCAACCGGCATGGCAAAATCCTTTAGCAAGGTTGCACCTTCATACACTCTCCCGTTATCGTAATCAATCCATTTTCCGATTGGCAGGTAAATGTCACGGCTGTTTTTATCATTATAGTCATTGCCATACAGCGGGATAGCCATTAAGGCCTCTCCCAGCATCCACTGATAACCGCGAACCTTTTCGTTTTCGCGATAATAAACTGCCGAATCTGCGGGATAAAGTAAAGGAAGCGGGGTAATGGTATATGGAAAGCCGGTTAAATGGGTTTTTACAGCGGCACTGTATATATAGGCGTGCAGCCTGTCATGCAATTGTGCAGCGCTTCGGCAAACATCAAGCACTTGTTTATCATTCATATTCCACGGTCCGTAACCAAAGGACATGGATGGATTGACGGCGGCATATTGTGCTTCGCGCATCAGGTATTTTTTTATCTTTTCTTTCTGCTCTACAAACCTATCTGTTAACCCTGTGCCGCCAATAACGTCTGGATATACGTAGGGGAAGCCACTATACGCAAAGGAAAGGCCGTTAACCGGTCCGCGATCCTGGCTTTCATTAAAATTAAAATCATTATAACGGTGCAGGTCCATCGGCGAACCTACATAGCCATTTCTTCCCATAACGTATACGCCCCGATTCATCAGTGCGGCATTTACTGGGTCAAGCTTGTTATCTTTAAAGTCCCTGGTTTCGTATCCGTACAGGTCTTCTTTAAACCCGTCTACTCCTGCAGCTTCCCATTTTTTACAAAGATCATCATACCATTTTACTGCGGCAGGGTTGGAAGCATCCAGAAAATAGCAATCGGATTTTGGGAACGCAATTTTAAAAAGATACGGCTCCCCATCCTTTTTCAGGAAATAACCGTTTTTAATACCCTCGGCAGTAAACAGGCCATTTGGTATAAATGCGATGCGTAAACCGATAATAAATTTCAGATCCTTTTTATGGAAATAATCTATAAATCCTTTCGGGTCGGGATATTTTACAGAGTCCCATGCACCAAAGCTGGTAGTAGTAAAATACCGGGGATCATCACTAGGCCAAAAGCCCGATCCTACTACCATCCAGCTCAAAGGAAAGCCGGTTGAAAGATAATGATCTACATCTTCGGTAACTGTTTTAAAATTAGTGTTCCAAGCCAAAGCGCCCCATGCTTCCCATCCTACACCAAACCATGGATATTTTGGGAGATAAACTTTATAACCCTCCTCATTCCGCACATGCAGATAATCGGCATAAATTTGTTTTACCGAGCCAATAAAATAATACATGGCAGGCATCGCGACCGCGTTATAGCTTCCCTGGCTCAAATCATTAGTTGTTATTTTAATGATCTTTTTATCCGGCTCCAGGTTAATGCATGCCAGACCCTGTTTAGGAAAAATAACAAAATTACTAACCAGCCGCGCTTCCCTTGCTGCTACAGCCCGGGCACCGAATTCTTTATCGCTAAAGCCCGATACTTCGGTTGTATAAGGTTCACGAAAGCCAGCATTATCAGCCAGCCCATACGCTGGTGCGAGCCCTTTTGTGCGGGCAATGATAGAGCCGCTGATGGGTTGCGCATTGGTATACTGTACCGACATTTTAAAATAACTGTCAGATAACGTAAAATGCACGATTGCCTGAACACCCATACCATTGGTTACACTGAATTCAGCATGATTATTATCCTGACTTATCAGACGAGAATCCGTTACAGCCGAATTAAGTAATAATAAACCAGATTCCGAATGTGCCTGCAGCAGAGTTGTGTTATCCTGTTTTAATACAGAATACCTGAATCCTTCTTTAACTATTCGGATAATATAAGACGGCTTTCGTAAAATCCAGACAGAATCCTTTGTATCACGTACAGTTGAGTTCGCATAAACAGGAATAATGACAAACTGTAAGAACACACAAATAAAAAGAATATGTTTTTTCCCAAGTTTCATGATTATAATTAATTAGTTATCAGTATGTTGTTTTATCTATTATTGATAACATCTCACCTCGAATAATGCAACAGGTGAATGTTCATTAGCATTTTTTACAATTAGCTTCAATTGTTTCGTAGTAATGCTATCCTTTAATATTATCGTCCGTTTAGTGTGATGATTGTTTCTTATTGACCCTACTTCGTGGCCATTATTGCATAATACCACATCAGTAGCGCAAAATGGCTGAACTGAATCAGGTTGTCTCATCAGTACATTTTCCATCGGATGATCATAGTCACAATCAAAACTTAATTCTACTCTTTTAATCGTAACTTCATTATCCCACTTAATCAGTATTTCAGGTTCTCTATCGTCAAAATCTGCTACCCATGCGTTTGGCGATGCAACAGGTCGCTGCAATCCGTTTCGAAGATTTTCGGCTGAAAAACATTTTAACCCAGGATTAATCGACATGGCAATATTCTGTCCTTCAGGACGACGTTGCGGACACCAGAATTCGAAGGTTTCTATCCCTATATCTTCTGTCGGTTCCTGCTTGCCGTAGTTTGAAACCGCCGGGTTTGTGCTATTGAATACTGAAAGGATACCAGATATTCGTTTGTCGCTATATTCCAGCTCCACTTGTTCATTTTTAATGAAACAAACGAAAGCATAACACTCGTCAGTGAAATCGACATTAAAATCCAATGTGAGTTGTTGCTTCCCCTGGCGTAAGAGAAACTTACAGGTTTCAAGCGTTACATCCGGAGTATGATTAACAGTTTTTGAGCTTTTCCTTAATTGAACTTCAAGTTCTGTTTCCTGTAAAGCATTTATATTTATATTAATTACTGGCATTTTGCCAGGCTGAACCGGTAACATTTGTGCCGCGGAATGTCGTATTGGCTTCCAAATATTTGCAGTTGGAATTTCTGTGAGCGCCATGGATGGGGCTTCAATTGATACGGCTTTTTGCACAAGATCGGCATCGTCTTTTAAAATCAAACCGGGCAAGTGCTGACCTGCTTTTAATAATTCAAGCTGTAATTCCTTGATATACTGATTCCCGATTTCGGCAGGTTTCAGGTCGTATTTTTTACAAAGTGAAGCTGCTATTCCTACTGCCTGAGCGCCGTGAGCGCTGGTTCCCATTACGCGGCTTGAGCCAAAAGCAACATGTGTGGCGCTGATAATACGTCCGGCAATAAACAGGTTGCTAATATTACGGCTGTAATAACAACGGTATGGAATACCATAAACGCCTTTACTATGCCATTGGTTGCATCCGGGTTTTTCGCTGAAAATTCCATCTGCGGGATGCAAGTCAATGCTCCATCCGCCAAATGCTACCACGTCGTCAAAAACTTTTTGCTCAATTATATCTTGCTGTTTTAATATGTAGTCACCTTCGAAGCGGCGACTTTCGCGTTTGCCGGGTATGGTTCCAACCCATTCAAGGCTCATCGTTTCTGCCTCGGGAAATTTCCCCGAATTTTTGATATAGTTCCAAACTCCATACACCACCTTCCACAATTCCCATTTAATTATTTCGGTATCATGAACCGTATCCAGGTGGCCGCCATATTCAATCCACCATAGGTTACAGCCCTGGTCTTTGACAGAAAATTTCTGGTAACGGGGTATCTTGGTAATATCGGTTAAAGCAAATGATGGTGGTACAAATTTTACAGGTTTGCCGGTATCTTTTGTATAGAAGTACATGGAATGCCCAAGTAATTCGCCATACTCCTTTGAAGGGGCAAATTTTTCGCCAAACTCAGATTTAGCTTCTGCTCCCATTCTGAATATGGCTCCCGCGAGAAAGGCAACCATCCCATCGCCTGAAGAATCGCAAAACAATGGCGATTGAATAGAATAATTTGTGCTATTCTGGCTGCAAAATGCTTTTACCGATTTTATGTCTCCATTCTCTTTTTTACTTATATCGTAAACAGCTGTATTTAACAGCAGAGTGATATTTTTTTCTTCATATACTTTTTCAAGAAGAATGGTATCAAATATCAGCGGGTTGCTTTCTTCATTTCGGAAAGCATTCTCTGTCAATATTTCGTTTACAACGCCTCCTTCTCTGGCCCAGCGATTGTTGTTGCCCATGTGGGATGTTGCTCCCAAAACCCAAAGTCGTACCTCGCTGGAAGAATTTCCACCCAATACCGGTCGATCTTGTACTAAAACTACTTTAACTCCCTGTCTGGCTGCAGTTATTGCACAACAAGTGCCTGCAAGTCCACCGCCTATTACTGCTAACTCCGTATCTAAATCAACATGTTTAGCCTGCCTTCTTATTGCAGATGCTTCTATAATCATTTTTTAATTTCTTTTTTGTTCAGATAATATCTTTTAATTCGGTATCTATTTTATTGCGGAAATTCTGTTTATTTCCTTTTTTACTTTTAATGAGGATAACCATGGAATGATTGAAATGAATAATATCACGATCCCCGTGATTAAAGTAACCCCTTTCCCCGATGGAGTTATTCCACTTAATATGAAAAGCATTATTGAGGTAACCAATAATGAGAATGCGATTATTTTGAGACCAAACTGGTTCTGACGTTTTACCTGTAGTATTTCTTCTACATTTACCTGAGCCAGCTTTTTTGCTTCCTTTCTTAATTCCTTCGATTGCTCGTATTTTATAGAATCTTCCGATTCAGCTTTTTTGCTCATCTGAATAAGTTCATTAATTAACAGAAGCAAAACAGGCAAGCCCATGCCAAGTACCATTTCTGCACCTCTATCCAATTTGAACCCATTGATAACCGGGAGCCCCATTTTGAAAAACAAATTTATCAGCAATGTTATAATGGTTATGCGGATTGTTATATTTCCGGATAAACGCTTCGAGAAAAGCGCCCAAACCGGCGGTGCCAATAAAGGGCCGGCAGTTATTGCAGCAACTGTTATTACCACTTCCACCATTCCTCCCATGATAGGAATAATAAGCGCAATTGCAATCATTAATATGCCTAATCCCCACGATGATAACCGGGCAACGTTCATTAATTGTTTGTCGGTGGCTTTTGGCCTGATTACATTCTTGTAAATATCGTTGGTGAAAACTGCCGACACCACATTTAACGTAGTATTTGCTGTTGCTGAAGTAGAGAAATACATACCGGTAAGCATCAATCCCATTAGGCCCGGAGGCAATACCATCTGGCAAATTTTAAGATAGGCATTTTCTGCATCAAGACCTTGCAACGACGGATCAATAACTTTATAAATCATAGGTGGCAGCATCCAAATCACCGGACTGATTAAATACAACGCTGCGAACAGATAAGCTACTTTACTTGCTGATTTTGGACTATCGACACTGGTATAGCGCTGTACAAATGTCCAGTTGCCCCCGATGTAAAAAATATGATAACATGCAAAAGCGACAACAAACCAAAAGGTATATTCCCCATTTAGTGCATTAAAAAAATCGGGAGGAGCATTGTCTACAAAAGCTGTTATTCCACCTACTTTGTCAAGCGCTAAAGGCAGGATGATAAATACGGCTGCAGTTAGTACCACAAATTGCAGAATATCAGTCACCATAACAGCCCAGAGTCCTCCGGTGGCCGTATATGCAATCATGATAAGACCAAGAACAATGGTCGTTTCAGCTAAAGGAAACCCCAATGATGAACTGACAAGCTTGGCAACCGGATATAAAACAGCTCCTTTAATAAATAGCGACACCCCCATGAATATGTAGATGTATAGTTTCTGAACCTTACTTCCCAACCTTTCCTGGATATATTCTGCAGCAGTAAGATTCCCTGTTTTCTTCCATCGCGGCGCTATAAACAGGGCTGCAATAATCGCCCCGAAGGCCATTGTCCACTGTATGGTAACGGAAACCCATCCGTATTTATACGCGACAGAACCCCAGGCAACAAACGTTCCGGCAGAAAAAAAACTCATAAATAAAGACAATCCACCAATAAACCATGGTACGGCTTCGCCTCCTGCAAAGAAGGATTTCATATTCACACGGGTTCTTGAGAATAACAAACCTATTGCGAGGATAAAGGCAGAGAAGAAAAATATAACGATAAAATCTATTGATGAAGTCATTAATTGAAATTTATGGATAATGTATTTATTTGTATCAAAGTTTATAAGTGGTTTTGTCAATATTTAATTGATTATCCGGAATAGTTAAATTTTACTTATGGATATTTGCATATTAAGGAAAGAAAAATTTACGGATATGATAGGGCAGATTAACAGGGGTTCCGTTAATTACACCTGTTGAGATGGTTGTTTGTCCATTAATAACTATATTTCCGGTTGCCTTATTGTAAACAGCAATGTCGGTTTTCCCATCGCCATTGTAATCGCCGGGTACAGGTATATCGCCACTCTGACCTATAATCACTGGGTTATTTGAGCTACCATAAATGTACCAACCGCGATTACTTGGACGATAAACCGCCCGGGTGTTTTTTCCTACGCCGTTGTAATCACCGGGAACAGGAATGTCCCCACTTACACCATATTGACTTGTGCTTATACCTGGGATAGTCCATACAGCTGTTGAGGGATTAAAGGTTGCATAATCAACTTTGCCATCTCCATCGTAATCTACAGGAACGGGGATATCTCCTACAGCACCACATACCTGAGATGTATTTGATGAATTATAAATTTGTCTCACATAAAAGGTTGAAGTTGAAGGGCGATAGATTGCCCGATCTGTAGTTCCATTCCCATCGAAATCACCGGGAGTTGGTATATCGCCAGCAGCTGTTCCAAGAGTAATTACCGGATCGCTTGAATCTTTTATTAACCATTGACCATTTGACGGACGATAAACTGCAATATCAGTTTTACCGTCGGCATCATAATCCCCTGGGATTGAAATATCGCCTGTTGTCCCATAAGTCACATTAGACATATCTTTTATTGTCCATGTTCCTGCATTAAAAAAGGCAGGTTGGCTCTTTCCATTGTTGTCAAAATCTGAAGTACGGCTAGTTGTAAAACTATGATACCAAGGCTTCGTAAATTCCTTTATAGGAGCTTGACCAGGTATAAAGGTGGTAAAAACAATTAAATCTTTTGAAGCCGAGAATTTCATAGTCCTCAATACTCCGGGGTCATAATTAGTAGATGAGCTCGGGACACAGGATTTCGAAAAATCAGTAGTATAACTTTTAACTGTTATACCGTTGTATGTATCTTGTCTTTCCTTTTCTCCCGGCAAATGCCCTCCCAAGAACATAAAAAAGTTAGGAAATGTTTTTAACTTGTTATAGATATCTTGAGCCTGGCTGTAACCAGGACTTTGGTAATTTTGATCGCCCCAATCTTTTTTACCATCTAAATCTCCGTCAGAAGCACTAACAACGTAGTGGGTTACTACAATCACTTTCTTATCAGTATTTGCAGCCATAACATCATATGCCCAATCGTAAACAGGCAGAGCTTCCGACCTCATGTGCTGCCACCTCAAATATAATATTAAAAAATTACCTGCCGGAGTACTAATAACATCATAATGGTTCTGATTCGAAGTCGGGTTTGGAAAGCCTCCCATATTGTATGATGGGAACTGAGGCCTACCAAAATATTGATGAAAAAATGGATTTGCCGGAAATGTAGTTCCATCATTGGGGTAATTCCCTCCACTTGCATAATTAATATCATGATTTCCTGGCACAACTCCAAATGGGACCCCAGCTGTTTTTAGGGCTTCGTAAGTATCATGTGCTCTTATCCACTGGCCTTCAGCTCCAGCATCTGTTGCCCCAAATTGGTCGGTAATATCTCCAACAGATGCAACATACTTAATGTTTTCTGATGTTTTGTTTGTAATAATCCAGTTGATCATTGCCGTAAAAGGTGTCATGGGTTGACAATCATCATCAGCAGGATCATTACTATAATCAACATAGTTTTGAGTATCCCCAATGACTGCAATTGTAAATTCATCGCCCGCTGCACTTTTTAGAATAATGGGTTCGTCTGATAAAGTACATTCTACGAGTCTTTCGTCAAAATTTTTACACGATGGATTAATTATTCCAATAACCAGAAATATTACCATTGCATAATTTTTGAATGAAGACCGAATCGGTTTTCTTCGATTTGAAAGAGCCGTACTTTGTCCCTTACTTTTAACAGGATTGTTTAAGCTTTTCATTTTTAAGTTTTTAGTTAGTAATATACACGAAGAAGCAATTAAAAAAATGCTTTGCATTAATCTTATGAGATAAAATTAGTTGAATCAGGAAAGTCAATTTTGAACGATTTCAAATGCAAGCCAATCCATAATTGGCTTGCATTTGATTTATTTTACCATCCTTCATTTTGTACGATCACGCCACCTGATTTGGTGATCTCTGCCTGTGGAATAGGATAATAGTAAAACTTATTATTCCAGACACGGTTTTCTACAACAATCGGGGTATATGTAAATGAACCGTTCTCGTTCATTGTCACATTTACTCCTTTTAATGAGCCGCCTATGGCCTGGTCGGCAATCATCCAGCGTTTTACATCAAAATAACGATGACCTTCAAAAGCAAGCTCTACTCGTCGTTCACGAATGATCAGATCCTTGAGTTTTGCTTGTGATACAACAGGAATTGCTGTTAGTTTGACTGCTGCACGGGTGCGAACAGAATTTACTGCTGCACGGGCAGTTATATTTAAAGTCCCGGGGCCGGTAACATCCGGGCCAAAAGCGTTGTTCATTGCTTCGGCATAGTTCAAGTATATTTCGGGCAAACGGAAAAATACCCATTGTTTAGTTGACGTTTCGCCCAACAGTAGGTCAAGTTTTTCGTTCATGTATTTCCTGAGATAATACCCTGTTTTCGAAGCCCGATCGCGTGGTTTGGCATTGGCTCCTCCTGTCCATAATTCTACGGTTGCCAGCGTTTTTCCAAACTTCGAGTTATTCACCACAATGGTTTTATTTAAACGCGGATCCCTGTTGCTATATGGGTTGTCGGCATGGCTGGGTTTGTTCCAGTCGAAATCACCATCAACGGTGTGTTCGTAAGCATCTACCAGATTCCCCGATGGGCAAGTCCCTGTTTGTCCAAGAGGAAAACCAACTGCAGTGTTTTGTTTCTCAAATGTATTACTGGCGCCATACCTTCTTTCAAAAATAACTTCAGAACTTTTGGTAGATCCCAGTGTGGATAATGTTTCGTATGTTGTTTGGAATGTATATGCCGGGATAATGTTTATCACTGCGATATTGGCTTCTGCTGCTTTTATCCAGCGTGCCTGCCGGTCGCCGCCTACATAGCCCAACAAAGGATCAGTATTGCCAGCCTGGTTGAAAAGATCACTTGCGGCATAGAGCAATGTTCGTGCTTTGAGCGCCATGGCTGCGCCTTTCGTGGCCCGGCCATAGTTTCCGGTGTTTTGAACAGGAAGAAGATCAATTGAGGATTCATCGCATGTTGCAACGATAAAATCTACACAATCAGCAAACGAGCTTCTCGGGAAACGGCTAATCCATTCGGAATCCTTATCAATAACCTCATCAACAATAGGAACACCCCCGTAGCGTTTGATCAGTTCAAAATAGAAATATGCGGTTAAGAACTTTGCTTCTGCCCTATATTGCTTAATAAGGTCTGTTCTTAATGTATATTCTGTAGGGTTTGAATATTGCAATTCTTTCCAGGTAATAGTATCCGTTGACTGGATAAATATTTTCGCATTTCGGATTGAAGTGTAAGCTGCATCCCAGATATTATCCGGGTTGAAATATGGGGTTATATTTCCCAGATTAAAATTTTGGATGGTTTCGGAGTTATTTACTTCTTCTGCCTCATCGCAGGCTGAGGCCAGCCAGGATGTGCCAATATCGGCATAGCCATTGGGAAGGCCGCTGTAAACCGTATTCAGTACGCTTCTAATCTTGGTTATATTGGTATATATCTCTTTATCATCGATAAAGGTTAAGTTATCGGGTTCAATTACATTACACGCCACAAGACACAAGGTCAATTGTAGAACCAATAGTATTTTTTTCATCGTATTCATAGCTGTTTTTTAAAACTGTAAATTGATACCTATGTTATAAGATTTCATTAACGGATATCCTGCAAGCACTTCGGGATCAGTATATTTCAAATGATCCATCGTAAACAGGTTCATGCCCCTTAAAAATATTTTTGCAGAACGAAGCCTTGCATTTTGTATAAGATTTTGAGGAAGGTTATAGGCCAGATCCAAGCTACGCAGACGTAAGAAGTCTCCATTTACATACCAGAATGAGGATTCACGGTAGTTATTATTATTTTCCTGAGTAGTCAGGCGTGGATAATCTGCAGTTGCTTTGTTTTGTTCTGTCCAGAATTGTTTTGCATAGGTCGAGATTTTCGCCCCGTCATTTGTTAATGGCCAAAATAAGAGTGGTTCATTCCCCAGGTAAATGCTTCGTCCTACTTGTCCCTGCAGAAAAGCGCTTACTTCAAAGCTCTTGTAATTGAAACTCAAATCGAAACCGATATCCCATTTGGGTAAGGTGGTGTTGTTTAGAGCAATCTCGTCGAAATTATCGATTAACCCATCACTGTTCTGGTCTTTGTATTTTATATCTCCCGGTTGTACGGGGCCAAATGTTTGTAATGGGCTATTTTGAATATCGGCATCGGAGTCAAAAAAGCCAATGGCTTCTAACATAAACGGTTGGTTGATGCGTTTGCCTGTTCGATACAAATAATCGTAAGGTTGTGCCGTTTCGGGAAAGTATTGAATTTTATCTGTTACATAACTTACGTTCAATCCGGTGCGATATCCCCAGTTCGATTTTTGTTCTGCGAATGATACAGCGACTTCAATGCCATGGTTATTGGTAATTCCATCATTAATATTCGGTAATTTTCCGCCAAATATTCCGGGAACGAGTGCGGTTTCCGAAACTAAGATATCTTTCCTTCTCTCAAAGAAATAGGTAAAGGAAAAATCTAAATGATTAAATAATCGGGTATCGATACCCAAATCATATTTGGTGGCTGTTTCCCATGTAAAATCATTGTTTGCAATTACTCCCGCATATAAGCCCGTTTGATTTGCGTTGGCACTGCCAAAACGATATCCGTCATCGGCAACGTACTGCCGAAGATTACTGAATCGCTCCCCGATTTCGGAGTTTCCAACGATACCGGCAGAAGCACGTAATTTTAAATAATTAATTGATGTATTATTCGCAAGGAAGTCCTCTTTTGAAATCTCCCATGCAGCAGAAACGGCTGGGAAAAAACCAAATCGATGATTCTTTGGGAAAGCTTCGGTACCGCTATAGGAAGCGCCAATTTCTGCAAAATAGCGTTCCTTAAAACTATAATTAGCCCGGCCACTTATAAACTGGTAATTGTATGGGCTTTCGCTGCCGATAATCAATCGATCCTGATGATAAACTATTTGTGTAATAAGGGTTTGATTTATACCTAGTTGAGGAATATATTGAATATTTCCTTCAAGCGTATTACGTTTTCTCTGAGAGTCATTTAGCGGATAACCACTGGAACTTAATGTCGTCAGATTTGTATTTGTTCCTATCGGGGAACTCAAAATTGGAGTTCCCGAAATAGCATCCATGCCTAATAATTCTATAACAGCAAAATCGCGGGAATATCCTTCCTGATTGGAATAAAAATTATCTACAGAGAACTGCACCCCGGCAGAAAGCCCTTTTATCAGGTCGCTAAAATCATATTTTGTAGATAAGGTTGATTGAATTACACGATTGTTTGTATGTCTGTATCCTTTCGAGTTAATATAACCAACCAAATTGTTCGGATAGATTGAAGTTCCACCGTACACTCCATTTTGCACATATACCGGAAATAAATGCGATGGATATTTATTCATCATGTCCCAAATTGTACTGGTACCAGTAGAAGGAGAATTCTTTTGATTGATCCGGCCGCTTAAGTCAAAACGAAACGACCAATTAGTGTTTACATTTAAATCGAGGTTCGATCGAAAGGAAATATTATCTAATCCAATATTGGTTGAATAGCCCTCGTTCATGTCTGTATTTTTATACAGACCTCCCTGGTGAAAGTACCCGAGTGAGACATAGTATGTAGCAACTTTGTCTCCGCCCGAAACGTCAAAATTAGCTTTTGTGCCAAGGGCGTATTTTTTTGTTACTTCATCTCTCCAGTCAACGTTCGGATAATAATAAGGATCTCCACTTTCGTAGCCTGCAATTTGTTCAGAGGAATATAAAGGAGCATAACCATCATTTCTGAGGGCCTGGTTATATTGTATTACATAATCAGAAGAATTGAGAAATTCCGGTGTACGGGTTGGGGTCATAAAGCTTTGCTCTATTTTACCACTTATATTCAATTTTCCTGTTTGTCCACGTTTTGTGGTAACCAGAATGACTCCGTTTGCACCCTTAATTCCGTACATTACTGATGAAGCAGCATCTTTAAGTACAGATATGCTTTTAATATCATCAAGCAGCACATCGTTTAAATCACGTTCAATGCCATCAACCAAAACGAGCGGGCTGTTATTTTTAGTGGTGCTTCTTCCACGTACAAATAATGTCGGGGTATCGTTGCCAGGCTCGCTTGTGCGTTGCAAAACTGTCAACCCCGGAAGTTTTCCATATAAGGCATTTCCCGTTACATAAACAGAGTTTTTTATGATATCCTCACTATTAACCGTACTTATTGAATAGGTAACTGCTTTTTTGTTTGTCAGGCCGTATGCAACGTTTATTTCAGTTTTTTCAGAAAGCGAATCGTGAACGGTCGTATTTGTCGTGGTTTGTTGCGATTGTGCATTTGCGGCACCAACCACGAATAAGGCGAAGCAGGCAATTCGAAGGCCTCTATATATATTAAAATTCATAGTCTATAATTTTTAAAAGTTATAATTACCATCCCGGGTTTTGAATCAAACCATATTGCAAATTCACCTCTGAAGGCGGAAATGGATGTAAATAATACCAGTCGAGAAATGGCCTGTCTTCATACTTATACTTTGTATAGGTATACGTGTTATTTTTGAATTTTTTGACCTTAACGTCATAGATGGGACCTTTAAATACCTCGCCCATTTTCCAGCGTTTTAAGTCAAAATACCGGTATTCTTCAAACGCAAATTCCAAGGCCCATTCATTCTGTATTTTCGTTCTCATTTCGTTTTTTGATAATCCGGACTGGATATTCGGCATCCCCGAACGGTTCCGAATGGTATTAATCTTGCTCAATACCCGGTTGTCGGGCGACGAAAGGCTTTCGTTAAGTGCTTCGGAATACATCAGGTACAAATCAGTAAGGCGCATTTGAGGACAAATTGGTTGCCATGTTTTTTGAGTTATCGTTCTGTCTTCATATCCCAAAACATGTTTTCTTACCTGATGTGAGAACTGCGTACTTGCTTTAGCCGGACTATTATTGCCGTTTAACGATGGCGTTTCGTGTTCATAATACTGAATGGTTGCATTCGGATAAAGTACCAATCCATTATACATTACCGTTTGATTGAACCGTGGATCAAGATTTTTGTATGGAAAAGTAGGGTCATTTGCAGGAGTGGTGATAACATTATTCCAGTCTACATAAGATCCATCTTTGTTCTGATATTTTTCAACCATATTTAGAGAAACCAGGTTGGATGAGTACCCTCCGGTAAATGGAACCCCGCGTGGTATCCAATAAGCCATACTTGGATTACTAACTTTTTGTGTTCCCCACATAATTTCAGTATTCCCCTGATTCGGTCTATACTGATACGAAATGGTGTAATTTAAATCAGTGTTTGCTGTATTAACAATAGAATAGCCGTTCGATTCGCAATATTTTATACCTTCATCGGCATATCTGGCGGCTGTTTCCCATCTGGTGGGGTCATACGACATGAGGCAGATCAAATTGTTATCATTGCCTAAGCTCAGATAAGGGGTTGCCGAATTAAAAAGCGGACTGGCAATGTATAACGCAGCTTTAGCTTTTAAACCATAAGCAAATGCCTTATTTAATCTTCCGAAATCAAGTCCATCATATCGTGCAGCAAATTCAGGTACGGCAATGGCTTCGTTCAATAGGTTAATGATATAATCATAGACTTCAATTAAAGGGGATCTGCCGAAACTTATTATATCTTTTGCAGGATCCAACTTTTTGGTAACCAACGGAACACCTCCATATCGTTTCATCAATTCGAAATACTCGAAAGCAATCATCGTTTTTGCTTCTGCTTTAATCCGTTCTTTCTCCCCTGTCGGAGCATCTGGTACTTCGTCTATGCGATCGATCAATGTAAATGCTTTCCGAATGGTTAAGTAATGATTTGAATAATTATCTTCCCCCGCCGCACTATTCGTTAAATTTTCGGCCTGAACGGTACCGAAATTAAATTTATGTGTAAAGTAATTCGCATTTAGCCTAAAACTACATCCAAAGTCGGTAGCACATTCTAACAACGATCCGTTTAACCGTTTTGTAGGCGCTGTTGCAACATACAAATCAAGGTAATATGGCCTCAATGCGTAAAGATCGTAAACCAGTTTTTGAGCATTCTCAAACTTTGCGAAAACCGAATCTTCATTAAAGCTAACAGAGAATGGTTTTTCCAGAAAATCATTTTTACAGGAAGCTAGCATTATAATGATGCAAAGCACCAATACAGCACCTGATTGATGTATATATCTTTTCATATTATTTAAAATTGAATATTGAAACCTGCGTTGAATATTTGTAGCTGTGGATATGCAAAACTATTTGAAGCTTGCTGTTCCGGATCGACCAATTTTAGCTTGTCCCACGTTAATAAGTTCTGTCCGCTAAAATATAACCGGACGAAACTGATCCCGGCATCTTTTAAGAATGAATTTTCAAACTTGTAGCCAATCTCAACATTTTTTAATCGAAGATAAGATCCATCACGCATCCACAATGTTGAATTCGTATAGTTGCTTGCATTTCCATAAGTCGCAGTTAATTTCGGGCGAATGGCATTGGCTGCATTCTCTACGGTCCATCGCTCCTGCATGACAACTGCTAAAGTAGCTCCATATTGGTTTGCCGGCCTTTGCATAAAACCGCCTAAAACCCGACTTACATTTCCTGCGCCTTGGAAAAGCACGCTAAAATCAAGTCCTTTATATGAAAAACCGAATGTTGTTCCATAATTTATTTCGGGAAAAGTTGGGTACCCAATTGGGACAAAATCGTTCTGATCAACCTTCCCATCTTTATTCGTATCCTCGTACCTTACATCCCCCGGAGTTGATCTTGAAGCATACTGTAATGGCCAGGCATCAGCTTCTTCCTGGGTATTGAAAAAACCAAGTGACGTTAATCCATAGGTTTGGTTTAATGAATTGCCTAATTGGTTTTGAGGCGATTCAGGTGTGCCGTTCTCGATAAGACGATTGCGGGCAAAAGTGAAGTTGCCATTAATGTAATAATTAATATCTCCGATTTTGTTGTTCCATCCAAGTTCAATTTCATACCCTTTATTTCGTACTTTGGCAAGATTATATACATCTTGAATTGCGGCAGCAACGTGTGCAATGGTTGGCTTCTGGTAAAGAATATTATTGCGGTAATCTATAAAATAATCGAACTTCAAATTTAGTTTATCTTTAAAGAAAGCCATTTCAAGGGCATAGTTTTGTTTAATGGATTTTTCCCATGTTATGTCTGGGTTTCCTAACTGCCCTTCAACAACTCCCGGGTATTGCTTAAATTCTTCACCCAATGGTACCCGGTTATTGATAAAAGTATATTCCGACGGGAAATACATAAATCGTTGATAAACATTTGATCCATCAATCAGTTTGTCATTCCCGGTTTCGCCATACGAAACCCGTAATTTAAGCAAAGAAAGAGCGCTTTCCTCGCCAAGTAGGTTTTTTACAAAAGGCTCACGTGTA
The DNA here is from genome assembly GCA_942493345.1 of uncultured Prolixibacteraceae bacterium. GTDB lineage: Bacteria > Bacteroidota > Bacteroidia > Bacteroidales > Prolixibacteraceae > GWE2-42-39. Next base: position 2,797,368 of record OW818695.1, read on the forward strand.
ACATTCCAGCCAGCGGATATTGCGGGGAATGTTCCGTATCTCTTTCCTGCAGGAAAGTTTTCTGATCCATTTCTTCCGACTGAAACTTCCAAGAGGTAACGATAATCGTAATTGTATGTCATTCTCCCGACAATACCTAAATATCCAATCGGAACTTCCGGATATTCAACACTGTAGCTTGAACTCGATGGCCAAAATTGCTTGTTTTGATTATAAAGAATCAATCCGCCAACGTTATGCTTTTTAAAAGCATGGTTATACTGCAATGCAGCTTCAAAATATATTCTTTTGGAACGGCTATCAAAACTTTGAGTACTAACGCCTGAAATTGCCTGATCTTCCAGTGGCCTGTAAACAACTGATTCGACTCCATCTATTGTTGTTAATATAGGAGCATAGGTTGTTCTTGTCACGTTTTTTCCTATCAGGGTTCTGTAATCCGAATCATACCCGATTTTAGAACGAAACGATAGTCCTTCCAGTATCATGTCAAGTTTCTGGTTTAGGTCTGCAGTCAGGTTAAATTGATTTACAAATCGTTCATCATATCCTTCTGAAATTGGGACTAGTGGATTACGGCCAGTTATCGTACTGTTTACAATGATTTTATCTCCAACGAGGCCTGGTGTAATACCCGACGGGGTATTTTGAATGCCGCCAAAAGGATTCGTGGCTGTATGGTATTTATCCGAATATCCTCCCAGGGAAAGACCGAAAACTGTAGATTTTGTAATATTAAAGTCGATACTTGAACGGAAATTATACCGTTTATAAGTAGTGTTATTGCTATAGCCAAATTGTTCGTTAAATTCTTTCCATAATCCACCTTGGTCCATATATCCTAACGAAATAAAATATTTGGCCAGCTTTCCACCTCCGTTTATTGTAAGAGTACTCTTCGATTGCGGGGCAGTTTTCTTCATCATAAAATCAAACCAGTCTATATCCGGATGAAAAATAGGATCGCTGCCATCTTTATATTTTATAAAATCAGCTTCCTTAAATAATAATTGGTCGGGAGTTAAATTTGGATTATCATTTAAAAGCGCTTCATTATATAAGAAAGCATAGTCATACGCATTGGCAAATTTAGGTAGCCTGGTTGGCGTCTGTAATGCAAAATTACTACTGAAACTGATTTGTGGTTTTCCGGTAATACCTCTTTTTGTAGTTACCAAAATTACCCCGTTTGCTCCTCTAATACCATATACTGCCGTGGTGGATGCATCTTTTAATACAGTAATGTTATCCACTTCTTCGGCATTGATACTATTAAATGGCCGCTCAATACCATCAACAAGAACGAGAGGTTCACTATTTGAATTGAATGTACTGAACCCTCTGATTCGAATACTTACTGCATCATTTCCGGGCTGACCACTATTTTGCTGAGCTAAAACTCCTGATGTCCGGCCAACAATCGTTTGAGCCAGATTTGCACTAGGCGATTTGGCAAGGGCATCGCCCTTTACTGTTGTTAAGGCTCCGGTAACACTAATTTTCTTTTGGCTGCCATACCCCACCACTACAACCTCATTTAGTGATTCGGCTTTAGCTTCCATGGTCACATTAATGTTACTACGTCCCTCAATGGCTACTTCTTTTGGAGAAAAACCGACACAGGAAAAAACAAGAATACCATCTCTGGCATCTGCAACATTTAACGTGTAATTTCCATCCATATCGCTAATTGTGCCTATCATTTTCCCTTTGACCATGATAGTTGCTCCAGGTAATGGCAGCTTTTCTTCGTCTAACACCTGGCCTGTTATTGTAAATACATTCTGCTGGGCTCTCGATACAGGTATAAGAGACAGGCAGAAAATAAATACAATAAAGATTCTTAATACATAAAGTTTAGTTATCATATTTTTCATAATTAGGTTTATTAATTCCAATATTGCTCCAATTCGGAACAAGTTCTTTTGTTGCGCTCGCACTTAAAACAGATGCGAAACTTTAGCGTTGTGAAAAACAAATAAGATTAGTAGATCCTTAAAATCGATTCTGATCTTGACTTCAAATCCCTATAATTAATTATCAAAATACCAGATAATGATTGTTTTGCATATTCAAAGTAAGTTTATTATTATGGAATTATACTATTATAAAACGGTGGCCCGAACGATTTTCTATCGCAAGCGGTTGTGGAAACGTTTTCGGTAGTTACTATTTTTTAAAAGCTATTTTTAAAATGATCTCCTGAATTTCTATGATAACAAAAATTAATGGAATAGACTCCGCTCATCGTTCTATATTTAAATATCATAAAGCAACAATTCCATTTTCGAATTCAACGGATATTCTTTTCCATTTACAGAAACACTTTCCATCCCATTTACCATCGGAATATGAAGTACGATCTTCTTGGGACTCTGATGAAATTTGGAGGCATAATGCACACGCAATGTTTTCCCATTTTCAGACAGTCGCCAGCACAGGGTTACAGTACCAAAGGCTGTTGGCATGTTTTCAAATGTTGTTTCTTGCTCTTTTGAAATCCATACTAATGGGCAGATCCGTAGAAGATGGAGTTCATCTTCGGCAATCAGGTCATCGATCACAGCCAAACGTGTCATGTAAAATGGCATGTCGGCGTGGGTAATCCTTCCGGTGATGCCGTTGCGTGATTCGCAAATGGTTTTAGTTTGGCGGGAAATGCCTCCGGCATACTGGCTATACATGCCTTCCAGAAAATGATAACGATCTCCCAATTGATGGTTGATGAAATTATTCCAGCTGTAGCCCGGAATGCAGCTAGACATCTCATGACGCAAAAAAGGCACTTGATTGTAACTCCATCCAAATCTGGCAAAATGTTGTACAGGACCATCTCGGAACCACTTAAGAGCAGATTGCATGATCGGATCATCTGCCTCCATCAATCCCGCAAAAACCAGGATCAATGGTCCGGTATCAAGATAAAACCCATGGCGGGCTGATTCCTCTATAGATCCGTACAGGCTCGAAGGAACAAATGGATGAACATTGCCGTCGTTATCAGTCCAGGTTTCTGTTTGTCCGACGGCTTTACGAAAAGCGGCAAGAAAAGTGGCTTTGTAATTCTCTGCCTCTGCGGTAAACTCTGCGGCTCGTGGATGTTTTACCTGACGAAGAAATTTGGCTGCGGTAGCAAGGCCTTTATAATTCCAACCATCGCTCCACACACTTTGATTTTGCTCATTTTTATCAGAGTACCGTGCCGGTGGTAAAATACCTTCTACGCCCCCGTGAGACTTAATGCACCGGGCGTATTGAATAAATTCACAAGCTCTTATCACCGGATTCAAATAACGTTCTTTTTCTTTTTTATCACTTATAAGCATCGCATGATTAGCAATGGCGAATAACAAGGAGCCATGGTCGGCCATCCAATCAATAGAGCTGAAATCTGCAGGTGAACCAAGGAATCCGGGGTGCTTCTCAATAAAGGAACTGGGAGGCTTTCTCGTGCCCTGAGCTTCTATGAATGGCTCAAGATACTCTGCGGCTAAATCGTGATATCCAAGTGGGTCAAGAAACATGGACACCAGTTTCCCCGTTGGTGTAGCCCAGGTTTTTACATATTGAAGAGATCCGCTAAGTGGTATATTTCTACCTGTTTCAGGGACACGTTCAGATAGAACTTCTGAGAATCGCTCGAATTGATGGATAGCATCGTTGATATAATCCTCCAGAACATGTATGATTGCTGCTGTTGCGGGACGTTTTGACCAGAAAGATTCCGATTCCGATAATGCTTTATCATATCCCAGGTTCAATTCCTTGTCAAACACGGCCCGATTTGTTGGAATCATAGGTATCAGCACATCAACGCACTGCCCAGCCTTCGCATCAAGGGTTATATAAAGCAGCGGATCTCCCTTTGTATCTCCTTCTATAAAACCAACTTCTGCATTTGCACCTGGAGCAACAGCTAAACGTACATTGCCATCCGGTTCTATTATTCGTAACCCGTTGTCCGCATTATATTTTTTCGTTTCGGCTTTGAGGCTACGGGGATACTGAGCTTTTTCAAACTCCATTCGGATATTACTTCGCACAAACATTTTTGCATAAACATGTGGCGCATTAAATTTAAGGCAAAAGGTGTAACGCTTAGGCACAGGCAGTCCCTGCAAGGTCTCATGTACCGAAAGCCGTACCCAGGCAAACAGTGGTTCAATACCCGTTTTTACGTCGTTGCTGCCCGGGGTATGTGCAAATATGTTTTCACGCAGAAGCAATCCATCTTTTGACCATTCTGTCCATAGCACCGGTGTTTTGTCTTCCGTCCAGCCTTGAATAGTGCGGTGATCGTCAGCAAGGGTGTAAGGCTGTGACCGCATATTGTTGTAGCTTTGCAGAGAGCTGGCAGGAAACGGCTCCACCCGAAGCTGTAGCCCTTGTCCGTCCCATGTTTTTGCCGTTCGGCTTAGAGACGGATCAGCATAAATAGTTCCATCAAAAAAGACATTGTAACGAAATCGATGATGTTTCCACCCCACAGGGGTCCAATAATCGGTTAAGTCTGGCCACCATTGCTCGGCCAACTGAAAATTCGGTTCCGGAAAATGTACTGCTGGTTCCTGCGCCTGGGGCGCCGAAAGATTTACCAGAATCTGGCTACCTCTGGGCGTTCCTGTTTCTTGTCTCTCTAAATTGGATTGGGCATTTACAATACCAATTATAAAGATTCCTGTTAATGTTAGTAGGGAAAATCTATTCATTCGTCTCTTTTTATTCTTTTTACAATTATGTCTGCCATATATTTTTTTACTCACTAATCCTATTATTCTGCTAAGTTCAAATTATGGCTGATGATCTTAAAGAAGGCAGATAGTTTAATCATCATAATAATTGGATTGTGCTTGTTTTATTCTCAAAACTAGGGATATAAACTCTAATAAATGCAAACTTCAAAACAGGGAAGGAACGATTTTCTATCGCAAGCGGTTGTGGAAACGTTCTCGATAGTTATTATTTCTTAGAAGCTCCTTAATGATGATTTTTTAATTTTTTTTGATAACAACGAAGACAGGAATAGACTCCGCTCATCGTTATTTTTACACTATATTTAAAATATCATAGAACAACAACTCCATTTTCGAATTCAACGGATATCATCCCATTCTCCATCAGGACACGGGGTACGATCTGACTGGGTTTCTAATGAAATTCAACCAATTTCTGTTACATTTGTTACTGTATAAAAACCGATTAAATCATTTACTATGAGTACAACTGGATTGAATCGCAGAAAATTTGTTGCCGCTCTATCTTTCGGAACGGCCCATCTTCTTTTCAATAACCCACTGTTTGCCACGGTAAAATCAATGCGTTCCACCGATCCAGTGCAGATGGTGAAATTGGGACAATCGGGTTTGCAAACGAGCCTGATCGGCATGGGAACAGGTGTCCATGCAGGGCAGAGGTCTTCATTTCTAACCAAACAGGAAAAAGATCGCAGCATTGGTGTGATCAGGCACGCATACGACCGGGGTATTCGGTTTTTCGATTGCGCCGATACCTATGGGACACATCCTCTGATGGCTGAAGCCCTTAAAAAAATGGATCGTGAAAAAATTACTCTGAGCTCCAAAATATGGGTCCGACCGGGTGGAATTCCTGAACAGGAAAGGCCTGATGCCAATATTGTTGTCGACCGTTTCCGAAAAGAGATGAATACCGATTATCTTGATATTGTGCAGATCCATTGCATGACCGAAGCGAATTGGACCGATACACAGAAACGACAAATGGATATTCTCGAAAAGTTAAAATCCAAAGGCATTATCCGGGCACACGGGGTTTCTGTTCACTCGCTTGATGCAATGAAAGATGCGGCAAACAGCTCCTGGGTCGATGTTATTCATGTCCGTATCAATCCGTATGGTATTGCAATGGACAAGCCGGAGCCAGAAGAAGTGGTCGAGGTTATTTCGAGACTTCACAAATCAGGGAAAGGGGTTATCGGCATGAAACTAATTGGTGATGGAAAGTACCAGAACGATAGCCCGAAAATCGATAATGCCCTCAAATTTGTTCTTGGTTTGGGTACCGTCGATATAATGATCGTTGGCTTTGAAAACGCGGATCAGATAGATAATTATTTAAGCCGTACGGGAAATGTATTAAAAGCGTTGTGATTTAGCTGATTGAATAGTAAAAAATGCCGGAACTCTTGATTTTGAGTAGATTTTCTGTTTTTTTATGCAGAAATCTTAAATTTGTCCTCAAAGCAGAAATATGGAATATCCGGATCCGTCCCCAAATATTATTACCGATTTGTGGCAAAAATTCAGGCAGGGCGATTACGAATTGCTGGGCGAGATTTTTCAATGCCAATATAAAGAGCTTTATTATTACGGGTTAAAGCTGGTTGCTATTTCCGAATTGGTAAAAGATACAATCCAGGATATTTTTGTTGATATATGGAACCGACGGCAAAAAATGGATGAGGTAAGCAACATTAGACCCTATCTTTTTATTTCAGTCAGGCGGGAGCTTTTACGTCGGGCTGAGAAACTCAGGAAAGAAAGTCCTTTAGACAATACATTTAACGAACCATTTGTGTTCTCGGCTGAAGATTTTTTGGTAAGGGAAGAAACTGGTTCAAAAGCAACCCGGCTGGTAGTGCAGAGTCTGAAAAAACTAACCGAAAGGCAGCGGGAGGTCATTTTATTACGGTTTAACCACGAACTCGAATTCCAGGAAATAGCACACGTGATGGAAATGAATATCCAGTCGGTTCGCAACCTGTTGTTCAGGGCGTTGGAAAATATCCGGAACGATCTGAATAATCAGGGTATTGAAGCAGTAACCGATGTCGAAATTTTCCTTCTGAATATTTTTCAGAAAAAAAATCAAAATCTTTTCTGTTGAAGTGAGTATAAAATTTATTTCCCTGCTCTTAATGAAAAACAAAGAGTATGGCTCACTTCGATAATCATATATTTCAACAATTAATTTCCGACACACAATTTATTCGTTGGGCGAAAGGCAAGAACTGCGCCGATGAAAAACAATGGGAAAACTGGAAAATCCACCATTCCGAACATGCCTGCGAATTTGATGAGGCTGTAAAATCTGTTCAACGTTTGTTATTTTCATCTGAAAAAATGAATGATTCGGAAATCCGCTACTTATGGCAAAAAGCAGAGGGACAAATCAATGAACAGAAATCGCCCAGCCGTTTCCATAAGTTCTCATTCGGTTTTGCCCGGATTGCAGCCATCCTGATTGTTCCGTTGCTTATCTATTCAATATGGATTAGTATCGAAAAGAGGGAGTTGAAATTGCAATATGCAGCGAAGAATTCCAAAAAGGAAATTACAGTGCTTGCTCCAATTGGCTCCAGAAGTTTCGTGGAATTGCCCGATGGCTCGAAGGCTTGGTTGAATTCGGGAACAAAGTTGAGCTATCCGGCTGTTTTTAATCGAAAAGCCAGAAAAGTAAAACTTGAAGGCGAAGCGTATTTCAAGGTTGAAAAAAATGATGTCCCGTTTCTGGTTCAGAACCTGGGGCCAACTATTAAAGTTTATGGTACCGAATTCAATGTAAATTCATATTCCGATGAGGCTTTTGTAACAGTTGCCTTGGTAGAAGGGAAGATATCGCTGAATGTAAATTGTGAAGAACAATTTTTGGAGCCGGGACAAGTTTCGTATTTTAATAAAAGCCAGAAAGAAATCACCATTAAAAATGAGGCAATCGACTATCTTGTTTGCTGGAAAGAGGGCCGGTTTATGTTCAGGGATGCTCCGTTGGGATCCATCTTGCGCATATTGCAACGACGTTATAATGTGGTGATTGAGCTTAGTCACCCCGGGCTTGGAGATTATAAATACAATGCAACTTTCCAGGATGAAGGACTGGGACAGATACTGGAGCTGCTTCAGCTTTCGGCGCCGATAAACTATACATACATCAAACGCGATTTATCGGCCGATGAAACAGGAATGAAAGGGAAAGTGCTAATTCAGGAAGATAAAAGCAGAATTGTCAAATATTAAAATAGTACAGCCTATGTAAAAAACAAAATGCAGGTAATGCCCCACATTACCCGCATCTTAAAATTTGAATTTTAATTAATTGTAGAAACTAATCGGAACAAAATTATGAAAAAAAACAATTGGTATGGTTTACCCGTTGAGGCAAACTTCATTAAAGTATTACGAATTATGAAATTAACGGTCTTTCTGTTCATGTTTTGCATCGCGCAAACATATGCGGTTTCTGTATTTTCACAGAGTACACAGCTAACCCTCAATATCCGGAATTCAAAAATCGAGGATGTCCTGCTTCAAATAGAAAAACAGAGCAATTTTGTTTTTCTGTACAACAGGGATATGGTGAATGTTGATAAGCTGACCGACATCAATGTTGACAAAGCATCGATTGAAAATGTGCTCGACAAATTATTTATCGGAAGCAATGTCACATATCGGATTATCGACCGGCAGATTGTTCTTTCTCCCGAATTTGCAGCACAACAAAAATCGATTTCCGGGAAAATAGTCGATGCCGGAGGCTTGCCGCTTCCCGGCGTTTCAGTTGTGCTAAAAGGAACAACAACTGGAGTTATTACGGATACCGATGGAAACTATTCAGTCTCCAATATTTCCACCGGCTCTGTATTGGTTTTTTCATTCGTAGGGATGAAAACATTGGAAATTAGAGTAGAAGGAAAAACCACGATAGATGTAAGAATGCAGGAAGAAACCATCGGGATAGAAGAAATTGTGGCAGTAGGATACGGTATTCAAAAGAAAGTAAACCTGACAGGATCTATTGCAACTGCCGATCTTAAAAAGATAGAAAACCGTCCGGTTACAAATGCTTCGCAAATATTGCACGGGATTAACGGTGTATATGTGAACCAGGCAGGTGGACAACCGGGGAAAGATGCTGCTACTATCCGAATCAGGGGGGTTGGGACACTGAATAACAACGATCCGCTGGTACTTGTCGATGGTATTGCCTACAGTTTAATGGATGTTAATCCCAATGAAATCGAAAGTGTATCTGTTCTGAAAGATGCAGCTTCCACTGCGGTATATGGTTCCCGCGCGGCCAACGGTGTAATCCTGATTAAGACAAAATCGGGGAATAGAAATGAAGGTTATAGACTTGATTACAACAACTATTTTGGGATTGAACAAACAACCTACCTTCCCGATGTTGAGTGGGATCCGATCATCTATATGGAACACAAAAATAAAGCCTTACAAAACGAAGGAAAAGCGATAGAATATGCGGTTGCCGATATCGAAGAATACAAGAATGGCATGTCGACAAATCCATATCTGTACCCTCAATCCAATTGGTTTGATATGATTTTCAAAAACGGTTTTATGCACGAGCACAACGTAACCTTATCGGGTGGAACGGCAACTCATAACCTGGCATTGACCCTGGGTTATTTGAATCAGGAAGGGATACTAAAACATATTGGTGGTGAAAAATATTCGATAGGTTTGAACGCCAAGGTTGATATTACCAAACACATATCAATAGGAGGAAAAATATCCGGAGTTTATCGCAAATACAATGAACCTTGGCCTGGGATGACTGCATACTGGACTGGCGCTTACCGTGCTCTTCCTATTTATCCGGTAAAAATAGAAGATGGCAGATGGGGAAATGCATGGTTACGAACAGCCGGCCACAATGTATTTATGAATCCGGTGGAACGACTGGATGGAGGAATTAACGATTTTATTCAGCAACGATTGCTTGCCAATGTTTTTGCCGATGTAAAATTGCCATTTAATATCATCTATAAAGTAAATATGGCTGTCAATAAGTACGATGCAAAAAATGAAAAATTTAGTCCCAAGATGATCCAGGTGAACCCCAAGACGCTTGAGGAACAATTGGCGCAGGCGCAAGCAATTGGGTACAGACAGTACAACGACCAATTGAATACCACCATTTTCAATACTGCAGAGTGGGCGAAATCGTTTTCAGATAGTCACAATTTTGCATTGTTGCTGGGGAATAGCTACGAACGTTTCTCCAGTTCAAATTTCTCGGCACAGAAACAAACAGCATTAGACAATACGTTGACTGACCTCGATGTATTTTCAGAAAACCCGGTAGTCGGAAGTTCTGCATCGGAATCGGCCCTTATTTCTTATTTTGGTCGGTTAAATTATAATTACAAAGAAAAATATCTTTTCGAGGCCAACTTCCGTTACGATGGGTCTTCGCGTTTTGCGAAAGGCCACCGATGGGGCTTTTTCCCTTCTTTCTCGTTAGGATGGCGTTTAGATCAGGAAGATTTCATGAAAAACGTTCCCTGGGTGTCGGCGTTGAAACCCCGGTTTTCGTGGGGTAAAATCGGTAATCAGGAAATCGCCTTGTTTAGTTATACCAACAGCGTGAACTTGGGAATGGATTATACTTTTGGGTCTACAATAATGCAGGGAGCTGCTGTAACTTCCAGCGCCGATCCCGAAATTTCGTGGGAAACCACAACCATGGCCGACCTTGGGTTTGATGCTTCTTTGTTCGATGGAAAGCTAACCCTTGTCATCGACTTATATGATAAAAAAACCAGTGACATTCTTCGTCCGGTCAATCTTCCAAGCCAGGTAGCAAACTGGTCGGGACCAATGAGCAATATCGGAGAAGTAAACAATAAAGGAATTGAATTAAATGCAAACTACCGGGGTACTTACCATGACTTTACGTATGAAGTAGGTGGTAATTTTTCGTACAACAAAAATGAGGTTATTAATCTGAACGGACAACAAATCATTTCAGGACGTTATATAACTGCAGAAGGACATCCTATTGATAGTTATTATATCTACGAAGCAATTGGCATCTTCCAAAGCGACGAAGAAGTACAGGCTTCTCCTTTTCAGAATGTTGCCACGAAAGCAGGATTCTTGAAATATAAAGATCAGAACGACGACAAAAAAATTGATGCAAATGACCGCATTATCGTCGATGGGGTAGTGCCTAAAATCAATTATGCTTTTAATTTGGGAATAGGTTACAAAGGATTCGACATTTACGCATTCTTCCAAGGGGTGGGCAAAATATACACCTACCCACAGCACAACCTCTGCTATCCGTTTTATAATGGCGCAGGCTTTACTAAAGAATGGGAAACCGAAGCCTGGACCCCGGAAAAAACAGATGCAAGATTGCCAATCCTGACAACAAGTACAGGGAATACACTGAACTTTTCCAACTCGACTTTCTGGTTGCAGGATGCCTCGTATCTTCGATTGAAAAACCTTCAGATAGGCTATACTTTCCCTTCCCGGATTACAAAAATACTCTCCCTGGAAAAGTTAAAAATATTTGTCAACGGACAAAATATGCTGACATTCTCTAAGATGGACAAATTTGATCCGGAAAAGAATATGAAAAACGACAACATATTCGAGTATCCTTCCGTGAAAATATTTACGATGGGATTAAATGTAACTTTTTAAAAATGTGAGACATGAAAAATAGTAAAATACTTTTTGCAGCTTTTGTAAGTTTCATTTTTCTGGGTAGCTGCAGCGAAAGCTTGTTGGACATCAATCCGACCAATAAATACACCGAAGATATTTTCTGGAAAACAGAAACCCATGCAGATGCAGGTTTGGCGGCGTGTTATCAAAATTTAAGGGAAACCGGCATTTATGGCGGTGGAAGCTGGGCAACTCCGTTATGGGAAGAGTGTGCTACCCCCAATGCGATGGATTATAACAGTTCGTCCGGGTTTTTCCATATCGGTGATGGTACACATGATGCCTCCAACAGTGGGATCATTAATAACCGTTGGAAGCATTGTTACCAGGGAATTGGCAGGTGCAACACGTTGCTCGACAAAATTGAAGGTATTACGATAAAAGACGATAAAAAAATACAAATGATTGCTGAGACGAAATTCCTCAGGGCATTGTATTACAGTTTGTTGATTAATTATTACGGGGATGTGCCTCTGATTTTAGATGCGCCAAAAATTGAGCATAAAGTTTTGCCAAGGACGCCAAAAGCGGAAGTCTTCACACAAATCATGAAAGATCTTGACGAAGCGGCATTGGTACTTCCTGTAAACGCTTCGTTAGCCGGAAAACCAACCAAAGGTGCTGCTTATTCCCTGAAAGCCCGCGAATGCCTGTACCACGGAAAATTTGCAGATGCGGCATCGGCGGCCAAACAAGTAATGGATATGAAAAAGTACAGCCTCTTCTCGAATTATAGGAACTTGGTTATGCCTGCATACGAGAATAACCAGGAAGTAATTTTCGATGTACAATACCTTTATCCAAACTACTGCCATTCGTTCGACCTGATTGTGAGACAATACAATACCAATGCGCCGTTACGCGGACTGGTTGATGCCTACCTGATGGCCGATGGCTCAACAATTCAGGAATCGCCTTTGTATAAATCCGCTACCTATTGGGAAAACCGTGACCCCCGGTTCAAAATGACGTTGGTGTGGCCGGGCTCAAAATACATGGGAAAAACCGTAACCAATACTCAGTTTGCACAAACAGGTTATACCTTTAAAAAATATGGCGTTTACGATGAAGACAACCAATATAATACGGTCATATTAAACTCAAATCAGTCTGATATCAATTATATTGTTTTGCGTTACGCCGATGTTCTTCTGATGTATGCCGAAGCAAAAACAGAAATCAACCAGGTCGATCAAAGTGTGTATGATGCGGTTAATTTAGTGCGTACCAGGGTAGGCATGCCGGGTATCCAATCGACTGATCCATCCAAACCAACGTATGTGGCTATGGGAAATCAGACAAAAATGAGGGACGTTATCCGTTTGGAACGGAGGATCGAGTTTGCTGGAGAAGGATTTTATTACATGGACATTTTGCGCTGGAAAACCGCCGAAACCGTCATGAATGGGCCAATCTTTACGTATAACAACACCCAAAAACTGGTGCGAAAATTTAACAAAGACAGAGATTATCTGTGGCCTGTACCTTCATACGAGATGCAGGAAAACCCAAATCTGGCCCCGAATAATCCGGGCTGGTAATTTGTACTTTAAAAGAGGTTGTTCAAAAGACTTTTTTGAGCAACCTCTTTTTATATTTGCAAGTAAAATATTATTAAAATCAGATCATGACAAAAAACTTTAAACTAATCATTGTATTGGTATTGATATCAGTTACCGGTTTCTGTAGTAACAAACCCAAATTCCCGACCGAGAGTTGGCTGGTAGGTACATCGAGTGGTTTCTTTACCGATTATTCGCAGGAAGAATTTAACGAAATTAAAAGCAATGGCATTACTTATCTCGAACTGACTTCAGGCGTTTTTCTTGGAAAATCGGATGAGGAACGGGAATTGTGGTGTGCCAGTTTCAAGGAAAAAGCCGACAAGGCGGGTTTAAAAATATGGTCAATTCATTTACCGTTCAGCCGTATCCTCGACATCTCGGTAATCGATGAAGAAACCCGAAACAACATGATCAGGGAATGTATAAAGATTATTACTGTATGCCAGAAACTTAATCCACAAAAATATGTGATCCATGCAAGTTCCGAGCCGATCGGAGATTCAATACGGGCGGTACGGATTGAAAACAGCATTGCTTCGCTGAAGATTTTGAACAAGGAAGTTAAGAAACAAAAAGCACAATTGGCCGTTGAATGTTTGCCCCGTACCTGTCTTGGAAATACTTCCGAAGAATTATTATCGATTGTTAATGCGGTTGGAAACGGGATCGGGATATGTTTCGACTCGAACCATTTATTGAAAGAAAAGTCGGAGCAATTTGTTGCCAAAACCGGCGCACTGATCTCGACCGTACACATCTCGGATTACGATGAAATTGATGAACGTCACTGGCTCCCGGGAAAAGGGGTGATAAACTGGACAAATGTTGTTTCTGAATTAGTGAAAAGTGGGTACAAAGGTCCTTTTATGTACGAGATTTCGACAAAAAACAATCCGGGAGTAACAACAAAAGACCTTATAATTTGTTGGCAGAAAATAAAGGACGATTACCAAAAATCGGCTTTATCTGGGAAAACAAAATAATATTCATCAATATTGATGAGATCAATGGGGTCTTTCCCCGGGAAAATGAATAAAACCTAATATTTCAGTGTAAAAAAAGATTGATTTCTTGAATGTGGAAAGGTAGGATTAAAAATGCCTTTTAATAACATCTATTGACTATCTGCGAGCTTGGTTTCAATAGTATTTGCATGCGCACTTTTATATTTTATCTTTGTTGTTTTCTTAAAATGAAACAACAATGAAGAAATCAATAATAGCATTTGGCTTTCTTTTTTATATTGGGTTGGCCCTTTGTTCCTTGTCTGTGCAAGCTCAGGATGTAGAACAAAGCATGTACAAATTTGGCCGTCTGCTAAGACTGGTAGACACGCAATATGTCGACTCTGTTAATATTCCTTCGCTCACTGAAAAGGCCATTGTTGGAATGCTTCACGAAATGGATCCTCATTCGGTATACATTACCAAAGAGGAAGTTGACGAAACGAACGAGTCGCTGGATGGTGGTTTTTTCGGAATTGGTATTTCATTCAATATTTACAACGACACACTGTTGGTGTTGACCACTATTCCGGGCGGCCCATCCGAAAAAGTAGGTCTTCGTCCCAGCGACCGTATAATACAAGTTGGCGATAAATTGATTGCCGGGAAAGGAATCACCAACAACGATGTTTTCAAATATTTGAAAGGGCCGAAAGGTACTATTGTAGAACTTAAGGTGAAACGGAAAGGAGTTTCGGAACTGCTCGGTTTTACTATTATTCGCGATAAAATCCCGATCAACAGCCTCGATGCCTCGTACATGATTAACGACAATACCGGCTACCTGAAACTGAACCGTTTTTCGGCAACAACGACCGAAGAGTTTCTCGAAGCAGTGAAAGGTTTAAAAGCCAATGCCGAATTTAAAAACATCATACTTGATCTGCGCGGAAACGGGGGCGGTTATTTAACTGCGGCCTACGAACTGGCCGATCATTTTCTTGATGGACAAAAATTAATTGTTTATACCGAAGGGCTGAAAAGTCCGCGAAAAGATTACGAATCGTCCAATAGGGGAGAATTGGAAACTGGCAAAGTGGTTGTACTTATTGACGAAGGTTCAGCTTCGGCATCCGAAATTCTTTCCGGCGCCATCCAGGACTGGGATCGTGGATTGATTATTGGCCGTCGCTCGTACGGCAAAGGGCTGGTTCAGCAACAGTATTATTTAACCGACGGTTCAATGGTTCGTTTAACAACGGCTCATTATTACACGCCCAGCGGACGATGCATTCAGCGGCCTTATGCCGATGGTGTTGACGAATACCGCAAAGACCGTATCCGCCGTTTCGAAAATGGGGAATTATTCATCCAGGACAGCATCCATTTTGATGAAAGTCAGAGCTACAAAACAAAAATGAACGCCCGTACCGTTTACGGCGGCGGCGGCATTATGCCCGACATTTTTGTGCCCATGGACACTTCGAAATATTACCAGTACTACAACGAATTATTGCGAAAAAACCTGATTTACGACAAAGTACTCAGCATTATGGACAAGTCGCGCGACAAGTTCAAAAAGAAATATCCGACTTTTGAAAAGTACAATGCCGAATACGAAGTTGAAGACGATGTAATTGCCGACATTATTGCCAAAGGCGAAGCCGAAGGAGTCAAGAAAAACGAGAAAAGTTTGGGATTTGTCAGGCCCCTGTTGAAGCAGCAGATCAAAGCGCTTTTTGCACGCGACCTGTTCTCTGTAAGCCACTATTACCAGATTATAAGCTCCGATGACGAAACCATTGGAAAAGCGGTGGAAGTAATCAAAAACTCGGCCATTTACGATAAATTACTTGTCGAAAACAAATAGTTTTTATGGATCAGATCATCGAATGGCTTTCGGTAAATTACATTGAAGTTCTGGGAGCCATTTTAGGGTTTCTGTATATTATTCTTTCCATTCGTCAAAACATATTGACTTGGCTAACCGGTCTGGCAACTTCGGCTTTGTATATCTATGTTTTTTTTGTGTCGAAGTTTTATGCCGACATGGGTTTGCAGGTTTATTATGTAATCATCAGCATTTACGGCTGGTATCATTGGGCAAAAGGAACTTCGGACGACCATAAAAAAGCGTTGCCGGTTACCCGGATGGATATGAAAACCGGGCTTATTCTGGCGGTAGTTTCTGTGTTTTTGTATGGCATTCTTTTCATTATACTGAAACGATTCACCGATTCGCCGGTTCCGCATGGCGATGCGCTGATCACCGCACTGAGCATTGTCGCAACCTGGATGCTGGCGCGCAAAATTCTGGAACACTGGCTCCTCTGGATTTTTGTCGATGCCTTGTCGATGGGTTTATATATTTACAAATCGCTTTGGCCAACCACCGTCCTGTTTTTCGTATACACGGTGATGGCTTACATCGGGTACATTCAATGGAAAAAAGAAATACATCAGGATTAAAAATTGCCATTACCGGTCCCGAATCAACGGGAAAATCCCTGATGGCAAAGCATCTGGCCGAAAAATTCGGTGGAATTTTTATCCCTGAATACGCACGCGAATACATCGAAACCATCAACCGGCCATATAATTACAACGATGTGGAAACGATTGCCCGTCGTCAGGTTCAGCAATATATCGAATTGAAAAACGAAACAATGCCGGTGTTTTTTGATACCTGGTTGATCATTACCAAAGTGTGGTTCAACTGGGTTTATCAACGTGTACCAGACTGGCTCGATGAGAATATCCGGAATTGTCCGGTCGATTTGTTTTTGCTGATGAAGCCTGACATCCCGTGGGAAGCCGACCCCGCCCGCGAAAATGGCGGTGAAAACCGGCTCAAATTGTACCGGCTTTACCAGGAAGAACTGGAATATTATCGCTTCAGGTACGTCGAAATTGGTGGTTTGGGAGCGCAGCGCTACATTCATGCAGAGAATGAAATCTTCCGTATTCTGAAATAATTCTGAACTTTGCTTTTTAAACGTTTGTTTTTAACCTGAAAAAGCTGAATTTTGTCAAATCATCATTTGACTTTGAAATTCAGTAAAGTTACACGTATGAAGATTGCCGGAAACATCATTGAATTGATCGGGAAAACCCCGATGGTAAAACTGAACCGCATGGCCGGAGAAACCGGTGCAAATGTTTTTGTAAAACTTGAGTCGCGAAACCCCGGAGGTTCGGTGAAGGATCGGCTTGCTTTTGCCATGATTGATGCGGCCGAAAAGCAGGGACTTATTGGCAACGATACGCTCATTGTTGAGCCAACCAGCGGAAATACGGGTATTGGCCTGGCAATGGTTTGTGCCGTAAAAGGCTACCGGCTGATTATCGTGATGTCCGAAAGTGTTTCGGTTGAACGGCGCATTTTGCTGAAAGCCTATGGCGCTGAGCTGGTGCTGACTTCAGCTTCTGGAGGAATGAACGAATCCATTGCCCGTGCTAACGAAATTGCAGCGGAAAATCCCGGTTCATTTATTCCAATGCAATTCGAAAACCTGGCCAATGCCGAAATTCACCGTAAAACCACGGCTCTCGAAATTTGGAACGATACCGATGGCACGGTTGATGTGTTTGTGGCGGGTGCCGGAACCGGAGGAACTGTTACCGGGGTTTCCGAAGTGCTGAAACAAAAGAAACCATCGGTGTATTGCGTGGTGGTCGAACCCCAGGGCTCGCCGGTTTTGTCGGGCGGAGTTGCCGGTTCGCATAAAATTCAGGGAATAGGCGCCGGTTTTGTCCCCAAAGTAATGAATACGAAAATTTACAATGAAGTTTTTACCGTTTCCGATGAAAAAGCATTTGAAACCGCCCGGCAGCTTGCTTTGCAGGAAGGAATCCTTTGTGGTATCTCGTCGGGGGCCAATGTGTATGCGGCGCTTGAAATTGCAAAACGCCCCGAATTTTCAGGTAAAAATATTGTCACTATTGTTTGCGATACCGGCGAACGTTATTTAAGTACTACTTTATTTAATTCCGAACCAATCTAATTCAAGAAATGAAGACCAACTCAAATATTGAAGACAAATTGCTTCATGCTGTCGATTTGTTGTCGGACCCCAAAACATACAATCCGGTATGCCACGAGCACCATCTGGGTGAACCGCTTCCTTCCATTAAAAAATTGAAAACGATTGTCGGGTTGGCTCGCGAGATCCTGTTCCCCGGTTATTTTGGAGATATAACTTTGCGCAGCAATACCGTCCGCCATTATGTAGGTGTTTATGTCGACGAGCTTTTTGAACTTCTGTCGGAACAAATTCTGGCCGGATTGTGTTTCGCCTGCACCCAGCGCGAAACGATGGACATGAAGGAACGTTCGGCGTTTGCTCACGAGCTGGCGGCCGATTTTATTTCATCGTTACCGGAAATCAGGAGGATACTGGTCACCGACGTGGAAGCTACCTACATTGGCGACCCGGCAGCCAACAGCGCCAGCGAGGTGATCTTCTGCTACCCGACCATCCGGGCCATTTCGAATTACCGGATTGCCCATCGTTTGCTGGAACTTGGCGTTCCTCTCATTCCCCGGATTATTTCCGAAATGGGGCATTCCGAAACGGGTATCGACATTCATCCGGGCGCTCAAATTGGCGAATCGTTTACCATCGATCATGGAACCGGGGTAGTTATCGGGGCAACTTGTATTATTGGCAACAACGTAAAACTATATCAGGGCGTCACATTAGGGGCAAAAAGTTTCCCGTTGGATGAAAACGGCAATCCCATCAAAGGTGTTCCGCGCCATCCGATCATCGAAGACGATGTGATTATTTATGCGCAGGCAACCATTCTTGGGCGGATCAGCATCGGAAAAGGCTCGGTTATTGGCGGTAACGTTTGGGTTACCAATAATTTACCTCCGAATTCAAAAATTGTTCAGTTTAAAGCACGCGAGGCTTCGTTTAAAGACGGGGCGGGGATTTGATTTACGATTTACGATCTGTGATTTACGATTGCTGATTTGCTGAATACAAATACTTTGGTCTAATAATCCAATAGGAATCATACCAATAAATTAAAAGAAGAAGAATTGAAAAAGCAAAAATTGGTTGCAACTACCTTCGCCGGGCTTGAGAATGTACTGGCAGGAGAACTGCTTGAGCTGGGTGCCGATGATGTACAAATTGGCAACCGTGCTGTTTATTTTTCAGGCGACGAAAGAATGATGTACCGGGCCAACTATTTCCTACGCACGGCGCTTCGTATTTTGTGTCCAATCGAAACGTTTAAGTTCCGAACTGCCGACGATTTGTACATCAAGGCAAAAAGCATTGCCTGGGAAAATTACATGGAGCACAATCAAACTTTTGCCATCCATCATACGGTTTTTTCAGAACTGTTTCAGAATTCGATGTTTGCCTCTCTGAAAGTGAAAGACGCCATCGTCGACCGGTTCCGGTTCAAATTTCAGAAAAGGCCATCGGTCGATCCCCGTTCCCCCGATGTGCAGTTCAACCTTCATATTGCCAACGATGTTTGCACTATTTCGCTTGATAGTAGCGGCGAATCGCTTCACAAACGGGGCTACCGCGTTGCACAAACGGAAGCTCCGATCAACGAAGTGCTGGCTGCCGGATTACTGAAAATGTCGGGTTGGGACGGAAAACAAAATTTCCTGGACCCCATGTGCGGCTCGGGCACGATTGCCATCGAAGCGGCGCTGATTGCTACCAATACCCCGCCGGGAGCGATCCGCAAAAACTTTGCTTTTCAGAAATGGAAGTCATTCCGAAAAGAAGATTTTCAGCAGGTTGTTGAAGAAGCATCGGTATGTAAACCGGAAGGGAAAATTATTGCTTCCGATGTTTCGAGGCAGGCCATCGACATTACTACAAAAAATGCAGAGGCTGCCGGGATGGGGAAATTCATTCAGACCAAAATCTCAAATTTCAAATATTTCGATGCCGAGCTCGAACGCCCGTTCCTGCTTTTCAATCCTCCTTACGGAGAACGATTGGATCCGGGCGCCCCGGAATTTTATTCGATGATTGGCGAGCGGTTGAAACATCATTACGAAAACACCACCGCATGGATTATCAGTACTTCGGAATGCCTGAAAACCATTGGACTGAAACCTTCGAAAAAGATCAATCTGCTGAATGGGTCAATCAACTGCACATTCCGTAAATACGAATTGTATAAAGGCTCAAAAAAGGACTGATTAATCTTCGAAAATACCTTTCCCCTGGCGGACGATCTCGGGAAAATCCTCGGTACAATTGATAATGGTTGAGGGGATATTTCCGCCAAATCCACCGTCGATCACCAAGTCGACCAGGTTGGCGAATTTTTCTTCAATCAGCTCGGGATCGGTGGTGTATTCCAGTATTTCATCTTCATCATGTACCGACGACGACATAATCGGGTTCCCCAGTTCCTTTACTATTTCATGAATAATATTATTGTCGGGAACGCGGATACCCACTGTTTTTTTCTTTCCCTTGAAATATTTTGGAACGTTGTTGTTTGCATTCAGGATAAATGTAAACGGGCCGGGCGAGTATTTTTTTATAATCTTGAAAATCGGGCTGGAAATCGGTTTGGTGAAATCTGACAAATGGCTCAGGTCGCAGCAAATAAATGAAAAGTTCGATTTCTCGACATCCACCCCTTTGATGCGGGCGACTTTCTCAACTGCCCGGGCATTGGTAATGTCGCATCCAAGCCCGTAAACAGTGTCGGTCGGGTAAATAATAAGACCGCCATTGCGCAGCACTTCGACAACTTTTCGTACTTGCTTCGGATCGGGATTTTCGTCGTAAATCTTAACCAACATTTTCAGCGCTTTTTACAATTGCCCTCAAAATTAGTTAATTTCGCACAGGTCAAAAATTATCCGGTTATTTTATGCAAAATAAAATTGTCATTACTGAAGACGGTTCGCACACGATTTATGTTCCGGCGCTCGACGAGCACTACCACTCGACGCATGGGGCCATCAACGAATCGATACACGTTTACATTAACACCGGGTTGAAACGTCAGGAAAAAAAAGAAATAAACTTACTAGAGGTTGGTTTTGGCACCGGGCTGAATGCCTTTTTGACCCTGGCAACAGCTATTCAGGAAAAAGTAAAAGTAAACTATTTCAGTATCGAAAAATATCCGCTTGCCGAATCTGAATATCAACTACTTAATTATCCAGCACAGATTTTTACTGAACTTGCCGGATATTTCAGACTGCTACATCAACTCAGTTGGGAAACAGAACACCGGGTGAGCGATGAATTCATGCTGAAAAAAATACAAGCTGACCTGAAGATAGTTGAATACAATGGGCTTCCTAAGTTCGACCTGATTTATTTCGATGCTTTTGCCCCTGGCAAACAACCGGAAATGTGGTCGCCACAAATTTTTGAAAAAATAGCGCAACATACTAACCCTGGAGGAGTTTTTGTAACTTATTGTGCCAAAGGTTCTGTGCGTCGCATGTTAAACAGTCTTGGCTTTCAGATGGAAAGATTGCCGGGGCCGATCGGGAAAAAAGAAATTTTACGTGGGATAAAGCAGTTGTAGAAAGCTGTTTATCTCAAAAATAAACCTATCTTCGTGGCTCAATATCAAAAAATAAGAAATGTCAGATTTTAATAGCAAACTCGGAAAATTTTCATACTCTCTGGGTTTGAGCATTGGAAGCAATTTAATTCAATCGGGTGTAAAAAATATTGATCCACAAACTTTTTTAGATGGGATTCAGGATGTGTTTAACGGACAAGAACCGAAGTTGACAGCCGACGAGGCCAATTGTATTTTGCAGGATTTTATGACCGAGCAACAAGCTGGCGAAGGAAAAGCAAACCTCGAGGAAGGCGAAAAATTTTTAGCTGAAAACCGAAAAAAACAAGGTGTTGAAGAAACGGCCAGCGGACTTCAGTTTACCATCCTCAAAACGGGCGATGGCGAATTGCCAACACTTGCCGACCAGGTGAAATGCCATTATCATGGAACGTTGATTGACGGTACTATTTTCGATAGCTCTGTTGAGCGCGGCGAACCTGCCGTATTCCCGGTAAACGGGGTTATTAAGGGCTGGGTAGAAGCGTTGCAATTGATGTCGGAAGGCTCAAAATGGCGTTTGTTTGTCCCTTCCAACCTGGCTTATGGCGAACGCAGAGCCGGTGGTGCAATTGGCCCAAACAGTACCTTAATTTTCGATGTCGAACTTTTAGAAATCATTTAATTAATACAAAATTTTTATGAAAATCAGATCATTAGTCATTCTTACTGCTTTTATTGCAGTAGTTGCAACAACCAGTTGCCAAACCGGAAAAGGTGGAGGTGAAGTAAAATTGGAAACCAATATTGACTCGGCCAGCTACGCCCTTGGCGTTTTAATCGGTCAAAACAACAAACAACAAATGGACATGACTCCAGGCGCCAGTGATATCAAACTTGATTTACTGATAGCAGCCATGGAAAAATCGTTGAAAGGAGAAGAAGTAGTAATCAAATCTGAAGTTGCAAGCACATTAGTTCGGAATTATTTTGAAAGTGTTTCGAAAATAGAAGCCCAGAAAAACCTGGAAGCAGGAAAGGCATTTTTGGAAACCAACAAAACCAAACAAGGTGTTGTAACATTGCCAAGCGGATTGCAGTACGAAATTTTGAAAGAAGGTAATGGTCCAAAACCAACCGCAACTGATAAAGTAAAATGTCACTACCACGGAACAACAATTGCCGGAAAAGTATTCGACAGTTCAGTTGATCGTGGCGAACCTGCCGAATTCCCTGTAAACGGAGTAATTCCGGGATGGATCGAAGCATTACAGCTGATGCCTGTAGGATCGAAATGGAAATTGTATATTCCTGCTGAACTTGCATACGGAGATAGAGGAGCTGGCGCCGATGTAGGCCCGAATTCAATGCTTATTTTCGAAGTTGAACTGCTGGAAATTGTAAAATAATAACAGGTTTTAATAACTTGTGAATAAACCCCTCCCAAAATTGGGCAGGGGTTTTTTATTTATTTCTATTTTTGTTGAAAAGGAAAAACAGATATTATGAGCTTAACACAAAAAGGAAAGATTATCCAGATTCTGAAAACAGAAACAGGAGTTAGCAAGAGCGGGAATGCCTGGTCGAAGCAAGAGTTTGTAATTGAAACACAGGATCAATTCCCGAAAAAGATATGTTTCACTTTATTTGGCGATAAAGTCTCGCTGTTAAACGGCTTATCCGAAAATACAGAGGTTGACGTTTCGTTTAATGTCGAATCGCGCGATTTCAATGGAAAATGGTACCACAATATTAACGCATGGAAAATTGACCGTGTAGATGTTGGAACACCTTCCGGCGATTTTCCTCCGGAATATTCCTTGGCCGATGTTCCACCGGAACGGGATGGCGACGACAGCGATTTACCATTCTAAAAAAATACGAGGGCGGTTTTTACAGCAAAACCACCCTCGTATTTTTTTAGAATTATCCGGCGAAAAGTATCAGGCCCGAATCGGCAATTGTTTCAGCCGGATCATTACCTTGTAAAAATCAAACAGGTCCCTCTTCGAAGGATCAAACTGATAATAAGCCGTTGCCACCCGACAAATGTCTTTGATCTGCGAATAAACTTCGTTTAATTCCGTTTGCGCCGCCGCACTTAAATCGTTTGACACAGTAAGCAGGTCGAAACAACGTTTCAGGTCTTCCAAATTTTTCGAATACGTCTGGATGCGATGGATAATCTCAGCTTTCATTCCTCCCGTAGTAATTATGGATTCCAACGGAGGGTCCATTTCTTGATTAAAGGTATCGAGTAACATGTACAAGCTATAATGGTCGCCGTTTTTAGCGTCGCTGAAATAATTTGCATATCCCAGTTTTTGAAAACATTCTTTCTGAAATTCCTTGTCATCATTAAACTCGATTTTCAACAGAGCCCGGAAAACGCCCAAGTCGATCAATGCTGAAATCATCGATTCGTTCAGGTGGTTTCGCTTTTCTTCCTCACTTGACGTTCCGCTTTCGGTAAAATAAGTTTCCAGTACACTTTTTATGCGGCCTTTCAATCGGGCTGCATAAGAAGGTGTCCACTCATCTTTGATTGTGGAAAGTTCATAAATGTTCTCACTGAATGACTGTGCAATACGTTTGCACGTCAAGATGGTTGCTGTGCCTGCAAAACATGAACTAATAGGATTCATAGCAAGTCGTTTTTTGGGAGTAAAACATGTATCGTATCAATATAAAAGTTACAACATTATATCTCGAAAAAAAATGTTTGATGTCGTAAATAGTTACAATGTGTTGTATAAAATATTCTAAATTCTATTTTTAGCAGATTTTGAACAATCCACCTTTTTTATCCTGATTCCATAGACAGAAAGATTGATTCGACATCATCATTTTTTGCATTGCCCCAATCTATTTTTGCTAAATTTGTGGCGCTATGTCCAACTTTAAAAAACTATATCACAAATATGTTTACGGGTTGATGGGAACGTTGATTTTTCACATCCTGCTTTTCTCCAGTTTTCTGGTTTCTGAAATTAATTTTAAAAAGGAAATCAGGGAAGAAGCGATTATTATTGATTTTTCAGTACTTGAAGATTTGAAAGAGGAAAAAGTACAGGAGGAAAAGAGCATCGACCGAAATACCCCTTCAATGCAAAATGAGAGGAGCGCTGCCATCAGCAATAGAGCTGTTAATGATGCCCGGAGAAACGATAAATTTTTCGATAAAGAATATTTGAATGATGTGCAGACAGCCCAAAAGCTGGTAAAAGATGTAAATCGGCAGTTATCTAAAAAAGTTGTGGATAGGGGCGATTTTAATATGCCCGAAATTACAACCGAAGGAGTTGATCCCGATTCAATAAAAAATATCATTTATTCAGGGAAAAGTAATATTCACTATTTTCTTGAAAACCGATATCACGTCAGTTTGCTTAACCCGGTTTACCTGGCCAAAGGAGGAGGGAAGATAACCATCGATATTGCTGTCGACCGCAATGGGAATGTAGTTAAGGCCGAACCACGCGCCAACTCCGGGATAAAAGACCCGATGCTTCCTGAATATGCCCAAAATGCTGCTTTGCGTACTGTTTTTAATACCGACCGATCGGCTCCAAAGGTTCAACTCGGAACCATCACTTATACATTTGTAGCTCAGTAAGGCGTAAACTTGTTAAGAGAATCAAATCTTTAACATCAATTAACATTTTTTTGACAAAATTCAGTGTTTTACACTCTATCTTTGTTCTACATTTTTTTTCATAAGTTTAGGTTTAGTTAGATTAGTTAGTTTTATGAGAGAAAAGGGTAGGTTGTTGAACCTATCCTTCTTTTTTTTATATAAGTGTCACGTCCTGAAATAGCGCTACCCGAAAAATTAAACTGATTTTTCTCCTGTTCTCCTTGTCCTTCGTATTTTTTCTTTTGATGATTGTTTCCCGGATGCCAAATTTCTGTTGCCCAGGTCCGATTACATTTCAGCAATATCTTCCAGTAGTAAATGTGCCATGCTTTTTGGGTGGTCTTCTTCCATTTCGAGTACCATTCCGAGAAATTCTTTGCACGAGTTGCGTAAAACTTCGCTGCGTTTGGCTATCAAAATTATGGTGCGGTAAAAAACTTGTCCCAGCGTCGGGTCTTTTGCAAGCGGGAAAAGTACATCGAAGAAAGGTTCAAACATTTCGTCAATCGCTTTTTTGTCGGTCATTGCCAGGCGACCAATTAACTGAAGACCTGTCAACCGGACTAGGTGTTTTTTTCCCCGGCAATATTCCAGCGCTTTTACAAAAGCAAATTTCGAGGACACAAACAAGTTGGCAACAGCTTGTTCTGCAATTTCCAGAGTCTCAAAACCTTTGGTCCAGTAATCCATCTGTTCTTCGCTTAACTCCGCCGGATTGTCGAGCAAAGTGGCCATTATCATGGTTTCACGCCATTGCTTGTTCCAAAGTTTCAGGGCGAGCAGATGGTTTTTTGTGTATTGTTTCGAGAGTTGTCGCAGCGAAATAACCGATGCTCCCCAGTTGATCCGGTAATTTATGCCCATCGCTTTCATTTGGGCAACAGTTTCACCGTTTTTCAATAAACGGATTTTGGTAAGTAGTTCCTGAAATATTCTTTCTGTTGCAGGGTCATCCAGTAATATATCCATGCTAGTAAATTACAAATTCGATGCAATAAAATACGATCAACAAAAGTAATGAATAAACCAGATGAAGTGAAACATTCAGGTATTTCCCAGGCGGGATGCCTGTTTTTTTTGCGAGGTAGAAAACCAGAAAAATTTTTTCGAACAGATAAGCAACGATGGTCGCATAAGCGATGCCTGGTATGCCCCACAACAGAACAAACCAAAGGCTCAACGATACGTTGATGATGATTTCGAGCAGTGAAGCCAGGGCAATGACACCTGTTTTTTCTATCCCGATGAGGATAGTTTGCGGAAAAATTAAACGGCTGGTAATAAGCAGAAGATAAATATTGAAGATGGTCGCGCTTTCGCGGAACCCGGCATTGAAAATAACCGGGAATAGCCAGTGTGTAAGGGCAAGCATGATCATTGACAAAGGAAACAGTCCGTGCATTAGTTTATTGCTGTAACTTTTTATTTCCTGAAGGGTTGACTCCATTCTTTCTTTTTCTGAAAAACGGGGAATCATGGCCGAGCTGAAGGCATTAGCCAGCAGCACAACCAGCGGGAATTCGCGGGCTCCGTACCGGAAAACGGCAAAAGCCTGCTCATCGAAATGGGAACTGACAATAAAACCATCGACATATTGGGCAGAGCCGCTCAAGAATGCGGAAACAATAAGGGGTACTGAAAGTTTCAGGTGTTCGACAAGAAAAGGGAAAGATAGTTTCCAATCGGAGTATTTCAGGAGCAAAACAATTAACCACGCATAACGGAACGCAGAAGCAACTACTAATCCGCCCAGCGAATACCGGACGGGAAACCCGAAGACGGCAGGAAGTGATACAAGTGCCACCATCAACGAGAAGCTGGCTATTCCGTACCAAATAATGCTGTGGGCTTTGTTTTTTAACAGATAAATATATTCGACCAAACTTGCCGGGACTGAAAAAAACAGGTAGGCTAAAAGATAGTTCAGAAATGGTATTTCAGAATTTTGCAAAAGCAATTGTGAAAACGATTTCCCGAAGAGGGCTAAAAACCCGGTTGCGAGAACAGAAAGAAAAGAGAGCAAAACGAAAACATTGAAAAGTTGGGGTGACTTTGCATAGGTCTTGCGGAATATCGGCAACAGCCCCTGGATAAGCCCGTTCAGCCAAAAAAAACTAACGGCGCCGGCAACAAACAAAATAATTTCGTACTGACCGATTTCAGTTTTACTGAGACCGGTCTTTGTTAAAACAATTCCGATTAACAAAAAACTTGAAAAACGGAGCAATTGAAAAAACTGTAACGACGATATGTTCCCGAAGCGAAGGTTCATTGGTCAAATTTAGTGTTTTGGTAGCAATAATAAAACCGGGGGAATTTACAACGGGAACAGGATTTCTTCAAAACTTCGGCAATTGTAGGGAAATCCGTTACGCCTTACTCATTGCTTCTGCTTACTTGTATGAAGCCTTTTAATTGCGTAAGTACATATAAACAATTTGCTCTCGACCTTGATTGCGTATTCGTTTTTCCCTAAAAAACTAGCTGCTAGATATGAAATTGTACAAAACACTTTTGAAAAAATAAACATATCAATTCCAATGGCCCTTGTTTAGAATCGAACTCAGGTTAATCCGATTTGACAACAACTACTTGCTAAGAGGCATCATTAAGGCTTTGGGCGAAAAAGGATTTTTACCTGTGCATGAAAATTAACGATGCACGTCATTTTATAAGGCTAATTTTGTCTGTATTGTAATATTTTTTATGCGTTCACGTGCGAGCTCGCAATATTCGTGGCTTATGTCAATGCCTATATATTGTCGATCCATTTCAGATGCAACTCTGCAAGTTGTTCCACTTCCACTCATTGGGTCAAGAACTATATCGCCAATATTTGTCCATGAATAAATATGATCTCGAACAAGTTCACAAGGGAATGGAGCTGGATGTCCTTTGGCTTCTTGATCTTCTTGTTTTTTCCCCACAACATATTCCCAAATATTACCCTTAATTTTTTTATCCTTCACCGGATTAGCCATTTTTTCTCTGGTTTGTTCGTTTTTTGAGTAATTTTTATAAGTCGTACCATTAAGTTCTAACCCCGCGTGCATGCAATCAACCATTATTGGATTGTGAGTTTTAACAACCCCTTTACTAAAAACAAACATGTACTCAAATTCATTATTATATCTTTTGCGATAAATTTGAGGAATGGGATTTTTTTTCCGAAAGATCATCGTATCATGCAAATTGAATCCAACCTCTTTAAAATGTAGAGCTTGTTTAAAACTTGTTCCTGTCTCCGATGCATCAATTGTTGCATCAGCAACAACCCAAACAACGACTCCTCCTTGTTTTGTAATACGATACAACTCTCTGGCTATATTTTCAAAAGGAAAAACATATCCTTTATAATTCCTTAAATCATCATATGGAGGAGACGTTACAGTCAAATCAATAACGTTGTTTTCAAATTTCTTCATGACTTCAACGCAATTGCCTTCGATTATCTTATTAATGTAATTGTCAATTATCATTTCTATTTTATATTAAAAAGCCCATTGTCAGATATTGCTTCGATCGTCCTAATTTTACTCTCAATCTTATGAACTTTTATCAGTTCGTTCAATGCTTGTTGATGAGTCATTCGCATTATTTTTTCACGTTCTTGTGCAAGAAAAGTCAATGCTTCTTCTTTCGCTATAGCAATAGATTGAGCTGCTGCAATCTTTTCAATTTTCCATAAGTTCTCAATTTTCTTTGAAAAGACAAGCATTGTGTTATTTACAGGTAACCAATAATCCACTGCTCTTTTTGACGGATTAAGTGCTGAAATAGTTTTGAAAATTTTCAGTAGAAGCTCTTGGGTTTTTGCTTTACTCTCAATCTCTGAGTAATTTAGGAGTAATGCTAAATGTGAGTACGTGAATATACAAACATTTCGTGTTGTTGCTTGTTGATATATTTGACTTGATGTATTTGGCAATTGATAGATGGGACTCACAACCATTGCATAAGGCTTCCCCCTTCGCCAACCATCCATTGCCTGAACTTTAAAATCTTTTTGGTTCTTGGCTGTTCTACTAAGCCGAAACGATTTAGCATCCGCTACAAAACTATAATCTTTAGCAAACGCTTCAACATCAGCAGCATCAGCTCTTTCTTTTAAAACAAGACTCTCCAAACCAATTTGCTTATATATTATTGAAAGTAAAGCGTCTGTATATTTCGAATAAAGCTTTTCCTCACTTGTGTCGTGCCCGTATGATTCTGGAATATTACCACAAAGTCTTAAATGATCAATAAGAGATATTATCCCGAATTTTTCAACTTCCTGTTCCAGTTCTTTTTCCAAGTAGTCTGAATTATCCCCAAAGCTGCCACTTAGCTTACGGATTTCATCAATCCAATAATACCTGTTTCCAATAGCCTTTTCTGATATAATATTCTCCATATCTCAAGTAAAGATTTTTTTCAAAATTAATCATTTTTATTGAGGGACTGGTCACCTTTTTGCTCTCTGTCGCTTTTTGCATTGGTAATCGCTCACTTATCATCTGCACCTATATCTAGTTTTAGATGAGAGATATAACATGCCAGATTCATAAAACAAGCAACTTACTTATCCGATAATCCCCATCTTTTTCATCAGGAAAGTGGCGTTCATGGTTTGGGTAACGCCCGGGTGAAGGCAATAATCGAACGACAAATCGTCGTTGGCAAGTTGCACTTCAAAACACTGATTCTGGATGGAATCCGGAAATTGATTGGCCAGTTCGGTCAATTTCAAATCGTGGGTAGCAACAATACCAACAGCTTCCAGCGAAATCAGTTGTTTCACCAGTTCTTTCGAACCATTCAGCTTGTCAACCGAATTGGTTCCTTTTAGCATTTCATCGATAATTACGAACAGTTTTTCCCCTTTTCGGATACGCTCCAGCAACTGCTGCAAACGGAGCAGTTCGGCATAAAAATACGATTCGTCGTTCATCAGGTTATCGGTGGTGCGCATATTCGTGTACAAAGCAATGGGCGTAAATCTCATCTGCATGGCGCACACCCGGCATCCGTTCATCGCCAGTATCAGGTTAATCCCGACGGTGCGTAAAAACGTACTTTTCCCGGCCATGTTGGCCCCGGTAATAATAACCAGTTTCCCGCTTCCATCCAGAATAAAGTCATTGTCAACCCGCTTTTGAGGATTAATCAACGGATGTCCCAGCTTTTCAGCATTGAAAATAAAAGGTTCGTCTTGAGGAACTGGCAAAGCCCATTCTCCATGGTTGAAATTGTAATTTCCGAAGCTGGAAAGGGCGTCGAACTCAGCAATAACTTCAAACCATTGATCGAGTAGATGATGATATTGCTGGTGCCATTTGCTGAGTTTGTAAATGCAGCGGATGTCCCACAGGAATACGGAATTGAAAACTAACGTGAGCACCATGTTGCGCCCGTAGTCAAGTTGTGCGATCAGCTTCACCAGATTGTTGCTGATCTGGCTGGCCGACTGGTTTTGAAAATACAGGCCCTTTTTTAACTCTTGCAGTTGCTCCGACTGAAAATTCTTGTTCTCAATATCGTGGAGCATTTCAATATATTTCGACAATATTTCGGAGCGGCTTCCGAACTGCTGGTGAAACCGCTGTATTGTTTTTGCTGAAAAACCATAAACAGCCCATTGCGATAGGATGAAAAGAAGTACCAGCCCCCAGGGAACTATCGAAAAAATATTCAGCAGGATAACAATCAGCGTGATTATAGGAAAAATTACGATCAGCAACCGAATGCCCTTTTCATTTTTCAGCCGGAACGACGTGGAAGACCACTGAAAAATCAGGTCGAAATCGTGCTGATCGGCGTCGGTTTTTCCTTTGGCTGCAAAATGTTGCCGCCAGGTCAATTCATCGGACAACTCCTGAATGGCTTTCTGTTTCTTTATTATCGTTTCAGAATCGGGTTCGTTGTGTGCAAGAAAACTGGCCAGTTTTCTTTGTCCGCGCTGCGTTGACGTCCGGTTCAGAAATTGAAAAAAGGAACGGGGGCCAAACAAATCGAGATCGAAAGAAAACGGATGGTGGATATCAATAAATTCGCTGCCCTCCTTGAAATGATCAAAATCTCCGTCCAGCGCTTTCATCTCATCTTCGTTAATGCGTATCAGATTTTGATAAAATTGCTTTTCTTTTTCTTTCAGGATATAAATTTTTACCAAGTACAAAAAAGAGGCAAACAATAAAACGGCAACCAGGACAACTACCTGCGCACCAAAACTCCACAAATAAACAACGGATAAAACGATCAGGGCAAAAACAAAAAGTCGTGCAAGGGAAATCCATTTCAGCCGTTTAACCGTTTGCTGAAATTTAGACTGATAACCGGACAGCAATTCCTGATAGACAGATCGGGGACAGACGTTCATGGATTACATAAAGTTATAATACTGAAGCCTCCAGATCACCAGCATCATGGTCGCGACCGACACAACAAATACGATCACAAAACTCATTGCTTCGGCCGGTGTTAAACTGGTTCCCTGAATTTTAGGGGAGCTGAACCGGGCGACTTTTTGCTCAGCAAAAAGCGCTATTTTGTAGAAAACGTAGCCGGTAAAAATTCCCCAGCCAATCCCGACCAACACATCGAATGGGTAATGAACCCCGAGATAAATACGTGAATATGAAACAGCAAGCGCCCAACAAAAAACAGTAATAGTATACAGCTTGTTGTTGAATAATTTTGATGTAAGAAAAGCAACAGCAATGGTGTTGGATGCATGTGAGGAGAAAAATCCGTGAAGTCCTCCTTTTCGGAAAACATTGTGGACCAAATCTCCAATTTCCGGATCGTGTACCGGGCGCAACCTTTTTACCGATTCTTTCACCAGCACCGATAGCTGGTCGCTAAAAACAACTGCAAGAATAACAATCCCGAAAATAAGGATGAATTTCATCCGGTATTTCTTCAGAATTAAAAGCCCGAGCGCAAAGTACAAGGGGAGCCATATTTCTTTTCGCGTGAACATCAGCATCACCATGTCCCAGAATTCGTTGTGAAGACCGTTCAGAAACAGCAACAACGATTGATCGAGTTCTTTTAAAAATGAAATAAAGGCCATATCAGGGGTTCAATATTTGCCAAATTTTATCTTTCAGCCGGGCAATGCCCGATCCGGTGACCGAAGATATAAACATATGAGGAATATCTCCAAGTTCTGCACTTATTTCTTTCATTAAATCTTCATCCAGGAAATCGCTTTTGCTGATGGCCAAAAAACGGTCTTTGTCGAGCAATTCGGGATTGTACTTTTCAAGTTCGTTCAGCAAAATAAAATACTCTTTTCGGTGGTCTTTGCTATCGGAAGGAACCATGAAAAGCAGCATCGAATTGCGTTCGATATGCCTCAGAAAACGCAATCCGAGGCCTTTCCCTTCGTGTGCCCCTTCAATAATCCCGGGAATATCGGCCATTACAAACGAACGGCTTTCGCGATGCCCCACAATCCCCAGATTGGGTACCAGCGTGGTAAACGGATAATCAGCAATTTCGGGTTTGGCCGCTGAAACGACCGATAGCAAAGTCGATTTCCCGGCATTTGGAAAACCAACCAAACCAACATCAGCAAGTATTTTTAACTCCAGGATTCTCCATCCTTCGGTATAATCTTCGCCCGGCTGTGCAAAACGCGGTGCCTGGTGGGTTGCCGTTTTGAAATGAGTGTTTCCCTGTCCTCCGCGGCCTCCTTTTTCAAGAATAAACGTTTCTCCGTCCTTGGTAATTTCGCAGATATATTCTTCGGTATCGGCGTCTTTAACAATAGTTCCCAGTGGCACATCCAGGATGACATCTTCGCCATCGGCCCCAAAACTGCACTGTTTTCCACCCGATTCGCCGTGCCCTGCATAAATATGTTTCTGGTATTTCAGGTGAAGAAGCGTCCACAACTGGGCGTTTCCCTTCAGGATAACATGGCCGCCACGCCCGCCATCGCCACCATCAGGCCCACCTTTTGGCGCAAATTTTTCCCTGCGGAAATGTGTCGATCCTGCCCCACCCTTTCCCGAACGGGTGTATATTTTTACGTAATCAATGAAATTGCTTTCTGCCATAATTGTTTTCAAAATTGAAGCACAAAAGTACGGCGAATTTATGGGATAGAAAAATGCGAGGATAAATCAATCGGTCTGTCAATTATACTGAAAATAAAGTAATGCGTTCCGAAATGCCACCAGCATTCTGACAAAACAGTCAATCCGGCAAATAAAAAATTTTTGTAAACATGCAATTCAGTCAGTATTTCTGCGAAACCTACTTTGGCATATTTTTTATTCCTTTGATGTCGTAATTTTAAATTTAAAGAAAATGAATCTGACAAAATCATCAAATCCTGTTTTCGGAAAACAGATTTTCAGCCAACCATATTCCAACACCGATGAAGGTGTGATGACCATCAACGGTACGATCAATAAAACCGGACTGATGCTGGCTATCGTTGTTTTTGCTGCCTTGTTTACCTGGAATAAATTTTTTGGAGTTTACGATCCGGCAGCTCCCGAAACCGCATTTTCTTCCGTGAAATTATGGTTGATACTGGGAGGCATCGGTGGCTTTATCACCGCATTGATTACCACTTTCAGGCCGCAAAGCGCAGCCATTTCAGCACCCATTTATGCGGTTTTCGAAGGGCTTTTCATCGGTGGTGTTTCTGCTTTTTTTGAAGCCATGTATCCCGGTTTGGTGATGCGTGCTGTGTCCCTCACTTTTGGCGTTTTCCTGATTATGCTCTTCCTGTTCCGTTCCGGAACAATCAGGGCAACCGGTAAATTTAAGATGGGAATCATGGCGGCAACCGGTGGCATTGCGCTGGTTTATCTGGCAAGTTTCATTGCCAGCCTGTTTGGTGCCAATCTTACCTTTTTATACGGAAGCGGAACTTTCGGCATCGGTTTTAGCCTGGTAGTTGTAGTTATCGCGGCTCTCAACCTGATCCTCGATTTCGATATGATTGAACAAGGAGCTCGTGCCGGAGCACCTAAATTCACGGAATGGTACGGTGCTTTCGGGCTGATGGTCACCCTGATCTGGTTGTACCTCGAAATGTTGAGATTGCTCGCTAAATTTGCTTCAAGCAGGGACTAACCCGTGTTCAGTCACAGTTCTGTTCAAAAAAGGGATCCGATCTTTTCAAAAAGATCGGATCCCTTTTTAACAGATTCTTCTGTTCGACCGGACCCGGTCGTTCGAGCGTTTGTCGGTTATCGAAGAATAAACGTATTTTAAATTCCGGAAATGTTGTAATTTAACCACAAAAAATAACAGTCATGCAAATCATAAAAGTTACAGATGACAAGACGCGAAAGATTTTTCACAAAGTTCCGCACCTGATATACAAAAACGATAAAAACTGGGCTGCACCCCTCGAAGGGATGACGGAAAGTACTTTTACACCGGAGAAAAACCCTTCGTTTAAAGATGGCGTGGCTGACCGCTGGATTTTGCTGGATGACAAAAACGCCCCCATTGGCCGTATTGCAGCTTTTATTCAGTATGGCAAATCGAAAACATACGAGCAACCGACCGGTGGCTGTGGCTATTTCGAGTGCATCGACAATTACGAAGCAGCAAAAATATTGTTCGACACAGCAAAAGAATGGCTGGCTGGCCAGGGAATGGAAGCCATGGACGGGCCGGTGAATTTTGGCGAAAACTACATGAACTGGGGTTTGCTGGTCGACGGTTTTATGCCGCAAGGCTACGGAATGCCTTACAATCCGCCGTATTACGAAGCTCTCTTCCGGAAATATGGCTTTGAAGTTTATTTCGAACAATACAGCTACCATCTCGATTACACAGTCCCTTTTCCTGAACGCTTTTGGAAAATTGCCGGTTGGGTGGCACAAAAACCAGGATATAGTTTCAAACATTTCGATTACAATCAAACCGAGAAATTCATCCAGAATTTTTGCGCTGTTTACGATGGGGCCTGGCGTTTTCACGAACATTTTAAACCCCTCGACCCTCAGGACCTGCGCGACTTTTTGGTCAACTCGAAAGCCGTGCTCGACCCCGAAATGATTTGGTTTGCCTATCACGAAGAAGAACCGATCGCCATGTTTGTGATGATTCCCGACATCAACCAGATTTTACAAAAGCTGAACGGGAAACTCAATTTTTTCAACCTGCTGAAATTTTTCTGGTACAAAAAAACCAAGCAGATCAACCGCACCCGCATCCTGATTATGGGCGTCGTACCGAAATACCAGAAGTCGGGCATCGAATCGGCTATTTTCTGGCATCAGGATAAACTGATGAAGAAAAAACCGCAGTATACTGAAGTCGAACTTTCGTGGGCAGGCGATTTTAACCCGAAAATTATTGCTATTTACAAATCGGTGGGCGGCAAACAAATGAAAACCCACTATACCATGCGCTATTTGTTCGACCGCACCAAACCGTTTCACCGCGCGCCAATAATTAACCATGAATAAGAAACACAAAATTAGAAATAAGGAATTCAGGTGCAGGCGTATTGGTAATATTTCTCATTCGATATTCGATATTTCGGAACTTACAAACCTGGGTTCAACTTTAAATAAGTTCGGCAAATAGCAGTTTACTGTAAAAAAATGAAAAATATTTTTTTGATGGTTTGCATATTAAAAGAGTATATTTATCTTTGCAAGCCGATTTTAACAATGATAAGGAGATAATACAATGAAAAAAGGAATACATCCGGATAGCTATCGCATGGTTGCGTTTAAAGATATGTCGAACGAACATATTTTTCTTACTAAATCGACGGTTAATACTAGAGAAACCATCGAGGTTGATGGCGTTCAGTATCCGTTGATGAAGATTGAGATTTCGAGTACTTCTCATCCTTTTTACACAGGTAAAATGAAACTTGTTGACACCGCAGGACGCGTTGATAAGTTCATGAGCCGGTACGGAAAACACATGGATGCAAGAAAGAAATAATTAAGAACTTCGCTATACAGAAAAGCTCCGCATCGTCGGGGCTTTTTTTTTCTACTTTTGCAAAAAAGCACAATGGATTTCACTTTATTCGACGACCGGTGGCGTGACCACCTGCTGCCGTTGACATTTACACGGCCTGTTTCCGAATTGCGGATCGGGATACTCACCATCCGCGAAAAATGGGAAAAATACCTGGGCACGGAAATATCTTCGTGGAAAACGGAAGAATACCTTTCTGTAAAATATCCATTCCGGGCAACAAGCGAAACCATTTTTCTGAACGGCCATTGCTGCCCCACGCCAAAGCTAGCACAGCAGATACAAACATTGAAAACCGCCCAGGGCATTCGTTCCGGCGAACGGGTAATCGCCATCCGTCCGCCGGAACGATTCGTTTTCTTTTTCTGAAGAAAATGTTACAAAATGGCTGGAAGCCGACGAAAAACCACGGTTCCTGAAAAACCTCTGGAAAATATTTACTCAGAACGAAACAGAACTGGAAGCTGATTTCCGGTTGCTGACCGGGGGGCGAAAAAGCGCTCCGGTTCCTTCATCAGTAAATGTTATCGCTCCTGAAAATATTTTCATTGAGAAAGGCGCCCGGTTGAATTTTGTCACCATCAATGCGGAGAAAGGCGTGGTTTACATCGGGAAGGACACTGAAATCATGGAAGGTTCGCTGATTCGTGGCCCGCTGGCGTTGTGCGATCATTCGACAATCAACATGGGCGCAAAAATATACGGTGCAACCACCATCGGCCCCCACTCGAAAGTGGGAGGAGAAATAAACAATGTAATTATTCAGGGCTACTCGAACAAAGGTCACGACGGTTTTCTGGGCAATTCAGTATTGGGCGAATGGTGCAACCTGGGCGCCGGCACCAATAATTCGAACCTGAAAAACGATTACACCGAAGTGAAATTATGGGACTACCCAACCGGCAGGTTCCAGAAAACCGGACTTCAGTTTTGCGGGCTGATCATGGGCGACTACTCGAAATGCGGCATCAACACCATGTTCAACACGGGAACCGTGGTTGGTGTTGCCTGCAACATTCACGGAAGCGGTTATCCGCGGAATTTTATACCTTCGTTTTCCAATGGCGGTCCGCAGGGATTTGTTTCGAATCCGCTAAAAACCGTTTTTGCTACGGCACAAAAAGTGATGGAACGGAGAGGCGTTGAACTACAGGAAGCAGACCGGCAAATACTTGCATCGGTTTTCGACCTGACGCAATCGTCCCGAAAGGATTGAAACGACCGGATTTCTGGCATGGCTATTGACTTATACACAAACATACAGAGAAAGAGGCTGATGTCAGCCAGTATGTCATTATTATATAGAAAAGATGAGCGAAAATAGAAATCAAAATATTCAGAAAATATATCTTTCAGGCATGATGGACGATGATTCAGAGTTTATTCCGATCATTGCCGATGGCGACGATTCCGATTTGGGTGACTTTATAACACCTGACAAACTGCCAATTCTGCCACTTCGCAACACGGTTTTATTTCCGGGTGTGGTACTTCCGATTACCGTCGGTAGAAAAAAATCGTTACAGTTGGTCCAGGAAGCCTACCGGGGAAATCGCCTGTTGGGCACTGTTGCTCAAAAAGATGGATCGGTGGATGATCCTTCCCCGGAAGAAATCCATAAAATAGGAACGATTGCGCACATCCTGAAAATTCTGGAAATGCCCGATGGCACAACGTCCGTAATCATTCAGGGGAAACGAAGATTCGCCATTCGCAATATCGAACAGGAATTCCCGTACATGCTGGCAACAGTTGATATTCTGGAAGACATCAAACCGATGGAAGAAAATACCGAGTTTTCGGCGATCGTGGGTTCGCTAAAAGACCTTTCAATTAAAATCGCGCAGTTCTCAGCCAACGTTCCGCCCGAAGCTACTTTCGCGGTAAAAAATATTGAAAACTCAACGTTCCTGATCAACTTTATTTGTTCGAATACCGACATTAAAGTAGAGGAAAAACAGGAACTGCTTGAAATATCGAACATTCGGGACCGGGGAATTCAGGCCATTTCTTATTTGGTAAAAGAAGTGCAACTGGCCGAACTGAAAAGAGATATTCAGAAAAAAGTAAAACTGGAACTCGACCAGCAACAGCGGGAATATTTGCTGAACCAGCAAATGAAAACCATTCAGAATGAATTGGGAGGGAGCCCGACCGAACAGGAAATTGCCGATTTAAAAGAAAAAGCGAAAGATAAAAAGTGGTCGGAAGAAACCGCCAAATACTTTGAAAAAGAAGCCAATAAGCTGCACCGGTTAAATCCGGCCGCCGGCGAATATTCGGTTCAGTTTGCGTATTGCCAGACCCTGCTCGAACTTCCGTGGAACGAATACACCGAAGATAACTTCGACCTGAAAAACGCCGAAAAAGTACTGGACGAAGATCACTACGGACTGGAAAAAGTGAAAGAACGAATTCTCGAACATCTGGCCGTATTGAAACTGAAAAACGACATGAAAGCACCGATCCTTTGCTTGTACGGTCCTCCCGGGGTTGGAAAAACCTCGCTCGGGCGGTCGGTTGCACGGGCGCTTGGACGGAAATACATCCGCATGAGCCTGGGCGGTTTGCGCGACGAAGCGGAAATTCGAGGGCACCGAAAAACCTACATCGGGGCTATGCCGGGGCGCATCATTCAAAATATAAAAAAGGCAAAATCATCGAACCCGGTTTTCATTCTGGATGAGATCGATAAAGTTTCGTCCGATTTTCACGGAGACCCGGCCTCGGCATTGCTCGAAGTGCTCGACCCGGAACAAAACTTTGAGTTTCACGACAATTACGTGGAACTGGAATTCGATTTATCGAAAGTCATGTTCATTGCCACCGCCAACACGCTGACCACCATTGCCCCACCACTTCGCGACCGATTGGAACTGATTGATGTGAGCGGATACATCGTGGAAGAAAAAATTGAGATAGCCAAACGCCACCTGATTCCAAAGCAGTTGGAAAACCACGGCATTTCGGCCAATGACCTGAAATTCCCGAAAGAAGTGATCGAACACATCATTCAGAATTACACACGGGAATCGGGGGTGCGCGAACTCGATAAAAAAATTGCAAAGGTGGTTCGCCGGATAGCCCGTAAAATCGCTTTCGGTGAAGATTACAGCAAAACACTTTCAACGGCTGACATTCGCGAGTTGCTCGGGGTCGTTCAATACAGCAAAGAAACGTACCAGGGAAACGAGTTTGCAGGAGTGGTTACCGGATTGGCATGGACGGCCGTGGGCGGCGAAATTCTGTTCGTTGAAACCAGCATCAGCAAAGGAAAAGGAGGGCTAACGCTCACCGGAAATTTAGGCGAAGTGATGAAAGAATCGGCCATACTGGCCCTCGAATACATCAAATCGCACGCCGGCGAACTGGATATTCCGGCCGATTTCTTTGAAAAATATAATTTTCATATTCATGTTCCGGAAGGGGCAATCCCCAAAGACGGGCCTTCGGCGGGGGTCACCATGGTTACATCGCTGGCCTCGGCAATTACCCAAAGAAAAGTGAAGAAGAACATTGCCATGACCGGGGAAATTACCCTTCGCGGGAAAGTACTTCCGGTAGGCGGAATCAAGGAAAAAATTCTTGCAGCCAAACGGGCTGGCATCAAAGAGATTATTCTTTCGGAACAAAATAAAAAAGACCTTGAGGAAATTAAGGATATTTACATTGAAGGATTGAAATTTCACTTTGTGAAAAACATTATTGACGTTCTGGATCACGCGTTGCTGAAAACGAAGGTTGAAAACGCGGTAAAATACGAATAACGTTTGTGTAAAAGCCCCGGACCCAAGTTCTCCCGAACTTGTTTCGGTATTTCCCACCAAAGAAAATCGTCTCCTTGGAATTATTTCAAGGAGACGATTTTCTTTGGCATTTTGACTTTTGAAACAACCTTCAAGAGATTGGGAAACATTTCATCCTTTCCAAAAAATCGAGGTTTCTCCGCGACAGGCTTTCTTCGTATGAAATGCCATTTATATTGATGATACAAACTTTATTGCTCCTATCTACTTTGCGAAGAAATTTCAGATTTAAGCCGGAAGACCTGCTGATACGGTAAATATTTGGGTTTTTAAATGCTATTGCGACCTGGAACAAAGATCGGCTGACTACCTCAATGGTACCATCAGCCAAAAACAATTCACAATTGTTTCCCTGTGCACGAATTAAAGCCACGTCGTCGGCATGTAAAATGACGACCCCGTTCCGCGTTGGAAACTTTACTTTTCCATACGTTTTTTGCGACTGAACCAGGATTTCAATTTTGCGCTCATCTTCTTCACGTGTCAATTTCTCCCGGTATTTGTGGATCACCGGAACCAAATCTTCCGGGCCAAAGGGTTTAATCAAATAATCCAAAGGTTCTGTTGCAATCACATCGTAGGCATAGTTATTGAAAGCGGTGGTAAAAATAATCTGGGTTTTGTAGTTCCTCTTTTTGACAATCCTGGCAATTTCAATCCCGGTTACATCGGGCATGTCAATATCCAGAAAAACCAGATCGGGAGA
Organism: uncultured Prolixibacteraceae bacterium; assembly: GCA_942493345.1. Taxonomy (GTDB): domain Bacteria; phylum Bacteroidota; class Bacteroidia; order Bacteroidales; family Prolixibacteraceae; genus GWE2-42-39. The sequence continues at coordinate 2,837,950 of OW818695.1, forward strand.
AAGTTCCCCGATCATTTCTAATCCGTTTTCCCCGGAAGAAGATTTACCTATTAAATCGATTTCGGGCAATGCTTTTAAATAGTTTTCCAAAAGCGCCAGCGCCTCCTCATCATCGTCAATCAATATCGTTTTGATCCGTTCTTCCAATTTTCAGTTTTTTAGAAATCCATACTACACAATGCTTTCAAGTGTGCTTTTGCACCCTGCACTATAAATTCATTTCCATCAACCAGTAACAGGCAGGTGTCGTTACTGCGGTTTACCGATCGAAGCCATTTTGCATTGATTAAGGTAGAACGGCTGATCCGCACAAAATTAAATTTCAGCAATACTTCTTCAACTTTTGCGAGATAGGTATTTGCCAGTTCTTTTTTCCCGTTTGAAAGATAAATATCGGTGTATGAACCATCGGCCTGACAATACACAATATCTTTTGGTTCGACAATAACATAACTACTGCGCGAATTGAATTTTATTTTTATTCCGTCGTCCATGCCTTTTAAAACCTGTTTCAGTTTTTTCTCAGGATTGGTAATTATTTTCAAACGGAACCGGTCAATAATATTGAAAAGCTCAACTTTATTGATCGGTTTCAGGATGTAATCGAACACATCAAATTTTATTGCGTCAACTGCAAAATTCCGGGAGGAAGACACAATTACAAAATGTGTTTTTATCGGTTGTTTGCTCAGCAGTCCTAAAAAATCAATTCCCGATTTACCAGGCAACTGAATATCAAGGAAAACGATATCGGGCAATGTTTCCATCAATTTAAAAAGGGCATCTTCTGCTGAGTGGGCTTCGATTATTTCAGAAAAACCGCCATGCTGTTTTAGATACATGTGAAGCAAATCCATCGATTCCTTGTCATCTTCCACAATCAAAGCATTAACCTTCATGTTTTTCATAATCTACAAACAATGTATAATCCATTTAATTTTTCATAAAGATAAAAAGTTTTTAAAATGCTCCTTAATACTTATGTCAAAAATAGTATGATGTTTTGCAGTCAATCGCATTATGTATAGCTTATTTTTCGATTGTTTATCCTACTTTTGTATAAATCAAGCATTTCAGACATGATCCAACTTCAAGGTAAAACCCGGAATATATTCTTTGTGATTGGCGGACTGTTTGTTCTTTTTCTGATTTGGTATTTCAGTTCCATTGTGTCTTATATTCTTATTTCTGCCGTTCTTTCATTGATGGGAAGGCCGGTTGTCCGGTTTCTCCAGAAAATTAAAATCTGGAAGATTAAACTTCCGCGGTCTTTTTGCTCATTTTTGACCCTTATCCTTATCTGGCTCCTGTTTGTAGGTTTTTTTCGATTTATGATTCCATTGTTGATCAGCGAGTTTGAAGAACTATCAACCATTGATCTCAAAACAATAATCGAGAAAATAGAAGAGCCGGTACGACAAATTATGAGCATTGCTGGAAATAAAAATGGCATCGAAATGACCGACCAGACTTTTCTGGAAATTGTAAAAGAACAACTTAGCTCAAAAATCGACTTCTCGCAACTTTCTGATGTCATAAGTTTTCTTGCAGGTGCGTTGGGTGAACTGTTGGTTGCATGCTTTTCTATCTCCTTTATTACCTTCTTTTTTCTGAATGATGAAAACATGTTTAACGAAGGCATTTTGCTGATGGTCCCGACCGAATATGAACAAAAAGTAAAAAAAATACTGCACTCTATTTACTACCTGCTACGCCGCTATTTTATAGGTTTGATGCTCGAAATATTGATGGTAATGTTGTTGATTACCTTGGGATTGACAATTGTTGGAGTTGGCTTTCAACATGCGGTGGTCATCGGCTTATTCTGCGGATTATTGAATATTATCCCTTACTTGGGCCCTTGGATGGGTGCGCTGGGTGGCCTTTTGGTCGGGATTGCCATCAACCTGAACTACGATTTTGTAACCCATACACTGCCTCTTCTGGGACTAATGGCCCTCGTCTTCCTTATCGTTCGGGTTCTCGACGATGTACTGTTCCAACCCCTGATCTATTCAAGTAGTGTAAAAGCCCACCCGATGGAAATATTTTTGGTCATTCTGGTGGCAGGCAGCGTAGCAGGTATTTTGGGCATGATCCTGGCAATACCTACCTACACTATCCTCCGGGTAATTGCCAAAGAGTTTTTCAATAATATGAAAGTGATCAGAAAGATTACAGAAAACCTGGAAGAAGTAGAATAACCAACGATTAACGAATACTGGATTTACCGGGTTGTGTTCATCGCAAAAGATAAGGCTGCCCTTGCGGACAACCTCATTTTAAAATATATCATTAAACTAATTTACCAAATCACAGCCCTTTTGGTTTCGGCAAGGTACATGGCATCTCCCTCTTTTACATCGAAAGTTTTATGGAACTCGGGCATGTTCCGCAAAGGCCCCAGCACCCGGTAGCGACCAAGCGAATGCACATCAATTTTGGTGAGACGGAGCATTTCTTCATCGCGAATATTTTGCGCCCAAAGATGAGCGTAGGCCAAAAAGAAACGCTGTTCAGGAGTGAACCCATCGATTGATTTTTCGTTGCCCTTCAACACATGGTTCAGAGCTTGGTAAGCAATATTGAGCCCACCCAGATCGGCAATATTCTCGCCAAGAGTAAGTTTGCCGTTGGCCTTGATGGTATCGAGTACGGTGAATTGCGAATACTGATCGACCAGCACTGCCGTCCGTTTATTAAAACGATCTGTGTCCAGTGTAGTCCACCAGTCATTCAGGTTCCCTTCTTTGTCGTACTGGCGCCCCTGATCATCAAACCCGTGAGTCATTTCGTGGCCAATCACCACGCCAATTGCTCCGTAATTAACTGCATCGTCAGCATTCATATAAAAGAAAGGAGGCTGAAGAATAGCCGCAGGAAACACAATTTCGTTGGTACTCGGGTTGTAATATGCATTCACCATTTGAGGCGGCATGTACCACTCACTTTTGTCGACCGGTTTGTTCACCTTGCCAATCATTCTTTCGAATTCGAACACTCCCGAATGAAGTACATTCTGCATATACGAACCCTTTTCAACTTTCAGCGCTGAATAATCCCTCCATTTATCCGGGTAGCCCACTTTCACGTTGATGGCATTTAGTTTTTCAATGGCTTTTTGTTTGGTGGTATCGCCCATCCATGCCAACTGGCTGATACGTTTGCCCAGCGAAATACGCAGGTTCTCGACCAAAGCAACCATCCGCGTTTTCGCTTCAGGAGGAAAATATTTTTTTACATACAATTGTCCAACCGCTTCGCTAAGCGCATTATTGGCTGTTTCCTGTACCCTTTTCCAGCGAGGACGTTGAGCCTGTTTTCCACTCAGCGTTTTCTCGTAGAAATCAAAATTCAGATCCGCAATATCTTTCGAAAGATAATCGGCCATGGAGTTTGTAAAATGGTACTTCAGGTACAATTTCCAGGTATCGAGCGGTTCTGTTTGAACCAGTTTGCTCAGGCCAGCGAAAAATTCGGGTTGCGAAACCACCAATTCGCCCGGTTCGTTCAACCCGATTCCCTTGAAATAACCGGTCCAGTCGTATCCCGGGCACAAATCAGACAAACCGGTAACGGTCATTTTGTTGTACATTTTATACGGATCGCGCTGGTCTAAAAGGGTCATCGAAAGGATAGCCATTTTCTTTTCCAATTCGAAAATAGCAACAGCTCCATCGGCTGCAGTTTCCTGCGAACTTCCGGCATACACTAATAAACTGGCAATAAAGTGTCTGTATTTTTCCTGGATGCCCAACGAATGTTCGTCGGTATTCAGATAATAATCGCGGTCGGGCATCCCCAAGCCTCCCTGAAAAAGATAGGCAATCACCTGCGACGAATTTTTCTGATCGGCTTCTGCATAAATAAAAAACAGCGGATTGACTTGCATTCGTTGCCAGTTAATGAGTACTTGCTGCATCTCTGCAATACTGGCCAAGTCATCTACCTGTTTCCAATATGGCAACAGCGGGCTGGTTCCGGCAGCTTCAATAGCCACGGTGTCCATCCCGCTGGAATAGAAATCGGCAATTTTCTGTTCAATGCTTCCTCCCTCGTATTTTCCACCGGCAATTTCAGTAAATAAAGTTTTCACCTGTTCCTCCCCGGTATCGGCCAGCTTGTCAAAGCTGCCAAAACGGCTTTTCTCATCGGGCATGGGGTTGCGCTTTTTCCAACCTCCGTTTGCATACGCATCGAAATCGGTAGCCGGACTAACCGATGTATCCATATCCAAAAGGTCGATGGCTGGCGGTTCTTTGGTCGTTTGGACACAAGCCATAACCCCGGCAGCAAGTATCAATGTAAAAAAACGGTTCATGTTTCGCATGTTGTTATAAGATTTAAAGTTGTACTGCAATTTGTATGTGTGCGTGCAAATATATTACAACTATACCGTAACAAACTTCAGCCCCAACAGGTTTCGGGAACCTGTCAGTTCCGGCATCGAAAAACAGCTGTTTTTTAATTTCCGGATAAATCTCTCATGTAAACTTTACACGCTTTTGTTTGTTTTATATTAAGTTTTAATCGTTTAAAAACAATCAATTATGCAGGAAATATTTAGCAAAGCAAAAGTATTGAATCTGGAAAATTTAGTAGAATATTCATCCGGAGGCGTTATAAGCAAACAGGTACTGAAAAATCAGTCAGGAAATATAACTCTATTCTCATTTGACCAAGGGCAAGGTTTAAGTGAACACACCGCACCTTTTGATGCTGTCGTTCAGATATTGGATGGTGAAGCAGAAATAATTATCGGAGGAAATCCCAATTTGGTAAAAAAGGGAGAAAGCATCATTATGCCGGCAAATGTTACCCATGCTTTACAGGCTGTTGAACGGTTCAAAATGTTGCTGACAATGATCAAAGGTTGATACGTTTGAAAAGTAAAAGGCAGATACAAGAATTTTCCGAATTAAGTTTGAAAATTTATACAGATGAAACGAGCACGGTAGTACCTATCACAAAAGGGCATATATAAACTCTGCGAGTTCCACAAGGGAGCCTATAGATGTTCAAAATGCAATTTTTATATCCAACAGATAGTCAATAACTTTAAATGAAATTATACTTGTGAAATACGATATTGCAATCATTGGCGGAGGACCGGCAGGTTATAATGCGGCAGAAAAAGCAGCTGCAAACGGATTAAAGACGGTTCTTTTTGAAAAAAATGTACTCGGAGGGGTTTGTCTCAATGAAGGCTGCATCCCGACAAAAACACTGCTGTATTCTGCAAAAATTCTGGACAACATAAAAGGCGCGTCCAAATATGGAATTTTGGTCGATGGCAATTTCAACTTTGATTTGGAGAAAATAATCAATCGGAAAGATAAAACAGTAAAGAAGCTGACCTCCGGGGTGAAAATGAAACTGTCGGCCAATGGGGTTACGGTCATTCAGGGAGAAGCAATCCTTTCGGGTGAAAAGGATGGCAGCATCCGTATTGCCTGTGGTGACGACGTTTATTTCAGTACATACATTTTGCTCTGTACCGGTTCCGAAACCGTCATTCCGCCAATTAAAGGCTTGTCGGAAATCGATTTCTGGACTTCAAAAGAAGCATTGGAATCGAAAAAACTGCCCACATCCCTTACCATTATCGGAGGAGGTGTTATCGGGATGGAATTTGCTTCTTTCTTTAACAGTTTGGGCGTAAAAGTCAGCGTCGTTGAAATGATGCCTGAAATACTGGGGAACATGGATAAAGAGACTTCCCGCATGTTACGAGCTGAATACACAAAAAAAGGCATCGCCTTTTACTTGGATATGAAAGTTATAGAAGTAGCCCCCAATCAAGTTATTGTTGAAAAGAACAATGAAACGACGACTATTGAAACAGAAAAAATATTGGTGAGCGTTGGACGAAAACCGAGAATTGACCAGATTGGTTTGGAATCCCTCAACATTGAACTCCAAAAAAACGGAGTAAAAGTGAATGAGTTTATGCAAACAAACCATCCTCAAATTTATGCATGCGGCGACATCACAGGATACTCTATGTTGGCACATACAGCCATTCGCGAAGGAGAAGTTGCCGTCAACCACTTGTCTGGAATCGATGACCGGATGTCGTACCGGGCAATTCCTGCGGTTGTTTATACCAATCCCGAAATAGCGGGAGTAGGGAAAACAGAAGAAGAATTATTGGCGGGCAGAATACATTATCGTGTTTTAAAATTACCCATGACTTATTCAGGTCGATTTATGGCCGAAAATGAACTAGGCAACGGCCTTTGCAAGTTGATAACCGACGAAGAGGAACACCTCATTGGCTGTCATATATTGGGAAACCCCGCATCAGAACTAATTGTGATTGCCGGTATCGCCATTGAAAAAAAAATCACCGTGGAAGAATTCAAAAAGCTGGTTTTCCCTCATCCTACGGTGGGCGAAATTATACATGAAAGTTTATACCTATAACCTTCTAAAGTCCAAACAATCTGTCATTTCACTTGTTCTGTATAAAAAGTTGGAAGTTGTAAATTATGCAAATCTCTTAATTGAAAGAATATGTCGACGTTCGAAATAAAAATGCCCAAGCTGGGTGAAAGTATCACAGAAGGAACCATCATCAGTTGGTCCGTTAAAATTGGAGATACCATCCGGGAAGATGACATCCTGTTTGAAGTGACAACTGCCAAAGTAAATGCTGAAGTGCCATCTCCGGTGGCAGGCACCATTGTTGAGATCCTTTTCAAAGAAGGAGAAACAGTGCCGGTAGGTGAGATTGTTGCGCTGGTTCAATTGGAAGGCGAGGAACAAAGTGATATTACTGAAAAAACTACCGTTTCTGAAAAGCCAGCTCCTGAGCCGGTAAAAAATGAGACAACAGCAATTGCAGCCGCCACAACTATTTCATCCAAGATAATCAAAGTAGAAAAGGAAGAAGAAGCTCGTTGGTATTCGCCGGTAGTACTTCAGATGGCCAAAGAAGCAAAAATTGGAATAGAAGAATTGGATAAAATGCCGGGAACCGGGTATTTGGGTCGCCTGACAAAAAAAGATATCAGCAACTATATCGAACAGAAGAAAAAAGGAGTGGCTGCACCTGCGATGGTATTCACCAGAATACCAGCCGAGGAAAAAGAGATACCTGTTTCATCACCGATGAACACATTATCTCCTTCTATGTCAACCACAACTGGCGATAACGATAGTGAAACAATCGATATGGATCCGGTGCGTCGGATTATCGCCGAGCGTATGGTCCAGTCAAAAAGAATTTCGGCACACGTTACAACCGTGGTCGAGGCAGATGTTACCAAATTGGTAAACTGGCGACAAAAAAATAAAGATGCTTTTTTGAAGCGTGAAGGCATAAGTTTAAATTATCTCCCTTCCATTATTGAAGCAACGGCCAAAGCGTTGATTGATTTTCCGCAGATAAACGCATCGGTTGACGGATACCGGGTTATCTTGAAAAAACACATAAACATGGGTATTGCCGTTTCACTCGACGACGGGAACCTGATTGTGCCAGTCATACACGATGCTGATAAAATGAGCATCAGCGGACTGGCGCTGGCGATCGATTCACTGGCGAACAAAGCACGTTCAAACAAACTCAAACTTGAAGAAATCCAAGGTGGAACGTTCACAATCACCAACTTCGGAACGTTCAAAAACATCATTGGAACCCCGATTATCAATCAACCTGAAGTAGCAATTTTAGGTGTTGGCTACATCGAGAAAAAACCTGCGGTCATCGAAACGCCGGAAGGAGATGTAATTGCCATCCGGCATAAAATGTACCTGTCTTTGACTTACGACCATCGCATCATCAATGGCTCGCTCGGAGGCGCCTTTATACGACGCATTGCCGACTACCTCGAAAACTGGGATCGTTGATAATTTTAATTCATATCAACCTTAAATAAACTATTTATGGGAAAATTTGATATACAGACAACAGCGAAGGAAACACTAAAAAAATGGTATTACCTTCTGACGCTCGGTCGGGCAATAGACGATAAAGCGCCCGTCTATTTGCTTCAGTCGTTGGGTTGGTCCTTTCATGCGCCCTATGCCGGGCACGATGGGATTCAACTGGCCATGGGACAAGTGTTTACAAGGGGCGAAGACTATCTGTTCCCCTATTACCGGGATTTACTAACTGCCCTTTCTGCCGGATTGACAGCAGAAGAAATCATTCTGAACGGTCTTTCCAAAGCAACCGACCTGACGAGTGGCGGGCGTCATATGTCCAATCACTTTGCCAAAACGGAATGGCACATCGAAAACATATCTTCAGCTACCGCAACACAGGATTTGCACGCTGTGGGAGTAGCGCGCGCTATGGTTTATTACAATCACAAAGGCGTTGTGTTCACCTCACATGGGGAAGCATCCACGTCAGAAGGATATGTTTACGAAGCAATCAACGGAGCCAGTACCGAACGGTTACCGGTCATTTTCGTGATACAAGACAATGGGTACGGCATATCGGTTCCCAAGAAAGAACAAACAGCCAACCGTAAAGTAGCGGACAATTTTTCGGGCTTCAGAAACCTGAAAATCATCCACTGTAACGGGAAAGATGTCTTTGACTCCATGAATGCCATGACCGCCGCCCGTGAATACGCCCTCAGTACCCGGAATCCGGTTATCGTTCAGGCAAACTGTGTACGCATTGGTTCACATTCCAATTCAGACAAACACACTTTGTATCGGGATGAAGAGGAATTGTCGTATGTGAAAGCGGCCGACCCAATACAGAAATTTCGCCGGATGTTGTTACGGTACAGCCGTTTTACAGAAGATGAACTCAAACAAATTGAGGAAGATGCAAAAAAGGAATTAAGCCTTGCCAACCGTAAAGCCATTGTTGCTCCCGACCCGGACCCTGCAACCGTTTTGGATTTTGTATTACCGGATCCCTATCAACCGCAAAAGTATATCGACGGAATTCATCACGAAGAAGGCGAAAAGAAAAATATGGTAACTGCTATCAATGAGACATTGAAGGCCGAATTCCGTAGAAACCCCGACACTTTTCTTTGGGGACAGGATGTCGCCAACAAAGAAAAAGGTGGAGTATTCAATGTTACGAAAGGAATGCAACAGGAATTTGGAGAAGCGCGTGTATTCAACGCACCGATTGCCGAAGATTACATCATTGGAACGGCTAACGGGATGAGCCGTTTTGATCCAAAAATACGCATCGTGATTGAAGGAGCTGAATTTGCCGACTATTTTTGGCCCGGGATGGAGCAGTATGTGGAATGCACACATGAATATTGGCGCAATAATGGAAAATTCACACCCAATGTCACCCTTCGACTGGCCTCAGGAGGTTATATCGGAGGCGGGCTTTACCATTCTCAAACAATAGAAGGAGCTTTGACCACATTGCCTGGTGCACGTATTGTTTATCCATCGTTTGCCGACGATGCTGCCGGATTATTACGCACAAGTATGCGCTCGAAAGGTTTCACTTTATTCCTGGAACCGAAAGCGCTTTATAATGCTGTTGATGCGGCAACAACTATTCCCGACGATTTTGAAGTACCATTTGGAAAAGCACGCATCCGCCGGGAGGGAAATGAGCTAAGCATTATCACCTATGGAAATACAACACACTTTTGCCTGAAAGTGGCCGATCGGTTGGAAAATGAAGAAAACCGGAGTATTGAAGTTATCGACATTCGATCGTTGATCCCTCTCGACAAAGAAACCATCTTCAAGTCGGTAAAAAAAACCAGCAGGGTACTTATTGTGCATGAAGACAAGGTATTCTCAGGTTTTGGAGCCGAAATGGCAGCCATGATCGGAACCGAAATGTTTCGCTATCTGGATGCACCGGTACAACGGGTAGGATCGCTATTCACTCCTGTTGGTTTTCATTCTAAGCTGGAGAAAGCCATCCTTCCGAATGATGAACGGATTTATATTGCTGCCAAAGAATTACTGGCATATTGATCACAATGAACAAGTCACATTAAAATACAAACACCGATGAAACGGATTGGATTATTTTATGGAAAGCACACCGTAAAAACAGCTAAAATAGCAAAAAAGATACAAGATGCCTTTGGAGATGTCGAGATCGAACTCGTATCCATTGAGGAGGCATGGCAAAAAGATTTTGAATCTTTTGACTGTTTGATAGCAGGCACTTCTACCTGGTTTGACGGGGAACTGCCTTCTTATTGGGATGAAATCATACCGGTGTTGAGCACTCTCGATTTGAAGGATAAAAAAGTAGCCATCTTCGGACTGGGCGATCAGGTGAATTATCCCGACAACTTTGTTGATGGAATAGGCATCCTGGCAAAAACTTTTGAATCAGTCGGTGCCAAACTGGTGGGGACAACCTCCATGCAGGGGTACTTGTTCAATCAATCGCAGGCGATGAACGGAGATCGTTTTGCCGGATTGGCAATTGATATTGAAAACCAGCCTGATAAAACAGACGAACGCATCCGGAATTGGGTTGAAGAACTTAAAAAAGATTTTCTGTAAGTAAACCGTAAATTATCAGGACATTACCTCTTTTTGTTTGTCGTGGTTCTAAGATGGATTTGAGCTTGCAAAATCCATGAAGTGAATAGCTAATAATCATTCCGGTTTGGTCTGAGAATTATCTCTTATGGCTATTCCATTTATTTTTCATGTCGTCACCTCGAAAATTTAGCTCAGCAATAAGCTCGTTTCATTCGATAATTTTTAACTTGTGAAAAACTAAAAATTAAGAATGAACACAACTTTACGTTATGATGATGTGCGACGAGGAAATTGCTTACTTTTAAATCAAGATATTTCCGGGGATCGGGAGCGATAAATTGCCATTTTAAGAATAAGCACAGATAGAAACAGGAACATGGAAATAGTAGTATTAGGAATATTGATTTTATTGAACGGATTTTTTGCTTTGTCCGAAATTGCATTGGTTTCGAGTAAAAAGTCAAGACTTGAACAATCGAGAATTGAAGGGAGCAACGGAGCTAAAATAGCGTTGTATCTACTTGAAAATTCTGGAAATTTTTTATCGTCAATTCAGATCGGAATTACATTAATCGGCATAGTTACCGGCGTGTACGGAGGAATAAATATTGCCGATGATGTTTCACCATTCTTTCAAAGCATTGATTTTACCAGGCCATACGCCAACGAGATTGCCTTGTCGTTGACCGTTGTAGTGATTACGTTTGTTTCCATTGTAATTGGCGAATTAGTTCCCAAAACAATTGCATTAAGTAGGCCCGAAAGGATTGCCATTTTTGTAGCTCCTGTAATCTATTATTTCAATGGGGCATTTTATCCATTTGTGAAACTTTTATCCGTTTCGACAAACCTTATAAATAAATTAATAGGAATCAAAAAACCATCGGAACAACTCACCGAAGCAGAACTCCGGCAGATGATAAAAATTGCGTCAAACGAAGGAGTGATTGAAAAAGAACAAAACATCATTCATGAAAAAATTTTCTATTTCTCTGATAAGAAAGCAAAACACATAATGACGCATCGAACAGATGTTGAATGGATTGATATTGATCGTCCGAATGATGAAATCAAGCGACGATTGCTTGATGTTCAGCATAGTAAAATAATTTGTTGCAAAGGAGAGCTAGACGATTTTCAAGGGATTTTATACCTGCGGGACTTTTACAAATCAATTACTTTAACCAACGAATTTAAAATTGGCGATTTAATCATTGAACCTATTGTGGTTCCTGAAAATGCAGATGCTAAAAAAGTACTGGATTTACTTCGGCAAAAAAAGATTCATATTTGTTGTGTCGTCAATGAATATGGTGGGTTTGAAGGCATTATTACACTACATGATATAATTGAAAATATTATTGGTCAAATTCCCGATGAAGGAGAAAATTATGAGCCAGATGTATTTATCCGCGACGATAAATCAGTGCTTGTAAGTGGCGATGCCCCAATAGAAACATTAGTCGAAATAATTGAAGATTTCACAATCGATTTTGAGAAGATTGATTATTCTACTGTTGCCGGATTTGTGTTTAATCAAATCAATAAGATTCCCCAGATAGGAGATAAGCTGGATTATTTAGGTTATAAAATTGAGATTGTTGATATTGATGGTAACCGGATAGACAAAATATTAATCACAAAAAAAGCAAAAAAGAGCAGGAAGTAATGATTTGATCATTCTTCTCCCCATTGCTTTACTTTTTATGTAAAGCTATTTCAGAACTAGACACAAAAACAAAAAAAGAAGAGGCTGCCCCGGTATTTGAGACAGCCTCTTTATTTTTTACAAAAACTAATCCTGTATCGATTAACAGTTTTTCTTTCTAAGTTCTTTCAGAAATAAGAACTCAGACGACAAACTTTTTGATTTAGCAGGCAAAAAAGCCCCTTTTGTTTTCGATAACGAAATTGTGGCTGTTAAATATGGAATATTATCCAAATACGAAGAATATGTTTCAGCCAATCCCTTACTTTCACCCTCATAGTAAATGTCATATTTAATTACAAGAGCCGGACTTGCACCACAATTATCCCATGTTCCGGAACCTTTTATTTCGTATCTGTAAGGATCGCCATCATATTCAGTTGTGAAAACATACTGCTGTGGAATATCAACTGTTCCATCTTCGTTGATGGTCACTTTTACCTTTCCTTGTGCAATAACTCCTTCACCCCAAAAATCGGCAATAAAACCCTCGCCAAATCCCGTCATTTCTAACTTTGTGCCACTTACCTTGGCTGTTATTATGCTCTCATAGCCAGCATCATCTCCGGGCCAGTTTCCAACCAGGCCATTAACCCCATTTGGAAGAGGGCAATATTGTTTTACAAGGACCTCTAATGATACTGATTCTGAAGTTAGCCCGCCATGTGTTGTTTCCGAAACGGTAACTGTTGCATGTTTATCGGCAGGAAAAACGTCAAACTGAACAATTGCAGTTTGCGTATCGTCACTTATACTTTTTATTTTGGCATCAGTAACACTCCAGTTCCAGGTAGAACCTCCTCTGAAGTAGGTAGTTGAATAAGTTGCAGTAAAAGTTTGAACAGCCTCCGTTGGCCCCTGCACTCCACCAAGAACTTTTGGTATAATTGCATCATAATCATATTTATCCTTACTATCGCACCCCAATGTGAAAAGGATTACTATGACAGCTAATGTTTTGATATATTTCATTTTCATCTTGATTGAATTATATACATATTTTTATTCAAATAAAATTATTTTAGAACCAACCTCCGGTTGAAGTATCAACGCCATCAGCATTGTCAGCTCCACCCAAAGTATACATTGGAAGGCCAAGAGATTCCAGTTCTTTTCCGGGAACAGGATAGTGCAGGAATTGCCCTTTCTGTAACATGTCCCTTCTTCTCATATCATAAAATCCGATCATAAATCCTTGAGAAGTAAGTTCGATATCGCGTTCATAAAATATTGCTTTCAATATTTGATCTTTTGTCGATGATGCAGAAAGGTCAGCAAGACCACCACGATTTTTACGGGGCAAACTTGCACTGTTCAGGATCTTCAACGCTTCAGCATTTTGTCCAAGCATCGCGTAAGCCTCAGCTTTATACAATTCATTTTCATACGCTCTGAATTCATGTAATTTACCCAATCCCAGGTACATGTCAGCATCAAATCTTTTATAGCGGTAATTAGAAAAATGATAATACCCACGATCCGACCTGAAGTCAACAGAAGGCAAGAAATCATAATCAGATAATAAACGTGCGTCAGCGCTAAGAGCTTCGCCTGCAATCAGGCCTGTATGGACAACTTTTGCAATTCCATCAGTCCAATATTTCTTTGGATACAGGGGATCGAGCAAATTGATGATCCGGTTATCAATTCTGCACCATCCTTCTTGTGCCAGGTAAATGAAATTTTCGTCAAACCAAGTTGCATTGGCATAAGGAGAGCCATTCCCGGTAGGTCCAAAATCGCTGGTGATTCCCTCTTTAGCACTATCCAGAACTTTTTGCCAATTTACTGATTGGTTTTGAGCTGTGGTTCTTGGTGCTAAGGCCAAAAAACGGGCAATGTAACTGTTCGATAAAGTAACGATCAAATCATTATTAACAGGAACTTCGTTTATTGTATTGGCGTTTAAAGTGAAAGGAGTTGCTCCTTTTGCTATTGAAATAGCTTTTTCCAAAGAGACAATTGCCGAATCGATAACATCCTTATAGGGCAAGAAATCCAATAACGAAAGATCTGTAAATTCTTTAACTACATATCCTTTATCATACGCTAAGCCAATATTTCCAATGATGAGTCCTTGCATAAAGTAACCAAACGAAAGCATCGCATCATTGTCTGCTCCATTTGTTCCAATCTTTGTACCTGAATTGATCAACTTCAAAGCATCATTAACTTGAGAAAGAGCTGCATACGAATCGTTCCAGAAGACTTCACTTACCTGGTCATTCGGCGCAGAGACTGTATTGTCCCAAGGGACACGTGGTTCATTTGCAACATAACGCATGTAAAAGTTACCCCACGAGCAGGTAAACTGGTCGGCAGCAACTAAAGATGATATATGGATATTTGTTTGACGTTGAGCTTGCCAGTAACTCAAATACGAACCTTCCAAAATGGTACGGATATCTTCAGGACTCGCTAAAACGCGTGCTGTATCCGGTTCGTTATAATTCTCTACATTAAGATCTTCACACCCCCATAATGTTGCCAACCCAAGGCTGATAATGAGAACCAGTTTATATTTATTTATCGTTTTCATATTTTAAACTTTTTCAGGGTTAATTAAAATGTAAGTTCCAACGAGAATGTGTATGTCTTGAAATTTGGATAGTTGAAAATATCCATTGCATAATTGGTCAAGTCACCTCCTGCTGAAACTTCAGGATCCCATCCGGAATACTTCGTAAAAGTTAACAGGTTTCTTGTAAGCACACCGGCTTTCAACCCTTTAATAAAGGGAACCCCCGCTTTTGCAAAAACATCTTCACCCAGATTATAATACAATGAAAGTTCCCGTAACTTCAGGAATGTTCCATCTTCAACGAATCGGCTATTTACATTGTTGGCATTATATAATGTCTGATAGTAGTAAACCGTTTTTTTCTTATAGTCTGCAACACCGGCCATATCCATATCGCCATGTCTGTTATCACGATACATCCACTGTTTGGTCATATTGTAGATGTCTCCTCCCTGTTTCCAGTGCCATAACATATTAAATGTAAAATTTTTCCATTTGTATGTAGTGGTAAAAGAAAGGTTGAAATCAGGGTTCATGTCTGCAATCTTAACAAAATCAGCGGTTTTATCTTTATCCTGATCCAATGCAATTGGTTTTTCAAAAGCTGTGCCTTCTGTCCCAATTGGGATAACATATCCTTCTGAATTTAATACGTAATCACTGATTGTTGCCCCGGCAGGTAGCTGGGTGCTCATTTGATCAAGAGAACTGACCCAATCATAACCATACATAATACCAAACGTTTCGTTGTCTCTTAAATAGAAAGCAGAAACTTCATTGGCTCCTGGTCCAACTTGGAAAGCCGGAGCATCCAGCTCTTTTACTTTTTGTCTAAGCCGATCAAACGTAACATTGAATTTCAGGTTCATGTCTTTTTTCTTAATTGCCTGAACGCCCAAGGTTGCTTCAATCGATTTACCTTCCAGGGTTGCTGCATTTCTCCATTGTGCGATATACCCTGTAGCGGCAGATAACGGAACGGCAACAAAAGCATCTTCTGTTCTATTTTGAGAAGCAACGAACTCAAAACTAAATTTATCCAGAAAGTCGACATTTAAACCAATTTCTTTTTCAATCGTTTCTGAAGGTTTAAGATCTTTGTTCCCTATCGTGCTTTTATAAACATTGCCGTTATACAAGCCGTAGGTTTCGTATTGGTAACTGAATCCCGGACGTTGTCCTGAAGATCCAATAGCAGCCCTAACTTTCAACTCCTGAATTCCTGAAATTTTGAAATCCTCAGTAATCCGATAGGCTCCAGATAGTCTGTAATATGGATTCCATCTGTTATTTTCCCCAAAAAGAGAAGAACCATCATACCTGTATAGCATTGAAACCAAATACCTGTCTTTGATATCCAAATCCAGGATTCCGAAATAGTTCCGTGCAATTTCCTGGTACTCTGCAGATGAAATAGATTTCGTGCCGGTCACACCATCCAAAGAAGTAATATTACTTGCTACAAGGTCGTTTCCCGTAACATCGAATTCTTTCTCTATCCGGTTTTCGTATAAATAACTCAACTTACCTTTGGCCAGTACAATACCAAATTGTTTATTGAAGTTAAATGTGGTTTGAAACGTTTGAGACATCCCTGTGTAATCAGATTTATATATCTGTCCCTTAATGTAAGTAAGAGCCTGTTCCTGATACCCTTTCGGACGGACACGGGTAAAATCATTATCTCTCCGGTCGAAGCTGTAATTCGCTTCCAGTGTACCCCAATCAAACATTTTATATGTTCCGGTAATGTTTTGCACTACGCCACGGCGATTTAATTCCCTGTTTTCATAGTACAAAGCGTGCTTTGGATTTTCGATTTCCTGCGACCATGGATTAGGCAAATGATAATATTTTGGCAACAAAAAATCAGATGGAGAATTCATGTCCAGATCCACATCCGGCTCCATGAATAACATATTGAAAAATGCGGTTCCCTGTCCACCACCATACGCTTCATCGCCTCCATACTCTGTTGCTTCACGGGCTTCGGGTAAGTCAATCTTCATTTTCGTAATCAAAGTCGACGTAGAAATTTTAATTTTATCAGTAATGTTATGGTCTATATTAACCCGGAAATTCTGACGATCAGAACCATTGGTGGACCATACAATGCCTTGGTTGCGATTATTCTCAAAAGAAGTAAAAATCTTTGTCCTCCCCGAGTTGTTGCTCACTGAAATATAATTGGTAAAAAATTGTCCTTGTGTGAATATCTGATCCTGATAGTCGTGGTAGACTCCAAAATCATTATCCATATAACCATCAAATTCTACTTGTCTTGTTCCAATAATTTCATCTGAAGGGCCTCCGGCATATTCGGTAGGGTAAGTAACTCCGGCATATTTGGTATACTGATCAAACGACTGGTAATCGGTTGCCAGTTTATACGGATGATGGGAGGCAAGATCCATTTTCTTTCCCAATTCCTGCAATCCGAATTCATTTCTTACCCTGATTTCTGTTTTTCCCTCTTTGATATTGCCTCCACGTTTTGAAGTAATAACAAGAACACCAGATCCTGCCCGCGATCCGTATAATGCTGAAGCCGAAGCTCCTTTAACTACCTCAAAAGATGCGATATCATCGACATTTACGTCGGCAAGTTCTCCCTCAAAAATAACTCCATCAATAAGAATAAGAGGCTGTTGTGATCCCATTATAGCAGTTGAACCGCGCAAACGAATGCCCGAAGATTGACCCGGGTTACCACTCGAATTAACAACGGTTACACCTGCGACTTTCCCCTGTAAAGCGGATGCAGCAGAAGTTGCAGGAACTGACTCTAATGCTTCCGTTCCGACTTTTGATACAGAAACACTCATCTTTTTCACCGGGGTATTGCTCGCTACTGCAGAAACAACAACCTCATCAATCCCAAAAACATCTGAGTCAAGTGAAACATTAACAACCGTACCGGAAAAGGCAACTTCCTTGGTCTTCATTCCGATAAACGAAAAGACTAAAACTTTTGCATCTTGTGGTATCTTAAAACGAAAGACTCCATCCAAATCCGTTATTGAACCAAGTGTGGTTCCTTTTACAGATACTGAAACACCAGGAATCGCCACTCCATCGTCTGCGGAAGTAACTGTCCCTGAAATTTCTTTGGGTTGCGCCATTATTGACTGCAACCCAAGTGCAAAAATTACAAGCAATAGTGCAAGTTTTTTCATAGATAAAAATTTAAGGTTAATAAAGCTACATCAAGAACCCCGTTGCATGAATAAACCTTCCATATTAAACAACGAAAAATCGTTCTTTTCTGAAAAAACGAATCATGTTAATTAAAAATACAAGACTTACCCTTTTTATACAAATGAATCCCCAAAGTCAAAATTATCAAATTTTAACAATTTGTAACTATTTTAAGTTCTAAATTTCTTTGGGAAAATTTAAAATGAAACTTTTGTAAAACAAATTGAGTTTTTATTTAATTGTTTTTTTGCGTGCATAATTGCGACAATATCCGCTGCAATAAAATTTACCAATGGGATTAAATCTTTCGTGAAGCGCTGAAAATCTTATTGTTGTGTCGCTGTTTAAGAAAACAGACTATTTTCTAAAACAGGTCCATTCTCCATAGTTTGCAAGTATCCGATTTAATTCTTCCTATAACCTTAAAAAACCACATAAAAATCGTTTTTACTCCTTTTAATTGACTTTTTATATATTTATGATTTCGAAAATTCGCAAAAAAGACATCTAAAAGCCAAGGAAAAAATTTCATTTTTACAGATTGAATTATCGAATAACGATTTTTGAAGTGTCTTGCTCATTGTTCAATTCAAGAATCTAGAACCAGTATTCGTTAATCATTTAGACCAATTTATAAGTAGTTATTTTCTCAGTTCCGTCGGATTCATTCCCACTTTCTTTTTAAACAAACGACTGAAGTAAAAAATAGATTGGAAGCCCAGTTCGAAACTGATTTCTTTAATGCTTTTGTCGGTGGAAAGCAGCAACTCCTTGGCGCGCATGATCTTCAATTCGAGGTGGTATTTATGCGGCGCAACGCCGGTATAATTTTTAAACATTTTGCGGAAATACGAATACCCGATGTTGTATTCCTGCGCCAGTTTTTGCAGGTCGAGTGCCTGATCAACGTCGGCTCGCATTTTAAAACGGACTTCTTCAATGATGGCGGCAATCCGTTTTCCTGTAAATTCTTTCTGCTTTTCAAACGAAATAAGGTATCCCAGCAGTTTTACCACCATCCCCGATGCAACTTGCTGGTAGCCGGGTTTTTCTTTTTGCACCAACTGGAAAGTTTTCAGGTAGGTATCCAATATTTCCTCCCTGATTCCGATATTAATAACCGGCTGGTTCGGTGAAAAAAGCGGGTGCAACAGAAACTGGGATGCAATAGCCCCGTTGAACCCAATGTACTGTTCTTTCCACCCGGTTTTTTTGAGCGGCCGGTAACGGTGCCAAACATTTGGATGGGTTACAATAATACTTCCGGGCTTGACCTGATAATGACCATTCTCGTTTTCCAAAATCCCCTTTCCATCGGTGATATAATTAATTTGGTATTCGTTTAAAATCCGTCCCTGATCCCAGTTAAAATGATAGCCGGTCGGGTGTTCCGATGATGGGTAAACACTGTTTGGGGCGACCAGCGCCGATCCGGCAACGTTGATGTAAATACCCCATTCTTTGTCGCGCTCCCCCGGGGTCAGGTATTTCAGAAAGTCATTCATTTTTTTAGGCTCAAAAAGTGTAAACAATCTGTCAAAATGTGTATTGATAAAAGCTAGTTACCAGACTACTTTTGAATCAGACTAATAATATGAAATCAAATCAAAAGTATTAAATAATAAAAATATAACCTGATTAATCTGATTAAACTATGCAAGTAATTTTAGGAATTATCTATCACTCGATCGGGGGGTTCGCTTCCGGCAGTTTCTACATGCCTTACAACAAGGTTAAAAAATGGTCGTGGGAAAGTTACTGGATCGTTGGCGGCATATTTTCCTGGCTGATCGTCCCTCCAATCGCAGCTTATTTAACAGTGCCCGGCTTTGTTGATATTATAAAAGACGCATCATCTACCGTATTATCTTTTACATTCTTGATGGGTTTATTGTGGGGAATTGGCGGATTGACCTACGGTTTGGGAGTGCGGTATCTTGGAATGTCACTGGGAAACTCGGTTACTTTAGGTTTTTGTGCCGCTTTTGGCGCCATTGTTCCTTCTATTTATTATTCAATTAATCCAACAGAAGGCAAAATTTCGTTTATCGATATGATGGCAAGTCCCGGCGGCAAAATTGTTTTGCTGGGTGTGTTAGTTTGCCTTATCGGGATCGCTATTTCAGGTAAAGCCGGAATGATGAAAGAAAGTGAAATTTCGGAAGAAGAAAGTAAAAAAAGTGTCGCTGAGTTCAGTCTTGTGAAAGGTTTGATTATTGCCGTGATTTCCGGCATTTTAAGTTCGTTTATGAATTTTGGTATTGAAGCAGGGAAACCCATGGCCGATGTTGCAGTAGCCCAAGGATACAACCCTTTGTTTCAAAATAATGTGGCTTATATTATTATTCTTTGGGGTGGGCTTACTACCAACATGATTTGGTGTACTATCCTTAGCTTAAAAAACAAAACCTATTCCGATTTTGTAGATACGTCTTCTCCTATCGCAAAAAATGTAATGTTTTCGGCATTGGCCGGTACTGCCTGGTTTTTACAGTTTTTCTTTTATGGGATGGGCGAAAGCAAACTTGGAAATGGCGCCAGTTCGTGGATTCTGCACATGTCAACCATCATTTTAACAGCCAATATGTGGGGAGTTGTCCGGAAAGAATGGAGCGGCACATCTCAAAAAACAAAACTGACGATTACCGCCGGAATTGTGACTATTATTCTTTCAGTTTTTCTTGTAGGGATTGGAAATTCAATATAATTGGCACAACCATGAAGCCTTGGAAAAAACCAGCTTTCTTGCTTCCCTTTTTTGGAAGCATTCTTGCCTGTAACCTGACTGCGCAAGCAGAGCAAAAACCCAATATCATTTTTTTCCTGGCCGACGATATGCGCTGGGACGCCATGCATTGCGCCGGAAATAAAATAATTGAGACTCCCAATCTGGATGCGTTGGCGGCGCAGGGAGTGCGTTTCGAAAATGCGTTTGTCACCACGTCCATCTGCTGTTGCAGCAGAGCCAGTATTTTAAGCGGCCAGTATGTTTCGCGCCACGGAATATCCGATTTTAAAACCCCGTTTAGTCCGGAAGCATTTTCTCAAACCTACCCCGCTCTTCTGCGAAATACAGGCTATCAGACTGGATTTATTGGGAAATATGGCATTGGAACCGGCACTGAAAATGTTGCTCCACTGTTCGATTATTTCTTCGGTTCATCAGAACAGCCCAAATACGAAAATACCGATGAAAACGGGAAGTTCATTCATTATGAGGAACTGGTCGAAAAACATATCAAAAAATTTCTGGCTACTACCGATAAAAGCAAACCATTCTGTTTGTCGGTCAGTTTCAAGGCTCCCCACATTCAGGATGGCGATCCCCGTCAGTTTGTTTACAATCCGAAATACAAGGATTTGTATGCCGGTGTGGTAATGCCCGAAACAAAAACCAACACGCAGGAAGAATGGGAAAAATTTCCGGAGTTTTTCAAAAAAAATAATGAAGCCCGGAAACGCTGGGAAGTGGAGTTTTCCACCCCGCAACAATTTCAGGAATCGGTAAAAGGCTACTATCGTTTAGTTAAAGGACTGGACGATGTAATTGGCGATGTCAGAAAAAAAATACAAGAAATGGGAATTGCAGAGAATACGATTGTCATTTTTCTTGGCGACAATGGTTTTTATCTGGGCGAACACGGTTTGTCAGGGAAATGGTACGGACACGAACCATCCATTCACGTTCCAATGATTATCTGCAACCCAAAATACAAAAAACTGGCCGGAAAGATTGTTTCTGAAATGACCCTGAATATTGATATTGCGCCAACTATTTTGTCGTTTGCCGGAATCCGCAGTCCAAAAACCATGCAGGGACAGGACCTGAACCTGATCATGAAAAACAAAAAATCGTCGGATTGGAGAACTTCGTTTTACTACGAACACATGGTGCCGATCAAAACTATCCCAAAATCGCAGGGATTGCGTACCGAAGATTACATGTACATTGTGTATCCTGAAGTTTCGCCGGTTTACGAAGAACTGTACGACCTGAAAAAAGATCCTGACGAGCAGAATAACCTGGTGCTGGTTCCCGGGAATAAATCATTACTGGAAGAAATCAAAAACGAATTCAGGAAAATTCAGGAGGAAAGTAAAAGTCTGAAATAGACAGATAAACAAGATGGTAGCCTGAACCTAACTAAAAAAACAACCAATAATTGGATCGAATTAGAATACGCGAACGGTGCAATTGAAATGAAACTTTTAAGTGATAATTTGAAATTGGCTTTCGTACAGTATAAAATCAGTTTAAGTAAAAACAAATAATAAAACAAAGAGATATGAAACGGTTTGCTTTTAAGATGCAGCTCAACGAAGGGCAAAAAGAAGAGTACAAAAAACGGCACGACGAGATATGGCCGGAACTTAAAAAACTGTTGAAAGATTCGGGTGTTAGTGAATATTCCATTTTTCTGGATGAAGACACCAACACGCTTTTTGCTTTTCAAAAATTAAGTAGCGATGGCGGTTCGCAGGATTTGGGTCAAACAGAAATTGTAAAAAAGTGGTGGGCATTCATGTCCGACATCATGAAATCGAATCCGGATAATTCGCCGGTTACCGTGCCTCTTGATGAAGTTTTTTATATGGAATAAGCAGAAAGTCTAACGTATTAAACTAACAATAATAACAATGAAACCAGCAACCCATTTATTCCGATTTTTTGCTATGCTTTTACTCTTCGGTACAAGCACGTCCTTGCTTTGTGCAAAAACACAGGTGACAAAACTTGTTAGCGAATATCGTATTAACCCGATTGGAATCGATGTTCAAAAGCCACGTTTGAGCTGGCAAATTCTTTCTGAAGGACAAAACGTAATGCAAACAGCGTACGAAATTAAAGTAACCGATCAGACAGCCAAAGGCAAACTAATCTGGACTTCCGGTAAAGAGGAATCCGATCAATCTATAAATGTAGTTTACGGAGGGCCAGCACTAAAATCCATGCAACGGGTTTACTGGCAGGTGCGTGTCTGGGACAACAACAATAAAGTCTCAGCATGGAGCCAGCCGGCCTTCTGGGAAATGGGAATTCTCGAATCCGAAAGCTGGAAAGCCTCTTGGATTAGCAGCGAAATTGGTCAGAAAGTCGAGGGTTCAAAACCTTGTCTGTATTTCAGAAAAGAATTCCCGGTTGCCAAAAAAATCAAATCAGCGCGGGTGTATGTCACTTCCAAAGGACTTTACCAGCTATTTCTGAACGGAAAAAAAGTAGGCGACGATTTATTTACTCCCGGATGGACCAGTTACAACAAAAGGCTTCAGTATCAAACCTACGATGTAACGGCGATGCTTCAGCAGCAGAATTCGCTGGGGGCAATTCTTGGCGACGGTTGGTACCGGGGAAACATCGGATGGAAAAACCAAAATGGCTATTACGGGCAACAGCTGGCTTTGCTTGCGCAACTTCAGATCACCTATTCCGATGGAACAAGTGAAATAATCGGTACCGACGAAAGCTGGAAAGCAGCCAACGGACCAATTATTATGTCGGATATTTACAATGGCGAAACGTACGATGCCCGGATGGAAATGCCCGGATGGAATAAATCCGGGTTCAGCGATAGCAACTGGGCGAAAGTTTCGGTGATCAATCAACCTAAAAACATTTTGATTGCCCCTCAGGGAGTTCCGGTTAAGGCGATTACAGAAATTAAACCGGTAAAATTGATCACTACTCCAAAAGGTGAAACCGTTTTCGACATGGGCCAAAATATGGTTGGATGGATCCGTTTGAAGGTGCAGGGTAAAAAAGGAGATAAAGTGATTATTAAATTTGCTGAAGTACTCGATAAAGAAGGTAATTTCTACACCGACAACCTGCGCTCAGCCAAATCTGCCGATCTGTACATTCTGAAAGGTGAAGGAGAAGAAGTATATGAACCACATTTTACTTTTCATGGCTTCCGGTTTGTAAAACTGGAAGAATTCCCGGGTACGCCTGCTTTGGAAAATATTACAGGAGTAGTCATCCATTCTGATATGCAACCGACCGGAACCTTTGCATGTTCTGATCCACTGATCAATCAGTTGCAACACAATATTCAATGGGGACAACGGGGCAATTTTCTGGATGTTCCGACCGACTGTCCGCAACGCGATGAGCGTTTAGGCTGGACAGGCGATGCCCAGGTTTTCAGCATGACGGCAGCTTTCAATTTCGACGTGGCTGCTTTTTACACCAAATGGATGAAAGATGTGGCTGCCGACCAGCTTCCTGATGGCAAAGTTCCACATGTAATTCCCGATGTTCTGAAAGGAGCCGGCGGTTCAACGGCATGGGCCGATGTGTCAGTAATTGTTCCATGGACCGTCTACCGCATTTATGGCGATAAACGCATTCTGGAAGAACAGTATGCAAGCATGAAAGGTTGGGTCGAATACATGAAAAACCGTGCAGCAGAAGATAACCTGTGGATGGGAGATACGCATTATGGTGACTGGCTGGCTTTTGCAAGCAACCGTTCGGATTATACCGGTGCAACCACTGAAAAAGACCTGATTGCTACGGCCTATTATTGCTACTCATCAAAGTTGCTGAGTAAAATTGCCGGAATAATTGGGAATAAAGCAGATGCCGATAAATATGAAGCATTGGCAAAGAATATTAAAAAAGCATTTATCTCTGAATTTGTTACTCCGAACGGAAGACTGGTATCGCATACGCAAACAGCCTATGCTTTGGCGCTTTCGTTTGATCTGTTGCCGGAGGCTGTCAAAGAAAAAGCAGCTGTTTATTTTGCTGATGATGTAAAGAAATTCAAGCACCTTACCACCGGCTTCGTGGGAACTCCTTTACTGTGCAGTACGTTGTCTGCCATCGGTCGCGACGATCTGGCATTCATGTTGCTAACCCGGAAACAGTATCCGTCGTGGCTGTATCCGGTAACTCAGGGAGCAACTACTATCTGGGAACGTTGGGACGGACAAAAGCCGGACGGTACATTTCAGGATGTGGGGATGAACAGTTTTAATCATTATGCCTATGGAGCAATCGGCGAGTGGATGTACAATCATGTGGCCGGAATGAGTATCGATCCTGAAAAACCCGCGTATAAACATATCCTTTTCAGCCCTCATCCAGGTGGCGGATTGACCAATGCCAGTGCTGAATTTTCGTCGATGTACGGTCTGGTAAAATCGGCATGGAAATTCGATGGAGAAGACTTTGTATACGAAATTACAGTTCCTGCAAATACAACTGCAACGTTAACACTTCCACAGGCAAAAGTCGGACAATTAAGTGTCAACTCGTTGCCATTGAATGAAGAGATAAAGAAAGGTATGCAGGAATCAAAAAATGCTGTTATTCTGAATCTGGGTTCAGGGAACTATCAGTTCCGTTATCCTGCTACCGGGTTAAACCCGAAGGCAAAATAACACGGAAATAGTAATAAATATTAAATAGTTAGTCTAAATGAGAAAAAAAGAATTAGTAGAAAAGGCGTATCAGATAGCCAAAGAACAATATGCCACAATGGGCGTCGACACCGATACCGTTTTAACGAAAATGAACGAGGTGAAAATTTCCCTCCATTGCTGGCAAACCGACGACGTGGGCGGCTTTGAAACACCCGACGCAACGCTTTCTGGAGGCGGAATTCAGGCTACCGGGAACTATCCGGGAAAAGCCACCAGTATTGCCGAAGTACGTGCCGACCTGGAAAAAGTTCTTTCACTGCTTCCGGGAAAACAACGCCTGAACCTGCATGCTATTTATGGCGATTTTGCAGGCGAACGTGTCGATCGCAACCAGATTGAAGTGAAACATTTTCAAAGTTGGATCGACTGGTGTAAAACACAGGGAATTGGTATGGATTTTAATGCCTCCTGTTTTTCGCATCCAAAAGCAGCCGACGGCTTCACTCTTTCAAGCAAAAACGAAGAAAACCGCAAATTCTGGGTCGAACATGTGAAACGTTGCCGCGCTATTTCTGCGGAAGTCGGGAAACAACTGGGAACACCCTGCGTACACAATACCTGGATTCCCGATGGTTCGAAAGATACCCCGATCGACCGCAATGGATACCGTGCATTACTGAAAAAATCGCTCGACGAAGCAATGGCAATCGACTACCCGAAAGAGCAAATGAAAGATGCTATTGAAAGCAAATTGTTTGGTATCGGCGCCGAATCGATGACCGTTGGTTCGCACGATTTTTACCTCGGGTACGCCATCAAAAACAACAAACTGATTTGTTTGGACAACGGGCATTTTCACCCGACAGAACAGGTGGGCGATAAAATTTCAGCTTGCCTTCAATTTCTCGACGAAGTGCTTTTACATGTTACCCGCCCGATTCGCTGGGACTCCGACCATGTGGTTACCCTGAACGAAGACGTGCAGTTGATCGCCTCTGAGATTATTCGCAACAATTACCTGAACCGCGTAAATATCGGCCTCGACTTTTTCGATGCTTCAATCAACCGGATTGGCGCTTATGTAATCGGAACCCGGGCGGCTCAGAAAGCATTTCTGATTGCTATGCTCGAACCGACAAAGACGCTACTCGAAATGGAAGAAACGGGACAGAATTTTGAACGTCTGGCCATGCTGGAAGAATTGAAAACCATGCCATTCAGCGCTGTTTGGGATTATTATTGCCAGCAGGAAGGCGTTCCGGTAGGAACCGATTATATTGCTGAAATTCAGCAATACGAAAAAGAAGTACTGGAAAAAAGATAATAAACAAATATTTGGGGTTATCTGAAAAGATAGCCCCTTTATTGAATACGACAATGGAAAAAGGAGTAAAAGATTTGATTGAAATTTCCCATTTTTACGGGAACAATCCGGAATATATAATTGCAGGCGGTGGCAACACCTCTTTCAAGAACGAAGAAAAACTTTGGATCAAAGCCAGCGGTTCGTCGCTGGCGGTAATTGAAGAAGATGGATTCGTTTGTCTTTCGAGAAAGGAACTGAAAAAGATTTCAGAAAAAACGTACAGCGAAAATTCGTCGGAACGCGAAGCCCAGGTGAAAGTCGATTTGCATCAGGCAATTCTTTATCCTGAAAACAAACGTCCGTCAGTAGAAACTTCGTTGCACGAAATCATTAGTTTTCCGTTTGTGGTGCATACTCACCCGACCCTGGTAAATGCCCTGATGTGTGCAAACAGTGCGCAGCAAACGACCCGCGAATTGTTTGGCGACGATGTGTTGTATGTTGAGTACACCGATCCGGGTTATATTCTTTTCAAAAAAGTAGAAGCCGAAATCGTTCATTTCAGAAAAACAAAAGGTTCAGAGCCTTCTGTTATTTTTCTTCAGAACCACGGAGTGTTTGTAGGCGCCGAAAGTATTGGCGAAATCAAGGCCATTTACAGCAATATCGAAAAAGTGCTTCGCGACCGTATCGCACAGCCATTACCGGCTGATAGCGAATTGCCGGCAGGAAAAACAGCAGAGATATTTGCCGGCATACTGGAAAAATTCTTGGGGATCAATCCTTCCGGATTATTGTTTGCAAACAGCGAACTGATTCATTTATTTGTAAAAAACAGTGCAGCATTCGGAAAGGTGAACAAACCATTCACCCCCGACGATATCGTTTATTGCAAATCAAACTATGCCTATTCAAGTTCCGATTTGATGGAAATGGTCGATGTTGTGAAAGAATTTAAAGCACGTTGCGGCTATTTGCCCAAGGTGATTGCTGTTCAAGGCAAAGGGTTGCTGGCAGTAGAAGAAAACCTGAAATCGGCGCAAACGGTACTGGAAGTATTTCAGAATATGATGAAAGTAAGTTTCTATTCCGAAAACTTTGGTGGCCCTCATTTTATGACCCAACCGCAAATCGATTTTATCGACAATTGGGAAGTAGAAAATTACAGAAGGCAAATAGCAAAACAGTAATACTATCAAGTTAAAAACTTGCCGTTCTGGGCAAAGCAAAGAATCTAATCATTAAATCAATTTTGTTACAGATTCTTCGCGTTGCTCAGAACGACAAAAAAGACCCATGTTCCAGTAATATGAAGAAAAAAGTAATAGCCGTTTTCGATATCGGGAAAACCAATAAAAAAATACTCTTGTTTGATCAGGATTTAAAAGTAGTATTTCAGAAAGAAGAGAAATTTCCGACCATCCTGGATGAAGATGGTTTTGAATGCGATGATATTGATTTGATCCGAAGATGGCTTGTCGCAACCATCCAAGAATTAATTGCCAGCGATCAATACGAACCGGTTGGAGTTAATTATTCAACCTATGGTGCATCACTTGCCTATCTTGATGTACACGGGAAATTACTGGCTCCTGTTTACAATTACCTGAAACCAATGAATGAGCAAATTTCAGTCGATCTGTACCAGAAACATGGCGGGCAGAATGAATTTTGCCGAACGACTGCCGGCCCTGCGTTAGAAATGCTCAACTCGGGACTTCAGATTTTGTGGCTGAAGAAAGAAAAGTCTGAAATTTATTCACAGGTAAAATATATTCTTCATTTTCCGCAATATGCTTCCTCTGTATTGACCGGTGAATTTGTTTCTGAATATACATCCATCGGCTGCCACACCGCCATGTGGGATTTCGACAATATGAAATACCATCCATGGCTAGCTGCTGAAAATATTAAATTGCCTGATCCGATTTCGAATTCAAAAACATTTGTTGTTGACATTACCGGTAAAAAAATATTATCGGGCATTGGCATTCACGACAGTTCTGCTTCGCTGGTTCCCTATTTCATGGGTACGGATGAAAAATTTTTGTTGGTATCAACCGGGACCTGGTGCATCAATATGAATCCATTCAACGATGAACCGTTAACCGCGGAGCAGTTGAAGAGCGATTGCCTTTGTTACCTGAGTGTTCAACAGAAACCGGTAAAATCGTCGCGCCTGTTCATGGGACATATCCACGATGTAAATGTTGCCCGGCTTGTCGCTCATTTTGGGGTAGCCAACGATGCTTACAAAAGAATAAAAGCGGATGAAAAGCGGATTGCGGCATATCTTTCAGAAGGAAAACACAAGGTGTTTTTCAGAAATGGCGTGTCGACTGATTATATCGATACAGAGGTCGATCTTTCTACTTTTTCTTTTTTTGAAGAAGCCTATACCCGGCTAATGTACGATTTAACGTTGCTGTGCACCGAATCCATTTGTTTAATTATTCCTAAAAACGATGAAGTAAAGAATCTTTTTGTTTCAGGCGGCTTTGCCCGGAATGAGATTTTTATCCGTTTATTGGGAAATTTTTTCCCCGGAAAAAAAGTTTTCACTTCTGAAGTAGATAATTCCAGTGCCATGGGGGCAGCTTTGGTAATATGGGATGCAATGAACGAAGAAAAACCGGGAATTGATTTGGGCCTGAAAGAATGGAACCCGTTTTAAATAAAAAAATCCGCATTAATTCATTTGCGAAAATCCCTAATGACAGGATTTGAGTGCCCGGCTGATCAAACTTCCTACGGTAGCAGTTGCTACTCCCGCCAAAGGCGGTACTGGGCCTGTTTTAGCATCCAAAAGCGTTCTCGTTTCAATGTTAAATGTTGAATTTACCAAATGATGAACTAATGCGGACAATATCTTTGTTAAAGAACGTTTTCTGCTGTCAAAGATAGGCTGAAACCCCTTATTTTGCAAGGAAAACGAATGGTTTAATAACATCTGGCGAATATCTGATTGATTTATAGGAAGATTGGGGCGCATTTTTCCGAGCAGGAAAACCTTTCCATAAAACCTCCGTAAAAGTGGCCTGAACCCGCATTTGTTTGAACAAAAATTCCATTGATTTTATTTTTCAGGAAACCATCGAAAAAATGGGCTATTTTTTTTGTGATAATTTTGCTAAAGAAAAAACTAGTTCTATATTTGCACCCACGTTCAAAGAGGCTGAAAACAGCAGTCAAAAACATACTGAAAGTTATTGCGAGAGATTAAGCTACTTGTTTGGAGAGATGGGTGAGTGGCTGAAACCAGCAGTTTGCTAAACTGCCGTACGGGTAACCGTACCGGGGGTTCGAATCCCCCTCTCTCCGCGTTATATATTTTTCTCGGGATGTAGCGCAGTCCGGTTAGCGCACCTGCTTTGGGAGCAGGGGGTCCCAGGTTCGAATCCTGGTATCCCGACTATACAAAGAACAATGCTGATAATATGAGAGTTAAGTATTAAAACACACTTTTATTTTATCAGCACACTTTTTACACACTTTTTGGGCAAACGGGAAAATACTGTCGGTTTTGGTTGACAACAAACTAAAACCTATGGCACGAAGAAAAATTATAGTTAGCCTTCCAACCCTTAATGATAAAAAATGCGATGCTACAAAACAGTGGTATGTTGAGTATGGAGTTCGTAATCCAAAATCAGATAAACTTGAAAGGTTTCGTATTTATGAAGGACTTTCGATAGTTCCCCCGGATGTTCGATACAAACGGGCTCAGGAAATTATTCAGGAATATTCCCAAAAACTAAAATCCGGCTGGTCGCCATTAATTGAAAATCCGAGATACATTTATCAGGATACTTTGGTTTATACTGAAATAGCTAAGGTTTATGGGAATGCACGGGTTTCGAATACTACTGTCAGATTTTACGCAAATGAGTTTTTAAAGGAAATAAGCCCCAAAATTAATATTGAAGGGAGTTTGCCAACCTATAAAGGTAAACTGCGGTTATTTTGTTCGTGGATAGACAAAAAAGGGCTTCAGGATAACGATATAACAAGCGTTACAAACCAAATGATACTTGAATTTTTCGACTACCTAATTTACGAACGCGATTACTCCAGCATTACAATAAAGAAGTACAGACAAATACTTCAGGCAATGTTTGAAAGCCTTTACGATAAAAAAAAGATTTACGAAAATCCGGTTTATAACATTCCAAAATCAAAACGGCAAAAAGATGAAGCCCCGCGCCCGATACCGAATTATGATTTAATCACGTTCAGAGAAACAATAAAAAAACAGGATCCGCAGCTTTGGTTAGTTATTGAGTTTGAATATTATTGTTTTTTGCGACCGGGTAAAGAAATCCGGTTAATGCAAATCCGGGATATTGATTTTTCACGTGGGATTGTTAATGTAAGCCGGTTCCGGTCGAAAACAAACCGCCCCAAATTCCCGACTATACCACTGGTTTTTTTAAAGGAGCTGCGCGAACAATATAAATTAAATGAATATCCGAAGGATTATTTTGTATTTGGGCAGAATGGAAAGCCTGGATTAAAGTTTCTGAGTAAAAATAATTTCAGAGGTCGGTTTAATAAGTTTCGTGAAATGTTGAAGATGCCAAATGAATATAAATTGTACTCGTGGAAGCATACGGGCAATGTTCGTGCCGATGACTGCCCGGAAATTTCGTTGCGCGATATGCAAGATCAAAACGGACATTTATCGGCCTTAACTACCGAAAAGTACCTGGCAAATAAAACCGGACATATTTCGGCCGCCATCCGTAATAATTTTCCTTCGATTGACGAATAAACCTTCTTAAAAAAACAACAATCCCCGGTGTTTTAGTACGGTTTTTTTGTAACCAACTAAAACAACGAGGATTAACCGCGCACTGGTTTTGTACTACTGCACTAACATTTTAGGCTGTTTACCATATCGAGCACATCGGCAAGGTGCATAATGTAATTATCGCGGCGTTCGTCGCCAAAACGAAGCTGTATAATTTCAATTAGCATGGCAGTAAGGCTTTTCTCCATTTCGTTGAACCCATTGTTATTATCTTCCTGCATTAAGCCGATAAAATCAATTGCTTTGGGCGAAAGTTTCGTATTGTCAATTTCAATTGTATTCATACTTTTGTGGTGTTAATTTTGTTTAATGAATCCCCCGGCAGATGCTCGTTACATCTGAGCTCCGGGGGATTGTTGTTTAATCTTCTTGGGTAAAGCCCATTTCTTCGTCAGAAAACATTTTTAACTGACGGCGATCAGCGTCAAAATCAGCAAAAGAAAGCTGACGAAGCGTTTTAAGTTTTTCGTTTGATTCATTCAATACTGATTTTGCTGAATTAAAATTTGTTTTTGCTTCATCAACAATTTCCAATTGAGCTTCTATAATCCGTTGTTTCTGTTCAACAAATTCAGCGTAATTGGTAAAGTGGAAATAAAGAGCCTTATAACATTCGACCTGATATTTCAGAACGTTTTCTCTGGCCTCTTCCTTTACGTTCCGTGAATCAATACTAAATAACCATCCGAATACATACATAAACGGAATTGTTTGCATTTCTCTCTCTTTTCCATCGGCTCCAACTGTTACGCTCAGCATAACGGTTGAAGACAAAATCGGATCATTTTTCAACTTCGTAAATTGTGGTTCAAATGCAATTCCAATTGCTTCACAAATTGGTTTTACGGCTACTCGTTTTTCGCCGTTTTCGATCAGCAAAATTTCAACATCGTTGATTTTTGCTACTGTGGTTGTTTTAATTTCTATCATTTCGAAATGATTTAAAAATTTATCGAGACAAATATAAAAACAAAAGCAACACAACGCAATACATTGCAATATATTTTTTAAATTATTTTTACATACATTTGCATATAAACACATTTTTATGAAGGAAACAATATCGCTAAGGATGGATTCAGAATTAATGGATTTCCTTAGAAAACAGGCAGAAAAAGACTTTAGATCAGTGAATAATTACATTGAGATGGTACTAAAAAAGCACATGATCGAAGAGCAAGAAAAAGAAAACCCGGCTGAATAGCCGGGTTTTTTATTGTTTATCTGTAATTTTCTTAGTAGTTCTAATTATTTTCGACGGTTGCGAGCTTGTTTTCTTAAATGCCTAAATAATTCTTTTGCGGCGGCAGGATCACCCATAACATCACGCGGGTTGTATGGATTATTCAGACGTTGAAGTTCGTATAATTTCTGCCCGTCTTTTATTCTTTGATCTTCAAATTCTTGTAGTTTATCGCTGGCAATATTTACACATTTAACCCCGCTATCCGGATTTTCAGATAATGCTTTCAGGTACTTTTCCAGTAATCTGGTGGGTTTATCTTCCTGTTCAAAAAAGTAAAAATCTGTCATGGTTAAAACGGAGGGAAATCATTGTAAAAATTTTGGCGGGTACCAAATTTCAGAAATTCAATTGTTCCTTTGTCGATAAACACACCGAAACGGTATTGCCCGTATTTCAGTTTAAAGAACTTTCCACGACTTTGTAACGGTTCACAATGCTTTATATCGGAAATAGTGGTTGCTTTCTCACAATTTTCAATTACCGACTGTATTAAATCGACCGTCGTTTTTGATTTCAACTTCTTAATATCCTTTATAAACGAACTCCGGAATTCGACTTTCATTTCAGGGCATTTAATACAT
Source organism: uncultured Prolixibacteraceae bacterium (assembly GCA_942493345.1). GTDB lineage: Bacteria > Bacteroidota > Bacteroidia > Bacteroidales > Prolixibacteraceae > GWE2-42-39. The sequence goes on from OW818695.1 coordinate 2,871,137, forward strand.
CCGACTTGCTTACTTTTGCAGTTTTCCTGGCTGCTTTGCAGGCTTTCAGCATAGAAATATTTTCTAATTCTTCATCGGTAGCTATTGCAGCATTGGTAACGCCATTCAGAAGTTTAACAGCATCGAGAATGCGTTTAGCTTTCGCGTTGTCTTTTATATTTAAAACAATGGTTGCCATATCAATATTTTTTCTGTAAATATAAATCTTTTGTATTGTATCTGAAACATGTTTAAATACCGTTAAAAAGCTCGTCAGCCGATTTTGCCCGGTGTGTTTTTCCGGTTTCGGCTTCTTTCATGGCCCGGCGGGTTGTACTGTTTGGTACAGGAACTTCAAAAATATCAATTCCCTTTTCTGTCTTTGCCAATTCCTCAATAAGGCCAATTAAATGTTTTGCCTTCTTTGTCCGGCTGTTAATCGTTATTGTTATCGTTCCCATAGTTCTATATTTTCCGTAAAGATAAATATTTCAGGTATGAAAATACAACTATTATTTCTCCAATTCCTTTTCCGCTTTCCTGATTTTCAGACTTTGCTCTTTTATTTTCAGTATCCAGAAAATAACTACGGCGGTTGAAATTAGGAAGGTGAAAAACTGGTTTAAGGTTATACCACCCATCCATTCGCCAATATTAAGTATAAAAGCCGGGGGCGTGGCTATGTAACCGGCGTAGTTCACCGTTTTTTTTATCTTCATATCTTCCATTTCGTCGGATAAAAACAACAGTTTGATTAGTTCTTTTAGTTGGTTCATAAATAATCGGTTTCGTTCAGATTAAAAAATGTACAGGCTTCGGTTAATGAATTGAACCAATGCCATCCGTTTACTGGATATTCATATTCTGTATTGTTTGTTGCCAGTATGGTAAATCCGGGACCAGATACAAAATTTGGAGCATACAGAAGGCTCCCGTTATCGTTTTTATAAAATCCTTCGTTCATATCAGTTTTATGTATTTATCCGGTTATAGTCCAGCCTTTATCAGTTGCAATGGCACGTTCACCAGCAGTTAAAGCAGCGGCACCGGTACAACCGGTAATATTTATTGTTTTACCTACCAATGTTGGTAAATCACCAAATAAGGTTACCAATGCAGCCTGTGAAAGATCACAGTAAGAACAGTCTATGTGAGGAGATGTACCGGTAAAAGTAGAGTTAGCATTTGTAAGTCGAAGAGATGAAAGTTTATTCAGTTTTTCAGATAGTCCCTGAACTCCTAACTTACTCAAAAAAGCATCGAATGACAATGAAGTTAATTGTTCATCAGTTTTAGTTATGTCTGCTGCATTAACAGCCATAGTTTTAGAACCTATATTTTCTATATTAATAACTATTTTTAACGAATAACAATAAGCGAACATGCTAATCATATTAGTAACAGCATTCAAACTAGTTGGTAACGTTACTGATGCTAATGAGTAACATGATAAGAACATGTTACTAGTATTAGTAACAGAATTCAAACTAGTTGGTAATGTTACTGATACTAATGAATAGCAATAATAAAATATGTTACTCATATTAGTAACATTATTCAAACTAGTTGGAAATGTTACTGATGCTAATGAATAGCAATAATAAAACATGTTACGTATATCAGTTACAGCATTCAAACTAGTAGGCAATGTTACTGATACTAAAGAATAACAATAAGAAAACATGTTAATCATACTAGTAACAGCATTTAAACTAGTTGGCAATGTTACTGATGCTAAAGCATAACAGTAACAGGAACTAATACAAAACATATCAGCACAGTTACTTAGATTAATAGTACCTGCAACAAATTCTAATAAAGGCAAGTATTGATTTTGGTTAGCCAAACTATGCCGTTCAACTTTCCATGTCAAAATATTACCACCTGAACAGCTTACAACTGCTTTAAAAGTAGAGTAACCCAGGCTACACGTTGTGCCGGTTCCAACAGTATACGTATGTTGAGCCGTAGCCCCGGAATCAAAATTTTCAGTAGCTCCATCGCCCCAATTCACAGTATATTGAACTGCCCCCTGCGTGGTTACAATAAATGACATGGTTGCTAATCCAAAGTCACCAACTAGCAGGTTTATTTCATTGTTATTAACTTCTGAAATATCAGGCCAGTCAGCCGGGCGTGGCCACTCTGAAGCGGAACCGGAAGGTATTTCACTAACGCGGGTTGCAAAATCGCGAAAAGTATCTTCCGGGGCAATGGTAACGCCTTTGGCTTCAATCGCTGTTTTTATAGCGTCCTTTGTACCATTAAGGTATACTAATTTATCGGCAATACTTCCCATTACACAACCTCCCCATTAATTAAGTCAATTGCTTCCTGTATGTCGCCAATAGCAGAATCATAATCCTTTTCCGTTACATCGGTTTCTGGGTCTGCATGACTGGAAACATCCCCGTCAGAAGTACAAAACTGGATATGTCCCAGGTTCGAGTTATTGGCAATACTTCCTTTATTCGAGTTATCAGTTATGCCACCCGTATTTGAGTTGTCATTAATTGAATAACAGTTGTTCTTATAAATATCTCCGTTATTTGAGTTATCTACAATCGCTTCAGCAGTGTTTAATGAAATACTTCCTGCATTTGAGTTACCTGAAATATAATTGATTACCTTATTGTCGGATATTTGGCCCTGATTTGAATTACTTTCAATTGCGCCATTTATTTCATTATTATAAATATCACCAGTACATGTATTATCTGCAATCAGTACATGAACATTGTTTTTATAGATATAAAGAGCAAACGGGTTATTAAAAATACCCGCTGATTTATTATTCATGAACAGACATGTTTCAGCCCGGTTTGCAAAGTTCCAGTCTGACAGGTCAACAGGGTTATTTGTAAATCCAAATTCGTTTTGGTTGCTGGCATAATCAACACCAATGATGTTTCCTTTCTGGTCGCGTTGCTGGTCAATCCATTCGTTTTCAAAGTCATAATCCACGTCGAACAGCATTTCAACGTATTCACCGGCGGAAAATGTTATTTTTGGTATCAATACCCAGTTTAGCGCATCTAGCTCAAGTTCTGTAACAACACTTCCAACCGCTCCGGTAAGGTTTTTCCATACCAAACCGCCCCAAATAGCCAGATCATCAGCTACGGGTGTTAACTGGTCGTTCCAGATTCCAAGCCAGTTGTTTGCTTCATGTTCTCCGGTTCCGTACCATGCAGGGCAAAGCATTAAACGCTGTCCAGACCGGGAAAGCTGTTTAGTTGAAAGTGCTTTGAAAAATAGTCCCCGGTCGCCCCGGTCGGTTATTTTGTACACCGTTCCGGGAACAAGTTCCGACGCTGCAATAAGCGTACTTAGTTCGCTGTATGTCTTTTCGATTAACAGGTATCCGCCGCTTACGAAATCCATTTTGCCGGTAATAGGATTGTATTTATACATAGCTTTCGTCGTTATTATAGGCACACTTCGCGCCGGTTGTCAATGCAGCCCAAGCCGCGTTATCGGTAACCGTTGGAATAGAATCACCATTACGGTATTTTGTTTCAGCCAGATTATCAGCAAGCCAAACCTGGGTACCGATTTTTACAGTACGGTAAGCGCGGTTATCGTTGCCAATGTACATTCCAGAACCAACATCAGAAGAATCTTTTATTAATCTTAGCGAACAACCATAGTATTTTTCTGAATTAATTTCTGGAAAAGTTGAATCTGAATATAATAATCTACGTGTAACAGCATTTGTAGGTGATAATTCTAATGATGTCCATAAAAAAGACTGTTGGTTTAAATAATCTATATGTGGAAAATAATTTACTCTCATCGCAGTTCCTCTACCATTAAATCCAGATTCGTTAGTCCCTTCATTCGGAGATTTCCAATAAGTTGCACTTTCTTTCAATTTGCCTCCAGCAATATTTTCACCTCCGAGTAAAGTTGATAATGAATTATAATCATCTGAAGAAGGAACATGCCATCCGTTAGAGGCAATATTTCTCACATCTGTAACGGCAAACCAATTATATAAAAAACCTCGAATAATAGTTGATATTGAAAAATCACGATGACGATAGGCATAAGTTTTACGTTTTCCCCAGTTAAAGCGATAATCAAACTGTCCGTTTGGATATGTTATTTTAGTAATTCCGTCGCCATCAATAAAGATTCTTTTTATAAGACAATAATCCTCATTTTTATTGAATTTAAAGAACCCCACAAAAACATCATCCGGGTTGGTATCATCAATAACATCGGGCAATAGGCCCTGTTCCTGTATGGTTGATAGGTTTATCATTTCAGTATTTTTTTAAGAATTAATATTCCGATAATTGCGAATACGGCATATTTCAGCCATGTAGCATATTTGTTTGAACCTGAATCTGGTACAGTAACAGCATCTGGGAAAATAGTTTCTTCCGGTTCCGTTACCTGTTCAAAATATATTGGTGCCGGATCTGTATAATCCGGTACTACTTTCTGAATTTCTTCTACAATCGTTTTTGATTCTGTCTTTACTGGTTCAGGAGTAACTTTTACCGACTGTGTAGATATTGGCTGTGTCGGTAGTATTTGTATTACAGGTTGTTGAGATTCATTTATAATAGTAATTGGTTCGGGAGGCATAATTGCAATTTGCGAATTAACGTTTATCCACCCTGGTGTAAATGTTATAATTTCAGGCGTTCGACTGTTAGGTTTTCCAGTAATTGCAGACACATCATAATCATTTCCTGTACAGTCGATATAAAATACTTCCTGGTATTGATCCGAACGCGGTTCAAAATATTTCGTAATGTTTACTGGACGAAGATAATCACAGATAAATTTTGTATTCATATCGCTTAGCAGGTATTCAATTTTGTCAGAAATAGAATCCCGCATAGCATAGTTGCTGATCATTATGTCCTGTGTGTTTATTTTAAGCTGCGAGCCGTCCCAACGTTCTGGTAATACAAACGAATCGGTATAAATAGCAATGTCATCACCTTCATAAGCTGCATGTTTCACAATAAAAGGTATATGGCAATTTATATACCCGTTTGAGTTTAAATAGAACCGATCGCCCGGTGTAATTATTAAATTTAGTTTTGACGGGATGCCTGATTTTTTGATTTTAATAACTGATTTTCCAATTCCTGTTTTATGCCAGAATGAAAACATATATCCGCCAAGTTGCCATAAATCTGGTTTCGATGCTGAAACCAAATTTTCGTTTCCTTGTGTAGAAACATTCCATATAGGAGGATTTAGCGGGCTGGTAATGTAATTCTGTCCGTTTGGTAATATGTACCTGACACTTTTATCTGTTTCGGGTAAAATCGGCGAATTAGACAGCGCTAAAATTACACCTTCTGAAATCCAAATGTCCGGGACATTTGAATCAATAGGAAGTGCCAAATCAGTGGTATGAAATCCGAAGCCGTAAGGAGCATTAATATTCGGTGAAAAATCGTTATTAACACGCAACGGAAGGTTGCTGAATTTTAATTTCGGATCGCTGCAACTTGCATAAAAAATATCACCTGCTTTTTTAACTCCGATACGTAAAAAATCATGAGTTCCAACCCACAACAAAGTTTCCCCTCCATATTTTGTTGCTTGTGAGCCTATATATGCCATATTTTTAGTTTTTAAGTTCTTTCCAGATTTGTATAATTGCAATAACGATAGTCATTACAGCAATAGCAATTGTGATTTCTTTACTTGTAATTTTCATCTTTGAATATTTTTCATTATTCATTATTGCCTGGTATTCCGACGGCACACCTGACATAACTTTAACTTCGACTTCAGCACGAGTTATCATACTGTCCTTATTCAGATCAAAAGCTGGGTTATTTGCCGCAATCTTGCTACGTGATAAGGTAGATGTTTCAAAAATATATTCCGGGCCTTTATTTAGCGATACCGGAAAAAATACAACCAGGTATAGATCAATCAGGTTATTCATTTTACCGGAATACGGTTTAAGATACTTATACACGTAATCGAGCTGTTCAACATTACTCATTTTCCGTAATTCGTCGGTACTGGTACCCAGACCGGCGGCTGTCGATGAAATGAACTGTATTAACCCGGTTGCACCGCTTACAGAATTAACCGCAGCCGGGTTTAAACCGCTTTCAAACCACATCACATACATTAACCAGTTTGGATTTATGCCCAGCCAGTCACATATTTTCACCAATTTTGAAATAAATTGGCTTTGGTTCGATGTGATTTTATTTTGATAGATCAGGTTCATTCAGTCAATTTTAAATTAAAAAACTTAGCTGGAGTACCCGGGAAAATCCGGGTACCGGCCAGCTCGTTTTTACACTAATTTAGAAGCTGCTTTAACACAGGCAGTCCATTTTTTCGTCGGAGATGCTTTACGGATTAGTTTTGCTTTCGCTACAATCTTTTTCAGCTTCTCAGTCCCTTTGTTGGGCTTTCCACTTTTTTTAGTGGTTTTTGTTTTTGTTTTCATGCAATTACTTATTTAGGTATTTAAAAACAATAATTATTATCAGTGCTGATATACAAATCGTTAGCCCCGAAAAAATATACACGCTGGCCGGTACTTCAATTTCAACTGGCGGAAGATTGCCGGCTTCTAAATCTTTCATGAATTTGCTATCAAAAAACTCGTTCATATCAATTAATTTTTTGTCTCATTTTATTAATTAAACTATCGAAGTGAGGTACAACGGCCTGCAATGTTTTCCCTGACGGGTAAGGCCAAAGCCCGTCATATTTATTTTTCACCAAAAAAGCGTTTTGTATCCCTTTTTCTTTCAGTTTTACATTTAAGTAAACTTCAAAAGCACGGGCAAAAAGTTCATTATGACGAATCCAGTATTCTGATATTTTTTCATTGTCAACCTGTTCTTTCAGAAACTTATAAAAGGCTGTATGATTATTACTATCAGCCCAAATTAGCTTGTGAATGATCATATTTGCATCGTAACGAAGGCTGTTTTTCGGGTAATCAATATCAGGGTTTTGAGAAACAGAACGCCCGGCAGTTAATGACCGGTATCGTTTGTTTCTGCTATCCTGTTCAATGTAGGTTCCAAAGAAATAATCTAAAGCATGACCGTATTCATGCCCTAGCGAGCCTACACCGCCTTTTTGCTTGAATAGAATATCTTTTACCTGGTCTGTTGTTTTATTTCTGAAAATGGGTATTCCGGTAAGTGGATTAACTAATTTCTTCGCTTCATTAAACCGGGTAAGGTTGATCATTTCGGTAGTGGGTTCATAATGTGCTTTTGCTACACTACGTCCACGCGCGCCAAATGCAATCCCGATATGTTTTCCAAGTCCGATATTAAAACCAAAACGTAGCACATTTTGAAGGTCGAAAAGCGCAATTTCACAGGCTAAAAGATAATTATAGCGATCTTCCTGGCTTAACCAGTTGCCGTATTCGAAACCTTTTAACTGAAATTTTTTACGAATTTCTTCCTGATCGAACGGATTGAACATTTTAGGCAATAAAAGGCTGAATCCGGGGCGAAATGCTTTCCACATTTCCCGGAAACGTTTTTCGAGCCAGTAATGAGTTACTGCGCTATGCTTCAAAACATCGGACGGTACCGACGAATCAAGCCTTTTAATTACTGCCTGTTCGTTTGATCTGTTCATTTTCTTTTACGTTTTCTCAGTTTTTCAAGTCGCATGCTTTTCAAAGTCGGAATTTCCCGTCCGGACAAAAATTCTTCTGACTTTTTCACTTTAACTATTGGCTTTTTAATTCTCATATCACAAAAATTTAAAGATTACAATAATGAGAACAACAGCCCCGATAGCCAACCCGATCAGCTTCCAGTTAATTGTACCAGTAGCCGTTGCAGATGTTTCCGGTTGTGCAGTTAATGAAGTGGCAACCGTATCGGCAATTTTTATTTCCTGTCCAGACTGAATAGTAGAAATAAGTTTATTATAATATTCAACAGCACCATTTAGTTGTTTCTGTGCCTCTTCTACAAGCGGTAATTTTTTACGTTTAGCCCAACCTTCACCGGCTGATTCAATGGCTCTTTGATAAGCGTCTTTTCGTTCAGAAAGGTATTTTTGTGCAGACGTAACTGCTTGTTCAGCAGCCAGCAGATCAGTTTCAGTAAAATCTGAATATTTCGAGTATGCTACTTTCATTTTTTCCTTGCTTTTAGAATGATAATGAGAATAATTACCGCGAATGTTGCCCCTACAATGATCATTACAGTTTTTTGCTGGCTACTGGCAGTAGTTGATTCTGAAGCATTTTTTTGACCAACCAGTCCAAAAAGATTTGTAAGGAACGACGAACGCGCCGCAATTCCGGTTTGATCGGTTATTTCTTCCTGCTGTTTGGTTTGCTCTTTTACTATCTTCTTTTGCCCGCCAAGTGCAAATAAATTAAGTCCCGAACCAATTGTATCAAAAAGACTTCCTGCGGCATTGGCAATAGCTGTTATCGGGTCCATCTCGTAAAAATTTAGTTGTGGTCCATTACTTTAAAATTTCCCCGTTTGGGTCAAATTCATGCATAAACATGTATTGAGTTACTAAGCTGTACCCCGGAAAAAATAATTTAAACCGGGTATTGGTTTCATTACCCCATTTGCCATCAACAGCAATTGTAGAAAGCCCCCAGCTTGTTTTTTCTTTTGCTTTTTGGTTCAATACTTCCTGCACTTTAACCACTTCAACACCTTTTGAACCGTTTCCGAGCGGAAATTTCGCATGTCCAATATTATTTTCCCACCAGATATAGCTCGATGGAATTTGCTGTGTTTGCTTTAATGCTCCGGTATTGATCACCGGGTCGGTTTGCGTTCCGGTAGTTGCATCGGTTTCCGTTTCAGATCCCGCAGCTGCATTTTTTTTGTTGCGCCACCAGATTATTAAATAACTGATTCCTCCGGTTATCAGCAGGATAATCATGATTGTAATAAATACGTTTTTTTTCATGTTAAAAAGGGATTTCGTTGTCTTCAAAGATTTTTCGTACAGCTTTCAGATCATTACCGTCAAGTTCAGCTTTCAGCCATCCGATCAGGTTTTTTTCGGGAGAAAACAGGGTTTTGTCTATCCAGTTTGAAGCCAGACTAGTCCCGTTGTATGGTTTGGTTCCAAATTTCTTAATCACAAACAACAGATCATCCTTATTCAGATTTTTCAGATTGTTGATAATCGTTTCTTCATCGGTACCGTATTGGTCCATCGCTGAAAGTATATTTTCAACAATCAGCTTTGCCTGGTTATCGCTTATTGACAGGTTATTTGCATTTACCTTCAGATCATCAATAAGGCGAATATCATCCTCTTTTTTTCGCCGGATCAGCAGATAAACAATAACAATTAAAATTAGCACTGTAAAAATCAGTATGTATTTATACTTCGATACAAACAATGCGGCGACCTGGTAATTCATAGCTACTTTATTAATAAGATGAATACTACAATTGCGAGGGCCGCAATCAAAATTGTTTTCAGATCGATTGTAACTGTCGGAGTAGTATAATCCGGTATTTCATCAAGTGAAACCTTTTCTTGTACAACCGTTTTTTTAACTTGTTCCTGTTGATTAGTAGCATATAAAGCGGGTTCAATTATCTGTTTTGTCGCAGACATTACAGGAACTGAGGCAACCGGTTGCGCTCCTGGTTCTACTTTCATATTTCGAAACCATTGCCCAACAGTCGGGTTGAATAAATCTTCAGAATACTCCTGAAAATCATAAAGTGATGAAAAAGAAGAAAATATCATATCTTGAATTTTTTTGATTTCATGAGAAATCCTTTTCAGTTCATTCTTAGTTTCAATATCTCCGTATTTATTTGCCTGAAACTGAAGGGCTGAACGGTACATATTTAATAGTCGTAAAGTATGACTATCGTTAGTGAAAGGAAGAACATCAGCAAGGGTATAAACACACGTTTTCAGACTATTTTCAAATGTTCCGGCCAATTGATTGAAAGCAAAATTATCCGCCTCAATTTCATTGGTAGTTTGTAAAACGTAATGTCCTTCTTCATGTGCCAGTATGAACTTTTTAAAACCATCCGGTAACTTATTCCACACGCGAGCGTTTAAAAAAATTTCACCTGTCAGCCTGTTTACCCTTGCTGGTGTAATACTAAGATTTTCAACGAACGTTATTTTTTGGCCCGACATAGCGGTTTATTTACCGGCTTCAGTTTCGGTTTTGGCAGCGTTTTGCTTTGCCCAATACCAGTAACCAAGAATAACGACAACAAGGGCGACAACGCCCCAAACGATGTACTTTTTCGTGTTTGAGTTCATAACTTATTTTTTAAGTAGTTTGAAAATGACAAATGCAACAATGCCAATCAGCAGGTATTTAATCCATGTATGCGAAGAAACTGGGGCATTCGTTACCGGTTCCTGTACGGCTGTTTTTTGGCTTGTTACCTGTTTTAGTAGATTGGTGACAGTTGCCATTAAATCACTGTTTGAAGGAGAAACAGTTGCTTGAACAGGGGCAGTAATAGGTGCGATTCCTGTAATAATTTTCACCGTATCCTGATAATTTTCTTTTACATCAATAGGAACAGAGTTTTTTATCGGACTACTTGAAATAGAATCAATAGATGGTTTTGTTTCAATATATGAAAGCTGTTTTTCTTGAAATATATCCGGTGGTCTAACAGTCGGCGCATCAATTATTTTTGGAATCCGGATAGATTCAATGGTCAATGTGTTCTCGATATTGGAAACCGGTTTCTCATTAAATATATCAGGCGGTACAGCCGCAGGTATATCTTTCAACCCTCCATATATCGGACCAGATACCCCATCGTCTAACGGTAATCCTTTAGCTATTTTTTCAAGCCATTCATTCAGTTGTTCTTGAGACATTGGTATAGCCGGAGTAATTACTTCACTAGCCAATGATTCGTTTAAATCAGGTATATTAAAATCCCAAAGTGGCACAGGTTGAATAACAGGCGGTACAGCCGCAGGTAAATCAATAATTTTAAAACTTGAATCAATTATTAGACTAGATAAATCAGCCAGAGATAAATTTTGTAATCCGCTCAAATCTGGAATAATAATTTTTCCAAGATCTTTAAATGATGGACTAACAGTAACCGCATCTACCTTATTTGTAGTTTTAGGAACTAGACTTAATTTGCGTATATTATCGTCTATGTATTTCGGAAGATTCATGATTATTTCTTTTTAAGAAACATTACGATAACCAGAACAGCAATAAAAATACCGGCAACTATTAACAACCATGTTTTTACGTTACTTGTACTCTCAGCTTCCTTTTGCTCAAGTGATAATTTATACATCTGATCCTGTAATTCGAGTTGGCTTGCCGATTGTCCTGATACCCCTGTATCAACATTTTTACCGTTTAACAGGCTCGAAATTCCCTGATATATTGAACTTGCACCCGTAAGTACCGCCCCTGCATTATTGAAAACATTGAGAAACCCATTCCAGAACCCGCTTTTCTTTTCAGCTTCCATAGTGGTTGCCTGTGCGGTTTTGGTTGCTGAGTAAGTAGCAAGTTTAGCAGTTTCAAGCCCTTCTATTCCACTGAACTGGCTCATCCCTAAATATACGATCTCAAACAGATCACGTAAAAAAGGTTCGCCATAAACCAGGTACGCATCAAGTATCGGCTGCGCTCCAGGTTCTTTTTTTATATTGTAACGCGAAAACAACAAACGCACACTTTCCGGGTGTGCGTCTGCCGTCAACTGCGCTAATCGAATAGCACCCTTCACGATTAATAGAATTTACGCATTACACCTTCGTTTGCAAGTGATGCCTTTGCATGTAATTCGGCGGCTCCGTTCTTAATTGCACCTAAAAAGAAGGTAAATGTCACAACACGTCCGGCTTTCAATGTAAAAACCATTGTGGTTTGATCATCCAACTGGAAGTTTTGAAGCGGAATTTCTACACGCTTATCATCGGTCTGGTTGGCATTTTTGTAATTGCCAGGAACGATAGGATCGTAACCCAAACCAGCAAACGGAGAAATTTTTTGCGTGTAAATACTTTCCTCAAACTGATCGCTGTTATTCACAAGCATTTTCAATCCTGTAAAACGTACAGGGTTCCGATTAATGAATTCCTTAAAGTGAGCAATTTTACCAGGTTTACCGATACAAACAATTTCGGCTCCCGAAGCATTAATAATTGTACCATCGCTAACAATTGCAGCAACTGCGTTTCCCGATGGATCTTTAATATCAGCAGCGACTGTTAAATACCCTGGGTGTAAAGCCAAAATACGGTCAACAGCTGAAGCGCCGGTATTGGTAATTTGAATAGAATACGTTTTTCCTGACTTGTCTTCATTAGAGAAAGAAGACGAACCGCCGGTAAATTGTAATGAAGGGTCTGCGAATCCACTGTATCTGCGAAGTATTTCCTCGTTTGCAAATTCCTGGCCTTCGTAGCCAGCAAAATCGCTGCCTAAATTTTTAGCAGCAAGATTTCTTATTGATTTTTCCATTGTTAATTTTTGTGTAGTTAAAAATTCGGGTTAATTAAGCTAGCTTAGTTGCTTTCCATTGCTTATAAGCCAAATAGGCAACCAATACCATTGTGATTGCTACAATCCAGAAAACGGGTTTAATTTTGTACATGATAAAATGTTTTGGTTCAAAAAAAATTAATGATTGAACCCGAAATTACCACTACTGTACAAGTCACTTAGCGGATACTGAAAGCAACTTAAAGCAAGTGAGTTTTTTACAACTTTATCAAGTTTTATCAAAGCAAAAAGCCCGGAGAATTCCGGGCTAATTGTTCAGATGAATGATATTGAAAAGGGAAACGAGAGTTCAAAACGTAACAACCAGCTTTTTATTTAGCCACGATATTTGTAAAGGGGTAAGCCATTTTTGGCTAACAGTATAATCCATTTCCTGAAGCTGTGGCAAATACAACTTATTACAGTACCGGCGAAGCGTTGAAGCTGGAATACCTACCTTCTTTGCATATTCGCTTTTAAGCATAGCTGTATTTTGCTGATTTTCATTCATGCGAATAGTCTTAAACCACTTTTTTTAAACCACTTTATAAACCTGGCAAACCATGAATTTCTTTTCGGAGTCGGAATTTGTTTTTTACTGGCTATAATCCTTCTTTCAGGGTGCGATGGTTCCGGGAGGCTAATTAATTGCGTGGCTGGTGACAGGAACCTAAATACATAATCTGGCAAACGTCCGGGAGTTGGTTTTCTCATTACTTAAATTTTATCAGTTCGTAATAGTGTTGATTAGTTTCAGCTTGTTTATTGATCCGCGCCTGGTGTGCAATCATTTCATCCAAGTTCCGCAGTTCATCTTTTCGGCGGACAATGTTGTCAACGGTCTTAAATAAAAATAGATCGGTGCAGTTTGTAAATGCCTGGGGCGGTACATCGGTAAACCCGTGAGCAATAAGCATCAGGTCAATCATTTTTTGGCGGCGGCGGATGTACAGGTATTTCAACCAGTCGTTTGTATTTGCCATGAGGTAGCTCCGGCAGTCATCGAAAGCCAGGAACCCATCAAAATAATAGTCGCGAAGCCGTTCCATTGCGGCCTGATCTTCTTTATTAATAAATGTCCAGATGTACCGGCGAATACCTTCAAACTGAAAATCGGAAGGTTTTTGCAATGTTGTTTCCGGGCAATCAGTCCATTCAGCCGCATCCGGGGTAATAATTAAGGCTTTGCGTCCCGGTTTCGAAACGTAGGTTTCAATTATTTTCCGGGCTAAAGTACTTTTACCGGTGCCGTTGAAGCCTAAAACTATGGTCTGTTTAGTTGCCCGTTGCATCCTTTATAATTAAATGGTACTGGTTGATAAAATCCTTTGTGCTGAAGCAATAGTCAGCAATTACGTAAACTGATTTCTTTGGCCTGATCTTTCTATATACCCCATCACCTTCGCGCGAACCGGCTCCGTTGGTATTTGCTTCTACTGTGTAATAATTGTTGTGATCCGCGCTGTCGATAAACCCGATATGTGCAACACGGTTTTTTTCAGGGAAATAAAGTCCGAAAACCATTCCGGGGAGGACCGTAACGGAATTTTTTCGCCAATCGGCCCTGTAAATTACGTTTGATTTAAACCAGTCGGGCGACCAGGCAGATTTAGGGTTTGGTAAATTTACTTCATTGTGCGACCAGCTAACGAAAGCGGCACAGTATGGATAACCTTTACCCAAACCAACAGAGCGAAGGTATTTTTGAACCTCTTTTCCATCGTTGTGGCCGGTTGCTTCGCGTACCCCTACCTGCGAAGTATATACCTGCTGAAGTTGTTCCCTTACAGGTTGGCAACCAGCATTGATAGGGCAATAATATAGACAGACAGCAAAAGCAATCCGACTAATATTTTTTGCGTATCGGTTAAAGCGTTCCATTGATCTTTTTGGTTTAAATCCCGGGCAATGTATTCATGCAAAAGCGGAAATGTGTATTTAAAAATTAAGCGAGCTGTAAAAGTGATTGCCAGAAACAGAACCGTTCCAAGGAAAAACTTTTGAAAAATTCCGTAGTCGTAGGTATGCACCCCGGCGCGTTCAGCTACCAGTACGAAAATTACCGTAGCGATTAAAGCAAGCGGTAACCCAATGAGTTCGATGTACTTTTTCATTGTTTATCATTTTTAAGGGTTTCAACTTCTTTTTTAAGATTCTCAAATTCGCGTTCAGCTTTCAGTATTTCAATCTGCTGGCGCAATTCAGCCGTTTCTTTCAATGCTTTTTCTTTTTCCATGTTAGCCTGTCGGAGTTTACCGGCAATTGAAAATTTATACTGGATCATTAAAATAGCCGGGACAGCAGCCATTACCCACGGCGGAAATTCAAACGAATTTTCGGCAAAGTAAACGCCCAGATGTTCCGCTATTTCGTTTATTTCTTCGGCTTTGGCCTCGAATTCTTTGGGATTAGCAGAATGCGCATAAGCGGCAACCCCGGCTGATAACAATTTATCGGCTTTTTGTACAATGAAAAAAGCCGTTTTATTACTGTTTTTCAGTTGAAAACCTGAATAGGAAGGCCCGGTAACCAATTCTGGTTCTTCGGGTTCAAATTCGCTGTCATCAGGTATTTCGGGAGACGGTTGTTCCTGCTTTGGTGTATCAATTTCGCGAAGGTATTCAGTCAGGTAATCATCACCGGCAACCTGAAAATCATTTTTAACCTCAGTTTCTTCTATTTTATTAAAGTCGATCATTTTTGAGGGGATTTAGTCAGTAGTTCTTTTATAAATTCACGGGCCGGAGTAACTTTTATCTGCCTTGAAAATGTACTACCGGTAAAAGCGCCGGTACAGATGTATAGCTTTCCGTTGTTTACCTGTGTAAACATGTTTATTTCAGTTTCCCCGGGTTCCAGTTCAAAGCTGTTCAGGTATTCTATCAGCGCGGTTTCAGCTTCGCCCAGACCGTCAATAATTGAAGGCATGTAGCTTTTTAGCAACCCGGCAACAATTGGGTTATTCAGCAGGTTCTTTCCCATCAATTTCGGCTTTTGCTTTACGGATTTCAGAATCAGAAATAACGAACGGGAAACCTGGTAATTCAACTTCTTTTTTAGTGATATACCGGTTAAAAAGACTGATTAATACATCGAATGGTCGGATTTCCTGTTTTTTAATGGCTGAAACCTTCCGGGCATACATTACCAGCAAAACCTTTGTAAGTTCGGGCAACTGTCCGCGCAATTCGTTTGGTATTGGTTTAAACCGTTCCAGGTTTTTTAATCGACCTTCCGTTTCGTTAATAATGTTTTCGAGACTTTCAATTGCAGCCTGAGAAATAGATTCTTTATCTAATCTTTCAGATAGTTCATTTTGCAAACGCAAAACTTCCTTACCTTTTTCGTCATTCTCGCTTTTAAGCCGGTCAACTTCAGCTTTTAAATCAATAATTTTTTGCTGATCAGCCGGGTTACTTTGATTTTCCTTTTTCAATTTCGAAGCTGATTTTTCAAAGGCAACCATCATAATATCACGAGCCGCAATATCTTCCGATAAATCGCGATCTGGCAACAATTGAGGAATAACGGAGTTAATAAGGGTCAAATCATCGGGTATCAACCGCGCGGAAAACTGTAATTTGTCTAAAGAAATTGGAAATTTCATGATTATAACTTTTTGTTTTAAAGTTATATAGCATGAAAACAATAGCCGGAAGAAACCGAAGAAAACAAAATAATTGAAGAAAACAGAATTTTTACGAAAAAACCGAAATTAAAAGTTAAAAGCGATAACCAACCGTTGCCAAATGTCCCCGGTTTGAAAGCCCGTACTGATATGAAAACAACATTCGGCCACGCTTCGGGATGTAGGTAATGCCTGTAAACAGGTCAATTTTTCCGGGGGTGATCATTGTACTGCCAACAGCATAGAAACCAGATGTATACACTTTTACATCCTGAAATTTTGTGATTGTTGAAATTTTGGTGGTCCTGTATTCAGGAAATTTAAGTTTGTATTCAAATGTATTCGTTTTGAAAACACCTTGCACATCGGCCCGGGTATATATGTCAATGTACTGGTTTCTAATTGTATCCATGTATACACGTGTGCCTGTGGTATCTTCCGAAATAAGGGTTGGTTTGTCTATAAATATCTGTTTTTCAACTGTATGCAAAATTGTATCAGTCCGGGTAATAAATACCGTATCAGCAACGGGCCTGTTTTCGGTTTGTATACGGTTTGTATACGGATTGAAAACATTTGTTTTCACAACAAAATAGATGTTTAACCCGATTGAAGCGATCAGCAGAAAAGCAAATATTTTACCCAAATATTCATTGAACTTTTCCATTTTTCAAACCTAAATCAGTTAGTACTTTTTCGTAACTAAAACCGCGATCATCGCAGTATTCAGCAATTGTAACACGTTGTTTTTTTCCTTTATTCAAACCGGCTTTTATGGTATTGTGAATCTCACTAGCCCGGCTCGAAGAAACTCCTTCCAAAATTGAAATGTCCGACGTTCTGATTATGATCCTGTGAGTTGTCATATAAACCTTATGTTTTCATTTTGAATACAAATGTATACCATAAGTTAATTAAAAACAATATGAGTATACTATTTGTATACAAATGTTTTCAGGTGAGTAGTATTGAGTAATGAGTAGTGAGTAGTGAGAAAAGAGAGAAACAAACCCCTGTGAAAAACATTAAAAAAATTAGTGCAGTAGTGCAAAAGTACGGCAAACGGGTTAAAAATCTGATATTCAGAAAAATAGATTTTTTGTTTTGCGTACTTCGTGCAATAGTGCGTTGAAGTACAAAAAAAGTGCGGTTTTTACATATTATGAATGAGTGTTTTACAAGTTGTGCGCACGAATGCACAACTTTTTTATTAAAATTATTATACCCTTTTTTAAAAAAAGTTTTAAATAAAAAAGAGAGTATTATATATATGTGATTGTCAGCTTTTTACAAATTTCGTCGTCTCGTACCTTTGCACATCCTATTTTGAAAAAGAAAGGGGGGCGCGATTTTTTGAAGAAGTAAGCCCCCAGAAGCCCCAAGGGGGCTTAAATGTATATGGCGTGCTTCGCACAGGTAAAGCCCCCTTTGATTCCCCCGGAGGGGGAAAAGAAAGCGGTATACCGGTTGCACCGGTATGAATAAAAAAGCCCGGTAAAACCGGGCTCCAATCAGTTACTTTTCCATAAATCAAGTTGCTGCTCAATTATCTCATTATCGAGCTTCAACAGCTTTGTTTTAGCCTTATTTTTCTTTTTTCGGAGTTCCGCTAACCTCCTGTAATCGTCTGTTGATGTTATTTTCCGTTCCAATTCTTCTATCTGAAAATCAAGTAATGTTTTTTCCTTCAGAATGTTTTGTCTCTGTGTAATTGTTCCGTGAAAATAATTGAACAGTATCCTGTAACATTCAAGTTTGTATTGCTGCAATTCTTCAGATTGTGATTGAATAGAAAAAATCCATCCATAAATGAAAAATTCAGGTAAACAAACCATTTTTCGTAGTTTCCTATCAGCGGCAACTATTGTCTGTTCAGACAACAGTTGAGATAAAATTTTGTCCTCTTTTAGATTCTTGAATTGATTAATGTAATCAATCTTCAAGGCTTCGCAGATTGGTTTAATGGCAATCCAATATTGCCCGTCAACGGATACAAAAAAGATTGTTTTTCCATTGAATTCTAAAAATTTTTTGACTTCGTTTTTCATTTTTCGAAGGTTTTAAGATATGTGTATAGATGTGAAAGTACAACCATGTTTCTTTCAATATCAGGCACAAGTCCGGGACTTGCTTCATTGTAGATATTCAGAAAGCAAATGGTTTCAGATAGGGTTGAAGTACACTCACGTAAGATGTCAAAATCATCATCAAACCATGTTTCAAGTGTGTCGATTGAACTTGCTGTAAGTTCTGAAAGAACGGAACTTCCCCGTTCAACTTCTTTTTGTTCTGTGTTACGCATAACAGATAAATTTAAGTTGTAGGCAGGAATAAAAACGGCCCCACCCGTCCCGCTGCGTAACACCACAAGGGCTGTGGGTGCATTAACACTCCACGCGGGGGTATGAGACCGAATATATTTATCGAACAGGCATAAAAAAAGCCCGCAGCGATGAAACGGCGAGTTATGTTCCCGCCCTTGTATGTGTTACGCGCTGCTAATATATGGATTTTTTTATACATGTGTCAAGTGCTATTCTTTTTTTAGTTCCAACAATCTGATATTTTCCTCAATCTCATTCAGGTAGCTTTCCTTAGCGGTAATCTCCTGATCGAGTTGAAAAACTTGTTTCCGGGCGCGGATACGGGTTATTTTTCGCCTGAAAATGTTTTTACTTATCCCGGACAAACAGGCGCGTTCGTCGCGAATTATTGCCAGATATCCGGTCAATGCTTGCTGTTCTTTAGAAAGCAAGACTTTTTCTTCTTTCAAATCGTTTGTTGATTTCATTCCAATTACTGTTAAAATGTTTACAAATTATACCGGTGTGAACGTATACCGGCTGGTGTTTAACTCTCATATCTCGATAAAAAAAACTATCGGCGTGTACTTTACTGGCTTGCTGATCGGTATAAAATATATAATCGCGGATCACTTCAGCGCGGATAAGCGTACATCCAAGTCCGGGATTAAGTACCGGACGGATAGCTCCGTTTACATAGTCGAAACTTTCGGCTTGTGTCATGCCTCGGACCGTGTGTTTGGTGATGCCTTCAACGGTTTGATACATTAATTTACGGTCGGGGCCAAAGTCGATACAGTACGAAGCGGCCAGTATCCCCTTTTTGTATGCTTTTAACACTTCGAGGGTTCCGGGTGGCGGAAAAATGTCGCATTCAACAGAGAACAGGTATTCATACCCGCCGCGTTGCAGGTGCCGGTTGATAATGTTCAGGCATTCGGCCATTACTTCGGTAAGTGATTCGTTCTTTTGCGGCGGTCGCCAGATCACGGAGGTTCCGGTTTTCCTGATCTCACGGTGAAAGGTTTTTTCTTTGCTGTTATCGACCAGCAAAATATCGCATTGCGCCCCGAAATGTTGTTTTATGTACTTCAGCCAGTCGAACAGGATGTAAGATTTGTAGGCCGATACCGGGCAGGCTAAAAGGATTGATTTATTCATATTAAACGGTATTTTTCATATAGTTTGTAATAATATTCTTCGCCGGGTACCCGGTGGAACGGTTGAAATCTGTTCTCTTCCAGATTTAAATCCAGAAACGGGCTTAATGTCATCAGGTTTACGCCGTACTCCCAGAGTTTCGACCGTATTTCCATGTTCAGGGCCAGCGACCGGATGGAATGGCCGGTTTGATGGTTGATTGATGCCGGAGTGTCTGGATGGTAGCCCGGAATGTTGGACTTTCCGTTAATAGCCCCGCCGTCGCAACCAACCAGGATAATGTTTTTTGCCCCCATGTAATAAGCCAGCCCGATCGCATTGATCACCGTATTGCCGCCGGTAAGGATGTGGTTCGGGTGTTCGGCCTGAAAATCGGGGAAAAGCGGGCGAAAATCGTTTTTATGGTATCCCTGGCCTAAATGGTCGTACACAAAATAGTTTTCGCGGCTGTGATCAGGTTCATCGTCACGGATAACACAGCAATCATACCGGCTGACAAATAAAGCCTGAAAGTTCCTGTTTTGCTGAATTTCTGGGATACAATCGTGGTGATGGACAATAACAAAATCACAAGGGAACCATTTTGCAATGCGGTTTACCCCGATGGTAAACGAACCGGCAAATTTCAATTTACGAAACCATTTCAGGCTATACCCGGAGCCAATTATAAAAGCGGTTCCGTGGCCATAACAGTTTTTAAATCGTTCGATTGTGTTCATATTATTTTATTCTCTTTTAAGTGGTTAATAAATGCGTTTCGTTCGACTGTGGGCATCCGCTTAAATTTGCTGACATTCCGTTTGATAATACCTTTTATCCGTTCACGTTCGCGGTAATCGCTGCCCAGGTAACGGTAATCGTGCAATTCTGCCGGAGCCGGGTAATTCATATACAGTTTTTCGGTTGCAAGTCCGTTGCGGGTTTGGCTCTGAAAAGTGGTTGTATGCCAATCTGCCAGCTCTGAATCATACATTTCATTTGGATAGGAAGAGATCATTATATTGCAATGATTTGACAAGCATTCCACAACATGTAATAAATTGCGGTGTTGTTCATCGGTCATTTCGTGGGTAAACATTCTATTTTGAGATTTCCATGTACTTTTTGGGTATGGCGGATCGAGATAAATAAATATACGGTACCCTTCTGTTTTTAAGATACCGGCCAGTACCAAAAAACTATTAAGCCAGTTTATAGCATCTCCCAAAACAATTCTCATTGAGTTTTCTTTGATTTTAAACCATTCATAAACAACTGCAGTATCTTTTTCTATCCCGATACTCCAGCTTGCCGGTTTCTTATACCTGTATATTGTTCCGTTTCCTAAAAATCCTTCTATATAAATATCATGTGGCGGTATCAGGTTAATGATCTTCTGAAAGGTTCCATCAGCTTCTTTTCCGCCGTTGTATGTTTGAAATGGTTTTTTCATTTTTTATCGAGTGTCGTTTTTTATTTTAGAGGATCACACCGCATTTTTTTGAGGTACGGACCGTAACTAAATTTTTTCCGGTTCCGGATCTGTAAAAAAAAATCGGTTGTACCTGGTTCTATCATCATTTTTCAGGATGCGTTCCGGAAACCGGCAATTCAATACAAAGGGCCTTTATTTTTCCGGCTTCGCGATCAATCCATTGCAGGCTTGTTACCTGGTAAGTTTTATTTTCGTGCTGAAACTGGAAGCCTACATACATTTGTGCCCAGGATTCGGTTATCAGGATTGTTTTTTTGGGTTGAGTTGCATAAAAACTGACTATCATAGCTCTGTATTTTTATGGTTCATTCTTTTTAGCCTTGTATTATGTCCTTTTACTGCTCTTAGTGTATTACTAAGTTTCTCGTTTTCTTCAGTCAATAATTTTACTCTCTTCTCAAAATAGTTACGATCACTAATTAACCTGTTATATTCTTTTGCCATTATTTCCATGGAATCTGCAATACGCATTAGTGCAGATGTTTGCACGTCTTCGAGTGTTGGATTTCTATTTAAATTAAAATCCTGCATACTGCATTTTTTTAAACTATTATTACTCATAGCTCTAATTTGTTTTGAGTTGGTTGAACTTTCACTTTCTGAATAATGATGTATGCAAAACTTTGTGTTTTGAGATCAGGTACTTTTTTGTAGTACATGGTTCGCAAAATGTTTAAAGTTTCGTCGAGAGGGTGCCCGGTATCCAACATTGCGGCGGCTGGCTTCAATTGGCTTAATTTAAACTCGCTGACAATCGTATATTTGCCCCGGCCTTTATGCCGTGGCGGATTTACGCTGTCGTCGTAAATTTCAACTTCTTTTCCTTCGTAGTGTTTGGCTGGGTTATAAAGCCGGATAGTGGAAAAAACTTCGCAATCTAGTTTGCGGTTCCAGTTATGGGAGAATGTGAGGCGTTCCATGTAATTCTTTAGTTATTAATGTTTTTTACTTGTCTGTAAACTATTATCCGGGTTTTTGAGCGGATCAGCGGTTTTGTACCGGTTACTTTTGTTGCTTTTGGTATGGTGGCCGGTCGTTCCGGGCGGCTGATCTGGCGGCGGCGGTTGCGTTCGTTCTTTTGAGTTTCGTTTATGTGCCTTCGACCGTCGCCACATCCAAACCTAAAGCCGATCGGTTGATTTTCAATAAATGCGGGCATGGTTGATTTTCGGTGTTTTTTTGACATGTGGTTAATTATTGGCATTTTCAATTTCTTTAATTACTTGAAAAAGTTCATAGGCTACCTGTGGGACAATAGCATTACCCAAACATTCAATCCGTTTTACACGATATTTCTTTTGAGTTGTAATCCGTGAAATATCCGGTTTCACAGGTGAGTACAGTTTTCCATCCCATCCATTCAGCAGCCAGGCCAAACCCTTCGATACCTGAAAAAAAGGAAGCATGTGTTTTCTTTTTCATCACATCATTGATTTATTGAAGTCATGGTTTGCAATTGTGAAATATTCTTTGCCGCCGGTTTTATCAACGTCGCCAATAAAAACCCCGAACGGGTACAGGCGGTAATATTCCGAAATATCGAGACCTAAATCGTTGCGTTTGGTCGGGTTCAGATCGTAGCCTTTGTATTTGCAGAAAGCAACTATTTTTTCTTTAAACCGGTGGGCGTTGGTATATTTCCTGTCCATTGGGTTATCGGCTAAAAACAGATCGTTCAATTCTTTTCGAATATGGCGTTCGTTTATATTGCCGGTTTTCATTTTTTCATCCCAATAGAAAAAAGCATCGGCCCATATCAGGAAGTTTTCACCCATTGTTTGACGTAACCGGCGTTTCTCAACATCTTCCATTGGTGGGCGAACAATGCCAACCCGTTTATCAGACCAGCCGTTTTGCTTCGAGCGGAAATATAATACCAGGCAATTTGCCATCAGGTTAAAAAACAGGTTCCATTGATCGGCGTCCCATTCGCTCCAAAAAGCCATCCCAAAATCATGTACCGGCTTGTGGTTATCGTTGTAAAAGTCGGAATACACTACATAAGCCTGCCTGTCGGTAAAACTCGAACCTTCACCATTGATAGCGTGGTTTGTTGATACATATATCTTCGGTGATTCGTCCTTTTTAAGTGTAAACCGGAGGCCTGATTTCTGGTTAACTCCCATTGAACCGGTAATAACAGGGAAAAGGCTTTCGAAGTCGAAATTTGCCCGTACATCATCAAAAAACAGGCTTTTTGTTTTCTCAGTTACTTCATGGTACCGAAACTGGTCATCATTTAGCTTTGTATCCTTACCATTCACATAAACCTGCGGAATAAGGTACGAAAGCGAATAACCCTGTAATGATTTACCCGAGCGACCATTTGAGGCACCGACCTCCGACAGCTTTCCATCCATGCCAATAACGGCCTTTAACTCATTGTCATCTTTGTAGTCGTGTAACAAATAGCCTATTGCCGTAAGTTTATTTATGAAGTGCCGCGAAATGATAAAACGTTCCTCAATGGTTAATTCTTCACCTTTTTTAATTTTCCGCCAAAAGAAGTTTGAGGCATTGCGTAGGAACTGAAGAAAATGAGACTTTTCAGCATCTTCAGAATAATCAATAAAAAACTCACCGTTTTCAATGTCTTTATATTCGCCGACTACTTTTCTCCTGATTTCATCATCCATCAGGGTAATATTCATCATTGGAGACAAGGCGGTTACTTTATGCGGAATTATTTTTTCTGACCAGATGTATTCCGAAAATTGCCCGTAATTGATTTCTTTTATTCCATCAGCAGTAATTTCCCAAATTTTATCTTTAAAAAACAGGCATTGCTTTTCAGCCGTGGCCCGTTCTATCGGAAGGTTAATAATATCGAGGTTCGTTAATTTTTCGGGTCCCAGGTATTGAGGGCCTCCGCGCATCAGCATGTTTAGAACGTCGTTTCTCTTTATTTCCCGGCAAAACTCCTTTACAAAGTCCTTTACTTCTGTGTGATCTATTGCGGTTATTATCCGATTTTCTATTTTGACCAAAGATTTTTCACCGCTTCGCATTTTAAATCGGTAAAAGCCCCGGTTTTGCAGAAAAATCATTGCATTAACATAGTTAAACGTTAGCGTTCGCTTCGGTTCACCTTCCTTCGGAAATGTTACATTTTCGTCCCAAAATTCTTCCTCCGGCAAAAGCTGCTGAGCCATTTCCAGCTTTCCCTTTTCGTTGAACCGGCGCAAATAGCCTTTAATCTTAAATTCCTTCAGATTTTCGAGCTTCTTTTTGTGGTGATCGGCAAATTTTTCAGCATCGTTCAATAGCCAGAAATCGGCTATTTTGCTGTCCGGGAGCATCGTAATTTTATTGACCTGGATAAACTGGCCAGCCCCTGATTTTTCGTTGATAGCAAAATCAAAATCAGTTTTCAGTTCAGTTTCTTTTCCGGCAAGCGTACCGGTCAGCAGGTCATCAATACCCTTTTCCCGTGCATCGTTGTATTTTATGTACCCGAAATAAATTTCTACCGGGTGGCCAAGATTCGCAAGTGTCCGCAGGTATTCTTTGTAATTTCTGACAGCGGAAAAGAATTGACGGGGCCGGTTGTCAACTGCCTGACCGTTTTGTAAATCTTCTGAAAGGTTCCGCCAGTCGCTATCCAGCAGGAAAATTACCTCTTTAACGTTGCAACGCTGGATAATAAACTGAACTTCGTCGGGCAACCGGTTATTATAGCCGAGGTTGTTAATTCCCATTATCCCCAGCGACATCAGTCCGTGTTTACATGCTTTTTCGGCTTTCTTTTCGCCTTCCTGTATAAACAGCCTGTCGATTGGCCTGGCATGTTTGTACATGACGCGCAACCGTTCGGGTATGTACACATGTGAGCCGCTCCCCTTCGGACTTTGGTATTTTATTGGTTCGCCGCTTTGGTCGGGATGGGCAGCTGGGTTTTGCCAGCGGACGCGGATCAGGTGCCGTAACTGAGTACTTTTTTCGGGTTTGTACATCACCGGGCGACCTTCCAGATCGTAGTATTTTATCAAAACATCATCCCCCCGGTGTTCAACTATTAGCCCGTACTGGTCGCGGGTTCCCTGAATAAAAGGGGAAACAAAACGTGTGGTTCCATCTTCTGAAACGGTTTCTACGCGAATATCATCATAAGTAAGGCCGCTTTCTTGTAACTGGGTATCGCAAAATGATTTGATGGAATGAGGTTTTTGCGGTTCCGGATTGCTGGTTTCGGGTTCCGTAGCAGTGGCCGGTTCGCCGGACGGTGTTGCAGCTTTCTTTTTTGATTTTGACTTTTTAGTAGGTTCCGGTGATGGTTCCGGCGCGGCGGGTGGTGTTACGGACGGTGTTGTAGTCCTGTTTTTTGCAGCTTTAGAAAATTTCTGTTTTAATTTTGATTCCGGCTTTTCAGTTTCTTCAATAAAAATTTTGTATTCGTTAGCGATATAACGAAGAGCCGCCGGATAATCCAAACCTTCAGTTTTCATCACAAAGTCGATAGCCCCGCCGTAGCTTTGGCCGCAACTGTAACACTTTGCAATGTTTTTTTGTGTATCAATTATAAGGCCCTGTTTCTTTTTATCGTTCACATAGCCACAGGCGGGGCATGTGATGTATAATTTATTTTGCCCGTAGCCTTTTTTTGCGTTTCCATTGTCTGCGAAATCTTCAATACGGGCGCGATCTTTAATCTGTTGTATGGTTGATTCTGAAATCATTGGAAAAGGTTATAATGTTGAACAATCAGGATAGCAAGTTCCCGGCGTTTGGTAACCAGGTTGTTTTGTTCCTGTTGAATTTCAGGTTCAAAATCTTTGCGCTGTTTGTCCGGTTTTTCCCATTGCTGCCATGCTTTGCTTTTCAACTCCTTTATTTTGAATTTGGCGGCCTGAACTTCGCGTTCAACGTGCGATATTTGTTTTTCAATGTCCATAATGTTCGGTTTTAAAAGGCCGAGCCAATACCCGGCCTTTGGGCAATTTCGAGGGAATAATACTGCCGGTCTGGTTAACCGGGTACAGTATTGGTAACTAGTTTATTACAAATGTTGATTTTGCAAGTACCTTTTTTTTGTAGTTTTTACCTGTAAACAGGCTTGCATCCGAAATAGCATCTACCATTTTCTGATATGTTTTTGTATCGGGGAAGATCAGAACGCACTCACCTGGTTGTATCTCAATTTGTTTTGCATGTTTCTCATTCCAGGTATCCCTTACCTTCTTCAAGAGCCGCCCGAAGCGTGTTAATTTGGGTTTCATAAGCCTTGTTTTTTGGAATTAATGTTTCAATATCATTTTGCTTGTGGTAAAGGAAACCGGCTAATTTGCTATCAGATTTATATCCCCAAAATTCAATCAATCGTTTAAGTTCTCGGGCTGTTTCAAGCAAATCGGGCCGGTAACCATTCACCGACAGATAAATTCGTTGTTTCAGTAGGTTAATCAACCAATTGCGGTATGTCTGCCAGTAAATCATCGTAATACTGTTTAGCTTTTTCAAGTTCGCGGTATTCTGATAGCTCAAATTCGAGTTCAACAGGGGCGAATTGCTGAAAGCAATTGCGTTCGGAGTTCAGGCGGCACTTTGGAAGAAAAGCCGTTAAAAGCTCGCGTAGGATTAGGAGTTGGCGTTCGTTCATGGCTTATACTGTTACTCCGATGGATTGTAATTTTTCTTTCAAAAGACCGATCAACATATCTTTTTCAGATATTGTATTTTTCTGTCGTATAATTTCAGATTCCAGTTCTGAAATTTTGCTATGTGATTCGGTAGAAATCACCTGATCGAGGCCAAGTAATTCGGTAAGAGTAAAACCTAATATTTCACAGAATTTGAACATTTTAGATAAATTAATATCCGTTTTACCGGATTCTATTTTCGCGTAGGCTGTTTGCGACATTCCGAAATGTTTGGCCATGTCTAACTGTGTTAATCCTTTTGCTTTTCGGCGTTGGATAACAATTTCAGCTATCCTTTTTTGAAGCTCGATAGCTGAAATAACTGATATTGATTGTGTGTCTCTTTGAAATAAAATCATAACTTTATGTGTTAATTATTGATTTCGGTTTAATATTTAAAGCTTCATTGGTTCAAAGTTAAACTATTAGTTGGCATTTATGCAAACAAAACCAATCTAAAGTTTAATATTATTTATTTATGAAATTAATTATTTCAATTGATTTAAACTATGAGTAAGGAAAATCCCGAATGGAAAGAATTGAAAAGTAGGATAAAAAAGATTGCGAAAGAGCAAAAAAAACAATGGAATGATATTTTTGATTTTTGGAATATAACATCGCAAGGAGCTACAAAAAGGATTAAATCAGTTGATTTCCCGTATTCGAAAAGCATTCATGATCTTGCTGATTTTCTAAATTGTACCGTTCCTGATATTTTAGGTGAAACTGAAAAAGATAAGCCTAATGATCTTAGCATTAATCAGGCAAATAATCAATCAAATATATACAACCGCTCAGTTTCTGGTAATAATTTTTTTTCTGATGAAAAAACCGAATTAGCAGTATTGAGAGCTGAAAATGAACAGCTTAAAAAAATTATTGATAAACAAGATAAGGAAATAGAGTTTTTGCGCGGGCAGTTGATGAAGTAGTAAAACACAACACACTAAACATACATTTTATAAACAATTGTAACCGACAGCATTGTAAGGGGGTTAAAAATCCTGGTATCCCGACAATCAAATTGAAAGCCTGTAAGTCGAATGATTTACAGGCTTTTCTGTTTTTGTCATATCAATTCATCCTAAAAAATAGGATCAAATGATATTTCAGGTGGATTACCTTTTATCAGACATAAGTTTTAGCTAATCTATACAAGAGAAATTAACACCTGTGCCTTTTTCGGGACGGCTCTGAAAGATTTGACTTTTGAATTGAAAGATTCTGCAGAAGTATTGGTGCTATGGTTATCGAGATAGTTCAATATTTGTATTGCCGTTTGACAATATTTCGGAAATTTCTCGCCTTGACACTATCCTAATTTGCTGATCCGCTCTAGTCTGTGAACATCGAGGACACGAATTTTACGTCCATCGATAGCAATTATTTTTTCGCCTGCAAAAGTCGATAAGGTACGGATGGCATTCGATGTGGTCATGTTCGAAAGGTTGGCAATATCTTCGCGCGACATGTAAACTTTCAGGGTGGCGCCATCGTTTTCAAAGCCGTATTTATCTTTCAGCAGAAGAATAGATTCGGCTAAACGTCCACGGATATGTTTCTGGGTCAGGGTCACTGTCCGCAAATTCGAGAAACCTAGTTCTTTGGCCAGTTTTCGGATAATTCTTCCGGCAAAATCGGAGTTCCGGAGCAACCGGTTGTAAAGCATTTCTGTACTGATGAAAGCGACAATCGAGTCTTCAAGTGCCATGGCCGATGCGAGGTGGATTTCACCTGCCAGAAGAGCCCGGTAGCCAACCATGCCTAAAGGTTTTGTCATTCGGATAATTTGCTCTCGTCCGCCAACACCTTCCTTGAAAATTTTCACCTTTCCATCTACTAAAAACAGGAATCCTGTTGGCTTATCTCCTTCCTTAAAAATGAATTCGTTTTTTTTATAATTGGCAAGTGAGATATTGCTCTGCAGCTCCTCTTTTTCTTCTGGGGTCAAAAGGCTAAATATTGATTTTGGATTTTCAAGAATTTCCTTGATCCCCATTTCGTGACTCAACATAAATTTTCATTTACATGTTCTGCAGCATCAAAGGTAACTAATTTTGTGAAAAACAAAATCTTTTCCATATATATTTTGGCAATATGCTCATTCCGCATATTTTATGTACTTGCAAATCTTCGGTAAAAAAATAAAATATCATGTTTCCTGATTCGGAAGATATTTCTGTTAGTCGTACCGGGCAACCAGCGGCATTTTACGGCCAAAACCAAATGCTTTTGAACTGACGCGGAGGATGGGCGGCGCCTGGAACCGTTTGTACTCATTTGTATTAACCATCCGGATTGTCCGAAGTACCGTTGTCTCGTCGAATCCTTTGGCGATGATTTCGGAGGGAGACTGGTTCAGTTCAATGTAATTGAACAGTATTTGGTCGAGCGTATCGTAATCGGGAAGTGAATCGGTGTCTTTTTGGTTGGGGCGCAACTCGGCTGACGGCGGTTTCAGAATGGTGTTTTCGGGGATGATTTCTCCGTTGCGGTTGATCCAGCGCGACATTTTAAACACGTCGGTTTTGTACACGTCGCCTAAAACAGAAAGGCCTCCGTTCATATCGCCGTAAAGGGTTCCGTAGCCAATGGCACACTCGCTTTTGTTGGTTGTGTTCAGTAAAATATTCCCAAATTTATTGGAAAGGGCCATTACCAGAATTCCACGGGTGCGTGCCTGTATGTTTTCTTCGGCAACGTCGTGTGGCAAGTCCCGGAAAACGGGCGACAGGCTTTTCTGAAATGCATCGACGGCTTCCTGAATATTGATGATTTCGTATTGTACATCCAGATTTTTTGCCAGCGCCACGGCATCGTTCACACTGTGGTCCGACGAAAATTTTGAAGGCATCAGCAGCACCCTGACATTTTCCCGGCCCAGCGCCTCAACGGCCAGCACCAGCACCAGCGCGGAGTCGATGCCACCCGACAAGCCCAATGTTGCTTGCCGGAAACCCATTTTCTGAAAATAATCGCGGATACCCAATACCAGCGCTTTGTACATTTTTTCGATTGCATCGGTTGGTTTTTGCTGAAGCGAAACAATGTTTTCGGTATCGATAAGCTGAAAATCTTCTTCGAAATAGTTCATCTGAACAAGGGTTTCTCCCTGTTCGTTCAGGTAACAAGAGCCCCCGTCGAAAATAATTTCGGTTTGTGCCCCAACCTGGTTCACGTAAACGATGGGCAGATTGTAACGGATCGAATTTTTCACCAGTATTTTCTTGCGTGCCCCTTCCTGATTATACGAGAATGGCGAGGCTGAAATATTAATGACCAGATCGGGCCCCAGTTTCGAAAGTTCTTTCAGCGGCGAAACTTGGTATAGTTTTTCTTTGCCAAATTCATTCTGTACTTCCTGCTCTTCCCACAAGTCTTCACAAACGGTAATGGCCAGCTTCCGGCCTTTGTAATCGACCAGCGAAAATTCTTTATTGGGTTCGAAATGGCGGTATTCATCAAAAATGTCGTAGGTGGGCAGCAACGATTTGTTATGGATGCTTTCCACTTTTCCGTTGTTCAGGAAGATTGCCGAGTTGTACAATGTTTTGCCCCGGCTGTCCTGGTTGATTACCGGGCTGCCAATAATGGCCGCGATGCCCTGGCAGTGAGCGGCAATCTGCTGAACTGCATTCTCTGCTTTGAAAATAAATTCTTTGCGTTCGAGCAGATCGTGCGGGTAGTAGCCCGTCACCGAAAGTTCGGAAAAAACCACCAAATCGGCGCCCTCTTCTTTCGCCCGGAGGATGTGACGGATTATTTTCTCCGTATTTTTTTCAAAGTTACCAATGTGGTAGTTCAGTTGTGCCAGTGCAATTTTCATACAAAACGGTAGTTTATCAGTCCCTGTTTTTTGTTCCTGAGATTTGTTTGTAAAAGTATAACATCCTTCAGAAAAAAAGACGGATGGCGGGTATATTTCCGGCTTGGGAAACGAAAACTTATCAGGGAAACCAAAGAGCCTAGAAAACGATGCCCAGTTTCAACACCAGCGAATTCATGATGGTTTTATCGGTAATATCGGTGTTGCTGGTTGCATCGAGAAAACCGTTTTTAAAGACCATCCCGGTGGTCAATGCGTTGTTGCCACCCAGATCGAATTCGAAGCCAAGTCCTACGTTCAGTGCCAGGTTAAACATGTTTACTTCGTCGCTGATGTTGGTTCTATCCAGAACTTCATCGTTGCTGGTGCCTTTTGCCCCGATATTTATCATGCCCGACAACCCGAATTGTCCCCAAAATGTGGTGCGGTGAAATTGGCTGGTTTTCATTTTTATGAGGGCCGGAATTTCAAGATACCGCAAATAATATTTCACTTTGGTGGCAGGTTGCAGGTATTCACCGGCAAAACGGAGCTGTTCCTGTGTATTGAATTGAAGCTGTCCGCCCGTATTGGTAATAAATATCCCCGTGCTGATTGAATATTTTTCGTTTTGGGCAACGTAGTAGTCAACATTTACGCCGAAATCATATCCTAAAACGGGTTGGCCTTTTTGTACTTCTTTGGTATCCGAACTCATCCAGTTCAACGAGGGGCTTCCGGTAAACGACAGCTCAATGTTTGACTGGGCATGAAGCATAGAAAAAATGAAGGCCAAAAACAGGGTTGAAAGTACTCGTTTCATCTTCTGAATTTTAATTGTTTTAAAAACAAACGTCGAAGCCGGGCAATTTTGTATTATACAAATCTCGAATATTAATTTTAATTAGGCAATAAAAATATCTTTGCATCGTACAATGAGTAATAAAATTATGAATTGAACTTGAGATGAAAAGACCTGTTTTTTTTGTTTTGCTTTTCCTTGCGGGACTTTCCTGTTCCCGGAATCCGTTGAAAATTGATGTTTCGAACATTTCTTTGGATTTGAAAATCGATCATTTTGAAAAAGATTTGGCAGGTTTGCCTGTCGATTCGGCAAAAATTAATTTCCTGACCACGAAATATGGTGAGTTTTTCGACATTTTTACCCGAA
The DNA here is from genome assembly GCA_942493345.1 of uncultured Prolixibacteraceae bacterium. Lineage (GTDB taxonomy): Bacteria > Bacteroidota > Bacteroidia > Bacteroidales > Prolixibacteraceae > GWE2-42-39. Next base: position 2,902,754 of record OW818695.1, read on the forward strand.
GGATGATCTGGATTGGTGGCCCGGAAGATGAAAATTTTACGGCCGACCTGCAAAAATTTGCTACCGATACTCTGATTACAAAACTGAATGGGCTGGTTGCTGAAAGAATTGATTTCGAAAGGTTGCAGGCCGATTTGGAAACGGCATTCAAACATTATAAATTCTATTTTCCTGAAAAAGAAATACCCCGGATAGTGAGTTGCGTTTCAGGTTTCAATCAGTCGGTGGTGACGGCCGACAAGCTGATTGGCATCAGTCTCGATAAGTTTCTGGGAGGCGACAGTCCGTACTATTTGCGGCTAGGTTTGCCTGAATACAAACGCCGGCGAATGAATCCCGAAAATATTTTGCCGGAAACCATGATGGCCTGGGCCGCTACCGAATTTCCCAAAACCGACGAGGGTTCGAACCTGCTCAGCAATATTATTTACCAGGGCAAACTGATGTATTTTCTGGATGCCATGCTGCCCTCGGCACACGACAGTCTGAAAATTGGCTATACCGAAAAACAACTTGATTTCTGCTCCAAAAGCGAGGAAAGCATGTGGGCATTTCTGGCCGGGCATAAATTGTTGTTTTCAAACCAGCGCATGGATGTGAAACGTTACGTTGACGATGGTCCGTTCACGAATTCGTTTACCAACGAGTCGCCCGGGCGCACCGGGGTCTGGCTGGGCTGGCAGATCGTCAGGGCGTACATGAAAAAGAATCCCGAAACGAGCCTGTCGCAACTGATGCAGAATCAAAACTATCAGGAAATACTCAGTAATTCGGGCTATCAGCCGGGATAGCAATCATTATTTTATCAATTTATTACCTTCTGGCTGAACCGCAGTTTAAACCGGGGGCACTTCTGTTTTTTATTTATCTTTGCGCCATCGTAAATGTTTTTTTGAAGGACAATATCACATGATTGACAGTCTTCTAATAAAGAAAATTGTCGATCATCAATAATAAATTATCAATCCAAAGCCCATGCAGGAAAAAATTTTGATACTCGACTTCGGTTCTCAATACACACAGTTGATAGGCCGGAAAATAAGGGAGTTAAATGTTTATTGCGAAATCCACCCGTTCAATCATTTCCCGGAAATCGACGAAACGGTAAAAGGAGTGGTACTATCGGGAAGTCCTTTTTCGGTGCGCGATGCCAATGCGCCACGGCCCGATTTGTCGGCCATTAAAGGGAAACTGCCATTGCTGGGTGTTTGCTACGGGGCACAATACTTATCGCATTTTTACGGGGGCGAAGTGATGTCGTGCAATTCGCGCGAATACGGCCGGGCCAACCTGGGCTTTGTCGATCAGTCGAACGAACTTTTTAAAGGTGTCAGCCTGAATACGCAGGTGTGGATGTCGCACGGCGATACCATCGAGAAGATGCCTGCCAACTACAAAATAATTGCCAGCACGGCCGACGTGAAAAATGCCGCCTATAAAATTGAAGGCGAGGCAACCTGGGCCATTCAGTTTCACCCCGAAGTGTACCATACCACCGAAGGCAGGCAACTGCTTACCAATTTTGTAGTCGGTATTTGCGGCTGCAAACAGGACTGGACACCCGATTCGTTTATCGAAACAACGGTTGCCCAACTGAAGGCGAAACTTGGCAACGACAAAGTGGTGCTGGGTTTGTCGGGCGGCGTCGATTCGACGGTGGCCGGAGTACTGCTGAACAAGGCTATCGGTAAAAACCTGACCTGTATTTTTGTAGACAATGGTTTGCTACGGAAAAATGAGTTCGAAAATGTACTCGATTCGTACAAATACATGGGGCTGAATGTAATCGGGGTCGATGCCAAACAGAAATTCTGGAACGACCTGACCGGGGTTACTGAACCTGAAAAGAAACGCAAAATTATTGGCCGCGACTTTATCGAGGTGTTCGACGAAGAAGCGCACAAAATACAGGATGTAAAATGGCTGGGACAGGGGACAATTTACCCCGATGTAATTGAATCGGTTTCGGTAAACGGCCCGTCGGCTACCATCAAATCGCACCACAACGTGGGCGGACTTCCTGCCAAAATGAAACTGAAAGTGGTGGAACCGCTGAACCTTCTTTTTAAAGATGAGGTTCGCCGGGTAGGGCGTGCTTTGGGTATCAAACCGGAACTGCTGGGCCGCCATCCGTTTCCGGGGCCGGGACTTGGAATCCGCATCCTCAGCGATGTGACTCCTGAAAAAGTGCGCATCCTACAGGAAGCCGATGCCATTTTCGTAAACGGACTGAAAGAATGGGGCTTGTACGACAAAGTGTGGCAGGCCGGCGTGATGCTGTTGCCGGTGCAGTCGGTGGGTGTAATGGGCGACGAACGAACCTACGAAAACGTGGTTGCCCTGCGTGCCGTGGCTTCAACCGATGGAATGACCGCCGACTGGGTTCATCTTCCGTACGATTTTTTGGCAAAAATGTCGAACGAAATCATCAACAAAGTTCGGGGCATCAACCGCGTAGTTTACGACATCAGCTCGAAACCGCCGGCAACTATTGAGTGGGAATAATTTTCAAGAAGAAATACGTGTAAAATCCCGGGGATGAACTCTTCGGGATTTTTTTGCATTGCAGCCCTTCTTTGCACAAACTGATTGGATGAATTTCGAGTCATCTGATCAGGAAAAGCGACAGCCTTCTTTTTTCTCTATTCTTTTTTTGAATATTTCCTTTTCAGGAAAAGATAGACCGGAATGCCTGACAGAATAAGAATCATGCCGATGGCTGCTTCGCGGGGCCGGGTAATAATTGTATTGAAAAACAAGCCAATACAGAAGAGGATGAAAAAGGCCGGCACAATCGGGTAGCCCCATACTTTGTAAGGGCGGTGCGCATCGGGCATTTTGCGTCGCAAAATAAATACACCCAACGAAGTGGCCCCGTAAAATATAAAGACGGCAAAAATAATCATATCGGTCAACTGATCGAAAGTTCCGGACAAAACCAGCGCCGAAGCCCATATTCCCTGCCACAACAGCGAATTGCCGGGTACATTGTTTTTATTTAGTTTCGCAATACCCGAAAAGAAAAGCCGTTCACGGGCCATCGCATAATAGGGGCGGGCGCCGGTAAGAATACTGGCGTTGGTGCAACCCAGCGTAGCAACCAGTATCAGCAACGAAATAAATAGCACACCACTTGTTCCCCAGAAGTTTCGGACCGCCTCAACGGCCGCAATCTGATTGCCCGAATTATGAATGGCCTCCAGTTGCGGAATGGACAAAAGAGAAATATAGGTCAGATTGACCAGCAGATAAATGAAAATCACCACCAAAACTCCAATCACAATTCCTTTCGGGATATTTCGGTTTGGATTTTTTACTTCTCCACCGATAAATCCCACAGAAACCCATCCCTGGTATGCCCAGAAGGCTGCCAGCATAGCGGTAAAAAACGAAGAGAGCGTAACCGCTCCGCTTTTTAGTTCGCTGAGATGAATATAATTTGCTGGTTGAGAAGATTTGCTGCTAAACCCAAAGAAAACGATTACAAAAAGCCCGAGGCATACCGACAACAGGATGGCTTTACTGACCCCGGCCCCGCTTTTTAAGCCTGAGATATTGAGGAATGTTAAAAGTAAAATCAGCAAAATGGCGGTCAGTTTGACCCCAAAATCCTGAAAAGGAAAGAAAACGCCACCGATCGAAAAATCATACAGCGAAGGAAAAATCTCGGGAAGGGGCATGATGCTGTTCAGCGACTGGGCAAAAATATAAGCCAACGAAGAAATTGTAGCCGTTTGAATGACTGTAAATAGCGACCAGCCGTATAGAAATGCGAAAAAACGGTTGTAAATTTTTTTGAAATAGACGAAATCGCCCCCTGTATCGGCCAGCAATCCGGCAATTTCTGCATTGCTCAATGCCCCGAAGAGCGTGATTATTCCTCCGATAATCCATGCCAGTAGTATCCACGAAGAGGAGTGAAGTTCTGCCGCCATCGGGGCAACTTTTTTAAATACTCCCGAACCAATGATGTTTGCAATTACAAAAATAATGACGTAGCCTAACCCGAGCGTTCTGACCAAATTTCTTTGATTATTCATAAAACGTTAAAAGGTAAATGAAGGCTTGAAATTAGTAAATAAGTTCAATTTTGAGGACAAAAAATTTATTTCGAGTGAAATCAGCAAAAAAGGATCGTAGCTAATCGTCGTGTGAAAATAAAAAATCAGGAAAAAGTAAATTTTTTGTCCTTTTCAGAACAACGGTTTTTACTCGTATTATTTCTTCCAGAAAGCAGGAGAGAACAATACCAGTACGGTAAATAATTCGAGACGACCAAGCAGCATTATAAACGAAAGGAACCACTTTCCGAAAGGTGCAACATGGGCGAAATTTCCTGCGGGCCCCATCAAACCAAGACCCGGGCCAATATTACCAAGGCAGGTTGCCACGGCTCCCATCGACGATTCCATATCGGGTTCTACCAACGTAAAAATAATGGTGCTAAGGAAAAACACAATAAAATAGAAAATGAAAAATGCTAACACATTGTTAATGATCGGGTCCGACACTGCATGTTTATTATACCTGACCGGGATCACGGCACTGGGATGAATCAAGCGGCGAAGCTCATAATAACTGTTTTTTATCAACAGCACAATTCGCATGATTTTTACACCACCCCCGGTAGAACCTGCACTCCCTCCAAAAAAGAAAAGGGCGAAAAGCAAGATAACTAAAATCGGTTTCCATAGCATATAATCAGTCGTTGCAAAACCGGTGGTTGTAATTATCGAGACAACTTGGAATAGGGCATTTCTGAACACTTTTTCGACCCCCAGCTGAGTAGAAAACAACAAACCAATAAATATCAGGAGTGTAAACCCCACGATGAAGAGACTATAATATTTGAATTCCTCATCTTGAGCTAATTTTTTAAAATTCCCGGTTAGGGCACAATACAAAAGCGTAAAATTAGATCCGGCAATAAACATGAAAAGGATAATTACATAATCGATGTAAGCCGAATCCCAGTATGCGATGCTTGCCTGTTTCGTTGAATATCCGCCGGTTGCCATGGTTGCAAACGAATGATTGATGGCATCGAAAAGCGACATGCCTCCGATCCACAACAGTATGGTTTCAATGAGCGTGAACAAAATATAAATAGCCCAAAGATTTTTTGCCGTCTGGCTGATTTTCGGACTCAGTTTATCGGGGATCGGACCGGGAACTTCGGCAGCAAAAAGCTGCATCCCGCCAATGCCAAACAAAGGTAAAACAGCCAGGCTGAGTACAATAATTCCCATACCACCCAGCCAATGGGTTAAACTTCGCCAGAAAAGAATTCCATGCGGAAGCGCTTCAATATTGTTTAAAACGGAGGCTCCGGTAGTGGTAAATCCCGACATGGTTTCGAAAAATGCGTCGGTTAGTGAGGGAATTGAGCCTGAAAAAATAAATGGAAGGCTGCCAAAGAAGGAAAAAATAATCCAAACCAAGCTCACAATCAAAAAACCTTCGCGTTTTCCGATATCCTTTTTTGCATTCCGGAAAGGGATTACGGTGAGTGCTCCGATGCCTATGCATAGTAATGCGGAATAAATAAACGATGCAGCATCAGGTCCTCCGTAGATAAGACTTACCAGAAGCGAGAGGAGCATGAAAAAACCTTCTACAATAAGAAGAAAACCGAGTATCTTCAGGACTATCTTTATATTCAGCATAAACGTGAAAAACTATGTTTTATTTAAAAAACTTATCCAGTTTACTCATTGCAGTGGGTAATGCAAAAACAACAACATTGTCGCCTTCAACAATCTGCGTATCGCCGGTAGCGACAAATCCATGATTACCCCGGATAAACCCGCCAATAATTGCGTCGGAGGGAAACGACAGATCCCGGATCGGTTTTTTCGTGATTTTTGAGTCTCCTTTTACAATAAACTCGATTACTTCGGCATCGCTGGCGGTCAAACATTTCACATGGGTTACCGAAGGGCCAACAGTGTATTTGTAAATATAACTCGCTGCCAAAAGTTTTTTATTGATCAGGCTCCCAATGTCCATACTTTCGGCAATATCCATAAAATCGATGTTTTCGACTTCGGCGATGGTCCGTTTCACTCCCATAGTTTTTGCCAGGTGGCACGAAAGAATATTGGTTTCGGAGTTGCCCGTAACCGCAATGAAAGCATCCATCCGTTCAATCCGTTCTTCCTTCAGAAGGTCAAGATTTCGGCCATCGCCATGAATTACCAGGGCATTTTCCAGGCGGTCGGCCACTTTCTGGCTACGCTCTCTGTCTATTTCAATGATTTTTATATTGTATTGGTCACCCATTTTTTCGGCTGTCCGCAAAGCAATTCGGCTTCCTCCCATGATCATGACATTCTTAACCGCGAATATTTCTTTTCCGGTCATTTGAAAAACATCATTCTGATATTCTTTTGGAGCCATGAAGAAAACAATATCCCCGTTTTTTATGGAGTCACTCCCGTTGGGAATAATTGTTTTATGTTCCCGGTTGATGGCAACAGCGCGAATATGTTCGGTTTGATTGGAAACTTCTTCAAAGGTGTGGTTTACAATAGGTGCATTTCCCCTGATTTTTATCCCGTACAACATGAGCTTTCCTTCTGAGAATTCGATCTGCTGGCGGGTTCCTACCTGTTTAATGGACGCAATAATTTCTTTGGCTGCGAGGCTCTCCGGATATATTAGTTCATCAATGCCCATACCCCGGAGTTTTTCCATGTTTTTTTCGTGCAAATATTCTCCGTTATTGATCCTGGCAATGGTTTTTTTTGCTCCCATATCCTTTGCCAGAATACAGGCAAAAATATTTCGGTCTTCGTAAGGAGTAACCGCAATGAATAAGTCGGCTTTCGGGCTTCCTGCTTCCTTCAAATCCTTAAAGGAATTAGCATGGCCAATCAGAGTCAGCAAATCAAGCTGATTTGCTATTTGCTGCAATTTTTCAGGGTCATCATCCAATAAAACGATGTCGTGTTTTTCTTTACTAAGCATCTTAGCCAGATGCGTTCCAACTTCCCCTGCGCCTACAATAACTATTTTCATTGTCTATCAGTTCTTTCAAAAATTTAGCGAAGCAAAGTAATAACAAAACTTCAAATGGCGCGCAAATTTTTTTAAATTCTATATTATTTTCGAGAAGTAAAATTTGGCTTCTTTCGTATGTTCTTTTTGAAGTCTGAGACAAATGCGCCATCTCTCCATGTTTGGAAAATATTAAATTCAGGAGTTCCCATATAGCGGGGGTTTCCAATGAAAATTGTCGTTTTATCAGGATTTTCACCCGCTTTAATTTCATAAAAATTGTTGGTAACAATCCGGTAGTCGGATGAAAATTCTTTTTGTCTGTTGTCTGCCACCTGAATTTTCTTTCCTGAAAACCAGATTGTGCGACCTCTGACGGTCAGAATATCATCAGTAAATTCAGTGTTTTCGCCGGACCAGATATACCGGGGTTCAGCCAGTTTTAGATGAGTTCCAACATTCTGAACCAGCCGCGATAGCTGTTCCGGTTTTGTTTTTACTGAATCAGTAAAAATGTAATTATTCCGGCCATGAATGAATTGCAGGATCGGATAATCCGAATTGTAAACAATCATTTTTTGCTGGTTCAGCAATCGGTAGTTTTGGATGAACGAAACCAGAAAAAACCCGCTTGTCAGCAAAAGAATCAGCCGAAGTTCCCGAACTGATTTCGATTTGATGAACCAATATCCCGAAGCAATGATCAGCAAAAGCAGGATGGATTGCGCTCCGTTGATTGAAATCCCTTCGGCAACGGCAAAAGGCAGCGAATCGATCCATTTCAGCGAAACCAGCATGAAGTGGGTCGATTGCTGGACAATAATTCCCACCCAGTCGGAAATAACCGGGATCGGGCTTATGAAGAACAATAAAAAAGTGGCGCCCAAAATTAGGGTTGAAACCGGAATGACGATGAAATTGCTCAGCCAGAAATAATTGGGGAACTGCGAGAAATAAAGCAAACCTAATGGGAACGTTGTCAGTTGTGCAGCCAATGAAACGGTCAGCAAACTCCACAGTTTGTCGAACCACCGGTTTTTTATTTCAATGAGATTGTAAAATATGGGCTGAAAAAGTACAATCCCGAAGAGCGCCAGATAGGAAAGCTGAAAGCCAATATCGGCGATTACCAAGGGGTTGAAAAGCATCAGCAAAAAAGCCGATGCGGTGAGTGAACTGAAAATGTTGGCCGGGCGGTTCAGGTTCTGGCCGATCAGCACGAACGTAAACATGACGGCCGACCTTTGTACCGAAGCCGACAGGCCGGAAAGAATGGCGTAAATCCAAATCAGGCTGGCAATGAGCAGGGTGTAAATCAACGTTCCGTATTTTCTTCGTTTGATGGAGGAAAGAAGAAACGCAAGAATAAGGTAGATAATTCCCACATGCAGCCCCGAAACCGACAGCACGTGCATGGCTCCCGACGATGCAAAATAATCGCGGATTTCGGGGTTTATTTCTTTCCGGTAACCCAAAGTCAGGGCGGCAATAACCGTGTATTCTTCCCCCGAAATCTTGTGTTCCCGAAGGATGGACAACAATAAGTTCCGGCAATTCTCGGCCCAAATAAAAAGATTGTTTTTCGCTGTGCCCAGCACCTTGTAATCGCTGTTTTTCAGGTAAACCGAATAGCCGATGCCCTGTTGCTGCATATACGCCTGATAGTCGAATTCGAAGGGGTTTCCCGGGTTTTTAATGGGGGTTGGTTTTGCCGAAAATACGATTTGTTTGCCCGGTGTCAGTTGCTCAATCCCTTCATCTTTACTGAAATATGCAACCACTTTCCCGCTGGTATTTTTTTCTGTGTCCTGAATTTTCAGAATGGTTTGAAACGATTTTGGTTTTTCGGACAGAGTTTCCACAACCAGTCCCGAATAATGTTCTTTTTCCGAAGAAAAAACCGGCAATGGCCTGATGTTTTGATTTGCATGCCAGGAACCGAAAAGAAACAAACTTATTGCAACGAGATAATTGGCAATGGTAACACTCCGGAAATCCGATTTTCGCGACAGAATGATTATCGACGAAAGGAGCAAAAAAAGAAGGATGCCTCCGACAGTTCCCGAAAAGTGAAAAATATCGCGGCAAAGAATCCCGGCGGTAAACCACAGGGTGATCCGGACGAAAGGAACGGTTTGGAATATGTTGGAATATCGTGTCAAACCTGTTGTTTGGATGGTTGTTAAATTCAAACAACAAGTTAAACCGAATTATTGAAAAATTCCAGTTTTTCTTACCACTATTTACATACTACTCTGAGTTCGATACAAGATACAACACGAATAAAATTTACACCATTTACTCTGTTTGCCCCCTAATCCCCCAAACGGGGGACTTTAGGCCTGCAATAATGCCGATAGTTTTATCGTTATTGAACGGACTTTGTCAAACTCACAGGCCAGACTCCCTTCCCGATTGGGGAAGGGATGGGGATGGGGCAGTTAAAGCAAATAAATTTTTAGATCGAACTCAGGTTACTACTCTGTACTATTTTACTTCTTTCCAGGTAGTCTCTGTCTGTATTTGGTCGAAACTTTTCCTTTTGAAATGGCTGTCAGCTTGCTTTTCAGTAACCGGCGTTTCAGTGGGTTCATCAAATCGATAAACAGTTTCCCTTCCAAGTGGTCGTATTCGTGCTGGATGACACGGGCAGCATAGCCGCTGTATGTTTCGTCGTGTTCAACAAAATTCTCGTTCATGTATTTTATCCTGACCGTTTCGGGGCGTACAATATCTTCGTGAATTTCAGGTAGGCTCAGGCATCCTTCATTCATGGTCCAAGTATCGCCTGTAAGTTCAATAATTTGCGGGTTGATAAATTCCTTTTTGAAATCAGCCAATTCCGGATTTTCGTCAGCATACGCGGTTGCATCGATCACAAAAATACGGATCGACAAGCCTATCTGAGGAGCTGCCAGTCCGACTCCGTCCGAGAAATACATGGTGTCAAACATATCTTCAATCAGCCTTGCAAGCTCCGGATAATCTTTATCAATTGGTTTTGCTGTTTGCCTTAGTAAAGGGTCGCCAAATACGGTAATCGGATAAATCATCTTTTGTATTTTTTTTGTTCCAAATAGGTTTGCAACATAATGGTTGCGCTCACTGCATCAATGGTTGCCTTATTTTGCCTGTCCTTCTTTTTTAAGCCGGCATCAATCATGGTTTGAAAAGCCATTTTCGATGTAAACCGTTCATCTACCTGCTCTACCGGGATATCGGGAAATTCTTTCACCAGCCTTTTCAAAAATGGGTTGATATACAAAACAGCTTCCGATGCTTCGTTGTTCATTTGCAACGGATAACCAACAATAATACGTTCAACCGGCTCTTTCTGCATGTAATTTTTCAGAAAGCTGAAAATCTCGTGCGAGGATACCGTTTCGAGTTTCGAAGCAATAATCTGCATGGTGTCGGTAGCTGCCAGCCCCGTCCGTTTTCGTCCGTAATCGATGGCTAAAATTCGTCCCATTCCGGTTCTAAAATTGTGATGCAAAAATAGTATTATTTATTACCTCTGTCTGACCCAATGTTAATATTTTTACGAATCCATTGAAAAACAGTATGTTGGTGTTTTTCTCCTGGATTTTGTTTGCATGTGATGAATCCGGAGTTTATGATTATTTTGGGAAAGGGTAATAATTAACGATCAAGAGAATTTTTCTACGGAAACAAAAATAAGCAATCTAATGCTTTGAATATAATTGGATTGTGTTGTGTTGATGCGATGCTTCTATTTTTTTGGCACAGGCTTTGTTTTTATCGATTGCAGAACACTGGTAATTGAAGGCGCGCAAATCCAGAACATTTATTTTTTAATTTAAAAAACTGGAAGCCATGAAAACAACAATTAAAATTAGATTTTTTGCCATAACAGCATTGATGGCAGCAATCGTAGTAGGAAACAATTTTGAAGCAAACGCCCAGAGAAGGGACAGTAGAGAAGGAAAACAAGAAGAACGCAGTGAAAGTCCGTCCAATCAGAAAATCGAAAATAAGCGGGACGACCATAGCCGAAACGATCGGGATGACCGGGAAATTCGTTCATATAGTGATACCCGGCGATATGAGTATGCAAAACAAAACGACAGCTATCGCCGCCACGAAAACGAACGTCGCGATTACGATCAGGAGAAAAACAAAGGAACCCACTCTGAATACGACAGAGAAAGACATGAGAAGTCAGACTATCAAAGGTATTACGATAGAAAAGACAGTCATGCCGATCATCGCGATTTTTACTATCATTCGCAGTATGGGAAAACCTACCGGAATTTTCACAGCAACCCGCTTGTGTTTCGGCACAACCACGGTCGCTACTATTATTACGACGGGCACTTTTGCGATTATCGCCCCGGAATTGGCTATGTAATTGTCGACATCCCGTACCTGACTGTTTTTGCCACACTACCGTTTCACTGCAACCGCATACGAATCCACGGAAATGTTTACTATCAGTACGGCAACCTGTATTTCGAAGTCCTGCCGATAGGCTACCGCTTGGTTCGGTCTCCCTTACAGATACAAATCTCAGCACACTTTTAGCCGCATTCGATAGACAAAAGGGGCCGTCAGCAATGACGGCTTTTTTAGTTTTATACCGGAAGATTTTGGCTTCAAAGACGATTACCATGGGTTGACCTCAAATCACCCCCATGAGAACGACGATGGATTTAGTGGCTATAACGAACTAACGAACTAACGAACTAACGAACCAATAAACAAAAAACAAGAAATAAGGAATTATGTTTCAGTCACATTTGTGATATTTCGATATTCCTCATTTTTTGTTCGTTATTCGATATTTAGAAATGAAGAGGGCCAAATAAACGTAGTTTCAACTTTAAACAAGTTCGATTTGAAAAAATAGCAGATAACTTTATTGTCTGATATTTAATGCGTTTGAGAATTTATGATAATTTTGGTAGACAAATAAAAAAAAATAGTCCCAATTCAAGCAGCATAAATATCTAAAACCTAAAAATATGGACTCTATATTACCAAAAAATGATCTGGCACTTCATGAAGTTTTTGGATTTATCCTTTCAACTGAAAGTTTCAATGATTACATTTCAGATATTGCTGAATTAATTTATAATACTGAACTCAGTAACCAAAACCTTGAAAAAATCCTAAAAGACAATAAAATCGAAAAAATTCAAGATATAAAAGAGGAACTTCTTGATTTACTATTGGTTTACATCAATTTTATACTTAACGACCATGTAATTAGCATCGATGAAAGTAGCAATATAGAAATGCTAAAGAAATATTTTAGAATTAAAGAGGGCGATTTTTATAAAATGCGATGCAATGAAGTTGGAAATATGTTGAATAGACAATTTTTACGCTTATATTCTGATAACAAAATTGATACTCAAGAAGCATTGCATAATGTGAACCTGCAAAACCTTTTTGATTTAAGCTATGATCAATACGACAGTTTTAAAGAAATAGCTATTTCCAACGCATTGGAACAAGGGGCAAATATATCTGATCTTGATACAGCGAAATGTCCAAAAGCAGTTACCTCGAGTTATAACGTTACCGGAAAAGGGTAGGCAACCCATGCATATTAGCCGTTCTGCCAAATTAAGTTTGAAACGGAAAACGATTTAACGGCCAGCAGGATACTATTCTGAAAAATGGCAGACCATTGCAATCGTGAAATTCCGACCTGCGCCGGAATGACTTTCTGAAGTAGATTACAGCAAACTTTCCAATTTTCCGGTCAGCCGGTTTATTTCAATCTCCAACATTTTTACCGAGAAGCCCAGCTGCGTCAGCCGATTTTGTGCATTGATCACCGAGATCTGTGTTTGCCTGAAGTTGTACCCATTAATAGCGCCTTTCTCGAATTGGGCACGGGCAATTTCCTGCGACTTTTCGGCCAACTGAATATTTTCGCGCGCGAGAGCCTGTTGCTTTACCATCGATTGATATTCATAATACATGCCAAGTACTTCGGCGGTTATTAGTTCGGTCGTGTTTTGCCGCGTCAGGGTACTGTTTTCGCTGGCCAGTTTTTCGTTGGCAATGGCTTTGTTCAGCGTTCCCCCGTTGTACAGATTGAACCGGATCGTGAGGCCAAAAGTTCGTCCGTACGTTCGGTTCAACTGGGTAACCCCAACCTCGTTGGTTTGTTTTGAATAGGAATAACGTCCGTATGCATCCACCTGCGGATAACGCGATGACTGCTGTATACGCACGTTCTTTTCAGCAATCATTTCCTGAATTTGAGCCAGCCGAATGTCTTTGTTTGCCTGAACAGCCTGCTCTGTCAGTGTTTCTTTGTCAGCAATTCCTTCCGGATTGAACTCGTGGTCGGCAGGAATAATCGCCCTATCAGGATCGTTACGCGACAGCCGATTCAACTGAATTTGCAGGCTTTTGATTGTCTGCTCCTGGTTGATCATATCGAGGCTGTCGGCATGGTAATCCATCAACGCAAGATTATAATCGAGGGTAGTGCCGCTGCCTACTTGTCGTTTTTTTTCTTCCAACCGGTAACGGAATCGCGAAACTTCGCAGGTTTTACGAAGGTTGTCGAGCAGAGCCATTTCTTTTACCAGTTGAAAATAAGCAGAAGAGACATCGGCAATGGTCTGTTCCATATAATACCGGGCATCGATGGTCCCGATTTGCTCCAATAATGAAAGTTTGTCGCGTTGGGCAAACATTTTAAATCCGTCGAAAATAGTCCAGTTGGCTTCAATATATGCGCTAAAAACTTTACTCTGTGCACTTTCTCCATCGCGGACAGTGCCATTGAACATTTCCTGATGGGTATTGTTGGTTGCCTTTGATGTTGTTCCCTGCACATCCAGAGAAGGAAGAAATCCGGCATTTCCAAGTGTATTGTTATTTGCTGCCTGTAATGCTTCATTCCGTACAATCTTCACCTGATAATTTTCCGCCAGCACACGGTCAATCAGTCCGGAAAGTGTTGTGGTTTCCTGCGCCTGTTGCTTCAATGCAATTACCATCAATAACGCAGTCAGTACAACTATTTTATTCAACTTCTTCTGCATAAACTCGTTTTGATTTATCCGCAATATAAGTATAAAGCGATGGGATGATAAAAAGCGTCAGAATCAACGAAAAAATAAGCCCGCCAATAATTGAGATACCCATTGGAATACGGCTGGTCGATGCATCGCCCAAGGCAAGTGCAATAGGCAGTGCGCCCAATACCGTTGCCAGACTGGTCATCAGAATTGGACGGAAGCGTTGAATAGAAGCTTCAATAGCAGCCTCTTTTATCGACATTCCCTGTTCTCTTTTCTGGTTGGCAAATTCAACAATCAATATTCCGTTTTTGGTTACGATTCCCACCAGCACAATAATCCCAATTTCGCTGAAAATATTCAGGGTTTGTCCGAAGAAAAACAGCGACATAAGCGCCCCTGCTAATGCCAAAGGAACAGTGAACATGATGGTCAGCGGGTCGCGAAAACTCTCGAACTGAACCGCCAGGGTCAGGTAAACCAGAATCAGTGCAAAAATGAAAATCAGTAAAATATTTCCGGAACTTTCGGCAAAATCGGAGGAGCTTCCTGTCAGTGCAGTGCTAAATGAATCGTCCAAAACCTCATCGGCAATGCGGTGCATCGCATTAATCCCATCGCCAATGGTTTTCCCTTCGGCTGGGGCCGCTGAAACCGTTGCCGCAACATATCGGTTGAAACGCAGCAGTTGTGGTGGCCGGCTTTCCAACTCCATTTTTATGAGGTTGTCGAGGGTCACCATTTTCCCAGATCTGTTTCGGACGGTCATTCGGGTCAGGTCGAACGGCTCGTTGCGATTTTCTTTATCTGCGCTGGCAATTACATAGTATTGCTTGCCGTCTTTTATGAAGTATCCAATGCGTTGTTCGCTCAGGTATGTTTGAATAGTGCGGGCAATATCACTGACCGAAACGCCCATGTCGAGCGCTTTATCACGCAAAATTTCGATGGAATATTCCGGCTTGTTGAATTTTAGGTCGATGGTCACTGCATCGAATGTAGGATCAGCCTGTGCCTTTTCCATGAATTTCGGGATTACTTTGCGGAGCCGTTGTAAGTCGGGCGCCTGGATCACAAGCTGAACAGGCAAGCTGCTTCGTCCACCACGGCTGGCGCTAATGGTTGGTTCCTGCACAACCAATGTTTGTGCAAAATTGTATTTTTTTACCAATTGGCTCAGTTGCTGGGTAATTTCCATCTGGCTGCGTTTGCGTTCGGAAGGAGGCAATAATGAAATGCGCACAAATGCAGAGTTTGAAGAAGATGATGAACCTCCCCCGAATGCAGTGATACCCATCAGAAATTTTTTCTCAGACAAGGTATCCATCATCATCATTAGTTGTTGCTGATAAGCGTCCATTGCCTCGTAGGATGTGCCTTCCGGGGCCGTCGACGACAGACGGATACGGCTTTTATCTTCAATCGGGGCCAGTTCTCGTTGCAGACTAACTCCAAACAGGAGAATCAGCCCGGCTGTAAAAGCAACCACAGGGAAAGCAAGCCAGCGCTTGCGCATAAAAGATTTTAACAAGCGAGAGTACTGAACGATCAGGAAGTCAACGATTTTTTTGAAGCTGTTCATCACTCCACTATTTCGTTCGCTTTTCCGTAAAAAACGAGAACTCATCATGGGGGTCAGCGACAGCGATACAAATGTTGAAAGCAGGATAGCTCCGGCTACCACCATTGCAAATTCGCGGAATAAACGTCCGGTAAGTCCCTGAAGGAAAAAGATAGGCAGGAACACGCAAATTAAACTCACGGAAGTTGAAATAACGGCAAAGAACACCTCCCGCGAACCTTTAAAAGCCGCTTGCAGGGGACTCATCCCATGTTCAACTTTGGTGTAAATATTTTCCAGTACCACAATGGCATCGTCGACAACCAAGCCGGTTGCCAGCACCATCCCGAGCAAGGTTAAAACATTGATGGAATAGCCGGCAAGAAACAGTATGAAATAAGTTCCAACCAGCGAAATCGGGATAACCACAATGGGTATCATCGTGGTGCGCCAGCTTCTCAGGAAAAAGAAAATGACCAGCAATACCAGCACAAAAGAAATAAAAATGGTTTCCTTTACCTCGCTGATGGCTTTTCGTATACTGATCGTGGTATCAAGGGCAATATCCAGAACAAGATCTTCTGGTAATTCTTTTTTAATCTGTTCAACCCGGCGAAATGCTTCATCAACAATCTCGATGTAATTGGCGCCCGGTTGCGGTTGCAGGGCTATCCCGATCATTGGAACCATGTTGTTCCCGCGCATGATAGTTCGCTCGTTTTCTGCGCCCAGACGTACTATCCCCAAATCAGACAGACGGATCAGCACATTGTCTTTTTTGCTCACAATTAGCCTGCCTAACTCATTCGAGGTATTTATCCGCCCCATGGCTCGTATGGTATATTCCGTATTTTCTCCTTCCAGACGGCCGGCCGGCAACTCTACATTTTGGCTTGAAAGGGCAGAACTGACATCGCTTGGAGTTAAGCTGTATGCTTCAAGTTTCGCTGGATCAAGTTCAATTCGCATGGCATATTTTCGTTCGCCCCATATACGGATGCTACTCACGCCTGGAATAGTCTGGAGTCGTTCTTTGAAAATATTATTCCCTATTTCCGACAGTTCTATCAGGCTGCGTTTGTTGCTTTCTACCGTAACAGTCAGAATGGTTTGCGCATCGGCATCGGCCTTTGAAACTTCCGGGGGTTCAGCATCGGGTGGCAGTTTTGAAACAGCACCAGCAACTTTATCGCGCACATCATTGGCTGCATTGTCGAGGTCTTTGCCTGTATCGAATTCAATGGTAATCGAGCTGCGTCCGTCAGAACTCACGGAACTCAATGTTTTTATCCCGTCGACACTGTTGATCGACTCTTCTATCGGTTCGGTAATCTGCGATTCAATAATTTCGGCATTAGCCCCGGGATAGCTGGTCGAAACGGTTACAACTGGCGGGTCGACACTCGGGTATTCGCGAATCCCAAGCGACAGAAAACCGACCACTCCAAAGAGAACGATGGCAATGGCAAAAACGCTTGCCATTACCGGACGTTTTATACTGATGTCTGATAATGTCATAATTTGGTTGAGCTTGCAGTTTTGCTAATCTTCACTGGTATTCCCTCCCGTGCCTGTATCAGTCCGGTGGCCAGCAAGGTATCGCCGATAGCTAACCCTTCGCTGATAAGAACTACTTTATCGGTATGTATACCGGTCGATACTTTTCGTTTTACGGCTTTCCCGTTTTTGCAGACAAAAACCGTTTCGGCTCCTAATTCAGGAATAATTAATTGCGTGGGTATTACCAGCGCCGAATCGTAGACATCAAGCACCAGCGATGTCTGTGCAAAATCGCCCGGCAGCCAGTTATCCCGGTTGTCGAGTAAAGCCCGTACCTGTATTGTGCGTGTATTCTCGTCGATAAGCGGGTTTACTGCATATACGGAGGCGGTCAGTGTATCGTTGTTGGCAACTACTTTCACTTCTTTTCCGGTCGATAACTGGTTGATGTACCTGCCGGGCAGGTTGAAATCAACTTTCAGGCGATCCGACTGGGCAATTTGCGTGATGATTTGTCCCTGCGGAAGATATGCCCCGACGCTGAAGTCGCGCATGCCCACCTGTCCGCTAAAGGGAGCAGGCACACTGGCCAAACTCACATAAACCGATAATTCTTCAATTTTCGCTTCCAGTTGCAATACGCTTGAACGGGCAGCATCCACTTCTTCCTGACTGGCTCCTTCGGCTTTCAGCAATGTCTCTTTTCGCTGAAGCTCTTCTTTACCGGCGGCAAGTTGTGCTTTCAACCCTTTGATCTGGGCTTTCCAAACCCGATCGTCGATCTGTACAAGCGACTGTCCTTTGCCTACTTTCTGTCCCTCTTTAAAATGAATGGACAGTACAGTTCCGGCAACCGGCGTTTTTATATCAACGGTTTCGAAAGGGAGTAAATTTGCCGTTACGATCAGTTTATTCTCGAAATGGCTTGGGCTCACAACATACCCTTCAGCAACCATTCCTGAAGAAAGATTTCTTTTGTTGCCACCGTCTCCTGCATTCTTGCACGAATGGATAAGAATGCCCATAGAAAGAATCCCAAGGCAACTGTATAAAAATGATTTTTTCATCGAAAAGTGAGAGTTGATTTAAGTTTCGGCTCCTGAAAAGACAGACTTCGTAGTGTGCTTATACAGAAACCACACAAGTTTAACCAATAATTTTTATAAAAAAGCGACCGGGAAAAGCTAAATATTTTACATTAACAAATATTTACGATTATGAAGGATAGCTCATATCGTTAAACCTCAAACAAATATTAGTTTATGACATTAAAAATCATTATAATTTTTGATAATTGTGACAAAAACCAGTTCGGAACATTGATTATCCTTCTTCTGCAACAATTGGCTGCTTTCCCTGCCAGGCTTTAATCCACTTTGGAATAGCATCGAAAAGAATGATAAATACACAAATGACGATAATAACCGTTAGGGATGTGTTTATGACACCTTGTGTTCGGGTTTTTGCGTCCATCGCCTGAGGCAGATAGATATTCATCACATTCTGCCAACCTGCTGTTAAGGTTGTCACTCCGACAAAGATCATTGGTAAAATGGTAATCCATGCATATCGTTTTTTTCCCCGATTAATTATATAACTGGTTCCGACAACAAGCGCGATGGTTGCCAGCAATTGGTTTGCACTTCCAAACATAGGCCAGATAGTGGCTACCGTTCCCGAATAGATAAAATATCCCCATGCAAAAACTACTAATCCGCTTGCGAGCAAGTTTCCCGGAAGCCAATTGGTACGCCCAAAAGGTTTGTAAACTTTTCCAAAAGCTTCCTGCAATACAAACCGGGCAATACGTGTCCCGGCATCAATGGTCGTCAGGATAAACAACGCTTCGAACATAATTGCGAAATGGTACCAGTACGACATGAGCCCTTTCATTCCGGGAATGGAAGAAAATATCTCGGCCATGCCTACCGCCAATGATACAGCGCCACCGGTACGCCCAATAATCTTCTCGCCAACTTCATTTGACAATTCAGTAATGTTTGAATCGGTAAATCCCATTGAATGAAGCTGGGGCAATATATGTTGTAACTTTTCGGGCGAAACATTAATCATGAAATAGTCGAGTGGTAAAAGGCTTGCTGCAGCTACAAGAGCAAGAATACTTACTAAACCTTCGATAAGCATCGACCCAACAGCAATGAACTTGATGTCTTTCTCGTTCATCAACATTTTGGGAGTTGTTCCGGAGCTTACCAGTGAGTGAAAACCTGAAATGGCGCCACAAGCAATGGTAATAAACAGATATGGGAAAAGTGTCCCGGGAATGATTGGTCCTCCTCCATGCGAAAATGCAGTGAAAGCAGGCATTTTCAAATTCGGCGCAACAACAATGATTCCGACGGCAAGCATGCCAACGACGGTAATTTTCATGATTGAACTCAGGTAATCGCGTGGTGCAAGTAACAACCAAACAGGCAATACTGAAGCCAGAAAACCATACCCTGCCAGTAGTATTGTTAGTGAATGATGATCGTAAGTAAACCACGAAGCGATTGGCGATTCAGGAATATATCGTCCGTAAACGACGGCCATAATAAGAAGTATGACTCCGAAGATGGTCGCTTCTGCTGTTTTTCCTTTTCTGAGTTTCGACATCCAAACACCCATTGCCAATGCAATCGGAATGGTTGCCGCGATGGTAAAAGTTCCCCACGAACTTTCGGAAAGCGAATTGACTACCACCAAACCCAATCCGGCAAGCGCAACAATAATGATGATGATCACTGCAACCGATGTGGTTATTCCACTGAGCTTACTGATTTCGCACTTGGCAATCTCGGCAATCGATTTTCCATCGTGCCTTACCGAAGCGGTTAAAAGCACAAGATCGTGTACTGCCCCAGCCATTACTGCCCCAATTAGCATCCACATGAATCCGGGAAAATACCCGAATTGTACGGCCAGCACCGGCCCAACCAAAGGACCTGCACCCGCAATTGCAGCAAAGTGGTGTCCAAAAAGAATCCATTTGCTGGTCGGATAATAATTCTGACCATCGTACAATTTGTTTGCCGGTGTAACTCTCGAAGGATTCAACGTCAATACTTTTGCACAAATAAAACTGAAGTAGAAACGATAGGCAAGTGCGAAAACCACCAGCGCCCCAATCACCAAATACATTGCATTCATAGAAGTCGAGGTTTGATGATCAAAAGTATGTAAATGGATATGAAAAAAGAAACGGTACGAAGAATGTTTTTGTAAAATTGAAAAATAAAAAACAGAATCGCTTCGAATCATTTAATCAAAAAAAACCTGTTCCAATCTTATTGAAACAGGTTTTTCCCTATATAAATTGAGTGAAAATTATTCAATTACTTTTTCCAGCTTTTCCTGACATTCTTCTTCTTTGATGGCATCACTTTCATCTTCATCATCGTAAATTTCGATGATCGGCTCGGTAAATGCTTTACTCACCAAACGCTTGTCGAGCGAAAGTAAAAGTGATGGGAGTACTAAAATATTGAAGAACATTGCAATTAACAAAGTGGTCGAGATGAGTATTCCCAATGCCTGAGTTCCGCCAAATTCAGAAACGATAAACACACTGAACCCGAGAACTAAAACAATGCTGGTGTAGATCATACTGAACCCTGCTTCGTGCAGAGCGCTTAACGCCGATTTTTTGATATTCTTATTGGTGATTTTTAACTCGTGCCGGTAACGCGACAAGTACTGGATGGCATTGTCGACCGAAATACCCAGTGCGATACTGAATACAATGATGGTAGATGGTTTGATGGGAATGCCGCTAAAACCCATGATTGCAGCTGTTATGATCAACGGAATGATGTTCGGTATCATCGACACCAAAATCATACGGAACGACGAAAACAATAAAGCCATCAACAATGAAATTAAAACAATGGCAATGGCCACACTTTCAAATAGGTTTTTGATCAGGAAATTGGTTCCTTTTGCATAAACAACGCCGTTTCCGGTTAATGTCACATCGTATTTGGCTGCGTCAAAAATGCTGTCGACCTGTGGAGTAATAATGGTCATGAGCGAATCCATGCGTTTGGTAGGAACATCGGCCATTTGAAAACTAACCCGGGTTATTTGTTTCGTGCTATCGAGAAACGAATTCAACAGGCTGGTTCCCGTATTATTCTCTACATTTTTTGGGAGATAGCTCAAAATGAATTTATTTTCCATTGAGCTTGGAAGTGCATATTTACTTGAGTCGCCTCCATAGTATGATTGTCGTGCAAATTTTAATACTTCGACCAATGATAGCGGCTTCGAAAATTCAGGATTTTGGTTGATCGTTTCCTGCAGTTGATCAATCTTTTTTAGCGTTGAATAGGCCAGCGCGCCATTCTTCTTTTTTGTGTCGATAGAAATTTCAAAAGGCATCACCCCTCCGAAGTTATTCTCGAAAAATTTCAAATCAATATAAGCAGGATCGTCTGTTCTGAAATCATCCACAACTTTACCCGATGTTTTCATCATGCTAAGGCCTGCAAAACCAACAACAACAAGCCCTCCTGCAAGGAAGTAAATCAGCTTGCGCCGATGACTGACCAAGTAGATGACTTTATCAAGAATAGTTCCGAAAAAGTTGCTGTCGAGGTGTTTGATATGCTTTGGTTGCGGTGGTGCAACAAAACTAAGAATGATCGGGAGCAAAACGATACAAAGGATGTATAATACAATAATGTTGATGGACGTAACGATTCCAAATTCGCGCAGCATCTGGTTCGGGATCACAATGAATGCGGCAAATCCCAGGGCAGTTGCAGCATTGGTCATCAACGAGGCAAACCCAATCCGTTGGATTACCTGCGATAAACCCCTGATTTTATTACCGTGACTTCTGAATTCCCAGTGGTATTTATTCAGAATGTAGATACAGTTTTCAATAACAATAATGACTATTAACGATGGGATTACACCTGTTAAAATAGTAATCTTGAATTTGAAAAGCACCAAGGTCCCCATCACCCAAATGATGCTGATTCCAACAATCAGGAGCGAACTTAAAACTGCTTTAAATGAGCGGAAAAACAGGAACATGATGGAGGCGGCAACCACGATGCTCAAGATGATAAAAAGGAAAAGTTCATGCTTTATTTTTTGCATGGTCACAGTGCGGATATATGGCATTCCCGAACAGTGTACTTCAACATGATTCTTTTCTTTGTATGCGTCAACAGTTTTTATCAGGTTGTCGACCAGCTCAATCCGGCTCACGTCATTCAGCTTGCTTTTATCAAGCGTAATCGTCATTAGCGTTGCTTTGGTTTTCGGATTGTAAAGCAACCCTTCATAAATTTTCAGACTCAGAATCACATCTTTTAAACTATCGGCTTCGGCCTGCGATGTTGCTTCCTGTGCTACTACCGGCGCTATATCGAACTGGTGAGTTGAATCATTTTTCAGAATATTGATCGAGCGGGCAATACTCAAAACCTCTTTTATGCCATCAATCTTTCGGATGTCGTTTCCTAAACCAACCCAGGCATTAAACTGATCGAGCGTAAAAATATCGGGATTAATTGCTCCAACTACGATGATATTTCCGTCTTCTCCAAAAAGTTTTTTAAAATTCTCGTATTCAATCCTGGTGCTGTCTTTTTCAGGTAAAAGAGACGAATTTTCGTACGACATTTTAACGCCTTTTCCCATATACGCCATAATGGCCGTACCTAGAACGAGAATGACAATTAATAAAGTCCTGTTTCGAAGAATAAATCGGGATATATGTAAAAACATCTGTTGAAGAATAAGTTATCTATTTCTGAATGAAGTGCGTTTTATCGTACCGAGGGCAAAAATAGTTATTTAGAAGTAAAAAAAGAATCATGATACAATATTCCTCTTTCTGAATGAAGTTTGGTTCGTTTTTTCAATGCCAATACATCATACGATCAATCTGAAAATGAAGAAATAGTGAACGCCCTAATCCTGTATTAATTTTCCGGGTACATGTAACTTCCGTAGAATATTCATTCTCATGAATCGTGCAATGTTTTTGCCGCCACGGTTTCAGTGGGTTACAAACAAATATGAAAATTACTTGTTTATGTATTTCAAATTAAAAAACATAAACATCATGGCAAGAGTTAGCACATATCTCAACTTTCCTCGTTGTACAGAAGATGCATTCAACTTCTACAAATCGGTTTTTGGTGGTGAATTTAGTGGCGGCGGTGTTGCACGTTTCAGCGACATTCCTGTTTCTGATGGTATTCCTCCTTTGGCCGAAGAAGATAAAAATCTCATCATGCACATCGAGTTACCGATTGTTGGCGGACATGTACTAATGGGTACTGACGCTCCCGAATCGATGGGATTTACGGTAAATGCCGGGAATAATGTATATATCAACCTGGAACCGGATAGCAGGGATGAAACAAAAAAATTGTTTGACAAATTATCAGCCGGTGGAAAAATTACGATGGATTTACAGGTCATGTTTTGGGGCGCTTATTATGGTAGTTGTACCGATAAATACGGTATCCAGTGGATGTTTAACTGCACTGCAAAGTAATTTGAAAGATGGAAACAAAAGGAAAAACGATCGTTTCGTTGCAGGCCAATATTCATCTGCCGATCGAATTCGTATGGAAATACTGGACAAGTCCTGAAGATATTGTCAACTGGAACAATGCTTCCGACGACTGGCATACAACACGGGCCGAAAACGATTTGCGGGTTGGTGGAAGGTTTGTTTCCCGGATGGAAGCCAAAGATGGCAGTGTTGGTTTTGATTTTGGCGGTGTGTACAATAAAATCGAACTCAACAGGCAAATTGAATATACCATTGATGATGGTCGAAAAGTGAAAATTGTTTTTACCGGCAATGGCAACGAAACTTTGGTGGTCGAAACATTTGAAACCGAATCCGTTTATCCAGTTGAAATGCAGCGCGATGGATGGCAGGCTATTTTAAACAATTTCAAGAAATATTCCGAGGAAAAACAGTAATTGAGCAGAGCACAAAAAAAGCCTCCCGATTCCGGGAGGCTTTTCAATATCGAATAATTCAGTTGATTATTTTTTAATGTTGGCCTGCGCTGCTGCCACCCGTGCAATCGGCACGCGGAAAGGCGAACAACTCACGTAGTCCATTCCTACTTTATCGCAGAACATTACCGAACTTGGTTCGCCGCCATGTTCACCGCAAATGCCCACTTTTAGTTTTGGTTTCACCGAACGGCCTCTGGTAACGCCCATTTCAACCAATAATCCAACCCCATTTTGGTCGAGTACCTGGAATGGGTCTTGTTTCAGGATGCCTTTATCGAGATAAACAGGCAGGAATTTACCAGCGTCGTCGCGCGAATAACCAAGGGTCATCTGGGTGAGGTCATTGGTTCCGAACGAGAAGAAATCGGCTTCGGCTGCAATATGGTCGGCAGTCAATGCAGCACGTGGAATTTCAATCATTGTTCCAACCAGGTAATCAATGCGCATGCCTTTTTCAGTAAATACTTTTTCGGCAGTTACGCGAATAATATCGGTCTGGTTTTTCAACTCGGCAACAGTTCCTACCAGCGGAACCATGATTTCCGGACGGGCATCAATTCCTTTTGCTTTCAGGTTCACGGCTGCTTCGATAATCGCGCGTGCCTGCATGGCTGTAATTTCAGGATAAGTGATACCCAAACGGCAACCACGATGGCCCAGCATCGGGTTAAATTCTTCCAGTTCTGAAATTTTATTTTTAACGGCTTCGATCGAAATTCCCATTTCTTGTGCCAGTTCTTTTTGTGTTGCCTGTTGATGAGGCACAAATTCGTGCAACGGCGGGTCAAGCAAACGGATGGTCACGCCAAATCCTTCCATGGCTTCGAAAATTCCTTCAAAGTCTTCGCGCTGGTATGGCAATAATTTAGCAAGCGCTTTTTCGCGGCCTTCGATGGTCGACGACAAAATCATCTCGCGCATGGCTTTGATACGTTCGCCTTCAAAGAACATGTGTTCGGTGCGGCAAAGGCCAATTCCTTTTGCGCCAAACTCACGGGCTACTCGTGCATCGTGTGGAGTGTCGGCGTTGGTACGAACCGACATGCGGGTGAATTTATCGGCCAAATCCATTATTTTTCCAAAGTTTCCACTGATTTCCGGATCCATCGTCGGTACTTTTCCTTCGTACACTTCACCGGTCGAGCCATTCAGCGAAATCCACTCGCCTTCTTTAAATGATTTGTCGCCGATGGTCATGATCCTGGTTTTGTAATCAACTTTTACGGCGCCTGCACCCGACACACAACATTTACCCATACCGCGGGCAACTACAGCAGCGTGCGAAGTCATACCACCGCGGGCTGTTAAAATACCTTTGGAAATGTTCATCCCTTCGAGGTCTTCTGGAGAAGTTTCGATACGTACCAAAATAGTAACCGGATATTTTTTTGCCTCATCGGCAAAGAAAATGATCTGTCCGGTAGCGGCTCCTGGCGATGCCGGAAGTCCTTTTGCTAAAACGGTTGCCTTTTTCATTCCCTCGGTATCGAATACAGGGTGAAGCAATTCGTCCAGCTTATTTGGTTCGATACGCAATAAAGCAGTCTTTTCATCAATCATTCCTTCAGCAAGCATATCGATGGCAATGTTTACCATTGCTTCGCCGGTACGTTTCCCGTTACGGGTTTGCAGCAACCATAATTTTCCTTCCTGAATAGTGAATTCCAGGTCCTGCATATCTTTGAAATAGTTTTCCAGTTTTTCCTGGGTATCGTTCAGTTGTTTGTACAACACAGGCATGGTTTCTTCCAGCGACGGATAGTTGTCCGCACGTTCTTTTTCGCTCACTCCGGCCAATTCAGCCCAGCGTTTGCTTCCTTCGATGGTGATTTGTTGCGGGGTACGGATACCGGCAACCACGTCTTCTCCCTGTGCATTGATCAGGTATTCACCATTGAAAATGTTTTCGCCGGTGGCTGCATCTCTTGTAAATGCAACACCCGTAGCCGATGTTTGTCCCATGTTTCCGAATACCATGGCCTGCACAGAAACTGCAGTACCCCATTCGGCAGGAATGTTGTTCATTTTGCGGTAATAGATGGCACGTGGGTTCATCCAACTGTCGAACACGGCGCAAACAGCACCCCAAAGTTGTTCCCACGGGTCATCAGGAAATGTATTTCCGGTACTTTTCAATACTGCTTCTTTGAAACGGATAACCAGTAATTTCAGGTCTTCAGTAGAAAAATCGGTATCCAGTTCAATCCCGCGTTCTTCTTTCAGGTGTTCGATGATTCCTTCGAACGGATCAATATCTTCTTTGTTTTCAGGTTTCATGCCCAAAACCACATCGCCGTACATTTGCACGAACCGACGGTATGAGTCCCATGCAAAACGTGGGTTTCCTGATTTTTTTGCAATTCCCTGAACCGCTAAATCGTTCAATCCAAGGTTTAATACGGTATCCATCATTCCCGGCATGGAAACCCTTGCTCCTGAACGAACAGAAACCAGACAAGGATTGTCTTTGTCTCCGAATTTGGTATCGGTTAAATCTTCAACTTTTGCAACGGCTGCTTCAACTTCTTTTTTGATAAGGGCAACTGCCGCGTCTTTCCCTTTTTCGTTGTAAACAGTGCATACTTCGGTGGTAATCGTAAACCCAGGAGGAACAGGAACCCCGATAAGATTCATTTCACAGAGGTTGGCACCTTTTCCACCCAACATGTTTTTCATGTCAGCTTTACCTTCAGCTGCACCATTTCCAAACGAATAAACATACTTTGCCATATTTGAGCATTTAATTATGAATTGTTTAGTGATTATCAATCTGATGATTGTATTCACTTGCGAATGTAATTATAATTTCAAATTATTAAAACATTTCAGACTGGTTAAAAAACTGCATTGAACTACGGGAAAATAATATTTTTGAGATGAAAGGTTTTATCAACGAAAAGCTCCGGCTTATGAATCAGAAATAAACAGCTGAAAATTAAGACTCATGAATCTTTCAAAAAGGCAGGTAAAATATTAACATTCTTTAACTTTGGTTCATACGTCTTAACTATTTATCGCCGTATTTTTGTATTGTAACAAGTAAGAATTACAAGTAAAATTTTTTCATAGAAAAGTAGGTTTGGTTAGGTGAACAAGGACGGTAGAAGCCGTCCTTGTTCATTTTTGCAGGCTGCCAAAATTTCTCTCCTATAAGTTTGTTTGCGAACAAAACTTCATGTATATCAAATATTTATGGCCAAATTGTCATTTCGTTCTGATCTGGCAAGGATATTGACGATTGTCAATCGTCATGATTGATTAATCTAAAAATGAAGAAACATGAATTTCAATAATTTCACTATAAAATCGCAGGAAGCTGTACAGCAGGCATTTGTTATTGCCCAAGGAAACAATCAGCAGGCAATTGAACCCGGTCATTTGTTGAAAGGCTTGCTTCAAGCTGCTGAAAATACGACAGGTTTTCTGCTGAAAAAACTCGGAGTCAATGTACCTGTTCTGCAAAAGGCACTCGATAAAATTATCGAATCGTATCCCAGGGTAACGGGGGCCGAACCATATTTATCGAACGATGCCAACCGCAATTTGCAAAAATCAATTGGCATTGCACAAAAAATGGGCGATCAGTTTGTTTCGGTCGAACATATTTTATTGGCGCTGATTGAAACGGGAGGAACCATCAGTAGTTTGCTGAAAGATAGCGGAGCCAGCCAAAAGGAAATGGAAGCTGCCATTGTGGAACTGCGCAAAGGGGCGAAAGCCGATAGCCAAACCGCTGAAGATAAATTTAATTCGCTGAACCGTTTTGCTGTCAACCTGAACGAACGGGCCCGCGACGGCAAACTCGATCCGGTGATTGGCCGTGATGATGAAATCCGGCGTATCCTGCAAATTCTGACCCGACGGACCAAAAACAACCCGATATTGATTGGTGAACCGGGAACTGGGAAAACCGCCATTGCCGAAGGTTTGGCACACCGTATTGTGCGCGGCGATGTTCCTGAAAACCTGAAATCGAAACAATTGTTTTCGCTCGATATGGGCGCCCTGATCGCCGGGGCAAAATACAAGGGCGAGTTTGAAGAACGGTTGAAAGCGGTTGTCAACGAAGTGGTAAATTCGAATGGCGAAATCATTCTCTTTATTGACGAAATACATACCCTCGTTGGGGCAGGGAAAAGCGAAGGAGCAATGGATGCGGCCAATATTCTGAAACCGGCGCTTGCCCGTGGCGATTTGCGCGCTATCGGTGCTACCACACTAAATGAATATCAGAAATATTTCGAAAAAGACAAGGCGCTGGAACGTCGTTTCCAGATCGTGATGGTGGATGAACCCGATACGTTGAGTGCGATTTCAATTTTACGAGGGCTGAAAGAACGTTACGAAAATCACCACAGAGTGCGGATTAAAGACGAAGCCATTATCGCAGCGGTTGAATTGTCGCAACGGTATATTTCCGATCGATTTTTGCCCGACAAGGCCATCGACCTGATGGACGAAGCGGCGGCCAAACTGCGGTTGGAGATGGATTCGGTGCCGGAAGAGCTGGATGAGATTGAACGCCGGATAAAACAGCTGGAAATTGAACGGGAGGCTATCAAACGTGAAAAAGACGATGCAAAACTTTCGAAGTTGAGCGAAGAAATTGCCAACTTGAAAGACGAACAATCGAAATACCGTGTACAATGGCAAACCGAAAAATCGCTGATCGACGGCATTCAGAAAAATAAAACCGATATTGAAAACCTGAAATTTGAAGCAGAACAGTCCGAACGGGCAGGCGATTTTGGCCGGGTCGCTGAAATCCGCTACGGACGGATTAAAGAAGCCGAAGCCGAAATAGAACGGATTAAAGGCGAACTTTCGAAAATGAAATCCGTGGCAATGATCAAGGAAGAAGTGGATGCAGAAGATATTTCGGAAGTGGTTTCGCGCTGGACAGGTATTCCGGTTTCACGAATGTTGCAAAGCGAGCGCGACAAATTGCTTCATCTCGAAGATGAACTTCACCAGCGGGTGGTCGGGCAAAACGAGGCCATTCATGCGGTGGCAGATGCGGTGCGGCGCAGCCGTGCCGGACTTCAGGATGAAAAACGGCCCATCGGTTCGTTTATTTTTCTGGGAACAACAGGGGTCGGCAAAACCGAATTGGCCAAAGCGCTGGCCGAATTTCTGTTCGACGACGAAAATATGATGACCCGTATCGACATGTCGGAATACCAGGAAAAATTTTCGGTAACCCGGTTGATCGGCTCGCCTCCCGGATACGTTGGGTACGACGAAGGCGGCCAACTAACCGAAGCCGTGCGCCGGAAACCTTATTCAGTGGTGCTGTTCGATGAAATTGAAAAAGCGCACCCGGAAGTGTTCAACGTGTTGTTGCAGGTGCTCGACGATGGCCGTTTGACCGATAACAAAGGTCGTGTGGTGAATTTCAAGAACACAATAATTATAATGACTTCGAACCTCGGCTCGCATCTGATTCAGGAAAATTTCGACCGGATGAACGATGCCAACCGGGGCGAAATGCTCGAAAAAACAAGGGAACAGTTGTTCGAACTTCTGAAACGCACCATTCGTCCGGAGTTTCTGAACCGGATTGACGAAACCATTGTTTTCACGCCGCTGACAAAAGCCGACATCCGGGAAATCGTGCGGTTGCAGTTCGACCGTATCGTGGAACGGCTGGAAAAACAAGATGTTTCAATTCAAATTACGGATGCCGCTATCGACTGGATCGGAACGATTGGTTACGACCCGCAATACGGGGCACGGCCGGTAAAACGTGTTCTTCAGAAATATGTACTGAATGAATTGTCGAAGACTATTTTGGAGGGTAAAATCACCAAAGGCCAGCCCATTGTGATCGATGTGGTGGACGAAGAACTGGTTTTCAGAAATTAAATAAAATAATCGTCTTATCCTTTGTCATACAAAACGAAATATCTCATAATCGTAGATATTTTGCTCTGTATGACAATTTTTTTTGTTATCCGGGTTGGCGCATATTAATTCACCCCAAAGCTATTTCCCCTTTCCCTTAAAACAATTCATCAGGGTGTAGATCAGGATTTTGAAGTCGAGGTAGAGCGAGATGTTTTTCAGGTAAACAAGATCGTAAGGCAACCGCTCCAGCATTTCATCGATGTTAGATGCGTAACCATATTTTACCTGTCCCCACGAGGTGATGCCCGGCCGTATTTTCATCAATTGCGTATAATGCGGGGCGCGTTCAACAATCTGATCGATGAAATATTGCCGTTCGGGACGCGGGCCAACCAGCGACATATCGCCAATAATTACATTGTAGAATTGAGGAATCTCGTCGAGATGGGTACGCCGGATAAAATTACCAATCGGGATGATACGTGGGTCATCTTTGCCCGATAGTTCGGGGCCGTTGGTTTCGGCATTGCTCACCATGCTGCGGATTTTGTAAATAGTGAATGGTTTTCCAAATCGGCCAATACGCTCCTGTCTATAAATAGCTGGGCCTTTCGAGCTTTTTTTAATGAAAATAGCCAGGATGAAAATCACCGGCAAAAATAAAATCAGCGCCACGATGGATATCGAAACATCAAGGATACGTTTGATCTTTTCCTGCCAGGCAGGCATCAGTCCGTTCGATATTTTTATCAGCGGACTGCTGTAAATTGTATTCGTTTTTACATATCCCGAAAGCAGGTCGAACAGGTCGGGGATGCCCCAAACCGCGATGGTCCGGTTTTGCAACATCGTCAGTATTTCGCTTAAAACTTTGTGTTCCGAAGTTTCAATAGCAATGATAATTTCTTCCACATCTTTTTCCGGAATGATGTGCGAAAGCTCTTTGTAGCTCCCCATGTTTTCAAGTTTCCCGTCAAGCAATTGGTCTTCGTCTTTTTTCACGCTCAGGAAACCAATCAGTTTATTTCCTGCCGGACGAATCTGGGTATTCATATCGTTGTATATGGCGAGCGCTTTTTCGTTTCCTCCAATGAGGATAGTATTGAACCCTATTTTTCGTTTGTGTATCTGGTGAATGGTGCGCGTGGTGAGGATCAGCCGGAACAGGTAGGTGAAACTGAAGTGCAGCCCCAGCAACGTAAAAAACAGATTGTAATAATTTTTGTAGGTTCCGATTGAATCGTCGAGCAACAATAAAAAGAAGATAATAATTACCCCGGTCAGCGAGGTCATGATTGTTTTGCCAAGTTCAATCAGGCGCGACTTGCGGAAAACACTCGAATACTGGCCGCTGATGTAATAAAAAATAATCCAGAAAAGCGGGATAAATAAAAGTCCGAGAAAAAAGCGATTGGTAAATTCAACAGGAATGTCGATCCCAAACTTTTGCGGTTCGATGTATACTTTTCGATAAATGAAAAATAAAGTCCAGCTTATTACGGCTGCAAGAATATCGAAAAAGAGGTATTTGGCTATTTGTACCTTTTTATTCATCAGGAGTACACTTTAAGTTTGGTCTGCTCCGGTAATGAAATTCCGGATTCCATTCAATGGAACGCAAGCAGTTGAAAAAATATTGCGGCAAAAGTACGTTTTTTAGGACTAAATTTCGATTCCGCCATAATTGAATTTCTCACGGATGTCGAGGTACGTTTTCCGGCTGTTGTAGAAGTCTTCAAACGAAATACTTTCGCTGGTTTTTCCTTGAATGGAGAGAATGAAATTTTGGAATGCCTGATCATCCAATGTCTGGGTAATCGCATCATGACTTGCATTTTCAGAAATACTGAAACGGATAAAATGATCCTTCTGGAAAACCTGTATTTCCGAAGGTATATTTTTATCCGAAAAAAGAATATTGTGAATCGAACTGTTCGAGCAAAGCGAATGAATGTTCAAGGTGATGTATCCTTGTTCACTTTTCATTGCCAGCACTTCCGAGTGTTTGACTGGCGAATTTTCAATTTTACTGAGATAAATAAGGGAATTCAGAATCTCGGAAGAAAGGCCTTTCTCTGCGCTTTGAATGGCCAGTTGCAAATTGATGATTTTCACGCCCGGTTTTATTTCTGAAATAATTCCCGGTTTTACTCCCAGCAGGGAATTGAAAAGATGGATAACACTACCGGCCTCTTTCTGAAGTTTAAGCAATTCGGCAATTTCCGAAAGCGATAAATCCGGGGTGCTGCGAAAATAAATGTGTTTCGATTTGCGGATCATCAATCGTACGAAGTCGGCTGTAATACGTTCGGTATTATAAATAAAAATAGCGTCCGAAAGCTCTAGTAACTCAATCGGGTTGTGGTAAATTTTGAATTTCGACGATTTGAAATCCCTGCCCGGACTATACAGCCCAACAGGCTCAACTTCCTTGCTGTTGTGCAGGGTTTGGTATATTTTTCCTTCCTCCTGCAAGTCTCCTATAATGCCTACTCGAATCATACATGCAAAATAGGAATATTTATGTGTTCCCGGAAGTTTATTGCCGAATTACTTTTCAACTGTAATTGTTAATAATGTACTTTGGTCTCTATGTCTTTTAAACCGAATTTTGGGTAAATTTGAACGAAAAATACGATTTGCATGGATATTCAGGATACTTTACGACATCAGGGTTTGCGAAAACGTTTGGTCGAAGGGCTTCGCATCAAAGGAATTCGCGATCCTAAAGTTTTGGATGCCATAGGTAAGGTACCCCGCCATTTATTTATGGACAGTGGTTTCATCCAGTTTGCCTACCGCGATCAGGCTTTCCCGATCGGCGCAGGGCAAACCATCAGCCAACCTTACACCGTTGCTTTCCAGAGCGAACTATTGAAGGTAAAAGAACACGATAAGATTCTTGAAGTGGGTACCGGCTCGGGTTATCAGGCAGCCGTTCTGGTTGAAATGGGCGCTTCGGTTTTTACCATCGAGCGACAAAAAGAGCTGTACCTGAAAGTTCAGTCACTGCTTCCACGCATTGGCTACAATCCCAAATTTTTTCTGGGCGACGGCTACAAAGGACTTCCAACCTACGGCCCTTTCGATCAGATAATTGTAACGGCCGGAGCGCCGATTATTCCCGAAGATTTGCTGACCCAGTTGAAAATCGGGGGTCGCATGGTCATCCCCGTGGGCAGCAACGAGAAACAGGAAATGGTTGTGATGATACGGAACGGGGAAGATGATTTTACCAAAGAAAAACACGGAACTTTTGTGTTTGTACCGATGTTAAAAGGGGTGGTGAATTGAGTCGTAAGCAGATAGTCGTAAGTAAAATCAGCTCTCCGCGATAAAAAATTAAAATATTCAGAATGATAGAAATTAAAAAGTTCACTTTCAATCCGTTTCAGGAAAACACCTATTTGTTGTACGACGAAACCCGCGAGTGCATTATTGTCGATGCCGGTTGTTATTTCGATGACGAAAAGAAGGAACTCGACCATTTTATTCTCGAAAACAGCTTAAAACCGGTGCTTCTTGTAAATACTCATTGTCATTTCGATCATTTGCTGGGTGCGAATTACTGTCGATACAAATACAAAATTGAACTTCATATTCCTGAAGGGGAAGGTTCTTTGGTGGAAATGGCTGTCGGGCAAGGCGATCTTTTTGGAATTCCGATGGAGCCGGTCGAAATGCCCAACGGCGAATTGAAAGAAGGCGAAAAAATAAGATTCGGGAACTCGGAACTCGAAATCATCAAGACTGAAGGTCATTCGCCCGGCGGCCTTGTGTTTTATCATCCGGGGCAAAAATTTCTGCTGGCAGGCGATGTTCTTTTCTACGGAAGTATAGGGCGCACCGACCTGCCCGGCGGATCGTACGAGCGACTGGTGAACAACATCGGGACTAAACTGCTGGTTTTATCACCGGAAACAACGGTTTATTGCGGGCATGGCCCGGAAACAACAATTGGTTTTGAAAAAAAGAGCAACCCATTTTTAACCGATTAACAAACAATCCGGTAAAAATCATTTTTTAGGTTGAAGATTCAGGCTAATATTGCCCAATTTCTTAAAAATAATAAATCTCATATAATGGCAAGTGATAAGTTTGTAGCCCGTCACATCGGGCCAAGGGAGCAGGAAATTAAACTGATGCTTGAAAAAATCGGGGTTCCTTCGCTCGACCAGTTAATTGACGAAACAGTTCCGCAAAATATTCGTTTGTCCGAACCTCTAAAACTCGCCGACGGTCTCACCGAACGGCAGTATTACCGGAAAATTCTGGCCTTGGCCTCAAAAAATAAAGTATTCAACACCTATATCGGGATGGGGTATTACGACACCATCACCCCGGCAGTAATTTTGCGAAATGTTCTCGAAAACCCGGTTTGGTATACTTCCTACACGCCTTATCAGGCTGAGATTTCGCAGGGCAGGCTCGAAGCTTTGCTGAATTTCCAGACCATGATTTGCGAACTCACCGCCATGGAACTGGCCAATGCGTCGTTGCTCGACGAAGCCACCGCCGCCGCCGAAGCCATGCTGATGATGTACAATTCCCGCTCGCGCGAAAAAACAAAAGCAGGCGCCAATGTTATTCTGGTCGACGAAAAAATGTGGCCGCAAACCCTCGATGTGTTGCATACACGGGCACTGCCGTGGGGCATTTCCCTGAAAGTGGTCCCGGCTTCACAATTTGAGTATTCCGATGACGTTTTCGGGTTGATGGCTCAATATCCAAATTCCGACGGTGAAATTATCGACTATGCTGAACTTGTAAAAGCAGCTCACGAAAAAAATATTATGGTAGCTGTAGCTGCCGACCTGCTTAGTTTGGCCATTCTGACTCCTCCCGGAGAATGGGACGCCGACATTGTTTTTGGCAGTTCACAACGTTTTGGCGTACCGATGGGATATGGTGGCCCCCATGCCGCATTCTTTGCTACCAAAGACGAATTTAAACGCACTATGCCCGGTCGCATCATCGGCGTGTCTGTCGATTCGCATGGGAAACGCGCACTGCGCCTGGCCCTGCAAACCCGAGAACAACACATCAAACGCGAACGGGCAACATCGAATATTTGTACCGCCCAGGCACTGCTGGCAACCATGGCCGGTTTTTACGGTGTGTACCATGGGCCACGCGGAATCCGGCAGATTGCCGAACGCATTCATTCCATCGCCGCCCTGCTCAATAAGGAAGTTTCAGCACTGGGATACAGACAGGTAAATGAAAATTATTTCGATACCATTCGTTTTGAATTGCCCAAACATGTGAAACGTGAAGATATTGAATGGCTGTCGCTCGAACTGGAAATGAATTTCCGTTATTTCGAAAATGGCAATGTTGGCCTCAGCATTGATGAAACGACCAACCTCGACGACATCAACTGGATTATTGAAGTTTTTGCAAAAGCAGCCAATAAACCCAACGTCCAGATCACGAAATATCCAAACGAAATCAGCATTGATCCGGCTTGTTTGCGAAAAACGCATTTCATGAACCAGGAAGTTTTCAATAAGTATCGATCGGAAACGGAGATGCTTCGCTACATAAAACGGCTCGAACACAAAGATATTTCGCTGGCCCACTCAATGATTCCGCTGGGCTCTTGTACCATGAAACTGAATGCAGCTACCGAGATGTTCCCGTTGAGCTGGATCGAATTCGGAGGCATCCATCCGTTTGTACCTAAAAACCAGGCACGCGGGTATCAGGAGATGATGGAAGAATTGCGCCGCGACCTGGCCGAAATTACCGGCTTTGCCGATGTGAGCCTCCAGCCCAATTCGGGTGCTGCCGGCGAATATGCGGGAATGATGGTCATTCGGCAATATCATTTAAGCCGGGGCGACGAAAAACGCAACGTAGTGCTTATTCCGTCTTCGGCACACGGTACCAATCCGGCTAGTGCAGTTGCCGCCGGGATGCAAGTGATTGTTACTCCCTGCGATGAAAGAGGGAACATCGACATTGAAACATTGCGTGCAAAAGCAGAAGAATACAAAGATACGCTGGCAGCTTTCATGGTAACTTACCCGTCGACACACGGGGTTTTCGAATCGTCGATTATTGAGATGTGCGAGATCATTCACCAGCATGGCGGACAGGTTTACATGGACGGCGCCAATATGAACGCCCAGGTAGGATTAACCAACCCGAAACAGATCGGCGCTGATGTTTGCCACCTGAACCTTCATAAAACATTTGCCATTCCGCATGGAGGCGGCGGTCCGGGCGTTGGCCCTATTGCAGTTGCCAGTCATTTGGTTGAGTTTTTACCTTCGCACCTGGTGATGAACAACGGACACGTGGGAATCACCGCAGTTTCTGCTGCTCCATGGGGAAGCGCTTCGGTATTGCCAATCACCTATGGTTATATTAAAATGCTGGGAGCCGATGGGCTGAAACGTGCTACGGAGGTTGCAATCCTGAATGCGAACTATATCGCGCAGGCTTTAAAAGATAACTACGGAATCTTATATACCGGTGAAAAAGGTCGTGTGGCCCACGAAATGATACTGGAATGCCGTCATCTGAAAAACCAATCCGGGATTGACGAAAGCGACATTGCCAAACGACTGATGGATTATGGGTTTCATGCTCCGACTCTTTCGTTTCCGGTACACGGCACGCTGATGGTTGAACCCACCGAAAGCGAATCACTTCAGGAACTCGACCGTTTTATTGAGGCGATGAATACCATTTACAGGGAAATCGCCGATATCATCGACGGTAAACTCGACAAGACCGATAATCCGTTGAAAAATGCGCCGCATACGGCCGATGATGTTACTTCCGACGAATGGAACCATGCCTACACCCGGCAGCAGGCCGCTTTTCCTCTGGCCTGGCTGAAAGAAAACAAGTTCTGGCCACCGGTTGGCCGTGTCGACAACGCGTATGGCGACCGCAACCTGGTTTGCACTTGCGATTCGGTTGAAAGTTATAAGTAGAAAAAAACGACATACCGATAAAAACCTGGCAGGGATAAAAATGTCAGGTTTTTTTATTGATCCTGCTTCTGAAATTAAATTTGTGGATAATCGTACACTTCCGTAATTTTGATTTTATAATTCTTTACAGATGATTACATTTCCGAACGCCAAAATAAACATTGGCTTGCATATCACAGAAAAGCGAAGCGATGGTTTCCACAACCTGGAAACGGTGATGTACCCGGTACCACTCACCGATGCGCTTGAATTCGTTGAATCGGATACCCTCCGGTTCGAATCATCTGGTTTGCAAATCGATGGTGATTCGGAGCAAAACCTGGTGCTGAAAGCCTACCATCTGCTGAAGGAAAAATTCAACCTTCCGCCAATTCACATTCATTTGCATAAAAACATCCCGATGGGGGCCGGTCTGGGGGGTGGTTCATCCGATGCTGCTTTCATGTTGAAAATGTTGAACGATCATTTCAAGCTGAATTTATCGAATACCGAACTGGAAAAGTTTGCCGCACAACTGGGCAGCGACTGTGCTTTTTTTATCAATAACCAACCTGTTTATGGTCATGGACGTGGAGAATTGATGGAACCCATCAATCTTCTATTGTCCGGAATATACATTTTACTGGTTAAACCTCCGTTTAGCATTTCCACCAAAGAAGCGTACAGTAATGTTGTGCCGCAGAAAAGCCGCCTGTCGCTGAAAGCTTTGGTCGATTTTTCGTTGACCCAATGGAAACCAAATATTAAAAACCAGTTTGAAAAAACTCTTTTCCCGGTCTATCCTGAGATGGCAGAGATAAAGGAAAAACTGTATAGCCAGGGAGCGTTATATGCATCAATGACCGGGAGTGGATCGGCAGTTTACGGTTTATTTCGTTCCAACCCGGAACGGTTCGGACATCTCTTTCCTTCGGAGTATTTTTCGTTTGCTTCTCGCCTTTAACCCATTTTGAAATTTATTTAAAAGAGCATTCACAATTATTAACAGCGAGGTATGTAACTTTTGGCGTTGTCTGTAGTCTTAAAAAGTAGAAAACAGATTACAAGAAGAAACGAGCAAGTCTCAAAGCCGTGAAAGAAAATAATTGTCATGCAGGCAATATTGTATATTAATCCTGCCTGATTCGGTAAATAAAGTATTGCTAATAAAAAACGAATACAGGTTTTGGTTTCGTTAAATTCGTAAATCTCAGAAAAAAAGAAAAGGGGCTTTAAGCCCCTTTTCTTTTTATATTCGTTCAATCTCAAGAATCAAATGTGATTTTGGTATCTTTTCGCCTTTCGAAACATGGAATTTTACTATTCTTCCATCAAAAGGCATTTGTACCTTGTTGAGCATTTTCATTGCTTCAAGAATGAGGATTGTATCCCCTTCTTTCAATATTTGTCCTTCTTCAGCCTGTAGTTCAACGATCGTTCCCGGAATATAGGATAAAATTTTATTTTCATCCGGTTTTTCCCATTTTGTTCGTTTTTCATACTTTTTAGTGTACTCCGTTTTATAAACGGCACTGTGGACAATCAGAGATTTATATGATGTATTCTCGGTCATATTCTTTTAGTTAAGATTAAAATGGAGGAATTCCGTGTTTCTTCGTCGGACGGCTATCCACTTTATTAGCTGAAACCTGCAATGCGTGCAACAATATTTTACGGGTTTCCAGTGGTTCGATTACCTCATCAACATATCCTCGGGCAGCAGCTACGTATGGATTTGCAAATTTTTCTTTGTATTCCTCGATTTTTTGTTTGCGCATTGCTTCCGGATCTTCGGCTTCCGAAATTTCTTTCCGGAACACGATGTTGGCAGCGCCTTCCGGCCCCATTACTGCGATCTCGGCTGTTGGCCATGCAAATACGAAGTCGGCGCGCAGATGGCGTGAATTCATTGCAATATAACCACCTCCGTATGCTTTGCGAATAATTACGGTGATTTTCGGGACAGTTGCTTCGCTGTATGCATACAGGATTTTGGCACCGTGACGGATTACCCCGGCATGTTCCTGGTCAACGCCCGGAAGATAGCCCGGAAGATCTTCGAGGGTAATGATCGGAATGTTGAAAGCATTGCAATAACGGATAAAACGGGCTGCTTTATCAGAACTGTCGCAATCGAGTACACCGGCAAGCACTTTTGGCTGGTTGGCAACAAAACCAACGGTTTCGCCGTTCATGCGGCCGAACCCGACAACAATATTCGCGGCAAACAACTCCATGATTTCAAAAAATTCGGAACCATCGGCAATTGATTTGATAATATCCCGGATATCGTATGGTAAACGGGCGTCAGCAGGAACGATATCTTCAATCTTATATTTCGAATTGGGTTCTTTCACCGGGAATGTTTTTGCCTTTTGCGTATTGTTCCACGGTATGTAAGTAATCAGTTTTTTAATCTGTTCGAAACATTCTTTTTCGCTGATTGCATAGAAGTGGGCATTCCCGGTTAGTTCGGCATGAACTTTGGCGCCTCCCAAATCTTCCATCGAAATTTCTTCGCCCAAAACCGTTTTAATAACGCCGGGACCTGTAATGAACATTTTTGAAATGTTTTCGACCACAAAAACGAAGTCAGTCAATGCCGGTGAGTAAACAGCACCTCCGGCGCATGGTCCGAGAATAACTGAAATTTGTGGGATAACCCCTGAAGCCAATGTGTTACGGAAGAAAATTTCACCATAACCGGCCAATGAGTCGACACCTTCCTGTATACGGGCGCCCCCTGAGTCGTTGATCCCGATAAGGGGAACTCTCATTTTAAGCGCGTGGTCCATGATTTTAGTAATTTTGCGGGCGTGCATTAAACCTAACGAGCCGCCGGCAACGGTGAAGTCTTGTGCAAAAATACAGATCGGCGAGCCATAAATAGTACCTGTACCGATAATTACACCATCGCCATGAAGGACTTTGCCTTCCATATCAAAATCACGTCCCGCGTGTTCCACGAAAAGGTCGTATTCGTGAAATGAACCTTCATCAACGATTGAAAGGATACGGTCGCGGGCAGTCATTTTACCCATTGCAATTTGTTTGCCAATGGCTTCGTCCCCACCACCTTTCTGTACTTCCTGTTTTCTTTTCCGAAGGTCTAGGATGTTTCTTTTCAGTGACATAGAAATAGATTTTAATTAAAAAAAAGTCTCCGTTTTGGAGTTTTCATTCATAATTTGAGAGACAGAACGTCAATCTTTACGGGGCAAAATTAAGATTTTTTTATTCAATCAAGCGTTTTACAGAACATTTGTTTCCGCCTGAATAATCGTTGCAATCATTTGCTTTTGAACTATTATATGCAGGGTTTGATTTTTTAATTTAACGTGCTGCCCACCTGTAAAGATACACCGCGAGAACGCCAAAAAACAGGTTGGGGATCCAGGTTGCCAAATACGGAGGAAACCCGGCCGAATGGGCAAAGACAGTACTGACTTGCATGAACATAATGTACGAAAAACTGATCAGGATTCCAAAGCCCAGGTGTAGCCCGATACCTCCTTTAACTTTTCGTGAGGCAAGCGACACCCCAATTAATGTAAGGATGAATGCAGAGAATGGCCCCGACCGGCGGCGATGTTTCTCCAGTTCGTAATTGATGGTGCTTACACCACGTAATTTCAGAACTTTGATTTCCTTATTTAACTCCGGTAGTGCAATAGTTTCCACAATATCGCGTATTACCCGGTAATCTTCCGGTTTCATATTTAGGACAGTATCTATTTTTTCACCCTTGGTAATGGTTTCTTTGTACCCGTCAATCTCGCGGACTACATAATTGTGAATCGTCCATTTTTTCTCCGCACGATCCCATTTAATGTATTCAGATGAAAGTTTTGATACCAGTTTCCGATCTTCGAACCGCTCCATTGTAAAACCATGACCTACATCGGTTGACGCATTGTAGCGACTTATATAAATGAAAAGTCCGGGTTCGAGCTGCTGATGGATATTGATACTTTGCTCAACCCCTTTGGCATTGATGTAGGCATTTCTGAATTCAACCCTCTTTTTATTTGCAGGAGGTATTACATAATTACCCAGAACATACGAAAACAGCGCGATTACCATTGCCGAAATCATGTATGGCCGCATTAACCGACGGAAAGAGACCCCACTGCTCAGGATAGCAATAATTTCAGTATTGTAGGCCATCTTTGAGGTGAAATAAATTACCGCGATAAATGTAAAAAGAGCGCTGAAAAGATTGGCAAAATATGGGATGAAATTAAAATAGTAATCGAAAAGGATTGCTTTCGTTGGAACTTCTTTCGAAATAAAATCATCCAGGTTTTCCGATACATCGAAAACAATTGAAATGCTGATGATCAGTGTAATGGCATAAAAGAAAGTCCCCAGAAATTTCTTAATAATATAAACATCGATTTTTTTCAGCCCAAGAAGTTTATTCATAATCGTACTGACAGTTGTTTAACCATTTTTTCTTTCCAGTTTTTAAAGGTGTCGGCCAAAATTTGGCGACGGGCTTCTTTTACCAGCCAAAGATAAAAAGCCAGGTTATGCTGACTGGCAATTTGCGCCCCCAGCATTTCGTTCGAAATAATTAAATGACGCAAAAATGCCTTGTTATATTGTTTGTCGACAAACGAAGTCCCGTTGGGATCAACCGGAGAAAAGTCGGTTGCCCATTTTCTGTTTTTTATATTGATAATTCCCTCGCTGGTAAACAGCATTCCATTTCGTCCGTTTCGGGTCGGCATCACGCAATCGAACATGTCGATTCCGCGGTCAATCGCCTCCAGAATATTGATTGGCGTACCAACTCCCATCAGGTAGCGGGGTTTGTTCAGAGGAAGAACTTCATTGACCACTTCAATCATAGCATACATATCTTTTTCAGATTCACCTACCGAAAGGCCGCCAATGGCATACCCGTCGCTGTTGAACCCAATAACATGTTCAGCTGCTTTACGCCGCAGTTCCGGGTAAATAGCGCCCTGCACAATCGGGAATAACGATTGCCGGTGTCCATATACCGGACTGGTTTGTTCAAACCGGTTCCAGCAGCGTTCGAGCCAGCGCTGTGTCAGTTCGAGCGATTTTTTTGCATAAGCAAATTCGGCATCGCCCGGCGTGCATTCATCGAAAGCCATGATGATGTCGCCCCCGATTTTTCGCTGGATGTCCATCACATTTTCAGGAGTAAACAAGTGTGATGAGCCATCAATGTGCGACTGAAATTTTGCGCCTTCTTCGGTGAGTTTCCGGATATCGCCCAGTGAAAAAACCTGGTAACCGCCACTGTCGGTCAGTATCGGGCCATTCCATCCATTGAAGCGGTGCAACCCACCTGCCTGTTCAATAATATCGATACCCGGCCGCAAGTACAGATGATAGGTATTCCCCAAAATAATCTGTGCCTGTATATCTTCCTTTAAATCTTTTTTGTGGATGCCTTTTACCGATCCGGCAGTACCCACCGGCATAAAAATCGGGGTTTCTATTTTTCCGTGATCAGTTTCCAGAATTCCGGCTCTTGCCTTGGTTTCAGAAGCAGTATGTAGAAGCTCGAATTGCATGCGATTTTTTTAAGTGCTCAAAGATAGCCATAAAAGTTAAATTCAGAGAAAAAGGATTTTTTTGCCCGACGTTAATTAAAATTAAAAAAGCGATGTAGATTCCGTACGAATGTTAAATTTGCCGGAAAAATACGACTTGTGACCGACTTTAATTTCCAAATGTATAACGTACAGGAATGGATATTAATCATTGCCTTGTTCCTGTTTTTCCTGATCCAGTTGTACTTTATTCTGAGGTATTTTCTGAAACCGTTATTTCTGAAACCAGCTTCTGAAAGCATCTTCGAAAACCACATATCAGTGATCGTTCCGGTTCGGAATGAAGAAGAAAAAATACAATCAATTATTGAGGAACTTCTTTCTCAGCAATTCTCAAATTTCGAGCTGATCATGGTTGACAACCATTCGATGGACCGGACCTTTGAGTTGTTGTTTAGCTTGACTAAAAAATACCAAAACGTAAAATACACAGGCATTGCCCAGGATGTAAGGTTCTCCGAAAAAATGAACATCAATCTTGGGATGAAAGCGGCAAAATCGGCCTGGGTTATTTTCACTGATGCCGAAGTACTCGACCGCGATCCCGAATGGCTGAAAAAAATGAACGGATACATTAGCGACGACATCGATGCCGTGATTGGCTATTCCAATGTGGTTAAGGGGAAAGGTTCTGCCCGGTTCTTTTTCCGGATGGATAAAATGTGGCAATTTATACAGGGAACTGCTTTTACGCTTGGCGGGAGAACACTTATTACCGACCAGAGCAATGTGCTGATTCGCAAAGAAATATATTTCGACGCAGGAGGATTCCGGCAACACATCAATAAATATTATGCGAACCTCGAATTAATCCTGAATGAAAAAATAAAAAGCAAACGGGTTCGGATTGCTACCAGCGACGTGGCTTTCATATCAACAATTGATGAAAATGAAGACCTGTCGTTCCGCAACCTGGTAAAAAAATCGATGCAGATCAGAAAAAACTTATCGATATTTAGCCGTATCGCCTTATTTATCGACGAATATTCACGGATAGCGTTGTTTTTAGCTTTTGTACTCGTGTATATTTTCCGCCCTTTATATTGGGAATTCTCCTTTATTCTGCTGTTTATTCACCTTTTGCTGGTATCGATTGTTTTGGGAATCAACCAAAAACGTTTGAAGGAACAAAAATTCTTTTTATCTTCGTTAGTATATATTTTGATAAGACCACTGCTGGTATTATCGATCGGATTGATAATGTTTATTAAAGACCGACGAGATAGATGGATTTAAATCATCAGTTATCAGACAAAGCACAACA
This sequence comes from uncultured Prolixibacteraceae bacterium, assembly GCA_942493345.1. Classification (GTDB taxonomy): domain Bacteria; phylum Bacteroidota; class Bacteroidia; order Bacteroidales; family Prolixibacteraceae; genus GWE2-42-39. The sequence continues at coordinate 2,946,445 of OW818695.1, forward strand.
GGATTTTATTCTTGTGGAAGCAGCGTTGACCGGGGATGAAAAAGCATTCGCCAAGTTGATGAGTAGATACAAAGATGCCATCTACTTTATGCTCCTAAAAATGGTAAACAACAAAAGCGATGCTGAAGATCTGACCATTGAAGCATTTGGCAAAGCTTTTAAAAACCTTCACCAGTATTCTCCCAGTTACGCCTTCAGTACCTGGTTATTTAAAATAGCATCGAATAACTGCATCGATTTTTTGCGGAAACGTCGCGGGGTGCATATTCCCATTGACAGCAACCAGGAAAACAACGAACCCGACCAGCAAATACGCCTGAAATCGAACGATCCGAACCCCGAGCAGAAGATGATCAGGATACAAAAAGCGATTTTGTTGCGCAAGGTGGTACGACGTTTAAAACCCCGTTACCAGACCCTGGTCGAGCTTCGCTATTTCCGCGAATACTCCTACGAAGAAATTGCAAACGAACTGAATTTACCTCTGGGAACCGTGAAAGCGCAACTATTCAGGGCACGCGAAATGCTCTTCAAAATGATTGAAGACACCGAAATGGGAGAAGACGATTAAATTCCTGCTTATTTTTTTTATGAATATTATCCGAAAATATTTTCCCGGACTCGACGAGCTGCAAATGAAACGTTTGGGTATGCTCCGGCATTTGTACGAAGAATGGAATGCCCAAATCAACGTTGTATCGCGCAAAGACATTGAGCAACTGTACGAACGCCACGTACTTCATTCGATGGCCATTGCCCGGTTTATTCAGTTTGTCCCCGGAACCCAGATTATGGATGTTGGTACCGGCGGTGGTTTCCCGGGAATTCCGTTGGCAATTTTATTTCCTGAAAGTGATTTTTATCTGGTCGATTCCATTGCAAAAAAAATAAAAGTGGTAACCGAAGTTGCCTCCGCATTAGAACTGAAAAATGTAAAGGCAGAACAAATGAGGGCTGAACAGGTTGATCGGCGGTTCGATTTTGTGGTGAGCCGTGCAGTTACTGCATTCCCGCGTTTTGTCGATCTGGTAAAAGAAAAAATAAAAACAGAGAACCGTAATTCGCTGGCAAACGGCATCCTGTATTTAAAAGGCGGCGATTTCGACGAGGAAGTAAAACCGTTTGGCGACAAGGCAACCGTGCATAATTTAGACGATTTATTTGATGAGGAATTTTTTGAAACCAAAAAGCTCATCCATCTCGCAATAAAAAACAGAAAATAAAATTGACTTTGCTTTGGATAAAATCAAAAAACGTTTATTTTTGCAGTCCGATTTTAAAGAGTATACATCAATTAAAAATAAAGACCGATGAAAAGGACCTTTCAGCCATCAAACAGAAAGCGCAGAAACAAACATGGTTTCAGAGAAAGAATGGCAACTGCAAATGGCCGTAAAGTTTTGAAAGCCCGCAGAGCAAAAGGCAGAAAAAAATTAACTGTTTCTGACGAGCCAAGACACAAGCGCTAAAACGATATTTATATTGACTTCAATATACACGAGAGGTAAAGAACGGTGTTTCTTTACCTTTTTGTGTTTCTGAAAGGGAATTCAGGCAAAAGCCTTGAAATTCTTTCTTTTCATTTCTTGAGGCTGGCAAATACTATTTTTTCAATTATTTTTGTTTTTAACTAGAAACAAGAACTTCCGGCATGAGTATAAAACCATTTTTAAAAAGCAAAATATTTTTAAAACAACTGGGCATTGCAGTTGTCATCACTTTTGTCCTGGCCAATTTGGCGATGTTTATGCTACGCATCTACACCGATCATGGCGAAAGCTACCCGGTTCCCGATCTGAATGGCATGACCATCGAACAAGCTGAACGGGTAATCAGCAAGAATGACTTCCGTTCCCAGGTAATCGATTCCATGTTTGTAAAAGGGGCTGTTCCCGGAACAGTTGTCGGACAGGTTCCCGCGGCAGGAGCTAAAGTAAAAAAGAACCGCATCCTGTTTTTAACGATTTGCACCCTGACGCCTGAACAGGTTGCCATGCCAAAACTTACCGACATTGCGTACCAGCAGGCACTGAATGTACTCGAAAGCTTAGGTTTGGAAATAGGAAATACAATTTACAAACCTTCGGAATACATAAACCTTGTTTTGGAACAGCGGGTTCAAGGCAAAACGGCAGAAGCAGGAATGCAGATACCAAAGGGAACCCGTGTCGACCTGGTAGTCGGCCAGGTTTTTTCGGGCGAACAAGTTCGAATACCTGATCTTGTAGGAGAAACATATTCCGAGGCAAAAAATATTTTGGAGGCTTCTTCCCTGAATTTTGGCGCTGTTGTTCTCGACGATTCACTTTCGTTGGATAACGATAGCGTTGTTGCTCGGGTGTGGAAACAGCGCCCCGAACCTTCCGATGTTCAGATTTACCAAGGCCAATCAATTGACGTTTGGCTGACGGCTGACGAGAAAAAATTAAAAAATGTCCTTGAGGACAAGAAATAAGATTAGATGATTGAAGAAATGCTATACGACGGTTTTGACGAAAATGAAGACAACGAGGACGGTGGTTTATACGAACATTTCCGTCTGGAGGTCGATCCCGGTCAATCGCTTTTGCGCATCGACAAGTTTTTGACAAACCGTCTGGAAAACGCTTCGCGAAACCGTATCCAGAATGCTGCTGAAGCCGGCAACATCCGGGTAAACGAGAAACCGGTAAAATCGAATTACAAGGTGAAACCGGGCGACATCATCACCATCGTGATGGATTATCCGCGGCGTGAACTGAAAATTATTGCTGAAGATATTCCCCTCAATATTCAATACGAAGACGATCACCTTTTGGTGGTCAACAAGCCGGCCGGACTGGTCGTTCATCCGGGACACGGTAATTATTCCGGAACGCTGGTCAATGCGTTGGCCTGGCATTTCAGGGATTTGCCTTTGTTTAATTCCGACGATCCCCGCCCGGGACTGGTGCATCGTATCGATAAAAACACGTCGGGACTGTTGGTTGTTGCAAAAACCGAAATAGCCAAAAATAAACTGGCCATGCAGTTTTTCGAGAAAACGACCAGCCGGAAATACATCGCACTGGTATGGGGAAACTTGGCTGACGATGAAGGAACTGTTGTTGGAAATATTGGGCGCAGTTTCAAAAACCGGCAGGTTTTTACTGTTTTTCCGGATGAAGATCACGGAAAACCGGCTGTGACCCATTATAAAGTACTGGAGCGTTTCGACTACGTCACCCTGATCGAGTGCCGTCTTGAAACCGGGCGCACACACCAGATCAGGGTACACATGCAGTACCTCGGGCATCCGCTGTTCAACGACGACAATTATGGTGGCGATGCTATTTTGCGGGGAACAACATTTGCCAAATACCGACAATTTGTAAACAATTGTTTCCATATTTTACCACGCCAGGCGCTTCATGCGAAAACACTGGGTTTTATTCATCCTGAAACCGGGCAGGAAATGCTGTTCGATTCGGAACTGGCGCCCGATCTGGCCGAAGTGATAGAAAAATGGAGAAACTATATTTCCAACCGACCTTTAAATGAATAAAAGATGAAACCGATTATTGCTGTTGTTTATGGCGGCGATTCCGCCGAGTATGTTGTATCCGTTGAGAGCAGTAAAAATGTGTTTCGGTCCATCGACCCCGAATTATTTACTGCATGGAAAGTGCAAATAAGAGGTAGTGAATGGAGCGTGATGAATGATGATGCAAAGATTGCCGATGTTGATAAAGGCGATTTTTCGTTTGTATTCGAAGGCAAAAAAATAAAGTTCGATTACGCGTATATTACCATCCACGGCACTCCGGGCGAAAACGGTATTTTGCAAGGGTACTTCGATTTGGTGCAGGTTCCCTACTCAACTTGCAGTGTCGGAACTTCAGCCCTCACTTTCAATAAATATTTTTGCAGCAATTTTCTCCGGAGTTTCGGAATAAAGATGGCCGAATCGGTGCTGATCAACAGTGCTGAATCGGTTGATGCAGATGAAATTGTCGACGATTTGGGGTTGCCCTTATTTGTAAAGCCCAATGCCGGAGGTTCGAGTTTCGGGGTTACAAAAGTAAAATCGAAGGATGAATTAAAACAGGCCATTGCCACCGCGCTGAAAGAAGATACCGAGGTGCTGATCGAACAATTCATTCAGGGCGCTGAATTTACCTGCGGACTGGTGAAACTGAACGGGAACAACCTGGTATTCCCGGTTACCGAGGTGCTGCCGAAAAAAGAATTTTTCGATTTCGAAGCCAAATACACCAAAGGAATGACCGATGAAATCACCCCGGCCCGTATTTCGGAGGAGCTGACCATCAAATGCCAGGCGCTTTCGTCAACAATCTACGATTTATGCCGCTGCGAGGGAATCGTGCGGATCGATTATATTCTGAAAGATGGCGACTTTTATTTTCTGGAAGTGAACACCACGCCCGGCATGACCGGCACCAGTTTCATTCCCCAGCAAATTGCAGCGATGGGCGAAAAATTGACGAAAGTTTTGAGCCAGATCATTCAACAAAAGCTAAAATAGGGGGTAGATTTTCCTGTTCCTTTCATCCTGAACGCAGCAAAAATCTATTGTCAGGCGCGTCAATCATGAGATTTTTCGCATTGCTTAAAATGAAAAGATTTTGATTGCCTGTTGATATGTTGCATAGTTGAAAACATTTCTCGCGATAATAGTACAAAGGAACCCTTCGGGCTTCCTTTTTTTTTAACTTTGGTTTCCCGTTCGAAAGCGGAATGTGATCAACCTGTGAAGCAAAAACAAAATGGCTGTACAAAAAAAGACAAATCCCACGAAATTTAATATTGAACAGATTAATGCCCAATACGGAAAACTTCCTCCACAGGCCGTGGATGTTGAAGAAGCCGTGCTTGGCGCCTTGATGCTCGAACGCGATGCGTATGTCACCGTGGCGGATATTATCGACGTTCAGAGTTTTTACAAAGAAGAACACCAGAAAATTTTCGAGGCAATCAAATACTTGTCGACCCACGAAAAACCGGTTGACTTGCTGATGGTTACCCAGGAACTAAAAAACCGTGCCATTCTCGACGAAGTGGGCGGCCCACTTTATATTACCCAGCTTACATCTCAGGTTGCATCGGCTGCTCACATCGAGTTTCATGCGAGAATCATCGCCCAGAAATTCATTCAGCGCGAGTTAATCCGTGTTTCTTCGGAAATACAAAACCGCGCCTACGACGATACAATGGACGTGGACGATTTGATCGACTTTTCGGAAACTTCGCTTTTCCAGGTTGCTGAAGGAAACATCAAAAAGGAAACCGTTCCAATTAAACCGTTGTTGCTCGAAGCCTCCAAGTTGATTGAGGAAGCGTCGAAACGTGATGATGGATTGAGTGGCGTACCCAGTGGTTTCACTGCGCTCGACCGGATTACTTCAGGTTGGCAAAAGACCGACTTGGTGATTGTTGCTGCCCGTCCGTCAATGGGAAAGACAGCTTTCGTGCTTTCCATGGCGCGTAACATGGCGGTTGAACACCGCCGCCCGGTGGCCGTGTTTTCACTGGAAATGTCGTCTATCCAGTTGGTCAACCGTTTGCTTTCTTCGGAAACAGAATTGGGTTCAGATAAAATTAAAACCGGGCGCTTGCAGCCTTGGGAATGGGAACATTTCAACCGCAAACTGAATGTTTTGGAAGAAGCCCCGATTTTCATCGATGATACCCCGGCGCTTTCCATATTCGAATTTCGGGCCAAATGTCGCCGTTTGAAAATGCAGCACGATATTGCGGTCGTAATTGTCGATTACCTTCAGTTGATGACCGCCGGTACCGATAGCAGGGGAAGCCGCGAACAGGAAGTAAGTATGATTTCGCGTTCGCTGAAGGCCATTGCCAAGGAGTTGAATATCCCGATCCTGGCGCTTTCGCAGTTGAACCGTTCGGTCGAGTCGCGCGAAGGAAAACGCCCGCAGCTTTCCGATCTTCGCGAATCGGGTGCAATTGAACAGGATGCCGACATTGTTTGTTTTATCCACCGTCCTGAGTATTATGGAATTACCGAAGACGAGAATCAAAATTCGCTGATTGGCGTAGCTGAAATTATTATTGCCAAGCACCGTAACGGGGCGATTGGCGATGTCCGGTTGTCGTTTAAAAAGCAACTGGCTAAATTCGCCGATATGGATATCATTCCCGACGACATTGGAGGAAGTACGCACACTCAGAAATTTGGTTCAAAAATGAATACAGATTCGGAAGGTAACTTCAGTAAAATGCCTGTAAATAATGATTTTGAACATAGCTTCGATGGATTTTCAAGAGTAAAGAGTAACGACGATGTGCCGTTCTAAACGTATAAAATTTGCTTTTGTAATATGTTTTCTTTTAGCGCTGGCCGCGCCGGGTCGTGCTATGTATCTGCTTATTCCGATGGACAAAGTCCAGCAGAACCACTTGAAAGCATATGGAATTGCCTACTGGACGCTTGAAAAGGCCACCGAAGTAAAATGGTTGCTGAATTATAGGGGAGGTAGTTTTTTGATTCAATACGATTCTGAGATTCAAAGCGAATGTGTAGTGCGCGGGGTCAGCGTAGAAACCATTGCCGACGGGCAAGCTGCCAATCTGCTGATGGAAATTGCACGCGACGGGGTCAACCAGGATGCCGTGAGTATGCAAAAAGCGCCGAAAATTGCCGTTTATTCGCCTCCCAACAAGCAACCCTGGGACGATGCTGTTACTTTGGTACTGACGTATGCTGAAATAAAATACGATGTTATTTATGATGAAGAAATACTGAATGGGAAGCTGAAAGATTATGATTGGCTGCATCTCCATCACGAAGATTTTACGGGGCAGTACGGGAAGTTTTTCCGCAACTATCAGCACATGCCCTGGTACCAGCAGGATGTGACGACCAATCAAGAGATGGCAAAGCGGATGGGGTTCCTGAAGGTTTCGGAAATGAAGCAGGCTGTTACACGCGAGATTCAGCGTTATATCGTAAATGGCGGGTTTCTTTTTGCGATGTGTGCGGCTACCGACACCTATGATATTTCGTTGGCTGCGGCAGGTATCGATATTTGCGAAAGCATGTTCGATGGTGATCCGGCAGACCCGCAGATGAACGAAAAACTGGATTATTCCAGTACGTTGGCATTTCAGGATTTTAAGGTTGAATCGGATCCGTTTAAATATGAGTTTTCGGATATTGATGTGACCGACGACCGCAAAGTTCCGCGCGAACAGGATTATTTCACCCTTTTTGAATTTTCGGCCAAGTGGGACCCGGTGCCAACCATGCTGTGCCAGAACCACACCAACCTGATTCCCGGTTTTATGGGACAAACCACGGCCTTCAGAAAAAATATGATAAAACCTGATGTATTGATCTTGGGCGAGAACAAAGCGGCAGGTGAAGTCCGTTACATTCATGGTGAACAGGGCAAAGGGTTTTGGACTTTTTATGGTGGTCACGACCCGGAAGATTACCGCCATTTGGTAGGCGACCCTGCTACCGACCTGAACCTGCATCCAAATTCCCCCGGCTATCGGTTGATATTGAATAATATATTATTTCCGGCAGCAAAAAAGAAAAAGCAGAAAACGTAATCTCAAATTAGTCCGAATGCAATGGCCAAAAAACTTGGTCCGTTCAATCCACCGTGCATGATAATGCCAATCCACGAATTTTTTGTTTTCTGAACGATGTATGACTGAATAAAAATCAATGGTATCAGGGTTATCAGCAGATGCCATCCAAAAGCAACGTGAAATAATCCCCATCCAAGCCCGTGGATGATCCAGGTGTATTTTCCAAAAACAATTTCCTGTCGGGGCAGTAGTACTCCTCTCCAAAGAAATTCTTCTCCAAGAATATTTAAAATCCAATAAGGGACCCAAACCAAAAGCAACCAGCACCGGCCTTTGTTCAACGGCTCGAACATCATAAAAGAAGGAGAGGTATCAAATGGCCCGGCAATAAGTTCCTGAAGTTTCATTATCAGACCGCTGGAAATCCCAACAGTAATCAATCCGGCAAGACTCCAAAGCAAATCGCGTTTAGTCATTTTTCGGAATCGCAATCGCCCGGTCCATGTGCTTTTCTGTATTTTATATCCTTCGTCTCGTAAAATCAATATCCCTGTTATAATCAGGGGGGTGAAAATGCCGATGCCGCCAACGATAAACCAAAACAGGATTGTTTCCTGTCCTGTAATCTCGCTAAGCCAGGGGATTAAGAACTTTGTCATGCAATACATCAGGATTGCAGCGGGAATATAAATTGCAAACGATCCTGAAAATCCAAGTTTTTTTAATTCTATGTCTTTATTCATGATGGGTTTTTGAGATATGACAGGAGATAAATTTACACAATCTCAGCACACAAAGTTACCAACCCGAATATTTATATATACTGGTTGTTATGCTTCCCGGACCATTTTTCCGCGATTGTACGAGAAGTAAATTCCCGCACTACTGATGAGTGAAAAACAAATGAAACCCCATTTCACAACTTTTAGGAACAAATCATTGGGGACTGTTTCAACTGCCTGTTTGCCAAATATTCCGGCAAAGAAAAGCGTAGCAATAGTCATGCTGATGATTTGCCCGATTACCCGCATGGTGGCGGCTGTTCCGGACGCAAGTCCATACCGGGCTTTGTCAACTGAACTCATGATGGTATTCATGTTGGGCGACGAGAAAAATGCAAAACCCAGTCCGACCCATATTAGCATAAAAACAATGAGCCAAACAGGAGTTGTGGCAGAAAGAAATGCAAAAGCGGCAAGCCCCAGCGTACACATCGTCATTCCCAGCGTGGTGAGATAGCGAGGCTGAATGCGATCGGAAAGCCGACCGGCCACCGGTGAAAAAATGGCCATCATGATTGGCTGTGCAATCAGTATTGCCCCGGCATCGCGCGGTGATAAACTTTTTATTTTTTGCAGGTACAGGCTCAGTAAAAATATAATGGCGAAGGTAGCGCTGTAATTGATCAGTGCGGCCAGGTTCGAAGAGGCAAACAGGCGGTTGCGGAGAAACAGCTTGGTATCGATCACCGGCATTGGCGACTTGCTTTCCATCATCCAGAAGATGATCAGGGCCAGCACGCCGCCGCCCATCATGATCCAGCCCGATACTGATGGGATTTGCGACGACCCGTAAACCAGTACCACCAGCCCGCACATATAAAAGAGGGTTCCCTTCAGATCGATTTTTTTTCTGCTTTCTGTCGGCAACGCGTCTTTTTCCAGAAAGAGAAATGCAACAATTGTAGTGATAATTCCCAGTACCGATGCCACAAAGAAAATAGATCTCCATCCCAGATACTGGGTCAAAATTCCACCGGCAAAAGGTCCGAATGCAAGTCCGAGATAGACTGCCGAGACCGAAATACCTAACACCCGTCCCCTGTATTTTGGCAAAAATGCCGACATTAAAATAGCAGAGCCGGTGGTGTTTGTAAATGCAGCGCCAATGCCCTGAATATAGCGGAAAAGAATGAGCCAGAACCCGGAAGCAGCAAAGCCGCACAGTAACGACGAAAGGGTGAAAATTACCACGCCCAGCTTAAAAATGCGACGGATGCCGGTGAGATCGCCCCAACGACCCACGGGCAGCAGAAACATGGCCGTGGCAAGCAAAAAGGAAGTCACCAGCCAGCTCAATGTAACTGCATCAAGCCTGAAACTTTTTTCAATGGCAGGCAACGCGATGTTTACCGACGATATTAAAAAAGTTCCCATAAATGAAGTGATTGCCACAATGGCAAGAATTGAAATTTGCTTTTTGGTCCAGTCCATAAATTTCGTTTCAAAAAGTTTTGAGACAGGCAAAAATACCATTAATTCTTCATCTGAAATTTTTGTCGGGGATGATTCTTGCAGCGTTTACAGGGAGATGAAATTTGACCCGGAAAAAATTAATTATTTCTTTTTTGCACTTGCTTTTCTTAGGTTTTCTTTGACCCGGAATTCAACAATTTTAGCAATAAGATTGAAGGGGAGTGGCTTTTCAATAGGAAATTGCACCGAACCTTTTGCTCCTTTCCATGAAGACAATTCCTTTTTGAATGCTTCAATTCCTGAAGGTGCCGGGTAAAACCCAATATGATTTTTATATGCTGCAAAATGGACTAAATTGCCTTTCATCCGGAATGTTGGCATTTGGTAGCTGATCGTTTCTTCTGCTTCAGGAGCGGCATTCCGGATTGTCAACCGGAGTTCTTCCAGAATTACCTGAACATCTTTGGGAAAATGGGCAATATAGTCGTCAATGCTGGTGGTGGGCGTATTATTTTCTGTTTGCATGTTTGTTTTTCAGTTTAAGTTTCTGCAATTTTTGTTGTTCGTATTAACCTGAATTTGAAATAGTGTTTCTATTATGGGACTATGCGCTTCCCATAAATCTCAACATCACCAATTCGTGCAGTACCGTCTTTACCAGCATCCAGAATATTCAAACGCACATATCTTGCCTTTACCGGAACAACATCGGTATCAGTAACATTATTGGTGTTATTTTTATATTGGTCGACCGTCAACCATGTTACTCCGTCGACACTGACTTCCAATTGGAATGATCGGGTGTTGAATGCAGTATCAATTCCATCGGCTCCGGCATGCCGGATGACATATCGGTTGATAAAAAAAGTATCCTTGAAATCAAATCGTATCCACTTTTCCCCAGTTCCTGATGAAATCCACTTATGTTCTCCGGAAGGAGTACCGTCGGCAGCAAAAGCTGCTTGTGTTGAGGTAGAACTCGATGTTACAACCATTTCAGGCGAAAGAGTCAGGTTAAAGTCAAACTGATTGGCTTCGTTGTATAGCGAAAAGAAATGATCACCCCTGCAAATCACAATATTTCCCGGTGACAGTTTTTCCAGTTTTTCCTTCAGCAGAACTATATTTTCGGGTCCCATCTTCCACGATTCGCCCTGCGCTGCCATAAACAGTGGTTTTGTGCCATCAAAACCTTTGATTTTTTTCTCCCATCTCACATAAATGTCGTCGATATTGCTTGCATAACATGGGTGATTCGGCATGAAAGCTAATCTATTTTGTTTGACAATCGGTTGAAGCGGTTTGGAACGTTCCCAATCTTCCAGTGTCACACCGTACAAATAGCGGCAGTTGGTCGTGTATGTTTCCATTTGCTGTTCGTTAATTTCATCCCAAATGGTGATTACGCGAAGCCCGCTTCGTTCAAGGTATTGTTGCGAAAATTTGGTATAAGCCTCCATGTGTTCAGGCTTGGTCATATTCCATATTTTGTTATGCGCATCGTAAATCAGCGCGTAACCAAGTCCGGATGGGCCCGATGCAAAAAAGTCGTTTGGAGTGGCTGTTTTATAGTAATAATTGAGTAACTCCGGTCCGATGTCTACCAATCCCGGACTTACCGTCCAGTTTATCGGAACCGAGCCACGATTTTTGTTATCCCACAAATTAGACATGGCATGTTGACAATATTGAACATTGTCGCCATCGCTCAGGAAGATGGCCAAATAGATTTTATTTTCGAGTTTTGGTTTTTTAGGAACAACCGGTAGCTGAATGATGTTTGATGTTCCGGCATAAACAGTGGCATTTTCATAAAAATCAGAAGGGATGGTTGAAATACCATACGATGTGCCAATGCCAATTCCCGATCGCTCTTCTGCCCACCATCCGATGATTATGCTTTCTCCGGCTTTCATATCGCCCAAAAACTTTCGGAGTACATCAGCCTCATCTTTTTTTCGGGGATCCAACCAAACAAAAGCGGCCCCCGAAGCGACCCCAATATCCCGGATGTAGCCCGAATGCATGGAGTTTAAACTTACCAATAGCCTTTTTGTACATTGTTTCCAATAGGTATCATACAGGTATTGATATATTTTTGAAGGTGTTGTTTCTGTCAGTTTTGTGAAATCGGATAACACCGGAAAGTTAAACCCATTTGCTTTCAAATTGTCCCAATCAGCAAGCGTGACCGGCAAGACGTTTTTAATTCCTCCGACCGTAGCAGCCAGATTCAGGTAATGGGAACTTTTCTCCTTGTCGTACAGAATAATACCCGATATTTCGTCCTGATATTTTTTTAATAATCCCCACTTATCTGTCCATTCTTTGATATTTAAATGAAGATTTTTTGGCCATTTGTAATTTCCTTCTCTTACTTCATCGAATAAAATAATACGAGGTTTCGTTTTATTTACCAACCCCTGCAATACTGAAAAAATGGCCTTTTCGGAGGGAGATAGCAAAGCCTTGCGCAGATCCAACCCATCAAGCGTATCGGCGAGACATGCAAACTGAGGCAGGGCCTGACCTTCGGGCCACGATATGCCTGTTGCTATCGTTTTATATTGCCCTCTGGCGAGATGTTTATTTTTGTCATTGCCATTGACTGTAAAACCGAACAAACACACGATTGTTAATACAAATAAACAGAGGAAAAGCCGATGATTTTCAGTTTTCATTTCCCTTTCTTTCTGATCAAAAACTTGCATTTGGGCTGAAAGGAATAGTTGTTTCGAAGCAATATCCATTTTCATTATTGTTATTCTTTTTTATTTTGACAAAGAAAAAGGGGAGTCACTTTTTTCTATCCCCCGTGATTTATTAGGTTGATTGCTCATCTCGAATTTCATTATTCCTCCATTCGCAATATCCTGATAACGAATAAAATTACGGGTGTAATTCTTGCCATTCAATTCTGCCGATTGGATATAAACATTCTCCTGATTATTGTTCTTTGCTTCAATGATAAATTGCTTTCCATCTTCCAGTGTAATGGTTGTTTTCTTAAATACAGGGCTTCCAAAAACGTACTCGTCGGTACCGGGGCAAACGCTGTAAAATCCCAAGGCGCTGAGTACATACCACGACGAAGTTTGTCCCTGATCTTCATCCCCCGGATACCCATTCTCAGTAGCATTGTAAAGTTTGCCCATCACCGTGCGGATTCGCGCCTGTGCTTTCCATGGCACACCGGCATAATTGTACAAATAGATCATGTGCTGAATGGGTTGATTGCCATGTGCATACTGTCCCATTTCTGCAACTTCCATTTCCGTCATTTCATGTATTTTTCTTCTGTAAGTTCCAACCAGAACCGTATTTGGAACAGAAAACACAGAGTCCATTTTTGCCACGAATTTTTCATTTCCACCCAACAATTTAATCAACCCTTGCGGATCGTGGAAAACAGACCAGAGATAGTGCCATGCATTTCCTTCAGTGTAAGGGCCTCCCCATTCGTAAGGACTGAAGTTCGGGGTCCAGTTTCCTGCTTCATCCCGTCCCCTCATGAATCCAACACTTGGGTCGAACAGATTTTTGTAATTATACATTTGTCTTGAAAATACATCCTTGTAAAATGTATTTTGGGTCATATCGGCCAGTTTGTAACCACAAAAATCATCGTACGCATATTCCAGTGTTTTGGCTGTCGATTCACCATATTTTGGATAAGGAACATATCCTAAAGTGTAATACTCTCTCCACCCGTGACGGCCATTTGCCGGGCCCCATGGACCTTTGTCCGTTGCTTCGTGATAATAGGCTTTTAATGCCTTTTGCGGATCAAAAGTACGCAAGCCTTTTGCCCATGCATCGGTCAAAAGCGAGATTGCGTGATTCCCGATCATACTTCCTGCTTCACCCGGGAATGACCAGGATGGTAACCATCCACATTGGTCGTACGCATCAAGCAGGGCTGCAACATAACGTCCGTGCATGGTTGGATGCAACAGTGCATTCAGTGGAAATTGCGCCCGGAAAGTATCCCAAAAACCGGTGTCGGTGTACAGATATCCCTGGTGGATTTTTCCGTCATACGGACTGAAATAATAGGGATTACCCTTATCATCCAGTTCATAAAACTTGCGCGAAAACAAGCTTGCCCGGAAATAACATGAATAAAATGTTGCTATCTCGTCCTCTGTTCCTCCTTCTACCAAAATACGGCAGAAATGCTGGTTCCAAATTTCCCATGCGGCTGTTTTTGTTTCTTCAAGCGAATTAAACTGGCCCAACTCCGATTCCAGGTTTTGCTCAGCTTGCTCGTAACTAATATACGAAGAAGCTACTTTGGCCTGAACGCTGACCCCGTCATCAAAACGGATCCATGCGCCAACGCCACGTCCTTCGCGCTCTTTTTCTCCGAGCCACTTTTCTCCATTCCGGTTTTCCCAGGTTCCGAACTCACGGATCGGTTTGTCAAATTGAATAACAAAGTAGTTCTTGAAGTTTTCTTTCAAGCCCCGGCCATTACGAACATAGCCCATAATTTTGTTTTTGCCGGGAAGTATTTTAACCATACTCATTCCGGTGTATCCATCAAGAGTGATATATGCTCCAGCCGTCTTTGGAAACGAAAAACGAAGATGTGCGCCTCGTTCGGTTGGTGAAATCTCCGCAGTTATTTTATTATCGAATTTTACCTTGTAATAGTGCGGTTTTGCGATTTCATTATCATGACTAAACCGGGCCGCCCTCTTGTATTGATCCAGTGCAAGTTTTCCGGTTACCGGCATCAGAGAAAAAACACAATAGTCGTTTGTCCATGAGCTGCATTGATGAGCTTGCTGAAACCCTCTGATTGTATCTTTAAAAAACTGGTATTTCCAACCATCGCCATTAACGCCCGTTTGAGGAGTCCAGGTATGCATACCAAATGGCAGCGCCGTTGTTGGATAGGTATTGCCTCTTGTCAGTTCAAATTTCGAGTTGGTGCCTTGTAAGGTATTGACATATTTTACGAGATCTAATGGTTTCGTGGCCCACAAGGTGTTTATACCAACAATAAAAAGGGATAGTAAAAATAGTTTTCTCATGTTTATATCGATTTTATTAAAAAACACAATATCATATTTTGAATTTTCAGTAGTGATTTTTACAGAAAAAAATCCTGTCCCATTTCAGCAAATAAGAATGTTTTTCAGTTCTAAAAATATGTACCTGTTTTTAGAACTGAACGGTGTATAAAAGTTCGCCCTTTTCCCCATTTTGATTTCCTTGTGACGGCAAGAAACTGGTAACTGCAAATTTTTCCGGTTCAACCAGGGTAATGCCCGGGTTAGCGAAAGATGTTGAGCCTAAGGGTGTTTCAGGATTCAATGTGTAATAGAACGCGCCATTGCCAAATAACAAGCGCCAACTGCTCCAATCGCCGGAAGTTATCTGGGCTTCCTGCAATACCCAATCTCCGGAGTGAGAAAATGCGCTTCGGCCACCAATATTTCCTTTGTATCCCATTTCCTGGATGATGAAATTTGACACTTCATCTTTCCATGTTCTCCAGTCAGAGAAATTCTGCAAGATACCAAATGCCTGCTGGTCGCGAATCCCATTGTCGTAATAATGATAACCAATTACGATGTGAGAAGAGGAAGGGCTGGCGCCTTCTATTTTTCGAATATCCGGGGTTCCTTCCGCTAAATTTGAGAAACTTTGCGAAATTGATTTGTCGTTGGACGGATTGTTTGCAATCAAATTGGCATACGAAGAATAATACCTGATTCGAATATTGTTTGAGCCCTGAACAGGGTCTTGTTCATTGGCAACGATGTACCCGTTACCCCATTTTTTGATATCACCCTGATGTGCCCGATCTCCCAATTCGACTATATTCGTCCAGCTTTTAAGGTCGTTACTACCTGCAAGATATAGTTTAAACTGGTTCGTACTTGCCATTGCATGATACACTCCCAAGTAGGTGTATGCTTCATCCGCTTTTTCAATTCTTAAAACATCCATCACTGAATTTCGGTTGTCTTTTAAATCAAAAGATGGGTTGCCGCTTTTTATACCATTGAATTTATCAATTTTCAACCTGGTTGAACTGTTTTGATAAAACCACCATCCATAAGCAATATTCAGATTTCGAGCGTTGCTTTTTATCTGAAATTGCGATGCAGGTAAACCCATCTTTGTTGCATTTAACCCGATAATGAAATTCCGATATTCTTCTATTGTCATGGTTGATAACTGCTGTGCATTAAATATACCGGCATCCAGCAAAAATTTGTACATCATTGCGCCCCATGACAGATCGTAGTCACTCGTTTCCTGCAATGAAGGCGACGAATTGTTACACTTATCGTCCAACGTCGAGATCAGTGAATTTCGCAAATCGGCATACGGCATCGACATGATCGATGGTATTGGTGACCATCCGGTGTACATTAATGTTTTTACCAGGATATTCTCATTCTTTATAAGCGTTTTGGGTACTATCTCATTGCTCTCTTTTGAACAACTAGGTATAAACAAGGAGAATACAATTATTACCAAGATCAATTTTTTCATTTTACCGGAATTTTTTTTATGAGCATCGAAGATTTTATCCTAAATACGGGCAAAATCTTCGATGCACCGACTAGCAATCAAAAGACAACATTACACACGAACATCCAGTATATTACTTTTCATTTGAGAATGAATACGGGAAATCAGTCTCTTTTGTCCCGCGATTCATATTTGGTTTTACACCCATTCCGATTTTAATATTTACACCTTTTACTAACGATGAATAATTGTAGTAATTTTTGCTATACGCTTTCCCGTTTAGTTCGACAGACTGGACATATTTGTTGTCGGCACTATTTTCCGGAGCATCGATCACAATGGTTTTCCCATTTTCCAGCTTAACGGTAATTTTTTTAAATAATGGCGCTCCGATTACATATTGATCGGTAGCTGGTGTTACCGGGTAAAAGCCCATCGAGCTGAATACATACCAGGCCGAGGTTTGACCGTTGTCCTCATCGCCACAATAGCCATCGGCTTGTGGGGTGTACATGCGGTTCATAACTTCACGCACCCAGTATTGCGTTTTCCAGGGTTGACCGGCATAATTGTATAAATAAACCATGTGTTGAATGGGTTGGTTTCCATGTGCATAATTGCCCATGTTCATGATTTGCATTTCCCTGATCTCGTGAATTACCTGATGGTAATATGAATCATCGAAAATAGGTGGCACCACAAAAACCGAATCCAACATGCCAACAAATTTTTCCTTGCCTCCCATCAGCCCGACAAGACCTTGCACATCGTGGAAAACCGACCATGTATAATGCCAGCTGTTTCCTTCAGTAAAAGCATCGCCCCATTTAAACGGACTGAAAGGCGACTGGAACGAACCGTCTTTATTTTTACCGCGCATCAAATTGCTTTCTTTATCAAAAACATTCCGAAAATTTTGAGAGCGTTTGGCGAAAATTTCAATTTCTTTTTCTGGTTTTCCGAGCGATTTACCCAGTTGGTAAATACAGAAATCGGCAAAAGCATATTCCAACGTACGGGCTACATTTTCATTGACTCCCACATTGTAAGGAACATACCCGAGTTGATTGTAGTAATCGACGCCAAAACGGCCAACCGAATGCATTGGCCCCGCGTTTTCCGCATTTTTCAGCAATCCCTGCCATAATATTTCGATATCGTAATTGCGGCATCCTTTAAGCCAGGCGTCAGCAACCAAGGTGGCAGAGTTCGATCCGATCATGCAATTGCGATGCCCGGGGCTGGCCCATTCCGGGAGCCATCCGCTTTCTTTATACGCGTTTACCAAACCAGCCTGAATTTTTTCATTCAACGAAGGATACATCAGGTTAAAAAATGGGAAAACAGCCCGAAAGGTGTCCCAAAAACCATTGTCGGTAAACATGTATCCCGGCAGTACCTCGCCATTGTATGGACTGTAATGAACGACATCTCCATTTTTATCAATCTCGTAAAACTTACGCGGGAAAAGCAACACGCGATATAGGCATGAGTAAAAAGTTTTTATTTGATCGTCGGTTCCTCCTTCAACTGCAATTCGCGAAAGTTCTTTATTCCAAACAGCTGCGCCTTTTTCTTTAACTTGATCAAAAGAGTCTGTTCCCAGTTCGTTCAGGTTTCGCTCAGCCTGCTCGTAACTAATAAAAGAAGAGGCAACGCGAGCATGTATTTTTTCACCTTTTCTGGTTTTAAATTGAATGGCTGCGCCAACATGGTCTTCCTGTAATTCAGTTACCCCTTCAACCACCTGATCTTTATTCCAGACAGAACTTTTTGCAAAAGACTTGTCGAAAACGATAACAAAGTAGTTTTTAAAGTTTTCTGGAACTCCGCCACTATTGCGGGTTGTATACCCCATAATTTTATTTTCGGAAGGGATTAGTTTTACATACGAGCCGCGATCAAAAGCATCGACCAGTACCCATGATTTCTCATTCTCCGGAAAAGTAAACCGGAACATCGCTGCCCTTTCGGTAGGAGTAATTTCGGTGGTTACATCGTAATCGGTCAGGTACGCTTTGTAATAATGAGGTTTGGCGGTTTCTGCTTTGTGCGAAAACCAACTGGCACGATCTTCTCCTTTTATTTTCAATTCTCCCGTCAGCGGGAAGAGTGAAAATTGGCCATAATCATTAATCCACGGACTGGGTTGATGTGTTTGCTTGAAGCCCTGAATTTTGTACGCATCGTAAGAATAGACCCAGCCATCACCCATTTTATTGGTTTGTGGAGTCCAGAAATTCATGCCCCAAGGCAAAGCAATGGCGGGGTAAGTATTACCGGTTGATAATTTAAACTCAGAATCTGTTCCCATCAAAGTGTTCACATAATCGACAGGATGCAGTTCCTGTGCCTTTACTGGCGATCCAAACACACAAAACAAAAAGGCATTTAAAAAAATAATTTTGATCCTCATATTTTTACTTTTTTAATGAAATATACATCTGCTGGAGTATCTTTTAAAATTTCTGATTGTTCCCAAATCGTATCTTTTTTCTCAAAAAACCATTGTTCCAGGGTTGCCGACCGAATAACTCGATTATACCATAAACTTGTTTAAAGTTGAAACCATGTTTATAGGTTCCTCTTCATTTCTAAATATCGAAATATCACAAATGTACCTGCGATCGAATTTCTTATTTTATTACAGCCACTAGAACAAATAGTTACACTCATTCATTGATGCCCAACTTTTAACAACTTTAATAATAATTCAGGAATAATGGTTCATAATCCGAATCGTGAAATTTCTCCACTTTAAATAGGATGCAGGCATTCGCTTTTTTTGTGCTATCCATTGAATGGAGTATTTCAATGGAAGTCCACAAGGATTACTCAACGAATAATCCTTGTGGAGTATACTACCAACTAAAACTTACCTTAACTCCGGCAGGATTATTTTCAAAATGCAACAAACTTGTTTTGCTTTCTTCATCCCATTCCCAAACAGCATCATTCAATTTATTTCCTGTAGCATCTGAAATGTGACATTCTTTGGGCGTTTTGGGTAACAGTATCCGCATGACATTTGTTGTATTCAGTGGACTTTTCGTAATAAAGGAATAGCTTCCTTTTTCCACCTGTTCGTCATAAACGCGAGATGCAGCAGCCAAAACTTGTGGTTTTTTCTGATCTGGCACACGATCTACATTCAATAAAAAAGCCTGCTCGCCGGAAAAAACTTTCTTCTCATTGACAACAGGTAATTCAGGATCAAACAAATCGATCAACCTCCCTTTTTGAATATATGGCTCATCGCTGACGCCTTCGTCCAGAACAGAAATAAGGTCATAAACTCCCCGCTCGAGATAAAAATTGTTTTTATAAACAAATGTTCCGGCTTTCGCTGTTTGTTCGTACAGCCGTTTTACAATACTTACAAATTCCTGATCCTTTTCGGCTTCTAATACAAATTCTTTAGGATCCTGCCGGATAATATAAACGGTTCCATCTCCATATTTGTATTCCCCATTTTTGTCGGACGTTTTGATATTTAACTGTTCAAACAAATGGTCTGATGCGACTTTATATTGCATCGCCCCCGTGTTCCACCATTCCTGAACACTCTGGAAAGGATCTATATCCCGGCCACAATATACAAGTACACCCCCCTTTTTTACCCACTCTGCAATGTGTTTATGACCTTCCGGAGTGGAAGGTTTCATGTTGGAGTACGACATGATCAGTATTTTTGTGTCTTTCCATGATTCCGGATAAGAAACATTTTCAAAATGCATTGTTTTTACAGGAACTCCTCGTTTCAAGAAAGGTAAAGCCTGCCCATAAAAATTGGAGAAACTCGGGTCTTCATATCCCTGATGTGTTGGAAAACGCTGGAACATCAACGAATTTGCCATCAACACACTAATGCCGGCAGAGCCTGTCAATTTATTTTCCGACAGCGGCATATCATTCAACGAATTGATCATAACCTGCATTTGGGTCGAATAGAAACGTGGAATCCGTTCTTTTTTATCGCTGTTGGCGCTTGTCTTATAAAGGCCTTCATAAATCCGGTCGGGCCATGGCATTACTTCATAATTTGCGATATTTGGGTATAACAACTTCGCTGTAAAAGTTGCTTGGTAATTTTTCTTGTAATCTACCCAATCACGAGGCCAATCTTCAATTGGGTCGGTAAGAAAGAACATTTTCCGATCGGTTGGGGCAGTCATCGATTCCATCGAACCATATTCCAGGTAGGCCGTTTCAAACACCCGCTCTTTCTGTTTGCCGTTAAAATAGTTTGGGGTGCGTGAAGTGCCTGTCCATACCTGAGCAATATAGCCATCCACCGAAGGGAGAGATGCCAGGCTGGCTTCCGGGCTAACGATTTGCCATTGCGAATAATTGACCAAAGAATGCGTTGGTACATAACAGCGTACATCCATTCCTTTACTTCTTCCATATTCTTTTGCGTAAGTAAAGCATTCGTCTAAGGCACGGTAATACAGATGATATTTTAATTTATTGGATAAATATGTGTTTTCGGGCGACTCGTGTTGAGGACGCCAGTCGAACCCATAATAGTCTTTCCACTCTCTTTTAAATGCTTCACTGTATCCTGCACGTGCCCAAAATTCGGGTTCTTCCAGAAAGATGGCATCGATGCCGGCATCGATTACTCGTTTAATCTGAGTTGCCTTTATATACTTGATGTAGTTTTTTGTTGGAACAATATACGGAACCATCCGTCCATGCCAAATAGTATCACCACGTTGTGTTACCTGTCCTTCATCTAAATGAGGTTTGCCGTCCCATTTCCCGGTAAAATAATCCTGATATTCACCCCAGGCAATCCCGGTCATAAAATGAGTGATATATCCCCTGTCTCGCCAGGTCTGAACACGTTTTTCAAATGTCATATCACTATTTCGGTGATGGTCTCTGACACTATATACGATCGCAACATCGGCCCTGACATCTGTTACCGGTTTCCATGGACTGGATGTCTGGAATGCTGTTTTCTCTTTTTTCTTAGGGTTCTCGATCAAGGTACTGGTTGCAAAAGCTACAACAACCAAAGCCCCTAAAGTAATACACACAAAATGTTTAATTTTCATGATTTTATGGTATTAAAATAAAAGAAGCCATCTCAACTCAAATAAAATGAGATGGCTTCCAATTATCATTGTTAGTAATTATTTTTTAGGGAATATCTACCCTTACCGCTGTATTGTAGTTGTGGCGTTTGATATTCTCTGTTGCATAGTTAATTCGTGCAGCAGCACGAATAAAGACTGTACGTCCAGCAGGGATTACACCACTTGTGGTAATTGTAATTGGTTGTCCCAACAGGGCATCAAAAGTATTACTACTGTAGTTTACCTGCGTAGTGTACCGGTTGTCCCATTCGCGATAACCAACAAAAGGTAGTTGGCTGACAAATAAGCGAACGTCTGTTACATTCAGGAAGTTATCATTATAACCACCCATCGGTTCAATTTTAGCTTTGAAGTCGGCAGGGCTAACAGCTCTTGTAACTTTTACAGTAGCAGTGATTTTGCCGTTGCTTACAGTAGGAGTGCCAATCCATTCGACTTTCAGGAAAGGCTGAACTTTGAATTCAACTTCAGTTACACCTTTAATGTCAATATATTTTGTCTCGTCAGCAATGGTGTCACCTACACTGTTAAGTCTTACCAAAGGAATAAACGCACCATCAATCCGAACATTATAGTGACCTTTAAACACTTTGGTATTTTGGAAGACACCTTCTTTCATACACCAGAAATCGAAGTTGTCAGGTACTTTTGTTTCGGTCCAGCTAAGTTCACGAAGCCGAATACGAGTGCCTTCGCTACCTTGGTCGGTTAAAACAAATTCTCCCGTAGTAGCATCCACTACTTTGCCTTTCAATGTTTCCTGAGGTTCATCAAAGTTGTCAATCTCGCAAGAACTGAAAGAAACAGCAGCTAAGCAAAACAATACGCTATAAAATATTTTTTTCATCTTTTTAAAATTTTTAGATTAACGACCTGGTTGCTGATCAATTACCGGGCTTTTAGAAACTTCGCCACCTGGTATTAAAAAGTAATATTCTTGTTCTGTCAGGCGGAAACGACGTCTGCCTTCATCCAATCCAGCATCGAAGAAGTATTTACCTGTTGCTGATGAATAGAACGGATACAAACCTTTGTAGTATGCACCATCTGCTTGAGTATATCCATTCAACATATCCGAGTGTTGAGTTCTCCAACGTCTGATATCCCAAAGAGTTTTGTTTTCAAAAGCAAGTTCTTTTTTTCTCTCTTTGCGAATTACGTCAAGACCTTTCGTACCGGTAATGTCAGAGATGCTTGTCAACGGATCGGCACCAGCTCTTTCGCGAATATCTTTGATGGCATCGTAAGCAATTTGTTGGAAATTGTCCCCACTGGGAGCAGCTTCTCCGGCAAGCATCAGCTCAGAAGCAGCTTCAGCAGCATTCAACAGAATTTCGGCATAACGCATCAATACAAAGTGTTGTTCGGAACGGGCTTCCAGCACCAAGGTTTGTGGCATATTCGGATTCAACCATTTACGAACTACAAATCCGGTCATCGCAGAAGTATAGTCTGAAGTGAAAGGACCACTCTTGCCACCTGCATTCATTTTTGTTCCGTCAGGCAACTGGACAACCTCGTGAGTTGTACCGTTTTGAGATAAAAAGAGCGATTTTTTCCCTGCAAATGCACCTGTAGCTTTGTAAGCATCCACCTGGTTGTAGTTTGATGGCCCTGAAACGGTATAGTCGGCAGTGCCGCTATTAACAACTCTCAATGGAGCAATACCGTTTGTGGCGTCACCTGTAAAGATTCCTCTACGGATTTCAATCACTTCACCTTTTAATACATCGCCTGGGAAAATTACATAGGCACGAAGACGTGGTTCTGCATTGGCAAAGATATCTGTCACCTTATTGAACATCAAATATTTGCCATTATTATCGAATACTTTAATAGTACCATCAGTATTTTTCGCAAACCCATCAAACAACTCAACGAAATCGAGCGTAGGACAGTTTCCTGCCGAATAACCATTACCACCCATCAACTGGCGAGGGATGTTATACGAATCATAACCATGTGTCAAATCCGGATATTTGTACTCTTTAATATAGATATTCTCGGAACTTGCTACATCGAAGAACATATCCACCATGTTTTGATATTGAGCCTCTTTGTCATTAGCCGACCATTTCTTCTTGTACAATGAATATTTACCCGATTTCATCACTTCACGGGCTGCATTGTAAGATTCTTTGAAGTATTTCTTAGAAGCAGCAGCAGCAGTATTTGGATCAAACCCGATAACACGTACACCTGTTTTATCGCCAAAACCTGTGATCTTATTATATTTAGCGACAGAACCGGCGAACAACATCGCTTCAGATTTAAACCCGTATGCTACATATTTATTAGCATAACCACGTTTTGGGCTTGTCGCAGAAAGATTTGCAATTGCTAAATCGAAATCGACCAACACCTGATTCCATGTTTCTTCTTCAGTGGAACGAGGAGTTTCAAGTTGAGCCACAGGAACTTCAGGATATTTCAATACAGATGTAATCAAAGAAGTACCTCCGTAACGTTTCGCCATTGCATAGAAAACCATTGCACGGGCAAAATAACCTTCACCGATAAAGTGGTTATAATCAGCTTCGCTGAAGTTTGCTTTATAAGTTGGTAATGTTTCGAGCAGACGGTTTGCATCACGAAGCAAATTGAATGCACGTCCCCAATAAGCTCCATTCCGTGAATAACCTTCTGAAGTCATTGCAGTACCAGCATCGCGGCCTAAAGATTCACCGGAGTTAGCACCCGGAGTAACCAACCAGTCATCAAAAAATTGACGGGCAGGAGAGTATTTAAAATCTTCGAAAGGCATTTGGCTGTACATACGAGACAAATAAACAGTCATACCAGTTGCATCAGAAAAAAGATCTTTGTCTTGCACAACGTTCATGGGTGGTATTTCCAAATAATCTTCGCAAGAAATTACCACGCTACCAAACGCCAATATAGTTAATAAAAAATATTTCAATTTCATAGCTTATATACGTTATTAGAATTTAACATTTAATCCGGCAGAAACGGTCTTATTCAATGGATATAAATAACCGTATGTGTCATTTGGGTGTTCAGGGTCAACGTAATCAACCTTTGTGATAGTGAATAGGTTGTATGCATTTACATAAACACGTAAATTCTTGATCCCAATTTTTGTAACCCACCGTGAAGGAAGCGTGTACCCGAGTTCAACACTTTTCAAACGCAAATAAGCACCATTTTCAACATTGAATGTAGAGTTTCCATCAGGCAAAGTTCCTGTATAAGCATAATTGCCTTTTACCCATGTGGTTGCCGGATCATAAGGATCTGCGGTAGGATTTTCAGGATGCCATCTATCCATAAATTGTTCCATTGCGCCAGATTCGCCACTACCCCACATCGGTTCACGGAGTTGTTCTCCGTAGATCAATGAACTCATTGCAGAACCTTGCAACAGAAAATTCAAGTCAAAATTTTTGTATGAAGCATCAACGATCATACTGAAGTTCATCCAGGGATATTGATTGTAGCGGATTGGATGAGAGTCGTTCCCGTTGATTTCACCATCACCATTCCAATCTTCGTATTTGTAGTCACCGGGAAGGGTTCCACGACCAATGTAAGTTGGAGATGACCAGATATCTTCCCATGATTGGTACTGACCAATACCCTGGTAGCCTTGGTGAACACCTTGCAAACGATCGTTCTGGTTGTTTTTCCAGTTGTTCCATGAGCTGCCAATTGCATCGCGTTCAACATACAACCGTTTAACACGAGCCAACGAAAACATACCTTTCAGGTTGTAGTCGAAGTCGCCTATCTGGTTCCTATGAGAAAGTTCCAAATCAAAACCATACGTACGGTCACTGTTCAGGTTTTCCTGAGGAAGACCTGCGCCTACTACAGTAGGGATACCTCCGCTTCTTGTAGCCAGAAGACCTTCGCGGTTACGGCTAAAATAATCGACAGAAACACCCAAAAGCCCATCCCATCCTTCGAGATCTAAGCCCATATCAAATGTTTTGGCAGTATACCAGGTAATGAATGGATTCGGAATACCTTTGTTATCAGCACTTGCATTGAAACTTCCGTTAAATACATAACCCCCCGTGAAGTTTCTGTTGCTTGTACTTGATGGGTAGTTATAACCGGAAATGAATTGATAGCTTGATGCACCATCATCCCCTGTTTTACCATAAGAAGCACGAAGTTTCAATTGGTTAATAAATGATAACCCTGCTATGTCTTTGAAGAAATCTTCTTCGGAAATACGCCATCCCAAAGAAGTTGCAGGGAAGAAGCCCCACTGAGAACCTTGAGCAAATTTAGACGATCCGTCATAACGGAACAGGACTTCTGCCAAATATTTGTCGCTGAATGCATAGTTGAACCTACCTGCCAACGCAAGGTTTGAGTTTTCATAAAGGCCGTCAGCAGATGAGTTCATCGTTGCTAATTGTCCTTCAGCGATACCAGCAAACAGGTAAGGCAA
Source organism: uncultured Prolixibacteraceae bacterium (assembly GCA_942493345.1). GTDB lineage: Bacteria > Bacteroidota > Bacteroidia > Bacteroidales > Prolixibacteraceae > GWE2-42-39. Next base: position 2,972,196 of record OW818695.1, read on the forward strand.
CTGAAGTACCAGATCCCTCTGAGCAAAGAAATTATCACTTGTTCTTTTCTGTGCTTCCCAAAGTAAAAGGCCACCTACTTTGTGTTTCCCGAATTTATTATCATAATTCAAAGAAGTTTGAGACAAAATTTGTGTTTTAAAATAAGCTTCTCGTTTGATTCTGTTTGGCGATTGGCGAGTGTATGTAGTATATGTATCTGAAGCCTTATCATATCGATATTGTTTGTACTCTTTTTGGAAAAGATTAGTACTTGATACAAAATAGTCGTAGCTGAACAAACTTTTCAAATACAAGCCTTTTATGCCGGGGATTTCATATTTCAAGCTGGCTGCCGATTGAATCCATTTTTTGTTGTATTGTTTGTACCCGACAATATCTTCATCCATGAACGAGATTGGGTTATCTCCTTCAATCAACCCATGGAAAGGTTTCGTCGGATCGTCGTTTGCATAAGCCGGGATATGAGCACCTTGTCTCCAGAAACCACGAATGATCCACCATGAATCCTGGTAAGGACGATTTTGCTGATCCATCACTAAATTTATATTCAAATCGAAAGTAAGACGATCTGTAATTTTCGTGGTGACGTTTGACCGAACATTGTATTTATAATAGTTCAAGTCACTTGATTTAAAGAACCCTTCCTGATATTGGTATCCGAGTCCTAAATAATAAGTAGTCTTGTCATTTCCACCTGTCGCATTCAGGTTATGCATCGTTTGCGGGGCATAATCACTAAATACTAATGGATACCAGTCTGTACTTTTAATTTTACCAGTTCTGTAATCTTCAAATTGTTGTTCGTTGAATATAGGAGAACCACTGTTAATGTTGTGCATTGCTTGTTCGTTCCGAAGAGTCATATAATCAATCGCATTAACAGTTGCCGGTAACCCGGAAGGGATCTGCCAGGTGAAAGAACCTGAATAGTTCAGTTCAATTTTATTATTGGAACCTTTTTTAGTATTTACCAAAACAACTCCATTTGCAGCACGCACACCATAAATCGCAGCAGAAGCATCCTTCAACACAGACATATTGTCGATGTCATTCGGATCCAGACGCTGAAAATCATCATTTGTACGAGGAATACCGTCGATGATAATCAACGGGGAACCCATTGCACGAATGTCAAAATTGTTGTTAAACGAACCAGGTTCAGATGTTTTTTGTGTTACACGCACGCCTGAAATTTTACCGGTAAGCATGTTCTGTGCATTTTCATTCTTTGTTGTAACAATGTCATTCCCTCGAATAGCAGAAACCGCGCCAGTCAATGTCGCTTTCGCTTGAGTTCCATACCCCACGGCAACCACTTCTTCGATCCCGATAGATTCTTCAACCATTTTAATATTGATCGTCGTTCTACTTTCCACTGCAACTTCCTGAGATCTCATACCAACAAATGAGAATACCAATATAGCATCTCCCCGTACATCGGAGACTTTATAATTCCCTTCAAAATCAGTTATTGTACCTTGAGAAGTTCCTTTGACAACTATAGTAACTCCAGGAAGTGGAACGCCGGAGGAGTCGGTTACTTTGCCCGCAATAGTTTTTTGTTGCTGGCTGTTAAAGTTTAAAACAGATGTTGACAAGGCGATCTGCCGGTCTTTGATTTTATAGATTATGCCTGAATCTTTAAATACCTCATCCAGAATTTCCGGGATTAAATTATTTTCCGATTCAATACTTACTTTTTTATCTACATCAACGACTGTTGCATCGTAGATAAAATAAAAATCCGACTGGTTTTCAATCTGATTTAAAATGTTTTTAATTGAAACATTTTTCAGGCTTAAACTTAAACGGGTACTCTGAGAATATGTATTTACTGCAAATACCTGTGTAATACCTAGCATTATTAGAAACAAGGTAACTCTCATGGTCCTTAAAAATTTAGACTCCCAAAACGGTTTGATCATGGGAATCAATGAATAATTGTTTTTTTTCATAAATTTGTACTGATTATGAGTTCATAAATCAAATTATTATGTGCCCGAGTTTGCGAGACAGAAGGCACGTGAAATTTTACGAAGGAGGTGTTTGCGCATCTCCTTTTTTTTGTGACAGATTTTTTGATTACCGCATAGGCAGAATACTTTAGGTTTAGTTATGTATTTTTTAATAGAAAATTATTTTTGATTGATCTTCTTTTTGTATACGATAAAAAACCGAACAAGTAAATTGGATGTAGTCCAGTATTTCTGTCAGACTTTCATTTTTGAATTTCGCATTGAATACCGACTTATATACCTTGGGATTATCTGTAATAATTTCAATATTAAACTTTCGTTCCAGCATCTTGATGACTTCCGCCATTGGTGCATCCCGGAATATTAAAATTCCATCTTTCCAGTTGGTGTAATTTTCCAGCCCGGTTTCATTTACGACCATACGTTTTGATTCCAGATCATATTCAGCCATCTCCCCAGGTTTCAATTGGTAGCTAAATGATGTGTTTTTTGCATGTAACAACTCAACACTGCCCGATTCAAGAACAACATTTATTTTGTTCTCATTAGGGTATGCACAAACATCGAATCTTGTGCCATGAACCTTCACTTTTAAATCACCACTTGATACGATCAAAGGTATCTTTTTGTTTTTCTGAACTTCAAGGAATGCTTGCCCGCTTAATTTCAAGTCGCGGTTGTTATACGAAAAGTTGCTATTGTAGGTGAGGGTTGTTCCGGAGTTTAACCACACAACAGAACTATCCGGAAGTACGATTTTTGATATTTGTCCGTAATCGGCAACTACAGATATATATTTTATTTGATCTCCTGAATTAAAATAATTGCCTTTCCCTAAATAAAACATTGTAACTGAAACGCCTAAAAATAAAATTAAAACCGCTGCGTATTTCAAAAAAGAATAAATAGGAAGAGCTGATTTTGAAGCAGTGATTTTTGGTTGCAATTCCTGGTAGGATTTCTCAACCTTGTAGCTTGGCATCTGCCTGGTGGATGACATCAGTGCCCAGCTAATTTTAGCCTTTTTGTAAAAGTCTTTAGTTTCCGGCTTTTCGTTAATTTTTAAAAGTACGTCTTTTCTTCTGCCCGAATCAAGATCACCAGTTATCAGTTTCAATATATCTTCAATATTATTCATACCCTGCTTTATATGATTAATGCACGAAGTTATATTTACCCCCCCCTCGAAAGGATATTTTTTTTAAGAAATAAACTGGAATTAACTTATCTCCCTGATTGATATCAGATAAGCCACTATGGGCATATAATCTTTCAGCGCTGTTCTGAATATTTTCAGACCTTTGGTAATGTGTTTTTCAACTACTTTGACTGAAATATTTAATTCTTCGGCAATTTCTTTGTTTTTCTTTTCTTCAAATCGACTGAGCATAAAAACTTTCCTGCATTGTGGAGGAAGCTCATCCAATGCCTGCTCAATTATTTGTTCAATTTCCTCAAAAACAAATGAAGATGAATCAAGCGTATCCAGCGCTTCTATATTCATGTCCATCTCTATATCGTCAAGCGATGTTGCAGAAAAAAGCCTTTGCCTATATTTTTGATCGCGTAGCCTGTACAAACAATTATTTTTTGCTACTGTAAATAAGTAAGCGCTTAAATTAGTGTCGTCGCGCAGCTCATGCCTCTTGTTCCACAAAGTAAAAAAGGTATCCTGAACAATATTTTCAGCAATATCGCTTAACGGGATGAATTCGAGAATGAAATAATACAAGTTCGAAAAATATTTATTATAAACGACCTTGAATGCAATTTCATCGTCATTCCATATTTTTTTGAACAGTTGTATATCATCATGAAGCATTGCAACTGAGATTGTAGTTATACAAATTTATAAAAATTAAACAAACCTATTCTACGTTTGTTCGCCACAGAAAAAAATTATGAAAAACAAAAAACGAATAATGATATTTTTTACAACAAAAATAATATGCCAGAATAAAGATAATTTTCAAAATTTCATCCTTTTCACTCAAGATAAAACAGGAAGCGGGAATTTAATACACAAAGATTCCTGCTTCTTGTTCCAAAAGTTTTCGTACTTCCTCTGAATCGTTCGTATTAATTTCCACGGAAGTGCCAACAACCGGACCTTTCTATTTTTGTGAGCAACGCAGCGCCTGCGGTAGCCATCACCATTCTTCGATATTGACTCCTGCCGTAAGCATGGCCGGATAAAATAGAAAAGTCCCCAAGGCATACATGCCAAGCCCCGGCATTACGCCTGCTTTGTGAGTGTTTCTTTATAAACAGAGCCGCTGGAATTGCAAAACAGCCATAGACAAACAGATAACATGCCACTTGTATCCAGGCTGTTTTTGAGTCAGGTATGCTCATAATTCTCTTAAATGCCGCCAACATAGTGTCGGTCAAATTATTGGGAAATGTTCATGCAAAAAACAATGTGGTGAGCAGGATAAATGGCAGAACGATTCCTTTCGGGATAATTCGTTGTTTTTCCATAATTTACTAATTACTACCTGTTGTGTGAAACTATAAATTGAATAAAATAATCGTGCATTAAGCTACTATTTAGTATTTTAAGGTTGCGAAACAAAAAATATTAAAACAAGCCATGCACGATATCAAGACGAATTTCGACAAAATTTTGGAAGTATTAAAATCCATATTGCAGAATAAGGTAGATCATACCGGTAATTTTCCAAAGGTTGGGAAGAAACCTAAGTTTTCAGATATAGAGGTAATAAGCCTTAACCTGACCAGTGAATATTTGTCAATAGACAGCGAGAACCTGCTGTTTAAAAAGTTGAACGGAGAATATATGAAAGAATTTCCGAGGTTAATTGATCGCACACAATACAATCGTCGTAAAAAATCACTCTTCCATCAGACAGAATTTGTCCGCAAACAATTAAGCCGTACTTTCAGTGAAAATGAAGAGGTGTTTGTTATTGACTCGATGCCCCTTGAGATTTGTCGAAATGCCAGGGCTTCAAGGCTAAAAATCTGCAAAGAAGATTTCTCTACCTCTCCGGCCAAAGGGTTCTGTGCCTCACAAAACCAATATTACTTTGGATATAAATTGCACGGTATCTGTACCTTTGACGGAGTATTTACCTCGATTGATCTGACTAAAGCCAATGTTCATGATGTCAACTATTTAAAAGATGTGAAAGTTAGCCTTTCCGATTGTACCTTACTGGCAGACAAAGGATATATTGATGCCGGGCAACAATTGGATTTATTCCATTCAGCTAACATCAGGCTGGAAACACCAATGAGAGCAAATCAGGGAAACTATAAAAAGCACCCTTACATTTTCCGCAAATCCAGGAAAAGAATTGAAACTCTATATAGCCAGTTGTGTGATCAGTTTTTAATTAGGCGAAACTATGCTAAAACATTTATCGGATTTAAAACCAGAATCTTATCAAAGATAACTGCTTTGACAATCGTTCAATATATCAATCGGTTCATTAACAACAGACCGATCAACTTTTTGAAACATGCTATTTAATTCACACAACAGGTTAATTACTATTTCTTAATTGAAAGAATTTACTCTTCTATTTAAACACACCTTTAATCTCATCAACTGACACATCGAAGAGTTTTTCGGCAATTACATTTAATTGCTTTTCATCTCCTGAAATATGGAAAATACGCTGAACATGTGTAATCTGCTCTCCTGCCTTTAACAGTGCGGCAGGCGATGAACTTTCAATTTCGTAAAATGGCCCCATGATTGAACCGTCATCTGTCGGCCCATCGTTGTATGAATTGACCGCATCTCCGCTTAACGGATCATCCTGGGCTCCCCAAATAGAATTCACATATTTCGAAGGAACATCGGGTTGAGAATACCAAAGCACAGTGAGCACACGGTTTTCGGCATCGTAACTTCCGCAGTACGGAAGCGCCCGGTGAGGAGGAATACCAATTTTACTCCGGAATTTACCATCGGTTTTAAAGAACAGGACGCTATCTTTAACAATCAACCGATCGGCAGGAACTTTGCCAAAGTAGTCGTCGGTTACAATTTTCCCGGAAATTCCTTCCCCGATTTTATACGGAATGCAAACCACTCCCTTTTCCGAAGGATTGAACATGCACAATAACCAAATCGACAGGAACCCATTCTTTTCGGTCCAGTCATTATTCCCTTTGTTGCTGAGAATATTTTCCGTTTCGAAGGCCACGAAACTCAACGAGTCGCCAAGCGAAATTTGCAATACCTGTTCCGCCTCATTCTTCGACAGAATTTTCACGGTCCGTTCAACGCCAAGGTCCATCTTTGTTCCAGACGCATTCGTCAGCGAAAATTCTTTTCTGAAGCGTACCATCTCTTCAGTCTTATCCGTGACACCGAAAGCTTCCGTATCAATCTCTTTCGGAACCCGCCAATTGGAAAAAACCTGTTCATCCCCTTTTTTAAAATAGGCAGAGAAAGGGCCGCCTTCGGGTCCGATCCAAAATCGTTCTTCTCCACCAAACGGATTAAACTGATTGTTCCGTTCACCGGAAGCAATCAGCTTGTAGTTGATCCATCCGTAACTGGCGCCACTACCGCCCGAAGCGCTGGTCATTACCCGCCCCTGAAGACCGGGAGCAATTAAAACACGGGCATCCGTTGCGGTATCTTTTAACTCAATGGTTTCCACCTTATTTTCAGTAAGAAATGCGACATCGTACCCATAAGTACCTTTTGAACAAGAATTTATATCGTTTTTCATTTTTTTTGAATCTCTTTTCCCCGAAAAGCAAGCCACCAGGATAACGAATATCCCGATGGCAGCCAGCTGGTATTTTTTATTTGTACAAATCTTTTTCATATATATTAATTCGATCTGATCAGGCTAATTTACTTCCAGTTCATCTTTTGAAGGAAGTTTGGGAAATTTAGCGTGAGGTTCGGCTTGATACCAGAAAGAAGTAGAAGAAATATCTGATTTTTGAGGCAGATACCTTCCGTTATGTCTCCATCCCAAATCCTGGATAGTAACTTTCAGGTCTTTTTCGAAACGTACCGGGTCAAGAATATGCCAGCGGTAAAGGCCAAAACGCTGCTGTGATTTGTAAGTACCATCGGGTCTGATTACCTGATGCAAGCCAGTATAAGGAGTACAAAATTCTTTATACTGTCCTTCTCTGTCGAAATTGTACGAGCCGCAAAAATAATCTTCAGTGCCTGTTCCGCAAATAGTCGGGAACTGGCCGTCGCCGTCCATGAAGAATTTAATCTCGCCTTCGCCCCACCAGCCATTGTTATTGACTCCCCAGGCCAGGTAGGTTCCTACGTACTGTCCTTTTCCTTTTAAACCGTCAACAATGGTATAAACCGAAGTTTCATTGGTATTGGCTCGGCGGAACTGGGCATGAAAATAAGCTGCATCGTCAGGAACATCGGTTAATGTATAATCAATCTGATAGTACAAGGTCATTAAGTCTTTATTGTTAATATTTTCTACGGTGATCTTGCATTTTTTTCTGAAAGGCATAGACCAATAACAGTTGAAAGCGCTTCCCGGGTTCACACAAACTGCCATTGAATTAAGCGGGGCATATTCGTTCCATCCCATTCCAAAGAAGTCGCCTACAGGACATTCAATAGAAGGTTCCTTTTCATCGTCCCAGTAAATACGGAGAATGGAATAACGCCAAACGCCGGTAGGCGTCATCCAAATGTGCTGAATGGCTCCCGGACCTTCAATTTCGGCCATTGTAAATGTTTCGCCGGGCTGAATGCGGACAAATGGGTTTACTTTCCATCCCTGTCCCAAATCTTGTGCAGCCCAGTATGCATTTGCGGTATTCGTAATATCTTTGTCTTCCGGCTTGGCCATACCGCCCTTGCCTTTTCCGCCTGTAAAATTTTCAGGACTGATTGAGCGGGTTTTGGCATTCGACAAACGAGAGAGGTTATTCATATTGACATCTAACCCGTTCCAGGTTTGTCCATTCACTCCAAATGCAATAAGCAACAAAACAAAAATTAATGCTTGATTTTTTAAACGTTTCATAAGTTACAATTTAGATGGTTTACGATTTTCTAATAATTAAATTTATTGGTTTTGTAATTCGTTCATATTTAATCTCTTTCGATTTCATTTGTTCCAGAAGAAGTCTGGCAGCATCGATTGCAATCTCTTTCAAAGGTTGCTCAATAACGGTAACGGGGGGATACGACAGACGAAAAGCGGGATCATCGTCAAACGAAATTATAGATACATCTTGTGGTATCCGTACATTTCTGGAATTAAGGTACTCAAATGCAAACAACCCGATAATATTGGTTACAAAAACGATGGCCCGGGGTGGATTGGTTAGCGCTAAAAGCTGATCAATTGCCAGTTTTACATCGTCTTCAGTTGATGTGTACGACACTTCCTGCACGTAATTATTATGCACCCGAAGATTATTCCGTTTCAGCGCCTTTTTAAAACCATTCAGCCGCTCCCGAATATTGCTCATCAACGGAGGATAGGTTATCAGCGCAATTTTTTCATATCCTTGTTCACATAAATAGGTAACCGCATTGTATATTCCTGTTTCATTATCAACCCCCACGTAATTGGTTTTTATCTTTGGGAGATAGCGGTCGACCAAAACAAATGGGACTTCCTGTTTTTTTAGCCACAAAATAATATCGGAATTCAAATAGTTGGGAGTAATAATCAGCCCATCTACTTTTTTATCCAGTAATATATGTATGAGTTTTTCGGTCTTTTCTTTTTTCTCGTCCGAACTGGCAACAATTACATGATAATCTTCCTTGGCCGCTTCATCTTCAATATACCGGGCAATCTTTGCAAAGAAGGCGTTGGAAATATCGCCAATGATCAAGCCGATCGTATTGGTTGTTCCTTTTCTTAAGCCACGTGCAAAATGATTCGGGGTATAATTCAATTCTTCAGCCAGCTTTTTAACCTTCTGCTCAATCTCGTCACTGATCCGGTTCTCCCTGGCTTTATTGTTCAAAACCAGCGAAACCGTTGTTTTCGACACCCCCAGTTGTTTTGCAATTTCTTCTAATCCGATTCTTTTCATCGCATGCTAAACTGTTATAGCTTATAAAAACATCCATATAATAAAATCAATACGCTATATTTTTTGAAAACAAATTTATATTAAAAAATGAGGTATGCAATACTCGATTAAAATAATTTTTCATAAATGCATTTATGTCAGTTGTTTATGGCGCTAAATCTTTTTAGCTTATAATAACAACCTATCACCCTGTCAAATATCTTATTTTAGAATAGAAAAATATGCTTGATAAAAGGAATCCACCTGAAATCTTATTTTAATTCATCTATCGAATTTACTTATTCAAACAACTAAAAATCAACGAAAAGTTCCATTTTTGACTTGTCACTTCCAATTCTTGATTTTGGAGTTTGGTTTATTGAAATTTGATAAGGTTGATCCGGTGTAGCGCTATGTTTTAGCAGTAAAAACAGATCGTTTTTTAAATCGATTTTTCCCGGTATATTTATGGCATAAAATTCTCATATCCGACAACGCTTTATAAAAAATATCTGACATGAATCTTACCAACCATCATTTTAAGTTTCGCCAACCATATTTATGGGCTACAATGTTTGTTGCTGGTTTGTCGCCGTTATTGTCGTTTGCCGCATCCAACGAAAAACCGAATATTATCATCATCCTTGCCGACGATATGGGATGGTCGAACATCGGGTGCTTTGGAGGTGTGATAGAAACCCCCAATCTTGACCATTTGGCCGCAACCGGTGTGCGCTTCAATCAGTTTTATAGCGCTGCCCGGTGCTGTCCTTCCCGCGCCACCCTGTTGACAGGTTTGTCTCCACACGAGTCAGGTATTGGGCACATGACATTTAAGCGTACAGGCAACAAACCATCGGTTATTGCCGAGCGTTTGGAGCTACCGTATGCTTATCGTGGCTGGCTGGGAGAGTCCGTACCAACGTTGCCGGAAATGCTCAAGGCTGCAGGCTACAGTACGTATATGTCGGGAAAGTGGCATCTTGGCAACAGCAATCCCGACAGTTGGCCGAAACAGCGCGGATTTGATCGTTTCTACGGTTTTCTTGAAGGTACCTCGGATTATTTCAACCCCGACGATCTTCACCGGGATAACCAACTTATAAAACCGGAAGGTGAACGTTACTATACCACTGATGCTTTTACAAACGAAGCGGTTCAGTATTTGAAAGAACACGAAGCGACGAAAGACAAGGACCCATTTTTTCTCTATCTGGCTTATAATGCGCCCCATTTTCCGATGCAGGCCATGCCGGAGGACTTTCAGAAATATCGAGGACGTTTTAATGAGGGATGGGATGTGTTGCGTGAAAAAATCATTTCCCGACAAAAGGAAATGGGATTGATTCCTGAAAACACAGTACTTTCCCCCCGACCGGAAGCAAGTAGTAGGCTTGGAAGTAAAGGAGGTCCCGTTCCTGCTTGGGATTCCTTGAGTCCCGAGCGGAAGGACTCGTTGGATGCGATTATGGCTACTTTTGCCGGCATGGTTGACCGATTGGACCAGAACGTTGGCAAACTGATTGCATATCTCAAAAAGACTGGTGAGCTGGACAATACGCTTATCTTTTTCTTTTCTGATAATGGTGCGGAAGCCGAAAGCCCTGTATTTGGCGATTTTAAAATGAAAGACTTGGGACAGTATGGCAAGGGTGGACAGAATTACGGTCGTGCTTGGGCAACTTTCTCAAATACGCCATTCCGTGAATACAAACACTTTGTTCATCAAGGGGGAATACAAACGCCACTGATCGTTCACTGGCCTGCCGGTATGAAGGCCAGTCTCAAAAATAAAATCATAAGCCAATATGGCTTTTTGCCCGATGTTGTTGAAACTTGTCTCGATGTTGCTTCGGCTATTCGTCCTTCAACAAAGAATGGTCAACCGGTTCCGGTAAGCGATGGGCGTAGTTTGAAAGGGGTACTGCAAGGGAAAAATGAGCCAGTTCACACGCAGCCTATTTGTTGCGAACACGAAGGCAACTGCATGGTTCGCGATGGTGAATGGAAACTGGTACGTTTTTCCTCCGGGGCGTGGGAGCTGTATAACGTGGAAACAGATCGCAGCGAAGCAAATAACATGGCTGAGAAACATCCTGAGATTGTGCAACGACTGAGCAACGCTTTTGACCAGTGGGCAACACGGGTTGGAGCGCTACCATGGACAGAAGCAAAAAAATATTCAGTTTATCCTCCGGGGAAATTTAATTTTTGAACGAAAGTGAATGTTATTCCGGACTTGTTTCAGCATCGATCAAAAGATGAAACCCTGAAACAAGTTCAGGATAACCAATATGCTAATCCAGTTTAAATCGTTCCAAGACCAGGTATTCCGGACCAGATGGTTTCAGGATGCTTTCGAAAAGAATCAGTTCCCGAACGGATATTGTTTGCAAGGCTTTTTGCGGAAACTGTTTCATCAGTTCGTAGAAATGCCGGGGATCGTGTACCTTTTTTATTCGTCCCAACGTGAGATGCGATTTAAATACACGATCTTCCTTCGGAATACCCAAACCGGCAAAACAATTTTCCAATTGGTTCTGAAGAGCAATCAACGCATCGGTTTTTGCAGTTTGTAAAAGCACCACACGAAGCTGCTCCCGGTCGCGAAAATACCCGGGGTTGCAAAGATCGAACGAAAAGCTTTTGTTCTTCAAACAACAATCGTTCACGGCTGACAAAATCTGTTCAATTTTGCTTTCGGACATTTCACCAAAAAACTTCAACGTGATATGAAACTGATCTTCATCGACCCATTTTATCCACTCCTCTTCCAGTTCATCGTGCAGCAGGTAAATCAAATTCAGCAATTCCGGTTCAGGATGAATTTTTATGGCTAGAAATATCCGTTTGCTCATTCGTCAAATTTAGAATCAATGTGTTTCAATCGTCAATCATTACAGCATACCTGCGTCAATATAAAAAATGATTTCCTCAATCATCCGGTCTTCCACTTCCGGGTCGTATTCCGCTTTCAGGTCGTTTCCAAAAACGCGGGCTACTCCTTGCCAGAAAAAGGCAGTCAATCCGCCTTTTAATTCCTGTATCAGCCGGTACGAGGTCGAACCCGTTTCTCGGTCAATTAGTTTTATTAGAATCCGTCCTTCCGAAATGGTGAGTTTTTTCAACTGTGGGCCGTATTCATCAAACAGGGCTTTTTCAGCCTGTTTTACGTATGTTCGCTGGAGTTTTTTGTCTTGTGTTGCTTCGTATTGTTCCGAGTATTGCCTCAGCAGTTCGTTGGCTCTTTTTGCATACGGATATACTTTCTTTACTTTCTGAACCAGCCGCCAGTACTGCTGTTCGTATCGCTTGCTTTTAAAGTCCTTTCGGGAAAAAACATATACCGGTGACATTTCCCTGAAAACAACAGTATCTCCATCGACATTAATTCCAAGTATCGACTTTGCTGTATTGGTATCCTGAGCCCAACAAACCGAAACAGCTGCAAAAAAAACGATCAAAAAGATACCTGTTCTCACTTTCCAGAATTGTTTCTGCGAAGATAAATATGTTATTAAACAAAAACGAATAAACCCCTCTGTTTCATTACCAACCGTTTCAATGTTTGTATCTTTGAATTTGAAAAGAGGTTTGTTATGCTTGAAAAAATAAAGATCGGGCTTTACTCGGAAATCGGTAAACTCGAAGGTGTTGTTGTACACACCCCAGGCCGGGAAGTTGAAGAAATGACCCCGGAAAATGCAGAACGCGCATTGTATAGTGATATTCTGAATTTGTCGGTGGCAGGCAAGGAATATACCCAGTTGAAAGGCATTCTGAATAAAATTGCCCGGACGTTTGAAGTGAAAGATCTGCTTGCCGATATTCTGAAAGACGAGCAAATTAAGAACGCCCTGCTTCAGGAAATTTGTCGAAAGGAAAACGCGATGAAGATTCTGCCCGACCTTCTCAACCTGGAAGCTGGCGAAGCGGCCCGGCAACTGATAGAGGGCGTCCCGTTGAAACGCGACAATCTCACCAGTTACCTCAGCGCCGAGCGTTTCAGCCTGCGTCCGCTGCATAATTTTCTATTCACCCGCGATGCCGCGATGGGTTTTTTCGATCGGGTGCTGATCGGAAAAATGGCCAGCCGGGTACGCGACCGCGAAGCAATCATCATGGATGCTATTTTTACCCACCACCCGGTGATGGACACCCAAACCATTGATCCATCGACTTGTGATTTTTCAGAAAACATATCCATTGAAGGAGGCGATTTTCTGGTGGCCCGCGAAGATGTTCTGATTGTCGGGACCGGAATTCGCACCTCTACACAGGGAATCGATTTCATTATCGAACAGTTGAAATTGAACCCGCAGAAATCGTATCATCTGTTGGTTCAGGAACTTCCACCTACTCCAGAATCGTTTATTCACCTCGATATGGTTTTTACCTTTCTCGACCGCGATGCCTGCATGATTTACGAACCATTGATTCTGGGAACAACCCGGTTTCATACCATTCATATTAAAATTGAGAACGGGGAAGTGACTTCTATCCGCGAAGTAAGAAACCTGCTTTCGGCCCTGAAAAAATTGGGAATCGATTTAAAACCGGTGACCTGCGGAGGAAACAAGGATGCCTGGACTCAGGAACGCGAACAATGGCACAGTGGGGCCAACTTTTTTGCATTTGCCCCCGGACAAGTGATTGGCTACGAGCGCAATGTACACACGGTTGAAGAAATGGACAAAAATGAATTTGAAATTATCCGTGCCGAAGATTTGTTGAACGGAAAAGCAAACATGACATCCGGTAAATGTGTTATTACTATCGCCGGATCGGAACTGGCCCGTGGCGGCGGCGGCGCACGCTGTATGACCATGCCGTTCAGGAGAGCAAAAGTAGAATGGTGAGCCGAACAAGCGCTGAATCTTTTTTCTGAAAACTGAGACGGAAAACTCTTCTTCTGTGGTTTACTTTGGAATTTGAAATCTGGAATTTCTTACTTTTATCCCATGCGAAAAATACGGAATAACGAACTTGGCCGTTTGACTGCCGATCAGTACAAACAGGTTGAAAAAACACCCATTGCAGTTGTACTCGACAATGTGCGAAGTTGTAACAATATCGGCTCGGTGTTCCGAACCTCGGATGCCCTGCTGATCGAAAAAATTTACTTGTGCGGAATCACGGCTACACCACCCAATGCTGAAATTCACAAAACAGCTCTTGACGCCGAAAAAACAGTTGAATGGGAATATTTTGAAGAAACCTCTGATGCCGTCGACAAATTAAAAACAGCGGGTTACACCGTATTTGCTATCGAACAGGTTGAAAATAGTATTCTGCTTCCGGAATTCGATCCAAAAAAACACGAAAGAATTGCATTGGTTTTTGGCAACGAAGTAAAAGGGGTTCAGCAAAAAGTGGTCAGTAGTTGTGACGGAAGCATCGAAATTCCGCAGTTTGGCACCAAGCACTCGTTTAATATTTCGGTCAGCGCAGGAATTGTTTTATGGGATTTATTTAGCAAACTAAAATATGCCGGACTGTCATAAAATGGAAAGACAACTGGCATTTGTTTCGAGAGAAAAATCATTGAATGCCCTTCAAATAAATCGTTATCGTACCGTTTATTTTTAAATCAGAAAGTCATGTTCGGAAAAAATATCTACATCAATCGCAGGAAAAGGCTCAAAGAAAAAATCAAAAGTGGCTTGATCCTGATCATGGGAAACGTTGATGTGCCCATGAATTATACCGACAACACCTATCATTTCAGGCAGGACAGTTCGTTTTTGTATTTCTTCGGACTTGATTTTCATCAACTGGCCGGGGTGATCAATGCCGACAGTGGCGAAGAAATTATTTTCGGCAACGATGTTGATATGGAAGATATTATCTGGATGGGCCCGCAGGTGAGTTTACAGGAAAAAGCCACAGTGGCAGGAATTGCAAAAACAGCTCCTTTCCGACAGCTTTTTACGGTTGTTAAAGATGCAATAGCCAAAGGCCGTCCTATTCATTTTTTGCCTCCGTATCGTGCCGAGAATAAAATTTTACTGGCGGAATTATTGGGCATTCCCGTCTTGCAGTTAAAAAACGGAGCCTCGCTGGATTTGATTAAAGCTGTTGTTGATTTGCGTTCGGTGAAAGAAGCCTGCGAAATTACAGAAATTGAAAAGGCATGCGAAACTGGCTATCAGATGCACGTTGCAGCCATGAAAATGGCACAGGAAGGCGTTTGGGAACAGGCCATTGCCGGAGCTATTGAAGGAATTTCACTTTCGGGTGGCGGTATGCCTTCGTTCCCGATTATTCTCTCGCAAAACGGCGAAACATTGCATAATCATAATCATTCGAAAATATTACAAAAAGGCCGGCTAATGCTGGTTGATGCCGGAGCAGAAAGCAGCCTTCACTATGCTTCCGATTATACGCGTACTTGCCCGGTTGGCGGCACATTCAGCCAGAAACAACGAGAAATTTACGAAATTGTGCTAGCTGCCAACAACAAAGCAGCCGAATTGGCGGTTCCCGGTGTTACCTATTTGTCGGTTCACTTGGCAGTAGCAGAAGTTATTGCTTCGGGACTGAAAGAACTTGGACTGATGAAAGGCAACATACAGGAAGCTGTCCGGAACGGGGCACATGCGCTGTTTTTCCCGCACGGACTGGGTCACATGATGGGCCTTGATGTACACGACATGGAAGATCTGGGGCAAATTTATGTTGGTTACGACGACGAAATACATCCATCGGGCCAGTTTGGAACGGCCTATTTGCGCATGGGACGACGCCTGCAACCCGGTTTTGTTGTTACCAACGAGCCCGGCATTTATTTCATCCCGGCCCTGATCGACCAGTGGAAAGCTGAAAAAACGAACGCTGCTTTTATCAATTTTGATAAAGTGAATGAATACCGCGATTTTGGGGGCATCCGCCTGGAAGACGACCTGCTGATTACCGAAAGCGGGGCAAGAATACTGGGCAAACGGATACCTATTACACCGGAAGAAGTGGAAAAAACGGTGAAAGAGTAACTTCTACATAATTGAAAGCCACAGTAAATGTGGCTTTCAAGAGTTCTGTGATAAATCATTTTTGTTTTTTACAATTCATTTCCTTATCATTTCTTTTGGCCTTTTTTCAGGATCCTTTTTTCCATAATATTTTAACTTCTTGTGCTTCTGAAAAAAAAGCAGAACAGGTATTTATAAGTTGGTTTCCTCCGCATTTGTATTTTTCATTCCCCTCATAATCAAATATCGTATTGGGAAAATCGTATGCAGCTCTAATTGTTTTCTGTACATAAATATAGTTTGCGTTGTTCCACTGGTATAGAGTTATTTCAGCCGAACTGACCTCTGCATCTTTTTCCATGTCATTCTTCATGTTTTTCAACCAATCAAGTTTTGTTAGCGGGTCATCGGCTTTGCTAACAGATAGTACGTTTTCTTTTTCGCATCCTGTTGCTATAAAACTGAAGAGCAGAAAAATATAACTGATTTTCAGAAGTGTTATTTTCATCGTCAATGTTTTTATCATTCCCTCAGATTCGTCTTTCATGAATAAGTTGTTTTGATATTTTTTCATAATTCGTTACTGGCAATCAGATGGCTTTGAGTAGAAAATAGTTGCGGCTTTATCATATGCCCGAAAACATATATGCTTTCAATGGTCTACTGATTTCAGGATATGGTAATAAAAGTAGCCCAGTTCGTTTTCGATTTCATCCCTGATTTTCCGGAATAATTCAAGGACATCTTTTTCAATAGTTTCACCGGCGCAGAAATCGGTGAACTCCATGTGCAGTTTCATATTATAATTCCGGGGGTATTTTCTCAATTGCTCGCGGACTCCGTGACTCAGAGTAATCAGGTAATCAAATTCTATATCGAGGTATTCATCGAATGTTTTCAGAGCTTCCCCATCAATTTTGTAGCCCAGTTTTTCCATTGCCTCTATCTTATCGTCGGAAAGCACGGAAAGGGGGGCAATGCCGACTGAATAAATGTCCAGTTTCTTGTCGATTGACCGAAGGATGTCTTTTGCAATCAGGCCACGGCATAATTGATCTCCCGAGCAAAGAAAAATGATCTTTAAAGCAGACATAGCCGAACTAATTGTTGTGCTGAAAAAGTACTAATTTTCGTTCAGTAAAAAAACGATCTTTATTCATTTTTATTCTGATTTATAAAAACTTACATCTGTTATTCAGCAGCTTGTCGCTTACCGGTGCATATCCGTAACCGGAGAATGGGAGCGGGAGACGCAATTTTTTTATCTTTGAGGCCTGAATTAAACAAACCGATCATCATGTCGTTGGTAATTGAAGAAAAAAATTTCGAAAAATTCATTATGGTTGGCGATCGCGTGTTGGTAAGGCCGAAAAATCCGCAAAGCAAAACCAAAACCGGGCTATACCTACCACCTACAGTTCAGGAGAACGAAAAATTACAAAGTGGGTACATTGTAAAAGTGGGTCCCGGCTACCCAATTCCGGCCATGACCGACGAAAATGAACCTTGGAAAGGACAAAACGATGACGTAAGATATGTGCCGCTTCAGGCAAAAGTTGGCGACCTGGCCGTGTACCTCAATAAAAGTGGTTACGAAATAGAGTTTAACAAGGAAAAATATGTCATTCTTCCGCATTCAGCCATCCTGATGATGATCCGTGACGAGGGGCTTTTCGAATAGTGGCAGAGGAAAGTTAGTGTTCAGTCACAGTATTCTGAAAATCAGATACCGACTTTGGGTAATGTTTTTCAATAATTGACTCATCAAAAAGGGTTCGGAATTTCTATCTATTCTTTGTGTTTCATATCATTCGATACCAGGTTCAGGCTACCCAAAAAATCCATACAAGCAGCTTTTACATCGTAGGTTCTTCCTTCCAATTCATGAACATTTTTTATTGTTTCAATATAAGGTTCTTTGGTTTCCGAATAGGTCAGGTAATAGATAGCCATTAAAGCCAGTTGCATATTTTCATCGGCGCAATATTTTTTCAGTTTTTCGCAGGCTTCATTACTTTTGAAATGGTTCCATGCGATTATTGAAGCTGCAATTTCAACTGGTGGATAGCCGTCGTTTATTGCATTCTTAATGATTTTAGAATTGGGTTCCAAATCTTTTCCTGTTTGCGAAAGCAAGCCGGTAATTGCCCAATAGCGAACAATCGGATCAGAATCCTTCAGTAATTTAACCTGCCGGGCAGTTGTTTCTTTTCCCCTGAAACCGGAAAGGGAAGCAGCTTCATAAATTTTTGCAACCGGAAAATTTTTATCGTTTAACCGAAACTCGTATGCATTTGTCGAACCAGAAAGCATACCAATTTCATATTCCGGAAGGAACATCACATCGCGCGATTTGAGCACTTCGTTTTTTAATCGGGTTCGCATTTCGTCCAAAACTGACTGATATTCAGGATTGCCAACCAGATTTTTGGTTTCCCACTTATCGTTTTCAATATCAAAAAGAAATTCAGCAGGGCGGGGTGCAAAAAAACTTTTTTGCAGTTCGTTCAGCTTTCCGTCGGCCAAATCTTTGCGCATCTGTTGTTTGATTTCCCCGATTTCCATGTACCGGATATAACGCAATTCAGGAATAAACGGAAGAAAGTTTCGCGAATAAACATATTTCCCGTTGGTTATGGACCGTACCATGTCGATCCCGTTGTCCGAACGGTCGGCGCTGAGAATCAAATGACTGGCAGGGGCAGAACGATCTGTACCAATCATTTTTCGGCCTTTCATGTGTTCGGGAACGATGCCTCCGGCCATGCTGATCATCGTTGGAGCAAGATCGTTAAAATCAATCAGTTCGTCGGTAACTGCGCCAGCTGTTTCCCATGGCGACAGGTGTTTGTACATTTCGGGGAACCAAATAATGAACGGGACACGGTATCCCAGGTTGATTCCGTTGGTTTTTCCGCGAGGAATACCTTCTCCGTGGTCGCCGTAAAAAAAGATGATGGTGCTGTCCTTCAGTCCGTCTTTTTCCAGACGGGCCAACAGTTCTCCAATTTTGTTGTCGGTCAGTTTCAGTGAATTATAAACCCGGGCATGGTGTTTTCTCATTTCCGGGCTATCCAGATAAATAGGAGGCATTTCAAATTCATTTTCATGAATTTGTTCATTTTCGGTAAGTTCTCCGAGTACATTTTTTTGATACCACGAATACGATTCAGTCATGGTACGCGATTGGTGCGAATCTGTGAAATTGAAAACAGCGAAAAACGGTTGCCCGGGTTTCCGGTTCGACCAACCCGCTTCCACGGAGCTTTCATTCCATGCTTCTTTTGTAAATTCTTTTTCGTTAGCAACATTGTAATCGGTTTTTACATTGTTTGCAGTATGATAACCGGCCTGTTGCAAATAGAAAGGAAACCCTTTGATATAATCCGGTATCGGATACTTGCTGCGGTGGTTTCCGGTGCCTGTCTGGTATGTTTTTACTCCGGTAATAATGGTTGTCCGGCTGGGCGAGCAAACGGTTCCGGTTGAAAAAGCATTTGTAAACCGAACTCCTTCGGCTGCCAAATGGTCGATTACCGGGGTTCGGGCATCTTTATTCCCGTAGCAACCAATAAAATAAGGAGACGTATCTTCAATGGTGATCCAAAGGATGTTGGGTTTCGGAGGATTTGATTTTGAGGCAGAACAACCAAGCGCTATTATAGGAATAGCAAGAAATTTTGCAAACGATTCGACTTTCATCTTACAAATATTGTTGGGTTATTATATGAGTCCGAAAGTACAAAAATAGTTTGGATATTATCCGGGCAACCAGAATTCTGGATTTACATTACAATGCGAATCTTTTGGTTGCAAACTGACGGATAAAACTTACCGTTTCATCGATGCCAAGCACAGAAGAGTTGACGCATAAATGATACGATTCGGCAGCGCCCCATATTTTATTGCTGTAATAATTGTAATATGCAGCCCGTTTCTTATCCATTTTTTCAATAAAATCTTTGGCTTTGTTTTCCGGAAGCTGATGTGTTTCGGCAATGCGTTTTATCCGGTCCGACATATCGGCACCGATAAATAAATTCAAACAACGGGGATTATCTTTGAGTACATAATCGGCACAGCGGCCAACGAAAATACATGATTTTTCTTCAGCCAGGTTGCGGATAACATCGCTTTGTATCTGGAATAGTGTTTCGTTGCTCAAATAACTATTGGAATACATTTCGTCGGAGAAAGCACCGCGCAACCCCAACAATCCTCCGAAAATGCTGTGACTTGTTTTCTCATCGGCTTGTTCAAAAAACTCTTTGCCAAGCCCGCTTTCCTGCGATGCAATTTGGATGAGTTCCTTATCGTAAAAAGAGATGTCCATCTGTGTGGCTAACTTTTCTCCAATTATACGGCCTCCACTTCCAAGCTGCCGTCCGATATTAATAATGAATTTTTCGTCCATGATTGGATTTTTCGCTAATAAAGTTACGATTTAACTACCGTTTTTCGGTATTGTGAAACAAGCATAAATACTCCAATAACGCTTGCCAGTATGTCGGCCGTTGGCAAACTGAACCAAACCCCCTTTACCCCTAAAAATTGTGGAAGAATCAGCAAACAGGGTAACAGAAAGAGCACCTGACGGGATAACGATATAAAAATAGCTTTTTTTGCCATCCCGATACTTTGAAAAAAGTTTCCGGTAACCATTTGGAACCCGAGAATTGGGAAAAACATAAAAACGATTTGTAAGCCCGGAACAGCCAAATCAATCAATGTTTGGTCTGTTGTAAAAATAGAAGCAACGGCATGTGGGAAAATTTCACTAATCAGGAAACCCAAGGTCATTACTCCGGTGGCCAATCCAATCGTGTATTTCAGAACTGTGTTTACCCTGTCGATTTGATTGGCTCCGTAGTTATAGCCTGCAATAGGTTGCATGCCCTGGTTTAATCCCATAACGATCATCACAAAAAGAAAAGCTACCCGGTTGATAATCCCGTAGGCTCCGACATGCAAATCGCCGCCATGCCTGATGAGGCCCTGATTGATGATAATCACAATAACACACGCAACAGCATTCATCAGAAAAGGCGCTATTCCGATAGACAATGAATCGATTACGATTTTGCGTTTTAGCCGGAATATTCCTTTTTGAAAATGAATGAAACTTTCCTTATTACTGAAAAGTTTGATTTGCCAAATCAACATCGATGTTTGAGCAATAATGGTAGCGAGGGCAGCCCCGCGTATTCCCCATTTAAACCCATATATAAAGATCGGGGCTAAAATGATGTTGATAATAACCGAACAGATCGTGGTGTACATCGATTTTTTCGGATTACCGGTTGCCCTCAACAAGGCGTTCGATCCGAAATACAAATGAGTTACTACATTCCCAAGCAAGATCACTACCATGTATTCGTGTGCATATGGAATGGTTTCGGAGCTGGCGCCAAAAAAAGAAAGAATTGGGTCAAGAAAAAGAAGAACAAGAACCATGTAAATCAACCCAAAAACTGTATTCAATACAAATAAATTCCCTAAAATATTGTTGGCGCTCGAATAGTCTTTTTGCCCCAATCGCAACGACATCAACGTAGCAGCTCCAACCCCGACCAATGTTCCGAACGCCGCAGAAAGGTTCATTAACGGGAATGTGATTGCCAATCCCGATATGGCCAAAGCTCCCACTCCCTGTCCAATAAAAATACTATCAATGATATTGTAAAGAGATGAAGCCGTCATGGCAATTACCGATGGAATAGCGTATTGCAAAAGCAAATGCCATATATTATCAGTACCTAATGCCAATGGTGATCCTTTTTTTGCCATAATTCTTATCGTATCTGCTAAATAATCAAGGTCAATAAAAAGTAATAATTGGCCAACGGTACAAAATTAACACCATTTCATTGAAATATTGGAACACATAAAAGAACATCTCGAAAAGGAATGTTTTGTTAACATTGAATTTTTAAAAATGGAGCTTTGTTTTGCAAGAGCCTAATATTTTCAAAATGCTACAGAAAACAAAATAATGTTTTCTTTTTTGTCTTTTTACATGAATGAATTTGTATCAATGAGATCAGTTGAGTGTTCATGTGAAACTACTACGAACATTTTTCTTTGTTTCTGGGTTACTTTTTTTGCCAAAGTTTTTCAGCGAATCAATGGGTTTGTATAAATTGCGTTCGCATAACTTTCTAAAAAATTAGATTAACAAACAAACTATGGCAAAGCGAGAAGACATTAACAAAGTGTTGATTATAGGTTCAGGACCGATCATCATCGGGCAGGCGTGTGAATTCGATTACTCAGGTACGCAGGCGTGTAAAGCCCTTCGGAAATTGGGATACCAGATTGTGCTGGTCAATTCGAACCCGGCAACGATTATGACCGACCCCGAAATGGCCGATATTACTTATATTGAACCGTTAAACGAATACGCCCTCACCGAAATTATAAAGAAAGAACGTCCGGATGCGTTGCTGCCCAATTTAGGTGGACAAACAGCATTGAACCTCTCTTTGCAACTTTCTAAAAAAGGCATTTTGGATCAATACG
This sequence comes from uncultured Prolixibacteraceae bacterium, assembly GCA_942493345.1. Classification (GTDB taxonomy): domain Bacteria; phylum Bacteroidota; class Bacteroidia; order Bacteroidales; family Prolixibacteraceae; genus GWE2-42-39. Next base: position 2,994,665 of record OW818695.1, read on the forward strand.
GAGTGAAAGTCATTGGTGTAAATATCGATGCTATTGAACGAGGTGAAGACCGTATCGAATTTAAAAAAACCATGAACAAACTGGGTATCGGAATGCCCCAAAGTACAGCCGTAAACACTGTTGAAGATGCTGAAAAAGTAGCTGCAGAACTGGGTTACCCGGTGGTAATCCGTCCGGCGTATACCATGGGTGGAACTGGTGGTGGTTTAGTTTACAACATTGAAGAATTACGGATCGTTGCCAGTCGCGGATTGGCGGCCAGTATCGTTACCCAGGTTCTGATTGAAGAATCGGTGTTGGGTTGGGAAGAACTGGAACTCGAAGTGGTTCGCGATGCAAAAAACCAGATGATCACTGTTTGTTTTATCGAAAATGTTGATGCAATGGGCGTTCATACCGGCGATTCGTACTGCACGGCCCCGATGCTGACCATTTCCGAAGAACTTCAGAAACGATTACAAAAACATTCTTATGATATTGTTGAAGCTATTGAAGTAATTGGCGGAACCAACGTTCAGTTTGCCCATGATCCGAAAACCGATCGGATAGTGGTAATTGAAATCAATCCGCGCACTTCGAGGTCGTCTGCACTGGCTTCAAAAGCAACCGGTTTCCCGATTGCATTGGTTTCGGCGATGCTGGCCGGTGGATTGACATTAGACGAAATTCCTTACTGGCGCTGTGGAACACTCGAGAAATATACTCCATGGGGCGATTATGTGGTGGTGAAATTTGCCCGCTGGGCATTCGAAAAATTCGATGGTCTGGAAGACAAACTGGGAACCCAGATGCAGGCTGTTGGCGAAGTAATGAGCATCGGTAAAAACTACAAAGAGGCTTTGCAGAAAGCCATTCGCTCACTCGAAATTGGCCGCTATGGATTGGGGTTTGCCAAAGATTTCAATAAAAAATCGTTGGATGAACTTCTTCCAATGTTGAATAATGCTTCGAGCGAAAGGCAGTTCATTCTTTATGAAGCCATCCGCAAAGGAGCCGATATTGAAATGCTTTCAAAGAAAACACATATTAAAACATACTTCCTCAACCAGATGAAAGACCTGGTTGAACTGGAAGAAAAGATACTCAAATACAAAGGTCAACAATTGCCCGATGAACTTCTTGTTCAGGCTAAAAAAGATGGTTTTGCCGATAAATACATTGCCAAATTATTGGAAATTCCTGAAAAAGAAATCCGTGCGAAGCGAATTTCTATTGGCATGGAAGAAGCCTGGGAACCGGTTCCTGTAAGCGGTGTTGAAGATGCAGCCTACTACTTTTCAACTTACAATGCCCCCGATAAAGTGGAGGTGAGCAGTGGCAAGAAAATAATGGTGCTTGGAGGCGGTCCAAACCGCATTGGGCAGGGAATTGAGTTTGACTATTGTTGCGTTCATGCTGCGTTTGCAATCCGCAAGGCTGGTTATGAATCGATCATGGTGAACTGCAACCCTGAAACCGTTTCAACCGACTACGATACATCTAACCGGCTTTATTTCGAGCCGCTTACTGCCGAAGATGTACTGAGCATTTATAACAAAGAAAAGCCCGAAGGTGTAATTGTTCAGTTTGGCGGGCAAACCCCGCTGAACCTTGCCAACGAACTGGCTGAAGCTGGCGTGAAGATTTTAGGTACAACTCCTGAAACTATTGACCTGGCCGAAGATCGCGACCGTTTCCGTCATGTGATGCAGAAACTGGGCATTCCACAACCCGAATCGGGAATGGCCAGCAACCTTGAAGATGCGCTGAAAATTGCCGGTCGCATCGGGTATCCGCTGATGGTTCGTCCGTCGTATGTTTTAGGCGGAAGGGCCATGCGTATTGTGAACGACGAAGAGATGCTTGCACAATATATCGCAACTGCGGTAGGAGTTTCGCCCGATCGTCCGTTGCTGATCGACAAATTTTTGGAAGATGCCATCGAAACCGAAGCCGATGCTATTGCTGACGGAACCGATGCTTTTGTACCTGTGGTAATGCAGCACATCGAATATGCCGGAATTCATTCGGGCGACTCAGCTTGCGTCATTCCTCCGATTATTATTCCTGAAAAACATATTGAAACCATTAAAGATTATACCCGCCGGATTGCCATTGAAATGAAGGTGGTCGGGTTGATGAATATTCAGTATGCCATCTACGACGATACGGTTTACATTCTCGAAGCCAATCCACGTGCATCGCGCACAGTTCCACTGGTTTCAAAAGTTTGCGATGTGTCGATGGCCAACATTGCAACTCAGATATTACTTGGAAAAAAACTTTCTGAATTCAATTTGAAACACAAGAAGTTTAAACATTTTGGAGTGAAAGAAGCGGTATTCCCGTTCAACATGTTCCCAAGCGTTGACCCGGTACTCGGACCTGAGATGCGTTCAACCGGCGAAGTTTTGGGAATGTCGTCGAGTTACGGAATGGCCTTTTTTAAATCGCAGGAAGCAACACAAACATCACTCCCCGTAGGTGGTAGCGTTTTAATCACCATTGCCGATCGCGATAAAGATAAGATTATGGAAACCGCCCGGAATTTCATCGATATGAATTTCAAAATTGTGGCTACCGGTGGTACACAGAAGTTTTTGGAAGAGAATGGTATTAAAGCTGAGCTAATTTTGAAAGTTCACGAAGGGCGCCCAAATATTGTTGATGCAATCAAGAATGGAGAAATCAACCTGGTGATTAATACGCCTTCCGGAAAACAAAGTGAGTACGATGATTCGTATATCCGAAAGACAGCCATTAAATTCAAGATTCCTTACATCACCACCACTTCTGCGGCTTTAGCATCATCGTTGGGCATCAAAGACAGGCAAAATGGCAAATATCAGGTAAAATCGTTGCAGGAATATCATTCTGAAATTGAAGAATAAGAAGAAGCAATTTGATATCAATAAAAAAGACCTTTGAGCACTCAAAGGTCTTTTTTTCTGCCGGTTAGAGCAGTATATATTTTAGAAACTTCTGTTAGTCCGGGAAGTATCCGCGGATGATACCGCGTTTCGAGTCTTTCACGAACAAAAGAATTTCATCACGTTCAGGAGAAGCAGGCATTTCGGCTTCGATAATTTCTGCTGCCTGTGAAGTATTCAATCCTTTCTGGTAGATGTAACGATAAATGTCCTGTATTTCGCGGATTTTTTCATTGTTAAATCCACGACGACGCAGCCCGATGGAGTTAATACCAACGTACGACAGTGGTTCGCGACCTGCTTTAATAAAAGGAGGAACATCCTTACGTACAAGCGATCCACCGCCAATCATTACGTGTGAACCGATGCGACAGAACTGGTGTATGCCCGTCATTCCGGAAATAATTGCCCAGTCGTCGACAATAACTTCACCAGCCAATTGTGTATTGTTTCCTAAAATAATGTTACTTCCTACTTTGCAGTCGTGTGCAACGTGTACGTATGCCATGATCAGGCAGTTGTCGCCAATAGTTGTCTTTCCTTTTGATGCAGTACCTCGGTGTACTGTAACAAATTCGCGGATTGTGGTGTTGTTCCCAATCTCAACAGTTGTGTATTCGCCCTGGAATTTCAAATCCTGGGGAATTCCACCGATTACGGCTCCGGGAAAAATATTACAGTTTTTACCAATTCGTGTCCCCGGTAAAATTGTTACGCTGGAGCCAATCCGTGTACCTTCTCCGATTACTACATCCTTATCAATCGAGACAAAAGGTTCAATAACTACATTATCAGCAACTTTTGCTTCGGGATGGACATAAGCTAATGGTTGTTTCATGTTATTTCTGTTTCTATATTTAATTCAACTTAACTATTTGGGCCATCAGGTCACCTTCAGCCACCAGTGAGTCGCCAACAAAACAAAGTCCTTTCATATTGGCAATTCCTCTTCTGATGGGCGAAGTTAATATCACTTTTATTATCAATGTATCGCCGGGCACTACTTTTTTTCTGAATTTAACATTATCTATTTTCAGAAAATAGGTCGAATATTTTTCGGTTTTATCATGAAGAACGTAAATTCCTCCGGTTTGAGCCATTGCTTCAATGATCAGCACGCCCGGCATCACCGGCTCGTCGGGAAAATGTCCCGGGAAAAACGATTCGTTATTCGTTACGTTTTTAACGCCGACAATGTGTCTGCCTTTTATTTCAATGATTTTATCGACCAGCAAGAATGGATAACGGTGAGGAAGAAGGCTCCTGATTTTTACATTGTCCATCATGGGTAGTAATGATGGATTGTATTCAGGTGCTGTATCTTCAGCTTCTGCTTTTTTTATTTCTTTATAAAGAAGTGCTGCAAATTCAGTATTGATCGCGTGTCCGGGTTTGGTTGCAATGATGCGGCCTTTTATTCGTTTCCCGGCCAGTGAAAGATCGCCAACCACATCGAGGAGTTTGTGGCGCGCGCATTCATTTTCAAACTGAAGGTCGATATTATTCAACAAACCCTGAGGTTTCACTTCCACATGTTTGTGGTTGAACAAATCAGCCAACCGGTTCAGTTCTTCCTGGCTGACTTGTCGATCCATAATGACAATGGCATTATCCAGGTCGCCTCCTTTTACCAGGTTATTTTTTTGGAGAAATTCAAGCTCGTGTAAAAAAACAAAAGTACGACAAGGTGAAATTTCATCTTTGAAATTTTCCAGGCTTTCCAGAGTGGCAAATTGATTGTTGAGTACATTCGAGTTGAATGAAATCATCACGTTCAGGCTGTATTCATTGTCGGGAAGTGCAATAATTTCAGAACCGCTTTTTTCATCTTTTAAAGCGATTCGTTCTTTAATAATGAAATATTCCCGTTCAGCATCCTGTTCAACGATTCCGGCTTTCTGAATTGCTTCGGAAAAAAACCTTGCACTGCCGTCCATGATGGGCACTTCTTCATTATCTATCTCGATCAAAACATTATCCAGATCGAGCCCTGTCAATGCGGCTAAACTATGTTCGATGGTGCTGATTCGTGCATCTTCTTTCCCAATAACCGTTCCTCTCGATGTATCTACTACAAGTTCTGCACTTGCTTCGAGAATGGGTTTGTCTTCCAAATCAACTCGTTGGAATTTGAATCCGTGGTTGACAGGCGCTGGTTTAAATGTCATATTAACAATACACCCGGTGTGTAATCCTTTCCCGCTCAGGGAAAATTCACGGGCGAGAGTTTTCTGTTTAATTATCATGTCAAAAAAATATTCTTCCGATTTTTTATTTTAATCCTATTTGCTCTTTCAGGGCGGCCAGTTCTTTTTCCAAATTGATGACCTGTTCTCTAAGTTGGGGCAATCGGCGATATACCACAACCACTTTTGCGGCCTGCGCTATATCCATAGCAGGGGCGCCGAGCATTACTTTATCGTCTTTTATATTATTGGTTACCCCACACATGGCGCCAAAAGTAACATTGTTTCCGATGGTCAGGTGACCTGCTACTCCAACCTGGCCGCCAAAAGTACAGTTTTTCCCGACTTTCACCGATCCTGCCAGACCTGTATGTGCTGCCATAACCGTATTTTCTCCTATTTCGCAGTTGTGGGCTATTTGTATCAGGTTATCCAGTTTAACCCCTTCGTGAATAATGGTGGAACCCATTGTCGCACAATCGATAGTGGTGTTGGCGCCAATTTCAACCTGATCTTCGAGAATTACATTTCCTATCTGCGGTATTTTTCTGTACGAACCATCGCCGGTAGGGGCAAATCCAAAACCATCGGCCCCAATTACACAACCGGCATGCAATATGCACGATTCACCAATTTTGCAATCCTCGTAAATTTTTACACCGGCATATATAATGGTATTGTCCTGAACAACTACATTATCACCGATATAAGCATGAGGGTAAATTTTTACATTGTCGCCAATCCGGGCATTTTTACCGATATAGGCAAAAGCCCCGATGTAAACGTCTTTGCCGACCGTTGCCGAACCATCGATAAAGGATGGATTTTCGATCCCCGATTTTGTTCCTTTGGCTTGCTGGTATAACTCAAGAAGCGAGGCAAATGCTTCGTAGGCATTGTCAACCCTGATCAGGGTCGCTTTTATTTCTCCTTCTGCAACAAAATCTTTATTTACCAATACGATTGTTGCATCAGTTTCGTAGATATATTTATTGTATTTAGGATTGGCTAAGAATGCTAATGATCCAGGTTTACCGTCTTCTATTTTCGAGATATTACTTACTGTCGCATTCTGATCTCCTTCAATGGTGCCATTCAGAAAATCAGCAATGCTTGTGGCTTGAAATTCCATACTATTAGTCTTAAGCGCTACAAAAATAAATTAAATTACTTAATGTCCAATTCTTTCGGGTAACAGATGAAATATTTCCTGACTGTTTCCGATAAACCGGATAATTGGATGTCGGAAGCAGCGTTTATGTCGCTGATTCTCCCATTCTTAAATAGAATGTTAATATTTTGGCTATCCTTATCATAGGCGTTATTGGTAATCGAGTCGCATAATAAATAGTACCCCAAAAGTTGATTTTCTATTCCGAAACGATCAAAAACCTTCTGCCGGATGACCGAGATTTTATGTTCCTCAAAGGGTTTGTTCCTAATTTTTATTTTAAACAAATTGCGATTGGTAATACATTTCGACAGGTATGCCAGTGTAAAATCGGGATGATTGCACCACGATTTTATAGCTGCCATAATATCGCTGTCGTCGAGCCGGGCAAAAAGCTCAAGTACCGGGACACCATTAATTGATATATTATTTTTGAAATCTTCAATCGAAATATGGCTGTAAAGAAACGATTTGAGGCAAGGGCTGGCATAAACGTCGTCACCTTGCATGGCCAGTTCTTTTGCCCGGTTGAGGGCGCCAACCAGTAAATGCTCGGCCGACAAAACAGTTTTGTGCAAATAAACCTGCCAGTACATCAACCGGCGGGCAATTAAAAATTTTTCGATGGAATAAATTCCTTTGATTTCAACAACTAGTTGGTCGTTTCGCACATCCAGCATTTTGATGATGCGTTCGGCGCTGATAATTCCCTCGGAAACACCGGTAAAAAAACTGTCGCGGCTTAAATAATCGAGCCGGTCGACATCCAGTTGGCTCGATACCAGCTGGTGTAAAAACTTCTTCGGGTATTCATTCCTGAAAATCTGGATGGCCATTTCAAGTTTCCCGTTGAATTCCCGATTCAGCTCCTTCATTAATAATGTAGAAATACACTCGTGTGAGATTCCTGCTACAATACTGTTTTCCAACACATGAGAAAACGGGCCGTGGCCAATGTCGTGCAGCAATATCGCAATGGCTGCCGAATCGGCTTCTTCCTCTGTAATTGTGTGGCCTTTCATCTGCAAAACAGATATTGCCGAACACATTAAATGCAAAGTTCCCAACGCATGTTCGAAACGGGTGTGGTTGGCTCCCGGGAAAACCATGCACGATAAACCAAGCTGTTTAATTCTCCTCAGCCTTTGGAAATAAGGATGCTCAATCAGATCGAAAATAATTTCCGAACGGATATTAATAAATCCGAAGACGGGGTCGTTTATAATTTTATTCTTATTCGTTTTCAATGCTTTGTGTAGCGTGCCTTTGAACAAAACATGCAAATGTAAAAAACTTTTTCACATGTCAGCCTGAATGATTGTTCGTGTTTCCATTCGTTGCAAACGAATAAAAACGTTTAAAATATTGATTTTGACAATCAAATAAAATTATTATCTTTGCGCTGGAAATTTTAGAAACCGGAAGATAGGGGATCGTTAAGTCCCCTATTTTGTTACTTATATATGATCGAAAAAGAAAAAATAGTAAAACTTGCGGAAGAAAAGCTGGACGAAGAGCAGTTCCTTGTTGAACTTACTATTTCTGCTTCCAACGCAATTTCCGTGGTGATTGACGGCATCCATGGGGTGACGATCAGTAAATGTGTAGAAGTAAGCCGCAATATTGAACACAACCTCGATCGAGAGGTAGAAGATTTTGAATTACAGGTTTTATCGGCCGGACTTGGACTACCGTTTAAAGTATACCGCCAATTTGTGAAAAACGAAAACCTCGAAATTGAGGTTGTGGCAAACGACGGAGTTAAACATTCAGGCAAAATGATGAATGTGAACGAGCTGGGTTTCGACCTGGAAGTAAACAGAAAAGAAAAAGTGGAAGGAAAAAAAACCAAACAACTGGTTACCCGTACCCTTCATTTTAGTTTTGAAGAAATAAAAGAAGCAAAAAATATAATTAAATTCTAAACCCGGGACAAGATGGATAACATGAATCTTATCGACACCTTTGCTGAATTTAAAGAGCTAAAGAATATTGACAGGGCAACCATGATGAGTGTCCTTGAAGACGTATTTAAAAGCGTCCTTCAGAAAACATACGGTACCGACGAAAATTACGATGTCATTATCAATATTGATAAAGGCGACTTCGAAATCTGGCGGAACAGGGAAGTGGTGGCCGACGACGAAATCGAAGACCCGAATACTCAGATCACTCTGACTGAGGCCAAAAAAATTGATGAAGATTATGAAATTGGTGAAGACGTAACCGATGAAGTGAAATTGGTTGACTTTGGCCGCCGCGCTATCCTGAACCTTCGTCAAAACCTGGCCAGTCGCATTCTGGAACTGGAAAAAGATTACATTTTCAACAAATACAAAGATAAAATCGGGGAAATTGTAACCGGCGAGGTTTATCAAGTATGGAAAAAAGAAATCCTGATTCTGGATGATGAAGGAAATGAACTGATCCTGCCCAAAACCGAACAGATACCAACCGATTATTTCCGCAAGGGCGACAGCCTGCGTGCAGTAGTTTACAAGGTCGAGTTGCGGAACAATAGCCCGCTCATCATCCTGTCGCGCACGGCATCGGTATTTCTCGAACGTTTGTTCGAACTGGAAGTGCCTGAAATTTTCGACGGACTGATTACCATTAAAAAAATTGTACGTGTACCTGGCGAAAGAGCCAAAGTTGCGGTCGAATCGTACGATGAACGTATTGATCCGGTGGGAGCTTGCGTGGGGATGAAAGGATCACGTATTCACGGTATTGTCCGTGAATTGCGCAATGAAAATATTGATGTGATTAATTATTCGTCCAATGTTCAGTTGTTTATTCAGCGTGCTTTGAACCCCGCGAAAATTACAAGTATCAAAATTGATGAGCCAAGCAAAAGAGCCAATGTATACCTGAAACCCGACGAAGTTTCGCTGGCCATTGGTAAAGGTGGTTTAAATATTCGTCTGGCCAGTCAGCTTACCGGTTACGAAATTGATGTGTATCGCGAAGTTGAAGTGGACGACGAAGATGTGACACTGGACGAATTTGGCGATGAAATCGAAGGATGGATCATCGACGAGCTGAAGGCAATTGGTTGCGATACAGCCAAGAATGTACTGGCATTGTCGCGAAATGAGCTGATTAAGCGAACCGATTTGGAAGAAGAAACAATTGATGAGATATTACGGATTTTTAGGTCCGAATTTGAATAACTGGTTAAGTCGTTGAAAACTATTTGGTCGGCGGCAAAAGGATAATACAGAAATTGATTAACATTGCATACACATAAAAACCTTGTTTTTAGGGCAAAATTAATTATTGGGTTTATGATTACAGGCGGAAAAAATTTACGATTAAGCAAAGTTACACGCGAATTCAACGTTGGAATTTCAACCATAGTTGAATTTCTGCATAAAAAAGGTTTTAGTGTTGATTCCAATCCGAATTCGAAAATTTCTGATGAAGAATACCATATTCTTGAAAAAGAATACAAACGGGATATTGATCTGAAAAAAGAATCGGAAAAAATTAACCTGAAGAGCCATCGGGTGAAGGAGTCTGTTACTCTTGACGATGTAAAAGAAAGTCATTCGAAAAATGAAGATGACGAAGATGACGAAGACGATGAAGTGATGATCAAAAGCCAGCTGGGAAGAAAAGAAGAACCGATCAGCCCGAAACCCGTTCAGCCCAAAAAAGAAGAGCCTGTAATCGAGCAACGGAGAGTAGAGCCGGTAAAAATAGTTGGAAAAATAGACCTCGATAATTTGAATCAGGAAAAGAAGAAAGAACAACCAGCGCCTGAAAAACGGGTTGAAGAAATAAAACCTACCCCAACTCCTGTTGTTGAGGTGGTGCAAAAACCTAAAGTTGAAGTTCCGCTGCCGCCAGTGCAACCACCGGTGCAGGAACCTAAAATAGAGAAGCCTGCAGCGGTTGAAATAACAACAACGAATGTTCCGAAGGTTGAAGAAGTAAAGGTGGTGGGGAGAATTGACCTGGACTTGTTGAACCAAAAAACCAGGCCTGCGAAAAAAAGTAAAAAGCAGAAAGAAGACGAGCGCAAGGAAAGAGAACGTCAACGTCGCCCAGAGCGTCCAGAGCGCCCAGAGGCAACTGCTGCGGCTCCGCAAAACCGGGAGAAAAAGGATGAAACAATTCGTCCCCGGGTTGAAAAACTTGCCGGTCCAACGGTGGTAGGTAAAATCGAATTAGAAAAAGATAAACCGGTTGCTTCCTCCAACGATAATGCATCGCAACAGCGTAAGAAAAAACGGAAACGCATAGGGAGGGAAATAAACCCGCAACAACAACAGCCAACGGCGCGCGTTGAAGTAATCAAGCGTGCCGATCAGGTTCAAAAAGGAGGGGTGAAAAAACCGAATGAACCACTTGGAAAACGTAAAAAACGTCAGCTGAAAAAAGAAGTCAGCGAAGAAGATGTACAAAAACAAATAAAAGATACACTGGCTCGGTTGACTACAAAAACCAAATCGAAAGGCTCGAAACACCGCCGCGACAAACGCCAGATGGTTAGCGATCGTATGGCCGCTGCCGCCGATTTTGAAAGTTCACAAAAAAATATATTGAAAGTTACCGAGTTCGTTTCGGTTGCCGAACTGGCATCGATGATGGACGTGCCGGTAACACAAATTATATCAACGTGCATGAGCCTTGGCTTGTTCGTGTCAATCAACCAGCGGCTCGATGCAGAAACCATGTCGGTTGTTGCCGATGAGTTTGGTTATAAAGTTGAATTTGTTGATGTTGATATTGTTGAATCAATCGAAGATCAAAGTGATGATCAGCCAGATAAGGTACATCCGAGAGCGCCGATTGTTACCGTAATGGGACATGTCGACCACGGGAAAACTTCTTTGCTCGACTATATCCGCAATACCACGGTTATTGCCGGTGAAGCAGGAGGAATTACTCAACATATCGGAGCTTACCACGTTGAGTTAAAAGATGGACGTGTCATTACGTTCCTCGACACTCCGGGACACGAAGCTTTTACAGCGATGCGTGCAAGGGGTGCTCAGGTTACCGACATTGCTATTATTGTTGTAGCTGCCGACGATGCGATTATGCCACAAACCATTGAGGCAATCAACCACGCAATGGCTGCTGCTGTTCCAATCGTTTTTGCAATCAATAAAGTGGATAAGCCGACTGCCAATCCGGAGAAAATAAAAGAAGCACTGGCCAATATGAATTTCCTTGTTGAAGAATGGGGAGGTAAATACCAAAGCCAGGATATTTCTGCAAAATTCGGACAGGGAGTCGACGAATTGCTTGATAAAGTTCTTCTGGAAGCAGAAATGCTTGAACTGAAAGGAAATAAAGATAAAAAAGCGACGGGTGCAGTAATCGAATCGGCCCTCGACAAAGGTCGCGGATACATGGCTACTATTTTAGTGCAAAACGGGACCCTGAAACATGGCGATATTGTTTTGGCCGGGCAACATTTCGGTCACGTGAAAGCCATGTTTAACGAGCGCAACCAGCGTATTAAAGAAGCCGGTCCTTCGGAACCGGTGATTATTCTTGGTTTGGACGGCGCTCCGCAGGCTGGCGACAAATTCATTGTAATGACCAATGAACGCGAAGCTCGTACGATTGCCAACAAACGTGAGCAATTGGCACGCGAACAGGGAATCCGCACTCAAAAACATATTACACTCGATGAAATTGGCCGTCGTATAGCGATTGGTAACTTCCAGGAATTGAACCTGATTGTGAAAGGTGATGTGGACGGTTCTGTTGAAGCGCTTGCCGACTCGCTGATCAAACTTTCAACCGAAGAAATTCAGGTTAACGTTAAGCATAAAGCAGTGGGACAGATTTCTGAATCAGATGTTTTATTGGCTGCTGCCTCCAACGCGATTGTCGTCGGATTTCAGGTGCGTCCGTCAATGCAGGCACGCAAACTGGCCGAGAAAGAAGAAATTGACATCCGCCTGTACTCGATTATTTACGACGCGATCAACGAAATAAAAGCGGCTATGGAAGGGATGCTTTCTCCTGAAATTAAGGAGGAAATTACCGGTACAGCCGAGGTTATGGAGGCATTCAAGATTACCAAGGTGGGTACAGTTGCAGGTTGCATTGTGCGTGACGGGAAAATGTTCCGTTCGACAAAAGTTCGCGTTATCCGCGATGGGATTGTAATTTATACCGGTATACTCGGATCTCTGAAACGTTTTAAAGAAGATGTCAAAGAGGTTCTGAAAGGTTATGAGTGTGGTTTGAATGTAGATGGGTACAACGATGTACGGGTTGGGGACCACATCGAATCGTTCCGTGAAGTTGAAGTAGCTAAAACTTTGTAAAAAATAGTTTTCAATAGATATGAATCCGGCTCAAAAGGCCGGATTTTTTTTGTAGTAGTTTATTGATTTTCACTCAAAGTGAAGCTCTCAAATGCATCACAAAAAACAAAACCCCGGAAATTACTCCCGGGGTTGCACATATCTTTTTTGATAAATAATTATGCTTCAAGCATTGCCTTATATTCGGCAGCAGTCATCAGGTCGTTAAGCTCAGCTGCATCTTTCATCGAAATGCGGATTAACCAGCCTTTTCCATAAGAATCTTTGTTTACCAATTCAGGCGCATCTTCAAGAGCCGTATTAAATTCGAGTACTTCACCGCCAACCGGCATAAACAAATCGGAAACAGTTTTTACTGCTTCAATGGTGCCAAAAGTATCGCCCTTCGACAGTTCTTCACCTACGGTTTCAATTTCAACAAATACAATATCGCCCAATTCGCCTTGTGCAAAACTGGTTATTCCAACGATGGCTTTATCGCCTTCTGCACGAATCCATTCGTGATCTTTTGTGTACTTTAAGTTTTCCGGGAAGTTCATAATCTAAATCTTAATGTAAATATTTTAATATATTTTAGTTGCAAATGAGAGCATTGTATTTTCACCGAAAAAAAACGATCCGATTTAATTATGCTTTCAAAAGTAATACATTTTTTAATTCCATTTCTGGGTAAAAATTAGTGTTGCATGAAAAAAAAGTGAAGTTCCGTTTGCTCTATATTTGAATCGTGGTATGTTTTCTTACCCGGTTCATGAAAAATCGACTTTTGTTTTTCGTCGCATTATGTAGTTGGAGTTTATCATTCTTTCCTTTTAATTTGCATGGGTTATACAAATTGAAAGATGAAGCACATTGAAATTAAATCGCTGAACGATGTAAAAGCTGCGGCAAAGCAGTTTCTGCATGAATACAATCAGTATCGTATTTTTGCTTTTTATGGAAAAATGGGAAGCGGAAAAACGACTTTCATAAAAGCCCTTTGCGAAGAAATGGGGTCGCATGACAATGTTACAAGTCCTACTTTTTCAATTATTAACGAGTACACAACTTCGTCGGAAGTAATGATTTATCACTTCGATTTTTATCGGATTAAAAATATACAGGAAGCATTTGACCTGGGGTATGAAGATTATTTTTTCTCCGGAAACTATTGTTTTATCGAATGGCCCGAACGAGTTGAGCAGTTGCTCCCAGAAGAAATCGTTAAGGTTGAAATTTCTGTCGCCGGGAACGAACACCGGTTGATTGAAGTTTCTGTTGTTTAATATTTGAATATTGAACCGGAATGTCTAACTTCAAATCCCAATTTCTTTAAAATGACAAAAGAAGAACATCATTCCGAATTGAATCCCAAAGAGCAAACTTTTTTGTTGCCCAAGGAAGAAATGCTTGAAATCCGAAGAAGAGGGAAAAAAATAACCATCGGTATTCCGTCTGATTTTCACAAGGTAGAATATCGTATTCCATTAACCCCTCAGGCTGTTGAATTGCTGATTTCGTACGGGCATGAGGTTTTTATTGAAGCCAATGCAGGCAAGGCTTCCAGCTATTCCGACGAAGAATACCGTCATGCCGGAGCCATTGTAACCGAGACGAAACAGGAAATTTATGAATGCGATGTCATCCTCCGGGTTTCGCCTTTTTCATCCGAAGAGATTGATCTTTTGAAAGGTCACCAAGTGCTGATTTCAGATTTGCAAATGAGCGCCCATTGTGCTGAAACAATCCAAAAACTTCAGCAGAAAAAAGTAACTACCATTGCTTACGAATATATTGAAAACGATAACGGCTGCATGCCCGTGGTGCAGTTGATGAGCCAGATTTCAGGAAGTACAGCGATTACACTGGCAAGCGAATACCTGAGCAATTCAAGAAACGGGAAAGGTGTTTTGCTGGGCGGAATAACCGGCATTTCTCCTGCCGAACTGGTTATTCTGGGGGCGGGCACTGCCGCCGAATTTGCAGCCCGCACAGCGCTGGGACTGGGGGTTACCGTAAAAGTTTTCGATGACAATGTATACGATCTTCGTTTGCTGGAAGAAAAACTGGGACAACGCATTTTTACTTCCGTATTGTATCCGAAAGTGCTGAAAAAAGCGCTGAAATCAGCCGATGCGGTTTTGGGGGCCATGTCGGTAAATACCACCCTGAAATTCAAGGTTTCTGAAGAAATGGTGGAGAAAATGAAAAAAGGCTCGGTAATTATCGACTTGAATGTGAGTCAGGGTGGGTGTTTCGAAACATCGAAGTGTACCGATCTGAATGATCCGACTTACATTAAACATGGGGTGATTCATTTCTGTGTGCCAAATACTCCGTCGATTGTGGCGCGCACAGCTTCCATTGCACTGAGTAATGTTCTGACTCCCATTATTATTGCGGTGGGCGAAATCGGAGGAATGGACAATTACATAAAAAACTCGAAAAGTTTCCGCAAAGGAGTTTACATTTATAATGGTATTTTAACTAACCACGATTTGGCCGAAAAACTCAACCTGCCTTCGAAAGATATCGATTTGCTGCTGGCGGTGTATTAATCGTAGAATAAATTATTCAGCAACCATCATCAGCATCGAGATAGCAGGAACTTTGATCTTGTTCCCGGAGCAGTTTTCAATTCCGGAACAATCGATTTGCTGATTGCGGGCAACAATTCTCCACATTTTATCAGGTATTGGAAAATCAACGTCGTATTTATTTCCGTTGAACATCAGGCGGATTTCCTTCCAATTGTCGCCATTGGCATGTTCGGTGAGCGAATAGGCAATAATGCCCGGCTTGTAGTGCTTCGAAAACCGGAAATGATGCCTGATCTGGTCGGATGAACGCATCCGGAAAGCCGGGTGCCGTTTGCGCAAATCAATTAATTTTCTGATATAATTGAAAATATCGTTGTACGTGTTTCTCCGGTTCCAGTCGATTTTATTGACCGAATCGGGCGATTTGTATGAATTATAATCGCCCAACTTGGTTCGGGCAAATTCCATCCCGGCATGGAGGAACGGGATTCCCTGCGATGTCAGGACGATTGCTCCCGCTAGGCAAATCATTTTTCGAAGTTCTTCATCGCTTGCTTCCGGCGAACTTAGTACCAGTTTGTCGAAAAGGGTGTAGTTGTCGTGGCACGACACGTAATTAACGCACTGCCAGGGTTCCATCGCCCAGGGTTTATCCGAACTTTCGACAAAATGATAGGTAATTTGCGGATGAAAACAGGCGGCGACCATGCCAAATTTCAGCTGTTCTTCGCGCAGGGTTTGTCCACTTACAAAACCTTTCGATGGGCCGACGAAATTGTTGCCTTTCAGGGCGTCGCGCAGGTCGTCGTTGAAAACGGCGATGTGTTTGAGTTGGGCAACATTGTTTTTTACAGCCCTGTGTTTTTCGTCGAGCGGACTTTTATCGGCTGTCCAGCCTTCGCCATAAAGTACTATTCCGGGATTTATCAGATCGAGTTTCGTACGGATTTGGTTCATCGTTTCAATATCGAAAATGCCCATCAGATCGAAGCGGAAACCATCGGCATGATACTCTTTTGCCCAGTAGCAAAGCGAATCGACGATATATTTCCTTACCATGGCGCGTTCTGAAGCAATTTCATTCCCGCAGCCGCTGGCATTGGCAAAACCTCCAACCCGATTTTGCCGGTAAAAATAACCCGGTATGGTTTGGTTAAATACCGAACGGCGCGTATAACCGGTGTGGTTGTATACTACATCGAAAATTATCCCGATGTTGTTCCTGTGCAAAGTCTGAACCAGTTGTTTCAGTTCCGTAATCCGCGATGTTGAATCGGGATTGCTGGAATAGCTACCCTCGGGTGCATTGAAATGCTGTGGATCGTAGCCCCAATTGTATGGTTCGGCTGAATTGGCCTCATCAATCGAATAAAAATCGTTCACAGGCAGTAGGTGCACATGGGTGATGCCCAGTTCTTTCAGGTAGTCGATGCCAATTTTTTCTCCGGAAGCATTGGTTAAACCTTCTTCAGAAAAAGCCAGAAATTTGCCTTTGTTTTTAAATTCGGAAGCCAGATCAATCGAAAAATCACGAACATGAAGTTCATAAATAGTTGCATCCACCGGGTTTTCACAGGATACCGGTTGGTCGGTTTCCCAGCCTTCGGGATTGGTTTCCTGTGGATCGAAAATTAGTCCTCTCTTCCCGTTTATCCCAACAGCGCGAGCATAGATATCAGGAACTTCGTTCAATGGCTCGCCATCGTCAACTTTCAGTGTATAATACAGGTTGTTGAACTTTCCTTTCAACATGAGTTCCCAGGTTCCATTTTCTGCAGGGATGAGGTTTTCGATGAACACAGCATTGCCCAAAGCGCTGTTTTTATATATTCTGAATTCGACATGATTGGCCGTTGGCGCCCATATTTTAACAGAAAGTCGTTTCTCTGAATAAAATACCCCCAAATCGTCACCATCGTAAAATGGATAAACGGAAAAATCGATATCGTTGAATTTCCAGTTTCGCATGATCAGGAATATAAACTTTTTCGCAAGGTCACTCGTTTCGATTTAAAACGTCGGCCATCTACATCTTCAAGAACGATGCGTCCCCAGTAAAAGCGTTTCAGCTTTTTGTCGTACTCGAAGAAACGGCTAAGCTCGATGGTAACGGTATGGGTTTTCCCGGCTTCCAAGTAAAGCGGGTATATTTCCAGTTTGTTTAACCTATTGATCCTGAATTTTCGTATCGACCAGAGTTTGCGGAAAACCAGCACAGGCGCTTCGAGATCGACGAATCGCTTTCCTGTATTTTTTATGAATAGGGTCAGCACCTTGGGCCGCATCAGCCGATCTTTGGTCAATTCGATGTTTAGTTTCTTCCGTATAAACCAGGTCTTCAGGCGGCGGGGTTTGTATCCTTTTCTTTCCCGAATGAACGACCACAGAATTTTCACTCCCACAAAAAGCACGATGAGAATGCCAAACCAAAATATTTTGTACCCTACGATGCCGGGAGAAGTTTGTGCCAGCACAGATGAAGGAGTAAAAACAAGAAAGATTGGAATGCTGTTTCTCATAAAACGGATTTTATTTTGTAAAAATAGGAACTTTTTCGGGATGGGATACATCAAAAAAAGAGAGGGCATCACTCAAAGTGAAACCCTCTCTAACCCTTGCTGTACATATCTTCTCTTTCTTAAAAATGAAGTGCGTCTTTTATGTTCTTATAACCTGCCTTGCTGACTTTTAGCTTTGTTTTGTCTTTCAGAATCACCACATACGATTCCTTTTCGTATTGCTGAATTTCGGCAATAAATTTTACATGAACGATGTAGGAACGGTGAATGCGGATGAAATCTTTCGGGTTGAGATGATCTTCGAAATATTTCATCGTTTTTTGTTTCGTATGACGCCCATCAGTAGTGTATATCAGCACATAATCGTCGAGCGACTCGATATAGCGAATTACGTCAACCGTGATGATGTTGATTTTATTCCGGTCTTTCACCACCACCCGGTCGAGGTAGCCTTCCTTCGGATAGTTGCTTAGTTTTTCAATTCGTTCGACAGGGCTGTCGTCGGCTTGCACCCGGGCAACGGTTTTTTCGATAGCTGCCAGAAGCCGGTCTTTGGCAAAGGGCTTCAACAGGTAGTCGACCGCATTGAGTTCGAAAGCTTTCAGGGCAAACTGATCGTAGGCTGTTGTGAAAATAATTTCGGGTTTATGATCGAGCAGTTCCAGCATTTCGAAGCCGGTTATTTTCGGCATCTGAATATCAAGAAATACAAGATCGGGCTTTAGCTCATTGATCATTTTTACCCCGTCGAAGCCATTTTCGCATTCTCCTACAATTTCCAGATCGGAGTTATTTTTCAAATAGGTTTGAAGAAGGTTTCTGGCCAGTTCTTCGTCGTCGATAATAATTGTTCTAAGCTTTTCGTTCATGGTCTTTGTGATTTTGAGGAATACTCAAATTAACTTCAAAATATGTTTTATGGTCTTTGGTTTGTAAAAGATCGGGGTTTTTGTAGATAATTGCAAGCCGCTGCCTGATATTTCGCAGCCCAATTCCTTCTCCTTTGCGGTGAACGGCATTCGAATCGTAGTCGTTGATAATTGAAATATGGAGGTGCGATTCGTCGCAGGAGGTAGTGGTTTTTATGGTTACCTGTTCGGTTGTCTCATAAACCCCGTATTTGATCGCATTTTCATATAAAGGTTGCAGGATCATATTGGGAATTCGCAGGTTCCCGCAATGTTCCGAAATTTCGAATTCGGTATTTAGTTTGTTTCCAAACCGTACTTTTTCGATGCTCAGGTACAGTTTTATATTTTCCAATTCCTTACTGAAAGGCACCGTTTCAGTTTCTTCGTGCATCAGTGAATAACGCATGAACGTGGATAGGTTGATAACCATTTCCTGCGCTTTTTCAGGATTGGAAACCGTAAGTGAAGAAACAGAATTCAAACTATTGAAAAGAAAATGCGGGTTGATTTGCGATTTCAACGCTTGCAATTCGGCTTCCCGTACCAAGGCTTTCAATTCCGACTCCTGTTTTATTTTTTCTTTGAAATTCTGATAATAGTTGATGGCAGAAAAGAATATAACAAAGATGGCATATAAGATATAACTGCCCAGTATTTTCTCCGGGAGCCTGGAATAAATCTGACCGACCAAATCTTTATCAATTAATTTGGTGATGGTGATTCCCAGATAGAGCCACAGGGTTACGATGATTGTGGCAAAAACCAGGTGGAAAAACAAAATCCGGAGAATAGCATAATCTTCAAATCGGTTGTATTTTATAGCAAACCAGATTGATAGCCCGATGGTTGGGTAAATTACCATCCCAATAAACGCTTCGACCAATGCTACTTTAAAAGCAACATCGTAATAAAGCCACTGTATTAAAACACCCCCAATCCCCAGGATCAGCCAGAAAAGAAGGTAGGAGATCAGTAGTTTTTTATTTTGAATAATTGGGTGTTTCACAAGTATAATTTCATTTAAAGTTATTGACTATCTATTGGATATAAAGATTACACTTTGAACATCTATAGGCTCCCTTGTGGAACTCGCAGAGTTTATACATGCCCTTTTGTGGTAGGTACTACCGTGCTCGTTTCATTTGTGTAAATTTTTTAACTTGATTCGAAAAATTCTTGTATCTGCCTTTTCATACTAAATTTTCAACGGAATAGCCATTTATTCATTTTCTGTTGGTTTGAGCTTTGGCTTTAATGGTTATTTCATGGATATGAAAAGGTATATCGTTAATTTTTTGTTTGAATATTGTAATCGATATTGTCCGGTTTTGTATTAAACGTGTTTTATTTCTACTCCGCCAAAAATTGATATTCCTTTGATTATTATTGTTTTGGAAGGGTCGTAATTGGCTTCTTGAAAAGATTCGCCACGTTTATCTGTGAATGCCCCAAAAATGGTGGTTACTTCGTTTCGGACGCTCCAGTCAAGCGGAATTTTAAAGCCGCAGCCCCCGAAGATCGTTATGCAATCGATCACTGAGCCGCTTTCCGAAGGAATCGCCCGGCGCAGGTCGTATTCTATTCCGCCAAAAATTGATGTTGCCTTTCCGCCTAAAAGATGTTGCGAATTAATGAATATTTCGCGGCCACCAAAAATCACAAAATCGTCGAAATAGTCAACTGATGAGCATTTGCTCCCCATGATCACTTCATCCTTTTTCCCTTTGTTTTTCATCAACATTGCCACGCCAATTGCAACTAGGATTGCAGGCCAGAATATTCGTTTTACTTCCTTCGGAATGTCGATTAAATCGGGAAGAAGAAAGAAGGTTCCGACCACGATCATGATCGTTCCACCGGTCCGATTTCCTCCCAATAAGGAAATAATACCGATCCCAATAATAATCATTTGCCAGCTAATTAAAATATCGGTGATACTCCAGGGAATAATTTCCAACTTCTCCAGGATTAAAAAACCACCAATTATAATCAGAATTACACCAAAACGAAACCGTTTATTTCCTCCATGTTCATGTCTCATACCCACTGAATTAAACTTTTTTTTAAAATGCCTGATTATCCTTTATAATGTATACCAAATTAAAACAATTTAGACAGAATAATAATTCCTGCGATAATTAAAATCAAAGGAAAGAATACAACTAAAAGAATGGCTGGTATCAAAATGAAATTTGGTAAAATGAATAGCAGAACCAGGATTAGAATCAATCCGCCAATTATTCTTCTGCCCGTCAGTAATATAATTCCGGCTATGATTAAAACGATAGGCCATCCGATTCGTGCTACAAAATGGAAAATATCGCTAAAAAAATGACCGATGCCTGCAAAAATGGAACCTATCCCGGGAATATTAATTTCCCATCCCGAGTTTTTCAGTATCAGTAAAAGTCCGAGAAGAATCAGTATCCATGCCAGTGTCGATCCTGATTTTCTATGCCGGGTATTTTCTTCCATTTCAATACGATCTTTAAAATTCGTTGTAAAAATATGTTCCTGAAAAAATATATATCAAAACAGATCGGTTAGTGATTGTGAATAATCGGTAAAAGGCGGTAGATGTAAAATAAAAGAGCAGACAATCTGCCTGCTCTTTCTATATTGAGGTTGAATAATCTCTTTACTCATGACTCAATTCTTTACTCATGATTTATTTGTTTTGCTCTTTCGACCAGGTATCACGTAACTGGACAGTGCGGTTGAATACCGGTTTTCCCGGCGTCGAATCGGGGTCGAGGTTGAAATACCCCAGCCGTTCAAACTGAAAATGGTCGAACGGTTTCGATTGCTTCACAAACGGTTCAATGTAGCATTTCGTAAGAACTTGTAACGAGTCGGGGTTCATGAATTCTTTAAAATCAACATCTTTGTGTCCGTCTGGTGTTTCGTCTGAAAACAAACGGTCGTACAAACGAACTTCGGCTTTTACATTTTCGGTAACCGAAACCCAGTGCAAAGTAGCTTTTACCTTGCGTCCATCCGGCGAATTACCACCTTTCGATGCTGGATCGTGGGTGCAGTGCAATTCAATGATTTTTCCGGTTTCGTCTTTAATAACACCGGTGCAGGTAACAAAATAAGCATAGCGCAAACGCACTTCGCGGCCTGGCGCCAACCTGAAAAACTTGTTGGGCGGGTTTTCCATAAAGTCGTCGCGTTCGATATATATTTCGCGGGTAAACGGAACCTTGCGTATTCCGGCTTCCGGGTCTTCCGGGTTGTTAATTGCATCCATTTCCTCAACCTGTCCTTCGGGATAAGTAGTGATTACCACTTTCAACGGATCAAGTACACCCATTACTCGCTGTGCCGTTTTGTTCAAATCTTCGCGCACCGAATGTTCGAGCAGAGCAACATCAATCATGCCATCTACTTTGGTAACGCCGATACGTTCCGAAAAATTACGGATCGACTCCGGCGTGTAACCGCGCCTTCTCAGTCCGGAGATGGTGGGCATCCGCGGGTCGTCCCAGCCTTTTACGTGTTTGTCTTTTACCAGTTCAAGCAATTTGCGTTTGCTCATCACCGTGTAACTGAGGTTCAGCCGGGCAAATTCAATTTGTCGCGGACGATATTCATCCGATTTCAACTGATCGATAAACCAGTCGTACAACGGGCGGTGTACCTCGAATTCGAGGGTGCAAACCGAATGCGTGATGCCTTCCCAGTAGTCGCATTGCCCGTGGGCAAAATCGTACATCGGGTAGATGCACCATTTGTCGCCGGTACGGTGGTGCGGGGTTTTCATGATACGGTACAAAATCGGATCGCGCATGTGCATGTTGGGCGAGGCCAAATCTATTTTGGCACGCAAAACACAGTCGCCTTCATTGAACTGCCCGTTTTTCATTTTCATGAATAAATCGAGGTTTTCCTGTATCGACCGGTTTCGGTACGGACTTTCTGTTCCTGGTCGGGTAGGGGTTCCCTTTTGCAAACTGATGGTTTCCGCATCCTGATCATCGATATACGCTTTCCCTTCATTGATCAGCTTCACCGCAAAATCAAAAAGCCGGACGAAATAATCCGACGCATAATATTCGCGGTCGTCCCAATCGAAGCCCAGCCAGCGCACATCTTCTTTGATCGAATCAACGTATTCAGTTTCTTCTTTCGAAGGGTTGGTATCGTCGAAACGCAGGTTGGTCAATCCGCCATATTTTTGAGCTGTGCCAAAATTCAGGCAAATCGACTTTGCATGTCCAATATGTAAATAGCCATTGGGCTCGGGAGGAAACCGGGTGTGAACACGCGCATTATTCTTACCTTCTTTAATTCCTTCCTCAATAATTTGCTGAATGAAGTTCTTTTTTACCGCTATTTCGGGTTCCTGGTTTTTTTCGCTCATTTTAGCCCTGATTTTTATATTTCTACAACAGATGGATGCAAAAGTAAAAAATGATTTCCACATAGGTTTTAATCGTAAAAAAAAGAAATAGTAAATCAGAAGATTTAAATTTGTTCCGGAATAATAAAAAGCCTTAAAAAATGGGAATTATCGAAATAGAAGGAATGGAATTTTTTGCGTTCCACGGGCATTACGATGTAGAGCAAAGAGTTGGGAACCGGTTCCTGGTCGATATTCGTATCGAGGTAGATTGTTCGAAAGCTGCGGCATCCGACCAGTTGGATGATGCTCTCGATTACCAGAAAGTTTATTTGCTGATAAAAAAAGAAATGGGGATTGTTTCGAATTTGCTGGAGCATGTCGCACAACGAATTCTGGATGCATTGAAAAGTCAATTTCCTGAAATACAGAAAGCATTGGTGAAGGTTTCGAAGATGAATCCGCCCATGGGAGGGCTGATTGAGAAAGTAAGCGTTACCCTTGACGCCTGACAAAAAAAGAAAGCTCTTGGCAGAAATCAAAATTTTATTACATTTGCAGTCCGAAAGAAAACCGGTTCCTTGGCCGAGTGGCTAGGCAACGGTCTGCAAAACCGTGTACGGCGGTTCGAATCCGCCAGGAACCTCAAAACGGGCGCTTTTCAAGTTGAAAAAGTACCCGTTTTTTTGTGGATTATAAACAAGAACCGCTTCCAAATTAAATTGAAAGCGGTTCTTGTCATTTTATAGCAGTTAACTTTTTATAAGTCTACGATTCCAACGACCATCCTTCGCGGTATTGATATTGAAGTTTGGCTGTTGCGGCTCCGTCTGTATCATCAACAAAAACTTCATTAATCGGATCCCATTTGATGGTGCGTTTCAGGTCGCATGCAATATTCCCGAGGGTGCAAACGGTACATGAGCTGTGCCCGATTTCAACCGGGACAACCGGGTCTTTGCGTTCACGTATGGCTTCAATAAAGTTAATCTGATGTGGAATTTTTGTTTCGTAAGGAACGTTTTTGTCGACGCCTTCTGTCTTTGGAGGAAGCAAAGAATCGTCGGAAGCAAGATAATGTTCACGCGATACTTCGATCCAACCTTTGTCTCCGGTAAACTTTACACCTTTGGTGTTTTTTTCGTTAAATGGTTCCGAAGTCATAATGGTTCCGTTGGCATATTTAAACATCATAAATTCGGTGCCGTCGCCAATGGGTGAAATTTCAACAGGGCCGTTGCGGTCCATTCCAAGTCCCCATTGTGCAATGTCGAACATGTGCGCGCCCCAGTCGGTTGTGAAGCCACCGCCCATTTCTTTGTACCAGCGCCATGCGCCCCAGTCTTTTTCATGTTCAACCGGGTTAAGCGAAATTGGAGGATTGAGTTGGTTGTTGAAATGAATTGTATTAGGCAGAGAGCCTAACCAAAGATCCCAGTTCAAATCTTCAGGAATTGTTTCTTCCGGGAGGTCGTATGGTTTTGGAGGCGCGCCAACGTATGCATTTACTTTCTGAATGTTCCCAAGCATACCGGTTTGTGCCATTTTAACGGCATGTTGAAAATTCGGATCGGATCGTTGCTGGCTGCCGATTGCCAGGATGCGTTTGGTTTCACGAACAACACGGCGCAGTTCCTGACCTTCTTTAATAGTGAAAGTCATCGGTTTTTCCAGGTAAACATCTTTGCCGGCTTTACAGGCTGCAATGGCGACCATGGCGTGCGAATGGTCGGGTACTGCGATAACCACTGCATCAATATCTTCGCGCTGAAGTAACTCCTGGTATTTCTCGTAGGTTTTTACTTCTACTTCAACATTGTTTTTTTTGTAAAATTCGTTTACCCGATTTTCAAAACGCTGACGTTTACGTCCGTATACATCGCAGCCTGCAAGTACGCGAACTCCCGGAATTTGGATAAATCCATTCAGAAGGAACATCGATTGGCGCCCCATTCCGATAAACCCCAGTCGTATCGGAGCTTTGACTACAGCTTGTGTACACGATGTGATTGACGGAAGGATGCTCAAGCCAACCAATCCAACAGCAGTGGTGCCCAGAAACCTTCTTCTGGATAAGCCTTTCGTTTCTTGGTTTTTCATTGTGAAATAATTTTTAGGTTTAATGTGGTAATACTATTTCGCACAAATATAAAAGAATTTAGTTGTAAAAACTTTCAGTTTTAAGTTAAAATGCCCGTGTAATCGGGTGGTTTATACATCTTGTCGATTTTGAAATTCAGGCAAAAATAAGATTTCCGTAAAAATGAAGTTTTTTGTTTCAGTTGAACAAATACTACTGATTTTAAAGGTAGGTTAATGGGTCATCTTCTGTTCTGAATTACCTCTGTTTTTACATCCCGATTTTTATAAATAGATTAAAATGATTTTAAATTACGGGTGTCGGATTTGTCTTTGAGATTTTTTGAAAAAAGAGGTTGATTGTTTTAAATCATGACAGGATAAGATTTTCAGCATTGCTTTTCGGTATATTTCTTTTAGAAGTAATAAAAATTGAAATTCAACCGGATGCCTGATTTTTTCTCTTCCTCCTGAACCCTTGATTTCTTAAGGTCCTTTGGCTATATTTGCCTGCTTTATTTTTTTGCTTTGCTGTTTTTCTGGGTTTCAGCAATGAAGAATCGGAACACGAAGTATAAAAGAAGTAGACAACTAATGCAAATTTTTTTGATCAAATTAATAAACACATGAAAGGTTACAAAATTATCGTTTTGGCCAAACAGGTTCCTGATACAAGGAATGTTGGCAAAGATGCGATGAAAGCCGACGGTACCGTAAACCGTGCCGCCCTGCCTGCAATTTTCAATCCTGAAGATTTGAATGCACTGGAACAGGCTTTGCGTATTAAAGACAGTTTCCCGGGAACGACCATTACTATTTTGACGATGGGGCCGGGTCGTGCTGCCGAGATTATCAGGGAAGGAATGTTCCGGGGTGCCGATGATGGTATTTTACTTACTGACCGTGCATTTGCCGGTTCCGATACGCTGGCTACTTCGTACGCCCTC
The DNA here is from genome assembly GCA_942493345.1 of uncultured Prolixibacteraceae bacterium. Classification (GTDB taxonomy): domain Bacteria; phylum Bacteroidota; class Bacteroidia; order Bacteroidales; family Prolixibacteraceae; genus GWE2-42-39. The sequence goes on from OW818695.1 coordinate 3,020,544, forward strand.
AGTCAGGCGTTGAAAAAAATCAAGGATTTCGATATGATCATTGCCGGTCGTCAGGCAATTGACGGGGATACTGCCCAGGTGGGACCACAGGTTGCCGAAAAACTCGGTTTGCCGCAGGTTACTTACGTTGAAGAGGTAAAAGAAATTACCGGTAAAAAAATCATCATGAAACGTCGTCTCGAACGGGGTGTGGAAACGGTTAGCTGCCCAATGCCGATGGTAATGACAGTAAATAGTTCAGCTCCTGACTGTCGCGCCCGCAATGCCAAATTGCTGATGAAATGCAAACATGCCAAAACGGTGTCCGAACTTCAGAATTCGAACGAAGACTACTTGCACCTATACAATGACCGGCCTTACCTGAATATTCAGGAATGGACGGTGAACGACATCGAGTCGAGGCCCGAAGAACTGGGACTTTCCGGCTCGCCAACCAAAGTGAAAACAGTTGAAAACGTTGTTCTTCAGGCAAAAGGAGCAAAAATTATTACTTCGGCCGATAACGACATCGATCAACTGATGAGAGAGTTAATTGAAAGTCACACCATTGGTTAATTTAACACGAAAGTTTATGGATAGCGTATTTGTATATTGCGAAATAGAAGACGGTCAGGTTGCCGAGGTTAGCCAGGAGTTGCTGACAAAAGGAAAAACTTTGGCCAAAGAATTGAAATGTAAATTGGAAGCGATTGCCATCGGCAACAAGCTGGATGGAATCGAAAAAGATATTTTCCCTTACGGGGTCGATGTTTTATATGTTGCCGACGATGCTCGTTTGAGTCACTACAGTACATTGCCCCACACGTCCATTATTGTGAAATTGTTTCAGGAACAAAAACCGCAGATTGCCCTGATGGGAGCTTCTTCCATTGGCCGCGACCTGGGGCCACGCGTTTCTTCGGCTTTGCACAGCGGGTTGACGGCCGACTGCACCAGTTTGGTGATTGGCGGACACGAAGACAAAAAAGAGGGCAAAGTGTATGAAAAACTGTTGTACCAGATTCGCCCTGCATTTGGTGGCAACATCATTGCAACCATTGTCAATCCCGAATGTCGTCCGCAAATGGCAACCGTTCGCGAAGGGGTGATGAAGAAAGAAATACTTGATCCGAAATACAAAGGGGAAGTTGTAAAACTCGATGTTTCGAAATACGTTTCGGATACCGACTTTGTTGTTGAGATTATCAACCGCCAGATGGAAAAGAGCAAGGTGAACATCAAAGGTGCGTCGATTATTGTTTCCGGTGGTTACGGGATGGGCTCGAAAGAAAATTTCAAACTGTTGTATGATTTGGCTGAAGTGTTGGGTGGTGAAGTAGGTGCTTCGCGTGCCGCAGTCGATGCCGGTTATACTGAACACGAACGTCAGATTGGTCAGACCGGGGTTACTGTTCGCCCGAAATTGTATATCGCCTGCGGTATTTCCGGGCAAATTCAGCACCGTGCAGGGATGGAAGAATCGGCTCAGGTGATTGCCATCAATACCGATTCTGAAGCACCAATCAATGCAGTGGCCGATTATGTGATAACTGGCGATGTTTCAGAAATCATCCCGAAAATGATCAAGTATTATAAAAAGAATACCAAGTAATTAGCCTCCCCCAACCCCTCCAAAGGAGGGGGGGACTAAATAAATTAATACAATTATGGTTTAACCTAAGTCTTGTCTTTAAGTTCCTCCCCTTGGGGGAGGTTAGGTGGGGCTTTAAAAATAATAAACTATGGCTAATTTCTATAACGATAATAAAGAGTTGAAATACCATCTTCAACATCCTTTGATGGAGAAGATCGTTCGTTTGAAAGAACGGAATTTCACCGAAAAAGAAAAGTTTGACTATGCCCCGATGGACTTCGAAGATGCTTTCGACAGTTTCGATAAAGTATTGGAAGTAGTGGGCGAAATTTGTGGCGACATTGTTTCCCCGAATGCCGAAAGTATTGATGCTGAAGGTCCCAAAGTGGTGGACGGACATGTCGTTTATGCACGGGGAACCCAGGAAAACATCGAGGCTTTGAACAAAGCTGGCCTGATGGGCATGTCGCTTCCCCGTGTGTATGGTGGTTTGAACTTCCCGATTGTTCCGTACATCATGGCTGCCGACATTGTTTCGCGCGCCGATGCTGGTTTTGTAAATATATGGGGACTTCAGGATTGCGCTGAAACCATCAACGAATTTGCTTCCGAAGAACAAAAAGCAAAATATTTGACCCGTGTTTGCGTCGATGGTGAAACCATGGCGATGGACCTTACTGAGCCGGATGCAGGTTCCGATTTGCAAGCCGTTCAGTTGAAGGCTACCTGGGACGAGAAAAAACAAACCTGGTTGCTGAATGGTGTGAAACGTTTTATCACCAACGGCGACGGACATATTGCGCTGGTGCTTGCCCGTTCAGAGGCAGGTACAAAAGATGGCCGTGGACTTTCCATGTTCATTTACGACCGGAATAACGGTGGCGTAACGGTTCGCCGTATCGAGCATAAAATGGGCATCATTGGGTCTCCAACCTGCGAACTGGTGTTTAAAGATGCACCGGGAGAACTGGTTGGCGAACGGAAAATGGGGCTTATTAAATATGTAATGGCACTGATGAACGGTGCACGTTTGGGTATTGCAGCCCAGTCTGTAGGTGTCAGCGAATCGGCTTACCGTGAAGCATTGCAATATGCAAAAGAACGTATCCAGTTCGGGAAAGCCATTATTCGCTTCCCCGCCGTTTACGAAATGCTTTCGACCATGAAAGCCAAACTGGATGCTTCGCGTACTTTATTATACGAAACAGCCCGTTTTGTCGATATGTACAAAACGTACATGCACATTGCAGAAGAACGCAAACTGGAAAAAGAAGAGCGTGACGAAATGAAAATGTACCAGAAACTGGCCGATGTTTTCACTCCGCTGGTGAAAGGAATGTCCAGTGAATATTGCAACCAACTGGCTTACGATGCAATTCAGATTCACGGTGGATCGGGTTTCATGAAAGATTATCCGGTAGAACGTATTTATCGCGATGCACGCATCACTTCAATTTACGAAGGAACAACCCAGTTACAGGTGGTGGCTGCCATCCGTGGTGTTACTACCGGTGCATATCTGGCACAGATTCGCGAATACGAAGCCGAAAAAGTTGCCCCGGAACTGGAATACATGCGCCGTACCTTGATTATTTTAACCGACGAATACGAACAGGCTGTGAAAAGAGTCACTGCAGGCAACGATAACGAGTTTATCGATTTCCATGCACGCCGTTTGGTCGAGATGGCTGGTCACATCATCATGAGTTACCTGCTGTTGCTCGATACCAATCGCGACCGGATGTTCCTGAAATCGGCCAAAACCTACCTTGCCTTTGCCAAAGCACAGGTAAAAGCCAATGCCGAATTTATCCGTTCTTCGGAATTGAATGATTTGGGAATGTATAAGTACGAAATGGAATAAGATTTATTGAGAACGATATGAAAGGCTGGCATTTTTGCCGGCCTTTTTTGTTCTCGGAGATGAACCGGAAAGACCGGATTCGCTTTCGATTATTCTTCCATCCACTTCAGGATTAGTTCCATTTTTTCTTCCATGGGCATGTAGCCGTCAAGCCAATGAATTTCAGTTCCCTGCCGTTCCATCCGGCGAAACCAGGTCATTTGCCGTTTGGCAAACTGATGAATGGCCGTGTTCAGTTGTTCAAACATCTCGTCGTAGCTGAGTTTGCCGGTCAGGTACCAGGTCATGAATTTATATTCCAAGCCATAATAGGTGAGCTGTTCTGGACTTAAACCTTTGTCAAGCAGTTTCTGCACCTCGTCGATCATTCCTTCATCCAGTCGCTGTTTCAGTCGTTCGGTAATGCGTTTGCGCCGCGATAATCGGTCGAATTTTACGCCTACCACCAAACTGTCGATTTTCGGCATACGGGCATCAATTTCCGGGTTATTTTTGCAATGCTCTTCAATTTCGATAGCCCGCAACGCGCGTTTTTTGTTTTCAATATCAGTTTGGTTGTGCAGGTACGATTTGTACGTTTTCAGTATTTCAACCAGTTCGTCCAGTTCTTTATTCTGAAGTTGTTGCCTGAGATTTTCGTTGTGAGGAACTTGTATCAGTTTGTAATTATTGAGAACAGCTTCCAGGTAGAGGCCGCTTCCGCCGCATAAAACAGGGAATTTTCCGCGAGCCTGAATATCTTCAAAAGCCATTAAAAAGTCTTTCTGGTATTCGAAAACATTGTATTCGTAACCTGCATCTGCAATGTCGATCAGGTGAAACGGAACGGGCTGCCCATCGATTACATAGTCACCGTAATCTTTTCCGGTGCCCAAATCCATGCCCCGGTAAACTTGCCGCGAGTCGGCCGAAATAATTTCCCCGCCGATACGGAAAGCCAGGTTGGCGGCGACACTGGTTTTCCCCCCGGCAGTGGGGCCGACAATAGCAATAAGGTTATATTTTGTTTGTTTCATTTTTTATCGGATTGCAATCTGCAAAATAATGTATTTTTGTAAGGCAAAAAAATCGGCGACCGAAAAGTTGCTATTATTCAAGCAGGATAAAGATGACCCATAAGGCACAAAATATTTCAATAAAGAACAAGAAAGTTTTTTTCGAATACGAGATCCTCGAAACTTTCGTTGCGGGTATCCAGTTAGTGGGTACCGAAATCAAGTCGATACGAAGCAGCAAAGCCAGCCTGGTCGATTCGTATTGTCAGTTTTATATGGGCGAATTGTATGTGAGAAACATGCACATTTCGGAATACGACTTCGGAAATATTAACAACCATGTAGCCAAACGCGACCGCAAACTTTTACTTCAGAAACGGGAATTGGCAAAATTGGCCAAAAAACTGAAAGAGAGTGGTTTGACCATTGTTCCGATTAAATTATTCATTATTGAAAGAGGTTTGGCGAAATTGGAAATTGCACTTGCCAAAGGAAAAAAAGTTTACGACAAACGCGAAAGCCTGAAAGAAAAAGATTCGAAACGTGACATGGACCGGGCGATGAAACACTGATCCGGTTTTTGAACTGTTTTTTTGTAAAAAAAGAGGTTGCCTCCGAAATTGCCTATTTAAAAGGCTTTCGAAACAACCTCTTTTCGATTTTAAAGACGTGATATTTATTGAGCCACTGCTTGCTTTTTTCTATGTCTCAGGAACAGGAATGTAAAAGCGACAGTAAGAATTACAGATAGGATAATTACATATTGAAGGGTTGCTGCTCCAGCTGCAATATCGTTTCCTAGTTTACCCATTTCAACATCGTAGATACGGCCAAGCGCCGGTTGGGCGATTGCACCACCCAGAAATCCGATACCGCCCATAATAGCCAGCCCGAGCGCTCCACTTGTTGGAACTTTTTCAGCAACAACACCCAGCATATTCGGCCAGAAATAGCCAACACCCAGTGCGAAAACGGTTGCTGCGGCAAACAACATGGCTCCCGAGGAAATACTCATCAGGTAAAGTCCAATTCCTGAGAAAAAAGCGGAGAACAGCAAAACACCGATTCCCGAAAGTTTGTGTACTACCGGACCTGCAACTAAACGGGCCAAAGCCATGATGGTAGAAATCCACACTAAAATCAGGATAGCCCCGAAGCCGCCTTCGCCAAACAGATTATTTACTGCATTTTGAAAAAGGGCAGGTATCCACTGGTTCGAACCCAGCTCGGTAGCGCCGGTCATCAACATCAGAAGAGCCATGAAAAGGAACAACGGCGAAACACAGGCTTTGAGCATGTCTTTGTAGCTGGCTCCCATTTCAACACGTTCGGTTTGTGGAAATTTCTGTCCCATAAACAAAATTCCGTAGGCAATTGTCGGAACCAGCATCACAGCTGTTTGCACGCGCCAGCCAATGCCGGCATTGCTAAGGAAGTAAACCACCAAACCACCGACTACAATTCCCGAAGGGAACCACATGTGAAAACGGTTCAGCTTGGCTGTTTTCTTTTCGGGATAGATTGCTGTGATAAGCGGGTTACAGGCTGCTTCAACACTTCCATTGGCAATACCGATCAACATGGTCGAGAAAAACAGACTCCAGAAACCGCTGGCAAAAATGGTCATTACCAGTCCGATGATGTGGCAGGTGAACGCAACGGCAATCACTTTCCCGATCCCCAGAATATCGACCAGTGGCCCTAACAGAACCATGGCAAGGGTAAAACCCCAAAAGGCGGTACCGACGATCCAGCCGACTTGGGCGCCTGTCAGATTAAATTCTTCCATCCAGGGAGTGATGAACCCACCTCGGGTTCCAAATGCAAGAGCAGTTACAACTAATGCCACACAGCTGGCATTGAATAACATAGCTTTTTTGATTTTGTTCATTTTAGGTTGTTTTAGTTTGTTAGCTTATCTCTCTGACAAATTTAACTCTTTAATCGTTCTGGTTCGTTCTGTGCTGGTTATTTTTTTGTTTCTGAAATAGAATAGTTGGGAAACAAGAAAATAATGGCATTTGTAGACTGTATGATTTTTGGAAATCAAAGGATAGCCAGCAATGGGAAGAGTTCTGTAAAATACAGGCCTATGAATTTACCATTGGTAAAGAGGTTGTACTACCAAAATAAATACTGAATATTTCCAGGAATCAATTATCAGATGGGGATTTTTCCGGAAATAAATTATAAGGGCTGTAAAATCCTTTATTCTTTATACTGAAGTCTTTTTCGTATCCTACTTTTATCAGGCCGTAATTCATAAAACCACCGGTTCTGCTGATTCTTTGGAAATCGAGGTTCAACTGGGTCAGTTGCATCCTGAAATTAGAGATACATTGTGGCATGTCCTTCCCATATTTATGAAGGGCACTCATAAAGTAGTAGGCCAGATCGAAGCCCTGAAAACTAAATTCATTGGGTTCGGTGGCAAATTGCTTTTTAAACGAAGCAATGAACCGGTTTACCGGAATGCTTTCGTAATCGATGAAATAATGCGATAGGTACTGTAATTGTGTACGATGAAAATATTCGGGTTGAATGCTGCGGTATCCTTTAAATCCGGATAAGCCAATCAAGCGTACATTGGCGCCCTGCTCGACAATAGAGTTGAGGTTAGTTACAGCAATGCTTATTTGTCCTTCGTCAATAGCCGGAATGATAAAAACATTTTCACGTTCGGACGAAAGGAGCTGTTTTAATCCCGGGATTCCTTGTTCTTTAAGGTTGTATTGATGAAAGAGTACTTCCTTCGATTTGTCGTAATAACCGGTGGAAAATAAATTTTTGCGGCATTGATTAACCAGTTCGGCTTCCGCTAAATGCTTATAATCGCCCATCTGGAAAACAATGAAATTCTTATTGAAAAACTCATCGGCCACACAGTTCGATGTTTCCCTGATCAGGTATTCTTTATCGGGATTAACTTTAAAATAGTAGGGGTTGCTCTTTTCGAAATTACCTGACGAAGACAACGGCGAAACCATTGGAATGCGGTTTTTTGCGCTGAAATCTGAAATTTCGGATTGCATATCCGGGAATACCGGCCCGATAATCAGATCCATTTCCCTGAAAAGGTCTTGTTGTATAAGCGATCGAATCTTCGAATCCTCGGTGTCGAAAACAAATAGTTCGAACTTCATGTCTTGTTTTCGCAGACTGTCGACAGCCATGAGAACACCTTCGTAAAAGTGCATGAAATTTTCCGACCGGGGGTCAATATTTTTTTCTGTCCTGATTTTTGTGGTGTCTTTTTGTTGCTCGTCACTCATGAAAACAGAGTCGGGTAATAAATCGTTGCTGAGTGAATTTTGGTTAATGGTATCGTTGGCATTGAGAAATAACGGAAGCAGCAATGCTACCTGGTAGGTTTCTCTCTTGTTTTTCTGATTCGCACCGCACGGTTCCAGTAACTCCTGGTAACGGTAAGTTACTTTGTATTCAGGAAAAACCCAGATGCTGTCGCGAATACTTTCATCGAATATTTTCTTCCGCAGCGATTTGTCAGGAATCAGTAGTTCTTCGCCTTTCTGCAATTCCCGGTATTCAAGTTTCGGATTGGCATTTTTCAGCTCGCTAATACTGAGTTCAAAACGGGAGGCTATGTCGTAAATCGATTCGTTGGTAACTGTATGGTGTAAAAATTCATTTCCATTTTCAGGTTTGGAGATTATCCGTGGAAGCTGGTTCTCAGGAATTTTGATAATAGAACCGGACAAGTTTTCTTTTTGCAGTTGCGGGTTAATTGCCAGCAGTGAATCCTGTGATATTCTATATTTCTTTTCAAGATCGAAAAGGGTTTCTCCCAGTTTTATTTTATATGTGAAATATTTTGTCTCACCTTGGCGCTTCTGATTTTCTTTCGGTTTTTCTTGTTTTTCCTGAACATCTGGTTTTGCCGGTTCTTCTGTTTTTACATCTTTGTGAACCGGTATGCGAAGTATTTGATCGGGCCATATTCCTTTTTTTGCTGAAGGATTGTACTTGTATAGTTCTTCCAACGTGATTTTACACTGGCGGGCAATGGAAAAAACAGTTTGTTTGCGTTTTACAATGATTTCAATGAATTCCGTTTCCTGCGATGCCGGTATTTTAATGGTGGTGCCGGATTTCAGACCGAGAACTAATTCTGGATTGGCAGCGACCAGTTTTTTCTGGTCGATACGATACAATTTGCAAAGGCTGAAAATAGTTTCACCGCCCTGCACCTGGTGTAAAATATAGGTTTTTCCTTCGAGGCTAACCCGTTGTCCTGATGAGTTCTGTGCCTGCCCCAACTGGGCATCGGCGACCAGAATCAAGAAAAAAAGAAAAAAACAAAGTCTCATTGTATCGTTAAAAATTATGACTTCCCAAAAATAGGATTAAAATAAACGTTCATCAATTTTTAACGTCCGAAATTCGTAATAATTGGGAAGATGTTTATCTTATCCAATTTTATTTCCCAACTTCTCCCAATATTGGAAAATTCTTATTTTTTGTTTCTCTTTGATATTCCGTTTTTATAATCTTTCGGATATGTTTGATTATCTGATAAACAGGTTGCAACAGGATGAGGCCCATTGGGAGCGGTTTCGCGGGTGTTTTCAGGAAAAGGAAATTCCATCGAAAACAACCCTGCTGAAGGAAGGTGAAATATCACAAACCATGTGTTTTGTGAAAAAAGGTTGTTTGCGGCTTTGGTTTAATAACGACGGCAAGGATATTACTTTTCAGTTTTTTTTTGAAGGCCAGGCGGTTTCTTCAGTCGAGAGCTTTTGGGGGCAACAGGCCAGTGTGGTTAGTTTAGAGAGCATTGAACCTTCGGTTGTGATTTTTCTGAAAAGGGACGATTTTATGGCGATCCTGAAACTTTATCCCGACATCAAAGACTGGCTGCTCGAAAAAGTTATGAAACGGATGGCCGACTATTCAAAACTTTTCCTTTCCCGTATTAAAAATAATCCAAAGGAAAGGTATTCCGAACTATTGAAATACAACCCGGAAATTGTTCAACGGGTGCCACAACATTATATCGCTTCTTACCTGGGAATTACGCCCATCTCGTTGAGCCGCATCAGAAACCGGAAATAAGCCTTGTTTTTTAACAATTGTTATCGCCGGGAAAAACACGGGGCAATACTTTTGTGTAAAAACCATGAAAATGCGGCACGGCTTCCGGGAATCGAATCCCATACAAACTGTATTTGTTCAGCTTGACCCGCGCAGGTGCAAGGCTTGCTGGAAGTGTATTGGAAGTTGTCCCGGAAAGGCGATTGGGAAAGTTCGTTTTTTAGGTCACCGTCATGCCATTTTTAGAAATGGCAACAGTTGCAAAGGTTGCATGAAATGCGTAAACGAATGTGAATTTGGAGCATATAAATCAATAAAATAGAACATGGAAACAACAGGAAAAAAGAAATTTAATAAACGCGCATTCGTTTCAATTGCGATGTTTGTTGCATTGGCAGTCTTGCCGGTTTCAGGCATAATGAACCACAATTTGCAGTTCGAAACGCTGACTCCGAAACGACATTTCTGGATGTCGGTTCATAATATGTCGGCTATTTTGTTTACTGTTTTTGCGATTATTCACCTGTCGTATAATTGGCGTCCGTTATTAAATTACATGAAACGGGCAAAGAAAATAACGATATCGAAAGAAGCCGTACTGGCCATCGTACTAGTTGTTTTTATTGTTGGTTTATTTTCCTCGCATGCGTTTCATGTAGGAGGATAAAACGGGAATCTCCAGCGTGAATATTTTGCTGTCAAAAAGCTATTCTTTCTCCTTTTCTTTTATGCCGAAGGTATTTTTCACCCCGCTGAAAATGCTTTTCCACCAGAAGTTCAGGATCGAACGGCTGGGGTCGCGTTGGTAACTGATGTCGTCGGGCAACAGGATTTTGCTCCGCGGGTTTTTCGATTTTATCAGCAGGTTGTTGGCCATGAAACTTGAAAATTTTGATTTCCGGGTGAAGCCGTTTTTTATTTCAAGAATGGAAATATTCAGGTCGTCGTATGCAAATTTCAGTTTGCCTTTTGCCTGCTCGTTGTTCCCGGTAAAATGAAATTCAAATTTTTCGAGTGTCCCGGTATTTATTTCCATCAGTGCGGCTGGTTTGGTCATCGGGTTCACAATACTCATCTGGCAGGAGTCAATGCTCCCCTGTAATTCAAATGCATTCAGTGGCGAGTTCATATCGAAAATTACCTGCGCTGTGATAGCCGGACCATCCATGAAATTTCCGGTTACGTCAAGTTGCGTTTTTCCTGAATTTCCGGTTAAATAATGAATATTGGTAAACGGTTTCAGTCGGGCATTTACATTCTTGAAATCGACCCGCCCTGCTTCCGGCGATTCTTCGATTTGTTCGGTATATGAAATGTTCGCATCGTTCAGTTCCAGCGAATCAAAATAAAATTTCAGGTCGAAGTTGCGGATCAAATCCTGGGGCATTGCGGGACGTTGTTTTTCGTTAAAGTCAATTCGCTTGTCGCGGTAAACATCCAGTTTCAGCCCGTTAAACTGCAATCGTTTCCCGACCAGTTCCTGTTTCTCGAACCAGCGCTGCAAGTCCATTTTTTCGAAACGTATTTCCTGAAGTCCACCCTCGAAATAATCGATTTGGTGACCGACAATTTGTGCAAACCTCTCTTTTGAATACTGCGGTTCGAGGTGGATGCCGCTGATGACAAACTGGTTGTCGGCAGATGAAAAACCAATCCGGTCGAACAGGAATTTGTATAATTTTTTCCGGTCGTAGCGGGTGACATTGTTGAAACTGAAGGCAAACTGGTCGGATGATAAAAACCGGTGATTTTTATTTTTATCGACTTTAAAACCGCTTAGGTTCAGATCGACTCCGCTTTGACTGAAGGTTTTTTCTTTCGTATGAAAATTGAAGGAAGCATTTTCGAGATTCAGTTGCCGGGTGGAAAATATATCCGCAAAATCCTCAAAATAGGGATAAAGATCGACCGTGTATGGGTTGAAACGGCTCGAATCGGCAATGTTTTTATAAAACGTAATTTCGGGTTTCGACAGGGCTATCTGCTCGAAATAATATTGATTTTTTGTGTACGCCAAGTCAATGTTGAACGAATTTAGGTTTATTTCCGGCACTTTCAGTTGATATTGATTTTTTGTTTTGTCTGTTTTTTTTTGGGCAATAGACAGGTTTTTTATGCTGATTTTTTTCGAATTGGTCGAATAATCAATACCATCCAGGCTGATGCGCAGGTTTTTCCCGATGGGTTCGAGCCAAAGTTTTTCCAACTTGGTCGTAAATATTCCGGAAATTATTTTATTTATTTTTCCCAACCGGTCGTTTTCGATTTTCAGATCGCTGGTTTGCATCCCGATAAGTCCTCCCATGTATTGCTGGTGGCCGGTGGCATTTTCTTTATACAGTTGCAATTCTCCCTTGTCGAGCTGAAAATCGCTGATGGAAAGTTCCCTGATTTCGTTGGGAAGCAGCAAACTGAATTCTTTGAAGTCGAAATTTTGTTCCTTGTCGCTCACCTTGTACAATTTAATATCGGGGGCGCTGATTGTGAGTTTCCGGGCCGATAGTTTTTCATCGAAATAAATTCCCAGCAGATCGACGCCCGACAATGAAACCGAAGGGATTGTGACGTGAATGTTCCAGGGAAGTTTTTTGTAATCGGGGTTGGTGATGTCGGGGTACAAAATAGCATCTTTAACATACACCTGTGAGTCGAATGTTGACAAACCAATTTCGCCGACCTGTAAATAGTGAACTTTGTCGGAAAGCCGGAACAGATATTTCATTATTTTCAGATCGACATTTTCGGAGAACAGGAGTTTTCGCTGGCCTATCTCGTCCTTATTCAGCCTGAATTTTTCGAGGAGCAGGTTGAACTGGTTGTCGAACCCGATGGTTTTTCCTTTCCGGTCGTGGTTGGTCAGTTTCAGTTCTCCGTCTTTTGCTTCAATTTGCCGGATGTCGAAATCGTTGATGTAATTCGATAAAAGCCTGTAAAATTCATCAATTCCCTGACCCGATTCTTCTTTTATTTTTAGGTTCGCAAAGCTCTCGAAATTTATTTCCGGCTCAATAATCCGGATATTGCCAATGGTAAGTTTTTTATTGAAAATTGCCTGATGAATGTCGGTATTCAGAAAATACAGGTGTGGAATTTTCACTTCGTACAATTCCGAGTTGCCGTGTTTTTTTAACAGGGTTTCGGTATTCTCGCGGGAAACAGGGAACAGGTGCAACTGCTCGAACGACGCACTTCTCTTCAAACTCGATATGTCGATTTTACCGATGGTCATCCGGTGCAACTGGTCGACCAGCTTCATTTCGTAATTCGAAAAAACAAGGTCAATATTGGTCGCAAAAAACAGTTTGTCCGATCGGGCTGCGCTTACCGAATCGAGTGCAAAGTCGGTTAGTTGGAAGTCGATACCCGATTGGATGTACCCGGTTTGTTCATTGTTCGAAAGGTTGGTTACCTGCAGTTTTCCGTTTTGGAGCGTAACAAGGCTTGCATAAATACCCCGGAAGTAGTCCGAAATCATCTCGTAAACCAGACTCGACGATTTTCTCGTTTTTTCCTGTCCTGTATCGTACCGGTTGATGGTGGTAACGGGCTTGTATAATTCGATTCCGCCAATCGGCAATTTCCTGGAATGGAAGGCCTGCTTCAGGTTAGCATCCTTGATTTTCAGGCTGTCGCAATCAACCTCAATGGCAATTTTTTTATCTCTTTTTATTGTGGCTTCTGAAATTGGCCGTACCTGAGCCTTGTAAATTCGTACAAATTCGTCATCGGTGCTTGCCAATAATTTACCGATAGTCAGCCGGTGATAATTATCGCCCAGCGTAATTTGGTAGTCGTTCACCGCGAGCGACAGATTATCTGAATAAAATATCTTTTCTGTGTTATCGATGGATACCGAGTCGAGGTAGAAATTTTCGAGTTTCAGTTTCATTTGTCCCATTTCCTGTTGCAGGAAATTGTCATTCTCGAAATTGAAAAGTTTCACGTGAGCATCTTTCAGTATAAAATGGCTGATGGCAATACTTTTAAAATCGGCCCCGATCAGTTCGTACAAATCGAAACTGGAAATGTGTTTCAACGTTATTTTTTCAGTTCTGTGTTTTGGGTAAAATTCAATTTCGGCACGGTCGAGGAATAGCGAGTCGACCCGGATCGAATCGGAAGTGTAAAATTCGTTGATATGTTCGCTTTTCAATTTCAAAAAAGGAACTTTTACAACGTATTTGTTTTTCTGATCAGATGCGTTTTCCAGCGGACGAAGAATTACATTTTTTCCGGTAATATGCGCTTTCGTCAGCGAGTAATACAGTTCATCGGCGGTTATAACATGGAGGCTGTCGTTCATCCGTGTTTCATAATCCGTAATTTTAATAAATACATCATCGGCATCGAACAGACGGTCGGGATCGGGCAGAAGGAGTGAATCAGTATAAAAATTTTTCATCCCGATGGTTATGTGCCCCGAATTGAAAGCCTTTCCAGTGTGTCCCAATAAATTGTACGAATTGTAGTTGGCATCGATCAACTCAATGTTTTTTATCCGGATCGAACGAAGTTTTTTTCGAAGCAATGGTTCCAGTTGTTTGAATAGAGCATTGAAATTTCGTTCCGGCAAATATTCGGTATCCGAAGGCCCGCTGATCCGAAGGTCAGGCCTCAGCATTTCAAATTTTCCGATGATGAGCCTTTTCCTCAGTAATAGGTTCAAAAGCCCGATATTACTGATGTTTATCTCTGGTGATGAAAATGAATAATAACTTGGTCGTGTTTTTGTCGAATCGACCGGGCTGATTGCGGTGTCAACCGGTTGCAGTTTTACGTTTTTTGCAGTAACTCCCCATTTCGTAATGCTTAGCCTGACTTCGTCGAATTGCAGGTTGTAAGTTCCCCCGGTTTTCTCTGCCACCCAGCCCGATAAGTTGTCGTTGATATATTGGGGGGCTTTTATGTAAATGAAAATACCGGCAGCAAGTACCAAAACAAAAAGGCAAAGGAATGACCATCCTGCGATTATTTTTATTCTATGGATGATTTTGTTTGTCATGGGTTTTTATTCTTTTTAGTCCGCTTCCCGCCGTTTGCCAATTCGTTGTTTTTAGTGTCTGTCGCCTGCTTTTTCTTTGTCCATCATAGATAGTGATAAATTTTGTGAAAAAAAGTTGCTTTCGCAAAAATAAAGGTGGCGGCTCAAAAACTCCATGAAACTCTCTGTGTTTTTTACTCTGCGGCACTCTGTGGTAAAATATTTGTAATCTGCTTTTTAAACAGCATCAGTTCATCGGGGTATTGTTAAAAGCCAAATTCCAGAAATGTTTTCTTGATGCGACCGATGGCATCCGTCATTTGTTCTTTGTTGATTACCAGCGGCGGTGTGAACCGGATGATGTGCCCGTGGGTTGGTTTGGCAAGAATCCCGTTTGCTTTCATTGCCAGGCACACATCCCAAGCCGTTTTGCCGTTGGTGTTTTTTATGTCGATGGCATTCAGTAAGCCTTTTCCGCGCACAACGTCTATCATTTCAGATTTCACAGTACGCATTTCACTACGGAAATATTCACCCATTGCCATCGAGTTTTCGGTGAGTTTCTCATCCAGCAGCACATCAATGGCAGCCATTGAAACACGCGCGGCAATTGGGTTTCCTCCATAGGTAGAACCATGTTCACCCGGTTTGATGGTCAGCATGATCTCGTCATCGGCCAATACGCACGAAACCGGATACATGCCGCCTGAAGCGGCTTTGCCAAGAATGAGCAGATCGGGACGGACATCTTCGTAATCGCAGGCCAGAAACTTTCCGGTACGTCCGAGCCCGGTTTGAATTTCGTCGGCAGCAAACAATACATTGTATTTTTTGCATAGGCTCCATGCTTTGTGCAGGTACCCATCTTCCGGGATGAAAACTCCAGCTTCGGCTTGAATGGGTTCCACCAAAAAGCCGGCAATATTTTTATCCTGGAAAACCTCTTCCAGCGCAGCCAGGTCGTTGTATGGAATTTTTACGAACCCGGGAGTGTATGGGCCATAGTGGTTGTATGCATCCGGGTCCGACGACATGGATATGATGGTGATGGTGCGCCCGTGAAAGTTGCCATTGCAAACTACAATTTTCGCCTCGTTTTCAGGAATGCCTTTTACTTTGTAAGCCCATTTTCGGATCAGTTTTAAAGCTGTTTCATCGGCTTCGGCGCCCGAATTCATGGGCAGCATTTTGTCGTAGCCAAACAGCTTGGTCATGTATTCTTCCCATTCGCCCAAAATGTTGTTGTAATAAGCACGCGATGTGAGTGCCAGCTTTTGCGACTGTTCGACAAGGGCGGCAACGATTTTTGGGTGACAGTGTCCTTGATTAACTGCCGAATAGGCTGCCAGAAAATCGTAATATTTTTTCCCTTCAATGTCCCACACGAAAACGCCCTCACCACGTTCGAGCACAACCGGCAGCGGGTGATAATTGTGTGCCCCGAAACGATCTTCGCGATCCATGTAATCCTGAACAGATAAATTATTCATAATAACAGATTTAGTTTTATAGAATTGTGATAATCAAAAAAAAGAAAATCTGGTCAATAAAACCAGTATAAATGGCAGGTTTGCGTGATATTTTGATGCAAAAACTATTTAAAGAACCGAATGATCAAGGTTTCGAGAAACACGAACAAAAGTGCAAGCGCCAGAAAATATTGCCACAATTGTTTGCCGCTGTTCAAATCATGAAGCATTTCCTGGAAATTTTGTTCTGCCGCATCCAATAGTTTGAACTGGCTTAAACCTTTTTCTGAAATCAGTGTGTTCAGTTCTTCTGCTGAATAAAATTCAGGCTTCGATTCATCGCGTTTATAATTGAAAGCTACGGATTCAACGGTTCTTGAATTATTCAGCAATTCGTAATGGCCTGCTGTTTGAATGAAGTTATCCAGGTCGAGTTGCAGTATTCGGTCGCCGAGTGGTTTGCCCGAGGGTAAAAATTCGTCGGTCGTATACCGTTTTCTGAAAACCAATTGTTCGTTGCCTGTTGTTAATTCGTTGCGGTTGATCAACAGCCGGTTGTGAAGTTCAATTGGGTACGAGATGGATTGCCCCGAGATGCTGTTCATTGCAATGTTGTATACAGAAGGCACAAAAATGAGATGCTTCAGAAATGAACTGTTTTTTTTGTTGGCCGGAAAAGCAAACGAATACAGTTTCCCGTTTCCCGATGAATGACAGGTAAGCGCAGGCTGTCCGTTCCGCAGTGTCATCAGCACGGTTTCGGCAATGGTATTCTTTTTTGTGAAGCTGAGACTATTTCTCAATGCGGGCAAATCGGCTTCATCTTCTTTCTTTTTGAACACATTTCGGAAAAGAATATCGTTGTAATTAATTTCTGAAATATGAATTGGCACAGTGTCTTTCGCGATGATGGTATTTGCCTGCAAAGCAGAAAATAGTTGGTTGTACGAACTGTTTTCTGCTGCATCCGACGGAAAAACAGCTAATGTACCTGCATTTTCAACAAAGCGGGTCAGTTCATCGTTCAGCCCGCTACTCAGACTTTTTAGGTTCACCAAAAACACACATTGCTTGTTTTTTATCTGGCTGATTTGAAGATTATTTACCGATGCAGCTTCGTAATTCACAAATTCGTCGTCGGAAAATAAGGCGTTGAAGTAGTCTACTGCCTGATCCCCATCTTCAAAAAGACCCAGCACATCGACCTTGTTTTTTACTTCATACGCAATAAAGTAGCTGTTGTCGTATACCAGTGGATAGTCGTCAAGTTCAACCAGGCCGTACTGAAAACCTGCGCTGTTGTTGGTAAATGTCATTTCAACGGTTTGTTCTTCGCCTGCGCTGATATTCAGATTCGAGATCGCTTTTAGCGAATCGTTGATTTGCAGCCGTAGCGGAATGTTCTGGTAATCTTCGTCCGACGAATTGATTACTTGTACAAAGAGTTTTTCGGTTTGATTAATCTTCCGACCCGGGACTTCAAACCAGCACGAATCGATAAACAGGTTGTTTGCTTTTCCGGAAGTAAAAGGCATCAGGTAAGTCCAAACGGTGGTGTCTGATTGCAGGCTGGCAAAATCGTAATTGTTTTTCTGAAAATCGGACAAGGCATACAGTGTTTTGTCGAACCGTTTGCCGGTTTCATTGAGTTGTTGCCTTGCAAAATCCATTATTTGTTTAAACTGAACGGTGTTCGGGCTTACTTTCAATTCGCCCAGTTGAAACATTAGTTGTTCTTTGTCGAGCAGGTAGCGGTGCTGTGTCAGAAAATCGTTGGTGAGCAACAAAAATTTGGTGCCTGGTCGGTACGAAGCCGCAATTTCGATGGCTTTGTTACGGACCTGTTCCAGCAAAATTCCTTTTTCGCCTTCCAGCCTCATACTGAATGAATTGTCGATGTAAATAGCAACGGCTTGCCGGGCGCGATGTTCAGTTTTGTTGTTTATTGGAATGTATGGCTGGCTGAACGTAGAAACAAGGGCGCTGATGGCCAGAATCCGGGAGATCAGGATCAGTATTTGTTTGAGTTGTGTCTTTTTTTGTGAATCCTTTTTTACCGCTTTCAGAAAATTCACATTGCTGAAATAAACGATTTTGTACCGTTTGAAGTTAAAAAAATGGATGATCAGCGGAATGCTGACCGCCAGCAATGCAAAAAGAAAAAACGGGAAAAGAAATTTCATGATGTCTTGTTTTCAGGAACAAAAATAATCGATTCGTCCGAACAATCGGGATTGTAACAAAAAAAGCAGCAATTTCTCAATCCAGTAATTTCATAATTCAAAAACTCCATCGAATCCGGGCAAAAGCCAGCTTCCCGATATCGCCGAACTCGGTTCCTTCGTCGCCAAAAAATAGTTGCCCGGTAAGCATTAATTCCAGATTGTTCTGAAGAGAATAGGTAAATGCCGGGCCAACATAAAACGAATGGTCGCAGGGGTTCATAATTCCTGAAAAACTACCATTGAGCAAAGGCGTAAACGGAAAAGATACCTGTCCGAACAAAGCATATTTGGCAAACGACAATTGTTTCGCCGACATGTCGGGGTTAAAAAGAATGTCCATTCCTCCGGCTTTTCCAGTTGTGCCGCGACTGTTGAAAAGCGCTCCGGCATGGAGGTACAGACTGTTTTTTAGGGTGTAATCGCCCGAAATGGAAGCAACCGTTGATTCCACCGGATTGTCAATATTGTTGCGCGGAATGAAATGGGTGATTTCTCCCCTGAATCCGCCGCCTTTGATGTCGCCCGACCAGCCACCGCCAATAATATAGTCGTCGCCTACCCGGCCCGATAAAACCTGAAAATCGTAATCCCATTTGCTGAAACGGTACAAACCGGCCAACGCCATGTGATGTACATTGTCGCCCATTTTAAAAACCAGTTCGGCCGATGAAGTCACTCCTGTATAATATTGGATTTTTACAGCATCAGAGCCGGGTCGTTCTTCGTAATCGAAGTCGAAATACGAAAAGGTGTTAAACACATCGTTCGGGTTCCAAACTAGGTTCACGCCCCAGTTGATGCGTTGCCGCCCGACTCGGAACTGCCATTTGCCGCTGGTGTAGTCAATGTATGCGCGGTCGATCATCGAATGCACAAACCAGTTTTTCGAATCGGCGGAAATCCAGGAAAGATCGAGCCAGCCGTTGTCGTAATCGATGGTTGATTTGTATGCGGGAAATTCGCGAGTGATATTCCCGAATATCAAACGGTTGCGCATTTCAGTAATAACAGTAATTGTATTGCTGGCGTACCATTTAAAATTCAGGCGGTTGTGGATGATGTTGGTGTTCAGTTGGTCGATGTCGGTACCAACCAGTTCTTGTTTCGGGGAATAATACATTTGCAAATCTTTCAGGTAGCCGTTTAGCGCCCATTTTCGTTCCTGTGAAAAGCTGTTGATACTCAACAGAAGAAAAGATAGTATGAATATTCGTTTCATTCTTATTTGCTTTTGTAACTTCCGGCAAAGTCCATCACACAAGTGACCCCGTAACTGGGATGGCTGTCATACGATACTCCGGCAACGGTAAATGCCGGATTTAAAATATTCGCGCGATGTCCTCGTTCGGGAACGCCATCGTCGATCAGGAGTGAAATAACAATTTGGCGGGCATCTTCAATTCCGTATGAAATATTTTCGGCTGCTGAAATATCCCAGGTGCCGTGTCGCTCAATGCGGTCTATTGGTTTCGATCCATTGCTGCCAAAATGCCCGATGCCCCCGCTTTCGCGCTGGTCCTTCACGTGATCGAAAGCCGCGAGATAAAGACCTTTTTCCGGGTTCAGCGGATCGGCAGAACGTGCATTTATCATGAAGCGGATACATTCATCCAATGCTTTTCTTCCTTCGGAAGTAATTATTGTTGGCTGACCCGAACGAATATATTTATTTCCATTGTAAAAAGGACGCAGATTAACCATGTATTCTTCGGCATAACGGGTCGGATTACTTCTCGCTTTATTTATTTCATACATGATTTCCTTTTCGGTTTGAGACATATAATCCGAGTTTCTGGCCGTATTTAGCTCACTTTCCCAGTTACTTTGAGAAACCAATAGTGAAATGGTCAAAAAATAATGGAAAATGTTCATGTTTCGTATTAATTTTTGCGGACGTCGCTGATTATTTTCCCGTCTTCGAGCGTAATTACCCGGTGGGCTTTGTTCATTACCCGCTGGTCGTGTGTCGAAAATATAAAAGTAATATTTTCCTTCCGGTTCAGCTCTTCCATGATGTCGAGCAGGTTTTCGGTCGATTTTGAGTCGAGGTTGGCGGTGGGTTCGTCGGCCAGTACAAATTTGGGTTTCGAGGCCAGCGCCCGTGCTACCGCAACCCGCTGTTGCTGTCCGCCCGATAATTTATTCGGGCGACTGTTTTCGCGGCCTTCCAACCCGACTGCTTTCAGCAATTCCATTGTTCTGTTTTCGCGTTCGGCCTTCGGACGGTTTTGCAGGTGCATGATGAACTCCACGTTTTCTTTGGCTGTCAGTACCGGAATCAGGTTGTATGCCTGAAAAACAAAGCCGATATTTCGCATTCTGAAATCGATGAGTTGCGAAGATTTTAACTGGCTCAGGTCGGTCCCATCAATCAGGATACTTCCCTCAGTGGGTTGATCCAACCCGCCCAACATGTTCAGCAGGGTTGTTTTCCCCGAACCCGATGGACCAACAATAGCGGCAAATTCGCCTTTTTCAAAACTCAGGTCAACGCCATTTACGGCATGAACTTTTACTTCTGAATCATTGTACGTTTTGTGCAGGTTTTTTATGTCGATAATTTTCATGGTTCAAAATATTTTATAGTTGCCTTGATTCTTTATCTCATTCATTTTTCTCAAATTCTTCCATTCTCAAATTCTTCCATTTTTACTCTGTTCTTATCGCTTCTGCAGGATTGTATTTCAGCGCTTTCCGGGCCGGGTAAATAGATGCCAAAATGCCTGTTATTACTACCAGTATACTGATTACAATTACCATTTCTGTTTCAATAGTAGGGTAGATATGGGTACTGTATCCCCAGTCTTCCAGTCCGGTGGCATACATCGAAAGGTCTATTCCGTTTTTCATAGTCGCATAGGTGACACCCAGTCCAAGCAGGATGCCGGTTATACCACCAGTGAGGGTGAGCAAAACAGTCTCGAGCATCAACATCCAAAACACCCTTGCTTTGCTCATTCCGACGGCCATCAACATTCCTAGTTCCTTCACCCGTTCCAGTACCACCATCAGCATGGTGTTTACAATGCCAAAGCCGAGGGCCAGCAGAATAATTACCACAAACATATAGGTATACATGTTGCCGATTTCGTTGATATATCCCAGTTCAGGCGTCAGTTGCTTCCAGTTTTGCACATCCAATTCCGGGTAGTTTGCTTGCATCGATTTGGTCTGTTTTTCCAGTTTTTCGGGTTCTTTCAGATGGACTACAATTTCGTGGGCAACTGTTTCGTCCAGAGCAGCCAATCGTGCTAAATCGGTGTTTCGCACGAAAACGTTCATTTCTTCGTACATTCCGTTCGATGCGTTATAGATGCCGCACACCCTGAAAGCGCCTCCGGTAATATGTCCCTGTGCGTCCTGAAGGGTGATCACCAGCTTCGAGTGCAATTTTACTTTCAGCTTTTTTGCCAGTTTTTTTCCAATGAAAACCGGGTTGCGGCTCACACTTTCAAAATAGTCGCCCTCAATAACTTTGGTGTGCAAATTGGTAACCGTCTTTTCCTTTTCCGGGTCGATGCCCATGATTCGCACGCCGGTTCCCGTTTCCGAAGAAGCGATCATCGACTGGATAACAATGCGCGGGCTGGTTCCGTCAACGGCTTTGTCCTGTAAAATTTCTTCGGACAATTTTACCCCATCTGGAATATATTTTTTGAGTTCGTAGTTTTCAGTGAACTTCGGGTCGTGTATCTGAATGTGCGAAACTTCTGTTTCCACACCTGCTTCGAGACGCTGGTTCAGCCATCCTTTTGTAAACGTGGTGGTGAAAACGCCGGCAAACATTCCGATGGCAATGGCGGCAATAATTACGCCCGAACGTACCGGGCTTCGCCAAATATTTCTCCAGGCTATTGATCCTATCATCGTTTTTTTATTTTTTATGAGTGCAATGCTTTTATTTCGTTCAATCGAAAGGCTGCGACAACAGGATATATCGCGATGATTATCGTCAATATAAACACACTGATTGCCTGATGATAAAACACGCCCGGGGTCGATGAGAAAAACATGTACGGTTCGAAGCCAAATTCTTCCATCATTTGTGCTGCTTGCCCGGTAAATGGTATCGGGTTGGCCTTCTGAATTTGAATGAGTGGCAGTGCAACCAATATTCCGGAGGCAATTCCCATGAGACCGATCAGTATTGTTTCGAACAAGAGGATGATTGCCAGCTTCCCTTTCTTCATACCTACTGAAACCATTACCCCGAATTCGTGTTTGCGTTCGGCAATCATCATCATGATCGTTCCCAGTACGCCGAACGCAATGACCATGTAAAGTATTGCTTTCATAATCACTCCGCTTGCCCTGTCGCCCTCAATCTGTTGTACCACTTCGGGTTGCATTTCTTCCCAACTCATCACGGAATACGGCAATTGTATATCATTTTTCAGGTTACGTAAAGTCCGCCGCATCATATCGCTGTCTTTTATATTTACCACCAGTGAGGTGAGCCGGTTTTCAGCGCTGAAAAATTCCTGGCATTTGGGTAAAGCCATGTAAACAATGGTTTTATTCAGTTCGGGCGATACATGTTTTATGATTCCGCGCACCGGAAATTTTCCGGCGGCACTCACCCCGTGAAAACCTTGGCTGATCATTACCAGCGTGTCGTTCAGTTGCAGTTTGAGGTAGTTGGCAAGCCCCTCGCCAATAATTACACCTTCGTCGTTTTTTGTGAGGTAGTTGCCTTTTGTAATTTTTTCTGAAATGCTGGTTAGTTGGTTCTCAGCTTCCGGGTCGATGCCGAAAACAATGGCGCCTTTGGTTAATTCTTCGGAAGAAGCTAGTCCAAACGATTCGAGGCGGGGAATGACAAAGTCAACATCTTTGTTGTCCATGATTTTGTCGGTCAGCGCCTGATCGTATTCAAAAGTATTGTTGATGCTTTTGTTTTCCCAGTACTCTTCGTGGTGTACCTGGATGTACCCGGAATAAAATTTCACCACAATTTCGACCATTTTCTCGTACGAACCTTCCTGCATAGAAGTCATATAAGCTGACAGCAAAACCCCGAAGAATATGGATGAAACAGTGATCAGTGTCCGGCGTTTGTTGCGCCATAGATTGCGCCATGCTAGTTTAAAAGCCTCCCTCAACCCTTCCCAGAGAGGGGAGAAAAGAGAGCGACGGTTCTTTTCTTGTTTCATATCCGATGTTTTTATTTATCAATCAGTCAAGAATGAATCTTGTACGAATTAAATATTTTCAAATTAAGCTCTTCCTAAAACGCCCTCCCTTTCGGGGAGGGTTGGGGAGGGGCTTTCTTATTTTACCTTCTTCATGTTTTGTATCGAAAAGAAATCTTCTTTTAAAGGTACATCAAAATCCATTGCTTCAAAAATCATAATGGTTTTATGCCCTTCTTTATCTGCAGGTATCATTTCCATGCGGCATGGAATCACACGGTCGTCCATTTTTTTGATGTCCGAAAAGACTTCGTGATTAACCAGTATTCCGTCCTCATCGTAATATTCAGCCTTTAGCCAGAGCTTATCTTTTTTGCTGACCCACATAATCACTTTTCCCCAAACGACCGGAGCATTTTCTGTAGGGGTCATTTCAATCTTGTAACAATCGTAACCCTGAATTTTTTCGGTTCCAGCCAGTTGGTGTGTGTAATCTTTCACCAGCGATGATTCTTTCACCAGGTCATCGTTGGTGAAATCGGAGCCCATCCACGACTGCATCATCATCGATGGCGGAATTTTTACCATGCGTTCGATGCTGGGAATCCAGTTCCACATTTCGTTCTGGCGTTTCAGGAAAACCTGGCCTTTTTCTTTTGCCGGGGCAGTGATGTAAATGAGCGAATATTCGGTGCCCAGCGACCAGCTTTTCATGCTGATTGTACGCGACCATCCGGGGCGTTCAATGGTCATCGAGAACGAACCGGTACTCGAATTACCTCGTGCTTTTTCATCGGCCTCGCGAACCAGTTGTTTTACATCAATTTCCTGTGCAAAAACTAAAAATGAAGTGAAAAATAAAAGAATAGTTAGTTTACATTTCATGGCAGTCGGTATTTTTATTGTTGCTGATTAAACGAAAACAGGCGTCGATCGTATCTTTCACAATGTCATCTGTCAGAAAGAAGTGGGGAGAAGTGAGGACTATCAGGGTTGCCCCTTTCAGTAGAAAAGATATGCTCATCAAATCTTTATCGGGTGTTGAACTTCCTTGCGATACGATAAACTCGCGCAAGGTCTTCACCAACTTAAGCCCTTTTTCATAGTACTTTTGGGCATATGATTCTAAAATCTGAGGTTGAAAAACCAATGCGAAATAAAGTTTCCAGAATTGCCGGTTTTCATCGACTGATTTTATGGTTGCCTTGATAAAGCTTATAAATTCATCTTTTGTAAGTATTCCGTCTTTATCGAAATCAAATTGCGAATAAACGTTATCAAAAGCCCATCTGGTGATTTCTTCCAGAATATCATTTTTGCTCTCGAAATAATTGTAAATAAGTCCTTTTGAAATTTGAGCTTTTTTTGCAATCTGGCTAATGGAAGTGCCATGAAACCCGTTTTCTGCAAAGAGTTCCAGTGCCACGTCCATAATCAGTTTTTTCTTTTCCTGACGAATTTGTTCAAATTGTTTTGATGACCTTGGGCACATATCTTATTTTTATGACTGAACGGTCGGTCAAAAGTATAAATATTTGATCAATTGAATTTTAATTCCGGTGGATTTTTTTTGAGAAAAATCGTGCTGTATTCGACCTAATGTTTAGTTAATTTGGAACAATAAATATTCTGAATATTTTTACAGTTAAAAACAGGTTCGTTGCGGAATCGATTTACAAATGATCATGGAGGAAATACACATAGTTGATAATCCGGCGCAACTGGCGAGATATGCCGGGGCAATCGAAAAGTTTTTCGCCTTGTATACGAAAAGCTTTCCCGATGCGGACGAACGCGAAGATCCTCAGATCATCATCCGAAGGATACATGATGGGAATTTTAAACCATATTCTCCTTCTACTGCTATTATTTTAGCGGTGGACGATTCCAGCGTTTTTGGTGGGTCGATTGTTGAATATTATCGCGAAAGCCAATGTATGTTGCTCACTTACATTGTTATAGATCCTGTATCGAGAGGCAAAGGAATTGCACGGAAAATACTACACGACGGAGTTTCTCAGTTGATAAAAACGAAAGGTGAGCCTGTAAAAGCAGTATTTTTTGAATCGAATATTCCATGGCTAACAGATAATGACTCATTCGATCCCTGGCAACGATACCAGGTATTTTCGAAACTTGGCGCAAAATGGATTGACATTGCTTATACTCAGCCTCCGTTAGGAAAAGGGAAGGATCGGGTTTACAATTTGAATTTTTTTATTTTTCCTTCATTTTCAGGTATCGGGAATCGGCTGCAAAAAGAAGTCGTTGTGTCGTTTATGGACATTTTTTACAGGGAATTGGGTGTTGAAAACCCCCAAGCCGACAGCGATTTCAGGATAATGCTCCAAAGTATTGAAGATTGTTCGCGAGACGGATATATTCCCCTTAAAGAAATGCCCAGACAGGAACAGAATGTTTTTTTGTTTCAGAATGTTTCTGTAGCGTATCATTTTTCTGACCAAAAAACTGATTCTGAGGAAAGGCAATTGCCCGATGAAATGGCTCCCTGTCCGATCTTCGGATCTTATGAGTTCGACTTGTTCCAGTTCCGGTTTCAGTCGAAGTCGGGAAGACCTTACCGCACGATATGTAAAACCGAAACGCCGGAAAGAATAATCACGGTCAGGTTTCCTGAAAAAACTCAATTTATTACCGAAGGACGTTTTGAAACGTTAATAAGCTGTCAGCCGGAACTTCAGCTTGAAGTGAAACTTAACTGCACGCGTTTCAAAAATGGCAGTCAAATTTGGACTCTCGTTTTCAACCCGGTTTTGGGACAGTCGTTTACCCAAACAGAAACTATCAAACTGATCAATTTGTTTAATCGGTCGCAGGAGTGCAGCAATATTGAATCTTCAACTGTATTTCTCGATGGACAACATGAATTTGATAGCCTCGTAAGTCTTGCTGAAAATCTGGCCGGAACCGATTCAGAGCATCCATTCAATTTGATATATTCAGGAGTAGTGCAGGTTGATGCTCCGGGAGATTCAGCCAGTCACAGTCCGAACTCAGAATTATGGAAAGAAATAATCGAGGATATTGATAAAGTTGTAAAAAACGATTTTGTAGCAAAAAGCGGGCTTGAAAAAAAATACCTTCAGGAAAAAAAAGTGAGGGATATCTTAAACATCATGTGTGGTTTTGCCCTTGGAATATTCGATTATAACAGAATGAGCTTTGAAGAAGTATTGGACACCATTATGCCATTGACATCTTCCGTCCATACTTTTGTGTTGATGAACAAAGGGATTTTATCCTCATTTTCGATGGATGATCAATGGTTCGAAATGGTCAGATATAATATCGGGATGAATCCATATCTATTGATTTCAAGTGCTGTTATTGCATACAATGACCTCGAATCCTCAAAATCGGAAGAAGAACTTGACGGATTGCTCGACAACAAAAATCCGACCAGCGGGTTGCATGATCTGATCAGTAACCGTAAGCGTCTGGAGCGTAAAATTAATGAGGAAATCCTTCCCAACGTGTTTCATTACCCTACCGAACGTATTATTTTCGAGAAAGGGATGTCGCACCGGGGAATTTCGGACAGAATCGAAAGTGTACGAAACCGTCTTGAAGAACTGGTTGCCCTTATAGACGATGCAGTAGCCAGCCGAAAAGCGAATTCGGATATTATTGTATCTGTTTTGCTTGCTTCAATATCGATATTGTCGATGGAGAAAGTTTTTGGTGATATTTTCCGCTCAATTGGAGAATATGGTGGTTTTCTTGCTGCATGGAAGGTTTATGGTTTACAGTGGTTGGCATTCCTGGTTTTTTTCGTAATCGCGATGTCTCTAACTGTCATTTTTGTAATTCGAAGCAAAAAGAAAATCGGATAAAGGAATATTCAAAGAACTCATCTTTCAAGTTGAAAAGAACACGAAACAACCGGTATTTCTTTGAGGAATATCGGTTCCTATAATTTTCTTTTGGCGGGAAGGTGAAGTTTTATAGATATACGTGAATCGTCTGGGACAGGTAAAATCAATTTTTATATCTTTATGCTCCGATTTTTTAAGAACCTAATATTCGACAAACCATGAAAAATAATCGAAGAGAATTCATAAAACACTCAGCAGTTATTGCTGCCGGTGTTGCTGCAATGCCTACCATTTTAAGTGCAGGCTGTTCTCCCAACGAAAAAATTACCGTAGGACTGATTGGCGCGCGTGGCCAGGGGTGGGTCGATATGGAAGCTTTTCTAAAGCAAAAAAATGTAGTGTGTGCCGCTATTTGCGATGTTGATCAACGGGTGATTGACAAACGGGTTTCCGATGCGGAAAAAATTCAAGGTAAAAAACCAGAACAATACAAAGATTTCAGAAAACTTCTGGAACGAAAAGATATTGACGTAATTATTAATGGAACGCCTGACCACTGGCATTGTATTCCGACCATTTATGCCTGCGAAGCAGGAAAAGATGTTTATACAGAAAAGCCGTTGGCCAATTCGATCGAAGAAACCAACCTGATGGTGAAAGCTGTTAAACGCTACAATTCGGTGGTTCAGGTAGGACAGTGGCAGCGCAGCGACCCGCACTGGAAAGCAGCCGTAGATTATTTGCATGCCGGAAATATTGGACGTATCCGTTCGGTGCGTGCTTGGTCGTATGTGGGCTGGAAAACTTCCATCCCGGTTGTTCCCGATGAAGCTGCACCCGAAGGTGTTGATTACGATATGTGGTTGGGTCCGGCTCTCAGTCGTCCGTACAATAAAAACCGTTTTCATGCTTCGTTTCGCTGGTATTGGGATTATGCAGGTGGCTTGATGTGCGACTGGGGTGTACACATGCTCGATTATGCTTTGTATGGCATGAACGAATATGTTCCGAAATCAATAATGGCATCGGGTGGCAAGTATGCATTCCCGACCGATGATATGGAAACTCCTGATACCATGATGGCGGTCTACGATTTTGGCAGTTTCGGTTTGTTGTGGGACCATACGATTGGCATATACGGCGCCCAATACAAGAACCGTCCTCATGGAGTTGCGTTTGTTGGCGAATACGGTACTCTTGTGGTCGATCGTGGCGGTTGGGAAGTAATTCCTGAAACCAAAAGTACCGGTAAAAAAGATGGCTATGAAGGAATGCCAATTCAACCATCAACCGGAAAAGGACTCGATTTGCACGTGGCTAATTTCCTCGATTGCGTTAAAACCCGCAACAAACCAAATTGCGATATTGAAATTGGCGCCCACATTGCCCGTTTTGCCCACTTGGGAAATATTTCGTACCGATTGGGGCGGAAACTGGAATGGGATGGCGACAAACAGGAATTTAAAAACGATCCAGAGGCAAATACTTATTTAAAAGCAAAATACCGCGCTCCCTGGGAGTTGCCGAAAGTATAGATGAGTGATTTTCGATATTTGATGCCCGATACAGGATTCCGGAATAAACGACACCAGGTAAAAATGTAGAGCATCGAGTATCAAATATTCAGAATCGAGAATCAATTTTCAAAATCACACACATGAGACCCTATATTTTATCCGAGACCAACTGGAAAACAGTAAAAGATACCGATTATCAACTGGCTGTTTTGCCTTGGGGCGCCACCGAAGCGCACAATTACCACTTGCCCTATTCTACCGATAATTTCGAAGCTGAAGCGGTTGCCATCGGTGCTGCTGAAGTCGCATGGGAAAAGGGAGCGAAAGTGATTGTATTGCCAACCGTCTCGTTTGGGGTGAATACAGGCCAGCACAATATCAAGCTGGACATGAACCTGAATCCAAGCACCCAGTTTGCAATACTAAATGATGTGCTGGAAACCCTCAACCGGCAGGGTATATACAAATTTGTTATTCTGAATAGCCACGGGGGAAATGATTTCCGGCAAATGCTCCGGGAACTTGGATTAAAATATCCCAAAATGTTTCTTTCGGAAATCGACTGGTACAAGATAAAAGAACAAAAAGATCTGTTCGACGATTTGGGCGAACATGCAGGTGAGGTAGAAACCAGCCTGATGTTGTTTCTGAAGCCGGAACTGGTACTTCCATTGGATGAAGCAGGCGGCGGTGTTGCCAAAAAGTTCCGGTTCAAAGGCATTCAGGAAGGCTGGGCCTGGGCCGAACGCAAGTGGGACAAAGTTACCGCCGATACCGGTATTGGCGATCCGGCCAAAGCAACCGCAGAAAAAGGGAAACGTTTTTATGCCCTGATGTGCCAGAAAATTGGCAATTATCTTTTTGAACTGGCAAAATCGGATCCGGGTGACTGGTATGAATAAAAGATTATTCTGGATTGAAAAGTCTGATTCAGAATACAATTCTGCGGGAAGCAAAAACTCGATTTTTGATTGATAACGTTTTATGATAAGGATATAATAACACAAAAAAAGACCGTCTCAAAGCAAAAATTGAGACGGTCTTTTTTCATTTTTCCCGGTTTTTTATCCGAGGTAAGTTTTCAATAGTTTGCTACGTGATGTGTGTCTTAATCTACGAATAGCTTTTTCTTTTATTTGCCGAACCCTTTCGCGGGTTAGCCCAAATCTTTCTCCGATTTCTTCCAGGGTCATTTCCTGGCATCCAATTCCAAAGAACATCCTGATGATGTCACTTTCTCGTTCTGTAAGGGTAGCGAGAGCTCTTTCTATTTCCCGGGCCAACGATTCCATCATCAGACTGCGGTCTGCATTGGGCGAATCGTTGTTGATCAGGACATCGAGGAGGCTGTTGTCTTCACCTTCAACAAACGGTGCGTCAACCGAAATGTGTCGTCCTGACACGCGCAGGGTATCGGCAACTTTGTCGGCGGGAAGCTCCAGCGAATCAGCTAATTCTTCAGGCGATGGTTTACGTTCGTGTTCTTGTTCGAATTTCGAAAACGCTTTGTTGATTTTATTCAACGAACCTACCTGGTTAAGCGGTAAACGAACAATGCGCGACTGTTCTGCAAGGGCCTGCAAAATCGACTGGCGGATCCACCAAACAGCATACGAAATAAACTTGAATCCCCGCGTTTCATCGAATTTTTCTGCTGCTTTTATCAGTCCCAAATTCCCTTCATTGATAAGGTCGGGTAAACTTAACCCTTGATTTTGGTACTGTTTGGCTACAGAAACAACAAAACGAAGATTGGCACGGGTTAGTTTTTCCAATGCTGCCTGATCACCTTTTTTGATCCTTTGAGCTAATTCTACTTCTTCCTCAACGGTAATAAGATCTTCTTTGCCAATTTCTTGCAAATACTTGTCCAAAGAAGCGCTCTCGCGGTTGGTAATCGATTTTGTAATCTTAAGTTGTCTCATTCTACCCTTTAATAAAAAACGTGCAAATATAGACTTTGTAGGTCAATAATTCAAGCACATAATGACATTGTCCGATTTGCTTAACAAATTAGTAACTGCGTAGGATTGTTGGGTATCTATTTTATACCAAATACATAATATGCCAACTCACCATCGGGATAAATCCCTTCAATCAGAATGCCACCACTTGCATTATTAATGATGTATTTTAAATCTTTAACCTCATAAACAGGCCTCTTGTTCACATCAGTAATAATAAATCCTTCTTTTACTCCGGCATCTTTCATTTTGCCATCATTTAGATCAACAATTTTCAAACCATTTCTGATTCGTAAATGTTGTTTTTCCTTGTCGGAGATTACCTCAAGAGTTGCGCCAAATATGTCATCTCCTTCTTTTTTAACTATTTCGGTATCTCCGTGCTTGTTACGAAGCGTTACGTTATATTGTTTCTTTTTGTTGTCTCTTTTTACCACCACATTAATAACATCGCCGGGACGGTGTTTCCCAACCTGCTCCTGAAGTTCGGCGGTGGTGTTCACCGTTACGCCATCAATGCTGATAATTACGTCTTCCGGTTCAATGCCGCCATCTTTTGCACCTCCGTCGCCAACAGCGCCGATAAAAACACCTTCGATTTTATCGAGTTTGTATTCTTTGGCAATTTCAGCATCAACATTCTTAATTTCGACACCCAACAATGCACGTTGTACTTCGCCGAATTCGGTTAAATCGGCCACTACTTTTTTGACGATATTGACCGGAATGGCAAATGAATAACCACTATACGATCCGGTACTTGATGCAATGGCTGTGTTGATACCGACCAGCTCTGCCTGCATATTCACCAGCGCTCCACCGCTATTCCCCGGGTTGACTGCAGCATCGGTCTGGATGAATGCCTCGATCCCCATACGGTTGGGGTTGATCCCGATGCTTCGGCCTTTGGCACTGACAATACCGGCTGTTACCGTTGAGGTCAGGTTGAACGGGTTGCCCACTGCAAGTACCCATTGTCCCAGTTTTAAATTGTCGGAGTCACCAAAACGCAGGAAAGGTAACTCTTTTTCATCTATTTTGAGCAGGGCGATATCGGTCATTGGATCGGTTCCGATAAGTTTTCCTTTGAATTCCCGGCGATCGTCCAATATTACAGTAATTTCGTCTGCATCTTCGATTACGTGATTGTTGGTTACGATAAAACCATCCGTAGAAATAATTACACCGGAGCCTGAACCTTGTCTTTGAGGCGCTTCCTGTTGACGGTATCCATCGCCAAAAAACCATTCGTAAAACGGGTTTGAAGAATAGTCATCTCCTTTTTGGGTAACCATGATGTGAACTACTGCGTGAACAGAAGTCTCAGCAGCATAACTCAGGTCAGGTAAATCGCCTGGAATGACCGGAAGACTGGCATATTGAACGGGTTGGTTTTCTTTTATTGTTACAACCTCGGGAGCATTAAAGTATTTGGTGTATACCCAAAGTGCTACAAAAGCTCCTACAATAGCAAAAAACAACGGCAAAATCCCTTTTCTAATGTTTCTCATAGCTTCTACAATTTAAGTATTAGTAATATTTTCTATTTTCTTTCCAAATATAACGCAGCAAAATCGGTTGTGATATATCCGTTTTGTTTCCTTTAAATTGTTTAACAGATTTTAACAAGAATCCCATATTATGGGAAAATTGTTCGGATCAAAATTCAGACCAGTCATGTTTTTCTGCAATAAGTTCAGATTCTGAATAATTATTTGATTTTTTTTGCCATTTTTGGATACCAATGTGCCATTTTTACTTTTGGCGGATGTACGTGTGGTTTTATTCTTCCTTTTCGTAAGGTGAAACGAATAAAACGACCTGCATTCTCTCAATATATGCACTAATCTTTGTTTACTATGAACCTGGACTTCTGGAACCTTTGGAATTCGAAAAATATTTCAAAGCTATTTAGCCGCATGATCGTTTTTGTTACAATCCTTACAACCGTTTTGATCGGCGGGATTATGATTTATCACGAAATTACAAATTTCAGAAAGATCGAACGGTTTCAGCGTGAGAAATATATCACCGAACAAAAAGCGCTGATAAAGGATATCGTATTAAGCGAAGTCAGGTACATCAAAATGCGAAAAAAAAGCATGGAGCAGGAATATGCCAACGAACTAAAGTTCAACGTAGAACAAGCTTACGAGATGTGCATGGGACTGTATAACGAACTCGATTCGTATTCTACTTCAGACAAAAGAAAATTGCTAAAAAAAATAACTTCATTTTTAAAATCGAAAGACCACTTTCGTAAAATTTTTATTGGTTCGATGGATGGTACGGGAATTTATTACCCGGGGCATCCACAGTACGAAAATACCAACCTGCTTCGCCATACCGATGTGCACGGAAATAAAGTAATCGAATCGGAGCTTGATTTTCTTCGGGACACAACCGAAGGGTTTATTTATTATGGTTTGGATAATTTGCCCCAGGCTGATTCTTTACCGGTTAAAAAAGTTGTGTACCTGAAGAAATTCGAACCGTTGGGCTGGTACTTTGGAGGTAAAATTTATCTGGAGGATCATTCCCCGGTTTTCAGAAAAGATATTGCAGAGAAAATAAGTTCAGTGAGGTTCCGGTATGGTGGGTATATTTTTGTCAATCATGTCAACGGAACCCCGATCGTTTTAGATGGCCAAATGTACAATGGAACGTACAATTTTTTCGATGGTTCGGATACCAGCCGGTACAATGTTTTTCAAAAAGAGTTGGAGACAGCAAAAGCGTCGGACGAAGGAGGCTATTTTTTGTATTACTGGAATAAAATTGGTGAAACGGAACTTGCCCAGAAACTCTCGTATGCAGTATATGTCAAAGAACTTAACTGGCTGGTTGGGGCAGGCTTTTATATGAATGATATTGATCAGCAATTAGTTGAGCAAAAGGCCGTGTTGCAAAAAAATCTCCAGGGTTCAATCGCCAGAATTGTTCTCATCTTTTTCTTTGTCCTGCTGCTGGAATCAATAATTGTCATTTATTTTGATAAGCATTACAAAAATGATTTCAATAATTTTTTTAGTTTCTTTAAAAACGCTTCCGAGAAATATGAAAAGGTATCTCCCGAAGCATTTTATTTTGAGGAATTTCGAAGAACAGCAAATGCTGTTAATACAATGATCGACAAGCACGAAGAGATTCATCTCAGGTTGGCAGAAGAACATGAACGCGCAATGAATTCGGACAAACTGAAAACGGCATTTTTAGCGAACATGTCGCACGAAATAAGAACCCCGATGAATGCAATAGTCGGATTCTCTGATTTATTGGGGTGTCGGGATGAATTTTTAAAGCAGGATGAAATCGTTCAGCATATAAAATCGAGTTCGCATCAGCTTTTAAAGTTGATTGACGATATTGTCGATATTTCAAAAATTGAATCAAACCAGCTTCGAATCATAAAACGGGAATTTGCCCTTGGCGAATTTCTGAAAAGTATAGAAATTTATGCAAGTCAATTATTAAGCAAGAAACAGACCGGCACCGTTGAATTCTTTACGGAATACAAATTTCCCCAAGGGTTCAGGCTAAATACCGATGAATTAAGGCTGAAACAGGTATTGTTAAATCTGTTGGGGAATGCTTCAAAATTCACGTTAAATGGAACCATTAAACTTTGTGTATCGCTGGAGGAAAAGAAGATATCTTTTTCGGTAAAAGATACAGGAATCGGGATACAGGAGGATGAACACGAATTGGTTTTTGAACGGTTCCGGCAAGCAGAAACTGTAAGCGGATCGGTTTATGGAGGAACCGGACTAGGGCTGGCTATTTCAAAAAACATTGTCGAACTGCTTGGCGGAAAAATCAATTTAAAATCGAAACAGGGAGAAGGCTCCGAATTTTATTTTACCCTTCCGGTTTAATATCGGATTGGCACATCGTGCCATTTGGTTCCCAAATCTTCGGGGTGGTAGTTGATAATGTATTCGATGGCCTCGTTTGGCGTTTTTGCTACAAAATAAATTTTTCGGTAATTTCCCTTTGCGAAATTTTCATCATACGATTTTTCAAACTGTGCAAAAAGATCATCGAAAAAACCATTGGTGTTGATGAAAACAATGGGGCCACTCAGATAGTCGAGCTGTTTCAAGGTGATTACTTCCAGTATTTCCTCCAAGGTGCCGAACCCGCCGGGCAGTGCAATAAAGGCATCCGAAAGTTCGCGCATTTTGGCTTTCCGTTCCTGCATATCTTTCGAAATGATTACTTCGTGCATTTTGTCCGACGCCAGGTTCCGGTGTATCATCTTTTCAGGAATAACTCCGATGGTTTTTGCCCCGTTTTTTACGGCTGTTGCCGAAACAACTTCCATCAATCCCACATTGGCGCCACCATTAATCAGTGTCATTTTATTTTCAGCAATCAACTGTGCCAGTACGATTGCATCCTGAATGTAGCAATCAGCAATCCCATTACTCGATGATGAAAAAACACAAATATTCATAAATAGAAAAGCACTTTATTTTTAATATGAAAAGAAAATCCCGGATGGCCCGGGATTTAATATCTTTAAGCATCGATGTTTGCATAAACTGCATGGTCTTCAATAAATTGCCGGCGTGGCGGCACATCGTCGCCCATCAGCATGCTGAAAACATGGTCGGCTTCAGCTACATTATCAATCGTTACTTGTCGTAATATGCGTTTTTCGGGATTCATAGTCGTCTCCCAAAGTTGTTCGGCGTTCATTTCTCCCAAACCTTTGTACCGTTGAATGTGCATGGTGCTTTCTTTTCCGTCGCCCCATTCTTCAATCAAACGCTGGCGTTGTTGTTCGGTCCAGCAATATTCTTCGCGTTTTCCTTTTCGTATCAGGTAAAGCGGTGGGGTTGCAATATATAGAAAACCTTCAGAAATCATTTCTCTCATATAGCGGAAGAAGAACGTCATGATTAGCGTGGCAATGTGGCTTCCGTCCACATCGGCATCGGTCATGATCACGATTTTATGGTAACGAATTTTTTCCATATTCAGCGCTTTCGAGTCATCTTCCGTTCCTATTGAAACCCCCAGCGCAGTGAAAATATTTCGTATTTCCTCACTGTCGAAGACCCTGTGAACCATTGCTTTCTCTACGTTCAGGATCTTCCCCCGCAAAGGCAGGATGGCCTGAAAACGGCGATCACGTCCTTGTTTTGCTGTTCCGCCTGCTGAATCTCCCTCAACCAGGAAAACCTCGCATAGCGAAGCATCTTTTTCGGAGCAGTCGGCCAATTTCCCAGGCAAACCGCCACCCGACAATACATTTTTACGTTGTACCAGTTCACGGGCTTTGCGGGCTGCGTGACGGGCTGTTGCAGCCAATATCACCTTGTTTACAATTTCGCGGGCCGAACGTGGATTTTCTTCCAGGTAATTCGACAGCATTTCGCTAACGGCCTGGTCGACCGGAAGGCTGATGTCGGAATTTCCAAGTTTTGTTTTCGTCTGACCTTCAAACTGAGGTTCGGCAACTTTTACAGAAACAACAGCAGTCAAACCTTCGCGAAAGTCATCTCCATTGATGTCGAATTTTAGTTTCGACAGCATTCCTGACGTTTCCGCATAATTTTTCAATGTACGGGTCAATCCACGTCGGAATCCGGTAAGATGCGTTCCTCCTTCAATGGTATTGATGTTGTTGACGTACGAGTGTATGTTTTCAGTAAATGAAGTATTGTAGTGCAACGCAATTTCGACCGGTACGCCAGCTTTTTCTGCTGTAATATGGATTGTTTCATCAATAAGTTTTTCGCGGGCATTATCCAAATACTCAACAAATTCTTTTAGTCCTTCTTTCGAATGAAACGTTTCGGTTTTGAAATTTCCCTGTTCGTCAACTTCCCGACGATCGATGATTACCAGTGTAATTCCGGCATTCAGGAACGCCAGTTCCCGCAAGCGTGCTGAAAGAATTTCATATTTGTAGATCGTTGTCAGGAAGATGGTGTCGTCCGGCATAAAAGATATAATCGTACCTGTTTTGTCGGTATCTCCTATCACTTTTACATCGTAAAGCGGTTTTCCTTTTGAATATTCCTGCTGAAAGATTTTTCCTTCCCTGTGAATTTCAGCTTTAAAAGCAATGGAAAGAGCATTTACGCAGGAAACACCAACGCCATGCAACCCTCCTGATACTTTATAACTTTCTTTATCGAATTTTCCTCCGGCATGCAATACCGTCAAAACAACTTCCAATGCTGATTTTTTCTCTTTGGCCATCAAATCGGTAGGTATTCCGCGGCCATCATCTGATACCGTAATGGAATTATCCTCGTTAATAATGACTTCGATATTATGGCAATAGCCAGCCAATGCTTCGTCAATTGAGTTGTCAATCACCTCGTAAACTAAATGGTGAAGTCCTCTTTCGTTTACATCACCAATATACATGGCCGGGCGTTTGCGCACTGCTTCAAGTCCTTCGAGCACCTGAATGCTGTCGGCAGAATAATTGCCGTAGCCATTGCTGTCGGTTCCGTTTTCGGTTGTTGAATTCTGCGTACTTTCTAATTCGCTCATTTATTTTTCTTTTAATTAATCAAAAAACCCACCTTTCCATCAATTATTTTTGACGAAAACATGTTTTGAGAAAAGATGTTTTTATACAGAGACATCCCTGCCCGAAAGGCAAAGCTGAGTGTAAAATATATCGTGCAAATAATTGCGTATTTCCAACTTCTCCTCATTTAAAAACATAACACGCAAATATAGCAATAATACCCTTATTTGATACCCGGACGGCGGAGTTAAAAACCTAAAGTTTTCAACATTTTGCATTTAATTAACATGCAAAAAATCAAATACTTAAGTTGCTGTTGCCGGGAATGGTTTATAAGCCCTGTTTAGCCTTCGGAAAACGGGGCTTTCCCTGTTGTTTTTTGGCTTCGAAAATAATTATTTAGAATGAAAAACTAAGCCCGGCCAGCGCGTTAAATCCCTGATTGGCATAGCCTGACCATGTTTCGTAATGCTGGAAAGCAAAGTTGTTCAACTGAAGAAAAAAGCTCAGTTTCTGATTATATTGATATTCAACCGATGCATTCAGGTCGAATACCGGATCCATCGTGGAAATTGTTTCGGTGAAACCCGGCAAAACTTCAACCGACCAGTTGTCAATAAATAAAGCCTGTCGTTTCCCGATTACATACGCATCGAGGGTGAAACTTAAAGGACCTTCGGTTTTGTATATCAGCGACAAATCGACGTCAAATTCGGGCATTTGCCAAGGCTGTACCAACGTTTCCAGATCGTACGAATAATAATTTCCTTCCAGGTGGAAGCTCAGGTTCTCGGAAGCAGCATGAAAAAATTCGCCTGAAAACTTGAGCAATTTCAAATCGTCGTAAACTACTCCCAACGTATTGTTCAATGTTCGGATGGGACTTGCCGGAAGATAATTGTCGAGACCATGCGCGTAATAAAAGTGCATGTTTTTTATTCCTGAATAGGAAACACCTGCCCGGTAGTTTGTTTTCGAACTGAATTTTCCCCGTATTCCTCCGGAAAAAATGTACCGGTACTCGGTGTTACGAATATCGTGATCAGGCGCTGCATACGGATTTTCGGCGGCAATTTTTGAATACACATTTTGGTCGAAGCCGCCACTGGCATGGGCATATAAAGTCAGAATATTTTCCACCGGCGACCATTCGGCCTTCGCATTCGGGGTAACGGTAATTTTTGCATCCTCATCGTCGTCAATCATGGTATATGTTTTTATACCGAACTGCAAAAGCGCATTGCCCCCGGTGAAAACTACGGCGGGGTTCACCATCAGTAAAATCTGCTGCTTTTGGTCGGAAGCCGGTGTAATCCGGTTTGCAATTTTATCGGCACGATAGAATGTCAGCGAGCTTTCTAATAGTCCCGTGAAATAATCGAAGTCCTTGTCCAGGTTCAGGTTTAATTTGCCCAAATGTTCGCGTTGGCCGGTTTTTGCCCCGAAGTAATGGTAATTCAAACCCAGATCGTATTCCATTTCTGAACCTGCGCGGGGATTGCTGCTCAGTCGAAAATCAATGCCGCCTTTCGAGAATGCCTGTTTGTCCTGCCAGGTCGGGATGATGGCTTCTTTTTCCGCATCCGTTAGTTTATTCCCGGTATATCCGTAATACTGAAATCCTTTACGGTCGAAAAATCCGGTGACGGCCAGGGTCGAATTCCGGTAGAAACGTTTTCCGAAAATTTCTACTGAATTATTGCTGAATGGAGCATTCACCTTGTCGTCGTTCATCAGTTTTATTTCGCCGTGCGACGACAAATGTTTGAAATGCATCCCGAAGTTCGATTTATTGCCGGGAATGGCATTGTAAAAAAGTTCGCCGTAAGGGGTCAGATAATTGCCCATTCCTAATTTCAGAAGCCCTTTTCCCAGTTCGGTTTTTGGTTCGCCGACCATGGTCGCGGCTTGCACCGGTTTCACCGAAAAAGTAGAAAACACCGGTTCGCTGGAAATCGAATATTCAAACACCGGTTTTTCGGTTGTCTCTTCCTTTATCTGCGGAATGTCGTTGATTTTAAAAGCATCGGAAACGCTGGGTTGATACGCTTTGGTAACTTCTACTTCCTGTTTCAGCCGGGTCGTGTCCTGTTGAGCTTGCACCATTACGGTAAAACCCAAAATGAAAATCGGTAATAATTTGATATATTTTATCTTCATGACACTCTTATTTTTTGTTTTTCGAATTGTTGATATTGATTTCCATTCCCTTGTTTTCTTCCTGCTGCTGAAGGCGTTCTTTTTCTTCCAGACGGAAAAGTTTTTCACTGGCAGCTTCCAGAATGCCATCTTCTTTTTCAGGATAGTTTTCGACAATACTTTTCAGGGTATGTTTAGCCTGAAACTCATCGCCGTTTTGCATATAAATATCGGCCAGCAGGATGAAACTTTTTGCCAGCCAGTACTGGTGTGGCGTATTTTTCGAAATGAAATCCATAATTTCTTTTTCCGATTCGGCCAGCTTGTTTTTGCGGAATAAAATTTCGGCAATCAGGTATTTTGCCTCGGCGCCTTCCTTCGATTTTACATCGGTGGCAAGGGTTTCGAGTACCGGCAATGCCTGGTCGTATTTTTCGGTCTGAACATACGAAACGGCCAGCATGTAATTGGCTTCACGCTTCATCTCGTCGGCAACATTCTCTGAAGTCAGCAACATCTTTGCTGCATCGATGGCATTGCGGTAGTCGTTCATGGCAAAAAGGCAACGCATCAGTCCGGAACGAGCCTTCAACAGGCTCCGTTTGGTGGTCGACACCCGTTCCAGTCGCTCGTAAATATCCAGCGCTTTGGCAAAATTTCCGGCGTTAAAAGTCAGTTCCGACGCTTTCGCCAGAGCTTGTTCGGTAAATACATTATCGGGCTGCGAAATCACCTGCTCGTAATTGGGCAATGCCGCGCTGTATTCACCGTCGTTGTATTGGCATTCGGCCAGGTAAAATATCGAATTCAGTGCAAAACTGCCTTTCGGAAATTTCTGAAGATAGTTGTCGAATTGTCCTTTTGCTTTTTTGTCGCCTGCCATAAACAATTTCTCGGCAGCCATGTAAATGAGTGAATCCTGTTCCGATGCTGAAACCTGAATACCTGTTCCCAGGTTTTCGGTGTACTGGAAATAGGCGTCTACATCGTTCAACTCAACGTAGTTATTTTTGATACCCATCAGCGCGGCCTGAGCCTCTGTGCTGTTGGGATACTGCTCGGTAACTTGTTTGTAATATTTAATTGATTTTTTGAAGTCGCTGGTGTTGTAACTGATGAGACCCAGTTGCAGCAAGGCTTTTGGGGCAAAACTGCTTTGCGG
Source organism: uncultured Prolixibacteraceae bacterium (assembly GCA_942493345.1). Taxonomy (GTDB): domain Bacteria; phylum Bacteroidota; class Bacteroidia; order Bacteroidales; family Prolixibacteraceae; genus GWE2-42-39. Next base: position 3,060,946 of record OW818695.1, read on the forward strand.
GTATCCGTTCATCAAATCGTTGTAATAACCAATGGCCACCTGCGGCTGGTTGGTTCGTTCGTACACGCGTCCCAGTTCATACAGTGCATCGTCGAAATACTGCGATTTCGGAAACTCTTGTAAAAGGGTGCGCAAGCTGCTGATTTTTTGCTCGTTTTCGCGTTGTATTCCCAGGCAAAATGCTTTCTGGAACAGGGCATAATCGGGGTCGTATAATTTCAACTGGTACGATTGATCGAAATAGTTGACCGCCATACTGTAGTCGCGTTCAGCGAAATAACAATCGCCCAAACGGTTGTAAGCGTCAGATACTTTTTCGCTTCGGTTCAGTTCGTTGTTGGTAACATACTTGCGGAACCACGACGAGGCATTCGTGTAATCTTTTTGTTTGAAATAAGCGTACGCCAGGTTGTAGTGTGCCGTTTGATATTCGGGCAACGAAATAGCCCCGGGCGAGCGTAAAAACTTATTGAACCTGTCGATGGCTTGGTCGTAATGTTCCACCCGGTACAAAGCTTCGGCTTTCCAGAAATTGGCCCGCGCTTCGAGGTCGCGGTTCGACAGCCCGTTTTCGAGCGACTTGTCGAGAAAACCGATTGCTGCCTCGTAATTCAGGTTATTGAAATTTTCCAAGGCACGGTAAAAAGTCACCCGCTGATAGGCCTTTTTTATGGCCGGGCTTTTCACCTTTATTTTATCGATGGAAGCAATGGCATCGCCGTAATTGCGGGTGCTCATGTACACTTTTACCAGATAATCGTAGGCCACATCGTTGCGTTCTGAGTCGGGGTACAGCGAAATGTATTTGTCGAACGCCTTGATGGTTTCGTTGAACGGGCTGTACGAAAGCTCATAGGTAATTTTAGCAAAATTAAACAGTGCATCTTCTTTTATTTTTTCGTCATAATCCATGTTCGAAGCAGCCTCGAAAGCTGCCCGCGCCTTGTTCTTGTCGCCGGTCGCTATATAACAATCGGCCAGATGATAATAGGCGTTTTGTGCCAGTTTGTCGTTCCCTTTCGAGGCATTTTCGAAAAGCGGTATGGCTTTGGTTTCTTCGCGGTTCAGGTAATAGCAGTAGCCGAGCATATAATTCTCTTCACGTCCTTTGCGGTCGCCTGTTTCGAAATAAAATTTGAGATACACTACGGCTTTTTCGAACTGTTGCAAATGGAAATACGAGTCGCCAATAATTTTTGCCAGTTCGGGCTGCTCTTTGGGGTCCACTTTTTCGATTAAAGGAACCGTGTAGTTGACCACTTCGGCGTATTTCTCCTGTTTGTAATATATCTGGCTGACATAAAACGGGATTACTTTCGCGAAATCCGGGTTATCCTTCAGCTTTTCGAATTCGGTCAGCGCGGTTTGGTAATTTTCTTTCAGGTAATGAATATGTGCCCAATAATAGCGGGCTGGTGTGGCATACATGCTGATTGCTTCTTTTATGCCGAAAAATTCGGTTGCAGCCTCGTCGTATTTTTCCATCGCGAAATACGAATACCCGGTTTGGTAATGCAATTTTACCTGGTCATCGTTATTTAGCGATGAGGTTTTCACTTCCTTGAACGTACGCAATACTGCCGCATATTTCTCGTGTTCAAACTGGCTGGCGCCCAACTCAAACAATGCCTGATTTTGATACGGACTGGCCGGATAGCGTTCGGCAAAACCGGTAATCAGTGATTCCGCATTGCTGTTGTCCATCTTCAGAGAACAAAGCGCTATAAAATAACATGCTTCCGAGTGAAGCTCCGAGTTTTCATCCGTCCTTTCGGCAATCTGGCTGAACTGTTCCAGGGCCGAGCCAAAATTATTTTTCCTGAAAAGTTCCTTGGCCGTTTGTATATCCTGATCAACCGATTGGTAATAGGTGGTTTGCTGGGCTTGTATGATTGAAACAGGCAGATAAAATAAGGCAATTACTAAGAGTAATCTGATTGTCTTCATGGATTGTTGTGTTATTTGCATGTAAAAATAGAAAAATCGCAGGCTTTTAACCGTTTAATCCCAATTGATTTCTTAACAGAAAACTGTTTATTGCGGTAGAATATTATCTGGTTGCTCAAAAAAAAATTAGTTTTGTAGAAGAACTTATCCCGTAAAAGAATGGAAAGACAGAACATCATCAGCATTCGCCATGCAGATATTTTTCAGCGCGAGACCTTGGTTCTTGCAAACGTGAACCTCGATATTGCAAAGGGAGATTTTGTATACCTGATTGGTAAAGTGGGCAGCGGCAAATCGAGCCTGATACAAACATTGCATGCTGAAATTCCACTGATGAACGGCGAAATTACGGTTGCCGGGTTCGATCTCGCAGGCATTAAACAGCGGGATATTCCTTTTTTACGCCGGAAAGTCGGGGTCGTTTTCCAGGATTTCAAATTGCTGAGCGACCGCAATGTACACGATAACCTGGCTTTCGTATTGCAGGCCACCGGATGGAAACAGGCCAAAGCCATTGAAGACCGCATTGACGACATGCTCGAACTGGTAAATATGCGCGACAAGCTGAAAGCCATGCCCCACGAACTGTCGGGTGGCGAACAGCAGCATATTGTGGTGGCGCGCGCCCTGCTCAACGACCCGGATATTATTTTGGCCGACGAGCCTACCGGCAACCTCGATCCCGAAACGTCGCAGGATTTGCTGCGCATTTTTATCGAGCTGAACCAACGGGGCAAAACCATTGTGATGGCTACCCACGATTACCCGCTCATCCGCCAATTTCCTGCCTGGACACTTATTTGCGAAGACAAGCGACTGAAAGAATCGCCCGACAACATGGAGGAAATCGATTTTATGGAGTTGCTGGAGGTGTAAAATACTTGTTCCCGTCTCTGTGCCAATTCGTGAAAACTCCTTTTTAACTCTGTGGTTTGCGATTTTTTTTTACCACAGAGGAATTACACAGAGTTTGATGATTGTTTAACCAGCCCTTTCCTTCTTCTAACCAACTATTGTTTTTGTCTAACCAGCTTTTGTATTCATTTAACCAAAGTCTCCAATCATCTCACGAACGACTTCAGTCGTTTAACGAAGCGATTCAGTCGTCTCACGAACCTTTTTGGCCGACTGAAAGGGACTGTTAAAAGGCAGAAGAGCCTTGCAAGATAATTGACATGCCCTGCAAGATCTACCCGGCTGATAACCCGGATATTGAAATATCGACAATAAATTTGTTAAACAGCTGGAAAAGTTTTGGGAAAGTGCTAAGTTTATAGTGCTATTTATTAGTTGGCGGCAAGCGTAAGTGCGACATACACATAGATACAACATAACCAAATGGAGAAACAAACTGAAAATACAAAATTCATTATTCAGCGGTTCGACAACTATATCGCAGGAGCCAATGTCAAGGGGAATTTTCTTCTTGCATTTAATACATTCTTGACAGGTGGAATTATTGCAAACTATTCAAAAATAAAAGAACTACTTGTTTGTGACATGGGTGTGCATTTATTGAATATTTCTCTTTGTCTGTTATTAGTTGCGAGTGTTATAACTTCAGTATTAGTCATAAAAGCAGTTTACCCATTTCTTAAATCTGGCAACTCAAGTTTAGCCAAATATCACTCACATATTTTCTTTAATTCCGTATCAGAATTTGACAATGACAAAGCTTATTATGAGTCTCTATCAAAATTAACAGATAAGGACTTTGATCAAGATCTTGCGAATCAGGCTTTTCAGTTATCCAAAGGACTTAAAAAGAAATATTCCTATCTCGAAAAGGCGATGCGTCTTGTTTACTTTGAACTCTTTCTAATTTTAACAATACTAATCCTAATAATTGTATTTTAATGAGACTTTTTGATAACTACCTAAGTGGTCTTGATGACGTATTATCCCATAAGGTTAATGTAACACCATCAATTCTAAAAGAACAACGAAATTTTAGTGCAAATATCCAAAAGAGTTTGAATAGTAATGCATTTATTGGAAGCACAGAAGACCTTCCAGCAGTTATTGAGGGTCCGAAAGTCTTGTTTAATTATGACAAAAAATTTATTGAAAACAACTTTGGGAAAAATCCTCATTCGTTTGATTTAACAACCATTGGTCCTCACCCAGATTTTAGAGACTTGGATGAATCTAATTATATCAATCACCATTGTGTTTCAGTCTTTGTAGACATAAAAGGATCAACTCGACTTATAGAAAAATATTCATTGCTTGAAGTTAGACTTATTAAAGATTCACTTCTAACCTTGGCAATTCAAGTTGCGAACCAATTTGGGGGACACGTTCACCGATTGCAAGGCGATGGTATATTTCTTCAGTTTGTAAGAAGGAATCAAAACCAGAATGATGCTATAATTAATGCCTTAAATGCGACTTCGATTCTCACGCAGTTTGTAACAAAAGACCTAGCGGATATAATGAAGCAATACAGCATCCGTCCTCTACAAATTAGAGTTGGTATAGATTTTGGCAAAAATGAGGAGGTTCTTTGGTCATATTATGGCATCCCTGGTTGTAATGAACTCACAACAACAAGTTTACACACGGATATGGCAGCTAAATTACAATCTAAAGCATATCAAAACACAATTCTTATAGGTGGTAATGTAAAGGACACTTTAGACTTAAAATCCGATTTCTACAGTTATTACGAGAGCGATGTTAGTAAGGAAAAAGTTTACTATATATCAAACCAGTTTACCTATCCTTTCTTTGTATTTAACTGGAAGGAATATTTATTGTCTTTGCCTTTTATTGGAAAAAATTCAGATGGAACAACGCTAGATGTTATTGAAAAGTCATTAACATTAGAATGCTATATATCAAATCCAGATGGTTCTAATAAGGAAAGGTATTATCCAAACTCTAAATCAATTCCCAAGAATAAGACAATATTTTATCACTTAAAAAGGGGTAATTCCCCATATATAAAACAACCTTATGAAAAAATTGAATGGCAGGCATTTAATTCTGGAAAGGAAGCGGCAGACGCTCAAATGTTGAAGCATGATTTTAGTAAAATCAATCACGATAAAACAATTTGTGAAACGCATGCAGGTTATCTTGGACACCATTATGTGGAATGTAGAATAATTAGAGAACATAATGCCAATGAAAGGGTAACATTTCCAATTTTCGTGCAGTGACTTCAGAACGCCAGCCGCCAACTTCAGCTACCCGTCCGGCAGCAGTGGTTTTCGGTGGGCATCTTTCCGCTCAAGCTGCTTTTCGGCTTGACAGGAAATCGCCCGCAATCCGCCCCTGCGTGTAGCTTCCTACGTTGGTGGCCAATTGTAGTCGCGTTGTGAAATGTTGTTCGGGTTTGATAAAAAGTTGTTTATTGCTGTCTGTTGACATTCATTGTAAAGACACACTTAACTTGAAAAAAAATGGAAAAATTAATGACTAATAGAAATTTAACAATTATAAACTTTGTGATTATAGCGTACTTCTGTCTGATTTACGTACTTAATTTTTATAAAATAGATTTTATTTTAATCGGTGTGTTTAGAGAAATGTTTACAATTCCATTTCTTCTTGCCCAAATTGTATTTTTGGTGCTTGGAATAATACATTTAATAAAACATAAAACACATTTTTTAACACTCATTAGTATTATTGGATTGGCGATCAATGCAATTTATACAATTGGATCGTTCTTTTAAAAATAGAATTGATTAGGTTTTCTGGGTCAGGGCAAACGCATCTAATTTTTTTATTTCCCCAGTATGCAGGGCTACACTTTATACCTATCATTTTGAAACTGAAATGATGATATTTAGACAAACCAACGGCCTGAAAGGCCAGTTTATTTTAGCCCAGGGCAAACGGAGTGACGCCCTGGGTAGGAAAATGGGCGTTAAAATCGTCCGCGCTATAACATATTTTGAAAGGTTGTCGTTCCTTCGGACGAAGAGGTATGCATCCAAATTTCGTCCGAAAGAAGATTTTTGCCTTTGTTATTGTTTCCGCGCGGACGGTTTTTCTATTATTCCTTTTACCCCAGACGTTGTCTGGGGCTAGAATAAGCTGGCCTTTCAGGCCGAAGAATAATGAGTTATGCAATACTTGCATTTTAGATGCGTTTGTCCTGTTTTCTGGGTTTGACAAATTAGAGAAACCTAGCAGCGACAGTGACAGTTTTGAGGATTTTAGAAATATAGACGGAGATGGAAAGCAGGGAAAATAAACAGTATTCGATCGACACTTTTGTGCTTTGACAGAACGGACTTTTCCGTTCGACTGGGACTGAAGTGGCGAAGCGTCTCCGACACTAAACAAAAACAATGAAAAAATTAAGGAAAAATGAATAACTCGGACATAATCGAGTAGACGGCTCCGCCAGTAGTTAGCTGACGGAGTGCGCCTCTCACACCACTGTACGTACGGTTCTCGTATACAGCGGTTCATTAAGACGTAAGGCAACTTTCCCGTAATACGATAGCATAGCTTCATAACCTCTTTTCGTAACCGTTCCAAGGTAATAGTAGTTATCAAAATCGAACCTCTACTTTCCCTCGTTACCGCTATGCTCAAACGAGGTGTAGAACGCCCCTGCCCGTACTTGCAAAACATAAAAAGGCCGTCTCATTTTTTATTTTGAGACGGCCTCATTGTGTCAATTATATATCTGACTGATTAGAATTTGTATGCTATACCAATGTTTGCATACGAAATGGAATAACCAACTTCAACGTATGCGCCAAAATTTTCGCTAAACTCATAACGGGCGCCTACAAGACCACCAAAGACAAGACCGCCTGCTGATGGTGAAGCAACAGAACCGGCATTCGGTCCATCGTATTTCGTACTGGCCACGTTATACCCTAAAACCAAACCACCGTACGTATCCAATTTATTGATGAGCGGATAGTGAACTAAGCCTCGCGCAGCAACAACGATGTTGGTGTATTTCCATGAGTAACTAATTAAAGGACTGGCAAAGTCTTCTTTGTAACCATAGTAGCCCAAATTTCCGCCAAGACCTAAAACAAGGCCATCAACACCCAAGAAGTCGTCTTTAACGCCTTTTTCATACGATACTTCGACAGGGGTTCCGTTGCCGTTTAACCCAACACCCAATTTAAATAATTGAGTTCCTTTTTCAAACATTTCCTGTGCATTTGAACTCACAGAGAAGAATGCGATAGCTGCAATAATCAATGTTAATTTTCTCATAGTCTTTTATTAATTTATAAATTTTACTATTCTGTTCTTTCCGGAAACTATATTCCGGTAAAACGGAGTCAATGAATTTTGAAATCAGAAATTTTATATAGCAAAGCTATGCACCTTGGGAGAAAAAAGACAAAAATGCAAGGAGACAAAAAGTGGACAATTGAAAAAACAAATTCACTTTTATTCGAATACAGGATATCCGCCATTAGAGCCGTCAATCTTCCATTTGTGGTAGTTACGGTCGCTCCGCTGTTCGGCCAGTTCATTCAGCGCCTGCAGCAGTGAACCTTCGTACGCTTTTCGCTTTCCGGGGCCATCATCACTCCATGCCAAAACGTTAGCCGTGGGGTTCTCAAAAAAGTAGGTTGCTCCCAGATGGAAATCTTCGACCATCTTACTCCCATTCTTTTTATAATAATACGATCCTTTTCCGTAGGTAATATCGCTGTTGATACCGCCAGGTTGTGGCTGTTTAAGCCAGAATATATTCATTACTGCTGACTTATGGCTTTCATCTTCGCCCCAGAGAATATCTGCCAGTCCGATAACGCCACCCACCACGTTTGTTCCGGTGCCTTTGATGCTCAGCGCACCAATGTTGTAACAGTTCTGGGCATACACCGAACCACCGCCAATACCACCGGCATTAAGGGTGGTGCCTGTTCCGGAAACGCCATTGATACTACCGGTATTGTAGCTGTTAATTACCATGCGGCCAAATCCGGCAATGCCGCCCACATGGAGGGCATCCACTTTTTCGGTTGACGAAACGGTAATTGAACCGGTATTCCAGGTGTTGATGTATCCGCAAACACCACCAAACGGATAGGAGTTGTTGTGAAATCCGGGTTTGTCGCCGGGCTCACCGCCACCAATGCCGCCCACAGCTATTTTTTTGCCGGTTTTCAGGACTACATCAATGTTTCCGCTGTTGTATATTTTACCCGGTTCGATGTATTGCATCGGTCTCGACATTGGTGGATTCGTAGTATTTCCGGCACCCACCACACCACCGATACAAGCCGATTTAATGTCGCCCGTAGCAGAAATGTTCAGTTTACCGGTGTTATAAATGTCGGTACATTCGCATCGGTAACCCACACTGGCAAGCACCCCGCCAATTTGCATTTCGTTGCCTGAAGCTTTAACGGTAATGGTTCCGGTATTGTAGCAACCGAATATTCCACCGTGTTTCAGGTTTGGGGCAAAAGCAGCGCCTGCTTCGGCACAAACACCGCCAATTTGCAGGTTGCCGGGCCTTATAATCGACTGATTGTTTTTGGCCTTTACATCAACAATGTTTCCCTCAACCGTGATGGTTCCACCGAAATGCGAATTACTCATGGTGTATTTACATATCGCCGCTAATCCTCCCACAATGGCCTCGCCGCTTCCTTTCACCGTAATTGTTGCTTCGCTCGAACATCCTTCCATCACATTGGGTTCAACAGCAATGGCAGCCGCGTAAACCGTAAGTAGAATTTTAAAATTCTTATACATGTAAAATTCGCGGTTGTAGGTGATCGTTGACCCCTTGCCAATCGTGAGATTCTTAACTTGCTCAACACCCTGAAAAAGAGCAAGCATCATTTCGGCAGTACCTTCCATATCATCGATAATCGGCTCGGTTTTTTTGTCGCTGATGCGCAGGTTGGTAATTACATGGCCGCCACCGTCAAAATTTATCCAGGTATCGGGTATTGGGATAAACTCGTACAAGGCGCCATTCATATCCAAATCGGCGGTGAGTTTTACGAAGTTGTCCTTAAATGCAGGCCGGAGTCCTTTTAATCCGTTCTTAATACCAAACCCTTCCATATCCCCCATCATGGCAAGTTTGTAAAGATACGCCAGCTTCCCGGCGGTATCGATGATAAACGGATTGCTCTCGCTGTTGGGCTGCGATGGATCGAGCGATTTGAACGGATAAGCCTTGCCATCCCATTTCTTCCCGTCAACAGCATGGGCTGGTGATAAACAGAAAAGAAACAAGACAAAAAAAACATTCAGAAATAGTAATGCGGGGCGTAGATTTTTAATTTTCATGTGAGAATAATTTGTTTTTTAATGGTGAAATGGAATAGCCATGATTGAAAGTTCATTCTCATCTCCAGTTGGCGTTTGCCAAATCATGGCTATTTCATGTGTTTCATTTTTCAATTTGCTTTTCTATAATTTTTGTATTGATGCCAGTTTTTCAAATGAGTTTCCAACGAATGGAATGAACCTGCGAAATCAACAAAGCGAATAGCCATAAATAATCATTGCGGCACACGTCCATTCATTTTTAGCAAAGCTAAAAACCTTTCAAAATTAGAAGTGAAATGCCAGTAGACAAAAAGTAGACAACTGAAAAAAATAACTTCAAAATATAAACAACGAATAGTAGAAACTTAACCCCGGGATGACATTCTAAATGTTTTGCAAAAAAGCAACCAAATTTGTTTCTCTGACGATTCCTAATTTTTGTCGTAATCGCAGACGTGCTTTTTTTAGTGCATCATCCGACTGAAACGTAATTTGGGCAATGTCCTTATTACTCATATTAAGTTTTAAAAAGGCACAAATTTTTCGCTCATTCGCTGTAAGGTTTGGAAACTGTGCGTTTAGCTTTTCGTGAAATGAACGATGTGTTTTTTCAAATAAAATCTCAAATTCATCCCAGTTCGAATTATACGAAATTCGTTTATTATCGGAGATAAGCGCCTTGATTTTTTGTTTGCCTTCCGGGTTCGTGTCTTTTTCTATTTCCATTAACCGCTCAATGGTTTGGGCATCACATTCCGAGTTTTGAATTAATTTCAAGGTTGCAGCGGTCATCGATTTTTGATTCAGTTCGAGCTCCCTGTTTATTCGTTCTATTTCGTTGGTCAACAATTGTGCTTTGGCTGCTTCACTTTCCTGAAGTGCAATTTCTGCATTTTTACGTTCGGTAATATCTCTGATATTTGCCACTACCGATTTAATTGCCGGATGATCAAGGAAGTTCTGTGTCACAGCTTCAAACCACACATAACCCTTTTCTTTGTGTTTATGCCTGTATTGAATGCAATCTGCAATGTCTTTGTTTGCTAGAACTCTATTCCAGTGCTGCCGGACAATTTCTAAATCATCAGGAAAGATAACATCTTCAACCGAGCCTAACAAGTTTTCAACGTCATATCCTGTAAGGTTTTTCGCCACATCGCTGATGAAAAATTGTTCTCCCTTCCCATTTGCCAAAACAAGAATATCATTTGAATTTTTAATCAGAAGTTTTAATTTTTCCTCATTCTCTTCAACCATCTTTTTTGTCTCAACAAGCGCTTCGTTTGTTGTCGTCAATTCTTCGTTTACAACCAGATACTCTTCGTTTAATTCTTCTATCTCGTGTTTCTGCCTGGCAAGAATAAGGTTGGTTTTTTGTTTAATTCGCAACGATCTAAATACATAAACCGCAAACAATGACACCAATACAAAGCCTGCAATAAGCGAAAACATAATAGCAGACTGCACTGCATCTTTCTTTTGTTGCTCTAATTCAATAGCTTGTATCTCTTTTTGGTATTTGTAGGTATATTCAAGTTCCGCCAGCTTCTTGAGATTTTTTTCATTAAGAATACGGTCATTTAGTTCTTTGTATTTTTTGTAATGTTGGTATGCATTCTTAGAATCATTGGTAGCAGAATATATCTCTGACAACTGATGATGTATGTCCTTTTGGTTAGCCAATAGTTTTAACTCATCTGCAAGTTCTAAGCTCTTATGACTGTATTTTAATGCTTTTACATACTCTTTTTGAAGAAGATATATGCTACTTATCTTGCTATATGTCTCACAAATTGTTTGTTTCCTTTTTAATACTTCTGATATTTTTAATGCTTTTAAAAAATAATCCAAGGCCAGCTTATCTGATTTGTTGTAAAAAAGCAATGTTCCAATTAAACAGAAACTTTCAGCCTTCCCTTTTTTGAAATTTAATTTGTCTGACAATTCGACTGCCTTATTTGCATAATCAAGCGCTTTATCGGCATCGTTTTTATATACACTTCGGACGATTTCATTGAGTAAATTTACCCGAACCGTGTCTTCTGCCCGATGGATTTTCAAGAGATTTTCGAGACTATCCACTTTTGCCGTCTGACCCGAAGTCGTATCAACAATAAAAATGGATAAAAACAAAAACAATATCTGTATATGCTTATTCATGCGTATCGGTTTCTATATGTTATGCGAATCAAGGGTGAAAAATGATAAAAAGGTTCATTTAATGCTTGAAAATCAATATGTGTTATTTGTATCGTTCTTTGAAAAGAAGCATCTTGTAGTCAATTCGGATTTGATAATTAGATGTGATTTTCAAAGATAAAGGCGGAAAGTTAGTAAGAATTTACTTTATTTATCCGTTCCAGCTTTTGATGCCAAATGTTTTCGGGCTTGTACAGGATGATCTGTTGATTGGGTAAGGCGAATAATTGGAAAACAATTGAATCCGTCTGGTACAATGAAACGAACATGCTTGCAAAAAGCACAAACACAGATGAACAAACTGCATGTGAGTTCCATCCGGTGGAATATCTTGATAATATAGTTAAAATTGAACCAACAGAAAATCAGAAACTTTAAAATTTGTTCGGATGAAAAGGATAATAGGATATTCGGAATTTATTGATTGATGCTAATTTTGGGTATTCACAACCGGAAAAATTAAACCAAAATATGACGACAGCTTTATTAATTATTGACATTCAGAATGATTATTTCGAGAAGGGAGCCATGACGCTTGTTGGTTCAAACGAAGCAAGCAAAAATGCAAAACTGATTTTGAAACAGTTTCGGGAGAAAAACCTGCCAGTGATACATATCCAGCATATTGCAGCGAGGCCAACGGCAACATTTTTTCTGCCCGGCACGCCAGGAGCCGAGATTCATAAAAATGTAAAACCACTGGAACCGGAAAAAATAATAGTGAAACATTACCCAAACAGTTTCAGGGAAACAGAGTTACTCAATTATTTGAAGACTTTAGACATTACCGGGTTGGTAATCTGCGGAATGATGACCCACATGTGTGTCGATGCAACGACAAGAGCAGCGAAAGATTTTGGGTTTGAATGCATCGTGATCGGAGACGCCTGCGCTACTAGTAACCTTGAAATAAACGGGCAAAAGGTTGAAGCCGGAGAGGTGCAAAAAAGCTTTCTTGCGGCACTGAATTATTTTTATTCGACCGTTAAAACCACCAAACAATATTTGGACAAGGAATAACGACCTCCGTTGTTTTCGGTTCTGGTGCAACGGCTGAAAGCTGTTCTCTGGGTCTTTTTTCGGAATGGAGGGAGAAGTAAAAGCAAAGCCGGATGACGTGTTAAAACGCATCATCCGGCTTCATTTTGTGGTGTATTTTCAAGGATCTAGCTTTTGTACTCGTCCCAGCTTCTGATGCCGATGTCTTCCAGCTTGTATTTGCTGATGGCAAAAATAAAGGCGCTGGCCAGACGTGCATTGGTAATTAGCGGGATATTGTAATCAATTGCGCTGCGGCGAATGTAGTAGCCATTACTTAATTCCCGTTTGGTGTGGTCTTTCGGAATATTGATCACCAAATCAATTTTCTTTTCCTTCAGGTAGTCGATGGTATTCGGCTGGCGGTCTTCTTCGTCAGGCCAGTGCAGCAGGGTTGTGTTGACGCCATTGTCGTGGAAGAACCGGTGTGTACCTTCTGTGGCATACAGGTTGTATCCGCGTTCTGACAGTATTTTTGCACATTGCAGCAATTCGAGTTTCGAACGTGCCGGTCCCGATGAAATCAGAATGTTCTTTTCAGGAATGCGGTAACCCACCGAAAGCATCGATTTCATGATGGCCTCGTAATAGGTTTCGCCGATGCAACCTACCTCGCCGGTCGACGACATATCGACGCCCAGTACCGGGTCGGCGTTCAGCAAACGGGCAAACGAGAACTGCGGTGCTTTTACGCCCACGTACTCCAATTCGAACAACGATTTGTCGGGTTTGTTATACGGAACGCCCAGCATTACTTGGGTCGCAATTTCAATCAGGTTGATCTTCATTACTTTCGAAACGAATGGAAAACTTCGCGAGGCACGCAGGTTGCATTCAATTACCTTGATGTCGTTGTCTTTGGCCAGAAATTGCATGTTGAAAGGGCCTGATATTTCAAGCGCTTTGGCAATTTCGCGCGATATTCTTTTGATTCTCCGGATGGTTTCTATGTATAGTTTCTGCGGTGGAAAAACGATGGTTGCGTCGCCCGAGTGAACTCCGGCAAACTCAACGTGCTCGGAAATGGCATAAGCCACCATTTCTCCTTTGTCGGCCACTGCATCAATTTCAATTTCCTTGGCTTGTTCAATGAACTCGGAAACCACCACCGGATGTTCTTTCGAAACATTGGCTGCCAGTTGCAGGAAATGTTCCAGCTGGTCGCGGTTCGACACCACGTTCATGGCTGCACCCGAAAGCACGTATGACGGACGAATCAGTACCGGGAAACCTACTTCATCCACAAATTTATAGATGTCATCAATACTGGTCAGTTCCGACCAACGGGGCTGGTCTACTTTCAGAACATCGAGGAGAGAACTGAACTTTTTACGGTCTTCGGCATTGTCGATCCTGGTAGCAGAAGTCCCCAGAATCGGTACATTCTGCCGGTACAACTTCATGGCCAGGTTGTTTGGTATCTGGCCGCCCATCGATAGCACCACTCCTTTGGGCGCTTCCATGTCGATGATGTCCATCACCCGCTCGAACGACAGCTCGTCGAAATACAGGCGGTCGCAACTGTCGTAGTCGGTACTCACCGTTTCCGGGTTGTAGTTGATCATGATGGAACGGTAGCCTTCCTTGTGTATGGTGTTGATGGCGTTCACGCTACACCAGTCGAATTCGACTGAACTGCCGATGCGGTATGCGCCCGAACCAAGTACAATGACCGATTTATCGTCGTGCAAAAATTCAACATCGTGCTCTGTGCCGTTATAGGTGAGGTACAGATAGTTGGTTTGCGCCGGATATTCGCCGGCCAGTGTGTCGATTTGTTTTATCGATGGCTTGATATTGCGCGCTTTACGATGCTCGCGGATTTTCAGTGAATCGTCGCTGATTTCTTCATTGGGCGAATGCAGCATGATCCGCGCCAGTTGAAAATCAGAAAAACCTGCTTTTTTCGATTTCAGCAATAATTCGTCATCCAGCTTTTTAATGCTCTGAACTTTCTCCAGTTCGAGTTTTATTTCGTGGATGTTTTTCAGTTTTTGCAAAAACCATTTGTCGATTTTTGTTTTATCGTGAATTTCATCGATTGAGTATTCTTTATTAAATGCTTCGGCAATGGCAAAAATACGACGGTCGGTTGGGTTCACCAGTTCCTCGTCGATCTGCTGGAATGTGATTTCCCCTTTGTTTCCTACAAAACCGTGCATCCCGATTCCCACCATGCGGATACCTTTCTGGATGGCTTCTTCAAAGGTTCGGCCGATGGCCATGATTTCGCCAACGCTCTTCATCGAACTTCCCAGGTTTTTCGATACCCCTACAAATTTGGTCAGGTCCCAGCGTGGAATTTTGCAAACGATGTAGTCGAGCGCCGGTTCGAAAGCTGCGGTGGTTACTTTGGTCACCGAATTTTTCAATTCATGCAGCCCATAGCCTAAACCAAGTTTGGCCGCCACGAAAGCTAACGGGTAACCGGTTGCTTTCGATGCCAGCGCCGAGGAGCGCGACAAACGGGCATTTACCTCGATTACCCGATAATCTTCCGAATTTGGATCGAGGGCAAACTGCACGTTGCATTCGCCAATTACGCCAATGTGGCGGATGATGCGGATCGATATTTCACGCAGTTTATGGTATTCTGAATTCGTGAGCGTTTGCGAAGGTGCTACCACGATACTTTCTCCGGTATGGATTCCCAGCGGGTCGAAGTTTTCCATGTTACACACCGTGATGCAGTTGTCGAACTGGTCGCGCACGACCTCGTATTCCACTTCTTTCCATCCTTTGATCGATTCTTCGACCAAAATTTGCGGAGAGTAGGAAAAAGCTTTCGATGCCAGCGATTTCAGTTCTTCGTCGTTGTTGCAAAAACCGCTTCCCAGTCCGCCGAGCGTGTAAGCTGCACGGACAATAATCGGGTAGCCCACAATATCGACTGCAGTTTTGGCTTCGGCCATTGTTTCGCAGGCAATACTTCTGGGGGTTAAAACATTGATTTCAGCCAGTTTCTTTGAGAAAATATCACGGTCTTCGGTATCGATGATCGATTGTACCGGAGTTCCTACAACCTGCACATTGTATTTTTTCAATATTCCTTTCCGGAATAATTCTACCCCGCAGTTCAGTGCCGTCTGGCCGCCGAAGGCGAGTAAAATTCCGTCCGGCTTTTCTTTCTTGATGACTTCCTCAACAAAATAAGCGGTTACCGGGAGGAAATAAATCTTATCGGCAATATTTTCCGAAGTCTGGATGGTGGCAATATTCGGGTTAATCAGGATCGTTTCAACGCCTTCTTCTTTCAACGCTTTCAGCGCCTGCGAACCCGAATAGTCGAATTCTCCTGCTTCTCCGATCTTCAGCGCTCCCGATCCAAGTACAATCGCTTTTTTTATTTCTTTATTTATCATGTTTTGAAAAGTTTCAAGTTTCAAATTTGTTCCTTCGCAAACCGCCTTTTTAAGTCCCCTCTTTCGGAGGGGGTTTGGGGGAGGCCTCTATTTTTTCGTCTTTTTGTGTTCGATCACGTTGTTCATGAAATCGTCAAACAAAAACTCGGTGTCCACTGGTCCGCTCGATGCTTCGGGATGGAACTGGGTGGAGAAAAATGGTTTTGTTTTGTGACGGATTCCTTCGTTGGTATTGTCATTCACGTTGATAAACAGCGGTTCCCAGTCTTCCGGTAACGAATCGGGAGCAACCGCAAACCCGTGGTTCTGTGAGGTGATGAAACAGCGGTCGGTACCAGTCAGCAAAACCGGCTGGTTGTGGCTCCGATGCCCGTATTTCAACTTGTAGGTTTCGGCGCCTGCCGCGCGGGCAAGCAACTGGTTCCCCAAACAAATTCCCATGATGGGGATATTCTTGTCGATCGCTTTTTTGATCTGCACGACAGTGGCGTCGCACAGCGCCGGGTCGCCGGGGCCGTTCGAGATAAATACACCGTCGAACTCTTCGTTGCTGAAATCGTAATCCCACGGAACACGGATCACAGTGGCATTGCGTTTCAGCAGGCAGCGGATAATGTTGTTTTTTACGCCGCAATCGATCAGCACTACTTTGTGTTCGCCGTTCCCGTATACCGATTTTTCTTTGGCGCTGGCAATGGCTACCAGGTTTTCCTTGTTCGGATCATAAAAATCAATGGGTTGGTCTTCGAATTCAATTTTACCGAGCATCGAGCCTTTCTCACGTAAAATTTTCGTTAAACTTCGTGTGTCGATATCGTAAATTCCCGGAACCTGGTATTCTTTCAGCCATTCGGCCAAACTTTTTACCGCATTCCAGTGACTGTATTCGAACGAATAATCGGAAACGATCAAACCCGAAGCGTGAATTTTATGTGATTCGTAAAATTCATTGATCCCGTCTTTTTGTGCATCCGAAGGAACCCCGTAATTTCCTATCAACGGATAGGTTGGGACCAGTATTTGTCCCGTATATGAAGGATCTGTTAAACTTTCAGGATAACCGGTCATTGCGGTGTAAAAAACCACTTCTCCTGCTACTGATTTGTCGTATCCAAACGATTTTCCTTCAAAAACTGTCCCGTCTTCCAGAACCAATCTGACTTTTTTTAGCTGTGCCATTTTTATGATCGAAATATTAAAAAAAATGCGTTTGGCTACGGCTGTAGGGCAAACGCATGGTTGTTATTCTCAAACTAACTTTCTTCGGTATCTGACTAAAGAATCTCAATTTTTAGCAATTTCAAAAATTTAATAACTCTTGATTGTTAAATCCGTCGCAAAAATAATAATTATTCCTGAAAAAAGACTTTGATATAAATATAGAATGAATATTTTTGCATCGAAAATGAATAAATATTCAGATTAATGAAAAGTCGCATCGAACGTCAGGTCGCAATTAAAAAAGCAATCCTTACTGAAAAGGTAAGCAGTCAGGACGATTTGGTGCGTTTGCTAAAAAATAAAGGGATTGAAATAACACAGGCAACATTATCGAGAGATTTAAAAACATTGAAAGTAGCGAAAGCGTATGACCCCGCTGCGGGGTATATTTACGTAATTCCTGAAGCGGGCAATGTTGTAAAAGAGGAAACTGAAGCGGGGATAAATTATCTGGCAGATGGTTTCCGAAATATACAATTCTCAGGGAATCTGGCGGTAGTGAATACCAGACCAGGTTATGCCAGCAGTATTGCTGCTTTGATTGACACAGCTTCTCCGTACGAAATTATAGGCACCATTGCCGGCGACGATACGGTTTTGCTGATTATGAGGGAAGGTATTAAACGGGCAGATTTAATTAATAGTCTCATTTTAATTATGCCGAAATTAGTGGGTAAGATTAAGTAGTATTTATTTATGACAGAAAAAAATTTAAAGGATATTCAAGTAGTTACGGCTACGGTCATGCACCTGAAATATGTAGATCAGGTGAATGACGAAATTGATGCTGCATCGAAAGAACGGGGAACCGGGATTGCGCGTCGTACGTACGATTATATTGCCAACAAAATGTTGGAAGGGAAAGCAGTAATTGCCCTTGACAGCGATCAGTTTGCAGGTTTTTGTTATCTCGAAAGCTGGGGACATAACCGTTTTGTGGCTAATTCGGGGTTAATCGTCGCCAAAGCATACCGAAGCCTTGGTTTGGCCACCGAAATCAAACGGAAAATTTTCAGCCTTTCGCGCTCGAAATTTCCGGATGCCAAAATATTCGGGTTGACCACTGGTTTGGCGGTAATGAAGATCAACCACGAGCTGGGATACCGTCCGGTTACATTTTCTGAATTAACCGATGATGAAGATTTCTGGAAAGGTTGTCAGAGTTGCGTAAATTACGACATCCTGCAACGGACCAAACTTTCGAAATGTCTTTGTACCGGTATGTTGTTCGACCCGAAATGGGAGAGTAAAAAACCGACTAACGGGGAAAATTCTTCATCGGAAGAAAGTCCGGTTGTAAAACCCAAACGGAATAGTTTGCTGGATGTGATCCAGAAACTGAAACCCAAAAACGGGAAAAGTGAATTAGGTAAAGAATCAAAATTTAGTATTCTGAAAGCAAAATTTAGTAAAATATAAAGTGATGGCACCGGCCAGCATCATTTCAGGATAAATTTCTGACATCGGCACGATTTATTTCATGCAGGTGGTATATCCGAAAGATGAAGTCTGGCTTAATTGATTGATGAACAGTTGAGTTCAGATTTGGATAGAATAATTTTTATAAGGTTAGTAAAGTTGTAAGTTTTCAAAGGTCTGGTTCGGTGTCATCGCTTTTTTAAAACATAGAATATGAAGGAGAAGGTAGTTTTAGCGTTTAGCGGAGGATTGGATACCTCGTATTGCGCCATGTATCTTTCGGTTGAAAAAAACCTGGAAGTGTATACAGCCGTTGCCAATACCGGGGGGTTTAGCAAACAGGATTTGGAAGTTATTGAAGAAAAAGCGTATAAACTGGGGGCGAAAAAGCATGTTGCCATCGATGTCACCGACACCTATTACGAAAAGTGTATCCGTTACATGGTGTACGGAAATGTGCTGCGAAACAATACGTACCCGATTTCGGTAAGCTCAGAACGTGTTTTTCAGGCCATTGCCATTATTGAATATGCAAAGAAAATAGGCGCTAAATACGTTGCCCACGGAAGTACCGGTGCCGGAAACGACCAGGTGCGTTTCGATCTTACTTTTAATGTACTTGCTCCTGAAATTCAAATACTGACCCCCACCCGCGACCTGAAGCTGAGCCGTCAGGAAGAAATTGACTACCTGAAAGAACATGGTGTGGTTGCCGACTGGAAAAGAATGGAATATTCCATCAACAAAGGGCTTTGGGGAACCAGCATCGGTGGCAAGGAAACACTCACTTCAGAAAAAACATTGCCGGAAGAAGCCTATCCGTCGCAGATGACGGCAACAGAAGAAAAAGAAATCGTCCTCGAATTTAAAAAAGGTGAATTGAAAGCGGTAGATGGTGAAAGTTACAGAAATCCGGTGGAAGCTATTCAGGTTTTGGAAAAACTGGCTGCACCGTATGCTGTTGGTCGCGACATGCACATCGGCGATACCATTATCGGTATTAAAGGACGTGTCGGGTTCGAAGCTGCTGCGCCCATGATTATTATTAAAGCGCACCAAATGCTCGAAAAGCACACGCTCACCAAGTGGCAGCAGTATTGGAAAGAACAACTGGGTAACTGGTATGGTATGTTCCTGCACGAAGCGCTGTATTTCGAACCGGTTTTGCGCGACATCGAAAAATTCCTTGAAAGTTCGCAGGAAGCGGTAACCGGGAAAGTAATTGTAAAACTGAAACCATATCAATATGTATTGGTTGGCATTGAGTCGGAACACGACCTGATGAAAGCTGAATTTGGCCGGTACGGCGAAGAAAACAATGCATGGACAGCCGACGATGTAAAAGGTTTTACAAAAATTCTGGGTAATTCATTAAAAATATACAATTCAGTAAATAAGAAATTTTAACCCCCGGATCATGATTAAAGTTGGAATAATAGGAGGTGCCGGTTACACGGCAGGCGAATTGATCCGGATTTTACTGAACCATCCGAAAGCGGAGATTGTCTTTGTACAAAGCAGCAGTAACAAGGGAAACCCGATTCACGCGGCACACAAGGATTTATTGGGCGAATCGAATTTGGTTTTTACAGAAGGCGCTGATTTTGATGCAGTGGACGTGTTGTTCCTGTGTATGGGACATGGGAAATCGAAAGAATATGTGGCCGCGAATACGATTCCTGAAAAGGTGAAAATTATTGATCTGAGCGCCGATTTCAGGATAAAAGCAGAAGGAAACACTTTCGTTTACGGTTTGCCCGAGTTGAACAGGGACGCTATTTGTTGTGCCGGTAAAATTGCCAACCCGGGTTGTTTTGCAACGGGCATTCAACTGGCTTTGTTGCCGCTGGCCGCAGCTGGATTGCTGAAAAACGAAGTGCATGTGAACGCCATCACCGGGTCGACCGGGGCAGGGCAGGCGCCTTCGGAGACTTCACATTTTAGTTGGAGAAATGGAAATTTGTCGGTTTACAAGGCTTTCGAACACCAGCATTTGGGCGAGATCAACCAAAGCCTGAAACAGTTGCAACCCGGTTTTCAGCATGCGCTGAATTTCATCCCGGTGCGCGGAAACCATACCCGTGGCATCTTTGTGTCGGCATATACCGAATATCGCGGTACGCTTGACGAAGCGGTTGTTTTGTATCAGAAATACTACAGCGCTCATCCGTTCGTTTTTATAACCAGGGAAAACCCGGATATGAAACAAGTGGTGAACACGAACAAGGTTTTTCTTTATCTTGAAAAACATGGCGACAAGCTGATGATTTTGAGCGTGATTGATAATTTATTGAAAGGGGCATCCGGACAGGCTATTCAGAATATGAACCTGATGTTTGGCGTTGGCGAAACCGAAGGGCTAAAATTGAAACCGGTATCATTTTAAGTTTTGAGTTCTGAGTTGTGTGGAAAAGACCGGACTTTTGGGAAGATGAAAGGACGAATTACAAATTTTGAGACGGGGTTACTTTAACTTAACCCACGCATCGCATGACCCTGTGTTTTTTCTGAGACTGAGACTGAATACTGAGACTAACTATTTATTAAAAGAAGACACATGAACGTATTTGATGTATATCCGCTTTTTGATATAACTCCTGTAAAAGCTGAAGGTTGTTATGTGTGGGACGACAAGGGAAACAAATACCTCGATTTGTACGGGGGGCACGCGGTAATCTCGGTTGGGCATTCTCATCCGTATTATATTGAAAAAATACAGCAGCAGCTCCAGTCAATAGGTTTTTACTCCAATTCGGTAATTATTCCGCAGCAGAAAGAACTGGCCGAAAAGCTGGGCGAAATGTCGGGTTACGATGATTTCCAGTTGTTTCTTTGCAACTCGGGAGCTGAGGCCAACGAGAATGCTATAAAATTGGCTTCATTTGTTACCGGGCGTAAAAAAATTGTCAGCTTTACAAATTGTTTTCACGGTCGTACTTCGGCTGCGGTGGCAGTAACCGACAACCCGAAAATTGTTGCACCGGTCAACCAAACCGAAAATGCAGTAATTTTGCCTTACGAGAATTTGTGCGAATTGCGAAAAGCCCTTGAAACGAACGAAATTGCGGCTGTGATTATCGAAGGTATTCAGGGGATTGGCGGAATTCACGTTCCTTCATCCATTTTTCTGAACCAGGTGGCAGCGCTCTGCAAAACCCATGGGACACTTTTAATTTTGGATGAAATTCAATCGGGATACGGGCGTAGCGGTAAATTTTTTGCGCATCAGTATGCCAACATCAGGCCCGATGTTATAACCACAGCAAAAGGCATGGGCAACGGTTTTCCGGTAGGCGGCGTAATGATTGCTCCTGAAATTAAACCGTGGTACGGGATGCTGGGAACCACTTTCGGAGGAAATTACCTGGCTTGTGCTGCAAGCATTGCTGTTCTCGACATAATGAAAAATGAAAATCTGATTGAGAATGCGGCCAATGTTGGTCATTTCCTGATTTCAGAATTGAATAAAAATGAGTATATAAAAGAAGTCAGGGGCCGGGGGTTGATGATCGGTATCGAATTCGATTTTCCGATCAAGGAAATACGGCAACAACTGCTCTTCGAACACAAAATATTTACCGGGGTTTCCGGAACCAATATCATTCGTTTGCTGCCATCGCTCACGTTGTCGATGGAAGAAGCAAGCTATTTTATTGAAAAATTTGAACAGGTTTTGAGTTCCAAACTTGTTCAGCCGAACTAAAACGAAGAATATGAAAATTGAAAAAATTGCCATTATTGGCGCGGGAAATATGGGTGGTTCCATTGTGAACGGTTTGCTGAAGTCGGGTTACATCAATGCGTCGTCTATTGCCATTTCCGATCCGCGAAAAAATATTCTCGAAGGGTTTGCGTCGCAGGGGGTTCAAACTTTCCTTGTAAATGCTGATGCTGCCCGTTCGGCTGAACTGATTCTGCTGGCAGTTAAACCATATCATGTAAAAAATGTTGTAGACGAAATTAAACCCGTGTTAACGGGAAATGAAATAATTGTTTCAATTGCAGCCGGTGTTCCGATTGCCGATTTGGAGGAAATGATCGGAAAAAATGCTAAAATATTCCGGGTCATACCGAATACGGCCATCTCCATTCAGGAATCGATGACTTGTATTTCGACCAATAAAGCGGCAGAAGAAAACTTGCAAACCGTGAAGGAAATGTTCGATCATCTGGGACAGTCAGTCGTCATCAATGAAGAACTGATGCCGGCGGCAACGGTTTTGGCATCTTGCGGAACTGCTTTCGCGCTGCGCTATGTTCGTGCCGCGATGCAGGGAGGCGTTGAAATGGGATTTGGCGCCGAGATGGCCCAGTTCATTACAGCCCAGACCGTGAAAGGCGCGGTTCAGTTGATCATGAATACCGGCCATCATCCCGAACGGGAAATCGACAAAGTGACTACTCCGCGCGGAATTACCATCGTCGGTTTGAACGAAATGGAACACAAAGGGTTCAGCTCTTCTGTGATTCAGGGTTTGCTGGCTTCGTACAAAAAAGTTGAAAAGTAATAACACGAATTCTTTGTGAATAAGTACAGATACAAAAAAATTACCGTTAAAGTCGGTAGTAACGTTCTAACCAAGTCTGACGGAACATTGAATGACGAAAACATGGCTCATTTGGTCGATCAGATTGCAACGCTGCACAAGGCAGGCGTTGAGGTGGTACTGGTATCATCGGGAGCGGTAGCTGCAGGCCGGAGCATGGTTGAACCACATAAAAAACTCGACACTGTTTCTTCGAGGCAGTTGTGGTCGGCAGTGGGGCAGGTACAACTGATAAATCGGTACGCTGAACATTTTCAGAAATACAACATCACTTGTGCACAGGTGCTTACTACCAAAGAAAATTTCAGAAGCCGGGTCCATTACCTGAACATGAAAAACTGCTTCTCGACTTTGAATGAGAATGATGTGATTGCAATTGTGAACGAAAACGATACCATTTCGGTTACCGAACTGATGTTTACCGACAACGACGAACTTTCGGGTTTGATCGCTTCGCTGGTCAATTCCGAAGCATTGATCATCCTTAGCAATATTGACGGTATTTATGATGGTTCGCCCGATTTGCCTGAATCGAAAGTGATTGAGGAAATCCCGGTAGGAACCCGCTTGGAATCAAAAATTATTTCTACCAAAAAATCGAATTTTGGCCGGGGAGGGATGATTACCAAGTACAACATTGCCAGCAAAGTTGCGAAGGAAGGTATTTCGGTTCATATTGCCAATGGCATGAAGAAGAACGTGTTGATAGATTTAATGAATACGGAAAAAAAGGTGGTTAATACACGGTTCATGCCCGAGAGTAAAAAAGCCTCGGATGTGAAAAAGTGGATCGCCTATTCCGAAAGTTTTGCGAAAGGGGAAGTGAGAATTAATGAGGGGGCGGAAAAAGCGCTATTTTCGGATAAAGCAACCAGTTTGCTTTTGATTGGCGTTGTGGAAATTACCGGTAGTTTCAAAAAAGGGGACATTATCCGGATAAAAAATGAAAACAACGAGATGATTGGCATCGGAAAATCGCAGTACAGTTCAGAGAAAGCCACGAAGGAGCTGGGTAGTAAAAACCAGCAGGCGCTTGTTCACTACGATTATTTGTATTTAATTGATTAAGAAATAATACAAGCTCAGTAATTTTATACAAACCCTTTTTATAGACCCTATTAAAGCCTTTTCTGGCATGAATTGCTGAGATTTTCCCCTCTCCCAACCCCCTTGGGAGGGGGATTTATTATAACGAAAAAGAAAATGGAAGTAAAACAACAACTGGAACTGGTTTTACAAGCCAGTCGAAAATTGAACCTCGTGCCGGTTGAACAAATAAACCGGGTTTTGGAAGACCTTGCAAAGGCAGCGGTCGAAAATACTGAGTTCATCCTTCAGGAAAACCTGAAAGATTTGGCTCGCATGGAGGTAAACGATCCGAAGTACGACCGTTTGAAACTCACCCGGGAACGGATCGAGGGCATTGCTGCCGATATTCGCAACGTGGCGGGACTTCCGTCTCCGCAAGGGCGCATTTTGAGCCAGACCGAAAGGCCAACCGGGTTGAAAATAAAAAAGGTATCGGTTCCGTTTGGCGTAATCGGTATTATTTACGAGGCCCGTCCAAATGTTACTTTCGATGTTTTTTCGTTGTGTTTTAAATCGGGCAATGCCTGTGTCCTGAAAGGAGGTAGCGATGCCATCGATTCGAATACGGCTATACTGAAAGTTATTCATTCGGTGCTCGAAAAGTATGGGATTGATGCAAATGTACTGGCCCTGTTGCCCGCCAATCGCGAAGCGACAGCTCAAATACTGACGGCCCGTGGTTATGTCGATTTGATCATCCCGCGTGGCTCGCAAAACCTGATTAATTTTGTGCGCGAGAATGCGACCATTCCGGTTATTGAAACGGGGGCCGGCATTTGCCATACCTATTTCGACGAGTTTGGCGATGTGCAAAAAGGACAGGCGATCATCAATAACGCTAAAACCCGCAGGGTGAGCGTTTGCAATGCGCTCGACTGTTTGATTGTTCACGAAAGCCGACTGGCCGATCTTCCGGCGCTTTGTGCCAAATTGCAGGAAAGCAATGTCATTATTTATGCCGACGAAAAAGCATATCCTGTGCTGAAGGGTAAATATCCTGACAATTTACTCGAACGGGCGACTGAAGATTCGTTCGGAACAGAGTTTCTGGATTATAAAATGGCCGTGAAAACCGTTGCGTCGTTTGACGAGGCACTCGGTCATATTAACCGTTACAGTTCGAAGCACAGCGAGTCAATTGTTACCGAAAATGAAAAAAGCAAAGAGCTTTTCAGGGTGATGGTGGATGCTGCTGCAGTGTATTGCAATGTATCGACTGCTTTCACCGACGGGGCGCAATTCGGATTGGGGGCTGAAATTGGCATTTCGACCCAAAAGTTGCATGCCCGCGGCCCGATGGCGCTCGAAGAGCTTACCAGCTACAAGTGGCTGATCGACGGCGACGGGATCATCCGGGGAAAATAAAAACAAAAAACAATACTATCAGTTAACTCGATTATAAAATGAGACATTTCACATCAGTAAAAGATATTGGCAATCTGGATGAAGCCCTGAAACTGGCTTTTGAGATAAAAAATGACCCTTACAAATATCAGTCGTTGGGTAAAAATAAAACCCTTTTACTCGTGTTTTTTAATTCAAGTTTGCGTACCCGTTTGAGTACCCAAAAAGCCGGTTTGAATCTGGGGATGAATGTAATTGTCTTCGATATTAACGAAGGCGGTTGGAAACTGGAAACCGAACTTGGCGTGATTATGGACGGCGATAAACCGGAACATATTCGCGAAGCAGTGCCAGTAATCGGGAAATATTGCGACATCATCGGGGTGCGTTCGTTTGCCAAATACGAAAACAAAGAAGACGATTACGAAGAAAAAATATTGCAGCAATTCATCGATTATTCGGGTGTTCCGGTGGTAAGCATGGAAGCCGCCACGCGCCATCCGCTTCAATCGTTTGCCGACCTCATGACCATCGAGGAATTCAAAGCTAAAAAACGTCCGAAGGTTGTCCTTAGCTGGGCGCCGCATCCCCGTGCATTGCCGCAGGCAGTACCCAATTCGTTTGTCGAATGGATGCGTGCAGCCGATTACGAAGTGGTGGTTACTCATCCCGAAGGCTACGAGCTGGATTCCGCATTTATGGGCGACCTGAAACCGGAATACGACCAGATGAAAGCCTTTGAAGGAGCCGATTTTATTTATGCAAAAAACTGGGCTTCGTATACCGAGTATGGCAAAATTTTATCGAAAGACCGCAGTTGGACTGTTTCAGACCGGCAGATGGCCGTTACAAACAATGCCAAATTCATGCACTGTTTGCCGGTTCGCCGGAATATGATTGTTTCCGACGAAGTGATCGATGGCCCGAATTCAATTGTAATTGAAGAAGCAGAAAATCGTTTGTTCTCAGCTCAAACGGTTTTAAAAATGATTTTGGACGGATTAAAATAAAATAAGTTTTGAGTTCCGAGTTTTGAGTTCCAAGTTTCAGGTTAAATTTTGGAATTTGAAAACTGGAATTTGGAATTTGAAAACTGTAACTCGAATATGGAACGTTTAACGATAGTAAAAGTAGGCGGTAAAGTTGTTGAAGAAAAAGAAAGTCTGAAAAAACTGATAACTGGCTTTTCGAAGATCGGTGGTTATAAATTGCTGGTACATGGCGGTGGTCGTTCTGCTACTGCAATTGCTACCCGGCTCGGAATTGAAACACAGATGGTCGACGGTCGGCG
Source organism: uncultured Prolixibacteraceae bacterium (assembly GCA_942493345.1). Classification (GTDB taxonomy): domain Bacteria; phylum Bacteroidota; class Bacteroidia; order Bacteroidales; family Prolixibacteraceae; genus GWE2-42-39. The sequence continues at coordinate 3,087,627 of OW818695.1, forward strand.
GATTACCGATGAGGCGATGCTGGAAGTAGTGACCATGGTCTACGGCGGGTTGGTGAATAAAACCATTGTTGCTGAACTCCAGTCGTTGAATATAAATGCGATCGGGCTTACCGGGGCCGATCTGAATCTTATTGAAGCGGTAAAAAGGCCGGTTAAAGATATTGACTACGGTTATGTAGGCGATGTGGTTCGTGTAAATACACCGGAACTCCGGATGTTGCTCGAAGCGGGAGTGGTTCCGGTTATTGCGCCTCTTACCCACGATACCAAAGGCATGATGCTAAACACCAATGCCGATACCATTGCTTCTGAATTGGCAATCGAATTGGCCCATTTCTTCGATGTTAACCTGTATTTCTGTTTCGAAAAGAAAGGGGTGCTTTTAAATCCTGACGATGATAATTCAGTGATTCCCGAATTGAATTATCAGCAGTTTAAAGAACTTCAGGAAACGGGGCAAATAAGCGAAGGGATGATTCCCAAACTGGACAATAGTTTTCAGGCCATATCGAAAGGTGTAAAGCAAGTACTGATCACCAATCCCGATCAGATTATGATGGCAAGAGGAACCCGTTTATGCCGGTAACCGGGGTATTTAATCCGACCTTGCGAACAAGACAGTGCAACACAACTTGCGGTCATCGTTTTTTCTTTGTCTTAAATCGATAATTTTTCATTTATATTTGTTCTTGCTAAAAAGTTTTCCGGATCATTGTTCAATTCATTATTTAAACCAAGATGAACGAATATATTCAACTTCTTCAGAAATTGATTTCAACGCAGGCGTTTAGCAAGGAAGAGCAAAATGCAGCTCTGTTGATACGAAGTTTTTTGAACGCAAAAGGTATTTATTTTCAGGAAAAAGGAAATAATACATGGGCAAAAAATAAATTCTGGGAAGAGGGATTGCCGGTTGTTCTTTTAAATTCACATATTGATACGGTAAAACCAGCCGGTGGGTATACACGCGACCCGTTCATACCAACTATCGAAGACGGAAAGTTGTACGGTTTGGGAAGCAACGATGCCGGAGGGGCGCTGGTTAGTTTACTGTCAGTGTTTGTTTATTTTTACGCCAAAGAAGGACTTCCTTTTAATTTAATTTTTGCAGCTACTGCCGAAGAAGAAACCTCGGGAACCGGTGGAATTGAAAATATTTTGCAGGAACTGGAAACCATCGATTTGGCTATTGTCGGGGAACCTACCCTGATGCAAATGGCTATTGCCGAAAAAGGGTTGATGGTACTCGATTGTACAGCCTATGGAAAATCGGGACATGCCGCGCGCAACGAAGGAATCAATGCAATTTACAAAGCCATTGGCGATATTGAAATTTTGAGGAATTACCAATTCGAAAAATCTTCGGAATTGCTGGGCGATGTAAAAATGACTGTGAGCGTGATCAATGCCGGGACGCAGCACAATGTTGTTCCCGACCGGTGTTCATTTGTTGTTGACGTGCGCACCAACGAACATTATTCAAACGAAAAAGCATATCAAATCATTAGCGGGCTCATCGAATCGGAAGTGGTTCCGCGTTCGTTCCGCCTGAATTCATCCGGAATACCTGTTTCTCACCCCATTGTACAGCGCGGTTTCAGCCTCGGTTTAACTGCTTACGGTTCGCCAACTACTTCCGATCAGGCAGTGATGCCACATCTTTCCATCAAAATCGGCCCGGGCGATAGCGCCCGTTCGCATACCGCCGATGAATTTATTTACGTCCGTGAAATTGAAGAAGCATTCGGCATCTACGTGGGTTTGTTGGAAGGCCTTCATCTGAAATAAGTAGAACATGAGATTTACTCTTTTCGGTAATTGAATCTTTTGCTGAACGTTAGATTCATAATTTTTCATTAAATTTAAGCTCATAAAAAGAATTTATAAACGAGTAAAACCTGTAAATTAATTTTCAGGATTTAGGAGGGGATCGATATGAGCGAGAAAGAATCAACCAGCGGGTTGAACGATGAAATTATTGTTGTTGACGACACCATTCTTAGCCTGAAGCTTTTATCCGATATACTGGAAAAAACAGGTTACTCTGTAAGCACGGCCGACAGTGGCGAGCTTGCCCTGCAAAGTATAAAGTTAAAACAGCCTTCGCTTATTTTGCTCGATGTAATGATGCCCAAGATGGATGGCTTTGAAGTTTGCCGCCGCTTGAAAGCCGACGAAAAAACTCGCGATATCCCGGTCATTTTTATTAGTGCACTGGATGACGAAAAATCGAAAATGACTGGTTTTCATGTCGGAGGGGTCGACTATATTTCCAAACCTTTTCGAAAAGAAGAGGTATTGGCCAGGGTCGGGGCTCATATCAAACTTTCCCGTTTGCAGCGTGAACTTAAGGAGAAAAATAAAAAATTTGAAAGAGAAATATTAAAACGCAGGCAAAGCGAGGAACGATATAATGTGTTTATCAATGCCACTGTCGATCCGATTTTTGTAAAAGACGACCAATTTAGATATTTGATGGCAAACGATGCCATGGCTAAATTCTTTGGCAAAACAAAAAAAGAATTAATAAATAAAACCGATCAGGAGCTGGCTGATGAAGCCACTGTTTATCCATGTCAATCGTCCGACCGTAAAGCGCTGGAGGTTCAAGGCCCTTTCACCATTGAAGAACAATTGGGCAACCGCATTTACGAAGCCACCAAGTTCCCTTTATTGCTGAAAGGCAATCAAAAAGGCATTGGCGGTATCATGCACGACATTACCGAAAAAAAACAATCCGAAAAAAAAATCAGAAGCCAAAATCTCAGGCTGAATGCAATCATCGAGGCCATGCCTGACTTTATATTTATTTCCGACCGAGAAGGTAATAATTTGGAATTTTATAATCCAAAATCAAAAGAATTGCTTTATCCGGGCAAGAAATTTATAGGGGTCAACATAAGTGATGTTTTTGATGCCCCGACCGCCGAACTTCACATCCAAAAAATCAATGAATGCCTGGAACGAGAAACGCTTACAAGCTATGAGTATTCCGTGATGATGAATGGGAAGCAGAAATCGTACGAGGCACGAATCGTTTATCTGGAAGAAAACCGTGTATTGCGTTTTGTCCGAGATATTACAAAAAGTAAACTGGCGATGGAGTCTATCCGGAATGAACGTCAGTTGCTGCGTACCTTGATCGACAACCTGCCGGTGACCATCTACGTGAAAGACCGCGAATGTCGCAAGATTATTGCAAACAAGGCCGATGTTGAAGTGACCGGTAAAGTTACTGAAGCTGAGGTGCTGGGAAAAACCGATCTCGAAATGTACAACGATGAGATTGGACAACGCGGCTATAACGACGATTTAATGGTCATTCAAAGCGGCGAACCGGTGATTAACCGGGAGGAAGTGTTTTTTAATAAAAAAGGAGACCAACGTTGGTTATTGACATCAAAAATACCTCTTTTTGACCACCATGAAAAAGTAACCGGACTAGTAGGAATTGGCCGCGATATTACCGAGCAAAAAAAAGCCATTGGAACCATACAGAAACTTTCGAAAGGTGTCGAGCAAAGCCCTTCGACAATCATAATCACCGACATACGGGGCAACATTGAGTATGTAAACCCAAAATTTTCAGAAATTACAGGTTATTCTTCGGACGAAGTGATTGGGAAAAACCCGCGCATCCTGAAATCGGGTGAAATGCCCGCAGAGAGATATAAGGAACTTTGGAACATTATTTCTTCGGGAGGTATTTGGCGGGGCGAATTCCACAACCGGAAGAAAAATGGTGAATTATATTGGGAATGGGGCACCCTGACTTCCATCAAAAATGACAATGGGCAAATCACAAATTATATTGGTATTAAAGAAGATATCAGCCTCCGCAAGCAAATGGAATCCGACCTTATTGTAGCCAAGGAAAAAGCAGAGGAAAGCGACCGGCTGAAATCGGCCTTTCTGGCCAACATGTCGCACGAAATAAGAACTCCCCTGAACAGCATTATTGGATTTTCAAACCTGTTGGGCGATGGTGATTTTGAGATTGATCAGAAGCAAGAATTTATCCACCATATCATTAACAGCGGGGACACTTTGTTGAATATCATCAACGATATTATGGACATCTCGAAGATTGAATCAGGCGAGTTAACTGTAAAAAATGTTCCCGTTCATGCCGAAACCTTAATTGAAGAAATCAGGGGCAGGTTTGAACCCCGGATAAAAGAGAAAAGTTTGGAAATTAAAATCAAATTATCGGGAAAAGAAAAGGATATTTTTGTTTATGCCGATCCAGAACGGTTGTCGCAGATTTTTAATAACCTGATTGTTAACGCTCTTAAATATACAGAACAGGGAAGTATTCAGGTTGGATATGAAACCTTTGGCGACTACATCCTGTTTCATGTAAGTGATACAGGCGTTGGTATCCCGAAAGAATACCATTCGGCTATTTTTGAACGGTTCAGGCAGGTTGAGGCATCGTATAAACGAAAGCAGGGAGGAAACGGACTGGGGCTGGCTATCTCAAAAAAGCTGGTTGAAATCATGGGTGGAAAAATCTGGGTAGAAAGCATTATGGGCAAGGGAAGTACATTTTATTTCACTATACCAAAAAAGTGAGACATATATGGATAAATTAGAAATTTACGCCAATCAATTGGAACGGGCATTTTTAATGCTCGACAGAGAAGAGGCGGAACGGATTTTCAACGAAGCTCTATCGTTAGGCTCACCGATTGAGATCGCGGGCGAACTGGTATCATTAACGCTTAACCGTATTGGTGCTGCTTGGGAAGAGGGGAAACTTGCCCTTTCACAAGTGTACATGAGTGGCTTGATTTGCGAAGAACTGATCGATAAAATCCTTTCTCCGCAAAGCAAAAACCGCAAGGCACAACCCAAAATGGCGATTGCGGTGTTCGAAGACTTTCACATGCTTGGAAAGCGAATCATCTTTTCCACATTGAGGGCAAGTGGTTTCGAACTGCTCGATCTGGGCGGAGGTTTAAGCATCGATAAATTAACAGAGATCATTCACCGGGAGGAGATTAAAATCCTGCTGCTTTCGGTATTGATGCTCCCTTCGGCATTGCATGTGAAATTGTTAAAGGAAAAGCTGAACGGAACCGATGTGAAAATTATTGTTGGGGGCGCCCCATTTCGTTTCGATAATGAACTTTGGAAAGACGTGGGAGCTGATGCATTTGGAAAAGACCCGGCCGAGGCCATTCAAATTGTTTCACAAATGATGGAGGACATGAAATGAAAACACATGAAATGACCCCGATGGAACGGGTGCTTACAACCTTGTCGCACAATGAGCCCGACCGGGTTCCAATGTTCCTGTTGCTCACCATGCACGGAGCCAAAGAACTTGGCATGAGCATCAAAGAATATTTCTCGAAAAGCGAAAATGTAGTTGAAGGACAAACCCGACTTCAAAAAAAATACAATAACGATTGTTTTGACTCATTTTTTTATGCCCCGCTCGAAATTGAAGCCTTTGGTGGTGAAGTAATTTACTCAGAAGACGGGCCTCCAAATTCCGGGCAACCTTTCATTCGCGATATAGAAAAAATCATTCAGCTTGAAACTCCCAAAATCAGCGAATCGAAAATGTTGCATAAAGTTTTGTACACCATTGAAAAGCTAAAAGAAAAAGCAGGAGCAGAAATCCCGATTATTGGCGTGGTGATGTCGCCGTTTTCGCTTCCGGTAATGCAAATGGGATTCGATAAATACCTCGACATTATGCACTTCAGGAAAGATCTTTTTGAACACCTGATGCGGGTAAACGAAGAATTCTGTGTGGAATGGGCAAATGCCCAGCTCGAAGCCGGCGCTACGGCTATCTGTTATTTCGACCCGGTATCGAGTTCAACCATCATTACGCGGGAAAAATATATTGAAACAGGATTTCCCATTGCAAAGCGAACGATAAGCCGCATCAAAGGGGCAACGGCAACGCATTACGCTTCGGGAAACTGTTTGCCCATGGCCGATCTGGTGACTCAAACCGGAACTGCGGTGGTTGGCGTGAGCTCAAAAGAAGATTTATCGCAACTGAAACAGGCTTTCCGAAATAAGTTGACGATATTGGGTAACTTGAATGGCATTGAAATGCGTCGCTGGACTTCCGGCCAAACCCAGGCTATTGTGCGCGAAGCCATCGAAAAAGCAGCGCCGGGCGGAGGTTTCATCCTTTCCGATAATCATGGGGAAATTCCGTTCCAGGTTCCCGATGAGGTATTGAAGACCATTTCGGAAACGGTGCTTGAATACGGTCAATACCCGATAAAATAATACCATGGAGGCTAAACTTTGTATATATATTTGCAATTCGTTGGTTCCCGAGGTGAGTCATCTGCTTCAGACGGGCAATTATCCCGATGTGGTTGTAAAAAGCTTTCCGGCAATTTGTATGGGTGTACCGCTCAACAAAAACGGTATATTGGAAATGGTACGGGACGATCTTTCCAGGTATTCCAAAATTATCGTGATTGTAAGTTCATGTTACGCGAAAAAGAAGATTGATACAACACATCTCAAAAATGTTGAAATTGTACAACTGGAGCAATGTTTTGAAATCTTGTTTAGCCTTCCAACGATTTATCATTTTATAAAACAAGGCAACTACCTTGTAACCAATGGCTGGCTTCGGAATTACCAGCGCCACGTCCGCGAGTGGGGTTTCGACAAACAATCGGGTCGAACGTTCTTTGGTGAATCGATGCGGCAAATTCTGCTTTTAGAAACAGGATTACCCGGCGATTACCGTCCCAATCTCGAAGCCCTTTCAGAATATATGGGATTGCCTTTCGATATTATGCCCATCGGAACCAGTCACTTGCAAAAATTCATCGAGGCATTGATATTCAACTGGAGAAGTGAAAACGAACGGACTGCATTAAACGAACGAATTGCCAAAATCACCCGCGAAAGCGCCGATTATTCGGTTGTTTTTTCTCAATTGAAACGATTGATTGACCTGACCGATGAAAACCTGATTGAAAAGGAGATAGCGAACTTGCTCGACCTTCTTTTTATGCCACAGGAAATCTGTTTTCAGCAATTTGTTGAAGGGAAAATAGCGAATGAATCCTGTTTTAAAAAGGCCATCGACCCTTTATTGTTGAGCAGTGAAAACTCTTTTACCATCAACATCGAACACCGGAAAGAACTTCTGGGCATTTTCAAGATTTCGGGTATTCAATTTCCCCAGTTTATTCCCCAATATAACACCATGGGACAGGTAATCAGCCAGATTGGGGGGCTTTCAATCGAAAATGCACGAAAATATTCTGAACTCGAGCAAGCCAAATTGTCGATCGCCGATAGCGAAGCCCGTTTTAAGGCCATTATGAAGCAATCGCCATCGGTAATCGAAATGTACGATTTGGACGGGCTACAACGCAGTGTAAACCGTGCTTACGAAGAGTTATGGGGTTTCCCGGCAAGTCACACGGTAAATCAATTTAATGTATTGAAAAGCGAGGAAGTGAAACGTACCGGACTTATCGATTACGTTTTGCGGGCCTACAACGGAGAATCTGTTCAGATACCCGAATATCGGTTCAATTCGATCGGAAAAACCGAAGCGAAAGGGAAAGGCCGCGAAAGGTGGCTCAATACCCGGATTTATCCACTGAAGGATACCAATAATCAGGTTCAGAATATCATTATTACCCACGAAGATATTACTGCACAAAAAGAAGCAGCTTTAAAAATTGCAGAGAGTAACCAAAAATTCAGGAACCTGAGCCAATCGGCTACCGAGATGCTCAACATGAAATCGGTTGAAGAAATATACAGTTACCTGACGAACTCGTTGCACCAGCAATACCCCAAATCAGTAGTTCTTTTCTCTACAGTCAATGAACAAGAACAGACTTCAACCCTGATCGATATAAAAGGTGTTTCGCAACGATTGATTGAGCAATCGATAAAAATTACAGGCTACGATTTTTTTGAGAAAAAATACAAACTCGTCTCCGGCCTTCATGAACGTTTCAGATCAGGCATATTTCATCAGTATTTGGGTGGATTGGCACAATTTTCAGGCAGCGAATTCCCTAAAATTGCGGGCAATGCCATCGAAAAGTTGTTGGGAATCCATCAAATTTATACGATTGGCATTACCAAAGACGAGAAGCTATTTGCCATTATTCATTTTTTTAACCGAAGCAAGCAATCCATTGCCGACAGCGAATACATCGAATCGTTTGTAAAGCAGGCAGGGATTGTTATCGAGCGCAAAAAGGCCGAAGAACTTCTTCGTCAAAGTGAAGAAAAGTACCGGCTCATTACCGAGAACGCGTCGGATGTGATTTGGATTTTGAATATTTCAAAAGGAAAATTCACATACATCAGCCCGGCCATTCAGCAATTAAGAGGGTTGACGGTAGAAGAAGCGCTCGCCGAAACGCTGGAAGAAGCACTGACTCCCGAATCGGCAAAATTCGTGTTCAATGCGGTTCAGGAAAACATACAGGATTTTATCGCCAATCCCGATAAAAACAGTTACTACATCAACCAGGTGCAACAACCTTGTAAAGACGGCAATATTATTTGGGTCGAAGTGTCAACCAAACTCAGGTTCAATAAACAGGATGAAATTGAAGTGGTGGGCGTGAGCCGAAATATTGAAGAACGTAAAAAAATGGAGGCTGAGATACGCCACAGCGAAGCCCGGTTGCGCGAGACGAATGCCACCAAAGACAAGTTTTTCTCCATTATTTCACACGATCTTCGAAGTCCGTTTGCTTCGATCATGGGGCTGGCCGAACTGATGACCGATAACTTTTCGGAACTTTCGGCAGATGAGCTTCATGAGTTCGCTTTTTCCATCCAAAAAACAACCCAATCGACCTATCATCTGCTCGAAAACCTGCTCGAATGGTCACGGTTACAACAAGGGGTTATTCCTTTCAACCCACAACTGATTAACGTAAAAGAAGAATTCAAAAATTGTGATGATTCTACGGTTGAGATGGCCCGAAAGAAATCAATTACGATCGATATGGATATTCCCGATGGGGTACAGGTTTTTGCCGACCGGAATATGTTGCGTTCCGTTATGCGCAACTTGGTTACCAATGCCATAAAATTTACCGAACAAAATGGTTCAGTGAGTGTTAATGTTCAAACTGGAGATGAGAACATGGTTCAGTTTTCGGTACAAGATACAGGGATCGGGATGGACGTTGAACGAATCAAAAAACTGTTCCGCATTGACACAAATGTCAGCCGCCCGGGAACCAACGGAGAAACCAGCGCTGGTTTAGGGCTTATTCTGTGCAAAGAGTTTGTTGAAAAGCAAGGTGGAAAAATCTGGGTCGAAAGCGAAGAAGGCAAGGGAAGTACATTTTATTTCACAATTCCTCAAATCTGACGGTTTAATAGAAAACGATAGAAAGGGATAAGGCGATGAAAAGAATAGTAGATAAAATAAAATTGTTGTTGTCACTACATGCAGAAAATGAAGTATTTGAAAATAAAATATTCAATATAATCACCTTGGTGGGTGCCGGTACTTGTTTTCTCACGTTCATCCCAAACATATACAATAACCATTATTCCCCAATGAACCTGGTTGCTGGTTTAATGGGAATTATATTCAGCATTTTTTTTTATTTATCCTTTTTCCGGGGAATCACCAAACCATTGATTCTTCCATTTCAAATTTTGCTTACGTTAGGTATAACGGCAAATTGGTTTTTATTTCAAGGAATTGAAGGGGCAACTGCATTGTTCTTTTTTCCGGCAATGTTCTTATTAATCTATACTGATTTTGGGAAAAGATACTGGCCTATCCTAATCGGTTATGTTTTTATTGCTATCATGTTGGTCGTTGTCAATTACCTTCATCCTGAATGGTCAATTCCGTACCCTGAAGAAAATACCCGGATCGTCGATTTATCTTTTAGTTTTGTTGTTACCCTTTTTATATTGGGTTATGCGTCCATTGTTCTTAAAAAGAATTTCGACCGTGAGCGTTTAAAAACAGAGCAAAAAAACAAGGAGTTGGAACTGTCTGAATTACGTTTCAGGGATATTGCAATGAGTAGCGCCGATTGGATTTGGGAAGTGGACGCGAATGGAGTTTATACTTATTGTTCCGAAAAAGTAGAGGAAATTCTTGGTTATACTCCAGATGAAATGCTAGGAAAAACGCCTTTTGATTTTATGCCAGAAGCTGAAGCTGAAAAAGTGACGGAAGAATTTATGCAGATTGTTAAAGAGCGGAAAGCCTTTCGAAATTTAGAAAACTGGAACCTTACCAGGACTGGGCTACCTATTTGTGTTCATACAAGTGGTGTCCCGGTTATTGATGATCATGGAAATTTCATCGGTTATCGGGGTACCGATACGGATATAACCGAGCGCAAACTGGCAGAAGAAAAACTAAAAGAAAGCGAAGCCCGGTTGCGCGAACTCAATGCCGCCAAAGACAAACTCTTCTCCATTATTTCCCACGATCTGAGGAACCCTTTCAACGCAATCATAGGATTCAGTAATATTTTGGCTGAACAGGTTAAGGAAAAGAACTATGAAGACATTGATGAATACGCAAAGATCATACAAGATTCTTCGAAACGGACAATGGATTTATTAATAAACCTGTTGGAATGGTCGCGTTCGCAAACCGGCAAGATAGAGTTTACTCCAAGATCAATCGAAATCGTTGACCTAATCAATGAAGTGTTAGCATTGGCAAGCGATGCGGCTCAACATAAATCAATAACAATTTCAAGTGAATTGCCGCAAAGTGCCATTGTTTCTGCCGACAGAGCCATGATTAGTTCTGTGTTGAGAAACCTGATTTCGAATGCTATCAAATTCACCAACCCGGGCGGCACTATTGTTGTTTCTGTCGAATCAAAACCCGATGAAGTGATGGTGGCTGTCCGCGATAATGGGGTTGGAATAAAAAAAGATGTTATCGAAAAACTATTCCGGATTGACGAAAATTACACAACAGTCGGCACACAAAAAGAAGAGGGAACCGGCCTGGGTTTGATATTGTGCAAGGAATTTGTGAAAAAACATGGTGGTAAAATCTGGGCCGAAAGCGAAGAGAACAAAGGAAGTACATTTTATTTTACGATTTGCCAAAACGAATATCGAACAAATAACGATAGAAAGGAACCGTGAGATGAAAAAATCAGGAGATAAAATAAAATTGTTGCTGTCAAAGAATTCAGAAAATGAAATACTTGAGAATAAAGTTTTCGGCATCGTTACGTTGGTCGGAACGATCACTTGTTCTGTTTTTCTGATCGTTAATGTATTTGTCGATAGTTATTTCTTGATGAATCTGATTCTTGGCGTATTCGGATTTGTATTTTTCATTTTTTTCTATTTATCGTCTATCAGGGGAATCACTCAACCATTGATACTTCCTTTTTATATTCTGGTTCTTTTGGCATTAATGTTCAATTGGTTCTATTTCCAGGGAATCGAAGGGTCAACAACATTGTTATTTGTTCCGGCTATGTTCTTATTCCTTTATATTTATTCCGGCAAAAGATACTGGATCATATTAATCAGCTTTATTTTCTTTGTCATCGCATTGTCTGGGATACATTATTTTCATCCGGAATCGATATTTTCCTACCCAAATGAGAAATCCCGAATAATCGATTTATTCACCAGTACCATCATTACCCTTTTTATTATGGGGTATGCGACCATTGTTCTCAAAAAAAAATTCGACTTTGAGCGTTTAAAAGCACAACAGAAAAACAGCGATTTGAAACTATCTGAAACACGTTTCCGGGATATTGCGATGAGCAGTGGCGACTGGATTTGGGAAGTGGACGCGAATGGAGTTTATACTTATTGTTCGGAAAAAGTAGAGGAAATTATTGGCTATACTCCAAGTGAAATAATAGGGAAAACGCCTTTCGATTTAATGCCTGAAGCTGAATCAGGAAAAGTCATGGAAGAATTTCGGCAAATCATTAAAGAACAGAAATCCTTCAGAAATTTGGAGAACTGGAATCTTACCAAAACAGGGCAGCAAATATGTGTTCTGACCAGCGGTGTCCCGGTTATCGATAGTCAGGGAAATTTGGTCGGTTACCGGGGTACAGACACTGATATTACCGAGCGCAAGCGAACAGAAGAAGCACTGACTCATTCCCACAAATTGATGCAATATATTATTGAGCATAGCAATGGTGGCGTGGCTGTTCATGATCGTAATATGAGGTATATCTATGTTAGTCAGCGGTATCTTGATGAATACAAGGTAAAGGAGAATATTATTGGGAAAAACCATTATGAGGTATTCCCTGATTTACCACAGAAATGGAGAGATGTGCACCAGAAAGCATTGGCTGGTGAAATATCCAGTGCGGATAATGATCCGTATATGCGTGAAGACGGAAGCGTGGAATGGACACGGTGGGAATGTCGTCCCTGGTATGAATCGAATGGTGCAATTGGCGGCATCATTGTATATACAGAGTTGATCACAGAACGCAAACATGCAGAATTGGCTCTGAGCGAAAGTGAAAGTCGGTTTAATCAATTGGCTGAACATAGTCTGACCATTGCCTGGGAAGTTAATCCGAATGGCCTCTTTACGTATGCCAGTCATGTGGCAGAACAACTTCTGGGCTACAGTCCCGATGAACTGGTAGGCAAGAAGCATTTTTACGATCTTGCACCTGAACAGGGAAGGGAAGCCATAAAAGGAACTGTATTAGCAGCATTCACTCAAAAGGATTCTTTTGTAGATTTTGAAATCCTGGCAGAACGAAAAGATGGCCGTGTTATTTGGTTTTCTGTTAATGGTTTTCCAATTCTTAACGCAAATAATCAATTGATTGGCTATCGTGGGTCGGGTACTAATATTACAAAACGCAAACAAACGGAGGAGGCGCTTAAAAAAAGTTATGAAATGCTTGCCAAACTGACCGAGCAAGTACCGGGTGTAGTATACCAATACCGGTTGTACCTCGACGGAAGCTCTTGCTTCCCTTACTCAAGTCCTGGTATGATAGATATTTACGGTGTAACTTCCGAAGAAGTCCGCGAGGATGCCACCCCTGTGTTCGGACGGCTGCATCCCGATGATTTTGATTATATTGTGTCTTCTATCAATGAATCGGCGCGTACGCAGGAACTTTATCATAGCGAGTTCCGGGTTATCCTCCCGGGACAGGGAGTCCGCTGGCGTTTATGCGATGCAAAACCGGAGCTGATGGAGGACGGTAGTACGTTATGGTACGGGATCATTTCAGATATAAATGAGCGGAAGCAAGCAGAAATAGAATTGGTTGAAGCCAAAAAAAGAGCTGAAGAATCGGACCGGCTGAAATCAGCTTTTTTGGCCAACATGAGCCACGAGATACGCACCCCGATGAACTCCATCATGGGTTTTGCCAGCCTGTTGCCCGAGGAAAGAAAGAAAGAACAGATAGCAAAATATGCCCAAATCATTGTTCAGAATTCTGAACAACTGGTGAACCTTATCGATGGAATTGTGCTTTATTCGAAACTTCAAACCAATATGGTTCCTCTGCGCAACAGTCAGTTTAAAATCATGGATCTTTTCCACGACATACAACTTTCTTTTCAATTGCCTGGGTTTCAAAAAGGAGTTAATTTTCTGATCGACTTTAACGAAATTAATGATTTGACCATCACTGCAGATTACGATAAACTAAGGCAAATAATAGCCAATTTGGTATCCAATGCCTTCAAATATACCCGTAAAGGCGAGATTGCCATCGGATGTTCAATTCAAAATCAAATGGTTGAATTTTTTATAAAAGATACCGGAATTGGAATCCCCGAAAAGGATCAAACCCAAATATTTGATCGGTTCTACCGTGGCAGCAATATCGATGAACCCGGCACACGAGGTACTGGGTTAGGACTGAGCATTGTAAAAGAATTGGTGAATTTGCTGGGTGGACAAATCTGGGTTGAGAGTGAAGTGGGAAAGGGATCGACTTTTTATTTTACCATACCTTGCGAAAATTAAACCATTTATACCGTAGCCAATGAAATCTGAGAAAACCGATTTGCTTGTTCATGATTTTCTTCAAAACCTGCTGAAAGGCAATCGGCCCAACTGTTCGGCCATCGCGAAGCAATATCTTGCACAAAACCATTCGGTTATGGATTTGTATGAAGAGGTTTTCAAAGTTGCTTTGTACGAAGTGGGTCGCTTGTGGGAAACCAACCGGATTACCATTGCCACCGAACATATTGCAACGGCAATTACAGAAGGTATTTTGAACGAGTTTTTTGAGCAAATCATTTCCGGGAAAAGGTACAACAAAAAGGTTGTGGTAGCGTGTGTCGAAAAAGAGCAACATCAGGTGGGAATTAAAATGGTTGCCGATGTATTTGAAATGAAAGGTTGGGAAAGTTTTTTTCTTGGTACAGGTATTCCTGTAATTGAGTTAGTCCGGTTTATTCGGGATGTACAGCCCGATTTGCTGGCCATTTCGTTAAGTGTATATTTTAACTTTAGTAATCTCCTGAAAATGTTGGAAACAATGAAAGGCGAATTTCCTGAATTGCAGATTATCCTTGGGGGGCAGGCATTCAGGCATGGTTCCAACAATGTTTTGCAAGGGCTGGGAAATATTGTCATTTTATCCGATTTGTATCTGCTTGATAAATATATCGATACCATAAATTCGAAACTTTAATGAAAACATTATGGATAGAAATGATTTAATCAGAACTGCGGAAAAGCTGAAACAGGTGAGCGAAAAAAGTGCTGCTGAATTTGGTTCGAAAAGAGAGGCGCTGGTTGTATTAATGAACCGGAAAATGGAAAGCCGTCCCGATTTGATTGATATGGTTGGCCTCGGAAATGTGGAAATGATGAAGGACAATCATGCGAACCATGCCCGTTTCCTGGAATCCATATTTATCATGCATTCCCCCGAAGTATTGGTCGATACGGTGCTTTGGGTTTTTCGGGCCTATCGCTCGCGCAATTTTAGTTCGACTTATTGGGCCGCCCAGTTGAACACATGGATTGAAATTTATAAGAAAGAACTCTCGTTCGAATGTTTTCAGGAGATTTATCCTTATTATAATTGGATGCAGATTAATATCCCCGCGTTTAACCAGTTGGCCGAAGTCAATCTTGATGCGCCGTTGTCGTTACATTAAAATTTTCAAAGAATGGAACAACTTCCTGGAAATGATAGTCTATCTGGCTGGGCTGGGTTAATTTGCGATCTTTCTCTGAACGGACAATCTGTTGCGGTTGGTATCTTCAATCGCGATGGCAGGCTACTCGATGCCAATCAGCCGATGTGCTATTTTCTGGGTACCGACAGCAAAGAAATTAATCCGAAAAATCAATTCATCAATCCTGTTTTTTCTGCCTTCTTTCCTGAAAAACAAGAAGGTTTGGTGTTTCAGGGCATGATAACGATCGGAAATTACGACGACGTGAGCTACGTGCTGAATTCAAAAGTTTATCGGAAAGCCGATCAGGTTTTGATTTATGCCGAAGCCGACGTTGTCGAACTTTTTGAAAAAAACAATAAAATGAGTTTCCTCAATCAGCAAGTGAACAACCTGCAACGGCAACTGCTTAAGGAGAAGCATAAATTACAGGAAACGCTTGCCGAGCTGAACTCACGGACTCTGGAACTCGAAAAATTGAATGCCCGGCTTTCGGAACTGAACAATGAAAAAAACAGGTATATCGGAATGGTTGCACACGACCTGCGTAACCCCATTGGCATTGCAGCTTCTTTTTCACAAATTTTGATTGAAGATTATGATAACATCATCAAAGAAAATCAACTTGAATATTTGAAACATATCAATGATAGTTGCGATTTTTCCTTGGATCTGATCCATGATTTTCTTGATGTTTCAAAAATTGAAGCGGGAGTATTCGACCTGAATATCAGCGAGCAGGAATATCTGACATTCGTTAGAGAAAATATTGTACAGAATGAAATACTGGCTCGCAGCAAATCGCAGAAGATAAACATTCGGTCTGATCAAAACAGCATTATTGCTTCTTTCGATAAAAATAAGATTCAACAGGTGCTGAATAATTTATTGAGCAATGCGATTAACTATTCTGCTTACAATACGTCGATCATAATCGATATTACGGAAACAAATAATAAAATTATCACGAAAGTTATTGATCAGGGGCAAGGTATTCCGGAGGAGGAACTTTCTAAACTATTTAAGCCGTTCCAAACCACTTCGGTTAAATCAACCGACAATGAAAAGTCGACTGGGCTTGGCCTTGCTATCGTGAAAAAGATAATCGAGGCTCACAATGGCAAAATAAATGTTGAAAGCGAAGTAGGTAAAGGATCAGTTTTTACATTCTGGTTTCCAAAATGTAAAAACTGATTTGCCTTTGTTTATTGTGCTGTCTGGATATTGGAAGATATCCGTAAAATTGTTGTAGTATTTTTCGGGTCGTTTGTAATTACGGTGATGGTTTTATTCTGACGCCCCTGTTTCCCTGCCGAGTTAAACTCAACTTTTAACGGTACACTTTCGTTTTTCCCGATCATGTTTTTTTCAGGAGTTACGGCAGTACAGCCACACGAAGTGCTTACATTGCGGATAATCAAGTCGCGTTTCCCTACATTTTTCAATGTAAAAATATGTTCTACTTTATTGCCTTGTTTGATGTCTCCAAAATCGAATTCTTTGCTGTCGAATTCAATCACCGGGGCATTCTTTAAATCTTCTTCGCTTAGGGCTGAGAAATCTTCTTCAATCGTGGTACTTACGCCAATGCGGTTTTGGTAGTCCGAAACCCCATCAATATTGAGGTAAATGCTTTCCATTACGAAACCGTACGTTTTCTTTTTCGAAGCATCAAGACTCAATGAAAGGATTGCTTTCCCATGAGGTTTGATTATCGATTCCGAAACCGTTGCTTTTATATATGGAGGAGTTTCTTTTACTCCAACTTTTACTTCTTTTTCCGTATCGTTCACCAACTCCAACTGTTCGGTTTTGGTCTCGTTTTCGGTTTGTTTGGTGAACGCAATATGGTTTGTTTTAACCCGCAGCGGGCCAATGGTTTGTGGATAAATTTCAGCCATTGTTTTTTCCCGTGGCGTAACTTCACCTTTTATATAAAGAACAACAGTCGCATTTTCGGCATTCGAGATCACCTGAATCGATTTATTGAACGTTCCGGGGCGGCCTTTGGGGTCGTAACTTACCTCGATATAGCCTTTTTCTCCCGGGGCAACGGGCTTACGTACCCATTCCGGAGTAGTACAACCACATGAAGGCTGTACATTATTCAGGATTAAAGGAACACTTCCCTTGTTGGTAAATTTGAAATTGTAAGTCTGAGGCCCACTTTCTTCTTTGAATGTTCCGTAATCGTGAATGGTTTTCTCAAACTCGATTTTTGCTTTTCCCTGCTGCGCTATAGTTAAACCCGAAATGAACAATAAAAGAATCGTGAATACACTAAATGCAATTTTCATATTCGTATGATTTTCATTAAAAATTAAGTTCCCAAATATAATAATCCGATATGGAATTATGCTTATTTAATATGCAAAACTAAGTATCTCCGGACACATTTACTGTTAATGCCCATAAAGTTTTGTTAATGAAATGTTAATCGGTACGATTCTCCGAAAAAATAAGTAGTTTTGCCGTTGATGCGCTGATAATTAGAGTGGTATTATGATCCGGAATTCAATAAGATACATTGTTGTTTTAGCTACTATTTCAGTTTTAGGAATATTCCTGATTCAATTTTTATTTCTGAAAAAGGCGATTGATATTAATGAAAAAAAATTTCAGGAAGATATAACAACGACATTGTATAACGTTGCCAGAGATTTAATCGAATACAATAATAAAGCATACGGGCACAATACAAAAATTACCGAAATGTGTCCGGTTGAACAGATTTCCAGTAATTATTTCGTGGTGAATTTGAATCATGTTATCGATCCGGATTTGCTGGAATACCACCTGATCAACAATTTCAAGAAGAACCATATCAAACTCGATTTTGAATATGCCATTTACGATTGCGAAACCGATAAAATGGCCAACGGCAAACTGATCAGGGGCGAAAGTATTTTTAGTATGTTTCAGGGTAATAACCCCGACACGTTGGACGAATGCCGCCGGAAGGAGATTGTTTTTGATGAGTTGTCCAACGGGGGCAAGAAAGTTGGCAACGTGAAGAAATGCACCTTGCCCAAATGTCAAAAATACATTTACTATTTTGGGGTCAATTTTCCGGGACGTTCCGTATTCTTTCATTCAAAACTGAAGCCTTGGTATTTTGCGACTTCCATGTTGCTGATTGTATTGCTGTTTTTTGGATATTCGCTTTACACGATTATTAAGCAGCGACGGTTGAGCGAGGTACAGAAAAATTTCATCAATAACCTTACCCACGAGTTTAAAACCCCGATTGCATCAATAAGTCTGGCTGCCAACGTGCTGAACGAGCCAAAAATTATTGAACAGCCCAGACGGCTTGCCGAATATGCAAAAATTATTCTCGAACAAAATAAACGGCTTTCGTCGCAGGTTGAAAAGGTGTTGCAAATGGCTTCCATCGAAAAGAAACGTCTGCAATTGAAAATCGAGCGGGTAGAATTGAATTCGTTTATTGAAAAAACAATTGGTGAGTTCCGAAACAGTCAGAACGGCAATTTGTGCAGCATCCAATTTCATCCCGGAGTTTCAAATGCCGAAATTAATGCCGACACCTTGCATTTTTCAAACCTGATTTTCAATATTCTCGACAATGCAGTGAAATATTGTGAAAGTTCGCCGGATATTCATATCCATTTAACAGAGGATACAAAGTTGTATACCATTGCATTTGCCGATAATGGCATCGGCATCCCGAAAGAATTCCGTAAAAAAATATTTGCCCGGTTTTACCGCATCCCGACAGGCGATGTGCACAATGTGAAAGGCTTCGGATTGGGACTCGATTACGTGAAAAAAATTGCCGACCGGCATGGGTGGAAAGTCAGGATTGAAGATAATTCTACAAAAGGAACTATATTTATCGTAAAAATTCCGAAGAAATAGATTATGGACTTTTCAGGAGAACATATTTTTCTGGTTGAAGATGACCAGACCCTGAATTTCATTATCAGGGACAACCTTGAGCAAAATGGCTACAAGGTAACAGCAGTCGACGACGGACAAAAAGCCATTGATGAATTTGAAAAAGACAAATTCAGTATTTGTATACTCGATGTGATGTTGCCTAAAAAAGATGGTTTTACTGTAGCTCTGGAAATCCGAAGAAAGGACGATCATGTTCCAATTATTTTTCTGACGGCCAAGTCAATGACAGAAGACCGAATCACTGGTTTGTCGATTGGTGGGGACGATTATATCACCAAGCCTTTCAGCATGGAAGAACTTTTGCTACGCATAAAAGTTTTTCTGAAACGGAGTTCGAAACTCGAAATTGCAGATGGTATTTCCGTTGCCCGCCGGGTAGGTATATACAATTTTTATTTCGAAAACCTTGTTTTGGAAAATGAAGATAACCGCAAAACATTGACCTACAAAGAGGCAGAGCTGCTGAAATATTTTTGCGAAAACTCGAACAAAGTACTGAGCCGCTCCGAAATATTGATGAATGTATGGGGTTCGGACGACTACTATCTGGGCCGCAGCCTTGATGTGTTTATTTCGCGTTTACGCCGCTACCTGAAAGACGACCCCGACATTAAAATTCTGAATTTGCACGGCATCGGCTTCCGGTTCAATGCCCGTCTCGGGAAAAATTAATTAAAAATGGAAAAAACAATGACTGCATCACAAATATTAATCGTAATGGCGATTGGCCTTTTGGCAGGTTTACTTGGCGGTACCCTCGGTGTTGGTGGGGCTGTTATCGTGGTTCCGGCCCTAGTCCTTATTTTTGGATTTACCCAGCACCAAGCGCAAGGAACATCGCTGGCTTTTATGATTCCGCCGGTAACGTTGCTGGCGGTTATTAATTACTGGAAAGAAGGGTATGTAAACTGGAAATACGCATTGGTGCTTTCCATCATGTTTTTTATCGGGGCCTATCTGGGGTCGTTTATATCGCTCAGTCTTTCCGAAAAAATTCTGAAAAAAATATTTGGCATTTTCATCATGCTCGTCGCCCTGAAAATGATTTTCTCAAAATAGAAATGATTGTCTGAAAGATTCTTTGCCAAGTAGAATTAGTCATCCTGAACTTGTTTTAGAACCTCAATATCCTGATCGCTATATCCAATAGAAAAGAGGGTTTGAAAAATCAATATTTTCAGACCCTCTTTTCTATTTTTGTTTTGTCTTGTTACAGAAATTCGTCGCCAAACGAAACGCCCATTTTGCGTGATTTGATAACCAACGGCAGGTCGGGAGTAACCAAACTCAGCTTTCCACCAACTTCATGCAATGGAACTGTGGTCAGTTGGTTATTTCTAATGGCCACCATTGTCCCGTAACATTCCTGTGCAATACATTCGGCAGCATAGGCGCCGTAGCGGGTTGCCAAAATACGGTCCATGGGCGAAGGGCTTCCCCCTCTTTGTACATATCCAAGCACGGTCTCACGGGTTTCGATGCCGGTATACAGATGGATTGCTTCTGCAAGGTACGATGCTGCTGATTTTCCTTCAGGATGCTCGATCCCTTCGGCTACTACCACAATCGAATATGGCTTTTTATCTTCGTAGCGTTCCTCTATTTTCTTGCATACCGAACGTATATTATAATTCAGCTCGGGCAAAAGAATGATGTCGCCGCCGCCGGCCAGCCCTGCATAGAGTGCAATCCAACCTGCCGTGTGCCCCATCAATTCAATGATCATTACTCGTTGGTGCGAGTTGGCGGTAGTGTGCAACCGGTCGATTGCTTCAGTTGCGATCTGAACGGCTGAGTCGAAGCCAAAAGTTATATCGGTGCCCCAAACGTCGTTGTCAATGGTTTTCGGGATACCAATTACGTTTATTCCTTCTTCTTGCAGACGGTTGGCTGTCTTCATGGTGCCGTTACCGCCAATGCAAACCACGCAATCGAGACCCAGTTCCTTGTAATTTTCCTTGATCAGTTCCGGCTTGTCGCTGTCGCCTTCTTTTACAATTTTATAAGGTTTTTCGCGCGATGTTCCTAGTATGGTTCCACCTACTGTTAATATTCCCGACAAATCTTTTTCCCGTAAATGAATATAGTCTTTCTCGATCAGTCCTGTAAAGCCGGCGTTAAAACCGATCACTTCCATCCCGTATTCAATAATTGCCATTTTTCCGACTCCCCGGATTGCCGCGTTTAATCCCGGGCAATCGCCTCCTGCTGTCAGTATGCCGATCCGTTTTGCTTTTTTGTGGTTCATACTATTCGTTATTTTACTGAGTGACTAATTTTTTATTCCTAATCTAAATTACTAAAACAATTCGCTTCTTTTCTGTTTTTTGCAAAATTATAAAATCAAAAAATCCAAACAAGGGCAAGTTTGTTTCTAAAAATGGTGGACCGATTGTGAATTTTGACAATTGTTTCCGATGAACAGACTTTGAAATACTGATCTTTTTTTAACTTTGTTTTCATCAATTCATATACACTAATTTTAAATTATTTCAAAAATGAAGCAAATTTTATTCTATTTTATGGTTGCCGTTCTGTTTGTAGCGGTAAGCTGCCAATCGGCTCAGAAAAAAGCAGAGAACGCCGAAACCAAAGCATGTTGCGACACAACGAAAGCTGCTGTTGTCGAATTAAATGCCTTGTCTGTCGATGAACAATCGGGCGGCTGGGTTTTGTTGTTCGATGGTAAAACTTCGCAGGGCTGGAGGGGTTATAACAAAACTGAATTCCCCAAAGCATGGAGTGTTGTTGACGGAACATTGTTTTGCAAAGGATCGGGCAATGGAGAAGCTGGCGCTGTCGATGGTGGCGACATTCTTTTCGATAAAAAATTCAAAAATTTTAATTTGAAAGTTGAATGGAAGATTTCAAAAGGCGGTAACTCAGGTATTTTTTACCTCGGACAGGAAGTTCCTGAATGGCCCATCTACAAAACAGCTCCTGAAATGCAGGTTCTCGACAACGCAAATCATGTGGATGCCAATTTAGGTAAAGATGGAAACCGCCAGGCTGGTTCGTTATATGATTTGATTCCTGCCAAACCGCAAAATTCCAAACCTTTTGGCGAATGGAATACAGCTGAAATTATTGTATACCAGGGAACTGTTGTTCATAAACAAAATGGTGAAACCGTACTTGAATACCATTTGTGGACAGACGATTGGAACAAGTTGGTTGCCGGAAGTAAATTCCCGGAATTGAACCCCAACTGGGCAAAAGTTGCCGAAGAAGGTTTTATCGCCCTTCAGGATCATGGCTGCGATGTTTGGTTCCGCAACATCAAAATCAAAGAATTGTAATCGACCAATTTTTTACAATATGAGCCGGTTCCTGTAAAGAACCGGCTTTTTTATCCTGATTTTGAATGTAAATTCACGATTGCTCAATTGGACTGGGCTTCTGGAATCTTTAATTTAGAACCGCAATTGGTCGTAAATTATTTTCAGCATTTCTTTTTCATTTTCCCAGCACAATTCGCTGGCTGCCTTTTTCAGGTTTTCCTTCCAAACAGCAATTCGCTCCCGGTCGTTTAAAATGCCGGTGATTTGCTTTGCCATTTGCTGCGGCTGGTGGCTGTCGAGGATGGCGCCAACCCTGTAATCGGTAACAACTTTTTTCATTTCCGGCAGGTTCGAAACCAATACCGGAATTCCGGCCTGGATGTAATCGAACAATTTGTTGGGAAGTGCATATTTGTAGTTCAGCCCCAAATCTTCTTCGATGGAAAGCCCCAAATCGGCCTGTACGGTAATGTATTTCACGTCGTTGAACGACATCCGACCCAAAAATTTTACTTTATCCTGAAGCTGAAGACTGTGTGTAAGCGCTTTCAGTTGGATGGCAATATCGCCATCGCCTGCGACCACCAGCACCGCATTGTCTATTTCCTGCATGGCGCGTACTATTTGTTCCAACCCCCGGCCAATGTTCAGCGCTCCCTGGTAAAGGATGATTTTCTTTCCACCAAAATCGAGCTTTTTGTCGTCCGGGATTTCAAATGGCGCCATGCGGTCGGGAACATTTCGTACCACATGAAAATAAGTTCCGTATTTGTAGCGATATGCCTCGGCAATCGACGGACAAACGGTGTAGGCGTTCCTGATTCTCGGGAGCAGTTCTTTTTCCAGTTTTTCCCATTTTTGGCGCACTTGGGGGCGGGTTACCAATTCCGGGACTTCCGTAAAATATTCGTGGCTGTCGTAATACAAAGGACTGTTGGTTAGTCTTGAGACTATAAAATTGGGCAACAGGGTATCGAGGTCGTTCGAAACAAAAACATTAAATTTTGAAAAGAGCAAAGTGAAAAACAAACGGATGTTGTATTCGGCATAAAAAAATGGGCCTTTTCTGAAATGCAGGCACATCCGGTGCGTATTATAGGTGCGGCTGATCGGGAGGCTTTCAGGCAACAGGCGACCAATCAGGGTGACCTCGTACCCCATCTCCTGAAGCGTGGTTGCCACTTTATGTACCCGGTTGTCGGTTACCAGGTCGTTAATGACGCTGATTGCGATTCGTTTCAATTTCTCGGTTTTGTTTGTAAATGTATCTATTTTCAACGATTACTTTCCGAAAAAAGTGTTTCGTAATTGATCTGCTAAAAATAGCTATTATCGGTAAATGGGGAGAACCAGATTCGGTAAACTGCCGGATTTTATCTTTTAGGACGCGATATTCAATTGGTTTTTAAGGCCTGCTGATTATCTTTGGACAAATTTCAGTCATGATACATTTCCAGAAGAATTTTTCGCTTAAAAACTACAATACGTTTGGCATTGAAGCCCGTGCCAAATACTTTTTCGAGTTCACCGAATTGAATGACCTTACTGATTTTTTGAGCCTGGATACCACTTGGGAAGATGAACCTGTCCTGATGATTGGAAGTGGCAGCAATCTGTTGTTTCTGAGCGATTTCGACGGAATCGTCCTTTTTTGCGATATTCCCGGTATCAAGTTGATTGATGAAAGCCGCAACCAGGTTTGGATTGAAGCAGGAGCGGGGGTCAACTGGGACGAACTGGTTGAATACTCGGTTTTTTACGGTTGGGGTGGAATGGAAAACCTGTCGCTGATTCCCGGGAAAGTGGGAGCTGTGCCGGTACAAAATATCGGGGCGTATGGTGTGGAGGCAAAAGATTTGATTGAAATGGTAAACGGCTTCGACCTGAAAACCATGACGGACTATTCGATTCCGGTACACGATTGCCAGTTTGCCTATCGCGACAGCATTTTTAAGCACGAGCTAAAAAACCGTTTTCTGGTTACCAGCGTGATTTTCCGGCTGGAGAAATTTCCGGAGTACAAACTCGATTACGGCGATTTGAAAAATGAAACTGAAAAGCTGGGAGCGGTGAATGTCCGCAACATCCGTAAAGCAGTGGTGGGTGTCCGCGAATCGAAGTTGCCCGATCCAAAGGTGAACGGCAATGCAGGCAGTTTTTTTAAAAATCCCGTGGTTGATGCTGCGTTGTCTGAAAAATTAAAATCGGAATTCGGAAACATCCCGGTTTATCCGTCTGCGGATGGAAAAGTAAAACTGGCTGCCGGTTGGCTGATCGATCAGTGCGGCTGGAAAGGTTTTCGCGACGGCGATGCCGGAGTACACGAAAAACAGGCACTGGTGCTGGTAAACTACGGAAATGCCACGGGCCGCCAGATATTCGAACTTTCCGAAAAAATAAAACAATCGGCACTCGATAAATTCGGTGTTGAACTGGAGCGTGAAGTGAATGTGATTTAGTCGTGAGTAGCGAGTCATTAGTAAAAATAGATAGAAGAGAATAATTTGTGGCGCAGAAGAATAAGATTAATAATAAAAACCTTATTAGAAGAAAATTAATGCCACGCAGATATGTGGTATAAAAATTACAGGACTACTTTTTTAACGGCAGATACGAAAACAGCCCGCAACTTTGCACTGGATTTAAAACAACAAAGCCACCGGAATCCCCGATGGCTTTGCTGTTTTTATCCATTAATGATCGTAACCGCCGAGCTCGTCATGCTGCGGTCGGTTTAAGGTAAACCGGATACCCGCATACATTTTCCGGCCCAGAACAGGGCCCCATATTTTGGTTGCATCGAACCAGGGACCGTACGGGTCTTCGGCGCCAATTACCGGATGGTCCATCATAAAATTGGTCAGGTTTTCAGCGCCGGCATAAATGCTCCACCGTTTGAAATATTTGGTTACCTGTGCATTCATCACAGTAAACGACGAAAACTCGCTTCCCATATTATAAGCTGCCGGAGCGTCCGGTGTTTGCGGAATGCGCCCGCCGCCATTCAACTGCAACGTGTAGTCGAACATCCAGCTTTTGTTCGGAGTGGTGTAATTCAGGGTTACCAAACCTTTGTACCGGCTGGTCAGCGGTTTTTCGAGCAATTCGCCGCCAATGGTCTGTTTCACATCGTTGCCACGGTAAGCCAGTGTAATGTCGAGTCCGGCAACAGGCTGATATTTCAGGTCAACCTGGTAGCTGTTGGCATACGATTTTCCGTCGAGTGGGTAAAACAATATTTCGGTTGCCGAACTTTCCATATCGACCACCAACTGATCGATGAAACTGGTACGGTAAAACTCGGCTCCAATCGAAAGTTCACGCCCAAAAAGATCAACCGTTTGAACCGCGCTTGCCCCGAAGTTCCATGCATTTTCCTGCATCAGTTCGTTGTCGAATTTGAAACTGCGCGATGAGGATAGAAGGTAGCTGTTTTCGGCAATCAGGTTGGCTGTGCGGTAGCCTTTTCCGGCCGATGCCCGCAGGGTCAGGTGTTCGGATGGCGCATAGCGAAAATGAAACCGCGGTGTATAAAACGTTCCGAACCAATTGTGAAAATCAGCGCGAATACCGGCCATTATCGTGTAAAGAGCTCCTTTCTTATGGGTCCATTCGAAGTACATGCCGGGAACCGATTCGTAATTCGAATAATCGGTAGTATTGAAAATCTGGTCAATCTGGTCGTAATAATAACTCAGGCCGGTGGAATACTGGTGCCCGGATTCGGGCGAAAACAGCGATGAAAAAATCAGGTTGGCATAGACATTTGTTTCATCGGCATTGTAGCTGTTTTTCCCAAACATGGATTCTGTGCTGTGAAGTGCAACATTTGAAATAAAAGCGACACTGCGACTGCGTTGTACATCCCATGAATACCCGTTTTTGAACGAAAATTCAGCCCGTTGGTTATCGATGTAACTACCATACGGTAGCCCGGGGTTTTGTGCGGCCCCTTTTCTGTAGTCCAGCTGGCCGCCCAGCCGTTCTTCCGTCAGTAAATTTATTCCACCAATTGCGTGGTATCCATTTCCTGAATCATATTGCCATCGGTTGATGAAATGGTACTGCTCGGTCAGCGGATGGTCGAGAAAGCCATCGTGGTTGTGGTCTATTTCTTTTGAAATATCTTCAGCATGAAAAAATATCCCGGTGCTGAGATGGTCAGACAGTTTCAAGCCTGTGTTGGCGTTGAACTCCAGCTTTCCGTCGTCGCCCGAGAACAGGTTCAGGTGCAGTAGTTCGTCGCTGTCGGGCTTTTTGTATTCCACATTGATTTGCCCGGTAATCGATTCGTAGCCGTTTATTACCGACGATGCACCTTTCGATACCTGAATGGATTCCATCCACGGGCCGGGAATGTAGGTCAGTCCGTAGTTGGTAGCCAACCCGCGCAGGTTCGGATAATTTTCGGTTTGTAAACTGGTGTACAATCCCGACAGACCCAGTAATTTTATTTGTTTGGCGCCGGTCACCGCATCGTTATACGACACATCAACCGATGCATTGGTCTCGAAACTTTCCGAAAGGTTGCAGCAGGCGGCTTTATGCAGCTCGGCCCCGTTTATTTTTTGCGTGTAAATCGGGTCGATCTTTGAAATGTAACTTCCCTTGTTCTTCTCAACTACTGTTACTTCTCCCAGTTCGCGGTTCTCACTCAAAACCACTTCCAGATTCTTACTGTTTTCAACATGAATTGTATCGGTTTTGTAACCGACAAATGAAAATACCAGCATGTGGTGCTGATGTTTGTTTTCTACTTCAAAACGGCCATCGGCATCGGATACAGTACCATGATCGGTCCCCATCCAGAAAATATTTACCCCCGGCAGCGGTTCTTTATGTCCTTCGTGCAGTTCGTAAACTGTTCCGCTGACAGTTTGTGCAACAGTATTTCCTGCCAATAAAAGCAGGAGGATACCCAATATGTATAGTTTCATTATTATTTCATTTAAATTCAACTTCAAAAAATCTCACTCCACAGTTCCTAGATAAGCTGCGAATGAGTGTCGTCGAATTTAAACTGATGGAAAAGTGTAATTATTTTTTGCCCTGAAATGATCAAAGGCGGCGGGTTGCCGGTGGCAATGAGCAACGCCTTTCCCGACTTCAGATTTTGAGACCCTTCTATTTCAGAAAATAGGATATTGATGATTTCAAGCTGAACAGGCGGTGCTGCAACGGTTGCATTTCCAGCTAAAAAATGAATGCTGAGTTTTACAAAGAAAGCTTCATGCGTATCGCAATTGGCGCATGAGTTGTCTTTTGAATCGGCATCCGAATGACAAACCTGCGGCTCAATGAACACATAAAGTTGTTCATCCTGTAAGCATTTACAGTGCAGCTTATAGATGGTGAGCCCGGTGGTCGAAACCAGCAAAACCATCATTAGTACAATATTGCCAATATTTTTAAGCGCCTGTTTCATTTTGTATAAATCTTCAAACTTGATCGGAAAATTCTCGTATCCGCCTTTTACTTCTCAAACTAAATTTTCAACGTATGTCTGCCTGCCGTCGAGACAGGGAATAGCCATTTCTTCATTTTCTGTTGGTTTGAGCTTTAGCTCTAATGGCTATTTTATCCTTTAATATAAAAGAATGTCCAAAAATAGATATAAAGGCTGAACGTTGAATCGCTATTAGAAAACATTAACAAACAAATGATATTAAAATCAGATATGAATCAAGAGTTTGTGTGAAATTTTTGAGTTTTCCCCGTCTTCATACAGGACTGGCTCTTCCTTTTCCAATCGATAAAAAGGACGATGTCCTGATCTTTGGTATGACAGCAACAAACCCTCCGCCGGACGGTGCGACAGTCTGCCTGCCATTTTCAAAAAGAGAGGCTGTCCTAAAAAGTATCGGACAGCCTCTTCTATCCATCTTTTTATGTTCCCGGTTTATTTGATCAGCTCGACGCTTCTTTTTACAAATTTATCGAGCGCTTCGCCTTTCAGCATTCCGTTCGACAGCAGCGCCAGGTCGACCAGTTGTTTTGCCAACGGGTTTTCTTTCCCGAAAGCGGTCAACTGTTTTTGTTTTTCCTGTTCGGCTTTGGCAATGTGCTTGTCGAGGTCTTCCAGTTTTTCCTTGTCGGCCTGCTGAATTTCCTCGTCTTTTTTGCCTTCTTTGGCTTTTTCGAGTTGTTCGCGCTCAATTTTCTGGTTGGCCAGTGTGTCGTTAATGGCGGTCAATTCGTCACCAATAGTTTCATCCCTTTCAGCAAAAACCTTTTTCACCAGCGGGTGAGCGGTATTTACAACTAAGTTGAGGCTTTCGGGAAGGCTGCCATAAAAATCCATGCCTCCCTGGAAACGGCCCATATCTTTCATTCGGCGCATGAACTCGTTGCGGGTAATCACAATCGGATTGCCGGTTTCCCCCATATCTTTAAAGTCGATCACGTAATTAACTTCTTTCGATTCGGGGCAAACAGCCTGGAAAATCGGGCTTAGTTCTTCTTTTTCGTCCCAGCTCAGTTCGTCGGTTGGGTCTTCTTTCCGGATGAGGTGGTCAACAATGTCGGAGTCAACGCGCACAAAATGTTTGTCGGGATAGTCCTGTTCCCAATGGTTGAGCAGCGGAGTTGCCAGCACATCGTCGATCAGTAGCACATCGTAGCCTTTGTTTTTGGCTGCCTGTATAAACGAATATTGTTCTACTGCATCGCTGGTGTACAGGTAAACCAGTTTTTTGTCTTTGTCGGTCTGGTTTTCCTTGATCAGCGTTTCGTATTCGTCGAAAGTGAAATATTTGCCGTCGGTATTTTTGAAGAGGAAAAATTCTTTTGCTTTTTCCTTGAATTTTTCTTCGGTGAGCATTCCGTATTCGATGAAAATTTTCAGGTTATCCCATTTTTTCTCGAATTCCTCGCGGTTTTCCTTGAAAATTTCTTTCAGGCGGTCGGCCACTTTTTTGGTGATGTGACTACTGATTTTTTTCACGTTCGAATCGCTTTGCAGGTACGAACGCGAAACATTCAGCGGGATGTCGGGCGAATCGAGCACTCCGTGCAGCAGGGTCAGGAATTCGGGAACGATGCCTTCTACCGAGTCGGTCACAAATACCTGGTTGCAGTACAACTGGATTTTATTTTTCTGAACTTCAATGGTGTTTTTCAGTTTCGGGAAATACAAAATACCGGTCAGGTGGAACGGGTAATCAACATTCAGGTGGATGTTGAACAGCGGTTCTTCGGAATACGGGTACAGTTTTTTGTAGAATGCCGAGTAATCTTCATCTTTCAGATCAACCGGTTTTTTGGTCCACGCCGGAGCCGTTTCGTTAATCTGGTTATCTTCGTCGGTGTCCGTTTCCTTGCCGTCTTTCCAAGTTGTTTTTTTGCCGAAAACCACCGGAACCGGGAGGAATTTACAGTATTTGTTCAGGATGTCGGAAAGGCGCGATTTTTCAAGAAATTCAGCCGAATCGTCGTTGATGTGCATGATGATGTCGGTTCCCACTTCGGCGCGCTCTGCATCTTCGATGTTGTATTCCGGGCTTCCGTCGCAGGTCCAGCGAACAGCCTGCGCGCCTTCCTGGTGCGATTTTGAAACGATTTCAACTTTTTCAGAAATCATAAACGACGAGTAGAAGCCCAGTCCGAAGTGGCCGATAATGGCATTGGCGTCAGTTTTATACTTGTCCAGAAACTCTTCGGCGCCCGAGAATGCGATTTGGTTGATGTACTTCTCAATTTCTTCGGCGGTCATCCCGATGCCATTGTCTGAAACCGTGATGGTTTTTGCGTCTTTACTGAGCGATACACTGACTTTTGCGTTTTCCATGTTGCCGCTGTATTCCCCTTTTGCGGCAAGGGTTTTCAACTTTTGGGTGGCATCCACCGCGTTGGAAACAATCTCACGTAAAAAAATGTCGTGATCGGAGTATAAAAACTTTTTAATGATTGGGAATAAATTGTCACTGCTTACGCCAATCTTTCCTTTTTGCATGGTGTTCATATTTATTTTTTGATGTTTAAATTTTACGGATAGGCTATTTTCAAAGCATGTGCCACGGATTTAAAATGACTTTTTGTCATTTTAAAAAGTTCAATTTGCCGCCAATCTATTAATTGTTGACGTCTCATCATGCCACTGGCATTAATCGGGGTTGTTTTGTCTGAACCAGCACCCGGACACGGAAAAAGAGATGCTGAGGATGCAATTGAAAATAATTTTCCGGTTTGTTGCTTCCGTTTAATCAAATGGTTAATTTTAATGCTGTAAAAAAACGACCCCTTCATGGATTCTTTTCGGTACAAATATAATTTGACAATACATTTTTCTGGAATTGGGTTATTCATGTTGGTGACCGTAAAACTTATAACAGAAATAACAAGGCAAGTGGGTTAGCCATTCATTGGAATGCATTTTGAAAACAAAAAACGACAAACATGAAAATTAGAAAATACATAATATCATTTTTAATTCTCGGGATGAGTTTCGGCTTGATTTTAGTATTGGTCACTGGCTTTGTCAATGTCGTCAATTGGACATATCATTTTTTTCACATTGAAACAACAAATTATGAAGAACAGGCTTATCAACACGCAATAGTCTCAAAACAAAGCATCTTGGGGGCTTGGGGAAAAGATGATATTGGAAACGCAGAATTTTCATTTTACAAAGATTCTTTGTATTACCCTGACCCAAATATTTGGTGCAAATACAAAATAATCAGTGATACAATTTTCATTGAAAGAGACAATAACTGGACAGAAAAGATATTAATTCTAAAATTAGATGAAGACTCCTTAAAACTTAAGTATCTTGAGTATGGTGAAATAGAAATTTATGGAAAAAGAAAATGAAAAACAAAAAAGTGAAGACTACCAAAAACATTTTCTTGATTATTTTCAGCATTGCAATCATTTCGTGTAACCCTCATAATATAGACCCAGAACCTGTAAATTATGAAATGGGATGGTTTCCTGAATCGCCTGTGAATATTACTGACTTAAATACCGAACATGATGATTACAACAGCAATATTAATGTTCGAGGGAAAAGAATTAACTTTTATTATTCAACAAACAAAGACTCAAAGGGAAATAATTTTAATATCTCAAGCCGAAGTATTGATGCTTTTCTAAATCTGGACAATGATATTTTCTCGTTTAATGTTTCCAATTCTGAAGCAGATTATGCTTTCGATTTATTGCCAAAAATCAATTCTGAATTCGATGAATTTGGTCCTTTTTTGTTTTACAGCGATTCTTTAATTAATGCAAAAACATGGTGGTATTTTATGTATGCAAATAATAAAAATAAGAATTTTGACATTCGGTTTGTTTTCGCAAACTGCAGAGATTGGGGAAGTTGGAATTCTCAAAAGCAAATATTCGGACCATTTGAAGTAAATGTATTAAATTCTGAATATGATGATTATTATCCTACCATAAATTCAGACTATTCAAAGATGTATTTTTCATCAAACCGTGGAGGAAATTTTGACATTTATGAAATTGATATGGATTTTAAAAATATTGTAGATTGGTTACAAAACGGGAAGAATACACCAAAGAAAAACAATATTCTATCAAGCTCAAATGATGACAAGTGTCCATATATTAAAGGAAACCTAATGGTTTTTACATCTAATAATAGTTCTGGTTTTGGAGGTTATGACTTATGGTACTCAACTTTTAAAAATGGGGAATGGAGTAATCCTGTAAATTTTGGACCTCGAATAAATACTAAATATGATGAATATCGGCCAGCCATTGAATATTTTCCGGAATCAAATAATGACTTGATGATTTTTTCTTCAAACAGACCTGGAGGAAAAGGTGGATTTGATTTATATTATACTGGTATTGAAAAAATGATTAAAAAATAACTACGCCAGCCAATACAGTGCAATTTTCATAGCAGATTTGATGGTGTAAGGCCAGCTAATTTCCACATCGATTTTAAGCCTGCGCCGGAATGACAAGAAAAAAAGTGAGGCAATTCAATCAAATTATTTATAGAATAATCACCTGTTCAATCGAGCCAACAGCTCATCGTGGTATTTCTGGCTAACGGGCAACAATATTTCCTTTATTTTGATTTGGTTTCCTTCGATGTACTCGATTTTCGACAGCGAAACAATATACGATTTGTGAATCCGCAGGAAACGGTCGGGCGGTAGTTTTTCTTCAAAGCCCGAAAGTGTGTCATAAACCATCAGGGTACGGGCGGTGGTGTGTATTTTTATATAATCGCCCTGCGCTTCAATGTAAAAAATGTCAGACAGGTCAATGCGAAACATTTTTTTATCGGCCTTCACCAAAATGTGGTCACCTGAAGTTTCGGGCTGGCGGTCGTTCTTCAGTTTCTCAACCACCCGGTTGACGGCCTTCAGAAAGCGTTCGTACGAAACCGGTTTCAGCAGGTAATCAACCGCATCAAGTTCGAACCCTTCAACCGCATATTCGGGATAGGCTGTTATAAAAACCACCAGTGGCGGGTTGTGCAGGCTTTTCACCAGGTTGATGCCCGACAACCCGGGCATGTGGATGTCGAGCAAAAGCAGGTGGATTTCGCCGGTCAGAATTGCTTCCCGGGCCTGGAGCGCATTGGGGAAAACGCCCGATAACGCCAGTTCCGGACAATTCTCAACATAGTCTTTCAAAATGTCCTGCGACAGGGGTTCATCGTCAATAATAATGCAGTTGATTTTTGTTTTCATACCAGCTTGATTTCCAGTTTTACCTCGTAGTCCGATTCCGAATCGGTTATTTCCAGCCGGTAACGGCCGTTATACAGCAGCTCCAGCCGCTTTTTCACGTTGGCAATACCGATGCCCCGGTATTTGTTCTTTTCCCTGAAATCCGTTTTCTCCTTGCTGTTTTTTATCCTGAAGTAAATGCTTTCGCGGCGCCCTACCAGGTTGATGTCGATCAACTCTTCATCCGTTTGGGTCACTCCGTGTTTGAAACTGTTTTCAATAAACGGAATGAACAAAAGCGGGGCAATCTTCTGGCTGTCGATTTCACCTTCCACCGCCAGCTTTACCCGTTCTTTATTCTGAAGGCGCAACTGTTGCAATTCAACGTATTTGCGGATAAACTCAACTTCGCTCTTCAGATCGGTTTCATTCTTGTCGGAGTCGTAAATGACGTAGCGCAGAATATCGGAAAGTTTCAGGATCACCTCCGGCGCTGCATCGTCTTTCTTGCGGGCCAGCGAATAAATATTGTTCAAACTGTTGAACAGAAAATGGGGGTTCAGTTGCGAACGCAGGGCTTTCAACTGGTTTTCCATGTTTTCCTTTTCCAGTTGTTTCACCACAAACCACGCGCGGGCCAGCTTGATGAGGGTGGTCAGCAACAGAAATACGATCAGGTACAAAATGATGTCCCAGAAACTGTAATAGGCAATAAAGTAGAAGCCGGGAAACAGGTAGTCGATCCATTTGTCGAACAGCAGAAGGTAAAACTCGGCCCCGGTGAACAGGGTGATAGTGATTGCATACGCGTACCACCAGTATCTTTTTCGTGCAAGAAACCGCGGGACCAGAATGGATAGATTGATGTAAACGACCAGCATCAGAGGAACGTGGAAAACCAGCGTATAAATTGCATCAATGGGTTTCAGCTCGGCCGATACACGGAGAATATTTACTAAAATCAGAAACGAAAA
The DNA here is from genome assembly GCA_942493345.1 of uncultured Prolixibacteraceae bacterium. Taxonomy (GTDB): domain Bacteria; phylum Bacteroidota; class Bacteroidia; order Bacteroidales; family Prolixibacteraceae; genus GWE2-42-39. Next base: position 3,121,575 of record OW818695.1, read on the forward strand.
AGCCCAGAACAGGATGTGCTGCAATGCCCTGTTCCCGGCCAGAGAAATGAGGATATTTTTCAGTTTACTGATCACTTACCGGTTTTTCGTAATGCTGCATCAAGCCCATCGTGAAAGGCTTCGGCCGAATTTACGTATTTTATTACAAATTTCTGAAGTTCTTCCGGCCTGGCGGTCAATAAAATATGCTCGCCGTTGTCTTCATGGTGAATGCGAATACGGTTTTCTTCGATCAGTTTTTTTAACCAGTCCTGGTCGAACCAGCGGATGTGTATTGAATCTTTTCCCAGTTCGAGCTTGGCAAACGTGTGAACCGGCAACACGTGAAAGTCGAATAAAGTCAGCTCATTGTCATTAAAATAGTCTTTGAGGTAAAAATCGAGGAAATAATGTCCACCCAGTTTTACCGGGTACACCAGCAATGAGGCATGGCTGAAATCTGCCTGATCTTTTTCTTTCAGGGTAAGAATATAAGCTGTCCGGTCGATATTGGCAGGAATTTTATCCCCTTTGTAGCTGTGTTCAAATTTCCAGATGGCTGAATCTTTGTCGATCCATTCGCCGGTGAGCAGTTCGTTGGCAAACAGATCTTTTTCGGTGTACAGCGGGTAAAACGAAAAGACAATGCAGCCGGAAAAGAAGAACAAAAAAACGGAAACAATGGCCAGATTTTTCAGTTTCATGGTTTTTTGATTTTAAAATTCAAGGTAAAGAAGAAAAACCGGAAAAGCAATTGCAACTTTTTTCGATGACTGCCTGAAAATCCTCGCTGTGGGGGCAAAAAATGATGCCGGTGAAAGTAAAAAAGCTATCCGGAAATGATTTCCGGACAGCTTTTTACTTTGTAATACCGAATTGTATTGATTTTTATTGTAGCGTGTCAGACAAAATCTTCGTACATGCGTCTCATGCGTTTCATCCGATTTCTTTGCGCGTTGATCAGACCAATGGCAATAATCACCAAAATGGGCAACATGAAATTCAGATATTTCAATAATGTTTTGGTGCCGTCTTCAAGCTGGTCGATGGGACGCGATGTAACTCCTTTGGTACGGAGATCAATTAGGCCGGTGTCGTCCGACAGGTAGTCGATTGAGTTGACCATCAGATTGATATTGTCGGGCTGGCGCTGACGTGCTGCCTGCCCGGAACTGTTTACCGCGAAATCGCCATCGCCGACGACAACCATTTTCGATTCGGCATTGCCCGAAAGTTTTCCCTCCAGTAAAGCCGCTAACGTGAGTTTTGAAAGCGGAAAATCGGCATTGGTCCAGCGTTGCTGAATATTGAACGATACGGGGCAACTTTGTGTTCCCGATTTGTCGGAAGAATAAACCAGCGGTTGGTAGCGGATACTGGCATTGCCGGTAAAATCCATCGAACTTACAAATTCAAAAAGCACGTTTTCAAGTCCTTTGGTGATGGCGTGGTCTGCAAATTTATTGACCAGTGGCAGGTACGGGAAAGTCATTTGCGTGTTGAAAGTAATCATTCCCTGTTGCTGGCGGACGTTCACCGTGGTGCATTGGGCATCGATCACGAAATTATTTTCTACTTTCAGTCCTTTTGCAGCCAGCCACGATTCAAGCCCGGTTGTAATTTCACTTCCTGCCAACTGCGATAAATCACCTTGAACACGATTAACGGCCACGTATAAATTTCCGCCATCGGCAAGAAAGTGATCAAGCACTGCCAACTGTTCGGCCGGTATCGATTCGGAAGGTGCAATCAGGCAAACTGTTTTGTATTTGCGCAGGTCGGTTGATCCGGCAAGGTATACCGGTTCAACGGTATACAACACATTTAACGACGCCATGGCCTGCTGTAAATCGGGAATCGCTGGTTCTCCGTGTCCCTGGATGAACCCAATTACCGGTTTGTTGGTAACCGTCAGCTTTTTAATACTGGTCGAAAGCGCATACTCCATAGCGGCTCCCTGTTGTATAAAAGGAATTATCTCGGTTTTGTTTTCATACTTTACGATAGCCCCCAGGTAGGCTTTTTTCTGCACCGACTGATCCTTTTCCCTGACGTTGATGAGTACCGGCGATATACCCGCGCTTGTTGCTTCTTTTTCGGTTTCTTCTTTCGCACCCGGATTGATGAATTCGTACACTACATTTCCTTTCGATTTACTGACGTATTCAACCAGTAAGTCTTCAAAATCGGTTCGTGTTTGTGCAATCTGTGGTGGTAAATCTTCCGAAAAATAAGCGGTTACCGTGACCGGCTTGTCGAGCTTTTTCAATATATTTTTAGTGGCTTCGCTCAATGTGTAACGGTTGTCGGCAGTAAAATCGAGCCGGAAGAAAAAACGACTGGCAAAAATATTTACCAGGAGCAGGATGCCGATAACAATTGCAATATAAAGTATGAATGATTTTTTTGTGTTCATGTCCGATGCCTTTAGTTGATGTTTCGTTTCGATAAAACAGCTTCAGAGCCGATCAAACCAAGAAAAATGATCGAAAGGAAATAGATGATGTCCTTTGAATCGATCACTCCGCGTGAAATTGATTCGTAGTGGGAGGAAAGGCTCAGATAATTAAAAATGCTTCCAAAGAATCCGGAAATGCTTTCGGCCAGAATTCCAAAAATGATGTGGAAGAAAACGCCAATCATAAGCGCCAGTAAAAAGGCTACAATCTGGTTGTTGGTAATGCTGCTGGTAAAAATACCAATGCTGATGTAGGCCGAACTCATTAAAATCAGTCCCAGGTAGCCGGTACAAACGGCGCTATGATCAATGGGGCCGATGTTTGCGATGGTAATGTAGTAAGGGAGCGTCAAGGCCAAGGCGATGACGATCAGCAATAAAGTTGCGAAAAATTTTCCCCAGATAATTTGCCAGTCGGTAACCGGTTTGGTCAGCAATATTTCGAGAGTGCCGGTTTTCTTTTCTTCGGCAATCAGTTTCATGGTGAGCGCCGGGATGAAAAAGAAAAGTGTCCAGTAGGCAATTCCGAAAAAGCTTTGCATGCTGGCCTGCCCCACAAAAAATACGTCGGCTCCGTACAGCCAGGTAAAAAATCCGCTGAGCCCCAAAAATACAATGATGGTAATGTAGGCCATCAACGAATCGAAAATAGCCTGTAGCTCACGTTTGGTAATGATTCCTATTTGTTTCATATTGAATATCTTTTTTGCAGTACTGATTAATGTTTCATCGATTCAATCGTAAGTCATCAATCGTAAATCGTAAATTTTCTAGTTCATGGTAACTTCGCGGAATACATCTTCCAGCTTGGTTTCAACCGGGTTTAACTGACTGATGTACCAACCTTTCTTCACGCATAAATCGAAAATTGCTTTGGCTGAAATTTCATCTTTCTTGCTTTGCACTTCGAAACAGTCGGATTCACCGTCGATAAAATCGACCAAACCGATGGTTGGTAAACTTTTCAGCGCGCTGTACATTTCGTTGCGCTCTCCGTTTTTGATCTGCACTTTCAGAATTTCATTTCCCTGAGCCTGTTTTCGTAACTCTTCGGGTGTGCCGTCAGCAACAATTTTTCCTTTGCTGATAATTAGTATGCGGTCGCAGGTTGCTTCCACTTCAGCCAAAATATGGGAACTCAGGATGACCGTTTTTTCTTTCCCGATTTTTTTGATGAGTTCGCGTATCTCGACAATCTGATTGGGATCGAGCCCGGTTGTTGGTTCATCGAGGACCAGCACTTCCGGGTCGTGAATTAGCGCCTGTGCCAGCCCGACACGCTGTTTGAACCCTTTCGAAAGTTCCCTGATTTTTTTGTGTTTCTCGGCTTTCAGCCCGCAAATTTTCACCATTTCAATAATGCGTTCCCGTACTTTTTCTTTCGGAACGCCTTGCAGCTCGGCCGAGAAACGCAGGTAATCGATCACCGGCATATCCTGGTAAAGAGGATTGTTTTCCGGGAGATACCCGATATGTTTTTTTACTTCTTCCGGGTTTTCGGTTACCGACATGCCCCCGACCAGAATATTTCCTTCGTTCGGGTTCAAAAAGCAGGTTATTGCTTTCATCGTGGTCGTTTTACCTGCCCCGTTGGGTCCCAAAAAACCGAGAACTTCGCCTGTCTTTACTTTGAAACTCAGTTCGTCGACAGCTTTCTGCATGCCATAAGTCTTGGTAATTTTTTCAACTACGATATCCATTCGCTACATTTTTAAAAATTCGCGACCGAAATTATAAAAGTCAAAAAATAAATAAAAGCCACAAGAGCAGCTTTTAACGTAATTTAACAAAGTTTTAGAAACCAATTTTTGTTTTGCAGATAATAGAAAAAGTAGCTTTGATTTATGGATTTTTTACTGAAAATAATTCGATAAATTTAAAAGGGAAAATAAGGTGGATTTGCGATGAAGCATATAGTAATAGTTTTTGCGGTTTTGTTATTGGTTACTGAACTGTCCGCGATGGGATTGTACCCATCTCGTCCGGATACGTTGGCTCCTGCTTCTGTTTTGAGCAAATCGGATTTATTTTACGATAGTTTGGACGTGCGGGCACATCGCCACCGTTTTACAGGGTGGCTTTACGATGCCATGATTATAAGTCCCGGCGAAAACTACAATACAGAGATTGTATCGTATGAATATTTCCGACAGTTTGAAGGCAAAACCATTGCTTCGGTAAAAATACAACCACTTGATGTTTTTGGTCCTACATTCGATGATACTACCCGCGTGACAAAATCGAGATTTGAACGATTTGCCAACAGCATTCATACCAAATCGAATATCAATGCCATCCGTCGGAACCTTTGGATTCGGGAAGGCGCTGAATTTGATGCGAACCTGTTGATGGATAACGAACGGTTGCTGCGCGAACTTCCTTATTTGAAAGATGCACGCATCGTTGTTACACCCCGGGTGGAAAATCCGCAACTGGTCGATATTCTGATCCTGACCAAAGATGTATTTGCTTTCGGAATTACCGGGGAAATTGACGAAATCGATTCGGGAAAACTGGGAATTTATAATCAGAACGTGCTGGGCATCGGGCACGAGATTTCCGCAAAATTTATTGGCCATTCTGACCGGGAACCATATCTGGGGATCGAGACGTTCTATTCGGTGAAGAACTTCAGGGGCGACTTTGTCGATTTTCGCTGCGGCTATTTTAATACGTATCAGCGGCATGGTTACCTAGTGAATTTCAATAAGGAGTTTTTACGTCCGCAATCGACGTGGGCCGGTGGTTTTAATTATAGCCGGTATTTTCGGAACGACCGGATGAGCCTTACCGATCCGGTGAAAATCGATTTCCCGCTGAACCTCTGGTCATATGATGTTTGGTACGGGCGGAACCTGCAACTGGGAATCAACAAACAGGACAGCCGTTTTCAGATGATTGTTTCGGGAAGGGTTCGCCGCTTTCATTTCATCGACCGCCCGGTTGCTGATAACGGAAACAACCAGTATTTTGCCAACAGTACATTTTATTTGGGGAGCCTGAGTTTTTCGCAGCGCAATTATGTTCGCGACCGTTTGGTTTATAGTTATGGTATTACCGAAGATATTCCCGAAGGTTATCTGCATGAATTGGTGGTTGGTTACGACGATAATGAATTTATGAAACGCTGGTACTCACATTTGTATTTTTCGAGTGGAAATATTGTGCGCTATAAACCGTTTTATCTTTTTGCCTCGGCCGGAATCGGTGGATATTTCAATAAAGACCACTATGAGCAGGGGATGATAGAATGCAACCTCGATTATATTTCCCGGCTTTTCAACGTGGGCAACAACAAAGCGCGGCAGTTCTTAAAAGTTAATTATACGTTGGGCATCCGCCGTTATGATATTGAAAATGTTTTTCTTCGGTATAAAACCGGTATTCGTGGGTTTACCAGCAAGGAGGCTGCAGGTCAGCAACGTTTAAACCTTAATCTTGAAACCGTTTTTTTTCAGGAAAAGGAATTTCTGAAGTTTAATACTGCATTTTTTTCATTTCTCGATTTGGGTATTATCGGCTCCAATAGAAGGGCGATTTTTACGCAGGATTACTATGCCGGGATTGGCTTTGGCGTCCGGTTGAGGAACGAGAGCTTCGTTTTTAAAACGATCCAGATACGGCTGGCTTATTATCCCAACCATCCTTCCGATATGGGCGGGTTTGGTTTCATCCTCGAAGAACAGCTTCGCTCCCGTTTTTACAATTTTCAGCCCCGGGCTCCCGAACCGCTGGTGTTCGATTAGAATGGGGTGCCATGCATCGATCCTATTTTCCTCTGCTCAACAATCGGTAAGCTAGCGGGCTTATGCCGGTGGCACGTTTGAAAAACACGGAAAAATAATCGGCGGGTTCGAATTTCAGGCTGTCGGCAATTTCTTTTACCGAATCGTTGGTTTGGGACAGCAGCTCTTTTGCCCGTTGCACTTTCAGTTGGATAATATATTGTGCCGGAGAAAAACCGGTATATTGCCTGAACGTTCGCCTGAACCACGAGTAGCTGATATTCAGCATTCCGGCAATTTCTTCCGGGCTGATGTTTGTGTTGATATGTTCCCGCATCAGTACCCGCGCTTTGTTAATTTTGGAAACAACCGCTTTGTTGGTGAAAATTGCGTTTTTCCGGAAATGAAATAAATACCCGAGCATGTGAAATATAATTCCTCCGAGCAATTGTTGTGAACCGGGTTCTTCCCGGTTGATGTGCGCGATAACTTGCTGAAACAAGCTGGTTATTTCGTCATTGTACCCGATCTGAAAAAATGGGTTTTCAGGAAGAAAAAAACTGTTTGCAACAAGCTGGCTGACATAATTTCCCCGGAACCCAACCCAGTACGCTTCCCAGCCGGTATCTTCGTGAGGCCGGTAGGTATGCCACTCGCCCGGGAAGAGCATAAACAAAGTCCCTTCTTCCAGCAACTGTTCACTGACGCTTTTCGACGAAAAAACGCCTTTCCCTTTCGTAATATATACCAATTGAAATTCATCCAGAATACGCCCGCTGAGGTAATGGTAACGATGTGTTTTCGGATGCCCCTCGGGAGGATACGCCTTGTGTGCTTCAATCAACTGAAATCCGGCAGTGGTCACTGTAATGCCCCATTTTTCGTCGCTTTCGTGAATAGCCGGGTAAAATATTTCGTTTGTCAGTAATTTTGTCATGAAATTTTGGTGTTAGAATTTAAAGTATTTCGGTCAATAATTAAGCTGGTAGATTCTTAAATCGTTAGTATCTTGGCCGTATCGAATAAATTATAAAAAACAACAAAGATCAAAAATAATAAAAAAATGAATAAAGTTGGTTTATTGGGAATCGGATTGGATACGTACTGGGGGCAATTTGATGGTTTGCTCGACCGCTTAATCGGCTATCAGAATTTTATTGCTGAAAAGATGCGGCAGCACGGGGCAACTGTTATTGATGCGGGCATGGTCGATTCTCCGGAGAAGGCACAGGTGGCGGGTGAATTACTGAAGAAAAACGACGTTGAAATTGTATTTCTGTACGTTTCTACTTACGCTCTGTCGTCAACAGTTTTGCCTGTTGCCCAAAAAGTAAAAGCCCCGGTTGTTATCCTGAATTTACAGCCGGTTCCGGCCATCGATTACGAAACATTCAACGCGTTGGGCGATCGCGGAAAAATGACCGGCGAGTGGCTGGCCCATTGCCAGGCATGCTCGGTACCCGAAATTGCTAATGTGTTTAACCGCTCCGGCATCAGGTACGAATTTGTTACCGGCTATCTGCACGAAGAACGCGCCTGGACAGAAATAAACGAGTGGATTGAAGCAGCTCATGTTGCCCAAGTCATGCGGACCAACCGGTTGGGGGTTCTGGGTCATTACTACTGTGGCATGTTGGATGTTTATTCTGATCTGACCCAGCAGTCGGCAGTGTTTGGAACTCACATCGAATTGCTCGAAATGTGCGAGTTGAAAAAATATCGCGACGAAGCTACTGATAAGGAAATTCAGGAAAAAGTAACCGAATTTCATCAAACATTTGAAGTTTCTGATGCTTGTGAGGAAAAAGAAATTTTGCGTGCAGCACAAACCTCGGTTGCGCTTGATAAGCTGGTTGAAAACCATCAACTGGGTTCGATGGCTTATTATTACGAAGGCACCAATGGCAATGAATATGAAAATATAGTGACTTCGGTAATTGCCGGAAACACGTTGCTGACAGGAAAAAACATTCCGGTTGCCGGTGAGTGTGAAATTAAAAATGCGCAGGCCATGAAAATTATGGATGCTTTTGGCGCCGGTGGTTCGTTTTCTGAATTTTATGCGATGGATTTCAACGACGATATTGTAATGCTGGGGCACGATGGTCCCGCTCATTTTGCCATTGCCGAAGGGGAAGTTCAATTGGTTCCTCTACCCATTTATCATGGGAAACCGGGAAAGGGACTTTCAATCCAGATGTCGGTAAAACATGGCGATGTAACTATTTTGTCGGTTGTTCAGGGGAAAGACGGATTGTTCCTATTGTTGGCCGAAGGCGAATCGGTTCCGGGTCCAGTCCTTCATATTGGGAATACCAACAGCCGCTATCGCTTTCCAATCGGCGCCCGTGAATTTATGAACCGCTGGTCGAAACAGGGCCCTGCCCATCATTGTGCCATCGGTGTTGGCCATATTGCAGGTAAAATCGATAAACTTGCTTTCCTCTTCAATATGGATGTAGTCCATATTTGCTAAAAAGATATATTGGTCATACTGAACGAAGTGAAGTATCTGTTGATCGATAATTCATTCATGATATTTTCTCTTCGTTCAGTATAACCAATACTTGATTGTAAACTTAAACTATAAACTAAACTATGAGAAAGACAAATCGATTGACAGGATTTATAATGGTTCTTGTTGCATCATGTATTATTTTAAATTCATGTCAGAAAGAAGAAAAACAAACCGATCGCATCAGCAGTTATGCAGAACTGGCGCAGTTAATGCCCAATCCTCCTGCGGCTTATCGCAGTATTCCTCTTTGGGACTGGAACGACAGTATTTCTGAAAAGGGAATTGCTTTTCAGATGGAAGAATTTAAAAAGGCTGGAATTGGCGGCGTTTTCGTACATCCACGTCCCGGATTGCTCACCGAATACATCTCGGAAAACTGGCATCAGCTTTTCGATTTTACCGTTAAAAAGGGTACTGAACTTGGAATGGAAGTGTGGATCTACGACGAAAATTCATATCCATCGGGATTTGCAGGCGGCCATGTCCCGGCTGAAATGCCCGATTCGTATAAACACGGAACAGGCCTGAACGTAGAAGTCCAGGAAACTTTTAATCCACTGCCAACCGATACTTTTGAAGTGGTGCTGAAACAAACGGAAACCGGATTTGCCGATATTACTGCTAATTATAAGGATGAAACCGGCAAGCAGGGAACATATTATCTGTTTAAAAGAACGTATCCGACTAATTCGCAATGGTATGGAGGTTTTACCTATGTCGACCTTTTGTACCCCGGCGTTACCCAAAAGTTTTTGGATATTACCATGAAAGGGTACGAAAAATATAATAAAGCTGATTTCGGGAAAACATTGAAAGGTATATTTACCGACGAACCCAACCTGGAAGCTGCTATGTCGAAGGGAAGTGCATTTCGCTGGACGCCAGACCTATGGCAGGCATTTGAAAAACGCTGGGGCTACGATCTGAAAACACAACTTCCTTCGCTGATCAACGAAATTGGCGATTGGAAAAAAGTTCGCCACGATTATTATGAATTGATTCTTGAATTGTTTGTCGACCGGTGGGCCAAACCAAGTTTCGAATATTGCGAAGCCAACGGTCTCGATTGGACCGGCCACTACTGGGAACACGGCTGGCCCGAACCAACCCACGGTTTCGACGAAGCTGCGTTTTACATCTGGTTTCACCAGCCTGGCGTTGATATGCTTGGATGTGAACTTATTCCGGAAGGACAAGGTGGGCAGTTTGGAAATACCCGCGCCATTCGTGAATTGCGCAGCGCCGCCAACCAGGCCGGAAGAACCCGTACGATGAGTGAAACGTATGGCGGTGGAGGTTATGAAATGGATTTCAAAAACTTTAAACGGCTGGCCGACTGGCAATGTGTGCTGGGTGTGAACTTTGTGAACCAGCATTTGTCGTATTTTACCATGAAAGGTGTTCGCAAATTCGATTACCCGCCTTCATTCTCGTATCACGAACCATGGTGGGATAATTACAAAATGATGGGCGATTACCTGGCTCGCATCAGCATGGCAACTGCCGCAGGCGAACAAGTCAATAATACACTTGTCCTTCAACCCAATACTTCAGCATGGATGTATTTTTCGAGGACAAATAAGAACCCGAATATCAACAGCATTCGCCACGATTTCAAATATTTTGTGAACCAAATGGAACAAAAGCATTTTGAATATGATCTCGGTTCGGAGAAAGTTTTGAGAGACCTTGGTTCGGTTACCGGTGGAAAATTAAAGGTTGGCAAGTGTTCGTATCAATTGGTTGTCATTCCAAAAGAGATGGAGAATATCGACCAGAATACGTTCGACCTGCTGAAGAAATTTATTTCTAAAGGTGGAAAAGTTTTATCGTTCAGAAAGGAAATTGAACGGCTTGATGGGAAACTCGACAAACAGGTTTCTGAATTGCAAAACAACTACCCGGAACAATGGATACTTGCCAATTCTATTGATGACGAGGTGGTCGCTGCATCATTTAAAGCGGATGGTTTTGCTATTACCGATATTTCTGAAAACAAGGAATTGTTTCACCAACGGCGCATGGTCGACGACGGGCAGTTGCTTTTTGTAGTCAACTCAAGCGAAACGTCAAAAGCCTCGGCAAAAATTCAGGCTGAAGGAAAATCAGTAGTAAAAATCGACCTTCTAACAGGCGAACAAAACCTGGTTTCGGCTGAAGCCAATGGTCAGGGAATTCAGTTCGAAATTGAACTGCAACCGGTTGGAAGCGCTATGTATTACCTGTCGGACAAAGAAGAAAATTTTCCGGCTTTAAAAATTCAGGATAAACAACCAGAAAAGCTCGCAGCATCGGGCGAAATGGAAATGAAGGCATTGTCTGATAACATTCTGACAGTTGATTACCTGGATTTAAAAACCAGCAAGAAAGAGCAAAAAAATATCCATTTCATGAAAGCGCTGATCGGGCTTTTCAACGAAAACGGTGTTGAATTTGGAAACCCATGGCAGCATAAAATTCAGTATAAAAAGAATTATCTGGAAATGGATACGCTTTTCAAGGATGGTTCTGGTTTTGAGGCGGCCTATCATGTTCAGATTGCCGGAAAGATGAACTCTGAAGAAATGAAAAAGTTGAAAGCTGTTGTTGAACGGCCGAATCTTTGGACCATAAAGGTGAATGGAAATGTGGTTACCCCGGAAAAAGGACAGTATTGGATTGATAAAGATTTTCCTGTTTTTGAAATTGGCAATTATCTGCATACAGGCGCTAATACAATTTCGTTGACCGCAGCACGAATGTCGGTTCTTGCGGAAGTAATGCCGGTTTATATTCTCGGAAATTTCTCGCTGAACCCGCTGAAAGCAGGGTTTGAAATCGATAACTCAAAACCTCTTCAGACCGGAAGTTGGATTAATTCAGGAATGCCGTTTTATTCGCAAAAAGTTGCCTATACTCAAAAATTCAATATCGAAAATAACCAATCGGAATTTTCCGTTCAGTTGAACGAATGGAAAGGGACTATTTGCGAGGTGTTGGTCAATGGCGAAAAAGCAGGTGTAATTGCCTGGCCTCCTTATCAACTCGACATCAGTAAATTGGTGAAATCGGGAGAGAATACGGTTACTGTAAATGTTATCGGTAGTTTGAAAAACACGTTTGGCTATTTCTATCGTCCGAACACCAAAGCGCTTCACGGGCCTGGCGAATGGAATTATGCAGCCGAACAGCAACCTGCATTAAGCGGAATGTACCTGATGGACTATGGTTTATATGGGCCATTTGACTTGTTGAAATATTAAAAATAGAAACTTTTATATATAGACGGGCGGCTGAAAAGGTCGCCCGTTTTTTTTTGCACATCGATACATTTTCTTGCGTAAGCTATTCTCAAACATCAGCCAACTTTTGCCCGTTTTTGTTTGCTCCGCAATAAATCACTTATATTTGACAGAGAAATTTGATCGGGATTTTTCTGAAAAATTGAAAAAACATGATTCAGGCTGAAAAAGAAGAAAACAAGGCGAACGATCTTTTCCGGAAAGTGAAATCCGGAGATGAGGGAGCGCTGCATTCTCTTTTCCTGATTTACTTTCCCCGTTTGAACGATTTTGCTGCCCGCATCATTTCCGATCGGGAAACGTCGCAGGATATTACCCAGGAAGTTTTTGTTGCCCTTTGGGAGAAAAGAGATCGCATTCAGGTACAAAATATTGAATCGCTCCTTTATAAAATGATCAGGAACAGGTGTGTCGACCATATCAAACAGTTGAAAGTGATCGATAATAAAAAGATGGAGTGGGGTGAGCAATCACGGTTTGAAGAGCTTTATCATGTCGATTTCATCAGGGACGAACCCTATATCTTGATCCAGGAAGAGTTAAAGATTGAAATTGAGAAAACCATTAAAAGCCTGCCCGACCGTTGTCGTCAAGTTTTTATGCTCAGCCGGATCGATGGATTGAAAAACAGGGAAATAGCCGGGAAACTGAATATCAATATAAAAAATGTGGAGCGGCACTTAAGCCGCGCATTGCGTACTTTCCACGATAAATTTTCCGATGACCTTCCGCTTGCAATCATCATTCTGGTGTTAAAAAATTTGTGACATCGGGTGTCGCAAGCTCTGAGTGCGAATATTTCCTAAGATTGAAAATATCCGCATTCAGTTGAATCGGAAAATTGAAAAAAATCATCTTTTTCAAAAAAAAGTTTCATTCCAATGATGGGTAAACCATGCCCTTTTCAGTTGTATTATCAAAAGCAGAATAAGCAGACATGGAAAACCAGAAATTTACAGAACTGATTAACCGCTATTTTCGGGGACAACTGAACAGTGAAGAATATGGCCAGATGACAGAATATTTGCGAGATAAAGAGAACTGTGATCATTTTGACCTGATAAAAGAACAATGGGCCATGAATCCTGATGAAACGGAAATGAGTCGGAAGAATTGGTTTCATCTTCAATATAAACTACACAAAAAACAAGCTGAAAAGATACTGTTGCCTGTGTCGCGACGACTGTGGTTTCAGGTTGCTTCGGTTGCTGCAATATTGTTGATTGGTTTATTGGTCGGCAGTATTTTTACCCGCTATTTTTCAGGCAGCAACCCATTCTCTGAGCCACTGGTTTTTGAAACTCCGCGCGGCGAAAAATCGATGGTGAAACTGCCCGACGGTTCACAGGTTTGGCTGAATGCCAATTCGAAATTGATTTGTCAATCATTTACATCAGAATCGAGAAAAGTAGAGCTTATTGGCGAGGCCTTTTTTAAAGTGGCACGAAACGAAAAATCTCCTTTTCGGGTGAAAACCAACGAATGCGAAGTGGAAGTGTTGGGGACCGAGTTTAATGTGATGGCGTACGATGATTTTGGGCGGAAGGAAATTACACTGTTTTCAGGAAAAGTCGATGTGCACCTGAAAAATTCACGACAGGTTTTATCTCCCGGCGAGGCTTTAATAATTAAAGGCGAAAACACGTGGATTACCAATTCGAATGTTTCACAAGCATCAGCTTGGGTCGATAATAAATTCGACTTTCAAAACATTCCATTGTCAGAGCTGATGAAACGATTGGAGAATTGGTACGACGTTGATATTGAGCTTTCTAATCCGGGAAATAAAGAAGTCAACTTTACCGGAACTTTTAAAAACGAAGAAACTGTTTGGCAGGTACTGGATGCCATTCAGGTTTATATGCCAATCAGGTATGAAAAAACAGATTTACGAAAAATTAAAATTTCAGTAGAATGATACAATAAAAAGACGCTGGTTGAGCGGTCACTCAGCCAACGCCTGTGATTTGAAATAAATACGTAATTTAAATCGAAGTAAAACTATGAAAAAAAACGATCCGAAGCAAAGGCATCGGCGATGCTTTATGCTTAGAAAAATTCTGAACATCATGAAACTAACTACATTGTTGTTTTTTTTGGCGCTATTGCAGGTTACCGCAACCTCTACGTACTCACAGACGCAGAAAATGAACCTGAGTTTTCAAAACAAAACACTTTCTGAAGTTTTTGCTGTAATTGAGCAAAATTCCGATTGTTCGTTCTTTTATAAAAATGAACTGCTGAAAGACACAAAACTAAAAAGCGGACATTATGAAAATGCAATGGTATCGGAAATACTGGATGATGTATTAAAAGATGAAAATTTGACCTATACATCGAAAGGCAAACTGGTAATGATTGTGTCGAGAGAAGAGGTTGCAACCGAAATAAGTGTGCAGCAACAAAAAACCGTTTCCGGCAAGGTTGCCGACTCTTCGGGTCAGCCGCTTCCGGGAGTTACGGTTGTTGTAAAAGGAACGACAAATGGTACGATTACCGATGCCAACGGAAATTATTCATTGTCCAATATTCCGGAAAATGCGTTACTGCAATTTTCTTTTGTGGGGATGAAGGGACAGGAAATTGTTGTGAATAACCAGGGGCAGATCAACGTACAGCTCCTCGCCGACATGAAAGACCTGGATGAAGTGGTGGTCGTGGGATACGGCAGTCAGAAGAGGTCTGATGTGATTGGGTCTGTTTCACAGGTAAGTGCCGAAAAAATCAATCACCGGACCACGCCCCAGTTGAGCCAGGCTTTAACCGGACAATTTGCCGGCGTTACCGTGGTCCAGCGTTCCGGCTTGCCTGGAGCTCCTGGTGGAAGTATCCAAATACGCGGGGTGGGCTCTTTTGGCGCCGGGACTGCGCCGCTGATACTGGTCGATGGAATCCCGGCAGGGTCGATGAACGACATTGATCCCAACGATGTGGAAAATATTTCGATTTTAAAAGACGCCTCTTCTGCAGCAATTTACGGATCGCGGGCAGCCAACGGGGTCATTCTGATCACTACGAAATCAGGGGAAAGCGAAGATGTGAATATCTCGTACAATGCTCATTTTGGAGTTCAAAGACCTACTAAATTTCCCAAATTTGTAAATTCATGGGAATATGCTGAACTATTAAATGAAGCAACCGGTGGGGGGGCTGGTAGCTACACTTCCGAAGAAATCCAGAAATTTAAAGATGGATCTGATCCTGATAATTATCCGAATGTGGATTATATTGATGAGGTATTTAAAGATAATTCTATTCAAACGGCTCATAATATAACAGTATCGCAGAATAAAGGTAATATACAATATTTGGTGTCAGTGGGAAGCATGTATCAAAATGGTATTATTGACGAGAATAGCTATAACCGGAATAATTTACGTGTTAATCTGACAACCAAGTTAGCCTCAAATATTACATTAGCAACCAAATTTTCAGCAATTCAGGTAATAGATCATCAACCTCATACTCCCGGATCTGTGCCAGGCAATGCTTCAGGAACTTTAGGTATTATAGGTTGGACACTCAGGTATCCGGGAATTTATCCTACTGTTCTAAGTAACGGAGACTTTGGACTAGGATTAGCCGGGGTTGGAACGCCAATTTCACTATTGGCCAGCGATGGATTTTATAAAAACAGATCAACGGATTTAAACGGAAATATTCGGTTGGATTGGAATATTGTTGAAAATTTAAAATTTTCATTGATTGGAGGGTATACGCAGTTAAATGGGCGAGATGATACATTTCAATCAACCCAACGATTGAATGCCAATGTTTTTATCGGTCCATCAAGTTTATCGGTATCCACCAGGTACAATACTTACAAAACGTTACAGCAACTGCTTGAATACGGTAAAACCATTGGAGAACATCATTTTGATGTGTTAACTGCCCATTCATTTGAGGCCTTTTATAATGAAAATTTAGGAGCTTCCCGACTGGATTTTCCAAGCAATGATATCACTGTTATCAATGCCGGTTCAGCCGATGGGCAGACAAACAGTGGAAATGCCAGTGAATATGCTCTGGATTCGTATTTTGGCCGCGTGAAATACAATTATGCTAATCGATATTTACTGGAAGGCGTATTACGCTACGATGGCTCTTCCCGGTTTCCCACAGACAACAAATATGCTTTTTTCCCTTCAGTTGCAGTTGGATGGAGAATATCGGAAGAAAAATTTCTGAAAGACCGCTTCCTTTTTCTGGATGACCTGAAACTAAAGGCTTCGTATGGAGTATTAGGAAATCAGGACATTGGCAATTATCCATACCAGGAAGTTTTAAACTCTGGTTATAATTACGGATTTGGAAATTCGGTTAATACCGGGGTAGCCAATACCACCCTGGTGGATCCAAGTATTCATTGGGAATCGACCCGGATTTATGATGTGGGCTTTGACGCCCGTTTATTCGGAGGTAAAATGAACCTGGGAATGACCTATTATGACCGGTATACTTATGACATCTTAGTGTCTCCGAATGCCAGTGTGTCAAACGTGCTGGGATTTGGTATTGGAGAAATGAATTCCGGATCAATGGAAAATAAGGGGTGGGAATTCACCCTGGATCACCGGAATAAAATTGGAGATTTTGAATATTTCCTTGCTGCCAACTTTGCTATTGTTAACAATAAAGTACTTGATCTGGGGATCGCTAATGTAACACAACCAAATGGAATGATCGGAAACGGATCCAGCTTGTTTATTGGATATCCCTTGCAAAATTACTATGGCTATGTTTCAGATGGTCTATACATTGATGTACCGGATGTGGAAAATTATAATACAATTAGCAACCAGTCTGCCGTTAATCCGAATCCACAACCAGGAGATATAAAATACAAAGACATCAGCGGTCCTGATGGAGTACCCGATGGAAAAGTAGATGCCGCCTACGACCGAAAAATTCTAGGTAGTACGATTCCCAAGTATTCGTATGGATTAAACCTTGGGACAAATTATAAAGGATTTAGTCTGAATGCATTAATTCAGGCTGTTTCGGGTGCTCAAGGACGACTTAATAATAATGCAGGATATGCTTTCTTTTTTGATGATGGAAATGTTCAACGCTGGCAAATGAATGAACGCTGGACTGAAGAGAATCCCAACCCAAATGCGAAATACCCAAGATTGGAATTAATACCTAATACAGGAACACCTAATACCGTTTTATCGAATTACTGGGTGTTGGATGCCTCGTACATCAAATTACGTTATGTCGAGTTGGGATATGAGCTTCCAGGTAGTATTACAAAAAAACTGAGGATGAAAAATCTACGGTTTAATATCAGAGCTGAAAATCTATTGACGATCAGCGGTTACAGAGAAGGATGGGATCCGGAGGTTAATGCAGGATTAAAAGATTATTATCCCATTTTAAAGAATTTTACTTTTGGTATTGTTGCTAATTTCTAAAATAGGATGTCATGAAGAACATATTACAATACAATAATAAGTTAGGTATATTTTTACTATCAATAATGCTTCTGTCTGTCTCATGTTCGGAAGAATTGGATAAAATTCCCCTCTCCAACTTCTCTAATGTTGGCTTTTGGGATTCAGAACAAAATGTGTTATTGGCATTGACGGGAATGTATAGAGGAAATCATAGTTATAATGGAGGAACTGCGAATCCTTCAGGTTGGTGGTCATATCCAGGACTGTTGTTTACAGAAATGGCAACCGATAATGCATACGACAGAAGAGGGAATAGTTCCCCGGTAGACCAATTAACCAACGGTTCACTCGTAAATAATAATGTGTTTCTGAAGGAATACTGGAATCATAGTTATTTAAGAATTGCCCGTTGCAATTATTTTATGGAAAATGTACTGAAAAGTTCTGTTACAGAAGAAAAAATCAAACGAATGATGGCTGAAGGTCGCTTTTTGCGGGCTGCTGAATACTTTTACCTTTCGCAACATTTCGGTTCCGTTCCTCTTGTTACAAAAGTATTGACAGCCGAAGAAGCCAATACGGTAACCAAAGCAAGCAAACAGGAAATTGTTGATTTTGTTATCACGGAATTGACCGATGCAGCTGCTGATTTACCACGTCATAAAGACATCCCTGCTTCCGAATTCGGACGGGCTTCCAAACAGACTGCCCTTGCCTTCTTAGGACGAATACAACTAGCATCAGGCAAATTTGCCGATGCGGCAGCTAGTTACAAAACCATTATAGATTTTGGCGATAACATCATTGATCCCAATTACGAGAGCCTGTTTAACGGAACCAATGAAACCAGTAATGAACTCATTTTTAGTAGCATTTTTATCCAGGATATGTTGGGCAATGCCTTTTATCAGAAAGCCTATATTGCTACGAAAGGAGGCTTTGCATTCTATAATCCTCTGGCAAATTTAGTGGAATCATATGAATTTAATGATGGAACTCCTTTTTCCTCTGCTGATCCACGCTTTGATCCCTTAGATGTGCGAAAAAATAGGGATCCGAGACTAGGTTACACAATCTTGGTAAATGGAGCAACTTTTGATGGAATTAGATATGTCAGTCATCCTGATTCGACTAATTCACCAGATCGGTTGACAACAACCAAAGCAGCTACACGTACTGGTTATTCGTTGAGAAAATACATGGTTGAAGGCTACTCAGGTGATCCTGCAAGTGTAGGTAATGATCTTCCTATAATACGGTATGCTGAAGTACTATTAAGTTATTTGGAAGCCAAACTGGAAGCCGGACAGCCAATTGATCAGGCATTGCTGGATGCAACGATCAATAAAGTCCGGGGCAGGGCTTCAGTCAATATGCCGCCTGTAACCGAAACCAGTCCCGATGCCCTTCGGACTCTTCTCCGGAACGAACGACGGGTTGAACTGGCCTGTGAAGGATTGCGTTTATGGGATTTATTTCGCTGGAACATAGCTGGTACTGTATTGCAGGGACGATTTTATGGCGCAGCCTTTCCGACCGCTAAAACCCTCCGGAAAGACGGAAGTTATAACGATCCTTATAAACGTTGGTTTGTCACGAAGAAAGCATTTAGGGTTGGTCAGGATGAAACATGGCCTGTCCCTTTGGCTGAAGTAAACATTAATCCTGCATTGCAATAATTCGAATGATTAAAGATAATATTTTCGTTCAATGATCTTCTTATGGATAAATAAAGATTGATATCATCCAGAGTTTTTTAAAGAAACTTTCAGGAATATTAATTATAACAAAACCATAGTTTCCGGATAAAATTTACCTCAGTCAGTTAATTGTCTTTAACTTGAAATCTTCAGGTTCGATAGTTGCCTGATTGAGGTAATCCCAAAAGGCTATCTATGATGATAAGAATAGTTTTTAGGATAATTTAAAATAAATAAAATGATTAAATCTATTTTTTTCTGTTCTTCCTGGAATAGCATCTATTTTAAATGGTTACCATCAAACAGAAAGTCCACCTAATATTTTATGGATTGTGTGTGAAGATACCAGTAGTTCATTATTCGGTTGTTACGGAAATAAATTTGCTACAACTCCAAATATTGATAAATTCGCACTGCAGGGTGTATTGTTTGAAAATGTATTTTCTGCCCCGGCATGCTCTCCTTCCCGATCTACATTGATTACCGGAATGTTAGCCAGCACCTTGGGAACCGAAAATCTGAGAAGTAAGTACCCTATTCCTGATTTCATAAACTTTTTTCCTGAATATTTATGACAGGCGGGATATTACACCTCAAACAATGCAAAAGAAGACTACAATACCATTGGGCAACCTGATGCCTGGGACGAATCTAGTCAAAAAGCAACATATATGAAGTTACATCAAGAATTAACCGGACTAAAAGAACAATTTGAAACCAGTATGAAATGAAAACCAACAGGATACACAATCGGTTCATCCATTTTTTAATGGTGGCAATCCTTGGTTCCTCAGCTTATGGCCAGACCGAAAAATTAATTATAGATTTTGAAAACGGCAAACCCGTGTCGCCGATCGTGTACGGATGACCCAAATAACCAAGATTGGAAATTTATCAAAAATGAAACCAATAGAATCAAAGTAAAATTGAGAATAAGGCAAATAAAATTTATAAATATGATTAGAATTCATTTTTCGTTGACCATTGCCATCACTTAAAAATAAAAAATATGAATAATCTTCATTTCATTGGGAAAATGCATGGGAAAGTAGCTGCCAGTATACTGCTGGCTTTGGCATCTGGTTCATGTATCGGAGGAAATACGAAAGGAACAAAAAATCAGGATCGCCCTAATATTATTTTTATCATGTCCGACGATCATGCTTATCAGGCGATTAGCGCCTATAACCCGGACTTGATTAAAACGCCCAGCATTGATCGGATTGCCAATGAAGGTGCTATAATGAACAGTGCTTTTGTCAGCAATTCACTCTGTGGTCCCAGCCGGGCGGCCATTTTAACCGGAAAGTATTCGCATATAAATGGGTTCAAAGATAATCGTGATCGTTTTGATGGAGATCAACAAACCTTGCCTAAAATATTAAAGTCCAATGGTTATCATACAGCAATCGTTGGAAAATGGCATTTAGTAAGCATGCCTCAAGGTTTTGATTACTGGAATATTCTTCCCGGGCAGGGGGAATATTATAATCCTCGTTTTATTAAAATGGGAAAAGATACCGTATACAAAGGTTATGTGACGGATATCACTACTGATTTAGCACTAAACTGGTTAGATTCCAACAAGAATAAGTCCTTCTTCTTAATGATACATCAGAAAGCTCCGCACCGAAACCAAATGCCCCCCCTTAAATATCTTGATCTTTTTAATGACAGGAAGTTCAATTATCCTCCTACTTTTTTTGACGACTATAAAGATAAATATGCTCTGCAGCGTAACGGAATCAGGATGGCCGATAATTTAGACATCGACCATGACAGCAAAATCTATTGTGATACATGTAAAGTATCAAAAACAGATAAATGGAACCCTAATGCGTATCAACGAGAACTAGGTAGGCTCACCACAGCTCAAAGAAAAGTCTGGAATGTAGCATACCAAAAAGAAGATAACGAATATGAATCGATAAAAACAAAAGAAGAACTGAAGCAATGGCAATTCCAGCGGTACATGGAAGATTACCTGCGGTGTATCAAATCGGTGGATGACAATGTAGGTCGCGTATTGCAATATCTTAAAGATAACGGCTTGGATAAAAACACAATTGTGGTTTATACTTCTGACCAAGGAGTTTTCTTAGGCGAGCATGGGTTGTACGATAAACGATTTATGTATAACGAGTCTTTCCGTACGCCAATGATGATCCGATATCCAAAGGAAATCAAAGCTGGGCAACAGTTAAATGATTTTGTGATGAATTTGGACATTGCCCCCACGTTTCTTGATTATGCGGGTATTTCAATCCCGACAGATATACAAGGGGTATCGATGAAAAGTATATTGGCAGATAAAAAAGTACCCGATTGGAGAGATAAGGTTTATTATCATTATTATGAGAAATCTTATGGATTAACGGCTCATTATGGAATACTTACAAAGCGTTATAAACTAATACATTTTTACGATCCCATCGATACGTGGGAACTCTACGACTTGAAAAATGATCCGAATGAAATGCATAATATTTATAAGAACCCGGAAAACTCAAGTTTAATAGGCTCGCTCAAAATTCAACTCAAAGATTTGCAAATAAAATATAAGGATGAACAGAAATTTTAATCTCAAAGCCATGCTTAATTTCTTGCTAGTATGTTTTTTACTTTTAACAAATACTATGTATTCCTTTTCAATGAAGGAACCAGAGAAACCTAATATTTTGTGGATAGTAAGTGAAGATAATACCACCATGTTGGGTTGCTATGGAGATAAATTCGCTACTACGCCACATATTGACAAGTTGGCCAGCGAAGGCATTTTATACACTAACGCCTATTCCCAACCTGCCTGTGCCTTATCAAGATCAACCTTGATCACAGGAATGTTTGCCAGTAGTCTTGGCACCGAACAGATGAGAAGCAATTATCCTATCCCGGATTTCATTCAATTTTTCCCTATATACCTGCGCCAGGCAGGCTATTACACGACAAATAATGCCAAAGAGGATTATAATACGAGTCGGCATCGGGGTGTTTGGAATGAATCCAGCGAAAAGGCTAGTTATAAAAACCGGGAGCCGGGGCAACCGTTTTTCGCGGTTTTCAATCTGGGCATCACTCATGAAAGTAGTATCGGCGTTCACAAGTCTCCGGGAAAACTGATCCATGATCCTGATAAGGTGATGATTCCGCCTTATTTACCGGCTACTCCCGAAATGAAGAATGACTTCGCGCTATATTATGACAAAATTGAAGTGATGGACAAGCAGGTGGCCGATTTATTGAAAGAGCTGGATGAAGCTGGTTTGACAAACAATACCATTATTTTTTATTATAGTGACAATGGCGGCGTTTTGGGCAGAAGTAAGCGCTTTATGTACGATGCTGGTTTGCATGTGCCACTTGTCATTCGTTTTCCTAAAAAATATGCATCGCTTGCTCCGGCCCCTGTCGGTTCACGGATTGACAGAGTTGTTTCTTTTGAAGATTTTGCACCCACTGTTTTAAGTTTGGCAGGAGTTGAAATGCCCTCTTATATGCAAGGAAAACCTTTTTTAGGAGAACAACAGGTTCTCGAAAAAGAATATGCATTTGGATTTAGAGGCAGGATAGACGAAAGCCTGGAAATGATACGAACCATCAGAAGCAAAAAATATCGGTATATCCGAAATTATATGCCCAATAAAATCTATGGTCAGCACAACGAGTATTTATGGCAGGCAAAATCTATGGCTTCGTGGGAAAACAGCTACAAATCAGGTTCTTTAAATGCAACGCAATCTACGTTTTGGCATCAGAAGCCATCGGAGGAGTTATTCGATACAGAAGTTGATCCTTATAATGTTAATAACCTGGCAGGAGAGAAAGCATACAAAGTTATCCTCGAAAAAATGCGACAGGATTGCAAAGATATAATTCATAGAACCAAGGACACCGGGTTTATTCCGGAATCGATGAGAGTCACTATATCAAAAAATAGTACAGTTTATGACTTTGCCCATAGCAACAACTATCCATTGGAGCGTATATTGGAAACAGCCGATATGGCCACCCTACGCGACATTCAATATTTAGACGAATTAATCATGCGGCTCTCCGACAAAAACCCGATAATACGGTATTGGGCTGCAACGGGCTGCACTGTCTTGGGGAAACAGGCCAAAAAAGCACGGTCGAAACTTTTGGTTCTGTTAAAGGATGAAGTGGCAGCAGTTCGTATTGCAGTTGCTGAAGCGCTCTATAGTATTGGAGACAATGCTGCCATAATACCCACTTTGACTAGTATATTGAGTTCCGACAACCAATTTGAGCGGGTGGAGACATTAACAGTTTTAGAAAAAATGAAGAATGATGCAAAAGATGCTTTACCGGCTATAATACAAATGGTTGATTTAAGAGATGACAAAAAAAATCCGACCCAACCACTATGGAAGTTCCCCCATGATATAAAAATAGCAAAACGGATAATTGCCAATATTGATTTAAATTAGGAGAGAAATTAAACTCCATCTAAAAAAAAATGTATGAAAAAGGTTTCTTTAATTTTTGCTCTTAGCTTCTTTCTGTTAGCCAGTGCCCTGGCAGCAGAATCGCCACGTACCGTTATTAATTTAAATGGGATATGGGAGTTTGAACAGACAACGCGTTCCATCCAGCCATCCAAATTTACCCGCAAAATACCGGTTCCCGGCCTGGTGCATTTGGCGCTGCCCAAGATCGAGGAGTATGACATTTTTTTCAAACAGCCAGACAAAGCGGTTGACGGAGGTTGGGAGAGGGCTCTCCTGGCGACCGACTATACGCCCCGGTATAGCTGGTACCGAAAAGAAATAACCATCGGTAAAGAATTAAAAGACCTGGAAGCAGTTCTGACCATTAAGAAGAGCCAATACGTAACCCAAGTGTTCGTCAATGGAATCGATCTGGGGAATTACATGGAATGTTACACTCCTATTGACGTGGCAATTACACGTGCATTAAAATTCGACCAGAAAAATGAAATCCTATTGAAGGTTGGCGATAGGTATTGGCTGCCCAGCCAAGCGGCCGGTGGCACAGATAAAGAGAAGGAACATTATATTCCAGGCATATGGGACGATGTATACCTCTCGTTTACCAACAAGATACGGGTGAGCCGCATATTGGCTTTACCATTCTTGAAAGAAAAAAAGGTGACGGTGAAAGCCAAACTGTGGAACCTTAACAGATTCTCAACGCCAGGCGATCCGAAATTGGATATGATAAATTATCAAATTAAAATTTACGAGAAAAAGGGGAGGAAGCAGGTTGCCGAGGCAGAAGGCACTGTTGCCTTGTTGCGGGACCAGATTGGTGAAATCGAGGTGAACCTACCCATGCCCAATCCTCACGCCTGGAGCCCGGATGATCCTTTTTTATATACTGCTGAAGTAACGCTTCTTTTCAATAAATTAGAATCTGACCGGGTTGAAGATGCTTTCGGCGTAAGGGATTTTGAACGCCGGGGTAAATCTTTTTATCTCAATGAGGAGAAAATTTACCTGCGGGGTTCGAACATTACTTTGCAACGGTTTTTTGAAGATCCGGAATGCGGTAACTTAGCCTGGGACAGGGAATGGGTTAAGAAAATGTTGATAGACATGCCGAAAGAACTTAATTGGAACAGTATGCGGATATGTGTCGGCATCGTTCCGGACTTCTGGTACGATCTCGCCGATGAGTACGGCCTTTTGTTTCAAAATGAGTGGCTTTACTGGCAGATGCATGGATGGGACGACCAGATTAGAAAAGAATTTACGGATTGGGTATGGGCAGATGGCTCCCACCCGAGCATCGCCATTTGGGATGCCATTAATGAGAACCAAAATCAGTTCATAGGCAATGTGTTAATACCTGGACTTAAAATTCTCGACCCCACCCGTATTTGGGACGCAGGATACATGACGGCATCGCAAATGGCAAATGATGAAATGGATGAACCGCACACCTATCAGGGCAGGAAGAAGGATGGTAGCATGAAAACCCCGTATCCATTGGGCAGCCTGTCGTTCAGGCCTGAAATTGTCAAGGGAATAGAAGAGTCGAGCTCTGCGCAATTGGTCAATGAATACGGTTGGGTTTGGCTCTGGAGGGATGGAACACCAAGCAAGCTGACCACAACCATCTATGACTATTATATGGGTCCCAACACAACTGTTTCTGAACGCCGTAATTTCCAAGCTTATTGGCTTCAATGTGAAACCGAATGGATGCGAAGCAACCGTTCTATTGCCGGAGTGTTGGCATTTTGTTTATTGACAAACAATTATGGTTATACGGGAGATTGGTTTATTGACAATATCAAAGATTTGACCCCCGGTGCCACGATGTATTGGTTCAAACATTGCTTTGCGCCAACGAATGTGTTCATTAACGTAACCGATGAGCGCTTCGCGAAAGGACGTCCAACTCACAAACCGGGCGAATACTTGAGTTTTTCTTTAATGGGCGTAAACGATAACATCCAGGACAAAAAGGGATCTGTAACCATCAAATTGTTAAACTCACAAGGAAAATCAGTTTATTCAGATACCCTTTCAATAAACCTTCCCGCTTCAGACCGAGTTGATATTCCTTATGCATTTGTCCTGCCAATGATTCATGATGGGTACTTATTGACAACAGAGTTTATAGAAGAAGGTACGCATGACAAGCTGTTAAGCAGACGGTATATTAAAGTTGGTGCCAAGGATCAGTATAAATTCTATGAGATGCCTGTTGAAAACATTTTTGAAAAAAATATGTAATAACAATTCATTGTTATTTAGTTTTTTGAAAAAACAGGAGAAAAAGAATTTATTTGTTCTTCACATTGACTGTTTCTTTGTTCCTAACACAAGGATGTGATACATCTCCAAAGGAAAACAACCAACAACAGAAAGAGAATGTAGCAATTAGTAATCTTGCCCTGATTCCTTTACGCGCAGGAAGAGTGAATCCGGAAGGATGGATCAGGGAACAGATGCGCCTCAATGTTGAAGAAGGTCTGGCTGGTTCGTACGAACGCATCTGGCTCAATGTGGCACTTGAACTTTTTGCCAAACAGGAACGGAAGTTCGGTTATGTGAAAATCATGCGTGGAAAATTATACCAAATGAAAATATAAGTTGTCTATTCCGATTTTTGTCACAACTTTGTTTTATAAATAATAAATTGGGTAAGGAGTGACCAAAACTGTAAAAGATCAAATTATTTGGGATAGTTTCAGAAAAGGGAACAAAAAGGCATTTGAAATTATTTATGAAGAAAATTATTCTTCGCTTTTTCATTATGGGTTAAAATTCACCACTGATGGAGAAATAGTGAAGGACCTTATCCATGAGCTTTTTGTTGATTTAATTGATTCGGGGGAAAAACTTTCTGCTACCGATAATATTCGGTTTTATCTTCTGAAAGTCATGCGAAATAAAGTGTCGAAGCAGCTTACCATAAACTTAAAGCAGAAAAACGACCAGCTTGCCACTTCTTGTTTTACTTTGGTTGAGTCGATTGAAAATCAAATGATAAAAGAGGAGATGGAAGAAAATACGCGAAAACATATTATTGCTTCGGTTAATAAACTATCGAAAAAGCAACAGGAAATAATCTACCTCCGCTTTTACAACGATATGTCGTATCAGAAAATTGCTGAACTGTTCGGTGTGAAGATTCAAACGGTCAGGAATCTGATGTGCCGGGCAATCCAATCGATGAAAGACGATCTTGAGAAGAACAGGATTGACAGACAAATCATCCTTTTTATATTGAGTCCCGTTTAAACGCTTCCTTATAGTGTATTCAATTGTTTTTGCTATAAAGTGTTTTATAGCATTATTTTGTAGTAGTATATCGTAGCTTTTCTTTCCATTACTGATAAAAACGAACTTGAGTCAACATGGAAAAGTTTTTGAGGTACAGGGATTTTAAGTTTGATGATTTTGTTCAGGATGCTGGATTCCGGCTTTGGATAACAAAACCTGACGAGATCAGAGATTTATTCTGGAAAGAATTTCTGGGGCAATATCCCGAACAAAAAGAAGCTATCGAAATAGCATGTCAAATTGTTGAAAACCTATCGTTTGAGGAAAAGGAGATCCCCCGGGACGAGTATAAGGATTCGATGATTCGGCTGAAAAAATACATGGAAAATAAATCGGAAAAGAGAAGATATATCGGGAGTTTTGCCTATTGGATGGGTCGGGTAGCTGCGATTCTGATTATCCCATTATTTCTGGTTTCTGCTTTTTTGTATTTCGGGAACTTGCCGGAAAAGCATCTGCAAATGGTGCAATATATTGTACCCGATGGACAGAAAAGCAATGTGATTCTTGCCGATGGTACTAGTGTGTGGCTGAATTCAGGTTCAACGCTTTCCTATTCTTTGGATAGTAAAAACAGAAGAGAAGTACAATTGTCAGGTGAAGCATTTTTTAATGTGGCAAAAGACAAGAAAAATCCTTTTTTTGTCAAAACTCGCGACTATACGGTGAAAGTGTACGGTACGGAATTCAATGTAAGGGCATACAGTGATTCAAACGAAAGTGAAACTATTTTGAAAGAAGGTTCAGTTTCCATTATTACGGGAAACAGCAATGAAGTAAAATTATCGCCTGGACAACGTTTCTTTCTGAATGAAAATAAAAAGTACAGCCTTACAGAAGTTAATCCAGATTTGTATCTGAGTTGGAAAGATAATCTTCTGAGAATAAACAACGAACGATTGGAAGACTTGATTATCCGAATGGAGCGTTGGTATGGTGTGAAAATTTATGTAGAAGGTATGGACAAGGTAAAAGATTTAAGGTACACGCTGACCATTAAAACCGAAAGTCTCAGAGAGATGCTTGATCTAATGAAATTTGTAACCCCGTTTCAATGTAAAATAGATGGCGAAAATGTAACCCTCAATTATAATTAAAAAGTATTGCCTATGACAAAATGTTGACTGATCAACAAAAAAGCAGGAATATCTGGAACATATCCCTGCTTGCGAGTTTAACAAATTTACCGTTGTCGAAACTTGGTAATTAGTATTAAAAACTTAAAACAAAACTATGAAAAAAAATGGAATCTTTTCCTGGTTTGGAAAAGGACTAACGCCGTCAGGCAAAATTTTAAAAGTGATGAAAGTATTTACTTTTTTGATGTTGGTTGTTATTATTCATGTATCGGCTACTTCGTATTCGCAAAACAGCCACTTAAGTTTGAATATGAAAAATGTATCTATTAAAGATGTGCTGATCAGAATTGAAGAACAAACTGAGTACCGGTTTTTGTATAGCGATTCGAAAATCGATGTTGAAAATAAGGTGAACATCGATTTGAACGATATGAAAATCGAAGATATTCTGGATAATGTTTTTGAAGGTACGAATATCGGGTACAGAATTGTGAATCGGCAAATATTGTTGTCTGGTAAAAGCGAAACTTTCCAAGTCGGGCTGCAATCTAATAATATTAAGGGAAAAGTCACCGATTCATCTGGAAATCTGCTTCCTGGAGTTTCAGTAGTGGTGAAGGGAACGACAAATGGTACGATTACCGATTCTGATGGGAAGTACTCTCTAAACAATGTTCCGGTTGATGCTTCCTTGGTGTTTTCATTTGTTGGAATGAAAACGCAGGAAATAGCTGTAGTTGGAAAAACTATCGTGAATGTAAACTTGCAGGAAGAAACTATTGGTATTGAAGAGGTTGTAGCAATAGGGTATGGTTCAATGAAAAAAAGCGACCTAACCGGATCCGTTACTTCGTTGAGGTCTGATAATTTCAATAAAGGGGTTAAATCTTCATTAAATCAATTAATGGCCGGAAGGGCTGCCGGTGTGCGCGTTATCCAGAATAGTAATGAACCCGGTGGAGGTATTTCTGTAAACATTCGGGGAGCTGGGTCCGTAAGTGCCGGATCCGATCCTTTATACGTTATCGATGGTTTGCCAATAGACAATACGGCGCCGATTACTGCTTCAGGAAGAAATTATATTAGTTCCAATACGGTTCGCAGTCCGTTAAACTCGATTAACTCGGCAGATATTGAATCGATAGAAATACTTAAAGATGCATCGGCCACTGCAATTTATGGGTCGAGAGGGGCCAATGGTGTTGTTATGATAACAACCAAAAAAGGCAAAACCGGAACTACGAAAGTAAATTATTCAGGAGAATACGGAATGCAGAATGTAGCAAGTAAATTGAGGGTGCTGACAGCTGATGAGTATATGACAATATTAAATGAAATTATTGAAGATGGAGGGGGAACTGCTGCTGAAAAAGTTACAGAAATTCAAGATGGAGGAAACGACTGGCAAGATCATATATACAGAGCAAACGCCCAGGTTCAAAATCATAATCTTTCTTTCAGTGGTGGCAATGACAAATCAACATTTTTTGTTGGCCTGAATTATTTCGACCAGCAGGGGGTTGTAAAAACATCAAGTTTGAAAAGATACACCGCCAGAATTAATATGACCAATGCTGTTTCAAATAAATTCGACATAGGTTTGAATTTAAGTACCAGTTACATCCAGGACGATTTTGCCCCGGAAGGAAATGCATTCAATGAAAATGGTGGGGCAATATATGCTGCTTTCAACTTTGATCCGACTCTCTCGATCACGAATTCTACTACTGGAAGATATCAAATATCGCCTTTTATTACGACTGATAATCCATTGGCAATTCTTTATGGTAAAAGGGCCGGTTCGGCAAGTTACAGGACCTATGGAACTGTATTTGGAAATTATACGCTCATTCCCGGACTAGTGGCAAAACTTAACATTGGTGGCGATATTCAAAATCAGCGAAGGGATGTTTATGTTGATCGATCAACTGTAGATGGACTCGCTGCAGGAGGGTCGGCTTCAATTATGAATGGAACCGTGAGCAATTATTTAGTGGAAGGAACACTTAATTACAATAAAAAAATTGAAGACCACAATTTTACTGTTTTGGCTGGTGTTACAACCCAGCGGTTTATAACCAACAGAAATTCACTTCAGTCGGCTGGTTATCCATCTGATGCAACGGGCTCAGATAATGTTGAATCAGGAACACAAAGTACATTTCTCGTTTTTAGCAATAAACTGTCCAACCGGTTGCTTTCATATTTAGGGCGGGTTAATTATTCATTCATGGATAGATATTTATTTACTGCATCGTTTCGGGTGGACGGATCATCCAGATTTGGGGTAAACAACAGGTTCGGGTATTTCCCTTCATTTGCTGGTGCGTGGAGAATTAATCAGGAAAATTTTATGAGTGATTTGTCATTCATAAATAATTTGAAGTTAAAAGTTAGCTGGGGTCGAACCGGGAATCAGGCAATTGGCGACTATCAGTCGATTATGACTTATGGAACCGGCCCGATGGGGGTTTTCAATGGTCTGCTGAGTTCAACTCAGGAACCTGCAAGGTTGGCAAATCCTGATTTAAAATGGGAGACAACAGAACAATCGGATTTCGGGTTTGATATAGGCGTATTTGATGACCGAATTTCTGCTAGCGTAGATTATTACGTCAAACACACATTTGATATGTTATTATATAAACCTGTAAGTTATACAAGCGGTTTCACCAGTCAGCTAACAAATATCGGAAGCATCAGGAACCAAGGGTTTGAGATAACATTAAATACAAGAAATATTGACAAAGCATTTAAATGGAACACCTCTTTAAACCTAGCCACCTTAAAAAATGAGGTAATTAGTTTAGGTGGAGAGGGTGATATTATGGCCGGATCATTCGGGGTTTTAGGCTCTGATCCTGCAGTAATACGGAAAGGAGAACCTTTATATTCTTTTTATGGATACAAAGTTCTCGGGGTATGGCAAACCACCGATGATTTTTCAACGACAATAGATGCTGTTCACCCCGGTGACCTCAAGTATCTTGATGTTAATGGAGATAAGACTGTTAATTCTTCTGACCGTGTTATTCTGGGAAATAGTTTTCCGAAATTAACCGTTGGATTCAGTAATA
Source organism: uncultured Prolixibacteraceae bacterium (assembly GCA_942493345.1). GTDB lineage: Bacteria > Bacteroidota > Bacteroidia > Bacteroidales > Prolixibacteraceae > GWE2-42-39. The sequence goes on from OW818695.1 coordinate 3,152,566, forward strand.
GTTTTGAATACAAACAATTTACGCTGGATGTAATGTTCGAAAGTGTGTCTGGTTTGAAAATGTTCAACAATAACCTTGTTGACACCTATTTCCCGATAAATTTCAGGAGAAATAAATATGCCACTCCACTTTTAGAAAGATGGACTGCTGAAAATCCTTCCAACAAGTATCCTTCTTTTGTTACACCATTAAGCCAGGGGCAGAAGATTGTTAATTCATACACTGTACAGGATGCATCTTACATAAGGCTTCAATCGGTAACCCTTAGTTATGAGATTCCGGCAATAAGAAGATTTATCCATTCCGGGACAATTTATATTACCGGGCAAAATCTTTTTACAATTACCGGGTATGATGGAATGGACCCGGCAGCTAATCCGAATGGCAATGCGAATTACCGGGTAGATTTTAATACCTATCCGTTAGCGACTACTTTTTCGCTTGGCGTAAGGATTGATTTTTAGTTAATTCATATTTTGAAGAAATGTTTTATAACGTTTATTCATTTAAAATTAAAATATTATTATCATGAAAATAATAAGGTATATTATAATATCAAGTGTATTTCTACTCCCCTTTACATCGTGTGAGGAAATGCTTGACGAAACCATTTATTCGCAGCTTGTACCGGAAAATTTCTTAACTACTGATGCCGGACTATTAAGTGTATTAAAAGGCGCTTATGTACAGGAAAATAATGTTCAAAATCAGAAAGCTGCAAAAGGTTACATACTGACCCAGGATGGTGCAACTGATATTATGTTCGAAAAAGCGGGAGCTGATAACAAGCAGTTACTTCAATTTATGAACTTCACCTGGGATGCCAACCTTGACTGGTTGCTTGGCATGTTATGGAACCCTGCATATTTTGCAATACGGGATGCTAATTCGGTTTTAGATAATGTTGACAACGCTGATATTAGCGATGCAAAGAAAAGTTTGTATAGTGCGGAAGCAAGATTTATTAGAGCGGTCAGCTATTACAATTTATATCTATTTTTTGGCCCGGTACCATTGCGTGTAACGATGAAAAATGGAGCAGAAGAACTTGCCAGAGCTACAGATGCTGAAATGCTGTCATTTATTGAAACTGAATTCCTGGCAATAATTGATAAACTTCCGTCTCCGGGAGCTGAAGCTGAATATGGTCGTGCAAACAAAGGTGCGGTAAGCGCTTTTCTGTGTAAATTCTATTTAAACACCAAACAATGGCAAAAATGTGCTGACATGGCCAAACAAATCATGGATATGAATTATTATCAATTATATCCAGACTACTCAGCTATGTTCCGCATAGAAAATGAGAAGAACAAAGAATTTATGTGGGTAAGGACATGTACTGCAATTGTTCCAGGCAGTGGACCTGGAAATGATTGGGAAGCTTATGTTTTTCCTGCAGGATTCCAGAAAGACCCGTTAAGCGGACTCACTTATCTGAGTACTTGGCGTAATTACGCAGCACAATATTCACTTCGGGATGGCTTCTTCAATTCATTCGCAGCCAACGATAAAAGGAAAGAAACGGTCCTCACTTCGTATATAAACTCAAGTGGTAAAACCGTTTCATTATTAACCGGTGATGATACCCGTCCGTTGAAATTCTGGCCTGATCCGAATGCCGTTAATGGTGGTATGGGGAATGATATTCCGGTTATCCGGTATGCCGATATATTAATGTCGAGGGCAGAAGCACTGAATGAACTTAATGGTCTCAATGCGGAATCCATATCCTTAATTAACCAAATTAGGAAACGGGCAGGGCTTGCTGATGTACAGTTGGCAAACTTTGCAAGCAAAGATGCGTTGCGCGATCACATTATTAATGAACGGGGCTGGGAGTTTTATTGTGAAGGATTAAGACGGCAAGATTTAATCAGAACAGGTAAATTTATTAGCTATGCCCAAGCAAGGGGGCTCACTCATGCAGCCACAAAACATTTACTATTCCCTATCCCACTACAGGCTGTTGACTCTGATTCAATGTTAGAGCAAAATCCCGGATATTAGGAAAATAGTTAGTCAATAAAAACGGTATCGTTTTTTGATAGGACAAGAATATTAAGTTTTACAGAAGGGAGCAAAGCAAACCTTGCTCCCTTCTGTTATAGTACAATTACTATTTTCGTAAGTATTCTGTCGTCTATTTTTCTGGTTTTGGTTTTACCGTTTATTCTTTTCCCTGAACTCGGAAGGTGTGAACCCGGTTTTTTGCCTGAATAACCTGAAAAAATAATCGGTAGATTCAAATCCAAGTTCGTGGGCCAGTTCTTTGAATGATTGATTGGTAATAATCAGTAAATCTTTGGCTTTGTTGATTCGCATCTGAATTTGATACTGGGCAGGGGAAACACCGGTGTATTCTTTGAATTTTTTTCGGTATAACGAATAGCCCATCCCAATACTTTTGGCTATGTTCTCTTGCGATATGTTCAGGTTCAGGTTTTCCAGAATCAGCAACTTGGCTTGCCTGATTTGATCTTCCACTTCCTTGCCTTCAAAAAAGAGATACTTCCTGGAGGCAAAAATCTGGCCTAATATCTGGAGAAAAATGCCGGAGACAATATACTGAAAACCTGGCTTTTCGTCTTTTAACAAGTCGATAATCTTCAGGTAGTTTGCAGCAATTTCTTCCTGAATGCCAACGGTAATAACAGGAATATTGGGATTCAGAAATTCTTTGTCGCGGTAATGCATGATCAGTTCGCCGTCGAATTCAACCCAGTATTCATCCCAGCCGGTGGTTTCGTCGGGTTTGAAACGGTGCCATACGTTTGGGAAAAGGAAGAATACATCTCCTGCATTAATTTTTCGGATACCGGTAAGTTCCGATTCAAAAGTACCTTGTCCTCGGGTGATATATAAGACCTGGTATTCCGATAACCTTCTTCCGGTTGACCAATGGAAATAATGGTGCGACGGATCGTCAACCAACGGATACGGTGTATGTTTATCAACTTTGATGTGCCCGGCGCCTGTAAGGTAAATTCCCCAACGTTTATCTTCGCTGCCAATGGTATAATATTTTAAAAATCTTCTTTCTGTAGATGTCATTTCGTTCAGTATTAATATCATTTTGTATGTCGAAGTCTATGTGTTTTTGATATACCTTTATGTAATAATATGATTCATTTTCAAAAGTATACAATATATGTTGTTGCAACAAACCGAAATATTAATATTTCAATGAAAAATGTTTTTGTATATGTCAGTTTATCGATGTTTTGGGTGAAGTGCTTTATGTGATAAGATAATTGGTTGCCTATGAATAAAAATAATCAACAATAGCCATTAACACATGTTTGTGTAACTAAATTCCTGATACTATGGAGAAAATCAACTTTAAAACTATTTCGATAGTTTGTTTACTTGTAAATGTTTTATGGGTACAGCAAATTACCGGTGCCTCTGTTAAATCGAAATCAATTTCCCCTAATTTCATCGTTATTTTTGCCGACGACATGGGCTATGGCGATATGGGGTGCAATGGGCATCCAACAATTTTCACTCCAAATCTTGACAAGATGGCCACTGAAGGCCAGAAATGGACCAATTTTTATGTGGCAGAATCTGTTTGCACCCCATCAAGAGCAGGCTTGCTGACCGGAAGATTGCCAATTCGTTCGGGGGTATATGGCGAAAAACGCAGAGTCTTTTTTCAAGATTCGTATGGGGGACTGCCTGAAAAGGAAATTACGATAGCATCAGCATTGAAAAATGTAGGCTATAAAACTGCATGTATCGGAAAATGGCATTTGGGGCACTTATCGAAATACTCTCCCAATGCACATGGCTTCGATTATTATTATGGCATCCCATATAGTAACGACATGGATTTTGTTGGTGAAGAAAAAACCGGAGGATTGAATTGGCATGAAACAAAAAAATACAATCCAAAGATTGAACATTTCAATGTTCCATTGATGCGGAATTCGGAAATCATAGAAAGACCTGCCGATCAGACCACAATTACTAAACGCTATACAGAAGAAACAATCAACTTCATCAAACAAAACAAGAAGAATCCGTTTTTTATATACCTGGCCCATGCTATGCCCCATGTCCCATTGTTTCGTTCGAAAGAATTCGAGAACAAAAGTTTAAGAGGTAGGTATGGTGATGTAATTGAAGAGTTGGATTGGAGCGTTGGCCAAATACTGTCAGCATTGAAAGAGACCGGATTGGACAAAAATACATTGGTCGTGTTTACTTCCGACAATGGTCCCTGGTTGTACTATTATGAAGAAGAAGGAGGAAGTGCTGGTTTATTGAGAGAAGGCAAGGGAAGTACATTCGAAGGAGGTATGCGTGAACCTGCAATATTCTGGTGGCCGGGAACATTAAAGCCGGGCGTTGTTGCCGACATGGCTACCACGATGGACTTGTTGCCCACCTTCTGCAAATTGGCTCGCACAACGTTGCCGGATGACAGGGTGTATGACGGATATGATATTTATCCTTTACTGACGGGAACCGGGAAAAGCGAAAGAGATGTCGTTTTTTATTATCGGGGATCTGAAATTTTTGCAATCAGAAAAGGCGCATACAAAGCTCACTTTATCACCCAGCCTGCATTTAACAGTGATGTTAAAACACCCCACGATCCGCCTCTGCTTTTTAACCTAAATGTTGATCCTTCGGAAAAATACAATATTGCAAATAAGCATCCGGAAATTATTGAAGAAATAAAAAAGGTTTTGAAAGAACACCAGGCAACAGTAGTCCCGGTTGAAAGCCAGGTGGACAAATTTTGATAGCTCTGTATGTTAATTATTATTAAAAAATAGGAATTTTAAAACGATGAAAAGACTAAAACTTTTAATTTTTTCGATGTTGGTATTTATGTCATTTGGTAGGTGTAATAAGGATGGTGATCCTACTGATATCGACCAGAAAATAACAGAAAAACCGGGTTTTACCAATCCCGTTTGGGATGGTGCTGATCCGTGGATGGTAAAAAAAGACAACGATTACGTTTATTGCCATTCAATCAATAATTCGCTTCGTGCTATTGCTGTTTACAGGTCTTCCAGACTGACAAAACGGGAAGAAAAGAAAATTATCTGGACCGCTCCTGCATCGGGATGGAACAAGTCGTGTATATGGGCTCCTGAAATTCATTTTATTGAAGGACACTGGTATGTTTATTTTGCAGCAGGAGAATCAGGGCCTCCCTATATATATCAAAGAACCATGGTTTTGCGTTCGAAAACAGAGGATGTTTTCAGCGACTATGAAGATATGGGGCAATTATATACCGGCGATAATCCAAACGAACCAAACTCTAATATTTGGGGTATCGACATGACCGTTCTTGAACACAAAGGAAAGTTGTATGCGATTTGGTCGGGTTGGATCAATCAGGAAATGACCGATGCAACGCCTCAGCATTTGTATATCTGTGAAATGAGTAATCCGTATACCCTGAAAGGTACCCGGGTGAAACTTTCTTCGCCTATAGAAAGCTGGGAAACAGGTGGCCCGCTGGATTTGAATGAAGCGCCTGAAGTTTTGAAGAATGGTGAGAAAGTATTTGTCATTTATTCATGCCGTGAATCATGGCTGGTCAATTATCGGCTGGGAATGCTTCAACTAATTAATCCGGATGGCAATTTACTTGATCCTGCAAACTGGAAAAAATCAGGTCCTGTTTTTCTGGGAAATTCCCAGGTACTTGGAGTCGGACACTGTTCTTTTGCTAAATCGCCGGACAATACCGAAGACTGGATTATTTACCATTCCAAAAAGACAACTGATCCAGGGTGGGATCGGGATGTCAGAATGCAACCATTTACATGGAATGCCGATGGGACTCCCAATTTTGGACAGGCTATTCCGGCCGGTCATAAAATAAATCTTCCTTCAGGAGAAAAAGAATAAAAATAATTTGAAATCAAATAAAATGGAAATAAATAAACCTATAATTGCTTTAACTGTACTAATGATAACAGGAATGCAAGTGTCACGTGCACAGCATTCGTTTAGCCCAAAGGAAACACCTGTTAATATTGTCTTATTTGTAGCAGATGACCTTGGAACAAACGACATTGGACCTTATGGTAACCGAGTAGTTCGTACACCAAATCTTGATCGATTGGCGACTGAATCACTTTTATTTTCTGAAGCATTTGCCAGTTCTCCCACCTGCGCTCCTTCCCGGGCTTCAATACATACCGGTTTATATCCGTTTCGAAATGGGGCACATGTCAATCACTCCGGGATCAAAAATGAAGTACGTACACTTCCTGTTTACCTTCAATCGCTTGGGTACAAAGTTGCTATTGCCGGAAAACTGCATATAGGACCTGTAAATGCTTATCCGTTTGAGTTGATTCACAATACTAATGTTCCCGAACCTGGACATGAAAAAGACGGAGTACTTTGGACCGATTTGAATATGGCTCCGGTAGATAAGTGGTTATCTGACGTATCAGAAAATAAAAACCATTTTATGTTGATTGTTAATGATCACAGCCCGCATGTAATTTGGCCTGAAAAGTCGGAATATGATTATTCATCGGTTGATATTCCATCAATTCATATCGATACTGAAGAAACCCGGAAATCGAGAGCCCGCTACTACACCGATATTTCCAAAATGGATGGAAATGTTGGAAAACTTTTGAAAAGTCTGGAAGAACATAATATGACAAAAAATACAGTTGTAATTTTTACTGCAGATCAGGGGCCGCAGTGGGCATTTGGCAAGTGGAACCTGTATGATTACGGAATTCGGGTCCCATTACTGATCAAATGGCCGGGAGTGATAAAAGGATCAACAGAAACGAATGCTTTAGTTTCGTTAATTGATTTGTTACCAACAGCAATTGAATTAGCCGGAGGAACTGCGCCAAAAGAACCGGAAGAAATTGATGGAAGAAGTTTGCTTCCTCTTTTGACGGGTGAAAAAAGCAGTCATCGTGAAATAGTATATGCAAGTCATACTGGAGACGGAACAGTGAACCAGGCTCCGATGAGGATGATCCGCACCAGCCGTTACAAGTATATATTAAACCTTGCTCCGGAAAAATTATATACAAATCATATTGATGTGGCAAAAGATCATGATGGAGGGCGTCAGTACTGGTATTCCTGGATAATCGAATCGTATGAAAACGAACACGCGGCTTCAGTTCTGTGGAGATATCACAATCGCCCTCAAGAAGAATTGTATGATATACAACGGGATCCAAATGAGTTAAATAATCTGGCAGCTAGTCCTTATTACGAAGGAATAATTCAAAAATTCCGGGTTCAAATGAATCAATGGAGACAACAGCAGGGGGATGGAGAAACCGGCATATATGTAGAAGAAAATAAAGGAGAAATGCCCCCATATATATTTAAGTAACATTTGTTTGATTCTGGTATCTGTCGAAACCTAAATCATTCTGGCAAAGAAAGTATAAGTAAAATGATGATTTGGTTGTATAATATGACGTGACTGAAGTTTTATGTGGTATTGATAGACATTCGTGCTGATGTTTTGCCAGATGTTTCGCAAAACATTGTTACCCTGATGGGAAATGAAAGATAAGAGTTTAGAAATAAATAAATCTGTTTATGGACATGGTTGGATTTTTCATAGCATTATTGTTTGCGTGTATCGGTGTTTTAGTTGGTTATTTGTTTGCCAAGCAGGGATTCAGACATCGGGAGGAAATCCGAAGTATTAGCAAAAATAAGAGTAAGGAAAAGTTTTGTCCTAGTTGTGGTAATCAATTAACTACCTATGATAGAAATTTAAAGAAGGCGACCAAGGTTAAACGGCCAGTACATTCTTATAACTAATTTAGAAATAGAACTCATGGCCCGAAAGAATATTTCTCGGGATAGTTTGTGAAAAAAGTATTTGATTTTTAAATATTTAACTTAAATAAAAATGAAAACGAATGGAATTATTTTAAAACAATCAATTTTTATCCTTGTCGTTTCAATATTTTGCTTTTCTGCAAAAATAAGTTTGGCACAAACAAGCCAGGCCCGGATTAAAATTGATATTGAAAGACAAATAGGAGACATTGATAAAAATGTATATGGAAATTTTGTAGAGCATATCGGTCGCTGTATTTATGGGGGTATATATGAACCAGGTTCCCCATTGTCGGATGGAGATGGACTTCGGAAAGATGTTATTGCCGCAACAAAAGAATTAAACGTCCCCATTGTAAGGTGGCCCGGAGGGAACTTTGTTTCCGGGTATCACTGGGAAGATGGAATTGGCCCCAAAGACAAACGGCCTACCCGTATCGATTTAGCTTGGGGACAACGGGAGGATAATAGTTTTGGAACGGATGAATATATTGGTTGGTGTCGGAAAGTAAATACCGAACCTTATTTCTGTGTCAACCTGGGAACCGGCACAATGGACGAAGCCCGCAACTGGGTCGAATATTGCAATGTTGAAAAAGGAACTTATTATTCCGATTTGAGAATAAAGAATGGTCATACGGAACCCTATAATGTGAAATATTGGGGACTTGGTAATGAAATAGATGGCCCCTGGCAGATGGGGCATAAAAGTGCAGACGATTATGGAAAATGCGCACTTGAAACTGCCAAGCTGATGAAATGGATTGATAAAGATATCAAGCTGGTTGTTGCCGGATCAAGTAATTTAAAACTGGATTTTACTGCATGGAACAGAACCGTTCTCGGATATACGAAAGATTACGTCGATTACATATCCCTGCATAATTATACCGGAAACAGGAATAACAATTATTACGAATTTATGGCTTCCAGCGTTGAAGTAGAGAAATACATAAAGATCACGGAAGGTATTATAAATGAGCAGTTATCGAAAACCAATAGAAAAGAACCTATTTATATTGCTTTTGATGAATACAATGTATGGTACCGGGCAAAAGGAAACGAAGGGAATGAAGAAGTTTACAACCTGGAAGATGCTTTGGTTGTGGCAACTTATCTTAACGCATTTGTTCGCAACGCTCAAATTGTGAAAATGGCCAATCTGGCTCAGTTAGTTAATGTAATTGCCCCGGTTTTCACAACCAAAGAAGGATTATGGTACCAGACCATTTTTTACCCCTTGCAATTGTTTGCTAACAACTGCCACGGGAAAGCTCTTGAAACATATGTCGATTGTCCTACTTACCAATTAAAAGATAAACACATTCCTTACCTTGATGTATCCTCGGCATACAACAAAGAAAAGAATGAGATCATCATCAACGTAATAAACAAACACAAGGATAATCCAATCGTTACAGAAATTATCAGTCAGTACGGAACTTTTGGAGGAAAAGCTACTGTTTATGAAGTCAATGGAAAAGACATAAAAGATGAAAATTCGAAGGATAGACAGTTGGTTAAGACAAAGAAAAATGAGCTAAATGTCAAAGGCGATAAATTCACGTATAGCTTTCCTGCACATTCTTACACGATGATTACTATTCCTTTGGGATCAAATTAATTTTTACAAGCCTCAAATGAAAATGAGACCAATAATATATTTATTCTTATTTCTTATGATTGGATGTCAACCAAAGCAAACACGATTTGCTACCTCGGATCAATCGGATTTCCAAACGATAGTTGATGGAAAACAGACTGATTTGTACTATCTGAAAAACAAAAACGGCATAGAAGTGGCTGTCACTAATTTTGGCGCCAGAGTAGTTGAATTATGGGTTCCGGATAAAAATGGAAATTTTGCAGATGTGGTGCTGGGACATAATTCTATTGACAAGTACGTCAACTATAAAGGAGAACGATTTCTGGGTGCAACCATTGGCCGTTACGGGAACAGAATTGCACACGGACAATTTGAACTTGATGGGGTGACCTATCAATTACCTTTAAACAATGGACCGAATAGCTTGCACGGAGGATTCAAAGGTTTTGACATGGTTGTTTGGGATGCTAAACAAATCGATAATAATAAACTGGAATTCACATATCTCTCCAAAGATGGGGAAGAAGGATATCCTGGTAATCTGCAGGTAACGATGACTTATGAGTTGACCGATGATAATGAATTTATCATTACGCATCGCGCAAAAACTGATATGCCAACTATAATCAATTTGACCCATCATTCATTCTTTAACTTACACGGGGAAGGGAATGGAACAATCAATGACCATCTTTTGATGATCAATGCAACCCGATATAACCCTGTCGATTCGGTTCTTATCCCGAATGGAGAACTAGCTCCTGTTGAAGGCACTCCCATGGATTTTCGGGTTTCTACCGAAATAGGGAGCAGGCTCGATGCAGACTTTGAACAATTGAGGTTTGGAGGGGGCTATGACCACAATTGGGTGTTGACCCGAAAAACACCCGGTGACCTTGAATTAGCAGCATCAGTGTACGAACCCACATCAGGAAGGTTCATGGAAGTATGGACAACCGAACCCGGCATTCAATTTTATGGTGGAAATTTCTTCGATGGGAAAATTACAGGGAAAAGTGGAAAACCATACGTTTATCGCGGCTCTTTGGCTTTGGAAACCCAACATTTCCCGGACAGCCCGAACAGGGCAAACTTTCCCTCAACCCGTTTGAATCCCGGAGAAAAGTATTGTTCTGTTTGTGTATATCGCTTTGATGCAAAATAATAGATAACCATTTGTGAAAAAACTTAAATAATCAATCATAATTTCATGAGACGATATTTGTACTTTGTAACATTTGTAGCTGCTTTAGGCAGTCTGCTATTTGGCTTTGAAACCGGGGTTATCAACGGAACAATTTTTTACGTGGCCCAGTATTTTGGGCTCTCCCCAGCCATGAAAGGTTTTGTTGTGAGCGTGGCTTTGATTGGCTGTGTTGTTGGCGCTTTGTTTATCGGGAAACCGGCAGACATATACGGGCGCAGGTATATACTGAAGTACATGGCTCTCTTTTTCCTGATTTCAATGTTGATGACTGGTTTGGCCACTAATTTATGGATGTTCATCATTGGACGCTTCATTGGTGGGCTTGCTGTGGGTGGTGCTTCGGTGGTTACTCCCATGTATATTTCGGAAGTGGCCCCGCCAAAATTACGGGGAAGATTGGTTGCAACTGCCCAGTTTGCTATTGTGCTCGGAATTCTGGTTTCATTCTTTTCTAATTTTATAATTGATAGCATGGGAGGGGGTGAAAACAAATGGAGGTGGATGTTTTTATTTGGAGTGATACCTTCTGCAATATTTTTTGTTCTTCTGTTTTTTATCCAACGCAGTCCGCGATGGCTGGTTAAGACAGGCCGTATTGAAGAAGCCCGTGAAGCTCTTTTAAGGGTTAATAATGTTGCCGATCCGGATATATTGATTAAAGAAATTCAGGACTCACTGGATAACGAAGTTCTCACCCATTATTCAGTTCTTTTTCGTAAGCCTTATTTTAAGTTAGTGCTAATTGGTATTGGCGTTGGAATGTTTAACCAGTTATCTGGAATCAATATTGTCAATTATTATTCAACTGATATATTCAGGGAAGCCGGATTTAGCGGCGAGTCTGCTTTTTATCAGACGGTGCTGATCGGCATAACCAATCTGATTTTTACCATCGTCGGGATGTCCCTGATTGACAAATTCGGAAGGAAGTTTCTCTTGTATGCCGGGGGTATCGGGATGCCGGTATTTCTTGGAATGTTCAGTTGGGCATATCTCTCAGGAAATACGAATGGCTATATTCTTTTGATTTCCATGCTGGGGTTTATTGCTTTTTTTGCTGCATCGCAGGGAACGGTCATTTGGGTAATCCTTTCCGAAATGTTCCCCAATAATATCAGGGCAAGGGGGTCGGCCATCGGCTCGTTTTCCCATTGGTTTTTCAATGCCCTGAATTCATGGGTGTTCCCGGTTATTGTTGCTTCCATCGGAACAGGTTACGCATTTTTGTTTTTCTGTATAGCCACTATTCTAAGTTTAATTTTTTACCGATTTGCCTTGGTGGAAACCAAAGGAAAATCACTGGAAGAAATTGAACGCCTTGTTTTAGGTAAAAATCAGGGTACTTGTTAAAACTGTATGAAACGAGCATAGTTTAAAAAACACAAAACGAGCTGTTTGCCTCGAAATCTCGGGGGCATGCGAGTTACACGAGTGAGGAAAACGAAATTTTAGAATGTATTCTTGATCCAAAAGATATACAGTAATTTTTAAATAGAATAAACGAATGAAAGGCACCATCTTTAATATCGAAGAATTTGCTGTACATGATGGACCGGGGATACGAAAGCTGGTTTTTTTTAAAGGATGTCCGTTGCGCTGTACCTGGTGTCATAATCCGGAAGGGATTTCTTTTCGGAAAGAATTGATGGTGAGCCATGCTGCTTGTATCGATTGCGGCAAATGCAGGCAGATATGTACGAATGAAAAATGTATTGCCTGTGGAAAATGTGTTAAGGTCTGTTCGCTGCGCTTACGAAAAGTATGCGGGCAGGAGTTGGAAGCAGAAGAATTGGCAAACGAACTTCTAAAAGGGAAAGAAATATTGATCAACAGTGGTGGAGGCATCACTATATCGGGTGGAGAACCTCTCGCTCAATCGGCTTTTCTTTTTGATTTGATAGAACATTTAAAGCCGATGAATATTGCTGTCGAAACATCGGGTCATGCTGCCGCTAACATCTTTCAAAAAATGGTTCCCCTGATTGACCTTGTTCTGATGGATATTAAACACACCGATTCCGTAATTCATAAAAAGTATACCGGGGTCGATAATTATCAGATACTTGAAAATCTGGAATTCCTGTGCTGTGCTGATACCGATTTTTATATCCGTGTGCCCTTGATTCCGGGAGTGAACGATACTCGCGAAAATATGGAAAAGACGGCATTGCTAATCAAAGATGCCAAACATCTCAAACGGGTCGAGTTGCTGCCTTATCATCAAACCGCCGGGGCAAAATACCCAATGGTGAACAAACATTTTATTCCCGGGTTTGATACGAATAAAAAAGTAAACGTATGGAGAGATGTTTTTGAGAATTACAACATTAATATTACAGTGTTATGAACCAACGAATTAAAACAATACTGGACAATGTATTCCAGAAAAAGCATCATGTCTTCAGACAAAATATTGCTCCGGATGTAGTGCGCGACTTTACGGTTTCCCTGAAAGAGCAAAAAGTGCAGGATGTGCTTCGGGCGCAAAAAAGATTAACCTGGGTCTTGACGAACGAGGTGCCGGTAATCCTTCCCAATGAGAAGATCGTTTTTATGCGCACAGTCCCGCAAATCCCGGAAATCTTTACGAAAGATGAGTGGGCGGGAATTAAAAAAGAGCATTACATTCATGAGCTGGGAAGGATATGCAATATCAGCTCGAACTACAGTTATACCATTGAAGTTGGATTGGAGCAGAGACGAAAAGATGTTTTACAGTCCATCAATATTCATTTGGCACAAGGAGACAAACAAGGAGTTGAATTTTTGCAGACTGTTATTCATGCAATCGATGATATTGAAAAGCTGGCAGACCGGTATGCTGAATTGGCGCAAAAATCAGGAAGAGAGGATATTTCCCTGATTTTAAACCGGATTCCCAGGGAAGGAGCGAAAACCTTTCGCGAAGCGTTGCAGTTTTTCAGGATACTCCATTTTGCCCTGTGGGCTTCGGGAAATTACCACAACACCGTTGGCCGGTTCGACCAGTACATGTTCAAATACCTGAAAAATGATTTGGATTCAGGAGCGCTCGATTACGATTCTGCATTTGAATTGCTGGAAGAATTTTTCATTTCCTTTAACAAGGATAGTGACCTTTATCCTGGCATGCAGCAGGGCGACAACGGACAAAGCCTGGTGTTGGGCGGTGTTGATAAAAATGGGAACGATGCCTTTAACCTGCTTTCTGAGATGTGCCTGAAAGCCAGTCTTGAACTGAAATTGATCGACCCGAAAATTAATCTGCGTGTAACGAAAAATACGCCTGTCGAAATATATGATTTGGGTACGGAACTGACCAAACAAGGCCTCGGCTTCCCGCAATATTCCAACGATGAAGTTGTCATTCCCGGTTTATTGTCGAAAGGTTATGAATTAAAAGATGCCAGAGATTATGTGGTGGCTGCCTGCTGGGAATTTATTATTCCGGGGCAAGGAATGGACATCCCAAATATTGCGGCTTTGTCGTTTGCCCGGGTGGTTGATGCCTGTATAAAAAAGTATCTGGAAGAGTCAAAGGATTTCGATTCGTTTATGGACGGGGTCAGACAGGAAATGAAAGAAGAATTGGAAGCAATTGTTCCCGGCTTGTCGAATATTTACTCCGAACCGGCGCCTCTGCAGTCGCTATTGATGGATGGCTGCATCGAAAAGGCCAGGGATATTTCGATAGGTGGAAAATATAACAATTATGGGATTCACGGCACAGGAATTTCCACTGCCGTTGATTCGCTGGCAGCAATTAAAAAATATGTTTTTGAGGAAAAGTTCGTAAGTGCCAGGGAAATAGGCAATGCTATCAGGAATAATTTTGAAGGAGATAATCATCTTTGGGAGAAACTGAGGTACGATGCCCCCAAAATGGGGAACGACGATGATTTTGCCGACCATATTGCAGTTGAATTACTGGATGCATTTTCGGAATTAACGGCTAACATGAAAAATGAACACGGCGGATGCTTCAGACCAGGTTCGGGCTCTGCTATGTATTATTTATGGCATGTAAAAGACATTGGAGCATCGGCTGATGGCAGGAAAAAAGGAGAGCCGCTGTCTGCTAACTTCTCCCCGGGTTTAAATGTGAAAGTGAAAGGCCCTTTGTCCATCATCAAATCATTTTCGAAACCCGATATGAAAAAGATAATGAATGGTGGTCCGCTCACTTTGGAATTGCACGATACTGTTTTCCGCAATCCGGAAAGCATTCGGAAAGTGTCATATTTGGTAAAATCGTACATGGATTTGGGAGGGCATCAGCTTCAGATTAATGCAGTGAACAGGGAACAATTAATTGCAGCCAAAGAACATCCTGAACTTTATAAAAATCTGATCGTCAGGGTTTGGGGATGGAGCGGCTATTTTACCGAGCTTGATGAAGTTTACCAGGATCATATCATCCAACGTGTTGAGTTGAGCGTTTGAACATGAAAGTATTTGTTTTTGATCTCGATTTTACCATCTGGAATGCCGGGGATACTTTTTGCAGCGAAACATCCCCTCCATATTTCTGGAAGAACGGACAGTTGTTTGACCAGCAAGGACATTGGATTCGGCTTTATCCTGATGTTCTGAAGATATTGAAAATACTAAAGGATGCAGGGAAAACACTGGCCGTTGCTTCCCGGACAAACGAACCGGAGCGGGCAAAGCAATTGCTTCAATTATTTGATATTGAAAAGTATTTCGACATCACGGAAATATATCCCGGCAGTAAGGTGGCCCACTTGAAGAAAATTCAGGAAGAGGTTGGTTGCCGTTTTGACCAAATCGTCTTTTTTGACGATGAGGAACGAAATATAGAAGATGTAAGATTAACAGGAACCAAATGTATTCTTGTGGAAAATGGTTTATCAGTTCATATCGTTTTGTCGGATATTGAAGAAAAATAGGGATTGCGTATATCAAAAGTTTGTAAAAACGAAATCTAAATTTCAGGAAAAGTTTGACAACTACTTGCTAAAATCTAATAAGCATCAGTAAATGTTACAATTGACAATGTATCCAATTTTGCAGTTTGTCGAGCATTGAATATCGTATACATTCTTTCCACCAATCATTCAATCATTTTTCTTTCAGCTACTCTCTCTTTTGTTGCTTGTCCCGTTTCATAAAAGCCATCGGGTTATTTAAAATTCGGTCGCGTATTTCGGTCTGTCGTGTGATCCTCCATTTATTAATGTAGGTGATAACTTTTCGCAGGATATCGAAATACAATGTAACCATAAGAAGCCCTGTAAACAACCAGATTAAGACAATATCGAACAGCACTGTTCCAATTTTTAACTTGCCGATGTATTTGCTGGCAGCATAAAAATGGGCGCTTCCGTTGTTGTATACAGGCCGACGGAAAATGGGTTCATCGCCTTGGTAAATGCGATCGTTCGATACGTATAATTTATCGGGTGAATATTTGTCGCGTACCAGTGTTTCCAGTTTTTTGTTTACATATTTATTCCTAAAACTAATCATCTCGTCTTTGTTGTCAAAACTGGATAGCAACTGGTTGTATTTTGTTTCCAACGCATCCGAAGCAATTGTATATCGTTTTTGGTATTCTGAAGTTGCTTGGTCGAGATAATCGAACAATACGCCGAATTCGGCTTCGTTTAAAGGTTTATTGCCGATCATGCGAACCATTTTGTTCATCGAATCGGTAGTTGGCTTTACCGTCTCCAGCAGATCTGAAAATGAGTTTTTCAGGATACCTGTGATTTGAGCAGCTTCTTCCGCTTTGTTATTTTTCAGGTGTGAACGGTACATTTTCAGGTAATTGCCAACTTCCGGAAGTTGATAATAAGCAATAAAAGCAAGCTCGTTTTTTTTAACTTCTTTATCGAAAATATGCCGTCGGTAGTCGTTGCTTTTAAACTGGTTAACCGCCAACGCTTCGTAGGACCAACGCGATACCATGGCATCGCCAATTAACGGGGTGCGGTCGTAACTGGCGAGCGAGTAATGCATTTTATTGAAATCGACAATGACGCCGCTCAGCAGTAATTGAGGCACAAACAGAAGAGGGATTAAAACATAAATAGCCACTGCCGAATCGAGGCCTGCCGAAAGATTTAACCCCAGCAGGTTGGCAAAGCAAGCCGTTGAAAATAAAATGGCCCAGGTTGAAAATGTCAGTCCCTGGATTTCGAGAATGTAATGGCCAACGGCAACGAACGAAGCCATCTGGATGGCTGAGATCAGGAGGAGTATGGTAATTTTAGATGCAAAATAAGCTCCTTTGCTGAGGTTCAGGAATTCTTCCCGTTTCCTGATTTTTCGGTCTTTAAAAATTTCTTCGGCGCTAATAATCAGTCCGGTAAAAAGAGCAACCACCACATTCATGAAAAGGAAAGCCGGGATGTTCACATTTTCGCTGAACAGATATTTGCCGTGTTCTGAATATTTAGAGAAGAACGCAACGATAAGCGCCAGAATAGGCGCTTCGAGTAGTGCAATCGCAAGGTATTGTTTATTCGATTTCTTAGTAAGAAAATCTCTTTTCAGGAATAACTTGAATTGTCTAAACCATTTTGGGGTTTTAAAATTTACCTCCGGAATTTTTTCCTGTTCCACCGGGTTGGTATGCATGAAATCGATCACCCGTGGCTCCACATTTTCTTTGTATTTCTGATACCATTCTTCCGGAGAAATTTTTCGTTGGCGGATGCTTTTCCCAAAAGGGTCGACCATGCGGGCTTCGATAATGCTCAATGGCTGTTCTGCTTTTACATTTCCACAGGCGAGGCATTCGCTTTCGTCGGGGTTGATATAGTTGGCCTGGTGTTTAAAATAAGTGATGGCTTCCATCGGGTTGCCGAAAAAAATCACCCTTCCGCCTTTGTCCATCACGATCATGCGGTCGAATAATTTATAGATGTCGCTCGATGGCTGATGGATGTTTGCAAAAACCAGTTTCCCTTTTAAACACTGGCGTTTTAGCAGGTGCATTACTTTTTCGGAGTCGGCTGACGACAGACCTGAAGTTGGTTCGTCGACGAACAGTATCGATGGTTCGCGCATCAGTTCAAGGGCAATGTTCAGACGTTTGCGCTGTCCTCCACTCAGGATTTTCCTCAAGGGGCTGCCAACGATCAGGTCGCAGGCTTCAACCAGGTCGAAGTCGACCAGAGCCTGTTCAACAATGGCGTCAATACTTTCATCATCGGCATTTCCAAAACAAAACCGGGCATTGAATTCCAGGTTCTGGCACACGGTCAGTTCTTCGAGCAACAGGTCATCTTGGGGGACGTAACCAATCAATCCGTTTAGGATTTCTGCATTTTCAGGGTTGTGCAGGTTGTAGCCGTTAATTGTTATACTTCCTTTTACTGGTTTTATTTTACCATTCAATACATTGAGCAGGGTTGTTTTGCCCACTCCGCTTCCTCCCAAAATACCTACCAGATCGCCCGAACGTTCCTGGAAACTGAACGGGTGAAGTCCGTAAACTCTTTTATTAAAGCGGTATTCAATATTTTCAGTATTAAAAACGATGCGCGGTTTTCCCCGTTCCTGAATGAATCGCGACATAATACTGCTGTAATAAATCGGGATGATGCGCGATGTTTTCATGATGCTGCCGGGAGGAAATATGTACAGGCGCTGTTGATCGAGCCTGTGCCCGTTCAGGTACAAGTTGCGCGGCCCCCAGTATTTCAAAAACAGCGTGTTTGCACTGGTGATGCGGATGAGCCTGATTTCGACCTGTTGGCCATCGCGGTACAAATGGTTGATTTCCTTGTCCGGATAATCGGGATTTCCGTTTACAACAAACAGGCAATCTTTGTCCTTCACTTTTTCGAATGGAAACAGGAGAAAACGGTACAGATTTTCGTATTCCCGGTAGTTGATTTTCAGTCCGCGGGCCACCACATTGACCATGGTCAGGTCGTCGGTGTTGAAGCCAGTCGGCTTGTTGATGAAATTGAGTAATTGGGAAACAATTAAAAATCGGGCCCCAAGATCGTAATGAGTAACGATATCGCCGCAAATATCATTGAGGTATTTTTTGTTGATGAAACGTTTTCCTTTCCCGTTTTCACTGTATAATATTTCCCGGTGGTCGACATGGTAATAATTTACAAATTCCTGGTATGTATCCATGTACTTACCGGCCATTTCCGTATTCAGGTTTTCCTTCAGGTACGATTCAACCAATATCTTGCTTTCATCGGGTAAATCTTCCCGGTAATCGGTAATGATTGCAAAAAGCTTTATTAATGTTTCAATTATTCCTTCGTACATAGTTCTGTAAATTGCATGAAGCGCCGTGTATTCAATATACTTTCGGCGCGCATGCTGTTCCTTAAATATTTATACTTATTACTGAACATAGCTATTCCTGACTTCTTCAAGCGTTTCAGTTAATCGAACAAGTTGCTGTTCCGTCATCGATGTATTTCCTTCTTCCATTGCAAAAATGCTGTTTATTTCCTGGATAACCAGCAAGGCTTCCCCCGTCATTTCTGAATTTTTACTCTCTTTTAACATCATTTCGAGTTTGAGTAAAGGGTTTTTCTGAAACACGACAGCCTTTATTATTTCCGGATTCTGAAATGTGTTTTCTGAAATATGAGTAGTGAGGTACAGCCCTTCGATAACTGTTCCTGTCAAAATCAAGTACGAAAGTTCCGACCTTCCTTGTTTGTTCAGGTAAGCATGTGCATTCTGAAGCATTTGGGTAATAATCTCAACCAATTGGTCTTTGTTGTCGACATTTGCTTCAATCTGATCGGGTAAATCGTGTTCGAAAGCCGCAGTAAAATCGAGTTCTCTGATCAGTGTTTCGCAAGCTGAAAAATAATTTTGTATCTCCGGTTTTTTATTATAAGTGATGGTATAGGCCAGGTCCGCCGCGTAAATCCCCAAATTGACGGCCTTGTTTTTTTCGATAAAAAACGTACCTGCATTTTCCTGATTGCTGGTAATCCCGGCAATATAGCTGGCCTCAATTTTATTTAGCATATTGGCTATTTCAAAAGCCGAAGGCAAAGGGGATGTGTATTCTTCAATTTCTTTCTGAAATGTTTCGTGAATATCGTTTGAGCGTTGGTTCTTGTTGTTTCTCGTGTTGCACGATGAAAGGCAACTTAGCCCAATTGCAATAATGAGAAATAAAAAAATAAAACGGAATATTTTTACTGCTCTCATTGATGTACTTTTTTTATTCTTTCGCTCATTTTTTGAGTATCGCCGAAGATTTTTGCATGGTTGACATTCCGGCTCCGGCGTCTATCCTGATTTCGGTATCTAAAATAATACAAAATTGCGGGCAACAACAAAAGCATGAATTAATTTTTTGAAATAGCCTGTCAATCCGGTTCTCTCGATAAAATTAATCCATGCTTCGACTGTAGCCGCAAATCACAAAATAAGAGGACTCAGTTATTCAATTGCTTTTTTTATTCGTTGTACCAGTTAATTTTTCGGGTAAAAAACATGGTGAGGGCAAGTACGCAGAATAGCCCGATACTACCGACTAAAAGTGCATACGATTCCAGTTGCATTAATACAAAAACGAACCCGAAGGAAAAGGTGAGAATCGAAGAAAGCAGGATCGAATTTGACCAGTTTTTCAGGAACGACCTGGAATAGGCCAGCACCATTCCGATAACCGAAAGAGAAGAAATCAGATACGCCCGATTGAACCCGAGATGTTCGGAAATGGAAAGCAGTAAAAGGTAAAAAATCAATACGGCAAACCCGACTAAAATGTATTGGAAGGAATGTATTCTTTGCTTGGTAATTATTTCGTTCAGGAAAAAGGAGAGAAACATGAAAAGAATAACCAGGATGCCATATTTTGCACTGCGTAAATTCTTTTGGTAATGGTTGGCAACGGAGACCAGTTTCACCCCGAAATCGGCGTTGGTGACATTGAACGCATCGTCTTTCCATGCCTGTGGAAAGTTCCGGTTGAAGTTCAGTACTTTCCATTGAGCAGTGAATCCGTCAGCAGAAACAGAGCGGTTTTCGGGTAAAAAATTTCCCAGGAAACCCGGATCGTTCCACGATGATTTGATATTTACATGAGTGGTTTCCCCGAGTGGGGCAAATTGCAGTTCATCAGAACCTTTGAGATTCAGGTTGATCTGGAAATCGGCAGGAAAGGAAGACTGTCCCGACCGAGGAACCAGTATGGAAATTCCCTTGTCGCCAAGTAGCCGGTTGTCCATACCAGGTGAAAAAGGATACGATTTTTCGTTCCAGATTAAATCGACCATCGCATTTATTCCACGTAAATCGCTGATGGCAACCGATAAACTGGCTTTTTCCCATAAAATATTCGACGGGTCCAACTTGAGTTTTTCGAAATCAGGGTTTTCAAAATGCCCGGTTATCTTCAGTGACGACTCGTACACAACCGACTGGTAAATGCTTCGATGCAGTTCCTTCGGGAAAATCGCTCCGTCAATGTTCAGTGTTTCCGGCAAGAAATGGTATTCATGTATTTCCTCTTTGATAATCGTTCCTTTGTCGTCAAAAGTTTTTTCGAGGTATGGAATGGTCAGTACGGGCCCCCGGAGGGTCTGATTGAGCGACCATTTTTGCATAACTTCCTGTTTTGCCGATTCGGCCGTTGTTTCACGTTCGTGTATCACTTCCTCGATCATTACCCGGGGAATCATCAGCACGAGCGCAATGAACCCGATGGTTATAACTTTTAATGTTATTTGCCAGTTGATGGCTTTTGTCTTTTCTTCTAAAAATTGTTTTGTTTCCATTGTTTTGCGTGTTTTAAATTTATTCAGAGAACTTTGAAATTCAAAGTGTGTGATTAAAAAAATTATCGTTGTTTCAATATTTCTTCCAGCGTTTCCACGTGTTTCTCAAAAGCGGTTTTCCCGGGTTCAGTAATTGTATAAACGGTATTTGGTTTCCGGTTGATGAAACTTTTCTTTACTGAAATATATCCTTCTTTTTCGAGGTGTTTTAAATGACTGGCCAGATTGCCATCTGTAACCTCAAGCAATTCTTTCAGGTCGTTGAATGTGGCTTCGTTGTTTACCCGCAGCACAGACATCGCTCCTAACCTGATTTTATTTTCGAATGCCTTATCTAGTTGTTGGATTAAATTTTTCACGCTGGCCGGGAATTCTGTTCGTATCTAAAATACATGACTGTACCGTAAATAATATGAATGAGACCAAACCCTGCAGCCCATAAAATTAGCCCCATTCCGGGTAAAGCTGCCGCGAAAATACCAAGAATTATTTGGAATAAACCCATGTAAAAAATCTCCTGGTGGGTAAATTTTGCGGCATTGACCAATGCAAGCCCATAAAATGCAAGGCATAACGGGGCAATCACACCGTATATTCCCTGCGATATAAAAATTAGAATCAGGATGCCTCCGCTTACAAGGGGTACCGCAAGGTTGATGCACATTAACCGGGAGCCGGGATTCCATATTTTTTTTCCGGATTTTTGAGCCCGCCGAGAAGTTAGCCACAATACAGTTACCAGCGATAAAATCAAAACGACTGCACCCAATGCTATCAGTTGGTAAATTATTTCAGCAGGAGAAGATTGATTGAATAATATCGTCGGCTGGACATAAATCATTTGGTAAGCGACGAATGCACCGCCCAATGCAAAGAGGCCAATTAAAATTCCGGACAAGCCGCTTAACGAGAGAAACCGGCTCGATTGTTCCATCATTTGCCTGATCTCTTTTATTTCTGATAAATAAGTTTCTGTATTTTTCATTTTCTAAAAGTACTTTGAAATGCAAAGTAAATATATTTTTCAATAACCTCAAAACAGATAATTATATTTTTTTAATGGAGGAGGTTCTTCGTTTGCCTTTTCCACATAGAAATTATAAGGCTGTTGAAAAAATACGGCAATAAATTACAACGAATCACCTCATCATGTGTTTTTCTTTTCAACTATGTGTTTTTGATCTTCTTCCGTCTCCTTATTTTTTTTATTTTTCAGACTGAAACGAAAACACAACTTTACAATGGAAAAACATCATGTATTTTTTGCGGCTGTATTCTTATTGGCGGCTGCATGTCAAACAAAACAAGCTGATATGGTAAACCCATTTTTTACTGAGTACAAAACCCCGTTCCAGGTTCCGCCGTTCGACCAGATAAAAACGGAACATTATCTCCCGGCTTTGGAAGAAGGCATCAAACAACACGATGCAGAAATTGATGCGATTGTGAATAACAATGAAACGCCAACTTTTGAGAATACAATCTTGGCTTTCGATCAGTCGGGCGAACTGCTCGACAACGTGATGAATGTATTTGATCCGATTACTTCGGCCAATGCCACCGAAGAAATTCAGGCGCTGGAAGAACAGATTTCGCCGTTGGTTACCAAACATGCCGACAATATCTTATTAAATGCGGGTCTCTTCGGAAAGATAAAAACCATCTACGAAAAACGAAATGAATTGGGATTCGACGATCAGCAAATCAGGCTGGTTGATAAGTTTTATAGCGATTTTGTGCGAAACGGTGCCAATTTGCCACCCGACAAACAGGAGATTCTGCGCGGTATCAATCTCGAACTTTCCGATTTAAACATCCAGTTCAGTAAAAATGTATTGGCCGAAACCAATAAAAACTTTCGCCTGATTATTGACAACGAAAAAGACCTTGCCGGGCTTCCTGCCGATGTGATTGCACAGGCTGCCGACCAGGCCAAACGCGACAGCATGGAAGGCAAATGGGTGTTTATGCTCACCCGCCCCAGTATGACTCCGTTCCTTCAGTATGCCGAAAACCGCGACCTGCGTGAAAAACTGTATCGCGGCTATTTCATGCGTGCCGATAACAACAATGAATTCGACAACAAGGAAATCATCCGAAAAACGATTAACCTGCGGAACCAAAAAGCACAATTGCTGGGCTTCAATAATTTTGCTGATTACGTCATCGACGAGAACATGGCGAAAACACCGGCGCGGGTGTACGAATTTCTGCAAAAATTATGGGAACCAACCATGAAAATTGCCAAACAGGATGTAAAAGAAATGCAGGCAATTATCGACAAGGAAGGCGGCAATTTCAAACTGGCTTTGTGGGACTGGTGGTACTATTCCGAAAAACTGCGCAAAGCAAAATACAATCTCGACGAGAATGAGATAAAACCTTATTTCAGCCTTGAAAATACCCGCGACGGGATGTTTTATGTAGCCAACAAATTATATGGCATCACCTTTACGCTCCTTCCTAACCTTCCGGTTTATCACAACGAAGCGGTAGCATACGAGGTGAAAGAAGCCGATGGCTCGCATTTGGGCGTGTTGTATCTCGATTATTATCCGAGGGACACGAAGCGAGTAGGTGCATGGTGTACTTCGTTTCGTCAGCAGTCGTATAAAGATGGCAAAAAAATTGCCCCTATTGCGTCTATCGTAATGAACTTCACCCGGCCTACGGGAGATGCCCCGGCTTTGCTTTCGTTTGATGAAGTAACAACCATGTGGCACGAGTTCGGTCATGCGCTGCACGTTCTGTTTACCGATGGCCCCTACCAACGCACCTCACGCGATGTGCCCAACGATTTTGTTGAATTGCCTTCGCAGGTGATGGAAAACTGGGCTGCCGATCCCGAAGTGATGAAAGTATATGCCAAACATTATAAAACAGGCGAAGCCATTCCGGATGAACTGATCAAAAAAATTGAAGCATCGGGTCATTTCAACCAGGGATTTCTTACCGGCGAATACCTGGCCGCCTCGCTGCTCGACCTCGACTGGCATACCAAATACGATGGCAACAGCGATGTAAACGCATTCGAAAAAGCATCGATGGACAGCTACGGGCTGATTGATGAAATACTACCGCGCTACCGAAGCACGTATTTCTCACATATTTTCACTCCCGGTTATGCCGCCGGTTATTACGTTTATATTTGGGCGGCACAGCTCGATACCGACGCATTCAAAGCATTTGAAGAATCGGGAAATATTTACAACCCGGAACTGGCAGCCCGTTTCCGCGAATTGCTGACCAAATCGGGATCGGATGAAGGAATGAACATTTACCGTAAATTCAGGGGCAAAGATGCAACTATTGATGCGCTGCTCGAAAAACGCGGGCTGAAATAAAATTAAGAGGCTGTCCAAAAAGTCTGAGATTCAATATGACACGAAGTGCGAGTTTCAGAACTATTTGGACAGCTTCTTTCTACTTTTTACTTTCTACTTTTTCTTTTCCTGTCGGAAGCACGTCAATGTCCAATGCGCCGGTAATTTTCCCGATATTTTCAGGATCAATCACCCCTTGAATGCTGATCAGCGCATTATCGTCGCCACCAACCACCAGCAATAGTTCCGACAGTTTGCCATCGCCAGCATTTTTCCCGTAAAAGCGAACCACTTCGTCGTCTTCCGTAACTTCCATCAGCACCTCGTAGTCGTGGTTCTTAAAAAAACCATCCTTATCAAGTTCCTTGTAAAAATCAAGACCTTCATTTAGTTTTTTATCATCAACCGAAAGAATGCGGATCCCTTTTAAACCCGACAAAAGTTTCGACTCGGGGTCATCTGTATCTTCAAATTTACTGGCAAAACCCAGCAATGCCCCACTGATTCGCACGGTGGTAAAACCTTGTTTGTTGGCATATTTCTCGAAAAGCCTGTCAACCGGGTTGTTTTGTGCAAACCCCAGCATTGGCAACAACAAAATTGCAAGTATTAATAATCGTTTCATGGTTATTGTTTTTTTAATTTTTTATTCATTTTCGCTAATTCGTCCATTTTTCCGAACCCTTTGTTTACCAATCTTAAACTTGTTTTCAAGGGAGCCGAAGTTTTATCTATTTTCGCAATGGGTTGAAGTTGCACCATCCCCTTTTGGTACTTACCGGCCATGTACCTCAAAGTTTTGGTGGCTTCAGCGTATGCTATATCCGGATCATCATACGTGTCTTTAATCTGATTTTTATTTTGGTTGTAATTCACCAGCAACACGGCAAGCAGCAATATCGCAGCAGCCGAAGTAACCGATTGCCACAACCAACGGTATCTTTTCTTTTCCTTGTTTTCACTTTCCAGAATATGATCCATCACATCCTCTTCAAAACCGTCGAACCGAAGTCCTGAAAGTTCTTCCGTGGCCACAAAAAATTCGCGGTAAACTTCCAATTCAGCAGGAACTTCCTGGTTCCTGAAAAAATCCGCCAGAATGTTTTCTTCCACAACCGTTGTCTGTCCTTCAAAGAACTTTTGCAGCAGTATTTTCACCTCTTTCAATTCCATAATTCTGATGTTTTAACAGTTCATCTCGTACTTTTTTTCGTGCCCTCGACAGGTTCACTCTCAGCGCATTTATTTCCAGTTCGGTAATTCCGGCTATTTCTTTATAATCCATCTGCTCAATATCGCGAAGCCACATCACCTGTCGCTGTATTTCCGGAAGCGTCCGGATCACATTACGTACCAGCAAAGCTGTTTCCGAAAGGTCCATTTCCCGGTCGGGGTCCGATTTCTGTTCGTTTGAATGTCGGAGTTTATCGTCTTCAACCGGGAAAGAACGGTTCATCCGGATCATATCGAGGCAGCGGTTTCGCACCATACGCATGGCAAATGCTTCTATATTGTCAACTTTTGCAAGCTCGTCCCTTTTCTGCCAGAGTTTCAGGAACACGTCCTGCACCACGTCTTTTGCCTGTTCGTCGTCCTTCAGAAACTGAATGGCAAACCGAAGCAACTTGTTGTTGACAGGCAAAACGTATGTTTTAAAATCTTTGGCAGTCATCTGTTTTAATATCCAGTCTGTTTTCAAAGGTAAGACGGGGGTACAAAAATTTCATTACATTGGTTTAATATTTTATTTTTGACCAGCAAATTAAATAGAAACTTCCGGCCAGCCCGGGCAGAAGCATCAATAAACAAAACCAATGGAACGATTCATTTTTGAGAAAATCAAACGGATACAGGCGCTTGCCGAAACCGGACTTCATTATGCTGAAAACGTTTTCGACCGCGAACGATACGACGAACTTCAGACAATATGTTTGCAATTATTTGAAAAAATGACCGACGTGCCGATTGAAAAAATCCGTCCGGTGATTATCGATAATAATGGGTACAAAACACCAAAAGTAGATGTGCGCGCCGTTGTTTTTAATGAGAAAGAAGAAATTCTGATGATCAAAGAGAAGGCCGATGGTTGTTGGGCTTTGCCCGGCGGTTGGGCCGATATTGGTTACACTGCGCGGCAGGTGGCCGAAAAAGAATGTTTCGAAGAAGCCGGAATGACGGTAAAAGCGAAGCGCATCCTGGCTATTCTCGATAAAACAGCCCAGAATATGCCGCCACAGTTTGAATACGTTTACAAAATTTTCATCCTTTGCGAAAGGCAAAACAACCGGCTTTCAACCGGCAGTGAAACCGACGATGTTGCCTGGTTTGTCGAAGACCGGCTACCGGAACTTTCGACTCCGCGCAACCTCGAATCGCAAATACACATGATGTTTGAATACCACCGGGGAGAACGGACTGATGTGTTTTTTGACTGAGGGATGGATGTTTGAATTAGAATCAACGTTGATATTAGCATTCCCATCTTTTTCACTTTTGCGCTATTCCGTCGTTGGTAATTTTTCTACCTTCGTAAAAATTTTGTTTTATCTGAAATGATTGTCGACAAACACCACGAACATATTGAAAACGACTCGAATTACGGAGGACTGAAAGTGAACGACGGAATTGAAATGCCGTCTTCTGTCAATGCGGAGTCGGTGTTCCGTTTTCTGCAAAAAAAGAAAAAGCGTAAACTTTCGGCACAGCAATATGTTGATGGAATTTTGCAGGGCGATGTAACCATCCTGAGCCAAGCCGTGACATTGGTCGAAAGCTCGAAACCCGAACATCAGGAAATTGCGCAGGAGATAATATTGAAATGCCTGCCACATACCGGCAATTCGGTGCGTATCGGCATCACTGGAGTTCCTGGTGTTGGCAAAAGTACGTTTATCGAAGCGATGGGAACCTACATTACCGGAAAAGGCAGCAAGCTGGCCGTTCTGGCTATCGATCCGAGTAGCGAACGCACCAAGGGAAGTATATTGGGCGACAAAACCCGCATGGAAGAACTATCGGGCAACCCGCGCGCCTACATCCGTCCTTCGCCATCGGCCGGTTCGCTGGGCGGCGTGGCACGTAAAACGCGCGAAACCATCATCCTGTGCGAGGCCGCCGGATTTGATACTATTTTTATTGAAACCGTGGGAGTGGGGCAAAGCGAGACCGCTGTTCATTCGATGGTCGATTTTTTCCTTTTGCTGATGTTGGCCGGCGCCGGCGACGAGTTACAAGGCATCAAGCGCGGAATCATGGAAATGGCCGATGCAATCGCTATTAACAAAGCCGATGGAAATAATATCGACAAAGCCGGACTGGCGCGCATTCAATACGAAAATGCGCTGCACCTGTTTCCGCCCACGCCATCGGGCTGGAAGCCCAAAGTACTCATCTGTTCGGCCTTCCATAAAATGGGAATCGACCAGGTTTGGGATACAATTACCGGGTATCTTGCGCTTGCAAAAGAAAATCACTATTTTCATCACCGCAGAAATGAGCAGTCGAAATACTGGATGTACGAGTCGATTAACGAGCAGTTGAAAATAGGTTTCTACGAAAACCCGGAAATAAAAAGCAAGTTGCCCGATTTCGAATCGAAAGTGCTGAACGACGAATTGTCGTCGTTTGTCGCTGCACGCGAACTGATTGACCGATACAGGCAACTAAAGAAATAATCATTATTGATCCACAAATAAATACACAAATGAGAAGAATCTTTTATTTCATGTTGATTGTGTTCGCTTTTAGCGCGTGCAACTCCGGCTCAAAGAAATACACCATCAAAGGAACCCTCACCGGGGTTGATTCAGGTAAAGTGTACCTGATAAAAGCACAAGAAGGGCAACCCCTCGTAATTGACACGGTCGATGTGGTCAAAAATAGTTTTGAATTAAAAGGAAGCGCAGGTCTCCCGGAAATGCATTATCTACGGTTGAACGACCGCGAATTTTTTGCCCAGTTTTTCCTCGAAAACGGAAAAATAACGGTTGTTGCCAATAAAGACAGTTTGCGCAACACCAAAATCGCTGGTTCGAAAACAAATGATCTGTTCAATGTTTATATTGCTGAAATTGAACGCTTGAATAAGGATTATGCCGGTTTGAAGCAGCAGTACGACCAAGCCATGATGAAAGGCGACGTGGAAGCTGCGAACAAAGCGAAAATTGATGTTGAAGCCATGATGGAAAATATGAATGTTTTTGCCCGGAACTTTATTTCAGAAAACCGCACTTCGATGGTTGCCCCGTTCATCTACCTAAGCCAGTTTATCAACGAAGCTTCTTCTGAAGAACTGGACACCATCGTAAAACTATTCCCGGTCGAATTTGCCGAATCGGTTTACCTGAAAGAGATTAACAGAATTGCCCAGGAGAAGAAGAAAACAGCCAATGGCTCGTTAGCGCCTGACTTCACAATGAACGATCCGAACGGAAACCCGGTTCGCCTTTCTTCGTTCCGTGGAAAATATTTGCTGATCGATTTTTGGGCCTCGTGGTGCGCACCCTGTCGCCAGGAAAATCCGAACGTGGTTCGTATTTATGCCCAGTTTAAAGACAACGGCTTTGAAATGCTGGGTGTTTCGCTCGACCAGGATAAAGAATCGTGGCTGAAAGCAATTGCTGACGACCAGTTGACTTGGACTCATGTTTCGGATTTGAAATACTGGCAAAACGAAGTAGCTGTATTATATGGCATTCAGTCGATCCCACAAACGATCCTTCTCGATAAAGAAGGAAAAATTATTGCCAAAAACCTTCGTGGCGCAGATCTTGAAGCAAAACTTACCGAATTACTTGGAAAATAAGATTTTCCTGTGCAACATAAAAAAGCAGCAAACCGGTCAAAAGATTTGCTGCTTTTTTATTATATTTAGCTGTGAAAATTTTCTGTCGTCGGAATGATTTATGAAAATGAAAGATAAGAAAAGTACTTAAGTATGGCGATATATCCTACGTTAGCGGTCATTCCACACATTCCGAAAAATCAGAATTAATTTCTCAAGCTAACGGGATACAATTGTACATTTAGTACGACTCTTTGTAAGGCCGTTTTAAGCATTGGTGATTAATAATCCCGAGCGTCATTCTGGTTGAAATGTAATCCTGGTTTCCGGGAGTTGATAATTTCAGTGGTGCAGTTTTACGACTAGCCCGTTCAGAATATTTTTCTAATTCATACTACATTTCCCTGGAGTCATTTTTTTTCATCTCAAAATATTTT
This sequence comes from uncultured Prolixibacteraceae bacterium, assembly GCA_942493345.1. Classification (GTDB taxonomy): domain Bacteria; phylum Bacteroidota; class Bacteroidia; order Bacteroidales; family Prolixibacteraceae; genus GWE2-42-39. Next base: position 3,182,449 of record OW818695.1, read on the forward strand.
TGGTATGGCTTTAAAAAAAATGGAACTTGACATCATCAATCCTAATTGTGCTGGAATTGATATTGGCAGTAAATCTCATTATGTCGCCGTTGGACAAGCACTGGAAGATGTAAAAGAGTTTGGTGTTTACGCTGAAGACCTTACAGCTATTTGCCTTCATCTTAAAGAGTATGGTATTACATCTGTTGCCATGGAAAGCACAGGTAATTACTGGCAGAACCTCTATGTTGAATTAGAAAAACATGGCATGGAGGTTACTCTGTGTAATGGCAAGTTTACCAAGCACGCCAAAGGCAAGAAAACGGATGTAAAAGACTGCCGGTGGATCCAAAAACTACATGCTTTAGGATTACTTACCAGTAGCTTTTTGCCCGATGAAACAACTGAGCAGTTAAGAACCTATTGCAGGCAAAGAACCAATTGGATAGACCTTGCGGCCGAGGCTTCTCACAAAATGCAAAAATACCTGAAACTGCTAAATTTCCGGCTCGATGTTGTCGTGAATGATATTTGCGGACTTACTGGACTGGCCATCATTGCCGACATCTGTAAAGGAAATCTTGACCCGCAAAGATTAGCAGAACACAGACATAGCAATTGCAGAAAATCGAAGGAAGAAATTGCAAAAGCACTTAAAGGAAATAACAGGGCAGATTTTCTCTTCGGATTAAAACAGGAGTATGAAAGCTATTTATTTTTTCAAAAGAAAATTGATGCCTGCGATGGTCAAATCAACTTGTTTCTTAAATCTCAAATCAACACCGATCCCAAAAAAAACTTCATACCGATCATAAAATCCATAAAAGAGTAAATAAAAATGCAATCAAAGGGATCGACTTAAACCAAGCCGCTTACCAATATTTCAATGGAGTTGATTTAATGAAAATTGAAGGACTGAGTCATTCTACGATCTTAACTATCATGAGTGAAGTAGGTCCCGATGGATTTAAGAAATTTGAAACGGCAAAGCAATTTACATCCTGGTTAAGACTTGCTCCAAACAATAAAATATCGGGCGGCAAAATACTCAGTAACAAAATCCCCAAAGGCAGTAACAGGCTTAAAATTGCCTTGCGTCATGCCGCAAATGCAATCGGAAACCTGAAAGATACTCACCTGTCTGATTTCTTTAGAAAAATAGCATACCGGAAAGGCAGAGCAACTGCGGTAAGTGCCACAGCTAGAAAACTTGCTGTGATTATATGGAATATGATTTCCAAAAGAATCCCTTATAATCCTCCAATAGCGTATCTGTTCTTAGATCAAAAAAGAAAACTAAAACTGGTCTCGCAAATAAAGAAAAACATTATTAAATTTGACATAAAACCTGATGACATCGGATTTTGTAACTCACTGAATTCGAGTAGCAATTTTTAACGTTAGTCAGAATTTTAATTTTAACTATACTACTATTTTGACACATTAATATTTCTAATTAATAATTGAAATTAAAGAATGGAAAAGAATGAAAAGTCTAACAGAAATAAATTTGCCTTTTTAGGCAATACAGAACTAATTAGTTTAATAATTGCTTTTTCAATGTTATTAATTACTGGAGTAAATACATAGCAGAATGAAAAAGACAGGAAACTTAATAAGGATGTATTTGAACTTAATAACAAGATTTTTATGGCTACGAATAGACCCTATCTATTTATCTCAGGAATAAAATATGACTTCAATAATGGTGAGTTAATTATTCAGCCAGAAATATCGAATAGCGGAAATGCTCCTGGTTATTTAAATTATGAATTGGTAAGGCTACTTGACAAAAAAACTAATGACTGTATAATAACAGTTAGTGACCAACAAGTGAATTATACTATTTTCCCAGATGATAAAAAAATGAGAAATTTAATTGTGATAAAAGATTCTGCAGAAATTAATAAGATAACTTCAACATACGATGTATATTATAAAAGCTCTTATTCTTCATTGTTAAATGACAGCTTATATTTCTTTGAATATATCTTTACTATTAATTCAGAAAGTGAATCATTTACAATGGTTAGTGGCAGCTATAATTGAAAAAAAACGAACGCATAAAAACTATATATCAATTGGGGTTTCGGTGCCGACAACAGAGCCCGTAGCCCGCTACAACGGCATCGGGGTTCGACAGGAAGGTAACCCGCAATCCCCACTGCATATAGTTCCGAACGATAAGCAACCGAGGACATTGCTAAACAGAACAGACTGCAAAAAACGAACATAAAAGACTAACACATGAAATAAGCATGATTAGCAGAAACACCAATGGAAATGAATAATTTTTCATGCGAATTCCGTCTCGTTGAAAATTAGATTGAAAGACTGAAGTAATTTACGAAGATTGTAGAAACCAAAATTGAAAATTTATACACATGAAACTACCTGCATTTTTCACATTCATTTTTCTGTTGACAACGACTTTCGTTTTCTCTCAGTCCTCAGTTTGTTACGACATTGAAACATTATCCAAACCAGTTAAGTTAGTTAAGGAACGTTCTCGGGAAAATATACTAAAATCTTTTCGAGCTAACATTGAGAAAACATCAGTGCTCCCCAACACATTTGTTTGTTATGGAGAACATTCCTTTTTAAAGGGCATTTTGACTGCATACCAAGAACACAGACCAATTATTATTTCACCTGATATTATTTGGCTATTAATTAGTCAAGGTTTCGCAAGACACATAACAAATAACGCAGAAGAATTTAGAAAGGATTTTGTGAGCTTTGATGGCAAGAAGGAGTTGAAGGTAGAAGTTTTAGACATTACTCTTGGGAAACCGGATAATAATTGGGAACAAGTATTTCCGCAATTCTCAAAACAAATCGCAGACAATACAAGCAAAGAGTTAGTTGATATTTTAACGGCCGATTTTTCAACTTCAACTCCAACAACAACAATCGCAAGCCAAATAACAATCCTGGAATCTTTCAAATTGTATTTTAACTACAAAGTACAGATGGTTGGGTGTGGTATTCCAAAAATTACGATTGAAGGAACAACTGAAGATTGGGAAAAGGTATTGCATAAAACTCAATCCATTTCAAAGTATCAACTTGGTTGGTGGATATCGGAACTTGAGCCGATATTGAAAGAAATTATCAATGCGACTAAAGGTGATTTTAAAAAGAAGTTTTGGATGAATATGGTTAAGACACATACTATAAAATCTTATGGGTCTAATACATCCATCGATGGTTGGATAACAAAATTTTTCCCTTACACAGAAAAGGGAGAAAAGAGAAAATTTAAACCTATTGTTAATATCGATAATCTTGCTTCTGAAATTGTTAGAGTTCCTTTTGTTTTTGAGGACATTACAATTCCCAAAAGTTTTCAAATGGAATTTTGGGCTGGATTTATTGGTCTAACTCAAAACTCAAATGACTTCACATTGAAACCAGAAATTGCATGGATAATTAGTCGAGGAAAAGAAATACCTGCGGACAAACCAAAACGAATAATGCCGGAATAGTAATGACAACATATACTGATGCAAAAGGAATTGCAAATCGCTTTAACCCAAATAAATGTTAAGTAAGTCGAAATTTTACAAATATATAAATTGGCTGCCTATAAAAGCAGGGCAAACGCATCTAAAATGCAAGTATTGCATAACTCATTTTCTTCGGCCTGAAAGGCCAGCTTATTCTAGCCCCAGACAACGTCTGGGGTAAAAGGAATAATAGAAAAACCGTCCGTGCGGTAACAATAACAAAGGCAAAAATCTTGGTATATATGCCAAAAATAGTTGGTAAAATCTTCTATAAGCATTGGTAGACAAGGTCTGGTGAAAAGTTTATCGAAATTTGGATGCATACCTCTTCGTCCGAAATAACGACAACCTTTCAAAATATGTTATAGCGCGGCCGATTTTAACGCCCATTTTCCTACCCAGGGCGTCACTCCGTTTGCCCTGGGCTAAAATAAACTGGCCTTTCAGGCCGTTGGTTTGTCTAAATATCATCATTTCAGTTTCAAAATGATCGGTATAAAGTGTAGCCCTGCATACTGGGGGATAAAAAAATTAGATGCGTTTGCCCTGTTATCGTAGCACATTAAAAAAGTATGACAGTTATCTTGACGGTAGTTTATAACCCAATATTTTTGTTCCCATTTTTAATTTCTTATTGGTTACTTCTTCGTTACTTAAATTCCATTGTCAGGCTTTTATTCGCGTCACTATCCAATATTATGTTTTTCAATTCGACGGAGTCGAAGCCTTCAAGCGTGAACTTCGAAAGTTCAATTTTTCCGGATAATACATTCAAAGTAGCCTTTTTACCATCTATAATGCAGGTTCCCCAGGCATATCCGTTGCTCCAGAAATAATTGCCCGGATTGGTCGTGAACGACATGCTCTTTTCAATTCCTGAGTAATGAAACCCCGATAAAGCAATCACCGAAGCCCAACTGGCCATAGCCCTTGCGTAATGGTGCCCGCATTCAGGTTCGTCATATGGATTGCGTTTGTAACCGTCGAAACGGTTGCGAATACTTTGAATACACTTCAATCCACTTTCAGTTTGCCCTTCATAAATCATTCCTATAGCAGCGGTATATTCAAACCCGGTCATCGATTCAGCAAAATACGGGAAAGGCACTTTCAGTCGTCCGTTTGGCCAACTGGCCATGATCAGGCCACTTTCGTTACCCATCACATACGACCGCATGTTGTTGAATAATGGAGAAAAATCACTGACGTAGTTGTACTTCATGATCGACTTCAGCGTAGTTTTGATATTCTGTTCACTGGCCAGATAGCCCAGCCCGCAAATATGGGCCATGTATTGGCCCACCAACTGATCGACCAAACATCCTTTCCCTAACTGAAAATCCGGATTTGAAAGATTGCTGCTTCCCATTCCAATCCGCAACCCGGGATAGATTTGATCAGTATTCAACGACGGTCGGATTTCCTGAATGTAATATTCCCCATTGAACAAGTTTTTATCAGTCCAAGCACTGCCTGATTGAAAAAGATGACGACACTTTCGGGCGAACGTATCATCACCCAAATATTTCGCCATTTCTTCGCCGGCACGCAATGCGCCAAGGTACCAAAATTCCATCTGCGGATTTGGGCCATAATACTCCACATCCATCGTATTGTGCTGGCAACCTTCCATTACACCATCCTGATCGCCGTCCCAACCACCTTTTACCCAGGCAAAAGCCAATGCTTTCTTAACTGTCGGCCAGTATTGCTTCAGAAAAATATCATTTCCTGACAATTGCCATTCGCGGTAAAATTTCATGATGGTTCCCATTTGCCCGTCGGCGGCAGCTTTGCCGTTTCTGTTCGCTTTACCCAGGGGCAATTCTGTCCTGAAACTCATTAAACCCATGCTGTCGGTCGAAAATCCAAATTCGACATCACGCATAGTTTGTGCCAGTTCGCCAAAAAGAAAAGGCGTTGCCTGTTCGTAATTCCACACATGCGTACACGATCCCTGACACGATCCAAATTCATCCATTACTCCCTCCCATCCCATCAGGTGTCCCTCTTTTGTCCTGAAAACAGTTTGCGACCGAAGTGTGCTCAGGTTGAATAAGGCCGCTTCTTTTACTTCGTCGGGCAAAGATGAACGAATAAAAGCATCCAGAAATTGATATGTTTTTTCTTCCAATACCGGAATCTGTGGAATAATCTTTTGCGCCGCATCCCAGGCATCAGTATATTTTGTGCTGTAATAATTACCGACAATTTCTCTTGACCAGGCATACCGGTTCGGAAAATTCCAGGTAATATAGAACCTAAAAACCTCTTTACTATTGGAGCCGATTTCCTTTTTAACGGCCAGTGAGGCCATCGGGTCGTCATCATTCAGTTTTGTTTTGTCAGTTAATTCTCCATCAGCGCTAAAATCGTCCCAAAAGTCAAGAGTCGCCCGTTCCCAATAATTCGCATCAGACGATCGACGATAGCTAATTCCTGATTTTTCGGAAGTGACTAAAGCGATCGTTCCAAAAGCAGCATCTGTTTTATTGACGTCATTTGAAAACATGTAAATTCCACTCAGATTGCCACTCTTTCTGAATTCATTTTGGTTATTTTTCGCTCCATCAGGAATAAAATCACCTTTCCAGTCGCGATGATATTTGCTGCCATCCTTTCCGACAAAATTGCGCATCGACCCGCCAACGGAAACTTCAATTGGTTTTGCTGTAAGGTTCGTTACTTCATAGGTGAGCACTGCAACAGGCAATCCGCTGACATCAGCATCGCCCGGAACCATTGGGTTAAACCCAATAATGCGAACGGACACAGGCATCGTTTTATCCGAAAGATTGACCATTCCAACCGGATACGAGGCATCGAAGCTGGCTTCAGCAAACCGGGGAAAACCGTGCTGATTTACCGGACGTCCTTCGTAATGCTGATATTCTGTTGGGTGCACAGGCCCAATCAGCGCCCGGGTAACGGATGGTTCTCCTTCCGGTTTTACGAAAATTGTAAAGAATGGGGCATTATTTCCTTTAGTTGCCGTGCTATAACCGATACCGGGCTTATTCATGATTTCCCAATCACGCAATTCACCGCGACCGCCCAGAGAAACGTTTCCAGTTCCAATCCCACCCAATGGCAAGGCAATATTCAGCAAGTGGCCCTGATCGTAGTGTTTCAGGATAGGCCATTCAGTCCGCTGTGAAAAACCGGCATATGACATGATCAGGAAACAGACAATCAGATTCGACATTTTCATAAGTTAGTTTTTTAGTAATTAGATTTGAACCATGTTATTTTGAAAATTGAACTAGTAATCATTTATTTTTCAGTCTGATTTGAAATAGAAAGAACCTGCAAAAATGCAGGTTCTTAAAAAAGATCAAATGTGTGAAAATAATAAATTAATAGCCTGAATTTTGTGCAAGATTTGGATTTAAATCTCGTTCACTTCGTGGAATAGGTAATAAATATAACTTTTGAGCGAAATTTCTGTTTTCCACGAATACATTCTCCCAAGAGCCATTGGCGTTTTGAATGTGAGCACCCATAAGCGGGCCAGGCATAACTGTTTCCATAATTTTCCATCTGCGTATATCGAAAAACCGGTGGCCTTCAAAAGCAAGTTCAACCATTCGCTCGTTTCTTAATATTTCACGGGCCTTGGTCTGGTTGCTGGTAAATGAAATATCGGGCATATGAACGCTTGCTCTTCTCCTTAGCTGGTTCAAGGCATCAAATACACTTTGATCAATCTGTCCGGCTTCAATTTTTGCTTCAGCATAGGTTAAAAGGACTTCAGCAAACCTCATAATGATCTGGTCGTTTTCCATATTCCATACATCTTTAGCGGTAGGGTCAAGAAGCTTACGCAGGTAATAACCTGTTTTGGTAGCATTTGGCCTTCCAATCGAATGTTTCGAAATTCCCGCAGGGTATATTTTGATGGAATCGACTCCACCTTGAGCCATGGGGAAATACGAATTGTGATGAAGGATCGACATTTCGAACCGAGGATCTCTGTTTTCAAATGGCCTATCCGCATTATACAAAGGTGATTGGCTAATGGGTAAGCCATCGGTACACAGATAGGCATCTACGATATTCTGGGTTGGTACAATTGCAGCATATCCACCCTGAGAACCCGACGGGGCAACACCTGCATCGAAGTAATGAATAACTGCCGGAGCCTTATAATTTCTTGAAAAAATAACTTCACTATTTCCTTCATTTTCAAGCCACCACATTTTTTCATATTCAGGGAATATACTATAAACCCCTAAATCAATTACAGCTTTGGCATCGATAGCAGCATCGGTAAATTTTCCATTGTATAACTCAACCCTCGCTTTTAAGGCTAAAGCTGCCCCTTTGGTAATCCGGCCCTTTTCAGCTTGAGGATAAGACAAAGGCAAGTTGTTAACCGCATACGTCAGGTCTTCAAGAATGAATGATAATATTTCACTTTTGGGAGACCTGCTGATCGTTCGGCCTAATTCTACAGTCATCGGCTCTTTGACAAGTGGAACATCACCAAATAAATCAATCAGTATCGAATATTGATAAGCTCTCAAAAACATGACTTCAGATTTCATCCTTTCTTTAAGTCCGTTAGTCTGAAAGGTTACTTTATCAATATTTGTCATAAATTCATTGCATCTTTCAATCCCGGCGTATTTTTTACTCCAGTGTTCGTATGACTTTATACTCTGGTCTGTTACTGACCCATTCCCTATTTCCTGAAAACCATCTCCTGGAAACTGCGAAAAACCAATATCAGACGCCATATCAAAAAACATTACAAATTCCTCGTAGCGGTCGCCGTTTATAAGCCTGTAACACCCGGTCAATGCCATTTCTGCCGACCTCTCATCAAACCAATAAGTTTCGGAAGATAATTTATCGGTGGGCGTCTTTTCTAAAAAATCGGTTTCACAAGAATTATTTAATAATGAAATGCTTAAAGCAAAGGCCAAAGGCATATATTTAATTTTCATTGCGTTTTGTTTAAATGATAAAATAATAATTTATTATTAATCAAAAGGTTACATTTAAACCCACGTTATAGCTTCTCAGTTGTGGATAGCCATAAATCTGGGTTTCAGGGTCATAACCTTTATCGAAATTACTGATTGTGAAAAGGTTTTCTCCCGTAATGTAGATCCTTACTTTTTCTATATTTATCCTGTTAAGAAGGCCTTTGGACAGTGAATAGCCGATTTGGGCATTTTTCAAACGTGCGTAAGCAGCACTTTGTATCCAGAAATCGGAAGTCTCGTAATTAAAATACTTGTCATAAGTGAACCGGGGATAAGCAGCATTAGGATTAACAGGAGTCCACCTGTCTGTAAGAATATCACGAACAGAACCTCCATTTGAAAATGCCCAAACACCCCAACCAGAGCGGTATCCATCTACTTTACCAATTCCCTGCAAAAGAGCAGTAAAGTCGAATCCTTTATAATTCAGATTAATATTAAACCCGAAAATGAAATCAGGATTAGGATTACCAATGATTACCCTATCTTTAGAATCAATAACGCCATCAGGAGTAATATCTTTATATTTAATGTCTCCATAACTGGTATTAGCATCCTGCGTTGCATATTGAGTTAGGTCATCGCTAAGTTGAAACAACCCGTCACTTTTATAACCATAAAAAGAATTCATGGGTTCGCCTTCCATTAAAACACTACCACCTTGAATAATAGGTCCTAATCCGCGCAAGTCGGTGACCTTATTTTTCAAATGAGTAAGGTTCAATCCAACCTGATATTTAAGTTTACCTATATTATCCTTATAGTTTACATTGATCTCAAAGCCTTGGTTTTGAACCCTGGCTCCATTCATAGGAATCGTTGAACGCGACACGGAACTCCAGGGGCCATAGCTATTGGCGCTAATATAGCCAGTAGTAGTAGCCACAGGAAAATCCAACAATCCATCATTTGTTTTGCGGAAGAAATAATCAAAAACAATTCCGACCTTGCCATTAAGGAGATCCGCATCTAACCCAAAATCGGTTGTTTCAACAGTTTCCCAGGTTACATCTTTATTTGCCAAACCACTAAGAGCTGCGCCTTGGGTCACAGCCCCTCCAAAAACATAGTTCTCGGTAGGCGAATATGTTGATGCAAAAGGATAATAACCCAGCCTGTTAACAGCATCCTGATTTCCTAACTGCCCCCATGAAGCTCTTAACTTAAGATTATCTATAAAGGTCAGGTCTTTAATAAATTTCTCTTCTGAAAGCCTCCAGCCTGCAGAAAATGAAGGAAAGATTCCCCAGCGTTTGTCTTCGGCAAATCGTGATGATCCATCATAGCGGACATTCGCTTCGAACAAATATTTTTCCTTAAAATTGTAATTCAACCGACCAAAATACGATTGTAATGCCCACTCATTCGAATAGCCGCTGTTTCTTTGATTCTCAGGAGATCCTACATTTAAATTATCAAGAAGTATAGTTGGAAAATTGTCTCGGAAAGCTTGAAAGTTTTCTTCCTTCCATGATTCCTGAGAGTATCCGAATAGACCGCCAATACTATGTTCTCCTATTTTTTTTGTGTAAGTTATTAAGGATTGAAGGGTAAGATCAACAACCGTAGAATTAGATTGTGATACTGAGGTTGGAGTATTTATAACCACTCCGGGCTCAATGGTTTTAGTCGTAGGTATATAGTCATAAGTTGTAAGTTCCATCTTATGATCTTTGGAATTTGTTGAATATATCTTATACCCAGGAGTTAATTCAACTTTCAACCCAGGAAGAATGTCATAATTCAATGCAAAATTTCCCATTGAAAAATAAGACTTATCTTTATTTAAGTTTGCCTTTTCCAAATTAGCAATTGGATTTATTCCTGCCCAATTTCCATATTCTCCATTCGAAAAACGAGCCGGATAAATAGCAGGAATCCTAAGTACCTGACCCCATACATCACCAAACCCTGGATCTGTATAATCATTACTGAAAGACATTACAGAAGTCTTCAATGACAATTTTTTATATAATTTCGTATCAGCATTAAAGCGGATACTGTACTTTTTAAATTCATTGTTAGAGATTATTCCGGCTTGATTCTGATAGCCAAAAGAGATGAAGTATTTACTGTCTTCGGTTCCTCCGCTCATACTTAAAGCATGAGATTGTTGATTTCCGGAACCGGTTATTGCTTCCTGAACCCAATTGGTATTCGGAAATGCATCTCTGTCAGGACTGTTTTGCCATTGGTTGATCAATTCGGTTGAAAATGATGCTGGCTGTCCAACATTGGCACGAGCTTCGTTTTCATATTTCATGTATTCAACTGCCCCCACATAATTGGGTAAATTGACAGCTTTCTGCTTCCCGATGTAAAAATCATAGCTGACTTTAAAAGGAGAAGCTTTACCTCTTTTTGTGGTTATAAGTATAACCCCATTAGCAGCGCGTGAACCATAAATGGATGCGGAAGCAGCATCTTTTAAAACTGAGATCGATTCAACATCACTAGGCAGTACATCATCGATATTGGTTTCGAGTCCGTCAACGAGCACAAGTGGCGATGAAGACCCAAACGAACCCAAACCACGAATGGTTATATTCGAGCCTGCACCGGGAGCGCCTGAACTTTTCACAACGGAAACCCCAGACAGATTGCCGCTTAATGCGTTGGAAATATTAGTGACCGGACGACTTTCTAATTGTTCGGAACTTACGGCCTGAACCGATCCGGTTAAGTTTACTTTCTTTTGAACACCGTATCCAATAGCAACGACCTCTTCAATTCCAATTGCGTCTTCAACAAGCGAAACATCAATTGTGGAATTATTTCCAATCATTATTTCCTGCAATTTCATCCCTACAAACGAAAATTGCAAAACCGATTTTTCCGGAATATTGGGCAAGGTATATTTTCCGGTAGCATCCGTTATAGTGCCTATTGTAGTGCCTTTCACTACAACAGAAACACCCGGAACCGGTGAACCGGAAGAGTCGGTAACTTTGCCAGAAATGGACTTTTGCTGTACTGTACCATTATTCTCATTTTTAGAAATGATAATATAATGATTCAAAATCCGGTAAGAAAGATCAGTATTTTCCAATACTTTTTTAATAACATTTTCGACGGTAGCATCATCAGCCAAAATAGTTACTTTTTGATGCACATTAATGCAGGAAATGTCATAAGCAACCTTCATATCCGATTGCTTTTCAATCTGTTCAAAAACTTCAATTAGGTTTACCTGCTCCAATCTAAAATTCAAGTTTTTTGATTGAGAATAGCTTCCTGTAGCAAAGGAAACCAAAGTGGTAGTTAGCAAAATAAGCAATACTTTCATGATTCTACATGTTCTTTCCCATGGAATAATGTTACCCCATGAAAAAAATTCTTTGTTTTTTTTCATAAATTTGTAATGAGTTTTTTTAAACGTTTCTATTAATGTTTAAATTCTTGGGGAAGTGTCGTATCACTTCCCCTTTTTTAGTTAGAATATCAAATATTCATCATAGGCAGACAGGTTTTTATTTTTTGGTAATAAAGATTTTTTTATCTTTTATGGTGCATGTTGCTCCAACTGCCGTCTCTATAATTTCAAGCAACTGATTAAGTTGTTCGCCTTCTAAAAGTTTGACAGTTAATTTGTTGTTTTTGAATTCTTCTGGATTATAAATAACTGTAATGCCATACCATCGTTCGATTTTCCTTGCCAGTTTATAAAAATCATCATTAATGAAAATTAGCTGATTATCTTTCCAGCAAGTAGCAACGTTCGTATCTAGAGGGGAAGTAGATATTTCGTGCAACGATTTTGAATAAGCCAAAACATTACCAGGAGCTAATTGAAAACTTTTCTTTTCATCTTTTAGAACGACGTTAACTTTTCCTTCAACTAACGATGTTTCTATAAAAGGTTCATTCTCATAGGCATTTACGTTAAACCGTGTTCCTGTTACTTTTACATCCAAAAATGAGGTATGTACAAAAAAAGGGATTTTTGTATTCTTTGTAACTTCAAAAAAAGCTTCACCACTTAATTCGATTATACGATTTTTTTTGTTGAAACTTGAAGAATAGCGGATATTCGATCCTGAATTCAACCATACAGTACTTCCGTCGGGTAATTCAACTTTGGCCTTTTGCCCAAGAGGAGCTTCTGCAACATAAAAATTGTCTTCACTTAACGGAGAGTAGGATAGATACAATAAAATTCCCAATAACAATGGGATAAATAAAGCAGCAGCAATTCGTTGATAGTAATAAGAATAATTCAACACCTGACGATAAAAAGTGTATCCGAATCTTTTATGATCTTCGTAGTCCCTTATTTTTTGCCTTAACCCATCGTAACTGATTTCAATATCATCAAATTGGGCAACTTCCCAATTATTGGTAATCCATTGGCTTATTTCTTCACGATGAGAATTATCTTCAAATATCCTTTTTAACTCCTTTAGCTCAGAAGATAATAAGGTTTCTCCGGAAATGAATCTTTCGAGTATGACCTGAGCTTTTTTATTCATTTATGTGACTTTTTACACTTAAGTACGAAAAAATGAACCAGACCCCGTGACAATGAAGAAAAAAATAATTAAAAAATCAGCATCATCAACATTCTTATTTTCTTCAGTTCGTCTCTGAAGTATTGCAACGTCCTTCTGATTTGTGTATCAACGGTATTTTCTGAAATGTTTAGTTTTGAGGCAATATCACGGTATGACAAGTCTTCAAAACGGTTCATCATAAAAATATTCCTTCTCTTTTCTGGAAGTTTATCGAGTATAATTTTAAACCAACGTTGCAATTCCCGTTCTTCAATTTTAAAATCGGTATCGTTTATACTAAAATCCGAAGGGAATGAACCATCATTTAAATAAATTGTATGCTCAATGTTTTTTCGCAGTTCATCAATCACAATATTACGTGCTATTCTAAAAAGATAAGGTCCAAACGGGCGATCAACATCTAATTTTTCTTTATTGATCCAGATACGAAGGAATATTTCATGAACAGTTTCTTCCAAATCAATTTGTGGAGGTATAGATCGCTTAATGAAATTACCAACTTTACCTCTATAACGGTAAAACAATAATTCAAAAGCCATTTCATCTCCCTTTACCAATCGTTGGATTAACTTTCTCTCATCTATGTGTTTTTCCATTCAAATCAAAAATCTTTGGAGTAGCAAATCTAGCAAAAACCAAATTCTTTTCCTGATTTCCGCACTTTTAAAAAACTGCCTCTCTAATGCCTGATTTTCAGATTAATTGCTTATTCTTTTATGACTAATCTGAAAATAATTGAAAACAAATAGATCTCCACTATTGGTTAGGTCAAACTCGCGTTATTGGGTTATTATATATCGATGTACTAAGATGCTAAACATATAATGGTAATTTTAAAAATATCGGGAATTGTAGAAAGAAGATACTACCCGCTATTTTTTTCCTTCCTTCATGATTTCTCGTTTCGATATTTCCTTGTCGTGAATCAGAATGGAGTATTTTAGTACTAAAGGTGTTTCAATCAACAAGTTAATGGGTTTACTTCCGGGATAAACTACATTCTGCATGCTTTTTTCTTTCCGTAAAATCCAGTTTTGAGGGAATCCGGGGTTTGTCTCATCGCAAAGAATTGCCACTCCTGTATACGATTTGTTTTTCCCCATTGAACCGGAAATATCGACACAGGAACCTACATTTACTGCGTTAATATCAGGAGTAACAAGGTTGCTTTCGCACCGGAACAAAACATCTTCGGGTAGTTTTAGCCGGGCAGAAAAACCTCCGTAGCCTTTTTCGTCTTCAGAACCCCCGATTTGCAGTTTTTCGACCAACGCCTGCAATTTAATCTCAAAATCAATCCGCCTCAGGTTCTTCTCTTTTCTGGAAAAATGAATGATTGCCTGTTCTTTCAAATAGGCTTCTTTCCCGTTTTTGTAGAGCGGCGACATCCAATAAACTTCTGTTGTAAAAGTTGCATCACCCTCTCTCAATTCTTCAAGCTGTACATTTTTTACATTTTGCTTGAAGTTTTCGAGCATCCACGGGTCGCCTATCCGTTGTCCATCGATAAAAACCTGGTGCCAGCTCCAGAATATTCCCCGGTGATGCAAATGATCTTCCGGAAAATCTTCGGTAAGAACAGCGCCATCAAGCCCATACAACGGATGAATGTAATTGCACCGGGAATATTTACCGTCAAGGCTTTTGGTCGAGCGTTGGTAAAAACAGATACTATCGTTACCTTCTTTGAAGAGGAAACCACCATCGCCGATGACCATACTAATTTGGGCAAAAAGAAACGAGGAAGAAAACAACAACGCGATAAACAGGAGTGTTCTTTGCATCTTCATTGAAATTTAGTTAGGTTGAGCGAAGTTAGCGAAAAACAATCGGTGAAACAACGGCGGGCGCATTCAAAAAATTTATTTATGTTCTTAACCACGAAACAACAATCTTTGTCATTCCGAGAGACTACAAAAAAAATTGGGGTAGTCTCTCGGAATGACAGAGAAGGGTTGAATGATATTATTTTCTATTTTAAGAGTTTTGTATGAAGCCACTTGGTAAGCATTTCCTGCTGTTCGGGATATGTCCAGTGTTGTGTGTCTAAAAACAAATGAGATTCTTTTGCGCCGGGAATGACATTATAGGCTGCAAATACCGACGTGGGCGGGCAAACATTATCGTTGAACCCCCATGAATACCACCCTTCCACCTTTACAAAGCGGGCAAAGTTCGCGACATCATAGTATTTTGAAGTTTCAATGCGGCTGGTAAATTTAGCTTCATCACCTATAAACATGTGGGGCCAGCCACCGGCACGTCCTTCGAGGTTCCCGGTCAGGTCGGCCAAAGCAGGGTAAAGAGCAGCCAAATATTTTATTCGCGGATCAAGCGCTGTCGTTGTGATCGACAAAGCTCCACCCTGGCTTCCTCCGGTTACGGCAATATTTTCGCCGTCAAATTCAGGCAATTCAAAAATGAAATCGACGGCACGCACACAGCCAAGATATACCCGTTTGTAGTAGTATTTATCTTTATCATCCATTAATGCACGGTTGTAATCTTTCAGCGCACCCGATCTCAGATCGTCGTATACACTCTGCGGCATATTAACCGGAATGCCGTGAATTCCGATTTGCAACGTGATAATTCCCTGCTCGGCGTTGGTTACATCGCCAAAATACGGACGCACACCTGCCCCGGGTACCTCCAGCATTGCCGGATATTTTCCTTCTTTTTTCGGTTTGCACAGAATCCCGTATATTTTTCCATCGATATTTTGCATGCTGACGTGGTAAACATCTACTTTATCGGTACAACGTTCGGACATCAACGTTAAAACTGGTTTTACCTGTATTTTTGCCAGTTCCTTTTTCGCGTTGTCCCAAAATTCAGTAAAATCGGAAGGCAAAGTTGTTGTTGGTTGAATCTGGTCGACATCGAATCCTGCGGTTGCATACCTCTCGTACGTTTTTCCATCCACTGTTACCTTGGCGTAACAACGCAGAAAACCCGGTTTTTTAAGGGTTCCTCCATTGATCGTTCCGATTCCGTTTTTCAGTGTAATTTCTCCTTTTTTCGATGCTCCCATTCTTTCTTGTTCTACCTGGTAGTTTAAAGTAATGTTATCAAGCGGGAAATCGTTTTGAAGGACCGTTACCTTAAATTCAACCGGTTCGCCGACTTTGTATTTCCAGTTGGCACGATCGGGCGATACCACAACATTTACCAGTTGGCGGGCAGGTTGCGCATACATGAAATTCGCTGCCAGGAATAAAATGGACAGAGCCATTAACAATTTGAATAGTTTGTTCATGATTTTATAGTAATTAGGTTAAATTTTGATTGACAACATATTTCTACAAAATAAAAAAACTCCCGGCAAACGCAGAGAGTTTTCCAGTCAAATTCAGAAATATTATATTTTCAATTTTGGTTCCCAACCTGGTTCGTATTTGCGGCTCCACAATTTCATGGCATCGCGGTCGAAAATCCGGCCGGTCTTTACATCCACATCAAATCCTTTTTTTACGCGGTAGGAGATGTTCGCATAGTGAGTTAGATGCTGACTGACAACACCCATCGCAATGGGAGAAGTAAGCTGTTCGGTTCCCCGGATGGTATTGAAGAAATTTTGCACGTGGCGGGTGGTCATGTCGCCGCCGCCGCCCAGCGTATTCCCTGCTTCCTGCGAAGCCGATTTGCTGTCTTTAATCAATTTCCCGTTCAGGTCGAAAATCTTGTAAAGATTGCGGTTTACAAAAACAGAACCTTCCGAACCATAAACGATTGTTCCGCGGTCCGATCCGTAGGTATCGTAGCCGGTGCGGCTGCGTCCGTCCCATTTTATAATTTTATTTTTGGGGAAGCGGAATAGGGCGTCCATGGTGTCGTACATTTCCCAGCCATCGTCTTTAAAATGACGTTTGTCTGCTTCCACAAAAACATATTCCGGGTAATCGACCTGCAAAGCCCAGCGCGCAACGTCCAGTTCGTGTGTCGCGTTGTTTCCCATTTCGGCCGTGCCGAAATCCCAGCCGTACCAGTGCCAGTTGTAGTCCCAGGTATCGTGCATGTATTCTTTTCGTGGCGATGGCCCTTGGAACAAATCCCAGTCGAGTCCTGTCGGAACCGGCGCTTTCACCGGGTTTGGCACACGTCCGCGTTTGTTGGTATAAAAAGCAACCGCTTTGTAAGCGTCACCAATAATTCCCCCGTGAATAGCTTTCATAATTTCATTGGTGTGATCCGACGAACGCTGCTGGTTCCCCATCTGGATTACTTTTCCGTAGTGCTTTTGGTAAGCAATCAGTAATTCTCCTTCGTGTGGGTTGTGACTGCAAGGTTTTTCCAGGTACACGTGTTTACCGGCTTCAACAGCCATAAAGGTGCCCGGTGCATGCCAGTGGTCGGGCGTTGAATTAAAAATTGCGTCCAGCTTTGGATCGGCCAGCACTTTGCGAACATCGTTTTCCAGCGTTGGTTTATAATTAAGCTGTTTGGCGAATATCTGAGCTGCGTTCTCACGCTGTTTCGCCATTACATCGCACAAATAGAGCAACTCCACATTGCTTTCTTTTAACGCAATGGGTTCGATGTAAGCGCTGTATCTGCGTCCTAATCCGATGATTGCAACACGCAACCGGTCGTTCGCTCCCATAATTTTCGAATAACTTTTAGCCGACATGCCTTGGGCAACTCCGCCAATTGTTATGCCTGCCGCACCAATGGCAGCTTTTTTTAAAAAGTCTCTTCTGTTTGAACTCATTTTTATCAGGTTTAATTTATTGGATAGCTTTTAACATTCCTCTCACATAGCCCATCGATTCTCCCATTCCGGGAAACGGGTTGTCACCGTCTTTTTCAAATTCAAGGGCCAGAACGCCGGAGTATCCCATGTCAATCAGATCGTTCAAAAACACTTTGAAGTCGATCACGCCACGTCCGATTTCACAGGTCGAGCCGTCGGGATCAGCTCGTGTGACATCTTTGATATGGATATCCAGCACTCGGTCGAAGAAATCTTTCAAATCCTGCGACGGATTGCGTTGAATACGCATGGTATGGCCAATATCGATGCACAAGCCCATTCTTGGATCCATATTTTTGATCAGCACATACGCGCTTTCAGCGCTCGGATAAAGTTTATCGCCCGGGCCGTGGTTGTGAATCGCCAGTTTAATGTCGTATTCTTTTACTTTCTTTTCGACATACGGCAATAGTTCGTGGTTGGGAACACCCACAATCATCTTCATCCCGGCTTTGCGGGCATATTCAAACGCCTGATCTGCTTCAGCTTCTGTTTTCATGTAAATAACTCCACCTGCATACAGGTCGATTCCGGCATCTTTGCATTTCTGAACAGCTTCCGCAATTTCAGCATCTGTAGCATCCAGCTTCATATGGAAACTTTTGAAAGCAATTTTATCGACGCCCAGTTGTTTGGTAAAAGCGAGGGTCGTGTCAAGCGAAAATTTCCGCAGCGAATAGGAGGCAATGCCCAGTTGAAATTTAATTTCCCGTTTCGGGGCTTGTTCTGCTTTTTTATTGCAATTGCACGACGTTACTATCACCAGGATAAACGCCGAAGCAAAAAGCAGCATTCGTTGAAAAAGAGGCTTCATTTTAGTTTAGTTTTTTAATTTTTATACTTCTGAAATTCACATTGTCGTTATGTTCCTGTAAAAGGATCGGGCTTTCTTCAGCCATTCCGAAATTTTCGAATTCGGCATATTTACTTCGCGCTACCAATGCTTTGTAAATGTTGTTTCCCCTGACATATTCCACTACTTTCATCCCGTTCAACCAATGCTCGACACGGTTATCGGGATAAACAACAATCTGTCCCTGGTTCCATTCTCCGACTTTTTTCAGAAAGCGGGCATTTTTTTCGGAAGGAATTAAATCGTACAGCGAAGCAATGGTACGGTTTCCAACAACTCCAAGTTTGGCGTCGGGATGGGTGTCGGCAAGAATCTGGTACTCTAACCCAATAGAAGGACCGTTATTGCCAAGTCCATATTTAATGCCACTGTTGGCGCCTTCGGTCAACTGGAACTCGAATTGCAGGGCAAATGCTTTGAATTTCTCGATGGTGACAATGTCGCCGCCTCTTTTTGAGTTATCGCCTCCGCTTGAAAGCACTGACAAAACGCCGTTTTTTACTTCCCATCCTTTTCTGGGAAATTGATCAGACGAAACGCTTTTCCATCCATTCGTAGTTGTCCCATCGAACAACAATTTCCATCCCTGTGTTTTTTCTGTTTCCGAAATATTATTGGGCAATAGGTTAATCACAAATACATCCTCCATCGGGGATGGAACCAGATTTTTAGTTTGAATACGGATATTCCGCCAACGGATTTGCCGTCCGGGAGTGTCTTCTTTCCCAATGGCATGTACCTGCAGACAAATAAAACCTTCGGGGGTCATGTCGTCAATCAGGCAGGCAACCGGAACGCCGTTTAGCCAGGTACGGATGTTCGGGCCGATACATTCGATCCGGTATTTGTTCCATTCGCCGCGTTTAAAAGCTTTTCCGCCTTCGGGATTGTAGGTGCAGGGGTACAGCCATCCGCGGCGTGCTTCGTCGTAAATACCGCCACTCCACGCGCGATCAGAGGGATCGACTTCGCACTGATACCCGTGAACCCGCCCATTGTTGTATTCCGTCGTACTTTCGCTACGGAATTGGATCCCTGAATTCATGTCGTCATCGACCAGCAATTCAAGTTCCAATATAAAATCGCCGTAATTTTTTTCGGTAGCCAGGAATGAGTTTGGAGTATCGGCAACCGTAGTGCCAACTATTTCGCCCTTTACTACTTCGTATTTGGCTTTGCCATTTAGCTGTTTCCAGCCACGAAGGTCTTTGCCGTTAAACAGGCTTTCCCAGTTGCCCGATTTCGGGGCTGCCATAGCAATGCTGCATACCAATAAAAAGAGGAAATTGAATAAAAGGATTTTCATGATTTATCGAGTTTAGTTAGTAATATTCCGAAGCGTGTTCTGTTGAACGTTCACGAATGTACTAATTTAAACTTTTTCAGGTATATTTGCTAGCCACGAATGGGTTTTATAACCGTTATAAACCGAGTTATACCAAGAAAATGAATTTCGACAAAGATTTAATATCAAGGCAATTAAAGAAAATTATCGAAAGTCGTCACTTCTGTAAGTCGAGAATTAGCTGCGACTTGCTGGAATACCTGATTAATGCCACCCTCGAAGAAAAAAGCCCGAAAGAATTCACCATCGGCATCGAACTTTTTGGTAAAAAATACGGTGAAGAAACAAAGCCTGATGCAAATATCAGGGTTTACATTCATAATCTTCGAAAAAAACTGGATGACTATTACAAGGATGAAGGAAGCAAAGATCCTTTGGTCTTCGAAATTGAAAAAGGGAAATACAAAGTCAGTTTTATTTCGCGAAAAGACATCAAACTAAAGAAACAAAGAAGCTACTTCTATCCTTTTCTGATCAGTCTTTTATTGTTGTCCGGAACGATTTATTTGTATCTGAATTCAGAAAGAAAAGAATCAAACCCATGGGGCGATTTGCCTGTTTGGCAGGATTTTGCCGATGATAATAAAAAAAACATGCTGGTGTTGGGCGACTATTTTGTTTTCAGCGGGCTTTTGCCTACCGGAAATGTTGGAATTTATCGCGATTTCAGCATTAATTCGGAAGTTGAATACGAACACCTGCTCGACAAAAACCCGGAGCTGGTTCAGTCGCTGACCAAGTCGCCCCTTACATACCTTTCGAAGATGGCTGCTTTTTGCCAAAATAATATTCAAAAAGTTTTTGCTAAAACCGGAACGGAAATAGTCGTAAAACTTTCGTCCGATATTCAACCGACCGACCTGAAAGAATACAACATTATCTTCATTGGAAATTATAAAAACCTGGGACTTTTCGATAATATCGTCCGTGAATTGCATTTCGGCTTTGGAATTTCTTCCGGTTCCAGTCAGTATATATTTCCCTCGGACCCCTGCGCTGAAGTTTATGCACCTGAAAACGACAATCTGAAACAAACTGATTACTCGTTGGTTATTTACACTGAAGGGTATAATAAAAACCGCTATCTGTTTTTTCTTTGCACACAGGATATCGGGAATATTTCAACGGTTGGACAGATGACCAATCCCGGTTTCATGGAACAATTCAGTAAAAATCAGTTAAAACCGTTGGGGAAGGAATATTTTAAAGCGCTTTTCAAGGTAGATGGGATCAATAAAACCGATCTTTCATTTGAATTACTGAAGGTAGAATAATTTATATCAAAGTTGTCAAAAGTTGAGTATCAAAGAGTGAGTGTAACGATTTGATTTATTGGCTATAATGATATTTAGAAATGAAGAAGAACCAATAAAAGTAAGTTCAACTTTAAACAAATTCATCTAATCGAACATGTCTTTCATTCGCTCGAAGAAGTTTTTTTCTCCCGGTTTTGGTGCATCCATAAAGTTTTCCGACTGCTGAAGTTTTTCCAGCAACTTCTTTTCTTCAATATTTAATTTTTTTGGTATCCAGATGTGTACGCGCACCAGCAGATCGCCACGCCCGTAGCCATTTACATCGGGAAGACCTTTGCCTCGCAGCCGCAACACTTTTTCGGGTTGGGTGCCGGGTTCGATTTTTACTTTTACTTTGCTGTCGATGGTCTGTATTTCGGAAGTAGTACCCAAAACAATTTCAGGGAAAGTGAGAAACAGGTTATAGATAAGATTGTTTCCGTCGCGCACCAGTTCCATGTGTTCTTCTTCTTCGATAACGACCAACAGGTCGCCGTTGACCCCGCTGTGGCGTCCGGCATTTCCTTTGCCCGAAACATTCAGTTGCATTCCTTCGCCGACCCCGGCAGGTATCCGCACCGAAATAACTTCTTCTTCGCGTACAACCCCTTCGCCCTGGCAGTGAACACACTTATTGCGTATCATTTGTCCTTCGCCGTTACAGGTAGGGCACACGGTTGTTTGTTGCATTTGTCCCAGCAGAGTCTGTGTAACACGGGTTACATGACCGCTTCCCCGGCAGGTTGTACAGGTTTCGTAGTCGGAACCGTTTTGCGCGCCAGTTCCGTTGCAATGATCGCAGGCAACATATTTTTTTACCTTCAGCTTTTTCTCAACACCTTCAGCAATTTCTTTCAACGATAGAGTCACTTTTACCCGGAGATCGGAGCCACGATGAACCCTGCGGCCACGGCTGTGTGAGTTGCCAAAGCCACCGAATCCGCCAAAGCCACCGCCACCAAAAATATCTCCGAACATCGAGAAAATATCATCCATCGACATGTCGTGCCCGCCGCCACTGAACCCGTTTGACCCGTTGCCCATACCGGCGTGGCCAAACTGGTCGTACCGTCTGCGCTTGTCCGGGTTGCTGAGTATTTCGTATGCTTCAGCTGCTTCCTTGAATTTTTCCTCTGCTTCTTTGTTGTTCGGGTTTTTATCGGGATGGTATTGAAGCGCTTTCTTCCGGTAGGCTTTTTTTATTTCCTCGGCAGTTGCGGTTTTGCTTACCTCCAATATTTCGTAAAAGTCTCTTTTTGTCATTCCTGTTATTTATAAATTACTCGCCGATAACCACTTTTGCAAACCTGATTATCTTGTCGTTTAACATGTATCCTTTCTGAATTACATCCACATTTTTTCCTTTCAGTTCTTCGGAAGGCGCTGGTATTTTTACAATGGCCTCGTGTAAATCGGTATCAAAATCTTTTTCTTTTGCATCGATTTCCTTTATTCCGTTTTGCTTCAGAAATTCCTGAAATTTGTTGTAAATCAGTTTTACGCCATCAGCTACCGGATCGCCTTCTTCCTTGGCTCCCATCATTTGTATGGCGCGATCGAAATCGTCGATCACTGGGAGAATATTGACAAGGATGCTTTCGCCTGCCGATTTCATCAATTCCATTTTTTCCTTTAATGTCCGTTTCCTGAAATTATCGAACTCGGCTTGCAACCGGATGTGTTTGTCTTTTAACTCGTTCAGTTCGTTTTGTATTTTTTTCAATTCTTCTTCGGACTTATTCTTTTTCGAGACTTTTCCTTTTTTCTCCTCTTTCATTTCTTCCTTCCCGATCGACATGTTTTTTGCTTCTTCCTCGTTTATGGAGTCTTGCGTAACTTTTTCTTCTGACATAATTTCTGAATTAAAAAATTTCGATTCTGACAGTTTACAAAAATACTGCCATCCGCTGAATATAGACAATCTGACACCGGAATTAAACGAGAAAATGACAATTTGGTAAAAGAAAGCCCCGGGATGGCACTCCCAGGGCTTCTCATTGTTAGTCTAGATTTGTATGATACTAGAATATTGGTTCTATTCATCTTCCTGCTCGGCAGCATAAGCGGCCAGCAGTTCTTCCTGTACTTCCTGCGGAACTTTCTCGTATTCGGCAAATTTCATGGTGAAACGTCCGCGTCCGCCGGTTAGTGAGCTTAACGAAGTGGAGTATTTGTTCATTTCTTTAAGCGGCACCCGGGTAGTAATTTTTTCATATCCTTTTTCACTTCCCATTCCCATGATCAATGCACGGCGTCCTTGCAGGTCGCTCATTACATCGCCCATTCGTTCGCTGGGGGTGAATACTTCCATGTTGTAGATTGGTTCCAGGATTTTTGGCCCGGCAATTTTGAATGCCTGGCTAAACGCGTTGCGGCCCGCCAATTTAAATGAAATTTCATTCGAGTCGACCGGGTGCATTTTTCCATCGTATACATACACGATGATGTCGCGGGCGTACGAACCGGTAAGCGGGCCTTCTTCCATTTTTTCCATGATCCCTTTCAGGATGGCCGGAAGGAAGCGGGCGTCGATTGATCCACCAACAATACAGTTGCAGAAAACCAGTTTACCGCCCCAAGGCATTTTGTTTTCCTGTACGTCGCGTACCGAAATTTTTTGTTCTTTTCCGTCGAAGAAGAATACGTTTTTAGGAGCCGCGCCTTCTTCATAGGGTTCAATAATCATGTGTACCTCGCCAAACTGACCGGCACCGCCCGATTGTTTTTTGTGGCGGTACATTGCCTGTGCAAATTTGGTAATGGTTTCGCGGTACGGGATTTTCGGGGCAAGAAATTCGATATCAATTTTATGGATATGGTCGAAGAACCATTTTAACGTGTTCAGGTGATATTCGCCCATTCCTTCGACAATAAGCTGTTTTAGTTCTTTGGAGTATTCAACCAGGTATGTTGGGTCCTCGAAGCGGATACGGTGAATAATTTCACCTACTTTTTCGTCGTCCGATTCGTTGATTGCTTTCACTGCAACACGGTATTTCGGATCAGGAAAAACAATTGGTGCAAATTTGATGTCGAGTTCCTTCTCTCCGAGGGTTTGGTTGAATTTTGTTTCTTTTAGTTTGACCGAACAGCCAATATCTCCGGCGTACATTTCCGAAACACTGACCCTGTTTTTGCCTGCGGTTGCAAATATCTGAGAGATGCGTTCCTTATTCCCGTTGTGCGAATTAATCAGGTCTTTGCCTTCAGTTAATTTTCCCGACATAACTTTGAAATAAGTGATCTCACCAACATGCGATTCGATTGAGGTTTTGAAAACGAACAACGAAACGGGCTGTTTTTCGTCCATCACAACGGGTTTGCCATTGACGATGTCCCTCATTGCTATTTCGCTTGGAGCCGGGGCAATGTTGCAGATAAATTCCAGCAACCGGTTTACCCCAATGTTTTTCTTGGCGCAGGTGCAGAACACCGGGAAAAAATCGCGTTGCATCATC
The DNA here is from genome assembly GCA_942493345.1 of uncultured Prolixibacteraceae bacterium. GTDB lineage: Bacteria > Bacteroidota > Bacteroidia > Bacteroidales > Prolixibacteraceae > GWE2-42-39. The sequence goes on from OW818695.1 coordinate 3,207,143, forward strand.
CCGATTTTCATTCCTTTGCGCATATCGTCTTCCGAAAGCGAACCTTGTTCGAAATAGAGTTCCATCAACGATTCTTCGTTTTCGGCAGCCATCTCGATCAGTTGGTTATGCAGTTCGTCTGCTTTGTCTTTTTCTGAAGCGGGAATATCCAACACCTCAGGTTTTCCACCTTCCGGGCCGTATTTATATAATTTCATTTTCAGCACATCGACGATGGAGCTGAAGCCTGGTCCGGCGTCAACCGGGTATTGTACGATGGTTACTTTGTTGCCGAATGCAGCTTTGGCCTGTTCAACGGCTTGTTCGAAATTGGCATTTTCGTGGTCGAGCTGGTTGATAACGAAAACCAATGGAGTTTTTTTCTTTTCGGCATGGCGAGCGGCCGATTCAGTACCCGCTTCAATACCATTTGATGCACTCATCAGCATGATTGCCAGCCCGGTTACTTCAAGTGACGAAACTACGCCACCGCAAAAATCGTCCATCCCGGGTGTGTCGAGAATGTTGATTTTTTTATCGTTGTATTCGGTGTAGAGGAGGGTGGAATAAACTGAGTTTTGGTACTCTTGTTCGATGATTTGATAGTCGGAAACGGTGTTTTTGTGGGCGATGTCGCCTCTGCGGTTTATTACTCCACCCTCGAAAAGCATCGCTTCGGCGAGGGTGGTTTTTCCACTGCCGGAATTACCAATTAAAGTAATGTTCCGGATTTCATTGGTTTTATAGATTCTCATTATTTAGTTTTTTGGTATTTGTTCCGCAACAATTTCCCCGAAAAGTGCATTCTTTCTCGGAAGTCACCAAAAATAGTAATAATTTAATAACAAACAACAGGGGCGTGGTAAGGTAAATATGTTATTAAAATGTTCGTCGAATAGGCTTGTGTTTTACCTGTTAATTTTTAGTGAATTAGTGAAAACTTTGATTGTCAGCAGCTAATTGATTTTTGCATTTTTTAACGAAAAAAGCAGTTTTTTTTGAAAAAGTTTTCAAATGAGGGAATGGACGATTGCTTTTATATAGACTTTATATCGCTATAGCAACAGTAATAGAATTTGAAGTTAAAGTTTTCAAAAGTTGGGCATCAATAATTGAGTGTAACTATTTGTTTTATTGGCTATATTAAAAATAAACAGAAACACAAAACAATGAATAAAGAATTCGGTTGCAGGCGCATTTGTGATATTTCGATATTCCTCACTTTTTGTTCGTTATTCTATATCTAAAAATGAAGAGAACCCAATAACCCTGGGTGCCGCTTTAAATAAGTTCATTGATAATCAGTATGGTTATAGCCTGTTCGATATAACGTTTATTGTTTATTAACTTTTTTATGTCCTCGAAGCCCCTGAGAAAAGATAAATTATTGGATGACACGCTTAATAGAACAGACTCGGAGTGGCAGATGCAATTCGACCGCTAATGCCAAAATCGTTCTTTATCCTGTTGAATTATATCAAACTGGCTATTAAAAACTGCCAGAACAGAAAAGTTATGCCCGGAAACAAGCAAAATAAGATTTGCAAACTCATGGAAATACGATTTATATACGATCTAATTGTTATACCATGTTCGAAACAAAAAGGAAACACGATAGAATACCCATCGCTCCCGGCTCCGTTCAACTCGGTGTATTCAATAATTTTCCACTCATTTCAAATTAAATTCCACTTAACAATTAGGTTATTTTTCAAAATAAATCTAATTTTATGGAAAATTAAATTAAATACAACGCTAAAATATTACCAATAATGTTAAAAAAGATAACCACAATGGATACGAGCTGAATGAAACCCGGATTAATTCAAAACTGAACGAAAGTAGGGTTTGAATTACGGATATGAGTTAAAGAAAGAGAAGCCTCCAACTCCCGAAAGCCGAAACATTCGAAAATGAAGACTTCAAATTGATGTTTAATCATAGAGGCCTAAAATTTCAAGAGACAGACCTCCTAAAAACTTTACAAAGTTATGAATTTAAAAAGTAAATTAAGATTCCCAAAATCCTTTGCTATTATTCTATGTTTGATAAGTAGCGCTATTTTTAGTGTTTTGAATCAAGGATGTGAGAAAGAAGATTATAATTCTCCAGATAGGGATGAAATTATAAATTCAATTGAATTTGAAGAGTATATTGCTGCAAATATTGAATTGGTTTCAGTATATCAAAAGGCAAATGCGATGTTAAAAACGCTAAGATAAGGAACAGCATGAAAACAGGTGTTTCGCCTGAAGGTGCTACTTATAGAACTTGTCCATTCAAGATAAATCAAAGTTTGCTTAAAAATGTTTCCGCAAAGAGGGCAGTATTTCTGAAAAAATACCCATCATTCAAAACCTACGGGATGGAGAGCAAGAAAGAACTAATAAAAAAAACGATGGTAGGATCTAAGCCTATAAACGAGTTACTCTTCAAAAAAGGATTAAATATAAAGGAACAACAATTGTTAAGGTTAAAATCAGGATCAGTTGAAGGTTCAGTGACATATACTTATGATGATTATATGAACGCATTAATGGATGCGATGTGTTATTCTTATGAGAATCAACTTGAATGTAGCGGTTATGTCTTTGCTGATGGAACAGCTGTATTATATATCAATTCAAATGCTACCCCCTCTTCGTCAAGTTATCCAGGGCCAGTTTACAATTATTGTATTGATGGTGCCGATGTTACAGTTTACAATGGGAATGTTGTTGAATCAACATACCATACTCATTTTAACTCCGAGAGATTCTCTAACACCGATTACAACACACAATCAAACTATTATCCCAATTCTAACTTAATTATTTTATATAATGATTTCATATATGAATACACTTATGAATATGGTTATTTCATACCTTAAAAAAGAAATATTTCAACGCAAGTACTTATGCTTTTTAACCCTATTTTTATTTGCAGGCTGGGGCTATGGTCAATCTGGAAAGGTAAAAATAGACCTTGAAAAGTTATATAAATCACGATTAGAAGAACACTTGTTTCCACAGATTGATACACTAATAGAAAAAGAAGTTGTTTTGTTCTTCGCGAAACCATCATTTAACCCAGAGTATTCTATTCGTATTGTTGAGCGTGGAAATCAATCATTTATTGAAGGGCGTTCTTTAGAGAAAAATCTTTGGTCTGAATTATTAGAGCATATAAAAAAGCAAGATGAAAAATCATTTTCCCTAAATGTGAGCTTTTATTCAAAACTAATTAGCAATAATTTCAAGGATAGGATGCTCACTTCAATTGCGAATTTAATTCACAATAAGAAAATCAATGATGAATTGCCAGTCGATGGAATAAGTTATGATTTTCGGATATTCGATAAAAGAGAAAGAGTTCGGTCGGTAGAAGTGAATTCTCCAAAGTCTGGCACCATCGATGATAATATGGTCAATCTTTGTACACAAATGATCAATGATCTAAAGAGCCAATCATTTGATGAGACAAAATACATTGGCAACCTTAATTGATTTTGACCTGCTGTTTTCTTTCAGTAATGCAGTTATATAAACAATATGCTCTTCAGATTTCTATTAATTGTACCTTTTGCCGGAAGTGTATTTATCACTTCCGGCAAATTTGTTGATGCAACAAATACCCCAAAGGTATACTTTGTATTGGTGTTTTTGCTTGCTATGGTTATAACCCTTATGGTTAGGCCAAAACAGTTTAAACTAACTGGCGTTTTTGACAATAAAGCATTGTTCTCCGGCATTTTCATGGTTTGTTTTGTACAGGCTTTTTACGGGTTATTCCAGTTTGTGGGTTGGCTCCCATCAAACCATTCAGAATTTGCGATTACGGGTAGTTTTGATAACCCTGCCGGATTTGCGGCAATATTGTCGTTGGGTTTTCCAATAAGTATGTTTTTACTTATTAAGTCAAAAGGAGTTGAACGATATTTGGCAGCCACTGGTTTGATGGTAATTCTAATTGCTGTACTTCTATCAGGTTCAAGGGCTGGCGTGCTGGCAATTATAATTTCATCGGTAGTTTTTTTGCTGTTTCAAACAAACATAGCAAGCAAACTTCAGCAACTCAGATTTTATAAGTTGCTGGCGATCTTTATTATGGTTTGCGTGGCTGCTGGTGTTTTCATTCTTTATAATCAAAAAAAAGATTCTGCCAATGGCCGGCTTTTGATATGGAAAGTATCTGCCGAAATGATAAAAGAAAAACCTATTTTGGGTCATGGATATGGGATGTTTCAGGCAAAATACATGGATTACCAGGCTGAATATTTCAAAAACAACCCCAATTCAAAATTTGAACTCCTTGCCGATAATGTAAAGCACCCGTTCAATGAATTTATAAAGATCGCTGTAGAATTTGGGATGATTGGATTGACAATAATTCTTTTACTTATTCTTTTCATTTTCGGGAAAATAATAAAATCAAAGAATGGGGATAGGGAGCTTGTTTTGAGCGGGCTGGCATCTTTTCTGGTATTTGCCTGTTTTTCGTATCCATTGCAATATATTGCAATCTGGTTATTACTTGCGTTTTACTTTTCAGTGTTGTTGCCATCGAAAAAAATCGAAATAAAGAATGCCACAATTTCAATTATCACAAGAAGTGTGGTTGTTCTAGCTTGTACTTTTTCTATAGTTCATACTTTCAGGCTAATAAATGCAGAAATTAAATGGAAAACAATTGCTGTGAGTTCATTACGTGGAAAAACCGAAAAAATGTTGCCGGAATACGAAAAGCTGTATTCAACATCATTAAAACATAATCCATTCTTTTTATACAATTACGGAGCAGAATTGAATGTTGCAGGGAAGTTCGATCAAAGCATTAACATTCTGACTGAGTGTGAAAAACGTTTCAGTGATTATGATTTACAGATGTTGCTTGCTGATAATTGCTACAAAAAAGGCGAATCAGGAAAGGCAATTCAGACATATCAACACGCTTCAAATATGATCCCTTGTAGGTTTCTTCCAATTTATCAAATCTTTGAAATATATCGAAAAGCGGGTCAGAAAAATATGGCAATCAGGTATGCAAATACGATTGTAAATAAAAATGTAAAAATACCATCAGGTACTGTTTCATGCATTAAAAATGAAGCAAAGGTATTTTTAAATGAAAGGAAACTATGAAAATACGAATTTCAATATTATATCTTTTACTTATCTCGTGCAGCTGTTACCCCGGTAAAGTCGCAGATTCGTTAGAATTGGCAGGAGATAATCGCCAACAACTAGAAGAAGTTATCGGTCATTACCAAAATAGTGGAGAAAGAGACAAGTTACAAGCGGCTTATTTTCTAATTGCCAACATGAAGGATAAGGGGACCTATATCAACGAGTTGGTTGACGGTGACGGTAAGACTGTTGGATTTAATATCTCGGACTTTAAAAATGAAACGGAAGAAAATGAATGGCTGGATTCGATTAAAGCTGTCCGGGGCATTCTGCATGTACATGAAGATTTTTTACCGGATTTGGAACAGATCACTGCCGAATTCTTGATAAACAACATTGACAGGGCATTTGAAGCAAAACATAATAGCCCATTTTGTGAAAGTATATCAGTTGCCGATTTTTACGAATATATTCTTCCTTATCGTGTTAGTTATGAGAAATTGGAGTTTTGGAGAGATTCCGTTTTAAATGAATTTTCAGAACTAAAAGACTCTGCTTATAATTTTACAACTGTCCTTGCAGCAACAAATTTCATAGATAACATTTTCCAAAAACGTTTCAAATATGGGGGCAGTCGTTATTTTAAAGAAAAGAAGATACGCTGTTATTCTGAGTTATTACATAACAAAGTCGGGAAATGCGATGACATGTGCAACCTTGTTATTATGGGGCTTAGGGCATTGGGTATCCCCTGTGGTTTTGATGGTCTCAATTACAAAAGGGCATCAGATGCTGTGGGGCATGGTTGGTGCTTTGTTCTTGATACTAAACCTCACAAATGTTATCCATTTGATGCCCTTTCAACTAATGGCCCGGGTTTGTTTAACCTATTATACAAAAATTCGCCTAAAGTATTGCGAAAGCAGTTTGCAGTCATTAATAATAATTCAATAAAAAGTAACAGCTCAATAATCCATCCTGATTTTTTTGAAGACAATTCATTAGATGTTACTTCCGAATATTTTGAAACAGTTGATATATTAATACCATTAGATAGCTTATATTTAGATCCTATTTACCTGAACACATGGCATCAAGGAAAATGGAAACCTGTGGATTATTTTTATAAGCCAGATTCTTTAGTTGCTACGTTCTTCCAGATAACAAAAGATAATCTTTACTGCCTGACATCTTATCATTTGGCGGAAAGTACAGATATAAGTGAGCCATTTATTGTTAACAGATACGGAGAAATCAAATATGGTTCATCGCTTGGAATTCACAAAAAAATAGGATTGAATAATTTCAAGAATAAACAATTGGATAACGCTAAGAATGATGCTATGATTTTTGAATTTGGAAAAAACAAGAATTACAAAAAGGTTTGCGTAAAGATTGTGCAAGAAAATATGAAAAAGAATGAATGGTCATTTTTATCAGACAGTATGGAAACTAATCGGTTTTATTTTCTATCAGATTCTTTATGCACCTCTGGACGAATTTTTATTCTTAGTGAAGATGGGAAAAGTATAAACTGGTATTAGAAATAAAAAGCACGGTTGGTACACGCACCCATAAATAATTGCCGGGGAGGTCGTAATTTTAGGGCGTAGCCCGCAATAAGTTCTGTTCAACTTGATAATAATGTACTCCGAAATCGGCAACTGCATATCGTTTTAGGATTTTAGGATTTTGAATCTATTGATATTTCAGAAGGATTATTTGCCCGATTTCAACATGTTGGGGGTATGGAAAAATAAAGACAACTGTTCATGATATTTATAAACGCATAATCCCCGAAAAGCTATTGTATGTCGATAGTGAACGTAATATCTTGCATTATGAACTTTGTGATTATCGTTTTCGATGGAATAAAGACAATTCGATAATTGACATATGTTTGCCAGTAATTGGATAAAGACAAATGGAAAATAAATTTTCCGGCGCTAATACCCGTCGGGCAGCCTGCTTCGTTGACAGAAAATTAGTATTTTAGAATGCAACTCTTCGCAGAAAGTTCGGGAAACACCCGCCCTGCGGCATGCGGCAAAACGTTAGGCTCCATTTAAATAGACAGAAATGAGCAAAGTGATTAAAATTAACCAGATACCAGAGAAATCAATAATCCAAAAGAATTTTGGAAAAATTGATTTTTGTGATGCATACAAATTTCAATTAAAGGCAACTGATTATTCTGTAGACAAAGTAACGACAGCAATATTCAAGATACCTAAGTGGGTTGATAATTTAATGAGATTAAGAGATTTATTCGTCCAGGTATTTGGGCTAAAATCAGGAACCAAAGAAGATATAAAAATTGAGCCATACTATTCGATTGGGAGCAAAGCTATTTACTTTACTGTATCGGATCGAAATAAAAACGAAATAGTTATGGCGGAAAATGATAAACATTTAAATTTCAGAACATCAGTTATGATTGAGAAAGATGACATCAATACTACTGTATTTTTCTCGACAATCGTCCATTTCAATAATATCTTTGGTCGGCTTTATTTTTTGCCTGTAAAACCATTCCATACAACAATAACTAAATCACTTTTAAAACGGTGTGCAAATGAAATGAGCATGGTTCGCAGAAACACCAATGGAAATGAATAATTTCTCATGCGAATTCCATCTCGTTGAAAATTAGATTGAAAGACTGAAGTAATTACGAAGATTGTAGAAACCAAAAACGAAAATTTATACAGATGAAAACAATTAATTTAATTTCCGCAGGCAGAATTTTAGCATATTCAATTTTAATATTGGGTATTATACACAACGTTGCAACCTTTACACCATTCATACAGGACGGTTTGTCTTGTTTGGATCAAGGTAATTTAAAGGCAATGATGTATATGAGTATAATATGTGGAACTTCATTCATTTTAAGTGGAATTATTCTTATAATGCTACTTAAAAGAATTGAAGACTTTCCGTTTTTAAATTCTATAATATTCGTGGTAGGGCTCTTTCTTGCAATAAGTGGAGTATTATCCGTTGTATATATGTTTGATAATCCATTTGCATGGGTTGCTCTATTGTTGAATATGAGTATGTTTATTATAACGCTTGGGTTGAAAGTAAAATTGGATAAAAGATAAACGTTGCCCAATATCGTGTATAAAACATTGAGGGTTTCATGGTATGCAAGCTGCGGTTCTCCGCACAAACATTGAAGTACGCGGACAGGACAACGCCCGCAAGTCTGCCGCTGCATGTAGCTTTCAACGTTCGGCACACAATGACGGGAAATATTAAGAACCCGGTGAAACTTAAAATTTAGTACTGATTATTATAATCAACCTATGATTAAGACAAAAGCAAATTTGATTTTTGAGCGTCGCGATAAGCACACACTCTTTATAAAAGTAGAAGAAAACCCCCTCAACGCGAAACGGATTATTACTGTTGGCCTCGAAGCCGGTGATTACCCCGACATGGTGACAATTACTCAAAAGCCAAAACTATAACACGAGCTACCCGCCGGATTTTTACTACTTCGTTGGCAGCGAAGAAATCAATCTTTTAACTCCACGAGCAATCTGCCGAGACAAAAAAAGCCCCTGATTTCTCAGAGGCTGCTTTATGTTTGATTATAATTCCCGTATCCACATATTTCGGAAACTTACCGGGTTGCCATGATCCTGAAGAATCAGCGATCCGGAGCCGTGTTTTTCGATGGTATATTCAGGAATACCAATGTACTGTGTTGGTCCGCGCAGTTCGATGTTATTTTGTACTAATACGCCATTCTGAAGAACAGTTACCCGCGGTTTTGTGAAGTATGTTCCATCTTCATTGAAGCGGGGAGCAGTATAAATGACATCGTAAGTTTGCCATTTGCCCGGACCGGTGCAAACGTTTACCAGCGGAGCTGCTTGTTTGTAAAAACTTCCAGCTTGTCCGTTGCGGTAGGTGCGGTTGTTAAAGTTGTCGAGCACCTGTAGTTCGTATAATTCCTGAAGGAAAATACCGCTATTACCGCGGCCCTGGCTTTCGCCAACCACTTCTTCGGGCGAGCGCCACTCAACATGCAACTGGAAATCTTCGAACTGGCGTTTGGTTTTAATAACTCCGGCGCCTTTTACAACTGTGGCAACTCCGTTTTCCCATTTCCATCCGGGATTTTCGCCTTTGTCGTTGATCCACTCAGCGCTTAGTTCAATGCCTTCGCCCATCAGCACAATGGCATCGGAAGGAGCATTCATCGGTGCTTCTCCCGGGGTGACAATCGGTACTTCGGGATCCCAGATTTCAGTCATGGCCGGAACCATTTTTACTTCTTCCTGTTTTTGTGCCATGGCTGCAAAAACGAATACAGTAAGGGCAATTGTTAAAAAGATTTTTGTGTTCATTGGTTTAAAAATTTTAGTTGTGGTTATTGAAAAAGATGAGATTGTCCAAAAACTCCGTGAAAACTTTTATTTGATTCTCCGTGATACTCTGTGATTTATTGTATTTAGATGAACCACAGAGTTGCACCGAGTTTATTTTTGAGTTACACAGACTTGAATATAAACATTATTATTCTTATTGGACAACCTCATCTGGTAATATTATAAGTCAAGTTGTTTCATCATTGCGTCGATTTTCTCGTCGGCAGCCGTTTCCAGTTTATAATATTCATCGCGGCTTTTCAATACCCCGGCCACTTCAAAATAGAATTTTATTTTGGGTTCTGTTCCTGAAGGGCGTACCGAAATTTTCGTGCCGTCTTCAGTGAAAAACTGCAACACATTGGAAGTTACTTTCTGGTTGATTTTTCGTTCCTCTCCGGTCAGTATATTTTTTTCGATGAGGGTTTCGTAATCTTTCACAATCTTCAGTTTCGAACCACCTAATTTTTGAGGCGGATTCGATCTGAAATTCACCATCATTTGTTCGATTTCTTCGGCACCCGATTTTCCGGTACGTACCACGTATTTCATCTTTTCGCGCGAGTAACCGTATTCGAGGTAAATATCCTGAACCATTTCGAACAGCGATTTGCCTTGGTCTTTTGCCCATGCAGCAATTTCAGCCATCAGCGCGCAGGACGAAACGGCGTCTTTGTCGCGCACAAAATCGGCAGGCATGAACCCGAAACTTTCTTCGCCTCCGCCGATGTAATTTTTCTGCCCTTCGAAATCGCGGATTACTTCGGCAATATATTTAAAACCGGTAAACACGTCGAAATATTCAACGTGGTTGCGGCGGGCGATTTCAGCGATCAGTTCGGTGGTAACAATGGTTTTTACAATGAAATCGTTGCTTTTCAGTTTGTCGCTTTCCTTGCGTTTGCTGATGATATAATAAATAAATACCAGCGCGGTCTGGTTTCCGTTCAGAATTACAAATTCGCCTTTGTCGTTTTTCACGGCAACCCCAATCCGGTCAGCGTCGGGGTCGGAAGCCATCACCACGTCGGCATCAATTTCTTTGCCTTTTGCCATTGCCATTTTCATAGCGGCAGGTTCTTCCGGGTTCGGGGAAATAACGGTCGGAAAATTTCCGCTTACCACATCCTGTTCCGGCACATTGTTAATGTTGGTGAACCCGAAGGCGCGCAGGGCCGCCGGGATCAGTTTTACACCAGTTCCGTGAATGGGCGTGTATACAATTTTTAGGTCTTTCTGCTTTTTGACTACTTCCGGAGAAATGGAAACCGTTTTCACTTTTTCGAGGAATTTGTTGTCCATTTCTGCACCCATAATGGTAATCAGGCTTTCGTCGCCATTGAACCGGATGTCGGCCGCTTTTACTTCCTTCACTTCGTCGATGATATTCATATCGTGTGGCGAAACGATTTGCGAACCGTCGTCCCAGTATGCTTTGTAGCCGTTGTATTCCTTCGGATTGTGCGATGCCGTGAGGATAATTCCGCTTTGGCAGCCCAGTTCGCGAATGGCAAACGAAAGTTCAGGGGTCGGCCTCAAATCGTCGAACAGAAATACTTTGATGCCATTGGCTGCAAATATTTTTGCGCTGGTTTCGGAATACAGGCGGCTGTTGTTGCGGCAGTCGTAGCCAATAGCAACCTTAATTTCAGGCAGGTTGACAAATTCTTTTTTCAGGTAATTGCTCAATCCCTGGGTGGCAGCTCCAACAGTATAAATATTCATGCGGTTGGTTCCGGCTCCCATGATGCCGCGCAAACCACCGGTTCCAAATTCGAGGTCTCTGTAAAATGAGTCGATTAATTCAGATGGATCATCATTTGCCAACATTCGTTTCACATCGGCTTGTGTGGCCGAGTCGTAAACGTCGGTGAGCCACTCGGCCGCTTTGGCTTTTACCATCTCTAGTACATCATTATTTGCCATGATTGTATCTTTTTATTCTGAAAAATAATTGCTCAAACTCTCTTTCCAATGCGGAATTTCGAGGCCAAAAATACGTTTTATTTTCGATTTGTCCATCACACTATATGCTGGCCGGGGTGCAGGAAGCGGGTAATCGGCGGTAGTAATGGGAACGACTTTGCAGGATAATCCGGAGGTTTCAACAATGGCAACCGTGAAGTCGTACCAACTGGCAGCACCTTCGTTCGAGTAATGGTAGATTCCTGCTTCGAAACTTTTTTGTCCGCCTGCAACCGAAGAAATGATCGTTAAAATTGCACGGGCCAAATCCGCCGCGTTGGTTGGGCAGCCAATCTGGTCGGCCACAAAGCGAAGTTCGTCGCGTTCGCGCCCGAGCCGAAGCACTGTTTTTACGAAATTATTGCTGAAAGCCGAATACAGCCACGAAGTGCGGATGATGATGCTTTGCGGGTTATTTTTCATACAAAGAAGCTCGCCTTCGAGTTTGGTCCGTCCGTAGGCCGACTGCGGATTAACCGGTGCGTCTTCGGTGTATGGCAGAGTGGCTTTCCCATCGAACACATAATCGGTGGAAATATGCACCATTTTGCAATTTATTTTTGCCGATTGCTCAGCCAAAATTGAAACGGCAGCAGCATTAATCAGCAGGGCGGCTTGTTCGTCGGCTTCGGCCTTGTCGACGGCTGTGTAGGCCGCGCAGTTTATTAAAAAGGCAGGTTTGTATTCTGCAAAAAGAGCAGCCACTTTTTCAGGATTGGTAATATCGAGTTCGGCTACGTCGGTGAACAGAAGATCGAGTTCGGGAAATTGCCCTGCTATTTTTTTTATTTCGGAACCGAGTTGCCCGTTTGCCCCGGTGATAAGTAGTTTGGTCATATCGTTTGCTTTGGGAAAAATTATTTGTTTTTCTAACTACGAAGGTGGAAAGCTAGTGCAAAAAGCGATGATACTGATAGCCAATGGAGCGTTGTGCTTTATTGTTTTCTCAGTTTATTTGGGTTTTGTCTGTTGTCAAATAACGTAATTATCCGTATTTCAAAATCAACGATCTGATAGTATATGGTCGTTTGACTGGATAATACTGATTTTCTTAATCCATTTGATTTGTCGCTTTCGGCAAACAAAAAAGGATTACCTTCAATTAATTCAAGTTGTCTGTTAAGTAGTTGGGCGAATTTTTTAATTTCTCTTTTTGTCCATTTGTTTTCAAGGTAATCGATAATACCTTTCAAATTATTTAACGCCTCCTCAGACCAAATGAGTTTATAAGTATTTTCCATAAATCTTACGGGCTGTATCGTGAGAATGTATCTTACCTTCTTCGAAATCCTCCAGTCCTCTGTTTATTGACTCAATCTCCTCTTTTTTTAAAGCATCCCACCAGTCTTTAGATGTTGAATAATCCTCTTTTATTTGCCGTAGTCTATTAATAATTGACGTGTCGTTCAGTTTTGAAATCCACTCAATCAAATCTAATTTTTCAGTTTGAATATTCATATCTAAGCATTTTATACAAAAATAACCAATATTCTCTTTAATACGAAAAATTCATCTCCGCATCGGCCAGAAACGGCAAAAGCATGTCTTTTTCAGAAACAAGGGCTTCGGCTTCGCTCAACTTCCAGTCGATTCCCAATGCCGGGTCGTCGTAACGGATGCCTCGTTCGGATGCAGGGTTGTAAAACTGATCGCATTTATACGAAAAGATGGCATACTCGCTGAGCACGGAAAACCCGTGTGCAAAGCCTTTCGGAATATAAAACTGTTTCCGGTTGGCAGCGCTCACTTCCAACCCGTACCATTGCCCGAAAGTGGGTGAGCCTTTGCGCACGTCGACGGCCACATCGTAGACTGTACCACGGATAACACGGATCAACTTGGTTTGTGAATACGGCTCCAACTGGTAATGCAGACCGCGAATCACCCCGCGGTGCGATTTCGATTCGTTGTCCTGAACGTAGCGATGTACAAGTCCGTGCTTTTCGAAATTCGACTCGTTATAGCTTTCGAAAAAATAGCCCCGATCGTCAGCAAAAACGCGTGGTTCAATAATTAACAGACCGGATATCGGTGTTTCAATAATTTTCATTTTCAGTAAAAAATTTAGAACGACAAAATCTGGTTGTTGGCCAGTTTTATCAGGTATTCTCCATATTGGTTTTTCTTCAGTTGTTCGGCCAGCTTTAGTAATTGCTCCCGGTTGATATAGCCTTTTTTGTAAGCAATTTCCTCGATACAGGAAACTTTCAATCCCTGTCGCTGCTCAATGGTGGCAATGAAATTCGATGCCTGAAGCAAACTGTCGTGTGTGCCGGTGTCGAGCCAGGCAAAACCGCGGCCAAGCAGTTTTACATTCAGCCGGTTTTCTTCCAGGTACAAACGGTTGAGGTCGGTGATTTCCAATTCGCCACGTGCCGAAGGTTTCAGGTTTTTGGCCTTTTCGACCACATCGTTGCTGTAAAAATAAAGCCCGGTAACCGCGTAATTCGATTTTGGTTTTGCCGGTTTTTCTTCAATGGAAAGTACTTTCCCGTTTTGGTCGAACTCTGCTACCCCGTAACGTTCAGGGTCGTTCACATAATAGCCAAACACTACCGCGCCATCTTTCAGGTTTGCCGCTTCGGTTAAAACGGACGAGAAATTATATCCGTAGAAAATATTATCGCCCAAAACCATGCAAACATTATCGTTGCCGATGAATTTTTCGCCAATGATGAATGCCTGCGCCAACCCGTCGGGCGATGGCTGGATGGCATATTCGAGTTGAATTCCAAGCTGATTTCCGTCACCCAGCAGTTTCTCGTACAATCCGATATCTTCCGGAGTGGAAATTATGAGTATCTCGCGGATGCTGGCCAGCATCAGTACTGAAAGCGGATAGTATATCATCGGTTTGTCGTAAACCGGGATAATTTGTTTTGAAATGGCTTTGGTGATCGGGTACAAGCGCGTACCGGAACCTCCTGCAAGTATAATTCCTTTCATTTTTCTGATTTATTGTTTGCAGATAAATAATTGTCGAAATATTCGATGGTTTTTACCAGTCCTTCGCGAAGTTGAATTTTTGGTTCCCAGCCATCCAGTTTTTCACGTGCCAGCGAAATGTCGGGCTGGCGCTGCGTTGGGTCGTCTTCCGGCAGAGGGAAATAGGCTATTTTCGATTTCGAGCCGGTGATATCCAAAATCGTCTGTGCCAGTTCGAGCATCGTAAATTCGTTCGGGTTGCCAATGTTCACCGGGCCGGTAAAATCGTCACCGGTGTTCATCATGCGGACCATGCCTTCCAACAGGTCGCTCACGTATTGAAAACTGCGGGTTTGTGTACCATCGCCAAAAATGCTGATGTCTTTTCCCTGCAATGCTTGTATGATGAAGTTGGAAACCACGCGTCCGTCGTCGGGTTCCATTCGTGGGCCGTAGGTATTGAAAATGCGGACGATTTTTATTTTGACGTTATTTTGAGCGTGATAATTCACGAACAACGATTCGGCGCAGCGTTTCCCTTCGTCGTAACACGAGCGGATGCCGATGGGGTTCACATGTCCCCAGTAGCTTTCGGGTTGCGGGTGCAATTCGGGATCGCCATACACTTCACTGGTCGATGCCTGCAAGATTTTTGCTTTCACCCGTTTCGCCAGCCCCAGCATATTGATGGCCCCCATCACCGAGGTTTTGATGGTTTTTATAGGGTTGAACTGGTAATGAACGGGCGACGCAGGACAGGCCATGTTGTATATTTCGTCAACCTCGATATAATAGGGCATGATTACATCGTGACGCACCAGTTCAAAATACGGATGGTCGAGCAGGTGGACAATTTTTTCTTTTCGTCCGGTGAAAAAATTATCGAGACAAACCACTTCGTTGCCTTCGTTTAGTAAACGTTCGCATAAATGGGAACCCACAAACCCGGCGCCTCCGGTTACCAATATTCGTTTCATATACTTTGTAAATTATCTGTCGTTGTCGTTTTGACTGGTCAAAACTCATAAAAACCACATAGACACATAGGCCACAATAGGTTATTCTTTGTGATTTCGTGCTTAATCAGTTTTTACTGTTTTCCGTCCGATGCTGTAATAGGTAAAACCTTCTTCGCGCATTTCGTCTGGTTCGTAGATATTTCGTCCGTCGAAAATCAACTTGTTTTTCAGAAGTTTGCTCAATACGCGGAAATTCAGCACCCGAAATTCGGGCCATTCGGTTACCAGAATAATGGCATCGGCATCCACGCAGGCATCGTATTCGTCTTTTGCATAGCTGATTTTATTCCCAATCATGCGCTGTGCTTCGTGCATGGCCACCGGATCGTAGGCCAGTACTTCGGCCCCGGCCTTCAGCAACTGGTCGATAATTACCAGCGATGGTGCTTCGCGCATGTCATCGGTTTTTGGTTTGAATGCCAGTCCCCACATCGCAAATTTTTTACCAGCCAGATCGCCGTTGAAATGTTGCATTATTTTGCCCACCAGTACCGATTTCTGACGGTTGTTCACATTTTCAACCGCTTTCAGT
Organism: uncultured Prolixibacteraceae bacterium; assembly: GCA_942493345.1. Taxonomy (GTDB): domain Bacteria; phylum Bacteroidota; class Bacteroidia; order Bacteroidales; family Prolixibacteraceae; genus GWE2-42-39. The sequence goes on from OW818695.1 coordinate 3,223,053, forward strand.
ATTTCCAGCGAATGGCCTTTTTCGTCGCCGGTGCGGATCAGCGCCTGCACATCTTTAGGGAAACAAGAACCTCCATACCCGGTTCCGGGGTAAATAAAATGGTTGCCAATGCGTACGTCGGAGCCAATTCCTTTGCGCACCATGCCCACGTCGGCGCCAACCAGTTCGCAGAGGTTGGCAATGTCGTTCATGAAACTGATCTTGGTTGCCAGCATCGAGTTGGCGGCATATTTGGTCATTTCCGACGAAGCAATATCCATGAACAGGATGGGGTGCCCGTTCAGTAAAAAAGGTTTGTACAGGCGTTGCATCACTTTCATGGCTTGTTCCGAATCGGTGCCTACCACAATGCGGTCGGGTTTCAGGAAATCGGCCACAGCACTGCCTTCTTTCAGAAATTCGGGGTTCGATGCCACATCAAACGGAATGTCGCAATTTCGTTTTTTTAGTTCGTCGGCAACTGTGGTTTTTATCTTGTGCGATGTTCCGACCGGAACGGTGCTTTTGGTCACCATAACCATGTAATGGTCGAGGTGGGCGCCCACTTCGCGGGCCACGTTCAGCACGTATTTCAGGTCGGCGCTTCCGTCTTCACCGGGCGGTGTTCCCACGGCAATGAAAATAGCGTCGGCATCTTGTAAACTTTCGGCAATATTGGTTGTGAACGATAAGCGGCCTTTTTCAACATTTTTTTTGTAGATGTCCTCCAGCCCGGGTTCGTAAATAGGTATCTGACCGTTGTTCAGCATGTCGATTTTTTTCTGGTCAATGTCCACGCAAACCACGTCGATTCCTGTTTCGGCAAAGCAAGTTCCTGAAACCAATCCAACGTAACCCGTTCCAACAACTGATATCTTCATAATTGTATATTTCTTATTCGTTTGATAAAGTTAAAAATAAACTTACAAACCGTTCCATTTATTATTTTCTGATGGGCGAAAATCCCTTGCGAATGTACGTGTTTTGTTCAGTAAAACCGAAGTAAAGGTTCATGTTTTTTTATTTTCTATCAGCCATACAATGGATCAGGAAAATATGGGAGAATGGGAGAATGGAAGGAAATGAGAAACGATTGTTTCCAACCGTCTCAAATGTTTTCAACTGCCTTCAACTGTCTTCGTTGCTCTTTTTATGCAGTTTACTCCTTTTGTAACTGTATGAGAAATAAATCACAAAACCAATCAGCATCCAGATGATTAGTCGCTCCCATGTTTCGATGGGCAATGCGAACATTTGGGCAGAGCAGATAATGATTCCGGCCAGTGGAACCCAAGGAACAAAAGGTGTTTTGAATGGCCGGTGAACATCTGGTTTTTTGATGCGCAGTACAATAATCCCCGCACAAACAATGACGAAAGCCAAAAGGGTGCCGATCGAAACCAGTTCACTCAAAATGTTGATAGGCAGAAGTCCGGCAATAATCGCTGCGGCCAGACCGGTTATCAGGGTGGTGATGTAGGGAGTTTGAAACCGCGGGTGTACTTTTGCGAAACTTTTGGGCAACAGGCCGTCTTTGGCCATCGAGAAGAAAATACGCGGTTGTCCCATCAGCATCACCAGGATGACTGAACTCAATCCGGCAATTGCGCCGATTTTGATCAGCGGACGGAGCCATATCAATGCTTTCCCTGCTTTGTCGATAGCCAATGCGATCGGGGCAGCCACATCCAGTTCTTTATAATTAACGATACCGGTCAAAACGGCTGAAACGGCCACGTACAGAATTGTACAAACGATCAGCGAACCTAATATTCCAATAGGCATGTCTTTTTGTGGGTTTTTAGCTTCCTGTGCCGCGGTGGAAATTGCATCGAAGCCAATATAAGCAAAGAAGATCACCCCTGCTCCGGTCAGGATGCCGCTAAATCCGAATTGCCCGAATGTGCCGGTATTTTCAGGAATAAACGGGCTCCAGTTTGTCGTGTCGATGTATGAAATTCCGAAGCCGATAAAAAGCAGGATCACAACCAGTTTGATCATAACGATAATTCCATTGAACCGGGCCGATTCCTTGATACCGATGACCAGTAGAACGGTGATCATGGCAATGATGAATACCGCCGGGAAATTAATCAGGTTGCCAGTAAAAACCCATCCTTCCCCTTTTATGTGATCGAACGGGGCATGGCACAGTTGCGGGGGGATATTTATTCCAAAGTCTTTTATGAAGCTGACCATGTAACCCGACCAGCCTACTGCAACAGTCGATGAAGCAAAGAGGTATTCCAAAATCAAATCCCAGCCAATCAACCATGCAAAAAATTCGCCCAACGTAGCATACGAATACGTGTAAGCACTGCCTGCAATCGGGATCATTGATGCAAATTCGGCATAGCACAAGCCTGCAAATACGCACCCTACGGCCGAAATGAGAAACGAAAGCACCAGAGCTGGCCCTGCATGGTTGGCTGCGGCCGTACCGGTCAGGACAAAAATGCCTGTTCCTATAATGGCCCCGATTCCGAGGGCAACCAGGTTCCATGATGTTAATGCTCTTTTAAGGCCTTGTTCCTGAGAATTGGCTTCTTTAAGCAGGGAGTCAAGCGACTTGATGCGAAATAATTCTTTGATCATTATTGTTGTTTCGTTAGGTCATGTCACAAATATACTTATTCTGATGAAACGAGCATGTTTTGCCAAATACAAAATAAGATGTTTACCCCGAAGTTTCAGGGTCATGCGAGTTCCATTTTATTGATGAAGAATAGAAAGTAATGATGAGGATACAGGATTTATAATCAGCAAAATATGAAAAATTAAACAATTGCCCAGAGGAACGGATTTTATGAAATTTGGATATGGGAAAATTAAGTGAAGAAATAAAAAAGGCAGCCAATCCGGCTGCCTTGTATGTTTCTTTATTATTGAACCAACGGAGGCATTGCTGAATACCATTTCAGAACTTTCTTTTTCATCTGACTGGCTAACTTTGGATATTTATCGGCCAAGTTTGTTGTTTCGAATTCGTCTTCCGCAATATTATAAAGTTCCACTTTTGCTCCATCAATATTGACAAGGAGTTTATAATCTCCTTCCCTGATCGCTAAATCAGGATAATCTTTGGATGTTCCCGGAGGCCGTTGCCACATGATGGATTTTTTTCGCTGGGGTTGTTCATATCCCAATAATATGCGGCTTGCGTCGATTCCATCGTAGGTTACTCCTTTAGCTTTTTTTGCACCTGCAATGGTAATGATAGACGGAGCGAGGTCGATTCCGGTCAAAACGGTTGTCGTATTAACCGTTCCTTGTTTTTCTGAAGGAATCATTGATGGTCCCCAAACAATGAGGGGTTCCCTGATTCCTCCTTCATACAAATTTCCTTTGCATCCTCTTAAACCACCTGACGATCCTATGTTTTTGGCAGGTCCATTGTCGCTCGAAAGGATGATCAGCGTATTATCTTTTAGTTTTGGGTTGTTCCGGATGTAATCGAATAACGTTGCCAGTTGAGTATCCATTTCTTTGATGACGCCACTGTAAAGATCATTCGTTTTTCCGTTTCCGCGTAAAATTCGTGGTGGCTCGAGAGGTGCATGTACATCATCAGGCCACAGGTTGATGTAGAACGGTTTGCCTGCGGATTGCGCATTTTCAATTGCCTTGATAGCCCGGCTAACGTATGTTTTTGTAAAATCTTCCCGTTTTATCCAGTGAATTTCGCCTTTTCCCAGCTCAGCCGACATTTTTTCCAGGTTGCGTATCCCGTCTGGCAGGTTTAATGTTTCAAAGTTTGCAAGATACCGTTCGCCAATCCCTTCAAACTGGGTTACCGATTCATTGAATCCGTATTCCGTGATGTATGGAACATCGCTGATATCGCGCCCGCCACCCATGTGCCATTTACCAACATGTGCAGTATAGTACCCTGCTTCCTGTAAGTTCCTGGCAACAGACGGCGCATCAAGGGTCAGGAAATCTTTCATTCCCCGTTCCTTGTTCGATTTTCTGTCGTTAATAAATGAAGTGATGCCCCAGCGGTTTGGATATTGACCAGTTGTAACAGCCACTCTTGAAGGGGAGCAAATCGGTGCTCCGGAATAATAACGGGTAAACCGTACTCCCTCGGTTGCAAGCCTGTCGATATTTGGCGATTCATTTACCGTACTGCCATAGCATTTCAGGTCGCCGTAACCCATATCATCAATGTAGACGAACAAAATATTGGGCTTTTCTTGTCCAATCGATACGTTTAAGAAAGTAGCTGAAAATGCAAAACAGAGAAATAGAATTTTTTTCATTGTTTTAATTTTTTGATGTTAAAAAAACGCTTCCGTTTTTTAACGAATGTGTCGTTTGATTTCTGCAATATTTTTGCAATTCAAAGATGAAGAAAACAACATTTTCCCGTTGTAATCTTTGTTCTGAACGTTAGCATTATTGTTTTATTTATGCTTCTGTTTTATGTTCTGTCTTATCTTTTGCTGTTTTCATCTTTTCGTTCCTGAAATCGGTGGGAGAGACATTGAAAATTTTCCTGAAAGTACGACTGAAATAATTGGGGTCGTTGAATCCAACTTTGTAAGCAATCTCAGACATTGTGAGTTCCGGGTTCTCAATTAAAATTTTTTGTGCTTCGCGAAGCCTGATGGTATTGATAAATTCGGTAGCGCTTAAATCGAGTATTTGCTTGAGTTTGGTGTGCAGCAAGGTCCTTCCGATGCCTAATTCCGATGTTAATATGGAAACTCCAAAATCCGGTTTGTCGATATTGGCATGGATTACAGAAGTGATTTTTTCAATAAATTGCTGGTCTTTATTTTTTAGAGGAAGTCCAATTTCCAGGCTACCGAATTGAATAAAGTGTTTCTTGATGTTCGTTTTTGAGTTCAGAATATTTTTGATGTGCAATTCGAGTTCTGAAAGCAGGAATGGTTTTGGTAAATAAACATCGGCTCCTACTTCCAAGCTTTCGATCCGTGATTCGATATCTGATTTTGAGGTAAGCATAATGACCGGGACATGGCAATATTCAAAGTTGTCTTTCATCTTTTTACAAAGGGTGATGCCGTCCATTTGGGGCATCATAAGATCGGTGACAATCAAGTCGGGAACATTCTTCTGAATTAGTTGCCAGGCTTCCATTCCGTTGTGTAAACCGTTTACTTTGTATTTTTCTTTGAAATGGTCGCATAAAAATTTTAAAAACTCCTTGTTGTCTTCAACAAAATAAATTTCAAAACCAGTGGTGGAATTTTCGTGTTCAAAATCAGAATCATCGTGGGACGACTGTATCGTCAGGTTTTCGATGACGCTCTTTTTTAGTTGGATGATGTCCGGCGTGGCAATGGGTTCTTTTTCTTCGACGTATGGCAATTTCACCACGAACGAAGTTCCTTCTCCGGGCTTGCTTTCAACGGTAATTTTACCATCTAAAAATTTCACCAGGCTTTGTGTCAGAGTCAACCCAATTCCACTTCCCTGGTATTCATTTTGGTCGTCTTCTATTTTGTAAAATAGCTTAAATATTTTTGCCATTTGCTCTTCTGTCATTCCGTTCCCTGTATCAGAAACAGTAAGCGACAGGAACAGCTGGTTATCTTCCTGTATGGTTTCGATTTTGAACGTAATTTCCCCATGTTCGGGGGTGTATTTAAATGCGTTGCTCAATAAGTTTGAAACAATTTTTTCGAGCTTATCGGGATCGAATTTTATATAAAGGCTTTCGTTTTGTGAGACAAAAATATATTCCAGTTCTTTTCTTTTAAACAAAGTCGTAAATGCGTCGAATAATTCCCTCAGAAAGTGGATCACATTGCCATATTGAAGATTGGTAATCGCATGATCGGTTTCAATTTTACGAAAATCCATCAGCTGGTTGATGAGGAATTGCAACCTTAGTACATTGCGTTTAAGGGTGATCACCCGGTTTGCAAACTGTTCAGGAACCTTGTCTCCCGAAAAGAATGCGTCGAGGGAGGCGAGTATGATGGTCAGCGGCGTTTTAAATTCGTGAGATATGTAAGTGAAAAAATTGATTTTATGTTGATGCAATTCCTGAAGTTTTTCTTTTTCAATTTTTTCGATATTCAATGCCATTTTTTCCTTGTGCCTGATTTCGTTGAACCTGTAAAAAAGGAAAATAGAAATACTGAGAAGAAAAGTATAGCTTAAATAGGCCCAAAAGGTTCTCCATAGAGGAGGTCGTATCGTTATTTTTATACTTCTCTCCAGTTCGTTTGGAAAATTGTAAATATTGGTGGCTTTCATTCGAAAGAAATAGTCGCCAGGGGGCAGGTTGGTATAGCTCACCGTTTGGTGGTTTCCCGCTGACTGCCATGTCGATTCAAAACCATCCATGTAATAGAAGAAATTGTTCTTTCCCATGGAATAAAAGTCCAGGGCTATAAAATCGAAACTGATAACATTCTGGTGATATTTGAGGGTGATGTGATCGGTTAAATCGATATCCTTTTTTAATATTGATTTTTCTCCCGGTCTCACAGGCTCGTTGAACAACCGGAAATTGGTAAAATGTATTTCAGGTTCCGATTCGTAAGTCCTTATCTGGGTCGGATGGAAATAAGTCAGACCGTTTACAGCGCCAAAATACATGGTGCCATCGTCTGCTTTTAAGTATGATTTATAGTTGAACTGATTTCCCACCAAGCCATGGTCGACCGTAAAGTTCCGGATTTCACCTGTCACATAATTGAATTTTGATATTCCCTTATTGGAGCTTATCCATAGGTTGTTCTGATCGTCTTCGAGGATGCCGTAAATAACATTATTGGGTAAGCCGTCATCCATGTTGTAAGTTCTAAATTGCTGGGTGTCGGGATCGAATAATACCAATCCGCCGCCCCGCGAACCAATCCAAATTTTACCCCTGGAATCAACGCAATGGCAGATAAATGAATTACTGTACAGATTTTTTGTGCTGTCTTTCTGGTAATGGCTGATTTCGTCTGTTTTTTGATTGTATCGGTAAATCCCGAATTTTTCGTTTGTACAGAACCAATAATTTTTTTGTTTATCCTGAAAAATATCGTAAATGAATTTTCCCCTGAATATTTCCGGTTTGAAACGGGAGAACTGGTTATTGTTTTTATCAAAACAGTCGACCCCATCCATCGTGCCAACCCAAAGTAAATCATTTGGATCGCAATATAAAGAGAATGCAAAGTTGTTGATCAGTGACTTGGGGTTACCGACAATGTGGGAAAAATTCTTAATTGTATAACTCAACGGATCTATTTTGTTGATTCCGCCGAAAAAATTTCCCGACCATACATTTCCTTCCTTGTCGGTCGCCAGCGCATGGACATTACTGCTGATTTGAGTATTGTCTTGTTTTTGATTGTTTAGTATATGATTAAACGTGCATTTTTCTTGATCGAAAATCGCAATGCCTGCATCTTCTGTAGCAATCCATAACTTACCGTCGGGTGCTGTAATGATTTGGCTAAGGGCCTTTCCTTTTAATTCTCCGGGTTTTATTCCGGGTTCTATTTTTCTAAAACCGGATAGAACCGGTTCACTGAAGTTTAAACCGCCAAAATAGGTGCCAAGCCACATGATGTTCTCGCGGCTCATGAATATTTTATAGATAGCATTGTCGTTGATGGAAGCAACAGTTGGGTCAAACGATTGCAAATAATGTTCAAAATCTGCCTTCTCAATATCATAAATGAACAGTCCTTTTTCGGTGCCAATCCAATATTTTCCGTCTTTGTCTTCGGCAATGTCGCGGGTAAAATACATCGGATGCGTGCTTCCTGATGACGTTTTCAGAGGAATGTTTCTGAATTTTTCCGTCTTCATATCTAAAAGCAGAGGGCCATCCCTAAAAGTGCCGATCCATAACTGGTTGCGAGAATCAATTTTAATGGAGGAAATAGGAGAGGGAATAAAATTGGGCAATCCTTCGGGCTTGGCATAAAAGGTTTTCAATACGACGCCTGCTTCATTGAACTGAAATACCCGTTGTCTTTTGAAAGTCCAAAAATTTCCGGACGAATCTTCCTGGATCTGAAGCATCGAACTTTCGAGGGGCAGGCGTTCCTTAATTTCTCCTGTTACGGATGCATAGTAAACTCCCGTTTCGGAACTTACAATAATTTTCCCTTTGCTGGTTTCGAAAATATCATTGATGTACCCTAACGATTTTTCTTCATAAATAATTTGAGTAAAGTTATCGTATTCGGGTTTGAACAAACAAAGTCCTTCACTTGTACCGACAAATAATTGTCCCTGCTTGGTCACCAGTAACGACCGTATTTCATTTGACTGGAGTGAATACGAGGTTGTATCGGAATAATATATTTTGAAACCGTAACTGTCGTATCTGTTTAACCCTTCTCCTGTGGCAATCCAGATGAAACCGTTATGATCCTGCTCAATATCGAAAACTGTATTGTACGAAAGCCCCTCAATGGTTGTAAAATGTTGGAATTTTTTCTCTTGGGCCCATAGCCTGGAAACAGTGGTTAAAACAAAAAATATAGATAGTAATACTAATGATCGTTTCATGGCAATAAAATTAATTGTTGAAGAAACATCCCGGGTTCACTGAATCATTAATTGCTTCGTATTAATGTTCTTCTGTTAGCATTTTTGTTCATTTTTTAAATGGTTTACAATTTATGTATTTTTTAGAACAATCTTCATGTGAATATGAAAGAAATTCCTAATGATGCATGAAAATAGTGTCTATTTTTGAATATGCTGGCAATAAAGTAACTGACATAAGGATACTTTGCCAAACCTTTTTGTACTCCTGCTATGTTTTTTAATGATAAATTTTGGACTGATGAGACACAATTTAAAATCCTTCCTTATTCTGTTCTTTCTTGGCTGTTTTTCTTTGATTGCCATCAATCAGGCAAGATGTTCAACAAAAATAAATCCGGCGACGGATAAGTCTGGTTGCATTGTTGCTGATAATGAGCAGCAAGGAAAAGCAATCCATGTGCTGGATGAGTGGATGCGTGATCCATATATTACGTTAGGACCCGACGGTTATTATTACCTGTCGTGTACCCGGTTATGGAATTCTTCATATAAACCCGGATTGGAAATGTGGCGGAGCAACGATTTACATAATTGGGAAGAAATGGGGCTTTTATGGTCTTTCTCCGATTCGAAATGGATGCCTGAAGCGCTGGCCGAGATCGCTAAGGAAATGAAAAAAGATGCTCATTTGTGGGCTCCCGAAATGTATTTTCTCGACGGACGATGGGTGTCTGTTTATACCACTTCGTTGCGGTACTCAAATTTAATGACAACCAAAGGAGCAAAGCTGGAAGGACCTTTTGATGAACCAATCGGTCGCGACTTCATGTACAAACACGATCCGTCAATTTTTGCCGATGACGATGGTTCCAAATGGCTAATCTGGGGTTGTACGAAAATTGCCCCCTTAAAGAATGATTTGAGCGGTTTTGCCGGACCTGAAAAATCGATTGCTCCCTCTGACCGTAAAATGGGACATGAAGGGTGCTTTATTCTTAAAATTGAAGGCAAATATTTATTGTTTGGCACTGCCTGGTCGACCGATGAGATGAGGCATGGTTCATATAACTTATACTATTGCACGGCTGATCATATTGAAGGACCTTACGGGCCGCGGAAATTTGCCGGACGCTTTCTCGGACATGGTAATATATTCAAAGATAAACAGGGGCAATGGTGGTGTACCGCCTTTTTAAATGGCGATTATGTAACTCCAGAACAGGTCGCTCAAAACGGAGTTAGCATCCAAAAAGCAGAATCGATGAATAAACAAGGATTGACGCTGGTTCCAATGGATATTCACATGGAAAATGGCGATATTGTGGTGCGTGCAAAAGATCCGCTTTATGCCAATCCAGGGAAAGATGAAGTTCAGGATTTTTCAGGTACGGGCAATATCCCGGGAAAACGTTGATTCTTTTGTAGGACGCTCAATTTAAATTATTAGAGACACAAAGTAAGTTAACGACTGAAGAATGAATATCGACATTAAAATATTGCCTACAGGCATTTAGTTTAGCTTGATTAAAAAAGAAAGGTCTTTTTTCAAGACCTTCTTTTTCCTATTTTGAGAATCAGAGAATCTAAAAAGACTTAAATACATGGAAAATAAACTTGTTTACTCGTTTTCGGTATTGCTTAGTTTGGGGGCTACTGCAAATGTTTCGGGAGAAATACCTGTTCCTGAAATTAAAAAATCACAGCGCAATATCTTGGTTTTCATCGCCGACGATCTGGCGCGTAACGAATTGGGCTGTTATGGTGGGCAAAATGTAAAGACCCCGAACATTGACAGGTTTGCCGGCGAAGGGGTCCGATTCGACCGGATGTTTTCTTCATCAACGATGTGTTGTCCCACCAGAGCCTCAATATATACAGGGTTATATCCGGTGAAACACGGGGTTTACAAAAACCACGGTACTACAAAATCCGATGTGAAAAGTGTGGTACACTATTTTTCCGAAATAGGTTATCGGGTTGGGCTTACGGGCAAAACCCATTTCAAACCGGAATCGGTTTATCCGTTTGAGATCATCGATGGGTTTGAACCCAATTGCGTTAGTAAAACTGCAAATTATGCAACCGGCGGGATTATTGAATTTATGAAACGAAACGAACAGCAACCATTTTGCTTGTTTGTCTGTAGTACAAATCCACATGCCCCTTGGACTGTCGGTGACCCTACAAAATTTGATCCGGCAAAAGTTAAATTACCTCCTCATTTTGTCGACAATCAGGAAACCCGGGTGGCTTTCACGAAATATCTGGCAGAAATTGCAGAGCTTGACCGGCAATTTGGCGATGTGTTGGATGCTTTGAAAAGTACAGGTAGCGAAGATGAAACCTTAGTCATGTTTTGTGGAGAACAGGGACCACAATTTCCCGGGGGAAAATGGACAAGTTGGGATTACGGGCAGAAAAGCGGCTTTATTGTAAGAACACCGGAATCTTACCTGAAAGGAACTTCATCGAATGCGCTGGTACAATACGAAGATGTTTTGCCAACACTTTTATCGTATGTGGGAGGCAAAATCCCGAAAGAACTTGAAGGAGAAAGTTTCTTGCCTTTATTGCAAGGGAAAAAAACCGAACATCGTGAATGGGCCTATGGGGTACACAATAATTTTCCGGAAGGCACTCCATATCCAATCCGGAGCATCCGGAACGACCAGTATAAACTGATTGTAAACCTGAGCCCCGAAGCAACGTATTACGAAAAACACCTGATGAATGCCAATAAAGAAAATTATTGGAATACATGGGTGAGGGATTCTAAAACCAGTAGCGTTGCAAAACATTGGGTCGATCGTTTCCTTACCCGCCCGGAAATAGAATTTTATAACACCAACGAAGACCCATGGGAGTTAAATAATCTTGCTTCGGACGAAAAGATGAAACCCATGATCGATAAAATGAAAAAAGAACTTTTTGCCTGGATGAAACAACAGGGAGATGTAGGAAAAGCCCTGGATGTGGAAACAGAAACGGAGAATTAATTCAGCGTTAAACGGTGAAGCGATATCCTGCTTTTTTGATGCGGGATTATCGCTAAAAAGTCGATCAAAAATAAAACCCAAAACTAACAAACCATATTTATGAGAAGAAAAATATTCGTATACAGAATGGCGTTTGCAACCGTTCTCTGTTGTGTTTTTTTATTGCCGGCTGTTGCCCAACCCGATTTGCTGACAAACTTCGGGAAGATTTCCTTGCAGGAATCAACCGTACCGATACGTCCCGGCGAACCAGGAAAAAGGCCTTTTTGGAATGCGCATGCACATCAGTTTATTTATGCTCCGGCCTTCGATTTCAAAAAGATCGACAATGCGGTTAAATATCGGTACGACGTTTTATCATTGGTTGATTCAAAGACGTATAGTTTTGAAGCCAAAGTGCCTTATGCTCCGCTGAGCAAAGTATGGGCATCGGTTCCCATCGGCGAATTCAAACTGGAAGTAACCGGTTTGTCGGCCAGTGGCGATAAACTGGCAATTGCAGGAGCGGGTAGTTATTACCGTGCGGCTCCGTTTAATGGAGTTTATCATCAGGCGGTAATGCCATACGACAGTAGTGCAAGGCTGGCATTGGATCAACTGATGGACAAGGACTACGTAGATTACTGGTTGACGAATAAAGTGCCTGACCCAAAGTATATTAATTATCGTTATCCTGCGAAGATATACAGCGCCCTGGTCATCGGGGCGATTACACACGCACGACTCAAACCGGGAACAAAGGAAGCTGCACGTTCGGTGGAGCTTGCCCTGATTGTTACCGATTACATGTTGGATATTCGTTTTAAGGAAGGAACTCCCTGGGAATTTTTTGTGCCAACGTATTATGGCCCGCATTCTGAAAAGGCGACGAAAGAACACTTAAAACCGATCAATAGTTTCAGCATGATGGGGGTCGATGCAGGAAATGCTTTTCTTGATCTGTACGATTATCTGGGAGACGCAAAATACCTGGAGGCCGCCAAACAGATTGCAAACACCTATCTGAAAAGACAACTTGAAAACGGCAGTTGGTATCAGTTTGTCAATCACGAAACCGGGGAGCCAACGGCTGAAAATATAGTTATCCCGACAGCTATGATTAATTATTTCGACCGGCTGAAAAACGATTACGGGGTAAAGGGGCTTGAAAAAGCCACAACCAAAGCGTTTGACTGGATCATGGAGAACCCGGTGAAAACTTTCGATTGGCAGGGACAGTTCGAAGATGTGTATGCCCGGCCACCCTATCAGAACTTAAGCAGGGAACAGGCGTGCGACTTGGCAATTTTTTTGTTTCGAAACAAAAAAGACCGGAAGCTGGCAGAAGATCTGGTGCGTTTTTCCGAAGACCAGTTTGTCATCTGGGAAAAGCCAGTGAAGATTTCTCCTAAAGATATGCAAAAGGGAGGGAGTTCGGAAAACTGGATTACCCCGTCTGTTCAGGAACAATACGTTTTCTGGATGCCGGTAGGAAGAGCTGCTGGTGTTATGTTGGAAACCTATTGGGAAGCCTACGTTGCAACAAAAAAGGAAATTTATTTGGCCAAGGCAAAATCCATTGCCAATGCGTTTACCGTGGTACAAAAAGAAAATCAGGGCGATTATCCGACCTTTTTCACCAAATACCCGATGAACCTCTGGCTCAACAGTACGGTATACCCGGCCAAAGTGTTGATGAAATTTAAAGATAATCTGGGAAAAGCCGGATTGTAATTTATGAAAGTAGGTTTTCTGTAATGGGAATAAACGAGGTTTTTATCACAATTAATAGCTCGGGTCAATGAAAATGATCAATTGTTTTTTTGTATTGTTGCTACTATGTTTTCCTATTTCAATGTTGGCCGTAAGTCGTCCGGTTTCTCCAATTCTGGAACGGTTTGAATACAGTGAAGTCCGTCTTAAGGCAGGAGATTTGAAACGCCAGATGGATGAAACATGTGAGTACTATTTGCATATTTCAAACGACGACTTGCTGAAAGGCTTTAGAGAACGGGCAGGTTTGCCAACTCATGGAGCAAAAAATTTGGGAGGATGGTATTCTGATGATGTCTTTCATGTTTTTGGTCAATTTCTTTCTGGGCTCAGTCGTTTGTATGCTGCCACCGGAAATGAAGAGTGCCAAAAAAAATTGAACGAACTTATCGAGGGATGGGCTGAAACGATTGCTCCCGATGGCTATTTTTTTTATTCTCAAAAGCCTAATGCGCCGCATTATGTATATGAAAAAATGCAGACAGGACTCCTTGATGCTTACCTGTTTGCAGACAATAAAACGGCATTGAAATACATGGAGGCAATAACCGATTGGGCAATAAAAAATCTGCATAAAGAACGGAAGTATCCATATACTCCGGGGCAGAGAAACATAGAGTGGTACACGCTCAGCGAAAATTTATACCGTGCATATTTGGCCACCGGCGACCAAAAATATTTCGATTTTGCAGCATTTTGGGAGTATCCGGATTTCTGGGATGCAATGCGTGCCAAGAAAGATATATTTGCTGAAAAAGTTTTTTATCATGCCTATAGTCATCTCAACTGCTTATCAGGAGCAGCAATGGCGTATAAAGTTAAAGCGGATGAAAAATACTTAAATACGATTATCTGCGGGTATGATTTTTTTATGAATAGCCAGACATATATTACCGGCGGCTTTGGCCCGACCGAACAATTGGTGTCATCTGATGATAAAAGGAATATCACTAATTTCACCCATCATTCCTTCGAAACTCAGTGTGGCTCCTGGGCTGGGTTTAAACTCTCAAAATATCTTATTGAATATACTGGAAACGGTATGTATGGCGATTGGATTGAAAAATTGATCATAAATGGCATCGGGGCATCTATTCCGATGTCTCCTACGGGAGCCGTGATGTATTACAGCGATTACAACTGCAAATATGCCACCAAACACAACTACAATAAAGACTGGTCATGTTGCACGGGCACACGTCCGCAGGCTATTGCCGATTACGTGAACCTGATCTATTTCAAAGACAATAATGGAATTTATATCAATTATTTTACGCCGTCAGTAGTTAATTGGAATGGAACGCAGTTGGAACAAAGTACAACGTTTCCTGAAGAACCGGCAACCAGAATAACAGTAAATACTTCACACCCCAAAACGTTCGATATCAACATCCGTAAACCACTCTGGTTAGACGGAGAAATGTCGATCACCGTCAATGGTGAAAAAGTTAGTGCCAGTGAACGAAACGGCTGGATCGTTTTGAATCGTACCTGGAAACAGGGCGATAAGGTTGAGGCAATTATGCCAATGTCATTTCATAATAAACGGCTGCATCCTGATTCCGAATATCCGGTAGCGATGGCATACGGCCCCGTGGCATTGGTTATTACCAGCTCCGACGATTCATATCCTATTTCGGCTGTCGACGTCATTAATCCGGGAGAGAATTTAATTCCTGATGCGAATAAAAAAATGACATGGCATGTTCAAAGTCATCCGGAATGGTTGGTGCGGGGTTATTATCAGTTAATGGAAAATGAACCGTATGTTTTTTACGTTGATCCGCGTGCCGAAGGCGTTATTCCCAATGATAGCATCCGTATCACCGATGATTGGAATCCACGAAGTTTCTATGCAAGCAATAAAACAGGGGGAACCATATCGACCGGTTTCACCGGGCGCGGTGTACGGATATTTTGTTACAAGAACAGGAATGGAGGAATGGCAAAAGTTGAGATTGACGGGAAAGATGTTGGCACGATCGATTTATATGGTGACGGCGAACGCATGATTGTGCCTTTTGAATTCAATGGACTTTCAAAGAAACAACATAAAATAAAATTAACGATATTAACTGAAAAGAATAAAAATTCAAAAGGTACTTCGGTTATCGTTCTTGGCTTTGAAGCAGTCGCAGGACAATAACAGGAATGATAAAATATTACAATTTAAGAATATGAGCAGACGGACATTTTTAAAAGGGATGGGGGCATTCTCGTTGGGATCCCTGCTCCCATTTGGGCTAGAAGCTTCATCTCCTGCCGTTGCGGTAAAAGCGAATGCAGTGAAACGAAAGGTGGATGTGGTTATTTGTGGCGGAGGTCCTTCTGGCATAGCGGCGGCTATCATGGCTTCAGGGGTAGGGGTGAACGTACTTTTATTGGAACGCTATGGTCGGATTGGAGGAATGGCGGTGCAGTCCATGGTAAACCCCTTGCTCGGAAAAGTAAATTCTGCCTTCGTTGATAAAGTCGTCAAACGATTGGGGGGGAGGCAAATTGATTTTGAGCGGATCGATATTGATTATACCCGAATGCTCCGGGAAACCGGAGTGGAAATCATGTTGCATTCATGGGTTGCAGGGGTAATAAAAAAAGGAAATCGGGTTGTTGGGATTGAAGTTATCAGTAAAGAAGGAATGTTTGAGATTGCTGCTGATGTTGTTGTTGATGCAACCGGCGATGGAGATGTAGCCTTTTTGGCTGGCGCCGAATACGAACAGGGTCGACCGGGCGATAAATTGGTGCAGCCCATGTCGATTATGTACAGAATATCGGGTCTGGACGATGACGTGGCGATGGTTTGCGGATCGGAGGAGCAAGCAAAAGAAATTCATGTGCCGGGAGGAACATGGGAAGAAGTGGTACACCGAGGCCAGGCTTCCGGCGAACTGCCGAAAACTATCGGGGTGATCCGGCTTTACCGGACAAAACGGAAAGGGGAAAGAGGGGTCAACGCGACCCAGATCAATTCCGTTGATGGAACGAAAGTTGAAGATTTGACAAAAGCAGAAATCGAATGCCGTGAACAAGCCTATTCTGTTCTGAATTTTCTGAAGAAATATGCTCCCGGCTATGAAAATGCCTACATATCGCAAATGCCGGCAGTTATTGGTGTTCGCGAAACACGACGGGTTATCGGCGAAAAGTACTTGACACGCGAGGATCTTTTATCAGGAAAAAAATGGGAAGATGCAGTAGTACATGATGCCGAATTTGTAATCGATATTCATAATCCGGCCGGAGCCGGGCAGGCCGAAGGTATTACGGAAAACAATCCTTCGGGACGTGCGGCGAAGGTAAAACCATATGATATTCCATACGGGTGTATGGTTCCCAAAAACATTGATGGGGTTATTGATGGCCGGTCGTTGCATCAGTGGAAGCCATGATGCACATGCTTCGTACCGGGTACAAATTATTGCCATGGCAATTGGAGCTGCATCGGGTACGGCTGCGGCTTTGGCCTGTAAAAACAATGTTCTGCCCCGAAAAATTGATGTGAAAAGGATACAGGAGGTATTGGCAAATCCATCGGTTTTATGACGAATTTAGCAGGATAATAATGATATGATATTGGAGCTAAAAAGGACGATAACGAGCGGAGATAATCAGTATAGAATCAACGGGAAAGCCTATGATTTAGTGAAAATTTTATGGCTGGATAATCTGTGAAAATTGAAACGTAAATTTTTTAGAATTTTAAAAGCAATAATAATATGAATAAAAAATTGAATTGGTCTGTTTACATTACCTTGTTTCTTTTGATAACAGGATGTGGGTTGGCAAAATTGGACAAAAATATTGCAGATGAAGAAGTGATTATTCCGTATTACAACAATCTCAAAGGGTTGGTGTCGGATTGTGCCGACCCGTACATTCTTAACCATGAAGGTACTTATTACCTTTATGGCACCGGGGGCAAAAAAGGGATCAGGGTTTACAAGTCGAATGATCTGGCAAACTGGTCGGAGGCAGCAGGTGTTAAAGACGGGTATGCACTCGATTCGACCGATGTGTGGGGAAATCATTCTTTTTGGGCTCCCGAAGTTTATCGTCTGAATGGTAAATTCTACATGTTTTATTCAGTCATGACCCATCTGGCTATTGCGGAAAGTGATTCTCCGCTTGGCCCGTTTGTTCAGAAAGAAAAAAGACCTCTCCATCCGGATATTCAAGAGATTGATTCACATCTTTTTATTGATACGGATGGCAAAAAGTATCTTTATTTTGTCCGGTTTACCGGGGGTAATGAAATTTGGATGGCCGAAATGCAGGACGATTTATCAGGAATAAAGGAAGAAACCCTGGTGCGATGTTTCGGGGTATCGCAGGATTGGGAGAAAACGACCAAACAACCAGTTGCAAAGGTAGCTGAAGGCCCTTTCATGGTGAAACACAACGATCTGTATTATTTGTTTTATTCTGCCAATCATTTTAAAAGTCAGGACTATGCGGTGGGGTATGCTATTTCGAGATCTCCGTTTGGACCGTTTGAAAAATATGAAAATAATCCGGTGTTGATTGGCGATGGAAAAACTATCTTTGGTACCGGACATCATTCGTTTTTCAAATCCAATTCGGGGCAAATGTATATCGTTTACCATTCTCATAAAAGTGGTGAAGCCATACTGCCGAGAACTACCTGTCTGGATCGTTGCGGTTTCGAGAAAGATGGCAAAAACAAACCGGATAAATTTGTTGTATACGGTCCGACCACTACTCCGCAGGTTATTCATTAACCGAAGTATTTTTCAAAATCTGAAAAAATTGAGCTTGTCAACAGTAAAAATAGTATAAACAATTAAAACTTTTGGAAGATAAGTTTCGATCCAGACATTGCTATCGGGAATAATGGGAAATGTTAAAATAGTTAAATAAGCCATTAGGTTTTGGAGGTGAAAATAAATCAGCAGTCAAAGAGGCTATTCGGGAACTAAAAATTCAGGGACATTGATTTCAATAATTTTTACTATTATGATGAAAATATTTTATGGGATCTTGATTTTATTTGCAATGCAAATAAATGGAATGAACAGCAATGCACAATCGCTCCAAAAAGGATTTAAAACTCCTCCTGAATCTGCCAGACCATGGGTTTACTGGTTCTGGTCGAACGGCAACCTTTCTAAAGTGGGTATTACAGCCGATTTAGAAGCCATGAAGCGTGTAGGGATTGGAGGAGTGATAATCATGGAAGTAGACAAACAAGTACCAAAGGGATCTTATGCATTTGGGAGTCCAGATTGGCGGGAGCTTTTCAAGTTTATGATTCAGGAAGCAAACAGATTGGGATTAAAGGTAAATATGAACAATGATGCCGGATGGTGCGGAAGTGGTGGCCCCTGGATACCTGTTGAAAAATCGATGCAGAAAATTGTCTGGTCAGAAACCATTGCTCAGGAATCAAAACAATTTGATTATAAACTACCTCAACCTGAAGCAGTAAATAATTATTATGAGGATATAATGGTTCTGGCTTTTCCAACTCCTGAAGGCGATGACAAGCAGGTGTCTGATTACAATCCTGAAGTAAAAGTAAGCTCTGCCGGTTTAAACCTGGATGGGAAAAAATTAATTGATAAGGATGAAAACTCTCAGATGGAATTATCGAAACCTACACCGGGTAACCCTCATGTGGTCGATATAACTTTCCCAAAGTTATTCACTTCCAGATTTCTGACCATTCACCTGATGAAAAACAGATGGACTCTTAATGGTGTCCTTCAAGTATCTGATGATGGAGAAAATTATAAAACCGTAAAGGAGTTTATTGAAGAGGCTCCAATTATATCAATTGAATTTAATGAGCAAACTGCGAGCCGGTATAGATTAATCTTTAAGCAGGTTACGAAATCGGAACAACCGCTCAATAAAGTCATAATATCGGAAGTTAATCTGTCCAATACCAGAATAAATGGCATTGAACAAAAATCAATGCTTTTACCGCATCCAAATTTGAACAAAAATTCTAACCTTACGATTGTACCTGCAAATTTTCAGTCACTCGAATCTAAATACACAGTTTCGCTGAATCAGGTTTTGAACATCACAGATAAGATGAAAAGTGATGGATCAATTTCATGGACTAAACCGCAGGGTAAATGGACTGTTCTGCGCGTTGGCCATACAACCACAGGCAGAACAAATCATACCGGACCTGAAAGCGGAGTGGGATATGAGTGTGATAAGCTGAGCAAGGATGCATCTACACTTTTCTTTAACGGCTTGATCGCTAAACTTGTTGGTGATTCAAAAGAACTGGTTGGCAAATCTTTTGTTTCAACACACATAGACAGTTGGGAAGTAGGTTCTCAGAATTGGACATCCGGTTTATGTGAAGAATTTAAGAAACGCCGGGGATATGACCCTATTTCTTATTTTCCCGCAATAATGGGTGTAATCATCAATAACCTGGAAACCACTGAACGTTTTTTATGGGATTTACGCAAAACCATTTCAGAAATGATGTTAGAAAATTATGCGGAAAATATTTCTAATTTGGCACATCAAAATGGACTTAAACTATCTATTGAAGCTTACAACAAATGTTTGACCGATGAAATGACTTACGCCGGCCGAGCAGATGAACCAATGGCTGAATTTTGGTCATACGGCAAAAAATTTGAATTTGATTTCTCATGCGCTGAAATGGCTTCTGCTGCTCATGTTTATGGAAAAAAAATTGTAGGTGCGGAAGCCTTTACATCAGGAAATAGAGAAGCTTGGCTTGACCACCCTGGAAATAGCAAAGAAATGGGTGATTGGGCTTTTTGTGAAGGTATAAACCGTTTTGTGTTTCACCGTTATGCTATGCAACCATACCAAAATATCACACCTGGTGTTTCCATGGGTCCATTTGGCTTGCATTATGAACGTACTCAGACGTGGTGGGAGCAATCGGTTGCGTGGCACGAATATTTAGCCCGATGCCAATATTTGTTACAACAAGGTTTATTTGTTGCCGATATCTGTTATATTGCCTCTGAATTAACACCTCAAACCTGGACGTCTCCATACAAACGCGACAGTACAAAGTATAAATTTGATGCATGCCCTCCAGAGGTGGTACTAACTCGTATGTCGGTAAAAGATGGCCTTATCGTTTTACCGGATGGCATGAATTACAAGATTTTGGTTATGCCTTCCACTGAAACCATGACGCCAAAACTTTTGATAAAAATCAAAGAACTGGTAGTAGCCGGCGCCACCTTGGTTGGAGCTCCTCCAAAAAAAGCATTGGGTTTAACGAACTTTCCGCAAAGCGACGAAGAAGTACAAAAATTGGCTGCTGAACTATGGGGAAAATGTGATGGACTCGCGGTAAAAGAGACCCGTTTTGGAAAAGGACGGGTCATCAATGGCAAAACGCCTGAACAAGTACTGGCCGAAATGAAGATTGAACACGATTTTTCATCCGGAGAATTTCTTCGGTTTATTCACAGAAATATTGATGGCACAGAAGTCTATTTTGTCGCCAATCCAACGAAAAGTCGGATAAACACCATTTGTCAATTCCGGGTTCAGGGAATGCAGCCCCAAATATGGGATCCAATGACAGGTAAAACAGAAAAGGCGGCACAGTATGAAGAGTCAAAGGGGAAAATAAAAATGCCTTTATCACTGGAGCCTGAAGGTTCAGTATTTGTAGTTTTTCAGCCTGAACATAAAATCAATGTTTCTGTAAAAAAACTTGTCCGCGATGGGCAGGAACAAAACATTGACATTGTACAAAATAGGAAAAATGAGTTTAAGCTAAATATTGGGCAACCCGGTGATTATAATCTGACTAGTTCTGATGGCAAAGAATATGCTTTTGAGGTTAAGAATATTGCTCAGCCATTAGAGTTAAAAGGGCCATGGGAAGTTCAATTTATCAGTGGCATGGGTGCTCCGGCTAAAACAACATTTCAGGAACTCATTTCATGGCCAGATCACAAAGAACCAGGTATTAAACATTACAGTGGATCTGCCATTTACAGCAAAAATATATCTATTCCAAAAGAGTTGATCGGTAAAAGCAACCTGTTAAAGCTCGATTTAGGGAAAGTTGCCATTATGGCGGAAGTAAAAGTAAATGAAAAATCCTTGGGGATTCTCTGGAAATCACCTTTTTGTATTGACATCACCGATGCGGTAAAAGTTGGAATAAACAAAATTGAAATCAAAGTAGTAAATCTCTGGATTAACCGCATGATAGGCGATGAACAATTGCCTGATTACAGTAAGCGTTCACCGGAAGGTGCCCTTCTTGAATGGCCGCAATGGGTTATAGATGGCCAGCCCAACCCAACTGAAAGATATACGTTTACTACCTTTAAACTATGGGAAAAGGATTCACCACTTTTAGAGTCAGGCTTAATTGGACCGGTAAGGATTATTTTCGAAAAACAAATTACACTAGGCAACGACAGGATAAAACAAATTAGCCAGCCACCGGGGAAGAAGTAATCATTGCCAAAGACTTGCGGTTAGCCATGAGAATTGATGTGGTTATCACATCACCTGACCAGTCTGGGAATACTGAAACTGCGTTTTTATGATATTCTTCAAGAATAAATTGCGTAATGATTATGAAAATAAAAATAGGATTATTCGGAATTGGCCTCGATACACACTGGCCTCAATTTGATGGATTACCAGATAACCTCAAAAGATACGTTGAAAATAATTTAATTTCGGTTCTTGTGGGAGAGTCGGGATTACCTCCGTCTTGTGAACAAAATAGAAACAGGTATCGGATTGACGGAAACTTTACAGGAATCGGGGAATCCCATCTACCCGTTTTTAGAATTTGCTGACCTGTTCAGGGGTGAATATGGATTTGAAGGTATTGCCATGACTGATTGGTAAAACATGAACTACTTTCCTTCCATTCAAAATTGAATTCCTGAATCGGGCATCTCCCTTTTAATGCCATCCAATCAGAATGTTATCAATTACATTAAACAATCATCCCGCCATGGAGCGATTTCGAATTAGACTCTTCGGAACAAGTATTACCTCAGATACTGGCTGATGCCGGCCTTTCTCACTTCTACAAAGAAGGGACAAAGATCAGGACGAATGTTCGCGTGATAGCATTTTTGTTCGGTATGGCAATTGACGTTCATTGAGCCGCTTTTTCTGAACAATACTGACAGAAGTAGAAATAAAATGCTAGTATACACAACCGGGCAATTTCTAAATTTACTTTGATCAAATCTATAACCTATGATTATGAAACAAAAAATGCGAACAAGAAAATTTCGATGGTATTTTCTGTTGCTTCTTTTGTTTTCCTGTCCCAGTCTTACATGGGCACAACAGGGAACCGAAGAAACGGTAGAAGCTAAAAGAAAGCCATTAGATTTAATTTTTCAGAAAATTGATGCTGCTGATTTTAATGGGTCTGCTTATACCCTAAGCGGCGAAGAAATCCGTAATTTACCAGTTACCAGCCTGACCAATGTATTGGCGGGTATGGTTCCGGGCTTCTTTTCCCGACAGGCGGAAGGTGGAATGGTAAATGAAGGTGCAGCTTATTGGATCCGGGGGAGCCGTACCTATTCCGAAGGAGTATTGGTATTGGTTGACGGACAGGAACGAAGTTTTGGTATTTTATCGCCTCATGAGGTTGAGAGCATTACCGTACTGAAAGATGCAGCAGCTACTGTATTATACGGAATGCGTGGGGCAAACGGGGCTATTCTGGTCAATACACGTAAAGGCCGTACGGGTAAACCATCCGTGGAATTTACGGCTCAATTGATAAATCAGCAGCCCATTACTTTACTAAATCCATTAGGCTCGCTCGATTATGCAGAGAATTACAACAGGGCATTAAAAAGCGACGGCATGGACGAAACCAACATGTATTCTCAATACTACATGTCGAACTATCGGAATCGCACGGGAGTAAATCCTGAATTATATCCCGATATTAACTGGATGGACGATTACTATAAAAAATCGTCCTGGCTAAATCGGTATAACCTGAATATATCAGGCGGATCGGAGCGTACCCGTTACTTTGTAAATGCAGGTATACTTACCCAGTCGGGCATGTTTGTTACGGATGACGAATTTACTTATAAAACAAATAATAATGTTGACCGTTACAATGTGCGTTCCAATGTCGAGTTTGACGTAACATCCTCTACATTGTTGTCAATCGATTTATACGGCTGGTACGAAAAACAGAACCGCCCGGGAGGCGACTCGTATGCTACCTATAACATTTTGACAATAACACCTCCCAATGCATTTCCAGCTTACTATCTCGACAACGGGAGCTATGTTGACCAGAGTGGTAACATTATTACCGGTATTAATGGTAAAATTATTGCCGGGAATGGGGTTAATACCAATCCTTGGGCTTTGTTGAACCGGAGCGGTTATTCAACTTTAGAAAAAGTTTATGGTTCGTTTCGTGCACAACTCACACAAGATTTGTCTGCTTTAACCCAAGGGTTGAAGGCTTCTGTAATTTTATCGATGGATTCGTATGCACAGGCAGTAGCCGACCGTACAAAAGGATATGCCTATTATCAGATTGTTGATCCTACGAACTCCGACGTATTAAGAAAAACGGGGACCGATGGCAAAATGGCCAACGATGTAACCACAAAAGATTCAGAAAGACGTACTTCTCTGGATATGAAACTTTCGTATGCCCGGCAGTTTGGACTTCACGGTGTGTCTGCCATCGCTTTCTATAACCAGTATGAATATGCGGACGAAGTATCTATTCCCAACCGTTTTCAGGGAGCAGGAGCATGGTTGGGCTACAACTACGATAAACGATATGGCCTCGATTTGATGATGAGTTATCAGGGAGCATACAAATTTGCCAAAGGCAACCGTTTTGGATTTTTCCCCACGGTTGCTGCCGGTTGGACTATCTCGAATGAATCGTTCTTTAAAGGTATCAAAGAATTTGTTCCATACTTAAAGCTGAAAGCTTCGTACGGACAACTGGGTAGTCATCGTGGTGTTAGCGATTTCCGTTTCATGGGACGTTTGAGTCCAACGAGTGGTATTTATTATTTCGGAACTGCCATGGGGAGCGCTACCGGGTATTTAGAAGATATTATTGCCAACCCCGGTCTTACCTGGGAAAAATCGGAACAAACGAACCTTGGAATTGAAGCCAGGTTATTTAAAAACAGATTGTCAGTATCAGCTGAATATTTCCGCGATAACCGTTCCGATATTTATGTGAGCAATAACCGTATTAGCTCCCTTTTGGGAATCAGTGCCGTAGTAGACGAGAATATCGGGGAGATGTATACCAATGGATGTGACTTGGCTGCAATGTGGAATTCTAAAATCGGGAAAGTTGGATATACTATTGGAGGTACTTATTCTTTCTCCCGAAATATGGTTACAAAAGTGGGCGAAGCCGATCAACCCTATTCTTGGATGCAGACCGCAGGATATTCACGTGGAATAAAAAAGGGATATATTGCAGAGGGCTTTTTTAGTTCTTATGAAGAGATTGCAGCTGCCCCTAAACATACTTTTTCAGAAGTACATCCAGGCGATATCCGTTATAAAGATATTAACAGCGATGGGATAATTAATACCAACGACCGCGTACCTATCGGGTACGGAGATACTCCTGAAATATTTTATGGTTTTACTCTTGGTTTGTCGTATAAGGGTTTTGGTATTAATGCTCTATTCCAGGGGATCGCCCATGTGTCGCGTTATTTAGATGGACGGGTCGCTTTCCCGTTTATTGCCAAAGGAAATATTTACGAGTATCAGCTCGATTACTGGACCCCGGAAAATAGTACTGCAAAATTACCTTCTATTTCAACAATTAACTCGGGAGGTTTAAACAATATGCAGGCTTCTTCATTCTGGGTTCGGAATTCCGATTATTTACGACTGAGTACATTAGAACTTTATTACGATTTCCCGGAATTGATGTTTAAGAAGACATTCGTTAAAAATCTCCGGGTATTTGCAAGCGGATATAATCTATTTACATGGACAAACTATGACAGTCCCTTGCATCCGGAGTCCAATCCAGATGCGGCCAGTATGCCGATTACCCGGAATGTTAGCTTAGGATGTTCCATTAAATTCTGATAGACATGAGAAATAAATTCAAAATATTAACAGCATCTTTTGCTTTTTTGTTCTTCGCAGGGTGCGAATATCTGGACGAAACCCCGTATGACTGGGCTCAGCCAGAAGATATATTCACTGCCGAAAACAATTATGTACGGCCGATAAACCAAACCTACTCGTATATGAAAGACGGGTTCAGCCGGATTTCAAGCTCATTTCTTGATGCAGCTACCGATGACGGGATGTGTACCGTGACCGGATCATCCATCCACCGACTTTCAAGGGCTTTTGTAACTTCCAACAGCGCTATTGAAGGATGTTGGGAAACATCGTATCAAGGAATCAGACAAGCTTTGTATGTCCAGAAAAACCTGGAAGAACAAAAACTGGTATTGAATAATAAAACGGATGCAGAGGTGCTTCAGATCAAATCGGTTTATTCCGGTGAAATGTATGCATTGCGGGCATTATTCGAGTTCGACCTGCTGAGACATTATGGTGGTTATCCCATCATTAATAAATATTATTCGTTGGGAGATCCTGAGATTGATCAAAAAGCAAGAGATTCATTTGACGATTGTGTCCAGAATATCATGAACCTTTGTGATTCTGCGACGAAATATTTAGATGTAGAACCACTCGGGGGAACCGGAGGTTTTGGCCGTATGACGAAAGGAATGGCTTTAGCAATAAAAGCGAAAACGTTAATTTATTCTGCCAGTCCATTGTTTAATCAAGCAGGCAATACCAATCCGTTGATTGGGCATACTGCTACAGCCGATGCCGATAAAAAAATCCGATGGGAAGCGGCTGCTGAAGCCTGTGCCGCAGTTATTAACCTGAAAAAAGCAAACGGCAGTAATAAATACGTCTTGTTCACCGGCTATGAGAAATTGTTTATTACTTGTCCCAATGATGAGTATATCGTGTTCAACGCCGCAGCGAAGTCAAACGGGCTCGAAAACCGCCAGTACCCGCCTACAATTTCTAAAAACTCAGGCGGCGGTACAGTGCCGACCCAGGAATTGGTCGATGCTTTCACCATGTCGAGCGGTGCTGGATATGTAAGAAGCAATGCTGCTACACAGTACACCGGCAGAGATCCCCGATTCAATATTATTATTGGTTATAACGGTTCAACGTATGGTGCCCGTGGAAAGATATACACAAAAAATGGCGACGGAGCTACTATGGATGCGCTGAATTCAGTGGTTGATAAATCGACCAATACCGGTTATTATTTACGCAAGTTCCTCGACACCAATGTGAACTTCTCGATTGCCAATCCGGTTACCACATTTCATCTGTTTCCGATCATCCGGTTGGCCGACATCTTGTTGTTGTATGCTGAAGCGATGAACGAGGCCTACGGCATCGATGTGGATCCGAAAGGTTACGGTCTCACGGCAAAAGGAGCAGTACTGAAAGTACGTTTACGTGGCGGGTTTACAGCTACGGATCAATATCTGACCGGAGTAGTTACCAAGGAACAAATGTTGGACAAAATCAAAAACGAGCGTCGTGTTGAGCTTGCTTTTGAAGAACAGCGTTATTTCGACTTACGGAGATGGATGGATGGCGATAAATTAAACCAGCCGGTTACCGGGATTCGTATTGAAGATAATGCAGGAACCCTGAATTACAGCTATTTTGTTGTTGACGAACAACGTAAGTTTGATACAAAAATGTATTTGCATCCTATACCGCTGAGTGAAATGAAGATTTCACCGAATTTGGTTCAAAATCCAGGTTGGTAAATACGGGTAAGCAATAAAAAATATATATATGAAAAATATAATTCTAATATGCATATTCGCCTGTTGCTCTTTACATTTGTTTGCCCAAACGAGGGTTAGCGGTATTGTGAAAGATGAAACAGGATTAGAGGTAATCGGGGCAAGCATAGTACAGAAAGGTACTACCAATGGTACGGTTACCGACATTGAAGGAAAATTCAGTGTCGTGTTGAATAATAAGGCAGAAATGGTACTTCAGATTTCCATGATAGGTTACCAGAAAACAGAAATTAATATTCAGAATCAGACATCGGTTAGTGTGGTAATGAAAGAAATGAATGTAGGTCTGGACGAGGTTGTTGTGGTTGGATTTGGTACTCAAAAGAAAGCCTCTGTTACCGGTTCGATAGCCAATGTTGGAAATAAAGAGTTAAAAGATGTCCCTGTTGCCAGTGTGACGAATGCCCTGACCGGACGCGTTCCGGGATTGGTTACCCGTCAGGAAAGCGGGAGACCAGGTGGTGACGATGCCAAACTTTTTATCCGTGGCCGTGCCTCGTTGAATAATTCCGATCCATTGGTACTGGTCGATGGGGTAGAACGTAGTTTTTCCCAAGTTGACCCGGATGATATTGAAAGTGTGTCGATCTTGAAAGATGCTTCGGCTACTGCCGTTTACGGGGTGCGGGGCGCCAACGGGGTTGTTTTGGTTACGACCAAACGAGGTAGCACTGGAAAATCAAAAATTTCATTTTCAGCTGAATATGGTGTTACCCATTTTAACCGGATTACTGAAGCGTTGGGTTCCGAAGCAACTTCCCTGTTTCAGCGTGAAGGAACTATTAATGTAGGTTTGGATCCTTCTATTGTTTCAAATACCAGTAATTTTCGCGTTGCCGAATACGATAATTATTTATATCGTACGCAGCTAAGCCCGTTTACCCATCCTGACAACAATTGGGTGGATATATTTACAAAACCGGGTTCTCAGCAGAAATACAATTTCAATATTTCGGGAGGAAACAAAGCCGTCAAATATTTTGTTTCGGTAGGTTATTTTACACAGGACGGAATGTTCCAGACAGATGTTAATGAAATCAGGAAGCATCCTACGGCACAGCACCTGATCGAACTTTCTCCCGAAGTAGACAAAGCCCTTGTGAACAAAGATTATAATGCGGGATATTTTTACAATCGTTTGACTACCCGTTCGAATATCGATATAACGATCACCGAGGATTTGAAACTGGGGGTCGACATGTCGTATCGTTTTAGCCACCAAAATCGTCCGGCAACATACGATGGACTAACTGCAACAGGTCAGGAAGGCTTACGGTTGTTTGCGTTATTTTACCGAAATGCTCCGCAAATGTTTCCCCTTATTAACCCGAATGGAAGTATGGCGGCTGCGGTTGGTGCCTGGCGGCAGAACCCGCTGGTAACCCTTTCGTACACCGGGTTCCGTACCGATTACGATAACGATATGGAAACGACCTTCTCCCTGGATTATAATTTGCGTAAAATATTAAAGGGATTAACCTTTGATGGTAAATTTTCATACGATGTTGCCTGGGGCAACTGGCGCGGGATGCAATGGAGACCATTTATTTACAGCTTAAACCAGGTCAACGGGTCTTATCTGCAAGGTCTGGCAGGCGTTTTACCGGGTGCCGGTTCGGCTCGTGTTGCTCCAACGTACGATAAATACGGAGAAATGGCTCTTCGGTATAAAAAAACTTTTGCCCAAAAACACAATGTGTCAGCAGTTGCATTGGTTACCTATAGTTCGGAATCTGCTCCGCCTCCGCCCGGTGCTACAGCGGCTCAGCTTGAATATTCCTATGTTCCCCATATTTACCAGGCATTGATTGGCCGTGCCAATTACGATTACGACAACCGCTACCTTTTTGAAATAAACATGGGGTACAACGGCTCGAACCGTTTTGCTGAAGGGCAACGTTACCAATTGTTTCCTGCTGCTTCTTTGGGATGGGTGCTGACAAACGAACCATTTATGCCAAAAACTACCGTGTTGAACTTTGCCAAAATCCGTGCTTCTGTTGGTCAGGTAGGGAACGATAAACTTGGCTCGTTCTCGTATTATTATAAATCGACTTATATTAATGGCGCTGATTATTCATTTGGCGCTACGCACAATGCACCTATTACAGGTCTTATTGAAGGGAAAATGGCCAACGAAAATATCACTTGGGAAACGGCAACAAAATACAATGTTGGTATCGATACCAAATGGTTCAGGTCAAGGCTGACATTTAATGCCGACGTGTTCAAGGAACACCGTACCGATATTCTCACGAACCCCGCGCGTTATCTGCTTAGTTCGGGGATCAACGGGGTTGCCCCGGCAAATATTGGTGTTGTTGACAACCAGGGATACGAGTTCGAATTAGGATGGGACGGCACAATTAAGAAAGATTTCTCTTATTATATAAAAGCAATCTTCGCGAATGCCGAGAATAAAGTAATATCGATGAGTGAGGCTGTTAAACCATACGATTATATGTATTCCACAGGTTGTCCGATTGGACAGTTTATCGGGTATCAGTTTGATGGTTACTTCAGTTCTTATGATGAAATAGCTGCATCTCCGCAACAGTTTGGACTAAGCAACCTGGCTCCCGGCGATATGAAGTACAAAGACCTGAACGAGGATGGAATTATTGACCAGAATGATCAGTCTCCGATTGGTTACAGCCCGGTACCCGAAATTACATATTCGTTGCAGTTAGGGTGTGACTATAAAGGATTTGATATCAGTGTCATGTTCCAGGGGGCTGCCCGCAGTTCTGTATACATGGTCGGCGATTTGGGATGGGACAATAGTTGGGGAAACTATTACGATAACCACATCAACCGATGGACCCCCGAAACTGCTGCAACAGCAACTTATCCACGCTTCTTGCAAAAATCTGACGGCAACAATCAGAATTATTATTTGTCTGATTTTTGGTTGCTTGATGGTGATTATCTTCGGTTGAAAAACGTTCAGTTAGGTTATTCGCTACCCAAAGTTTTATTGAAAAACAGTCCGATAGAATCAGTCCGGTTTTATGCAAATGCATTTAACCTGGTAACATGGGACAAAGTAAAAAGAGTTGACCCGGAATCTAATCCAGATCGGAATAACGGACAATTCTATCCGCAGCAGAGAATTATGAACTTTGGGGTGAGTGTCACTTTCTAACAGTAAAAAAAGAAGAATTATGAAAAAGATATTTAAATACGTGTTGGGATTTTTTCTCTTAACGGGATGCGGATCCGAAGGATTAATGGATAGCACCGATTTGGATGAACTGACACCGGAAAAAATATATTCGGACGTGGAATATACCCGAAAAGTGCTTTACGATTTGTACGGACGGATGAGAGAAGAATCAAATAGTAACAATGGAAGTTTTTCTCGCCTGATGGATATGGCCACTGCAGTAGCTTTGCTCGACAATGCTACCGACGACGGAGCCGGGAATACGACCCGTTCGGCCGGACTTGTCCCGGGTATCCAGCAATATGTTACTGCAGCGATTACTGCTACAACGAACCCGGTCAGCAATACTCATCCGTGGACATGGTATTATAAGGCCATCCGAAATGCCAATGTATTTTTGGCCAGTATTGATGGGTCTTCAATGGAAGAATCAGAAAAAGTAAGCAGCATTAATCAGGTGCGCTTTTTGCGGGCATACTATTATCACGAACTTTTTCGCTGGTTTGGTCCGCTTGTAATTTCCGAACAACCACTTGATCCGTTTGCGTTTGAAACAACCAAGCGGGAAACAGTGGCGCGTACGGTGCAGTTTATTGTAGACGAGTTTAATGCCTTATCTCAAGAGGGAATGTTGCCCGATGAATGGGACGACTCGAATTACGGACGCCCTACCCGTACAACAGCAATGGCCTATAAAGCACGTACATTGCTTTATGCCGCCAGTCCTCTGTTTAAAGACTCCGGGGTTACTTGGGCACAAGCTGCACAAGCTGCATTGGATATGATTAATTATTCCGAATCACATGGGTTGCACGAACTGTATTACGACGCATCGGAACCAGCAAAAAGTTATACCCGCTATTTTAACGAAAGGAAAAACAAAGAAAATATATTGGTCAACCTTCGTGCGTATGACAATGATATGTATGAGTTGTTTCCACCTTTTAATCCATGGAACGTAAACAAAGAGCTTGCTACAGTTCCAACACAATGGTTGGTCGACTGTTACGATATGGTCGATGGAACACCACCGATTACCGGGTATAATGCCGATTTCAGTCCGATAATTAATCCGGCTTCAGGGTACAATGACCAAAATCCGTATCTCAACCGCGATCCGCGTCTGGCCCAGTCGATGCTCTATCATGGTGTAACGTGGCCTAAGGTTAATAAAGCTCCGCAAAAAGTCGATATTACAACTCCTGAAAAATGGGGTAGCGGATATTTTCTGACCAAATATTTGGACGATCGTATTGATCATCGCGACGGAGCTACTACATCGATGAATTTTGTTATGATGCGCTATGCTGAAGTGTTGTTGAACTATGCTGAAGCGGTAAACGAAGCTACGGATTCGCCCGATGCCCGAGATAAAGCCGTTGTCCGGCTGAATCAAATACGCACCCGCGCCGGAATTACAAAACCGCTTGTGGCTGCTAATTATACACAGTCGACACTTCGCGAACGGATTCGCAAGGAGCGCCGCGTTGAATTATGCTTTGAAGAACATCGTTTCTTCGATATTCGTCGGTGGAAAATTGCAAAAGATGTGATGAAGTTTCCTGCAACAGGTATCGCGATTGAGAACGGGAAATTTGTCCGTAAAGTGTTGGACTCGCGTACCTACAACGAACGCATGGATTTGTTGCCGCTTCCAAACAATGAAGTAAACAACTGTCCGTTAATTTATCAAAACCCCGGATATTAATCAACAGAAAAAAAGATAACTATAAAACATTATAATATGAAAAAGATTATTGGAAATATACTGTCGCTAATCGTTGCCATAACGATTGTATCGTGCGATGACAGCACGTTTGACCTGGACTACAAGGCTCCTCTAACCATCGGGTTTACCGGTGTTGACAACAGCAATGTTGTTACTGTTGCCAAAGGTGTGATGAGTTATACTGCTAAAATTGAAGTTAGTTCTCCTACAGCTGAGATTAAATATTTCGAAATCTATAATGCCGATGCTAAAACCGGGAACAAAGGTACACTTATCGGAAATACTTCGAAAGCATTTGAAGATGCACAAGGAAACGGCGTACTTTCTTACAGTGTAGAATACACGATCAGTAATCTCATCGAGAATAAGTGTATTAAAGTGATTGCCACCGATGGAGAAGGAAATCCATTTGAACGTAACTTGTTGGTAAATATTACTCCGACCGTTTTGTTTTCAGGATCACTGAAAATAGAAACCGTGGAAGATTATTATGGACCATACTATTCTACCTGGCTCGACGGTCGTGTATACATGCGCCGCGATGGTGAGAAATACAAGAATGAAATCGACTTTTCGTTGGGCGATGTTGTTATTGCATCAGAAGGGACAAGTGCTGTTCCGGCTTTAGTGAACCCGGCGCAAAGGACTACTTTCTCACTGTTGACCATCGCAGGGTTGCAACAAACCAAATATGAACTTACTACGCTTACAAAAGCTCAGTACGACGCGATTACTCAGGTCGACGCTTCTCCGATTACTGCATTGTCCGATCCGGCAAAAGACGCCGTAAAATTAGTGAGCGGTAAAGTTTATCTGTTTAAAACCGCGAACAACAAAAAAGGTCTTATATATATATCGGCTTTGGCTGCCAAAACAGGCACGATTGAAAATACAGCCGGTGAATGGAAAGTTACGCCTTATTCTCAGGCTACTATTACAACAAAAGTAGTAGTCCCGTAATTTTCGATTAATGTAATAAGTAGAAACTGTTTAAATTCTTGGAATAGATAACTTAAGAGGATATTGAATCTTGGGAATATCAGAAAAGAAATTTAAACAGTTTCTATGTTTTTTTCTTGACAGGCAAATGAACCGGATATTCTGAATATTGAAATTCTGTGATAATTTTCATCAAAAAAATGAAATGTAATTTGAATATGAGAAAATACAGTTGGATACTCTTTCTCGTTGTAATAATTGTGCATTCAGGCTGCTCTTCTCGTGGAAAAACGGAAAAAGGGGGTATGTATAGTATGAAAAATCACGAAGTGCTTGTCGATGGTAATTCCGGCGAATGGGGCGACGGTGATTGGAATACTGTTGACACTTCTGAAAAAATATGGATTGGTCAGGGGATTTTGGTGGAAAACTGGAAAGGAAAAGATGATCTTAGCTTTCAATGGAAAGCCTGTTGGCATGGCAGTAAAGTTTATTTTTTGGTGGAGGTCACTGACGATATACTGGTCGACCCCGCAAAACAAACCAATTCTTTTCTGAATGATTGTCTTGAAATAATGTTTGATCCTGCGAATCAGGGAGGTCCCCGGTTTGTTGACACGGGTAATGGGAAAATACTGAACGGCTATGAAATGCATTTTCTTCCGGCCAGTCCCAATCACGTTTTTCTGAATGATTCTTTGGCGCCCATGTACCCGATGGAACTGGCGCAGGATTCATTATTCAGGGACGAATGGAAAGGGGAAATCGCGTGCACGGCAAAAGCCGGTTCCTATTTGCTTGAATTAGGATTTGAAGTACCCGGTTTTATTCCCCGTTCAGGTCAAGTGGTAGGTCTCGATGTCGCCGTATGCGACGATGATGGACAGAGCCGGAAAAACCTGATGATCTGGAGCGGGACAAAAAAAGAATTCTGGTTGTTTATGAATGATTACCCGAAGGTAGTATTTGAATAAGTTAATATTTTAAAATCATCCGTTGCATTGTATTCTTACAATTACATATTTTTATGGGAACGTTCCCTTTTTTTGTGTCTAATCGTACAATACGATTGTATAACATTTCGGGATCGATTGTTTCGAGGAAGACTAAACTGGAGAAACAGAATGGCTTCCGGCTAATTCATTTTTACAAAAAATACACGTCAATATGAAATATTTTAAATTTCTGATCTTTATCCTGCCGTTGTTTGCCATGGGATCCAAGTCTGTCTTAAATCCTGACCGGCCAAACGTAGTAATCGTCTTGATAGATGATATGGGTTATGGCGATTTAAGTTGTTATGGGAATACGTTTGTGAATACACCAAATATCGATGCTCTTGCTTCGAACGGGCTAAAATTCACAAACTATTATGTCAATTCCCCAATCTGCTCTCCTTCAAGGGTTGCAATGAATACCGGCCAATATCCGATACGTTACCGAATCCATTCGTTTATTGCCAGTTCACGGCAAAATGAAAATCGGGCAATGGCCAATTTCTTGGATTTAAAAGCTCCAACATTAGCCCGTACCCTTCGTGACGCAGGCTATGCCACCGGGCATTTTGGAAAATGGCACATGGGTGGAGGCCGCGATGTGGGCAATGTCCCTTATCCGACCGAATATGGCTTCGATGAATCATTTGTGTCGCTTGAAGGTATTGGCAACAGGGTTCTTTTTCCGAATGATGATTTATGCGCTCAAAGTGCAAAACTTGGCAAAGGGGAAATAACCTGGGCCGAAAAATATCAGTTCACCGGAATTTATGTTGACAAAGCTCTTTCATTTATCAAGAAATGTGGAGACAAGCCATTCTACATTAATTTGTTTCCCAACGATGTACACGATCCACACATGCCTGATCCTGCAACGATTAAAAAATGGATGTCGGTTACTGAAAACCCGTATGAACAAAAGTTTTTTGCAGTCCTTGAAGAATTAGACAAGCAAATTGGCCGGTTCATCAGTGAACTCGAAAAATCAGGTAAACTTAATAATACGTTGATCCTGGTTGCCAGCGATAACGGCCCTACCGATTGGTCTTATTATTACGACCGGAACAAATATCCTGCCGGTTATCAGGGGAAAATCTATCCGCCCGGATCTGCGGGTATCTATTTCGGACGCAAATGGAGCCTTTACGAAGGAGGAATACGGGAACCGTTTATCGTTTACTGGAAAGGTCACGTAACGAAAGGAGCGATTGATTCAACGACCGTCTTTTCAGCAATCGACATTTTTCCATCTGTGTGTTCCGTCCTTGGTGTTAAACTTCCCGAAGGGTTGGATGGCACCGACAAAAGCAAATCATTTAGCGGAAAACCAATTAAAAAAGTTCCTCCGCTCATGTGGGAATATGGCAGTAATCCCGGAGGATCGATCATGCCCGGAAATCCGGATTATAAATCTCCCAACCTGGCAATTCGCGATGGAAACTGGAAATTGCTGATCAATGTTGACGGAACAGGCGCTCAGTTATTTAATTTGAAGGAAGATCCGGCTGAAAAGAATAATCTGGCCGAAAAAGAAAAGGGAATTGTTGAAAAATTAAAAGTCCGGCTAATCAATTGGCGAAAGTCAATGCCTGTTGAAATGAAGGTAAATTAACAGCATTGGCAATGGGCTGAAGAAATAGCCAACTGGTCCAATATGCGGGACAAATGATTGAAGTAATATATAACGTTTTTGATTATGACAAAATTTATAGTATTCCTGTCGCTGTTTTTTTGCTTTCCCCTTTCGTAT
The DNA here is from genome assembly GCA_942493345.1 of uncultured Prolixibacteraceae bacterium. Lineage (GTDB taxonomy): Bacteria > Bacteroidota > Bacteroidia > Bacteroidales > Prolixibacteraceae > GWE2-42-39. The sequence continues at coordinate 3,258,690 of OW818695.1, forward strand.
TTCTGTCAGGGGGCTGACAAAGCAAGATCATCCGAAGAGAAGCTCGTTGGAAAGTTCTCCTCCGGTTACAGTTTAATCGTTCAAAAAAACAATAATGGGCAATGGGGAATTACTGTCCGGGACGGGAATTCGTACTTGTGGTTCCAGTCGCAACCGGTAATGATTGAGCATTATCTGGATTCAACCCTGAACCACCGGGCTACAGCCGGATATGAACAGGTTGAAACAACAAACGACGGTTTTTCGGGAAGCAGCGCTATCCAAATCGGGGAGGTTACTTTTCTGGTTAATGATTTCTGGCGCCTTTCAGGAAATACATTAACGTTTTCCCGAAAGTTGAAAGTAAACGGGAATGCCCCCGGAGGGTTTCTTTCATCCACAAGCCTTGCAGCAGTGGCAGGTCGTGGTGATTATCGCTATTTTGCCCCCGGAATGATTTACGGAAAGCCTGAAGTTATCAGCGCCGATGCAATAGGCGGCATCAACTCAGGAAATGATACCTGGATACGTGAAGACCGGCTACCTGCCCCTTTGTTCGGGGTTTATGCAAAAAATGGACACTCGCTTACCATTCTTGATCCTGCCCCAAAAGGAAATACCACGAAAGAAGATTCCCGCGATCGCCAGGTTCGTACGCTGACCGACGAACGTTTCACGTTTGGCGCATTGGGCGCCGGGCTTTCCGGCGACACCATCCGCATCGGGATAAAATGGCCCGGCACAGAAGGCGGGACTACTTACCGGGGGTATTTTTATCCGGGTGGTCAGGTACATCGGTGGCGGCAAAGGTTTCATCCTTTAAAAGACGGACTTGAGCAAGATTACTCCATCATTTTTCGATTTGAGGAAGATAAACGTTATGCAGAATATTACCCGCGTGCCTGGAGATGGGCATGGGAAGTACTGAACCCGCAGGTCAATCGGCAAAATATTGAACTTGCCCGCAAAAGCCTGACGGAGATGCTTGCAGACCAGGTGGAAACGCACAAAGGAATTACCGGCTTGTCAAACATGATTACTTTCGAGGAAGGATTTTCAGGGAAAAGAAAAGACGAACCATTTGGAAGGACGGTGATGGGCTTTACCGGGAAAGCGCTCGAAGCAGCCAATTACTTGCTTCAGGCATCCGATCTTCCAGGAAACCCGCGAGCTGAAGAATTTCGTACAAAAGGAAATGCAATCATCAATTCATTCCTGAAATTAAAGTTAGACCCGCCGGAAGGTGAAGGTTTTTACTGGCAAACCGGGAATCCGGCACCTGCCTTGCCCCGGAACCGTCCTTTGTATATCCGTTCGTTTGGAGACGACCTGAAAGCCCTGTTGAAAGCGGCAAAGCGCGAGAAATCGCGGGGCAGGGAGCACCCGGAATGGATCGCATGGACAAAGTCGTTTGCCGATTGGCTGTTGCCTCAACAGCATGCAAACGGTGGTTTTCCACGTGGCTGGGTTCCTGTCACCGGAGAAATTGCTGACTCTTCGCTTCAGTCAACGTATAATGTAATTCCTTTCCTAATCCTTCAATCCGAACTCTCAGGCGATAGCAAATACCTTGATGCAGCCATCAAAGCGGGTGAATTTGCATGGGCCAACGGACAGTCTGAAGGAATTTTCGTCGGTGGAACCATTGACAATCCCAACGTAGTAGATAAAGAAGCAGGGACTTTATCATTAGAAGCCTATCTCGCCTTATATACAGCAACGAAAAATGGCAAATGGCTCGATCGTGCCCAAATGGCTGCCGCATTTGCCGAAACATGGATATACATCTGGAATGTTCCCATGCCAGATGATGAGAACGACGAAGACCTTCACTGGAAAAAAGGAGTTAGCACCATTGGACTTCAGCTCATTTCTACAGGTCATTCGCTGGTCGATGCCTACATGGCTTTTGATGTCGACGAATTTGCAAAACTTTCTGTATGGGCAAACGATCCTCATAGTCGGAAAGTGGCTGAAATTTTGCTCCACAATACCAAGGGAATGCTTGCTGTTCCGGGACGTTTGTACGATTTGCCCGGTACTGGCTGGCAACAGGAACACTGGAGCCTGGCTCCTGAACGTGGGCTTGGACGAAAACGGGCCTGGCTGCCTTGGGTAACCACCAGTCATTTAAATGGAATATTTGACTTGGAGGAGTATGATAAAGAGTTGTTTGAAAAACTGGTTGAAGGAAAATAAAATAGTGAATCGATATGATCATGCTTAAATATTTTATTTCAGTTTGGGTTGGCTTTTTGTCCTTTTATTCATGTTTTGGGCAGCAACCGTTAAAGTCATGCGGTACCGGCAACAACGAGTTGTCGTATAACAATAGCATTGGTTTAGTAGCCAATATGGCTGATCCTTTTGTTTTGCGCAGTGGTGGAAAATATTATTTATATGGAACAGATGGGGGAGGCGATGTCCATTTCGGTTTTAAAGTTTACGAATCAACCGATTTGGTAAACTGGAGTACCCCGGTTGGCGTTCATGAAGGTGGCAGAGCTTTGGAAAAGGTAAATTCGTGGGGAACAAAGGGGTTTTGGGGCGCTGAAGTGTACGAACGCGATGGGACGTTTTATATGTATTATACCGTCGAAGAACATTTAGCGATTGCAACAAGTTCGTCGCCATTGGGGCCATTTATTCAAAGAGAAAAAAAACCGGTGCATATCCAGAAAGAGATTGACCCGCACCTGTTTGTTGATGACGATGGACGGGCGTATATGTATTACGTAAGTTTTGAGAATAAATCGAACGACATTTACGTGGTCGAGATGAATGATGATTGGTTGACGACTAAGGAAGATACCAAAACCCGGTGCATCTGGTTTTCTCAGCCTTGGGAAAATGCTGATCCGAAATTTGCCAAATGGCCGGTCACGGAAGGTTCGGCAGTATTAAAGCGGAAAGGAATTTATTACTTGTTTTATACCGGAAACCATTTTTTGAGTCCTAAATATGCGGTAGGATACGCCACTGCTACTTCTCCGTTCGGTCCCTGGACAAAATACGAAGGAAATCCAATATTGAGTGAAACCAAAAACTTACGTGGAACCGGACATTGTTCTTTCGTAAAAGCTCCGAATAATGAAATCGTGATGGTATACCATAGTCATAAAGATGTAACCACTCCGAGTCCTCGTAAAATGGCAATAGACAGGGGTGAATTTGTGGCTAATCCGGAGAAATCGAAGCCCGATATTTTTGAGATAAAGGCTACCGATACGAAACAAGTAGTTCACTGGAAAGCCTTGAACGAGAAATAACTGTTTTGCGGCTAAGGTTTTAATAGTTGCTGAAATAGTTTTATAGAAGATATGGAGCAGCGCTCCGGCAAGACTTATTTATGAACAAATTTCTTATATGATTTCTATGTATAGAAAATTACTTTTAATACTATCTGTTGGGCTTTTATTCTCGTTTAGCGAAAAAGTTCAGCAACCCTCTGTCCAGAATCCGGCGCAGCATCCGAATATTATTTTTGTGTTCATTGATGATATGGGTTATGGCGATTTGCCAATTTATGGCAATGCCGGAGTACAAACTCCAAATATCGATAAACTGGCGAAGGAAGGAATGCTTTTTACCCAGTTCTATGTAAATGCTCCTATTTGTTCTCCATCCAGGGTTGCTGTAACTACAGGCCAATATCCTTTGCGCTGGAATATTACATCTTTTCTTGCTGATAGTACCCGGAATATTAATCGCGGGATGGCTCACTATCTCGATCCCAAAGCTCCCAGTTTAGCCAGAATATTACAACATGCTGGTTATTATACTGCCCATGTGGGGAAATGGCATCTGGGAGGTCAGCGAAATGTACATGGAGCTCCTATGATAAGCGAATTTGGATTTAATACATCGCTTACTTCATTTGAAGGATTGGGAGAACGGATGGGCTGGATATTTGAAACACATGAATGGAATGGTAGTCACCGGTTTCCTCTTAGCGTGGAACAAGAAAAATTAGGTCATGGCGATGTAACGTGGATCAAGCGATATCAGGAAACGCAGATATATGTGGATCGGGCTTTGGTCGAGATTCAGAAAGCGCAGGACAGAAACCAGCCGTTTTATATTAATTTATGGCCATCCGATGTTCATACTCCCATCGAAGCCCCGCCCACTTTACGGGGTGATGGTTCAATTCAGTCCCAGTATCTTGGGGTAATTACAGAGCTTGATAAACAGCTTGGCCGCTTATTTGAACATATTCGAAATCATCCGCAGCTGAGAGATAATACAATAATAATACTTTCCAGCGATAACGGACCGTGTTCTGAAGTTGGTTCTTCCGGGGGGCTTCGTGGCCGCAAAGGGCAACTGTATGAAGGGGGAATCAGGGAACCCCTCATTATATGGGCGCCAGGTAAAATTAAGACTTCCATGGTGGGAACGGTTAACCGAAATACGGTTCTTGTCGGGATGGATATTCCTCCCAGCCTCTTATCTATTACCGGGGTCGAAACGCCGGATTCCATCAAATTTGACGGGTTAAACATGAAGAACGTTTGGTTTGGTGAATCTACCGACAAGAGAGAACATCCGGTTATGTGGGTGCGTCCTCCGGAAATAAAAGGAGGGAGCAAACATGAGTTGAAAGACTTGGCAATCAGGGAAGGTAAATGGAAACTTCTGGTTGATGTAAATGGCAGTGGAGCTGAACTTTATGATATGGAAAGTAACCCGGTCGAAACGATTAACTTGGCAGAAAAGAACCCGGAAATTACATCTCAGCTTAAAACGAAGGTCTTAAACTGGTTTCATGAAATCAGATCGGATTCAGCTGCTTCTGCAAAACCGTGGAAATGAGTTTAGGAAATAAAAAGGCAAACAGCATGATGAGAATTTTGTGTTTATTGATTCTTTGTATAATTAGTCTGCAATTTTCCTATTCACAGGAAAAACCAAACATTGTAATCATCCTTGCCGACGATATGGGTTACTCAGATATTGGCTGTTATGGCAGCGAGATTGAAACACCAAACATCGATCGGTTAGCAGATAATGGTTTGCGATTTACCCAGTTCTATAATGCGGGACGTTGTTGCCCGTCCAGGGCTTCGCTTTTAACCGGCTTATATCCTCACATGGCTGGAATGGGATGGATGACGGGTGTTGATATGATGGAACCTGGCTATCCAGGCGATTTAAATAAAAAATGTGTCACTATTGCTGAAGTTCTGAAACCGGCAGGTTATGCCACGTATGCGACCGGGAAATGGCATGTTTCTGAGAATGTAAAATACGAGGGGCCGAAACATAATTGGCCTCTGCAACGAGGGTTCGATAAATATTATGGGATTATTCCGGGAGCTGCAAATTATTTTGAACCGGTAGGGCTGACCTATGGAAATGAACCGGTTAAAGCTGGTACTGATTTTTATCTCACCGATGCCATATCTGATACTGCGATAAGTTTTATACAACAACATGTTTGGCAAAACGGCGAATCCCCCTTCCTTTTATATGTGGCTTACAATGCGCCTCACTGGCCTCTTCATGCCAAAGAAAAGGATATCAGTAAATATTTGAATACATACAATAAAGGATGGGACCAGGTACGAAAAGAAAGATATGAACGTCAACAGCAGATGGGAATAATTGAAAAATCGATTAAGTTGAGTGAACGAGATGCCGAAGTCCCGGCTTGGAAAGATATACCAGGGCAGGAGAAGGAGCTTTGGATAAAACGAATGGCTGTTTATGCGGCACAAATTGATTGCATCGATCAGGGAATAGGCCGTATTGTCGAGACGTTAAAGAAAAACAATGTTTTTGAAAATACGCTGCTGATTTTTATTTCCGACAACGGGGCTTCTGCAGAGAAAGCCAGCAGGGCCGATAAAAGTATTGAAATGCTTGGCCGAAAGGAAAGCTATGAGAGCTATCTGATCAATTGGGCCAACGCAAGTAATTCGCCGCTTCGGCTTTACAAGAGTGAGATGCACGAAGGCGGGATTGCATCACCCTGTGTAATTAGCTGGCCAAAAGGCATTAAAAGGGAAGGTTCTTTTGTGGAAATTCCTTCTCACCTCATCGATTTGATGCCTACTTTTATTGATATATCAGGAGCTCGTTACCCTGATGTTTTTAATGAACAAAAAATTGCTTCGCTTCCGGGGAAAAGTCTGGCGGGCCTATTCAAAGGAGAAAATTTCGACATCCGGCCATTGTTTTGGGAACATGAAGCCAACAGGGCTGTTCGCTGGGGAAAGTGGAAACTGGTTTCAACAGGAACCAATGGAAAACCGTATATCGGTTCATGGGAATTATATGATATGGTGAACGACAGAACTGAAACCAGGAATCTTGCATTAGAACATCCGGAGAAAGTTAAAGAAATGGAAATGATGTGGAATGAATGGGCTGAGAAAAATCGGGTGTTCCCGCTTAACGGAACGGATATTCCCACACGTTTCAAAACATTCGGAAGAAAGGAAAATGGCTATCACTAACTTGAAATATTGAAAACAAAAACATAACGAATGAGATACATGAAGAGAATAATCATCCTGTTTTATTTCTTCTTTCTTTGCTGGGGAACCATCGCACAGAAACGCCCCAATATTGTACTGATCATGGCCGACGATATGGGATTTTCTGATATCGGTTGTTACGGTAGCGAGATTGAAACGCCGAACCTTGATAAACTTTCGGCAAACGGGGTGCGTTTTACCCAATTTTACAACACGTCCCGCTGCTGTCCGTCAAGGGCTTCGCTATTAACCGGGCTATACAGCCATCAGGCGGGCATGGGACTAATGATCGAAGACCGGACCGAAAAACCCGGATATCGCGGATTTCTGGTGCGGAAAAGGTGTGCCACCATTGCGGAATTATTAAGCGGTGCGGGGTATGGCACTTACATGACCGGGAAATGGCATCTGGGTTATCGCGAAAAGGAAGAACAACCTCTGGCGTGGGGGTTCGACCAGTTTTATGGTTCTTTTGAGGGAGCTATTTCTTATTTCGAACCGGGAAATACAAATAAATATCCGCACGATAAAAATCCGAGGCACATAACATTAAACAATGATACCATAACGCCGGACAAGGATTTCTATGCGACCAATCGTTTTACCGATTATGGGCTTTTGTTTTTAGATCAACATTTCAACGAACGAAAGGACGATCCTTTTTTCCTTTACCTTGCCTATAATGCACCTCATTGGCCATTGCATGCTTTACCAAATGATATCAAAAAATATGAAGACAAGTATTTGAAAGGATGGGATCGTTTGAGGGAAGAACGTTATCAGCGGCAATTGGACCTGGGAGTATTGGAAGCAGGCAGTACCTCACTGAGCCCCAGAACAGACGACCGCTACGATGAGGCCGGGTTGTGGCCTTATACAAGGAAACCTCTTCCGGTATGGGATTCTTTAGATGAAAAACAACGGAACGATCTGGCGAAAAAAATGGCTGTATATGCCGCGATAGTTGATAATATGGATCAAAACATCGGGCGGCTGGTCGATTTTCTCCGGATGAAGGAGCAACTGGATAATACGGTTATATTGTTTTTATCCGATAATGGTGGTGATATTGTCGGTCGGGTTATGGGTTTTAACGATTTGGGGGAAAGAGGAAATCTTGACTTGTATGGAACTACAAATTCATTCATGAGCTACGGGTTGGGCTGGGCCAATGCTTCCAACACACCTTTCCGAATGTATAAATGTTATGTCCACGAAGGGGGCATTTCAAGCCCTTTGATTGTCCATTGGCCCAATGGACTGAAGAATGTTCCGGGGTCTTTTGTTCGCGTTCCTACTCATATTACCGACATCATGCCCACATTGTTGGATATTGCCCGGGTAAAATATCCCGATTCGACCGCCGAGCGACCCATTATCCCAATGCAGGGACAAAGCCTGTTGCCGCTGGTGAACGGCACCCCGGAAAAGTTCAACGAGGATCGCAGAATATTTTGGGAACATGCAGGAAATAAAGCCGTTCGTGATGGACGATGGAAATTGGTCAAGGTACAAAAAGGACCGTGGGAATTATATGATATGGACAACGACCGGTGCGAACAAAATAATCTGGTTAGTAAGTATCCTGAACGGGTAAAAAGAATGGAAAAAATATATGACGATTGGGCTGAAAAAGCGTATGTCAATCCTCCACTTAATGAATAAATAAAAATAAAACTGAACAATGAAAAGATGTTTTTTTATCCTGTTTGTGCTTGCTTCTTTCAGCTATAGCTGCGTTTTGGAACAAAAAACAGGCAAAATGTTTGCAGGCAGTTTATCAACCGGCGATACAATATTCCTGAAAAAGGAAAAAACACAATGGGGAATTTTTGTCGATTGTGGAAACATGGCGTCAGCCATACAGAAGCAGCCGGTTTCTCTGGAAATTTATATCGATTCGGCAACCATTAGCAGAGTTTCTTCCGGCTATAAAAAAGTTCAAAAAACCGATAATGGGTTTGCCGGCAAATCGATCATCGAATTCGAAGGGGCAACATTTACCGTTTTGGACAACTGGACGATAAATGGAAATGTATTAGTCCTCGACCGTTTTCTTTCAGTTAAAGGAGATATTCCTCATGCCGGGTTTTTATCGGCGATAACATTTGCCAATCAGCAAAAATGCCAGAGAAAAGAGGTGAATTATTTTGTGCCGGGTATGATTTACGGGCCATCCGAGCATCTTACCGAGGTCGCAATCGGAGGGAATAAAAGCGGACTGATCACCTGGATTCGGGAAGACAGGCTGCCCGCTCCTTTATTCGGTATTCAATATAAAGACGGCTCATCTGTAACGATTCTAAATTCCAAACCGGATGGAAATACCACGAAAGAAGATTCACGGGACTTAAAAGTGAAAACTTTGATCGATCAACGTTTTCGTTTTGGCGCTCTGGGTGCAGAAGAAAAGGACGGAAATATACAATACGGTTTTGTTTGGCCCGGCACCGAAGGTGCTTTTACCTATAAAGGCAAAACGTACCCGGGCGGGCAATTAAATCAATGGAGAAGAAGATATCACCCCGTTCAGGATGGTTTTAAACAACAATACGAGGTGTCTTTCCGGTTTGATAAAGGCGTTGATAAATTTGTCGATTATTACAAAACAGCCTGGCGCTGGGCCTGGGGTGTACTGAATCCGCAGGTAAATCCGCAGGACATCGAAGCGGCAAGAAGAAGTTTAATTGATATGCTTGGTGAACGGGTAGAAACGAATAATGGGTATTCGGGTATCCCTTATTTTATGACGGCAGCCAAAACACAAAAGCCGGCGATCAATAAAAAAACAGCGATGGGCTTTGTTGGTAAAGCGCTCGAAAGCGCCAACTTTCTTTTACAGGATGCAGACCGGAAACAATCGCCGAACGACGACAAGCACAGGGAAGCGGCAGAAAAAATCATCCGTTCGTTCATCAAAAAAATAACGTTATCGCCTCCGAATGGCGAAGGTTTTATGTTGGATTCAGGCGAACCGGTTATGGTGCGCCCGCAGGATGGTAAAATGTATTTACGATCTTTCGGCGATGATTTAAAATCGTTGTTGAAAGCAATTAAAAGAGAAAAACAACAAGGTCGTATTCATAACGACTGGTTGAAATGGGCGAAATCTTTTGGCGACTGGCTATTGCCACAACAGCAAAAAGAAGGTGGTTTCCCAAGGGGATGGGAGCAAGGTACGGGAAAAATAAAGGATGCTTCACCGCAGTCCAGTTATACTGTAATTCCATATCTGGTGCTGTTAAGCGAGTTGACGGGAGAGCCAAAATATAAAGAAGCGGCCATTAAAGCGGCAGATTTTTGTTGGAACAGCACCCAGTCCAAAGGCTTGTATGTAGGGGGAACAATCGATAACCCGGATGTTATAGACAAGGAAGCCGGAACACTTTCTACGGAAGCATATCTGGCCATTTACGAAGCCGATAAGCAGCAAAAGTGGATAGACAGGGCGCAGGCCGCAGCAGATTATGCAGAAACCTGGATGTATATCTGGGATATACCCATGCCTGAAGATGAAGACAATACTGTTTTACCTTGGAAAAGAGGAGTTTCCACGGTGGGATTGCAGTTGATATCTACCGGGCATTCACTAACCGATGTTTACATGGCTTTTGATGTCGATGAATATGCAAAACTTTATAAGTTGACAAACGATCGCCATTATTTCGATGTCGCAAAAATATTACTGCACAACACAAAAGGAATGCTGGCTTTGCCCGACCGACAGTACGATTTGCTTGGGCCGGGATGGCAGCAGGAACATTGGAGCCTGGCGCCCATGCGCGGATTTGGAATTCATCGTGGATGGCTACCGTGGGTATCTACCAGTCATTTGAATGGAATATTTGGACTGGAAGAATTTAGTCCGGAATTGTATAAAGAATTAGTCAATTGTGATAAGGTGGGTAATTAATAAAAATCGTATAATTATCAATAGTTGATCTGTTACAGAATCAACTATTGATGGTGAAAATATGTACACTTGGTATGTGTATCGACTTTAATAAACTGAGACCAACATTTAAATTTTATAATTCATGAAAAAACTATTCAATCTTTTGTTATTGCTGCTGCCCTTACTGAGTCTTGGACAAGCAAAAAAACCAAACATCGTTATCATTCTTGCCGATGATCTCGGGTGGGGTGACGTGGGATTTCACGGTAGTACCATTAAAACGCCAAATATCGATAAATTGGCTGACGAAGGGGTTGAGCTGACCCGCTATTATACGGCTCCTATTTGCTCTCCGACAAGAACCGGCTTAATGACCGGTCGTTATCCCAACCGGGTAGGTATTCGTGAAACAACGATACCGCCGTGGAGCGATTTTGGATTAGACACTTCAGAACAATTATTACCCCAGATGCTCGCTGAGGCCGGGTATAAAAATCGGGCAATAATCGGGAAATGGCATTTAGGCCATGCCACATTGCAATACCATCCTATGAGAAGGGGATTTACTCATTTTTACGGCCACTTAAATGGAGCAATCGATTATTTTACGCATAAAAGAGAAGGCGAGGTTGACTGGCAAAATGATTACGAACCATCAAAAGATCAAGGTTATTCAACGAATCTTTTGACGGCTGAAGCAGTGAAGTGCGTTAAACAATACGCGAAAGATTCCGCTCCTTTTATGATGTATGTAGCATACAATGCACCTCATGGACCATTGCAAGCGACAGAAGAAGATTTAAAACTATATGGCTACGATCCAAATAAACCGAAATATAAATCGAATCCTGATAGCGAAGATGGTGGCTCTGAAAGAGGACACGGCAATACTGCGAAACAAACTTATGCTGCCATGGTTACCTGTTTGGATCGGGGTGTTGGCGAAATATTGCAGGCTCTGAAAGATCAGAAAATAGACGAAAACACACTCGTTATTTTCCATAGCGATAACGGTGCTGCCGGAAATGGCGCTGTTGCTTCCAATGGGGGACTGACAGGCTACAAGTTTGATGAATGGGAAGGTGGGGTAAAGTCGCCTGCCGTGATTAAATGGCCTGCAGTGGGTTTAGTAGGTGGCAGGCAAATCGATCAGGTAATGGGATATGTTGATATATTCCCTACGTTAAAAGAAATTGTTGGCGAAAAGTCGGCGTCTGTTAAGCCATTCGATGGAATTAGTATATGGCCGGTGTTAAGCGGAAAAGCTAAGAAAATTGATCGGGAGTTTTATTTGGGACACGGCGCCATTATTAATGGCGATTGGAAACTAATAATCGATAAGGGCATTCGTAGTATGAATATGAATGGCGATGTCCTTTTTAACATTCCACCTGATTTCTCTGAAAAAAATAATTTGATAACGAGCAATCCGGAGATGTATAATAAATTGAAAAAAGCTGTTGCTTCTTACGACTCGATAAAAGCTCCGAGGGAAATATTAACGAAAGGACCTAAAAATGGATTTATTGCGCCCAAAGACTGGAAAATAACGAAAGAAAAATAATCGAATATTTAAACGCCAATAGTTTATAAAATAAATTACCATCATACCCCCTTACTTTATTCAAGTGGAGGGGGTATTTATAAAAAGTTCAGCATATAAATTACGAAACTACATTGAACCATAAATCTTAAATTTTTCATATTGATGAACCGGAATTATATTTCACGATTTCTGATACTTGTAACAACCATTTTTTTTATGGGAGGCCGTGCAACAGGCAATCAATCTGTATTTTCTTCCGGCGATACTCCGGTGGTTCGTAAACTGAAAGATGTTGTAATTTACGAAGATGAAAAATTCTTTTCGTCATTTCCTTCTGTCATAAAAAAAGGGAATGGAGAGTTGCTTGTCGCTTTTCGCCGGGCGCCGAACCGGCAGATATTTGGAGAAAGCAGCAACAAACATGTTGATCCGAACAGTTACCTGGTGACAGTCCGCTCTCGTGACGGGGAAACCTGGACGAAGGAGCCAGACCTGTTGTATGCTCACCCGTTTGGTGGGTCGCAGGATCCCTGCCTCCTGAAATTGCATGACGGTACGCTGCTTTGTGCAAGTTATGGCTGGGCTTTTGTCCGCCCCGATGGAATTTCCAGGCTCAAAGAACCGTACTCCGAAAACAGTGGTGCCGTATTTTTGGGCGGATATCTGGTGCGGTCTGTCGATGGAGGGAAAACATGGCAAGAGCCTGTGTACCCTCCTGCTGTTCCTTCTGAAATTAATTATAATGCCTTGGGAAAGCTCATGCCAGCCTATAACAGGGGGGCGTTATGTGAAGGAAAGAATGGCAAAATATTTTGGGCCGTTGTAACATCCGATTCAAATTCTCCGAAAAAAACGTCTGTTCATCTGCTGGTTTCAGACGACAAGGGACTCAATTGGCAGTATTCAGGGTTGATTGCAATGGATGAAAAAGCATCATTTAACGAGACTTCGATTTATGAAACTCCGAAGGGTGACCTTGTCGCCTTTTTGCGAACGGCCAATTTGGACGATCAGGCTTGTATCGCCCGTTCGGTCGATGGAGGAAAAACGTTTCAGAAATGGCAGAAAATGGGATTTCAGGGACACCCTTTAAATGCCATGCGGATCCCCGATAACCGGGTATTGCTTACGTACGGATATCGCCATGAACCTTTTGGCATTCGGGCACGGATATTAAATGCAGAGTGCACCGATTTTGAAACGGCCCAGGAAATCATTCTGCGTGAAGATGGGGGAACCTGGGATTTAGGTTATACATGGCCGGTGCAGTTGGATCGAACCCGGGTATTGGTGGTTTACTATTTTAACAAAGAAAATGGTACACGATATATTGCTGGTTCTGTACTGAAAATTAAGTAACTTCCGTTTATTGAAATTTGGTGTACAAAGCGATTAAAATGATACAGTAAATGAAGAAAATGAAAAGTGTCATTGGTTTGTTATGTTTCATCGCTTTAATATTATCCTGTTCCGGAAATGGAACAATCGCAGGAGATAATCCAGAACAAGATATATTAAAGGATACGGTTGACCTTTCTGGCTGGTCAACAGCGTTGGGGGTAAACTACAATGAACAGTTGCAGTTTATTGACTTTAACGATCTGAAACGGACCGAGACCACCTGGGTACGTGGCTTTATTGACTTTTTTCAGTTGTACGATAAACCTGCCAGCCTCCATACTGATGAAAAGGTAACAAATTACTTGGCGCTTAAAGATCATGGTTATAAAACTATTTTAAACATCAAATGGAATTTTAAGGGACGTGAAGAATCACTTTCTGCCGGAAATAGCATAGAAACGAAAGCATATTTGGATTTTTTAAACCAACTACTGGAAAAAGTGTGGTACAAAACCGATATGCTGGTCATCGGGAACGAACCGTTTATCGAAACTCTGATCGAAGAAAGAGATCAGCGTTTGGTCGATTTTTATACCACGATTGCCCGGGCTGTTGAGAAGTTTCGCGATCATCATCCCAATCATTTTGTTCCGATTTTTATAGGAGCTTTTAACAACTTACACGATCTGGCATGGAGGACCGAAACTGTTGATCAGTTGCTGAATTTTGCAAAAAGCGAACTGGGCATTGCAGGGGTCGATCTGCATGTTCATCATGCCGAAATGGATCAGATGGATGCTGCCCTCAAGTTTGTAAGTAGCCGAATCCGTGATAACCAGAAGATATTGGTAACTGAATTTTCGCTGATGAAGTATTGGAAGATACAGCTTGACGATGTCATCTCTGAACCTTTCTCTATTCAGTATAAATACAATGCATCGATGAAAAATTATCAGTACATCGATTTTGCGTTGAAAAATCCACGACCAGCTACAGAGTGGTTTGATTTTCTTCAAAAAAGCACCTGGTTCGAATTGCATAAGCACTATTTGGAACATGCTTATAATCTGATGACAGGTGAGCCAAAATTTCTTATGGCGACGTATGCCATCAGACAAAGTTTTCCGCTCAATCAGGATTTTACAGTTGGTACCGATCCCTGGGTATTAAATGGCTTGTTCGCCAATCGAACAGTCGAAATCGATCCTCTGTCCGGCCATAATCAGCTCAACTATTCGTTTATTGATGATTTTATTTTTATTCAGAAATAAAAAATCGATTAAATATTGTTGTGTGGTAATGCAACCCATTATCTTATCTTTCGCTTCTTCACATACATTTCTGACTTTAATCATAACGGAAAGATCCCGGAATTTCACTCTTTTTTTTAAGAATGGATAACTGTTCGGACGAATGTTCTTCTGATAGCATTTTTGTTCGTTGTGCCAATTTTTATTCTAAAATGTCAAATTTTTAGAACAATAATCCCGCAGGTTGAATAACAGTCCTGTTTTAAGTGCATAGAATGTCCTAATTTTGATAATGTGTATAATCCTAAATCTTCAGTTATGAGAAAAAATCTGATTATTTTATTATTGTTTTTTTCCTACTTCGTATCCTACGGACAATCTCATCCGGGGTCTGTTTCTGGAACAATAACGGATTCTGATGAGGTGGTACCTGGAACGACGGTTGTTTTGAAAGGGACAACCAATGGAACCATAAGTGACATGAATGGTTTCTATTCATTAAAAAATGTAAAAGCTACAGATGTAATTGTTTTCAGTTTTATCGGGTATAAAACCCAGGAAATCGCAGTTGGAAACAAAACAGTTATTAATGTAGTAATGGTTTCCAACGATGTGACCATGCAGGAAGTCGTAGTGGTTGGTTACGGAGTACAAAAGAAAGAAAGTTCGGTGGCTGCTATTTCCCAAATCGAAGGAGAAATGCTTAAAAAGGCCAGCACTGTTTCTCTTTCTAACGCATTGACGGGGCAGGTTCCGGGGGTATTTACCGTGCAAACCGACGGTGAACCCGGTAGTGATGCTGCGAATGTATTTATCCGCGGTAAATCCTCGTGGGTAAGCAATAACCCCCTTGTACTGGTCGATGGTGTTGAAGGAAATTTTAACGACATTGATCCGAACGAGGTCGAAACCCTTTCAGTATTAAAGGATGCGTCGGCTACAGCCGTTTTTGGGGTAAAGGGAGCTAACGGAGTTATCCTGATTACAACGAAAAGAGGTAAGGAAGGTGGAATCAAGCTGACATTTAATTCTGAATTTGGGTTAAAGAACCCTTTGCTTCGCCGTAACATGTACGATAGTTATGCTACTGCATTAATTATGAACGAAGCGTACAAAAATGATGGAAGTTGGAACCTTCTTCTGTCAGATGAAATCTTGGAGAACTACCGCACTCAGAACATGCCTTACCTGTATCCAAATACAGATTGGGAAGAACTTTGCGTGAAAGATTTTGGGATTACCCAGAAACAAAACATAAGTATTTCCGGGGGTTCGAAACACGCACGGATTTATGCTTCATTTTCGTACACCTATGATGGTGACATTTTAAAGACTGTAAAGCAACCGGAATATGATCCGGCCTATAAATACAATCGGTACAATTATCGTGTAAATGCCGATTTTGATATTACCCCCAGCACTTTATTATCGATGAATGCAGGCGGTTATGTCGGGATTAAAAATCAGCCAAACGAATCGGGAGCAATCAGAACCTATCGACCAATTTTTATGTTAGGTCCGATGGTGATTCCGAATGAATACCCCGATTGGATATTGGAACAATATCCCGACCCGGCTCATCCCGAAGAAACAGGAGTACGTCCAGCCAGCACTGGGGTTATTAATGCCAATAACCCATACAATGCCATTAATTACAGCGGATTCAAACAAACTAAATCGACCGGTCTTGTAACAGCATTTGTATTGAAGCAAAAACTCGATTTTATCACTAAAGGACTTTCAGTTCAGGGAAAAGTAGCCTTTAATCATGATGAAGCCTATGTAAAAGCATTTAATTACGACAAAGTAGCCTACCGTTTATTAACCGATGGTACCTGGGTCAGATACAAAGGTCGCGATAATACAGACGGCGAAGGTACTGAATTGCCCATTATTCCTGGCAGCGAAGACATTCAGGACGTTGATAATAATCCTTTCCGGAGTTGGTATTATGAAGCGTCTGTAAGTTATGCTCGAACTTTCAAAGACCACAATGTGTCGGCTTTGTTCCTCGGACAAAGGCGTACATGGCAGGATGATGTAGATTTTCCGCACTTTGAGGAAGGTATTGTTGGTCGTATTACGTATGACTACAAATCTAAATACATGGTAGAGATAAACCTCGGGTTGAACGGGTCCGAGCAGTTTGCACCAAAAAACAGGTATGGTTTTTTCCCGTCGTATGCTTTTGGATGGAACCTTCATCAGGAGAAATTTATGGAAAAACTGCAACCCTGGATTTCAAGGGCCAAACTCAAGTACTCGTATGGTGAAGTCGGTAGCGATAATGCAGGAGGCCAGCGCTGGCTTTACACTTCAACCTATTCAAACGGTACTACCAACCAGGATGAATACAAACCAGGAACTGCCGATAACCCGGGGACCAGCATTACTCCAATAGTAGAAGGAGCCGTGGCCAATGAAAATGCGACTTGGGAAAGGGCGAAAAAGAAAGACTTTGGTGTTGAGCTGGGTTTTCTGAAGAATAATAAGTTCATGTTGACGATGGACTTCTTCAAGGAAAATCGCGACCATATCCTGCTCAGCCGCCTATCTGTTCCCGATTGGTTTGGCGTGAGCGCAAAGCAGCAGAACTTGGGTGCTACAGAGACAAAAGGTTATGAAATAGAACTGAAATATAACGGAGGAAGACGTGACGGTTTACTGTACTGGCTCAAAGGAGGTGTCAGCTTCAGTGATAACCGGATTATTTTCAGGGACGAACCTTATTACAAACCAGAATACCAGAAAATGGCAGGTCAACGGATCGATCAGCTGTTTGGATATGTATCCAGCGGTTATATCGACAATGTTGACCAGAGGGCAACCCAGCCACGTTACGGAAGTGGTATCGTTGGGCTTGGGGACGTAACCTACATCGATTTCAACGGAGATGGAACTATTGATACCAACGATCAGGTGCCAATGGGGTATGCAGGTACTTATCCTTTGTATTTTTTTAGTTTCTCGGGCGGTCTGAGCTGGAAGAACTTTGATCTTGATTTTACATTCCAGGGGGCAACGAAAACTTCGAGAAATATGGTGGATGCATTCCTTTGGCCTTTGCACCGTTTGGCAAACCAATATTTCGATTACCAAAGCGATTATTGGACGCCCGACAACATGGACACCCGGTATCCGGCTCTGCACATGGATGCCAATCGTGCCCAGAACAATATTACCGACGGTACTGTAACTTCAACCAGTTTGTTTGAAGCATCGTACATCCGTTTAAAAACAGCACAGATAGGTTATAACATACCTAAAGATATTATCGGAAAATACAAGGTTGATCAGTGCCGGGTATACCTGCAGGGGAACAACTTGTTAACTTGGTCGCCAGATTATCCGATTGGCGACCCGGAAGGTACTGATGCAGGAAACGGGAACCTGACTTATGGGTATTATCCATTGATCCGAAGGTTTACCTTTGGTTTGCAAGTAACATTTTAATCATTACTAATTTGTAGATTATGAAAATATGTATCATACCAATTATCGTTATACTGGGGATATTTTTTACCTCTTGTGAAAGCGATTATCTGGATAAGATGGCAGAATCCGATGGATACGACTTTGATGATGTTTTTCTGGATTCCGTGAATTTCAAAAACTTCAACGATAAGTTAATTGTAACGCCATTATTGAAACGCCACAGAAACGATACCCGTCCATTGGGCGATTTTGATGATGTGTCCGACAACTCAGTATCAGGGCCTGACTGGTCTGGTGTCCCTTCTTTACTGGCGGCAACCGGAGATTTTTATGGAATAAGGAACGCCGATGCGGCAGTAATGTGCAACAATGCAACTTGGTCGAGAATATGGGCAGAGGTACGTATAGCAAATATATGTATCCGAAATATTGATCTGTATACAGGAAGTGAAAAATCGAAAAACCGGATACTGGGAACCAGTTATTTTTTCAGAGGTTACAGCTATTTTGAGCTAACCCGGCGCTGGGGAGGGATGCCTTATTTTTACAGAACTCTTGCTGCAGATGAAAACATGGACGTACCGCGGTTGTCGTATCAGGAAACTATGCTTCTGGCTGCTGCCGATCTTGACAGCGCTGCCATGTACCTTGAACCGGTTATTGCAGAAAGTGATTGGGGACGTCCGACACAGATAGCAGCATTGGCATACAAAGCGAAAGCATTGGTTTATGCAGCAAGCGAGTTTGCTGCCATACAGGCAGGTGCTAAAACTGATTTATGGGATGATGCTGCCCTCGCTGCCGACAATGCACTCAAAGTAGCTGAAGCAAACGGTTATGGGCTGGCAACGATTGACAAGTATTATTACATATTCAAGGATAACGAAGAAGAAGTTTATACAAAAGAAATATTATACGGCAGGCGCTATCAGCACGATTGGGGATCCAATTCCTACAAACAGCGTTATCGTCCGCCGGGCCAGCTTTCAGGTCAATATGCAACGGCGCCCAACCAAACATTGGTCGATTGTTTTGAAATGAAGTCGACCGGTTTACCGATTAGTGATCCGGCGTCAGGTTATAATCTTCAGGATCCTTATGCAGGCAGAGATCCACGCTTTGCAGAATCAATTATCTGTAACCAACAAAAAGTGATGGGCAAAACAATGCAAATCTACGACAAGGACGAGACCAAAATCCCTGCAACGCTGGGGTCTACCGATTTAGTATATTCTGCAGGTCAGGTAACTATGGGTTATACCAAAACCGGCTACTATAACAACAAATGGATGGGTAATACGTTCAACGCCGGCCTTGACATGCATTATCCGGAGATAAGGATGTCGGAGGTTTACCTGTTGTTTGCTGAAGCAGCCAACGAGGCATGGAGTTCACCAACACAACGAAATTCATCTTGCAAGTATTCAGCAGAGGAGGCTGTAAATAAGGTAAGGGCCCGGGCTTTAATGCCGAATGTAGCTTCCAAGTTTCTGACCAAAGATGCTTTTAGGGGAAGGGTTCGAAACGAACGACGTGTAGAGCTTTGTTTCGAAGATAACCGTTTATTCGATATCCGTAGGTGGCATATTGCACATCTTCCTGAAAATAGGGATATATGGAAAATGGAAATTGTAAAAGTGGCAAAGAATACAACGTACCCAACCGGGTTCAGGTATACCACCAGACTCTATAAACAAAGGGTTTTTGAAGAAAAACATTACCTGTTTGTAATCAAACTTGATGACACCAACATTGGGCCGAATTTTAAACAAAACCCGGGGTGGTGATTTTCTTAACCATACAAAAAAAACAGATATGAATATAAACAAAACTATACTCGTCGTATTTAGCTTATTGTTTTTGTTTCATGGGATTACATTAACAGCGCAGAACAAGAACACAAATAAGAACGCGAATAAGAAAGATAATGTCATTAAGATGACCCTGGATTCGAGGGTTGTTGATGACTCAGGGAAACCTATTCCTGGGGCTAGGGTTTATTCCTCCGTATCGAGGATGTATATCGATGCCGGTTCCGATGGAGTTTTTCAGTTTAAAACATCAGCTGACGATATGCTGGTGGTTAAAGCAGATGGCTATCAGACAAAAACAGTCAGTCCGGCAGATGAGAACCTGAAAAGCGGGAAAATAGTATTGGTTCAGGAAAAGGCCTTAAACGGAGAAAATAATCAGGTGGTCTTGCCATTTGGAAGCACCACTGAAAGAAGAAGCGTAGGGGCTTACTCAATGGTAAATGGAGCGAAACTTGAAAATACCCCTACCATGTCGATACAGAGTACTTTAGGTGGTCGATTGAATGGATTGTTCCAGATGCAGAATACACTGGTGCCAGGATGGACTAACAACAACATGTATATACGCGGAGGTTGGGGCGATTATATTACAATCGTTGATGGAGTAGAACGTACATTGGAGTATATTGAGCCGGAAGTTATTGAAAGTGTGGAACTGTTAAAAGATGCCACCATGAAATCAATGTACGGGGGCTTGCAGGCTAATGGTATCCTATTAATAACTACCAAGCGGGGAAAATCCTACGAAAACAGTGTTCGTGTGAATGTTGAACGTGGCATTCAGACTCCTTCTCGTTTACCCGAGTTTTTGAATTCGTACGATTATGCGACCTATTACAATCAGGCTTTAGCCAATGATGGTTATGCTCCCTTATATGATCAGACAGCGCTTGATGCATATAAGAACCATACCGATCCTATTCTTTATCCTGATGTCGATTATTACAAGGAGTTTTTGAACAAAACCTTTAGTATGACGCGCATCAATACGCAATTAAGTGGAGGGAATGATCATTCCCGATATTTTGCACATGTTGGTTATCAGGGTAATGGAGGGTTGGAGAGATATACTAACTATCCAAATGCCGATGATATTTTCACTGTTAGGACATCAATAGATATGGATGTTTTGGATTTTGTTACGGTGAGTGCCGGGTTCAACGGAGCCTCTCAAGTAAAGGAATGGCCCAATATTTCGACCCAAAATTTCTTTGCGCCGCTGGCGGCCCATCATCCAAACGACTACCCGATCTTAATTCCGGGAGAAATGGTTGGTTTATCGGATCAGAAATATGTTATAGGAGGAACTGCAGAAAAGCAAAACAATCCATATGGATTGCTAACAGGAGGAGGCTATGCCGAACGCAGGTATACCTACATCCAATCTGATTTTGGATTGACTTTGGATTTCAATCAATGGATAAAAGGTTTAAAAGTAAGACCTTTTGTATCGTTTGATGTATACAATGTGGAAACAGCCACGAAAGGGGCTACATTTACCGTGTATGAACCTGATTACAATAAGTCAACAGGAGTTCTTAGCTTTAAACAGTGGGGAACAACCACTCAGAATACCAGTCAAAGCAGGTCTGGAGCTGAAGTTCAGCGAAATTATGCATTTAATGTAACCGCAGATTATAACCGGACTTTCGGGAAGCATGACCTGAAAGGGATTTTAAATTTTTACCAGTCGAGGAACGAAATACGCAATGTGAATGAAGATCCTCGCCGTCAAAATTTGGGATTGCATCTGAGCGACATGATATCTGATAAATATATTCTGGAGGCCAATGTCAATAGGGTGGGAGTTACTTCATTCTCAAAAGACAACCGGTATGGTTTTTTCCCGGCATTTGGCGCTGGCTGGATTATATCAGAAGAAGATTTTCTATCTGATGTCAGTTCCATTGATATGTTGAAACTACGTGTTTCTTACGGTATTCTGGGGTCAACAACCTATACTGCCGAAGGTGGTTTCTCTACTCATCTGTACCAGGATGTATGGAAACAAAATGGAACCATTGGTCTTGACGGAGATAATTATCTGGTATCGATGGACCGTACCGGTAACCCGGGTCTTGGTTTTCAGAAAAGTTATGAGTTTAATGCGGGGATCGACGCTGTTTTGTTTAACCGGACAACCCGTCTGAGCCTGGGGTATTTCAATAATATAAACGATGATTTTATTGGCGACCGGGGGAATATTATCCCGGGTGTGATCGGTAAAAGTGAAGCACTTCCATTCTGGAATTTCAGAAAATTTGGGTTGAAGGGTTTCGAAGGCGAACTATGGTACGACCGGTATTTTGGAGACCTTCAGTTTAGCTTTGGGGCAAACATGACTTACGGGATTTCGGAACGCATTGTTGATGGAGAACCTGCTTATCCTAATGATACATTTAACGGGTTAATAACACAGGGACGTCCGGTCGATGCAATTATGGGACTTGAAGCAATAGGC
This sequence comes from uncultured Prolixibacteraceae bacterium, assembly GCA_942493345.1. Taxonomy (GTDB): domain Bacteria; phylum Bacteroidota; class Bacteroidia; order Bacteroidales; family Prolixibacteraceae; genus GWE2-42-39. Next base: position 3,280,893 of record OW818695.1, read on the forward strand.
GTGTTCGAAAATCAGGACGATATCGATCAGTCGCCATTGCAAATGTTTGGTCCGGTTAGACCCGGAGATATTAAATATGCTGATACAAATAAGGACGGTTATATTGATGAGCGCGACCGGGACGAGGTTGGTAATTCAAGTCCCCGTCTTCAATATGGATTTAGTTTCGACTTCAAGTACAAGGGGTTTAACCTGAGCGTTCTAGCAATGGGATATGGCAAGTATAATCGTTTGCTGAATACCCAGTACTACCAGATTTATGGAAACAGAAAATATTCTCAGGTAGTTATTGATGGTTTGCCCAATGGAAATGCTCATCCTCAGTTATCTGTACTTTCCTCTGAAAACAATTTTGTGAATTCAACATACTGGATTGTCAACAGTGCGTTTATGAAGCTCCGGAATGTGGAACTGGGTTATACATTACCCCATAGCATGAGCCAGCGGGTCGGGGTGAACGACATCAAAGTATTTACCCGGGGATATAACCTTTTGACTTTATCTAAAATTAAGGATTTGGATCCTGAAAGCCTGAATGCAGGGATTGGAAACTTCCCCTTGTGTTCAACATTTACGGCAGGGATCTCGGTTTCTTTTTAGATCAATGAACCATATTAAATCAATAGAAATGAAAAATTTGTTCAAATACAGTATATTATATCTCATACTTGCGATGGGTTTTGGCTGTTCGGAATATCTGGACCCCTCGCTGGACGGATCGTTGACGGAAGAACAGGTTTTCGGGAACGATGCCTATTTTAACGGTGTGCTCAACACTGTTTACAGCAGTGTGCCAACCGACTACGATTACATGCTGGATTGTGCAACCGACAACGCGGTGACCAACAATTACAGCTCCGACTATTTCAAGATGGGAACAGGGGCATTACGCCCGAATATGAATCCGGAATCAAACTGGGCGAACGCTTTCCGTCAGATACGGAGGATCAACCAGTTTCTTGGAAAGATGGTACTTGACAAAACAGGTACTAAGCCATTTCTAACCCCGGTTCGCTTTGTAAAGTTAGGAACCAAGAATGACAGTATCGACAACATCAATACATTCTACCGGATGCTGGGAGAGGCATATTTTCTGAGAGCTTATTACGAATCCGACCTTTTGAAAAGGTATGGGGGAAAATCAACTTCCGGGGAAATTCTTGGGGTTCCTATTGTGACGGATATTTTGTATGTTGAAAACAACCTGAACCTTCCGCGCAATACCTATCAGCAGTGTGTCGACCAGATTGTTAATGACTGCGACAGTGCCAAGAAATACTTACCTGTAGAATACACAGGAACCAACGCTGTTTTAGGGGCTACAATGAACGGACGAGCAAATGGTATTGCCGCGATGGCATTAAAAGCACGGATATTGTTGTATGCAGCAAGTCCGGGTTTTAACTCGGGAAATGATAAAACCAAATGGGAAAAGGCTGCAATTGCAGCGGGAGATGCCCTGAAGGCTATTGGTGGATTAAAAGATCTTCCGACAATTGATAATTACTATTTCAATCAGTTGAATAACAAAGCATACAATATTCGCGACATCTTTTTCCGGGGGAATATTCAAAGTGGCAACCGTGCACTGGAAAACAGTAATTATCCTCCGTCGATGTATGGAAATGGGATGGTAAATCCTTCTCAGAATTTTGTGGATGCTTTTCCTGATAAAACGGGTTACCCGATAGGTCAAAGTACTTTGTATAAAACAACTGATCCGTATTCGAACCGTGATCCGCGTCTTAATTTGTTTGTTGCATTGAACGGGACATCAATGGGAACATCCAGCTATCATAAAATTGAGACATTTGAAGGCGGAGTTGATGCTTACGATCCATCGACCAGTACTTCCCGTTCAGGTTATTACCTGAAAAAACTGCTCAAATACGGGAGTGTAAACCTGGTTCCCGGTCAGTTAACAGGAACGGCCAGAGCAGCTATTCATCTTGGTTGCCCTGAGTTGTATCTTAACTATGCAGAGGCTGCATTTGAGGCATGGGGTGCCAAAGTTGATCCCAAGGCCTATGGATATACTGCCGCAACGGTTATCGAGCGAATTCATAAACGTTATGGTTCAGCGAATGACTATATGAACAATGTAGCGGTGAACAACGAAGCGCTTTTTAGAACATTTATTCACAACGAAAGAAGGCTTGAATTAAGTTTTGAAGGACACTATTTCTGGGATATACGCAGATGGGAACCGTCGGAAAATCTTTCTGTGATTAACGTTCCCGTTAAGGGGGTTAAGATCGTTAAAGATCCAACCGGTAACCTCACCTATAATATGAATGTACAGCTGGAAAAACGGTTGTTCAATTCCATCTATATGCCGCTTCCTTACGATGAGTTGTACAATGCCCCGGCATTGGTACAAAATAAGGGATGGGAATAATGATAAACATTAAATGATACAGAAATGAGAAAAAATATATTCATATTATTGATCTTGTCGTCAATACTTGGTTCATGCGGGTTTGAAGACGAAGTGATTTCGTACGGGACAACTTCAGTGTATTTTTACAATCAAAAATATAACCGAAACATTGTAGTAGGTGAAGGTTTAACACTGAAAGCAGGAATCATGTTTTCCGGGTTAACCAACAACGACCGGGACAGGGTTGTAAGTTATGTTATTGATCCGTCAGTTGTTGCTGACGGCACTAAAACGGTGATGCCTTCAAGTTACTACACACTTTCCAGTGCAACAGAGTTCGTTGTGCCTAAAAATGAAGAGCAGGGATATGTTGGTATCAAGATTGACTCGACAGCTTTTCTTGCCGATCCGAAATCACTTACAGGGGAATATGTAATCCCGTTCCGGTTGACCGGTTCCAACGATGTTGATTCCATTAATGCAGCAAAAGATTATATGGTGATTTCAATCAGTTATTGGGCAAAACAGCATGGTAATTATAACTATTCTGGGCAAACCATTCGAAAGTCAGGTTCCGTAACAGAAACATTGACCTATCGCAATAATTCAACAATATCGGAAAGTATAAGAGAGCTGGTCACGGTGGGAGCCAAGACTTTAAAGGTGAAAGCTGATGGTACTGTCGGAAGTAAAGATCCGGGTAACGGGAAGTTTACGTTCAATGTAGAAGTACCGACAGCAGGAAGCGGAGAAGTGGTGATTAGCGGTACATCAGGTTCTGCCATTCAAGTATTGCCTAACGGAATATCGACCTTTAATGCAAGTTCCCGCACATTCTATCTGAAGTATAAATACACGGATGGTACGTATGCTTGTGAGGCTACCGATACCCTGGTCTTCAGAAACAGGATACGCGATATTCAGGCCGATGGGCAGGGTGTAAACGAATGGCGGTAATTTTTTGCTATTGGTGAAGAGTAGATAATGTCATGTCAGCTAATTATTGACGTAGGGTTATACCGCAAGTTTAGGTTGGTTCTACATAGTCTGTAAAAAGTTGACATGGCAAAAGTGTTAAATTTTAAGTACAATCAAATATTAGCTATGAATCGTTTTATTATTTTAATTGTCCTTTGGGCAGGATTAAGTGCAAATGCCCAGAATTACGAACCGGTTAAAGGAAAACTAATGACCCGTTGGGGACAGGATGTTACTCCTGAAAATGCATGGAAAGAATATCCGCGTCCTCAACTGAAAAGGAGTACATGGCAAAACTTAAACGGGTTGTGGGAGTATGCAATTATTCCGAAGGAGTTGAATAAACCGGATGGTTTCCAGGGAAAAATACTGGTTCCTTTTGCGGTTGAATCGGCTTTATCTGGTGTTGTAAAAAGTGTTTTGCCCGAACAGAAAGTATGGTATCGTAAAAAGTTTGAAGTTCCCCAAGATTGGAAAGGTCAAAATGTAATCTTGCATTTCCAGGCCGTAGATTGGGAAAGTTCAGTATGGATCAACGGGAAACTTGTTGGAACCCACAAAGGAGGCTCAATCGCGTTTTCGTATGATGTTACGAAGTACCTGAAAAAAGGGGAACAAGAGCTGGTCGTATCCGTCTGGGATCCTACCGACATGGGAAATCAGCCTCGCGGAAAACAAGTTCTCGATCCCAAAGGAATTTGGTATACCCCCGTAAGCGGGATTTGGCAAACCGTATGGTTGGAGCCCGTTAATCCGACCTCCATCAAATCGCTCTATCCTGTTCCTGATATTGATAAAAAACAGGTTTTGTTGAATGCCGAACTCGCAGGATCCAAAGGTGGAGAAGAAATCAGGGTTAAGGTTGTAAAAGATAATCAAATAGTACTCGAAAAAAACTTTGCGGCATCCGGCGAACTTATTCTGGATATTCCATCGCCAAAATTATGGAGTCCTGAATCTCCCGAACTTTATCAACTTGAAGTATCACTTTACAGAAAAGGCATCCTTCTTGATCAGGTTGGTTCCTACTTCGCCATGAGGAAAATTTCAATGGCAAAAGATGATCATGGATTCCAACGGATACAGTTAAATAATAAAACTATTTTTCAGTATGGAACCCTGGATCAGGGATGGTGGCCCGATGGTCTGTTAACACCTCCGTCTGCAGAAGCAATGCGCTATGACCTGGAAGTGCTTAAAAAAATGGGCTTCAATATGCTTCGCAAGCACATCAAGGTTGAACCATCGCTTTACTATTATTATGCCGATTCATTGGGATTGCTTCTCTGGCAGGATATGCCTTCCGGTTTTGAAACAGCAAACAGGTCGGAACAACATGTCAGTTGGGATGCCACTGCTGATTGGAATCGTCCGGCTGAATCAGCAAAACAGATTGAATATGAACTGAAAGCAATGATCGATCAGTTGAGATTTTTCCCAAGTATCGTAACCTGGGTAATTTTTAACGAAGGCTGGGGACAGTACGAAACCAAACGAGTAGTCGATTGGAGTATAAATTACGACAAAACCCGTATCATTGACGGGGTTAGCGGTTGGACTGACCGGAATTGCGGACACATGAACGATGCCCATCAGTACCCGGGACCCGGAATGGAACCAGCCGAATTAAATCCCGGGAGAGTAATTGTTCTCGGTGAATTCGGCGGACTCGGCCTGCCAATCGAAAACCATTTGTGGAACCCCAATATGAGAAACTGGGGATACCGGACATATACTTCAATCCCCGAATTAATCAAAGAATATGCAAAATTGATGCATAATTTGTACCCGTTGCGCAACAAGGGCTTATCGGCTGCTGTATATACGCAAACAACCGACGTGGAAGGCGAAGTAAACGGGTTGATGACCTACGACCGGGAAGTAATCAAAATTGACCCGGAACTGCTGCGTATTTTGCATGCTCCTTTGTATGTTGAAGAGACTGAAAAAGTAGAGAATGTCATTTCTGATTCGGAAGTTAAAAGTCAAGAAATACGGTTTTCGAAAACCAACCCGGGTGACGGATGGTTGATAAACCCACAAATAAGGAAGTTCGATAGTGAAAAAGGACCGCTGGACATCAAAAAAGCAGAGTCGGTATGGTCGGCGAACTCATTTAATCTGATCGATGTTCCGAATGGTATTTCAATAAAAATTCTTGCATACGGAGTTGTTAAAGTATATCTGAACGGGCATCTGGTGCTGGATCGGCGAATTGTTGGAAAAAGACATTACGAAGAATTTAATATTAGTGAATTTTCCGGGTATCTTAAAAAAGGGGAAAATCGGGTAGCTATTGAAGCTGTTGATTTTGAAGTGGACGCACCGTTTGATTATGGGGTATACACGTATTAGATAGTTAGTAGATAAGCAGTTTGTAGATATAGTCATGGCCTCATTCCGGATGTTTGGGGCGATGACTATTTGCATTGAAAATTATTAAATAAACAAAACGATGGGAGCAGGAATCGTCAGAAGGATAATGGAAGTTTCGGCATTTGCAGCATTGCCGTTAGGAACGCTTGCAATATTTCCTTTACAATCGTGCAGTTCAGCCAAAACGCCGTTGGAAAAGCCCAATGTTATATTTGTCGTTTTTGACGATATGAACGATTATGGCATCAGCGGAATAGAGAAAGTAAAAACCCCGAACATCGATAAGCTGCGAAATTCATCGGTTACCTTTACAAAAGCATCTTGTTCGGCGCCACTTTGTATGCCTTCCAGAGCTTCGTTTTTTACAGGGGTGTATCCTTTCCATTCCGGGGTGTATGCCAATGGCGGCGATCCATGGAATAATTCGGAAGTACTGAAACAAGCCGAAACATTACCTGAGTTGTTCCGAAGAAACGGATATTATTCTTTTGGCCGGGGAAAAGTTTACCATGCAAAATTGGCGGAAGGAAGGATCGAACATAATTTCGATAACCGTCCTATTTATGAAGGAGGTTTCGGTCCATTCCCGGATGAAGCGCACCGGGTGCTTTCCAAAGAAGATATATTTCAAAGTTTCTGGGGAGTACAGGCCTTTCCCGATAGTTTATTTCCCGATGTAATTAATACCGATGCGGTCATTAATTTTCTTGGTGAAAAACACGACAAACCGTTTTTTGTGACTTTGGGTTTATGGAGACCTCATACGCCTTTTACTGCGCCCCAACGTTTTTTCGATATGTACGATCCCGAAAAAATTGAAATTCCAAAGGGATATCTTGCAAACGATCTGGATGATGTCCCTGAATTTGGCAGAAATTTGCTCGATGCTTTTGGCCGGTTTGAAGTAACCGGGGCAAATAACGAAGACCGCTGGAAGCATTTTATTCACGGATATTATGCCTGTACCTCTTTTGTCGACTGGAATCTCGGGCGACTGATGGATGCTGTTGACCAAAGCGGGTATGCTGAAAATACAATTATTGTTGTATTGTCTGACAATGGATTTCATATCGGGACAAAAAATCATTGGGAAAAGAATACGTTATGGGACGGATCGTCAATTGTCCCGTTAATTATCCGGATGCCTGGTTCGCCTGTCAATGGGAAAACTGTAGAAAGCCCGGTAGGGCTGATTGATCTTTATCCTACCATCGTGGATGTGTGCGGGTTGCAACCTCCGAAACAACAACTCGACGGAGTAAGCCTGCGGCCATTTTTCGAGAAACCCGGTTATACCTGGAACCGCCCGTCGTTAACAAACCTTGGAGAAAACCTGATTTCGATCAGGAGTCAGAAATACCGCTATATCCAATATCCGGATGGCACTGCCGAATTATATGATTTGGAGAACGACCTGTTTGAATGGAAAAATTTGGTAAACGAAAAAGGATTGGAAGAAGTGGTGAAAGAACACAAAAAGTACATTCCATCCAATTTCATGAAAGAATTGCCTGGAACAAGAAAAAATTGACAAGAGCAAATACATAAAGGAAAAGAACTAACCAAAACGAATTAAAACGAAAAAATGAGAAATCAGTTGTATCCTTTCGTCATGTTTGCCGGATTATTTAATCTGCAGGCTAATTGTAATTCCAATGAACCAGTAAATAAAAGTCGGCCAAACATTATTTATATACTTGCCGATGATCTCGGATATTCAGAACTTGGTTGTTATGGAAACAAATTCAACGAAACACCGAATCTCGACAAATTGGCAAGTCAGGGTGTCCGGTTTACGCAAGCCTACGCTGCGGCTCCGGTTTGTTCACCATACCGGGCAGCTTTAATGACAGGTCAATATCCGGCCAGGATTGGGATCACCGACTATCTCAGACCGGATGCCAGCCAGTTTTTGGATACGGCTTACGTAACTTTACCCGAAGCATTGAGGTTCAATGGTTATCATACAGGCATTATCGGGAAATGGCATCTTTCTGGTTATAAATCGGAAAAGGCTCCAATCGAAGTTCTTCCTGGCAAACAGGGTTTTGATGAAGTAATCTCGTCGGAAACTGCTGGAATTGCCGATGGAACATATTTTTATCCGTATCATTTTAACCCCTCAATGAAAAAGAAACTCAATACTGAAAAAGAGTTTCTTGCCGACCGGATGAATCAGGAAGCCCTGGAATTCATTGAGAAAAACCACGAAAAGCCATTTTTTCTGTACCTGAGCCATTACGTCGTTCATACCAATGTTCATGGGAAACCTGATTTAGTTGATCATTTCAGAAATAAACAAGGAAGCGGAAAGAGTAACCCCTCGAAAAATAATACAGAGAACGATCCGTATAAAAAATGGCCTTCCGATTATTTTGCATCGAAAAACAATCCCCATTTGGCGGCTCAATTGGCGGTAATCGATGAAGGAGTGGGAATGATCCGAAGTAAACTGGAAGAGCTTGGAATTGAAGAGAATACGATCATTGTTTTCACCAGCGATAATGGAGGAGAAACACGGGTGACCAATAATGCGCCGTTAAGAGGCGGGAAAAGTATGTTGTATGAGGGAGGAATACGTGAACCTTTAATCTTTTATAAACCCGGGCAAATTACCGGAGGTAAGGTTGTCGATATCCCAGTTGCAAATTATGATTTTTACCCTACTTTATGTGAATTGTCGGGAACTAAAATACCCGGTAATGAGTGGCTGGACGGAAAAAGCATTGTGCCGCTTTTAATGGGGAAAAAGGATAAAGAGCTGGTTGCACGAACCTATTATTGGCATTACCCACTTGATAAACCTCACTTTCTGGGAGGGCGATCGGCTGGAGCCATTCGCGATGGCGACTGGAAACTTATTGAGTTTTTCGACACCGGCGAACGCGAATTATACAATCTAAAAAAAGATATTGGAGAGAAAAATAACCTGATCAATGAATACCCAAAAAAAGCCGAAGAACTTAAAGCAAAGTTGAGTTCATGGAGGACTGATGTGTTTAACAACAAAAGGATAACAAAAGAATAGCACAAACTGCAACCATCGATTCATAACTTTAATAATGGGTTAAAAATGAAGAAAATAAAAAATACACTTTTAGGCGCCATTGCTTTTTCTTCGATGTTTTATTCATGCGATGCAATAAATAAAAAAGATAACAAGGACAAAAAGAATCCGAATATCATTCTTATTCTGGCTGATGATATGGGATTTTCCGATATCGGATGTTACGGTGGTGAAATCAAAACTCCCAACCTGGATCGTCTGGCACAAAATGGAGTGAGATATTCGCAGTTTTATAATTGCGCAAGATGTTGTCCTACAAGGGCATCGTTGCTCACCGGTGTTTATCCTCATCAGGCCGGAATGGGCTGGATGACCAATGCCGATACTGGTACTCCTGCCTATCAGGGCGATTTAAGTAAAAATGCAGTAACGATTGCTGAAGCGCTGAAACCAGCAGGATACGGTACTTACATGGTTGGAAAATGGCATGTGTCGAATACCCGTAAAGACAATGGTAACGTAAAAGACAATTGGCCGATTCAAAGGGGTTTTGATCGCTTCTTTGGTATTGTTGGCGGAGCCGGAAATTATTTTAAGCTCCCTGTTTTTTCCAATAATGAGAAATATCCTTCTCCTGATAATTTTTATTTCACCCATGCGATCAGCGATAGTTCCACAATGTTTATCGAAGATCATTTTCAGGAGCAACCTGGAAAGCCAATGTTTATGTATGTGGCTTATACTTCGCCGCATTGGCCTTTGCATGCGCTGAAACAGGATATCGAAAAGTACCGGGGCGTATACGACGAAGGTTGGGATGTGCTGCGGGAGAAACGGTTAAAAAAGCAATACGAATTGGGCCTTTGGGAAAATAATGTTGAACTTTCGCCGCGCGATGAAAAAGTGCCTGCCTGGGATTCGCTTTCAAAAGCAGAAAAAGAAGAATTTGCACTGCGGATGTCCATTTATGCAGCACAAATTGATGCCATGGACCAGGGAATTGGTCGGATCATCAAAAAACTGGAAGAAACCGACCAATTGGATAATACCGTTATTTTCTTTTTGGCCGATAATGGTGGTTGTGCCGAATTTATTTCAAGTGGAAAAAGTAAAGACCTGACGGGCGATTTGGCTGATACATGGGAAAGTTACCGAATCAACTGGGCGAATGTAAGCAATACGCCGTTCCGGGAATATAAACATTGGGTACACGAAGGTGGTGTCCGCACCCCTCTGATTGTTCACTGGCCAAAAGGCATCGATCAGTCGTTGAAAAATAGTTTTGTGCGGGATTATGCCCACCTGACTGATATTATGGCGACCTGCATAGATATCTCCGGAGCCCAATATCCACAAAAATATAACGATAAAGATATTGTCCCGATGCAGGGAACAAGTTTGGTTCCTCATTTTTCAAAACAAAGCAATGGACGGGGACCGATTTTTTGGGAACATGAGGCCAACATCGCGATGCGTGATGGAAAATGGAAAATGGTAGCAAAAACGCCGGAAGGTGCAGAATTCAATTCTGAAAAACTGGAATTGTACAATATTAAAGAAGACCCTACCGAGTTGAAGAACCTGGCTGAAGTGTATCCCGAAAAGCTCGATAGCATGTACAAGGCATGGGAAAAATGGGCGCAATACGTTCAGGTTTTTCCTCTCGATACGCGCGAATACAATGTGAGGTCGATGGCTTATAAACAAAAAATCAATGGAGAGTTCGACGTGGATTTCGGAGATTGGGATATTCATAACCCAAATAAGCTGGTTGAATTTGCTATTGACCGAAGTACAAAAATATCAGGAAAAAATTCAGCGGAGATTACCGTACTGAAACAGGGCGAAAAACCTGCCGATGCTGCTTTGGTGTGGGTTTTTCCTAACGGTGAATTTAACCGGTTTGAAATTTCTTTCCGGGCTATGGCTAATCGCGATACAAAACTAAATGTGCGTGTTGAGCAAGCCGGAAACCCGAAAACAAAAATCGCGCAGCAAGTATATGCACTGACCAAAGAGGAGAAACAGTTTTTATTTAAAACAGAAATGATAACGCTGCAACCCGATGGTCGCTATCGCCTTGCTTTTTATGTTGGCGATAACCCGAAAGAAGATCAAATATGGCTGGATGCAATAACATTAACACCTGTAAAATAATGAGACCGGTTTTTCCGCAGGTCTAATTTGTGATCTAAATTTATTTTAAAAATTATTTCAATGATCAGTAAACAAATTTTCGGATGTGGTATTGGCCTTTTTCTCGCTATGGGAGCAGTACCGGGACAAGCACAGAAACAGGGTGGCACGAAACCCAACGTCCTGTATATTATTATGGATGATATGTGCGATTGGGCACAATATCTGGGCGGAAACATTCAGGTAAAAACTCCGAACCTCGATCGATTAGCAGCACGTGGAGTAAGTTTCTCAAATGCCTACACGGCGGTGCCTTTGTGTAATCCATCGCGGACCGCAATGTTTACCGGCAGGCAGCCGTTTGTGACGGGAATATATAACAACAAGCAGCCAATTGCCAATTCACCTGTTGCAAATAATAGCCTAATGATGCCCCAACATTTCAGGGATAACGGCTATTTCACCTTGTGTGCAGGCAAAATCTTTCATACAAAGCCTTCTCCTGATGTGATGAATAAAATGTGGGACGATATGGCCAATATTGACGGGGGCTATGGGCCTTTCCCGAAAAACTCAGGTTTGCCCAAAGAATTGCAGGAAAGATGGCAAAATATTGAAGAATGGATCGGGCCGGATACCGATTTTCCGGATGTGAGAAATTCGCAGAAAGTGATTGAATTTTTAGGCGAAAAACACGACAAACCGTTTTTTGCTGCAATGGGTTTTTATCGTCCTCATACACCGTGGACGGCGCCAAAACGATATTTCGATCGGTATGATATAACTAAAATTAAGCGTCCGTATACGATACCCGATGATTTAACCGATATTCCTGCTTATGCAATCGATCGGTTCATTGGTGCCAGGCAACTCGAAAAGCAGCGTGCATTGAGTGTAAACGGAAACTACTGGGAACAGATGGTGAGGGCATATTTGGCCTGCGTCAGTTTTACTGACGATCGGGTAGGAATGATTCTTGATGCGTTGGATAAGTCGCCCTATGCCGATAATACGTTTATCGTCCTTGTGGGAGACAATGGTTTTCACCACGGGGAAAAAGAGCGATGGGGAAAATCTGCTTTATGGCGCGAAGCATGTCATGTTCCGCTTATAATTGCGGCGCCTAAAGGAGATAAGAGAATAACAAAAGGAATTTGTTTATCGACGGTTTGTTCGATTGATATATACCCAACATTGATTGAGGCATGTAATCTTCCGAAAGTTGAAAACCAACTGGCTGGCAACAGCCTGATGCCCTTGTTGTCGAATGTCAGCATGAAATGGGACAAGCCGTCCATTTCGACCTTTCTGCCGGGAAACTTTACTGTGCATTCAAATCAGTGGAACTATATTCAGTATGCTGACGGTTCTCACGAACTTTATAATGTTGCGGACGATGAAAATGAATTTGTAAACCTGGCCGGAAAGCCGGAATACAAGGCAATAACCGATTCTCTTTCTTCATTTTTCCCAAAATCATGGAATCCTGGAATTCAGCAAACGACCGACGATGAAGAATCGTTGCCGAATAATACCGCGATCAATAGAAAAAGAAAAGGAATGCGTAATAAATAATTGAACATTAGTTTTTTTTTATTTTGAAATAACGTGATCTGACTCGTTTGTATGAAGAGTACCAGGAAAATTTATTTTTTATTTCTTGCTCTTTTGAGTTTTAGTTTTTCTTCAGCTCAAAATGAAATTACATGGAAAGAGCAAATTGTAATCGATGGTACTTCGAAATATGTTCGTTTGTGTAAAGTAACGAAAGGGGTAGCAAAGGGAGATTTGATTATGACTTATTTCAAAAGTGATCATAGTGCCCCTTTTGGTATGCGACGGAGTAAAGATGATGGCAGAACCTGGAGTGATGAAACCATTTTTATGAAGAATACCTCCACAAATTATTATGTGAATCCGGGTATTCTGCAACTTGACGATGGACGGCTCATGTTGAGCTATTGTAAAAGAAGCAAAGGTGTAGATGAATATGTGAAAGAAGAAGGACCATGTGTGAAGTTCAGTTCCGACGGAGGATACACTTGGGGCGAGGAAACATTTATATGCTGGGGCGGTTCGTATGAACCTACTGCAATTCAGGTACCGAATGATAAAAACGGGGATGGGAACAACGATATTTATATTTTTTGGACCATGGCGATTGTTGACCAAACTGTTGATTTATCCATAGCGACCAAGGAAAATTCGTACAGAGGGTTTGCCTGTGGAGTAGTTGCTTCGTACGATAATGGAGCGAATTGGGAAAATTTCATGCCAACAAAACTTGGCGCCCGTATTGTGCATCGAAATTTTAATGAGCCACCTGGAGGAACTTACATGGGGTCGAAAGGGAATATGCCGACTCCGGTACTTTTGCCCAATCACCGGATTGGCGTGGTTTGTGAGGCGGTCGATAAAGCAAATTCTCCCTGGTTTACCGTATCCAATCCAAGAGACTGGGACTGGGCCGATTTTCAGAACCAAAATTGGTCTTCATACCAGTATGTCGGATATCCTCCGTACAATGCCGACGATGATAATATTTATCCAACTGACCGGAACCAATGCTGGCGACCCACTTTTACCGACGATACTTTTGGTGGCGCTCCTTATGTCTGTGTTCTTCCAAACGGGAAAATAGCTTTTTCTCAAAACAGCAATAAAATTATTAAAGTTTTTGTTTGCGATACCAATGGAAAGAATCCGGCGCAACAGCAGGATCCTTTTGGCAATACGATGTCGTTTTATTCCTGCATTATCCCGCTGAACGAACGGGAGGTGATTATTGCTGCCCACGATCCGGAGAATATGGCTGCAACCTATTTGCGAATAGGTGAAATCGTAAAAGATGTTCAGTCTCCCACAACACCGCAAAATGTGTCTGTAACCAAAGAAGGGGCGCGTTTCCGGGTCAAATGGGAGCAGTCAACCGATAATGTTCTGGTTTATAAATATCAGGTTTTTGCAAATACCCGTTTAGCAAAAGAAGTATTGTGGGATCATGAAACCGAGGTGGCAGGGTTGGATCCTGGTACGAATTATTCATTTACAGTGAGGGCAATGGATTATCAGGGCAATTTTTCCGGGATCACAACCGATAGCCGTAAATTTATCCAGGCAGAAACGGTTCATTTATTTCCAAATCCAGCAACCCAATGGCTCGAAATAAAAACACCCTGGGAAGAAGTTGATCTCGCGATATACAATTCGTTCGGTCAATTAATCATGCATAATGCTCATTTTTCCCTCAGCCGACTTTCTGTTTCAACGTTCGAAAAGGGAATGTACATCCTTCAGGTTTGTCACGAGGGCCGAATTATATGTGAGAAGTTTATAAAGAAACAATAACCGTTATTTTTGACGGAAAATTAAAAGTGAGAAAATAAATTAATTTGAAAATAATGAAGAAATACGCGATAGTCCTGTTGTTTTTCATGCATTTTGCATGTCAAAATAACTCTCAAAAATTGATTATTGAAAATCCGTTGCCGGTTGAATTTGGCGACCCGTATATATTGAAAGCTTCTGATGGTAAATATTACATGGTCGGGACCGGGGGAGTAAAAGATGGGTTTAAAATGTATTCTTCGCCCGATTTAAAAAATTGGAAAGACGAAGGACGTATTTACCAGGGGAATACCAACGATTCGTGGTGTATTTCCAGTTTCTGGGCTCCGGAATTGTATGAACACGATGGCCGTTTTTACTTGTTGTTCAGCGCCGATTGGCGTGAGAATCCGACCAACGAACAGGAGAATTTCCGCATTGGTATTGCTGTTTCCGATTCGCCAACAGGTCCGTTTACCAATCTTTTCAATCGTCCGATCTTTGATCCCGGGTATCCGGCAATTGATGGCAACCTGCTTTTCGAAGACGGCAGGATTTATCTATATTTCTCGCGTTGCTGCTACAAACATCCGGTTGAAAGTGAAGTGGCTAACTGGGCCCGTGTAAAAGGGTTGTATACTGAGATCGAAGAAAGTTGGGTATACGGTGTTGAAATGAAACCTGATTTTTCCGGGATTATAGGAGAACCGAAATTGTTGTTGCGTCCTCCTGTGTCGATGGTCGATTCGCAAACAGAATGGGAAAGCCGTTCGGTAACTTCAGGCGAAATAAACCGTCGTTGGACGGAAGGATCGTTTATCTTCAGTAAAAACGGGACATACTATATGATGTATTCGGCCAACTATTTTGGCGGGAAAAACTATGCGGTTGGTTATGCTACCTCCGAATCGCCGCTGGGCCCATTTAAAAAAGCAGCCAACAATCCGGTATTGGAAAAGAATGAGGAAAAAGGAGGTATAGTGACAGGAACGGGGCATAATTCGGCGACTGTTTCCCCGGACGGGAAAGACATGCTTTGCGTGTACCACGGAAGGACTTCGAAAACAGGTAAAAAAAGAGTGGTTTTTATTGATACGATGGAAGTGATGAACGATGGCACATTGGTCGTACATGGGCCAACAACGAAAGAATAACAGATTAAACAAATATTAAATTGAATAAAATGAAACCAATAAAACTATTTTGTATTTTGATTGTGGCCGGATTGGTCCAGTTTAGTTGTGTTCCAGCGAAAGTTGAGAAAGAATCTTGTTTCACACTAAAGCCCGAAGATTTTCAGAAAACAATTAACGGGAAACAAACCAACCTGTATTTTCTTGGAAATGCAGACATTTCAGCTGCTATTACGAACTATGGCGGTCGTATTGTTGGTTTGTGTGTTCCCGGACGCGACGGTGTATTGGGCGACGTAGTACTCGGATTTAGCAGTATTGACGGATACCTGAATGCAAAAGAAGTATTTCATGGTGCATTGATTGGACGGGTGGGAAACCGCATCGCAAAAGGAAAATTTGTGTTGGATGGGGTCGAATATTCATTGCCGTTAAACAATGGTCCCAATCACTTACATGGCGGCCCTGGTGGTTTTCACAATGTTGTTTGGGATGTGAAATCGGTTTCCGATTCTTCGCTTGTTCTTAATTACCTGTCGAAAGATGGAGAAATGGGCTACCCTGGAAACCTCAATGTTGAGGTACAATACCTGTTGAATTCTAAAAACGAATTGGTTATCAGTTATAATGCTACTACCGATAAAAGTACGCCGGTAAACCTGACCAACCATGCTTTCTTCAATTTGGCAGGAGAAGCAAACGGAACCATCAACAACCACTTGTTGACCATCAATGCTGATTATTATACCCCGGTTGATTCAACTTTGATCCCGCTGGGAGAAAATGCCCCGGTGGAAGGAACACCATTCGATTTCAGAAGAGCCAAAGCAATTGGCGCCGATTTATCAGCACAAGCCGAAAATAAACAATTACAAAATGGCATGGGGTATGACCACAATTTTGCATTGAACAAATCTGAAAACGAAGGAATAACATGGGCAGCGACTGTTGTTGAGCCGGTTAGTGGACGGAAAATGGAAATTTTCACTCAGGAACCGGGCCTGCAATTTTACGGAGGTAATTTTATGGATGGATCGGATACCGGCAAGTTGGGAAAAACATTCAACTATCGCGAATCGTTTGCATTGGAAACCCAACATTTCCCCGATTCTCCGAATCAGCAAAATTTTCAGCCAATTATTCTGCATCCGGGCGAAGTATATAAAACTATTTCAATTTACAGGTTTCAGGTAGAAAATTGATTTATTTAGAATACACATAAGGGTGCTTATGCTTTTGAATTAGTGAAGAGGAATGACCCCGGGGAAAGAGAGAAAAGGAAAGCTGGAGGTGTATCCCGGGGTCTCAACCTCTTTTGTAATTTTTTTAACAAACTGACTATGAGTACATGTCGTTTATTCCTATTTATTCTGTGTCTTGCTTGCAGCCCGACGGAGAAACAAGGCGAAGGACCGGAGTCCAAACCTTCGCAAAACACAGAGTCGTTTACGAATCCGCTGTTATCTCAGGGGGCTGATCCCTGGGTTATTCAAAAGGATGGAATTTATTACTATACCCATACCGGCGGTAATCGGATTGAACTCCGGTCAACACCCCGGATGGAAGAACTTGCAGGAACGGCTCCTCTTACAATATGGACGTCTCCTGAAAACCAGGAATATTCAAAACAGTTGTGGGCTCCTGAACTTCACTTTCTCGATGGAAAATGGTATATGTATTTTGCAGCTAGCTATGATTCGGGAACTGAAAATAGCCTGAATGAAAACCGGCGAATGTTCGTGCTCGAAAACTCTTCTTCGTCGCCGATGAATGCCAATTGGATTTTCAAAGGCAAAGTGACTGATGTTACCGATCATTGGGCTATTGATGCCACAGTGCTGGAATTGAAAGGCCAAAAATACTTCATCTGGTCGGGGTGGAAAACGAAAGACCATAACAGCAATACCGGCAGGCAACAGTTGTACATTGCAAAAATGATCAATCCATGGACCCTCGACGGTTCGCGGGTAATGATCTCTGAACCAACTTACTCGTGGGAGCGGAACGGACTCGTCAATGAAGGGCCCGAAGTGCTTAAAAACGAAGTCGGGGAGGTTTTTCTTTTTTATTCATGCTCTGGCTGTTGGACCGATGATTATAAATTGGGTGTATTGAGCCTGAAAGTAAATGGTGACCCGCTGAACCCCAATGACTGGGTGAAAAATTCAGAACCGATGTTTGTGAAAAATGCTCAAAAAAGCGTTTTTGCACCGGGGCACAATAGCTTTTTTAAATCGCCCGATGGTTGTGAAGACTGGATTCTTTACCATGCCAACAAAAATGCCGGCGATGGCTGTGGATCGTTAAGAAGCCCGAGGATGCAGAAAATTTCCTGGAATCAGGCTGGCTTTCCTGTTTTAGGGGCTCCTGTTGGTATTAATGAGCAATTGATTGTTCCATCGTCAGGCAATAATTGAAACGTAATTTTTGATGTGCATTAAATGACTAAAAAACCTAAAAAACTCCCTGAAAATCTTTGATTTATACCAGAATAGTTTTAATTTTGCCGCGCATTTATTTTAATATAAAGTCTAACTTATTAATTTTTTGATTATTACATGACAGAATTACAAAACGAGAACCTTGAACCAAAGGAAGAACTCGAAACACAGGAAACCGCCCAGGTGGCCGAAGAAGTTGTTGCTGAACAAGCAGAAGTAAAAGAAGCAGAAGTTGCTGAAGAAGTAGCTGTTGAAGTGGTTGAAGAAGAAGCTGCTGAAGAGGTAGTTGCTGAAAAACCTAAAAAAGCTGGCAAAGCAAAAAAAACAGTTGAAGTTGCTGCAGAATTTGACTGGAGCGCATTCGAAAAAGGTGATACCACCAGCGCTGCACACACCGAACTCGAAAACCTTTACAACAAAACGCTGACAACTGTTCAGGAAAAAGAAGTTGTAAACGGAATTGTGATCTCGATGAACAAACGCGAAGTTGTTATCGACATCGGTTACAAATCGGACGGTATTGTTAGTTTGAACGAATTCCGTTACAATCCCGAATTGAAAATTGGCGACAAAGTAGAAATCTACATTGAAAGCCTCGAAGACATTAAAGGACAGATGATCCTTTCGCACAAAAAAGCACGTGCAATGCAATCGTGGGATCGTGTTAACATGGCCCTCGACAACGACGAAATCATCAAAGGTTACATCAAATGCCGCACAAAAGGTGGTATGATTGTCGATGTATTCGGAATTGAAGCATTCTTGCCAGGTTCTCAAATCGACGTGAAACCGATCCGTGATTATGATGTATTTGTTGGAAAAACCATGGAATTCAAAGTGGTAAAAATCAATCACGAGTTCCGTAATGTAGTTGTTTCGCACAAAGCGCTTATCGAAGCCGAACTCGAACAACAGAAAAAAGACATCATCTCGAAACTTGAAAAAGGACAGGTACTTGAAGGAACTGTTAAAAATATTACTTCCTACGGTGTGTTCATCGACCTTGGCGGTGTTGACGGATTGATCCACATTACCGACTTAAGCTGGGGCCGTATTTCTCACCCGAACGAAATCGTTGAATTAGACCAGAAACTGAACGTTGTTATCCTTGATTTCGATGATGACAAAAAACGTATCGCTCTTGGTTTGAAACAACTGACTCCTCATCCATGGGATAACCTGAGCGCTGGTCTGAAAGTTGGCGACAGTGTGAAAGGTAAAGTGGTTGTAATGGCCGACTACGGTGCATTCGTTGAAATCGCTCCCGGAGTAGAAGGTTTGATCCACGTTTCGGAAATGAGCTGGTCACAGCACTTACGCAGTGCCCAGGACTTCCTGAAAGTAGGCGAAGAAGTAGAAGCACAAATTCTTACTTTGGACCGCGACGAACGCAAAATGTCACTGGGTATCAAACAACTTCGTCAAGACCCATGGGGCGACATCGACAACCTGTTCGGCGTTGGAAGCAAACACAAAGCAACGGTTCGCAACTTCACCAACTTCGGTGTATTTGTTGAAATTCAGGAAGGTGTTGACGGCCTGATCCACATTTCGGATTTGAGCTGGACGAAAAAAATCAAACACCCGTCAGAATTTACTTCAATCGGTGCCGAAATCGATGTAGTTGTTCTCGATATCGATAAAGAAAATCGTCGTTTGAGCCTTGGCCACAAACAACTGGAAGAAAATCCATGGGATGTATTCGAAACTATTTTCTCCGTTGATTCAATCCACGAAGGAACCGTTGTTGAATTGTTCGACAAAGGCGCAACCATCGCCCTTCCTTATGGAGTTGAAGGTTTTGCAACGCCACGTCACTTGGTAAAAGAAGACGGTTCGCAAGCTCAACTGGAAGAAAAATTGGATTTCAAAGTAATTGAATTCTCGAAAGCAGCAAAACGCATCATCCTTTCACACTCACGCGTGTTCGAAGATGAGAAAAAATCAGAAGAAGCTGCTGCTAAGAAAGTTCAGCAGGCGGCAACAAAAACAACCAAGAAAGCTGTTAAACCAGTGAAAGAAAACACGATGGAAAAAACAACTCTTGGCGATATTTCTGAATTGGCTGCTCTGAAATCTCAGATGGAAGCTGACGAGAAAAAGTAATTGAAAAAGGGTATGGACAAATCCATAGGAATTTCATAAATTGCATTATGGATTTTGAAATTATAAAACAGGCCGATCACACCAGAGTGAATGTCCTTAGCGAAAAGCTGGACACCAACAATGCTCCCGATTTAAAATCGGAGCTGGTTGTGACCACCGGAAACGGTGAAAAAAATATCATTTTGGATGTCAGTAATTGTCATTACTGCGATTCGTCGGGACTGAGCGCTATTTTGGTGGCGAACAGGCTTTGCGAGGATGCTGACGGGACTTTTATATTGACCGGCCTGCAACCCGATGTGGAACAGATCATTCGCATTTCGATGCTGCACACGGTGCTTCGTATTACGAAAACACCCGAAGAAGCCGAAGCGCTGATGAAAGAACGAGGCGAACAATTATCCAATTCGTAATTTTTGGATGCCTTTTGAACTGACCATATTGGGGAGTAATTCAGCGTTACCTACATCAAACAGATATTCAACCGCTCAGGTACTCAATGTACTTGGGCGGTTTTTTTTGATCGATTGCGGCGAAGGCACCCAAATGCAACTACGCAAAAACCGCATCAGCTTCACTAAAATCGATCATATCCTGGTTTCGCACACCCATGGCGACCATATTTTCGGGCTGATCGGGCTGATTTCGACCATGGTTTTACTGGGCCGCAAGAAAGACCTGCATATTTTTTCGCATTCCGAATTGCAAAAATTCATCCAGTTTCAATTGGATTTTTTGTACCAGCAGGATGTTCCTTTCCGCATGGTTTTTCATCCGTTGAGTTTCAAGTCGCCGCAAGTTATTTATCAGGATAAAAAAGTCAGCATTACATCTTTTCCCCTGAAACACCGCATTGCAACCTGCGGCTTTTTTTTCCAGGAAATAGCTAAATTGCCCAATCTGAAAAAAGAGAAACTGGAAGAATACAAGATCCCGATCCGCGACCGGCAGAAAATTAAGGAAGGAGCCGATTTTGTTTTGCCCGATGGGAAAACAGTTCCGAACAGCGAGCTGGTTGTCCCGGCGGGAAAGCCCCGTAGCTATGCCTTTTGCAGCGATACGGCCTATTCCGAGGAAATAGTTGAAACCATCCGCGGGGTCAATCTTTTGTACCACGAAGCAACGTTTGCCGAAGAACACAAAATGCTGGCAGGTGAGACGTTTCATTCAACCGGGAAACAGGCCGCAGCAATTGCCCAAAAAGCCAACGCAAAAAAGCTGATTATTGGCCATTTTTCGGCCCGCTATAAAACCAGTTCGATCATTCTGGCCGAAGCCCGCGAAATTTTTCCTGAAACTTTTGCTGTTGAAGACAACGATGTTTTCAATGTAGCTGGCAAAGAATAAGAACTACATGCTTTTGGGTTGCTCGCTGATCAGCCGGGTTAGCCGTTCAAAATTGGCCACACTCAACTGTTCGGGGCGCAGAGCCATAATTTCACTATTCTTCAACGCTTCATCGGTAATCATTGCTTTCAGCGAATTGCGCATGGTTTTTCGCCGCTGGTTAAATGCCATTTTTACAACCTGGAAAAACAATTTCTCGTTACAATCGAGCTGTTGTCTGTCGTTTCTTGTCAAACGGATTACGGCCGATTTTACTTTTGGAGGCGGTATAAAAACGTGTTCGCTGACAGTAAAAAGGTATTCAATATCGTAAAATGCCTGAAGCAAAACACTCAGTATCCCGTAGGTTTTCGAGCCGTGGGGTGCGGCAATGCGTTCGGCCACTTCTTTTTGTATCATGCCCACCACTTCGGGGATTTGTTCCCGGTTTTCGAGCACTTTAAAAAATATTTGCGACGAAATATTGTACGGAAAATTACCAATTATGGCAAACGGGCCGGAAAAGTATTTCTGAAGGTTCAGCCTTAAAAAATCGCCTGAAATAATTCGTTCCTGAAGTTGCGGGAAATGATTTTGCAAATATTCAACCGACTCGGTGTCAATCTCAACAACGTAGGTCTGGTAGCTTTTTTCAAGAAGAAACTGGGTCAGTACGCCCATCCCGGGACCGATTTCCAAAACATTCCCGTTTGGGCTGGTCGAAAGGCTTTCAACAATTTTTTGTGCAATGTTTTTGTCTTTCAGAAAATGTTGTCCCAGATTTTTTTTCGCCCTTACGATAGTCATTGTGTTGATTGATTTTTATTTATCTAAAATATTACGGAAACCCCTTTTATTTAAAACAAATATTTATTTTTGTCTGCATTGCAGAGCCTTAAAGGGCGCGCAAAGATAAAAAAGAATAGAGACGGTGCTTTATTAAACACATTTAAAAATAAGGCATTTTCACCAATAAACAAGTTGGATTTGAAACAGAAAATATTTAAAGCACTCAAGTTTATTGCTTTCCTTGCTCTTGGTATCGTAATATTCTGGCTGGTTTATAAAGACCAGGACATCCACCGCATAAAAAATATCCTGAAAAATGATGTGAACTACTGGTGGATTATTTTTTCACTTTTTTTGGGTTTATTGAGCCATGTCAGCCGGACTTTGCGCTGGAGCCTGATGATTGAGCCATTGGGCAAGAAACCCCGGCTTCTGAATACTTTTCTGGCCGTTATGGTCGGCTACCTGATGAATTTGGTCTTGCCCCGGATGGGGGAAATATCGCGCTGCGGGGTGTTGTCCCGCTACGAGAAAATCTCGTTTACCAAGCTGATTGGAACCGTGGTTACCGAACGTCTGATCGACATGATCATGCTGCTGCTGATGCTGCTGTTGGTGATTTTTACCCAGTTTGGTACGCTGCTGCATTTTGTGAAAAATCATCCTGAAGTAGAAGAAAAACTATCCGGAATTATTTTTTCGCCGTATCTGATTGCTGGTGTACTTTCTGTTTTGCTGATTGTCTGGATGTGCCGGAGCAGAATAAAAGAAACCAAACTTTTCAGGAAATTGGCTGAATTTATGAAGCAATTTGCCGAAGGATTCCGTTCGATAAGAAACATGAAAAACAAATGGGCTTTCGTAGGGCATTCTGTCTTTATATGGCTGATGTATTATGTGATGTTGTACGTGGTTTTCTTCGCGTTCAAGTTTACTTCCGGATTGTCGGCCATGGCCGGGCTTACTACTTTTGTGCTGGCCAGTTTCGGGATGGTTGCCCCGGTACAGGGAGGAATCGGCGCCTGGCATTTCATGACCATTGAGGCACTGACTTTGTACGGAATAGATAAAGCCGATGGAACCGTATTTGCTTTACTCGCCCACAGCAGCACAACCGGAATGCTGATCTTGCTGGGACTGATTGCTTTGCTGGTTTTGCCTTTTATAAACCGGCGCACCGAATAATTTTTGTCTGTTAATAACCGGCAATGTGAATGTCGAACTTTTTATAGCCAAACGCATTTTCTCATCGGACGGTGAGTCACAACAACTTTCTCAGCGGATAATAAAGCTGGCCTTGCTGGGTATTGCCCTTGGTTTGGTGGTCATGATCCTTTCGGTTGCCATTGTTACCGGCTTCAAAAAGGAAATCAGCAACAAGGTTTTTGGTTTTGGTTCGCACCTTCAGATTGTGAATTTCGACACCAATCAATCGTATGCCACCGAGCCAATCAGCCAAAATCAACCTTTTCTTGAGGAACTGAGAAATCTTGACGGAATAAAGCACGTACAGGCTTTTTCGACCAAACCCGGCCTGATAAAAACCGATGACGAAGTGCAGGCCATCAACCTGAAAGGAGTTGCACCGGATTTCGATTGGGAGTTTTTCAATACCAATTTGGTAGAAGGTGCAATAATTGATGTCAGCGATTCTGTACCATCAAAAAATATATGGGTTTCACAGCAAATTGCGTCGATGCTGCAACTGAAGTTAGGCGACGAAATCCTGATGTTTTTCATCAATGAAAAAGAACGGGTTCCACGTAACCGTATTTTTATCATTTCAGGAATATTTAAAACCGGGTTGGAAGAATTCGATAAAGTGTTCGCCCTGGTTGATATGCGGCATATTCAACGGCTCAACAACTGGGAAAGCGACGAAATAAGCGGCTTCGAAATAATGCTCGACGATATTTCGACCATTGATGTAACCGAAATGCAGGTACGCAACATGGTGGTCAGCCACATGGTCGAAAATGCACCGATGCTGAAAGTGGTGAACATTGTAGCCAAGTACCCGCAAATATTCGACTGGCTGCGCCTGCTCGACATGAACGTGTGGGTCATCCTGGCCCTGATGGTTGTGGTGGCCGGGTTTAACATGGTTTCGGGCTTGCTGGTTATCATTCTCGAACGCACCCGGATGATCGGCGTCCTGAAATCGCTGGGACAACCCGACTGGAACATCCGCAAAGTGTTTTTGTACCTTTCGTCCATGCTGGTTTCGCGGGCGCTTGTATGGGGCAACTTGCTCGGGATTGCCATCTGTTTGTTGCAACACTATTTTCAGATTTTGAAACTTGATCCGGCGACCTATTACGTTTCCGCAGTGCCGATCAATTTTTCGCTATTGCATTTGTTATTACTGAATATTGGTACGGTAATCGTCACCATCGTCATGCTGGTTGTCCCAACCTGGTTTATCACGCGGATTTCGCCTGAAAAAACAGTCCGGTTCGACTAACAACTGATTTTTAAAATCTTTTTTGCATCAACCTGTCTTGAGAATTATCCCTTTGTTTTTTTTATCTTTAGTCATGCAAAACGGGTTTGTAAAATATTTGGCAGAAGCATTGGCTAATGAACTTCCAGGAGCGAAGGCACACCGGAAACTGGTTCCCCCGGGGCGCGAACTGTTGCCTCCGGCCAATGAAAACTCCGTGATCAAACACAGTGGTATTTTATTTTTGCTTTTCCCTGATGGAGGCCGGCTTTTTACCTGCCTTATAAAACGCCCGGCCACCATGAAGCATCATCCGGGGCAAATTGGCTTTCCGGGAGGAAAAGTTGAGGAACATGATTTGTCGCCGCAAATGGCCGCCATGCGGGAGGCAGAAGAAGAGATTGGCATCTTGCCCGATTCGTATCAGATCGTAGGTAAACTTTCCGATTTGTATATTCAGGTCAGCGATTTTATCATCCATCCGTATGTGGCGTGGATGGACAGAAAACCCGCTTTTGTGATGAACAACTCGGAAGTGGAAGACATTGTTCTTTTTCCGCTCCAGGATTTTATGGAAAATGAGCATTTTGCCGAAGCCGAAATGATGACTTTCACCGGTCCTATGAAAGTTCCCTATTATCCGTTTGATGGTGAAATAATATGGGGAGCAACAGCGATGATTTTATCCGAATATTTCGAGATTACAAAGCATTATCCACCAGTTCAGGAATAGCATTTTTGTAGTGCATGTAAATTGAAATTACATTGTTTACAAAATTATAAGGTTCTTCACCCCGGCAGTATCCCCATTTTACGACCCGGTCTTTGTATATTTTTGCTACCGATTTATTCAGCAAATAGTAATCTACATTATTTTCCCATTTTGAAGGGTCTTTGTCGTATTTTTTAGCCAGTTTTTGTGCATCAATAACATGACCAAGTCCTACGTTATAAGCGGCCAGCACAAATTTAACCCGTTCGGTCGAATCCTTCACATTGGAGATAAACTGCTTGTCGAGCCATTGCAGGTTTTTAATTCCTGCGCGAATGTTCATCCGGGGATCTTCGATATTACTGATGTGGTAATTTTCGGCCGTTTCGGGCATAATTTGCATCAATCCGTATGCACCGGACCACGATTGAGCCTGGGGGTCAAATAGCGATTCCTTGTATATGATGGCTGCAATTAGCCGCCAGTCGAACCCGGTCCCTGCGCTTTCTTCTTTTATTATTTCATCGAATTCAGAAAACCGTCCTTTCAGCGAGTGATAATCATTATTCACCATCACACTCGAACGGCTGTTTTCAAAATATTTCTGATAAATGATTTGGAACTTCGAAGTCGCTGTGAAATCGGTGATCCAGTTGTTCAGGTATTCCAGCCACCCCGGCGACCCTTTCCGAACAGCCCATGCAATGTTTTGCGGAAAACTTACCGGGGTTTTTACATCCAGATTGGGATAATATGTCTGATTTACTTTGGCCACATTTTCATCACAAACCGTAAAATCGATTTCTCCTTTGGCGACCATTGTCACCAATTGTTCAATCCCGTATATACTGTCCTGTTGAATAATTATATCCTCGCCTATTTCTTCTGAAAGATGGAGCATTCGGCGGTAATACGATGAATTATTCTGGACAACCACTGTTTTTCCGGCCAGGTCAAGTTGGTTTCGTATCAGGTGGTTTTCAATACTCACGGGTGACATTTGTTTGTATTTTTCAGGTTTTCGCTGAACCAACACCTGTCGCGTTTGCATCAGGGGCATAGAAAAATCAACGGTTTCGATACGGGGTTTGACAATGGTCAGGTTTTTGGCGATGAGGTCGTATTTTTTTCGTTGTAACCCTCGAAAAGCCTCATCCATATTATTGCTGACCATTACTTCGAGTTTTACATTCAGGCTTTTTGCCAACTCTTGCAGCAGTTCATACTGGAAACCCATGGGGCTGCCTTTGTAAACAAAATAGCTCGTTGAATTATAATCGACGACTGCCCGCAGTTTTCCCGACTCGCGGATTCGCTTTAAATCGAGATTGAGAACTGTATCTCCTTCAATCTTAATTTTTTCCCAATTGCAGGAGACGAAAGAAACAGAAATAATGATGCAAAATATATATATGAAAAAGTTTTTCATTCAGAAAATGGTTTATGCTTAGTTGTAAAACGACCAGGCGACGCCAATTCGGTATGTTCTTTTGTAGAGAGGATACGAAGGGGCAGCCCAGAAGTTACCGTCCAGCAAGTCGGAAGTTACATTCATTAGGTTGAAAAATGCCCTTGTTCGCTTTAGTTTCAGGTTTATATGAAAATCAACAAAGGGGTAATTCCCTATTTTTTGTTCATTTTGCAGGTAAAATCGTGCCGTGGAGGGTTCATAAGCATCGGCGTAAAATTCGGTCGTGTACCGCGCATCAAAACCAAACTGTGCATGCATTACCTTCGAAATAATCGTTCTGTAATTCACGCTCAGGTAAGCCGCAAAATCGGGCAGGTGAATATAGTCGGTTTCGCTGGCCGATTGCCATAAAACACGTGAACGCACCAGCCAGTGGGTGCTTTCAAAATCCTTGTCGAGCCAGGCCGAAAGGATCAGCAATTCGCCATTGGCCTGAGCCGGTAGCGCATTTTTATCATTGTAAATGTAATTGCCAATCAGTGCATAATTGGCGCCAATGCTTGCTTTGTATTTTTGAGAATTGATTTTTCCGTGAATAATCATTTCTTTGATGTTGTTGAAATGGTTCTTCCAGCGAAAATGGTTCGAGAAATAGTTCTGTTCAAAATAGTCAGGAACCAGTGTTTTTAGACTTCCTTCAAGTCTAAGTGACGTAGTATCGTTACCTATTATTAGCGGTTTGTTGATGTAGCCTTCCAGCTCGGTTTGTCCAATCCGGTAGCCTGCAAAATACATTTTTCCGCTTGCGTTCCATTGCCAGAATTTTCCTTCGATACGATAAATAGCGCCCCCCAGGTAACTGTTGCTTTGTTTTTGGTCGTAACTGTATTGTACACTCGGTGCAATATCCCAAGTATATCCGGGAATAATAAAACGTCCGTCATGCAAGTTATATCGTTCGGGAAGATCAAGAATGAACTCTTTTGATACATTGTCCATCTTCGGAAAACGGTACCACAATTGGTCGTTTCCAATGAAAACCCGTTTCCCGAAAGTATATTTCCGGTCGGGTGCTTCGTAGAATTTTATCTGAAAAACATTGGTTAAACGGGAGTATTTTGTTTCATCATCTGTTTTCGCTGCATTCAGATATTTATTTTCGAAAAAATTGTCGGACAAACTGGTTTTTCTGAAAGAACGGGTGTTGCCCGAAAGTTCAACATCGTAAATAAAACTGGTCCGGGGAATAAATGTCTCTGTAACATACTCTTTATCGTCCTTATTTTCCACATACTTTCCAATGCGGTATTCGTTGGAAAAACGAACGGTATTATTGGTCAGTTCACCGGCTGCATCGCTCATTTTCAGGTTTAGCTGTTCGTCTTTTAAATTTTGTCCGGGTTCAACGCCGCCGTCTTCCTCCGTTCTTACCCGATTGAACGTCACATTCCCATGAATGACAATCTTATCAGACTGATAACTTCCAAACAGGCCAACGTTGTGGTATTTGCTGTCGTCCTCATCGTTGTCGTAGAATCCTTTCGAACGGGCCTGATTATAGAAAAAAGCGAAGTTCAGCTTTTCGTTTACATTTTGGGAATGAAACACATTGAAACGGGATTCTGTCCGCAGACTTTTATTTTCGCTTTGGCTGTAGTCGAGTAACGAGTAGGGCGTTGTGGTGTTGAAATATTGAATTTGTGAAGGGAAAAGTGCGTATGCGTCGAAGGTACGGAAGAAATAGAAATCGGAATTGTACTTTCGTTTGAAGAAATCGTTTGAAAGGTAAGCCCCGCCAAGTACCCCGGTAAATGTATTCGAAAAACTGATTTTATTATACGGCTGATAATCATGAAAAAAAGTCAAGGCGGTATCCAGTTCCGATTTTTTTAATGTTGCCCCATAGTCGGAAAGTTGCCAGTTTTTTATGATGGATGGTATAGATTTCTTTTGTGAATCAGCACCTTCAGTACCCTCAGTACCCTCTTTCCCTCCGGCAACATTTGAACGATTAGAGATACCTGGCCCATCTTTAACTGCACGTTGAAGCATTTCCTGCGCCGACAAGAAACTGCAGGCAAGCATCAGCAATATAATTGTATAGCTTAGTCTCTGAATCATGTTCGCGCAAAGATAATTAAAACTCAAAACCCGCACTGTTATTAATTCTTAAAAATACATGACCAGGTTTTGGTCTTTCCTGTCGGTTTTTCTTTACAAACTATCCGTTTGGCAGTCAAAATATAGTAGTTTTTACTAAAGTTTTCAACCGAAAGTTGTTAGTTTTTGCACTTTAATGATAAATTGAATAGCTTCTTATTTGATTATATTTGTGCAAATTGCAAAAAGATTATGACTCCAGAATACGACGAAGGATCAATTAGAACGCTTGATTGGCAAGAACACATCAGAAAACGTCCCGGTATGTACATCGGGAAGCTGGGTGACGGTTCTGCATACGACGATGGTATTTACGTTCTGTTGAAGGAAGTGATGGACAATTCCATCGACGAGTTCATGATGGGAAACGGGAAACGAATCGATGTCAATGTGAGCAACGAACTGGTCTCAGTACGTGATTACGGCCGGGGCATTCCGCTTGGAAAGCTGGTCGATGTAGCCTCGAAAATGAATACCGGAGCCAAATACGATTCCAAAGTTTTTAAGAAATCGGTTGGTTTGAACGGGGTTGGTATCAAAGCTGTTAATGCACTTTCTTCTAAATTCATTATAAAAGCTTTCCGCGAAGGAGAAGTAAAAGAAATTGAGTTCAGTAAAGGGATGATAACCAGCGAAAAAAACGTGGTTGCTTCCGATGAACCAAATGGCACTTATGTAGGTTTTGTTCCCGATGTAGAAGTGTTTAAAAGTTATCATTTCATCAACGATTACGTGGTGAGTATGATGAAAAATTACACGTTTCTGAATGCCGGGCTCATTATCAGCATGAATGGGGAAAAGTTCCAGTCGAAGAACGGTTTGCTCGACCTTCTGGAAGACAACATGGAATCCGACCCGCTTTACCCGATCATCCACCTGAAAAACGGAGAGATAGAAGCGGCCATCACCCACGGAAATCAATATGGGGAAGATTATTATTCGTTTGTGAACGGGCAACACACTACGCAGGGAGGAACCCACCTGTTGGCTTTCCGCGAAGCGCTGGTGAAAACCATTCGCGATTTCTACAAAAAAGATTTCGAACCGTCAGACATACGGGCATCCATCGTGGCTGCTATCAGTATAAAAGTGGAAGAACCGGTCTTCGAATCGCAGACCAAAACCAAACTGGGATCGAGAGATATTGGACCCGAAGGACCTAGTGTTCGCAACTTTATAATGAATTTTATTGCCAAGGAACTGAATAATTACCTTCATAAAAATTCAGATGTTGCTGAAGTTCTACTTCGTCGCATCCAAGAATCGGAACGCGAACGTAAAGCCATTACAGGGATACAAAAGCTGGCTAAACAGCGCGCCAAAAAAGCTAATCTGCACAATAAGAAATTACGTGATTGCCGCGTTCATTACAACGGTAACGAAGCTCAGAAAATGGAAACCAGTATTTTCATTACCGAGGGAGATTCGGCATCCGGGTCCATTACCAAATCGAGAGATGTGAATACACAGGCCGTTTTTAGCTTGAAAGGAAAACCTCTGAACAGCTATGGGCTGACCAAGAAAATTGTCTACGAAAACGAAGAATTCAACCTCCTGCAGGCGGCGCTGAATATCGAAGAGAGTATCGACGATCTGCGGTACAACAAAGTAATTATCGCCACCGATGCCGATGTCGACGGAATGCACATCCGCCTGTTGCTGATTACTTTTTTCCTTCAATTCTTTCCTGAGTTAATCAGGCAGGGGCATTTATTTATTTTGCAAACCCCGCTTTTCAGGGTCAGAAATAAGCAAAAAACCATGTATTGCTATTCCGATGATGAACGGGAAAAGGCCATTTCGCAACTGGGTAAAAATCCCGAAATTACACGGTTCAAAGGATTGGGAGAGATTTCGCCGGACGAATTCAAAAACTTTATCGGCCCCGATATCCGGCTCGACCCGGTACGGATGAAAAAACACGAATCGGTATTGCAAATGCTGGAATTTTACATGGGAAAAAACACTCCTGAAAGGCAGGATTTCATTATTGACAACCTGTATATTGAAAAAGATGAGTTGTAAACCACAACCGGAAGAATCCATAAAAAATGACCGAAGAATATTTAAATGCAGAAGATTTTCAGAAAGAAGAGAAAATAGATAACATCAACTATCTCTCGGGAATGTACAAGGACTGGTTTCTTGATTATGCTTCCTATGTCATTCTGGAACGCGCGGTGCCTTATGTTGACGATGGTTTGAAACCTGTTCAGCGCAGGATTTTACATGCCATGAAAGTGATGGATGACGGTCGTTATAATAAGGTGGCCAACATCATCGGGCAAACCATGCAGTACCACCCGCACGGCGACGCGTCGATTGGCGATGCGCTAGTACAATTGGGGCAAAAAGATTTGTTGATTGATTGCCAGGGAAACTGGGGCAACATACTCACGGGCGATGGCGCCGCAGCGCCGCGTTACATCGAAGCACGGTTGTCGAAATTCGCGTTGGACATACTTTTTAACCCGAAAACTACCAACTGGAAACTTTCGTACGACGGGCGAAACAAGGAACCAATCACCCTTCCGGTAAAATTTCCGCTTTTGCTTGCACAGGGTGTCGAAGGGATTGCTGTTGGTCTTGCATCGAAAATTCTTCCGCACAACTTCATCGAACTGATTGATGCCTGTATCGCCCATTTGAAAGAAGAAGAATTTGAAATTTTCCCGGATTTTCCGACCGGAGGTTCAGCCGATTTTTCGAGATACAACGACGGGTTACGTGGTGGCAATGTGAAGGTGCGTGCAAAAATTGAGAAAAAGGACAGTAAAACGCTGGTTGTTACCGAAGTTCCTTTCGGAAAAACGACCGGTTCGCTGATCGAATCGATTATAAAAGCCAACGAGAAAGGCAAAATAAAAATCAGGAAAATTGACGACAATACGGCCGAAAATGTTGAGATACTAATTCATTTGGCTCCGGGAATTTCATCAGATAAAACCATTGATGCACTGTTTGCATTTACCGATTGTGAAATATCAATTTCGCCCAACTGTTGCATTATTCGCGACGACAAACCGCATTTTATCGGGATCAGCGAAATTCTGAAAATCAATGTCGACAATACTGTAAAGTTACTGAACCTGGAACTTGAGATACACAAATCGGAACTCGAAGAAGCGTGGCATTTTGCATCGCTCGAGAAAATATTCATCGAAGAACGCATTTACAAAGACAAGAAATTTGAAGATGCCGTGAACATGGATGCAGCCATCGATCACATCGATGAGCGGCTGGACCCGTGGAAACCCAAATTGAAAAGGGATATTACCCGCGATGATATCCTGAAACTGATGGAAATAAAAATGGCCCGTATCCTGAAATTCAACAAGGACAAGGCTGATGAACATCTTCGGGCCATCGAGGACCAGATTGCGGAAATTGTTTTCAACATCGAAAACATCATTCCGTATTCCATCAAATGGTACAAACAGTTAAAAAGTAAGTATTCGAACGGCAAGGAACGTCGTACCGAGATACGGAGTTTCGAAAATATTGAAGCGACCAAAGTGGTGGTTGCCAACGAAAAACTGTATATCGACAAGGAGGAAGGGTTTGTGGGTACAGGCCTTAAAAAGGCGGATTACATTTGCGATTGTTCCGACATCGACGATATCATCGTTTTTCGGAAAGACGGGACTTATGTGGTTGCCAAAGTTTCGGATAAGGCATTCTTCGGAAAAAATATACTGCATGTTGCCGTCTTTAAAAAGAACGACAAACGCACGATTTACAACGTGGTTTATCGCGACGGTAAAAACGGGGTGGTTTATATGAAACGGTTCCCGGTAACCGGTGTCACCCGCGACAAGGAATACGATATTTCTCAGGGAACGCCGGGTTCAAAAATCATGTATTTCAGCGAAAACCCGAATGGCGAAGCTGAAGTCTTGAAAGTTACTTTGAAACCGAAGCCACGAATTAAAAAACTGGTTTTTGAAGTCGATTTTGGCGATCTGGCAATCAAGGGACGGGCTGCCATGGGAAACATCCTCTCGAAAAACGAAGTCCATAAAATTGTTCTGAAGGAAAAAGGTATTTCAACACTGGGCGGACGGAAAATATGGTTCGACGAAGATGTGTTGCGCATGAACTCCGACGGACGTGGAAAATATCTGGGCGAATTCATGGGCGAAGACTCAATCCTCGTTTTGTACAAAAATGGTGAATACCAGCTATATAACTTCGACCTGTCGAACCACTTCGATGACGGTATTCTTGTCATCGAGAAATTCGACCCGCGAAAAATTCTCTCTGCAATTTATTTCGACAGCGAACAGGGTTTCTATTACGTGAAACGTTTCCAGGTTGAAGAAGGTCCAGGGAAACGGGTTAATTTTGTCGGTGAAAATGCTGATAATAAACTGGTCAGCATTACGTGGGTGCGGTACCCCCGGTTTGAACTCGAGTTTGGCGGGAAAAACGGGCAACGCGAAAACGAAATCATTGAAGTGGATGAGTTTATAGGCATAAAATCGTACAAAGCCAAAGGCAAGCGGTTGACCAACTACGATGTTGAGAACATCAAAGAACTGGAGCCGATCATTAAAGACGAAGACATAAAAGGACCCGAAGTATCGGAAGAAGAAGTGCCGGAAGATGAAATCGATGAAATTCCCTTCGAAATAAATCGTCCGAAAGACCAGGGGCCGGAAAATCCGAACCAAATGTCATTATTTTGAGTATGAGAGTTTACCTGGTAGGATATATGGGCTGCGGAAAGTCGACCATAGGGCGCGAACTTGCTTCCAGGCTTGGCTTAACTTTAATCGATTTGGATCATTATCTGGAACACAAATATTTCAAAACGATACCCCAAATTTTTTCTGAAGAAGGTGAAGAAAGTTTCCGAAAAAAAGAACAGGCTGTTTTGCATGAAGTTTCGACATTCGATAATGTGATTGTCGCCACGGGTGGCGGTGCTCCCTGTTTTTTCGACAACATGGAGGTAATGAACAGCACCGGTTTCTGTATCTTTCTGGATGTCGATACTGAAGAATTGGTCGAACGGCTGACCCATGCAAAAATCGAACGCCCCATTATAAAAGGGAAATCACACGAAGAGCTGGCCGGTTTTATCGATGGGATGATGGAAAAGCGAAGACCTTTCTACGAAAAAGCGAAATACATACTGAAAGGTAAAAAAATAAGTCCCGAACAGGTAGTCAAAATAATTAATGGAACAAACTGATAGTGGGAGTTAGGACAAAAATCCGGCAGCCATGCTAAAGGTGTTTTCAAATGCTGTATTTACCTGTTCCTGTATTCCGTCTTTCACCGGGAACGGAGTTTCATGAGTGTATTTATACGGAAAATCAAGCACATCAACTTGTATCGGAATGTTTTTTCGCTTTCCCTTCAGGGTTTTTAAAATTGCAGCCGAAGGAACAACCCGGTCTTTTAGTAATGCCACAGCTTTTATTTGCCCGCTCAATTCCAGTAATCGTTCTTCCCTGAAATTTCGCATTCTTCTCATCCGTAACATTGATTGAAAAAAACAACCGGCTTTCGTATTCTTTACAAGAGATTGCAACCGATGGTCTTTTTTTAGTTCCCGGTTGAATCGTCTTACAAAAAAGCGGTGCAGTGTTTTTCCTGCCTGTTTATCAAGAATGAATTTCGAGGTGCCGTTCATCTTATCGAAGGTCGCTCCGCCACAAAACAGAAATGCTTTTGAACTCCTGAAATAGTTACGTGGGTTCGACATCATAATTAATTCGGTCAGAAAAGCGCCAATCGAGTAGGAAAAGAAATTTATCCGGGTGTTCTTTTCAAACAACGGATGTTCTCCATCAATGATTGTTTTACTGAGATCAATTATATTGTAATAGCTTTCCAGTCCGGACACAAAAAAACGCTTCGGGTTCGAGTTTATGCGGTCGCTCAAGGCTGCATTGAAGAAACTGTTTTCCTCGTTTTTCCGGAATAAACGTTTCCGGGCATTTGCAATTTGTTGCATCAGATAACGGTTGTTCCATAATACAGGGCCACGATTCATGTGAAATGATATTGGAAACAAAATGACTGGCTTTTTTGTATGCCGGGTCAGATAACTTGCCCAAGGCAGGTATTTCGACCATTCCCGTTCGTTTAATCCATGTAACAGGATAATCGCGTCGTCGTATTTTTTATGAATATCTTCAACGAAGACCGAATACCTGAAAAACCGATTTTCAGGTATTGAAGAATCAGGAAGCATTGAAATATCATCAGACAAAAGAGACGCTGATTCCTCTCTTCCCGGCAAAAAATGCTGGTGCAGCGATTCAAAATTGAAATTGCGAATGCCAATTCCCAAATTTGCCAGCTCAATCCAATCTTCCTGTTGATTAAATTCTTTACGAAGCTGATTAAACTTTGAAAAATAGTTCATATGTATTTTGGTAATAGACAGGAAAATTATAAAAAAATTGTTTCTTTAACTTGTTTTTACAGGTTATTGATGATAAGGCAACCTGTTTTTATTTTAACGACCTTGTTTATTATGATCCAAATTTGTGCATTGGCTTCGGGGAGTAACGGAAATTGCTACTATATTGGCAATAATGCGGATGCCGTTTTGATTGATGCCGGAATATCGGCTAAACAAATTTTACTCCGGATGGAACAACGGCAGCTTGACCCGTTTAAAATACGTGCGCTTTTTATTACACACGAACATACCGACCATTACCGGGGGGCCAGGGTGTTGAGCAAGCGATTGGGTATTCCGGTGTTTCTCTCTCAAGGTACTTATTTATCAGTCAGGACGGAAGAACGTCCGGCGTATGTTTGTCTGTTTTCTCCGGGAGAAACTATAGTTACCGGTGAATTCAGCGTTCATTCGTTCCCGAAAAATCACGATGCGGCAGAACCATGTTCTTTTCGGATCGAATACAATCAAACCAGTGTGGGCGTTTTTACCGATATTGGCGAAGCCTGCGAAAATGTGCAAACCAATTTATCGCATTGCCGCGCCGTGTTTATTGAGTCGAATTACGATGAACAAATGTTGTGGAATGGTCCGTATCCGTACCCTCTGAAGCAGCGGGTTGCTTCCCGCGTCGGACATTTATCGAACGACCAGTCGTTGGAACTGGTCAGGCAACATGCCGGCGATCAGTTGGAATATGTATTTTTGAGCCACCTTTCGAAAGAAAATAATACCCCGGTAAAAGCATTTCAGAATTTTGCAGAATTAAAAGACCGTTTTAATGTGCAGCTGACTTCCCGCGAGGAAGCTACCAATGTTTTTTTACTGAAATGAGAACCTGGCAGAAATGAAAAAGCCCCACGAAAACGTGAGGCTGTATTGAATTCTGTATGTTGAACTATATATTTTACTACGATAGTTTTACATTCACGGCATTCAATCCTTTTCTTCCTTCGGCGAGTTCATAAGTAACTGTGTCTCCATCTTTAATTTTATCGATAAGACCAGAAACATGAACGAAGTACTCTTCGCCTGATTGATCTGTAATAAAACCAAAACCTTTTGACTCGTTGAAGAATTTTACTGTACCTGTTTTCATAATAAATTAAAAATATTTGATAATCATGTAAATATATGCAAAAATGATATTCAACAAATCAAATAGGTAAAAAAAGAATTATTTAAGCGTTTAACAGGTTGTCACTTAAAGCCCTCAATGTTTCTTTTTTCAGTGAAGTTGGCACTAAAATCGAAATATTGTGGCGACTACCCCCGTACGAAATCATCCGGATAGGAATGCCTTCCAGCGCGTTGAATATTTTGGCGGCAAAGCCTTTTTCCTCGGCAATCAAATCGCCAACAATGCACACGATCGACAAGTCGCTATCAATTTCTACTTCTCCGTATTCCTGAAGTTTCGATTGGATGCTTTCCAGGTTTTTCGTATCGTCAATGGTCAGCGAAACAGCAACTTCCGATGTGGTTACCATGTCGATAGGTGTTTTGAAGAACTCGAAAATTTCGAAGATACTTTTCATGAAACCGTAGGCCATCAACATGCGGTACGAACGGATTTTTACAGCGGTGATACCGTCTTTGGCAGCAACTGCCTTGATCCCGCTGCCACTCGATTCCGAAGCAATCAGAGTTCCTTCGTCACTCGGGTTCATGGTGTTTTTCAGGCGAACCGGAATATTGTGCAATTTGGCTGGTAAAACAGTCGACGGGTGCAGGATTTTTGCCCCGAAATAAGCTAATTCGGCTGCTTCATCGAACGACAATTGCTCAATTTTACGGGTGTTTTCCACATAGCGGGGATCGTTGTTGTGGAAGCCGTCAATGTCGGTCCAGATTTCCACTTCTTCCGAATCAATTGCCGCACCGATCAATGTTGCTGTGTAGTCGCTGCCTCCGCGTTGCAGGTTGTCGATTTCGTTGTTGGCATTCCGGCAGATAAATCCCTGTGTTATATAATAATCGGCTTTTCCGGTTTTTTCAATTATGCCCGGGGCTGTTTTCCGGATGTAGTACAAATCAGCAGCCTTGTCGGCATCGATGCGCATAAAATCGAGGGCTGGCAGGTAAACGGCATTGTACCCATTTTCTTTCATCAGGCTTACAAAAAGCGCGGTCGAAATCAATTCGCCCTGGGCCAGTATTACTTTTTCCCCAACTTCGCTGAAATCACCTGAAGTAAACGACCGGATGGTGTCGAAACTTTCTTTCACCACTTTTGTGCCTTCTGCTTTACTTTCTGCTTTTTCATAAAGGGCGGCAACTACCTTGATGTATTTTTCTTCCAACTGGTTGATGACTATCCGGGCTGAGTCCTTATTCTTCTTATACAAATAATTCGAAATTTCAACCAGGGAATTGGTTGTTCCCGACATCGCCGAGAGGACAACAACTTTTTGTTCTCCATCTGTTATCAGTTCCATTACTGCCCGCATGTTTTCGGGACTTCCTACTGATGTGCCTCCAAATTTTAAAACTTTCATTTCTGTATAAATGTGAATTATTTGTTATGTTGTCGCAAATATGAAAAAAAACGTTGATATAGAAAACCTTTCCTGTCGAAATGGATGGATTTATTCTTGGTTTTTTAACCCTGTTTCTTTTCGCGTTTTGCTTCCAGGTAGTTCATTACAAACCGGATTTCCGAAAAACTGTAATTTTCACCAAGTTGGGTGCGGGCTTGCGATGCAGGGCACGGTCCGTTTTTCCGGAAGAAATCGCTGATTGTTTCAATCTTTTCATCCGGAAGCAGACCTTTCAGCGGGATTTCCCCCAACCGTACAAAATGGGCCAGATGGCCTTCAATGGTTGAAGTGGCCATCATCCGTTCTTCTGCAATTTCTGAAATTGTTTTTCCGCTTTTGAACAGGTCGAGACTGATTTCTTTCGTGTCCATCGCTGCTTTTACAATTTCTTTTTCTGCCCCGAACGGGACTTCCATTCCTTTTTCACGACGGTAGGCAATGGCCATTTCCAGTATTTCCTTGCCGAACTGCTGCATTTTTTTGCCGCCCATGCCTTTGATTTCTTTCAGGCTCAATGTCGTGACGGGCACTTCCTGCGCGATTTCGAGCAGCGTGGTTTGCCGGATAATGCGAGCGATTTCAACGCCCATTTGATGGGCTTTCTTCAGTCGCCAGTCTTTTAATGTTTTAAAGAATTCGGGATGCACTGAATTGGAGATTTCGTTTTCTTTATTTCGTCTCTTTTGCCCGAGCTGCGGCGTTTCAATATTGGCTTTTGCACGGATTTCCAGGTATCGTTTTAACGAAAAACCGTTTTTGCATTCTTCCAGGCAAACCTTCTTTATTGCGGTTTCTTTTGTAACCCGTTCAATCGCCGTCGATAAAGTTTTTCGGACTTCCCGGTTGTCGGTTTCAAAACCAAAATTTTCAATTGCATTTTCGACAATGTTTGTCAGCTTTTCAGAAAAATAAATGCTGGCTTTTTTTATTCGATCCTGAAGCTGCGAATTGGTTTCTGCATCGGTACTTTGATTCATGAGATTGGTCAACTGAACCGAAAATTTATCGGAAACGGCAATCAGTTCCTCTTTTATCGGAAGAATAAGGTTTTGAAGGCTTCCCGGTAAGTTGCCGATCAGTTGCGACTGATGTTCTTCGCATATTTTCAACAGGTAATACGACATGCGCAATGTTGACTGAAAATCGAACAGTTCGGTGAGCAGTTGTTGCTGGAATTCTTTTCGTGCCCGGTCGAGTTCGCGGGTTCCCGGTTGGGTACGTTCCACCTCGTCGGTAAAGCGGATCACAGTTGAATCGCTTTTCACACTTTGCATGGCGATGGGGGAGCTGAGCACCAATCCGTCGAGGCTGCGGCAACGGCTCAGCGCAACGTAAACCTGTCCGTGTGCAAACGACAGCCGCGCGTTGATGATGGCTTTGTCGAACGTCAGTCCCTGGCTTTTGTGAATGGTGATGGCCCACGCCAGTTTTAACGGGAATTGCCGGAATGTGCCGATCACTTCTTCGTCGATTTCCTGCGTTATTTCGTTCAGTGTATAACGCGCATTTTGCCATTCTTCAGGCTCCACTTCAACGGCGAAAGCATCGCCGGGGCAAGTCACTTCAACCGTTGTGCTGCCGATTGCGGTAATGGTGCCGATCTTCCCGTTATAATACCGTTTGTCGCCCGACGAGTCGTTTTTTACAAACATCACCTGCGCACCAGTTTTCAGCTTTAATTCGGCATCGGTGGGGAATTGATACTCCGGGAAATCGCCGGTTACTGTGGCGGTAAACGTGTGAGCCTTACTTTTTAATGCGATCAGTTTTGCATCGTTTATTTCCTGTGCCTGCGAATTATGGGTGGTCAGCGTGATATAACCTTCCTTGTCGTCGGGATTGAACCCCCGGATGTACCGTTGGTTGAGCTGTAACAAGGTTTCTTCGTCGATATTATTTTCGCGGACTTTGTTCAGCAATTCGATGAATTTCAGGTCGCTTTGCCGGAATATTTGTGTCAGTTCGATTCCGACCCATTTGGAACGTTTTAGCGCGTGACTGCTGAAAAAGAAACAGGTTTCGTAGTAGTTTTTCAATAATTCCCAGTCATCGTCTTTTACAATGGGGGCAAGCTGCTGCAGGTCGCCGATCATCAAAAGCTGAACCCCGCCAAACGGTTTGTTGCGGTTACGGAAACGGCGCAAAACCTCATCGATACCGTCGAGTACATCGGCCCGCACCATGCTTATCTCGTCGATCACCAAAAGGTCGAGGCTGCGCATGATGTTTATTTTTTCGCGGCTGAACCGTTTGATCCCGGCCGCTACATTGCTGTCGTCGGTAACCCTTACCGGTCGTGGCTGATCGGGGTTTTGCGGTAGCTGTGGACCGAACGACATCTGGAAAAACGAATGGATGGTCACCCCGCCTGCATTGATGGCTGCCACCCCGGTTGGCGCGACAACAATCATCCGTTTCGGCGAAATTTTTCGCAGTTGGTGCAAGAACGTTGTTTTCCCGGTCCCGGCTTTTCCGGTCAGAAAAATATGCTGTTCGGTATATTGTACAAAGTCGAACGCCAGTTGCAACTGCGGATTGGTTTGTATCTCAAATGTTTCGTTTTCTTTTTGTTCCATTGTGATTATCTGTTTTCCCTTTTTTGATATTGTGGAAAATTTAGGGTAAATTATTAAATAATCTTTTCAGGAGCAAATTAAGGATTGAATTATCGTATCAGAGTTTGGAAAAAGCCGGAATTCCATTGAGAACAGCCGGACTCACGTGAAGACGCGGAGTGTTTTCGTCGCAGTTGACAGTCACAGTTTTCAGTGAAAAACCGGGGTGCGGGTTGCAACCACAAAGTATCGGGGCAGGGTTCAGGTTTCAACATCTTTTCTATGTGTCCTACTGTGCCTATTGTGGTTTTAAGAACAGCCGGATTCACGCGAAGACGCAAAGACGCGAAGAAATAAATTTCTTCCATCAGCAGCCAACTTTCTTTTGTCATTCCTAATCTTTTCTTCCGTCATTCCGGCGCAGGCCGGAACCTCTTCGCACAGGGCCATACCCGAATGGGGGCGGTGGTTATCTTTTAAACTCAGTTTTGCAATCTTTGCAGGAATAAGCCAGTTTTATGTTGTTGAAAGGAATCATGCTAATCACCGATAAACAAATCAAAGCTATTTTCCCAAATTTTTTGCGACCTAAGCCATATGCAACATTTTCTGAACCGCAATTCGGACATTTTATTTTTGTGGCACTATCTTGTCCTAATAGTTCAATTGCTTTATCGGCGTCCTTTTCGTCTATCATTATTTGAATTCCGGCTCCCATCATCCCATTGTACCCGGGGTATAACGTGGTGAAATTCTCATTGGTCAAAAAACAATCAATGTCCGAATCAATCAACCGGGTTTTTATCAGATTGGCTTCGAATAGATCATTACAAGTCTTTAAGCAAATGATAGCCATACGTTTTTTTATAATCAATTATACTTAATATTTCTATCTCATATGCTGCCTGTGCGGTAAATCCCATTAAGAGCAGCCGGACTCACGCGAAGACGCGAAGACACAAAGGAAAAAGTTTCTTCCTTCAGCATCCAGCTTTCTTCCGTCATTTCCGTTTACAGTTCCTGTTTTCTTTCGCCATTCCTATCTTTCTTTTGTCATTCCGGCGCAGTCCGGAATCTACCCGCACAGAGCCATACCCGAAATGGGGGCGGGGGTTATCTCGTCACAGACGAGAAATTGTGTACCCCTCGTTACCGCATGCTCAAACGAGGAGAAGGTGACAGTCACAGTTTTCAGTGAAAAACCGGGGTGCGGGTTGCAACCACAAAGTATCGGGGCAGAGTTCAGGTTTCAACATCTTTTCTATGTGTCCTACTGTGCCTATTGTGGTTTTAAGAACAGCCGGATTCACGCGAAGACGCAAAGGAAAAAATTTCTTCCATCAGCATCCTGTTTTCTTTAGCCATTCCTATTTTCCTTTTGTCATTCCTATCTTTCTTCCGTCATTCCGGCGCAGGCCGGAATTTCTTCGCACAGAGCCATACCCGAAATGGGGAAGGTGGTTGTTTTGTTACAGTTGGGAAATTATATGCCTTTTGTTACCGCGAGCCCAAACGATGAGAAAGGAGCGAAAGTTACCCTACGTCATCAGCTATCGCTGGGGGGGCAGCCTACTCGATTGGGCGGCGTGCTTCAATCTGCTGATTAATATTTCATCATATCTGATTGTTTAATACCTATCTGATATGTTATTATTTTACTAATATTTTACTTCTAAATTTATCGATACAAAGAATGTAAAATCCTGATTTTATAGGAATACTTGTTTCTCCTGATGGTAAACGTCCCGAAATAACTTTGCAACCCTGCAAGTTATAAATATTGAACATAGCAGAATACCTTGTTTGAATAATAATATGATTGTTTATGCTAAAGGCACTAATATCCTTAGTTTTTATTTGAGGATCAGACAAAACTGGATATTCAATGATAGCATCAGGAGAACTTTGGTTATTCAGCCAGATTGGATTAGAATACCATGCTTCCCCATCACCCAATTGCCCATAGTTATTAAAACCCCATGTCCATATATTACCATTTTCATCAATTACCATATTAAAGTCATTCCCATTTGTATAACATTTAATCTTTTTATCTTGCATAATTGAAATACCTTTCCAGTTCCATAAAAAATCGTTCTCATCAATCGCATAACCCGAATATGCGAATTTGAATTTCTTATCAGGCATAATATTTTCAGGAGAAGGTCTATCACCTCCCAATACCCATAGTTTCCCATTTACGTCAATACCAAGAACAGAAGCAGAAGCGCGGCATGAAGCATACATAAATTTTAAATCTTGAAGTACCTGCACGGGAGTACACTTATTTATTTTCGTTCCATCACCCAACTGTCCGTATTTATTCCAGCCCCAAGACCACAAATTTCCCAATTCATCAATAGCACAAGAAACTCCATATGCAGCTTCTGCAGTTTGAAATTTTGTTCCAGTCATAATTTGAACAGGAGCTGCTTTGTCTATAAAAGTTCCATCTCCAAGCTGTCCATATCCATTATTTCCCCATGCCCATAAACCACCCATTACATCTATTGCGAGGCTGTGACCTAAACCGGCAGAAATACTTTTAAATTTTGTGCCTGATTTAATAAGTACTGGACTTCTCCTATTAATATTAGTTCCATCACCAACACACCAGTTATTTGTCCCATCACTGCTAGCCCCTCCTCCGTTATATCCCCATGACCACAAGTTGCCATCAACATCAATTGCCATATTATGCTTGTCTCCTGAAGAAATCAATTTAAATTTTGTATCAGCTTTTATTTTGGCAGGAGATAATACGTGCAAATCATTTGATCCATTCCCAACACTTCCTCCCAAATTACCTCCCCATGCCCACAGAATACCCGATTCATCAATCCCTAATGATGTACCACCACAAGTAAATGTTTTAAACTTTATTTCTGGATGTACTTGAGTTGGGATTGTCTTGGAAATTGTGGTACCATTACCTAAATAGCCTCCATAATTTTCTCCCCATGTCCACAAAATTCCTGATTCATCTAATGCAAAAGAACTATAACAATAAGTATAAAGATTTTTAAATTTAACATTAAAACTAATTTGAATAGGGTTATTTTTATTAGAATTGGTATCAATACCTAATCGCCCATCACAATTGCTTCCCCATGCCCATAAATTCCCTGATTCAGAAATTCCCATAACATGTCTCTCCCCTACAGCAACGTAGTTAAATTTTGTTTTAGAATTGATTATCGTTGGTGTATTATTTGATTGACTTGTCCACATATAGCAACTTTCCATACTGGACGGGTTGTTTCCCCATGCCCATAAGTTTCCCCCTTCATCAATGGCGAAGCTACTATTATATCCTGCTGATACGACTTTAAATTTTGAATTGAAAGTAAATCCACTCCCTAATTGTCCATATATGTCTGACCCATATCCAATTAAATGTCCACCCACATCAATCGCAAGAAAATAATTTCTCCCGGCTGAAATGAATTTAAATATAGTACCAGTCATTATTTGAATTGGAGATAATACATCTTTATTTGTACCTTCCACTAAATCACTAAATATATATCCACCCCACCCCCAAAGGTTGCCTAATTCATCAATTGCCAAACTGTAATCTT
Organism: uncultured Prolixibacteraceae bacterium; assembly: GCA_942493345.1. Lineage (GTDB taxonomy): Bacteria > Bacteroidota > Bacteroidia > Bacteroidales > Prolixibacteraceae > GWE2-42-39. The sequence continues at coordinate 3,324,712 of OW818695.1, forward strand.
CTGCTGAAATCATTTTGAATTTAGTACCCGATTTAATTTGTACTGGTACAAATTTGGCTTTAGTTGTCCCGTCTCCAATTTGACCAGAATAATTACAACCCCAGGCCCATAAATTTCCTTCCACATCAATAGCTAAAGAGTGTATATATTTTCCTGCAACTGATTTAAATTTTACACCATCCATAATTTTAATAGGAAATGGTCTTGATATCTGAGATCCATCTCCAAGCTGTCCATAATCATTATTCCCCCACGCCCATAAATTTCCTTCTATATCAATAGCCAAGGTGTGTTTATCCCCTGAAGAAACAATACTAAATTTAGTTTCAGGTTTTATTTGCATTGGAGCATACTTGTCTTCTTTAGTTCCATCACCAAGTTGTCCACATGAATTTTTTCCCCATGCCCAAAGCCCACCAATATTATCAATTGCAAAAGATTGATCAGTTCCAACAGAACAGTTTTTAATTTTTTTTGTATCAAAACTTTGGGCATTTGCGAGGCTTGAATACAAAAAAATGAATAATAGAAAGATAATTTTTTTCATAATAAAGGATAATTAATGTTCTTTACATCTTTGTTTCATATTCAATATAATCCTTGATGAGCCTAAATCACTCAGCATGCGGCACAACGTAGGTGTATAATCACCTGTGCTTATTTTTTCAAAGTTGACCGTACAATTTTCGTATCAGCTTTTGTTTTTCAGTTATGGAACCAACGCATGGAATAGCCATAAATAAAATCATTCCCGGTTTGTATGAGCTTTAGCTCTTATGGCTTTTTCAGGCTTTTAAAATTAAAATAATTTTTTGATACATGGTTCAAATAACCTGGATTTCAGCCTGTATCCAAAATCGTTCAAAATTTTATCAACCACAAAGCCGCGCAATCTTCCTTCCAGCGAAAAAAATCTTTTGTTTCACGGCTTTGTGGCTTATGAGTTGCCGCGATTATTTGGTCGCCGGTTCCTCGGGTGTGTTGTCGCCGTTGCCGGTTTTGGCAACCAGCCGAGCATACTTGCTGCGCAGTTCGTTCATTTGGTTAAACAGGTTGAGCAGCGTTGGCGTAGATGCCAGATTGATGGTTTGTTCCACGGTCAGGCAAAACTGCTCGTAGCTTCTCAGGGCTGCCGGTTTCAGGCTGCTGGCCGAAGGGGCGTCGTTGGCTGCTTCCTCAGCATTGCGTGTTTTGTATAACGCGTCGAACTCGTTGTTCGAGGTTTCAAGTCCGGCCAACATGGCGGTAATTCCAATGGCGTCGGCCTGTTGTTTCAGGCTGTCCGATGCATTCAGCTTTTCAAGCATTTCGGTAAGCAGGGCCGTTTCGGTGTTTAACGCGGCCTTGTCGGTTTTCCAGTACGGGGCAAAGAATAGTTTCAGGTTCTCACCAGCCACCTTTTTCGCATTGTCGAGGCTGATGCAGGCAGTGGTGATGGTGTGTTTAATCTCCGCGAAACGCAGGTCGCGTTCTTTGTCCTTTTCGGTCAGCGCCGCAGTAAAGGCGCTTTTCGAAGTCTTGTTCAACTGGGCGCCCATGGCGACATTGTCGGTTTCGAGCTGCACGAGGGCCGCTTTGGGCAAATCGCCAATCGATTCCTTTACAGGCAGGGCATAATCGATGGTCGACTTATTCAACGAATACAAATCGGCAACTTTAAGCCGCTTTAAATTAATCGAACTAAATTTAACCGTTTCCATAAATAAGAATTTAAAAGTTAGTAAATAGTTCGGAGCATTGTCGAACGCAGATCAGCGCCAATACATTTCAGGTTTTCACTTGCCGGGGCTTCAAATTCCCCGAAAATAACGTCCAAATCAATCGTCGCGGGGCTTCTGATTTTGAAAATAATGTCCAAATCGACCATCGGGAACCTTTTGATTTTGGAAATAGCGTCCAAATCAACCGTCGGGAACCTTTTGATTTTAGGAAAATCGTCAAAAACAACCGGCGACATGCTTTTCCCTTTTGACATTGGCGTGAAAAATTCAACTATCAGCTACAAATCGTACGCAAAACAATCTCCGAATAGAACGTTCCATCCTGTTTCGCCTGTTCTCAATCTATTTTGTAGGGGGTTTTCCTGTTTGTCCAACTTCACTTCAGGTGAAAAAATCATTTCTGAAAGCTAATTTAACAAAAGTAAAACAAAAGAGCAATACTAAAAATGGAAAATTTAGCATAAAATTTTTATCCCTCCTTCTCGTTACCGCTAAAACTCAAACAAGGGGTAGGTTTAGAGACACGAAGACGAAAGATTCTTCCGTCATTCCCAACGTTCTTTTGTCATTCCGGCGTGGGCCGGAATCTCATCGCACAGAGCTATATCAAAAAATTCTCCTTCTGTTTTCAGAAGCCTGCCTGACGGCAGTCAGGGAACAGCCAGATTCACGCAAAGACGCAAAGACGCGAAGAAATAAATTTCTTCCATCATCAGCCAACGTTCTTTTGTCATTCCGGCGTGGGCCGGAATCCCCTCGCATTGAGCCATACCCGAAAATTCTCCTTCTGTTTTCAGGGGAGGTGGTTATCTCGTTACTGCCGGGAAATTATATACCCCTCGTTACCGCAAGCTAAAACGAGGAGGAGGTGTGAGTTATTTCGATCAGATGCAAAATAACGATGAATTAAGTTGTAACTAATTTTTAAAAGATATTGGTTCGTATGGATTTTATTTAACCTGGGAACCGGCATTGATCTATAAGCTTTTGTATATTTGTTAAAATATCGGAAAGTATATCGACAAACAATTAAAAATATCAGTATGAAAAGGATTAAAAGGTTGATCTCATTGTTGTTGTGTTTGGGAATCTTGGCAAGTTTTAGTTCTTGTGTAGCTCTCAGAACAGGAGATAATGGCAACCATAAAGGTTGGTTTAAAAATACTCACAATCCGCATCATCCGTTTTCCAATAATCCGGGCCATGCAAAAGCAAAGGTTAATATGCATAAAAAGAACAAGTAATTTTTGTTGGAATAAGGATGTAATTTTCATGCAATGGATTTAATTTTTGGTATTCTTATACTCACTGCAGGTATTCTTGCAATAATTCTGCTTACTTCTGTTTTTAAATTTAATACGTTCCTTTCGTTGTTGCTGGTCAGTCTGGCAATGGCTGTTGTTTCACTGCCCGAGGCTTCCATCGTCCCGGTATTGAAAAAAGGTTTTGGCGGTACACTCGAATCCATCGGGTTGATTATCCTTTTGGGAACGATCATCGGGATCATTCTTGATCAAAGCGGGGCAGCGCTGAGTATTGCCCGTTTTTTTCTGAAGCGCACCGGTGAGAAGCAAGCCCCGGCAGCTATGGGCGTTACCGGTTTTATGACTGGGTTGCCGATTTTTTGCGATTCAGGTTTCATTGTATTGAGCGGTATCTGCCGTTCGCTTGCCCGCAGTTCGAAAACTGCGATAACTTTTATGGCTCCGGTGCTGGCTATTTCATTGTATAGTGTCCATTGCCTGGTGCCGCCTCACCCTGGCGCTACTGCCGCTGCCGGTATTGTTGATGCTCCCGTCGGCAATGTTATATTACTGGGAGTTTTGGTTGCCATTCCGGCAACTATTGCTGCCTATTTTTTTATTCGCTTGCGTTCCCTCAGATTGCCTGCAACGAATGAAACAGACGAAATGGTTTCTCCTGAAGAAACTTCTGCGCCTTCTGCGTTTCTTTCTTTTCTGCCGATTCTTGTGCCGCTGTCGCTGATCACTTTCAAATCGGTGATTTTTATGGCGACTAAATTTCCGGAAGATTCTATTCTGAAAAACATAATTGATTTTTTAGGCGATCCGGTAATTGCCCTGCTGATCGGCTGTTTTGTTGCCTTCCCGTTGTTGCGCCATTTCCGAATGGAACAATGGAACAAACTTTTTGACCTGGCTATTGAAAAGGCCGGCCCCATCCTGATTGTAACTGCAGCCGGGGGAACTTTTGGCGCTGTTATCAAGGAATCGGGAATTATTAATCAGCTGGGAGAGTATGTTGCAACCCTCGGATTGGGCATATTCATTCCATATTGTATTGCTGTTTTGCTGAAAACATCACAGGGTTCGTCGACCATTGCTGTGATTACTGCGGCCTCCATTTCTGCGCCACTGCTGGATAGCCTCGGACTGTCGGGCGAGTGGGGTAAAACGCTGGCTATTATTGCCATGGGCGCCGGTTCGATGATGTTGTCGCATGCCAACGACAGTTTTTTCTGGGTAATCAGCAAATTCTCGGGAATGACGCCTTCCGAAACTCTGAAGTACTATTCCTTACCGACAGTTATCCTGAGTTTGGTTTCCTTTGCAATGGTTGGTTTATTATCGCTTGTGTTTTTATAGAAAATGAAAGACTATCAGCAAATTGCCAGAGAAATATTTCTGGCTGCCGTCGAAAAGGTGAAACCCGACCGGCTGATTCGTGACAATGTGAAATTGCACGGGCATTCGTTGCTCATTGCAGGAAAAGAAATTTTGTTGCATTCTGAAGGCCGTATTGTGGTAACCGGTGCCGGAAAAGCAACTGCGCTGATGGCTCTTGAACTGGAAAATATTCTGGGAAACCGGATTTTCGGCGGACATATTGTTGTGAAATACGGACATTCAGTTCCGTTAAAATATATCGATTGCACTGAAGGAGGCCATCCGGTACCTGATGAAGCTGGGATTGCCGGTACCCGGAACGTGATGCAGACCGTTTCCAATTTGTCAGGAAAAGATATTCATATATGCCTGATATCGGGCGGAGGTTCAGCTTTATTGGCTGATACTCCGGAAGGGGTGACTTTAGAAGAATTGATACAATTGACCGGACTTTTACTGAAAAGTGGCGCTGATATTTGTGAAATAAATACCGTCCGCAAACATCTTTCAGCAGTGAAAGGTGGAAAATTGGCACAAATTGCAGCGCCAGCTGTTACCATCAGCCTTATTTTGTCGGATGTTGTGAACGATCCGCTTGATGTGATTGCCTCGGGTCCCACAGCTCCCGACAGTTCTACGTTTCAGGATGCCTGGGAAATACTGGAAAAGTATCGGATTGCAGATAAAATACCACCTTCTATTCAGCAAATTCTTGAGAAAGGAAAGAATGGGCAAATTCCGGAAACTCCGAAACAGGATGATCCGGTGTTCAGGCATGTTCATAATTTTATCATCGGGAACAACCGGATTGCACTGAAAGAAGCGGCGTCAGTGGCCGTTTTCAACGGATTTAATACCCGGATTGTTACCAGCAGTATGGATGGTGATTGTTCGGATGCCGCACAGTTTATTTCAGAACAAATTCAACAAATTGGTACGGACGAAAAAAGTTGTTTGCTTTTTGGCGGTGAAACAACGGTTGTGGTAAGCGGAAACGGCAGGGGAGGGCGCAACCAGCATCTGGCTCTGTTGTTGGCTAAAACATTGTATGAGAATCCGTCGAAGCAGAATATAACCATTTTATGTGCCGGAACCGATGGAACCGATGGTCCGACGGATGCCACCGGGGCAGTGGTCGATCAATCGACCTGGAGCAATGGCCTTGCCCGGTTCGCCAATATGGAAGGTTTCCTTGTCAATAATGATTCGTACAGTTTTTTTGAAAATACCGAAGGACACATTATTACCGGTCCGACCATGACCAATGTGATGGATATTGTTGTGGTACTGACAGGAAGAATCTAACGAATAACAGGCTAAAAGAGAAAGAGGCCGCAAATGACAACAGTATATCATTCCCTCTTCTTTCATCGTTTCTGCTAATTTCTATCTTTGCAAAAACTTTTTCTGATGGACAAACAAAACGACTGGAAAGAACGGCTGGGCATGGTTTATTCAACTAATCCCGATTTTAAATACGAAACTCCGGAAGAATCGAATTCGGAAAATCTGCCTCCAAACAAGCAAAGCCTGCGTGTGCAACTCGACCGCAAACAGCGAAAAGGGAAATCGGTGACTTTAATTACCGGCTTTGTTGGTTCCGATGGCGATTTAAAAGAGCTTGCAAAGATACTGAAGACCAAATGCGGAGTTGGCGGTTCAGCCAAAGACGATGAAATTCTGATTCAGGGCGACTTTTGTAATAAAGTAATGGAAATTCTTGGAGGAATGGGGTACAAAGTGAAACGGTCGGGTGGGTGATGGTGAGTTTCAGGTTTCAAATTCCAGGTTCCAAGTTTCGTAATTCGTAATTCGTTTTTTTTCAAATCAATAAAAAAAAGCCCCGTTTCGGAGCTTTTCGGTTTATATTTCTTTCAATTGTTGCATCAATCCATCGCAGGCATCTTCCAGAATGTCGAGTACCAACTCAAAACCTGTTGCCCCTCCGTAATATGGATCGGGTACTGAATCGTAGTCCATATCCACGGAGAAATCGGTAATTTTATAAATTTTCTTGCGGTCTTTTTCGCTTCTTGCCTTGGCACGCAGATCCCAAACATTTTGGTCATCCATCCCGATAATGAAATCGAAATTGTCGAAATCGGTTCTTGAACTAAAAGCTCTGGCAACACTGTCGAGTTCGTAGCCCCGTTTTTCGGCATGCATTTGCATCCGGTGATCGGCTGGCTCTCCGATGTGATAAGGCGAAGTTCCTGCTGAGTCGCATTCAATTTCATCAGACAATCCTGCCCGTTCGATATACGTTTTAAAAACGCCTTCGGCAGCGGGAGAACGGCAAATATTTCCAAGACAGACAAAAAGTACCCTTTTCTTCATTGTCAAAATTTTTGGTAAAAATAAACGCATCTTGAAAAAAACAAAACCTTCAGGCACATTTTTAATAATATTTTTTTTAATCCGTTAATTTTTAATCCGAATTTAGGGTTTTGAAGTCGGTTAAAATGAGCTACCCGTTGAAAAGCGATAGTTTGTTTTTTGCAAAATGATGTCGAAGAACAAATGTTTTGAGATGCGAAAATAATTGTTGAGTTTTGCAAGCTGAAACAGATAGCATGAAGGATTTTACTGAAGGACGGGTTGGTAAATTGCTGATTAATTTCTCTCTGCCATTGGTCGCCGGGAATATTTTTCAGAATCTATACAATGTGGTCGACAGTGTGATTGTGGGAAATTATATTGGAAAGGAAGCATTGGGAGCAGTGGGCGCATCGTTCCCAATTATTTTTGCGCTGATCTCAATGGTAATTGGCATCGGTTCCGGTGCATCGACCGTAGTTTCACAGTATTTCGGTGCACGACAGCACGAAAATGTAAAAAAAACCATCGACACCATTTTTATATTTTTTCTGGTTGCATCCGTTTTTGTCAGTATTATCGGAATTATACTGAGCAAACCGTTTTTTCTCCTGCTTAATTTACCTGACGAGATTTTACCTGATGCGGTTAATTATCTTCAAATTTACCTGACAGGAACTTTCTTTTTTTTCGGTTTTAGCGGGATTAGTTCTATTTTGCGTGGTCTCGGCGATGCAAAAACACCCTTGTATTTTATGATATTGGCAACGGTAACAAATGTTATTCTCGACCTTGTTTTTGTCCTTGTTTTTAAATGGGGTATCGAAGGAGTTGCTATTGCTACGGTTATTTCACATGCACTTGCATTTTTCAGTGCAGTTACCTATTTAAACAAGAAACATGCATTAATTCACTTGTCTTTTCGTAAATATTTGTTCGACAGAAATATTTTTAAAAGTTGTATGCGGATTGGTTTGCCTACAGGATTTCAACAATCGTTTGTTGCAGTTGGGATGATGGCCATAATGAGCATCGTGAACAGCTTCGGGATCAACGCCGTTGCAGCATTTACAGCAGCCACCCGCATCGATTCGTTTGCAAAAATGCCAGCCATGGCATTTTCGCAGGCGCTTGCCTCTTTCACTGGTCAAAACCTGGGGGCATTCAAAGAAAAACGTGCTTTGCAAGGACTTCGGACAACCTTGCTGTTTTCGCTTAGCTATTGCGTAATTATTTCATTGGCAGTCATTTTTTTTGGAAGTAGTATCATGAAATTTTTTACTCCTGATGTCGATGTTGTTAAAATTGGGCAGGATTATCTGGTAATCGTCTCTTCTTTTTATTTGTTGTTTGCCGTCATGTTTGCGATGATTGGTTTTCTCCGTGGCGCCGGTGCAACTCTGATCCCGATGATTAATACCTTTGTTTCCCTTTACCTGATCCGCATCCCGGTTGCCTATTTTCTTTCTTCAAAAATCGGTGTAAATGGCATCTGGTGGTCAGAACCAGCAGGTTGGCTGATCGGAATGCTTGTCCTTATCCTGTACTTTTACAGCGGAAAATGGAAAGGAAAAGGGGTGGTTCGCAAAGTTGATTTTCCGGTTGTTGAAGAATGATATTGTCGGATTCCAAGTTTTAGAATTTTGGATTTCGATATCCGGAATCCAGCATCCAACCATCAGCCTGCTTTATAGTCCAATCTTCATTCGGAAGAAAAATTTATATGTTTTTGCAGGACTATCTTAAGCAAATCTTAAGTCTTTTTCGATTTTTTATTCGGAACGAATTAAAAATAAGAGTTAATTTCTCTGTCGTTTAAGAAAGATAAAAAATAAATCGATATTTTTCTTTTGTCTTTATTATCAATTTGATAGCTATTGGGTGAATTTGGGTTTAGATTGAATTTTCGAGATCGATGTATATAATCGTTCTTGCCAATGTCAACTAATTCTGCCAAATAACATTTTGACTTTACCTGTTGTCAATTTCATATTTGTTAAATTCAGCCCCTTCAAGCAGAAAAACGATTATCTAACAGCAACTGAGTTGCATAAATTTTTTTCTTATGAATAATATATTTTGGTTGGTTCCTGCCAGTTCAATTCTTGCACTTTCTTTTGCATGGTTTTTCTTCAAACAAATGATGAAGGAAAGTGAAGGTACGGATACAATGAAGAAAATAGCCAAGCATGTTCGTGATGGAGCGATGGCTTATTTGAAACAACAGTATAAAGTTGTTTTTCGGGTATTCATTATTTTGACGTTGTTGTTTGCCGTCATGGCATACATCCTGGAAATTCAAAATCCATGGGTGCCATTTGCATTTTTAACGGGTGGTTTCTTTTCCGGATTAGCAGGCTTCTTCGGAATGAAAACAGCAACCTACGCTTCTGCCCGTGCGGCTAATGCAGCCCAGCGTTCGTTGAACGACGGACTAAAAGTCGCTTTCCGGTCAGGCGCTGTAATGGGGCTGGTCGTTGTCGGATTGGGTTTGCTTGATATTTCAGTTTGGTTCTATGCCTTGCAGTTCATTATTGGTTCACTCGACAATGTAACCAACAGTATTATTGCATCCGATCCATCCATGAGGTTGATCATCATCACGACGACCACTCTTACTTTCGGAATGGGAGCTTCAACTCAGGCATTGTTTGCCCGTGTTGGCGGTGGTATTTTCACCAAGGCTGCTGACGTTGGTGCCGACCTTGTTGGAAAAGTAGAAGCCGGAATTCCGGAAGACGATCCACGCAACCCTGCAACTATTGCTGATAATGTGGGTGATAATGTAGGCGATGTTGCTGGTATGGGCGCCGACTTGTATGAATCGTATTGCGGAGCCATCCTTTCTACCGCTGCTCTTGGTGCGACCGCTTTTGCTGCTTCAAATTTAGTTAATATCGGAATAAATGTTTCTGCAAAAGAAGCTGCTGATATACAAATGAACGGAGTTATTGCTCCAATGATTATTGCTGCTGTCGGAATTATTCTTTCCATATTAGGCATCTTTATGGTAAAAGCTAAAGAAGGCGCTTCTCAGAAACAATTGCTGGCTGCTCTCAGCCGGGGGGTAAATATCAGTTCTGTGGGAATTGCCATTTTCTCTTTTCTGATCCTGAAATATCTGGATATCCCGAATTATTTAGGAGTTTGGGGTTCGATGATGGCTGGGCTAGTAGGTGGTATTGGTATTGGTAAAATTACTGAATATTATACCTCCTCAGGTTTTGCTCCAACACGTAATATCGCTGAATCAACCAAAACAGGACCTGCTACCGTAATTATTTCTGGAATTGGAACTGGTATGATTTCTACTGCAATTCCGGTTTTGATTGTTGGTACTTCAATTATTCTTGCTTTCCTTTTTGCTGCTGAATTTAAGTTTGAAAATATTAGCATGGGATTGTATGGAATTGCGATTGCTGCGGTTGGTATGCTTTCAACTTTAGGTATTACTCTAGCTACTGATGCTTATGGCCCAATTGCTGACAATGCCGGTGGAAATGCCGAAATGAGTGGTTTAGGACACGAAGTTCGTGTTCGTACCGATGCTTTGGACACCCTTGGAAATACCACAGCAGCAACCGGAAAAGGATTTGCAATTGGTTCGGCTGCATTAACAGCTTTAGCCCTTATGGCTTCGTATATCGAAGAAATCAAAATTGCATTGGCTCGTGTTCCTGAAAAAGTGGCAGAATTTACGCAATATGCAACCAGCAATCATTTCACCAACATGGATATCCACAAAGCAAGTATCCCTGAAATGATGCAATATCTTCACCTCGATATTATGAACCCACGCGTATTGGTTGGAGCATTTATCGGGTCAATGGCTGCCTTCCTGTTCTGCGGGTTAACCATGAATGCTGTAGGGCGTGCCGCCCAGAGTATGGTTGAAGAAGTTCGTCGTCAGTTCCGTGAAATTAAAGGTATTTTAACGGGTGAAGGTGAACCTGATTATGCCCGTTGTGTTGAGATTTCAACCAAAGGCGCTCAGAAAGAAATGTTATTCCCATCGCTTCTTGCCATTTTTATTCCGATTGCTACCGGTATTATCTTTGGCGTTTCCGGAGTTGTTGGTCTGCTTTTAGGTGGTACTTCAACCGGATTTATCCTTGCTATTTTCATGGCCAATGCCGGTGGCGCATGGGATAATGCAAAAAAATACATCGAAGAAGGTAATTTTGGCGGAAAAGGTTCTGATTGTCACAAGGCTGCTGTAACAGGCGACACGGTTGGCGACCCATTTAAAGATACTTCAGGCCCATCGTTGAACATCCTTATCAAACTGATGAGTATGGTTTCAATTGTAATGGCTGGGTTGACTGTTGCCTACAGTCTGATGTAATCTGAACGATAAATGAATTTATATAGAAACCTGTGGGCTTGCTCACAGGTTTTTTCTTCTTCATAAATAGGTAGTATGGGAACAGAAAAAATAAAAGCATTCTTCAGGAATGACCGCTTTGCTAATCTTACAGGAATTGAAATTCTGGAAGTTGCAGAAGGTTATTGCAAGGCAAAACTTGAAATTGAAGACAAACACCTGAATTCGGCCAATGTGGTGCAGGGTGGTGCAATTTTTACCCTGGCTGATCTGGCTTTTGGCGTTGCGGCGAACAGCCGGGGACAATTGGCATTGGCAGTCAATGTAAATATTTCATTTCTGAAAGGAAAATCGGAAGGCACTTTGTTTGCCACGGCTACCGAAGTGGGCGACCCAAAACGGATCGGGGCTTATGATGTATTGATAACCGATGAAAACGATGAAGTGATTGCCCGGTTTAATGGGCTGGCTTACCGGAAAAATGAGAAACATTCATTTTAACCCAATCTTTTTTTTGTTTTAGGTTGACCGAATCGAAAATGATTTTTCGTCACTCTCATTTTATCGCTGATTTATCAATCATTGGAAATCTCAAATAGAAATTCTTCTATTTTCTTAATTACCTCCGATTGGGTACACGAAAAATTATTCAGTATCACCGTAAAGATCAATTTTTTTTCTGACGTTGTTTCCAGGAATCCGGCGTAGCCACGCACGCGGGTCATACTGCCGCTTTTGGCTCGAAGCACACCGTTAGGGAATTTTTCTTTGTCGAAAACATACAAAGTTCCGTTGCCACCGGCAGTTGGCAGGCTTTGTTTGAAAATTTCAGAATTAGGGCTTTGATTAATGTAATCAAGTATCTCGGTAAGTTGCCGGGCGGTAATTGCATTGAAACGCGAAAGGCCGCTGCCATCGGCAAGATACATGCCTTCGGTATCGATACCTTTTTGCGCCCAGAACTTGCGGATGATTTCCAACCCATCTTTTGTGCTGCCTTTCCCTGTTTCAACGTACGCCAGATGTTTGCACAGATGCTCGGCAAACAGGTTTACACTTTCGTGGTTTAAAACATTGATAATATCTTTTAGAGGAGGGGAAACCGTGTTGCAAATGATTTTCCCGGTTTTGCACGATGAATAGCTGGTCTTAACAATTCCACCAGTTTGAATTTTGTTTTCTTCCAGCTTTTGCTTTAATTGGTTTGCCAGTAGGGAAGGGGGATCGGGAAGGCTCGCTTTGATCACAAAATTTTTCTGGTTTTCAGGAATAGTTCCTTTTATAATCCGTTTGTTATCGAACGGGCTACCGAAAACATAAGCCTGATCGCGGTTGACGGTTGATGATTTTACTGTATTTTCAATTTCCAGTCCGGAAACTTCCGGCGCAATACGAATAAGCGGACAGTCGCTGCCGGCCGGCCCCGATTGCAAGGTAATTTCATACATGTTATCGTAAACGCTCAATCCGCATGCCCCTGCCCCGTAATAATTGCCGAGGTCTTCCCAAACCCAGGTGTTCGGGATCATCTGCTGTTCGTAAATCGAAGCGTCAGCGATAATGTTCCCGTTTATTTTTTTTATCCCTTTTCCCTGAATTGCTTTTACCCATTGGGACAGAAAATGATTTTTCAGGTAGTGGTCTTTAAAATACATGGAACCCAGCGCCGGATCGCCGCCGCCAACAATTACCAGGTCGCCGTTCAAAGTTCCTGTTTCAGCATTTATTTCTCCTGAATAATCGATCCGTGTTTCGAAGTGGTATTGTGGCCCCAGAATTTCGAGGGCAGCAGCAGAAGTGATAATTTTCAGCAACGAAGCAGGCACAAGGCTGAGTTGCGGGGTCGTTTCAAGAATAATATTGCCCGACCCGGCTTCCATTACCGAAATCCCGATCGATGCGTTTTTTAGTTCCGGGGTATTTTTCCACTGTTCGAAATATATTTTTGCATACTTCGAGTCGTTCTGCGGTTGAGCAGATATAAAAATGAATACAAAAAGGATAAAAAAAAATAGTTTTAAATTTCTCATGTCCTGAGTTTTACAATCGTCGAGTTGTTGCTGTAATCTTAAAAAAAACCGATTAAAATTGTAAATTTGCCGGGAAGGTATCATAAATACCGTTAAAATAAAAATTCATGTTTAAAACCATTTTTATAGTCGGCACCGGAGGTTTCATTGGCAGTGTAGCCCGTTACCTGACGCAGGTTTATGCCGAAAAACTATTTCATACGACTTTTCCGTTCGGAACTTTTATTGCCAACATGCTGGGGTGTTTCATCATTGGGGTGGTTTTTGCTATTGCCGAAAAAGGCAACCTGATGAGTCCCGAATGGCGCATCTTCCTGACCGTCGGTTTTTGCGGCGGGTTTACAACTTTTTCATCGTTTGCATACAACAATTTTTCCTTTCTGAAAGATCAGACTTTGTTCCCATTTTTCCTGAATATCGGGTTGAGTGTGATCGTGGGGATTCTGGCTGTTTACCTGGGGGTATTGTTGGTGCGTTCCATTCTATAATTATACAATGTATGGCTTTACAAAGAGGAAAAGCACAAATCCTGAAAATCTATCTTGGCGAGTCCGATCATTATCGTGGAAAACCGCTGTACGAGGCGCTACTGCTCGAAGCCCGCGAAATCGGAATGGCAGGAGCCACTGCGTACAAAGGAATGTTGTCGTTTGGTGCCAGCCATTCAATTCATACCCTGAAAATATTTGCCCTTTCATCCGATCTTCCGGTAATTGTTGAGATTGTCGATTCATCAGAAAAAATTAGCGCGTTTGCTGAAAGGGCTAATGAAATGCTTGAGAAATCGGGGAAAGGCGGACTGGTTACGATTCAGGATTTGGAGGTCATTAATTATAAACCGGGAGAAAAATACAAGCAGGTTGAATGAGTTTAAACGATTGATTGTAAATCATTTTCCTTAAACTTTATTTCTCCTGATTTGTTATATTTGTTTTATTTTGATTGAATTCAAAAACACAAAAGTTTAATTTTAAATTATAAAATACCATGTTAATCAATAAAGTAGTTGGTAGAGAAATTCTGGATTCGCGCGGTAATCCAACCATAGAAGTTGAAATTACCCTTGAATGTGGCGCCGTTGGTTTGGCTGCTGTTCCTTCAGGTGCATCAACCGGAGAAAACGAAGCCATTGAGTTACGCGATGGCGACAAAGGCCGCTACCTGGGCAAAGGCGTTCTGAAAGCCGTTGAAAATGTAAACGGATTAATTGCACGCGAAATTCTAGGTATGGATGCGAGCGACCAAATTGCGATCGACAAAAAACTATTGCAACTCGACGGTACAAAAACAAAAAGCAAACTGGGAGCCAACGCCATATTGGGCGTTTCGCTGGCTGTTGCCAAAGCTGCTGCTGCTGCACTGGGTCTTCCATTATACCGCTATATTGGCGGAATCAATGCAAAAACACTGCCTGTTCCGATGATGAATATCATCAATGGCGGTTCTCACTCCGATGCTCCTATCGCTTTTCAGGAATTCATGATTCGTCCGATTGGCGCTCCTTCGTTCCGCGAAGGGTTGCGAATGGGAGCTGAAGTATTCCACAGTCTGAAGAAAGTATTGCATAATCGTGGTTTGAGTACTGCTGTTGGCGATGAAGGTGGTTTTGCCCCGAAATTAAAAGGGACGGAAGACGCATTGAACTCGATCATCGAAGCGATCAAAAACGCCGGGTACAAACCGGGTCGCAAGGAAGATGGTGGCGATGTTTCAATTGCTTTGGATTGTGCTGCTTCTGAATTTTATGAAGGCGGAGTATACGATTATAGTAAATTTGAAGGAACAGGCGGTGCAAAACGCACTTCTGAAGAACAGGTTGCTTACCTCGCCGAATTGGTTGCCAAATTCCCGATCGATTCAATTGAAGACGGGATGGATGAAGGCGACTGGAAAGGATGGGTGGCTTTAACCCAGAAATTGGGCGACAAATGCCAGTTGGTAGGCGACGATTTGTTTGTAACCAACGTTGAGTACCTGAAAAAAGGAATCGAACTGGGTGCTGCCAACTCAATTCTTATTAAAGTAAACCAGATTGGTACATTGACCGAAACACTTGATGCCATTGAAATGGCGCATCGTGCAGGTTATACTTCCGTGACTTCACACCGTTCAGGCGAAACGGAAGATTCGACCATTGCCGACATCGCTGTTGCAACCAATTCGGGTCAAATTAAAACCGGTTCGCTGAGTCGTTCCGACCGTATGGCTAAATACAACCAGTTGCTTCGTATCGAAGAACAATTGGGCAATACAGCCCTTTACGGGTACAAAAAAGTATACAAGAAGTAATTTCAGAAAGGCAAAAGAAAAAGCCACTCCAAAAAGGAATGGCTTTTTTTATCTGTTTGAAAAAAAAATCTGTGAGTGATTAACTAATTATTCCGAAACAACTTCGAATTCAATTTCAACTACCACTTCTTTGTGAAGTTTAATTTTGGCAGTAAACTTGCCTACTTCTTTAATGCTGTCGTCGGCAATTAAAATTTGTTTCCGGTCGATTTCGAAACCTTTTTTATTGATAGCTTCGGCAAGCATGATGGTATTTACCGAACCGAAAATTTTACCGGTGGTGCTGGTTTTTGCGCCAATCACCAGTTGTTTGCTTTTCAACTGTTCTGCAATTTCCAAAGCAGCCGCTTTCAGTTTAGCTTCCTTATGCGCCTTTTGTCTGATGTTTTCAGCCAACACTTTTTTGGCCGATTCGGTGGCTACAATAGCCATCTTCTGGGGAATCAAAAAGTTACGACCGTAACCGTCTTTCACTTTTACGATGTCGTCTTTCGACCCCAATCTTGTTACATCTTGTAATAATATAATTTCCATTTCTTGCTGCTTTAAATTATTTCATCATGTCGGTAACATAAGGCAGTAAAGCCAAATGACGAGCCCTTTTCACTGCCTGGGCCACTTTACGTTGATATTTTAAAGAAGTCCCGGTGATACGGCGTGGTAAAATTTTACCTTGCTCGTTCAGGAATTTTTTCAAAAATTCAGGGTCTTTGTAATCAACGAACTTAATTTTGTTCTTTTTAAAGCGGCAATACTTTTTCTTTTTGATCTCAACCGACGGTGGTGTCAGGTAGCGGATTTCACTTTGATTTGTTGTCATCGTTTAGGCCTCCTTTTCAGTTTGTACTTTCGACTTGTTTTTTCTTCTCTCGCTGTACGCTGCTGCGTATTTGTCCATCTTGAAAGTCAGGAAACGGATGATACGTTCATCGCGTTTGAACTGAATTTCCAGTCTCTGAACCATGGAAGGATCGGCCTTAAATTCGAACAGATTGTAAAAACCTGTGGACTTTTTCTGGATTGGGTAGGCTAATTTGCGCAATCCCCAGTCCTCTTCATTCAAAAACTCGCCGCCTTCTTCGGTGACAAAGTCTTTGAATTTCTTTACCGTTTCCTTTACCTGAACATCAGATAAAACGGGAGTTACAATGAAAACGGTTTCATACTGGTTTTTCATAAAACTTCTAATTAGTTATACATTAAACTTTAATCCCTGTTTGGGAGGCGCAAAAATAGAAATAATTTGTTATTTATCAAACCGGTAGCAGTTATTTTTTTATTCCTGAACTATTCGGAACGGGAAACGAATGCCGGTCAATTAAGGGATTCCGCCTGCCTGATTTGCAGCAATTCGTCGATATACAAATCAAGTATTTCTTGTAATTCGGGAGGTTCGACAACCTGTGCCAGCGAACGGGTACCAACCAGCCAACCTGCAAAGCCGGGCAATTCGTTGTTTGCAAATTTCATCCGAAAAGTTCCGCCAATGTTTTCTTCTTCCTGAAAGCCGTAAAAATATTTGCTTTCATCAATGATTTTTTTCCGATCGGGCGAAATGAGTTATTTATGCGAATCAAGGGTTGAAGAATGATTAAGAAAAGTTCATTAAATAATTGAAAACCAAGCGGTAGAATTCGTTTAAATTCCTAAAAATCAATATCTTAGTATCAGTTTCGAATTGATAATTAGATATGATTTCCAAGGATAAGGACGACAAGTTAATAAGAATTTACCTTTTCATCTGCGATAAGTTTGAAGAACTTCAAATTTATTGCCAAAGATTTAGCAATAACAATAAACCGGAATTTACCGACCAAGAGATTATGACTGTATACCTGTATACCATGCATCATGAGGGACATTTCAAAGTAAAACAGATACACCGTTTTGCCTCAGAATATCTTTGTTCGTGGTTCCCAAAAATTGGAAGCTATCAGGCTTTCAGCAATAGGCTGAGCAGGCTGTGCGGAGCCTTTACACGGCTTGTTGAACTACTTTTGACAGATTATCAACCTGAAGATTGTTGTCTTGACCAAAGATTATTGGATTCAATGCCCATTATTACCTGCTCAGGAAAACGGTCAGGGAAGAATCTAAAGAAGAACAGGCTAAAAAGAGAAAGAGGCCGCCAGAAAGATAAATCTTCCGGCGGCCTTCTCTTTGTTTGTGTATAAAATTAAATCACCCAATATTACCTGTGTGGTCTCATATTGTGCTGCCTCTCCATCGGTGCTCTGTTGTGCATCATTTTTCCTTTAGCGAGATCAAGTTTGAGACGTTGTTCTTCGGTCAACTGTGAACGCATATCAATACGCTGTTTTGCCTGAATTTTCGCCATTTCAACTTTTAAAGCGCCAATTTTTTCAATGTTTTTGTTGATTGCTGCCATGTCGGGCTTTTCAGCTGTTACGAGTGTTTTTTGGTGGGCTTCGGCTTCACCTAACTCATTGCGGATGGGCTGCATTTGCTTTTGCATATCAAGCACACTTTGTTTAAATGCTCCTTTTTGGGCATCAGTCAGGTTCAGTCCATTCTCAGGTCCTCTTTTGTTTTCCATGCGCACTTCACGTTCTGGTCCACGAAAAGATTTTTTTTGACCATTTTCTTTTGGTTGGGCTATCAAGGCTGTTGTTAAACCCATCAGCATTACGAAAATTAATACTTTTGCTTTCATAACCTTTAATTTTTAAAATCGGTTTTTCTAAATTTTACTGAAATCTATTTTTAGATTAGACTGAAAGCAAAAGGTTTAATACACGACTAATTTTTAAGGGTTCTTAACATTTTTCTTTAGATAAACACGCTCATGATCAATATTGTAATGATGCCAATAACTCCGACGGTTGATTCCATTAAGGTCCATGTTTTAAATGTTTGTTTGATATTCAGGCCGAAATATTCTTTGAACAACCAGAATCCGGAATCGTTGAAATGAGACCACATTACACTTCCTGCCCCGGTGGCCAGCACCATTAATTCGGGCGAAGTACCTGCTTGCTGGGCTATTGGAAACATGATTGGCGCGGTAGTCAGAGTTGCAACGGTGGCTGAGCCAACTGCCAGCCTGAAAACAGAAGCAATCAGAAAAGCCATCAGCAATGGGTTCATCTGAATGGAATCGGAAATGGAACGGATGTATTCAATTACATGACTGTCTTTTAAGACCTGCGAGAATGCGCCTCCGCCGGCAATAATCAAAACGATCATCGAAATGGCACCAATTGATTTGGCCGAACTGTTCATCACATCGTCCATCTTTTTCCCTTTTCGGAGGCCGAGCGTGAAAATGGCAACAATCACTGCCATGAAAAGTGCGATATTTGCATCGCTCATAAATTTGAAGAAGGTAAGAATGCCGGAAATAATGTTGGCCGAATGAAGGTTGAACCCCTTTTCAGTAAAAATCTGACGGTAAAAACCGGTAATATTTTCGAGGCCCAATTGGGTAAGTTCCGTTTTTGCCGGCGGTGAGCCAAACAACATATCAGTCATTGCTCCGAGCAACATCAAAATAATGGGAGTAATTGCACAAAGTACGCTGATCCCCAATCCCGGTAATTCACTCTTCTCGAAATGCCGTTCCCGGAAAAGATCGGCTGGCGGCGTTACTTTAATTTCTTTTGTGAAGCGCGACAACCAAACACCGCCGATCAAACAGGCCGGAATCATCGGGATCAATCCGTACATCAATACTTTGTTCACATCTGCCTCGTAAATAAATGAAACGTATGTAGGGGCAGGGTGTGGTGGCAAAAAGCAATGTGCGACCGATAAAGCAGAGCAAAGCGGAAGAGCCAGCCAGATGGTGGGCAATTTGGTAGTAGATGCGAAAGTGAAAATTAGCGGGATTAAAACCAGGAAACTGGCATTGTACATCATGGGCAATCCAACCAGAAACCCGGTGATCAGCAAGGCATACTGGATATTTCTCAAGCCCATGAATTCGATCATTCGGAAAGTAATGGTGTGTGCGGCCCCGCTTTCTTCGAGTATTTTGCCAAGCATGGCCCCAAAGGCAAGGATCAGGACAATTTTACCCATGGTATCGCCAACCCCTTTCAATACCGAATCGAGAATGTCTATCGGGTTCATGCTGCTTAACAACCCAACTGCAAAAGAAGTAATCAATAGTGCCAGAAAGGCATTTATTTTAAATTTGCTGATAAGGATCAGAAGGATAAAAATTCCGATTCCTACGATGAAAAGAGGCATAATAGTTTGGTTAATTAGTTTGGTATAAAGATAAAAATTAACTGACAGGCAACATTATTTTAGTCATTACGATAGCGAATTTATTGTTTTAAAGGAGTTCGATCTGAAAAATAATCGTTTGAGATGAAACAATAAAGTACCTGAGAGACAACGTGCCAAAGTAAGAAACCAGCTATTAAAAATGAAATTTGTACAAAATATTGAGTTTCTTCATCCGATGACTCAAAGTCATCGGATGAAGAATGGATCGGGTTCATCAGAACAAACCTTCGACCGACAGGTAACGTTCACCAGTGTCGTAGGCGAAAGTCAGTATTTTTGAACCTTTCGGCAACTCTTTAATTTTCTTTGCCACGGCGGCCAGCGATGCCCCGGAGGAAATGCCCACCAGCAAGCCTTCTTCTTTTGCGGCTCGTTGTGCGTACCCAAAGGCTTCGTCTTTCGAAACCTGGATTGTTCCATCCAACAGCGAAGTGTGTAAATTTTCAGGAATAAAACCGGCACCAATGCCCTGAATCGGGTGGGGACCGGGCGCGCCTCCGCTGATAACCGGCGACAACTCCGGTTCCACGGCAAAAACTTTCAGGTTCGGGTATTTTGCTTTCAGCGCTTGGCTCACTCCTGTAATGTGTCCGCCCGATCCGACCCCGGTAATCAGATAATCGAAGCCTTCGGGGAAGTCGCGGATGATTTCCTGCGCCGTTTTTTCGCGGTGTGCATCAATATTCGCCGGATTATCGAACTGCGACGGAATCCATGCATTGGGCGTTTCCTGTGTAATTTCCTGCGCTTTCTGAATGGCCCCTTTCATTCCCTTTTCGCGGGGCGTTAAAACCAGCTCGGCTCCATACGCGGTCAATATTCTGCGGCGTTCGATACTCATCGATTCCGGCATGACCAAAATCAGCTTGTATTTTTTTACTGCAGCTACCAGGGCAAGGCCAATTCCTGTGTTTCCTGAAGTGGGTTCGACCAGAATGCTTTCCGGATTTAGGATGCCTGCTGCTTCTGCTGCCTCAATCATCGAAAGGGCAATGCGGTCTTTGATGCTTCCGCCCGGGTTGGTCTTTTCTACTTTTGCATAAACTTCATATCCTTCCGGATACAAATTGTTGATCCGCACCAGCGGACTGTTCCCGATCGTTTCGAGAATGTTGTTTGCTTTCATTTGTTTAATTTTTAAAGTGATTCTTATGATTTCTGTGTCAATATTCGTTTTTTAATAAAACAAAAAGGCCCTCCTGAATTTCAGGAAGGCCTTTGTATAATCTGATTATTATTTTTCAATCAAGTCAGGTACAAATACAACAACTTCCTGTGGAAAGATTTCCACAGCAACACATAACCATATATGCAAAGTTGTTCTTCATTTGTTCAGCAATAATACAAAAAATCGAATTGAGTGCAAATAAGTCTGTTATCTATTTCTTTAAAACAAACAATATTTAATGTTTGTTCTCCGGAAAGAAAAAATATTTTTATTGAAAATCAGGTGTTGCCCTGATTTTAATTGCTTTCAGTCGGATGTTGTCATTCCGGTTGTCATTTCTGGTTATTCAATTATTCATGGCCATTTAATTTTTATAACGAAGCCACTTTATAATTTCCTTCAGGTTTACTTTTTTCCCGTACATCAGGATTCCGGTACGGTAGATTTTTGCGGCCATCCAGATTGCCCCGGCAATGGTAATGACCAGTAAAAACATCGACAGGGCAAGCTCCCACCACGGAATGCCATACGGGATGCGGGCCAGCATGATAATCGGCGAGGTGAACGGGATCATTGATGTCCAGAAAGCCAACGGGCCTTCGGGGTTTTTGGCAATTGGGAACAACAGCATGATGGATAAAATAAGCGGCATTATAACCGGGAATACCAGTTGCTGCGAATCTTCTTCGCTGTCGACTGCCGAACCAACGGCTGCCAGTAACGAACTGTAAAGCAAATATCCGCCAAGGAAATAGAAAACAAATGAGAAAAGGATTGTGGCAATGGGCAGGTTTCCGGCCATTGCCATTATTTCCTGGTATTTATTTGCCGATGCCGCCTGTTGTGCTGCATTGCCCATTAAATCGGGGTTCATCAGGCTTTGAGCCTGCTGCATCTGCCCGGCATCGACCCCCAGAAACATTCCAACCCCGGTAACAATAATGAACCCGAGAAGTATCCAGATGGCAATTTGCGTGAGTCCGACCAAGGCAATCCCGATGATCTTGCCGAACATTAGTTGTACCGGTTTTACCGAAGAAATGATGACTTCAACCACACGGCTCGATTTTTCTTCCATCACACCGCGCATGACCATCATACCGTACATGAACATGAACATGTAAATTAAAAAACCCATGATGTACCCCATGGCGCCGACCAGAATGGAAGAGTTTTCTTTAGCGGCTCCTTCTTCTTCAATTTTCAGGGTCGAAAGTTTTATGTCGGTGTTGGTGGCGGCAAGTTTTTTCTCCAGATCGGGGACCCCGGTTTCTTCAATAACCTTGTCGCGTTTGTCGCGCTCAATAATTTCTTCGATTCGGTTTTCCAGCATATTGGAAACGTCAATAGTAACCTGCTTTTCAGAAAAAAGCTGGGCCCGGTTGCTCTCAAGTATATTCCCCGGAATGAATAGCAAGGCATAATAAGCCGTTCCTTCCAGCTTGGTTTTTATTTGTTGGTACTCTTCTCTGGGCACAAAAACCAGTTTTGTGTGTTCGTTGCCTTTCAACTGATCGAGGAACATGCTGGATTCGTCGTACACGGCAATGGTGCGCTCTTCCTTGTCTTCGCTCATGCCCAGATAAGTCGGGATAATGAATATTGCAGCCATGAAAACAGGCATCAACAGAGTTGTGAAGATGAACGATTTTTTCTTGACCCGGGTCAGGTATTCGCGTTTCAGTATTAAAATTGCTTTGTTCATAGTCGTGTTCTATTTCTGGTTTGCCTGTTCAACTACTTTTATAAATACTTCGTTCATGCTTGGAATTATTTCCTGAAAAGAAACGATTTCAATCTGCTGCATCAGTTTTTGCAATAGTTCGTTGTTCGATTTGCCATTCAGGTGCTGCACTTTCAGAATGTTATTGCGTTCAGCCTGCCGGTGTTCAATGATCCGGAAGTCGGTTTCCAGAAGTTTGGCAAAATCGCTGGTTTCACCTTTGTACCGGATTTCGTATTCGTGATTTTTATAACGTTCTTTCAGTTCGTGAATCGGGCCGTCCACAATTTTTTTCGATTTATTGATCAGGGAAATATAATCGCATATTTCTTCCACCGAGGCCATGTTGTGGGTCGAAAAAATGATGGTCGAACCTTCTTTCCTGAAATTCAGTATTTCCTGTTTCAGCAGGTTGGTGTTGATGGGGTCGAAACCGCTGAACGGTTCATCGAAAATCAGCAGTTTGGGTTTGTGTACCACGGTAATAATAAACTGTACTTTCTGCTGCATTCCTTTCGACAACTCTTCCACTTTTTTGTTCCACCAGCCCTGAATTTCGAATTTCTCGAACCACACTTTCAGGCTTTTCAGGGCATCGCGCCTCGAAAGACCTTTCAATTGTGCAAAATAAAGAGCTTGTTCGCCAACTTTCATTTTTTTGTACAAGCCGCGTTCTTCGGGAAGATACCCGATTTGATGAATATCGCTGGCACGCATGGGGCGTCCTTCAAAAAGAAGTTTTCCCTGGTCGGGGGCGGTAATCTGGTTGATGATGCGGATCAAGGTGGTTTTGCCGGCCCCGTTGGGACCCAGCAGCCCATGTACCTGCCCTTCGTCAACCGAAATACTCACTTTGTCGAGCGCCCGGTGGGCCGCATAATCTTTAATTACATCCTGAGCACTGAATAGTACCATATTTCAGAAGTTTTTGTTTTATATATTTAGTCGGATGACAAAATTATTTATTACAAATTACAGGAGAAAAGAAATCCGGTGAAAGCAGCATTTCTGACTGCAAATGAAGAATACAGCCCGGTTAGCTGTTAGCCTGATTTTTTGACGGCGCTGTAAAGAAGCTGAAATGGACGCTTCCATACTTGCGCAGATCCTTAAACTGCGGGAGTTTTGAGAAATCGTAATCGCCCGAATGTTCGAGGATGAACAAACCGCCGTCGCGCAGTAAATTGTTTCGGAAAATTAAGTCGGGAACTTCTGCAAAGTTTCGCATGTCGTAAGGCGGGTCTGCAAAAATGAGGTCGTACTGCTCTTTAAAATGTTCGGCAAAAACAAATGCATTGGTTTTTACCAGCCGGATATTGGGTTCATCGAGTTTGGCAATCGTTTCCTTTATAAAATTTATGTGGTTGAAATTAATTTCCACCGTGGTAATGTTGGTGCAGCCACGCGAAGCAAACTCAAAACTGATGCTCCCGGTTCCGGCAAACAGGTCGAGTACTTTAATTTCTTCAAAATCGATTGTATTCTGAAGGATATTGAAAAGGCTTTCTTTGGCCATGTCGGTGGTTGGTCTCGCCTTGAAATTTTTTCCGGGGGTGAAATGCCGCCCTTTGTATTTGCCTCCTACAATACGCATTTGTATGAATTAAAGAGTTCGGAGAAATAGTGTCCCGGCGTTTTTTCGAATGTGTAGCTGTAATGAAAATCCTGGTCCGGTTTCAGCAGGTTTACATGCAACAGGTATTTTTTCAATTGCCGTATATAATCCGAGTCGCCGGCAACCATTCCTCCCACCAGAACCTCATCTTTCTCGGCATCAAATTCGAGGTTTTTGCAAATATTCAGCGTATGGTAGAGGAAGTCATTTTCAGTTTTATAAAAAAAACTGTTGAACAAGCGGATGTCTTTTTCAATAAAAATAATGTGAAAATACTTTTTGCTGAAATTCAGGACTATCGTTTTGCCAGCCTTTCCTTTCTGTTGAATGGTCGCATTCAGCAACGGATAGGTACTGTGGAAAAAATGATATTCAGAATATTTTGAATCGAAAAAAGTTCGAAGTTCCTCGGGGTACGAAAAAACAATGTCCTGCAAAAAACTTTTGATCCGGCAGCTGGCTGTTTCTTCATTTCTTTCGTGAAACTGGTTCAGATTAATAATTTGCTGCAAGTGGGTTTCATCGGAAAACGACGAGGGTACAATGGTTGCTTTCGGGTCGTTGTAACTGATGGAAACCGACTTGAATCCTTTATTCAGAACTTCTTCCGTTTCGTAAATATCCCTGACTTTGCCGGTCAGGAATTGGGGTTTTTTTACTGACAGCGGGAAATGCCGCAACAGTACATATTTTTTTTGTATCGTATCAAGTATACAAAAAGAAAATCCATCCAGGCTGACCTGAATGGATAGGTGATATTCTATAATGAAATTTAAATCAAATGTTTCGTCTACGTACGAAATTTCATGCATATCCCAGATTTACTCCCAGTTTCCTGCATTATTGTTTGTTTCAGTAAGAGACCCGACTTTAAGCCCCGGATATTTTCCATTGGTTCTCTTTTGGTCGTTCAGGTTAATGATCTCCTGTCGATCGAGGTTTATTAAGATGGTGTTGTTGTGTGCTTTTGCTTCGAAAACCGGTACATTGATCCCTGAACCAGTGGCAATAACAGTCGCACCTAAATAGAACTCTGCAATCGTATCACTAACGGGAACATACTTTATTTTATCAACTGGGTATGATTTTCCAAATAATGAGTCCATCACGCTGATCTTAAGGGTATCTCTGACAATCAACCCTTGCTTAAGAGCCTTTGCTTCGGTTAACCCTGCCTCGATCATACTATCGGTAAGCATACCGTATTTTTTTACAAGTTTCAGAGAGTCTTTCTTAATAAAAGTAATTAAAGTATCCCAGCTACCTGTAAATTTACCTTTCATATCTTTGTAAGCTAACTCTGCTTTACGAATGTCTCTTAGCTGTGAAATGGTTGCTTGATACCTTTCGCTTTTTGCCTTTTCAAAATCTATCGGATTTTGAATGCTATTATAAATCAAGACAGCCATAATGAGAGCTGCAACTATAAGACCAATCTGGATTAGTGTCTTCATCTTATCAGGTTTAAGATTATTTTGTTTGTTTGCGTACAAATTTATAAAAAAAATTAAATTTCCATCTCTGAAATAACTTAATTTAGTCTTCCATGATAAAAAATCATCTACAGTCTGAAATAATTCAGCATTTCAGGTACAAGCCCACGCCGGGACAGGATTTACTTGCCAAAAATTTGGCTTCTTTTGTAGCTGAATCGGACGAAAATGCTGTTTTTATATTGAAAGGATATGCCGGCACCGGGAAAACCACCATGCTGAGCGCTTTTGTAAAAACTTTGACGAAATTCAAATTCCGGTCGGTATTACTGGCTCCCACCGGGCGGGCGGCCAAGGTTCTTTCTTCCTATTCCGGGCAATCGGCCTATACCATTCACAAAACCATTTACAGGCAGCAATCTTCATCGGACGGGGCCGGACGGTTTGTGCTGAATAAAAATCTGATGAAAGATGCTTTTTTTATTGTCGACGAAGCATCGATGATTTCAAACGAAAGCGGGGAAACTGCGATATTCGGATCGGGCCGGTTGCTCGACGACCTGGTTGAATTTGTTTATACCGGCATCAATTGTAAACTGATTTTGGTGGGCGATACAGCCCAGTTGCCTCCGGTTGGACTTGATGTCAGTCCGGCGCTTTCGGCTTCCAACGTTGAAATGTACGATCTGAATGCAACCGAAATTGAATTGACCGAAGTGGTCCGTCAGGAAGAAAATTCAGGCATATTGAACAATGCAACGACCATCCGCCGGATTATTACAGAAGGTGATTACTACGGTAGTTATTTTCCGATTGAATTGGCCGGGTACGATGATGTGAAACGCATTGGAGGACAGGAATTGATTGACGAAATTTCGACCTGTTACGATAAATATGGAGAACAGGAAACCATGGTTGTTACCCGGTCGAACAAGCGGGCCAACAAGTTTAACGAAGGCATCCGGAGAACCATTCTTTACCAGGAAAGTGAAATTTCGGTTGGCGACCTTCTGATGGTTGTGAAAAACAATTATTTCTGGCTGAAAGAAAACGAAAACATCGATTTTATAGCCAATGGCGACACGGCGGAAATCACAGCTATCGGGAAATACGAAGATTTGTACGGGTTCCGGTTTGCCAACGTCAGCCTGCGGTTTGTCGATTATGAAGATTTGGAAATCGACTGTAAAATTTTCCTCGATACGCTGACCATTGAAACGGCCGCGATGGGGTCAGATGACAACCGAAAACTGTTCGAAGCTGTTTCGGAAGATTATGCAGACATTCGCAGTAAGAAAAAACGCTGGGAGAAAATCAGGGAAAACGAGTATTTCAATGCCCTTCAGGTGAAATTTGCGTATGCGGTTACCTGCCACAAAGCGCAGGGCGGACAGTGGAGAGCCGTTTTTATTGACCAGGGATATTTGGTTGAAGACATGTTGAACGTGGAATACCTGCGCTGGATGTACACTGCTTTTACCCGGCCAACCGAGAAATTGTACCTGGTGAATTTCAATAAAGAATTTTTCGGGGAAGAATAGAGTTCCTGCCAACAAAAAAGGAACCTTTTCAGGCTCCTTTCTTTAAAATATGTCGATTTGATTGATTTACACAGTGGTTACCGCTTCAATTAACTCGTACCCTTTTTGCACGGCGTCGAGGTTCAGCGGGATCAACTTGTGATGGCGTGCCGGAAGCGATTGTTGCAACCCTTTTTCAACGCTGTCGATTTTAAACACCGGACGGGCTTTGAGGTAGGCGCCCAGCACCACCATGTTGAATATTTTTACATTTCCCAGGTCGGCGGCAATCTTTGTTCCGTCAATCCTGAAAACATTGATGTCGGTACGCGACGGATGGCGGGTGATGCCATTCGGATCGTAAAGCAAAGTGCCTCCCGGTTTCACGAGTTTTTCAAACTTATCCATCGATTGCTGGTTGAGAATGATGGCCGTATCGTATTCGTTTACAATCGGAGAACTGATCCGTTTGTCGCTTATAATAACGGTTACATTCGCTGTTCCACCGCGCATCTCAGGACCGTATGAAGGAAACCAGGTAACTTCCTGATCGGCCATTATACCTGAATAAGCAAGTATTTTTCCCATCGACAGGACACCTTGTCCGCCAAATCCGGCTATGATTAATTCTTCTGTCATAACGTTCAATTTTAGTTTTGTTTAAAACCTGCAGGGGCGGCTTTCGATCCGTCTTTCATGTCGCCCAGCGGATAAAACGGGAACATATTTTCTTCCATCCACTGATTGGCTTCAACCGGGGTCATTTTCCAGTTCATGTTACAGGTTGACACGATTTCAACAAACGAAGTTCCTTTTTTTGCCATGGCAGCTTCGAATGCTTTGGTAATTGCTTTTTTGCATTTGCGGATTGCGGCCGGTGTGTGTACCGACTGGCGTGTAACATACGAGGTACCCGGTAATTGGGCAATCAGTTCGGTGATTTTTAACGGATAGCCATTGCGTTCGGCATCGCGTCCGTTCGGCGTTGTTGCAGTAACTTGTCCGAGCAGGGTAGTGGGGGCCATCTGGCCTCCGGTCATCCCGTAAATACCGTTGTTGATGAAAATAACCACGAAATTCTCGCCACGGTTGCAGGCGTGCATAATTTCGGCAGCGCCAATTGATGCAAGGTCGCCGTCACCCTGATAGGTGAAAACTATTTTATCGGGATTGGTTCGCGAAATGCCGGTAGCAACTGCGGGCGCCCGCCCGTGGGCAGCTTCCTGCCAGTCGATATGGATATAATTGTATGCAAAAACAGAACATCCAACGGGTGCTACACCAATGGTTTTTTCCTGAATGTCCAAGTCTTCAACTACTTCTGCAACGAGTGTATGGGCTACACCATGACTGCAACCCGGACAATAGTGCATGGTATTGTTGGTGAGTAGCTTGGGTTTCTGGTAAACCAGATTTTCCGGTTTAATAATATCTTTTACATCCATTGTTTAGCCTCCTATTAATTTTTGTTCCAATGCCTCCACAACTTCTGTAGGAGTTGGGATGATACCTCCCATGCGGCCAAAGTATTTTACAGGTACAGCACAACCGGCACCTGCAACAGCAAGCTGAACATCTTCGATCATTTGTCCTGTGTTCATTTCAACCGTCATAAAGCCTTTCACCCGTTTTGCCATTTCTCCGATTGCTTTTTTCGGGAAAGGGAACAAGGTAATGGGTCTCAATAAACCAACTTTTATACCTTTTTCGCGGGCAATGTCAACTGCCTTTTGGCAAATTCTCGATGAAACGCCGAAAGCTACTAATATGTATTCTGCATCGTCGCATTGAATTTCTTCATAGCGAACATCTTCGGCTTCCATTTTTGCATATTTTTCCTGAAAACGCTTGTTGTTGGCTTCCATTTTTGCAGACTCCATTTCCAGTGAAGTTACAATGTTGCGTTCTCTGTTTGATTTCTTTCCATTGGTGGCCCAGCTTCCGTAATTTGCGTCAATTTCTTCGCTGGTCAACCGCGGTTTATAGCCTGAAAGCTGTACTCTTTCCATCATCTGGCCAATAGCTCCATCGGATAAAATCATGGCCGGGTTCCGGTATTTGAAAGCCAGTTCAAAACCAAGATCAACAAAATCATTCATTTCCTGAACGGAAGACGGGGCTAAAACGATCAGGTGATAGTCGCCATGTCCGCCTCCTTTTACCGACTGGAAATAATCGGCCTGCGATGGCTGGATGGTTCCAAGTCCCGGCCCGCCGCGTTGTACGTTTACAATTACACAAGGCAATTCGGCGCCGGCGAGGTACGAAATTCCTTCTGCCATCAGGCTGATGCCCGGACTTGATGAGGATGTCATCACTTTTTTGCCGGTAGCGGCAGCGCCATACACCATATTGATCGATGCTATTTCGCTTTCGGCCTGAAGGACCACCATGCCTGTTTCATTCCAGGGTTCGCGGGCCATAAGGGTTTCCATCACTTCACTTTGAGGAGTTATCGGGTATCCGAAATAACCGTCGCAGCCACAACGAATAGCCGCTTCAGCAATAACTTCGTTCCCTTTCATCAATTTTAATTCTCCCATTTATTGAAAGTTTTAATGTTATCTACTTTAAATTTTTACACGATAAACGGTAATGCAGGTATCGGGACAAACCATTGCGCAGTTTGCACAGCCGGTACAGTTGTCCGGGGTTTCCATGTATGCATATTGATATCCCTTGCTGTTCACCTGTTTATTTTGCCGAAGGACATCTTGCGGGCAGGCAACCACACAAAGGCCGCAACCTTTGCATTCTTCATTGTCGACCACAACCGCGCCTCTTATTTTTGCCATGATAATTTATTTTTTTGTACGTAACCTCTATTAATCAAGCGAATATATTTTTATAGGATCTGCTTTTTGCAAATCTATTAGTTTCCTTTTTTTCTTTGCGCAACAAAAGTTGCAAACTTATAATTTATTTAAAACACGTGCGAAAATATTTCGGTGGATTCCCAAATACGATGCAATATGCTGCCGCTGTACCCTTGACGCTAATTCTCCGTGTTCGGTAAAAAATTTTTTCACCCGCTGAAAGGCATTTAACGATTGAAACGAATAAACCCGTCTCATCGTTTGTACATAACTTTCTTCGGCTATCACCCGTACCATGTGCTCCAGTTTCGGGTTTTCGTTAACCAGCGCATCGAATTCGTTTTTCTGAATAAAAATCAGACTTGAGTCTTCGTATGCACGGATGGCTTCCCCCGATTTTTTCCCTCTCAGGAAACTTTCGTGGCTGGTAACAATCGCATGGTTGGGCGGATAGAAAAAATTTGATATCCATTCTTTTCCGTTGTCGGCAATATAGGACGAATAAAGTAACCCGTTCAAAACAATTCCCAGTTTGCCCGATGAATCGCCATAATCGATAAACGTTTCTCCTTTCTTCAACACACAGGGACTTTTTTTTGCAAAAAATTCCTGCAATTGGAGCAAGGTAGAATTGTATGCCGTTACCAGATTATTCGTTTCCATCGTTTTGTTTTGAAATGGTTACCCGAAATTTTCGTGGAATATTTTCAGTCGTTTTTCAAGGTCGCCGAACTGATCGCGACCAACGTGTGAAACGCAGGCCCGCAGCCCTTCGCGTTCGCTTCCGGTATTTTTTAACGAAATAGCGCTTATTCCGTAGTAAAGAATGTTGGCTAAAAGTTCTTCTCCGGTCATGCCCGGGTATTGGATTGTGAAATAGAACCCGTCGGCAATGGGCTCGTCACCGTCTTTTTCGTACACAATTTTGAACCCGTTTTCGATGAACAGGTTTTTCATGATCCGGGCTTTTTCCCCGTATTCTTTCACTTCTTCCACAAAATTGTAGGTTCCGTCGCTGGCTGCTTTGAACATGGCTGCCAGGGCGTATTGTGCCGAATGGCAAGTGCCCGACGAAAATGCGTAAAGTACGCGCAACACGATGGTGTGCCCGAACGTATTGCTCTGGAAACGGGGTTTCAGGTTTTTGTATTCGCGGTGGAAAAGGGCATCGGAAATAACCATCATGCCAATGCGCTGGCCGGCATACGAAAATATTTTCGAACTTGAAATAAACAGGATGTAATTGTCGGTGTACCTTGCCACGGTTGCCTGATATGGCGGCTGACCGGGAGTGTACAAATTTTTACGGAAATCCATGGCGAAATAGGCCAAATCTTCCATGATGATCACATCGTATTTTTTCGACATTTCCCCGATGATCTGCAATTCTTCTTCCGTCAGGCAAATCCAGCTGGGGTTGTTCGGGTTCGAATAGATGATGCAACTGATGTTTCCTTTGGAAAGATACGATTCCAGTTTTTCGCGCAGCTTTTCGCCCCGGAAATCGAACACATCGAATGATTCGTAGGGCATTCCCATCACCATCATTTGTTGTTTCTGAACCGGGAATCCCGGGTCGATAAACAACACCGTGTTTTTCTTTTGGTCGGCATTGCTGGCAACAAATAACGCGGCATACGTTCCCTGCATCGATCCGACGGTGGGGATGCAACCTTCCGGAGAAACATCGACATTTATAAATGATTTGACAAACCTTGACGTTTCGGCTTTCAGCGCCGGATGTCCGTCCATCATTGGATATACGGCTGCAATTCCCGATTTTAGGGCTTCAATTTCGGCTTTGGTACCCACTTCGGCCGGTGGCAGGCCGGGAACCCCCATTTCCATCCGGCAATACCGGATGCCGGTTTCTTTTTCAACCAGATTGACCAGCGCCACAATTTCGCGGATGGACGCATTACCCAAATTTTCGATCTGTAACTTTTTCACCAAGCGGTCAACGATTGTGCTATCTATCGGAGTTTGTTTCATTCTAAAAATACTTGTGTCCGGTCGGTTCTTTTATTTGTCCGGGTCAGGAAACTGAAAACACTCAGCGTGCCTTTTTTGTTTTCTGCCGGGTCTGAAAACAATATTAAAAAATCAGTACGATGACTTTGATCGTTTCGGAACGACCGAACGTTTTATAAAATTGGTTTTTCAAATCAAAAAAAAATCAGAACCCGAAATGAGGTTTTAACTCATTCAGCCAGTTGGCAATCCGCTCATCGGTTTTTCCCGGTTCGAAATCTTCATCAATCGGTAACCCGATAAATTTCCCGTCGATCACTGCTTCCGAGTCGTCGAATTCGTAACCTTCGGTTGCAACCTGCCCAACGATGACCGCGTTCTTTTTTATGATCTCTTTGGCGAGCATTCCCATGGCATTTGCAAAGTGGCTGGAATAGGTAATATGGTCGCCCAATCCGAATATAGCTACCGTTTTATCCGTATAATCGGCACTGGCAGCTTTAGGGAAAAACAGACTCCAGTCGGTGTTTGAATATTCCGAACTCCAGGTTTCTTTCCCAACGGTCGATATTCCAAAAATGATTTTATCGAAACGTTTGATGTCCGACAAATCAGCGTCTTTTACAGAAACCAACTCCACTTTATCTTCGCCAATGGCATTTTTAATTTTATCGGCTACCCGGTGAACAGAACCTTTTGACGGGCCAAAGAATAATCCTATTTTGCTCATAACTGTTAAATTTATTGTTTGTGAATACCAATTTCGCCACGAATGTATTCGCCCAGGATTGACAAACTGGACACATCTTTTAATATTGTGTGAATGGCCCGTTCGTAGTTGACAATTTCGTCCCATTCGATATCCACATGAATTGTGTATTCGTTGGGTTTTCCAAGAATAGGTACCGACTGAATTTTATTTAAGTTGATTTTGTTTTCGGCAAAAATATTCAGGACCCGTGCCAGTGCGCCATAATAATGCCCAACCTCGAAACAAAGGGATGCCTTGTTGTTCAGTTCGCTTTGGTTCGAATGTTTGGAAAGTATCCAGAAACGGGTGTAATTTTTTTTGTTTGTTTCAATTCCCGTTTCAATAACCTGCAAACCGTAAAGTTCGGCCGAACGCAGGTTGCTGATTGCCGCTGCATAATCGATTTTTCCGTCGCTGATAATTTTGGCGACCATTGCATTGTCGCCCAGCTCTTTTCGCTCCGCATTCGGAAAGTATTTTTCGAGGTATTCGTTGCATTGCATAAACGAAACCGGGTGCGAATATATTTCCTTTATGCTTTTCTTCTTGACACCGGGCAGAACCATCAGGTTCATCTGGATGTGAATGTAAATTTCCCCAATAATACGCAAATGGTAATTTCTGATTAATGAATAATTCTGAAGCAGGCTTCCTGCTATCGAGTTTTCGATGGCCATCACGGCAATGTCGACTTTGTCGGCATCAATCAGGTCGCAAACGCTTTGGAACGAACGGCATTCGATCACTTCAATTTTTTCATCCCCGAAATATTTTCGGGCAGCATCTTCGTGAAACGATCCGGCGATTCCTTGTATAGCAATTTTCTTCATTCTGTATTACTTGGTTTCAAAAAAACATGGCAGGACTGCTTGTTTGCAATTTCCCCGCATGGTTGCAAAATTATAACATATAAGTAAATATCACCGGTTTTTAAAAGCCAGTATGCTTTTTACCAGTTATTCTTAATAAAAGGTTTTCTTTCCCTGCTATTTTTCCTGAAAAACCTTTATTTTTTCTGCTAGATTTTATACAGGTCGCTTGCTTTTACCAAATCCAACTGGTGGTCGCTCAAAACTTTGATGCACTTTGGAATGTCTGTTGGCTTCAGCATGATGTTGGCCGATTTTCCTTCGTTGGAATAGGCGTACAAATATTCGATAAACACCCCTTCGGCGGCCAGTATGTTCAGCGCTTTTGCCAGTGCTCCCGGTTGGTTGGGGGTGCTGAGGCAAATCACATCGGTGAGGCTGACCGAAAAACTGGCTTCTTTTAAAACAACCAGCGCTTTTCCCGGATCAGAAACGATCATGCGAAGGATTCCAAATTCCGAAGTGTCGGCAATATTAAACGCAGAAATGTTGATTTGGGCATCGCCCAGCAGGCTGGTTACTTCGTTCAGTCGGCCTGTTTTATTTTCAAGGAAAACAGATAATTGTTTGATAATCATGATTTGTTCCTCCTATAATTTTCGGTTGTCGATTACCCGCACGGCTTTGCCCGCAGTCCGTTCAATGGTTTTGGGTTCAACCAGTTTTACATTCACTGAAATGCCCAGTGTGTTGTGTATTTTCTGGGTGATTTTTTTACGCAACGATTCCAGTTGCCTGATTTCGTCGGAAAAGAACTGTTCCTGCACTTCTACCATTACGTTCAGAATGTCGAGAGTGCCTTCGCGTTCGACCGTGATCAGGTAGTGCGGTTTGGTTTCGCTCATTTCGAGCAGCACGCTTTCGATTTGCGACGGGAACACATTTACACCGCGAATAATCAGCATGTCGTCCGAACGTCCGGTACATTTTTCCATGCGTACCAGCGTGCGTCCGCATTCGCATTTGTCGTAAATGAGCCGCGTGAGGTCGCGGGTCCGGTAACGGATCAGCGGGATACCTTCTTTGGTGATGGTTGTATAAACCAGCTCTCCTTTTTCTCCTGCAGGCAGTGGTTGTAAGGTGTTCGGGTCGATGATTTCCGGGATGAAATGGTCTTCGTGGATGTGCATTCCGCATTGGTGCTCACATTCGCAGGAAACCCCCGGTCCCATTATTTCACTCAACCCGTAAATATCAATTGCTTTTAATCCGAGTTTCGATTCAATTTCACGGCGCATATTTTCGGTCCAGGGTTCGGCGCCAAAAATGCCCACCCGTAGTTTTAGGTTTTCTTTTTTGATCCCGGCTTCTTCAATTGCTTCCGCTAAAAATAAAGCATACGAAGGGGTACAGGCAAGTACCGAAGTGCCGAAGTCTTCCATCAGTTGAAGCTGTTTGGCTGTGTTTCCTCCGGAGATCGGAATAACTGTTGCCCCGAGGTTTTCGCAGCCGTAATGCAGTCCGAGGCCGCCGGTAAACAATCCGTATCCGTAGGCAACCTGTACAATGTCGTTACGACCGACACCGGCCATGGCCAATGAACGTGAAACAACTTCGGCCCACGAATGAAGGTCTTTGCGGGTATATCCAACAACGGTTGGTTTTCCGGTTGTCCCCGACGAAGCATGAAGGCGTACGATTTCGCTCATGGGTACGGTAAACATGCCAAAAGGATAATTATCGCGGAGGTCGGTTTTAACGGTAAACGGCAATTTGTGCAAATCGTCGACACTTTTTATATCGCCGGGTGTCAGGTCGGCAGCCTGCATTTTTGCCCGGTATGCAGGTACGTTGTGATAAATGCGTTGTACGGTTTCAATCAGCCGTTTCGACTGGATTGCTTTCATTTCGTCGCGTCCCGCACATTCAATTTTTTCGTTCCAGATCATTTTATGAAGGAGTTAAAGTCAATCGATGTATTGTTAATTTTTTATTTTGAGCCTAAAACTAATATCAAATTGATAGATTTTGTTATTTTTTAGAATAAAATTTACTTAAAATTTAGATTGCCAGTGAAAATCCATCATTTGAAGGAGAGCCCGGATCGCTCGATTTTGCCATTTTAAAAAGACCTGAATGATGTTCAAATCAAAGGTCGAGGCAAAACCGGAATGGTCAGTAATATTTATTCTTCAATTATATTTTTTACCCGGCCAACTTCGCCGGTAGCGAGCTTCACTTTTATGCCATGAGGATGAAACGCTGAATTGGTCAGTATTTGCTTCACAAAGCCTTCGGTTAGCTCGCCCGTTTGCTGGTGCTGTTTCAGCACAATTTCAACCAGTTGCCCGGTTTCTATATCTTTTCGGTATCTGCCGTCCATTTCTTATTTCCAGATTTTACTTTTGTTCAGTGCTGCCTGGTATTTCCGGGCATTTTGGTTGTGTTCGCCAAGTGTAACGGCAAAGTTATGGTAGCCCGAAAAATCTTCTTTGGCACACATGTATATATAATTGTGTTTCTCGGCGTTCAACACTGCATCGATGCTCGATATTTCAGGAAAATTAATGGGGCCGGGGGGCAATCCTGTATGTTTGTAAGTATTGTATGGCGATTCGGTTTGCAGGTATTCGTTCAGTACACGCCGGATGGTGAAATCGTTCATGGCAAATTTAATGGTCGGGTCGGCCTGAAGCAACATGCCTTTTTTCAGGCGGTTCAGATACAACCCTGCAACGACAGGCTTTTCATCATTTTTTATCGTTTCTTCCTGAACAATGGATGCGAGTGTGCTCACCTGTTCGGGCGTCAGGCCTTTGGCGGTCGCTTTTGCTTTCCGGGTTTCGTTCCAGAACCGTTTGTGTTCGGCAGCCATCCGGAAAATGAATTGTTCGGGTGTGGTGGTCCAGTAAAATTCGTACGAATTCGGGATAAACATGCAGGAAATGGTTTGTTCTGTAAAACCATATTTATTCTGAATGTCCGGATCAGTGAACTTTTTTAGCAAGGTCAGCGAATCGGGCTCAATATATTTGGAGACAGCCACCGCCAGTTGTTTGAAATTCCGGATGTTGTTGAACGTGACCATCACGGGTTCCTGTTTTCCCGACCGCAACATGTTCACAATCTGGTTGGTGTTCATGCCGCCACGGAAAAGGTATTTTCCCGGTTTGATGCTGCTTGAATATTTTTTTTGTTTTGAAACCCACTTAAATGCTCTGTAATCGAGTAAAATATCGTGTTTTTTCAACGAATCGGTTACCTGGCTGAGCCCGGCATTGCGCGGAATAATAATGCTTTCCGGCGTTTTTACATTGGCCTTGAAAATGTATTTATAAAGTTGGTAACTTCGGATACCTGTGACAATAAATGCAACGACAACGACAAGAATAATGGTTTTATTGATGCGCGGGAAGAGCATGATCTTATTTTTGATTTTCAAATCCATCGCTGAAAAGTTTTTGCAAAAATAAGTTTTTCAACGGATTTTCAGGATGGAAGAAAAACCTTAAATGTTTCTGAAAATGATTAACACGATAAAATGGATTAACTGAAAATGCCTATTTTCGTAGGTGAAAAATAATCGAAAACTAAAACACACAGATATGCACCAGGTTAAACTAGCCGACAACATTTATTATTTGGGGTACAACGACCGCCGCCTTCATTTGTTTGAAAATATCTGGCCTATTCCACATGGAATTTCGTATAATTCGTATTTAATCGATGATGAAAAAATTGCATTGGTTGATACGGTCGAACGCCAGTTTATCGATAGTTATCTCGATGATATTGAAGCCATAATCGGTGACAAGAAAATCGACTACCTGATTATTAATCACATGGAGCCCGATCATTCGGGGGCTTTAAAAGCTATTGTTGCCAAATATCCCGATATTATTTTGGTCGGAAATAAAAAGACCTTCGGTTTTGTGGAAAGTTTTTATATGAAACCGGTTAATACGCTGGAAGTGTACGATGGTCATGTTTTGGAGCTTGGAAAAACTCGGGTTCAGTTCCAGACCATTCCAATGGTTCATTGGCCCGAAACCATGGTGTCGTTCGAAGAAACCAACCAGATATTGTTTTCAGGCGATGCATTTGGAAGCTACGGAACTTTGGATGGCGGCATTTTCGACGACGAAATCAACCTCGATTTTTACGAAGTTGAAATCATGCGGTATTTTACCAATATTGTCGGAAAATATTGTCC
The DNA here is from genome assembly GCA_942493345.1 of uncultured Prolixibacteraceae bacterium. Taxonomy (GTDB): domain Bacteria; phylum Bacteroidota; class Bacteroidia; order Bacteroidales; family Prolixibacteraceae; genus GWE2-42-39. The sequence goes on from OW818695.1 coordinate 3,362,292, forward strand.
GCATACCCAGCGTGCCATTAAAAAACTGGCTGATCTCAATGTGAAAATGATTGCCGCAACACACGGCCCGATCTGGCGCAGCGACCTGAACTGGGTATTGAGCCGGTACAACAAATGGAGTTCGTACACTTTCGACAACGGGGTTGTGATTGTGTATGGCTCGATGTACGGGAATACGCAGAAAATGGCCGAGGTGATTGCCCGCCAGCTTTCGGTGCGCGGCATCCGCGATATTCGTGTGTACGATGCTTCGAAAACGCATTCATCGTATATTATTAATGATATTTTCAAATACAAGGGTTTTATTGTGGGGAGTTGTGCCTACAATAATTCGCTTTTCCCGAATGTGGAAACGCTGCTTTCGATCATCGAGCACATGGGCGTGAAAGACCATTATCTGGGCGTGTTTGGCAGCTTTTCGTGGAATGGAGGCGGTGTGAAAAACCTGATGAAATTTGCTGAAACCATCAACTGGGAACTGGTTGCTGAACCGGTTGAAGAAAAAGGCGCCCTCAAAAAAGATAAGTTTGAGCAATGTGTCGCGCTGGCCAATGCAATGGCCGATAAGTTGCTCGGGTAACGAGGTTTTTAATCGTATTTTTTTTAATAGGAGATTGAAAATCTCCGCACCTGAATAGAAAGAAGGAATGAAACAATTTTCCGGATTTTAAATTTGATTTATGTTTCAATCAATTAGGTTTTTATATGCAAATCATTGGTGTTTGTTTGTTCAATGTGGTGTTTGTACCCCATTTTTGTGAATGATTATCATTATTTTTAGGCAAGTTTTGAAAAAAAGGTGGAAAGAAGGAATCAAATTTATGTTTTAACCGGTGGTCCCGGATTTGGGAAATCCACATTGATTGATTATTTGCAAAACCTGGGATATAAAACAGGGAATGAAGTTGCCAGGGAAATTATCCACGAGCAGCAAAACATAGATGGAAATATTTTGCCGGGAAAAGATATTCGTTCATTTCAAAAGGAAGTTCTAAAACGGAGACTTGCATTTTATGGATCGGTTGACAGTAGTGAGATCGCATTTTCCGACAGGGCTATTCCCGACCAGATTGCCTTTGCACGGTTCAATGGTTTTGGAACTCCTGATGTATTAGTCCGATATTCTGAAGAGTTCAGGTATAATGAAAAAGTTTTTGTTGTTCCTCCCTGGGGAAAAATCTACAGAAACGATGCTGAACGGACAGAGAGTTTCGAGAAGGCATGTGAACTGCACAGGATAATTGTTGAAGTTTATCAGGAACTTAATTACATACTAATTGAGCTTCCTTTCGCTGATATAAAACAAAGGGCTGAATTTATACTAAATCTAATATATTGAAAATGAGTTCTAATCGTCGTTCATTTTTGAAAAAGGCAGCAATTACTACCTTTGCTGCATCCAGTATCCCGGCTATTGTTGATGCTGCGATGCAAGTTGACAAAAAAAAGAAAAAAGGAATCCCGCTAATTAAAGAGAACGATATTATTCTTTTTCAGGGAGATTCGATTACTGATGCAGGGCGCGACCGGAGTATTAACAGTCCCAATGCACATAGCGCCCTTGGAAATGGTTATGTGTTTTTACTTGCAGCCCGTCTGTTGTACGAATTTCCCGGCCAAAATCTGAGTGTATACAATAAAGGGGTCAGCGGGAATAAAGTATACCAGTTGTCGGATCGCTGGCAGCCCGATTGCTTGCAGATCCGCCCAAATTTGTTGAGCATCCTTGTTGGTGTTAATGATTTCTGGCATACACTGACCCTCAATTATACAGGTACGGCAAAAACGTATGAAAACGATTTTCGCGGTCTTTTGAAAAATACGAAGAACCTGATGCCTGAAACACAACTGGTAATCGGGGAACCGTTTGCCTTGACCGGTTGCTCTGCCGTTAATGAATCGTGGTTTCCTGAGTTCAATAAATACAGAGCAGCAGCTAAACTCATTGCCACTGAAATGGATGCCATTTTCATTCCTTATCAGGAGATTTTCAATAAAGCAACAGAACTGGCTCCGGCTTATTACTGGACTCACGATGGGGTACACCCTTCGGTTGCCGGTTGCCAGTTGATGGCAGAAGCGTGGGCAAAAGCAGTATTGTAAAGGTTGTTCAATACGTCCAATAATAAAATTATCCGGCGCTTGTTCCAAAAGAGTAGGGCAGGCGCCGGATAAAATAAACGGAACCGTTTATTCCAGTTCCTGAAGATTAATGATTTGTCAATTAATTTATTATTGTTCCTCAAATGTCAACATGGTTAGGGAAAAGCCTTTCGATAAGAATTTGGTTATTTCGGTGTTGTCCGATTTCAGCAGTTCTACATTTTTCAACGAATAATTGCCGCCGTCGCTGCTCACTGTATACATTTGTGCTTCTTTGAATTTCATGTTGGGAAACGGGCTCATTTGAATATCGGTCACCATATCTTTTGCATTTTTATTCAAAACACAAACCCATACTATTTTCTGGTTTTGAACAAAAATTGAGACCATATCTTTCACCGTTTTGGTAATTTGTGTTTCGATTGACGTGCCTCCCTGCATCTTACTCAGGAACTTGAATAACTGATAATTGGGATTTGCGGCATTCGTTGAGGTATTGACTAAACTTCTTGCTTTCGATGCTTCGTCGGGCCACTGGATGGGCCAGAAAACAGCGTAATCGAGTCCCCCGCAAATAAACTGCATCATCATTTCGGCATGAACAAAAGCGGCACGACTTGCCGTTAGTGAGTTTCCAACTTTGGTAGGACCTGTGTTCCACTCAAAACTGGCCAGCTTGATATTCGGATGCCCCAATTCTGTTACCATTTGCCGGAAGGATTGAATATCTTCGGAATATGTAAAACCTGTCCATTGTTGCATGGGGGTTTTTTCAATCCATTTTTCCCATGATGCGTCGCTCCAGCCCCAATACCAGTGCGCATCAATAACGTTGATATTGGCTCCGGCCAGCCGGATCAGTTTTTCATATTCGGTACGTTTGTTTTTGAAGCTGGCATTCCAGTTGGCAACTATTTTAATATTCGTGTCAAAAGCTTTCATGGCCGGAACATACGTATTTATGAGATCGGCGTATTGCTCCGGGGTTTTAGCTCCACCATTACTGTCTTCCTGGTAAGGTTCATTGTCGAGGTACCAATATTCGACATTGAAATTTTTATCCTTGCAATATTGCATGAGGGCGATGGCTTCTTTAATCCCATCTTCCTGCCTTTTCCACCTCAACCCGGAACTCACATTGATTCCGACCAGCGGGGTTGCCCCGGTGGCTTTTACAAGCGAAATGTACTCGTCAATATCCATAAATTCAGAAGAGGCTTTTGGCGTGATCGGGTTTGCCGGATCCCAACTGTCTTTCCATCCTTCGCCGGTGAGCGCATTCCAATGGTAGAATGAACATACGGTTCCTCCCGGATATCGCAGAAATGCAACATTCATATCTTTCAGGTACCCGGCGATTTTCCCGTCCTGCCAAATTGAATTTTTTTCGTGAGGATAAATCAGGTTAAAGCCCATCAGCTTATTGCTTACAGGAGTTGCTTTGCTTTTATCGGGACTAATGGCGTATTCACTTTCCTGTATATTATCGTTTTTACCGGGAGTTTCTTCTTTACCGCATTGTGCCACAAATGAGGATAACAAAAGCATGACCAGTAAAGGCAGATAGATTACGGATGCGAACTCTTTTATATACTGTTTTTGCATGGTATATTTTTGTTTATTAATAGAACTTATTCTTTTTTCATGCAGGTATAAGGGCCATATATGGCTTTAACCCGGAACGATTCATCTTCGGTTGTAAGTAAAACTACCGAGTATTGTTTTCCTCCCGGAGCAACTTTCACGACCACATGGCCTCCGTCGCCTGTTAGTTTTTTTATTTGTTCATCGCCCAGGTACGCTATTGATAGTTCTGGGATGTTGGTGGGAATGATGTGTTTCAGATTGGGGTTCAACCCTTTGTTTGCCATGCTTTGCATGACCGAAAGGTTGAGGTGGGTTACGTGCCATACCTGCAGGATAATTATCTGGGCTTTTACACTGTTCAGGAAAGATTCGTTCATGGCGTCAATCCAAGCATGATGATTGGCCTCGCATACTTCGACCGGGCCAACAACTTTCCCCACCGGGGTTTCAATGTCGCGCCATGTTTCAGTATTCATGGGCAAACGTCCGCTCAGGTCGCCTCCGTTGAAATAATCGAAGTCTCCATACCTAATACGGATTCCGGCGCTGCATTTATTTTCATCGATGGATTGTCCTTCGGGGAAAACTTCAGGAAAGAGTTTTTTTGTTTTGTCACCTTTGCCTGTCCATACTTCGCCCGATGAAACGATGTTGCGTACCTCGAAATTTTCCCGAAATTTTTCCGGATGGTTAACGAGAACGAACTGCTGATTGGTTCCAGCAACAAAACGTTCCATCTTCATTTTATTATTTTTTACATTCCAGTCGATGAAATTCTGGTAGTTGGAAAAACCTTTTCCTCCTTGCGGTTTTGGATATTGATAGGAAGGCCAGTCCCGGTCGATCATTTTCGCAAAGGGAATGTATTCATATACTTCAGGAAGTCCACTGAGATAATAATCGCCTCCGTTTGCTGTTTTTGGTGAGTTTTTAAAAACTCCACCCATGTGGTCGCCGTGAAAATGGGTCAAAAATGTGTAGTCGATTTTCTTTTCCGGTAAAAAGCTCAAGCGGTTTGAAATATATCGGGCAATCCATTCGCCGGGTTGCCTGCTTTCGTCGGGTGCACCATGTGTTGTGCGGGGATCGCTGTATGGACCACTATCGCCTGCATCAATCAGGAGGGTAGTACCATCGGGAAAAATACAAAAGGCTGATTCGCCCCGGCCTGTATAGATGTGATGGATTTCCATTTCTCCTTCCTGCCAGGGGGGAAGGGGTTTCCCTTTCTCCTGTGCAGAAAGTGTCCATGAAAAAAGAATCAACATACTGCCAATAAAAACCTTTTTTTTACTCATGGTCGTTTTTAAATATATAGTTAGTTATTTGGGTTTTCAAAATTCCATTCCTGTATGTGCGACGGAGTGCGGTGACTTACAATTTGTTTGAATTTTTCCACCAGTTCGGGATGCTGTGCCGCGAGATTCTTGCTTTCGGCTTTATCGGTTGAGAGGTCATAAATTTCCCACGTATTATTTGGATTCCTGCTGACGCCTGTGCGCACCCCTTTCCAATTGCCTGTTCTGACTGCGTACTGTCCGCCGCCACTCGAAAATTCCCAGTACAGGGATTCGTGTTGTCTCTGTTTTTCTGTTTGTCCGAGTAGTGTGGAAAGGAATGAAATTCCGTCGGTATCGTTTAATTTTTGTCCGTTTAATTCGGCCAGAGTTGCCTTCAGGTCGTATTGGGCTGAAACATGATCGGTGGTTGTTCCCGGCGTAATTTTTCCGGGCCAGCGAGCAACAAACGGTTCTCGGATACCTCCTTCGTAAACCTGTCCTTTCATGCCGCGCAGTCCGCCGGAGCTGTTAAAGAACCGGGTGTCGAGTCCGCCACCTCCGGCAGGTCCGTTATCGCTCGAAAACATGACGATGGTATTTCCGTCAATCCCCAGCTTTTTCAACTGATCGAGGATGATACCTACTTTTTTGTCCATTCGTGAAACCATCGCAGCATAGGCCGACAATGGTTTGGGGTGAGGGGTGTACCCTTGTTTCCCATCGTATGGTTCTTCGTCAAATACCCCTTCGTACATTTTCAGGCTTTCGTCAGGAACCTGGAGCGCTTTGTGCGGAATTATAAATGTCAAATAAAGGAAGAATGGCTTGTTTCTATTTTCTTCAATAAATTTCACTGCTTCATTTGCCATCAAGTCGAGGGAATATTGCTTTCCTTCGTATTTTTTGTATTCCTGATTATCGATCTCTTTTGTCCGGTCTATTTTAGGATGTACCGACTCAATATTTCCGGGCAGAAACTCTTGTTTGTCGTTTCTCCATAAAAATTCGGGATAATGATTGTGGGCATGTACCTGGTCGGCGTATCCGTAGAAAAAATCGAATCCTTGTTTATTTGGTGCTCCTTCAGACGCGATACTACCCAATCCCCATTTGCCGATGATTGCAGTGGTATAACCATCGTTTTTGAGCATTTCCGCAATGGTCTCGGTCTCATCAGGCAAAGGAATTTGCCCTGCCTTGAAAGCAGAGCTGTCTTTTATTTCAAAATTATTTCTCACGTATGCGTGCCCTGCGTGTTTTCCTGTCATCAGGCAGCAACGTGCTGGGGCACAAACAGGGGCGCTGGAATAATGCTGGGTAAACCGGATTCCTTCGGAAGCCAGCCGGTCGATGTTCGGCGTTTTAATGTATTTCTGTCCGTAGCAACCCACATCGCCGTAACCCAAATCGTCGGCGAGGATGTAAATGATGTTTGGCCGGACATTTTCTTTTTGTGCCAACGATGGGCTGACAATAGCTGCCAGCGCGATTGTTGCTATTCCCGGATATAAAAGTTTATACTTTTTCATGTCGGATTTATTTCTGTGTTACTATTTATTCCTGAAATATTTTTGTATCGAAGGATCGATGGATTTATAGGTGTTGAAAACTTTGCTTACCGGCACCGGGATATCGGTTTCCAAGATGTCGATCCCTTCCCGGAGCAAAGCATTGTAACCATCTTTCAGGTCTTCTATATTGGCAACTTTTCCTTCAATAAATTCCCGGTCGAGATTTCGGGAAGTGCCCATGATGCAACGTGCACCTTTATCATGAATCATTTTTATCACCGTCATGTCGGTGGGCTTTTTGTGGCCGACAAACACCACAACATTTTTCCACGGAACGCCGGTTTTTTCAAATTCTCCGACTTTATCGGGGGTAGGAATGAATATCTGCATCATGATGTTTTTGTCCATTCCATAACAAATCTTTGCTTCCTCAAATGTGTAGGCCATCACGATGCAGTATGATTCTGCCTTGTATTTTTTAATCATTTTTACACGTTCTTCAATGAGAACTCCTTTGTTGTCGAGTACAAAAATTGTTTTTCCTCTGGCCCATTTCAGCATTTCGCCGAAGGTCGGTATCCTATATTCAGTGGCATTGCCTTGCGTGTCTTTCAACCTGAATTTTTTTAATTCTTCAAAGGTGAAATCAATAACTTTTCCTTTGCCAGTTGTCGTTCGTTGCAGGGTCGGGTCGTGGTGTACTACCATCACACTGTCTTTCGTGTAGCGTGGATCGATTTCCATGATGGAATACGTATTTTTCAGTGTATTGGCAAATGTGGTGATACAATTTTCAGGCATATTTTTTTCGGGTCCACCACGGTGAGAACTCAAAAAAGGCAAGCTCTTTCCGTTGTAGTGGAATAGCTCTTGTAACCCTTGTGCTGTGTGGGCATCAGTGTAATAGTTGCGTCCTTTGTCACGCCCGAATGTATTTGTATAGGGCAGAAAGACGAACTGCAGAAGGAGGAGAAAGAATATAATCGATCGAAATTTTTTCATCTGTTTCATTTTGTTTTATTTAGATTCGTAATGACGTTTTTCAACGTACTTGAAATTTGTTTAAAAAAGGTTCACACTTTTAAAAATTTTCTGTGTCTATACATCAGCCATAGAATTAGGAAAATAGCCGAAACATTTCCGAACTTTATCAGAACCGGGTAATACACACCAAAGAATTGCTCCATTCCATGAAATAATGATTTCAGTACACTACTAAAGTCTATTATTTGATAAAGCATATAAGCCAGGATCGAATTCATTCCGTAAATCTTCAGCCAGTTCAAATATTTCCCGTAATTTTTGTAATCAACCAGGTAATAAAACAGAGCCATCAGTAAAAAGCATAATCCACTACTGTGGAGCGTCATTGAACTCGTCCATATCTTTTTAATTATCGGCATCTGTATGCTCCAAAGTTGTCCGGCAAGAATCATCAGGACTCCACCGATAACCAGCCACTGCATTTTTTTTATTTTTGTTTGAGAACCTTTCATGATTTGTCCGGCGAAGACACCAGTCATGACTGTTACTCCGAAATTCAGGCTACTGATCAACCAGGTATAACGATAATTGCCAAAGTCAATTCCTTCCTCCGTTATTTTCGATCGGTCGCGAAAACGATCAAGAACAACCCGGTCGATGTATTCGGCCAGGTTATGGTCGGGAGTAAAATCGCCTCCTCCAAAACCATCGACACGAATAAAAGTCAGGATTGCCCAATACGACAGAAGCAAACAGGACGCAATTACGATTTGCCAACGCAACCGAAAGTTGATCAGTAAAACTGCTGAAATGAGATATCCGACGGCAATGGCCTGCAAGGTATTCGAATAAAAGAAAATACGGTTTGGATCGAAAGAGAGCAGGTTTCCCTGGCACATCATCCCAAATACAAAAAGTAACAGTACTCGTTTCATGATACGCTTGTACAGTTGCGCCTTGCTGCCGCTACTCAGGTATTTTGCAAAGGCAAATGGCATTGAAGCTCCTGCCATAAACAAGAACAGGGGCATGATGAGGTCCCAGAAGGCAAATCCCTCCCATTCTCCATGTTCAAATGGCTTTGTTACTACGTTCATCAAAGGTGTATCCACCACCTTGCTCAACGCAATAAGTACCGGCTGGAAAAAAACCAGGCAAAAAAGGTCAAACCCTCGTAAAACATCAAGTGATCCCAATCGTTCTGATTGCTGATTTTCCATTCTTTTTGATTAAAAAGTTTGTGTTGAAAATTCAATACTTGAAATTTATTTTTCAGGCACAAGAGCCGCACGGCAATACTCAACACATTTGGTTACTTCTTTTACTGCATCCGAACCTTCGGGAATAGTATATTCCAGTTCAATGTCGCAATTGATCGGCCATTTGTTTTTTTGTATTAGTTGAAGTATTTCCACTACCGGTGTTTCTCCTTTTCCAAATTCCTGGTTTTTATTGGGTGCCGAAGCTTTTGGACCGGTTTTGTCCTTAATATGAATACTTGCAATGCGATCGTGCAGTCTTTCAATCAGTGCATTGGGATGCAACCCGGTAGCGCCAAAATAGTGGCCGCAGTCGAAGTTCAGCATCAGTTTATTGCCGAGAGCAAGAATTTTATCGAAACTGAAATTTGGATCTCCAGGCTGAAGATGGTTGTGAAAAATCACATACAGGTTGTGTTTTTCTGCAAATGGCTCCATGCGTATTGCTGCTTCTTCTGAAATTTCCATACTGATACCTTTTGCTCCCAGTTCTTTACAGACATTAAACGCATAATCAATTTCTTCATCCGACCATTTTCTGTCACCCAATTTCAGGATATGAATTTTTACGCCTTTGTTCTCAAACATTTGACGAATTTTCCTGAATTTATCCATCGAAACGGTGGTGCGCCACTGGCGGATGACCTGTGGATCTTTTACCTGTGGAATTCCTGCATACTGCTCCACCGGGTCGCCCATTAACTCCACAGAACTTAATCCCGATTGCACCACGTATTTCAGAATTGCCGGAATTGACTGGTCAGGCATACTGCGATAGCTATAGGTGATTGCACCAATTTGGACTCCTCCAAATTTTGAACTTTTTTTATCGGCGGCAGTAACATGCAACTGAATACAAAAAGCTGCAAAAACTATTATAGACATTGCTCTTGTAACGAAAGGAATAATTTTTTTCATATAATTCTTCATGATATTGTTTTTTTTATAATTAATACATCTACAATGAATAAGGTCGCCTGTATTGATAGTGGTAAAGCCTGTGGCTGGCGGCTTCCGTATCATCGCCAAAGCTCAATGTTGCAGGGTCCCATTTTACCGGGCGTTGCAATTCGGTAGCGATATTGGCAAGGCAACAAAGTGTATTGGTGCTGCAACCTACTTCCACCGGAGCGATTGGATTTTTGCGCGAACGAACTGCATCAATAAAATTCTGCATATGAGGTGAGCTTACTTCAAACTGACCCTCGCCGATCTTTTTTTCTTCTTTCTGAAGCAATGATGGGTTTGAACATTCGATATAACCTCGGGCAACGCTGATCCAACCTTTGTTGCCATTGAACCGGATGCCGTTGCCACCTTTCTCGCGGAAAGGTTGTTCTGTCATGACAATTCCATTTTGATACTTCATCGTAAGGTATTGTGTTCCGTTATAACCTTTTGGAATAAATTCACAGGGACCTGATCCGTCCATCCCGATAGCGGCCTGCGAAATATCGAACATGTGCGCGCCCCAGTCAGCAGTATATCCATTCCCGGTTTCCCTGTACCATCTCCATGCTCCCCACTGTTTTTCATTTTCTTCCGGATCGAGCGTAATCGGCGGGCACAAATCGGGGTGATAATGAATTTTCGGATCGGTTAAAGGCCCCATCCACTGATTCCAGTTCAATGTGCCGGGAATGGGTTGTTCCGGAAGATCAAATGGTTTTGGAGGATCGCCAACTTTGGCGAAAATCGTTTCAATATGTCCGATAGCTCCGTTGCGAACCAAGGCAATGGCCTGCTGAAACTCTTTACTAGAGCGTTGCTGGCTGCCAATCTGCAATACACGATTATTGCTTCGAACCGCTTTTACCATTTCCAATCCTTCGCGGATGGTAAAGGCCAGCGGTTTTTGAACATAGACATCTTTTCCTGATTTGCAGGCATGAATGGTGGTAAGTGCATGCCAGTGATCAGGCGTAGCAATCGACACCGCATCAATATCTTTACGATCCAGTAAATCTTCATAGAATTCGTACATGTCGCAACGCGGGGCTATGTTCTGCGAAGTTTGCCATGCTTCGATTTTTCGTTTGAATCGTTCGCGTTTCAACTGGTCAACATCACAACCGGCAACGACCTGTACTCCCGGGCATTTTGAAAAGCTGTAAAAATCGGAGACGCCTTGCCGTCCCAAACCGATAAAGCCTAAAACGACTCTGTCGCTTGGTGCAATGCGGGTTCCATCCACCATTTTCCAACTCGGGAGAATGGTTAGCCCGGTCAATCCAAGGACAGAATACCCCAGGAACCGTCGTCTGCTTAGAGTATTGGTTTCTTTTTTATTCATGATGATATAGTTTAGTTTAGTTTCTACAAATTAATTAAAATACAAGATGTGCTTTCCTTCCGGAATTTCAAGATTATTTCCATTTTGTGTAACAAAATTGCCATCCAATAAAATCATTTTCTTCTTTAGTTTAGGACTGTTCAGATCAACAAGTGCATGAATTCCTTTTGGAATATCGGCTTCTAAACATGCACCTTTTTTTGTTTCTTTCCATATAACAGAGATAATTCCTTGAGGAGAAGGCATGTTGCTCTTGACTTCAGAAAGGCCCCAAAGGTTGTATGACAAAATCACTTCAGCCATTCCTGGTTTTACGGGTTGTATTCCGGCAAGCCAACGTGTTAAACTATATGAGAGGAAAGTTTGCTCGGCCTGGGAGCATGTTCGCGCGCTTTCAGGTTTAAATTCTCCTGACCGTTTACTGGTTGTTAATGCCCATTCTTCCCACAGCGTTTCAAATCCTTCCGTTTTCATGTGGCGATAGCGATCTTTTAACAATGACAATGCCTGTTCTCCATGGCCAGTCATAAAAAGAGCTTCAGTGACGTAATGCATGAAAAGAACGGCAGGCACCATTCTTGCCGATTTATTTTCAATAAATTCTTTAACAATCTCTTGTTGTTGCCCTGGTGTGGCAATTCCTGCAACGATTGCCAGACTGTTGCTTTGTTCTGTAAAGTTGGTCGATAGTTTGTCATCAATACGGGTGTCGCTAAAAAGTTCTTGATTTGCATCCCAGTATTTATTCCGCATATATATTCTGAGCTTTTCAGCACGTTTTTCATATTCCATAGCCGTGTTATCATTTCCCATCCACTCCGAAATCTTTTCGAAATTTTGTAATGTCAGAACATACAATGCGTTGAGTGAGAAATTAGCGCCATACCTGTCGATATTTGCATGATCGATCCAGTATGGATAAGGAGGACTATCGATGATCCCTTCGTTATTTTCCCAACGTTTGAACCGATCCATAACTTTTTCAGCAGCGGGCAACAGTTCACGCACAGTCAGTGTGTCGCCTGTATGAAGGAAATAATCGTGTAATCCCATGATCCAGAAAAGAGAAGCATCCAAAAAGCGTCCTCCACGATAACCTGTTACCGGGACTGCTGCCGGAAGGATGCCATCATTTTGCTGTTCCTGCGCGATCTGTTGCAGGTATCTTCTTTGCAAATACGAATCGCCAAAAGCAGCATAACTGCACCTGGCTGCATAATATGAAGTTTGGGCATACTGCAATCGCTCCCTGTAATTATCGGTGAAAGCATCGGTGCTTACACCGCGTAATGTATTTGTTGCGGCTTGCCAAAGCCAATTCAATTCATTATCATTTTCAACTGAAAAACTTCCCTTCGGTTCAAAAGGGTAGTCAGCACGTTTAATTCCCGAAAAGAAAAGTTTGACCGGTTTATCGGTGTTGCGGACAGTTATAAAAAGATAGCGCATATATTTCATTTCAAGAGCATCCCAAACGGTTTTTCCTTCGGCTAGTACAATCCGGTCGGTTAAAGCCCGGCCTGCGATGTCGGTGCGGAGCGGAAACTTTCCCCGTATAAGATTTGGTGCATAAAGTACTTCAACGATTGAACCGGTACTTCCTTCGAGTTCCAAATGAGGATAACCATGCATCATTTCACCCAAATCAAAAATGAGATATGTGCTGTAAATAGCATCGTTGCTATATATGTTGGAAGGATAACTATTTTGGATTATTAGCGGGCCTTCTCCCTTTTTATACGTTTCGACACCATCAACCGAACTCTTTTCTTTGGGAAACAATAAGCCATTTGCACCTTCGGCAACCGCATTATTAAATCCCAACTCCAGAATCTCACCAACCTCGAACAATTTCATCCCCTTGACCATCGATTCTTTCAAATAGGGAATATCTCTTGGTACCAAAGTCTCCCAAGGGAAAGTGATTGTTTTCGACTTAGCCATGCGCGAAGGTTCTGGCCAGGGCCAAAATCTGTCGGATAAAAGTTCTTCGGCATCAGCCCATTGCTGGTCGTTGAAATTTACTCCATTCCATCCTTTTTCTTCTTTCCGGAAATCAATCAGTTCGCCGAAAGGTGGAGAACTCAGATTTGTCCCTTCAGGCTTTTTTACTTTCCACGAAGAATCGCTTTTAATCGTTTCCTTCTTGCTGTCGGTTTGCATATCAAGCTGGACCAATAATCCCGGGCGTGGAGGCGTATTATAGACCCCAAATCGCCCTTGATGAAGTACCCGCACTGCCAGTACATTTTCCCCTGCTTTCAGCAACGAGGAAATCTCCATAATATCGTATGACTGATGGTGCGGTTGACATCGGACCGAGCCCCGGTTGACAAACTGCCCATTGACATACAACTCGTAACTATTATCTGCAGTGATATACAGTTTTGCCTGTTTGGGGTGGGCTGCAATTGTAAATTTTTTTCTGGCTAAAAGAACCAGATTCGTTCCGCTGGCTTCTCCTTTTTTCCAAATCCAGGAAGCTTGCCATTCTTCGGGGCTTAATTCGGTATTCGTAGTACCCCAAAATTTTGGAATGGTATCTGTTCCTATGGTTTGCGTTGCTTGTTCCATGTTTCCTGCTGCGAACCCTTGCATTTCAACAAAGGAAAGAGGAATTACAAAACAAATGACAGGAAAAAACCTTGTAGCAAGCAATTTGAAAAATTTCATATTGATATAGATTATTCGTTTTTTACCGGTTCACCGTAACATATTCCATAGCCTCCGCTTCCAACATATATTCTACCGAATATGTTTTTGTCGCCATCGATGGCCATTACTCCGGCAGGAAACTGTTGTTTTTCGTCGTTAATTTGTATCCAATTGGCTCCCATATCAACAGAACGGTACATTCCCCATTTACTTTTGAAAATGCCGTAACAAAATGTCGTGGGAGTGGCTGAGCCGGGTACTGGCGCACCCCAGCAAATCAATTTGGCACGATCGAATTCTGCTACCGGATTAAATGTTGTTCCGGCATCGGTTGATTTCCATAATCCATCGCTGTCTAAACATATCCATATCTCATCCGAGCGACCGGGAACAGGTGCAATATTTTTGAATCTACCTGACAAGTAGGGAATAGAGATTTTATTCTTTGCTCTCCACGAAACGCCATTGTCTGATGTATAGATGATTCCTTCTTTGTAAATATAAAAACTACCATTTACTAAATCGGAGGCCAGCACTTTATCTCTGTTCCATACATTGATCAATTCGATTACTTTTTCAGGCGCATTCTGGCTCGCAGCCCATCTTTCGCCACTGTTATGCGAATAGTAAACTTTTCCGCTGCCTGCGACATAAACTAAATAATCCGGATTTACAGATGAAATAGCGATTCTCCCCAGAATTTCTCCTTCGGGAAGTGTACGTTCGGTCCATGTCTTCCCGAAATCAGTGGAAGTGACCAGTGTTGTTTGATCGCCGCCCCAGCTTTTTGCACCCAATAAGGCAATGTTTGACGGTTTTGTTTCGCAAACAGAAATGCTGAAGCATTCTTTTAAAGGATAAATTTTTTTATCGGTGTATGTGTCGGTATTTTCATGAATAAATCCGGACACGTCTGCAACGCCTGAATATAATAGAGGTCCAGAGGGAGGCGAGACAAGAGTGAGAACCACGGTTTCTTCATGCCCTTTCACTACGGTGTCCCAATCAGTGGTTTTGGCCCAAATATTTGGCGTATGCCATACGCCGAACCAGTCGGTATAATACAATGCTCCAGAACCATCTGGCACAAGAGCTATTCCTGCTGTTGCCGATGAAAACCTTGTCGTTGGCCATGTTGGAATACTGATTTTTAAATTGGCAGGAAACTCTTCGGTGTTGATCTGTTCCCATGTTTGTCCTTTATCTTTTGAACGGTAGATCGGATTATAAAATTTACTGTACCGTTGTGCTGCTATTATTTTCCTATTATCGGTTTCATCGACTGCCAAACCCACATAGTTTTTGTTTGCCGAAGGAGAAATAGTATGCCATTCACCAGCCGAAAAATGGGAGACACCGCTACTATGCGTTACAAAAAGTTCGCTGTTTACTACCTGCATACGGGCGGGGTTTTGGGGCGAACCAATCATTTGCGAAAATGATTTTCCTCCGTTGTTACTGAGATAGATCCCACTTTGTGGAACTCCGACATAAATGATTGACGACCGACCGTTTATTTTTTCAGCCGGATCAAAAACAATGGAACGAACTCCCGAAGGATTGGTTCCGGCATATCCGTCGGGAACATCGGAAATTTTCGACCATGTTTTACCATCGTCGGTACTGCGCCACAACCCTTTTTTTCGGGTTCCGGCGTAAATTACGTTGCTGTTGACCGGATCTACCGCGATACATTCACCGATCCACCGGGCAACCCGTCCATTTCCTTCATACGAAATGTCGAGTAGTTTGGTCCATGTTTCGCCCCGGTCGTCGGAACGGAATACACCGCCTTTTTCATCGATTCTTTGTCCGAGGGCAAGATAAATGCGATCGGGTTTATTCCGGTCCAACGCGATACCGTCGACCCCAATTAAATTTGCGTTTTCAGGGTCGATCCAGTTGAGCATTTGTTGCCATTGCATAGTTTTTACATCCCATCGGTAAGCGCCTCCCACATCGGTACGGATATACATGATATTTTTATCCAAAGGGTGGATGGCGATTCCTGTGACATAACCGCCGCCTCCGATTTTGAGATTTTCCCATTTATAATCAGGCGACTGAGCAGAGAGATGAATTCCACTCACAATGAAAATGGCTGAAAAAATGAATGGACGCAAGATGTATAATAGCATACCGGTTTGTATTGATTTTATATTTACTTTTTCTCAAAAGTCAACATCGTTATTGATGTTTCGGGGGCAACAAATGAAATTCCGGAAATGCTTTGTTCTGACAATATTACAGTTTGTATGGCACTGCCATTGCCCTGATTTGTTAAAACAAAAATGTTGGCTTCGCGAAGTTTCATGTTTTTAAAAATGTCGGATTCGATATTGACACTGGTATCGGTTTTGTTTTTATTTAATAAACATACCCTGATGCTGCCATCTTTTTCGTCAGTTGCCACAAGGTTCAAAAGATTTGGCAGCGACAGGACAACTTCACTTTTAATTATACTACTGCCCTGGATTTTTCCCAGAAATTTGAAAATTGGGTAAGCTGGTTGGGCGATTCTGTCGTTTCTGCGTACAAAACTTCTTGAAGCAACTGAAGCCCCTGCTCCCTGAAGCGGCCAAAAAGTAGCCATATCCAATCCTCCAATCAAAAACTGCATCAGCATTTCCGACTGAATTAGCGCACATTGATGAGGCGAAAGCTGATTTTCCTTGATCGGACCTACGTTCCATTCGAGCGAAGCCAGTTGAATGTTCGGGTATCCGAAATCTTTTACCATTTGGCGGAAATACACTATTTCAGATAAATAACTATTACCCGTCCATACTTCCATTGGCGTTTTTTCCAGCCATTTTTCAAAGGTTGGTTTGGTCCAGCTCCAGTACCAGTGAGCGTCAACCATATCAATATTTGCTCCGGCAATGCTCAATAATTTCTGATAATTCTCTCTTTCGTTTTTAAATGCTGATTTCCAGTTGACAATGATTTTAATATTCGGATCGAATTCTTTCATTCGGGTAGCGAACCGATTAACAAGTTTGGCGTAGTCTTCAATGGTTTTGCTACCGCCGTTGCTGTCGTGCTGATACGGCTCGTTATCCAGATACCAGTATTTTACTTTGAAGTTTTTGTCGCGGCAATATTTCATCAGGCTGATTGCCTCATTCAGTCCATCTTCCATACGGTTCCACCGCCATGCAGAACTCATGTTGATTCCCATCAGGGGCATAAAGTTTAATCTTTGAGCCACGGAGATGAACTCATCCAAACCCATAAATTCAGAGCCTGCTTTCGGTTTAACTGGTTTTTTTTGGTCCCAGCTATCTTTCCATCCTTCGCCGGTTAAATCGTTCCAGTGATAAAAAGAACATACAGTTCCTCCGGGATACCGCATCACTTTTGTATTTACATCTTTTAGATAGCCTACAATTTTTCCATCGGCCCATATTGAGTCGTTTTCATAGGCATACACGATATTGAAACCCATTAAATGATCACTTATGGGTTTCTTCTCATTTTTGATCAATTTAATAGAATAATATTTCTCATTATTGCCTGATTTCTGCGGCATAGCCTGAGAGCATGCCTCTTTTTGAATTAGCAGAAATGGTATAGTTAATAAAAACAAGAAGATACTCGTTCTTTGATGGTTGAAGTAGTTCATTTTAATTCGTTAAAATAGTTTTTCCCTTTGTATTTAAATTCATTTTATGACAAAATCAAATCAGCTAATTTTGCTGCCGAAATGTCTTGCTGTACATTATGCCATCATCAATTGGAAGCTGACTTGTTCGATCCTGATAATTGGTTCTGTGTCAATTTCTATTTCTTTAATTGAATAAATAAGTTCATTTATAATCCAATATCATTGTAACAAGCGAACGAGGAGGTATCATATATTCCGTGTCGGGCGAGAATTTTTCCGGTACAATCATATTGACCAGATCTGTTCTGTCGTCGGTTCTGTAACCCGAAACCTTTCTTATTTCCTTGCTCCAATCTTGAGGAAAGGATAAACCGATTGGCATCATTTCAAAAGAAGAGTTTACGTATACCACGACGATGCGGGATTTATCAGGAGCCAGATATGCTGAAGCGATCAGGGTGTTTAGGTCGTCTGCCCCCAGAAGTTCGACTCTGACATAATTCGGGCGGATAAAAAAACTGTAATTTCCCAGCGCCCACAACATTTTGTTTGTCCGGACAGAGCCTCCTTTTAATAAATCTCCATTGGTCGGAAACAAGGAGACCAAAGCATGGTTTCCATTCACTTCCATTCCTTTCCAATATCCCCACGATTTGGCTCCTGCATAAACAAGATCGCTGTATACCAACCGTCCTAACAACAGAGCGGGCTGTATTCCCGCATAATTGTCGGGTTGCCAATCGGATGTAAAACCGTCTATCGGAAGTTTAACCTCAGGTAACATGCACCATTCTGATTGGTGGAAATTTAAACCATACTTTTCAATTTCCTCTTTTACTCTTTCCCTGGTTTTTCGTATATCCGCATTTGTTTTATCATTGTGATAACTATGTCCGGCGATCAAAGGAGGAACATGCTGTAGATTCCCAATATAATTGGGACTTTGCGAGTTGAAAAATGTTTCAATTTGCCTTTCCGGTGCATCCCCGTCTGAAAAACGTTCAGGCAAGCCGGGAGTAGTGTCATACAAGTAACTTAAACTTGCCGATTCGCCTATCAATATTTTGATTTCATCCATGTGTTTTATTGAGAGAGCTTTGTCCAGTTCGGTAAAAAGTTTTTTCATTTCAGAGCTTCTCCACGGGGAACCTTCCTGTCGGGGACTTATCCACTTTACCTGTGGCTCGTTAACAGGGCTGATATAGCTAATATACCAGCCTTTTTTTTCTGTAAAATATTTTGATACGTCGGCCATGTAGGATGCATACTTGCTGTAACAGTCTGCTTTTATGTTCGCTTCTTTATCCGAGGAGGACCATCCTTTACTGTTTTTCGTATATTGAACCAGAGGTGAATTGGAAAACAACAAAAAGTTATTACATCCGTATTCAGCTGCCTTTTGCATAAAATATTGCTGACCTGCACATTTATCCCAGTTATACGACTGTCCGTCTTTGTTCAGAAATGATTCCGCTCTTCTTTGAAATGGTATGATATCGGCGCTATCCTGTTCCAGTGTTCCGGCGCCTAAATTTACCCGCCACATAGAAAGGCCTATTCCTTTTGGGTTTCCCGAAACATCATATTGCTGGCTAAATAACCATTCTGAAATTTGTCCCTTTTGTTTTTCATCCCAGTATTTACCAACGAAATTGCCGCTCCACGCATCCGATGCAGTAAAACTTTCAATTTTCTGGAATGTTTTAGAAGTATTTATGGTTATTCTTCTGGGCTGCGAAAATGTGGTGAAAGCACATAAGATTGAGATACAACCTAAAAATACTGATCGTATACAATCATTAAATGCAGATATTTGCTTCCCAGTGTAAAATTTCATTTTGTAGTTGTTATCGATTAATATTTTACGGATATTATCTGCCTGTCCATACAGGAGCCAGCCATGCGATTGGTTTTTTTGCATCGGCTTTTGGGGCGTCACCACCGCAGGCATTATACACCCTGACAAAAAAGTATTTGTTGGCTGCATCGTTAATTGTGGGACTCCATTGTACCGTATAGTCAGGAGTTGAAATATCGTATGTTTGCACCACTTCCCCATTGTCTTTTACAATATCAATTTTCGTGATTTTATTTTTTGGATTGTTTGTGTCCGGATCGCTGATTGAAATATCGAATTTAAAAACCTTATCACCGTTCAGCGTTGACCCCATGATTTTATCATTCACTGTATATTTGCATTGAATATTATTATCGAGTGACGCGTATGTTCTCCGGTTTTTCATGGCATCCAAAATAGCACCTTTTGTTTTATTTGTTGCCAGAACAAACGTGCGTGAGGTATGCGCCGTGATCCCTCCAATACCGTGGTTGTCGTTGCCGCATACAGGAGAAATTTTCCATCCTTTATCCAATGCTTTTATAAAGGCTGAGTAGTGAATACCATTGTTTGAATTGATAACCTCAAGCAAGGTGATGATATCGGTTACTTCAGGAGTACGATAATCCCAGCTGTTATATTGGTCAGCGCCGGGGTGATTGAAGCAGGCAACCACAGCACCATCGCCGTCGGCGGGAACAGTCTTCAGCCAGTTATAAAAACTTTGTAGTTCATTTCCTTTCTCCAGGGCATTTATATAGATCGCAGTGTTGTAAACATTGATATGACCTGTCCCGTTTGGACCATTGTTTTCGGAGTATTCAAAGCCTCTCATTGCCACAAAATTATTATCTGTAGCCTCGTCTGTAGCTTGTTCTGTACCTATCCATGCGACGCTGGTTGGGCTGGTTGGATGAAAGTCGGATTCCTGTGAATGGTCTGTAACAACATAAAAATCATATTTATTGGCTTTGGCCAAGGCATAATGTACCGATGGTGGACCCTGAACTTTTTGCCAATCTGGTTTGAGCGTGGAATTTAACACACGACTTACTCCTGCTGAATCAACCATCATGAATTTTGTAGCGCCAGGCATATGTTCCCATTGAGCCCCGTGGGAACTGGTATAAATCGTATGTGAATGGGTATTTCCTGCATAAATATGATATACCGGTGATAACTGATTTTTCTGTCCCATTAATGTACCCGAAATCATAACACCCATCACGATGAGAGTGCAGATTAATTTAGCTTTTGATTGTTCCAGCTTCATTTTGTTTATTTATTGAAAATTAATTTTTAAGTAATTTGGCATACGCTGCAATAGTGCCATCGGCATCGTCCCATGTGTATGTTGTTCCGTTTTTATACCAGTTGCCTAAATACCATCCGGTAGGACCGGCATGTTGGCCGTTCCCGTTGTTGAACCACGAAACAAGTTCAATATCATTCCGGCTGTTTACCCACTGGCCTAATCCGGTTACCCAGGCGCTCCGGGCAGTAGCAACGGATGAAGCATGAGCTCCGGTTTCGAAAATTCCAAACCGGGAGAAACCCCATGTTTTCATCTTGGCAAAACCTGGTTCGAAAATCTGCTGTGCACTTACCGATGGGTCATCGGCATAGCCATCCAGTCCGGCTACTACTTCTTTTAATTGTTCCGGTTTTAAATATTTGCCCATGTTAAAATCATCGGGATTCCTTCCTGATTGCGTTTTGAATGTCCATGTCATTAATACGAAACAAGGATGTACATTGGGTTTGCCGGAAGTCAACACGATGTTTACAAATCGGGCAAAAGCCTGTTGTAGAATATCGGACGTATTTTGCGAGGTAACATTGTCTTCAGGTTCATGATAAAAAGTAAGATAAACGATCCTGTCATTGGGGATCGACTGTACAAATTTTTTAATAGCGTCATTGTTACTACCGTTTACTGTTTCTATCCATGCGGGTTTAAACGAACCAATAGAAACGGGACAATTTCCTACATCATCAGCCATTGCCGAAGTTGCATAACTAGTCGGTATGCCTGTATCGTAGCTTCTTCGCCCCATCATTCCATAGCCGCCGTTTACTGCTTTAAGCCGATTGTTTAACCGTTGCCACGATGCTATTCCACTATAATTTTCATCAATAAACGAAGCCGAAGATGCGCCCCATATTGTACCGGTCATTACTGGAGGTAGGAGAGGATCAGTGCCTGGTTGGGCAACCGGACTTTCATTGCAACACAGGGTAAAGAAAGAACATATTAACAATATGCTTCCAATGTCAAACATTTTTATTTTCATTGAACTTGTTTAAAGTTGAAACTAGGTTTATTGGTTCTTTTTCATTTTTAAATATCGAATAACGAACAAGAAATGAGGAATATCGAAATATCACAAATGAGCCTGCACCCGAATTCCTTATTCTTTATTTTTTGTTTCTTGTTTATAATTTCATTATAAGTACTAGAACAAATCGTTACAATCACTCATTGATGCTCAACTTTTGACAACTTTATAATTATCAAGAGTTACATGGCTAATCGGTTATTGGCATAAGCAATTTTGCATAGGCTGCTATTGAGCCATCGTCTGTCCAGTTAAATTTGCCATCCGAAGCTACTGACCATTGTCCCAGATACCAGCCTTCTTTTCCTGCGTGTGGACCTATTCCTGAATGAAACCAGGAAATCAATTCTATATTTTTTCGTTTATTGGCCCATTCGCCCAGTCCGGCTATCCATTCAGCCCTGCCTGGTTTTGTATCGACAGCGTGGGTGGCTGTTTCGAAAATGCCAAAGCGTGTAAATCCCCAGGAAGCCAGTTTTGTGAAATTGGCTTCAAAAGTCTCCTTTGCAGACGCTGTGGAAGGGACATCGGCATACCCATCCAAACCTGCCACAACTTTATCCAGTTGTTCGGGTTTTAGTTTGGCGGCCATATTAAAATCTTCGGGGTTTCTTCCCGATTTTGGATTGAAAGTCCACGACATCAATACAAAACAAGGATGTACATTCGGTTTCCCGGCAGCTAAAACTACTTCCACAAATTTGGCGAAAGCTGTCTGCAGCAATTCAGGGCTGCGCTCGTTTTTACCTTCTAACGCTTCATTTTCCGGTTCATGATGAAAAACCAGATAAACCACATGGTCGTCAGGGATGGATTGAATAAATTGCCTGATTGCCGCATGATTTGTCCCTTCTGCCGTTTCTTTCCACGATGGTTTGAACGACCCAATGGAAACAGGGCATAAGCCAATATCGGGAGCCATAGCCGAAACCTCAAACGAAGCGGGAATTCCCCTATCGTATGAATGACGTGCATGAAGACCATACCCTCCGTTTAACGATTTAATTTTGTCGTTTAACCGAGTCCATGCAGCTATTTTGTCAACTGCGTTTTCGCTTGGGAACGGGGACGACGATGAGCCCCAGATGACCGGATGGCCGGAGTTAGTGCCGGGTAACGATATCGGTTTGCTTCCATTGCATTCAATCGCGATGGCGCAAATAAGCAAACCGCATACATATAGGGAACAAGTTCGTACAAAATTTATCATTGGTATTGCCTGTTTATTAAATCACATAATTTATTCCCTGTGGAATTCGTTGAATTGATTTTTTGCTTCAATATATAATCGATCAAATATCGATTTCTTCAATTGTTTTTTTATACCTGGCATAAGAAATTTAAGGCGCTGTCGGATCTTTGGGTCCGACAGCTTATTTTGCCCTTAATATTACATTTTTAATGTCAGATATGATCTGTTTAGAAATTTCCCCATCCGGGATTTTGTGTCAGGTCTTTGTTCTTTAATAATTCGCTTTCCCACATTGGGAAAAGGTTGTATTTATCATCCCAAAGCCTTATTTCCAATAATTCAGCGTCATATCGGTAGTTGCCATTATCCTGTTTATATACACGCTGTGAATATATTTTCTCGGTTTGTTTTCCGATTTTCCAACGGCGGATATCCCAGAAGCGTTGTTCTTCATAAAAGAACTCGATCCGACGTTCGTGCCTGATTTTTTCCCTCATTTGGTCTTTGGTCAGTCCTGATGGGAGGGGGGGCATCGATTTTCCTTTGGCTTTCACCGGCATTCCCGGAGGAATAGTCTTTGTATAGCTTGGGAAAGCAGCCCGTTCCCGGATCAGGTTTACGGCATCCCGGGCCGATATTGGATAGCCTGCGGGGATAATATCGGGAGAACCAAACGCTTCGTTTACTGCCTCTGCATAGTTGAGCAATATTTCGGCATAGCGGATAATCGGATAATTGTGGTTGACGTTCAATACGGTACCCCATGCTTTCAGATTGGCGTAAGCATCAAGGAATTTTCGGCAAAAGAATCCGGTGTTGTACCATCCGGTCAGATATTGGGCGCCGTCGGCTGTTAATGTTGACGCCGGGTCTTTTTGCCAAATCTGGTAAATTGTTCCTGCCCGGGCAGGCCATGGCGATTGATTGTAAAAAACGGACTGGTAAAACCTCGGGTCGCGGTTTTCATAAGGTTTTTGCGGGTTCCATCCCGAAACGGGATCGGTAGCGCCGCTGGCATACAATGCCACTGCTTTCTCGATTCCCAATTCGTATGATCCGGTTATATTTCCCGAAGCATCTACTTTAACCACTTCATAGTCGGCTACAGCGTTTAAGAGAGGAAGATTGTTGATGACCCCGTTTCCGTAATTAAAAAACTGTCCGGGAAGGCAAACTCTCTCCACGTTTACAGTACCACTGTTCGATGGCCTTTGCTGGTATGATAGAATAACTTCCGGGCTGGATCTGCGGATGAAGAAATCTTCATAGTTACCATATGTGTCGGGAGCTGTTGTTTTATGTAATGAATAAAACCCTTTGGTTTCGGAAAGAAACCGTTTGGCCGCTTCGGCCGCTATATTCCATTTATTGGCGCTGTATTCCCCTCTATATTCGCAGTTTTCAGGATTTTCCGAATCGTTGAACAACGGACTTGCCGCATAAAGTTTTACTTTGCAAATTAGCGCCAGGGCTGCCCCCTTGGTAACCCGGCCAAATTCTGATGCTGTCAATTCATCGGCACTTGGAAGCAAAGGAAGCGCTTTTTCAAGTTCGGAACAAATGAAATCCACGCATCCGTCGTAGGTTTCGCGCGGTTTAAAAAGTTCTTCGTCCTGGTTCTGATCAAGCACCTCTGTGATAATAGGAACACCCGCGTAATGTTTTATCAGGTCGGAATAAAAGAAAGCCCTCAAAAAAGTTGCTTCCCCTTTCATCCGCTGACGGATTTGTTCGTTGACAGGCGGTTCATCGGAATCAGGGATCAGGTCAACATTGGCTAAAAAACGATTGGCAGCCCGGATGGCGGCATAGTTCTTTTTCCAAACATTAACCGCAATGGGGATCGTTGTTGGTCCCCACGAACCAATTCCCATCAGATGGGCGTTGTCCCAGTTGGCTTTACATTGTCCTTCGTCGGTTGCATTGCCGAGGAACCCGGCTGTTCCGAATCGGAAGTAGTCGGCATTCATTTCTCTGTAAATGCCATTTAGGAACCATACGGCATACTGGGGTTCTGTAAATACCATTTCTTCGTAAATGTCATTGGTTTCTTGTTTATCAAGAAGGTCGCTTCCGTCCTCGTGGCATCCTGCCAGGATTGTGGCGAATAGTATGATCAGTATTTGATTTATTCTTTTCATTTCTGTAAGATTAATGTGTTAACGATCAAAATTGCAGGTTAAAACCCATGTTCCACAGTTTCATCTGGGGATAGGAAGTTCCGCTACCGCTGTTCGACTCGGGGTCCATTACCTTGATGTAATCCAAAGTCAGCAGATTGGTGCCGCTTACAAATATCCGTAGTTTAGATATTCCGATCTTGCTCAGGCTTTTTTTCGGGACATTGTAACCTATTTCGAAATTTTTTAATCGGATATAGTCACCTTTTGCCTGGTAAAATGAGTTGTTTCGGTGGTTGTGTTTGTTTTCGGCGCTTGACAGCCGTGGATAAAGGATTTCTTCATTGTTCAGGTAACGGTCCAGTGTCCATCTGGATTCGTGAATTTCCATATAGCGGCCTGCTTCCCTGATTTGTTCCCATGCGCCTGTGCCTGACAAAAACTTGTGGTTTCCTCCGGCCCCCTGCCACATCATATTAAAATCGAAACCCTTAAAGTTGATTCCGTACGATAAGCTGTAAACTATTTTCGGGATACGGGAGTTTCCGATCGGGCCTTCGTCAAACGAGTCGATCACTCCATCTTCGTTTCGGTCCCAGTATTTGAAATCGCCCAGTTGAACGGCTCCAAAAGTAGGTTTAGGCATTTCCGGTTTCAGGATTGGTTTCCCGTTTTCCTGTAAAATGAGGCTGCCATTGCTGTCCTGTTCAAAATCGTCAGGTGTATAATAGCCCAGTACTTTCAACCCGAAGTTTTGTCCCACAGGTTTTCCTGTTCTTCGCAAATATTCGAACCTTGGATCAACCTCATCCTGAAAAATGACCGTATTTTTCGAAAAAGAGGCCATTCCTCTGATGTAGTAACCGACTTCTCCTATTTTGTCTTCAATTCCGGTTTCTATTTCAAATCCCTGATTTTCGACTTTACCGACATTTTCTTTTGGCAAATCAACTCCCAGTACGAGTGGCCTGGTATTGCGCGATGTGAAAATGTTGACACGCATTTCCCTGAAAAAGTCAACGTTCAAAAAGAATTTATCGTTGAATAATTTCATATCGAACCCGGCATTCGATTTTTTGCCTACTTCCCAGGTCACCCGGTCGTTCCCAAGCGCTCCCTCATACAAAGCGCTTTGAGCTCCCCATGAATTGTCGGCGCCAAAGTAATAATAGTAATTATTATCTTTATCATCTTTTGAATGATAGGTTTGCAAATACAGGAACCGATCGCTACCAATCTTGTCGTTCCCTACTTCACCGTATGATCCTCTGATCTTCAGGAAGGAGATAGCCGGAATATTCTCTTTTACAAAGGTTTCGTCGGATGCTACCCAGCCAAGCGAAAACGAAGGGAAGAACCCGTAACGGTGCGATTTTTCAAACTGGTCGGAGCCGTTGTAGCCGAAATTGAATTCGGCAAGGTACTTTTGTTGGTATGCGTAAGTTGCACGACCTACATAACCGAGGAAGCCTTTGGGCACATCGGCATTGCTGTTCGACTGGGTCATGGTGTAAAGCAGCATCCCGGAAACAGCATGGTCTCTGAAAGCACGCGAATAGTTCAACGAATATTCCATGTTGATTCGTTTGCTGTGCCCATCACCTGCTAGTTTGTCGATCCATGGGGCAGTTTCGGCAATTACTTCAGTATACGACCCGTCCGTATTGTATAAATATTTGGGAGGGCGGTATCCGACTTTAGTTCCTGAACTGAAATAGCTGTTAAAACTGGCCATTCCCCGGAACGATAGTCCTTCGGTAATGAAATCGAGTTTTTGGTTTATTTTGAATGTTCCTTCCAGTATATTATCAAGCATCCGGTTGAATCCGTAATCGTTCAGTACCGCCATCAGGTTTTCTCTCTGTCCGTCGATATTGCTGCCATAAGAACCATTGGGCAACCGATATGCGTAATAATAAGGTGGTGTTGTATTCATTTCGCCAAAAAGGGTAGTGGAAGAAATATCGCCGAGAGAGATATTTTGCTGTTCTTCGACCCGTGAGTTCAAGTCGAGGCTAATGGTGGTTGTTTTGGTGGCCTCGAAGTCGAGGTTCGACCTGATATTCAGACGTTTAAAATGTGCGTTTGAAGGATACTTTGCATCGTCGAACTGTTTGTAAAGGCCATCTTGGAACAAACCATTGGTGGAAACATAGTATTTCAGCCGGTTATTACCCCCTCTGACATTAACATTTAGATTGTGTAGGGGAGTCGTTTTTCTCAGGAAATCCTTCATGTAATCATTGTCCGGATGTGTGTATGGCGAATCGTGAGTGCGGAAATGCTCGAGGTCTTCATCTGTAAAACGAGCAGGCAGACCGTCGTTCGCAAGCGCTTCGTTCCGTAACATAGCCGCGTCGTATGAATTAAGGTATTTCATCAACCGGGTAGGTTGTTGAAGGGTGGTTTGAAAACTGACAGTAACAGATGCTTTGCCGATGATGCCACGTTTTGTTGTAATCAGCAAAACGCCATTGGCTCCACGTACTCCGTAAACAGCCGTAGCCGAAGCATCCTTCAATACAGAAAAAGATTCAATGTCTTCGGGATCAAGTTGGGTATAATCACGTTCTACTCCATCAACAAGGATTAGTGGTTTTGAATTATCGGAGTTGAGCGTTGAAACACCCCGGATGTAAATTTCGGCATCGTCTCCCCCCGGTCGGCCGCTGCCAACCATGGTGATAACACCCGAAACACGGCCTGCCAACGCATTACTCAGGTTGGGTGTCCCCATTTGTTTAAGTTCTTCAGATGAAGCTGTTGAAATAGCGCCTACGACACTTGCTTTTTTCTGTGTACCGTAACCAACCACAACCACATCGTTCAACGAAATGACATCGGGTTTGAGTTGTACTTTGATTGTATTTGATTTTACGGGTACTTCCTGAGGGGTGTAACCAATAAACGAGATGACCAGTGTTGCATTCTGGTTACGGAGGCCAATCGAAAAATTGCCGTTTGCATCGGTAATAACACCGTTTGTTGTCGATTTTTCAACGATGTTGACACCCGGTAGCGGAACGCTGTTTTCATCGACGATTGTTCCGTTTACTCTGGTAACCTGGGCAAATAGTTGGGTTGCCCATATCACGGAAAGGATAAATATTAATATTCTTTTCATAGTTTCGATTTTATAAGCCAGTATTTTACCACTGTGGATTTTGAATAAGCGCCTTGTTCTTGTTCATTTCACTCTGAGGGATCGGATACAGGTACATTTTTGGTTCGAATACCCGGACCGCTACATTGGGCAAGATTTCGTATGTGAAAGTAGTGCCTGTCTTTGTGATCTTTATACCGTTCAAATTTTGCCCGATGGTTTGTGGAGCAATTTTCCAACGGCGAACATCGATGTGCCGATGGTCTTCAAAAGCCAGTTCAACGCGGCGTTCATTGCGAATAGCTTCACGCATGGCTGCAACATTACCTGCCGGAACTGATGAAAGAATGGCATCTTTTGGACGGAGTATCCTTGCTCGGACTTCTTCCACTGCTGCCCGGGCTGTTTTTCCGTATCCTTTCGGGTCAACATCGGGTCCGAAGGCTTCGTTCATTGCTTCAGCATAATTCAGCAATATTTCGGCATATCTGATAATTGGAAAACAGTGGTTGGTTTTTGTTTCGGAGCCAGAGATTACGATACCGCTTTTCATAAATTTCGACAGGTAGTATCCGGTCTTTGTTGCATTGGTCGCGGTTATTTTATTGTCAATTCCGTCAGTAAAGGTTTCAATTGCGCGTCCCGACCAGGTTCTTCCGTTGTGGAAAATACTTACATTGAAGCGTGGGTCGCGGTTTGTATATGGATTCGTAGCACTGTATCCCGATGTGGCATCGGTAATGCTTTTCCCGTTTATCATTCCGTAAGCGTCAATCATTTGCTGCGATGGGTTGGTCGTTCCTTGTCCGTTGGTAAAACCTACCGGACTGTTTTTCTTTTCCACTGCATTGCCTTGCGCCGAAGTTCGGATCAATATTAGTTCCTTGTTGCCTGCCAGGGTGTAAAACAAATCGGAGTAATTTTTTTCTCCGTTGGTTTTTACTGTTGCGTCGTTTTGCGAATCGATAATAGCGCTGGGTTTGTATAAGGAATAATATCCGAGGGCAATTACATCGGCTGCTGCTTTTGCTGCCGCTTCCCAGCGTGGTTTCGAATAGCTCCCGTAGCCGATCAGATTATTGGTTGAACCATCGTATACCGGCCCGTTGTATAAGTCACTGGCGGAATACAATAGCATGCGGGATTTTAATGCCAGTGCAGCTCCTGTTGAAATTCTTCCTAATTGTCCGCCTGAAGCAGCATCGGGAGATAGAAGATAAGGGATAGCCAGGTCGCATTGACTGGTTACAAAATCGACACATTCAGAAAATGTATTCCTCGGGATATTCAGGTCTTCTTCAAGGGTCAGTGTTTTGTCGATGATCGGGATACCTCCGTACCTTTTTATCAGCTCAAAATGAGCAAAAGCCCTTATGAATATTAATTCACCGTACAATTGGTCACGAATATCAGCTGCGGTTTCGGGAAGCATGTCCAGGTTGTCAAGTCCGATATTGGCTGAACGGATATACTGGTAATTCACATCCCATTGATTGTCTGGGTTCGAAGAAGAAGGAGACCACGATCCGTTGGTCAAGATATCAATATTTGACCCTGGAACATTTGGCATGGCCTCGTCGGAAGCACAGGCAATCATCGATTTGCCTGATTCCAGACGGTTAAACCCGTATGAATCGGAAGTGCCATAGGGAAATACATTGTAATTTCGCATGACATATTCTTCGGCTTTTTTCGGTTCGCCAAATACAAACTCAGATCCGTATTTATCGTAAGGGGTTTCGTCCAATGGGTTTTCACAGGCGTTTGCCAGGAATGCCGTCAAAATAAGTGTCAGATATATTTTATTTTTCATTGCCGTATTTTTTGAAGGTTAGAACTGGGCTGTAATACCTATGTTTACAATTCGTTGGATCGGGTAAGCAATTCCGTCGCCCGGGGATTCGGGGTCGATCACTTTTATTTTATCGAAAGTGAACAGGTTGTACCCGCTGGCATATATCCTTAGGTTGGATAGTTGCAGGCGTTTCACTAGGTTTTCAGGAAGAGTATATCCTAACTCAGCTGATTTAAGTCTCAGGTAGGAGGCGTCTTTCAACCAGAAATCTGAATTGGGTGCTTTGTTGTTGGTATTGTCGCCTTCAAGACTTAAACGCGGGTAGGTAGCCGTTGTTCGGGTGTCAATACCCAGTTCCGGGTAATAAGCCCATCGGTTGAGATGATGGTCCATTACTTTTCCGAGTCCGTTCGGATAAAATTCCCAGTAAGCAGAACCTGAAAGTTTTTTATCGACATTGCCGACCCCTTGTAAATGGGCATTAAAATCGAATCCTTTATAGGCCAGGTTGAGAGTAAGTCCATACACCATTTCAGGCATCCAGCTTTTCCCGATGTATGAAACATCGTCGATGTCGATTTTACTATCGTTTGTCATGTCTTTGTATTTCAGGTCTCCGGGGCGAACAACACCGTAGGTTTGAACAGGACTACTGTTGATTTCGGCATCATCGTTGAAAAAACCGAGTGTCTGCAATCCGAATTGCGACCCGATGGGATGTCCTGTCCGGTAGTTAAACGAATACGGGAATTCTTGCTCCTGCATGTCGATGATTTCATTTTTTGTAAAAGAGAAGTTTCCAGAGACTCCATAACTAAAATCGCCGATCGTATTGTTGTATTCTAAATAAAGTTCAAATCCTTTGTTTTCAACAATCCCCGCATTTCCGGTGGGAATATTCGCGGTTCCCAGCATTCGGGGTATGGTATTCAGGTCAAGAATGATGCCCGTTGTTTTTTCAAAAAAGATATCTGCTGAAAGGTTGAAATGATTTTTAAAGAATGTTCCGTCAACACCGATATCTGTTTTTCTGGTTTTTTCACACGTAATGTCGGAAACTCCCAGCGCACCTTCGCGATAGCCTCCAAACGAAGCGAGGTTGTCCCCGATGAGGTAACTTCCCGATTTTTCGAAAAATGATAATTTCTGGAAATATCCAATGTTGCTGTCGTTCCCGGTTAAACCGTGGGAAGCCCGTATTTTTAGAAAATTGATAGCAGAAATATCTTTCATAAACGATTCTTCCGATAAAATCCATCCGGCAGAAACGGCAGGGAATAGTACATATCGTTGGTCGTCAGAAGTTTGTTCGCTGCCTTGGTAGCCGAATGACAGTTGAGCCAGGTACCGGTTGTTGTATGCATAACTTGCGCGACCCATGATGCCCTGATAATAATGGGGCATAACTGATCCGTCGCCGGCATAGGAAGTCTGGTCGGCAAACAAAGTTCCGGATATGCTGTGCTTATCGAAAGTTCGGTCGTAGTCGAAGCCAAACTGGATATCGAAAATCCGCTGGTTATCACCCACGCTGTTCCCATTTTGTTGTGTCGCCGGGTCTTTCACTCCCCGCTCGTTTAGCAGGCTGCCTTCGTAAACCACGAATCCTTTATTGCGGTTGATGGTTTGTTCGAAATAACTGTCGAACGAAACAGCGCCTCTGGCCGAAAGACCTTTGACCAGGCTGCCCATATCGTATTTTACCTTGAAAGCTGCATCGGTATTTCGTACATTATATATTGAATATCCGCTTGAATTCAATAATCCATAAGGGTTATTGGTATATTGTGTATTTCCTGCCAGCGAACCGTCTTCGTTAAAAATTGGAAAAATGTTGGGTGGAAGCTGATACAGCACATTGAAAATACGACTGGCACTATTGCTTCTCAATCCTGGATAATTTCGTTTTTCCTGTCGTACCCCAATTTCCATCAAGATCTGAAGATCTTTGGAAACCTGTACATCGATGTTTGATCGCAAGCGGAATAGTTCGAAATCTGCATTGGTATTGTACGAATTGGCATCCTTGTCAACATTGTACAATCCGGTATTTGCAACATAACCTGCCGAGGCATAATATTTAACCGACTTGTTTCCGCCACGGAGGCTCAGGTTATAATCCTGTTGCGTCGAATATTTTTTAAGAAACTCTTTTCCCCAGTCGATATTCGGGTAGTTGTATGGGTCGATACCGGTTCTGTATGCATCGAGCGCAGTGGCATCGTATCTGTCGGAACTTCCGGCATTGCGGAGCGCTTCATTATAAAGGTATGCGTAATTGTACGAATCGAGATATCTGGGGATGCGTGTTGGTGCCTGAAGTCCGTATTTGGCATCGAAGCTGACTTTTATATCTTCGTTCTGTCCTCTTTTTGTGGTAATCAGAACTACGCCGTTGCTTCCGCGTAATCCGTACATGGCTGTGGAGGCGGCATCTTTGAGAACAGAGATGCTCTCAATGTCGTGCGGGTTGATGTAACTTGCGTCGTTCCTCCAGTAACCATCAACCAGAACGTATGGGGTTTGCCGTGTACCCCCGAGTGTCCTTATCCCGCGGATATACAATGAACTGCCTTCAAGTCCGGGTTCTCCGTTGTTTTGCTGTACCGTGAGACCGGTAAAACGCCCTCCCAGTACATTATTTCGGTTGACCCCCGGTAAGTTTTTTAGTTCATTGCCCGAGATGGAAGAAACCGCTTCGGTTATTTGGTCTTGCTTTTGTCGGGCAAAGAGCAAATCAACGTATTTGTCAGGTCTCAATACAACAATGGTTTCATTTTTTCCGTCAGTTGTCAATTCTTGGGTTTGATACCCTTCTTTTGAAATCGTAAGAGTAGGGGTTGCTGATTTAACGGTTACGGTGAACAGTCCGTTTTTCCCGGTCACAGCTGAAATCAGCGTTTCTTTGACTGTAACAGTCACTTCGGAAAGAGGCGAACCATCGGGTGAAATCACCTTTCCGGTTACTACTTCCACGCCGTTTTCATCGTTCCTGTCAGGAATATTTCCGAAAACAGGAAACGAAGCTAAATTAAACGTTGTAACCAATAAAACTATCCATAGGTAAAGGATAATCTTAAAGCGCCTAAAATAATTCAGATTGTTTCGTTTCATAAACATAGATTTGGTATTAGTTAGTTTTGTTTCATTTAAGAAAATGCGTTGAGGATTATTATCAAAATGCAGAATCCCATTATCATAAATAAGAGGAAATAGACAAACATTCGTCTGCGATAAGTAGAGAATACCGATTTCAAGATCTTTCGGAGCATAGTGCATAAAATTTCACATTATGAAATTAAATATCTTCGTGCACTATGGCTTTTCATTATCGTTCAAACAGGAGGCACAAATGTTTCAATGGTTGTAAAAATGAATCAAAATGTTTCAATTTTGATTCACAAGACGATTTAGGGGAGAAAAAACGCGTATGTTTTTATTCTGAAGACTGAGTAGAAAAAAGAATGTTTGCTGCTTGTGGCTTCTTTGCTGCGCCCAGGTTTTGAAGATATTCGCTGGGCGAAACCTTATGTGCCTTTTTAAAACAGTTGGTAAAATAAGCCGGATTGTTAAAACCTGTTTTATATGAAATCTCAGAAATTGGCAAATCTGTTTCCCTTAAATATTTCAAGGCAACTTGTAACCTGTAGCTTTTGATGAACTCATTTGGCGAATAGTTGGTGAGGGATTTTATTTTGCGATAGAGGCTGGCCCTGCTCATCCCGATTTCATCGCTGAATTGTTCGATGTCAAAATCCGGATTAGAGATGTTTTTTTCAATGATCTGGTATATCTTTTTCAGGAATAATTCATCCATTGAAGTTGTTCCCGAAGCGGGTAGTTCGAACGGAAGTTTTTTACTAAACGATTGCCTCAGCCGTTCCCTGTTGCTGATCACGCTGTTGACTTTTATGCGCAGCATATTGGCATTAAATGGTTTGGTAATGTAGTCGTCAGCTCCTACGTCAAATCCTTCTTTTACCTGTAAATAGGTGGTTCGGGCCGTCAGCAATATAATTGGGATATGGCTTGTGTGGATGTCGTTTTTTAATTTCAGGCAAAGTTGCAGTCCATCAACTTCGGGCATCATTATGTCACTGATAACAAGGTCCGGGATTTGATGTATGGCTTTTTCCAGTCCCTCATTTCCATTGGTTGCTTCGATAATATTATAAATATTCTGAAGTTGTGACTTTATATAATGCCTGATGTCGGTATTGTCGTCAATAACTAAAATTGTGTATTTCTTTTGGTGGTTTTCAGCTGGTTCGGGAAGGTCGTCTTCATACGAACTGTCGGGTGCCAGATAATTGTCGATGTGCTCGCTTCCGATGTAATCTTTTATAATTTCACCGGGCGATAAATGTTCGTTGCCCACCGGCAAGAACACCCGGAATAATGCTCCTTCCCCGGGGACGCTCTCAACGCAAACAAGCCCGTGATGAAGCTCAACAATTCCTTTTACAAGGCTTAACCCGATTCCTGTTCCGGCGGATGACTGTCCGTCTTCTGTTACCTGGTAAAATGGATCGAATATTTTATCCAGGTCTTTGAACGAGATGCCTTTTCCTGTATTTTTGACCCCAACCTCGATGAATTCTGCTGTTTGTGTTTTCGATAATAAGTCACACTTTTCCGGGGATAAATTTTTCAGATTGTCTTTCTTCCGCCGGGAAACAGTAATTGTAATTTTTCCGTTGGGCGGGGTATTTTTGAACGCATTGGAGAGTAGGTTGAAAAACACCTTTTCTAATTGTGACCGGTCGAACCATAAAATTATATCCTGCTGATTACCTTGTATCGAATAGTCGATTTTTTGCCTGAAAGCAAGTTCGTTATAGGCCATTGAAATTTCGGTTATAAATTTATTGAACCGGCCTTCTGCTGCCTTCAATTTCATGTTCCCCGATTCCTGCTTCCTGAAGTCCATTAATTGGTTTACCAGGATAAGAAGCCGGTGTGTGTTTTTTTGTACCATCTCCAATGAATTTCGCGCCAGGTCGGAAAGGTCTGAACGATTAAGCAGGTCTTCGAGCGGTCCCATAATCAATGTAAGGGGCGTACGTAATTCGTGGGAAAAATTGGTAAACATCCGGATGCGCATCTGGTGTGCCTTTTCCATATTTTTCTGTTCAAATTGCTTGATCTTGACCTCGTTTTCCAGCTTCAGGTAGTGTAATAACAGGAAAAAGAATCCGGTCAGTGTCAGGAAATAAAGAATGTATGCCCACCACGATCTCCACGGGGGAGGATATACTTTTATTGAAAAGGACTTTCCTTTTTCGTTCCATACCCCATCGTTGTTCGATGCTTTTACCCGGAAAACATAATTCCCCGAATTCAGGTTGGTGTAAATGGCAATTCGTTGCTTGCCAACATAGTTCCAGTCTTGATCGAATCCTTCCAGTTTATAGGCATACTGGTTTTTTTCAGGGAAAATATAATTGAGCGCCATGTATTCGATAATGAAACTGGACTGGTTATGTTTCAAACGTATTTCTTCATTGTCGTTGATGTATTTTTTTTCGATGATTGGTTTATCTCCGGGTTTTGTTGAACGGAGCAAACGAAAATCTGTAATGAGCACGGGTGGCACAAACCCGTTTGATTTGATTTTGAGGGGGTCGAAAACGGTGAACCCGTTATTGCCACCGGCAGCGATTCGCCCGTCGGATAGCATGGTAAACGAATGTTCGCTCATTTCATGCAGTGGGAACCCATTTCCTGTGGTATAATTTTTAAATTCATTTTGGATGGGGTCGAACCTTGAAATGCCCGATAATGTTGTAATCCAAAGGAACCCGGACGCATCTTCAAGAATGCCAAAAATATTCAGGTTTTGGAGTCCGTCGGACTCTGTGTATGTTTTAAATGTTCCCGTTTGTCGGTCAAACAGGCTAAGTCCGCCTTCGTTGGTCCCAACCCAAAGATTATTGCGCTTATCGCAATGAAGGTCCGTGATGTAATTTGATTTTAATGAAACTGAATCGGCATTGCTCATGTATCGCACTACCGATTGTTTCTTTGTGTCGTAAAGGTAAAGTCCTGTATATCTTGTCCCAACCCAGTAAATTCCCGGAGAATCTTCAAGAATACAGGTTGCATAAGGCAGTATCATGTTGTCGCTAACGTTATTCCGATAGTAGACTTGTGTAACTTCAAGTGTTTTCGGGTTGAGGGTCCTCAAACCCAGTGTGTCGTTTACGCAAAGCCATATCTTTTCGTCGCTGCTTTTGTAAAAATTATTAATAAAACCCATGAAGCCTTTGATCCGTTGGGTAATTCTTCTTGAAGCCGGGTCGAAAAACAATATCTGGTTTTCGTCGGTGCCTATGTAAATTTTGTCTTCTTTATTATTATAAATAGACCGTATGACATTTGATACGTAAGAGTTGTTTTCTTCGGAATCCAATAAAAACTGATTCTTGTATCTCAATTGTTTGTCGTAATTAAGAAGACCGCCGCCGCCGGTAGCGATCCAAAACTCATCCTTATTCTCAACAACGGGGCCGATGCTGCCGTAAACAAAGTTGTTGCCGGGGTTGAAATATCGGAATTGCTGGGTGTATAGGTTATAATAGTTTACTCCTCCTGAAAAGGTTCCAATCCAGACTGTTTCTGCATTATCAACGAACAGGGAGTAAATGAAAAAATGGTTCAAATTGCCCCTGATTGTTTTCTTTTGGTTGTATTTTTTAAGTTCTTTGGTTTCCAGATTAAAAATATTCAATCCTTCGTTGGTGCCGATAAGCAGGTTTTTTTCTGAATCTTCAGCCATACAGCGAACGGCATTATTGCTTAATTGTTTGTTTTGATAAATACTTTTACCGAAATGAAGGAAACTTTTGGTTCGGGGATCATACAAATCCAAGCCGTTTCGCGTGCCAATCCATAGATTCTTATTGGAATCCTCAAAAATCGAACGAACACGGTTGTCTGATAAATTGCCGGGATCATTTGGGGTATGTCTAAAAATCTGGTAACTGTCGTTTTTCGGAGTGTATCGAATTAATCCTTTTAACGTTCCAATCCATAAATTGCCATAGCTGTCGTCCTGAATCGATATAATCCGGTTGTTGTATAGATAATTATTGAAGGTATTCTTGGTAAAAGTCAGGCTGTCTTCGTTCAAACAATCAATTCCCTGTTCGGTACCTATCCACATTTTGTTGTCCTTGTCGCGGTAAATACACGACACCTTATCATGGCTGATTCCTTTGTTGTCGGAAGATTTGTAAAAATGAAGAAATTCACCGGTTTCGTAACAATAACGGTTCAATCCTTTTTGGGTGGCAATCCAGATATAACCGGAACGATCTTCGGCAATCCCGTTGATGTTATTATTGCTGATACTGTTTTTGTCGTTGGTTGAGGTTTTGAATACTTCAAACCGATAGCCGTCGAACCGGTTGAGTCCATCTTGAGTGCCAAACCATATCAACCCTTTTGTATCCTGATAGATACATGCAACGGAAATTTGTGATAACCCAAGTTCTGGCGACAGGCTTTCAAAATAAATATCATCATCCTGTGCCTTTAACTGATTTATAGTTCCAGCAAGAAGAAACAGGATAATTAAAATCGAAGAGATTTTATATTTTGATAGTACCATCATATTTACGGACGACTTCAAACAGTCTGTTGTATATGTTTTTGTATTTGTTTACGATAAAAACGTAAAACAAAAAATGGATAGAGTTGATTTTACTTTCTTGTTGTCAGATGTTTATGTGGTTTAGTTTCGACAAGAAATATTTCTTTCAGGCTGAAAAATACAAATAAAAAATAAAAAATCAGAGAGGATTTTTACTGATTGTCAGAAAAAAGCTATCTTGCCGCAACCAAAGTGCTTTGTATGTCGAATTTCCCACATTACCTTCAAGCCGATGCGATGGATTGTGGCCCTACATGTTTGAGAATTGTTTCCAAACATTACGGGCGGCATTATAATTTAGAGACCCTGCGGGAACTCATGTATAAAACCCGCGAGGGAGTTTCGTTGCTCACGATTAGCGATGCAGCCGAAAAAATCGGTTTTCGTACCCAGGGGGTGCGTTTAACGATCGGAACGCTCAGCGAAATATCGTTTCCTGCAATAATCCATTGGAACCAAAATCATTTTGTTGTTTTATACAAGATTAAAAAGGCGAGGCGATCAGGAAAAATCGATCAGGAGAAAACGATTTATTATGTTT
Source organism: uncultured Prolixibacteraceae bacterium (assembly GCA_942493345.1). Taxonomy (GTDB): domain Bacteria; phylum Bacteroidota; class Bacteroidia; order Bacteroidales; family Prolixibacteraceae; genus GWE2-42-39. Next base: position 3,400,152 of record OW818695.1, read on the forward strand.
CTGACCCGGCACATGGATTATTAAAATACACCGGAACAGAATTTTTGAAACACTGGGCTTCTACCCGCCAGGAGGGAGAGCCGGCCGGTATCGTTTTAATGTTACAGCCCACAGCTGAGTTTTACAAAGAAGAAAACGAAAAAGTAAACCGGACCGGGTTTGGGTATTTGTCTTCTTACCTGAGGCCTTACCGGAAGCTCATCGTGCAGTTGTTGCTTGGTTTTTTTACCGGAAGTTTACTCAGCCTGCTTTTTCCGTTTCTTACCCAGGCCATTGTTGATGTCGGGATCACCACCAACAACCTCAATTTTATTGTGCTGGTGCTTGTTGCCCAATTGGTACTCACTCTGAGCCAGACAGCCGTTGGTTTCATCCGGAGCTGGATCATGCTGCACACCAGTGCCCGGATCAGCATCGCACTGATTTCCGATTTTCTTATAAAATTGATGAAATTGCCCGTCAGTTTCTTCGATACAAAAATGATTGGCGATCTCCGTCAACGAATTGAAGACAACCAGCGGATTCAATCGTTTCTCACCGGAAGCCTTATCAATATGTCATTTGGGATTTTTACCTTTATAATATACAGTTTCGTATTGGCCTATTATAATTGGAATATTTTACTGATATTTTATCTGGGTAGTTTCTTTTATGTGCTTTGGATCTTGTTGTTCCTGAAGAAAAGGAAGGAATTGGATTACAAACGTTTCAAAGTGGCGGCTGCAAACCAAAGCAATGTGTACCAGTTAATAACCGGTATGCAGGAAATCAAACTGAATAATTGCGAAAAACAAAAACGATGGGAGTGGGAACAGATTCAGGCGCGTTTGTTTAAAGTCAGTATAAAAGGACTGATGCTGAACCAGAACCAGCAAGCAGGTTCGGTGCTCATCGATCAGGCAAAAAATATTGTCATCAGTTTTCTGGCAGCAAAAGCAGTGCTCGACGGAAATATGACACTGGGTATGATGATGGCCGTACAATATATAATCGGCCAACTGAACAGCCCGATCAATGAATTCATCGGTTTTACGCAGTCGGCGCAGGATGCGAAAATCAGCCTCGAACGGTTGGGCGAAATTCACAACCGGAAAGATGAAGAAGAAGCGTCGGAATCGAAAAACTACGATCTGCCTCACGACCGGAGTCTGGTTATACAGGGGCTGACTTTTCATTACGAGGGGCCGCGGTCGCCAAAAGTATTGAACGATATCCGGATGACCGTCATGCAAAATAAAATAACAGCCATTGTTGGGGCAAGCGGAAGCGGCAAAACCACCTTGGTAAAAATGTTGCTGGGGTTTTATCCTCCGACGGAAGGAAAAATCCTTCTGGGAAATGTTGAATTGAACCAGTACAACATGGAAATGTGGCGACGGAACTGCGGAACGGTGATGCAGGACGGTTATATTTTTTCCGATTCCATTGCCAATAATATTGCGGTTGGCGAAGATTCGCCCGACAAGGAACGATTATTTAATGCCGTAAAAACAGCCAATATTCTCGAATTTATTGAACATCTCCCATTGCGCTACAACACCAAAATAGGGCAGGAGGGAGTTGGCCTCAGCCAGGGGCAACGGCAACGGATATTGATTGCCCGGGCCGTTTACAAGAACCCCGAATATTTGTTTTTCGACGAAGCAACCAATGCGTTGGATGCCAATAACGAAAAAGTCATCATGCAAAATCTCGATGAGTTTTTTAAAGGGAAAACCGTGGTAATAGTTGCTCATCGGTTGAGTACGGTGAAAAATGCCGACCAGATTATTGTGCTTGATAAAGGAACGATTGTGGAAACCGGCACACACAAGGAGCTGGTCAAACAAAAAGGAGCCTATTACGAATTGGTGAGAAATCAGTTGGAACTTGGCGGATAATATGGAAAAACATCATAAAATAGAACTCCGGAGCGACGAGGTAAAAGAAATACTGGGGACACCTCCCGGGTGGATCATCCGCAGGGGCATAACAATAATTTTTGTTGTCGTTGTTGCGTTGCTCGTCGGGAGTTATTTTTATAAATATCCCGATATTATAAAAGCCCGGGTGGTGGTGCTTTCTGAAAACCCGCCCGCACATATTGTTGCCAATACAAGCGGTAAAATCGACCGTCTGTTTGTTGTCGACAGCGAACAGGTTGACCCGGATTCGATATTGGGGATCATTGAAAACCCATCCGATTTTCGCCATGTTTATTCATTAATGAAAGTTCTCGATACCATTAAACCGTGGTTTGATAGTCCGGAGCGTTTTTCTGAATTGGATTTCGACCGTGAATACAACCTGGGGGAATATCAAAGTTATTACAGTTCGTTTATATCGCAGTGGCGGGAGTATTGCACTTTCCTCGGATTTAATATGTACGATCAGCGAAAGGATTCGTATGTGAAACAAAGAAACGACTACTGGCGCTATCTCGATCGGTTGAAAAAAAGGCTGAATGTGTTGATCGAAGAAATGGAAATGAGCGCGGTTCAGTTGCAGCGCGATTCGTCGTTACATGCCAAAAGTGTGTTGGCTGATGTTGATTTGGAAAGTTCGCGATCTGCTTTTTTAAAACAACGCTACAATTACGAAAGCGCTTTGGTCGAACTTTCGAGTACACAAATCCAGGTGAACAAGATCAATCAGCAGATTCAGGAACTGGATATTGAGAAACTGGAAGCAGGGAAGCGGCTTCTTGCCACCCTGAAAGAACGGTACGAAAATTTGTATAACCAATTGCGTGCATGGGAAAAGGCATTTGTCTTGAAAACACCTATTGGCGGACAGGTGACTTTTACCAATGTTTGGAGCGTAAATCAGTATGTAACAGCCGGGAGTGTGGTTTTTTCAGTAGTCCCCGAGAACAGGGATATGATTATCGGGAAAGCGGTGATGCCTATTATTGGTGCCGGAAAAGTCAAGGTCGGTCAACATGTGAATATAAAATTCGATAATTACCCGTATATGGAATATGGTATGGTTCAGGGGCAGGTGAAATCGGTATCGCTGGTTCCATCGAACGAAACCTATATTGCTGAAATCATTGTTCCGCAGGATTTAAAAACGAATTATAATATTGCACTGAATTTTAGCCAGGAGTTGCAAGGCACAGCCGAGATCATCACCGACGAACTGCGCCTGATTGAACGTGTTTTTAACCCCATCAAAGCCCTTTTTAAGGAAAAAGTGGCGAACTGATTTGAAAATAAAACCAATGTCTTTTTAGTCTGTCTGTTTCGCTCAACTAAAAACTCATGACTCCCGTCTTTTTATTCATTTTCAGTTAAAAATCAGATTTTTTTTCAAAATTTTCTTGCTGGTATTTGAAAATTAGTACTTTTGCACTCCGTTTCAGAAGAAATGGGTGAAAAAACGGTTCGAAAAGGGTTGTTTTTACAGAAAAAAAAATACCTTTGCAGGCCAATTTTTATATAACATTTTAAATTAAAGATAGCTATATGCCAACGATTCAGCAGTTAGTTCGCAAGGGCAGACAAAGCAAGGAAGACAAAAGCAAGTCGCCTGCATTGGATTCATGTCCGCAGCGCCGGGGGGTTTGTGTGCGTGTGTACACAACAACTCCAAAAAAACCGAATTCGGCTATGCGTAAAGTAGCCAGGGTTCGTTTAACAAACCAGAAGGAAGTGAATGCCTATATTCCGGGCGAAGGTCACAATCTTCAGGAGCACTCTATTGTATTGGTACGCGGAGGTAGGGTAAAAGACTTACCAGGTGTACGTTACCACTTGATTCGCGGTGCATTGGATACCGCCGGTGTGGAAGGTCGCACACAACGTCGTTCGAAATACGGCACAAAAAGACCTAAACAAAAATAAATAACGTTCAGGCTTAGTGGTTTGGTTGAGTAAAGAGGCCCAAAGAAGAAGACGGCCGATTGAAGTTTATCAGATCGACAGCTAATTTAAAGAACACTAAAGCATTACATAATGAGAAAATCGAAACCAAAGAAGAGGATCATTCTGCCTGATCCAAAGTTTAACGACGTTCTTGTAACACGGTTTGTTAATGATTTAATGAGAGACGGTAAAAAATCCGTCGCTTATGGTATCTTCTACGATGCACTGGATATCGTTGAAAAGAGGATGAAAGATTCAGAAGTCGCTCCTCTTGATGTCTGGAAAAAAGCACTCGAAAACATTACTCCAAACGTAGAAGTAAAAAGCCGCCGCGTAGGTGGTGCAACCTTTCAGGTTCCTATGGAAATTCGCCCTGATAGGAAAGCCGCAATTTCAATCAAAAACCTTATCCTTTTTGCCCGCAAACGCTCTGGTAAATCCATGGCTGAAAAACTTGCCGGTGAAATTCAATCAGCTTTCAACGAAGAAGGTGGTGCTTTCAAAAAGAAAGAAGATACCCACCGTATGGCTGAAGCAAACAGGGCTTTTGCACATTTCAGATTTTAATAAATATAGAATATTGGTAATTTGTTAGTTTAGGTATTGGTTAAAAATGGCAAATAAAGATCTAAAATATACGAGGAATATCGGCATCATGGCACATATCGATGCTGGTAAAACAACGACGACAGAGCGTATCCTCTTTTATACGGGTGTTACACACCGTATCGGGGAGGTGCACGATGGCGCTGCGACCATGGACTGGATGGAGCAGGAGCAGGAGCGTGGTATCACCATCACTTCTGCGGCAACAACTACTTATTGGAAATACAAAGACGAAGAACATAAAATCAACATCATTGATACCCCCGGACACGTTGACTTTACCGTTGAGGTAGAGCGTTCATTGCGTATTCTGGATGGTACTGTTGCTTTGTTTTGTGCCGTAGGCGGGGTTGAAGCTCAGTCGGAAACAGTTTGGCGTCAGGCCGAAAAATATGGCGTTCCGCGAATCGGTTTCGTAAATAAAATGGACCGTCAGGGAGCCGATTTTTTTAATGTTGTAAACGAAGTTCGTGAAAAATTAGGCGCTAATCCGATGCCTATTACCATCCCAATTGGTGCCGAAGAAAAATTTGAAGGAGTTGTCGACCTGATTGAGATGAAGGCCATTCGTTGGTACGATGATTCTATATTGGGAACAACATACAGGTTGGAAGAAATTCCGGCTGATATGGTTGAACAGGCCAATGAATACCGTGCAAAACTAATTGAAGCAGTAGCCGAATTGGATGATGCATTACTCGAACGTTTCTTCGAAGACCCGGATTCGATTACTCCGGACGAAATGCTGGACGTAATTCGCCGTGCTACCATCGAAGGAATTATTGTTCCGATGATGTGTGGATCGTCATTCAAAAACAAAGGGGTACAACGCTTATTAGATGCAGTTTGTGCATTCCTGCCAAGTCCGCTTGATAAAGAAGATGTGAAAGGCACAGAGCCTGGTCTTGATGGTGTTATTTCAAGAAAAGCAGATGTTAATGAACCCGTTGCTGCATTGGCATTTAAAATCGCAACCGATCCTTTTGTCGGACGTTTGTGTTTTATCCGGGTTTATTCCGGACGAATTAATGCAGGTGATACTGTATATAATTCACGTACCGGTAAAAAAGAACGTATTTCGCGTTTGTACCAGATGCACTCGAATAAACAAAATCCGATTGATTTTATCGAAGCGGGTGATATTTGTGCAGCCGTTGGTTTTAAAGATATCCGCACAGGTGATACGTTAAGCGATGTTAAACATCAGATTATTTTGGAAAGCATCGACTTTCCGGAACCTGTTATTGGTATCGCTATTGAGCCGAAAACACAAAAAGATTTGGACAAACTGAGTAACGGTTTGGCTAAACTTTCAGAAGAAGATCCTACTTTCAAAGTAAATACAGATGAAGAATCGGGTCAGACCATCATTCGTGGTATGGGTGAGCTTCACCTCGAAATTATTGTCGACCGTTTGAGACGTGAGTTCAAAGTTGAATGTAATCAGGGTAAACCGCAGGTTGCTTACAAAGAAGCGATCAGCAAATCGGTTGAACTGCGTGAAGTATTCAAGAAACAATCGGGTGGGCGTGGTAAATTTGCCGATATTATTGTACGCGTTGAACCACGTGAAGACGGAAAAGAAGGTCTCGAATTTGTTGATGCAGTAAAAGGTGGAAACATTCCACGTGAATATATTCCATCGGTACAGAAAGGTTTCGAATCAGCCATGCAAAATGGTCCGTTGGCAGGTTTTAATGTCGACAGTTTGAAAGTTACCCTTCTCGATGGTTCGTTCCACGCCGTTGACTCGGATTCCCTATCATTCGAAATTTGTGCCCGTCAGGCTTTCAAGAAAGCTGCCGGCCAAGCCAAACCAAAATTACTTGAACCGGTGATGAAAGTTGAAATAGTAACTCCTGAAGAATATATGGGAGATATTATTGGCGACTTGAACCGTCGTCGCGGTCAAATAGAAGGAATGGACGAAAAAGCAGGCGCCCGTGTTATTAAAGCATTGGTTCCGCTATCTGAATTGTTCGGATACGTTACGGTGTTGCGTACTTTGTCTTCAGGTCGCGCTACCTCATCGATGGAATTCTCAAAATATGTTGAAATTCCGAATTTGTTGGCAGTGAAAGTGCTCGAAGAATTAAAAGGAAATGTAAGTTTATTATAGACTTTAACTTATAATTAAATCTCATCATGAGTCAAAAGATCAGAATTAAGCTGAAATCGTATGATCACAACTTGGTTGACAAGTCGGCTGAAAAGATCGTAAAAACGGTAAAAACTACCGGTGCTGTCGTAAGTGGTCCTATTCCGCTTCCTACTCACAAACGGGTTTTCACTGTTTTGCGTTCAACTTTCGTGAATAAAAAATCACGTGAGCAATTTCAGTTGTCTTCGTACAAACGTTTGATCGACATTTACAGCTCAACAGCTAAGACAATTGACGCCTTAATGAAGCTTGAATTACCAAGTGGCGTCGAAGTAGAAATTAAAGTTTGATAACCTGTAAAGAAAAACAAAAATGGCAGGATTAATCGGTAAAAAAATCGGAATGACATCCGTATTCAGTGTTGAAGGGAAAAATATTCCATGCACTGTGATAGAGGCCGGACCATGCGTTATTACGCAGGTCAAAACGGTCGAAACCGACGGTTACGAAGCTATTCAGTTAGGTTACGATGACAAAAAGATCAAAAATTCTGTGAAAGCAGAAATTGGTCATGCTCAGAAAGCCGGGACTGAACCAAAACGTAAACTCGTTGAGTTTAAAGAAATTAACGGAGAGTACAAATTAGGAGATACTCTCACCGTAGAAACAATCGACGCCGAAGGCTGGGTCGACATTACTGGACTAAGCAAAGGGAAAGGCTTCCAGGGGGTAGTAAAACGTCACAACTTCAGAGGGGTGAACGACGCAACCCACGGTCAGCACAACCGCTTGAGAGCTCCGGGTTCGATCGGTGCTTCTTCATGGCCATCTCGCGTATTCAAAGGAATGCGTATGGCCGGACGCGATGGTAACGACAATGTTACTGTTCAGAACCTCAAAGTTTTGAAAGTAATCCCTGAGTCGAATTTAATAGTAGTTAAAGGATCAGTTCCTGGGGCAAAAGGTTCTTACGTAATGATTTATCAGTAATGGAAATAAAAGTAATAAATAAAGAAGGACAAGAAACCGGAAGAACTGTTACTTTAAACGAACAGATTTTCGGTATTGAGCCCAGCGATCACGCAATTTATTTGGATGTAAAACAATACATGGCAAATAAACGCCAAGGGACTCACAGCGCAAAAGAAAGAGGCGAAGTATCATACAGTACCCGGAAAATCAAAAAGCAGAAAGGTACCGGCGGTGCCCGTGCTGGTAGCATCAAATCTCCGGTATTTCGTGGTGGGGGTCGTGTTTTTGGACCTCGTCCAAGAAATTACGGCTTCAAACTGAACAAAAAAGTGAAAGTTCTGGCCCGTATTTCTGCATTGAGCTACAAAGCGAAAGAAGAAGCCATCGTGGTGTTGGAAGATTTCACTTTCGACGTGCCAAAAACACGCGAAATGGTTGCTATCAGTAATAATCTGAAAATTGCTGATAAAAAGTCACTTTTCGTTTTACCGGAAGAAAATAAAAACATATATTTGTCCTCCAGAAATTTACAGGACGTGTCTGTTGTAACAGCCTCTGATATAAATACTTATCAAATACTGAACGCTAAAAAACTTATTGTTTTGGAAAGCTCGGTAAGTAAGTTGGAAGAATTGTTAACGATTTAATGGGCTTAAAAATGAATGTTTTAATAAAACCGCTAGTGACCGAAAAAATGACAGGACAGGGTGAAAAGCTCAATCGTTTTGGTTTTGTCGTTAACAAGGACGCTACGAAAATACAGATCAAGAAAGCTGTTGAAAGTATGTACAATGTTAAAGTTGAAGCCGTTAATACCATGGTTTATGCTGGAAAACGCAAATCGCGCTTTACCAAAGCCGGGGTTATTGAAGGCACAACCAATGCTTTTAAAAAGGCAATTATAACATTGTCCGAAGGTGATGCTATTGATTTTTATAGTAATATTTAATTAATAAAAATGGCAGTAAGAAAGTTAAATCCAGTTACTCCGGGTCAAAGGCACAAAATCATTGGCACTTTTGACACGATTACTGCATCAACGCCTGAAAAATCATTGTTGAAGCCAATGCGTAAAACCGGTGGTCGTAACGACGACGGTCGCATGACAATGAGGTATATAGGTGGTGGCCATAAACGGAAATATCGTGTTCTCGACTTTGTTCGCGAGAAAGACGGTATTCCCGCAAGAGTTGATTCCATTCAGTACGACCCAAACCGTACTGCTCGTATCGCACTGTTGGTGTATGCCGATGGTGAAAAACGGTACATTGTTTCCCCCAACGGATTAAAAGTTGGACAAACAGTGTTGAGCGGTTCAGGTGTTGCTCCTGAAATCGGAAATACTCTGCCACTAGCCGAAATACCTCTTGGTACTGTTATTCATAACATAGAGCTTCAACCACGTCAGGGTGGTGTAATGGCACGCAGTGCAGGAACATCTGCACAATTGACCTCACGCGAAGGCAAATACGCAACAGTAAAGTTGCCTTCAGGAGAATCTCGTATGGTACTCGGCGCTTGCAGAGCTACAATTGGTACTGTTGGAAACACAGAGCATAACCTCGAACGTTCAGGAAAAGCTGGTCGTTCACGTTGGTTGGGAAGACGTCCACGCGTACGTGGTGTTGTAATGAACCCGGTTGATCACCCAATGGGTGGTGGTGAAGGCCGCGCTTCAGGAGGACATCCAAGATCGCGCAAAGGCTTGTTAGCGAAAGGCTACAAAACCCGTGCTCCGAAAAAAGCTTCCAGCAAATATATTGTAGAAAAAAGGAAGAAATAATTAAACTGAGAAAAGTATGAGTCGTTCATTAAAGAAAGGGCCTTTCATCGCTTATCAGCTCGAACGTAAAGTTTTAGCTATGAATGAAACCAGTAAAAAGTCGGTTATTAAGACTTGGGCCCGGGCATCAGTAATTTCTCCTGACTTTGTAGGTCACACCATTGCAGTACACAACGGAAATAAATTCATTCCCGTTTATGTTACTGAAAATATGGTAGGACATAAGCTCGGTGAATTTGCACCTACAAGAACATTCAGGGGACATGCCGGAAACAAACGTTAAGGCATGAGATTCTCATTAACATTTAAAAGAATTCAAGATGGGTGCAAGAAAAAGAAATAGAGCAAGCGAAACGAAAGAAGCAAAAAAAACACAATATGTTGCTGTTTTGAAGAATAACCCGACATCTCCAAGGAAAGTCAGGCTAGTTGCCGATATGGTTCGCGGAATGGAGGTAAACAGAGCGCTTGACGTTTTGAAATTTTCCTCAAAAGAAGCTTCCCGCAAGGTTGAAAAATTGTTGATGTCGGCCATCGCAAACTGGCAGGCTAAAAACGAAGGTGTTCGCCTGGAAGAAAGCAATTTATATGTAAAAACCGTTGCTGTTGATTCAGCTCGTATCCTGAAACGTTTACGTCCGGCACCACAAGGCCGTGCACACCGTATTCGTAAAAGATCGAATCACATCACGCTTTGCATTGATAGTAAAATTGTTAACGAAACTGCTAAATAATAATACATGGGACAAAAAGTTAATCCAATCGCCAATCGCTTAGGGATCATCAATGGATGGGATTCCAATTGGTTCGGTGGAAACGATTATGGTGATAAGCTCGTGGAGGATACAAAAATCAGAGAATACCTGAATGCCCGTTTGGCAAAAGCAAGTGTTTCCAAGATTATCATTGAACGTACCTTGAAGCTTATTACGATTACTGTTCACACCTCCCGACCAGGTATTATTATTGGTAAAGGTGGCCAGGAAGTTGATAAGCTGAAAGAAGAGCTGAAAAAGGTTACCAATAAAGAAGTTCAGATCAATATTTTCGAAATCAAACGTCCGGAGCTTGATGCCCGTATTGTGGCCAGCAATGTTGCCCGCCAGATCGAAGGCAAAGTAGCTTACCGCCGTGCTGTAAAAATGGCTATTGCTGCAACCATGAGAATGGGAGCACAGGGAATCAAAATCATGGTTTCAGGTCGTTTAAACGGCGCCGAAATGGCTCGTTCGGAAATGTACAAAGATGGCCGTACTCCTTTACATACACTCAGGGCTGACATCGATTATGCTCTTGCTGAAGCACTGACCAAAACGGGTTTGCTCGGCGTAAAAGTGTGGATTTGTAAAGGTGAAATCTACGGTAAACGCGACCTTTCTCCAAATGTCGGACAAAAGCAGCAAGCTGGAAACAGTCCTGCCAACGAACGCAGAGGCGGAGCCAAAGGCGGATTTAAGAAAAGAAGAAAATAATATACCTTTCAACTAAAGAAGGATGTTACAACCGAAAAAGACAAAATTCAGAAGAGTACAAAAAGGCCGGATGAAAGGCAATGCCCAGCGTGGCAATCAAATTGCATTCGGTTCTTTCGGTATAAAGGCGTTGGAAGAAGCATGGATTACCGGTCGCCAGATTGAAGCGGCGAGGGTTGCGGTAACCCGCTATATGCAACGTCAGGGTCAAATTTGGATACGAATTTTCCCCGATAAACCAATTACAAAGAAACCTGCAGAGGTTCGTATGGGTAAAGGTAAGGGTGCACCCGAAGCATTTGTTGCTCCGGTTTCCCCTGGTAGAATTATTATTGAAGCCGATGGTGTTTCTTTCGAAATAGCAAAAGAAGCACTGCGTTTGGCTGCTCAGAAATTACCGATAACTACAAAATTTGTGGTTCGGCGCGATTATGTTGAATCTTCAAACGAGGAGTAATGAAAACATCAGAGATAAAAGAACTGACCAACAAAGAAATCCTTGAAAGGTTGCAAACCGAAAAGGACAGCTTGCTTCGTATGAAGATGAATCATGCTATTTCCCCTCTTGAAAATCCGTTACAAATCAAGTTTGCAAGGAGAAATATTGCCCGCCTGAAAACCATACTGCATCAAAGGGAAATTAACGAAAAACGGAGTTAGTGTGATGGAACCAAGAAATCTGAGAAAAGAGCGTACTGGGGTCGTTGTCAGTAATAAAATGCAAAACACCATTGTTGTTGCTGAGAAACGAAAAGAAAAACATCCCATTTATGGGAAATTCGTGAACAAAACGACCAAGTTTTACGCACACGATGAAAATAATACCTGCAATGTTGGCGACACTGTGTTGATCATGGAAACACGTCCGCTCAGCAAGCAAAAACGTTGGAGGTTAGTTGAAATCATAGAAAGAGCTAAGTAATCATGATACAACAAGAATCAAGATGTACAGTAGCCGATAACAGTGGCGCAAAAGAAGTGCTTTGTATCCGTGTATTAGGCGGAACACGCAAACGCTATGCAACACTGGGCGATACCATCGTAGTGGCCGTGAAAAGCGCTATCGCTGGTAGTGATGTGAAAAAAGGAGCAGTGTCGAAAGCGATCGTTGTTCGTACAGCAAAAGAAGTACGTCGTGCCGACGGATCTTACATCCGTTTCGACGACAATGCAGTTGTTTTGCTGAACAACGCAGGCGAAATGCGTGGAACACGTATTTTTGGCCCTGTCGCAAGAGAATTGCGCGACAAGAACATGAAGATTATTTCACTTGCACCTGAAGTACTTTAATTTGTAAATTAATCGAAATGCAAAAAAAATTACATATCAAAAAAGGTGACACCGTAATTGTTAATGCAGGCAACTACAAAGGCCAGCAGGGCAAGGTGCTCGAAGTGATACGAAAAACAGACCGGGCCATAGTGGAAGGCGTTAATATGATTAAAAAACATACCAAACCCAATGCAACAAGTCCGCAGGGTGGTATTGTCGAAAAGGAAGCGCCCATCCACGTATCGAACCTGATGCTGAAAGATCCTAAATCAGGAAAAGCAACACGCATCGGTCGTAAGCTCGACGAAAAGGGTAAATTAGTTCGTTATTCTAAAAAATCAGGAGAGGAGATTAAGTAATGGCATACGTACCAACACTTAAGAAAAAATATTTGGACGAAGTCGTCCCTGCATTGGTAAAAGAATTCAGTTATGGTTCTGTAATGCAGGCTCCGAAGTTAGAAAAGATTGTGCTCAACCAGGGAGTTGGAGCTGCTATTGCCGATAAGAAAATTATCGAAGTTGCGACCGAAGAAATGACAAACATTGCCGGTCAGAAAGCAGTCCAAACCAAATCGAAAAAAGACATCTCTAACTTCAAGTTAAGGAAAAAAATGCCAATCGGTGTACGTGTTACACTGCGTAAGGAGAGAATGTATGAGTTCCTCGAACGATTGATTAGTGTAGCACTGCCACGTATCCGCGACTTCCGCGGTATTGAAGGCAAAATGGACGGAAGGGGAAATTATACCTTAGGTATCCCAGAACAGATCATTTTCCCTGAAATAGTACTCGACAAAGTAAACCGGATTAACGGGATGAACATCACGTTTGTAACAACCGCTAATACCGACGAAGAAGGATACGCTTTGCTGAAAGAGTTAGGATTACCTTTTAAAAACGTCAAAAAGAACTAAGAAATGGCTAAAGAATCAATGAAAGCCCGTGAAGTTAAAAGGGCAAAGCTGGTTGAAAAATATGCCGAAAAAAGAGCCAAGCTTAAGGCGGAAGGTGATTACATCGGCTTACAAAGTTTGCCTAAAAACTCTTCTCGTGTGAGAATGCACAACAGGTGCAAATTAACCGGACGCTCGAAAGGATACATGCGTCAATTCGGAATAAGCAGGATTAACTTCCGTGAAATGGCTTCGGCCGGATTGATCCCGGGTGTTAAAAAAGCAAGTTGGTAATTTTTTAATTTTTAGAAGTAATGAGTAAAATTACAGATCCAATAGCAGACTATCTGACACGAATCAGAAATGCCCAGAAGGCAAAACATCGTGTGGTCGATATTCCTGCATCAAATATCAAAAAGGAAATTACCAAAATTCTTAAGGATAAAGGTTATATTCTGAACTATAAGTTCGAAGAGGATGTGAACTATCAGGGCAACATTAAAATTGCTTTGAAATATCATCCTGAATCAGCTGTACCGGCTATCAAATCGATCAAAAGGATTAGTAAGCCAGGTTTGAGAACTTATTGTCATACAGATAATATTCCTCGTGTTCTTAATGGTTTGGGAATTGCGATCATATCTACCTCAAAAGGCGTGATGACGGATAAAGAAGCACGCGAAATGAGTGTAGGTGGCGAAGTATTGTGTTACGTTTATTAATCGAAGGAGGAAAAGTAATGTCAAGAATAGGTAAATTACCGATTAAAATACCGGCAGGTGTTACCGTAACTATTAGCGACAGCAACTTAGTAACAGTAAAAGGGGCTCTTGGAACACTGACCCAGCAGGTAAATTCTGCAATCGGTGTTGCAGTTAACGAAGGAATCTTAACTGTTAGCCGTCCGACCGAACAAAAAGACCACCGCTCAATGCACGGTTTATACCGTTCATTGATCAACAATATGGTTATAGGTGTGTCTCAAGGTTTCGAGATCAAACTCGAACTGGTTGGCGTTGGTTACCGTGCTGAAGTACAGGGACAAGTACTCGACCTTGTGTTGGGTTATTCACACCACACTTTCCTTGGCCTTCCGGCAGAAGTGAAAGTAGAAGCGGTGAGCGATAAACGTAGTAACCCAATTGTAACTCTTAAAAGTTGCGACAAGCAATTAGTTGGTCAGATAGCTGCAAAAATACGTTCATTCCGTATGCCTGAGCCTTACAAAGGAAAAGGTGTTAAATTCCAGGGTGAAGTGTTAAGGCGCAAGGCCGGTAAATCAGCTGGTGTCAAATAATAAAAATTAGAAATCATGGCTTTAACAAAGCACGAAAGAAGATATAGAATTAAAAAGAGAATCCGGAAAATTGTTGCCGGTACTGCCGAAAAGCCCCGCCTGAGCGTCTTTAGAAGCAACAAGCAAATTTATGCTCAGTTGGTCAATGATGCTACTGGTAAAACTTTACTCGCAGTTTCTTCTCTTTCGAAAGACATCGAAGTAGCAGGCAACAAAACAGAAGTTGCAGCTATTGTAGGCAAAGCAATTGCTCAAAAAGCTGTTGCAGCCGGCATTTCAAATGTAGTGTTCGACCGGAATGGTTATTTGTATCACGGTAGAGTAAAACAATTAGCTGATGCTGCCCGTGAAGGTGGCCTTAAATTTTAATAAGTATGGTAGCAAATATCAAAAAAGTTAGGACCAGCGATATCGAACTGAAAGACCGGTTGGTAGCTATTAACCGCGTAACCAAAGTAACAAAAGGGGGTCGCACATTCAGCTTCTCAGCGATTGTTGTTGTTGGGAACGAAGACGGAGTTGTGGGCTGGGGACTTGGTAAAGCAAGTGAAGTAGCAACAGCGATTGCAAAAGGCGTCGATGCCGCAAAGAAAAACCTGGTAAAAGTACCCGTTCATAATGGTACAATACCTCACGAACAGGAAGCCAAATTTGGTGGTGCTCGCGTATTATTGAAACCTGCTTCTTCAGGTACCGGAATCAAAGCTGGTGGTGCAATGCGTGCCGTATTGGAAAGCGTAGGAATTCACAACATCCTTGCAAAGTCAAAAGGCTCGTCAAATCCTCACAACCTGGTGAAAGCAACAATGAACGCTTTATTAGAGTTAAGAGATGCTTATACCGTGGCAGATCACCGTGGTGTTACTTTGAATAAAGTATTTAATGGATAATACGACTATGGCTAAGATTAAAATTACGCAAATAAAAAGTAAAATTGGTTCCAACAAAACACAAAAAGCTACAATTGAAGCTTTGGGAATCAAGAAACTGAACCACTCTGTGGAAAAAGAAGTGACTCCACAGATTCTAGGAATGGTAAGAAAAGTAAGCCACTTGGTAAAAGTTGAAGAAATTTAAAATATTTAAGATCATTTTACTATGGAATTAAGTAATCTTAAACCTGCAAAAGGTTCCACACATAGCGAAAAGCGCATTGGACGCGGTCAGGGCTCTGGTCATGGCGGGACTTCCACAAGAGGTCACAAAGGTGCCAAATCAAGATCAGGTTACTCGCGTAAAAGTGGTTTCGAAGGTGGTCAGATGCCTTTGCAGCGCGTTGTACCAAAATTTGGTTTCAATAATGTCAACAGGGTAGAGTACAAAGCAATCAACCTTTCTGTTTTACAAGATTTGGCTGAAAGTAAAAACCTAACTTCTGTTGATGCTCAGGTTTTGGTTGATGCAGGCTTTGCATCAAAAGGAGATCGCATTAAAATTTTAGGTAAAGGCGAACTCAAAATAAAATTGAATGTAAAAGCCCATGCATTTTCAAATAGTGCAAAAGAAGCGATAGAAAAATTAGAAGGAACCACTGAAACATTGTAAGCCTGATGAAAAAATTTATCGAAACCCTAAAGAATATTTATAAGATTGAAGATCTTAGAGCACGGTTAGGAATCACCCTGTTTTTATTGATGATTTACCGTCTCGGGTCATTTGTATCGTTACCTGGAATCGACCCGGCTCAGCTCGGTGTTCTGAAAGAGCAAACATCCGACGGGTTGCTGGGCTTGCTCAATATGTTTTCAGGAGGTGCATTTGCAAATGCTTCAATTTTTGCTTTAGGGATCATGCCTTACATTTCAGCTTCAATTGTAATCCAGTTGATGGGAATGGCCGTTCCATACTTCCAACGGTTACAAAAAGAAGGTGAATCAGGAAGGAGAAAGATCAACCAGATAACCCGTTATCTGACTGTTTTGATCCTGATTTTCCAGGCTCCTGCTTTCTTATCCAACATCAAAATGAACATGCCCAATGCAATTGTAATGGATCCGACTATGTTTACCATATCGTCAACCATTATCATGGCTGCAGGTTCAATGTTTGTTATGTGGCTTGGAGAGCGTATCACTGATAAAGGTATTGGAAACGGTATCTCGCTGATCATCATGATCGGTATTATTGCCCGTTTACCACAATCCGTCATGCAGGAATTTGTTTCGCGCCTCGAACAACAAGGTGGTGGAATGGTATTATTCCTGGTTGAGTTTGTTATCCTGTTCGTTGTATTTATGGGAACAATTATGTTGGTTCAAGGAACCCGCCGTATCCCCGTGCAATACGCAAAACGGATCGTTGGTAATAAGCAATACGGAGGCGTGCGTCAATACATACCTTTAAAAGTAAATGCTGCCGGGGTAATGCCAATTATTTTTGCCCAGGCCATTATGTTTGTTCCTATGACAATTGCTGGATTTGCCAAATCCGAAAGTATGAGTGGATTCGCGGCTGCTTTCATGAATTACACCGGATTCTGGTATAACTTCACCCAATTTGTCCTGGTAATTTTGTTTACGTATTTTTACACAGCAATCACTGTCAACCCAATGCAGATGGCTGAAGATATGAAGAAAAACGGCGGTTTTATTCCCGGTGTCAAACCAGGAAAGAAAACGGTTGAATTTCTGGATACAATCATGTCGAGGATTACCTTTCCGGGATCAATCTTCCTTGGTATTGTAACCATTCTTCCTGCCTTTGCAATGATGACTGGTATTAACAGCAGTTTTGCCCATTTTTTCGGTGGAACATCGTTGTTGATTTTGGTGGGTGTTGTGTTGGATACTTTACAGCAAATTGAAAGCCACTTGCTGATGCGTCATTACGATGGTCTGATGAAATCAGGCCGAATTAAAGGTCGTTCAGGTGGCGGTGGTGCAATGATGTAATAAAAGTCATTGTTCATAATCAAAAAAAGAAAAGATTATATGGCCAAACAGGCTTCAATAGAACAAGACGGAACCATCATCGAAGCATTGTCAAATGCTATGTTCAGGGTAGAATTGGAAAACGGGCACGTTTTAACAGCCCACATCTCAGGTAAAATGCGGATGCACTATATCAAAATTCTTCCTGGAGATAAAGTAAAAGTTGAGATGTCTCCTTACGATTTAACCAAAGGGAGAATCACTTTTAGGTACAAAAATTAAAGTAAAAAACAATGAAAGTAAGAACATCCATAAAAAAACGTAGTGCTGACTGTAAGATTGTACGCAGGAAGGGACGTTTGTACGTGATCAACAAGAAGAATCCAAAGTACAAACAACGTCAGGGATAATTAATTAACTTTGTAAAAAATTTATTTATGGCTCGTATAGTTGGTGTCGACATCCCGAATAATAAAAGAGGAGAAATTGCATTGACCTACATCTATGGAATCGGACGTAGTTTAGCACAAAGTATCCTTGCTCAGGCTGGCGTTGACAAAGATGTAAAAGTACAAGAATGGAACGATGATCAGTTTGCGGCAATCCGTACAGTGATCGGTGATAACTATAAAGTTGAGGGAGAACTTCGTTCGGAAACTCAAATGAATATTAAACGGTTGATGGATATCGGTTGCTACCGTGGAATCCGCCACCGTATTGGTTTACCATTGCGTGGACAGAGCACAAAAAACAATGCCCGTACCCGAAAAGGTAAAAGAAAAACTGTTGCTAACAAGAAAAAAGCCACTAAATAATCGATTTGAATTATGGCAAAAAAAACTGGAACAACAAGAAAAAGAGTTGTTAACGTTGAAGCTACCGGTCAAGCTCATGTTCATTCTTCGTTTAATAACATCATTGTTTCGTTGACTAACGACAATGGTGAAGTCATCTCATGGTCCTCAGCCGGAAAAAAAGGTTTCCGCGGATCGAAGAAGAATACTCCGTATGCAGCACAGGTAGCATCTGAAGAGTGTGCCAAGACCGCTTATGATCTTGGTCTGAGAAAAGTAAAAGTATACGTAAAAGGTCCGGGTAATGGCCGCGAATCTGCTGTTCGGGCATTGAGTACGGTAGGAATCCAGGTTACTGAAATTGTTGATGTAACTCCGCTTCCTCATAATGGTTGCCGCCCGGCAAAAAGAAGACGTGTATAATTTTTTACTAAAAAGAACAAGTAATGGCAAGATATAGAGGACCAAAATCAAAAATCGCCCGTAAATTTGGCGAACCAGTTTATGGACCGGATAAAGTACTGGAAAAGAAAAATTATCCACCCGGATTTCATGGTTTAGCTGCACGCCGTCGTAAAAAATCTGAATACGGTGTCCAGCTGAAGGAAAAACAAAAAGCGAAATACACATACGGGATATTGGAAAGACAGTTTTTGAACATCTTCAAAAAAGCACATGCCGCTAAAGGTATTACTGGTGAAGTATTGTTGCAAATGCTCGAATCCCGTCTCGATAATGTAGTTTTCCGTTTAGGATTAGCTGCTTCCCGTGCCGGAGCCCGTCAGTTAGTATCGCACAAACACATTACTGTAAACGGTGATGTTGTTAATATACCATCGTACCAGTTACATCCTGGAGATGTTGTTGGCGTTCGTGAAAAATCAAAATCATTGGAAGTTATTACCAATTCTTTGACATCACACCGATACAACAAATACGCATGGTTAGAATGGAATGGAAGCGAAATGGGCGGTAAATTTTTGAACCGTCCGGAACGTAACGAAATTCCGGAAAACATCAAAGAACAACTGATCGTAGAGTTGTATTCTAAATAATAAATTACTCAGTATTATTATGGCAATATTAGCGTTTCAAAAGCCCGACAAAGTTATAATGGTCGAATCGGATGATAAATTCGGGAAATTCGAATTTCGCCCATTGGAACCAGGATATGGAATTACCATTGGTAATGCCTTACGTAGGATTCTTTTATCCTCTTTGGAAGGTTATGCAATAACCACTGTTAAAATTGAAGGTGTTGACCACGAATTTGCTACGATTAAAGGAGTGATGGAAGATGTTACTGAAATCATCCTGAACCTGAAGCAAATCCGCTTAAAAAGGGAAGTCGAAGATTTTGACAGTGAAAAAGTGTCAATTTCTATTTCCGGGCAGGAAGAATTTACTGCCGGTGATATCAACAAATTCATGACCGGTTTCCGTGTGCTGAACCCGGAATTAATTATTTGCCGCATGGAACCAGACGTAAAATTTCAGATGGAAATTACCATCGGCAAAGGTCGTGGTTATGTGCCCAGCGCTGAAAATAAGCCGGTAGATGCTGAGTTCGGTATCATCCCGATTGACTCGATTTACACACCTATTAAGAACGTTAAATACGCGGTTGAAAACTATCGTGTAGAACAGAAAACTGACTACGAAAAGCTGGTTTTCGAAATCAAAACTGATGGCTCAATTCACCCGAAAGATGCTTTGAAAGAAGCTGCAAAAATCCTGATTTATCACTTCATGCTATTTTCTGATGAAAAAATTACTTTGGACTCAGACGAAAAATTTGCCAATGAAGAATTTGATGAAGAAGTATTGCACATGCGCCAGCTTCTGAAAACCAAACTGGTTGACATGGATCTGTCGGTGCGTGCACTTAACTGTCTGAAAGCTGCCGATGTGGAAACTTTAGGCGATCTTGTTACATACAACCGTAACGACCTGCTTAAATTCAGAAACTTTGGTAAAAAGTCGCTGACTGAGCTCGATGACTTGCTGGGTAGCATGAGCCTGACTTTCGGAATGGACATAAGTAAGTATAAACTTGACAAGGATTAAGGACAAATGAGACATAATAAGAAAATCAACCATCTGGGAAGAAAAAGTGCTCATCGGAAAGCTTTGTTGTCGAACATGGCTAATTCATTGATTTTTCATAAAAGAATTGCCACAACATTGGCTAAAGCCAAGGCACTAAAATTATATGTTGAGCCGCTGATCACAAAAGCAAAAGACGATTCAACCAACTCGCGCAGGGTTGTTTTCAGCTATCTGAAAAGCAAAACTGCAGTTGCAATGTTGTTCAGGGATGTCGCTGAAAAAGTAGGCGATCGTCCGGGCGGGTACACACGTATTCTGAAAACCGGTAACCGTTTGGGCGATGATGCCGAAATGTGTATTATCGAGTTAGTCGACTTCAACGAAAACATGCTGGCTGCGAAAGAAGACAAAGCAAAAGCAAAACGTTCGCGTCGTGGTGGCAAGAAAAAAGAAGAAGAAGTTCCGGCTGTTGCAAAAACAACGAAAAAAGCTGCTCCTGTAGTGGAAGATGCTGTAATTGTTGAAGAAGTAGCTGAAGATAAAGTTGAAGAAACTTTAGACGAAGAGAAAAAAGAAGAATAGTACCTTAAGGGTATCAGAAAATAGAAAAGGCTAACCGATTGGTTAGCCTTTTCTATTGAGAATATTTTAGGGATTATTGTTTGAGGTAGTGGCGGACCTTGGCAAGCAGGATTTTCGTGTCAATTGGTTTTATCAGGTAGTCGTCGGCTCCAATCGACATGCAGTTGACCCTGTCTTTTTCTATGTCGCTGGTCGTAACAAAAATAATTGGGATTCGGTTGTTGCCTTCTTTTTCCATGAGTCGGATTTCTTCAGTAGCCTGGGCGCCGTTCATTACGGGCATAGCCAAATCCATTAAAATCAAATCAATAGGTTTTGATTTGATCAAAGAAATGACTTCGGCCCCGTTATTCGCCATTTCAATATCGTAAAACCGTTTTAACGTGTAGTAAACCAGTTTTTGATTGATTGGATTATCGTCTGCTACAAGTATTCTCATTAAATTACTCTAATATATGATTTCAAAATTACGTAATCGGATTGGTAAAAAGCATTAAATTTGCTCACCGGAAAGCTGGGTTTGCTGGTTGATTCGGTGAATTTGATATGGATATAAAAAAATAAGAAATTATGAGCGACGATAAGAAGATAATTTTTTCGATGTATAAGGTAAGTAAAACGTACCCACCACAAAAACAGGTGATCAAAGACATTTCTCTTTCCTTTTTTCTGGGAGCGAAAATCGGTATCATCGGATTAAATGGTTCTGGTAAGTCTACTTTGCTGAAAATCATTGCTGGTTTAGATAAATCGTTTCAGGGCGAGTTGGTGTTTTCGCCCGGTTATACGGTCGGTTACCTGGAGCAGGAACCAATGCTTGATGAAAGTAAAACCGTAAAGGAAATAGTAGAAGAAGGTGTCCATGAAGTTGCTGATGTGCTGAAAGCCTACGAAGCTGTTAATCTGAAATTTGGTGAGCCTGAAGTTTTGGAAAACCCTGATTTGATGGACAAGCTCATTGATGAACAGGCCAGACTTCAGGAAAAAATCGACCAGTTCGATGCCTGGAATCTCGATACGAGACTCGAAATTGCAATGGACGCATTACGCTGTCCTCCAGGAGAACAGAAAGTGGGAGAGTTGTCGGGTGGCGAAAAACGCCGGGTGGCGCTTTGCCGTTTGTTACTGAAAGAGCCCGATGTATTGTTGCTCGACGAGCCTACCAACCATCTGGATGCAGAGTCGATACAATGGCTCGAATTACACCTGCAACAGTACAAAGGAACGGTCATTTGTATTACCCACGACCGTTATTTTCTCGATAATGTAGCTGGCTGGATCCTGGAACTCGACCGTGGCGAAGGCATCCCGTGGAAAGGAAATTATTCTTCATGGCTCGATCAGAAGACCAAACGAATGGCACAGGAGCAGAAGCAAGGCTCGAAACGCCAGAAAACACTGGAACGTGAGCTGGAATGGATACGTATGTCGCCGAAAGCCCGTCAGGCCAAGTCGAAAGCCCGTTTGAGTGCGTACGACAGATTGCTGAGCGAAGACGTAAAACAGAAAGAGGAAAAACTCGAATTGTATATCCCGAACGGTCCACGCTTGGGCGAAAAGGTAATTATTGCCAACGATGTGACCAAAGGATATGGTGACCGTTTATTATTCGACGATTTGAATTTCACCTTGCCACCGAACGGAATTGTGGGTGTGATTGGCCCCAATGGAGCCGGTAAAACCACTTTGTTCCGCCTGATTATGCAAATGGAGCAAGTCGACAAAGGAACTTTTGAAGTGGGCGAAACCGTGAAAATTTCGTACGTCGATCAAAGTCATAAGGATATTGATCCTGAGAAGTCGGTTTACGATGTTATTTCCGGCGGAAACGAACTGATTGCAATGGGTGGCAAGCAAATGAATGCCCGTGCCTACATTTCCCGGTTCAATTTTTCAGGGGGCGATCAGGGAAAAAAATGTGGGGTGCTTTCCGGTGGTGAGCGCAACCGCCTGCATTTGGCAATGGCCCTGAAAGAAGAAGGCAACGTGCTGTTGCTTGACGAGCCGACCAACGACATCGACGTAAATACGTTGCGTGCGCTGGAAGAAGGGTTGGAAGATTTTGCCGGATGCGCCGTTGTTATTTCGCACGACCGCTGGTTTCTCGACCGCATTGCCACGCATATTCTGGCATTCGAGGGCGATTCGCATATTCATTTCTTCGAAGGTTCGTATTCCGAATACGAAGAAAACAAAAAGAAACGCCTTGGCGATGTGGGGCCGCACCGCATCAAATACCGCAAACTGGTAAAAGGATAATAACTTCTTATTCATCAGATGACGTTGAGTCATCCGATGAATTTTCTAGTCAAAAAATAGTATTTTATTGAGGGTTTCACTCGAAGTGAAGCCCTCAATATGTATTAGGCCTAAGTAAAATACTATTTGAGCGATGTGGGGTCGCACCGCATCAAATACACAAACTGCTAAAAAGATAATGTAAGAATTAATTAAAAACGATGTCCATTAAGCATGGCCATGTTTTACTGGCTTTTCCCGAAAAGTATGTGTCATTAAAAAATGTAGTGCGGAGCAAAATCGAGATTAAAGAGGTCTCTTGGCATGGTGGAAGGTTTGATTGTAGAAAATTTTACTGAAACTTTTATAACCTCAATTGCCTTTATTAAAAAAAATAGTAGTATGGTGAATTCTATTTTTATTTGTGTTATATGTTTATCATATATTGTTTTTTATTTTTGTAAAAATAATAACTAAACCAAAATTCGGAATATGAAAAGCAAAATGAAATTTTCAAGGTATTTTATATACCTCATTCTAGTTTTAATTGCCCCATCTTGCAAGGACTATTTTTTTAATGAATTTACTATTTCACCAACGGATGATAGTAATAGTTTCGTACAGTTATATAGTACGGAAGAAAACTTTTTAAAAGATAGTCCATTGGTTCTTGATGCAACAGCAAATGTAGGTAACGAAGAAGTTCAAATTTTATGGGATGTGCATTATGCAACATGGTCAAGCACACAAAAAACTTTATTTATTGATGCCCGGACACCTGATGGTCGTTCAACATGGACTAGTCCTATAATGACTTTAAATTATGAATATGGTCAGAAATATGAGACACAAATAAAAGATAAAAACAACAATTATGTTGACCACAAGCATCTTTATGCAGGTAACTTATCCATAACTTCCTCTCCGGTATATCTGCATCTTTGTCTGAATCAATGGAATGAAAACCCAATGAATGAAACGCCAGGAAAAACATGGGTCATGAAATCCGTTGAAGATGTGAATGGAAATTCGCTGGCCAATGATCCCGACTGGACATACTATACCGATAACCTGATGAGATTCGAAAAAGTCTCTAAATTTATCTATGTCCCTGGTACAAAACGGTCTCAGATTGAACTGGATTTGTTCGGTACAGAAGCTGAGCATAAAACACTAAAAGGAAGCTATATAATAACCACAAATAGTTCGGGCAAAGCAATAATTACACTTAGTTTTCCTGATTTTACAAGGGAAATGGAAGTGGTTGAGTCGAGTTGGACAAGCCTTACGCTAAAAGGGACATCGAACGGGAAAACCGGGATCATGAAATTAGAGCCTGATCCACAACACGACGATCACGATTATTTCGTCAATTAATATGGATGTTCAAATAATGTAAACCCGATATTTATAAAATATATTTAATCAAAATTGAAAGAGTCATGATCAACAAAATAAAATTAATACTGCCAATTATATGCTTTTTCACTTTCAGCAATGTAAAAGCTCAGATTGATGTGAGTCAGCAATTAAATACGATCCCCTCAAATGTTGGCAACTATATCGATGGTTACCTTCATGATCTGTCTACCTTGCAGGGCGTGACGTATCTCAACAGTGTACACACAACGGGGAAAGTACTCGGTAAATGGGAATTGAACCTGTCGGTTAATACAGGTGCGGCTGTAAGAGCTCCGTATTTCATCGATAACAATTTTGGCGAAAATTTTGAACTTCGGGGTGAAGTACCATCCTTGTTTGGAAATGGAAATGAAGGAGAATTGTTTTTTCACATTATTGATGATGCAACCGGGGCTGGTATTGTCGACCCATTTACGGGTGAAGATATTGGTTTTTCCATTCCATTGTTGCCTGGTTCCGATTTGGGAGTCGGGCTTTCTCCTGCTATAATGCCCGTATTTACCCTTGGTGTTGGCTTCGACACTGAAGTATCGGTAAGTGTTTTACCGGGGGCAATAAAAGCTGCAAGCAAAAGTTTTACAGGCGACTTCGAAATTGACAAGGATATGATGTATTCAATTGGGGTGCGTCATGACCTGTTTCACTGGGTGCCGAAGCTGGCAAAACATAATCTTCGGTTGACCGTTGGTGCAACATACAACCGGATGACTGTTGGTGCAACTGCAGGAAAGGGGCTTTTTGATGATTTTACCAATATGGACAGCGATCTGTTATCGGCCACCAATAATCTAACTGGTATCGAATACGGGTTTAATAGTTTCGGTTTCGAAGCAATGTTGAGCAAAAAACTGGCATTTATCGATTTCTCACTGTTTGCTTCTACCAACCAGTCGAAATATTACATACAGTCGGAAGGAAATATTGTAGTACGGACAGCTTCTAACTTTTACGGTGACAATACCACTTATAACACAACTACTCTTGAAAATCTGGTTGATATTGATGGAACCACCAAACGTTTTCTATATGGCGCTGCCATCCAGTTAAATTTGGGGCGGTTCAATCTGGGCGTGAAATATGGTGTGGCCGATGAAGAATATCTGGCTGCTTCTCTTGGTTTTAAAATTTTGAAGAACAAATAAAGAAGAAAATATTTTCGGGCGAAGGTCTGAACCTTTGGCCTGATCGAATTTAAAGTCCGGGGCAATAGCTTGCCCCGGACTTTTTCATTAGTAGGTATTTAGTGTTCCTTGTTTGTGCATAACTTTTTGTAAAGTGCTTTTGAATTCGGAAGTGAATGCCTTAAATTTGAGATGCACAGTTCATTGGAGAATTGTGAGTGGAAATAAAAAGAGGAGTAGATATGATGATATTACTAAGTTGGCTAAGTGTATTGAGCCAGATAGCTAGACAACGACATTAAAACAATAATAAAAAGTATCATGGACAAATCCGTTAAAAAAGCAATTACTTATAGCCTTTTAGCACACATAAGAAACTCTGGGACTCTTTCAAAAGGCCCATTGGATATTTTTGTTCCAATTGCAAAAAAAGCCTTACACTTTATGAATTATAATAAGGGACAATATAAAGGCGAAAGCATAATGGAAATCCATGATATAATATGGGAGAACTATGTGATCGACATCCCAATTCCGACACTAAGAAGTATATTGACTATCATTTCAAATGAAATAAATAATCAAGAGGAAAGAGTATTCATTTTAAATAATGATAATAGTTTCTGGATAAAGGACTATCTTTTCGAAGATTATGATGAAAAAATTAATGAATACCAAAGCGAAGTTACAACCTTACAACATTTATTTGGAGAGTTTTGCAAAGCAAATGGTCTTGATACAACTGAAAAT
Source organism: uncultured Prolixibacteraceae bacterium (assembly GCA_942493345.1). Classification (GTDB taxonomy): domain Bacteria; phylum Bacteroidota; class Bacteroidia; order Bacteroidales; family Prolixibacteraceae; genus GWE2-42-39. The sequence continues at coordinate 3,426,221 of OW818695.1, forward strand.
AATTGCATAATAAAGTTTATTGAAAAAAATAGATATTCAATTTCCAAATATTTGGCAAATTCCAAAGTTCAAAATGGTCATGACTATATAATAGAGGCAAAATTCATTGAAAACTTCAAACATAACACAGCCGTTTTTAATTTGATTAAAAGGATTTATCTAGGCTCAATATTAACTTGCTACCTTGACTATCAGCCTACAGACGTGAAAATGGATGTAATCCTATTGCTGGATACAAATTTTATTATAAGCCTAATAGATCTAAATACTCCAGAATCAACACATACTTGCAACAAATTACTTGAAGTTTGCAAAAATATTGGATACAGCTTTAGAGTATTAAATGACACTATTGACGAAATTAAAAGTCTTCTAAACCATAAAGCAAATAATTTTGACAATGCGATCATTCTCAAATATGTAAACAAAGAAGATATTTACAACGCTTGTGAGAGAAAGAATTTAAGTAGAACTGACCTTGATAGAATTGCTGATAATATTGAAAATACTCTTAATGAGTATGGAATAAATATTATTCCATACGCTGAGAGTTTACGAAATAAAGCAAAATTCAGTCCCGAATATCGGATTTTAAAAAACTTTAGAAATACCGAAAAGGCAGCTCTCCACGATGCAGAGGCAATAATTTATGTCAAGGAGAAACGCACAAAAAGAATAAGAGATTTTGAAAAAGTAAATTGCTGGTTTGTGAATAATACCGTCACCCATGATTCAGAGAATGAAGGTATTAATCCTCTCTTAAATCCAGACAAATCAGAATATCAACCTGAAATCATAAAAGTTGATGATTTATTGAATATTCTATGGTTAAGTAACCCTAATATAAATACGTCTGTTGCAAATGATGAAATGGTGGATATTGGACTGACATCTTTAGTTGCATTCACATTGAACTAAACACTACCTAAAGCTAGAATTATAAAAGAGTTAGATGCTAATATCCAGAAATACAAAGATTCCACAGTAACTGACAGAGATGTTTTAATGCTATCCACAAGAATATCAAATGGTCAATTTAAAGAAATTGAGAAACTTAACGAATTAGCGAAAAACAATCCCACCAAATTTAATGAGGGCATAAAAGAAGAAGCAAAAAAACAGGAAGAACTTGAGAGAGAAAGAAACGAAAAATTTGAGGATTTATTTATAAAATTTAGTGATGAATTAAATAAAGCAAGCGCATATAGGGAAAGCATAGATAAAGAAAAAGATATTGAAATACAGAAGATTAGAGATGATTCTAATATAAAAATTGTAGATAGAGATAATTTGATCTCCGAAAAAGATAAAGAAATACAAGAGCTTAAAAACGAAAATATTATCAAGGAAAATAAATTGAGAAAAAAAGAAAGAGAAACATTTACTGATCAAATTGTTGCAAAATGGAGAAGAAAATCATGGATATCCTTCATTAGTTTGATTGTAATATTAGTGGTAAGCATAATTTGGATTGTTATTTCATTTACAAATAATCCTCAAACGACAGACAGCATTCTGGATAAAATTTTACAAAGTAAAATTACTGCAATTTGTACAACTATCATACTGACCATCATTAATTGCTTTGTAATTAGAGGGTTGTATGACAAGTATCATAATCACTCGAATATTAATGCATTTAAAGTAAATATAAATATTCCGGATGAATTAAAGGATCTACCAATTGACTGAAAACATAAATACCATGCCCATAACATCAGCGACCCGGCAAGTGAGGAAGCAGTGGTTTCTCTCTACAGATAGCTTCCAACTATAGGCAAATCAAGTTCCTAAATCAGTAGAAATATGAGCAACATAAAACTTTTTGAGAGCAAACAGATTCGATCGGAATGGAATGAACCGGAACAGAAATGGTATTTTTCGGTTCAGGATGTTGTGGAAATTCTTACCGACAGTGTTGATGTGAAGCAATATATAAAAAAAATGCTGAGCCGTGACGAATTTCTTAAAAACAACTGGGGTACAATTTGTACCCTGGTTGAAATGCAGGCTGCCGATGGAAAAAGGCGAAAAATTCAGTCCTCTGATACAAAAGGGCTTTTGCGCATTATTCAATCTATTCCGTCGCCCAAAGCAGAACCCTTTAAACAGTGGTTGGCGCAGGTAGGTTCCGACCGATTGGAGGAAATTGAAAACCCTGAACTGGCCACTCAACGCACACGGGAACTTTATAAATTGAAGGGTTATCCTGACGACTGGATTGAGAAACGGATGCGCAGTATTGCCATTCGGGAAGAATTAACTGAAGAATGGAAAAATCGTGGTGTAAAAGAAAAGATAGAATATGCCATCCTCACTGCCGAGATTTCGAAAGCTACGTTTGGGTTAACTCCTTCGGAATACAAGCAGGTAAAAGGATTAAAAAGCCAGAACCTGCGCGATCACATGACTGACCTGGAGTTGATTTTTTCTATGTTAGGCGAAGCATCAACAAAAGAGATTGTTGTAAATACCGATACACAAGGGTTCAATCAAAATAAACGGGCAGCAAAAGCCGGTGGAAAAATTGCCGGAGATGCCCGAAAACAGCTTGAACTGAAATCGGGAAAAAAAGTAGTTTCCGGTAAGAACTATTTACCCGAAAACCAGAAAAAGCCATTACCCGGGGGAAAATAGGAAAGAGTTGATGAAAAGTATTTTATTGAGAGGCTGTCCAAAAAGTAAATATTACGATAACTTTTCTCTGAGAAACTCCAAGAGTAGCTCTGAAAAACTCTGTGGTTCAATTATTTATTTTTTTACCACAGAGTTACACGGAGTGAAAACACAAAGGAACACAGACTTTTGGGAAAGCCTCTTCTATAAGTTTAATTCTTCCCAAAATGCAGCCCATCTGCCTGTTTTTCCTTATTTTTGCGGTCTGAAAAAAGAAATAAAATGGCACAAAAACCTTCAATACCCAAAGGGACACGAGACTTCTCGCCAACTGAAATGACCCGTCGTAACTATATTTTCGATACCATCAAAAGTGTTTTTCGTTTGTACGGGTTTCAACCCATTGAAACGCCAGCCATGGAAAACCTGTCGACCTTGATGGGAAAATACGGTGAAGAAGGTGATAAATTGCTATTCAAAGTACTGAATTCAGGCGATTTTGCTGCCGATTTACGCGATGATGAATTGCTGGGACGCAACAGTATCCGGTTGACCAATAAAATTTCAGAAAAGGGGCTTCGTTACGACCTCACCGTGCCTTTTGCACGTTTCGTGGTTCAGTACCGCAACGATATTTCTTTTCCGTTTAAACGCTACCAGATTCAACCTGTTTGGCGTGCCGACCGCCCGCAAAAAGGCCGTTACCGTGAATTTTTTCAGTGCGATGTGGATATCGTCGGTAGCGACTCGCTATTGAATGAAGCCGAACTGGTGCAGATTGTTGATGATGTTTTTGTCCGTCTGAAAATAAACACGCTGGTGAAGGTGAACAACCGGAAAATTCTGGCCGGAATTGCCGAAACGATCGGGGAGAAGGAGCGAATTATTGACATTACAGTTGCCATCGACAAGCTCGATAAAATTGGATTAGAAAAGGTAAACGAGGAATTGCTGGAAAAAGGAATTTTGCAGGCTGCGGTCGATAAATTACAACCCATCCTGCATTTGTCGGGTAGTACGGCTGAAAAGCTAAACCAGTTGGCCATTGCAATTGCCGATTCCGAAATTGGGCAAAAAGGGATTGCCGAGGTGCGTACCCTGTTCGCCTATCTTGAATCGTTTGAATTGAATACCGAAGTAGAACTGGATTTGACGCTTGCCCGTGGCCTGAATTATTACACCGGGGCTATTTTCGAGGTAAAAGCCAAAGATATGGCAATGGGCAGTATTTGTGGGGGGGGCCGTTACGACGACCTGACCGGAATCTTCGGTATGCCCGGTGTTTCGGGCGTAGGCATTTCGTTTGGCGCCGATCGTATTTACGATGTGATGACCCAACTCGAATTATTTCCGCAGGAAACCATCGATTCGACCAAAATATTGTTCGTGAACTTTGGCGAAAAGGAAGAAGCGTATTGTTTGCCAATCGTTTCCGCGCTCCGCAAAGCCGGTATCAATGCCGAGATTTTTCCCGATCAGTCGAAAATGAAAAAGCAAATGATCTGGGCCAACCAGAAAAATATTCCGTTTGTCGCGCTGGTTGGCGAGCAGGAAATGGAACAGGGGAAAATCAACTTGAAAAATATGCTCACCGGCGATCAGCAGCTGGTGAATGTTGCCGAAATGATAAAAATCCTTTCGGAATAGGAATGCATTTTTAGTTCCATAGAATTCCCTTTTCTCATTTTGTTGTTATCTGTTCTGCAATTACCTGAACTTCTTAACTTTGTTGATAAAAACATTACAGACATGAAGTTGCGGTTACTTTTCGTTACTTTTTTTCTGATCGACTTTGCCGGTAATTGTATTGCCCTGAATAATTTAATTCCTGAGAATGAAATTATTCAGGAAGCCCGCGATCAGGAAATTTTTAAGGCATTGATAAAAAAGTTTTCAGAAAGAAAAGAAATGCCGGCAGGCGAACTGCTTGTCGCGATTGGTAAATCGCTGGAAGGAACGCCTTATGTTGCCGGTACGCTGGAGAAAGGCACAGATGAAAAACTAGTGGTGAACCTGCGCGAGATGGACTGTACAACTTTTGTCGAAAATTGTCTGGCATTGGCGCGTACCATCCGTTCGGGCGAACATAGCTACGACCATTTTTTGCAAGAACTTCAGCAGATCAGATACCGGAACGGCCTTCGTGATCGATACCCCTCGCGTTTGCATTATTTTAGCGAGTGGTTGTACAATAATGCGGAAAAAAATATAATCAGCCTGCCTGCCAACCAGTTTGGCGAGATGTATCCTAACCGGGTAAATTTCATGAGCAAACACCCCAACAGCTATCAATGTCTGAAAGCAAGACCCGAATTCATTGGTGAAATGGAAAAGCTGGAAAAAGCAATTTCAGCAAAAGAATATTATTTTGTTCCGAAGGAAAAAATTGCAGCAATTGACGATCTTTTGCAGGAGGGAGATATTATTGGAATCACTACCAATATTGATGGATTGGACATTGTTCACTCGGCAATACTTACCCGTGTGAATGAGCGAATTCACATTCTGCATGCTTCTTCTTCGGCGAAAAAAGTTGTTGTGAGCAACGAATCTCTTGCCGATTACCTGGCAAAAAATAAAATACAAACCGGTATTATCGTCGGGCGACCTTTGTGAATTTTGAATAGTACTTCGGGTTTTGGACTTTTTTCGATTGTCTCATAAAAGAAATGAGGGCATATTTTATGCCCTCATTTCTTTTTCAAATATGTTTGTATCCGGTTATTTCGCGTTTACCTGTTCTTTAAGCCAGTCGGGGCGATTGGTTGTGATTCCCTTTACTCCAAGTGCGATCATGCGTTTGGCTTCCTGCGGGTCGTCCACAGTCCAGCAAATCATTTCCAGACCCAGTTTTTTCGATTGTTTCATCAATTTTTTGTCGATAATCGGGTTTTGAAGGTCAAGTCCGTCCAATCCCAATTTAGCCGCTTCTTTAATTTTCAAATCTACGTCAGGCCTTTTCGATGAAAGCCAGTAGCACTTGTTTTCAGGAAAAGTTTTTTTTGTGTCCAAGATGGTTTGCCATCCGAAACAGATAAATTTGATCTGTGCTTTTTTCCCGCTGGCATCAATAATTTCTTTCATAAAAGGGATTACTTCGCTACCGCTTTTAATTTCAACAACCAATGATTTTCCTTCCGGAATGATCGCGACGATTTCTTCGAAAAAAGGAATCTTTTCGCCTTTGTACTTTTCACTTTTGAACGAACCGGCATCCAATTTTCGTAACTCTGCGGAAGAAGTATCTTTCATTTTCAGATCAACTCCGGTTTGTCTTTTTGTGGTGCCGTCGTGATGTACCATCACCCGGTTGTCTTTCGTCAGGTAAACATCAATTTCAACGGCGTCGGCTCCCAGTTCCCATGCCAGCTTGGCTGATGCAACGGTGTTCTCGGGTGCCAGGTACGAAGCCCCTCTGTGCCCGATATACGAAACCTGTGCTTCTGTTTTTGTAAACATTGCGAATGAAATTAAGCATCCAAATAAAATCTTTTTCATGCGTTTAATTTTTCAAAGTTAATGGGTAATAATTTATGTAATAATGTATTTTTTTAAACTGAATATCAACTTGCGCCTGTTATCTGCAGGTAGGTAACAAACTAACCATTAGTTGTTTGAAATGTTCATTTTTCCTGGCTGTTTTATCTTCTATATATTTTTTAATAGTACTTATTTTTTTGATATTTCGGAAGGTGGTATGCCAAAATATTTCTTAAAACATCTTGAAAAATAAAGCGGGTCGTTGAAGCCAACTTTGTAGCTGACTTCCGAAACGCTAAGCTCATTTGCCGGGTCGAGTAAGATTTTTTGCGACTCTTTCAACCTGATATTCCTGACAAATTCGGTTGCCGATTGTCCGGTGAGTGTTTTTAACTTCGAATACAGCAGGGTTTTGCTCATATTCATCAGGTTACAAAACTGCTGAACATCAAATTCTGCATTGTCGAGGTTCTGGAAAACAACCTCCATTGCCTTGTTTAAAAACGACTGGTCGCCTTTGTTACTGGTAAAATGTTCGGCCTTAATTTGTTTGTTTTCGGCAAAGCGTTTCCGGAGCCGTTTCCGGTTTTCGATCATCCCGAGGCAGCGAGCCTTCAGCTCGTTCATATTGAATGGCTTGGTAATGTAATCGTCGGCACCCATCCTGATACCCTGAATAATGTTTTCCTCGGTATCGCGCGCCGTTAAAAGGATAACGGGAATGTGGCTGGTTTCCTCACTTTCCTTGATTCGTTGGCAAAATTCGATGCCGTTCATGCCCGGCAACATCACATCTGAAATCACCAGGTCAGGCATCTGGCTTAATAGTTCCATCCCTTTTTCTGCTGTGTTTGCCGGTAGTACCTCGAAATAAACCGACAGTTCGCCGGATACAAATTCGAGCATTTGTTCCTCGTCTTCAACAATTAGCAAAAGCGGTTTTTCATTGTTGTCGCCGGCAAAATTTTCATCCGGAATAAACAGGGGTTTCCTCAACGACTTTTCGACTTTTTTGAGTGGCAGGATCACTTTGAATTCCGTTCCGTTGACCCCATCGCTAAATACTTCGATATTTCCGCCATGCAAACTCACGAATTCTTTTACCAATGAAAGGCCAATGCCGCTTCCGGGTATTTTGTTGAGTTGGTTGTTTCTCAGACGATAAAAACGGTCGAAAATATTCTTTTGCATTTCTGCCGGAATACCGGGGCCATTGTCTGAAACGATGATTGTTAATTGTTCCAACTCTGAATTCCATTGAACCTGTAATTCAACCAACCCATTTTCGGGAGTATATTTAAAGGCGTTCGACAGCAGGTTGACAATTATTTTTTCGAGCTTGTCGGAGTCGTAATTCAGCCAGAGTTCGTCGGTTTCTGTATTCAGTAAGAAATTAAATCCTTTTTCATCAGCAAGTGGCTTATAATAATAAAAGGTGGATTTGATTTGCCTGATCACATCTCCCGGCGCATATTCCATTTGAACTTTTTTCGATTCCAGGCGACGGAAGTCAATCACCTGATGTACAAGGTTTGAAAGCCGTTCCACATTTCCGTGTATCAGGTTGATGTATTTTTTTGTTTCCTCACTTTTGTCTTCCCGTTCCAAAAGTTTTTGCAATGGAAGCATAATCAGGGTGAGCGGCGTTTTTAGCTCGTGAGAAATGTCGGTGAACAAGCGCAGTTTAAACTGGTCGAGTTCGTGGATTTCCTTATTGCGCATGTAAAGTCGGGCAAGTAAAAATGAAATAATACCGAGGAATGTTAAAATTGTCAGGATAAACCATGCTCGCTTGTGTACCGGTGGTTCGACCACAAAATTTACTATGACCGGAGTTTCATCGGTGTTCAAATCCATGTCGCGCGCCCTGACTTCAAAAATGTATTTTCCGTCTTCAAGATCAAGTAAAAGAGCCGATTTGTCGGAAGAAAAAAGCGACCATTCGCCTTTGTTCAGCCGGTAGGAAAACTGGAGTTTGTCGGGCGATGTTTTGTGCATAAAATCTTTTCCTTCAAAACGGATCAGTACGTTGCCTTCGGGCGGGATTTCGTTCTCGGCGAATGTTATATACGTTTTCGGCCCGTGCGGGTCGCGTTTGTAGCGGATGGTCTTCGATATCTCCCGGGGTATCTCCCGTGTGTTTTTCAGATCGTACAAATACCATTCGCGCGAGCCTAGGTTGATCCATATATTTTTATCAGCCGACAGGCGGATTGTGCCTTTTTCGCGTGGAATGCCAATACTGGGGTGCATTATTTGGCTGACAAACTGTTTGCCATCGAAACAGGAGATGCCATTGTCGGTAGCAATGAGTACCGATTCATCGGTTTCGTAATACAAGCTGGTTACCATATTGCTGGCCAACCCATTTTTTATTCCGAAGCGTTGCCAATTTGTCCCGTCGAAATAGAAAAGTCCGTATCCACCTTGTGCCACCCATATTTTATCATCGGGACTGATCACAATATCATCGGTCCAGCGCGACCCTCCAAATATCGAATCCATCCGATACGTTTTTGTTCCGTCAAAAACGGAAACACTACTACCTGAAAACCATAGTTTCCCGTCGGAAGTTTGTTCCGTGGACGGAATCCGGAGCGGTACCTGCGGGGGATGGTACGTTCTCCATTTCTGGTTGCTGTAATGGTATTCGATAAAGCCCCCGGAATCGGGGCCATAAGAGCTTAATACCCCGTTCAGGGAAAAGATGATGGATGTATCGCCCAATTCTTTAATTCCATCGTATGAAATGCCAAATTGCAATTGAGGAAAGCGTTTCATGCTCCAGTTTTCTCCATCGAAGGTTGCAATGGCGGCACGCCCGTTATGGCTTCCTGCTGCCCAAAGTTGTCCTTTCTTTGAATAATAAACCTGCATGGTCATGTCCATCAGTCCATCATTGGTGTTGTAGCCCGAAAAAACGGACAGCGACGAATCTGCTTCAACCACGATCCCGTTGTTTGTCGTAAACCAATAGCACCCATCGGGTGTATTGCATTGGAAATTTAGACCTTGATAGGTACGGTAACTTCCTTGTGTACTTTCCAGCTTGCGGAACATTCCGGTTCCCGATAGATAGATGCAGTCGTTCTGGTCAGAAAAAATTTTGATGGCCGCGAGCGGTAACTTAACTTCTGGATATTGATATAGCTTCCATCCGTTATCGTCGAGTGTGTATATTTTGCTGTGTCCGCCTACCCAGATTTTACCGTCGCTGGTTTTTACGATTCCTGTGTGAAGATCGTCTCCGCCAATATTGCTTAGATTAACACTTGATGTTTTTTCTGTTTTCAGGTTTAAAATCTGCATGCTGATACTAGGGGAGGCAGAAGTTATAAACAGTTCGTCCCCTTTTCGGAAAATGCCTGACATTGCTTCAGCGCTGACCTGATCTACCTGATGGTATTTCCAGTCCGATTTTGTAAATACATTTTGAAGATTGCGTATTTCAGCAATTTCGAAGTCCTTGTATTTGCAGCCAACCCAAAAGATATCATGATCGTCGGCGTGGATACGGTACACCGGGAATTCGATCTCTTTTATGTTTTTAACTACCTTTCCCAGATCGGAAAACGCGGCCACTTTATTTGTGATGGTTCCGTCGCTGGCGAGCTCGAAAATCCCGTGGGGATTGAAACAGCGGACATTCCACGGTGTGATTTTCAGTAACCCGTGTTGGGAACCGATCCAGATGTACCCGTTTTTGTCGGTTACAAATTCATAACGAGATGAAAAACTGGTTGCCAAAAGTTTTTCAAACCGATTGTCGATGTATCGGTACAAGCCTTTCGATGTGGCAACAAGCAGATTTTGGCTTCGCTCGTGTGCCATTGAATGCAGCGAGGTACTGTCAACCGGGAAAGACGTCAACTGATATCCATCAAAAAAGATAGCCTGATTGTCCGAACCCAGCCAAAAGCCATCGTTGTCGCCTTTACTCATACACGAAACGGTGAGTGTGTCGAGTTCATGAATTTCGGTCCATTGCCAGGGTTCCAAAACCGGATTGGAAATAACCGGGTGATATGGTTCTTTCGACGGAGCCTTAATAGCAACAACAAGCAACAAAATTACTGACAGTACGAGTTTGATTTGTATGGAGATCCGATGAGCCATTTAAAACGGGAAAATATTTGCCCCGAAAGATAGTGAATCGTTCTGCCAAAGCGAAGAAATGAACACTTGAATTTGCGAAATAGCAAACCATAAATATATGGAGGGAAGATTGTACTTTTTATATTAATAGATCGTTTTTTTGAGTTTTACGGTTTGTTGTTGTACGAAAAAAATAGTCCCATCTTTTTTTAATTATTCGATCTTTTCTGGAGTGTTGCCAGTTGTTTCCGATTCGTTATTTCTCATTGCTTGGTATGGTATTGTGAAATAAAACACAGAACCTTTATTGGGCTGCGACGATAACCAAATTTTTCCGCCAAGTAATTCTACATATCCTTTTGATATGGATAGGCCAAGGCCTGTTCCCCCGTACAGGTTGGAGACCGTACTTTCAGCCTGCCGGAAACGATTGAAAATAGCGTCGTGCATGTTTTGAGGAATCCCGATCCCAGTGTCTTCAATGTGAAATTCCAGATAGTTATCTGTTTTTTTGTACCCGAATTTTATGTGTCCCTGTTTGGTGAATTTTATGGCATTGTTGATGAGGTTTGAAAGAATCTGGATAAATTTTGTTTTGTCTGTCTGAATAACTGCATCGTTGTCGTCGAACCCGCAACATAATTCAAATGACAAGTTCTTCAGTTTTGCCCTCTGCTCAAATTGGGTATGCAATGTTTTTAGCAGATGGTTCAGATTAAATGTGCTTTCCCTTATTTTTTCCTGTTTTGCTTCCAGCGTGGCAATATTTACAATGTCGGAAATGATAGAAAGCAGTTGCTCTCCACTGTTGCCAATAATATCTGTAAAAACATCACGCTTGTCGGCTGGCAGATCAGGGTCTTTTAAAAACTCGGAAAACCCGATGATTGCGTTCATGGGAGTTCTGATTTCATGCGAGATATTATGGAGGAATGCTGTTTTTAACCGGTCGCTTTCTTCTGCCTTTTCTTTGGCCTCCATCAGGTTTTGTTCCATTTGCTTGCGCTCGGTGATGTCGCGGGAAATTCCAAACAGACCGGATGGTTTGCCGTAATCGTCAAACATCGGGCATTTGATGGTATGAAAAATATGGATTTGCCCGTCAGACAACGTCAATGGTTTTTCGTAGGTAATTGGTACTCCTTCCTGAATAACTTTTTGATCCAGTTCAACAATCATTTTTGCTTCGTTTTCCAGGTGAATGAAATAATCATCTTTCCCGACAACAACAGAAGCCGTCTTTCCTATTGCTTTTTCCATTGCTTCGTTGACTAGCAAATATTTGCCTTCGGAATCTTTTATGTAGATGATGTCCAGTGCATTGTTGATGATTGTTTGCAATAGTTTACGGTTTGTTTTGGCTTCGATTTCTGCCTGTTTGAATTTGTTGTACTGGGACGCTGCGTCCAATGCCCGGCGCACGGCAAATCCCAGCCTTTCCATCCGATCTTTCAGAATGTAATCGGTTGCTCCCTGTTTTAATAACTCGACGGCCCGGTCTTCCCCGATTGTTCCGGAGATACAAATAAACGGTGTGCCGGGGCATATTTTCTTCGCGTATTCCAATGCCGTTTGCCCGTTGAACCGGGGCAACGTGAAATCTGCAAAAATGATGTTGTAATCATTGTTTTTCAGACAGGAGACATAATCGATTTCTGTGTCGACAATATCCAACTGCATGTCAAAGCCTTCGTCTGTGAGCATCTCCTGCAAAAGTTCAACATCTTTCGGAACATCTTCAAGAAGCAATGCATAAATTTTGACTCCCATGGGAAAATGTTTTTATTGTTTTTCCGGAGGATTACCTTCCGGCGGAATTTCATTAATGATTGCCCAAAAAATACCCAGTTGCTTTACCGCATCAATGAAACCATTAAAATTTACCGGTTTCACAACGTATGCATTGACCCCCAGATAATAGCTTTTCAGCAAATCTTTGTCTTCGCGTGAAGAGGTCAGCATAACAACCGGTAATAATTTAAATTCAGGGGTGCTCCGGATTTCACGCAACACTTCAATGCCATCTTTTCGGGGCATTTTAATGTCGAGGAATATAACCGATGGGTTTCCCGGATTCCGGTTGGCGAATTTACCTTCCATACGGAGGTACTCCATTACTTCAACACCATCTTTTGCAACCACTACTCTGTTTGCAAGGTTGCTTTCTTCCAATGCTTCCAATGTAAGTTCTACATCATTGGGATTGTCTTCTGCCAGTAAAATTGTTTTAAGCTCTAACATGTTTAATTCTCCTATAATATTGGTAATGAAAAATAAAAAGTAGCACCTTTATCGATTTCACCTTCGGCCCAGGTTCGGCCATTGTGTTTTTTTATAATCTGTTTCACATTAGCCAACCCGATTCCGATTCCCTCGAACTCTTCGTTGGAATGCAACCGTTGGAATACGCCAAAAAGCTTATGTGCGTACTCCATGTTAAATCCGGCGCCATTGTCGCGGACATAAAATATGAATTCGTTATTTTCCTCGGTCGTTCCGATCTCGATTTTGGCTATTTCCCGCTGGCCTGTATATTTTATGGCATTTCCTATCAGGTTTACCCACACTTGCCTGATCAGTGTTTGGTCGGCGTCAACAATAGGCAGGTGAGCAATGTTCCATTCTATTTTACGGCCCGACATATCCTGTTCGAGGATGGTTAATGCGTCTTGTACCTGTTTATTTATATCTACTTTAGTCAATTTCATTTCCGTTCTCCCGGTTCTCGAAAATTGCAGCAGGTTGTCAATCAGGGCGCCCATTTGATTTGAGGCTTCGGAAATAGAATTGAGATAATGCTGTCCTTTTTCGTTTAGCTGGTCGAGATTACGTTTTACCAATAATTCCACGAACCCATTGATGTGCCTCAACGGAGCACGCAAGTCGTGCGATACCGAATAGGAGAATGCCTCCATTTCCTTGTTGGCGGCTTCCAATTGGGCTGTGCGTTCGATGACCCGGTTTTCCAGTTCGGAATTCAGTTTCAGTATTTCTTCTTCCGCTTTTTTCCGTTCGGTGATGTCGGTGATCATGCCAACCGTACCGATGAAATGGTGATCATCATCAAATACCGTTGTGCCGGAAACTAAAGTCCATACTGCCTGTCCGTCTTTGCAACGAAAACGGCGTTCGTATGTATCTGATCTGCCTTGGCGGCGGTTCTCCATTTTTTTATAATGATCGGGCAAGTCCTCTTCAAATATGAAGTCTGTTATTAATCGGCCAACGATCATTTCTTTATTTTGATAACCAAGTATTTCGGCCATTCTTGCGTTGACAATGGAGGTTCTGGTATCCTGGTCGAGGGTCCATATCCCTTCATTGGCAGTATCTACAATGCGGCGGTATTTTACTTCACTTTCCTGTAAGGCTTTTTCCGCGCGTTTTCGTTCGGTAATGTCATTTATAACGGCAATACGGGCATTCCTGCCTTCGTATGAAATCCCGTGTGAATGAACTTCTATTGTAATAAAAGTCCCGTCCTTTTTTATATGGTGCCATTCGCCGGCATAGGCAAGTCCGATTAACTTTTCAGTAAGGTCGGAAATCGTTTTCTTTTCATTTTCGGGATATAGGTCGGTAAGTTTCATCGACAATATTTCATCCGGGGTATATCCATAATAATTGATGAAAGCTTCGTTTACGGCAAGAATAGTTTGGCTGCCTAATTCGTATATCAGCAGAAGTGCCGGGTTTTGTTCAAATAAATAACGAAAATGGGTTTCGCTTTCTTTTAAACTTTCTTCTGCTTTGTCTCTTTCTTTTTGCCTTTTTAGTAATTGCGACAGCAGGTTGTTGAATTGTTGGTAAAGAATTCCAACCTCATCCTTCCCCTGCGGTTTTAACTGGACGCTAAAGTCGTGGTTTTTCGAGATGGTTGCTGTTAGCTCGGCTAGATTTAAAATAGGTACTGATATTAATTTTTGCAGACGGGAAGCATTGATATATACAGGAATCAACATGATCAGTATCAAAGCACACATGATCAATATATTATTCCAGAATTTCTCATAGACTGCAGCTGTAGAAATATTTAAACACAGAATGCCGTAATTTTTACCTTTAAAAGTAATGTCATGGTAAACATTTAAATATCCATCAGAAAATTCAGCAGAACTATTTTTTTTATTGGGAAAAGAATATGATTTTCCCGGCGTTTTCTGATAAGAAGCAAATAATCCGCCGTCAGGACGATAAATGCAGGCATTTTCTACCGACGGTATTGCGCTAAGTTTTGAGAGCACATCTTTTGCCTCATCTTTGTAATCAAAAAGCAGTGGTACCACCGAATACTGGCCGACCAATGTTGCGTTGAGGATGGCATTCTTTTTCATTTCATTTCGAACGCCTATCATATCGAAAAACAGATACGTGGCCAAACCGGCAACAACTGCAACAATACTGGCAGACATGATGATCATGACCAGTTTTGTTTTTATCGATTTGTTTTTATAAATATCCATTTTATGTTGGATTTAATACTTTGGAAACACGCAACAAGCGGTAGTCGATAGTAAATCCGGCATCCAGCATACCTTTTTGGTTTACTTCAAAACGGAGCTTGTTTTCATATTCATAGAAATTTATAAAGCACCCGGCGTTAATAGAACCTTCTGTTTCAGAGACTGTTAAAATCGGACGCCCTTTTGTTTCCTGGAATATTTTCGGCAGATCGTTTGATTTGTTCCCTGAAATAAATAATATATCGCAACTGGTCAGTTTCTGTATGTCTTTCAGATAAATAATCTTGACTTTCCTTTCTTTGATCTTTTTTCCGGCATAAACTTCTTCGAGGGTATCATTAAACGGGTTTGGTCCTAAAATAGCAATGGTAAATTCCCGCGAAGGATCATCTGCTGAAGTATTGGCTGGCCAGGTAATAAACATTGCTAATTTTTCAAAAGCAACCGCTTTCATTGTGTATTCCATTGACTGCGAAAACAGATTCGGGTGAAATACAAACATAAAAATTGCCAGCAATGATACTTTCAAATGCTGTCTGATAAGTTTTACATGTCTGTACTTTCTTTGCATTGTTGCTGAAAATTAATTGCTTTAGCCGCAATAGAAACGGCTTTTTTCAATCATCAAAAAGTTACTTTTATTCCGTACATGGCAGAAAATCCGGGATTTTTAAACTGCCAGGGCATATTATAATCGTTATTGGTAATGTTGTAAAGCTGTGCAAAACATTCGACTAACTGCGAATCGCTCTTTGTAATTTTCTGTGAGATACAGGCATTAAATACGATACCCGGAGTAAACCATCTTCGTTCAATTTTTGATGTCCCATCATAAAACCCGCCATTGTAATTAAGTGATGGAGTAAATTTGAACCCCGACGAAGAATAAACGCTTCCTCCAACGTTTACAATGCAATTGGGCGAAAATGGAATATTTACATTGTTCTGGTTTGCATCCCGGTCGTTTCTGATGTTTGTGTTCATGTATGTTCCATTTACAAACCACGAAAATGTTTTATTTACTCGTTGCGAAACTTCCATTTCACCTCCCTGAGATGTTGACGATCCAGCATTAATTGATTGTGTCTGAGATGGATTTAGACTTACTATATTGTCTATAATTGCATCTTTCAGATATATATAAAAACAACGGACTCCTATTTTTATATATTTGGGTAGCTTAAAATCTATCCCAGCATCCGCTCCAATACCACTTTCTGGCTTAAGATCAGGATTTGGTAATTGTCCGTTATGCCCCGAAATGCCTTTGTCGCGCAATGGGATCGTGCCGCCGCTTGATTTTAGCCCCGGCGGAGTAAAGCTGTTCCCTCCATTCGCATACAACGACACCTTTTCACTGACCGTGTATCGCGTTCCGGTACTCCATAGAAATTTTGCCCATGATACGCTGTTGTCGCCGGGAGCTCCGCTGTTCACTAAAGTGATCAGGTTTTTAATATATGCATATCGAACCCCAAATCTGATTAAAAGTTTAGACCCTGGACGCCATTCTTCCTGGATATAAACACCCACCTGCGTAGCTGCTGATTTGTTTACATAGATAGGGTAACCCGTCAAAGGATCTGCCCATGTAGAATATTTTGCACCCTGATAATCAGTCCCCAGGCTTAATGAATTTGATTTTCCATGACGCAGGGAAAGCGAAATGTCAAACGGGATTATCACCTGTTCTACGCCATTGTCCGATTTTAGCGTATCGATCAATCCAAAATTACTTTCCTGCCACAAGCGGTCGTAGGAACGGATGCCTAAATGAGATTGCAGGTGAGCTTTGTCGCTAAAGGCAATATCATATCCTACATTGATGGTTGCGTATTGGTTATCATATCCCCGATAAACACGCCCGGCATCGCCTTCATGCCATGTTTTCTGAAAGAATACCGTGAATTTCTGCTTTTCAGTCTTATCCGGGAAAAATGTAAAGCCACCATAAACCTTCGTTTTTTTGTATTCAGGATTCTTTTTCATGTTGAGCCACGATCCGTTAATGCCATAATTGATATAATCCGACATTTCATAGGTTGACCCCAGAAAATAACTAAGCCGCTCCGTCCGGTTTTGATGAAATATCTGACCATTCAGCGTATTGTAAGAACCATAGGAAGTTTTAATACTCGTTTTTGCTTGCTCTACTTTTTCTTTTAATATCAAGTTTACTGTTCCCGCCAGTGGACTTTGTGTGCCGGCAAAATCCTGAGACATATAATTCGGATATATGACTGAAGCCGGGCCACGCTGCACTTCAATACGATCAATCGCATTTAAATCGAGTGACATTGGATCGACGAACGCATCTACGGGTAAACCCTGAAGCATATATGTGCTGTATTTGGGACCAATACCACCGTATGTGCCCCAGTTGGCGTCGTTGCGCGAAAGTACAGTTACCGAAGCTCCGGGTAGTTTTGAAATGGCTTCACATACATTGCGGTTACCCGAGATACTTGTTTCAATCTCCTTTTCGATAATTACGTCGATTTTCTGAGTTACACTGCCTGCCGATTGTGGTAATTTTGATGGGGTAATAACAACATTTAAAAAATCGTAAAGACTCAACTGGAACAATTCATTGACAGATTTATGAGTAATCGTATCCTGGGCATATGTTGTTGAAAAAGAAATAAGGCTGAAGCTAATGATAAATATAATTAAGTTCCTTTTCATTGTGTATGGCTTTTAATTTATTTATTTCTCAGGTTGTTATACCTGCTTCTAAGTCCTATCTGCTTCAATGTTTCATTAAAAAATGGAACGACAAAATGTTACTATTAAAGATAAGAAAAATTGCTCTGATTATTTTTAAAAGTTTACTAAATAAGTTGGGTCCTTAAAATTGAAATAAATTAGAGAAAAGAAATGGGGATAATTAGAACTTTTGCTGTAATTTCATGTTTATTATACGAAACTGAAAATAGAACTTTAACCATTAAAATAGCAAATATGAAATTTGAATTACCCGCTTTGCCCTATGCGAAAGATGCGTTGGAACCATATATCAGCGCACAAACCCTGGATTTTCACCACGGGAAACATCATCAGGCATACGTCAATAACCTGAATAACCTGATTGTTGGAACTGAATTTGAAAATGCTGACCTGAAAACGATTATCTTGAAATCGGCGGGAGGTATTTTTAACAATTCGGCGCAGGTTTTTAACCACACGTTTTATTTCGAACAGTTTTGCAAAGATGGCTGTAAAGAGCCGAAAGCCTCGTTGAAAACTTCAATCGAAGCTGAATTTGGTTCGGTAGAGGCATTTAAGGAAGCATTTACAAAAGCTGCTGCCACCTTGTTTGGCTCGGGTTGGGCCTGGCTGGTGAAAGATGCCTCGGGAAAACTGAGTATTGTGCAAACCAGCAATGCCGGCTGCCCGATCACCGACGGGCTGGTTCCGCTGATGACCTGCGATGTTTGGGAACATGCTTATTATCTTGACAAACAAAACCTTCGCCCGAAATATATTGAAGATTTCTGGCAGGTGTTGGATTGGAAAGTTGTATCGGAAAGATTTTAATTGTAAAAAAGTCGAATAAAAAACTAAAATCATGAGCGTAGAAAAAGTATTGCAAGTAATGAGCGTTGCCGGAAAACCGTTAAAAGCCGGTGAAATTGCCGAAGCCGCTGGCTTGGATAAAAAAGTTGTTGAAAAAGCTATGGATGTTCTGAAAAAAGAGGGAAAAATTGTTTCTCCGGTGCGTTGTGCCTGGGAAGTGAAGAAATAGAATGAAGATTTGATCGTTTCTTGAAAAAGAAAATGGGCAACTTTTGCGGTTGCTCATTTTTTTGACTAATCCTTACCTATAATTATTCTACTTATGAGTTTTTCCAAAGTTTTTCCATTTCCTCCAGAGTTTTTCCTTTGGTTTCAGGAACCATTTTCCATACAAAAACAAAAGAAAGAAGGCTCATCAGTCCGTAGAAACAATACGTCATTCCTCCGCTAAGTTCCATCATTGCCGGATAGGTCGATGAAATGAGATAGTTGGCAGCCCACTGTGCAGCAACTGCTATTGCAATGGCACGGCCTCTGATTTTATTCGGGAAAATTTCAGAAATAAGTACCCAGCAGATAGGGCCCCACGACATCATGAACGATGCGGTGTAGATGATGATGAATACCAATGTGCTGATGCCAATCACTTTCATGAAAGCCAACCCGCCAATGGCGAACATCCCGACAGCCATACCGATGGAACCGATCATCAATAAAATTTTCCGTCCGTATTTGTCAACGGTAACAATGGCGATCACTGTAAAAATTACATTCACAAGTCCCATTACCACGGTTTGAAGCATCGAAGAATCTTTTGCAGCTCCCATGCTTTCGAAAATACGTGGTGCATAGTACAACGCAACATTGATTCCTACAAATTGCTGGAAAACGGACAACAGAATACCGATTATAATTACGATTTTGCCATACGCAAATATGTTTTCAGAAGCCGCTTCAACTGATTTTTTAATGTCCGACAGGATTAATTTAGCCTGTTCAATTCCATTAATTTTTGTCAGGATTGTCAATGCCTTGTCGTCATGGTTGGTTAAAGCAAGGTGACGGGGAGTTTCCGGAACAAAGAATAACAATATTCCGAAAATAGCTGAAGGTATTGCAGCCGAAAGGAACATCAATCTCCAGCCGGTTTCGTTGATCCATTCAATGCTTTGACCGTGGGCAATGAAATAGTTTACAAAGTAAACGACCAGCATTCCGAAAATGATCGCAAATTGGTTAATCGAAACCAGACGGCCACGAATGTCTGCCGGAGCAATTTCACCAATATACATTGGACAAACAGCTGATGCCAATCCTACTCCAATTCCACCGATGATGCGGTAAAAATTGAACATGAACAACAATCCCATCGTAGGTTCGCCTTTCTTGAAGAACAGAAATTCAGGATACGCTGAGCCCAGCGCTGCAACGAAAAAGAGCAAAGCTGCAAGCATCAGTGATTTTTTTCGGCCGAGTTTTAACGATATAATTCCTGATATCATTCCACCAATAATACAACCGATCAGGGCGCTGGAGATGGTTGCCCCGTGTGCCCATGAACTGAGTCCAAGTCCAGTGATCAGATAGGCCTGAATTGATTTTTCGGCTCCTGAAATGACGGCTGTGTCGTACCCAAACAGAAGGCCTCCCAGGGTAGCTACGAGGGTAATTCCAACAACATATAACGTATTACGTCCTTTCATCGGATTAAATATAACAGTTGATTAATTGTTCAAACATTTCCTGTTTGCCACTGATTTGTTTCGGTTCGCCTACTTCTTTGGCAATTTTGTACATATCTTCTAAAGTGAGTTTGCCTGAGTCGAAATCTTTTCCTTTTCCTGAGTTGAACGAAGCATAACGGTCGGCACGCAGTTTCAGGTAATCCGATTCTTTTAATATCTTATCGGCAATGACCAATGAACGTGCAAATACATCCATACCACTGATGTGTGCGATGAAGATGTCGTCCAGGTCGGTTGAATTACGACGTGTTTTTGCATCGAAGTTGATACCTCCATGAGTAAAACCACCAGTTTGCAGGATTTCCAGCATGGCTTCGGTAATTTCATAAATGTTGGTTGGGAATTCGTCGGTGTCCCATCCGTTTTGGTTGTCGCCTTTGTTTGCATCGATCGAACCCAATTTGCCTGCATCGGCAGCCATGCGAAGTTCGTGAGTGAACGTGTGGCCAGCCAAAGTTGCATGGTTCACTTCAACATTGATTTTGAAATCGTCGATCAAACCTTGTGCATTTAAGAACCCAAGTACAGTTTGAGCATCGAAATCGTATTGGTGTTTGGTTGGTTCCATTGGTTTTGGTTCGATGAAGAAGGTACCTTTGAAACCTTGTTTGTGTGCATAGTCGCGGGCCATTCTCAGGAATGCTCCAAGGTGGTCCAATTCCATTTTTGTATTGGTGTTGAGCAAGCTCATATAACCTTCGCGTCCGCCCCAGAATACATAACCTGTTCCACCTAATGCGATGGTAGCGTCAATTGCATTTTTAACCTGAACGGCAGCATTGGTAATCACATTAAAATCAGGGTTGGTTGAAGCACCGTTCATGTAACGTGGGTTGCTGAATACGTTTGCAGTTCCCCAAAGCAATTTTGCACCTGAAGCAGCTTGTTGCTCTTTTGCATACTCTACCATTTTCGCCAAACGGCTTTCGATTTCGAAAACCGAACCGTCGCCGGCTACATCGGTGTCGTGGAAGCAATAGAAAGGAGCTCCAATTTTAGAAATGAATTCAAATGCAGCATCCATACGGGCTTTGTTGGCATCCATAATGTCTTTTGCACCATCCCATGGGAAATTTTTTGTGCCCGGACCAAATGGATCTCCACCGGTTCCGCACAGTGTATGCCAGTATGCCACTGCAAAACGCAAGTGATCTTTCATGGTTTTTCCTGCTACTACTTTGTTGGCATCGTACCATTTGAATGCCAGTGGATTTTTTGAATCCGCTCCCTCGTATTTAATTTGATCAATACCAGGGAAATACTCTTTGTTTCCTTTAAAAGCTGTCATAATTTTATTTTTTTGGCTCCTCCAACCTCACCGAATGGGAGGCAAAAGAGTTTGTTGTTTTATTCGTATTTTGCCTTTTCCCTCTTCCCCTCCAGGGAGGCCGGGTGGGGCTTTTTTATTTTTCCAGTTCCGCTTTCCAGTTTTGATAGGCGGCTTCGTATTCTGCTTTTTTGTTTTTGTCAGGAACAACGGTTTCCAGTTTTTCCAGACTTGCAAAAGCTTCTTTTTCCGAAGAGTAGTATCCTGAACCGATACCGGCGCCGCGAGCTGCACCGATTGATCCGTCGGTGTTGTACAATTCGATGGTCGCACCGGAAACACCGGCCAGCGTTTCACGGAAAACAGGGCTCAGGAACATATTGGCTTTCCCGGCCCGGATTACCTGTGCGTCGATGCCCATGTTTTTCATGATGTCCATTCCGTATTTAAACGAGAACACAATACCTTCCTGCGCTGCCCGGAATAAATGGGCATCAGAATGAATATTGAAATTAATTCCTGAAAAACGGGAGCCCCGGTTTTTATTCTGAAGAACACGTTCGGCTCCATTCCCAAAAGGAAGGATTATAAGTCCATCGGAACCAATTGCAACTTCAGCCGCTTTGTTGTTCATTTCCTCGTATGAATACGACGAACTGCCTGCGTATTTATGCAGCCATGAGTTCAGTATTCCAGTTCCGTTGATACAGAGCAAAACGCCCAAACGGTTGGCTTTTTCCGAATGGTTTACGTGGGCAAACGTATTCACCCTCGAAAGCGGGTCGTATTTCACTTCGCCGCTCACGCCGTAAACAACTCCCGAAGTTCCTGCGGTAGTTGCTATTTCACCCGGGTTTAATACATTCAGCGAAAGAGCGTTGTTGGGCTGGTCGCCTGCCCGGTAGCTGATTTTAATGCCCGGAGCCAGTCCCAGTTCTTCGGCTGCCTGTTTGGTCACTTCGCCTTGAACCGAGAAAGTAGGAACAATTTCAGGAATAAAACTGCTGTCGAACCCGTAGTAGTCGAGTAGGAGAGAAGCAACGCCGTTTTTTCGGAAATCCCACATAATGCCTTCGGAAAGCCCGCTGGCGGTGGTTTTTATTTCGCCGGTCAACTTCATGGCGATGTAATCGCCGGGCAGCATTATTTTATCGATTTTGCTGTATAACTCTGGCTCGTTGTCTTTTACCCATTTCAGTTTCGAGGCGGTAAAATTTCCCGGAGAATTCAGTAGATTGGAAAGGCATTTTTCGGCTCCTATTTTCTGGAAAGCCTTGTCTCCAATTGCTGTGGCACGACTGTCGCACCAGATGATGGACGGGCGCAAAACCTGCTGGTTTTTATCGACCACCACCAAGCCGTGCATTTGATACGAAATACCGATCGAATCGATTTCCGACGCTGGCACTTTTGCATTTTGCATGACTTCTGAAAGAGCCAGTTTTAGGTTTTCCCACCAAAGTTCGGGGTGCTGTTCGGCCCAGCCTGCCTGTAGTGCAGTTATTTTCATTTCATTCTTCGGAAAAAATGAAATGGAAACACATTTGCCGGTTTCTCCATCGATTAACGAGGCTTTCACGGATGAACTGCCAATGTCAAATCCTAATAAATACATGTATTTTAGCTGTTTAAGTAGTTGTTTAAATTAAGCCGTTCTGTTCTGGTATGCCTTGCAAAAATAAACCAGTTTTAAGTAGAAGCAAATTGATGAACGATGTTTTAAAACAGTTTTAAAGTGAACTTCTGATTTTGAGCCTGGTTGGCACACAAAAATTCATTTTTTCGCTGGTTGCAACAAATTCGGCGGCTTTTTGCCCCATCAGTTCGAAATCGGTTGATAAAACAGTAATCCCGTTTTTTACATACTTTTTCATCGGGGTTTCGTTGTACGAGATGATCCCTACATCAACCCCGGGAGCAAGTTCTTTTTGTTCGCACTGGTCGAGAATTTTTGCAAGCGTCCGGTCACTGACCAACAGGTAAAGTTCCCCCTTTTGAATGTTCAGCTGTTTAAATTCTTTCAGAACAGAATGGCTGATTGAAAAATCGTTTACGAACCGGAGGAAATAATCAATTGAAATCGGCGGATGATATGTAAATTCAGGGTAGAGATAGATGAATTTTTCATATTTCCTGATCATTTCAATATTTTCGGAAAGGCAATCGTAGACCGGTTGTCCGAAATCCTGGTAAACCGTTGCCTGTTCGTTGTTCGAGTTAATTTTCCAGTCGATGATCAGGAGTTTCTGTGCCGGTATCAGCGAAATAATTTCTTTCACCTTTGGGTGGTCAAAATTCATGATGATGTATTTGGTGTACTTCCCAATACTTTCTTTGATGATTTTCTCAAACACATCGATATTGTAATGATGGAAATGCAGGTCGACTGCAACATTCCCGGGAAGATTGTCGCGAAACGAAGCGTACAAAACTTCTTTGTAGGCTTTGAACGTGTCGAGGAAAAGAAAAACTTTGGTGGTTGCCTGCGAAATGAAATAGCCCCGGTTGGGAACAGACTCAATGATTCCGCGTTTTTTCAACTCTGCATAGGCTTTAAAAACGGTATCACGCGAGAGCGAGTTTTCATTACAAACCTGATTTACCGATGGTAAAATATCACCTGCTTTCAGCACATTCTGGCTGATTGCGTCATTCACACAATCAATTAACTGTTGAAATTTCAGAATAGTTGATGCGGGGTTGATCGTAAATTTGAAATCAGTCATTTGTTTAATTTTAATTCGTGGTCTGTTCTGTTATGCAAACTTACAAAATATTTTCAAAGGATTCGGAGGGTAGAAAAGTGGAAGGAAAAAGCTGTTTTTCCTTTTTCTTCCTTATTTTTGATTGTATGAAGACACTTATAAAAAATGCAATAATTATTAATGAAGGAATAAGCCGGCACGGAAGTGTGTTGATTGAAGATGCTTTCATTAAAAAAATTTATACAGCGCAGGTCAATCCTGCAACGATTGAAGCCGATCGGGTAATTGATGCAGCTGGTAAGTATTTAATTTCGGGTGTGATCGACGATCAGGTTCATTTTCGCGAACCAGGTTTGACCCACAAAGGGGAAATTGTCACCGAATCGGCTGCCGCAGTTGCTGGTGGGGTGACTTCGTACATGGATATGCCCAATACCAACCCGCAAACGGTTACTCAGGAATTGCTGGAGCAGAAATATCAACGTGCAGCGCAGGTTTCTCCGGCCAATTATTCATTTTACATGGGCGCCACAAACGATAATTTGAAAGAAGTTCTGGAGACTGATCCTTCAAAAGTGTGTGGTGTCAAGGTGTTTATGGGATCTTCCACCGGTAATATGTTGGTTGATAATGAGCAAATTCTCTCCGAAATATTTAAAAATGCGCCAACCTTGGTGGCTACACATTGCGAAGATGAGGCGATTATTCAGGGAAATATTAAAATTGCCCGGAGCCATTATGGTGAGAATGTTCCGGTTTCGCGACATGCATATATTCGCAGTGCTGAAGCATGTTTCCGTTCTTCCTTAAACGCGGTTGAACTGGCTGCAAAATTTGGCACCCGCCTGCATGTATTGCATCTTTCAACGGCGCAGGAGATGGGGCTTTTTAGTTCTGGAGATGTAAAAGAAAAATTGATTACCGCTGAAGTTTGTGTGCATCATTTGTGGTTTGACGAACGTGATTATATTACGCATGGGAACCGCATCAAATGGAATCCTTCGATAAAAACAGTAAAAGATAAGGAAGCACTCTGGGAAGCGCTTTTGTCGGATAGAATTGATGTGGTTGCGACCGATCATGCGCCACATACGCTGGAAGAAAAATCGAATACCTACTTCAAAGCGCCTTCGGGTGGACCATTGATTCAGCATTCGCTGGTTGCCATGCTCGAAATGAGCCGGAAAGGTTATATTTCTCCTGAAAAAGTGATTCAGAAAATGTGCCATGCCCCGGCCGACTTGTTCCGCATCGACCGGCGCGGTTATATCCGCGAAGGTTATTATGCCGACCTGGTGCTGGTCGATCCCAATAAAAGTTGGGTTGTTTCTCCTGAAAATATTCTGTACAAATGCGCCTGGTCGCCTTTCGAAGGAATCGAATTCAGTCATCAGGTTACCCATACTTTTGTGAACGGCAAACTGGTCTTCTGTAATGGGAAAGTTGGCGGGGTTATAGCAGGTGAAAGATTGGAATTTACAAAAAACTAGGAGTATTTTTTCGTGTTTTTAGTTTTTGTGGTATTTTTTTGATTTTTTTGAGTGCAAATATTGTTGTATGGGAATGCATTTTTGGATACGCCTTTTGTTTTTCTTGCCATTCAATCGGGGAAAGTTATTTCTCCTTTATCATACTGATTTGATATACTGACTATTCTGAAAGAAAGAAAGTGGTGTTGCTATTGTGGTAAAAAATCTGTGTAAAAATTGAATAATTGTCTGGTTCGTTCGTGAATTTATTTAATTTTGTCTGACGTTTCAGAACGATTTGTTTTAAGATAATTCATTCGTTTTATTTACACCCTAAAAAGATTTAACCAACCAACTTCATCATGAGATTCATTTTGATATTCACCCTGTTTCTTGTTTTTCAATCATTTTCTCCTTCGGAAACAAAAGGTCGTACTGGCCCAAACAAACACATTGAAATTATTATTCCTGCAAGGGGTAGTTCAATCGATTGTACAAAAACCAAATCAGCAAAGAAAGTTATCTTTACAGTGAAAGGAAGTTCTGTCAATCTAAAAGAAGGCGAATTCATTACTATGTTTCTTCGTTCAAACGAGGCAGGAAGCTGGATTAGGATTAGCAAGTCATTGAAGGTAGTGCAGGATTATTCCGGTTTATGGTCTTTCAATATCAATGCTGAAATCAGCAGGAAGTGTAAAATAGCTGAACTTGTAGCTTTTGTTTCTTCGTCGGAAATTACCGATCATGAATTGGATAATGACAGGATTCAATCGCATCAGGATATTTTATGCCGGTCGCAGGAAGGTTTCACAATAATGGCTCAATAAAAAAGGGCCCTGCATCGCAAAGCCCTTTTTCTGAAAATCAAATATCAATTAACGGAATACCCAGAGGATATCGTTATAGGTAGGTTGCTGATTTTGCCCGTATGCTACACCAATATCGCGAAATGCCTGTATTCGTAGTGTTTCAAGCATAACTTGGTCTTCGTATACTTTTTCGAAAAAGTTCCAGTCGCGTTTTTCATCCTGAAGGACTTTTTGTGCTATTGCTGCAATTTTTACCTGTGCATCCTGGTAACATCTCGAATCCGGGTCGATTTGTGAAAGTACTGCTCCTGCTTTCAGTGCGCCATTTGAATTGGGCTCGGCAGCAAAACAAGCCGATGCAACTGTAATCATCATCTGGCAATCGTGGTCGATAAAATCCTGGTAAATTGGAGGAATGGCATCAAGACATTTCGTGTAACAGTCTTTGCAAACCTGGGGTACAGTTGATAAAGTATTGATGGCCGCCCCAAATTTATTTTGTGCAGCCAGCGATTTTGCATCGGCAATCACAAAGTCGCACCTCGAGTTGTAGTACTCTATGATTTTACGTTTCCCTTCATCCAGAAATTTCTTCACATCCTGGTTTTTCAAACTCACCGTTCGTAAACCGTTGGTGTACGCTTTGTTCTTGTTATTCCCTGCTCCTTTGGTGGTAAACGATGTCGATGAAAGGATGTTCTGGTCGACAAAATCCACAATATAGAGATAAACCTCAAACGTATATGCCTCCATCGGAGGTACAGTAGGAGTTATATCCTTCGTTAGCAATTCCATTTTTGCAGTCAGTAAAAACCGGGGGTTGACACCGGCGCCGCCCATCCCATTTTCAGTAACAGCCTGGGTCAGCTTATTGACAAGCAAACTCTGTGCATGTTCGGGGATATCTTCTACCTGCGGCGGAATGATAACATTCAGAGGAATCCGTTCGTAATCGTCGGCTTTCCCGAGAGTATTCTGTGCAGCGGAAAAGAGTGGTAAAACGATAATCAGTATTAAAACTATTTTTTTCATATTTTTTGATTCAATGGATTAATTATTTTTGTCCAATAATCAACCAAATTTCACCCAGTCCTCTTGTGTAAATTTTGCAATCCTGGCTAAACGGAGGAGCTCCCAGCATGGTGCGAAGGTCGCGTATCCATCTGCGGGTGTCGGTTGCCCGGCCACGATCGTCATACAACGGGATGCGTACCTGTTCGAAACGGATTATGTTTTCAGTATAGCTTGAGGTGTTGTACCTTCCCTGTACTGTATTGTCGGCAACCCAGTCTTCAATGATTTCTCCCAGTTCAAGTTTTTCTCCTTTAAAATCATATTCCTCTTCCAAGTCAATGTCGGAAGTTTCCCACACGCGGGTCTGGAACATGATTTCACGTCCGTTTTCAAACAGATCGTCGAAATGTTCCTGGAGACGGGCATTGAAATCGTCGATATACGAGATAACTGCTTCTTCGAGAAGTACCGGTGTCTCGGCCGAGAACGAAGGACTTCCTGTCCCTTGTGCACCGGCAACCTGTTTGTTGGTGTAGGCATCTAATCCCTGCAACACGAATGTGATGGAGCGCTGCGGCCCGGTTTGGTTGATCTGATAAGTAAGCTGGATGATAATATCTGCATTGGCCGTCCGTTTCAAAATGTCGATCGGGCTTTCGGCAATAGCGCCCCCTTCTTTACTACCTAACATGGATACTTCCGCGCTTTCCTGTTCGAGTGTTTTTAAAACGCTTTCCAGGTTTTTCAACGGGAAACCACGGTCGGCCATCATGGTGTTTATTTTAC
The DNA here is from genome assembly GCA_942493345.1 of uncultured Prolixibacteraceae bacterium. Lineage (GTDB taxonomy): Bacteria > Bacteroidota > Bacteroidia > Bacteroidales > Prolixibacteraceae > GWE2-42-39. The sequence goes on from OW818695.1 coordinate 3,454,186, forward strand.
TGATGGTGATCAGCAAATCGGTTTCCATCTGTAAAGCAGCTTTGTAGTCGGGCAATACTTTCGAAGTTCCCATATCATCGTAGTTTACTACGTACCCGTTTTTGATGCACCAATTGTCGCTGGGAACAACCATAATCGTCGGTTTTTTTGCCTGTGAAAAGCCGAGCACCATAAAACCAATGATGGCTACAAATAATAAAAGTGTCCTTTTCATTTTCGTTCAGTTTGAATTAAAATCCTGCTCCCATTTTTTTGATAACACCTGCGGCTTCCAGTTCCCTGCGTAATTCGGCATGGGAAACAGAAATTACAACGCCTACTTTATATTGTTTTTTGTCTACTTTAATACGATCAACCTGGCTTCCGCTTTGCGATACAAAATTCAGGTAGCGGCCTCCGTCGGCAAAAAAAGTATTGAAATAGTCGCTATGCAATTGTTCGGCCCCAGGATTTGTCACTAATGGACGGGTCATGCACCCGGGCTTTCCCCCGCGAATTCCTTTGAACATAACTGCATGTACCGCATTTTTTTTGGCCTGATAAACTGCATCGTCGGGTTTGCTGCCAAATCCCCATACCTTTACCAACTGGGTTCCGTCAACTCCGGTTCCCATACATTCTACTTCGTAATTGCTGATCAGGTAACCAGCCATCTTCTTTTGCTTTTTTGTCTGTGCATTTGCTGAAATTGCAAAAGCAAAAACAGACAACATCACTAATAATCCAACTTTTTTAATCATTGCTATAATTTTTAAAACATTATTCGTAATCCAACACTAATTCCCAAACCATCGCCTCGTCCGAAGGTGTCGAAATATTCGATATCTCCCGGAACAACTGCGTCGTTGGCATCTGTTTCTTCGGAAGATATCATTGCATAATAAGTTGCCGAACCAATCAACTGGATGTTATAGGAAAGATTGATGCCCAACCGTGCTCCTCCTTCCACAAAGACGCTGCTGATGGTATTTTCAGAGCCGTCCCAAGTGGCGCTTTCAACTCCAACCCCAAGAAATGGCCCCCAGTGAATAAAGTTGGTCAGGTAAAAATCTTTGCTCAGTCCACCACTGAAGCGTAAAAAGGTAAAATCGGCATCGGTATAACTTGTTGTGCCATTGTTGTAATCGTATGTGCCGGAATTCACACCGCCTTCCATATATAATTTCAGAGAAGTCAGCCCTTTCGACAGGTTTCCTGTTTTGTAGAACGGCCTTCCAATATAGTATTCCAGTCGTCCGTTAATTCCGCTCAAACCGCCATCGGTATATCCCAATATGAAGTTGGCGCCAACATCGTTTTTCTGTTCCATGAACATCCCGTATGCGTCGACCTTACCACCGGCAATCTGGTAGAACAGCGACGGTTCGGTATCGCCGGTAGCCAGTTTGCGGTTATCTACCACTTTCATGGCTTTTACCACCGCGCGGCGTTTCGAAGCCAGCGAACCATTGTTGCGTTCCCTGTTTTCGTACACAAAATATCGCTGATCGAATTTCAAATCTTCTTTTTTGCCAATCTTGGCTGCAATGGGTTTCACTGCGGAAACAAAAGCTTTTACCCGAAACTCGTCATTCTTCTTTTCAATATCGTTGATAACCGCCTGTTGTACCGTTTGTATTAACATCTGAAGTAATTCGTCGCTGGTTTTCTGAACTTTTGGGGCCAATGCTTGTCCCGGATTATACTGGACTCCCATTACTTCTTTTTGGATATGTTGAACCGGAATAAACGGAAATTTAGCTGCTTCGAAAGCGCTTATTTTGATTGGGTTGGGAGTGCTGGTCCAGTAATCCTGGAAGAAATAGGCAGCCACCGAGTCGTTAAAGTTTAGCTTGTAAATGTATGCATTTACCGTTGCTTTAAATCCGTTCATGATCCGTTTTTCGGAAGGAACTTCCTGCTGTGTGTAAACTTGATCCATGGTCATCAGTTGGTCGAAGTCGACCACCATCACGTACGATTTGTCGATCAACCCCATGCCCATGTCCATCAGCGCCGATTCGCCACGTTTTGAAGCTGATGCAACCGTAAAATCGGCATCGTTGGCATTGAACATACCGCGTTCCTTCAGTACGTTAACATTGAATGTTCCGTCGGGCTGACGGTTAAACCATTTGGCAATGATTTTTTGCCCGATTTTATTCTGCTGCAAAAGATCAGTTACTTTTTGGTCCGACAGCCGTTTTACCAACCCGGTAGTTACCGAAAAAGCATCGCGCTGGTTGGGAACCGAAAGTATCTTTGGTTCCACGGTGTTGTCGTAAAATTTTTCAGGAACTGCTAATTTCGCAAGTTGGGTACAGGCCTGCCCGCTAAACTGTTCAGCGAAATCAATCCCAAGGTAGGTAAACGAATTACGGTCGTATTCCGAAGAAATTACGCTGGATTTGACTTTTTTAGCTGATTCCATAATGTCTTGTGCCGAAGCCGATGCGAAAAGAAAAATCGCAAGAAAGATGTAGATTATCCGTTTCATAAGTGAAGATTTTGGTTTTCGTTAAGCAAGATAGGAATTTTTCGTCACAGAAAAACAAGGGGTAAGTCAAAGAAATTACGGAAGGGGTGAATTTAGGGGATTGACGATGGCCTAATTCTCTGATTGTCAGTTTTTATAATTGAAGATGATCTGATATTTCATTGAAATTTGTAATTCAATATCTTTTTCAAACCAACTGTCACATACGAAAAAGAGCCTGTTTTTAGACAGGCTCTTTTTATGAGTATTATAAATCTTAGTCGATTACAACCAGTAAATATTTCGAAGCTTTCCAGAATTCAACCGGGTTGTCGATGATCAGCGATTCAACTGTTTTGTCGCCGGTGAAATGGTACGAACCTTCAGAATGTGTGGTAACAATACGGGCCTTTTTAACATTCAAATCCATTTGTTTGAAGTTGCGCAAGTCGGTAACTGAAAAATATTCCTGATTGAAATCTTTTTTCATTTTCAGGCTGCGGCCAACGCCTAAAACACCGCCTTCTTTCTCCAAAACGTTGTTGTCCCTAAGTTCTTTGATTGTACCAAAAGCAAAATAAACCGTATTGATTGTTACTGTTTGTTCATCAATAGTTTTGACTTTTTCCTTGATGGTTTGCGTTTTTTGTTCACTGTCGGCAGTAATATCTTTAATTTTCACGTTCAATCCTTCAATATCGATATGCAACTTACGAAGTTCCTCGTTCAGTTGAGCAATCTCGACATCTTTGTCGGCCAGTTGTTTAGTCATCAGGCTGATCATTTTTTCCAGTTCAGCAATTTTTACATTTGAACTTTTTAGTTTTTTCTGAAGACTGGCAACCAGCTCTTTGTTCTTTTTCAAAAGATCGTGGATCATATTAATGTCTTCGATAATCCGTTGTTTCTCGTCGGTTTTTAGTTCCACATTGGAAGCTGCCTGTACCGATACAATTTTTTCCAGTATTTTGATCGAGTCTAAATTCTCCTGAATCTCGTTCATTGCCGAAATGAACCCGATAATTGAGGTGTTTTTCTTAAAACTAACTTGAGCAGTGCTGTCCTGCATGGCTTGTAAACGGTCAATCTTTTTCTGGTTACACGAAGAAACCAGTGCCGTCAATGCGAAAATTACAATAATGCGTTTCATCTGTTTCTCTTTTTTGATGTTAATTGTATAAATTTCGTATCAGTAATCGATTTTTATTTGTTGCAAAGGTATAGCAATTGCAAAGATAACGGTCAGGTGAATAAAATATTTTAAAAACCGAACTCCAATTTTCGAGTCAAAACTCAATATTTCATGAAAATACCAAACTAAAAGGGTAGTGAGCAGGAGTATATTTTGTCGTCAGGACGATATATTTATAGCAATAACCTTTTCGATTGATCTTAACCTGAACAGTTTAATTGCAAACAGGATCATCCAGGTCATTAATAAAAGTCCGCCGGGCATGGCAAACGTAGTTGCCATGGTTTCAACTCCCGGAACAAAGTTGACCAGTATTACATAGAGCAGCATCAATATACTTCCGATAATACCAAACCAAGAGTTTATTTTGCTGAATATTTTTCCTTTTAACATTACCAGCGACATGAGCAGGCCAGCTATGTTTGGAATGAAAAAACCGAGGAATATTCCGGCGCTTCCATGCGCTCCCCGGGCAAGCATCGATTCTCCTGCTGCTGCATACAAAACCTTTTGCGATTCGAGGGTTGTTGCAAAATATTTATTGCTTAACTCAAGCATAGGCAGGGCGGTATTGTGTGCGACCATTACAACGGAACCAAAAAGAAATACGATGAACGCAAAAAATCCATACGCTTTGTTGACGTTACGATGGGCAGCATAAAGGGCAAAATAAGCCGGAATGAGAATCATCTGAACAATGATATTCAGCAAATCGAGATGGTACAGGCCTGCCAATTTATTTTCATGAAATTCGGCAAACCTGTCGATTGCGGTTTGTGGCAGTGCCGATAAGTTTCCGCCGGTTATGTTACCGATAAGAACATCAAGTGAAATACCAGCCAGTGCAATAATGGTGGTGATCCCTCCAAAAGTGTAGATACTCTTCCATTGTTTTTCTGTATCTTCAATGTTTGAGAACTGATTCTTCTGAGTCATTTTTTAGAGTTTATAGAGGTTCTTTTGTCGAATTTTTGCATGTACTTTAAAATATATGTTTCAAAAATTATAATCGCATGCTTTCAATAAAGTTTACCCGGATAGTTTCAACCTGAAAATCATTTCGAACGACAAGTTATAAAAAATAGACAAGAGTTCAGATAAAAGGGCTTATTTTTTGCATCCTTCAGCAGCGGGTCCCCGGCGTTTTGGATATGTTTATTTTTTTCTGAAGGTAAGAGTAAATTTTTATACTTTTGAAGCCTCAAAATTGAAGTTTTGGAGCTGAGAGATTTCAGAAATTTATTTCAAAAGCACAGCTTGATCGAGGAGTTGTGTAAAACGGCCGATACCCCGGGTGAAAAAATTTACCTGCAGGGGCTTGTTGGCTCATCGCGTTCGGTAATGGCCTCATTTCTGGCCGAGAACCTCACCCGCCCGCTCATCGTTTGCATGAACGACAAAGAGGAAGCCTCGTACTTCTACGACGACCTGATGACTTTTGAAATCCGCCCTCCGGTACTTTTTTTCCCTTCGTCGTACAAACGCGCAGTGCAATACGACCAGATTGAACAGGAAAATATCATCCTGCGTACCGAAGTACTGAACAAACTGAAAGAACTTCGAAAGCTGGTGGTAGTAACTTATCCTGAAGCGCTGGTTGAAAAAGTAATTTCCGGTGAAGGACTTGATTCGCATACTTTCCGGATAAAAAAAGGCGACAAACTGTCGATCGAATTTATCAACGATGTGCTGTATGAATACGGTTTCGAGCGGGTCGATTTTGTGTACGAACCCGGCCAGTACTCGGTGCGCGGCAGTATTGTCGATATATATTCGTTCTCGAACGAAGATCCTTATCGGCTCGATTTTTTTGGTGATGAAATCGACAGCATCCGCAGCTTCGATATCGAAACGCAGGTTTCGAAGGAACGCCTCGAAAAAATATACATCATTCCCAATATCCAGGAAAAATTGGAAGCCGAAAGCCGGGTTTCGTTCTTCGATTTCATGCCCGACCGTTCGGTCATACTGATGCAGGACATCCAATTGATTGCCGACCAGGTTGAAAACTCGTTTCAGCAAACCATGATGAAAACGGAAAGCGAGGATGAGCGGCGATCGCTGCTGAACAAGATCAGCTCGGGGAAAGACTTGCTGAAAGCGCTGGACGGATTTACCTGCATCGAAATGGGCAGCAAAGTGTATTTCAGCAAACCGAAAAAATTTCAATTCAACACTTCCCTGCAGCCGGTTTTTAATAAGAATTTCAATTTACTGGCCGAAAACCTTCTCGAGAACAGGGAAAATGGATACAATAATTACATTCTTTCGTCCAACGAAAAGCAAACAGAACGCCTGAAAGCCATTTTCGATGACAAAGGGTTGCGGGTGAATTTCACGCCCATTCGTTTTACCTGTCACGAGGGATTTATCGATCACGACCTGAAAATTTGCTGCTACACCGACCACCAGATTTTCGAGCGCTATCACCGCTTCAGTATAAAAACCCGAAAGCCGCAGCAGGTAAGCGTTTCACTGAAAGAATTAAGCAAATTGCACCAGGGCGATTACGTGGTGCATGTCGATCACGGGATCGGAAAATTCGCCGGACTGGTGAAAACCGAGGTGAGCGGTAAAATTCAGGAGGCTGTCCGCCTGATATATCGCGACAACGATGTGCTTTTTGTGAGCATTCATTCGCTGCACCGCATTTCGAAATACAAGGGAAAAGACGGCACAGAACCGGCCATCAGCAAGTTGGGTAGCGGGGCATGGCAGCGGATGAAAGAACGAACCAAGTCGAAAGTAAAAGATATTGCCAAAGAACTGATTGCCCTGTATGCACAGCGATTGAAAGAAAGAGGTTTTGCTTTTTCGCCTGATTCGTATTTGCAAACCGAGTTGGAGTCGTCGTTTATATATGAAGACACCCCCGACCAGATAAAATCGACCCAAGCAGTGAAGGAAGACATGGAAAAGGAAATTCCCATGGACCGGCTGGTGTGCGGCGATGTGGGATTCGGGAAAACAGAAGTGGCTATCCGTGCAGCCTTCAAAGCGGTGACCGACAGCAAGCAGGTTGCGGTATTGGTGCCAACCACCATTTTGGCGCTTCAGCATTACAAAACTTTTTCCGACCGGTTAAAAGATTTTCCGGCGCGCGTTGAATACATCAGCCGGTTGCGAAAACCTGCCGACATCAAACAAATACTGAAAGAAACAGAAGAAGGCAAAGTCGATATCCTGATTGGCACACACCGGTTGGTGGGCAAAGATGTAAAATTCAAAGATCTCGGGTTGCTGATTGTTGATGAAGAGCAAAAATTTGGCGTTTCAGTAAAAGAAAAACTGAAACTGATAAAGGTGAACGTCGATACGCTGACCCTTACGGCAACGCCTATTCCGCGTACCTTGCAATTCTCGATGATGGGTGCGCGCGATCTTTCCATCATACAAACACCTCCCCCCAACCGGTATCCGATTGCGACCGAGCTGCATGGGTTCAACGAAGAAATTATCAGGGAAGCCATTCAATACGAACTGGCCCGCAACGGACAGGTTTTTTTCATTCACAACCGGGTGCAGAATATTTACGATGTGGAAACCGTCATCAAACGGATTGTGCCCAACGTGCGCACTGTGGTTGGTCACGGGCAAATGGAAGGCGACAAACTGGAACAGGTGATGCTCGATTTTATCAATGGCGAATACGACGTACTGATCGCAACAACCATCATCGAATCGGGACTTGACATTCCCAACACCAATACCATCATTATTAATAATGCGCAGAATTTCGGGCTCAGCGATTTGCACCAGTTACGGGGACGAGTTGGTCGTTCCAACAAAAAAGCGTTTTGCTATTTGCTGGCGCCGCCGCTATCCACATTAACCGGTGAAGCACGCCGCAGGCTGCGGGCTATCGAAGAGTTTTCGGAACTGGGAAGCGGCTTCAATATTGCCATGCAGGATTTGGACATTCGTGGAGCCGGCAATCTGTTGGGCGCCGAGCAAAGCGGCTTTATCGCCGACATCGGGTTCGAAACCTACCACCGCATCTTGTCGGAGGCAATCGCCGAACTGAAACAGACCGAATTTAAAGAACTGTACAAAGAAGAAACGGAAGATGCAGCGAAAGCATTCCTGGCAACCGGTTTTGTAAACGACTGCCAGATCGATACGGATATGGAACTGTTGTTCCCCGACGATTATATTCAAAGTGTTTCGGAACGGATGCTGCTGTACCGCGAACTCGACAACCAGGAGAACGAGGACGCATTGCAGCTCTTCGAAAACAGTTTGATCGACCGGTTCGGAAAACTGCCGCAACCCAGCAGCGAATTACTAGAAGTCGTCCGGCTGCGTTGGCTGTCCATCGGTTTGGGAATGGAAAAAATTATCCTAAAAAATGGCCGGATGATTTGCCAGTTTATTGCCAACCAGCGTTCGCCTTTTTACCAGTCGCCTGTTTTCGGGAAAGTTCTTCAGTATGTACAAATCCACACGAAAAACTGCCGGATGAAAGAGAGTGAAAACAAACTCACCCTCACTTTTCCAAAGGTTGAGAGCATCCGGCAAGCAAAACTAATCCTGCAGGACATCAACAAATAATCACCAACCTGCTATTTTTCAATACATTAATATTGAAGTAAAAATATTTTCACAAATAATACTATATTTATAGTAGTTTTATTAAAACAATAGTACTATATTTGTAGTAGATTTTGTTTGATTTCAGAAATAATAAATATACCGGGTAAAAAAATCGATGAAGATGAAGCAATTAACCAAAGCAGAAGAGCAAGTAATGCAGATTTTATGGGACATCAAAGAAGGAGTGGTAAAAGACGTTATTGCCCGGTTCGCAAATGAAAAACCGGCCTACACAACCGTTGCAACCGTGCTGAAAGTATTGGAAAACAAAGGTTTTGTCGAGATAAAAAAAGTTGGCAACATCAATTTATTTTTCCCGGCAGTTACAAAAAAAGATTATGCCCGTTTCCAATTCAGCAGTTTGCTGAGTAACTATTTTAATGGTTCGTTTCCCAAAATGGCTACCTTTTTTGCAAACGAAAACAATTTGAGTATCAGCGATCTGGAAGAAATGTTTAAAAACACAGATGCTGAATCATTTAATAACGAAAAGGAGGAATAATATGAACAGTTTATTTTCGATACTACTGAAAATATCGCTTTCACTCGCGTTGTTTTATCTAATTTACTGGATCGTGTTGCGGAAGGAAACCTTTTTCAGGCTCAATCGTTTTTACCTGATTTTCACTTTGCTGATTTCAATTCTTCTTCCACTGTTCCCGTTGTATTACGAAGTCGCCGTGCAAGCGGCAAAACAGGTAACAATGCTGTCTATGGACAATCTGCAGAACCTTCCGGCACTGAAAGACCCGGTTCCCGAGTCGATCAGGTGGCACGAAGTTTTGTTCATTGTATACATTACAGTTGCTGCACTGATACTTTTCCGGCTGGTTGTTCAGTCGCTGGTTATTGCCAGTCTGATATTTAAAAGCAGAATTAAAAAAATGGATGGCTTAAAAATTGTTGAAAACGACAAATACGGGCTCCCGTTTTCTTTTTTCAACCTGATTTTTATTAACCCTAAATTTCATAAGCAGACCGATTTACAAGACATATTGAATCATGAACGTGTTCATATCGATCAAAATCACTGGGTCGATCTGCTGATTATCGAACTGTTAACAGTCATCTTTTGGTTTAACCCGTTTATATGGTTATTCGAGCGCTCAATCAAACAAAATCACGAGTACCTCGCCGATCAGGGAGTCCTTACCCGGGGCTTGGATTTGAAGAGGTACCAGGCTCTATTAATTAACCAGTTGATGGGCATGCAGATTATTGGTGTTACCAACAACCTGAATTTTGCCCTTAACACAAACCGTTTAAAAATGATGACACAATCACAATCAAAAAAAATCAAGTCAGCAAGGTTTTTGCTGGCACTGCCGGTTCTATTTTTATTGCTGGCGGCATTTGCCGAACCGAAGTACAAAGTCGAACCACTCGGTGAAAATCCGGAAATTCAGGCAACTACAAGTTCCGCCGAGGGGAAAACCGTTGTAAAAGGAACTGTAAAAACCACAGACGGCACACCTCTGCCCGGTACTTCAATTGTTTTAAAAGGAACCTCGATTGGCACAATGACCAATAACGAAGGGAAGTTCTCTTTGGAAGTCCCGGCAACCGAAGAATGCTCACTGTTTGCCTCTTTTGTGGGATTTGCTACCCAAGAAATTAAATTGCCAAAAATCATTCCTGAGGATTATTCTTCTGCCATTACAATGAAAAGGGCAAAATTTGCTATCGATACGGAAAATATGGACAAGAATGGAATCCCACTGCCACCACCACTGCCAGCTAAATCAAAAAAGTCGAGTACTGAAGAAGAATTATTTATTGTCGTTGAAGAATTGCCTGCATATCCCGGAGGTTTTTACGCCTTGTCTGAATATTATCTGGATATGCAAAAGAAAATGAAAGAGAAATATTTTTCCGAAGGGAAAAAGCCGGAAGGAAAAGCAATGATGGGCTTTACCATTGATGCACAGGGAAAAGTAACCAATATAAAAGTGATAAAGTCGGATAATGACGAAGTCGCAAAATTTGGACAAATAGTTCTCTTGGGTATGAAAAAATGGAACCCCGGAAAGCAACAGGGGGTAGCAGTTCCTGTTGACTATGTCATGCCGGTTGATTTGAACTAAAAACCAAAAATCCTTCCGCGAATTCACGGAAGGATTTTTGGTTTTTATAGTAATTTAAAAAAATCTGTTCATATTCTAACGAGGCGGCGGCGGTACATAACAATCTTTCATGGTGTAATCGATGTACCAACCCCAGCGGCTGGCATCCGGGAATTCAGTACCAAAAGCCCAGGCGGTTTCACTCGATATACCAGAAACTTCTCCATGAACAAGAATGGTAACCTGATCATTGAATTTTGTCTTATCAAATTCATAGATAACTTTATCTGTTCCATTCTTGAAAGAAGTGGATATAGGAAAGTTTCCTGTTTTTAGATTTCCTCCGCCATTGAACGGAATACCATCGAAAGTTCCAATGTAAATGTGTGTAAGTCCCAATTTCCAACCTTCATTCATCAAAATAGTGATGTATAATTTGGTTTCAGAATTGGCAATTTGCACATTTCCTGCCTCATAATTTTGTCCGGCAATGAATTGGGTTGTTGGCGAAACTCCACATAATCCAGTCGCCGGCATGGCTTCCAGAATGGAATAAGAAATTCCAGAAACCTTAGCTTTTGCTGATTTTAAAGTAAGTTCCTGATTGGATTCATTCTGATCCGTAGCGTTTTCTGTCTTTTCGCATGACGCAAAAAACAACAAAAGAACAACCGCCAATACGTTTAGTTTTTTCCTTTTCCTTTTCATAACAGTGTACATCTAATATTTGTTACTAATGAATCGCAATAATGTAAAAATCAAATAACTAAAAGTTCAACCAAATTTAATTCTTTGATTTGCAAAAAGCAAGTATTAACTCTCAAACACCTCATTTGAGTTATCAAAACAGATAGGAAAAAATGATTTATGATGAAATTTTTAAGGGATCTTCTGAATAAAAAAAGAGGGCTAATCGATGTCGATTAGTCCTCTTCTCTATATAGATGTGTGATGTTTATGTAATTTATTGTCCGCAGATCTGGGTGCAATAGCTGCTATACCATCCCCAGCGGCTTGTATTCGGGAATTGGGTTCCAAAACTCCAGCTTGTTTCCGATTGGATAACGGTTCCGCTTGCGTTTGTTAAATTGGCTTCTCCATGGGCTGCAATAATATAACAAGCAGGTAAGGTATTCAACGGAATGACAAACGAGACTGTTTCACGTAATGAAGTTGAATTGCTGATTATCGGGAAACTTCCCGGAACAGGAGTATTTTGACGGTTTACTGGTAATCCGGACAATTCTCCAACATACAATTGCACGGTTGCAAATTTCCATCCGTTGTCACCATCATAGGTAATGTAAAGGTTTTGTTCATCATTGGTCACTACCAGATTTCCTACAGGAATAGTTTGCCCGCCGAATAATTTAAAGAAAACGGTTTCATAAACACAAACCGGGCATGCCTGTTTTGTGTATGTAAAATAACTTGCCCAACTTCCGGATGCGATAAATTGTGTTCCGGCAGCCCAAGCTGTTTCGCTTTGTACCGGAAGTCCGTTTGTGTCAAGTTTCTGAACATCAGAATGGAATGCGATCATAAAGGTTTCGTCAAAATCTTCAAGATTAAATTCATAGGTTACAAGACTTGAATATTCAGTAAATGAATCTTTTACCGGAAATTGTCCGATTTGAGGATTTCCTTTTTTATTTGCCGGAACTAACGCAGCCTTTCCAACATATAAATGTGTTTGGCTGATTACCCATGGGGCAGTCATTTTTACCGAAATAAATAATTTATCTTCAGTATTAAAAACAGAAACCACTCCCGCTTCAATATTCTGTCCAGCCATAAATTTTACTTCTTTAGTTTCTCCGCATCCGGCAACTTCAGGTAAATCTTGTGTCATTACTATATTCAATGTAGACCCAGATAATAGACTTGCAGATTTTAGAGATGTTTTAATATTCGGGTCATTTATCCCGAGAAAATCATCCGAAGATTTATTACATGATGCAAATGCCAATGCAATAATGCTTATCACAAGCAGGTTACGATTAAATAAACTCTTCACAGCACTCATTTTTGATCCTCCTTATTATTAATCATTTTAATAAAATACATAAATGTCTTTTTCTTGACAAAAATAGTATGATATTGTTCTTATATACAAGGATTTTAAATGCCGTTTAGCAAATGGTAGTTTCAGTTGATCAAACGGTGGTTTTAGAAATGCAGATATGGAATACTAATTTATATCTAAAATGCGAACAAGGGAATTCTTCTAAAAAGAATGAGCCAAGGATTATGTAAGAGATATAAAAAAAAGGCTGTCCCCTGACAGCCTTTTCGTCCCGTGTGACGGGAAACTAACCTAAACCAACTAAACCTAATAAACCATGAGCTTGTCAAAGGTAGATTCCTGTAATAAATAATTATACCACAGGACTTTGACTTGCCAAGTAAATTATACTTTTAAAAAATCTTTGTTGAACGTATTTTTATCTCAGGAGGCAAATGTATCAAAAAAAGATATACGAAATATCAAGGGATACTAAATTAATTAGCTGATTTTTTAAACTATTTGTTTGTATCTTATTTTTATGCTCTTTTAATCCGATTTAACTTGTTAGTAAAAAGGATAAGTCATATTTTCGATAATATTTGAAATATCATCATCTTTATAACTGAAAATTAAAAACTCAGAAATGAAGCATGCCTATTTATTTGTTTTTTTGTTGATTGTGCAATTGTCTGTCGCTCAATCTCCAAAGCGAGAATTTCGTGGTGTTTGGGTGGCTACGGTTAATAATGTCGATTGGCCATCGAAACCGGGGCTGACTGTTGATCAGCAAAAAAATGAAATAGTGGAAATATTGAACCAGCACAAAGCCAACGGGATGAATGCCATCATTTTCCAAGTGCGTCCGGCAGGCGATGCTTTTTATCCTTCGCCATACGAGCCTTGGTCGCAATACCTTACCGGTGTTCCGGGGAAAGCCCCGGAGCCATATTACGATCCGTTGAAAGAATGGATTGACCGAACCCACGAACGTGGTATGGAATTTCATGCATGGTGCAATCCCTACCGGGTTTCGCAAAAAGCAGACCAGCCACTGGCTGGTAACCACGTGGCTTTCGAGCATCCCGACTGGATTTTGGAATACGGGAATAAGTTGTATTTCGATCCGGGAAATCCCGAAGTTCGTGCTTTTATTGTCAAGGTTATAAAAGATATGGTTGTCCGTTACGATCTGGATGCGATCCATTTTGATGACTATTTTTATCCGTATAAAATATCGGGAGTGGAATTCCCCGATGACAAATCGTTTCGTTTGTATAATTTCGAAGGTTTTGCAGAGCGGGATGATTGGAGAAGACACAATGTTGATCTGGTGATTCAAATGCTTTCCGAAGCAATTAAAAAGACAAAACCCTGGGTGCAATTTGGAATTAGTCCGTTTGGCGTTTGGAGAAATCAGGCTGATGATCCAAGAGGGACGGCAACATCAGCCGGGCAAACCAATTACGATGATTTGTATGCTGACATCCTGAAATGGCAGGAACAAAACTGGATCGATTACGTGGTGCCTCAGTTATATTGGCAAATCGGGCATCCGACGGTCGATTTTAAAATGTTGTGCGATTGGTGGGCTAAAAATTCGTATGGAAAAAATATATATATTGGGCAGGGGGTGTACCGAATTGATCCCAAATCGAATGTGGAAGCCTGGTCCAAAGGAGGTGAGATCGGAAGGCAGATCACTTATTTGCGTCAAAACCCGAAGATTTCGGGAAGCGTGTATTTCAGTAGTAAATCTTTTAAATCGGATTTGTTTGGTTTGAAGGATGAACTGAAAAATGATTATTACAAACATCCGGCAATTACTCCGTCGATACCTTGGATTGACAATCGGGTCCCGGGATCCCCGAAACTGAAAAAATCGGGCGGAAATACTTTGAAATGGAAAAATACACATACCGATGATGAGATGAATAAAGCGGTGAGGACGGTCATCTATATAAGTAAAAAAGGCGAAGTTTTTAATCCGCAGGAGAGTCGTTTCATTTTCGATATTGTTTCAGGAGGAAAGTATAAGTTGGTAAGCAATTCGGCGAAAAAGCAGAAGTACGAAGTGCGGGTTTCTGCTCTTGACAGGAGCAACAACGAAAGTGGGTTTTCGAAACCGGTAAACGTGAAATTATAGAAAAAGAAGGTATATATTTAATGAAAACAACCATGATTCGCGATCTTATATTGAAAAACAGAAGTTACAGGCGCTTTATACAAACCGAAAAAATATCGCTTGCACAACTGACTGACTGGGTTGAACTAGCACGGTTTTCGGCTTCGGGACGCAATGCACAGCCCCTGAAATATATATTGACAAATGATGATGCCACCAACCAGCAAATTTTTGAATGTCTGGCATGGGCCGGTTATCTCACCGATTGGAAAGGTCCTGAAGAAGGAGAACAACCTGCGGCATACATAACGATGTTGCACGATACACGCATCTCCGACAAGTATTTTTGCGATGATGGAATTGCCGCTCAAAGCATTTTGTTGGGTGCAGTTGAAGCTGGTTTTGGAGGTTGCATCATTGCTTCGGTGAACCGAAAAAAACTGTGCGAAATATTACAACTGCCGGAATATTTCGAAATTATTCAGGTTTTGGCGCTTGGCAAACCTGCCGAAAAAGTGGTGATTGACGATGCGGTGGACGACAATATCAGATATTGGCGAGACGAACAGAGCGTTCATCATGTTCCCAAAAGGACGTTGGACGAACTGATCATAAAAAAATAATAATCAAAATCACTTAAAATATTACGAAGGAATGGATACAAAAAAGTGCAGTGAAAGGTGTTTTTTGTTGTAAATCCAAAAATAATCAGCCTCTGGCAAAAAGGGCTTTGATTATCTGGGATGCCATTTTGGGGTTTTCTTTTAGCCGTCGGGTTGAATATCCAAACCATTCTTTCCCAAAAGGAACATAAACGCGCATTTTGTGACCATTTGCAACAATCGACCTCCGAAGTTCCGGCGTAACTCCGTATAGCATCTGGAACTCGTACTTGTCGGGCGAAATCTGTTTTTCTTCGATCAGTTTGTATGCCTTTTCAACTAATTGTTTATCGTGGGTTGCAATACCAACATACATTCCCTGATCGAACATGTATTCCAAATCTGCTATAAAATGATTTTGTATTTCATTATGTTCTTTAAAGGCAATGCTCTCCGGCTCAATATAAATTCCTTTGCACAACCTGAAACTGAGAGGAGTTCCGTTCAGTTGGAAATTTTTTAGCTGAATCAAGTCGCTGATTGTCCTGCGCAGATAGGCCTGGATAACCAGTCCGACATGGCCCGGATATTTACGAAGTAAGTATTTGTAGATTTCAATTTCACTGTCGACACAGCTCGAATTTTCCATGTCGATTCGGACGAAGCTGTTTTTCTGAACGGCTTTCTTTACAATTTCGTTCATGTAATTCAGGCAAATTTCCTTGTTGATGAGTAACCCGAACATCGATGGTTTCAATGAGAAATTTCCGATGATATTTTCGGATGTGAAACGTTCAATAATGCTGAGATATTTATTTTTATACTCTTCAGCCTGATCCAGGTTATTTACAAATTCGCCAAGAAGGTCGATGGTAACTTCAATTTGTTCGTCGTTTAGTTCTTTTGCAACACGCAGCCCATCTTCAATTGTTTCGCCGGCAATATACCGTTTCGAAAAAATCCAGATTATTTTTTTTGGTAAGTAGGGCAGCATATTTGCAATTGCTTTGTTGATCATATCGGGTGTTGTTTGTTTCTATTTGCTATATGCAAAATTAGTTTGTTGTCATATTCTGATTTTATGATGTTTATCAAGGTGAATGTATGATTTTGCACATCTTTTCAATCGATTATTTTTGAAGAAAAGGGAATTCAGCTTGGACTGTTAAAATTTATTAAGTATCTATGCATTCCTGATTTTAATTTTTATTTTTGGCGTAAATTAATTGTTGAAACACTTATGAAAAAATCATCGTTGATTGTTAACATTATCTTGGCTGTAGCCATCGTTTTAATGTATGTTTTGCATTTTACTTCAAATAAGTCGGGTAGTTCTGTATTTAAATCAGGTGAAAAGTCGACCGGGAATCAGGGTTTGAAAATTGCTTATTTAAAAGTTGATTCCTTAATCGTAAATTACGATTTGGCTCAGGTATTACACGATGGTTTTATCCAGAAACAGGAAGCTTATACAAAAGAATATGCTGATAAACGAACGAAATTTGAACAGCAGGCTGTCGCTTTCCAGGAAAAAGTTCAGAGAGGTGGTTTTTTGACTGAGGAGCGCGCTGTTCAGGAACGCGACCGTCTGGTAGGCGAAGAGCAGCAAATTAATAAACTTGATCAGGAACTTTCGAGTAAACTGGCACAACTTCAAAATGAAAACAACAAACAATTACTCGATAGTTTGATGAGTTTTCTGAAAATTTACAATGCGGATAAAAAATACGATTATATTTTTAACTCAAGCGAAATTTTGGTTGGCGACGATGCCAGCAATATTACCAAAATTGTTTTGGAAGCGATGAATACCCGCTATGCCACTGCGAAAAAATAACTAACAGCTGAGATACCAAACAGGAAATCCTGCTTTCTTTAAAAGCAGGATTTTTTATTGGTTGCAATCTATACCGGAAATTATCGAATCCCGGCAATCTAGCAATCCAAAGGATTGCGGTAAAGAATGTGTGGAAGTTTGAAACAAATTTTGGTCTTGTTGTCTGTAGTTTTTGGCTCTCTTAGTTAACTACTTCATTTTCGTAATATTCGTGTTTGATTTTTACGAGTTTTTTATTGTTAAAAAATAATCTTACGAAAGACCTTCCGACTTTTCCTGTGTTGATATTTTCTGAAAAATCAAATGCCCATTCATCATAATTAGCCATGTCTGGGTCGAAAGGTTTTTCCAACGACTTGTCCGGGAGGATAATCTGATAATCACCGTATATTGGAATTTGGTAAATTGCCAATAGCTTTTCGTATATTTTGTCAATCGGGTCATTAACATGGATTGCGATTTCGTCCGATGTATTTTGAGGCCATGTGGCAGTGGGTTCCAACATCGCACCACCAACTTCTATTGAACCCACTTTGTCTTGATTAAATTGGATAAGAGTCCGCTCTATAACTCCTGATTTGCTTTGTAAAGTTATGGCTTGATATAAGCCAAAATAATTTTGTATTTCTTCTGGTTTTGAAAAAGGTTTTCTATACACTACTGCCACAGCTTCAAAATTTTTCTCAGTTCCTAATTTTTGAAGTTGGTTATAGACTTCTATAGGAGAACTCCCTATTTGAAGTACCCATTTTTTTCCACTTGTTGTCTTTTCTATACGTGGAAAGATGCCATCTTGCACACAAGAAAAAAATAGAAATAATACGGGAACGACTAACAATATCAGATTTTTCATAACAATTAAGTTTTATATTTTTCTTATAGATTACATTTTTCTTTATTCGGTTGCGTCAAATTGTTGACAACAATTCAGCATAATCTTATCCGAAAAACCTGTACCTTCATCCTGTCGCATTTTCTGATAGATGTTTGCCAACCGATACATATCGAAAAATATTATTTATCCTGAGTTTATCAGGCAGGAACCTGATCCTGATTTGGGGATGATTATCGTAATTCCATGTTATCGGGAGCCGGATGTTCTTGAAACGCTTCAATCATTGGTCGCTTGCACCCGGCCGACATGTGGAGCGGAAGTAATTATAGTAGTCAACCAGCCGGAAAATGAGACCTCGGAAAATAGTGAGATAAACCGCGAAACTTTTCTTCTGCTGAAGGAGTGGGAAACACAGGCTGACCGACCATGGTTGCACTTCTTTCCCATTTCCCCCGATCCGTTTCCCCCAAAAACCGCAGGCGCCGGAATGTCCCGAAAAACCGGCATGGACGAGGCTATTCGCCGTTTTCATGCGATCAACAGGCCCGATGGAATTATTGTATCGCTGGATGCCGATACCATTGTTGATCCTGCTTACCTGGTCGAGATAGAACAGTTTTTTAAGGCAAATACCGGGTATGTTGGCGCAACGATTAGGTTTCAGCATCGGATCGACCCTGCGATGACGGACGAGAGACAAACCGAAGGAATTCGTTTGTACGAAAGATATCTTCATTATTACCGCGATGCACTTGCATATACAGGCTATCCTTTTGCGATTTTTACGATTGGTTCGGCTTTTTGCTGTACCGCCGAATCGTATACAAAACAGGGTGGCATGAACCGTCGGCAGGCGGGCGAAGATTTTTATTTTTTGCATAAACTCAGCCAGCTTGGTCCGATCGGTGAAATTAATTCTACCTGTGTTTTTCCGTTGGCACGTTTGTCCGACCGGGTTCCTTTTGGCACCGGTCCAATCCTGCAACGCTGGCTTGATGGACAGGAAGATTTGACCTATACCTATAATTTTCAGGCTTTCTCCGATTTGAAGGTTTTCTTTGATCAGCTTGACTCTCTTTTCAAAATTAATGAGGACGCTTATCATCGATTATTGGCCAAATTACCACTGCCTCTCCAACAATTTCTAAAAGAAGATCATTTTTTCGAGGAATTGACCGTCGTAAATCAACATTCCTCTTCTGTTCTCACTTTCAGGAAACGTTTTTTTCAGGTATTTAATGCGTTTAAAATTTTGAAATTCATTAACTTTATCCATCATTCTTTTTATTCAAAACAAAAAATTTATCAGGCAGAAACAAAATTACTCTTTCAAAAAAAAATAATTGATCAGATTGATTTTGAATGGTATTTGATGAAATTTTTAGTCTGGTTTTCAATGAACCAGTAATCTTTAAAAGGATGAGACAGCCATTAGAGCTAAAGCTCAAACCAACAGAAAATGAATAAATGGCTATATTCCATGCGTTACAAAAAAGAGAACTCAATTTATAGAATAGCGGAGATGGGAAAAGGTGAGACGATACAAAAGCTGCAATTACAGATTGAAGAATTACAAAACCAACTGGCTGAGGTAAAAGCCTGTTCGAAAGATCAGAATTTTCAGAGTAACAATCAAAAAGAAGTTGAAGATGCGCTTCGGGAAAGCAACCGTAGAATAAATACCATGGTGAACAACCTGAAGGGAGTTATATACCGTTGTCGTAACGACCGTGACTGGACAATGGAATATATTAGCCAGGGAATTACCGATTTGACTGGTTACCCGGTTGGTGACTTTATCGACAATAAAGTTCGTTCTTTTAATTCCATAATTGTATCTGAAGACCGGAATCGGGTTTGGGAAAATTGGCAGGATGTTCTTGCTAAAAAACAATATTTTACGGATGAATACCGACTTTTAACATCTGCCGGAGACGAACGATGGGTATGGGAACGGGGCTGCGGCGTGTTCGAAAATGACCGGTTGATCGCCCTTGAAGGTTTCATTGCTGATATTACTGAACAGAAAAAAACAGAAACCGATTTGAAATTGAAAGATGAGCTCCTTCTTTTGACTGGTAGCATAGCCAAAGTCGGGGGCTGGGAATTTGATGTAAAAACGCTGAAAGGTACCTGGACCGAGGAAGTTGCCCGAATTCACGATTTAGATCCGTCGTTGCAAACAGACGTACAACTTGGAATTAGTTTCTATACACCCGAGAGCAAAGCAATAATTGAAAGAGCTATAACTGATGCCATTGAAAAGGGAACGCCTTACGATCTGGAACTTGAATTAATCAGTGCGAAAGGTATAAAAAAGTGGGTGCGGACACAGGGAACTCCTTTGTTTGTGAATGATAAGATCGTAAAAATAAGGGGTATTTTTCAGGATATTACGGAGCGAAAAGAAGCTGTAATTAGGCTGGAAAACGAAAAATCCCGATTGAAATCTTTAATCGAAACAATTCCTGATTTGATCTGGCTGAAAGATCCGGAAGGGGTTTATATTTCCTGTAATCCACGGTTTGAAAATTTCTTTGGCGCAAAAGAAGCAGAAATAAAAGGAAAAACAGATTATGATTTTATGCCTGCGGAGCTGGCTGATTTTTTCAGGCAAAAAGATAAAGAAGCCATTCTTGCTAATGAATCAAGAACCAACCTCGAATGGGTGAAATTTAACAACGACGGACATCAGGAATACCTTGAAACAATTAAAACCCCGATGTATGATTCACATGGAAAACTGATTGGCGTACTTGGAATTTCCCGCGATGTTACTGAAAAACACCAGAATGAAGAAATGTTGAAAGAAAAAGACTTGATTTTTGAGTCTTTACTTGAAAACAGCCCTGTGTATATCTTTTTTAAAGATCATAATATTCGTGCATTATATCTTAGCAAGAACTATGAGAAAATGCTGGGAATGCCCCTAAATGAAATCATCGGAAAGGATATGGACGATTTGTTCCCGTCTGATCTGGCGAAAAGTATGATTGAAGATGATAAACGAATATTGAATGAAGGGAAACTGGTTGAGGTTGATGAAGAATTGAATGGGAAATACTATACCACGATAAAATTTCCGATTGAGCGCGAAGGTGAAAATTCCTGGCTTGCTGGATTTACGATTGATATCACCGATCGGAAGATGGTTGAAATGGCCTTGCAACAGAGTGAAGCGCGGCTGTCGGCTTTTATGAGCTTTATTCCTGCAATGATTTTGATTAAAGATGACCAGTTTCGGCCTGTGTTTGCAAACGAAAAATTTCAAGAGTCTTTTCCTATCGAAGATTGGATGGGAAAAAAACCACATGAGACGTTTGGAAAGGATGTGGCTGATTTGATGGTGTTGAAGGACACTGAAGCAATGGAAAAGGGGCATGTCTCATACGAAGAAGTATGGAATGACAAAGAAGGTATCTCGCATACTTATCATACCCGGAAATTCAGGATCGATATTCCGGGATCACAGCCATTACTTGGATCAATTATTATAGATATCACGGAGTCGAAAAATGCTCAATACGAACTGTTGCTTGCAAAACAGAAAGCCGAAGAAAGTGATAAACTTAAAACGGCGTTCTTACAAAACATGAGTCACGAGATCCGCACACCGATGAATGCAATTATGGGCTTCTCCGAGATTCTACCTGATGTGTTTGATGATAAGCCCCAGTTGGAATATTATACCCGGATTATCAGTCAGCGTTGTACCGATTTGCTTGGGATCATTGATGAAATTCTGGATATCGCCCGGATTGAGTCCGGCCATTTATCAGTTCACAAGGAAGAATGTAATTTGAAAGAATGGATTTCGGAAATTGAGTCGTTTTTAAAGGAATATCAAAAAAGATTAAAAAAAGAGCATATTATTCTAGCCTTGAAATGTGATTTTTCCGAGAATCAAACAGTCATTATCGACCAGGGAAAAATCAAACAGATTCTGATTAATCTGGTTAGTAATGCGTTTAAATTTACTGAAAAAGGAAAAATTGAAATTGGATGCAGTATTGAAAATCACAACCAACTCCATTTTTTCGTTTTGGATACTGGCATTGGCATTCCGGAAGAAAAACAATCTTCGATTTTCGATCGGTTTGCGCAAGTCGATCCAATGGCTTCCAGGTTGTATGGAGGAACAGGGCTGGGCTTAGCAATTGTAAAAGGTTTGCTGGATGCACTTCATGGTAATATACGCATGGAGTCGGAGCCTGAAAAGGGAACTGCTTTTTATTTTTCGATTCCTTTTAGCCGTTGTCACAGTAACGAAAAAATATCGAAATCTCCCGGTATCTCCGATCAGGAACAAGAACGGAAAAAGATACTTATTGTGGAAGATGATCATTACAATTTTGTCTATTTAAAACATTTGTTTCGAAGGACAAACCATTTGATTATTCATGCTGAAAATGGTAAAAAGGCAATTGATCAAGCACTGAATAATGAGTTTGACCTTGCATTGATAGATATTCGGTTGCCCGACATGGATGGCTATGAGATTATTCGAATAATTAAGGAGCAAAAACCCAAATTAAAAATAATTGTCCAAACGGCCTATGCCTCGGAGAACGATAAACAAAATGCCCTGAATGCCGGTTGCGACGATTATATTAGTAAACCAATACGAAACGATTTGTTTATGCAGAAAGTAAACAGCTTGTTGAAAATGAATTGAATTTGGAGTAATTATAATGTGAAGATTCACAAATCCAATAAGAACCAATATGACATCAAAACAAAAAACGAAAACCACCACTCCCGTAACAAAAGGCAGTGCCGATAATGGCAAACCGGCAGCCAAACGGCAACCACGCAAATATCCCGTGAAATTCGATTCCGAAGGTTTTAAACTGATGATCGGTATCGGGCTTGCAGTGACTGCTATTGGCGCTTTAATTGTATGGGCCACACAAACAGCTCCCGAAGGTGACAAACCAGTTTCAGCGACCAATTATTCTGTTTCCAGAAAATTGGCAGAGGCACTTCCCGAATCAACGACCCAATGGATTGCAACCATACTGGGCGGTCTTTTTGTCGTTTTTGGCCTCTTTTGCATCATTATGGCCATAAAAATTGTCGTTCAGTATTTTGTGGCAAAAGCAAAAGAATAATTACTTTTTCATCAGCTTGCCGAAAGTTTTTTCGCAGTTTCGCTGATTATTTTCCACGCAGTTTCGATGTGGCGCCAATCGGTATTGGTTTGTCCAATGCTCATTCTAAGAACAAACAGGTTGTTTAGAACAGTATGCGTAAAAAACAGCTTTCCTTCCAGGTTGATCGTGTCCATCAGTTTTTTGTTGAAATCATTTCCGTTTCTATGGTAGAAACATACCAGGTTCAAAGGCGGCTGGTTCAGTAAAATGAAATCATCCGATTCATCGACCCGGCGGGCAAATGCCTGGGCCATTTCAACATGTTTCCGAATATGAAATTGCAAGCCTTCAACTCCGTAGTTACGGATGACAAACCATAATTTCAGGGCACGGAACTTTCGTCCTAACTGAACATGCCAGTCGCGATAATCAATAACTGCGCCCGACTCGGTGGCTTTATTTTTCAGGTACTCGGGAAGAATGCTCAGCGTGTTGATCAGCACAGCGCGGTCGGCAACAAAAAAACAGTCGCAGTCGAAATTCGTAAACATCCATTTGTGCGGGTTGAACAGGAAACTGTCGGCCAGCTCAATACCGTTCAGCAGTGGACGAAATTCGGGACAGATAGCTGCTGTTCCTGCCATTGCCGCATCGATGTGCAGCCACAGATTGTACTTTTTGCAGATTTTCCCGATTTCAGGAACCGGGTCAATCGCGTTTGATGAAGTTGTTCCGACCGATGCACAAGCAAAAAACGGTGTCAGGCCGTTGGCTAAATCGGTTTTTATTTGCTGTTCAAGCGCGTCGGGGTTCATGGCAAAAGTTTCATCAACCTCTATTTTCCGCAAGTTGTTTTTACCGATTCCTGCAATTTTAATTGCTTTTTCAGCTGACGAATGGGTTTGCGACGAAATATAGGCAACCAGCCCTTTCATCACTCCTTCGTCATTCGACAAAAAGTTGGTTTTTTTCTCGCGTGCCGCCAGTATTGCGGTTAATGTCCCGGTCGATGCCGTATCCTGAATGACACCGCCACCTGTGCTTGTCGATTTAAATTGTGCAGGCAGCGAAAGCATATCAGCCATCCAGTCGAGAACGTGGGTTTCGAGTTCCGTGGCAGCTGGGCTGGTTGCCCAAAGCATTCCCTGTACACCAAGCCCGGAAGCCAGCATTTCGCCCAATATGGAAGGCGCGGAGTTGTTCGAAGGGAAATAGGCAAAAAAGTTGGGCGACTGCCAATGGGTTATTCCCGGTATGATAATTTTGTTTACGTCTTTCATTACGGTATCGAATGATTCGCCTTTCATTGGCGCCGATGCCGGTAATTGCGCACGTATTTCTCCCGGTTTCACCTGCGACAGCACCGGGTAATTTTCGACATTTTCAAGATAGTCGGCTATCCAGTCGACCATTTTTTTCCCTTGTTCCCTGAATTCGGAAACAGGCATGTGAAATGATTTCGTATCGTTCATAAATGATTTTTTTATCTGACAGAAAATGAATCGGGAATACTTTCAGAAACAAAATCGCTGATTGAAACCGACAACACACGAGCCCGGGCGGGACCAATTTTTACCCAGTCGATAAATGTTTCCATGCCGGGTTTTGTACCATGGGCAACAATTTCGATATCTTGGTTTGGTAAATTCCGTACCCAACCGGTT
Source organism: uncultured Prolixibacteraceae bacterium (assembly GCA_942493345.1). Classification (GTDB taxonomy): domain Bacteria; phylum Bacteroidota; class Bacteroidia; order Bacteroidales; family Prolixibacteraceae; genus GWE2-42-39. The sequence continues at coordinate 3,478,650 of OW818695.1, forward strand.
ATATTATAATCGGAGGCTTTTTGCGTCACAAACCATCGGTATCCCACTCCCTGTACCCGTCCTGCCACAATGATATGTACTGATCGTTGAGCCAATATTCTTTTGTGTTATCAATTTTTATTCTGTTCTGCGGTTGCTGTGTTAAATAAATCGGTTGTTTCTTTCTGAACAAGAACCCAGATTGAATAAACACCGATTGCTGTGCCAATCGGGAAGCTCAGGAGTTTTAACGCAGATACGATCAGGATTAAGATACGGGCCCATTCTTTGTATTTGAAAAGGCCGATACCTCCAATAAAACCGGGAATTGCAAGAATAAACAGAAATATTGCCAAGGCATTGGCTATTATTGTCAACACCATTTCTGCGTCCTGATCTTCAACAAAATTACCGATAAGACTTAATATTGAATACAAAACAATTGCAAGCAAAAATCCCAAAATACTCAAAGCGATATGCAACGAAGCAACGGTACGTATATGTCCTTCCATGGCAGATATTTTTTTGTTAATGTTGAAGTCTAAAATTACTCATTTATTTTGAGTAGTTGTTATTTCATCTAATTTTGTGTAAAAATCCCTGGCGGGGATAAAAATAGTAATCATGAAAGTATTTTTGTTGGCAATAGTATTGGTTACCTTGGTTTTGCTAGGCTTGGCAGTTTCTATTTTATTTAAAAAAGATGGAAAATTTCCCAATACTCACATCGGAGGAAATAAACACCTGAAGAAGAAAGGAATTTATTGTGCACAGACTTTCGACAAGATGGAGCATGCAAAAGCAAAAAAAGAAAATCAGTATAAGGAAGTCAAACTGGTTGCACCTCATAAATAATACCGGGGATCGCGTCAACGCATTTTTACATTGATCTTTTCATAAAAACGAAAATCCGTAGTGACGGATTTTTTTCTTTTCACTATATTGCGCATAAAAGCAATCAGGAAAAGATTTGATTGCTTTTATGTGTTAAATCTGTTTTTTTTTACCGTTAAATCTTTGAAGCACGATTAAAAATGAAGACACAAAAAACGATTGCTCTGGTTGGCTTTTCGGGTCTTTTTCGCATGGTTTTACTGTTTGGCTTCTTGCTATCCGGGTTCGTTGTTTTTTCCCAAAACTGGAATTTGAAGGATATAGGAGTGGGGATTATTTTGTCTGATGATCAGTATGATAAAGAATTGAAGATTGTACAGCGAGGAAACGACTGGAATCAGAAAGAGTTGTATGAAAGCGGGGCCTTTTCGGGGCAGGGTAAAATATTTGCAGCCTGGATTGCGGGGCCTCATACCGATAAATATTTAAACAGCTTTGGCGTACCAGCTTGGTTGTATAAGTATAGTATCACTTATCCTGATGGCCGTAAGCAGGAGTTTGGTCCTTTTGGCTTTTATACGCCAGGGTTTAGTTCTTTCATGATTAATGCTTCTTCTTCCAATGATGTGGGAAAATGGAAAATCGATTTTTATATTGTCAACCGGGATACCAAAGAAACCAGGGGCATTGGTTCGGTCGATTTTCAAATGAATGCCGGGGAAAAAGCTGCGGCGAATGCTTCTGCCTGGCCGGTGAAAGATATTGGTATTGGTATTTATGATGATTCGGAGTACGACCGGGTACTGAAAATTGTGGAAAAAGGCGATGTGTGGTCGCAGGGAAAATTGTATGAACAAGGTAATTTTGCTGGACGTGGCAAAGTGTTCGGTTCGTGGATTGTTGGTCCGCCTGTCGATACGTACTTGAACAGTTTCGGCGTACCAATCTATAATTATAAATACAAAATTACTTATCCTGACGGGACTCAAAATGAATTTGGTCCCTATGGATTTTACACGCCGGGTTTTACAACTTTTCTTCTTCCTCTGTATAGCGGGAACTGCATCGGAAAATTTAAGATTGAATATTTTATCTGGAACAGGGATACACAGGCTGCTATACCAATTGGCACAAGGGAATTTACAATGAATAAATAAGTAAAATCCTGTTGGGAACAGACGACTTGGTGCAATGGTTTCCGGGAAAACAGACAATGAGATCTATCCGGGTAAAGTTCACGACTGTGCCATTTCGGGTTTTTACACGATTCAAAATTTAAAAATTATTTTTCGACTGATATTTTCGAGATAAATACTTGTTTTATAAGTATGTAGGAAAGCTGTTGTGCGCGTCAACTTTGAAAACTTGATGTACAACAGCTTTTTATCTTTTGGGGTAATAAAATATATATCTATTTTCGTGTTCGTACACGGAGTATGTTTACTGTGTAACTTTATATCTTAAAATCTGTAAATCGAATAAGCAAATGAAACTCGGAAAATATAGTTTTGGCGTGGGCGACCGCTTCAGTCATGAAGGGGAAGCTCAGTTGAAAGCATTGATGAAAGCCAATGCAAAAGGGATCGAAGTTACTCCGGTTTGGAACAAGTCGAACCGCGAGCATAATATTGTTCATTCGGAACCGGTTGAAACCCGGAAAGAAGCCGATGCTGCCGTTAAAGCGCTGGGCTGGAACGGGGGCTATTGTGTTGATGCCGACCATATCAATCTGACGAATGTTGACCGTTTTATCGCTCATTCCGATTTCTTTACGCTCGACGTTGCAGCATACATCGGGCATCCATCAGATGTTGTTGATGTTGCTGATTTTGTGACTTCATGCAAGAAGTTAGGCGCTAAAGTTTCAATTCCGGGAATTGATGCGCCAATTGTTATTTCAGACGAAACGTTAAGTATTGTTGCCGGAAAATATCTGGACGCAATCAAAGAAGCCGGGAAAATCTACCGCCATATTGAATCGGCAAAAGGAAAAGATAATTTTATTACTGAAGTTTCGATGGACGAGGTCGAAGCGCCGCAAACGCCGGTCGATATGTTTTTTATTTTGAAAATGATTGCCGACGAACAAATACCTGCACAGACCATCGCGCCAAAGTTTACCGGACGATTCAATAAAGGGGTTGACTACGTAGGCGATGTTGTACAGTTTGCCAAAGAATTTGAACAGGACGTACTGGTCATTGACTACGCTGTGAAAAACTTCGGCCTTCCTGAAAATTTAAAATTAAGTGTTCATTCGGGTAGCGACAAGTTCACCATTTACCCGATTATGGCCGAAATCATTAAAAAATATGATAAAGGTCTGCATGTAAAAACAGCCGGGACCACCTGGCTCGAAGAAGTGATTGGCCTTGCTGTTGCCGGTGGTGAAGCGCTGGAAGCAGCCAAACATATTTACACAGCAGCGCTTGGCCGTAAAGAAGAATTATGTGCTCCGTATGCCGATGTAATCGATATTATCGATGCAAAACTTCCGTCGGCTGAAGAAGTTGCCGATTGGAGTAGCGAAAAATATGCAAATACCCTGCGCCATATCCCTGGTCATCCGGATTATAATTCGAACTTCCGCCAGTTAATTCATGTGGGTTACAAAGTGGCTGCCGAAATGGGCGAAAAATATACCGGTTTGCTTGAAAAATATACCGAAATTGTTGGTGGATGCGTTGAAGAAAACATTTACGACCGCCACCTGAAAAGACTTTTTAATCTGTAAAAAAAACAAAACAATAATAGAGATGAAGAAATTTATGGATGAGAATTTTCTGTTGAAAACAGAAATCGCTCAAAAATTGTATCACAATCATGCGGCTAAAATGCCGGTTTTCGACTACCACTGCCATATCAATCCGAAAGATATTGCAGACGATCGCCGATTCAAAACCATTACTGAAATCTGGTTGGCAGGCGATCATTATAAATGGCGTGCCATGCGCACCAATGGGGTCGAAGAACGATTTTGTACGGGCGATGCCAGCGATTGGGAGAAATTTGAAAAATGGGCTGAAACAGTTCCTTATACTTTGCGGAACCCCTTGTTTCACTGGACTCATCTGGAGTTAAAGAGGTTTTTTGGCATTGATGAAGTTTTAAGCCCGAAAAATGCCCGAAAAATATATGATGAGTGTAATGAAAAACTGAATACTCCGGAGTATTCATGTCGAAATATCATTCGCATGGCCAATGTGCATACCATTTGTACCACCGATGATCCGATTGATACATTGGAATATCATCAGAAAATAAAAGCCGACGGATTCGAAGTTGCTGTATTGCCGGCTTGGCGTCCCGACAAAGCTGCGATGGTGGAAGACCCTGATTTTTTTAATAATTACATCGACAAACTGGCCAAAGTTGCCCAGGTAAATATCAATACGTTCGATGATTTGATACATGCACTGGATGTGCGGCATCAGTATTTCCACGATAACGGTTGCCGTTTGTCGGATCATGGGCTGGATACCGCTTATGCTGAAGATTATTCCAATGATGAAATCAAGGTAATTTTCAAAAAAATACGTGGCGGAAGCAATTTGAATGAAACGGAAATCATGAAATTCAAATCGTGCATGTTGTACGAGTTCGGGATCATGGACCATTCACGTGGATGGACCCAGCAATTTCATATTGGCGCATTGCGAAATAACAATACCCGTTTGTTCAAAAAAGCAGGTCCCGATATTGGTTTTGATTCTATTGGCGACAAGCCGGTTGCTGAGCCTTTGTCTAGATTACTCGATCATTTGGATCAGGAAAACAAACTGTGCAAAACCATTTTATATAACCTGAACCCACGGGACAACGAATTGTACGCAACCATGCTTGGTAATTTTCAGGATGGTTCGATGCCTGGAAAAATCCAGTACGGTTCTGGTTGGTGGTTCCTCGATCAGAAAGACGGCATCGAAAAACAAATAAATGCCCTTTCAAATCTTGGTTTGCTAAGCCATTTTGTAGGAATGCTGACCGACTCCAGGAGTTTTCTTTCGTATACCCGTCACGAATATTTCCGTCGTATACTTTGTAATCTGTTAGGAACCGATGTCGAAAACGGGGAAATTCCTGCCGATATGGAGTTGTTGGGAAGAATGGTTGAGAATATCTCATTTAATAATGCGAAGAACTATTTTAAGTTTTAATCATTTATTGAGTGAGTGTCATATTCTGAAATATTGTAAGATCAAAATAGATTTATATTTTTGCAATCGATTGCGCAAAAGTATTTAATTTTGAAAAGATGAAAAATAAGGTTGTAACATTTGGAGAAATCATGTTGCGTTTAGCAACACCCGATTATTTGCGGTTTTCGCAAAGTAATATGCTCACTGCTACTTTCGGCGGCGGTGAAGCCAATGTCGCTGTTTCGTTGGCGAACTATGGTATTGCAGTTGATTTTGTAAGTCGTTTACCGAAAAACGACATTGGCCTTTCGTGCCAGATGGATTTACGCAAATATGGCGTAGGTACCGGCAACATTGTTTGGGGTGGCGACCGTTTGGGAATTTATTTTCTCGAAACAGGCGCTGTAAGCCGCGGTAGTAAAGTAGTTTACGACCGTGCCCATTCAGCAATTGCTGAAGTTAAATCCGGAATGATCGACTGGGACAAGGTATTTGAAGGGGCAACATGGTTTCACTGGACTGGAATTACTCCGGCTATTTCGCAGGGCGCTGCCGATGTTTGTCTCGAAGCGATTAAAAAGGCAAACGAAAAAGGTATTCCTGTTTCGTGTGACCTGAATTATCGAAAAAATCTCTGGAAATACGGAAAAAAAGCCGGAGAAGTAATGCCTGAACTGGTTGCTGGGACCGATGTTGTTTTGGGGAATGAAGAAGATGCGGAAATGGTTTTGGGTATCAAACCCGAAGGTGTTAATGTTACCGGCGGACATATTGAAGCAGCTGCTTATAAATCTGTTTCAGAACAAATTGTGGCCCGTTTCCCGAGATGTAAAAAGGTTATTACTACCTTGCGTGGATCAGTGAATGCCAACCATAATTCATGGGCTGGTGTGCTTTGGGACGGCGCGAAATTATACGAATCGCCAACCTACCAGATCACGCATATTGTCGATCGTGTTGGTGGCGGCGACTCATTCATGGGTGGTTTGATTTATGGCCTGCTGACCTACACCGGTGATGACCAAAAAGCGCTGAATTTTGCAGTGGCTGCATCCTGTTTGAAACATACCATTTACGGTGATTACAACCAGGTAACCGTTGATGAAGTTGAAAAACTAATGGGAGGCGACGCTTCGGGACGTGTAGCCCGGTAAATATTGGATATTGGACATTTCAATTGAATCATCAAAAATATACAATGAGAATAACCAATTATTGAATACCCAATCTTTTGGAATTTTTAATTTTGAATTTGAAATTATGGCACGATTTACCAGAATAGAAGTGGCAGTTAAAATGAAAGAAACAGGTATTGTGCCTGTTTTCTATCATGCCGATGTTGATGTTTGCAAGTCGGTTTTGAAGGCTTGTTACGACGGAGGAATCCGCGTTTTTGAGTTCACTAATCGCGGCGACTTTGCATCGCTTGTTTTTGCTGAATTGAATAAATGGACGATTAAAGAATGCCCTGAAATGATCATGGGGGTTGGTTCCATCATTGACGAAGGAACTACATCTATGTACATTGCGCTGGGCGCTAATTTTATCGTTTCTCCTTTGATTGACGAGGGAATGGCAAAAGTCTGCAACAAACGTAAAGTAGCGTGGAGTCCCGGTTGTGGTTCGGTAACCGAAATTGGTCGCGCCCACGAACTGGGTTGCGAAGTAGTGAAAATTTTCCCCGGATCATCGGTTGGAGGCCCCGACTTTGTAAAAGGTGTGTTAGGGCCAATGCCGTATGCGAGCATTATGCCTACCGGCGGAGTCGAACCTACCGAAGCCAGCCTGAAAGCATGGTTTGGCGCCGGTGTTCATTGCGTGGGAATGGGATCGCAATTATTTCCGAAAGATGTGTTGGCAAACAAAAACTGGATTTTCATTACGGATAAGTGCAGAGAGGCATTGGAAATAGTCAGAAAACTTACATAATTGAATTAAACCAATAAAACAAGAATAATGAATCAAACGAACACGCTCGGGAAATATCGGTGGAGAATTTGCGCATTAGTATTTTTCGCAACAACAATTAACTATCTCGACCGCCAGGTCATCAGTTTATTAAAACCATTTCTGGAAGAAGATGGTCTTTTTGGTGCCGATCCTACTCATTATGAATCAGTGTATGCTAATATTGTTATTTGCTTTCAACTAGCGTATGCATCAGGAATGCTCCTTGTTGGTGGCATTATCGATAAATTTGGTACTAAAATAGGGTATGCAATATCATTATTTGGTTGGAGTCTGGCTGCAATTGGTCACGCTTTTGCAAAAGGTCCTCTGGGGTTTGGTATTGCACGTGCTGCTCTTGGTGTTCCTGAAGCAGGTAACTTTCCGGCAGCCAACAAAACAGTAGCTGAGTGGTTTCCCAAAAAAGAGCGTGCATTGGCAACCGGTATTTATAATTCAGGTACAAACGTAGGTGCAATTATTGCTCCGCTTGTCGTTCCGCTTATTGCTGTTGTCTGGAGTTGGCAATGGGCGTTTATTATTACCGGTGCAATTGGTTTGATTTGGTTGATTTTCTGGCAATTAATTTATGAATCGCCTGAAGCGAAATTAAAAAAAGGCAGATTGAGCCAGGCTGAATACGATCATATTCTGAGTGATAAAGATGAGGTTATTCATGCAGATGGCACTACCGGCCCAAAATTAGGTTGGTTTAAACTTCTTACTTATCGTCAGACATGGGCTTTCTTTTTAGGAAAATTACTTACCGACCCAATTTGGTGGTTCTTCTTGTTTTGGCTTCCTGCATTTTTGAAAGAGCAGTACGGATTGATAGGAACTCAGGTTGGCATTCCATTGGCAGTAGTTTACACCATGACAACTGTTGGAAGTATTTTCGGAGGATGGTTGCCAAAACGGTTTATGGAAAAAGGGATGGATGCCAATAAAGCCCGTAAAACATCGATGTTTATTTATGCCTTGTTCCCATTGTCAGTGCTTTCTGCACAATATTTAGGTGGGTTCAACATGTGGTTTGCAGTAATTATTATTGGTATTGCAGCTTCGGCTCACCAGGCATGGTCGGCCAATATTTTCACAACGGTTTCTGATATGTTCCCCAAACGGGCAATTGCGTCGGTAACCGGGATTGGTGGTATGGCAGGCGCTATTGGAGGGATCATGATTGCAAAAGCTGCCGGCATGTTGTTCGACCATTATAAAGCGCTTGGCGATATTCGTGTCGGATACGGAATTATGTTCGCAATATGCGCATCGGCCTATATTATTGCATGGCTGGTTATGCACATGTTGGTTCCAAAATTCAAAAAAATTGATGTCGATTAAAAATATAGTTTCGAATTAACTGTTTATTCGGAAAACTTTGGAAAGAAGACGAGATAGGTAATTCCGATTCTTTTCTTCTTTCTTTTTTATATTGAAAATAGAATAATCATGAAAGAGAAGAGCAAAGAAATAGTATTGGAAAAAGAGATTCAATGGGAAGATGCCGGTGCAGGAGTCACCCGGCAAATTTTCGGATACGATGAAAACATCATGATGGTGAAAGTAAAATTTGAACAGGGAGCCGTTGGCGCTAAACATCAGCACCCGCATGTTCAATCTTCGTATGTTGCTTCCGGAAAGTTTGAAGTGAGCATTGACAATGAAATAAAAGTTATTGAGACAGGCGATGGTTTTTTTGTAGAACCGAATAAAATTCACGGCGTCGTTTGCCTCGAAGCAGGTATTCTGATCGATGTTTTCAGCCCGATACGGAAAGATTTTCTGAAATCCTGAGTGGTTATTGATCGTAAAGTTTGATCAATTCCTGGATTCTTGTGTTATTATCGGAGGATGGTGTCGCTTTTTCCTTCTCGTTTGGTTCATAATCATCAGGCAGGGTGTTTATGAAGTAATAATCACCCATAGGTCCTTTAACGTCAAATGGAATATTCGGGCAGGTGCCATTGGGTCTTATTCTTACAGGTATTGAACTCGGAAAAATGACCGATGTTTCTTTGTTGAACGATTCAAAAGATTTGGTCAGGTTTATAGGAAGCCCATTGGCATCACTGTAAAAGTCAACTTTTAGCGAATCGGCATTCATAGCGCACTCTTTAATTTTACTGGGCGAATGTTTCACCGAACTTAAATTGGTAAACGTAATTCCGTTGCGTATTGCTTCCGGAGGATAAAACGTGAGCTGATATCCTTGCTCCATAATTTCACCATCGTACAATGCTTTCAGGAAATGACGGTAAGAACCGTAATAGAAATTTTGCCGGTTTTTTTCGTATCTTTTTAATTGTGATTCCGATCCGTGCTCAATGGGTTCGTAATAATAATGTCCCATTATCCGTCGTACAAAAAAGCCCGAATATGAATTTAGTGGGATTTCTTCGTGGGAGATGTCATCGCGTTTGGTAATATCGAATTCGCGGATCAGCACCCTGATTTTGTATCCCAAATAGTTATTTATAATTACAAGCGGCATGTTCGATGTTGCCTGAAAACTATTCTCATTACGACTAAAGTACAACACCGACTCGTTTAATACATCATACGATGTATGCAAGTCGTCGCCAATAAACTGCTGACAAAAAAAACGAACCTCTTTTTTACGTTCGCTATTGCTCAATGCCGGATAGTCATTCGGGTTTATCAACGAGGGACTCAGTGCAATTTGGATCGAGTCCATAAAATCTTCGATATAGGTGGCAAATGGTTCATGGTCGCGGTGAGTAACAACCAGGTAGCAAGGTAAAAACGGGATGTTTATTTTGAAATTCCCTTTTTCATCAGTAGCCGTGCCGATGGATGAACCAGATATAAAAAGTTCTGCAATTTGAACGGGTTTCGTACTTTCTTTATCGACAACTTTACCGCTGATATAAAATGATAACATCTGGGATGATGCCGGAAAAACGACAGAAAAAGAAAAAAGAATCAATAAAAAAAACAATTTTAAATGCCTTTTCATACGCCTTTCATTTTTTTGCGTTAAGGTATCAGATTTAATTAAAAGGAGAAAACTTATCTCATTTTTTTTGCATTTGCCGCATCCGCTTCCTTTCTTGCCGAAAGATTGTACATTTGCTGTTCATGCTTCTGATTAGATTTTACGAAAATGGAAGAACGGTTAAAAGTATTTGGCGAATTGCTCAGCATCATGGACGAGTTGCGCATGAAATGCCCGTGGGACAAGGAGCAAACGTTTGAATCGCTGCGCAAACTCACCATTGAAGAAACCTACGAATTGGGCGATGCAATTTTGCAGGGCGACCTGTCGGAAATAAAAAAAGAACTGGGCGATTTGCTCCTGCACATTGTTTTTTATGCCAAAATCGGGGAAGAAAAAAATGCGTTCAACATAGCTGATGTGATCACGGGCCTGAATGAAAAGCTGATCTACCGTCATCCGCATATTTTCGGGAATGTGGAGGTGGCTAGCGCCCGCGAAGTGGAGCAAAACTGGGAAAGCCTGAAACTGAAGGAAAAAGACCGTAAAAAGAAACAGGTTTTGGAAGGCGTTCCGGCATCGTTGCCTGCGCTGGTGAAAGCAAACCGGATTCAGGAAAAAGCCAGCGGGGTTGGGTTCGACTGGGAACATCGCGAGCAGGTGTGGGACAAAGTGAAAGAGGAAATTGCTGAACTTCAGCATGAAATTGACAAAGCCGACACCGATAAAATGGAAGCCGAATTTGGTGATTTATTTTTTGCCATGGTGAATGCCGCGCGTTTGTACCGCATCGACCCCGAAGCTGCACTCGAACGGACCAACCTGAAATTCATCAAACGCTTCAATTACCTCGAAAGCCAGACATTGAAAAAAGGCATCGACCTGAAACAAATGAGCCTGGCCGAAATGGACGTGATTTGGGACGAAGCAAAACGGATGGAAAATGATGAATGACAGTTTTAAAATTTTGAATGATGAATGATGAATTTTGAATGAGAAAAAAGCGAAGTAACCTTTCAATCAGACAGAATTCAGATTACAGTCTCATTCTCATTGCTTCATTTTTTCATTATTCCATATTTTTCATTCTACATTCAACCCATATTTCCCCAGAAGTCCGGCCAGCGAATAAGCCGAAAACCGGGCTCCTTTCATCCGGTTATGTTCCGGGTCAATCGTGAAATTTAAGGCCGTGCGGAAATCAGCCTTCTCCAGGTTGCAATGCTGAAACACAGAGCCCATCAAATCCGACCTCTCGAAGTTCGCTTCCGATAAAACCGTTTCCGAAAAGTCCGCTTCTTTAACCGAACAATTCACAAACCGGGTCTTTTTCATTTTCTTTTTACCGAAAAGCGCATAATCGAGCTGACATTGTTCGAAATCAACCTGAAACAGGAAATCGCTGCAAAGGCTGAAGTCAAGCCCCATCAGTTTACACCCTTTGAACGTTGCATCTTTGAACCCGGTATTTACCGTTTTGGCCATCACAAAATTACAATTCACAACCCGGCAACCCAGAAAGTCGGTATCGTTCAGATTGCTTCCCGAGAAATTGCAATTCATGAATTCGCAATCGTCAAACTCAATTCCCGAAACAGGCATTTTCCCAAAGTCAATTTGAGTGAAAGTTTGGCCGCTGTTTGATTTTTCAATCATGTCAAAAAAATTTCCGGCAATTTATTCAAAATTGCAATGACCAACCCGATTTTTTTATATTCTTGTCAGGAATAAAAATTACCCTAATTTTGATCGGCAGTAGAAACCTTGTGTTTTCCTCGTTTATGAATAACCGAAAAATATTGACCGGACTGTTGTTTATCGTAGTACCGATATTTCTTTCGGCACAGGTCGATACCATCCGCCTCAATAAACAGTGCCTGAAGAAATACTGGGACGACACCAAAGAAATTGTCCGGTCGCCGGTTCGCTGGCAACAGGATGACTGGCAGCGTTTTGTCGTTTTTACCGCAACCACCGGGGCATTGCTGTTTGCCGATGAGCCTGTTGCCGATTGGGTGCAGGAACACCGCACCGGTTTTCTCGACGATGTCAGCAAAAATGCTTTTGAACCTTTTGGTGCTGAATATTCGCTGGCCGTGTGCGGGGCATTGTATGGCTATGGGGTGCTGGCCAAAAACCGGAAGTCGGAAAGTACGGCTTTGCTGGCCGCTGAAAGTTTTGCACTGGCGAGTTTATTTGCGCGCATTCCAAAATGTTTACTGGGCCGCCAGCGTCCGGACAGCAGCATGGATGCATCGGCTTTGGACTTTGAAGGGCCTTTCGGGGGAAGCAGTTTCCCTTCCGGGCACACGATTGCCGTTTTTTCGGTTGCATCGGTAATCGCCAATCAGTATCGCGAAACGGTGTGGGTCCCGGTGCTTTCTTATTCGGTTGCAACCCTGACCGGAATATCGCGCATGTACGACAACCGGCACTGGGCCAGCGATGTTTTTGCCGGTGCAGTCATGGGTATTGCTATCGGAAATTTAGTTTGTCCGGTCAATAAAAATTCCCGGATCTCGCTTTTACCTGTTAAAATGGGGCCTACGTATGGGGTACGTTTGGCACTATCATTGTAATTAATCATCCCAAAAATAAAATTATGAAACGACTTTTTTATCCTTTGCTTTTTTCGATTTTTATTCTTTCTTCGTGTTCAACCGGAAAAAAGGCGCTCCAACGTGGCGATTACTACGATGCAATATCTAAAGCGATTGAGCGGCTTCAGTCCGATCCGGAAAACCGAAATTCAATTCAGGTTATAGAAGAAGGTTATTCATCGGCCATCCAGTATTATCAGGAAGAAATTGATTTGACATTGACTGGCAACGACCGTTTCAAATGGGGCAAAGCCGTCGAGATAATGGAAAAAGTAAACAAACTTTCCGAACAGATACGAAAAGTTCCCGCAGCCCGGAAACTGGTTCCTGATCCGAAAAACTATGTTTCCGAAATGCGTCCGGCAAAAGAAAAAGCGGCTGGCGAACTATATTCAGTTGCTCTCGAATTAATGAAGTCGGGGAATAAAGATGATGCCCGGCAGGCCTATCTCTATTTTGTAAAAACCGATCAGATGATCCCGGGGTACCAGGATGCAAACCGGATGATCATCGAATCAAAAAAACGGGCCACCTACACCGTGATTGTTGAACAAATACCTGCTTTTTCCGAATTGTACAACCTGTCGGCAATGTCGTTTTACGACCGCATACTGGGAATGTTGAAGTACAGTTATCCGGAAAAAAGTTTTGTGAATTTTTATTCTGAAAATGAAGCAAGCAACTTCAGAATTGAACATCCCGACATGATCCTGAGAATAAGTTTCTATGATTTTCATATTGGAAGGGAACAACATACCGAAAGCGAACAGCCACTAAATAAGGTTGTTGAAGAACGGGTGAAAGTGAATCGGAAGGATACTGTAATTTACGAAACGAAAGTCCATAATTACAGGGGTACTATTAAAGTTATAAACGATCAGGTTTTAACCGAAGGATTATTGAAGTACGAAATATTCGATTTTCAGGCCAATAACAGTGTGATAATGAGCGAACGAATTCCGGGACAATTTCTCTGGAACAATGCGTACGGTATTTTTGTAGGCGACAAGCAGGTACTCGAATCCAATCATGTTGCATTGCTGAATAATCGTGCCTATCCGCTGCCTTCGCCGCAGGACTTGTTTATCGAATTTTCGAAACCTGTTTTCGATCAGCTTTCCAGTCGCCTGAGAACTTTTTTTCGCAAGTACGAAAAGTGATTCGTAACTTTGTAATAACAAGTCGTGAGTAATGAGTATTGAGAATCAATCATGCTGGAAAAATTTTTTACATACATCCGGGAAGAAAATCTGTTCGACCCCCTGCAAAAAGTTTTGCTGGCGGTGAGCGGAGGAATGGATTCGATGGTTATGTTGTATCTTTTCCAGAAAGCAGGATACGATTTTTCGGTAGCTCATTGCAATTTCAATCTTCGGGGAGAAGAGTCGGACGGCGACGAACAATTTGTAACCGATTACTGCGACCAACACAATATCCGGCTTTTCCTGAACCGGTTTGAAACGCTTGAATATGCCCGTCAGGAGGGAATTTCGATTGAAATGGCAGCCCGCGATTTGCGGTATTCATGGTTCAATAAACTGATGGTTGATGAAAAATTCGATTGCCTGGCAACGGCTCATCACCAGGACGATGTGATGGAAACATTTTTTATCAACCTGAGCCGGGGAACCGGTATCCGCGGGCTTTCCGGAATTAAACCCAAATCGGGGAAGCTCATCCGCCCCATTTTATTTGCCGACCGGAATTCGATACGCAACTACGCGGCTTTGCACCAGATCAAAAACCGCGAAGATTCGTCGAACAGCGACACCCGCATCCAGCGCAACTTTATACGGCACAAAATCATCCCGCTACTCGATGAGTTTCATCCTTCGTTCCGGAAAAATATTATTAAAACCGTCGATAACCTGAACCAGACCGAAATTCTTTTTCAGCAAAAAATCGACGAAATAAGGGCCGGCGCAGTAACGGAATATCCCTGGGGCGAAACCATCCGGATTTCGGCCATTGAAACAAGCGATGCGGCACGTACCATTCTGTTTGAACTGCTTCGGGAAAAAGGTTTTTCGGCTGAACAGGCCGATGATATGGTTGCTTCCCTGCATGGCGAATCGGGAAAAAAATTCTATTCAGCAACTCACCGTTTGGTGAAAGACCGCGAAGAACTGATTGTTACAAAAACGGATAACGACCAGCCGGATTTATTTTATATTGAAGAAAATTGTGAAAGCATTGAAAAGCCGTTCCGGATGAAGATGGAACGAAAAGTCCGGAATTCATCGTTTCAATTTTCACGAAATCCGATGGTCGCCGACTTCGACTTTGACAAGCTCGAATTTCCCCTGCTTCTGCGGAAATGGCAGGAAGGAGAGTATTTTCAGCCGTTGGGAATGTTGGGTTACAAAAAACTCAGCGATTATTTTATCGATGAAAAATATTCCATTCCGGAGAAAGAAAATGCATGGATTCTGGCCAGCGGCAACAAGGTGGTCTGGATTGTCGGAAAGCGGATTGACGACCGTTTTAAGATTGATGAAAATACCAAAAATATATTCCGGATTTCGATTCAACGAAATCTGCAGGTCAAATAATCATAAAAATATCAAATTCATATACAGCATTAATCATTTGCTGGCAGCAATGTATTACCTTTGATGCGATTTTAGAAAAGATAACATGAGGTTTGATGAGTTTGATTTGCATGACCAAATTTTGGATGCAATTGGTTACATGAGTTACGAAAAGGCTTCTCCGATTCAGGAAATGGTAATCCCGATTATTTTAGACGACAAAGATTTACTGGCCTGTGCACAGACCGGAACCGGCAAAACAGCAGCTTTTGCACTTCCTATTCTGGACAAAATAGCAGCCGACGACAACCACGACCTCTCGACCTTGATTATTGTTCCGACCCGCGAGCTGGCCATCCAGATCAACCAGCAAATACAAGGTTTCAGTTACTTTCTGAACGTCAATTCGGTGGCCGTGTACGGTGGTCGCGAAGGTTCCGACTGGGAACAGGAAAGCCGCGCGCTGACTGCCGGAACGAACATTATTGTTGCAACTCCCGGGAAACTGATTTCGCATTTAAACCTGGGCTACGTTAAATTCGACAAAGTAAAATACGTCATTCTCGACGAGGCCGATCGCATGCTCGACATCGGTTTCCACGACGATATTCTCCGCATTCTCAGTTACGTTCCTGAAAAACATCAAACCCTGATGTTTTCGGCCACCATGCCCAAAAAAATCAGGGAACTGGCTTCTAAAATTTTAAATGAACCGGTAGAAATCAGTACCGAAATTTCGAAGCCGGCCGAAGGCGTGCTTCAGGCTGCATACATGGTATACAACGAACAAAAAATTGCCCTGATCGACAGCCTGATCGGAGACAAAACCGATTACGACAGCATATTGATTTTTACTTCAACGAAGAAATATGTGTTCGATATCGCCCGTGCCTTGCGGAAACATGGAAACACGGTAAAAGGTATTTCTTCCGATCTGGAACAGAAAGAGCGCGAAGAAGTGCTTATGGATTTTAAAGCAAAACGCACCCGCATTCTGGTGGCTACCGACGTACTCAGTCGTGGAATCGACATCAAAGACATTAACCTGATCATCAACTACGACGTGCCTTCTTCGGCTGAAGATTATGTGCACCGAGTGGGCCGGACCGCCCGTGCCGACAAAACCGGGGTGGCAATTACCTTGATTAATGAAAAGGACACGGGCAAATTTCAGCGTATTGAGCAACTTATCGAGCGTGAAGTTATTAAATTGCCTTTGCCGGAAGGACTGGGACAAGGACCTGAATGGAAAATCCGGGCTGGTGGCGGCGGTGGCCGGAGAGAAGGCAAACGACCATTCTACGGGAAAAGACGCAACCAGCAAGGGCGCGACAACCGGCCCCAAAACAAACCGTCAGCTTCGTAGTTATCGGGTACATCTTGTGTCGGGATAAATGCTCCGGCGTTTTGCTGCAAATCCGGCAAAATCAGCTTCATCTTTTTCCTGAAATCAGTTTTATCTTTTTTCCAGATAAAATAAGTTATTTGTATCTTGTCGGTTCGAAAAAAGAATCGATTGGGGGTATGAATTTCTTAAAGAGATAGAACAATGGCCAATTTTTTTGAATATTTTTTTAATGAATTTAATTATCCATTAACCAATCCGGTACTCGTTTTTTCAGTTATTTTATTCATCATTCTCCTGGCCCCGATTGTCCTTCGAAAACTAAATATCCCGGGCATCATCGGGTTGATTATCTCCGGCATGATCATTGGCCCCCACGGGGTTAATATTCTTGAAAAAAACAGTGCAATTGAACTTTTCTCGACCATTGGCTTGCTGTATATCATGTTCATTGCCGGACTCGATCTGGACCTGAATGAATTCAAGGCAAACCGGAACAAAAGTTTGCTGTTCGGACTTTTTACATTCATTTTTCCTTTAAGCATCGGGTTCCCGGTTTGCCACTACCTTTTGGGATACGATCTGAATGCAAGTTTTCTGACCGCAAGTATGTTTGCGACCCATACGCTGGTGGCCTATCCCATTGTCAGTAAATTGGGCGTTTCCAAGAACCAGGCGGTGGCAGTTACCGTAGGTGGAACAATTTTAACCGACACCGCCGTTCTGATCACATTGGCTATCATTATCGGGAACAGCAGCGGCAGTCTGAACCAGACATTCTGGATCCGACTGGGGGTTTCTCTTATTATTTTCTCGATCATCATGTTCCTGCTCATTCCCAAAATTGCCCGGTGGTTTTTTCAGAAAATGGAAAGTGAAAAACATGCCCATTACATCTTCGTTTTATCGATTGTATTTTTCGCTGCCTTTCTTGCTGAAGTTGCCGGACTTGAGCCCATTATCGGCGCGTTCGTTGCCGGGCTTGCACTGAACCCGCTGATTCCGCATTCGTCGGCGCTGATGAACCGGATCGAATTTATCGGAAACTCGCTGTTTATTCCTTTTTTCCTGATTTCTGTGGGCATGATTGTCGATATCAGGGTAATTCTGAAAGGGCCTGAAGCGGTAATTGTTGCCGTAGTTCTGACTTCTGTCGCACTGTTTGGGAAATGGTTTGCAGCTTTTTTCTCCCAGCTCATTTTCAAATACACAAAAGCCCAGCGCCAGCTTATTTTCGGGTTAAGCAGTTCGCATGCAGCAGCTACTTTGGCAGTAATCCTTGTCGGTTACCAATCGGGCATACTCGACGAAAATATCCTCAACGGAACCATCATCCTGATCCTGGTAACCTGCATCGTTGCTTCTCTTGTAACTGAAAAAGCGGCAAAGAAAATATTGCTCTCCGGAGAAAAAGGCGTTTTTCCTGTTGAAAAGAAAACATTATCGAGAACAGAACGCATTTTATTGCCGATAGCAAACATTAAAAACATTGATAAACTTCTGGAATTTGCATTATTAATCAAGGATAAAAGATCGCCCAACCCGATTTCCATCCTTTCGGTGGTGCCTAACAACGACGAAGCTGAAACAAACATTGTTGCGACCCGGAAAAAACTGGAAGAACACATCGGGCAAGGCGCTGCAACCGAAACAAAAATCGATGCCATAACAACAATCGACCATAATCCGGTAAGTGGAATTACACGAATTTCAAGGGAAATTATGGCCGATATTATTATTCTTGGCTGGCCCCAAAAAATCAGCTTCATCGACAAATTATTGGGCGAAAGAATTAGTTCCCTGATCAACAGCATTAGTAAAAACGTGTTTATTTGTTTCATCGAGAAGCCATTTGTTGTTCAGAAACGAATCGTAATCATTTCCCCTCCTTTATCGGAAAGGGAAAATGGCTTTGAATTATGGGTACAGAAAATATTCAAATTGGCGAATGAATTCAGTATCCCGATTTTGCACTTTGGGAGTACAAATACTCGGGATGAAATTCGTGAATTAATACACAAAAAACGCTTGACCGGTTCCATCATTTTTCAAACCTTTCAGGGAGTTGAAGACTTTTCAGTAATATCAAAACAGACCACCCCCGATGATCTTATTGTATTTATTTCGGCAAGAAGAAATTCGATTTCATACTATTCGCTATTGGATAATATTCCTCACCGGCTTGAAAAACATTTTACCGACAACAATATCATTGTGATTTACCCGCAACAATTCAATCATTTTCCAAAAGAATATAATGAATTGTCGGATCTCTCTGGGTTCAGGGGAATTGAAACGATAGGAACAATCGGAAAAGGTATCAGCAAAATATTTAAAAAAGAATGATCATTTTTCCCTGCTAGGCTGGTTCATCTGAAGTTCTTAAAATGAGGCCTTAATTTGAACCTGATATTATTTTTTGTAGAAGAAAATGCGACGATCAAATTAGCAACTACAATGAGAACATTTTTTATTACGCTATTTTTTGTTATCCCCGTCATTATGAATGCACAGGTAAGTAAAACAATTACCAGCGAGGCAGATGTACCTGCATACGAATTGCCTGATGTTCTGGTCTCTTTAAAAGGGAAAAAGATTAGAAATGTAAAGAAATGGGAAAAAACAAGAAGGCCTGAAATCCTTAATTTGTTTCAGGATGAAGTATATGGTCGAGTGCCTGGAGATTTAAGAATAACCCGTAGCAGACTTGTTGAAGAAGATGACAATGCCTTAGCTGGCATTGCAAAAAGGAAACAGGTGGTCCTGACCTTCGTGAAAAACGGGATGGAACTCAACGTCGAAATACTGATGTATTTACCAAAAGGAATTCAGAATTTTCCGTTGTTTTTGGGCTATAATTTTTATGGCAACCATACCACGAATAGTGATGCTGCCATTCGCCTTACCGAATCCTGGGTAAACGATAATCCGGCTTTCGGAATTGTAAATAACCAGATTACAGAACAATCGCGTGGGGTGAGAGCTGAACGATGGCCTGTGGAAGAAATCATAAAATCGGGATGTGGGTTAGCAACAATCTATTACGGTGATATTGATCCCGACCGGAATAATTTTGAGGACGGGGTTCATCCGTTTTTCTACGATAAGTCGCAACATGAGCCTGCCGATGACGAATGGGGTGCAATTGCCGCGTGGGCATGGGGCTTGTCAAGGGCGCTCGATTATTTCGAAACCGATAAAGATATTGATGCAACCAAAGTTGCCGTAATCGGGCATTCGCGCCTCGGGAAAACCGCTTTATGGGCCGGGGCAACCGATCAACGTTTTGCAGCTGTCATTTCAAATGATTCGGGATGCGGCGGCGCGGCTATTTCGCGAAGAAAATTTGGCGAAACGGTGGCTCGCATCAATACCAGTTTCCCACACTGGTTTTGTAATAACTTCAATAAATACAATAACCACGAAGAAAAACTGCCTGTCGATCAACACATGTTGCTGGCCTTGGTTGCACCACGCCCCTTATATGTTGCGAGTGCCACTGAAGACCTTTGGTCCGACCCACGCGGCGAATTTCTGTCGGCTAAATTTGCTTCGCCGGTATATCGGTTGTATGGACTGGAAGGCTTGCCTGCCGCTGAAATGCCGGAAGCAGATTCACCGGTAAAAGGGATCATCAGTTATCATATCCGCACCGGGAAACACGATATTACCGGGTACGACTGGAAGCAGTATATCGAGTTTGTAAAGAAATATGTAAATTAATCGCAGGACAGGTCAGCATAGTTCTCCGAAAAGTATTTATTTTGCCTGTTCATTGAACCATTAAAAAAAACGACTATGAACAGGCATCATTTTTTGGCTTTTGATTTGGGCGCATCAAGCGGAAGGGCAATTCTCGGAACATTGAGCGAAGGAAAACTTGAACTTACCGAGATTCATCGTTTTGAAAACCGGATGCAGCTAATTCACGGGAGCTATTTCTGGAACATTTTTAGTTTGTTCGATGAATTAAAAACAGGGTTGAAAAAATGTATCTGCGATTTCCATATTCAACCTGAATCAATTGGAATTGATACATGGGGAGTCGATTTTGTTCATTTAAACAAAGAAGGGCAAATTGTGTCGCTGCCCTTTGCCTACCGCGATTCGCGCACCGACCATGCCATCGAAGAGTTGTTTCAGCAAATTCCAAAAGACGAAGTATATTTGCAGACCGGCATCCAGGTTATGCAGTTCAACAGTCTGTTCCAGTTGTTTTCGATGGTGCAGCAAAACGCATCAATTTTGAAAATTACCAGCGACATTTTGTTCATGCCCGATGCTCTGGCCTATTTGTTTTCAGGAGTAAAAAAAGCTGAATTTTCGATTGCCAGCACCAGCCAGATGTTAAAACCAGGAACCAATAAGTGGCAGTCTGATTTAATTGCGAAGGTCGGGATTGATGAATCGATCATGCAGGAGATCGTTTGGCCCGGAACAGTCACCGGCGAATTGTTGCCGGAAGTGATGGAACAAACCGGCAGCAGCAAAATTCCGGTGGTTGCTGTCGGCGGACACGATACCGCTTCGGCGGTTGCTTCAGTGCCTGCAGAAGGTGGAAGCTGGGTTTTTATCAGCTCCGGAACCTGGTCGGTTATGGGCATCGAAAGTGTGGTGCCAATTATTTCTGAAGAAACCCTGAAAATGAATTTCACGAATGAGGGAGGAGTGGAAGGAACGACCCGATTTTCAAAAAATATCATGGGCATGTGGCTCATCCAGGAATGCCGCCGGGCGTGGACCCGCGAAGTGGAATATTCGTGGCCGGAAATGGTCGGGCTTGCAAGCAATTCAGAACCTTTTAAATACATTATCGATCCGGATGATCCGTCATTTTTAAACCCTTCGGATATGCCCGCCGCCATTTGCGCTTTTTGCGAAAAAACAGGGCAGGGGAGGCCCTGCAACCATGCTGAAATTATTCGTTGTGTATATGACAGTTTGGCTTTGAAATACCGGTTTACTCTGGATCAGATTATTTCTGTCACAGGCATTCAGGTTACAAAAATTCATATTATCGGAGGTGGTTCAAATAATCATTTTCTGTGCCAGCTCACTGCCGATGCTACCGGTTTACCGGTTGTTGCCGGCCCGACCGAAGCGACGGCAACCGGGAATATCATGATGCAGGCAAAAGCGCTGGGACACATTCATTCGCTGGACGAAATGAGACGGATTATCAGCCACTCGTTTGGCGTACTGCAGTTCGAACCTTCGGGGGAACTCGATTGGGAAAAACCGTATTCGAAATTTTTAAGCATTACCCAATAATCAGCTTCAGAGGAAAAATTCATCTTGTATTTCAGGCTGGCTGATAATGACGTTTCAACCAGCGGGCAAGCCCGTCGAGCCCCGGAAACAGCACCCGTTCGGTGATGTTTGCCTGGTCGAGTTTGTCGCGTACTTCCCATTTTAATTCCTTCGGAATAATAATGCGCCGGAACATATCGGGGTGTTTTACCAGCCAGTGATCGAGGATGGACGTTGGGTCGCTCATCACCGAAAACAAGGCAAACTGGTTGACAATGCGCTCGTCGAGCGAAGGTGGTTCGAAAAAACAAACCTGGTCGGGACCCAGTTTTTGGTCGAATTCAGACAGCGATTCTGTTTTTTCGAGCATTTCCACTGTAAACGCATTGCATTTTTCTTCTTTCAGCAAAATATTCAGAGGTTCGGCTACCAGTTGATTGACCTTCACAAAATCGACTTTCCAGATCACCCCGTCAATGTCGAATTTATCGGTATTGGCAGTGGCAAAATGCATGGCGATGAAAGGCGAGTAGGTCCAGTCGAGCAGGCGGGTCGGCAACCCATGATGCTGGGCAAGCACCAGCAAACGCCAGAATGTGCTGGTCAGTTCCGGATCTTTGGTAATCGAATATTTTCGGAAATTTCGCAGTTGGTGGTATTCCAGCTCCGGCCGGTCGCCGCTGTTGCGCAAAAAACTGTTTTTCAGTTCGTAATTCATATCCGACAGACCCCGGAAAGCATAGTCCGACCGGTATCTTTTAAACTCCGGTTTCCATGCATCGAAATATACTTCTTCGCACAATTGATCCCAACTGTTGATAACAATATCGTTTTGACGGATTGCTTCTGGCATAACACAAAGATTGAGTTTCTTTCAAATTTACTTTTTTTATTTCGGGCAACTACAACGGGCAACAGAAAATTATTGCAACGCACAGATGTTTGTTTACCTGTACAATCCTTCTTTTTTATTACACTATTTTTCCTTTTCAGTACATTCTTTTATTAATCTGCTGCATCTGTTCTGTCCGCCGCAAGTGAACCCGGTACTTTTGAGTGAAAATCGGAACGTTTATGGGATGTATAACAGGCGCCCAACCATATTGTTATTCTGGAAAAAGAAGGAGTGGACATTGATTTTATAAAGAAACACGATTTGGTGCTTGTCAGTCTTGAAGGTTGGGAAAAGCTGGTTCGTTCGAATAGTATATGGTTGAAAGATTTGCCTTCGGTACTTATTCTGAGATCGTAGGAACATCTGAAACGGACACGCCTGAACAAAAACAGACGGTGGAAAAGGAATTAATTTGGCCTGACTTTTACATAAGGAGCCAGCAACTCGTTAGAACCGCCTGAAACAGTAACAACAGAATCTTTCTTTCCGGTCATTCCTTTTTGAAGTTCTTCTTTTAATGCTTTCGGTGGCTGAATAATTTCTTTTTTTGTTTGTACCGTATCGGTTCTGAATTTAGTGTTCAAATCAATATTTGAAGTAATTTTTAGACCCAAAAGGTAAAAAATAGATGAGGTGAGAATAATGTATTTCATGGCTAAAATTTTTTATTCGATGAAAAAATAAATCTTTTTTTTGTAGTTTTCAGTTTCAAAGCTACAATTATTAGTTTATTGAAGAACAAGAAAATCTGTGAATAAATGTGAAAATACGGTTAACCATTTGTTTTTTTCGATGACCAGAAACCCTTATCTGAGATTAGTCATGTTTTGGAAATACGATGTTTGCATCTTTTCTTACCCGATCTAGGATTTCCATCAGGTCGGCGGAAAAAGACAAAGGCATCATATCACTTTCTGTTTTTCCCTGGTCGAGGCATTGCATCACATGAGCGGCTTCGTACTGATAACCGGCTCCTTCGTTGTTTCCCGTATCAATCAGTTCTTCTTTCTGGGTGCTTGATTCCCAAACAGAGATGGTGGTTGGTGTGAACCAGCGACGATTGAGTTTCAGGATGCCTTTTTCGCACCAGAATTCAGTTTCAACAGAGGAATGGCAGGCGAAGCTGGAAGTCAGTGTGGCCAATTGTCCGCCCGGGTATTTAAAGCTCATCAAAATACTTTCTTCGGCGCCGGTTGTACTGAATTCGGCCATAGTTCGTATTTCCGATGGTTTACCCAGTGTGGCAAGCGAAGCAAAAACAGGGTAAAGGCCAATATCCAGCAGCGAACCGCCTCCAAGATCAACATTGTACAAACGTTTTTCAGGATTGAATTCGGCATTAAACGCGAAGTCGGAACGAACGATTTTCAACGCACCGAGTCGGTCCGAATGAAGAATTTCCAATGCTTTGTTGAAACTGGGTTGAAAACGCGTCCAGAAAGCCTCCATCAGAAAAGTGTTATTCTCTTTGGCGCAGGCAATCATTTCTGATACTTCACGCGAGTTGATGGCAAACGCTTTTTCGCACAGAACGGCTTTTTTGTGTTTCAAGCACAAAATGGCATGTTCGTGGTGGTGCGAATGCGGAGTAGCTATGTACACCACATCGACAGCCGGATCGGCAACCATTTCTTCGTAACTGCCATACGCTTTCTCAAACCCGTGATTGCCGGCAAACTGTTTAGCACGTTCGAAATCGCGCGAGGCAGTAGCATACAGGTTGGCATTTAGCAACAATTTCAGGTCGCCGACAAATTTGGCGGCTATTTTTCCGCAGCCTAAAACGGCCCAATTATATGTTTTCAATTTTGTTTCGATTTTAAAATTTGATCAATTTGTTTTAACAGAATGTGGTTGGCGGGACCGTTCATTGCTCCGTGGTCGAACCCATCAAGTTCGTAAAGGCTGGTTTGTTGATGCCCGGCAACCTTCATCATCCGGTACAGATATGCATTTTCTTCGTAGCGGCCCAGCATTTCCAGTTCGCGGTCTCCGGTAATTAGCACCAATGGCGGGGCATCGGGACGCACATGATACAGCGGCGCATATTTATCGACAATCGGTTGTGTGTTTTTTATTTCCATTTCGTTGCGCACCGCTGCATGGGTGATGGTGTGCCCACTGAAAGGGATCAGTCCGGCAATCGAGTCGGCGTCGATTCCGAATTTGGCGAGGTAACTTTTATCGAGGCCAATCATGCTGGTCAGATAACCGCCTGCCGAGTGGCCGGAAACAAAAATTTTCATACGACTGCCGCCGTATTTTTCAATATTCCGGAAAACCCATGCAACTGAGGCTGCTGCATCTTCAATATAAACCGGGCATTTAACCTTGGGATATAAACGATAGTTGACTGCAACTACTGCAATTCCCTTGTTTTTTAGTTCATTGGAAATATATTTTTGCCCGCTGTTCAATCCTCCTCCATGAAACCATACTACGGTTGCGAAGTCTTTCTTATTTTCGGGATAGTAGATGTCGAGCTTACAACGTTCGAGCATGTAATCGGTTTTCACTCCTTCGTAAACATCGGAATACGTCAGGTTTTCAATTAATTTGTACGATACAGGGATTTCCTGGGAAAAAGCTGTATACAAAACTCCGCAAAATGAAAACAGGAAGATTAGTGATTTGAACTTCATCGGAATGTGTTTTTGTTTATCACATCAGCAAATATAACCGATTCAGAACAATCGGCCGGAGCTTTTTTATTTTTTTTGAAATTACCGGAAAAAGAGCCACTTTTGCGATTATCAATTACATGGAGAGACCAAATTTAAACATCAAGATGAAACGAATATCTTATTTTTTATTTGCCTGTTTGCTGTTTTCCTGTTCAGGAACTAAAAACAAACCGGAACAAACATCGGCTGAACGATCAGAAAAATCAGCATCTGCAAATAGTACAACTCAATCGGCGGTACAGAATGTTGAATCCGAAATGATTCAAATTTCTGCGGGAACATACACAATTGGGAGCAATACAAGTATTCCGAACGATGCTCCTGCGCATGAAGTTACTTTGCCGTCGTATTATCTTGACAAAACTCCGGTAACTGTGGCACAATTTCGAAAATTTATCCAGGCAACAGGCTATAAAACAGAGGCCGAAAATTATGGCGATGCCGGTGTATTTAATCTTGATATCCAACAGTGGCAGCTGGTAAAAGGCGCGAACTGGGAATACCCGTTTGGCCCGTCGGGTCAAAAAGCAGAAGATAATCACCCGGTGACGCAGGTAAGCTGGACCGATGCCTCGCAATACGCAAGCTGGGCCGGAAAGCGCCTGCCCACAGAAGCAGAGTGGGAAGTTGCAGCCAATAGCGGTAAAAAAACTGGAACCCGTTTCAGCTGGGGAAACGATTTGCTGGTTGACGGCAAATACAAGGCCAATGTTTGGCAGGGAAATGATATTGCCAGTGCAAAAGTTGAAGATGGTTACATGTTTACTTCGCCGGTGGGCGCTTTTGACACCAACGAGGCTGGTTTTACCGATATGGGCGGAAATGTGTGGAACTGGTGTGCCGATGTTTTCCAACCTTACACGGGCAGTCAGATGCAATTCCAGGTAAATGAAAATGTAAAAGTCATCAGGGGCGGGTCGTTCTTTTTCGACCAGTACGCGGAGAACAGTTTTACCACTACCGGCCGTTTCTTTAACTCAATGGAAACCTCACTGTTTAACACTGGTTTTCGTTGTGCAAAAGATGCCCGTTAAGGTTGCCCGATTTTTATATCCAGCAATATTTTTCCTGAATCTTTCAGCAATCCGACCGACCATTTGATAATTACCAGCGAGCTGATAATAGCCGCGATAATGTCGATAAACGGAATTCCCCAAAGTAGGGCAGCAGTCAATCCCAGTATTGCAGAAAGGCTTGTCAGCGAATCGGCAAGCACATGCAGATAGGCTGCCCTGATGTTGTGATCGGAATGATCGTGGTCGTGACGAAGGATTACAGCGCTGACAATATTTACCACAAGCCCAACTATTGCCACCAGAATGGCATCCGTGTAATTGATTTCAACCGGGGTGAATATCCGGGAAGCCGCTTCAGCCATTATTACAAAGGAAAAAATCAACAACATCAAGCCGCTGCTGTATCCTGAAAGAGAAAGGATTTTTTCCGTATTGCCGGTATATTTTTTACTTTTTTCGAGGCGTCGCACAAAAATATAGGCCACCCAGCTCAGTCCAATTGCAAGAACATGCGAACCCATGTGAATACCATCGGCAAGTAGCGCCATTGAGCCGGAAGTGATGCCAAATAGTATTTCAACAACCATGGTTATTGCGGTAAGCAACACCACCCATTTTGTTTTTCTTTCGTGATTCACCTGTTCCATAATTTAGAAAACAAACAACTCTGCAAAATAATCATTTACAGTGTTGTAAATAATTATTCTCGGTATTTACAGCATTCGGGCAATGCCTTGTAGACTTTGTCACTGGCTTTAAACCGGTTGGTGTCGTGACCAACTTCGGCAAGTTTCTTCTGAATGTCTTCCAGTTTTACTTTCGATTCATCGAAAGTTACTTTCAGCATTTTTGTTTCTTTGTACCAGTCGGCTTTGGTGACACCATTCATCGATTTTACCGTTTTTTCAATTCGTTGCTCGCACATGCCGCAACTGCCATATACCTTGAATTTTTCGGTTTTATTTTCTGCGAAAACGGCTATTGTTCCCATCAGGAACACCAACACGAAACTTATAATCTTTATTTTCAGCATACCAAATTTTAGTTTAAACCTACATTTTACTGATATTTACAGAAACACCGGATTCATAAAAATGTTGACTTTTATAGTGAAAAACGTATTGCCGGGAATAAATTATTCAGAACAGTTCTTTTTGGAGTATAGTTTGTAAAGAATTACCTTGTTTGAGTTCTTGTTTTTGTCGAGGATATTCACCAACAGTGCGCCTGTGATGAAGATACCCAAACAGATCAGTCCGGCCAGGAAAAGGATCATAATCAGCGTGCTCGACCAGCCGATAAGGGCGTCGCCAATCATCTTTTTGTATAGGACAACCCCGATGCCAATCACGAAAAAGCTAATAAAAATGATAAATAATTTCAGGATGCTAAACAGAACTTCCCTCGACAATTCAATCATTGACCGGATGCCGTGTTCAATCAATGCGGCCAGGTTCATTTTTGTTTTTCCACCCAGACGTTTTGGACGATCCCAGCGAAAACCGGTTTGTTTCCCTTTTTGTTTTACCAGGTACGCAGCCAGATGAATAAACGAGTTATGCACGGCTCCCAATAAAACCTTTTTGTTGATCAGTACAAAATTTCCGTAGTTCATGTATTTGCCGGTTGTTAAACGGAAGGTGAACCGATAAATGGCATACCCAATTTTGAAACGGAGGTTTTCGTTGCGCTTTCCGCGGATTACCTTTACAATATCGTAATCGAGATAATCCACCAGTTTTTTAATGGCTTCCGGGTCGTCTTCTCCATCCGAATCCATTACAATGCAATGGGTAATCGGAAGGTTCTCGGCATATACCATTCCCTGGTAAATAGCGCCCTGATGACCTTGGTTGAAGAATAAATCGAGTACCGAAATGCAAATATTCGGAGACGAGGGGGTGAATTTTGCCAACAGGTTCAGGGTTTGGTCGGTTGAACTGTCGTTTACCGCAACAATATGGAACGAATAGGGGAGAGCTGCAAGTTGCTTTTCCAAGCGGTGAAGGAAGTCAGAAACAATCAGTTCTTCGTTATAACATGGTAAAATAATAGCTATCGAAGGTTCCATAGGTTAAGGTAAATGAGTCTGATGGTCTCAAAAATAGCAAGAAAAAGGGAACTGGCAAGGAAATGGGATGAGTATGAACTTTTCTTTTTCATCCGGAACAGCCATTCTCTTTTGAAAAAAGCCATCTCCCGGACACTTGTTTTCAATCCCAGTGCTAAATTGTGCTGCCCTTTCAGGGCGTTTTTAAACACAATCAGGTTTTATAAGCAAAAAAAATCTCCTGCCGACCGGCAGGAGATTTTTTTTCAGTAACTATTTTAGAAAAAATTATGCTTTTTCGAGTTCCAATGTTTTGGTCGGGCGATCGCAAACTTCGGTTGGCCCCCAGTACTGGATTGGTCCCGGGTACATGTAGTTGGTTTCGATAGCCCATTTTTCGCGGTTGGCAGCCAGGTATTTGAATGGCGCTCCATCCAATTCAACCAATGCTTTCTGGATCACCGGTTTCATGTGGCCATGACGGCGTTCCATGTTCATCATCATGGTAACCGGCACCCCGCCGGCGATCCATTGGTCGGCAGGAGCAGTAAGGTTGCGAACCGATGCCATATAACCGGTTTTTCCGGCGCTAATCAGCACCGAAGCTGTGTAACCCAGCGAGTAGCAATAATCGGCATCGAAATTCGACGGGGCAGCGCAACGGCCTTCGTAGCCGAAGAAATGGTACTGCGTTCCGAATTTGCCTTTGTATTCGCCAGCTTTTTTCATCTCTTTCAAACGGGCTTTTACCATTTCACCCAGCAGTTTTTCCGTTTCAATCAGCGAAACCTGAACATTTCCGTGCGGGTCGCGATCCAAAGTCAATTGGTCGGCGATTCCGCCTGGCAACGATTTGTATACTTTGGCTGATTCAGCCGACAGGATACCGGCAACAAATGCGCGGCCTTCAGCTTTATCCGTAAATGCCTTGAATTTCTTTTCCGACTCCGAACCTTCAACCAGCAAGTCGTTTAACTCGGCAATCAGGGCTTTCATTTCCGGAACAAATTCAACCAAACCTTCAGGAATTAAGGCAACGCCAAAGTTCTCGCCGTTGTTGCCACGACGGGCAATAATTCCGGCCATATAATCGACGATTTCGCCCAAAGTTTGCTTTTTGGCAGCCACTTCTTCCGAAATAAGCGTGATGTTTGGCTGGGTTTGCAGGGCAGCTTCCAAACCGATATGCGAAGCCGAACGGCCCATCAGTTTAATAAAGTGCCAGTATTTTTTTGCTGAATTGGCATCGCGCTGGATGTTGCCAATCAGTTCGGAATAAACTTTTACAGCGGTATCGAAACCAAACGATGTTTCAATCATTTCGTTTTTCAGGTCACCATCGATGGTTTTCGGGCAACCGATTACCTGTACGCCTGCTTTTTTCGCTGCATAATATTCGGCCAGCACACATGCGTTGGTATTGCTGTCGTCGCCGCCAATGATTACCAGCGCTTTAATATCCAGTTTTTTCATGATTTCCAACCCTTTGTCGAACTGGGCTTCTTCTTCGAGTTTGGTACGTCCCGAACCAATGATGTCGAAGCCGCCAGTGTTGCGGAAACCTTCGAGGAAATCAGCCGTAATTTCCACGTATTTGTGATCGACCAATCCGCCGGGACCGCCCAGGAAACCATACAATTTGCTGCTGGTATTCAGTTTTTTGATGCCGTCGAAAATACCGGAAATCACGTTGTGGCCGCCAGGAGCTTGTCCGCCCGACAAAATTACGCCTACGTTGAACGCCGGAACGTTTGCTGCTGCAGCACCTTCTTCGAAAGTGATGAGCGGCATGCCGTAGGTATTGGGAAATAACTGTTTGATTTCGGCCTGATCGGCAATCGATTCCGTGGCCGCTCCGTCAACGAGTTTAACGGCAACTTTCAACGATTTGGGCAATTTAGGCTGGTAGGCAGCCCGTGCTTTTTGTAATGCGCTTATGGTCATATTTTAAAAATTTTAGATAGATAATTTTCAATTCGGAAAAAAACGTTGCTAAAATATGCTAATTTGATGGTTTTACCTAGCTCCATACTTCGGTTTTTAGGTATTTAAAGTAAATTTAAAAAGATGGCGGAGAAATCAACTTATTCTGATTTTTGTCGCAGATAATCCAATAAATGTTTTCTCGAGTCTTGAAATATTCCTTTAAAAATAATTCAAATTCACCCATAATATTTACATACTTTCCAACTTCTATCAAAATCGGTTTATCTTTCGGTAAAGTTTCAAATAATTGTTTAGTTGTCTCAAAATTAAATGAGTAAACTCTGTCAAATAATTTATAATGTAGAGGATAAACTGAAACTCGTCTTATTGGTGTTCGTCCCACATCATTTTCAATTTTCTCCAAGTATTCATAATCTGAAATTTTCAATTTTTCTCCAAAATGATTTTGATTATAAAGGTAAAAAGCAATATTGAAGAAATTATCAATCAACTCAATCTGAGTCTTGTCATAGTCAATATTTCCACTATGAAAATTGAATGATTTAATTGTATCAGGAAGTGTCAATTTACCATAGGTCATAGTGCCATCTGTCCACATACCTGTCTGAACTCCATTTGCGTATGAATAAGAAGATAATTTATGAAACTTATATTTACCAAGGATTGTGTCAAGTTGCTGAAAATAATGTACTAATAACGAATCTTTCTCTTTGAAATTAAATCTCAAGCTATCTAAAATACAATAAGACTGTTCTCTTTGTATTATCCACTTTTTACTCTCTTGAAAAGAGGGTTGAATGTCAAGTTCTAAAGTATAGTTCTTTATTTTCTGGCTCATTCCAGAAATGCAATTTAGCATCAATAATGAAAAAATTATAAATCTCATTTTCATGTAGGTCTCTTTTTTTAGCATTGGTTTATAACGTAGGAAGCTACACGCAGGGGCGGATTGCGGGCGATTTCCCTGTCGAGCCGCACCGCCGCTGTTGCGGGCTGAACCGCTCGCAAACCACGGAAACGGCAATTGACATATAGTTTTTGTTATAAACAAGGTTTTAATCAGTTAAATTATTAATCATTAAATCAA
Organism: uncultured Prolixibacteraceae bacterium; assembly: GCA_942493345.1. Taxonomy (GTDB): domain Bacteria; phylum Bacteroidota; class Bacteroidia; order Bacteroidales; family Prolixibacteraceae; genus GWE2-42-39. The sequence goes on from OW818695.1 coordinate 3,509,913, forward strand.
TTTATTATGAAATACATAAAACGTATATATATGTGGTTTTGGACTGACGACGACTACGATTACAGTAGGCTGTCAGCGTGTCTGTCGATTATTGCAATTATTTTTGCAACATTAGTCCTATTACTGAAATGATTATAGCCACGATTGATATAAAGAGAGCTATTTTGTCATATCTGAAAGATTCGATAGTTTTTTCTCTTATAGTATCTTCTTGCTTCTCTCTTTTGTCAATAGCTGCATAGCCACCTTTCCTTTTGAATTCTCGGCCATGCTCTGTTATTGATATATTACCATCTTTATCTTTTAAAATATAGTTTTTAAACAAAAGTTCCTTTTCAAATGATTCTTTCATGTAATATTCCCATTCATATTCTGAATATACATTTGAAACGAAGTCCATGTCAATTTTTGATGGATTAATCTTGTCAAGCACATCTTTAAATACTGGAGCGTCGAAAGACATTAAAAGAGCTAAAATTTTATCTAAAATTTCATTTCTCACTATCTTGCTTTTAGATTCTTCTTCCATTTTTTTAGTCTTAAAATTTAGTTTATGAAATACAATGATTCAAGTTAGCGATGTCCCAATAACCTTGTTTATAACGTAGGAAGCTACACGCAGGACGGGATTTAACCGATGAACTTTCCACGAAGAGCTGCCTTTTAAAATTCTAATTTCCTGTCAACGAAGCACCGAAACCCGGCTTGCGGGTAGCTGATGTTATAGGCTGGCGTTCGGTGTCCTTCGCAAACTATAACTATATTTTTCCAAGACGTTTTAATTCCCAAAAACATTTTGCCGTTGAATTTATGTCCACAGCCGCATTGTGAGCTTCTTCAAAGCCTGTCCTAAACAATTTGTAATGCAACTCAGAAAGTTTTGGCCACTTATATCCATAAGGTCCGTCAATGGCGCAAAAGTTTGTCGTGCTTTGCATTGTACAAATCTTTCTTTTAGTCAAAGTGCTATCTGGCATCCTATTTCTTAAAAACTCTGCTCCAACAATCTTTTCATCAAAACTCATATTGTGTGCTACAAGATATTCAGCTTGATTTATTAAAGATTGAAAATCTTGTAAAACTGTCTGAAGTGATTTACCTTCTCGAATAGCTCTTTCTGTCGAAATCCCATGTATTCTTGAGGCGTCGATAGGAATCGTAAAACCTTCTGGTTTGATGATATAGTCACCACCCGAAATTTTATTCCCGTTTTTGTCGTAAAATAAATAAGCTAATTGAACCAGTCTTGGCCAATTGTTTAAATCTGTCACAGGTGCTTTCCAATTTCTTGGAAGTCCAGTTGTTTCGGTGTCAAAGAATAGATACATATTGTATAAGTTTAGTTTGTCGATTGCGCCTGGTTACGCTTGCCTATAACTAGTATATATAGCCAAAGATATATCACTTTTTTTGAACTTTTATTTTTGTTAATCAATTTTATTCCAGTGTTTTGTTTTTCGGAGTTCCGGGCAAAAGATCGAATGACTTGATGAGTTGTTCTGCAGCTTTGGGGTAGGCGGGTAATTGTATTTTTTGTTGGGTTAAAAAACAAGACTTGGTTCGTTCTATTTTATTGTAGAATTTCTGATGGTTCTACGAAAAAATAAAAGCGCCTAAATATTTAATTTAAGTGCTTTTATCAAATTTGCTTTCATCTTTAGTGCACCCAAGCGGAGAAATGTCGAATTTTTTGCTTGAAGATATTGATGCCATATCGAAGTTCATGAGTACTGAAGCGCAAAAAAGAAAATTCAAATTATGAATTAGTTAACCCATCGTCGACTTAAGTACGCACTCGCTATTTAATCGCACAACTGGTGGTTTCTAAACCGGATTTACCAGTTTATGTTGCTGCCTTTAGGGATTGTATTTTATTTTGTTTAGAAGTATTCTGATTCAATTGAGCATACATTGCATTCTTTAAGTGTTGTTTATTTAATACATTTAATTTACTTTTGTTGATAATAAACATCAAATCATGCAATCAAAAAAGCAAACTTTACTCCCGAAGTTTCAAAAGATATTTGAACAAATGGGCGAAAATATTAAGTTAGCCAGAAAACGGCGGAACCTGACGACTATACAAGTGGCGGAGCGAGCTGGTATTGACCGTTCTACACTATATCATATTGAAAAAGGAAATCCCAGCGTTTCGGTGGGTGCATATTTTAATGTACTTAGGGTATTGGGGCTTCAGGATGACTTTTTAAAGTTGGCAGCCGATGATCAGTTTGGAAGAAGATTGCAGGATTTAAAATTGATTGGGAAATAAATCATGGCAGACAAAACAGATATATGGGTGTATGCTGATTGGAAAGGTATGATCTCTCCCAAATGTATAGGAATATTGTCAGCTCAACAAGCTAAAGGAAGGAAAGCATTTAGTTTTTCTTATGATGCGGACTGGATCAGCTCTCAGGAACAATTGCTGCTTGACCCGGATATTGCCTGGTATGGTGGGCAACAATATCCCAATGGAAAGGAAAATTTTGGTGTCTTTCTGGATTCTATGCCCGACTCATGGGGCAGAACACTAATGAAACGGCGGGCGGCATTAAATGCAAAAGAGCAAGGCAAGCCAGCACCTGTACTGTATGATATCGATTTTCTTCTAGGTGTTCATGATTTAAGTCGCATGGGTGCTTTACGGTTTAAAAGAGAACCCGATGGCGATTTTTTGGATAACGATCCTGTTTCGCCCACTCCGCCTTGGGCAAGTACCCGGGAACTACAACATGGGGCAAAACTGATTGAATCCAATGAAGATACAGTTGAAGTAAGAAAATGGCTCGCCATGCTGATGGCTCCGGGTTCTTCACTCGGAGGAGCCAGGCCAAAAGCTAATATCATGGACGAACACGGTCATCCCTGGATTGCCAAATTCCCATCGAAAAACGATACTACAGACAAAGGAGCCTGGGAATACCTGGCTTATCGTCTTGCTGTTGATTCCGGAATCGATATGGCAGAATCCCGGATAGAACATATTGCCGGCCCCTATCATACTTTTTTCACCAAACGATTTGACAGGGAAATGCAAACCCGGATTCATTTTGCCTCAGCTATGACGATGACCGGGAAAAACGAGGAACTCATCCGGGATGAGACTCCTTCATATCTGGATATCGTAGAATTCATCCAATTTTCCGGAATTCAGATTGAAGAGGATTTACACCAATTATGGAGACGAATGGTTTTCAATGTACTAATTTCCAATACAGACGATCATCTGAGAAATCATGGCTTTATACTCACAAACAAGGGCTGGCGTTTATCTCCGGCTTTTGATATCAATCCTTCAATTGACAAAGTTGGATTGGCATTAAATATTGATATGGATAACAATTCGCCGGATATTGACCTTGTAAAAGGTGTCGGTATTTATTTCAGGTTAGGAAAAAAAGAAATGGACAATATTATTGATGAAGTGAAATCTGGAATATCCGGATGGAAGAAAATAGCAACTGAGATAGGAATACCTAGAAACGAGCAAACGATAATGGCTGCTGCTTTTAAAGTTTAAGGAATTGTTGTTTCAACAAACAAATGGAAAATCTTCAAACAAAAATATCCTTGTTCAGGTCCTTTTTCAAAGGACGGGAAGATGTTTTTGTTACCCGATGGGAGAAAGAAAAAAAAAGCGGTTATATGCCTGCTTACTTTTTCGATCCTTACCGTTATCGCGCCTATAAAATGAAAGGCGGTACATTTCAGAACTATCCTGACAAATCCTATCTCCAACTGACCGATGACCAGATTGCCAAACACCTGAATGGTGAACAGGTTGTTGGTCTGTATCCGCTACTATCAGACAATACCTCATGGTTTATTGCCGCTGACTTTGATGAAGGCGATTGGATAGCATCGGAATTAACAACAGATTCTGGGATCCTGATTCCGTTATATTTATCAAAAAAAATCCTTCAAAATCAATGACTTTGAAGGATTTTTAAAGTTTCAGTGCCCAGAACAAGACTCGAACTTGCACACCGAAACCGGCACCAGCCCCTCAAGCTGGCGTGTCTACCAATTTCACCATCTGGGCAATAATATCAGAACGTTGCTTCTTTTCGAGCGCTGCAAATATAGAAAAATTTTAAAATCTGATTTGCTAAAATGTCAAAAAAAGAATGAATTTACCGGTGGGCGCTAACTTATCGACAAAAAGCAGTAGTTTGTCGGAAAAATAATGGGAATACCTTTGAAAAGAATTCTTTTTGCAGTACGATATTTCATCAGAAACAGCTTTGAAAACCAGGTTTATGGAACACTATCAGCATTTCAGGGAATTATGGGATAATTGCAAAACAGACTTTCCGGTTTTAGATAAAAGTTATTTGTATCGCGAAAAGCGTAACCGTGAAACCCGGTTGGATGAGTTTGTTCAGGCGTTGAAAGAAGGAATGCAACAAGGTGAAAATCTTTCGACAGAAATTGATACGGCTTTCTTTTTTCGGAAAATGGAAGAGTTTTTCAGGGAAGGACTCGATTACAGCGATGAACAACTGCAGGTGATCCTTTCTCCCGGGATGATTGATTCGACACTCGATTTTGTTTCGGAAGCCAAACGTTTCGACCCGTTGATGCCGGCTGATAGCATTTTTCAGGCTTGTCGCAATGTTTGGATTATGAATGGCATCCAGTATGTTCTGGGTGTTCCGGTTTCGGTAAGCCCTTCAATTTTTGCATACAGCATGTTGTATCCGTATTCCGATAATTTGCTCGATGACCCGGACATCACCACGCAGGAAAAGCTGGAATTCAGTTCCCGTTTCGAGCAACGGTTAAGAGGGAGCAGGGTTTCGGCAATGAACCGTTCGGAAGAAAAAATTGGTGAATTGGTACAGATGATTGAATCCGAATGGGATCGGCAAACATATCCTGAAGTATATAACAGCTTGTTGGCGATTCACAAAGCGCAAACCGATAGCATGTTTCTTTTGTCACATGATCTCGCCGATGAGGATATTTTCAGAATTTGTGTCGGGAAAGGCGGGGCATCGGTAGTTGCCGATGGTTACCTGATTATTGGTGATTTAAATAACCATCAGAAACAATTTTTATATGATTACGGGGCTTTTCTTCAGTTGCTCGACGATTTGCAGGATGCTTCCGAAGACCGGGCTGTCGGATTGATGACCTGTTTCTCATCTTCAGAAGACAAAAAACATTCGGAAGAATTGCTCAACCGCGCGTTTCATCTGGGCTTCGATATAATGGCTGAAGTCGATTGGCTAAATACTTGCAATTCCGACGCTTTTAAAAGTGTCATGAAAAAAAGCATCGACCTGTTTATTATTGAAGCAGTGATTACCAACCGTTTGTTTTTCAAACGTCGGTTTGTCCGCAAAATGGAAACTTTTTCCCCGTTCCGATATTCTTTTATCCGCAAACGAAGCAGAACGCTGTCGCCCTATCAGAAGATATTGTTCCGAAATATTGAGGAATTTGCATTTAGCCGCGAGAAAAAAGAACCAGTTCAACTGTTGGTTACCGCGTAATAAATTCATCCGATGACTTAAATTCATCCGACGAATGACCCACAATTGCTTTATTTTAGGTTATTTTCCAAAAATTGCATAAAGCGGTTGTAAAGATGCATGGTGGTGTTTCCACCTCGGATGCCATGTGCCCGGTTGGTGTAAATTGCCATATCGAATTGCACCCCGGCCTGAACCAATGCTTCGGTCAATTCCATGGTATTTTGAACATGCACATTATCGTCAGCTGATCCGTGAACCAGCAAAAGCCTGCCTTTAATTCCTGAAACATGAGCAAAAACCGAGTTGTCGTCGTAACCATTGGGATTTTCTTCCGGGGTGCGCATGTACCGTTCCGTAAAGATTGAATCGTAAAAGCGAAAGTTGGTGACCGGCGCAACCGAAATTCCGGCTTTGAATAAATCTCCTCCTTTGGCCATGGTCAGGGCAGTAATGAACCCTCCGTAACTCCATCCCCATATACCGATTTTTGCTTTGTCGACATACGGCAGATTGCCCAGGTATTTTGCTGTTTCAATTTGATCGTCGGACTCACATTTGCCGAGTTGCATATACGTTGCTTTTCGGAAATCTTCGCCACGGGTGCCTGTTCCCCGAGGGTCAACACAAACCACCAGGTATCCTTCCTGTGCGAGATAATTGTCCCAGTCAACACTCCATTTGTCGGTTACCGACTGTGATTCAGGGCCGCTGTACTGGGTCATCAGCACCGGGTATCTTTTTGTTGTATCGAAGTTGGCAGGTTTTATCATCCAACCATTCAATTCCACGTTTTCCGAAGTTTTAAAGCTGAAAAATTCTTTGGGCTGAAGCTGGTATTCTTTCAGTTTCGCTTGAAGTTCCTTGTTGTCTTCCAGAATTCGGATCAGTTTTCCCTTACTGTCGTACAAACCAACCTGGTTCGGTGTTGAAACATTGGTGAAATAATTGGTGAAATATTTGAACCCGGAACTGAAAATTGCCGCGTTGGTACCTTGCTGTGCCGATAGTTTTCCAGCTTTTTTTCCGTCGAGGCTCACATAATAAATTTCCCTGCGGAGAGGAGATTCTTTGGCTGCCTGGTAGTAAAACAGTTTCATTTTATCGTCGTAACCATAAAAATCGGTTACATCGAATTTCCCGTTGGTCAATTGCCTGACTTCAAATCCCTGGCGATTGTACAGATACAGATGCGAGTAGCCGTTGCGTTCGCTGTTGACCACAAAATAAGTGTTGTCGGAAAGGAAAATAAAGTCATCCAAAAAATCTTCAGAGATATAACTTTTGTTTTTTTCGGTAAAGAACGGGCGGCTGTCGCCGGTATACGGATTTGCCATCAGCACATCCAGTTTGTTTTGGAGGCGGTTCAACCGCATCACTCCAAGTTCAGCTCCGTCGGGTGTCCAAAGCAACCGTGGAATGTAGATGTTGGTATCTTCTCCTGCATCAACTTTGATGTTCGTTTTCGATTTCAACTCGTAAACATGCGCACTCACCAGCGAGTTTTTTTCGCCTGCTTTCGGATATTTGAGTGTGTAATTTTCAGGATACAGTTTGTTTTTTTCTTTTTCGGGCGCCATGCCTTTGAAAATGGTCATTCCGAAATCCGGTACCTCCGTTTCATCGAAACGGATAAAAGCCAGCATTTTGCTGTCGGGCGACCATTTTAATGCTTGGTTCATCGAAAATTCTTCTTCGTAAACCCAGTCGGGTACCCCGTTGATGATTTCGTTCTTTTTCCCGTCCCGGGTGACCTGACTTTCGGTGCCGAACTTCAGGTTTTTTATGAAAATATTATTGTCGCGGACAAATGCAATCCGTTCGCCGTCGGGCGAAAAAGTAGCAACCTGCTGGCGTCCTTTTTCCGAAAGAGGGGAGAATTTTTCGGTTGTCGAATTCCAAACGTAATATTCGGCAGTATACGACCGTCGGTAGATTGGTTGAATATCGGTAGTTAGCAATAGTTTTGTTTCATCGTCGCTGAATTGATATTTGCTGAAACTTTTTATTGCTGCGTTTTCAATTTTTTCGAGGTCGAAAAGTACGGCTACTTGTTTGCCTGTCTGGTAATTGTATTTTACGATGCGGTTACCGTTTTCCAGGATTGTGTAATGCAATCCGTCGTTCATCGAATGCAGACCCTGCACCGTTTTTTCGGAGAAAGTGTTTTTTATAAAGATATCTTCCAGTTCAATTCTTTTTTGTGCCAAAAGGGTGCTGGTAACAAAACAGATCAGTAAAGCAGGTATGAGTAGATTTTTCATTTGAATTTATTTTTGTGCTGTAAATCTTCAATTTTTTTTTCAGAATAAAAAGATTTTAATTCATTTCAGAAATGAATGGGAATATAAAGAAACAGATCACCAATCGCAAATAATTTTTGATGGCTGTTTTCGTTCGTTGCGTGTTTGAAATACAATAGAAGCTATGGAATTTGAATAAAACAAAATTGAAAATATAAGCAAATGAAATCTTATTTATCCTATTTTTGAGAATCTGCATAAAAAATAAAGATGAAGGCTGTTGTCGCTGTTTTGGGAATTATTGGTTTGTTGTGTTTGGGCAATGATCATTTGTTTGGTCAAATCTCGCAGGGAGGACGGCCTGTTGATATTGTTTTGCAAAAGAAAAGCGGGAAAGAACGAGTGCGGTTTAAAACTCCGGTCTCAGGTATCGACAAGAAGTTGATAAGCATTGATTACAATCAGAATGATGAAACAATGCACAAACCGTTAAAATGTGCCTACCCGTTTGCCGTTTCGTTGTCGCCTTCCAATTCCGGGGAATGGGAGGTTCAGGGCGATTATCGGATATGGAAATTAGAGATTGAATCCGAAGGGGCGTTATCTATTGCTTTGGGATTTGGAAAATACAAGCTTCCGCATGGAGCGAAATTATTTGTCTTTAATGAAAACCGGACCGATATAATTGGAGCATTCACGGAAACAAATAATAAGGAATCAGGCACTCTCACAACAATGCCGGTAGAAGGCGACAAAATCTTTGTCCAGTACGAAGAATTGATTGATTCTGAATTTGAAGGGGAATTGGAAGTTTCCAGAATCTCACATGTTTATGTGAATATAAAATCAACAGATCCCAGAAGGCCTATTGATTTGGCCGGAGAATGTAATATTAATATCAATTGTGAAATTGCTGAAGAATATGGAAATGCAAAGAATAGCGTATGCCGGATTTATATTCCAAAGCCGAAGGCTGATGAATTATGTACCGGTACCTTAATGAACAATACTGCCAATGACGGAAAACCGTATCTGATAACCGCTGCACATTGCATTGAAAACAGTATTCAGGCGCAAGAATCTTTATTCCTTTTTAATTACGAGTCGCCTTACTGCGGTTCGTTTGATGGAGACAATACTCATTCGCTGGAAGGAAGTTCACTGAAAGCAAAGTACGATAGCTTGGATTTTTCGTTGGTCGAATTATCGGTAGCGCCGCCTAATTATTTTCGTCCGTATTATGCCGGATGGGATGTTTCGGGGAATGTGCCTTCCAATTCTTTTTCGGTACACCATCCCTGGGGCGACATAAAAAAAATAGCCATCGATGAAAATCAGCCAGTAACTGCTACCTTCAATAAAGATTATATCAGTTCTTCATTCTGGAAAATTCTGAATTGGGAATATGGAGTGACGGAGTCCGGTTCGTCAGGAGGGCCGCTATTCGATATTAATTCGCGGGTAATTGGTACACTTACCGGGGGCGATGCTATTTGTGGTGATCCAAAAAACGATTCCTACGAAAAAATAAGCAAGTCGTGGAACTTCAGTAAAACACCAGGCAAACAACTAAAATTTTGGCTCGATCCAACCAATTCAGGGGTGAAGAAAATAGATGGCTACGATCCGTTTTCTGACGAACTGAAGTGCGGAACATTTACCAATCTTACATTTACTGATACCACACAATTAATACAAATTGCAGAAAATGTTCCATCAAGTGGATATTTGACCGGTACAAACACGGTTGGTTATACCGAATTTGCCGAGAAATTTATAGAGACAAGCAGCTGTGATCTACATGGCATTTCGATCGGGATTGCAGAACTGCATATTAACGACATTCGCCGCGATGTACTGATCGGCATTAACGTGTACGAGGGAGACGACCTTCCGCAGCGCCTTTTATATTCGCAAAATTTTGTGCTGAACCAGCTGGCCTCTGGCGCTATGAATTACTTAGCTTTTGAACAGGTGGTGAATACCACCGGTAATTTTTTTATATCCTGTTCCATCGATCAGCTAAATCTGGGCGACACACTGGCTTTGTATCAGGCAAAACGCGAAACTGCCGATAATTCGTTTTTCCTGAGAAATTCAGATGGATGGCTGGATTATAAATCAGTAAAAAACAGTGCAACAGGTTCGGCTTTGCTGATGGAAGTTGTTGCCTGCAATATTAATGGCGCTGATTCGGAAGAAGACTGGCCGGAAGAAATTAAAGCATTTCCAAATCCGCTTGCCAGTGGCGGAAAGCTGACAGTCCAATTCCCAAAAGATGTGGAAAATTTTTCAGCGGTCAGGGTCTACAATCTTTTGGGGCAGCAAATTCCTTGTCAGGTTATTTCACAAACTATACATAGTTTAAAGTTGCAACTGAGAGATGCGCGTACGGGAATTTACCTGGTGCAGCTCGAATTTGAAGGGAAGAAGTATACTACAAAAATTTCGGTGATGCCATAATTCAACGCTTATTTTTTGTCATACTGAACGCCGTGAGTATCGGCCAAAATTAGCTCTGAATGTAAGATTTTTCGCTTTGCTCAAAATGACAATATTTTCAATATTACACTGGTGATGTCAGTTGTTTTTGAAATCTATCATGTGTAATTTGCCAGATTTGCTAGCTTTGTGGCATGAAGCTGGAATACATTATTATCGCCTTTTTATTCTTTTCCTGTTCGGGGCAAAAGGCTCATGAAAAGCAATTTACATCGAACCAGTTTGCCCGGGGTTTTCATATCGAAAAAATGGGCGACGTTACTCGTCTTGATGTTTTTAATCCGTGGGAAAACGCCAGTGGCTCCCGCTATTCGTACTGGCTGGTGCCAAAAAATATGAATATTCCTGATTCGTTGGCTGCAAAGCGGGTTATCCGTACCCCGGTTGAGCGGGTTGTATGCCTTTCGACAACACATATCGGCTTTTTACAGAAACTGGGATTGGAAGATTGCGTGGTCGGGATATCGGGGAAGCAATATATTTCCAACGAAAAGATACGGGCCAATATCGAAGCCGGGAAAGTTCAGGATGTCGGGTACGACCAGAACCTGAATTACGAACTTATACTGAACCTGAAGCCTGACTTGGTGATGGCCTACGGTGTTGATTCTGAAGTGGCTTCTTATCTTTCAAAACTGAAAGATTTGAATATTCCGGTGGCTATTAATGCCGAATACCTGGAAGAAACCCCGCTGGGACGCGCCGAATGGCTGAATTTTGTGGCTGCATTTTTCAATCGCGAAAAAGATGCCGAACGTATTTTTTCTGAAACGGTGGATGCCTATCAGCAATTGAAACAGAAAGCGATTGAAGCGACGGATAAACCAGTTGTAATTACCGGTATACCATACAAGGAAAACTGGTGGGTTCCGGGCGGAAAATCGTACATGGCCAACCTGATTGCCGATGCCGGTGGCCATTATTTGTGGGGCGAAAACGATCAGCGCGAAAGTTATGTTCTTTCGCCCGAAAACGTGATTTCGCAATCGGTAGCTGCCGATATCTGGATCAATTGCGGGTATTCCGAAAGCCTGAAAAGCATTGTCGATTTGGATGAACGGTTTAAAATCATCAAGCCTTTGCGCGAAAAAATGGTTTTCAACGATAACAAACGCCTGCAATCAAACGGAGGAAACGATGTGTGGGAAACCGGAGTGGCCAATCCTGAAATCGTTTTAAAAGATTTAATTCAGATTTTTCATCCCGAAATTTTTGAAGCATCTTCCTTGTATTATTATCAAAAATTGCCCGAATGAAAAGTTTCATGAACATGAAAAATACAAGCCTGTTTCTACTTCTTTTTCTGATCGCGGTGGTCTTTTTTGTCCTCGATATTTTCGTGGGATCGTTGTCCATTCCGATTCGGCAGGTATTCTCTGTTTTGTTCGGCATTTCCGATGCTTCCGAAGAAATAAAAACCATTGTGCTCGATTTTCGCCTTCCCAAAGCGCTTACGGCAGTGACTGCTGGAGTTGCCTTGTCTGTAAGCGGGTTGCAGATGCAGACCATTTTCCGGAATCCGCTGGCTGGCCCCGATGTGTTGGGGATCAGCGCGGGAGCAAGCCTCGGTGTCGCCATTCTGGTGCTGGGCTTTTCTTCGGTGCTCTCCGTCGATATGTTTTCGATCGGAGGTTCGTGGGCTTTGGTTATCATGGCTTGGCTGGGTAGCGGACTGGTCATGTTTCTTATTCTGGCTGTTTCCATTCGTGTAAAAGATATTCTAACCATCCTGATTCTGGGGATTTTATTTGCCAGCGCTGCTTCTGCCATTGTCAGTATTATGCAGTATTTTAGTAACGAATCGATGCTGAAATCATTTGTTATCTGGACGATGGGAAGCTTGGGCAGCGTCACCCATTCGCAACTCAGAGTGCTGATTCCGTCTGTTTTGCTGGGGCTGGTTATCGCTTTTTTCAGCGCCAAATCGCTTGATGTGATGCTCCTTGGCGAGCAATATGCAAAAAGCATGGGGTTGCAGGTGAAAATAGTCCGCATCATGGTATTTTTCAGCACCAGTATTCTGGCCGGAAGTATCACTGCATTTTGCGGTCCAATTGGCTTTATTGGCATCGCGGTACCACATATCTCGCGTTTGCTTTTTAAAACGGCAAGCCACCGTATTCTGGTTCCTGTCAGTGTTTTGCTGGGCGCAATTGTGATGCTGTTCAGCGATATTGTTGCACAAATGCCAGGCTTCGAAAGTACTTTGCCCATCAATTCGGTAACGGCGCTGGTGGGGATTCCATTCGTTATCTGGATCATTCTGAAAAACCGGAAATTTACTTCTGTATGATGGAAGCAACAATCGTACATATTGAAATACGCGATCTTGCCATTGGGTACAGGCATGGTAAAAAACTAAAAGAGATCAAGAACTCGCTGAACCTTTCGGCCATTCCGGGCGAATTGGTTGCCCTGATCGGCAGCAACGGGATCGGGAAAAGTACTTTGCTCCGTTCGCTTTGCGGATTTCAGGAAATATTGAGTGGTAAAATTTGTTTCAATAACCAACCTTTAAATCAGTATAAAAACCGCGATCTGGCTAAAATTATGAGTTTTGTTTCCACGGAAGTGGTGCGTGTACAGAACCTGCGGGTACGCGATTTGCTTGCGTTGGGCCGTTTTCCGTATACCAATTTCATAGGAACCCTCACCGATGAAGATTTGTTGATGGTCGACAAAGCGATTGATCTGGTCGGGCTTCGTGGGTACGAAGACCGGATGCTTGACGAGTTGAGCGATGGCGAACGCCAGCGGGCCATGATTGCCCGTTCGCTGGTGCAGGACACGCCCGTGATCATTCTCGATGAACCCACTGCATTTCTCGATATTCGGAACAAATACGAAATCATTCACCTCTTGCACAACTTTGCCCGCAACGAAAACAAAACCATCGTTTTTTCTACTCACGATCTGAATATTGCAACTTCCGAAGTCGACAAAATCTGGTTGATGCTCGAAAACGAAGTACTGGAAGGGGCTCCCGAAGACCTGATTCTACAGGGACATTACAACAAGGTTTTTGCCAGTGAAAATATTCTGTTCGATGAATTTAGCGGCGATTTTCGGTTGAAAAAAATATTCCGTGGTTCTTTTTCGGTGGAAGGGCCTGAACTTGCTAAACGCTGGACAATTCATGCTCTGGCACGTGCCGGTTTTATCTATGTGAACGAAGCTGAAAATGCCGAAATTCAGGTCTCTGTTGATGAAATATTGAACTGGAATTTAAAGATCAAGGATGGTAAAAGCCAAAATTATACTTCGGTTTACGAGTTGGTACATTACCTTCTGAACCGGTAAGTTTTTTTGGGGAACAGGCTGATCGAATAACTTCTGTTTCACTCGATCAGCCTGTTCAAAATCTATTTTTCAGGTTGCTTTTCTTTTTCTGTTCCCTGTTCCTCTATCTTTTTTTGCTTAGGTTCCAGAAGATCAATAAACTTGCTGGCTATTTTAAATACAGGAAGGTTTTCCTGTTCTTCTCCCTGGTTGCAGGCTATTGCAACAACCAAATCCAGTTTCGGATAGGCAATAACAGATGCGCTACCTCCGTTGGTCGATCCGGAAGACATGTATAATTCGCGTCCCTGGTTGTCTTGTCCAATAAACAAACCAAGTCCGTAATTTAGTTTCGTCTCGTTGTTAAGGCTCATTGGCTCGAGTATATTTTTTGCGGTTTTTTCTTTTAGAACAGTAGGATGAAGATATTCATTAACCAGCGTGGCAATATCAACAGCTGAAGATAAAAGTCCAACAGATGCGGCACGGTGCCGGTTATCCTGTGTGGTTGCCCTGACAGTTCTTGAGACCAGGTTCCGGCCGTAACATTGACTTCGGTTTTCAATAATGGTGATTGGGTTATCAACTTCTGTTGCTTCCAGCTTGAGCGTATCGGTAAGATTTTTCTTGAGTATTTTGTAAAAAAAACTTCCTGTTTTTCGTTCGATCGTGGCGCCGATCAGATCGTACCCATAATCTGTCTCAAAATAATATTGTCCAGGTGCGAATAAGAGGGAATCTTCAATAAAAACAGAAATGCCTTTTCGCATGGTTTGATATCCCTGGTTATTGTTTTCTTCGTAGGTAGGCGTACGAATTCCGGAAGAGTGGGAGGCCAGGTGATAAAGACTGATCGAATCTTTGTCTTTGGGAAGCTCCGGATAGTATTGACAGATCGGGGTTTTCAGGTCGAGTTCCCCGTTTTCAACCATTTGGGCAAGTAGCGCCCCGGTGAAAAGTTTTGATACTCCTCCGATCCTGAATTTTGTATTGGGCTGAACCGGTACGTTTAATTCTTTATTCGCGTAGCCCATTCCTTCCGACCATATTAACTGATTTTTGAGGTAAACTGCAACCGACAAGCCCATGATATCGGTTGAGATCATTTGAAAACCAATTTCCTTTCGGCTTTCCAAAATGATTTTTTTGTATTTCGATGAGCGGATAATTTTGTATTTATCAGATGGTTGCTTCTCGCACGAAATGTTCATCCATAAAAAGGAGAATGATAAAACTATCAACAAATACTTTTTCATTTTCTTCAAAATTATGTGGTTAAAAATTCAGCCACCGAAAATAGTTGATTTTTGATTTCCATAGAAGAAAAATGCTAAAAATATAAGGAGCGTCAATATTAATAAATCAATGACATTCGACTTGGCGGTGCAGAATGAAAAAGTTTATTTTTCCATCGGTTTGTACATCATCAATTCGTCAATTATATCCGCAATTTTCTGATAGGGATATTTGTGTGCCAAGAAATAATGTTGGCCATTTTTGTCCGGCATCCATTCATCGCTCCCGTTTTCATGAATAATTATTTTGCCCGGGCCGACCACATAGAAATATGTCTCCGGGTTTCGGACAGCGCATAAAACTGCCGTTTGGTCCCACGATTTCCGTTTTTCCATTTTTTTGCCTTCATACGTATCGAGATTGTATGTGTATGCCCATCTTACCGGGCTGTTTGATGGGCCTTCGTCGGCAACTTTACGACCGGTAAGAATTTTGTCTCCAATTTCGAAACCACTGAAAAGAATTGTCGTTGGCCAATTGTTGAGTGCATAAACCGAGGCTTTGGCATCACGGTCGATATTGAATTCGCTTCCCTGAGGAAATATTCCTGCCATGGCAACCAGGTTCTTGACCTTTTTTTTCACCAGCTCCATTCCCGAAAAAGGAGAGTACTGGTCGGCTCCCGATTTCAGAAGATCAGCCAGATTGCTCATAAATCCGACAGAAACGATGGTAACACTTTGGTTTGCCTGCGAAGCTAATACCTTTCGGTAAATATCAACCGCTGAAGGGAAGTCGTCGTTAGTTTTCAGGGCGCCTAAAAATTTTACAACGATGGAATCATTCCAATGGTTTTTACTTGAAAAATCAGGGGCATTTCCCTGTGCAACCCCAATCGGAATGTCCGGTTTTTTAAAGTAACGGTTAAAAACTTCAATGGTTGGGGCAATGGTTGGGTAACGGTCGCATGCACAGGCAGCCAGTATTTTGCATTCGTTGTTGCCTGCCAACGCGTGTAGTACGGTAATTGCACCCACATCGTCGTAATCGGGTCCCATGTCAGTATCGAAAATAATTTTTACAGGTTGAGCAGGATATGCACCTTGTGCGAGAAAAGCCAACAGGCATATTATCAGCATGTTTTTCTTCATGATTTATTTGTTTGGTTACTAAGTTCGCTGAATTTTTTTTCTGAAATCACCCAAAAGTAATATTTATCAGGCTGAAACAGAGAATGCAGAGAACTATTTATTATTCCGTTGTTCAAATACTCGTTTGTTGTTAATGGAAATAAAAATCCGGCTTTTTGTATTAAATATTCCTGTCTAAAATTTTTCATTACTACTTGCTTTGTTGTTTTTATAGCAATGTGTTTTAAAGCATCCTGTTGGGTTAGTATAAAATGATGCTTTGTCCCACTTTTAATATGTTTTGTCAAGATGGATAGATATTTGAAATATCAGGATTTTAAAGCTGATGATTTTGTCCAGGATGAAAAGTTCAGATTTGGGAAACAAATTATAGCTAGTTAAAAACCTATGTCGAAATAAATATGCACCTTGCTAAATTAAATTAGATGTAGATAAGACTACTAACTAAAAAATAAAAAAATGAAGCATTCAATTATTGCTTGTTCTTTGTTATTGTTGTTAGAATTTTTTTTTGGTTGTAATCCAAGTCAAAAATCAACAGGGAAATTGAATGAAAAAGCAGAAAAACCCAATGTCATTTTTATTTTAGCTGACGATCAGTCCTATTCGGCAATTCATGCTTTAGGGAACAGTGTAATCAAAACACCCAATCTGGATAAGTTGGTGAACAGGGGGGTAACGTTTACCCATACATACAATATGGGGTCATGGGTTGGCGCTGTTTGCATGGCTAGTCGTACAATGCTCATGACCGGCAGGTTTGTTTGGCGTGCCGAGAAATGCCCTCAGCAAGAGCTGGCAAACCAAGGTGGAATGTGGAGCCAACTTATGCATAAAAATGGTTATGAGACTTATATGACAGGAAAATGGCATGGCATACAGGTTGATGCCGAAAAATTGTTTGACCATGTTGTCCATGTGCGTCCGGGGAATCCTACCGATGCCTATAATAAAGAAGAGTTGTTGGCCAAACTTAAAGGGTTAAAGAAAGATCCAAATAGTATCGTGCCAATTGGTTATAATGATGTTATGCCAATTGGCTATAATCGGCCATTAAGCCCAGCCGATACAACATGGCAACCTTGGGATAAAAAGTTTGGTGGTCACTGGGAAGGTGGAAAACACTGGAGTGAAGTTCTTGGCGATGATGCAATTACATTTTTAGATTCTGCCAAAAATCATGATAATCCGTTTTTTATGTACCTGGCCTTTAATGCTGCGCACTATCCAAGACAATCCCCAAAGGAATTCGTCGATATGTATCCTATTGAGAATATTTTGTTACCTGAATCTTATATGCCTGTTTACCCATATAGGGGAGACAGCATTGATCAGTACTTTGGACAACGCGATTTAAGTCTTGCTCCTATTCCACGGACAGAATATGCTATAAAAGTTCATCGTCAGGAATATTACGCGATTATTACCCACATGGACCAGCAGATAGGCCGGATATTGGATGCGCTTGAAAAATCAGGAAAGGCGGATAACACATATATCTTTTTTACGGCAGATAATGGCGTGGCGATTGGTAACCATGGATTGATGGGAAAACAAAATATGTACGACCATTCCATGCGTGTCCCGCTTTTGGTTGTAGGACCAGATGTGCCGAAGAATAAGAAAATAGATGCAGATGTTTATCTTCAGGATATCATGGCTTCTACCCTTGAACTTGCCGGAATAGAAAAACCGGAGTATGTCGAATTCAATAGTTTGATGCCATTTATCCGGGGCGAAAGGGTAGAATCGTTTTATCCTTCAATTTACGGAGCGTTCAAAACACATCACCGGATGATCCGTGAGAATGGGATAAAATTAATTGTTTATCCGCGTATTAAAGTCATGAGGCTCTACGACTTAAATAGCGATCCTTACGAATTGAAAGATCTAGGTGGCGATCCAAATTATGCAGAAACGAAAATAAATCTTTACAAGAAGCTTTTAAAATTGCAAGAGCAAATGGATGACACACTGGATTTGGCTGCTTATTTTCCCGGAATTAAGGTTCAGAATTAATATCAGAAGTAGTCACCTAAAAACAGTTTTGACAATCTAATGCTCCGGTTCCAACTGGATCAAACCCGGATTGCAAGAAATAGTGCCCGATATTATAAGACCTAAAATAATTTGTTTGAAATGATAGAAACAAAAATTAGCAGAATTATTATTCCAACATTTTCGGTTCTAACACTTTGTTCTTCGTTTGCATGTGGAGAAAACCAAAAAGAGCAGGGACCAGCAGACTCACGAAAGCCCAATATTATATACATATTGGCTGACGATATGGGCTATGGACAACTGGGATGTTACGGACAGGAAAAAATTGAAACACCGAACATTGATGCCCTTGCTGCAAATGGAATGATTTTTTCTCAACATTATTCCGGGGCGCCGCTTTGTTCGCCTTCCAGGTGTGTGCTTCTGACCGGAAAGCATTTGGGACATGCTCAAATAAGAACCAACGATGAATGGACCGAAAGAGGAGATGTTTGGGATTACGTAAAAACACAGGAAAGCCCTGAATTAGAAGGCCAGTATCCGCTAAAAGCCGGCACTCAGACGATTGCTTCTTTTCTTCAGAAAGCAGGATACAAAACCGGAATTGTTGGAAAATGGGGCTTGGGAGGGCCGTTAACCGATGGAATTCCAAATAAACTGGGATTTGATTTCTTCTTTGGATTTAATTGTCAGCGCCAGGCATGGAATTATTATCCCAAATATTTATGGAAAGATACCGTAAAAGTATGGCCGGATAATGAATTAATTATTCCCGGAACAAAAGATAGAAAAATAAAGTTGCCAGATGGCGCCGATCCTTATGATGAGAAAAGTTATTCAGGCTATACATTGAATGAATATGCTCCGGCCTTAATGCAAAAAGAGGTTCTCAATTTTATCAGGGAAAACAAAGATCGTCCTTTTTTCATGTATTATGCCACCACAATTCCTCATACTGCTTTGCAGGCTCCTAAACGGTTGGTCGATTACTACCACAAAAAATTTGGAAACGAAGAACCTTATCTCGGCGAAAAAAATTATTTTCCGGTAAGATACCCACACGCCACTTTTGCTGCAATGATTTCTTATTTCGATGAGCAGGTTGGAGAATTGGTGTCAGAGCTGAAAAAAATAGGTTTATATGAAAATACCCTTATTATACTTACAAGCGACAATGGCCCGGCGAATGCGGGAGGTACAGATTCTCCCTGGTTTGATAGCGCCAAACCGTTTAAATGTGGGCCTGGCTTGGGAAAAGGAACTCTCACAGAAGGAGGAATTCGCACTCCGATGGTTGCTCAATGGCCGGGAAAAATAAAAGCAGGATCAAAAACCGACCTTGTTTCATCATTTTACGATGTATTGCCAACGTTATGTGATGTCGCTGGCATTGAGTCGCCGCAAAATATCGACGGGATAAGTTTTTTGCCAACATTGCTGGGGAAAAAGAATCAGCAAAAACATGATTTTTTGTATTGGGAATTTCCCGATTCCGGTGGGCAACAAGCTATCCGGATGGGAAAATGGAAAGGTGTACGCACCCAAATTTTAAATGATAGTTTGCGTATCAAGTTATATAATCTGGACGAAGATATTCATGAATCAACCGATGTTTCTCTCCAATATCCGGAAATTGTTCAACAAATGGAACGCGTTCTGAAGCAGGAACATGATGTTGCCGAAAATGCAAACTTCAAAATGAAAGCCTTGGGCGATTAGGGGCTTTCTAAGGAAAAATCTGATTCAAAATGGGAACTTTAGATCATGGAGTTTCCATTTTGAACCAAATATTCGTTTCACGAATTTCCACTTTGTTTCAATTTTTACGTCAATTTCAGCGAAATGCTCATCTTTGCGGGAGGGAAGATGATTTGCTTGTCGGAGATATATTCATCTGATGACTCAATATTCATTGGATGAGCCAGTCGAAAATTCTCCTTAGTAGTTCTCTTTGCAATTTAAAAATCAACGCATACCCGTTTTAAAAAATAGATTATTTACTTTTGGCTCTCCAATTGAAACTAATTTTGATGTAAATTGAGTGAAAAACCTTTTCATAAAAATCAGGATTTGATCCTCCGGTTAAGAGAAGGCTCGCCGGAAGCTTTCCGCGATTTATTTGATTATTATGGGAAAAAACTATTTCATTTTTCACTTGGATATCTGAAAGACCCTCACGAGGCCGAAGAAATAGTTCAGGAAGTATTTCTGAAAATATGGAAATCACGGGAGTTCCTTTTGGCTGGAAAATCGTTTGATTCGTATGTTTTTACCATCGCCAAAAATGCTATTTTAAATACAATCCGTAAATCGAAATCGGAGCAGGTATATTTAAATTATGCCAAATTACATCCGGGAAAAAATGTTTTGCTTGATGAAGAGCTGAATTTTAAAGAACTCGAAAAGGCCTATAAAAATTCGGTTGAACAATTAAGTCCTAAACGGAAAGAAATTTTTCTTTTAAGCCGTGAAAAAAACCTGACCAATGCCGAGATTGCAACAAAACTGGGCATATCGGTAAAAACCGTTGAAAACCAGATGACTTCGGCCCTTTTCGAGATAAAACGTAACCTTCGTTCTGCCGGGTTCTCGGGCTTAATTTTTTTCGAGTTATTCTTTTAGAAAAAAAAATCGTTTACCAATAGGGGTTGGAAAAGGTTTGTGTGTATACCCGTATGAATTGGAAAATTATCATATGGGATCGGAAAATAATATAAATCTGAATGAATATCTCGAAAAACTACTTTCAGGAGAAATGGGGGCTGCTGAAAAAGAACGATTACGGTTTTACATCAGTTTGGGTTTTCGGGATAACAAGTTGGACGAACTGATGCAGCAACACTGGGAAGGGATTGAACAGGAAAAATTTGAGCAGAATGATTTGTCCTTACAGCAATTAAAGGAAAAAATCTGGTCGAAAATATCCAATATTGAAGATAAACAAAAACGACTTGTTGACTGGAAAACTTATCTGGTTAGGATTGCAGCTGTTTTGTTTTTACCTCTTTTAATCAGTTCGGTTTACCTGTTTTATCTTCTCAACCAAAATAATTTGATGGACGGACAAAGTGCCATGCAGCAAGTTTTTGCGACGCCCGGATCCCGGGTCCATTTTATACTTCCCGACAAAAGTGAAGTGTGGTTAAATTCTGGTAGTACCCTCGAATATCCGGTCGATTTTAACACAAAAAAACAGCGTAAAGTAAAACTAAACGGACAGGGGTATTTCAATGTTTCGCACGATAAAAAGCATCCGTTTATAGTTGAAACCGGAGAACTGAATATCAAAGTTCTCGGTACTTCTTTCGATGTTTCAACCTACACTAATGATCAGTTTATTAGTTCGACCCTGGAAGAAGGATCAATTGAACTGCTCGATTCTCAGGGGAAAGAAATTGTCCGCCTCGATCCTGGTCAAAAAGCCATGCTTGATAAGGAAACACATAAACTTTCAATTGAAAAAATTGATACCCGGTTGACCACAAGCTGGAAAGACGGAAAATTAATTTTTAAAAATACGCCCTTAAACGAAGTAGCCAAACAGATGGAACGATGGTTTAACTGCTCTATCCATGTAAGTCCTGAATTACTTAGCTCAGATATTTTATACACTGCAACCATACAGAATGAAACGTTGGGCGAAGTATTGAAAATGATTGAGTTGTCAACGTCGGTAACAACTAGGATCGAAAACAGGGAGGTAGATATATGCCATAAAAAATAAAAAAAGGACAGTGTTCGTACCACTGCCCTTTGTGAATTAATCATATTGAATAATTAACTCGTCGAAAAATCAAATTTATGAAAAAAACTTGGTTCTTATCGGACTACAGGTATTTATTTGCCTGTGCCATGAAAATTTTAAAAATTATGCGACTAACTATTTTTATCGTTGTTGTAAGCGCTTTTCAAACATTAGCTCTTAGTAGCTATGCTCAAAACCAGAAGATTGAACTAAAACTAACAAAAGCAACAATCACCGAGGTTTTGGAGAAAATTGAGGACAATACCGATTTTTTCTTCTTCTACAACAACAAAGGGTTGCCATTGGAAAAAATTGTTTCTCTTGATTTGAAAGATAAAACGATCAACGAAGTTTTAGATGTTTTATTCAAAGGCACCAATGTTTCATACACAATCAACAATCGGCAAATTATTTTGACCGGAGGTGAGACTGGTTCCGTTCAGCAAAGCAAAACCGTTACAGGAAAGGTTACTGATTCGTCAGGGGCGACGCTTCCCGGCGTTTCTGTAATTATAAAAGGAACGACCAATGGAACGACTAGCGATTTTGACGGGAACTACACTTTGGCAAATGTACCTGGTGATGCTGCACTGATTTTCTCATTTGTCGGGATGAAAAGCATGGAAATTTCTGTAGCCGGAAAAACAACCATCAACGTGAAAATGGAAGATGAAACTATTGGCATTGAAGAAGTCGTTGCCGTTGGTTATGGCACACAGGTAAAAAGGGAGATAACCGGATCAATTGCAACGATTGGAGCCGAAAAATTGGACGATCAACCGGTTAATCAATTTTCGCAACTATTACAAGGCCGGATTGCAGGTGTTCAGATTGCTCAGGTGAACGGACAGCCAGGGCGCGGTATGGCCTTTAGAATAAGAGGTGCAGCATCATTATCTGCCGGGAACGCACCTCTGTTTGTGATCGACGGATTACCGATTAGCGGAGATATCAATAATATAAATCCCGAGGAGATTGAAACGTTTTCTGTTTTAAAAGATGCGTCGGCAACAGCCCTTTATGGTTCAAGAGCCAGCAATGGTGTAATTTTGATCACTACAAAGCATGCCAAGTCGGGTGAATCAAAAATTACTCTTGATGCATATTCTGGCATTCAGCAGATACCTGAAAACAAGGTTCCTAAAATGATGAATGCACGGCAGTACGCACAATATATGTATGACCGCTATCAGGATGCATTGACTTATGAAAAATCAGTACCGCCACTCAATGCAGCCTATGCCAACCCTGAGGCATATGGAGAGGGTACGAATTGGTTTAAAGTGATTACCCAAACCGCACCCATTCAAAGCTATAATTTATCGATACTATCGTCAAAGGAAAAATCATCATCAGCTGTTATCGTTGGTTATAGCGAACAAAAAGGTGTACTGGTGAATACGGGTACTCAACTTTTTTCATTGCGTATAAATAATGATTACCATTTTTTTAACGATAAGCTGAATGTTGGTTTTAACCTGGCTCCAAGCTATCGTATGGATCATAATAACCGTTTAACAACTGATGGCTTAACCGGACTATTCCTGTATGCATTGGAAGCCAGTCCCATTGGAGTTCCGGTGAACCCCGATGGATCTTATCCCTATAATGTTAATACACCTGGAATGGTAACCAATGTTAATCCATATTCGCAGTTGAAAAATAGACAGGATGATTTTGTGACCACACGCCTTATTGGGAACGGTTATGCTAACTATGAATTTCTACCCGGTTTATTGCTGAAAACTAATATTGGCGTAGATCAGGGTATTGAATTTTATAAAAATTTCTCTCCCTCAATTCTTGCATCCTCAGGTATAGCAACCGGTAGCAGTAAAGCATACGATACATATTCATGGACAGCCGAAGCCAACTTGCAGTATAATAAAACATTTAAAGATCACAGCATTGAAGCGCTTGTCGGGTATTCTGCGCAGAAATATAACAGCTTTAGTAATGCAGTTGGTGGCCAGGGCTTTCCTTCTGATGATATCCCTTATTTGAGTGCGGCTTCTACAATTACCTCCGGAGCATCATATCTTGCTCAATATTCGTTACTGTCGGCAATCGGAAGGATTAACTATTCATATAAGAGCAAATACCTGTTATCCTGCGCCATTCGTAATGATGGATCGTCCAGATTTGGACCCAATAAAAAATATGGGTCCTTTCCTTCAATTTCTGCTGGGTGGATTGTAAGTGACGAGGATTTTTTGAAGGGTATTAATGCTGTCAACTTTCTAAAGATCAGGGCTAGCTATGGTATAACCGGGAATAATAATATTGGCAATTATACTTATATTTCAAGCATTGGCAGCAATATAAATTATTTTGCTAACAAGACGCTATATCCCGGAGCCACTATTACATCTCTTGGAAACGATGATTTGGCGTGGGAAAGAAACAAACAACTCGACTTGGGATTTGATCTCATTCTCCTGAATAACCGGGTCACTCTTGAATACGATTATTACCACAAAATTACAGATGGAATGATCCAGAGCCGTCCGGTTCCAAGGGCTTCAGGCTTCTCTGCATTGATGTTTAATACCGGTGAATTTGAGTTTTGGGGGCACGAGTTAAGCATAAAAACGGTAACCCTTATTGGGAACCTAAAGTGGAATAATACATTGAATATCTCAATTGACAGGAATAAGATCAAGTCACTTGTAAGTCCGGGTTATATAGATTACGGAAGTACTGGTGCCTCAAATTATTACCGCAACCAGGTTGGACATCCGTTGAGCATGTTTTACGGATATGTATTTGACGGATTATATAAGGATGATGACGATCTGGCCAACTCCCCAAATTATAAAGGGGGAAGTACCATTTCAGATGTTGGAACAATTAAGTTTAAGGATCTGAATAACGATGGTGTTGTTGAAGATGTAAACGACCGCACGTTTGTTGGAAATCCTACGCCTGACTTATTTTTTGGGATGACAAATGATTTTCTATATAAGAACTTTGATCTGAGTATATCAGTATCAGGTCAGGTAGGTGGAGATTTGCTTAATGTTAATAAATGGACACATCTGGTAAATATGGATGGTGCAAGAAACCTGTTGGCAGAAGCAGCCGACAGATGGAGATCTCCTTCAAATCCAGGTTCAGGAATTTATCCGCGCACGAAAACAAATACTACAGCTATTGGGCGTTATACCAAT
Organism: uncultured Prolixibacteraceae bacterium; assembly: GCA_942493345.1. Lineage (GTDB taxonomy): Bacteria > Bacteroidota > Bacteroidia > Bacteroidales > Prolixibacteraceae > GWE2-42-39. The sequence goes on from OW818695.1 coordinate 3,534,720, forward strand.
AGCCAATGGGTAGAGAACGGCACCTACCTCACCGTGAAAAACATATCGCTCGGTTATACTTTCAACTTCCGGAATAAAAATATAATAAAGGGATTTAGAGTGTTTGGGGCCGTACAACAGGCATTTGTGCTTACCGGTTATACTGGTATGAACCCGGAAGCTAACTTATCGGGATTGGATGGAACCAGGGGAATTGGTATTGATGTATCATCCTATCCTGTTCCAAGAACATTTGCAATAGGCGTATCAGCTAATTTTAAATAAAATAATAATCTAAAGATTATGAAGAAGATATATATACTTTTTAGCATTATAGCTTTTACTATAACTTCCTGTAAAGAGGATTTTATTGAACTCGCTCCCAAGGATCAGATATCAGGTGCAACATTTTTTCAAACAGAAGCCCAATATAGGTTGGCGTTAGCCGCAGCGTATGTCCCGTTACGCAGTCTAATATATGTTGACTATGTGTTAAACGAAATGAGGTCCGATAATACCTACTATGAAAACTACTCTGTTAACAGAGGAGCCGGTTATGTTTATCGGGAAAACATTGCCGATTTTAGTAATGATGCCGCAAATACAATTACTGCGGAAGAATATTACGTCTGTTATAACGGTATTGCGCGTTGCAATAGTATTTTAGGAAAGATAGACAATTCGTCCATTACCGATGTGGCAAAAGCTGACATTGGCGGACAAGCGAGGTTTTTAAGAGCATTTTACTACTTCCAATTGGTAAAATGCTTTGGTGGAGTACCTTTGTTTATCAAGCAGGTTACCACAGTCGATGAGACTTTTATACCAAGATCATCGGTTGGTGAAGTTTATAATCAAATTATTGCTGATGCATTGGAGGCGATTAACAAATTAGCACCTCCGGCTAAATTTCCCCAAACAGGCTTGGCTACGAAGGGATCGGCTACTATGCTGTTGGCTGATGTTTACCTAACACTTAAAAGATATTCCGATGCAGAGGTTTTGTTAAAAACATTAACCACTATGGGATACGGTCTGAATGCCAATTTTGCCGATGCTTTTGCAACCACCAATAAAAACAGCAAAGAATCAGTTTTTGAGGTGCAATACAATGAAGGGCTTACTGATGGACAGCAAAGTAACTTCATTTACATGTTTTTACCCCGATCAACAAATACTACAATTATAACAGGTATAAAAACAGACAATACAAGCACTGGTGGATACAATATACCTACTCAGGATTTGATAAAGAGTTTTGAACCGAATGATAAGCGTTTCGATGCTTCCATCGGTATGGCTGAAGGAACTTATAATTCAAGTATGTTTTTTACATTTACAGCAAACAAAAGCGTAATCAATTACATGCCAGCCTCTGGAACTGTAGGGATACCATACATTAAAAAGTATTTGCATGCACATAGTAATCCTAATAATACAAATGACAACTGGCCTGTTTACCGCTATTCAGAGGTACTCCTATCTCTGGCGGAGGTATTAAATGAGCAGGGTAAAGGATCGGAGGCCTTAACTTATTTAAATTTAGTACGCGACCGTGCCTTTGGTGTCGGTGTGTCGCCTGTCATTACAACAAATCAAGCTGCATTGAGAAGCATTATCTTGCACGAACGTCGTGTTGAGCTAACTTTTGAAGATAAACGTTGGCCTGATTTGGTGCGCACAAATAATGCAATATCAGTTATGTCAGCCTTTGGGACAGCGCTTAAACAAACTGTAAGCTATGTACCTTCTTCTGCATTTTTGATCGACCAAAATAAATTTATCTATCCTATACCTTATCCTGAAATTTCCATTAACCCGGAGATTATACAAAACCCTGGATATTATTAATATACGATTTGAATTGTTATTTGATTATTTATTAATGAATTTATTACAATTATGAAAAATTTAATCAAGAAGCTGTACAAGTATGTTTTTCTTTATAGTGGTTTATTATTGGCAATGCAATATAACATTTCGTGTGAAACTGACATTTCCAATAATGTAAATCCGTCAAAAAGCGCCGGGCAATTGCCCAATTTAAAATCGTCTGATACCTGGTCTCCGTGGATTGCCATCAGTAATACCGCCAATAAAACATTGGAGATTTATAATTATAACAGTACAACATGGAATTCAACCACGCGCAACTGGCTGTTCAAACCTACTACAGCATTGGGGTATTCTTCTGGTGCTATTACAGCCTTAGGTGACGGTATAGGGGATGCAAGATTGCATTATACCGATGGCTTTCCAAATAAAGCTCAATCAGCTTTTGTGGTACAAGGGGGCAGATTTCTGGGCATTGGCGCATATATACCGTTGGGAAGTTATGTGAAAGGGCAAAAATTGTGGGAATACACCTTTCCTACTACACAAAATCCTAATAATCATGCCGTAGAACTATTGCCAAATGGCAATATTGTTGTTGCCGGATTTGGAGATGGAACTGCCACAAGTCCTTACGGAAATTGGGTGCGTATATACAACACGTCTGATGCATCGGGTTCAAGTTATGCGCAAGCGAATATTATATGTCCTCATGCCTTACTTGTTGATACGATATATCACAAACTTTGGGTCGGCGGACAAATTATAATAGGCGGCCTCTCTTATCACGGTCTTTTCGCTTATAATATAGGTGGAACAAGAACTAACCCGACAATAACAGAAGATACAAGTTTTAGATCTGTATTGCGTTATGGAAATCCGACATCTCCAACAGGTGCGCCTGATCATTTGAAATTTCCACACGATCTGGCAGCTGATTATGACGACGACAACAAGTTAATATACGGCGATCATACCGGGGTCTATATTTTTAATAAAATTACGAAGACATTCACTTCTTCCCCCGGAGCCTCACACCGTTATTCGGGCACTGATGTAAAACTTAAATCAGTAGGAAAGCAAGCCGGAGGAAAATACGTCTCAACCGATGCTTATAACCCGTCTTACCCATATGAAACCAATAAGGTAGACTTTTTTGACCCCGTTAGTGGTGCTTTGTCATTTTCGCGCACCGTGAGTGGCTTTACTATATACAGGGCAAGAATCTGGACGCATGTTTATCAATGATTAAAAGCGTCTACCTTTAACCCTAAAAAAGGTTTCGTTTGTTTGATATAAAGCCAGGTTGTTTAACAACTGGTTCCAATTTAGTTTGAATTAATAATGGATAGCGCCGTATTCGCGTTGTCCATTATTTTTAAATCGTATCAATTCGGGAAAAAATATAACAATTACTCACTTCTATATGAAAAAAGATTGCCAATTTTGATACTTATGAAATGAGTATAGCAGATACACCAATCGGAATAATTATTTCCTGATCATGCGAATTCCATCTCGTTGAAAATTAGATTGAAAGACTGAAGTAATTACGAAGATTATAGAAACCAAAATTGAAAATTTATACGGATGAAAAAAATATTATTAGGGCTGTTAATGATTCCTGTAATTGTACAGGCTCAAAACAAATTTGACAAACAATCGCACCGAGGCGGCCGCGGACTGATGCCGGAAAATACAATTGCCGCGATGAAGAATGCGCTGGATTGGGGTACATCTCTGGAAATGGATCTATATATAAGTAAGGACAAGCAGATCATTCTATCGCATGACGGCTATATGTCGTCGATTTTTGCGCTTAATCCCGATGGAAGCCCTGTTACAAAGGAGCAGACAAAAGGCTATCGATTAGTTGATATGCCTTACAGCGATATTGTAAAATTTGATGTTGGGTCAAGGCTGAATCCTGAATTTCCACGTCAAAAGAAGATGGTGGCCCGTATCCCTTTGTTTGCTGCATTAATAGACTCGATAGAAGCGTATGCTAAGGCAAAGCACATACCCCCTCCCATATATAATCCTGAAGCTAAAATACCTGGAGGAACCATTGGCTCAAACTACCGGGAAGACGTAATCAAAGCAATTATGGAGATTGTAAAGAAAAAAGGGATACAGAAAAGAGTAATCATACAATCATTTGATATTGATATGCTGGAAATACTTCACCGAGATTATCCCAGAATAAAAACATCATACCTGGTGTATGTTGGAAGAGACGATTGGCAGGGCAATTTAAAAAAGTTGTCATTTAAACCATACGCATACAGTCCATACTATAAACAAGTTAATAAAGATTTGATTGACCAATGCCATCGTGATAAAATTAAGGTAGTTACCTGGACGGTGAACACCAAGGACGAAATTGATAGCCTTAAAGCATTAGGCGTAGATGCTGTTATTTCTGATTATCCTGATTTATTCGAATGAAACGAACTTAATTTTGGTTCATAACCAGTAATTTAATCAATTCTTCGATCGTGCAGATGTACCGTCCCTGTATGTTTGGAAATATGGTTACAAAAAAAAGGTTCAAATCTAATCGATCTGAACCCCGTATCATTTACTCCAGAATGTGAATATGCCTCTTTATTTATACAAGTTGGAGGTATAAGTTGAATTGTTTCGATTAATTATTTATTATACCGTTCACAATTTCTTCCATTTCGGGTTCCAGTTTTTCCATTTCCTGAACCAGTTTAATCTGGTTGCGGGCGCGCTCAATATTGTGTTCCGGGTGTTTTATCTTGTAATAAGTATCGCCGTCGATGTAGTCGGTGAGAAACCGGAGCGCCATAATATAAGTCATGAACTGGCAAGAGTGGGGGAGAAGTACAATTTCCATCGGGGTCAGTGTGTCTTTTGTTTCGCTTAAAAAACCTTTGGCGAAATAACGGAACACTTCCAGGTTGAATTTCACTTTGCTGATGTCTTTTTCATCTTCTTCGACCGTATTTGCAGCGGTACGCATGGCATCGCCAAAGTCGAAATGAACCAGGCCCGGCATCACAGTGTCGAGGTCGATAACCGCTAAAATTTCGTCGGTATCTTTATCGAAAAGTACATTGTTTATTTTGGTGTCGTTGTGTGTAACCCGGATTGGCAGTTTCCCTGAATCGGCCAGTTTTTGCAGGGTTTTCATCTTTTCCATCCGACTTTCAATTTCTTCGACTTCAGCCTTGACAATAGCCAATCGTCCGACCGGGTCGCTTGCTTTTGCCTTTTCAAAATTATTGATCCGGAAATAAATATTGTGAAAATCTTTAATGGTTTCACTTAACGGACCACCGGGCAAATCGGCCAACTGCTTCTGGAATCGTCCGAAGGCAATCCCTGCAACTTCGGCCATTTCTGGCTTTTCAATCATTTCAACGCTTTTACTGTTCGAAACAAAATTCAGAACTGCCCAGAAATTCCCCTGTTCATCTTTATGATATAATTTGTCGTCGTTCGTGCGAATTTGTTTGATCGTTTTCTTTTCCACCATCGGATCATTTGCTTCGCGCAACTTATTTTCAATGTGTTTGCAAACCCTGTCGATGTTTTCCATCATGGCTGGAACGTCCTTGAAAATAAGATGGTTTTTGCGCTGAAGGATGTAATTGGGTTGGTCGTTTCCCGCAGTTTCAATCAGGAACGTGTCGTTTATATGGCCGTTTCCGAATGGACGCACGGAAGTAATTTCGCCTTCGGTTTTAAATTCTCCGGCAATACTTTTTAAAAAGTTTTGGTCGGTTGATGTCATTCTATTATGGTTTAAGTTTACAGTTTTTGTTTTTTATTTCCAGAGATTTTCCGGATAAACTCCGGCCTGCACCAGACCGGTAATTTTTTTCACCACATGCGGTTGATCTTCTTTGTACGTTACTCCGAACCATGGACTGTCGGCCTGCAATACTTTGGCGTGGATTGTTCCGGCCTGAATGAGATCGAAAACAGCAAACGGAATGTAAAACTCCGACTTTGGCACATCAATTTTTTCATTCAGGAAAGAGATGAAAAGATCTTCGAGGCGGCTGAACAGATTGTGTTTAAATCCCCAGAAGTTCATTGAAACCAGAATGTTTTCATCGAGTTCGCCTGTTCCTCCATCGCCTGTTCGGCAAACTATTTTTCCGTTGGCAGCGGCAATCTCGTGGGTTTCGGTTATTTCAACAAGATTGCCGTTTGTGTTTGCTTTGCAGATGCCTCTCGAAACGGTTCCAAATTCGGAAAGAGTATTTTTTAGAAGATACCCAATCATACTGTATTCATTGTCGTTGGTCGATGTATTGAAAAATGCGGACATGGTTTTGTAGGCATCGAATCCGTAAAAATCGTCGGCGTTGATTACTGCAAAGGGCCCGTCGATTACATCTTTTGCCATCAGAATGGCATGACCTGTTCCCCATGGTTTTTCGCGTCCTTCTGGTAGTTGATACCCTTCGGGCAGTTTATCCAACTCCTGAAAAACATATTCAATCTCAATTTTCCCTGAAATTTTGGGTTCAATCAGGTTTTTAAATTCTTCTGCAAAATGATCCCGGATAACAAAAACGACTTTCCCGAACCCGGTACGGATGGCGTCGAAAATCGAATATTCAATGATTGTTTCCCCGTTTGGACCAATTGGGGCTAATTGCTTCAGCCCTCCGAAACGGCTTCCCATGCCTGCGGCAAGGATCAATAATGTTGGTTTCATGAATAGTAAGGTTTACATGTATTGAGCTTGCAATATTAACAAAAAATGTCGATTAAAATCTTTCGCTATTTATACAGGGCAAACGCATCTAATTTTTTTATTCCCCCAGTATGCAGGGCTACACTTTATACCGATCATTTTGAAACTGAAATGATGATATTTAGACAAACCAACGGCCTGAAAGGCCAGTTTATTTTAGCCCAGGGCAAACGGAGTGACGCCCTGGGTAGGAAAATGGGCGTTAAAATCGTCCGCGCTATAACATATTTTGAAAGGTTGTCGTTATTTCGGACGAAGAGGTATGCATCCAAATTTCGTCCGAAAGAAGATTTTTGTCTTTGTTATTGTTTCCGCGCGGACGGTTTTTCTATTATTCCTTTTACCCCAGACGTTGTCTGGGGCTAGAATAAGCTGGCCTTTCAGGCCGAAGAAAATGAGTTATGCAATACTTGCATTTTAGATGCGTTTGCCCTGGCTATTTATATAGAAAGAGCGCAGGAGGAACTATTTTGGGCTGAACCGGGTTGCGATAAAAAATAAAAAAGGAGTTGCCTGAAATATATTTTCGAACAACTCCTTTTTCAAAGATTCTATTTATCGTTATAAACTTATTTTTTCTCTGATAGTTAAAACCACAGGTCCGATCAAACCTGATTTGCGCAAGATATTTTCCGCATCCGGTGCATCAAACTTAGTGATGTTAGTTTTTGTTCGCCGTTTTTCAACAGGCAGTTTGCCATCGCCGATCAAGCGGTTGGGCCAAAGATTGGTAACTTCAACTTCCAGTTTGTTGTCGCCATTTTGCAAATAATCGGTTATATCCAATAGGTAGGGGGGCGCCCAGCATAAATTGAAACAATGCCCGTTTAATTTGATAACTGCCATTTCGTGCAGGTTACCGAGATCCAGCATAATTTTCTTCCCTTTTATCTCTTCCTCTTTTATGTTGAATGATTTTTCGTATGTAGCCGATCCTGAGTAATATTTAATTCCTTCATCCTGAAACTCAGTCCACGATTTTAATTCGTCGAAAACAATTGTTTCCGGGCCGCCCCAATTCGGATCGAAATGAACATTCCAGCTTCCTGAAAGGGGAATAGTATGGTCTTCTTTTTCAACTTTTATTGTATTTGTTTTTCCATTTGACCAGTGCAGTGTGTAGTTCCCGGGAACAGATGCAGTCATTCCCCATTTATCGGCTGACTTTTCAAATTCGAACAACGGCTTTTCTTTTGCTTCCATTCCGTTTCCCGGAAAAATTGGGTTGCCGTCTTTTTCAATTTTGACGATATGATTTTCGTCTTTATCTTCACTGAAAACGACAAAAACAGAACCTTCGGGAACCAAATGCAACGGGACAATGGTTTGCCCGTCTTCTTCACGATAGGTCAACGCCGGTTTTATCTCGCCGGTTTGCGGGTCCCATAATTGCGGAATTTTCCCGGTGATCCTGAATGTGAATTCGACCTGTTCAAAACGGTTGGGCAAATCGGTCAGGTAGTGGTATTCAAAATTGTTGATGCTTTTTTGGCCAAAACGGTTTACCACAAAATAAATATCCGATTGGTTTGTACTGCGGTGGATATAGTCAAGCGCTGTTTCTTTATCCGGGCTGCTGAATGCCAAATCGGGTTTTACACCCATTTCGCGCAGAACTTTATTTACGTCCTGTCCCCAAATTATCCGGCCTTTTCCATAACGATTTTCGGTAACGGTTTTGCCGTCGATATTTCCCCACAAACGGGTGGCGATATTGGTTAATTCAGAATCGGCTTGCAGGTAGTTTTTTAGTCCTGTGGCTTCTTTTGGGCGAGGGGCAATCACTGTCATCCCGGCTTTTACCAGTTCTTCCACTTTACGAAGTACTTCCAGGTCGATAGACTGCTCGGGGGCCAAAACCAGCAACCGATAGCTCATGCCATCGGGCAAAACAATTTTCCCGTCAGTAAACGAAAGTCGTTTCATGATTACATCTTTCGAACATTTGTCCCAATCGTAGCCAAATTTCAGTTCCGGGTATTCTTCTTTCAGAAAAACAAAATTCGGGACATCGTCGCCATAATAATACAACACATCGGCAACAAAAACTCCTTGCTGAAGTAAGTAGCTGCAGCGGTTCAGGTAGCTGATAAAATCTTTCGATTGTTCCCACCAGGTAACGTTTGGATTCAGGTGTGTACCAGCAAAATATTCATTGCCAGGCAATCCAAATTCCTTGGGCGATGAGGTAAATGTGTGCCAAACAATCCGGTTGACCCCTGAACAAAAAATGCGGTCGATGTTGGATTTTAAGTCTTTCGGCGAACGTTCCCATTGCGGGCCAATACTGGTTGGGCCTTCGGCGGCAACGAATCGTTTCCCATTGGTATGTGCTACACAGGCGCTTTGTTTTACGGCTAGCCGGGCAGCATCAGATACACGGTGAGTGTTCGAACATGCCCAGAACTCGCCCTGCGGAAAATCGCTGATAGCCATCACTTTCAAGGCATCGACCGGGGCAGAATGGGGGCCGCCTGATTCGGGATGGATGCCCATGCCGTGCTTGTGGGCCAAATCGGCAAACAAACGGTAGTGGTTTTCAGCGACGCAATCGCCAACGGTTTTGCGGATATCGTGCAAAAAACGGTTCGACACATCCTGGCTTTCGACCACCCGTCCGGTCATAACAGGCAGGTATTTGTCGAGTTCGTAGCCACGAAATTTTTTAAATTCTTCAGGAAAACGGTTGGTCCAGTTCACCACGCCCATTTCCCAGCTGTCGGTTTGTAAAAATTTGATGCTGTTCCCTACAGCCTGTGCCGAATCGATCAGCGGCTGGATGACTGTTTGCCTGAATAGTTCAAAAGCATCGGGGTTCAGGTGGTCGAGCGACAAACCTTCCCAACCGTCGCTGTTAGTCGAAGTGTGCGCCCCGGTGCAGGTCCAGCCGTAACGGATAATCAGCCAGTTGCCCACCGGCGCATTCCAGTTGAGTTTTTTGCCATTGAAGTGATCTGTCAAATCAATAATATCCTCTTTTTGAATGATGTCAGCAGCAACAGAATTGTCAAAACCTTCGCGTAATTCGTGCAATGGATAAATGCCCTGCCAGCCCATGGCCTGATTGAACGACTTTTTGCTCCAGTTGGTGATTGCCTCGTTTTTCACGGGCGAATTTTCAGAAGACAACGGGATGGCCTGTATCATCACATCCTTGTATTGTAGTTTGGTTTCGGGCTGTGGCAGTTCAATTTGAACTGTTTGCCCGCCTTTTAATTTGGTTTCGGTATAAACCAGCTTTTTTAGCGCCATCTCGGGGGTGATGGAAGGTGCTCCGGGGTTCCAGCCGCTTTGCGCATTCACGCTCAATTCAATGCCGATGCGGTCGGCTTCTTTTACTGCATGTTGATAAAGTTCCATCCACTCGGGACTCATAAAAACCGGGCCAGCAGCAGTTTTTCGGGCTATTTGGTAACTAGAGCTTCCCGCATCGACAATCGACGCGCCACCGTATCCTTTGGCTTTCATTTCTTCCAGGTCGCGGGTAATCGATTCTTTGGTTGCCATGCTGTTGAGCCACCACCAGTAGCATCGCAGGCGTGCTTCGGCAGGCGGGGTTTGGAAATTCGCTTTAATAATCTCTTTTTTTGTCGATTGGCTGGTGTTTAGAAGGTATTTGAGATTTTGAGATTCAGCCCTCAGAATAGAGATTAATAGCAAAAGAGTGAGACAAAATTTAGACATATTGTTCTTTTGTTGATATGATGTCTGTAATTTGAAAGTTTTAAATATACAAAATGTGCAGTAAAAACAGGATCCACTTTGGAATATGGTTTTTTTTGAAAAGAGGGAACATCTTCCCTGGTGTTCCCTCTTGCAAAACTGTTTGTCCGAAAGAATACAGCGTTTTTGTTCTTTGTTCGGAAGGGCTTTCATCATTAAATTCAGAACAAGTAATCAGTCTAATTCGCTTCAAAATTATATTTTCCGCTTTCAACGGTGAATATAGCGTAGGCATCTTCCATTTTTTCGAATTTTACCCCTTTTGATTTTTCGATGGCAAGTCCGCTTTCTTTTACATCTTCCGCTTTTTTTGCAGGAACATAAACACTTGCATAACTGCCCACCGGAACGGTTACATCCATCACAAATCGTTCGTTTTCCTTTTTCCAACTAATACCCGCTTCGCCGAAAGGAGTTTGATTTGAATAGGTGACAAATTTTATTTCGCCAACTGGTTGAGGCCGAAAAATGATGTGGCGGTATCCAGGCTTTTTGGGGTCGGTATCCATACCCGCCAGTTTTCGGTAAAACCAGTTAATGCCGCCCCCAAACATTGGGTGGTTGTGCGAACCTTCTTCATTCCATTGTTCACGGGTTGTGGTCGATCCCAGTTCGATCCAGTGTCCGTAACCCGGTTCGTCTTTTTTGTTCATGGCTTCGTATGCCAAATCCTGCATGCCATTTTCGGCAAGCACCTCGAAAAAGAATTGTGTCCCGAAAATCCCGGTGTCCAGATGTCCTCCATTGGCTTTTATGTCGGATTTTAAAGATGAAATGACTTTCTCGTATTGTTGAGCAGGAATGCCCATTTTTAGTGCAAAAATATTTCCGCCTGCTTTTCCGTAGCTGCCATTCTTTTCATCATAAAACCGTTTGTAAAAAGCCTGTCTCGTATTTTCTGCAAGAGTTGCATATTGTTTCGCCTCTTCGTGCTTATTTAAAATTTTTGCCGTTTTTGAGGTAATATCGGCACAACGCCATAAATAAAACGTATGAACCATGTCGTCGGGAGGTAAAGCTCCGGGAGTAACCCATTCTCCCAGGTTAAACCATTTTAATGGTTTGCCATTTTGCCCGGGCACTTGCGAAAACATAATGCCGTCATCATCAACCCATTTTTGCATGTAACGGAGGTATTCTTTCATGCCTTCGTAATTATTTTTGAGCATATCCGAAGCGCCGTAATGCAAATAAAATTCCCATGGCATTATGCAAATGGCAGCGCCCCATGCCACGCCTCCGCCGCAGCCGGGTTGCCAGGGCGCCCCGTTTGGTACATAACCAGTCTCAATATTTTGGGCTTCGAATATGTCCGAAATCCATTTCTGATAAAACGATTGTGCATCGAAATTATGCATTACCGTTACACAAGCAACCTGCCCATCGCCGGTATAGGCCGAACGTTCGCGGTGTGGGCAATCGCTGGCAATACCACCATGCATATTGTCGAGCTGACTGCGTTTCCATATTTTATTGATGTCGTTGAAAAGCTGGTTGGAGGTTTCGAAACGGGCTGTTTCCTGAATATCGGTATTTACGGCTTCTGCAATAAGGTGTTCAGGTTTTAGTTCGCCGGGCCAATTGCTAATTTCTATTCCGCTAAAAACAAACCAGTTGAAGCGTGGTGCATACGATTCGGGCCCATTTCCCCTGAAAATATATGAGTTGTTGCCTGAATACTGATTTGCATTGAATTTAATGTCAATTTTATGTCCGGCTGGTCCTTCAATGTTATTGAAGCGAACCCATCCTGAAATCTCAACACCAAAATCAATCAAGTACTTTCCATCATCTGTTTTTATAATTTTTACAGGTGGAATGCGTTTGGTAACCCGGTCGGGTAGAGAAGTTTGCGCTACCAATTTGCCTTCAGGCGCTTTTCTTAATGCCGCAAATTTCCATGCCGAATCATCGAATCCGGGCGAGCACCAACCGTCTTGTTCCATTCGGGCATCATAAGTTTCACCGTAATAAACCATGTCCATCAGGATCGGACTTTTGTAGGCTTTCCAACTTTGATCACTTCGGATCAATGTTTCGGTGCCATCGGTATAGGTAATGTGGATTTGTCCCAAAAACCTTGGCGAACCGTACGCTTCGGCCCAGTGTTTCGATGGGTTGTAAAATCCGTTTCCCAAAATACTTCCAACAACATTTTCGCCCTGTTTTAATTGATTTTTAATATCGTATGCCAGGTACATTACTTTATATTTTCTGAAATTGTCTTCTACCGAAATGTAGGCATCTTTTAAGCCGGGGCGCTTTCCGTAGTTGGTCTGGTTTGGTACCAAAACATCTTCGCTTATCCTTTTCCCATTTACGTAAAATTCGAAATAGCCCAATCCGGTTACATAAGCCACAGCACGTTTAATTTTTTTGTCGATCGAAAATCCTTTACGGAGCAAAGGGGCAGGAGGTGGAAAATTGACCAGCTGGGCTGTCGGTCCTCCCGGTGGTTTCGGAAGCGCTTCTTCTCCTTGCCAGGGGGCGCCAATCCATTCGGCTTCCCATTCATTCTGATTTAAAATACCCATCTGCCACATGGCTGGTTCACTCCATTTCGATTCCTTGTTGTTTTTATCCCAAACACGTACCTGCCACCAGCATTCCTGCCGTGAAACTAACTCTTTGCCTTGGTATTCTATCCGTGTTGATTGTTCTGAAATTATTTTTTTGCTATCCCATAAATCAGCGTTTGGTAGTTTATCTTTTGAACTGGCTACACGAATTTGATATGCCGTTTGCTTCTGTCCGCGTTCGTTTTTGTTTGCCCTGTTAATCCATGCAAGGCGCGGGTTCTGCACATCGACTACAGCTGAATTTTGTAGATATTCGCAGGTAAATTGGGTGGGTGTAATTTGTGCGTAGGCAGTAACAAAAAAGAAACTGGCAACAAGAAAAAAGAGGACTTTGGTTTGCATAATTGGTCGGTTAATTTTGATTTGGTTTTTGATTTTTTTCAAAAGACGAAAATACAAAATTATTGTTTTTTAATGCGTTACCTTTTTCTGAATTCGTTGTTTATGTTTATTGTTGAAAAAAAGAAAAAGTTTCGCTAATTCGGATTTATCATTCGAATATTTGCCTGACTTTTTATGTGTAATTATTCTAAATTTTATCCAGTACTCATTTCTTTATATGAATTTAAGTCCAAATTGCATAACTTGCTATTCGTAATTTTTTCACGTTGAACAAAAAAGCAGTGTGAATAAAGACGGGGAAATGTGTAATTGGCAAAGATCTGCTATAACGGAAATAATATACAATACTGCTGCCTTCGGTTGACATCATTCCAGAGTTATAAGATAAATTTGATACGATGCATAAAATTTTTTATACTCCTTTGAAGAAGCTCATCCTGATTATTGTTCTGACAACTTCGTTTTTCGTTTTTTTTGCTTGTCCTTCCAGGTCACAACTCAATACCATCTATTCACATGCGTCCCTGGCCGAGAAAATTTATTTGCAATTGGATGGTTCCGTTTATACAACCGATAAAGTCATTTGGTTTAAAACCCTTGTTACGAATGCTGTCGACCATGCCCCGACAACACGAAGCGGGGTATTGTATGTGGAACTGATCGGTCCGGATGAAAAGATAATTGAAAAGAAGTTGATAAAGTTGGAAAATGGCATTGGGGATGGTTTTTTTGAATTGAATAAAAATTATCCCGAAGGTCTTTATCTAATCAGGGCATACACCGAATGGAACAAAAATTTCGATACCGATTTTTTCTTTAAAGAATACATCCATGTTTTTGCTCTTTCATCGAAAGAAAAAGCAGAACCAATACGCAATATTACGTTGGTCGAACAGCAGAATAATGAACGTCGGTTGAATGCGTATTTTAATCCTCTCGCAATCGACAGCCTTCAAAAAAAAGAACTCAACCTTATAATAACCCTTGACGATAAAAAAGACACTTTGTCTGTCAAAAGGAACAATAATGGCGACTATCTGCTCGATTATGCTATTCCCGATGGATCTCAGGTTATTACATTACAGATACAAACGAAAAACCTTTTTAGTTATTCGAAAACCATTGCCGTGGATGAAAATCATCTCGATTTGCAATTTTTCCCAGAAAGTGGAGAATTGGTGCATGGAATAATGAGCAAGGTCGGGTTCAAGGCATTGGATTATAGTGGAAAAGGGAAAAGTATAGAGGGGCAGATAGTGAATGGGGCAGGGGAGGTAATTACCGCATTTAAAAGCAATTCGTTAGGTATGGGCAGTTTTTACATACCGAAAGCCGACAGCGCTGCGACTTACTTCGCCAGTATAAAATCACAATCAGAAGAAGGATTGTCGGCCAAGTACCCTTTGCCGAAGGTTGCTTCCGTTGGTAATGTGCTGTCTGTAACAAAAAGAGGGGATCAAATGCGTATAATAGCCGTATCAAACTATCTGAAAAATGATAGTGTTTCCATTCGGATTTCCTGCAGGGGATTAGCTTATTATGATATAAAAGGACTTTTGAAGGAAGGGGTAATTGTGTTTTTCCTGCCGGCGAATAAATTTCCTGCCGGCATTATCGCCTTTACCATGATGGATGGCGCAATGCATCCTGTAGCGGAACGGCTTTATTTCAACGAACGACCGGAAACCCGGGTGAATATTGTACTCTCTACGGATAAAGATTCATACATACAACGCGAATTGACAAAGCTGGATATTGAAACTACAAATAATCGAGGGGAGGCAGTAATTTCTAATCTGTCGTTACTGGTATTGAATAAAGAGCAACTGGGACAGAACCAGAGTATGCGCCAGAACATATTGTCCTATTTTCTGCTGAGTTCTGAATTGAAAGGTACGATCGAAAACCCCGGATTTTATTTCAGAAATGATGACAGTTATAACGATTTGGATGCATTGCTAATTACTCAGGGCTGGCGAAAGTACCATTATGCCAAACCAGCAGACAAGATACTGTTTCAACCTGAGCCTACACTTACTGTATCAGGTTCTGTGAGTGGAGTAATTTTTCAGAAAACGAAAAAAGGGGTTGAATTGACCATGATGACTTTTGGAAACAACCGGTCAATCCAGACACAGCATACCGACAGTCTGGGTCGGTTTAATTTCAATATAGATGACGAATACGGACAAAATCTGAATGTGCTGATTCAAAGTGCCAATAAATCAGGAAAAAATAGAGATTATACCATTGAATTAGACAAAAAAGAATCTCCTGCTGTTTCGTTCGATCATACTAGGTCGGTAGAACGGGTCGATAGCGTTGCACGTGCGCTTGTCGAAAAAAATATTGAGCGCAAAAAACTGGATGATGCTTTTCCCATATCGGCAGGCAATATTCTTTTGGATGAAGTGGTTGTGGAAGGGTACAGAATGACTCCCGAACGAAAGAAGGTAATGGAATTGTACGGCGAGCCGGATGAGGTAATTGAAGGAAAAGCCATAGAGGAAAAAGAAGAAAAATGGTCGTATGGTTTGTATAGCGTCCTTTTATTCAATTTCCCGGATAAGGTAATCGTAAAAAGAGACAGTGTTGGTGTTTTATATGCAAAGGTGAACTATTCGGAGATGACGCTTGTTGTGATCGATGGCATTCCTGTCATGGATTATGAATATCCCCTTATTCCGAATATTCCACCCAGCGAAGTCAGTAGTTTTGAGATTATTGAGGGAGCAAAAAATTTTTCAGAACTCTACATGGAAGCATTTCCTGATGCCGATCCAAGGTCAGTACCAGCCTGGGGTGATGTTATTGCTATCTATACCCATGGACGAAAGGGAATTTACGGAGTAAGGCAACCTGTCGGCATCGCGAAGGCAGCTGTTCCTGTATTTTCAACACCCCGTGAATTTTATACGCCAAAATACGGAAACCTTCAACCAATAGACTGGTTTAAACCAGATCTGCGCGCGCTAATATACTGGCAGCCTAAAATCATGACCGACAGCCTGGGCCGGGCTTCTTCTGCTTTTTACAACGCGGACGTCATGGGAGAAATGCAGGTGGTGGTAGAAGCCATTTCTGATAAAGGTGAAATAGGCTATCATGAAATTTTCTACGACGTGAAGAAAAAAGAATAAGCGAAATATGGGGTAGTTTCTTGCCCTATATCTTGGATTTTTAATTTGAATCCCATACATTTGAATTACAACTTTTTCCACTTTGAACGGATAAAAATACAGGCAATTTATTGATAGTAAAGAAATATTGAATTTGTACGCATAAAGGTTGTCAAAAGCCGGGCATCAATAAGTGAGTATAACTATTTGTTTTAGTGGTTATAATGAAACAGGAAAAACAAAATAAGAAATAAGGAATTCGGTTGCATGCGCATTTGTGATATCTCTATATTCCTCATTTTTGTTCGTTGTTCGATATTTAGAAATGAAGAGGAATCAATAAAAGTAGTTTCAACTTTAAACAAGTTCATAAAATAAAAATCACATGCAAACGAAAATTTTTATAAAAAAGAGTGTACTCGCGATTTTTGCAACTTTTATATACCAAACTTCTTTTTGCCAGGAGAACTTTTTGCCGGGATATATCATCTCGAATAGCGACACATTACATGGTTTTATTGATTATCGTAACTGGGAAGGAAATCCCGATAAAATATCTTTTAAAGAAAAGTTAAGTGACGATAGAATAATTTATTATCCAATGGACATTAATGGATTTAGTGTTCTTGATGAAATGTATGAGAGTGCTGTTGTGCAAGTAGAAGTAAGTTCGGCTGATATTAATGTCTTGGAAATTGATGAAGAATCAAAATTTGCACTCGATACAACCTTCCTGCAAACAATTATAAAAGGGAAAAAGTCGTTGTACTTTTATAAAAACAAGGTGGGAAAAGATCAGTTCTATATTAAGCACGATTCGTCGTATAATTTATTGGTTTATAATAAGTTTTTGAAAGAACAAGATGGTGAAAAAGGAATCGCTGTGAATAAAAAATATTTAGGACAGCTATCTTCCTATTTTAAGGACTGCCCAACAATTCAATCGAAAATAGCAAATACTGGTTATACTAAAAAGAGTATGGAAAACCTGTTTCTCGATTACTATGGTTGCACTCAATCAAAAATTGAATTCCAAAAAAAGACAGAGAAAACAGTTGCCGAATTTGGCGTGTTCGCAGGATTGTCATTGACTTCTTTAAAATTCAATGCTATTGATTATTTAGTGAATGCTGATTGTGATCCATCAGCAAATCTTTCAGCGGGGTTGTTCTTTGAAGTGACTCCACCAAGAAACCAAAAGAAATGGTCGTTAAATAACGAGTTGATGTTTTCTTCATATAAAATAAAAGGTCTTTACAATGATTATGAGAGTGAAAACAGATATACAATTTATCATACAATAATTGGATTTTCTTACCTGAAAATGAACAACATGTTGCGGTATAAATACCCGGTTGGAAATTTTTCTGTTTACTTGAATGTCGGAATTTCAAATGGTTATGCATTAAGTGAAAGCAATACCGTTAAGAAAGAATTGAAAATATATTTATCTGAAAGAATCGATGAAAGTGTAATTTTTAACGAAATAAGAAAATATGAGCAAGGGTATATTTGGGGGCTTGGCACAAAATATGAAAAATATTCGTTTGAAGTTAGATATGAAGCAGGGAATGGTATGTCAGTGTCTTCACAATTAAAATCATCATCAAATCGGTTTTATTTTTTACTCGGTTATAAATTCTAACACCGAAAATGTATAAATGGCTATTCCATTCGTTGAAAATTTAATTGAAAAACTGAAGTTGATACGAAAATTGTAGAAACAAAAATTGAAAATTTATACGTATGAAAATTAGATTGAGAATAGTCCGTATGGTTTTGGTGATTTCGTTCTTAAACGGACTTTCATCATGTCAAAAGTCTGATCCAATAGATTATACAATAAGCGCATTTAGCAATGGAGGGAATGAAAAGAACATGATCGTTGTTCTCAGTGATATTCATCTTGGTGCCGATCTCGCTTATGCTGAGTGCAAAGAGAATCTCGGGGCTCTTGAAAAATTACTTAAACAGATAAAAGCGGCTCCAAATGTTAAAGAACTTGTCATCGCCGGAGATATGCTTGATGAATGGTTTGTACCAGCCACAATAGATACATATCAGGGAAAGGACCAGGCTGATTTTGTAAAACGCATTGCGGCAACCAACAAAGGCGTGATAGATGCTCTTAAAAGTATAATTCAGGAAAAGAAAATCATAGTCACTTATGTGCCCGGCAACCATGATTTGACAATTACTGCGGCAAATGTCGAAATGATCCTTCCGGGAATAAACCAGGCACGGGATGCCGAGCAGGGTTTAGGTACCTATTCCCCGGTTGACTGTCCTAAAATAGCGATTGAGCATGGCCACCGCTACAATTTCTTCTGCGCTCCCGATCCTATTTCAAACCAGGATATTGCACCGGGTACCATCATGCCTCCCGGGTACTTTTATACAAGAATCGGAGTACTTAGTTTTACACAAAAATTTCCACATGCAGGCGATATAATACCCATTGTTACCCCAAATACTTCCGGCAATGAAAGCCAGTATTTATTGTTCGTATACTGGAATGTATGGAATAGGGCATTGACTAAATATACGATAGAAAATAAATTCAGCGAGAAAATTATTGTAACGAATGTTGATGGATTCAAAGGGGCATATTCTGTAAACGATTTGCTACCCTATCAACCGTCAGCAGGTGGATTTATCGATGTTAATCTTTATAAAGGAATTCAGGACACATGGAATCAAAGACAAACTCTCAATCATGTGGCTGTCAGTATTCCTGTTGTCCAGGCAATTGCCAATGCTGCCAAGTCAAGCGAATCGGAGGATCAGGCAAAAAATCAATACTTTCTGAATCCGGACTCAGATAAAAGAATTGTCGTTTTTGGGCATACTCACGATGCAAAAATTATTTCTTCTGATAACTATAATGGTCAGAAATCAATCTATGCGAACACCGGGACATGGATTGATCACAATAGTGTAGCTTCCACAACAATGAATTTTGTGGTTATTACCCCACAGAAAGCTAATGCTTCTTCTCTAACATTTGTGAAACTTTATAATTTTGAAAATGAAGTTGTAACAAAAATGGCTGAAGACTCATTACGCTATTGACGGTAAGCAAGTGTATTAATGTTTTGGTTTTTTTTCAATTTGTGGTGAAAATGAAGTAATTATGTTGGGTTACAACGTGTGGCTGCAATAAGAAGTACATGGTGATTCAAGCATCGTGTCTCGCATATACTTTTGTTTTGCTCGACATGACGAACTCGCAATTTCTATTGCAGCGATACTCAACCATTAGCTGCAAGAAAATATTTTCGATTTCTATATTTTTCTTCAGAAGAATGTAATTTTCCCAAATAAAAAGAGCCACACCCTTCCGGATGCAGCTTCCATATTTCAGTAAAAATAGTGTCTTATTCTGGTAATTTGTCGTAACCGCAGAGTTCAACATCGCGGCTAACTTTGGCAACCAGTCCCTGCAAAACCTTTCCGGGGCCTAATTCGGTAAACGAAGTAGCACCGTCGGCAACCATATTTATTGCTATTTGAGTCCAGCGTACAGCGCCGGTTAACTGGGCAATCAGGTTGGCTTTAATTTCGGCAGGATCGGTGTGTGGTTTGGCGTCCACATTCTGGTAAACCGGGCAAACCGGGGCATTAATTGCAGTCGCTTCAATGGCGGCAGCCAGTTCCTCGCGGGCAGGCTCCATCAGCGGCGAATGGAAAGCGCCTCCAACGGGCAGCACCAATGCACGTTTCGCTCCTTTTTCTTTCAAAATTTCGCAGGCTTTGTTTACCGCCTCAACCGAACCGGAAATCACCAATTGTCCGGGGCAGTTGTAATTAGCCGGAACAACGATGCCTTCGGTTTCTGCACAAACCTGTTCAACAATTTCGTCGTCCATGCCCACGATGGCAGCCATGGTCGAAGGTTCGGCTTCGCAGGCTTTCTGCATCGCCTGGGCACGTTTCGAAACCAGTTTCAGCCCGTCGTCAAACGAGAGCGCTCCGGCGGCAACCAATGCCGAGAATTCGCCCAGCGAGTGGCCTGCAACCATTTCAGGAGTAAATTTTTCACCCAAAACTTTCGACAGTATTACGGAGTGAAGAAAGATCGCAGGCTGGGTTACTTTGGTTTGTTTCAGTTCGTCGGCAGTGCCTTCAAACATGATTTTTGTAATTTCGAAACCAAGGATTTCGTTGGCTCTATCGAACAGTTCTTTCGCAATAGGCGAGTTTTCGTAAAGGTCTTTGCCCATTCCGGGGTACTGTGCCCCCTGTCCCGGGAATACGTATGCTTTCATTTGTATTTGTTTTTTATTAGCTGCGGCCAAAGTTATTATTTTTTTTGTCCAGCTATTCCAATCCGCATTCCAATGGAGCTTTTTACCCTATTTTTTCGCATCGGAACAGAAAAATCGGACTCTCCCGGTTGGGAATTCAAAAAAAATCAGTAGGATTCGGTTATTTGTAAAATTTCGCTTCAAAAACTTTTGTGTTCTTTTTTGCGTCGATAACCGAAAGTTTTAATTGGTGCTGTTTCCCAAAAGTCATGCGGCTTTTGTCGAATTTATAAACCAGTAGGTTGTTTTTTGCGTCGAATTCAAACAAAACCCATTGGTCATCAATCGTTCCGCGGAAACTTTCCACACCAGAAAGGTTGTCGCTTATTTTGAACCGGATTTGACTGCTTTCAGCCAGGCTCCCGTTTTTCAGGCTCAGCGGCACAATTGACGGAGCTACCGTATCAACTGCAACGGCCACGTAACCGAAACTACGCAGCTGTGCTTCCACCCAATCGTCGTCGAATTCGCCGCCAATAGCCGACGAAATTTTGTTTGTTTGCGGGTCAATATACACCAACAGCGTTTTATCTTCAAGCTGTTCGGGTAATTTTTTCGTTTCAATTTTTACTGAAAAAAATTGATGAACCGGGGTGTATTTGTTATGAATTCCGTAAACATCGGAATAAATTCCGGGAAATGAAGGACGCTTTTCATATTGAAAATAGAAATTGCTGTAAAAAGTTCCTTCCGGAAATTCAAGCTCAATACCATCCTCTTCGAAATCATTATCATCATCGTATTCAAATAGTTCACCCTTTTCTTCCGGTTTTTGCACGCTTGTCTTTTTTGAAACGACACTGAATCCCATTTTCGATGGATTCCCTTGTACATCGGTAATTTCGTATGTAATCCGGTGGGTTTTTTCATTGGAAAAAGTATGCAGTCCGTTGCCTGTTTTGCGGTCGTAAATGCTCAACTTGTTTCCCGGTTCAATCCAGGTTTTGTACAAATTTCTGCCAAACCGAATTTTTTGGTCGTAATCGGTGTGACTGTTGATGTACCGGGTTTCGTCGAACCCAAATTCATCCATTTTAAACGAATAAATGGGTTTGTCATCGACTTTCAGTACCAGCGAATAAATGCCACATTCGCTCCAGTTCCCGTCGAGGTAATCGATCGCCTGGATTCCGAACCCAATTGTGCCGTACACGGGAATTGTTGGGTCTTTTGGAATGTGGTAGGCGCCGTTGTAGAAAACCGTTTCGTGGCGTTGTTTCTGTTGTCTCCCGGCAACGGTTGCGTCGTCGGAAACCGGGTACAGCATCACCGACAATATTTTCGGGCTAATTGCATCCTTGATTGCCGGGTAGTATTTCAGTGCATTCATCGTTTTTTCCGAGTCGGTATCCCGTATTTCGAAATGCAAGTGTGGCCCGCCCGAACTGCCGCTGTTCCCGCTCAATGCGATTTGTTCACCTTTTTTCACCGGAAACATTCCAGGCAGAGCAGTTATATCAAGACTAAACGATTCTTTGGCGTATTGCTGCTCACGTACATAGTTTTTAATTTTTTCGGAAAATGCTTCCAAATGGCCGTAAACAGAAGTTGTTCCATTCGGGTGACTGACGTACAGTGCATTGCCAAATCCGTAGGCAGAAACACTGACCCGCGACACATACCCATCGGCAACAGCAAAAACAGGTAGCCCGGTGCGTCCTTCGGTCCGGATGTCAATGCCCGAATGGAAGTGGTTGCTGCGCAACTCACCGAAGTTCCCGGTTAAAAACATCGGAATATTTACCGGTGCTGAATAATAATTTTTACTGATTTCCTGTCCCGAAGTAAATGAGCTTATCGCGATCAATATCAATACCAAAAATCGTTGCATAACATTCTATTTGAGTGGCGAAAATATAAAATTATTCAGAAGCCGTTTGGTGGATCAATGGGAGAAATTAAAATAATTATTAACGACCGGATTTTAATTGATCAAAAATGTTAATTTTGTGCTGAAAGAAAGCAGCAATGACTGAGCATGACCGTATTTTACTTGATGGATTTAAAGTAAAAATTAAACAACTGATCGCTTTATATGAACAAGTCAGGGCTGAAAAGCAACAGTTGTTGGATCGGGTTGAAGAACTTGAAAATGAAATAGATTCACTTAGTCGGGACAAGGAAGTGCTCACGAAAAAATATGATAATCTGAATTTAGCAAAATCCCTTCTTGTTTCAGATGGAGAAAGCCAGGAAGCGAAGAACAGGATTAATAAAATAGTGCGGGAAATTGACAAGTGTATTGCGATGTTGAATCAGTAATACATCGAAGAAGATGACAAATAAGCTTTCAATAAATATTAAAATCGACGGACGTAACTATCCGTTGAAAATTGACAGGGATGACGAGGAGAAGTATCGGAAAGCCGTAAAGATTATAAATGAGATAATTCTTCAGTACAGACAGAAATATGCTCAACATGATGCGCAGGACTTTTTAGCAATGACTGCTTTTCAATTTGTGCTGAAGAACCTGGAACTCGAAACAAAGGCTGATCCCTCTCCGTTTGTCGATGAAGTGAAAGAACTGAATGAAATGTTGGATGAATATATTGCTTTAAACAGCTAAATCATTCGATATAAATATAAATGAAAGCCCGCATTTCTCTCAAAACCTGGAGTCGTCCCGGCTTTGAGTGAGTTGTGGGTTTTTTAGTATAAATAGTTTAATTTTTTTATATGGAAATATTAATATATGTGGCCATTGCTTTTTTCGGCGGTTCCGGCTTGTCCTACGTTTTGTGGGATAAAGCTATAAATAGCAAAAAGCATAAAATTTTGCGGGAAGCCGAATCGGAAGGCGAAGTGATTAAAAAAGATAAAATTCTTCAGGCAAAAGAGAAGTTTCTCCAGTTGAAGTCGGATCACGAGAAATACATCAACGAGAAAACAAGTAAAATAACCAGTCTTGAAAACAAGCTGAATCAACGTGAAACAGCTTTTATACAGCGCACCAACGAATTTCAGCGGAAAGCGAAAGAGATGGAAACATCGCAACGCGAAGTTGATTTGATTCGTGAAAACCTGAATAACCAGTTGGTGGTGATCGAGCAAAAAGAGGAAGAACTCACCAAGATGCACCGCAAACAAGTAGAGCAATTGGAAACTATTTCGGGTTTGTCGGCCGAAGAAGCCAAAGCTCAGTTGGTTGAATCGTTGAAGGCAGAAGCTAAAACAGAGGCCATGTCGTATATCAACGAGATTATGGAGGAAGCCAAGTTGTCGGCAAATAAAGAAGCCAAAAAGGTTGTTGTTAAAACCATTCAGAGGGTGGCTACCGAAACGGCTATTGAAAATGCGGTAACTGTTTTCCACATCGAAAGCGACGAAATAAAAGGGCGCATCATTGGTCGCGAAGGTCGTAATATTCGTGCTCTGGAAGCTGCAACAGGGATTGAAATTATTGTTGACGATACTCCTGAAGCAATCGTCCTTTCTGGATTTGACCCGGTTCGCCGCGAAGTTGCCCGTTTGGCGCTTCACCAGTTGGTAACCGACGGACGTATCCACCCGGCCCGTATTGAGGAAGTGGTTGAGAAAGTCCGGAAACAAGTTGAAGAAGAAATTATTGAAACAGGAAAACGCACGACTATCGATCTTGGCGTTCATGGGTTGCACCCTGAACTGATCCGTTTGATCGGTAAAATGAAATATCGTTCGTCGTACGGGCAAAACCTGCTGCAGCACTCACGCGAAGTCGCCAATCTCTGCGCCATCATGGCCAGCGAGCTTGGTTTGAACCCGAAATGGGCAAAACGTGCCGGTTTGCTGCACGATATTGGTAAAGTGCCGGATGATGAACCGGAATTGCCACACGCAGTTTTAGGTATGAAAATGGCCGAACGGTTCAAGGAAAAACCGGAAATCTGCAATGCCATTGGCGCTCACCACGATGAAGTGGAAATGCAAAGTATGCTGGCGCCGATCATTCAGGTTTGCGACGCTATTTCAGGAGCCCGTCCGGGAGCCCGCCGCGAAGTGGTCGAATCGTATATCAAACGCTTGAAAACGCTTGAAAACCTGGCTCTGTCATATCCGGGCGTACTGAAAACGTATGCTATTCAGGCTGGTCGCGAGTTGCGCGTAATTGTTGGCAGTGATAAAATTACCGACAGTGAATCGGAACAACTTTCATACGATATCGCAAAACGTATCCAGGATGAAATGACCTATCCGGGACAAATTAAAATTACCGTGATCCGCGAGCTGAGAGCAGTTAATTACGCGAAATAAAATTGAAACTGAAATAAAATGGACGAGACTGCTCTTGAAAAAGGGCAGTCTTTTTTTGTTTTAAACCTCCAGATTGGATTTTATATTTTAACGACGCAACGTTATTGCAGGGTATCCATCTTTCTTTCATAAAAAACAGGATTGATTACAACAGATGGTATTTGCAGAAATTTTCAGCATGTATGATAAAAAACCAGGAATATGAAAATGCGGCTAATTTTACTATTGTTTATTGGAATTTTTCTGAGTTGCGAGAAAGACGACTATTCATTAAATGTAAAGGCCTCTTTTGATTATCAATTCAGTGGTGAAAATGATGGAAAAGTTCAATTTTCGAACTGTTCAGAAAATGCTACAAGTTTTCTTTGGAGTTTTGGAGATGGAACAACTTCAACAGAAAAAGACCCGCTACATGCCTACGAAATAGCTCCTCCGTATTTTGTTACCTTAATTGCATCGAACCGAAGCAGGAGAGACACCCTTGTGCGACGAATACCTGATGAAATCATCCTTTATAAGCCCAATATATATATTTACCCCTCTCAACCAATAACCCTTTGCCTGTCAATTCATTTCCCATTGGGTGGCGACATTATTAAATCGATCCCTCAATATGTTGATGGTTGGTGTGTTGATATTGATACAAACGGGAAAATCGATAATCAATATTCCTATTTATTTTACGAAAGCAAACAGCCCGATATTTTTCAATACAAAAAAGGATGGTGCGTTGCCCAAGCAAATTTGAAATCTTTTTTTGAGGAGAATATGTCGATGTATAATTTCTCGCAACAGGAAATAAAAGACTTTACAGATTACTGGATTCCGCTTTTGAACGAAAATCGCTACTACAATATTTATCCGCAGACAAACGGGATCATCGATCCGGCAGTCCAGTTAGACTTTTCTGCTCATCCGGATAATGTTGGCCGATTATTTTACGGGATTGTTGGGACCGATAAATACCAGCAAATAGAAACACCACTGACCGTAGCGTTTTTGCGAAGTGGTTTTTATGTTATGGAATGGGGAGTGATCAGAAAATGACACGGAAATATAGTCAATTCATCTTTTCCCTTTTATCCAGCTGATAATTTTTTCATTGTCCGGTTTTTCTTTTGGGGCAACAAAATCAACCAGACCGCCATTTTCGTCAATCATGTATTTCTGGAAATTCCAGCTCACTTCCGAATCTTTCACCCCGTTTTGCGATTTCTGGGTCAGCCATTGATAAACCGGGTGCATGTCGTCGCCTTTTACTGATATTTTCGACATCATCGGAAAAGTTACCCCGTAATTTTTTGTGCAGAACTCAACAATTTCTTCATTGGTTCCGGGTTCCTGTTTCATGAAATTATTGGCAGGGAAACCGATGATGGTAAAACCAGGGCCACCATAAGTTTCGTAAATCGCCTGAAGGGTCTCGTACTGTGGGGTCAATCCGCATTTCGACGCGGTGTTTACCACCAACACTTTTTTGCCTTTCAGACTGGCCAAATTGAAATCGTTGCCGTTTATATCTTTTACCACAAAACTGTGGAAGGTTTTATCCTGGGCGAAACCAGCCGGTGTGAATAGCGATAAGCTGATAATGAGAAAAAGTATTTTCATCTTCATGTTGGTTTTTATTTTGTATCAACATCAAAAAACTTAAAATGTTTATGAAAGACTTTCTTTTTCAAGTTCTTTCTTTATTCTGACAAAACCGGGAAAGTCCGATTGTGCAGGCACTGTTGATAAATTCACATTTGTTTTCATTCCATAATTCTTATATTTGAAATCTCATTGAGAATAGTATGGAAAATTTTATTGTTTCTGCACGAAAATACAGGCCCGATACATTTAAAACGGTAGTTGGACAGGCGTCGATTACCGGGACGCTGAAAAATGCGATCCGAAACGGACAACTGGCTCATGCCTATTTATTTTGCGGGCCTCGTGGAGTCGGGAAAACTACTTGCGCACGTATTTTTGCAAAAACAATCAATTGTCAGAACCTGACGGCCGAAGTGGAACCATGCAATGAATGCGAATCGTGCAAGGCGTTCAATACCAATCGTTCGTACAATATTCATGAACTGGATGCCGCTTCGAATAACTCGGTTGACGACATCCGAAGCCTGACCGACCAGGTGCGGATACCCCCGCAAATCGGACATTACAGCATCTATATCATCGATGAAGTCCACATGTTGTCGCAGGCCGCTTTCAACGCGTTTCTGAAAACGCTGGAAGAGCCGCCCAAACATGCCATTTTTATTTTGGCAACAACTGAAAAGCACAAAATTATCCCGACTATTTTATCGCGTTGTCAGATTTTCGATTTTAACCGGATCAAAATTGCTGATATTTCGGGGCATTTGGAACATGTTGCGCAGAGCGAGCATGTTGATATTGACAGCGAAGCGCTGAATGTGATCGCCCACAAAGCCGATGGCGCCATGCGCGATGCGCTTTCCATTTTCGACCAGATTGTCAGCTTTTCAGGAAAAAAAATAAGCTACCACGATGTTATTTCGAACCTGAACGTACTCGATTACGATTACTATTTCAAGTTGGTCGATTGCTTTCTGAAGAACGATGTTCCCGGTTCGCTGATGATTTTTAACGATATTCTGGACTCGGGCTTCGATGGGCATCATTTTATTTCGGGACTGAGTACTCATTTCCGCGACCTGTTGGTCTGCAAAGACCCTGTTACCGTTCAGTTGCTCGAAGTGGGCGGCGAAATAAAGGAAAAGTACAAACAGCAGGCGGCAGGCAGCGATGGCGATTTCATTCTGGAAGCCCTGAAAATTGCCAACGAATGCGACTTGCAGTACAAGACAAGTCAAAACAAACGACTGCTGGTCGAATTGGCTCTGGTAAAAATTTCACAGGTCACCTTAAAAAAAAAATAGCTGATCCTGACGAAGAAGATACCCTGCTTCCTTTGTTTTTACAGGCCGTTGCTGAACCTTCGAGCCTGGCAATGGTTTCACCATCAAATGTTCCTCAGGCCGCAAAACCGGTCGAGCAAATGCCTGAAAAGCCAATCGTTAAACATGTCATCCGAAAAAACGGCAGTGCGTTTACCCCTTCCATCACCGATGCAATAAATGGCAAACACCCGCAGGAAAAGAAGCAGGAAGATGCACTGGAAACTCACCGGTATTATACCGAAAACCAACAGGAAGAGCCGTTCACCAAGGAACAATTTGAGCTAAAATGGAAGGAATTTATCAGCCGGTATGAAGATCGTCCCAATTTATTTACGGCCTTGTCAAATATTCCCCACCTGGATGATCATTTTAAATTGTTGTTATCCATTGGCAGTGCCACTATTGACGAAGAAATAAAAATTATAAAACCCGACCTGGTTTCGTGGCTCCGAAAAGAATTACAGAACAGCCGGATTGAGTTGATTACAAAAGTCGACATTCAGAAATTCAAAAAAGTAATTTACTCCGATTCGGAAAAATTACAGGCGATGATCAATAAAAATCCACAACTTGGCGTATTTAGGCAAAAGTTCAATCTCGATTTTAACGAGTAAAAGCAGGATTGAATTGTTGTTTATTCCTGATTTTGGGGTACTGCTTCATATTAAATTTTCTTTTCCTTTTAATTTGAATGCTGCAGAGCTGCTGGAATCGGGTTTAATTTTCTTATTTTTATAAAAAATTAAAATCAAAAGCTATGTTGAACGAGAAAGTTTTAAAAGCAATAAATGATCAGATCAATGCTGAATTCCACTCGGCTTATTTGTATTTATCGATGGCAGCATGGTTTGAAGATAAAGGACTTTCCGGTTTTGCAAACTGGATGAAAGTTCAATATCAGGAAGAAACTGCACATGCAATGAAGTTTTTCAATTACGTGACTGAACGCAACGGGCGGGTGATTTTAAAGCCAATAGCCGCTGTTGATAACGATTTCAAAGATATTGTCAGCGTGTTTGAAAAAGCGCTTGCCCACGAAGAACTGGTTACCAGCCTTATCAATAAAATTATGGACATTGCCATTGCCGAGAGCGATCATGCAACCCGTAGTTTTCTGAACTGGTTTGTCGATGAACAGGTAGAGGAAGAGGCCAATGCAAATGAAATTCTGGATACCCTTCGCCTAATCGACGGACAAGGAAATGGAGTGTTTATGCTCGACCGTGAAATGAAACAGCGCGTTTTTGTCGACACAACACAGGCGGAATAGTTATACCAAAAGAAATTTTTCAGAAGGCTATCCGTCAGATTAACGGGTAGCCTTTTTTGTTTATAGGTATTTTTCTAAATTTATTACCGATAATTTATACTGAGATGGCGGAAGCAGCAGGGAGAAAACTCGAGGAATTGATAGGTTTTTGTTCGAAAACGTTTACCAGTGCCGATCTTGATAAAATCAGGGAAGCGTATCAGTTTTCATACAGTATTTTGGGCGACAGGGCATGGGACACCGGTGAGGTGATTCTCGAACATTCTATTGAAGTAGCCATGATTGTTGCGCAGGAAATCGGTCTGGGAGTCGACTCGGTGCGAGCCGGATTGTTACACAATGTAAATTACGAAGGGCTTCATAACAAAGTAGACCGTTCGGTGCTGGAAAGTCGGTTTGGCGCCACGGTGGCCGACATCCTGGATGGAATGGCCAAAATTAATGCGCTGGGAACCGATACTGTCGGATTGCATTCCGAGAACTACCGTAAATTAATGCTTGCTCTGGCCGGCGATGTGCGGGTGATTCTCACGAAAATAGCCGACCGCCTTCAGGTGATGCGCCATCTGGAAAGTCAGCCCCCGGAAGTTCAGCATAAAATTTCGGTTGAAACATCGTATTTGTATGCCCCGCTGGCTCACCGCCTGGGCTTGTATTATATCAATTCGGAAATGCTCGACCTGTGCCTGAAATTCACTCAGCCCGAAAACTACAATTATGTGGTTGTCAGGCTGCAGGAAACCGATGTGGAGAGGGCAAATTTTGTGGCCGAATTTGTAAAGCCGATTGAGGAAAAACTGAACAGGAAGGGCTTTAAATTTGATATGAAAGCCCGCACCAAGTCGGTCAATTCTATCTGGAAAAAAATGCAGAAACAGCAGGTTGGTTTCGATGAAGTGTACGATCTTTTTGCCATCCGGATCATTCTGGATACGGAACGGGAAAACGAAAAGTCGGATTGTTGGCAGGTGTATTCAATTGTCACTGAAGAATATCAATCGAACCCGGAACGCATGCGCGACTGGATTACCATTCCGAAATCGAATGGCTACGAATCGTTGCACACCACCGTTCTTGGCCCTCAGGGGAAATGGGTCGAAATACAGATTCGGACGAAAAGAATGGACGAAATTGCCGAAAAAGGATTGGCTGCCCACTGGAAATACAAAGGCGGACAGTCGAACCCCGACATGGAGAAATGGTTGGCCAACGTTCGCGAAATTTTGGAAAATCCGGATGTCGCGGTGGTCGATTTTATCGACGATTTCAAAATGAATGTGTATGAAGATGAGATCTTTGTGTTTACCCCGAAAGGCGACTTGAAAAAACTTCCGGCCGGGGCCACTTTGCTCGATTTTGCATACGAAATTCACTCGCATGTTGGCGACAAATGTGTGGGGGGAAAAGTCAACGCGAAAAATGTCACTTTAAAATATAAACTGAAAAACGGCGATCTGATCTCGATTGACACCTCGAACAACCAGCGCCCAAAAATGGACTGGCTTGATTTTGTGGTGACGAGCAAAGCGAAAACCCGCATCAAAGCCAGTTTGAACGAAGAAGTGAAACGAGAAGCCGATAACGGCAAGGAAATATTGCTCCGGAAACTGAAAAACTGGAAACTTCCGTACAACGATGATACCATTCGCAAACTTCAGAAACATTATAAGTTGAAGCTGGCGCAGGATCTTTATTACAATATTTCGACCGGGAAAATTGATACTCTGGCCATCAAGGAATTGCTGGTCGAGAAAGAAGATACAACGGCCAAACAGTTGCTTTCCGAAGTTTTGCCCAAGGAACAAGTCAAAGAACTTGAATTTTCGAGCGATGATGATTTTTTGGTGATCGACAACAATATAAAAAATGTAAATTACAAATTGGCCCCGTGTTGCAATCCTATTTTTGGTGATGATATTTTTGGCTTTGTTACTATCCTGGAAGGCATAAAGATTCACCGAAAAACGTGTCCAAATGCCAAACAAATGATCGAACGATACCCGTACCGGGTGATTCAGGCAAAATGGCGTCAAACGGGTAAACGGTCTTCATTTCAGGCAGTTATCCGTATTTCTGGAAATAATGATAACGACATTGTTTCGCAAATTTCATACGTTATTGCAAAAGACATTGGCGTTCAGATGCGTTCCATCAATATTGAATCCGACGGAGGCGAATTTGAAGGAACTTTGCGGGTTTTTGTGAACAACCTGGAACACCTGGAGTTTTTATTGCATAAACTGAAAAATATCAAAGGCGTAATCCAAGTGAGCCGAGCCGATTAAAAAAGTCATTTGCCCCGAAAAATTGGGATTGTTTTAGTACTGACTTCGAAACAGAGATTTGATATGGGACGAAATATGAATTATTTGGTATGGACGAGATACAAAAACTGATAGACGAAAACAAGCTGGATGAAGCATTGAAAATGTTGGATGAAATTCAGCCGGAAAATACAAAAGAAGTACCTGTTGAAGTTTTTATGCTGAAAGGGAGAATAGCATACAAACAGCATAAATGGGGCGATGTAATCAACCAGTATAACGAAGTTTTGGAAATTGATCCGGATAATTCCGAAGCAAAATTAGGAATTCAGATGGCCCAAAGCATTCTTGGCTTTTTCAATACTGACCTGTTTAATCCCTAAAAATCACGGAGAATGAATAAGTTTTTAGAGAATCCCTGAATGTTTTTTCCTGATTCACGCATTCTTTTGGCAATCCGTTAAATAATTTTTAGGATTTTAAATCATTATGCTTATTTTTGAGATGAACAAAAAAAAACATCAAGAAATACTAATTTTTAACAATAACTTGAAAAAAGGATGAACGATATGAAACGGATTTATTTTTCAATTGTGTTCTTATTTTGTGCATTTATCGGCTTTGCCCAGAATGCGGCAGAAACAATTAACAGTGCGAATGAAGCTTTAAAATCAAAAGATTATGCGAAAGCTTTTGATTTGTATGAGAATGCAATGAATAACCTAGGTGATGTACAGATTGATGCCGCCATCAATTTTAATATTGGATATGCAGGATTTCAGGCTGAAAAATACGAGGCTGCTTTAAAATATTTCGACAAGGCAATTGCTGCCGGTGCTAATGTTGCCGGTGCATACGAATACAAAGGAAATGCCTATGCAAAAATGGACAACTACAAAGAAGCTATTGCTTCGTATTTGAAAGCGATTGAATCGGGAGCAGAAGGCAAAGGCGGAATTTATTATAACGCTGGTATTACTGCCTTCAAGGGCAAAATATACGATCAGGCTGTCGAATTGTTTGGAAATGCATTTAATGAAAACGTTAATGCAGAAAATGCCATTTTTTATAAGTCGGCTTCACTTAAAAAACTTGAAAAGGAAGAAGATTATAAACAAACCCTGATTCTGGGTGCTGAAAAATTCCCAGGGAATAAAAAGATCACTTCTGCTCTGTCATCGGTTTATGTTTCGGAAGGAAATGATGTTTACAAAAAAGGAGTTGAAATCCTCACTGCCGCCAACGGAAAAGTAAATGCAGGTTCGCTGAAAACTACTGATGCTGAATATACAACCGAGGTTGAAAAATCGAAAGTTGAATTCAAAGCAGCTGTTGAAATACTTGAAAAAGCAAAAGCTCTTGACGCAAGCAATGTAAATGCTGTGAAATTGATAGAGGCCTGTAAGGCGGTTTTGTAATTGAATACTTTTGGGGTTGCTGCATTTAAAAGCAATTTTACAGGTACATAAAAATATTAAAAAATGGATGCAATAATTTTTGTATCCATTTTTTGTTTGAAGACTTCTATTTGAACAGGTTGTTTGTCTAGTCTTTCTGAAATCGGAATATTCAAAAGCCTGCATTTTGGAGTTGGTTATATGTGTTTTTTTTTCTTATTTACCGAAAACAAAATTCAGCAAAAATAAACCGAATGAAGACAATACTTTTCGTCTCGCTTTTTACTACTCTCTTTTCAGTGGCATTTTCGCAGGTAAATAAACCCCGATACGTTGGAAATCCGGTTTTCCCGGGTTGGTATGCCGATCCCGAAGGAATTATTTTTGGCAAAACATATTGGATTTATCCGACTTATTCGGCTCCGTACGACAAGCAGGTGTTTTTCGATGCATTTTCGTCGCCCGATCTGGTAACCTGGACCAAACACAGCCATGTGCTTGACACGGTTAATGTGAAATGGGCAAAACGAGCCGTATGGGCGCCGTCAATTATCGAAAAAGATGGAAAATATTACCTGTTTTTTGGGGCAAATGATATTCAGACCGACCGGGAAAAAGGCGGTATTGGTGTTGCTGTAGCCGATCGCCCGGAAGGACCGTTTATCGATTATCTGGGCAAACCGCTGATTGATAAATTTTACAACGGAGCACAGCCGATTGACCAGTTCTTGTTTCACGACCCAAGTGGGCAATATTACCTGATTTACGGGGGATGGAGACATTGCAACATTGCCCGGCTGAAAAGCGATTTTACCGGCTTCGATCCGTTTGCCGATGGTGTTGTTTTTCGGGAAATAACGCCTGAAAATTATGTCGAGGGGCCATTCATGTTCGTTCGAAACGGAAAATATTATTTTATGTGGTCGGAGGGTGGCTGGACTGGTCCCAATTACAGTGTTGCCTATGCCATTGCCGATTCACCTTTTGGCCCGTTTAAACGCATTGGCAAAATTTTACAGCAAGACCCAAAAATTGCTACTGGTGCTGGTCATCACTCGGTTATTCATGTACCCGGCAGCGATCGGTGGTATATTGTATATCACCGCCGTCCACTTACCGAAACCGACGGAAATTCGCGCGAAACCTGCATCGAACGGATGTATTTTGACGAAGATGGATTGATTAAGCCGGTCGTAATTACAAACGAAGGAGTTGAATTTTTTGTAATTGAGTAGCACCGAAGGAGATCCGATTTGCCCTATTCGTTTCAAACTAAATGCGTTTTGAAGGCTGTATAGCTTTTAATTTTTGGTTGCCTCATTATTTGAACTTGCTTAAAGTTGAACCAGGTTTATTGGTTCCTCTTCATTGCTAAATATCGAATAACGAACAAGAAATGAGGAATATCAAGATATAACAAATGCGCCTGCAACCGAAATCCTTATTTTTTATTTTGTTTTTCTTGTTTCATTATGGCCACTAAAACAAATAATTACACATCACTTATGCCCAACTTTTGACAACTTATTTCTATTTTTTGTATTTCCGGAAAAAAATTGACAAAAGAGAGCTGAAACATGCGGAAAAATAAAAGTAAAAAATACTTTAAAACATATTTTCCTGAGCTTCTTCGAATTGTTGTATTAATCTTATTTTTTTATGTTTGTTCCCTCTATAAATAGCATTCATGCACAGCAATAACGAACAATTACTTCGCGGTCTGAGAAAGAAAGACCTGGAAGATTATGACGAATTATTTTTCAGTACCACTGTCGCTTGGTTTTTTTGCCCTTAGTTTTCGTGCGATCTGGTTTGTCCGGGTATGGAAGTCTGTAACACGCTGTATGCACTATGAACCGAGCTTCGCGAATATCATGGCATAGTGCTTAAGTATTTTAAATTTTTTTAAAAATAAAAATAGAACTCGATGTATAAATCTAAACTTGCTTTCATTCATGTAATTGCCGTTTCTTTTTGTGTTGTCTTTGTTTCCTGTGAGAAACCACAAAAACGTGAAGCTATTTCGTTAAGCGGTCAATGGAATTTTCTTGTTGATTCGGCTTCAATTGGTGATTCTGCCCGATGGGGCGAAACTGGTTTGCCTGAAGAATCGGTACGAACCGTTGCTGTTCCCCATACCTGGAACGTAGAAAAAGGTCTGGAAAAATACCATGGAAAATGTTGGTACGAACGTAAGTTTGATGTTTCTGAAAAACAGCTCTTAAAAATAACGCGCCTGCAATTCGATGCAGTTTATCACGATGCAGTGATCTATATTAATGGGCAAAAGGCTGGGGAGCATACCGGTTCTGGTTACAATCGTTTTTTTATCGATGCAACACCTTATCTGAAAGCCGGTGAAAATAAGCTGGCTGTCAGTGTTGATAATTCTTTTTCAAGAAGCAATATTCCTTTTCTGAAGAGTTACGATTGGGCCAACGATGGCGGGATTTACCGTAACGTTTATGAAATAATTACCGACAAACATGCAATCCGCACTATTCATGTAACTGCTACGCCTCAGGAGGATGTCAAAGGGTTGGCAGATATCAATGTGAGTTTTGTTGATACATCGGTTATCGATCCGTCGGAAATGATTTTGCAGGCTGTTATTACGGAAGAAAACCAAGCCACACAATCAATAATTTTTGAAGGTCAGCTAAACGGGAAATACAAAAGGGGTTCTTTTATTACATCACTGAATTTTGACAAAATAAATCGTTGGCATTTTGATGCTCCAAATCTCTATAAAATTACGGTAAAACTTTTAGTGAATGGAGTTGAAAAGGATGAATTTTCAACGGTATTTGGTTTCCGTAGTATTCAAGTCAAGGATAACCGGTATGTGCTGAATGGCGAACCTATCCGCCTTATGGGGGTTGAATGGATGCCGGGTTCTACTCTTGAACGCGGAATGGCTGAAACCACTGCTGATTTTGAAAACAATCTGGAATTAATGAAAAATGCCAATTGTATTTTTACCCGTTTTCACTGGCAACAGGATGAATTTATTTTCGATTGGTGCGACAGAAATGGTATGCTTATCCAGGAAGAAATTCCATATTGGGGCGCCGTCACAGTTTTGAATGACACTCTGCTGAACAAAGGTATTCAGCATTTGGACGAAATGACAGATGCCCATTTCAACCATCCGTCTATCATCTCGTGGGGGATTGGAAATGAATTGCTGAGTCATGATCCTTCTCTGAAAGAAGGATTGAAAAGGTTGTACGATCATGTTAAAAAGCTCGATTCGTCACGTCTGTCAGCCTACGTAACCAATAGCCTTTTTCGTGACATGCCAAGTGAAAACAAGGAACGCTCGGATGCAACAGCTGATTTCGATATGATGATGTTTAACGAGTATTTCAGCACTTGGTATAACAAAAGTGTTGATGTGGTTCCCGGTGAACTCGACCGGATTGCAGGTGAATATCCCGATCGGACAATGACCATTTCGGAGTGGGGAATTTGCGAGCCTGTGTATAAAGGTGGCGACGAACGAAGGATAAAAGAAATGCAACAGCAAATCAGTATTTACGGAATGAAACCCTATGTTGCAGGGGCGATTTATTTTTGTTTAAACGATTACCGCACGCACATGGGCGAAGATTTTACGTACAACTACCCGCAACGCATTCACGGGGTTTGCGATATTAACCTGACCCCAAAAAAATCATACGAAATACTGAAAACGATCAGTTCTCCGGTTGAAATTAAAAATGTTAGTCTGCAAAATGACAAGATTTTGATCACCCTCAGGGGAAAAACAGGTTTGCCAAGTTATACGATCCGAAACTATTCAATTGTAGCTGGAAATGAAAAAATAATGATTGACGAATTGAAACCATCAGAAGAAAAAACGTTCGAAATAAATACCGAAAGTAAAGAATTTGGCATTTTTCGACCAACTGGTTTTGAGGTGATTCATGTTCGTATTTGAAAAAAAGCCAATAAAATCAGCAGAATGAAATTTTTAATATTTCTTTTTACTGCTTTTTAAAATCCGAGAATGAAGGCCAATCTTACGATTTTAGTTTTTTCAAGATTTTATATACATGGCAATTTCCTAGCGATTTTCGAACAATATAAATATCTTTGATTTCGTGGATATTTAAGGTCAATAAAACATTTTGATTCATGAGTTCGATCATAAGACGTCCGGATAAACGTGTAATCATCTACCTCGTATGTGTTGGGATTGCTACTGTTTTTTGGTTATTAAACATGCTTGGTAAAAATTATACCACAGATGTCGACCTTCCGGTACAATATACAAATTTGCCCAAGAATAAAGTTCTGATTAACGAGCTGCCAAAAAAAATTACCCTTCATGTCGATGCATTTGGTTTTACTCTTTTAAGGCATAAGTTAAACCTGACATTCTCTCCATTGGTTTTTAATATCAACGATTTTACCCGGAACATGATGGAAAACGGGAAGCGGTCGGAATATCTTATTCTTACCAACCAGTATCTGAATGAAATTGCCGACCAGTTGAGTAGCGATGTGAAAGTTATAAGCATCAGTCCGGATACCCTTTGGTTCAATTTCGACCAGATGATTCAGAAAAAGGTTAAAGTATATCCCAATGTGCGGATCGAACCGAAAAGGCAATACCAGCTTTCCGGGCCAATCAGGACCAGGCCTGATTCTGTATTGGTTTTTGGACCTCGGTCGGTATTGGATACTTTAAATCATGTGTCCACTCAATACCAGCGTTTTGAATCGGTTTCTGAAGCTATTCAAAAAGATGTCATGCTTGTTGGAATTGATGATATTGAAATTAAAGAACAACGGGTTGAATTGAATATTCCGATTGAGGAATTCACCGAATCGCAGATGTTGATACCGCTTTCTGTTGAAAATAAACCTGATGGCATAACGATAAAACTTTTTCCGAACCGGGTGAAAGTTACTTTTTTTGTCGGGCTTAGCAGGTACTCGGAGATCCTTCCTGCCGATTTTAAAATGGTGGTTTCGTGGAATGAAATAGCTCCGGGGCGAAGCGTGTTGAAAGTGCAGACCAGGGCAGTGCCTCCATTTGTGAAATCAGTGAAAATTATTCCTGAAGAAGTGGAGTATATAATTGAAAAGTAGGTATGATACGAGTTGGATTAACCGGAGGGATCGGAAGTGGAAAAACCATTGTTGGCAATATTTTCAGTATGCTGGGTGTTCCTGTATTTAGTGCCGATAACGAAGCAAAATTGTTGCTTGGCACAAATCGTTCCGTCCGCTCACGATTGATTTCAATTTTTGGCCCCGACATTTACCTGCCAAATCAAACGATTGACCGAAAAAAATTTGCTTCCATTATTTTCAATGACCAATATTTGCTGAAACAGGTAAACGAGATTGTTCATCCCGAAGTTCATCGGGCGTTTTATGAGTGGAGCGAAAAGCAAAAAGCGCCATTTGTTTTGTACGAAGCGGCTATTTTGTTTGAGACGGGTCATTATCGCAATATGGATTACACTATTTTGGTGGTGGCCGACGAAAATGTTCGGCTTCGTCGGGTGGTACAACGCGATTCGCATACCGAAGGACAGGTACGGGAGCGGATGATAAGTCAATGGAACGATGAGCAAAAAATGAAACTGACTAATTTTATTATTCAAAATAATGGACGGGAATTGATCATTCCGCAAGTATTGGAAATTATAAAAACGATTAAAACAGATGGCTAAGTTTGGAAAATGGATTGCAGGTGGACTGGGGTGGACATTTTTTGGTCCGCTTGGCGGAATTTTAGGTTTTGTAGTGGGATCGGTATTCGATAGTGAAAGCAAATTTCAACCCGGTTCTTCTTACTCGGGACCGCATCGGGCAACAACAACCGGTGGGTATGTAATGAGCCTTTTGGTATTGGTCGCTGCGGTTATGAAAGCCGACGGAAGAATTATGAAATCGGAACTTGATTATGTAAAACAATTTTTTGCCCGGACTTTTGGCGCTGCTTCAGCAACAGAAGCTACCCGGCTATTGAAAGATTTACTGAACCAAAACATACCTGTTGACGATGTGTGCCGGCAAATTGGAAAGAATATGGATTACTCGTCGCGTTTGCAATTACTTCATTTTTTGTATGGAATTTCGCAAGCCGATGGGAATCTTCATCAATTGGAACTCGATCTGATTGCTCGTATTTCTCATTTCATGGGAATAAGCAGTAAAGATTTTGAATCAATCCATTCGATGTTTGTACCCAATACGGATGCTGCTTATACAATATTGGAAATTGAAAAATCGGCTTCTGATGAGGATGTGAAAAAGGCGTATCGTAAAATGGCCATGAAATATCATCCCGATAAAGTAAGTTACCTGGGCGATGATTTTCAGAATGCGGCCAAGGAGAAGTTCCAAAAGGTGAACGAGGCCTACGAATCAATCCGGAAAGAACGCAATATCGCATAAAAAAACCTGCTTAAAGCAGGCTTTTTTATGTTTATTTTGTGAGATCGTCAAAATCAAAGTCTGTATAATCTGCCTTTGAAACAGTTTCTTCTTCTGTTTCTTCGTCGTTCATACCAACTTCCAAAACAAAATCAGAATTAGCGTCTTCTCCGTATAATTGACTTTCTCTAATAAAATCAATTACTTCCTGCAAGCCATCCATAAACTTTTTAAAGTCTTCCTTGTAAAGAAATATTTTATGCTTTTCGAAGTGAAATTGGCCATCCTGCTCGAATCTTTTCTTGCTTTCCGTGATGGTCAAATAGTACTCATCGTTCCGGGTAGATTTAACATCGAAGAAATAAGTCCTTTTTCCGGCCCTAATAGCTTTTGAATAGATTTCTTCTCGAAATTTACTTTCTAATTCCCGTTCATCATTTTTTTCAAAGCCTTCCATTGTTTTCGATAAATTAAATTCGTATTGATTCTCAATCAAAAGTAAAGATATTTTTTTTGAATAAGGTTTAAACCTGTTTATTAACAGCTGATTATTTGAAAATATTTTCTGTTGACTATTTTCGTGTCATTTATTTTCTGTAGTAGGTCATGGCTTCAGGAATTAATCCGTTCAGCGCTTCAATTCGCTTTTCTGAAACCGGGTGAGTACTTAAAAATTCAGGAGTGCCGGAAGTTCCCAATTGCGACATTCTGGCCCAGAAAACAGGCGCTTCGTTTGGATCGTATCCAGCCATTGCCATAAACATCATTCCCAGCCGGTCGGCTTCGTATTCGTGTTTGCGTGAGTAGGGGAGAAGTATACCCAATTGGGATCCTGCCCCGTAAGCAGCCAAAAACAATGTTTGTGTCTCCTGTGGTTTTTGTTTTATTGCTTCCGATAAAGCGACTCCACCCATTTGAATCAATAGTTGTTGACTCATGCGTTCGTTGCCGTGGCGTGCTACGGCATGGGCAATTTCATGCCCCATAACCACTGCAATGCCTGTTTCAGTTTGCGTGATGGGTAAAATTCCAGTATAAAAAACCACTTTTCCTCCGGGCATACACCAGGCATTAACTTCTTTGCTATCAACCAGGTTAAATTCCCATTTAAAATCGCTGATTCGATCTTGGAAACCATTTTTCCGAAGATATTCTTCTACTGCATAAGCTATCCGAGTTCCGGCTTTTTTGACCATATCGGTCTGTTGGCGGTCATTTGAAACCTTATTCTCGCTTAGAAACTGTGAGTAGCCGGTAAGTCCCATTTCCACCATGCTTGATTCCGGCAGAAATGACAATTGTGTGCGTCCGGTCAACGGAACTTGTCCGCACGACTGGAATATCCAGAATAAAACAACAAACAGTCCAACCTTTGAAATCATACTCGTCTTCATCTTCATTTTATTTCGATTTATATTTTATAAAATTAAAAAAAAATGGATCAAAAAAACAGAATGGAAAGATTGTATTTTAATGATTAATAAAACTAAACAATGGCTCTTACATAACTTTTAAATTTTTTCTTCGTAATTTTTCATCGTGAACAAGAGATACTTTATTGAAAAAAATCGCGGCATAACAAATTGAATATAAACAATTAATGTTGGTTTGTTGTTTTTTTATTTTTAAAATGGGGTATCCGGAGTATACAATATCCGTGTCTGGATGCGTTTATAACGACAGCGGTTAACTAGGTAACTTTATTAACCCGAAAATGGAACGAATGGCACAGCAAGAGGATAAATGGTTTCGGGAGGTATTCAAGAATAGTTATGAACACCTGCGCAACTACCTGTATTACCTTTCGGGCGATATTCCCTGGAGTGAAGACACTACCCAAGAGGTTTTTCTGATGCTGTGGGAAAAACGGGACGCCATTCGGGCAGATACGTTGAAACCATTTCTTTTTAAAATTGCCCGTAATTTGTTTCTAAAAAAGAAGCGCCATGAAATAGTGAACCTGAAATTTGCAAGGCAGGTTGTGGCTGGTGCATATCAGGAAAGCCCTGAGTTTGATTTGGAACAACAGGAATTTGACAGCAGGCTGCAAAAAGCAATTTCAGGGCTTCCGAACCAGTGCCGCACTATTTTTCTGATGAACCGGATGGACGAAATGAAATATCAGGAGGTTGCTCAGGCATTGGGAATCAGTGTGAAAGCTGTGGAAAAACAAATCAGTAAAGCGCTTCGGGTACTTCGTGAAAAACTAACAGATCCAAATGACAGCAAAAATTAATACAATCAACTATATTCCCTTTCTCCGGCGAAAGAAAATTGCTCATTCAAACATGATCCGGCCGATTTCATGTTTCGGGCGAATTGTATTTCTTTTATTCCTGACCCTATACATTCCTTTTTTGTCGTCGGCACAGAACCCGGTTATTACGTACTCTGCTTCGGATAAAAAACTCAGCGAGGTGTTGGAAGATATTTCCCGGAGCCACTCGGTGAAATTTGCTTTCGATGCGCAGGCATTTTCTGGAATCCGGGTCACAATTGATGCCCGGCAGGTTCCGGTTCGGGAGTTTCTTGAAAGTTTGGCAAAACAGCACTCCCTGGATTTTAGACTGATGGAAGGAACCTGGATTTTGCAGTTGAAAAAAACGGGAGTGCCCGGT
The DNA here is from genome assembly GCA_942493345.1 of uncultured Prolixibacteraceae bacterium. Classification (GTDB taxonomy): domain Bacteria; phylum Bacteroidota; class Bacteroidia; order Bacteroidales; family Prolixibacteraceae; genus GWE2-42-39. The sequence goes on from OW818695.1 coordinate 3,576,439, forward strand.
TTGGGTTCATCGGGGGTAACAAAAAACAGTTTTTCCGGGTTTGTGAGCGATACCGCTACCGGCGAACCACTTATGTATTGCAATATTATACTTTCCAACCAACAAGGCACTAGCACCAACGATCTCGGGTATTTCTCCATGGAGACTCATTCCGATTCGGTGCGTTTTTTCATCAGTCATTTGGGATACCAGCGGCTCGATACAATTGTGTCGTTGAAAAACAAAACTCCGATGCGATTAAAATTGAAGCCTTTTATTGTTTTGATGGAGGAAATCAGAGTACAGATGCAGGAAAAAAACATGCTGGAATTGCCGGAATACTCTGATAAGATCGGTTTCAATCCGGCGAAATCAGTGGCAATTCCCCGTTTGTCGGAAAACGATCTGGTAAACATGTTGACATTGATTCCGGGCGTTAACTTCCTGGGCGGGCAAACCGGAGGGTTGTCTATTCGGGGCGGAAATCCTTCCGAAAACCTCATCCTGCTGGATGGTATCCCCGTATTGGAAACGGGTCATCTGTTCGGAAACCTGAGTGTGTTGAATGCTGAATTTATCAGGCAGGTATTTGTTTCCCGTGGCGGTTTCGATGCTTCGCAGGGTGAAAGAATTTCCGGAACGGTTGAGATGAACGGGAAAACCGGTTTTCGCGATCATGCGCAAATGAACGTTTCGGCAAACCTGCTGCATGGCAATGTGCTGGCCAGTGTCCCTGTTTCTGAAAAATTTTCAGTAACCGGCGCGTGGCGGCATTCCTACATCGACCAATGGCAAAATTATCTTTCCCGGAAACTTTTGAGCGATACCCGGCTGACGGGAACCAACAGTGAGACACAAACAACAGTCGATGTTTTTCCAACGGTGAAATATCAGGACATGAACCTGAAATTGAGCTACCATCCAAACGGAAACCAAAAACTGGATTTTAGTTTTTTCGGGGGTGACGATCTGCAAAAACTCGATTACCAGTTGGCAAACAATCAATACTATCGCAACGAAGCAGTTACCGGCAACAATATCGGATTTAGCGGAAACTGGTCGATACAGGTTGGAAACTGGAACCATTCCTTCATCGCAGGTTATTCGGGATTGCACCAAAGCTCCGAATTTCAATCGGGCGAGCAGGTTGAAGAAACGGTGCAAAAAACCAATCCCGGAAAAGGGAAAGCGATTGGAAAATATAAGAACTACATTCGTACACAGTTTGAACTCGACAACGATTCGAACCGGGTTGAAGAGTTGCGGGTCGATTGGAAAACCGAATATAAAAAGGGAATTTTCAGCCATCAGGCAGGAGGTGGTTTTACCTCCAATACATTTGGATATAATTTTTATGCTGAACGTACTTCCGGAAATCTGCCGGTCGATTCGCTGAACAATTCGGCCAGCAGCATGGTGTGGAATGCCTTTGCACAGCAAACCGTAGAACCTTCGCCGAAATGGAAATTCAGGTGGGGTATCCGGGCTAATTTCGATCAGCAGACCAGCCGGATTTATTGGCAGCCCCGTGGCGGTATCGATTTTTTTCCGGCACTCTCCGTAAAATTGTACTACATGGCAGGCATCTACAACCAGTTCCTTTCCAAAATTCCCAAAATCGATATCAACGGAAACACCGATATGGTTTGGTATTTGCCCGACAGCGAGGGCAACGGCTTATTGAAAGCAACTCATCACATTGCCGGGTTCCGGATTGAAAAGAACGGATTTTTACTAAATGCTGAATTTTACCGGAAATATACATCAGGGAAACAATATTTACTGGCCGATATTTACAAAAAAGGAAACGTCAGCCGCATCCAGTACGCCACACAGTCCGGCGAAGAACTGGACCATGGAATGGATGTCTATCTGCAGTTCCGGCAAAAATACTGGAATCATCTGGCGGCTTATTCGCTTGCCCGCTCGCAGGAAAAAATGACGGGGTTCAATAATGGTGCGTGGTTCCCTTCCTTCAACGATCATCGTCACCAGTTAAAACTCACCGAAGTATTCACGTATCGGGGCTGGGTTGCAGCTGCTTCGTGGACCTATCGTTCGGGCCAGCCACGGCTTGTTGCCGACAGCGTTTCCGGTTCCCCCGAATTTGAGAGGCTTTCTAATTTTTCCCAATTCGATTTTTCCGTTGTCCGCAAGTTCCGTTTCAACCACTGGGCGGTGACCGGTGGCATTACTTTACTCAACCTGACAAACCGGCTCAACGTGGTGGAGGTCGATTACCTGAACGTTGCAACCGAAGTGAATACGTTTAGCGTCCGGTCGAATGTTTCTGCGCCTTCATTTACTCCTGTCTTTTTTGTCAATGTACAGGTTTTCTGAAATCTCATTCCTTCTGTAAATTTTTTGATTTTCAGTGTCTGAAATATTTTTCCTGAAAAAAAAAGTATAATTTTTAGATTTCAGGGTAGGGTATATTTCTGCGAAGGGATATATATGGGTGTAAGTAAAACAAGAGTTCAGGTACTGATTTGAAAAAAATGGAAAAGGATCAGAAATATCAATCAACCCACAAACGGATCGAACATGCAATTCGGAATTACCGGGTTCCTTCCCGTTTCGATAACGAATCGGCCCTGAACCTTGTTTTATCGAAAATTGAAAGTAAAAAGGCCAATCCTAAAATTGTTCGTATGCCTGTGTGGTGGAAATATGCGAGTGCGGCAGCGGCTATTTTAGTGATTGGCATGTTCCTGCACCTTCTGTTGGCAACCGTTACGTTCGAGGGAAATGGTTCGCAGGTGGCCACGTTCAGGCTTCCCGACCAATCGAGGGTGGTACTTAACCAAAACAGCCGGGTTGAATTCCGGAAATATTTCTGGAACCGGAAGGTGTCGCTTCAGGGGAACGCCTATTTTGAGGTTGAAAAAGGAAGTCGGTTTGTCGTTTCTACTTCCACGGGGAAAGTTGAAGTACTGGGCACCCGGTTTTTGGTGAAAGAAAATAATAACCGGTTTGAAGTGGCCTGTTTCGAAGGAAAAGTGAGGACAAGCAGTGGCGAAATTCAACAGGTTCTGAAAGCCGGAGATTCCGTTTCCATTTTTGACGGGAAGAAAGAATCTTCAAAAGTTTCTACCGGTTTTCCCGATTTTGCACTCTTTTCAAAACACTATTCCAATGCCGGTCTGGCTGAAATCGTCAGCGATATCGACCGTTTTTTCGGCGTGAAAATTACGCTTGAGATCAAGGAACCCCGGTATTTTACAGGGACACTCGAAACCGGGAACCTGGAATCGGCTTTGACAATTGTTACAAGCTCGTTGCAGATGAATTACAAAGTCGAAGGAAAGAATCAAATTCATATTTATCAATCAATCAATTAATAGTTACAACTATGAAAACAATTATCAGATTTACCTTTTTGCTTGGAATTGCAGCAATGGTATTAAATTCATGCGATGATTTAAATGATGGTAACAAAAATGCGACCGGGAGTGTAATGGTTAAAATTACCGACGCCCCTTTCCCTGCTGATTTTGTGGAATCAGCATTGGTTACCATCGACAGGGTGGAATTGCGAAATGCAGACGGAGAATGCCCGGGATTTGAATTAGCTGCCCAAGACGGGGACCGCGGAGATTCTAAACAATATCGCTACGGCGATAAGGAATATAGCTGCGACAGCGCTTTTGTAGCTATTTCGGTAGACAATGTTGAGTTAAACCTTTTGGAACTGAGAAATGGGGTTACCGAAATTCTGGCAAATGCTGAACTTCCGGTTGGAACGTATGATATGATCCGGTTGCATATCGTTGATGCCAAAATTGTTCTGGACGACCAAACAACTTTTCCTTTGAAAGTTCCGAGTGGTAATGCCAGTGGCCTGAAAATTAAACTGGAACCCTCTTTGGTCGTCAGTGAAAACGAGGGATCCGAAATTCTGGTCGATTTCGATATCAGCCGTTCTTTTATTGTACAGGGAAATAGCAAATCGAAAAAAGGCATCATGGGATTCATTTTCAAACCAGTCTGTCGTGCGGTACAGGAATCCAACGCCGGTGTGCTGAAAGGCTTTGTTTATGAAAACCCGGATGTTGCTGTTCCCGGGGCAATGGTTTCTGTTATACAAGAAAACGACACCATCACGTCTGCTATTACTTCGGAAGGTGGAACTTACAAAATACTGGGTTTGCCAGCCGGAACTTACACATTGGCTTGTGAAAAAGAAGGATATGCGACCCAAACCGTTACGGAGGTGGTCGTTTCGGAAGGTAAAAGTACCACGGAAGATATTCTCCTGGTGAAAAATCTCTAAAAATTCAATTTGTTGAAAAATAGAAACTGATGTCAGTTTCTGGTAAAAACAAGCCCGGACTTCTTTTGAAGAAACCGGGCTTGTTTTTTTTATGTTTCTGCCTGCTATATTATCGGTCGGAATAACATGCAGAAATAAGTTTTTATCCGAAGAATGTCTTATTTGTAGATTTCTTTTTTGGCAGCCAGCAACGTGTTTTTCAGCAACGAAACGCGGGTCATTGGGCCAACTCCGCCGGGAACCGGGGTGATGAACGAGCATTTGGGCGCTACTTCGTCGTATTTTACGTCGCCTTTCAGTTTAAAACCCGATTTGGTTTCAGCCGATTCAACGCGGGTGGTCCCCACATCAATAACAACTGCGCCTTCTTTTACCATGTTGCCTTTTATAAACTCGGGAGAACCAATTGCTGCAATCAGAATATCGGCTTCGGCGCATACTTTTTCAAGATCTTTGGTGCGGCTGTGGGCAACGGTAACCGTGGCATTGATCGCTTTCTGCGACATCAGCACGCTCAGCGGACGGCCCACAATATTGCTGCGGCCAACAATCACGCAGTTTTTTCCTGACGTCTCGATTTTGTACCGATGAATCAACTCGACAATACCATCGGGGGTAGCCGAAACAAAAGAAGGAAGCCCGATTACCATCCGGCCAACATTTTCCGGGTGGAACCCATCAACATCTTTTTTCGGGTCGATGGCCTCGATTACTTTTTGTTCTGAAATATGTTTGGGAAGAGGCAACTGCACAATGAACCCGTCCAGTTCCTCATCGGCATTCAATTCTGCAACTTTGGCGAGCAGTTCTTCTTCGGTAACATCGTCTTCGTATCGTATCATGGTCGATTTAAAACCAACTTCTGCACAATCTTTTATTTTGTGGGCAACGTAGGTTTCGCTGCCTCCGTCGTGTCCAACCAGGATGGCGGCCAGGTGCGGGGCACGTTTGCCTTCCGCTGCAATTTTTGCAACTTCTTCTTTAATTTCCTCTTTGATGTCAAGAGCTGTTTGTTTCCCGTCAATAATTATCATGTCCGTATTTTGTTGATTGTTATCTCGTTTTCATGTTGCCCATCATCCGGCCCAGATTTTTACCCTGCGAAACCATGCGCATCATTTTGCTGGTCTCGTCGAACTGTTTGATCAGGCGGTTTACTTCCTGAATATTGGTTCCCGAACCTTCGGCAATGCGTTTTCTGCGTGAACCATTCAGGAGCGAAGGGGTTTCCCGTTCTTTCGGGGTCATCGACTTGATGATGGCTTCGATATGTTTAAATGCGTCGTCGTCAATATCTATATCTTTCATGGCTTTCCCCATTCCCGGAATCATTGCTGCCAGGTCTTTCAGGTTACCCATCTTTTTTATTTGCTGGATTTGCTTCAGAAAATCGTCGAAATTGAACTGATTTTTTGCCAGTTTATTCTGAAGGCGCCGTGCTTCTTCGGCATCGAACTGTTCCTGTGCTTTTTCAACCAGCGAAACAATGTCGCCCATTCCCAGGATACGGTCGGCCATACGTTCGGGATGAAAATTATCGAGCGCTTCCAGCTTTTCGCCTGTACCAACAAATTTGATTGGTTTTTCGACTACCGAGCGGATGGAAAGGGCTGCACCACCGCGGGTATCGCCATCGAGTTTGGTTAAAACAACACCGTCGAAATTTAACCGGTCGTTGAATTCTTTGGCTGTATTCACGGCATCCTGTCCCGTCATTGCATCGACAACAAACAGAATTTCGTGCGGGTTGATCGCGTCTTTTACCGCACTGATTTCGTTCATCATTTGCTGGTCGATGGCAAGGCGGCCTGCGGTATCGACAATCACCACATCGTAGCCTTTCAATTTCGCTTCACGGATGGCCGATTGTGCAATTTTAACCGGGTTCATGTTGCCTTCTTCGGTGTACACCGGAACGCCTACCTGTTCACCCAGTATTTTCAACTGTTCGATGGCGGCTGGACGATAAACGTCGCCTGCTACCAGCATCGGGTGACGGCCTTTTTTGCTTTTCAGCATTTTGGCCAGTTTGCCTGAAAATGTTGTTTTACCGGAACCTTGCAAGCCTGCAATCAGAATAACGGTCGGGTTTCCTTTTAAATTGATATCAACGAATGTGCCGCCCATCAGTTTGGCCAGCTCGTCGTGAACAATTTTCACCATCATTTGCCCGGGCTTTACGGCATTCAGTACATCCTGTCCCAGCGCGATGGTTTTTACGTTTTCTGTAAACGTTTTTGCAATTTTAAAATTGACGTCGGCATCAAGTAGCGCCCGGCGCACTTCTTTCAACGTTTCTGCAATATTAATTTCGGTTATTTTTCCCTGTCCTTTCAACAGTTTAAACGACCGTTCAAGTTTTTCATTCAGATTCTCAAACATATCAGGACTTAATTTTTTCGATTCTTTTAAAATTGTTGCAAAAATACAAAAATATACCAAAGTGAAACGGTTGGATACTGACAATTGAAACCCTTATATACTGCTTATTTGATAGTTCTCATCAGAGAATATGCGAAAAGATGAACTATTTCTGTTGGAAAGCGAAAAAACAGGGATTTTGAGGGTAACCTTTTTATAAAAAATGGGATGAACATTGTGTGAAAGAAAATGGCATGAACAATAACAGTGCAGACTACTGGGGTTTATTAATTCAATGTCCGATGAATAAGGAAATATCGGAGTGTGTGCTTGTTCAGGTGCGTCAGTTGCCTTTGCTTGAGCGAATGAAATATTTTGAAAGTTTAAGCACCCTTGAACGGGAGACAATTATTAAAACACACAAAAAATGCTTACAAAGCAGAGAAAAACGGATCCCTTTTTCACGAATCGCAATAATGTAGAAATCCATTGAAAGGAGGCCAAAGGGTCTCCTTTCTTCGTTTTATTACATTCTTTCAACCACTCCGATGCCCAGTAATTTCATTCCCGAACAGATAATTTTTGCAATGGTTTCGGCCAAAACCAAACGAAGGTTCCGAACCTGTTCGTTTTCTTCCTTCATGATCGAAAAATCGTGATAGAACTGGTTGAATTCTTTTACCAGATCGTATATGTAATTGGCAATTAATGCAGGGCTGTACAGGTTCCCGGCTTCCTCAACAATGCTTTCAAACTGAACAATTTTCTTGATCAATTCCTGTTCTTTTGAGGCTACATCAAGGTTCATATTTAGCGGCTGAAGCTCAATGCCTTGCTCTGCTGCTTTTCGCAGTACCGACTGGATGCGGGCATAGGTGTATTGAATGAATGGCCCTGTGTTTCCGTTGAAATCGATCGATTCTTCAGGGTTGAAAAGCATGTTCTTTTTCGGGTCGACTTTCAGAATGAAATATTTTAGCGCCCCCAATGCGATTGCACGGAATGTTTCTTCGGCTTCGTGTTCAGGCAGGTTTTCCAGCTTGCCAAGTTCTTCCGAGGTTTTTCGAGCCACATTTACCATTTCTTCAATCAGGTCGTCGGCGTCGACAACCGTTCCTTCGCGCGATTTCATCTTCCCGTTCGGGAGTTCAACCATCCCATACGAAAAGTGGTGCAGCCCTTTTCCCCATTCGAAACCAAGCTTGTCGAGCAGGATGGAAAGAACCTGAAAATGATAATTTTGCTCGTTGCCAACCACGTAAATCATTTTATCGATTGTGTAATCGTTGAACCGTTCTTTGGCAGTGCCAATATCCTGGGTCATGTAAACCGATGTTCCGTCGTTGCGCAAAAGAATTTTATGATCGAGCCCGTCGGCAGTCAGGTCGGCCCATATCGAGTCATCTTCTTTTTGATAGAAGATGCCTTCTTTCAAGCCTCTCAAAACTTCATCGCGACCGATGATATATGTGTTTGATTCGTAGTATATTTTATCGAAATCGACGCCCATTTTTTTGTAGGTCACATCAAAACCGTCGTAAACCCAGCCGTTCATGGTTTTCCAAAGCGCAATGGTTTCCGGATCTTTGTTTTCCCATTTCCGCAGTAATTCGCGGGCAGCGACAATAGAAGGGGCATTTTGTTCCGCGTCGTCGTTGCTCATCCCGGTTGCAACTAATCCGGCAATTTCTTTTTTGTATTCCTTATCAAACAAAACGTAGTATTTGCCTACCAGGTGGTCACCTTTCATTCCTGATAATTCGGGCGTTTCGCCATTGCCCCATTTTTGCCAGGCCAGCATCGATTTGCAAATATGGATGCCCCGGTCGTTCACAATATTGGTTTTTACGACCCGGTTTCCGTTGGCCTTTAGAATTTCGCAAAGCGAATAACCCAGCAAGTTGTTGCGAATGTGTCCCAGGTGTAGTGGTTTGTTGGTGTTGGGCGACGAATATTCGACCATTACCAGAGGCGATTTGTCGCTGGCTTTTTTAATGCCGAAATTACGGTCGGCAGCAGCATTGTTTAACATCGAAAGCCAGTAAGACGAAGAAATACTGAGGTTCAGGAAGCCTTTTACAACATTGAACGTATTGACCTCGTTTACATTTTGGAGTAGGTAGTTGCCCAGTTCTTCTGCGGTTTGTTCCGGCGATTTTTTTGAAAAACGCAAAAACGGAAATACCACCACGGTCAGGTCGCCTTCAAATTCTTTGCGGGTAATCTGAACCTGAACACTTTCAACGGGCATCTTTTGTTCGTATAATTTCTCAACAGCTTCCAGTACTTTATCGCGAATAATGAGGTCAATAGTCATTTTATCCTGAATTTAAAAATTGAGTGGCAAAGATAAGATTTTCCGGGGAATGAGTGAAGCCCGGACAAATGAAACGAGCATGTTTTGCCAAACACAAAATGAGATGTATAAATTTTCGATGCGAGTTCCATCCGAACATACAGGCGATCGATTTATAAACACAATTATTTTTGCATGAAAAAACCCCATCCGAAAGGACAGGGTTTTCTTTATGAAAAACGTATTTCTCTTTTATTTGTTAATCATTACCATGAATTCAACTCTGCGGTTTTTCTGTTTTCCTGCATCCGTTGAGTTGGTATCGGCAGGCTTGCTTTCACCAAATGCTTTTGTTTGATGAATTCTTGTGGCATTGATTCCTTTACTGGTAAGGTATTCGATAACCGAATCAATCCTTTTTTGCGAAAGTTCTATATTGTATTTGTCACTAGCCAAATCGTCGGTATGACCGTATACATCCAATAAATAATTCGGATTACTTTTTAGTATACTTACGATATTATCGAGTTTCTTTTTCGAATAATCAGTAATGTAACTCTTGTCGGTTACAAAATAAACCGGTTCGATTTTCTGGTCTAATTTAACAGGGATACGTTCTGGTTCTGCGTTTGCTTTTTCTTTTTTCGGACAACCTTTTTCTTCAGCAACACCGGCAACGGTTGGGCAAGCATCTTCTGCATCCACAATTCCGTCTCCGTCACTGTCGAGCGGGCAACCTTTTTCGTCAACGTTCCAGCCTTTGGGTGTGTCTGCGCACTTATCTTTTTTATCAGCAACACCATCTCCATCGGCATCCGGGCAGCCTTTCAACTGTTTGATACCGGCAACATCGGGGCATTCATCGTCTTTGTCGGCAATTCCGTCGCCATCTTTATCGGGGCAACCTTTCAATGCAGCAAGTCCGGCAACCGTTGGACAATCGTCCTGGTAATCGGCAACTCCGTCAGCATCGGTATCAATCGGACAACCTTTTTCATCAACCTGAACTCCGGCAGGAGTTTCCGGACATTTGTCTTTCTTGTCTGAGACACCATCCATGTCAGCATCTTTTTCTTTTCCAAGGTCATATTCCAGTCCGATTGTTATTTTCCAGAAATTATCTCTTTTTGTTGTACCCACGATTGGTCTTGTGTATTCAATACCATTTATATATCCTGCATCAGCATAAAGTGCAGTACTTGACGATAAATAATATTTTGCACCAAGACCTAAATCAAAGTTTACCCCTGAAGTTGAATTGTCAGCAAGGTAACCTGGTCCCGCAAAAAGGTATGGACGGAATTTTTTACTTTCATCAGACAATTTGTAACGCAAGTTTAAAAAAGTGTTTCCAAAATCAAGGCTGTTATTAATGTCTGAGTTGAAAAGGCCAAGGTCTTCTTTTAACATCAAATCCAGTTTTGGACTTAGATAGGTACTAATATACAGTTCTGGCATAAAGCCAGTACTTGTATTGTTTAAGCCTCCATACATTCCCAGTCCACCTCCGATTCCCAATTTTTTGTCCGATGTTTGAGCTAACAGCCCAACAGCAAATAGAAAAAACACAAAGTATAAAGCTATTCTTTTCATGATATTGAAATTTTTATTTATAGCCAAATTACAATTTTTTTTAATGATACGTATAGTAATTCTCAGAAAATGATCGCTGCAATAGAACTTTTTACCGATCCATGCTCTTTTTGAAACCCTTATTAATACTGATTAAATCCAGAATAGTGGGAGATAAGTTTTTGAAGTTTAACAAGTTTTGTTAGCCTACTCCCGAAATAAACATGAAACAGATAGTCTGAAAATTACTGACGGTGATTCTGAAACTGCTATTCTCGATTATGCAGGTTTTGGACGTGCTGATATTGCACTCGGAGTGTCTTCAACCGATTACCTATAGAATAAATCCTTTACCTGTGCAAACGCCTCAAAATACGAAAACCTGATGACTACCTACTTTGACAAGTCTGATAACTGACAACATTCAAAGTCATTCAGCTGGGGGCAAATGCCAGTCAGCAGGTCAAAATAACCATGCTCGAAAAACTGGTTCAGGCTTCGGGCAGTTTCATTATTTCCGGGTTTATCGTTAAGAAAAGCACGAATACCACAAAGTCGGGACTGATCGAAAAGAGTACGAATGTGGAATCGGGCACTCCCCCCCCCCGACAGGCGTTGCGTTGGGATGTGAAGATTTTTCTATGAATGTATTTCATCTTTAAACGAAAAGTGATAATTTGCTTCAGAAATAAAAACCAAAACAAAAAATCACTGTTATGAAAGCCAAATTTTACTTGCTTTTTATCGCCCTTGTATTTTTTTTCGGTTCGTGTGCACCTTCTCTTCTGGATGAAAAGATCGATCCGGTAACCTTGTTCGATATGACTGCCAAAATACGGAAAGAAATGCCGAATCTGGAATCCGCGAAAACAGATGTTCTTTCTCGACTTGAAACCATCAACAAAGGTCGCGACGCATACCAGTCGGTCATTTCGGGAGAAGCGGTAAACAACGAAAAATTCAGTATGTACAAAGAACAACTATTCAACTATTTCCTTTCGAGAGGCACCACGTACAGGCAACTTTTCAACGAAGTGGAAGTGATGAAAGCTTTTGATGAAAAATATGGTGATAAATTCAGGGATATTTATCGGCAGATTGACGTTTTCTGTGTTGAAAAACAAAACGATGTTGATGCAAAGGGAAAACAGGCACAGCGCACTATTGCCGAACTCAGCAGATCAATCAACGTGAACATTATAAGCATCAGCAAATCGCGCTATTTTCAGCACGAATCGGTTGATGTACTGGCACAAATTACCAACACAACTTCAGCTCCTATCGAAGCAATTGATTTCAACCTTTATATCTCGAGAGGCGGAACGGTAATCGCGAAGTTGCCCATTCGTATGGACGACCGGTTTGTAAGCAATAAAATGAAGAAATTCTCTTTTACAAAAGAAAGCAACCCAGGTATATTCAATGCGTTAAAAAATATTGATATTTACTCGATTACGTTAAAAGAAGAAGTCTACAAAATGAATCACGACGGGAAAATAATTGATGCCTATGCCATTACTCGCGGGATAAAAAATCATCAGTATAAATCGGCTGAACTTTTGGATGGAACTTGTCCGTATCTTTTACCAGGTGATGTTCTGTACACAGAACTTGAGCAAATGCTGAAAACGAAAGAAAAAGAACTGGCAGATGCGACTCCCTGTCTTGAGAAAATTGAATATATAAGGGGAATGTTGCAGACCGAATCATAAAACCAGGTCCTATTATCATATAAAACCCAACTTTCTGAAAACAAAAATACTTCAAAAAAAAACGTTGCAATATACAGGTTGTGCATTTTCAGAATATGCATTTTTTGCCTGATTTGATTATAAATTATCGCATTTTGTTGAATTACGGTATTAGATCATTATTTTTGCGGCAAAATTATAATCATGAAGGAAGCTAGAGATTGTCAAAATATTCAGGAAATAAGGAATGCAATTGATGAAATTGATTTTCGGATTATGGAATTATTTGGCAAACGAAACGAATATGTACAGGAAATTGTAAAATTCAAATCGAACAAAGATGAAATTGTTGCAAAAGAACGTCAGCAGGAAATTTTACAGAACCGAAAAAATTTGGCATTGCGGTTTGGACTCGATCCTGAATTGTTTGCAAAAATATACGAAACATTGATTGGCTGGAATGTACAGAAAGAAATGGAAATTCATGATAACTGTGAAAAAAGTAGATGTTAAATTATAATATACGGGAAAATGTATAAAAAAGAGATCAAAGTTATTGATTGTACAGTACGCGATGGCGGATTAATGAATAAATGGCAATTTAGCGATGAATTTGTAAAAGGTGTTTACGATGCGTGTGTTGAAGCGGGTATCGACTACATGGAGATTGGCTACATCAGCAGTGAAAAGGCATTCGATCGGAAAGAAGTGGGCTCCTGGAAATTCTGCGCGGAAAAAGATTTACGAAGAATTGTCGGAGAAAATAATACCAAAGTTAAACTTTCGGCAATGGCCGACATTGGGCGCATCGGGTTCGATGATATTCCAATGGCTGCCGACAGTGTGATTGATATGATGCGGGTGGCCTGCTATGCTCATCAAATGGATAAAGCTATTGAATTGGCTCATCATTGCATGGATAAAGGCTACGAGACAACAATCAACCTGATGGCTGTTTCCAGGGTCAACGAACACGATTTGGAAGAAGCCCTTGCCGACGTAGCAAAATCGCGTGTCACAATTTTTTATCTGGTTGATAGTTTTGGAAGCATGCACTGCGAATCGATACAGCATTTATTGAAAAAATATCAGGATGCCCTGCCAGGCAAGGAGATTGGCATTCATGCACACAACAACATGCAGTTGGCCATGTCGAATACCATCACGGCATTGATGGGCGGTGCAACGTACCTTGATGCGACTTTGCTTGGAATGGGTCGTGGCGCCGGAAATTGCCCGGTCGAAATTCTGATCGCCTTCCTGAAAAATCCGAAATACCGTTTATTGCCTTTGCTGAAAGCTATTCAGGAACAAATTCTTCCCTGGCAGCAAAGAATTGACTGGGGCTATCACATTCCGTACCTGGTTACCGGTGCATTAAACGAACACCCCAGAAGTGCAATGGCATGGATGGATTCGGACCGGAAAAACGATTTTGTTTCGTTTATGAAGGAAATGCACGATTACGAATTACTTGAGTAATACAATTTCAATAAATATAGAACAAAAAAAAGAGGGCCGAAACCCTCTTTTTTGTTTTATCCATCGTTCATCGAGATTAAAAATTCTTCGATTGAATTTGATTTCATAATTCGTGTTTTCATGAATTCCATTGCTTCCTGCGAATTCATATCGGCCAGATAATTGCGAAGAATCCAGATTTTGTCCATCATTGCTTTGGGTATCAGCAAATCTTCGCGGCGGGTACTCGATGCAACAATATCGACAGCAGGGAAAATACGTTTGTTCGACAGTTTCCGGTCGAGCTGAAGTTCCATGTTACCGGTTCCTTTAAATTCTTCGAAGATAACTTCATCCATTTTCGAACCGGTTTCGGTCAATGCAGTAGAAATAATGGTCAGCGAACCACCTTCTTCGATGTTACGGGCTGCACCGAAAAACCGTTTTGGCTTGTGCAATGCGTTGGCATCGACACCACCCGACAGTACTTTCCCGGAAGCCGGTGATACCGTGTTGTAAGCACGGGCCAAACGGGTAATCGAATCGAGCAGGATCACCACATCGTGTCCACATTCCACCAGACGTTTGGCTTTTTCAAGAACCATTCCGGCAACGCGCACATGGCGTTCGGCCGGCTCATCAAACGTCGACGAAATAACCTCGGCATTTACGCTGCGGGCCATATCGGTTACTTCTTCCGGGCGTTCGTCAATCAACAACACAATCATGTAAACTTCAGGATGGTTGGCTGCAATTGCATTGGCAATATCTTTTAATAAAATGGTTTTACCGGTTTTTGGCTGAGCAACAATCAAACCGCGCTGTCCTTTTCCGATGGGTGCAAACAAATCAACAATTCGGGTTGAAATGTGGTCGTGTCCATTGCCTGTCAAATTGAATTTTTCATTCGGAAAAAGCGGAGTGAGATGCTCGAAAGGTACCCGGTCGCGAATATAATCCGGGGTACGGCCATTGATTTCCAAAACTTTAATAAGCGGGAAATATTTTTCGCCTTCTTTCGGCGGACGAATTGTTCCTCGTACTGTATCGCCAGTTTTTAAGCCAAAAAGTTTAATTTGCGACTGAGACACATAAATATCGTCAGGTGAGTTCAGGTAGTTAAAATCCGATGAACGCAAGAATCCGTAGCCATCAGGCATAATTTCCAAAACCCCCGAATTGGTTACAATTCCTTCAAATTCGTAAGGTTTTTCCTGTGGAGCCTGGTTCTGCTGAGGTTTTTGCTGATATGGCTTTTGCTGGTTATTGTTTTGTTGGTTATTCTGTTGTCCAGTTTGTTGACTGGGTTTCTGTTGGCGATTTTCCCAACGAGGCTTTTCGAACGGTTTATTTCTTTCTCCGGCGTTTTCTTGTTTCTGAACTTTAATTACCAAAGGAGCTTCAGTAACGATTTCTGCTTTTTTTTCTTCAGTTTTTTCGGCAATTACTTCTAGTTCTTTTGTTACTTCTTGTTCTTTTGTTTGCCGGGGGTCATTTTCCGGTTTCCGATTCGAAGAACCTGCAATTAACGGGCTGGAAGAAGTACGACGCCTTTTTCTTCTTAAATCCTCTAAATTCTGGTCATTTTGCTCTTTTGCCGGGGCTTGTATAGGTTCGGGGTCTTCTTTTTTTAGAAAACTCAAAAGTTTCGGTTTGTCTTCCTTCTTTTGCAAAATATCGCGAGGCGATTTAAATTTTCTTTCTGCTGTTTGTTTCTCAGATGCAAGAATCGCCTGAGTGTCTAATATCTTGTAAATCAAATCTTGTTTTTTGTACGATTCGATTTTTTTAATGTTAAGCTCTTTTGCTATATCCCGTAAATCAGGAAGCAATTTTCTGCTTAATTCAATAATGTCATACATAATATTGTGATTGAATTGTGAAATATCCCAAAGTCAAAGTGTAATAATAAAAAGAGGGATTGTGAATTTGGATTGCTCTTTTCTGAAAATTTTTGCAATTATAACTAATAAGTCAGTATTACCAAAAAAAAATGATCTTTTTATTGAAAAAATCAAATAACAAGTTATGATTTTTTTCGTAAAAAACAAATATGCAAAAAACATGAAAATAAGGGGCTTCATGTACTCAGGATGTTGTTTCAGCAAAAAAACAGGGGGGTTCATGAAAAACAACAATAAAAATGAATAACTAAAAACATTAATGATTATTTTCATCCTCGTGTAAAATAAACCTTAAATGGAATAAATAGTTACTTTATAAGTATAAAACCATCACCAAAATTCAGGGGAAATGAGACAGTTGAAGATAACAAAGCAGGTGACAAACCGGGAGACTTTATCCCTTGATAAATATTTGCATGAAATTGGTAAGGTTGAGTTGTTGACTGCTGACCGGGAAGTTGAACTGGCAAAGCGGATTAGAAAAGGTGACCGTCTCGCGCTTGAAGAGCTGATCAAAGCCAATTTGCGGTTTGTGGTTTCGGTGTCGAAACAATACCAAAATCAAGGATTGAGTTTGCCTGACCTGATTAATGAAGGAAATCTGGGACTGATTAAAGCAGCCCAACGATTTGATGAAACCCGCGGTTTTAAATTTATTTCGTATGGGGTTTGGTGGATTCGTCAATCAATCTTGCAAGCGCTGGCAGAACAGTCAAGAATTGTAAGATTACCCCTCAATAAAATTGGGTCTATTAATAAGATTAATAAAACGTTTTCGCAGCTTGAACAAGAATTCCAAAGGGAACCAACCCCCGATGAAGTGGCTGCCCTGCTTGAATTAACACCCGATGTAGTCGAAGATGCAATGAAAGTATCGAATCATCATGTTTCGATGGATGCCCCGCTTCGCGACGATGACGACAATAGCATGTATGATGTCATGTTAAACGACGAATCGCCCAGTCCCGATGGCGGGCTGATTGATAACTCTCTGCGTAAAGAAATTGAACGGACTTTATCTACACTGAGCGAACGGGAGGCTGATATTCTTCGTCATTATTTTGGATTGAATGGTTACCGCCAACATACTTTGGAAGAAATCGGCGATGTATTTAGTTTAACCAGAGAGAGAGTTCGGCAAATTAAGGAAAAAGCCATAAAAAAGCTCAAAAGCAATTCCCGGAATAAATTATTGAAAACATACTTGGGAACATAACTTCGGGCGTTTTTGTCAATTCTGAAAAGATCGTTTTATTTCCCCGCAGAAAAATGTATTTTTGAGGCAAATATTTTATTATTATGAGTAACCTGAAGCTAATAGCGCCATCTATTTTATCGGCTGATTTTAATCATTTAGGCCGCGACATTGAAATGATCAATGAAAGTGAAGCCGATTATATTCATTTCGATGTGATGGATGGGGGTTTTGTACCGAATATATCTTTTGGCATCCCCGTAATCGAACACGTCAGCAGAATTGCAAAAAAGCCCCTCGATGTTCATTTGATGATTATTAACCCGGATTCGTTTATTGATCCGTTTGCCGATGCGGGAGCTTCAATTATAACTGTGCATTACGAAGTTTGCAAGCATTTGCACCGGACAATTCAGACGATCAAAAATCGGAATATTAAAGCCAGTGTATGTTTAAATCCGCACACCCCGGTCGATTTGTTAAAAGATATCATTCAGGAGTTGGACATGGTTTTGTTGATGTCGGTAAACCCGGGGTTTGGCGGTCAGAAATTCATTGAAAACACCTATCAGAAAGTTACTCAATTGCGCAATTTGATTGACGATAAAAATCCAAATTGTTTAATTGAAGTAGATGGTGGTGTGAATTTTGAAACCGGGAAGAAGTTATTTGATTGTGGGGCAAATGTGTTGGTTGCAGGAAGTTTTGTTTTTGGTTCTGAAAATCCGGGAAAAACTATTGAGGATTTGAAAAGGCTATAAATAAAGATTAAGTTCTTTTCTGCCGGGGCAGTTGTCTTTATTTCCAAGAGTAATTTCTTTTAGTGTACATTCAGCAGAACAAGAGCTGCATTTCGAATCTTTCTTTTTGTTTTTTTCAGAAGCAAGAAAAAAACGTGCTGACTTAATTGCCACCAAACTTACTGCCCCCCCAATAATAAAATATGATAAAATTTCCTGAATCATAATTTTACCCCTATTTCAATTTTACAATCTTAATAACATCTTCATTTAAAACAAAAATATGACCATTGAGTTCAAATTATTAACACACTAATCTGAAAGACAAAAAAAGCGACCAGCCAAGCAAGTAATGTTGTGTAAACCATCGCAAAAACAGCCCATTTAATTTTTCCTGATTCATTCTTTATCGTTGCAATAACCCCTATACACGGGAAATATATTAAAACAAAAAACAGGAAAGCCAAAGCCGCAGGAACGGTAAAAACCAACTGTCCCGCTTTTTCACCGCTTATATATTTTTCTACCTGAAGTTTTTGAGGCAATGCTGTCGTTGCCGAACCTTCTTCTTCCTGGTACAACACACCCATCGTACTGACAATTATTTCCTTTGCAGGCAATCCGGCCAGCAAACTTACACTCATTTTCCAGTCGAAGCCCAGAGGCCGCATCACCGGTTCAATAAAATGGCCGATATGACCTAAATAGCTGTTTTGTAATTGTATCGCTTTTTGATTTGCCTGTCCCTCTGTTGTATGAACGCTTTGTACTGTCTGGTTTGTATTTGCTGTATTTTCTCTCGGGAAATATCCCAAAGCCCAAATAATAATTACCCCAACTAAAATAGTACCTCCGATTTTTTTAATGTATTGCTGGGTTTTGTCCCACATGTGAATGGTAATATTTTTAAAAGTGGGCATCCGGTAGGGGGGCAATTCCAGCACAAAAGGTGTTTCTTTATTTTTGAAAATTGTTTTGTTGAAAATCTGTGCAGTCAGAAATGCCAGTAAAATTCCGGTAAAGTAAACTGCAGCAAGCACCAATCCTGGATTTTTTGGAAAAAAAGCGGAAATAAACAGAACATATACCGGCAACCTTGCACTGCACGACATAAATGGGATAATCAGCATGGTCAGTAACCGGTCGTTGGAATTTCGCAAAGTGCGGGTGGCCATTATGGCAGGCACATTACAGCCAAATCCCATTACCAACGGGATAAACGACCGACCGTGAAGGCCAAAACGGTGCATTGTTTTGTCCATTAAAAAAGCTGCACGCGCCATGTAGCCGCTGTCTTCCATCAGCGAAATGAAAAAGAAAAGGATCAAAATATTGGGAAGGAACACCAAAACACTGCCCGTCCCGTCAATAATTCCGTTTATCAGTAAATCTTTCAGCATCCCATCAGCCATGTAGTTGCCGACCATCGTTGCCATAAACGCAATCAGTTTTTCGATCCAGAGCATGGGATATGCCCCTAGTTTGAATGTCCCGAAGAAAGTAACAAACATGAAAAGGACAAAAAGAGGGAAGCCCCAATAGGGATGGGTAAGCAGGTGGTCGATTTTGTCGGACCGGTTTCTCAATGGCTTCTTTTTTTGCGTCAGGGTTTCTTTCAACGCTCCGGAAATGAAGCCATATTTCGCATTGGTAATAACCGTTTCGCTATCTTCATTATACAGTTTTTCAATCCGTACAATTTCGTTTTCTGAAGTTTGAAGAATGTCGTCAAAATTTTTGTACTTCGACAGTGCCGAAATAGTTTGTTTGTCCCTTTCCATCATTTTGAGAGACAGGAAGCGTGACGAAATTTTGTCCGTTATCGGTTTGTTTTCCTTTATTTTAGACCGTATCAGCCGGATCGAATTCTCAATTTCCTGACCGTAATTTATATGAATATGCCGCACGATCGGGTCCTGATCTTCGTAAACCTGGATGGTTTTCTGGATCAGTTCATCAATTCCTTTTCCTTTTGAACTGACGGTCGGCACAAACGGGATACCAATTAATTTTCCGAGGCTATCATAATTGAACCGGGTTCCATTTTTTATCAGTTCGTCGTACATGTTCAGGGCAACAATCACCTTGATATCCATGTCGATTAACTGGGTCGTTAAAAATAAATTTCGTTCCAGGTTTGAAGCATCAATTACATTGATGACAATATCCGGATTTTCATGGGTGATAAACTTTCGCACGTACAATTCTTCGGGAGAATAAGCTGTAACCGAGTATGTTCCAGGTAAATCGTAAATATTAAAATGATACCCAAACTGATTAAAACTGGCTTTCTTCGAATCGACGGTCACTCCGCTGTAATTTCCAACATGCTCTTTCGATCCTGACAGAAAATTAAAAAGGGTGGTTTTGCCGCAATTTGGGTTGCCCACCAGTGCAATATTTATCGTTTTTTCTTGAAGCCTGGCAGAATGTTTCAATATCTCCATATCAATTACGCCCTCATACACACTGGGCGACATTTGCTTTGCTTCTTCAATACTTACAACTTCGATGAGTTTTGCTTCTGACCTCCGGAGGGTGATATTATAGTCAAGGATTTTGAATTCAATGGGACCTTTGAAAAGGGCGTTTTTTATTACCGTAATCTCTTTGCCTTTAACGAACCCCATTTCGGTGATGCGCTTGCGAAACGAACCGTGCCCAAGCACTTTGGTTATAATTACAGTTTCATTATTTTTTATTTCTGAAAGCTTCACTGACTAAAGTGTTATGCTAATTTAAATTAAATAAAAATAACACCGCAAAGATATTTAAGTTTTAAATATTTCATCAAAAACTTGATTTTTATTGAGAAAACGTACCACATTAGGTTAAATTTGTATTCATGAGGAATGATCAGGAAAACATATACCGGCAAATTCAGGACGCGATCAATAATCTGCCCGATAATTTCAGCATACTTGAAGAACAAATTGATGTTGAATTGCAACTCGAATATTTTAATTTTTCGAAAGAATTGAAAAATGAATTTTCGAAGGAATATATTCTGGAGCGAAAGGATGATCTGTTTGATGAAACGGTTCCTGTAGAAGAAAAAAAGACCCTGCTGGTTTTACTGGCATCGGTTAATGAAGTTGAGGCATATCGGGCGATTGAGAAGTTTGCAAAAAATCCTGTTCCTGAATTGAAAGAGTGGTCAGTACTGGCTTTGCAGGAAAGCAAGATGTTGTTGCAGAGTACTTTACTCGATGAGCAGCAGGTGTTTATTTCCACCGGATTGGGCGGGCATGGACAAAAAATTCGCTATTTTGTTGTTTTGCGGTCGAAAAATATACAGGTCGAATTTACGAGAGTGCAAAAACAACTCATTGAAAGTGAATTGATTTTCAGTATAAAGAAATACGATGGCGTTTTCGAGGAAATTGAATTTGAAGATGGTTTTGCCAAGGCGCTTTTTCTGATGCCTTTAAAAAGCGACATGCAGGAAATGCTCAGGTCGTTTATTGATGAATGTAATCAATATGGCGATTTTTTGGATGAAGATGTAATCCTGACCAATGTCCGAAAATTTAAGATTAGTGAAATACGCGATTTCTTAAAAAATGGCTCAATTGAAAAGGAGAAGGAAGATGATGACGATGATGAATAAAATAAATGTTGCATTGCAGGTTTTACCTGTTTCGAATGAAAAAGATAGTTATGATTTGGTGGACATTGCTATTTCGGAAATCGAAAAATCGGGTTTGAAATACAAAGTTTGTCCGTTTGAAACTGTTATTGAAGGTACTTTCGACGAAATTATGCCGCTTGTAAAGCGCATTCACGAACTGCTTTATGCCCGTGGAACTGAAAAAATGATGTGCTATATAAAAATCCAAAGTAGTAACAATCAGGATGTTTTAATTGAGGATAAAATGTACAAGTACGAATAAGAAAAAGATTCAAACTTTTTTTACATGAATATTCAAAAAGTATTATATTTGCAGCGCTTTTAAAGATTATAAGCATGGCCCCGTAGCTTAATGGATAGAGCATCTGACTACGGATCAGAAGGTTGGGGGTTCGAGTCTCTCCGGGGTCACCAAAAACAAAAAAAGCACTGAGAAATCAGTGCTTTTTTTGTGTGGATATTTGTTCTTATTATTTATTCTGAAGAGCAAAATCGCGTCCTGCTTCGAGGGCGCGAATATTCAAATCAATAACATCATCTCCTTTCCGGTCGAAAATTGATCGCACACCTTCTTTTATTTTATCAAACTCGATGTCGATAAAAGGCGATGCAGCGCCCAGCATGACCATGTTCGATGCGCGTGCATTCCCGATTTCTTTTGCAATACGGTCGGCATCAATGGCAACAAAGCGGGGCAACTTCCTGATTTCTTTCATCACTTTTTCCTCTTCAGGATAATTCGAAATATTAATAAACGGTGTTGTATTGGTTACCAAATATCCTGTTTCGGAAAGGAAAGGCAGGTAGCGCAACGATTCCATGGGCTCGACCGAAAGAATGAGATCGGCTTTGCCAAGAGGAATTAAGTCGGAAGCAATTGTTTGGTCGGAAATACGCATGTGCGATACAACAGCTCCGCCGCGTTGGCTCATCCCGTGGGTTTCGGCTTGTTTTATATTCAAACTATCGGTTAACGCTGCTATGCCCAAAGTTGTTGCTATCGATAAAATTCCTTGTCCGCCAACCCCTGCCAGTATAATGTCTGTCTTCATAATTTATTTTCGTTATTTGAGTTTGTTTGCAAAGTTATTCGTTTCATTTTATTAATGAAGAATGTTGAAAATTGATTTTGGAATGCGGTATTCAATAGTTTCTTACCCCGAAAATAGTACTGCCAATGCGCACCATGGTACTGCCTTCTTTAATCGCGATTTGGTAATCGTCGGACATGCCCATCGATATTTCACAGAAACTTTTGTCGTCGGTAAAGAATTTCGTTTTCAACATTTCAAAAGTTGATTTCAGCGCGGCAAATTCGCGTTGCACCTGAGCTATGTTGTTTGTAAATGTAGCCATTCCCATTACTCCGGCAATTTTCACATTGGTGGCGGTTTTAAATTCGTCGGAACTTAAAAGTTCAATCGCTTCTTCCTGGTTAAGTCCAAATTTGGTTTCTTCTTCGGCAATATGAAATTGCAGCAGACATGGAATAACCCGGTCGGCCTTTTTTGCTTCCTTGTCGATAACCATCAGCAGGTTCAGTGAGTCGACGGCGTGGATCATGCTCACGAAAGAGGCGATGTATTTTACTTTATTGGTTTGAAGATGACCAATGTGGTGCCATTCAATGTCTTTTGGAAGTTCTTCGTATTTCAGGGCCAAATCCTGAACCTTGTTTTCTCCGAATATTTTTTGTCCGGCCCGGTATGCCTCCAAAATATCTTCGTTGGGTTTGGTTTTCGAAACAGCCACTAATTTCACCCCGGCAGGCAGGTCCGATTTTATCTGTTTTATTCTTTCTGAAATTTCCATAAACGAAAGTTGAGTTACAAAACTACAAAAGCAAGGCAAATCGACGAAACAAACACGAGTTTTTTTGGAATGCAGAATTTTTCGGGAATTCACTCATATTTTGTCGATCTTGGATCCTGTTTTATTTTGATTTTGATTTTCATTCGATACGCGAAACAGGAATCGCCTGTAAGTTTTCCATTCCGTAAAAAACATTGATGATGCCAGCTTTTTGGAAACTGAAAATTTCTTCGGCTCTGATTTCTTTTTCAAGAATCAGTCCTTCTTCCAGAAGCTGCATTCGGCGGGTTCCGTTGAGCAATGGGGTCGAGGGGGTCCACCATTTTTGCCCGTCATGAAAAAGAAGGTTGCCAATGGAGCAATCGGTAACCAGTCCGTTTTTTACGATGATGATTTCATCACAACCTTCTTTCTTCTCAAAAAGCCGATTGATCGGTTCGCGGTTGGCGAATTTGTAGCTGTATTCTACCTGGTTGTCAACCACTATTTTCAGGCTATGTATGCTACGAAGCTGATGAGGGATAAACTCAATTTTTTGGATTTCTTCGGAATAAACGACCCTGCACCGGTACAGACCTTGCCTGAATTCTTGCGGGATGCAGATAATATTTTCCAGTTTCCAGTTTTCTGATATTCCAAAAACCTCACGCCGTGCATTATTGAAACGCAGGTTGTGATATTTCAGGTTGAAAAGTATTCCGTTTTCAAGTTTTATGGTTTCAAGTAGCTGGCACATACACTTTTTGAATCAGTTCGTTGTATTCGTTCTCGCAATTGCTTAGATATGTAATTCCTCCTCCGCTTTTAAAAATCTGGCCATTGCTGGTTTGTTCAATAAAGCGGATGAGTACACAGCTATCGAGGTTTTTGCCATCGAAAATACCAAAAACGCCTGTGTAGTAGCCTCTTTCGTATGCTTCGACGGCTTTGATAATTTCGACTGTCTTCTTTTTTGGCGCTCCGCATATCGATCCGGCCGGGAGCATTTGGGTAATGATGTTGCCAATATTTTCAGCGTAATCATCGGGTAGTTTTCCGGTTATCTTCGAACTCATCTGAAGCAATTCGCCCCGGTTGCTTTTTATATGGTCGATATAACGGAAGTTTTCCACGCAGACATTTTCTGCAACCAGGCTCATATCGTTGCGGATCAGGTCGACAATTGTATTGTGTTCGGCCAATTCCTTGGGATCGTTCTTCAGAATTTCTTCCGCATCGGCGAGGGTCGCATCAATCGTGCCTTTCATCGGGTACGACGAAATGATCCCGTTGCTGATGCGGATAAAAATTTCAGGAGAAAAACACACAAAACTATCTTTCAGGAAGAGTTTATACAAAGCGCTGCTGCGGTGAAATATCTCTTCGAGTTTGAGATTCGTATTGACCTTGCTCGGAAAAGTGAGGTTCAACAAATAGGTGTTTCCGTTGTGGATTTCTTCCTGTACTTTAAGGAAAGCGTTGGCGTAATGTTTTGCCGAAATGCTTTCGGTGTCCCAACGGAACGGTTCGTTTTTTAATTTTTTTTTCTGAAAGTTGCAATGAAACGGAGTTTGCCAGAGAATTTCATCAGAAGAATTTTTCAGGCTGAATAGCCGCGGTTTCTGAAAATCGAAATCGATCAGAAAGGCAAATGCTTCGCCTGCTTTTCCGCGGCGGTTCATTTCTCCAGCAAAACACTTTTTAATCTCCGACATGTAGGCAAAGATAAAATCAATATCCAATTTTTAATAAAACAAATTGCAAATTGCAAAATGTAAATGATAATCTGTAATTGGCTGAAATGTCTTAATTTCACTGATGAAAGTCAACGTTAATCCGGCTTGTTCCCGTTTATTTTGCATAAAAAATATTCAGCTATGGCATTCCTTCAAAACGATAAATTATTCAGCCTGAAATGGTTTAAAAGTTACAGCCTGATTGTTCTGGGTTCCTTTATCCTAGCGGTTGGTTATGTCTATTTTATTTCGCCACACCGAATAGTACCTGGAGGTGTTTATGGCGTTGCCATTGTGGTTCATTATCTTTCGCAAGACTGGTTTTCATTTTGGCCCGACGGTATCCCGATCGGGTTATTCGGACTGGTAATGAATATTCCATTGACTTTTGCCGGGATAAAAATTCTGGGGCCGCGTTTTGGCGTAAAAACAGTCGTTGGTTTTGTGCTTTCGTCCGTTTTTATGGACGTAATTACCTATTCCCGAGAAGTGGGCGATGCCCCGCTGGTTCCCGATGTTTTACTTTCGTGTGTATTTGGGGGTGTACTGGTTGGTTTTGGGCTGGGACTTATTTTTAAGTCGCGGGCTACCTCCGGAGGTTCTGATATTGTTGCCATGATTATCGCTAAATACACCGGTATGCAACTGGGACAACTGATGATTTATGTTGATTCGGTCATCGTTTTGCTTGGATTGGCCGCTTTTCACGATTGGCAAATTCCGCTGTACTCGTGGGTGGTAATTTATATTACCGGAAAAGCAATCGACATTACCCTCGAAGGGGCAAGTTACCACAAGGCGCTGTTTATTATTTCTGAAAAACATCAGGAAATCAGGGATAAAATTTTAGTTGACCTCGAACGCGGCGGAACCTACCTGAAAGGAGAGGGAATGTATACCGGGGAAGAAAAGCAAATCATTTACACGGTCGTTAGCCGACGTGAAATTGCTATCCTGGAAGAATACATTAGTAAAATCGATCCCGACGCATTTATCACTATCATGGATACCAATGAAATATTGGGCGAAGGGTTTCAATCTCTGAAACATAAAATGGAGAATTGATCGTTTTGTCAGTTCGTTTTTTGTATTTTTAAAAATTGATGACTATATACGGTTTATCATGAAACGAATATCTTGTTTTTTGTTATTGTTGCTCTTGTTTTTATCGGAGTCGGTAAATTTGAAGGCACAAAAAGTGGGACTGGTTCTGAGTGGTGGCGGGGCCAAAGGTCTTGCCCACATCGGGTTAATTAAAGCGTTGGAAGAAAATAATATCCCGATTGATTATGTAGCAGGAACTTCGATGGGAGCGATTGTGGCCGGGTTATATGCCGCAGGTTACAGTGTCGAAGAAATGGAAAAACTTTTCAAATCGGAGCAATTTAAATTCTGGACGACTGGGGAGATACAGGAAGAATACCGGTACTTTTTCCGGAAACTGGAAGAAACACCTTCGTGGCTTTCTCTGGAAATGAAAAAAGAAGAAGACAAACTGAGAGTTTTGCCACCCACCAATATTATTCCTGAAGCACAAATGGATTTTGCTTTCATGGAATTGTTTTCGTCAATCAATGCGGTGTGTAATTATGATTTCAATAATCTTTTTGTTCCTTTTTTGTGTATTGCAACCGATGTACACAACAACCGTGAAGTAGTTTTGCGTAAAGGCGATATGGGTGAAGCAATCCGGGCTTCCATGACTTTTCCTTTTTATTTTAAGCCGATCGAAATAGATGGGGAGCTGGTTTTTGATGGTGGAATTGTAAATAATTTTCCCGTTAAAAATATGAAAGAAGTTTTTAACCCCGATTTTATAATCGGGCACAATGTTTCGAACAATGCCGATAAACCGAGAGAAGACGATTTGGTGACTCAGCTTGAAAATATGATCATGCAGAAAACTGATTACCAGGTTCCGGCGAAGGATGGTATTTTTTTGGAATCAACATTTTCGGATGTTGGCCTGCTCGATTTTAAAAAGATCGACCAAATTGAATCCGATGGCTATAAAACGGCCATTTTGATGATTGACTCGATAAAATCAAGGGTTTCCCGGAGGATTTCTATGGATGACGTGACCGATCGCCGTGCGAATTTCAATTACCGGAAACCACAGCTTGTGTTCAAAAATATACAGGTTGAAGGAGTTGCCGATCCCATGCAGCGTAAATTTATTATTCAAAGCCTGAAACACCGTTCAAATGTTGTGGCTCTTGATGATCTTAAAACCGAATATTTTAAATTGGTTGCCGATCCGCAAATCAAATCGATTCGGCCTATCTCAAGATATAATCCCGAAAGCGGCTATTTTGACCTTCATTTAAAAGTTACTCCTGAAAAACCTATGGAAATTAAGTTTGGGGGCAATGTTTCGACCAAGCCAATTAACCAGGGATTTGTCAGCCTCGATTACCTGATTTTTAAGGACAGGGCATATACGCTAAGTTCAAATATGTACTTCGGACGTTTTTATAGTTCGTTCCTGGTGGGTGGAAGAATCGATTATCCGACCTCGTTGCCGTTTTATCTTTCTGCTTATATGAGCCTTAACCGCTGGGATTTTTATTCCAGCAGTACCGAGTTTGTTTTCGAAGACGTTCGTCCGCCGTACATCATTCAGGAAGAGACTAATTTTCGGGCAGAAATAGGTTTTCCATATAAAAACAGGGGAAAATTCACTTTGGGTGCTGCTTTTTCCAATTCATCGGATGAATATTATCTAAAAAAATCGATAAAACGGTCGGATACCCCCGATAATACATTGTTCGATTCGTTTGTTACGAAAATGAGCTTTGAACAGAATTCGCTCAATTATAAACAGTTCGCAACCGAAGGGGTGCTTTCGTCGTTTTCTCTGAGTTATATTACCGGAACTGAAAAAAATCGACCGGGGACAACTTCGAACAGCATATCTGAATCAAAAGAAAATCAAGGTTTTTTCTTGTTGAAAGGACATTATAGTAAATATTTCAACAGTGGTCGGCGATTAACATTTGGTACGATGGCTGAAGCGGTTTACAGTAACCGTAAAGTATCGAATAATTTTGTGTCGACGATGCTTTTTGCTCCAGCATTCGAACCTCTTCCCCATAGTAAAACTGTTTTTCTGGATCAATACCGGGCAAATAAATATCTGGCCGCTGGAGCAAAAGGTATTTTCAAGCTTAGCGACCAATTGCATCTCCGTCTGGAAGCGTATGGCTTTGTGCCTATACGAACCATCATGGAGGGGGAAGATTATAAGGCATATTATAACGAGGCGAGATATTCCGATATCAATTTTATCGGCTCAGCGGCGGCAGTTCTCCATACCAAAATGGGACCGATCAGCTTTTCGATAAACTATTACGATAAGGAAGACACCAAACTGTATGCTTTGCTGAATTTCGGATATATTCTTTTTAATAAGAGGGGATATTAAACGAGTTGAGGTTTGAATACGATTTCAATGGTCTCGGGTAAATATCCATTCTTTTTCATCGCTCAAACCAGAGTTGAAATAGTATCCTTCCAGATCAAATGCCTTCATTTCTTCCGGATTCGAAATGTTGTTTTCAATCACGAAACGGCACATCAGTCCACGGGCTCTTTTGGCGAAAAATGAAATTATTTTATACTGTCCGTTTTTCAAATCTTTAAACACCGGGGTGATGATTCGGGCATCCAGCTTTTTTGTGTTCACCACCTTAAAATATTCGCCGGAAGCCAGATTTACCAATATTTTATCATCGGCATTCAGTTCTTGCTGAAGTTGCTCTGTAACTTTCCCGGCCCAGTAAGCATACAAATCTTTTTTTCGAAGAATGGCTATTGGCGTGCCCATTTCGAGGCGGTAGGCCTGAATCAGGTCGAGCGGGCGCAACATCCCGTACAAGCCCGAAAGGATGCGGATTCTTTCCTGTGCAATTTTCAATTGTTGTTCCGAAAAACGATCGGCCTGCATGCCTTGGTAAACGTCGCCGGTGAAAGCCAGTACTGCCGGTTTCAATGGATTTCCCAGGTTCTGGTGCGACCAAAGTTGGTTGCGTTCAAAATTCAATTCAGCCAGCTTTGGAGAAATATCCATCAGTTTCGCAAGTTTGTTCGCCGATAAACCACGCAGTTTCTGATTGATGACTTTTGCGTCGTCCAGGAATTGCGGCAAACTACTTTGCCCTGTGTTTGCCGGAGTTTCAAAATCCATTGATTTTGCAGGTGAAATAACAAGTATCATGATCCGATCAATTTTTTCATTTCTAACAAAAATAACATCTGAAAGTTTAACCTGAAAAATTCATGGAATCATTCTTTTCATTGTTCGTTCATTTCATTCCACCAGTTGGATTGCGGGGTGTATTTGCCGACAATTATCGGTTCGCCGATTTTCGGGGTGGTAACCAGCGACCCGTTTGCCAATGCGGCTTTCAGAACCCGCTCAACCGGCTCTGTCCAGTGGTGCAGGCTCAACTTGAATTTGCCCCAGTGTATAGGAAGTAAAAGTTTTCCCTGTAAATCGAGATGGGCTTGCGCCGTTTCTTCGGGCGCCATGTGAATATATGGCCAGCCATCGTTGTATTGACCGCATTCCAGGATGCAGAGATCGAACGGCCCGTGCTGGCTGCCAATGTTTTTGAACCCGGGGAAATAGCCCGAATCGCCGCTGAAAAACACGGAGCTTGTACCGGTTTTGATAACCCATGATGCCCAGAGGGTTTTATAGCGGTCAGTCAGTCCGCGACCGGTAAAATGGCGGGCAGGGGTAGCTGTAATTTTCAGTTTGTCTTGCCACGAAAATTCTTCGTTCCAGTCGAGTTCCGTATATTGGTCGGGCGAAAAACCCCAGCGGTCGAAGTGTGCCCCCACGCCCAAAGGCATTACAAAATGCACCTTTTTGTTTTTCAGTTTCAGTACCGTTTTGCGGTCGAGATGGTCGTAGTGGTCGTGCGAAATGATGACCAGATCCGGAGTGGGTAGGTTTTCAATATCGTAACGGAAAGTATAATCGAAGTGCCTGCTACCCCCAAACGAAAAGGGAGAAGTGTTTTCACTGAACATCGGGTCGGTCAGGATAAGTATCCCGTCTACTTCAATCAATGTGGTTGAATGTCCCAGCCATACCACCCGAATCCCTTTATTTTCTTTGCTGAATGCGCTTTTATCAACCGGGATCGACGGTATCGGTTTTCCCGGCACACGTCCGTCCGTTTTTCGGGTAAATTCACGTAGTATTTTCCAGAATGAAAAATTTTCGCTCTGCATACTGGTTGTTACCGGATTTTGAAAAATCCCGTTCCTGAAATTCGGTGACTTTTTAACCCGCTCCAATCGTTCTCCTTTTATCCTTCCTCCAAATCCGGGGCTTATCTTCATAACAGCAATTCCTCCAATAATAAATGTCAATATAACAGAGAATACGATCCGTCCTTTTCTTTTCATTTCTTCTATATCAATAAAGAAAAAGTCTTGAAAAATGTTCAGGATGGCAAAAGTAATTTTTACTTTCGGACGATGTTTCCTAAAATCGATGAACCACCTGCTTTTGCCAATTAAACGGCGGAAATAGGGATTAAATGGATGGATTAATTCTTTAAAATTCGAAGTGATTTATGTCTTTAATTTCAGAAATAATATGGATAAGTAATTGATGATTTATAATTGACTATTAATTATTGTGCTTTGCGTTGAAAAACAGTATCTTATGCTGATTTAAATACAACATTAAATCGTTTTCAGAACTTATAATCAAAAATCTCAGGAAATTTTACATGAAAATATAACAATAATCCAACCTATTAGGAATGATATTGGAAATACAATACCGATTAAATTATTCGAACTAAATAAGTTAAAACCAATCTTTGGTAATGATTTCTTATTTTTTTTCTTGAGAATATCTTTTTCTTCTTTTCGAAGTTTCTTTATCAACAATATATTTCGAATTGCTACAATTAACCAAACCACAACTGTGAAAACACCTAAAAAAATCAATATCAATTTTAACGGATTTGATTTCTCAAATATTTGAGAATATGCAGCAAAAAAGATAGCTTGTGACAATAAGAAAAAGTTTGCCCGTTGTGCAAAAAGATTGTCCTCATGCCTTATTGCTTCAGTTATTTTTAGCATTTGTGATGCTTTGTTTATTAAAAATGAAAAATTCCAAATATTGACTTAATGTCCGCCACCGATCATTTTTAAATGGTCGCCGGTAGCATTGATAATTATACGATACCACCATTCCGGGTAACCGGGTTGATCAGGACTGACAGGAACATTCCATTCATTGCGTTCGAATTTACCGTCTTTTTCCTTTTTAATATTTCCGTCGATATATTTTATTAGAAGATATTGATACAGTTTTTTCCATTCCGAAGTCATTCCGTTGGCCTGATTTATTGAATAGTCAGTCAAAAAACGACGGGCAGCAACTTCTCCCTGGGTATCGTAAATGCTTTTTGCAGCTTGGTCGACAGCCGGAGTATAGGCAATGAATTTGCCTTCCAGATCGGACTGCTTGACCCGGATGTGCGGGATCATGTCGCTGTAACGCGTATATGCCCAGTTGGTCACTTGGTTGAAAGTCCAGAAAGCCGAGGTTTCGGAATATGTGAGCATATCTCCATTACCAACTTTGAAACATTCAGGAGTGTTGGTGATTCCGCAATACATGGGTGCATAGCATGTGCTATATGTATCATCAACGCCAAACCAAAGAATTCCTCCGATAGGTGCTGGAAGCCAGTTGCGGCTCTGGGCTACAAACGAAAACCCGGTCTGCTGGGTCGAGATAGCACGTTCGTGGCAGTAATTTACCGAATCAACCTTCCATGTCATTCCACGCCAACGGTAGGGCAAAGTAAATGGCCCGGCACCAATGTCTTTGGTCATGTCCAGTTCTGTTCCTTCGTAGTGGTCGCGCATCATTTCCATTACATCTTTCACCGAAACCTTTTTGTCTGGTTTTACCCATAAAGGCAGGCGATTGGTCGGAAAATTATTTTCACCGCCGTGTTCCACAACACCTTTCGCATAATTGGCGTATTGCCCCATTCCTGAAGCTACCTTATTGAAGCCTGCAAACACACGTGCATCGCAAAAACGGGCGCCACTGAAATCAATAGGAGCATATACATCCGAGAAACTAAAATCTTTGTTTTTCCCTTCGAACCAACCTTTTTCGTGAGCAAACGAAATAACATCTTTTGAAAAAATGCAGTTTTTAGGATCGTTCATCGGGAAAGTGGTAATGCGTGCCTGATTGGCATGACCCGAGATATATCCATCAGGAATACGTTGTGCCACCCAAACTGCACCTTTTTCGCCATTGCCTTTTCCAATCATTTCCAGTATCCAGGCTTCTTCTGCATCGCTGATCGAAAATGATTCGCCTGAGCTGGCATACCCATATTTTTCAACCAAATCGGTCATCACCTTAATAGCTTCACGAGCTGTTTTTGCCCGCTGAAGGGCAACATATATCAAACTTCCGTAATCCATGATAGCGCCTTCCTGCTTGGCAAGCTCTTCACGGCCTCCGTAAGTGGTTTCGCCAATGGCCACCTGCCATTCGTTCATGTTGCCAATTACACTGTAAGTATGTGCTACTTCGGGAATACGCCCCATGAATTTACCGGTGTCCCACTCGTGAATATCGCGCATGGCATCCGGCGCATGATCGGCTGCCGGTTGGTAATATAATTCGCCGTATAATACATGCGAATCGGCTGCATAGGTAATCATGGTCGAGCCATCAACCGAAGCGCCTTTGGTGACTAAAAAATTAGTACATCCATTCGAAACCTGAACACTCCAGGTCATCATCAGTATCAAAACTGCAAATACGGTTATTCTTCGTCTCATCATTCGTTCGTTAAATTTTTACTTCAGGAGTAACAAATATACTTATTTGTATCAATCTGCCTGATTTGTAACAAGCCTGTAAAAAGAAAAGTTTTCGGACAGAATAAAAATGAGAAAACGCAGGTGAAAATGAAATTTTATTATGGGTTGAAAATCCTTTTTTGAAACGGTTTTTATGTTTTTCTAAACCATTTTCATCTTTGCCTGTTGTTCTTTTCAGAAAAAATCAATTAATGCTGAAACAATGAATACCTATTTGTTCATCATCATAACAATATTAACTGTTTCAGGCAACAACACTAAAACTGAGAACATGGAAACCGCAACATTTGGAGGAGGCTGCTTTTGGTGCACCGAAGCCATTTTTAAAAGTTTGAAAGGGGTTGAAAAAGTTACTTCGGGTTATTCGGGCGGAACCATGGAAAACCCATCGTACAGCGATGTTTGCTCGGGCGAAACCGGTCATGCCGAAGTCATTCAGATTGAATTAGACCCGGCTATAATCAGTTTCCGTGAATTGCTCGAAGTGTTTTGGTCGACTCACGACCCAACCACACTGAACCGGCAGGGAGCCGATGTTGGAACGCAGTACCGCTCGGTAATATTTTATCATTCCGAAGAACAAAAGGAAATTGCTGAACGCTACAAAAAGGAGATGAACAGTTCGAATGTTTTCAACAAACCGGTGGTGACCGAGATCTCGCCTTTCAAAAAGTTTTACCCGGCTGAAAATTACCATCAGGATTATTTTGAAAACAATTCGACCAAGGCATACTGCCAAATTGTAATTGTTCCCAAATTGAAAAAATTTAAAGAGATTTTTGGCGCGAAACTGAAATAAGCACTTTTTTGTTTAGAACATCTGCATTTCGTGCAGGCGTTTGTAACGTCCGTTTCGTTCGATCAGTTCATCGTGGGTTCCCTGTTCAACAATTTTGCCTTCGTGAAAAACGCAAATCAGGTCGGCATTGCGCACGGTTGACAGGCGGTGTGCGATAACCAGCGAAGTACGGTTTTTCATCAGGTTTTCGAGCGCATCCTGCACCAAACGTTCCGATTCGGTATCAAGCGCCGAAGTGGCTTCGTCCAGAATCAGTATTGGCGGGTTTTTCAGGATGGCACGGGCAATGCTCAGCCGCTGGCGCTGTCCACCCGATAGTTTGCTGCCCCGGTCGCCGATCATGGTGCCGTATCCATTTTCTGTTTCTATAATGAAATCGTGCGCATTGGCAACTTTCGCAGCAACAATAACTTCCTTCATAGATGTGTTTTCAACCCCGAAAGCAATGTTGTTGTAGATGGTGTCGTTAAACAAAATGGCTTCCTGGTTCACATTGCCCATCAGGTCGCGCAGGTCGTGCAGCTTCAGTTGGCGAATATCGGTTCCGTCGATGAAAATACCCCCTTCATTTACATCGTAAAAACGGGGCAGTAAGTCGACAAAAGTAGTTTTGCCGCTTCCCGACTGACCAACCAGCGCAACGGTTTTTCCCTTCGGTATAGTGAGCGAAACTTTTTTCAGAACCAGCTTTTCCTCGTATGCGAAAGTAATATTCCGGTATTCAATTTCCGACTGAAGCGTCTGTATCGGTTTGGCATCGGGCAATTCAGTAATTGTAATGTCGGCTTTCAAAATCATGTCGATGCGGTCCATCGCCGCGAGGCCTTTTTGAATACTGTAAAGCGCAGTGGTAAAGGCTTTTGCCGGATTAATAATTTGGTAGAAAATTCCCAGGTAGGCAATAAATTCAGTACCCGAAAGTTCACTGTTTTTTCCTAGGATCAGGGTGCCGCCAAACCAAACCACCAACACCATGACAATGGTTCCAAGAAATTCGCTCATCGGGTGGGCCAATTCGCGGCGGCGCATCAGCCGGTTCATTATGGAACGATATTGATACAGTTCACTATTAAAACGGGCATCCATTTTCTTCTCTGCATTAAATGCTTTGATAATCCGCAGGCCGCTCAGCGATTCTTCGATAATGGTTAGCAAAACACCCATCTGGTTCTGCCCTTCGCGCGATATCTTTTTCAACGATCGTCCCACACGTCCGATAATAAACCCTGCAATAGGCAATAAAAGGAAAATGAACAGGGTCATTGTCGGGCTCATAATCAGCAGTGAAATCAGCAAAACTATGATCATAATCGGATTTTTCAGGAACATATCGAGTGACGACATGATTGAATTTTCAACCTCGGTAACGTCGCCGGTAATCCGGGCCATGATATCGCCTTTTCGTTCATCGGAAAAAAAGCGCATGGCCAGTCGCAATATTTTATGATATATCTGTTGGCGAATGTCTTTTACCACGCCATTCCGGATGTACACTGCTTCGTAAGCAGCCATGTACGCGAAAGCAACTTTCAGCATGGTTGCAAAAACCACAAAAACGCCAACAAGAAGCAACGTCGCACCTGGCCCGTATATGTGTTTAACGTAGGTGACGTAATAATAGGCATTGCTTTTTATTGTATCGAGGCTGAAAGACCAACCGACCAGCGACGTTACTTCTTTCGATGTTTCGAAAATGATGTCCAGTATCGGAATCATCATCATCACCGAAAAAACGGTAAATAATGCAGACAGAATATTGTAAAGGAAGTTCAGTATCAGGCGGCTTTTGTAGGGAGGAATAAATCGCCGCAGTATGTTCATAAAGTCTTTCATTCTGTTCTTGATTATCGATTCTTGTTACACGTTACTTGATGCTGGATGCTTGATATTTGATTCTAGATACTAGATGCTATTTGTCATTCCGACGTAAGGAGGAATCTCATAAATCCCCGGAATTGAACGAAAAGATACACATCAAAAACCATTGCTGCCGAATTTGCGGATAGCTGTTTTTAGTGGCTTGCATTTTTTATTTCCTCCCATCGTTTTTCTACCAACGATTCAATAACTTGTTTATATTTATCAAAATACATACTATATATTTCATTTGTCATAACCTCATTTCGACAGTCAGGTATTGGACATCTGAAACTACTGGTCATACTATTTATAGACATTTTCATTGGCGTATCTCCATGATTATTGCAATATGGTTGAAGTTC
This sequence comes from uncultured Prolixibacteraceae bacterium, assembly GCA_942493345.1. Taxonomy (GTDB): domain Bacteria; phylum Bacteroidota; class Bacteroidia; order Bacteroidales; family Prolixibacteraceae; genus GWE2-42-39. The sequence goes on from OW818695.1 coordinate 3,611,974, forward strand.
AGAAATTTTAGGTTTGTCGCTTAAGTCAAAATAAACATCCCACCTCCAAAGTATATCGCCGATAACCGTTGAATTAAATTTTAGCAATAATTGTTGCTTCTTGGAATAAATTGAATCATTATTTGAGCGGGGCTTTTTAACCCTGCTAACAACTATATAAAGTAAGTAGAATACGAGTGCAAAAAGTGAAATCTGATAAACAGAAATTTTCAGAGTAAGCCACTCAATTATTGGTAAGTCGGCAATCTGGTCCCAAGGTATCTTGTCACCAAACAGTTTGTCGAAAATGTAAACTGCAAATCCTGAAATAAGAGTAAGTACCCAAGGTTTATATTTTTCCATTTCGATGATATTTTTATGCTTGCCGCCCATCTAATAAATCCCCGTATAATTGTGTGGGCTGATCAGTTTTAGCCGTACTTTCAATTCATCGCTGATTTCAAGTGTGTCAATAAATACATGAATGGCCTGCTGGTCAATTTTCGTGTTCACACGGGTCAGGTTGAGCAAAGCCTCGTATGGATTTGGATAGCCTTCGCGGCGCAAAATCGTTTGTATCGCTTCGGCAACTACCGGCCAGTTTTTATCCAGATCGGCATCAATCGCGTCTTTGTTCAGCAATAGCTTGTTTAGTCCACGCATGGTCGAGTTGATCGAAATCAGTGTGTGCCCCAGCGGAACGCCGATGTTTCGGAGAACCGTCGAATCGGTGAGGTCGCGCTGCAACCGCGATACCGGCAACTTGGCGGCCAGATGCTCGAACAGCGCGTTGGCAAGGCCGATGTTGCCTTCCGAGTTTTCGAAGTCGATCGGGTTTACCTTGTGTGGCATGGCCGACGAACCAATTTCGCCTTTTTTAATTTTTTGCTTGAAATATTCCATCGAAATGTACGTCCACATGTCGCGGTCCAAATCGAGGATGATATTGTTGATGCGTTTCAGTGCATCGAAAATAGCAGCGTGATTATCGTAATTCGTGATCTGGGTGGTGTACCGGGCGCGTTTCAAACCCAAATAGTTTTTCAGGAATTTAGTTCCGAACTCGTCCCAGTTAATTTCCGGATAAGCAATATGGTGCGCGTTGTAATTTCCGGTAGCCCCGCCAAATTTGGCATCAATCGAAATGCTTTTCAGTTGACTGATTTGCTCTTTTATCCGTTCCGAAAAAACCCGGATTTCCTTGCCCAGCCGTGTTGGAGATGCCGGTTGTCCGTGCGTTTTTGCCAGCATCGGAATATCGGTCCACTCATTGGCCAGCTCTTCCAGCTTGGCAACCAACTCTGCCATTGCCGGGTAATATTCAAATTCCAGTGCATCCTGGATCGACTTCGGAACGGCCGTATTGTTTATATCCTGAGATGTCAAACCAAAATGGATGAACTCTTTGAATTCCGATATTCCCAACTTGTCGAACTCTTCTTTTATAAAATATTCAACGGCTTTCACATCGTGGTTGGTCACTTTTTCAACGTCTTTTACACGCTGTGCATCGGCCACCGAAAAGTCGGCATAAATTTTCCGTAGCGCCCCGAATTTCGAAACATCGAAATCATCCAGTTTTGGCAATGGCAGCTCGCACAAGGCGATGAAATATTCAATTTCAGTGATTACCCGGTATTTTATCAGGGCATATTCTGAAAAATAATTCTGAAGGTTTTCAACTTTTGAACGGTAACGTCCGTCAATTGGCGAAATAGCGGTCAGTAAATTTAATTCCATGATTGTGTGTTTTCAAAGTCCCAAAGGTAGCAAATATTTTTACTGAAGAATGGCGATTCGGGTGCAGTGGTTTTTAATCGTTGATTATTGAAGCTCATAACTTCTGCATGCTTTTTTGTATCTTTAAAATAAAACTGAAAGCAGAGACCATGAAAAAAATGTTTATTGCCTCCGTGTCTTTTTTATTCATTTTATTATCCTGTCAAACCAATAACGCCAATATGATTGATAAAACGACAGTAAAAAAACTCGACCCGAATCGTTATTTGGGAACGTGGTATGAGATTGCCCGTTTTCCGCATTCGTTCGAAAAAGGACTGGTTGGAGTAACTGCAACCTATTCGATGCGCCCCGATGGAAAAATTAAAGTGTTGAATCAGGGCCGAAAAGGAAGTCTTGACGGAAAACTTTCGATAGCTGAAGGCAAAGCGAAGATTCTCGATCCGACAAAACCGGCCAACTTAAAAGTTTCTTTTTTTTGGATTTTCTATGCCGAATACAACGTGCTGGAATTGGATGAGAATTACCAATATGTACTGATTGGCAGTTCCAGCGACAAATACCTTTGGATTTTGAGCCGAAGTCCGCAAATGGAGGAAGCTACCTATCAGCGTCTGGTTGAAAATGCCCGGCAGCGTGGCTACGATGTGAGTAAACTGATAAAGGTTCAGCAGGTAAAAAATTAACTATTTGTCGGGTTGTCATTTAAATTTATTCATTTTCAGTAGGCAGATTATTTTGAACAATGGGTTTTGTTGCTTACTTTGATGCAGGTTTATAATCGGTATCCGAAAACCGGAGAATAAAGAAAACTGTATTGGTAATGAAACGATTGTCCCCCAAAATTCATCTTAAATTTAACTTTCAACAGTTTGAGACTGTTTTGTTTTTTGTTTTACTGTTTGTTTTCATCCTGCCGATTTGGTGGAATAAATATTTTCTTACAGGCGATGGTCCCTGTCATTTATACAATTCGAAGGTATTGCTTGATTTTGTCACGTCCCATAATCTTGATTTTTACAAGCAATATTATCAGTTGAACGAAAACCCGGAGCCGAATTGGTTCAGCCACGTTTCTCTTGCTTTTCTGCTATATCTTTTTCCCGGCTTTCTGGCTGAAAAAATATTTCTGACGATATACGTTATTCTGTTTGCAATCGGGTTGCGGTTACTTCTGAAAGCCATCAACAGCAAGAATACATATATTACCATAATGGGGCTGCTCTTTGTTTTTCACCATCCCTTGCAGATGGGTTTTTACAATTATTCGTTCAGCTTTGTTTTTTTCTTTTTCAGCGTGTGGTATTGGTTAAAAAACTACCCTGTCTTTAAGTTTCATCAGGTGTTGTTATTCATGGGCCTGAATTTACTCTCGTATTTTACCCACCCGGTCGGTTTTCTTTTGTCGGGACTGACAATTGGACTGATTGTTATTATCGAATTTTCTATTTTATTTTTTAAGAAAAACGAACGGAGGAAAGCGCTTTTTAAAAAACTGTTCAAAGCATTCTTGATACCATTTATCGCGTTTTTCCCAGCCATATTGCTGATGTTGAATTATATTTTCAGAAAAGGATTAAATTCATTTCCGAACCCCGATTCATTTGAGCGTATGTATCAAACTTTTCTCGAACTCACTTCTCTGGTAACGCTCACAAGCGAAGAAAAGTCATTGTCCATTCTGGTTGCAATACTATTCGGTACAACCTTGCTTTATGCAATTGGAATAAAAATCAGAGACAGAAAATTTAATAATCGCGATGCGTTTTTTCTGCTGTTTGGAATTATCCTGTTGATCTATTTTAATCAACCGGGAGGATTGGCGGGAGCTGGAATTTTGAGCATACGCCTTCAGTTTATTCCGTACCTAATGATTTTACTTTGGTTTGGAAATATTGAATTCAATATCAATTACAAGAAGTTTTTAACGCTGTCTTTTTTCCTGATCGGAATAACTTTTTCGGTTATCCGTTTTCCGCATTTGGCAAAGGCTTCGGAAGCAGTAGAGGAATATGTTTCAGTAGATAAATATATCGACGATTGTTCTACCGTATTGCCTTTGAGTTTTGCACACAACGGAAAAACGCCCGAAGGAGAATTGATCGCGAATAAAATTTGGTTGTTTAAACATGCTTCGGACTATCTTGGAACCGGGAAAAGTCTTGTGTTGTTTGGAAATTACGAAGGTGTTACCGGATATTTTCCCATTTTGTGGCGGCCGGAAAAAAATCCATTTGTATATATTAGCACCAATGAAGGGATTGAATTTCAGCCTCCCAGCGTAGATATTTTGTCGTATCCTGAAAAAACCGGAGGTACAATCGATTACGTTATAACATGGTGTCTCGATGGTGAACACATGGAACACGAATACACCAAAAAATTACTAGTGCAACTGGCTGAAGGATATGAGTTGGTCTTTATTTCGGAACACAAACGGACGAGGCTGTATCGAAGGCTAAACCGCTAGAATCATTATTCATTCAAAAATCGCTTGGTCAGTCCGTCGTAATTTTCAATCCTTCGGTCGCGGAGGAAAGGCCAAATACGGCGCACATCTTCCGAACGCGAAATATCAACCTGGGCAATCAGGTTTTGTTCTTTGTTACTTTCAGCCTGACATAAGAATTCGCCTTGTGGCCCGCATACAAAACTGTTTCCCCAAAATTGAATTCCTTCTGAACTTCCGGAAGGATCGGCCTCGTGTCCAACCCGGTTGACACTGATCACCGGAATTCCGTTGGCTACGGCATGTGAACGCTGAATGATAATCCACGCGTTTTGCTGGCGTACTTTTTCATCTTCATCGTCGCGCGGGTCCCAACCAATAGCTGTCGGGTAAATCAGCATTTCGGCGCCAGCCAGCGCCATCAGGCGAGCCGCTTCGGGGTACCACTGATCCCAGCATACCAATACACCCAGTTTTCCAACCGATGTCTGAATGGGAGTAAAACCCAGATCGCCCGGAGTGAAATAAAATTTCTCGTAAAAACCGGGATCATCGGGAATGTGCATTTTTCGGTACTTCCCGGCAATACTTCCGTCCTTCTCAAAAACAACAGCGGTGTTGTGATACAACCCGGAAGCCCGTTTTTCGAAAAGAGAAGTCACCAAAACAATTCCGTGTTTTTTTGCCAACTCACTGTAAAAATCAGTCGACGGGCCGGGAATGGTTTCTGCCAGATTAAACCGATTCACATCTTCGGTTTGACAGAAATATAAACTGTTGTGCAGTTCCTGCAAAACAACCAGTTCGACTCCCTGCCGGGCACAATCAGCTATATTCAACGCCAGTTTTTGTTTGTTGGCTTCACTATTCGATACGTTGCTTTGTTGTACCAGCCCTATGGTTATTGTTCTGCTAGTCATGTTGTTCTTTCGGTTAAAATTATAAAACTCCTTCCGGGAATTGCATGCTGATGCAATGCACCGAACCATGCTGTTTGATTAAAGGTACGCTGTTGATGGGAACAATCTCCCTGTCGGGGAAAAGTCCCGCAATAATGTTTAGCGCCCCGGCATCCTGTTTCACCCCGTAAACGGGAAATAAAACAGCCCCGTTTATAATCAGGAAATTCGCATAAGTTGCAGGCAGGCGTTGTCCGTCGTCCTCAAAAATTGCATCGGGAAACGGAAGCGGAACCAGTTTGAACGGTTGCCCGTTTTGATCGGTCAGTTGCTGCAATTCGACTTCCATTTTTTTTAGCGCTTCGTAATGAATATCGTTTGGATCGTCGCATTTTACGTATGCAATGGTATCTTCAGAACAAAAACGCGCCAATGTATCAATGTGGCTGTCGGTATCGTCGCCTTCCAAAAAACCATTGTCTATCCAGAGTATTTTTTCAGCGTAAAACGTATTTTTCAGGATGAATTCTATTTCGCTTTTGCTGAGATGCTCATTCCGGTTTTTCGATAAAAGACATTCGCTGGTGGTCAGCAAACAGCCTGCATTGTTGCTTTCGATGGCGCCGCCTTCGAACGTGAAAAATGAAAAATCGCGCAACTCGATCTCGTCCTGAAATGCTTTCTGAATGAACAGATTCGGCGTGATCTGGTTATCGTGACAAGCTGCAAATTTCATTGCCCAGCCATTGAACCTAAAATTTAGCAAAACCGGCTTGCCGTTTTCTAAAATTGTAATTGCCCCGTGGTCGCGCGCCCAGGTATCGTTCAGCGGCATTTCTCGAATAATCAGGTTTTCGTTTTCTTTCTGTAAAAAGAAAGGCAACAGGTTTTTATCGCGGCAAACAAGCAACAATTTTTCGCGGGCCATAATTTCGCGAGCCATCTGTTCGTAAACCGGCAAAACCTCATCGAGGATTGGTTCCCAGTCGGTTTGTGCGTCGGGCCAGGTGAGTAGAACACCACTTTGTTCGATCCACTCGGCCGGAAAATATGAATTTGGGTTTGTCATGGCTCAAAAATACGGAAAATCGAATTGAATCATCAAATTCCAATATGATAGATTGTTTTATACTAATTTCATTTTGGCGACCAGTATGGGATTTTATTTGCTACAAAATATACCGGGACACCTGGATTTAATTCACGAAGCCATTCTGCAAAATAGTCCATGCCTGCTTCTTCTGAGTTAATATGCCCCAAAAGGATCATTGCTTTTTTTCGGTTCTGAAGGGTTGCATCGTTCACATACTGGTATGTTTCCCACTCGGGAACTTCTCCGCCAATCACCACATCAATATCGTTTTGCAGAAGTTTTATCTGGAGGGCTGCACCCGGGGATCCATAGGCAAGTCCAATTTTCGAAATTTTCATGTTCGGGCTGCCTACTACGCGAATACCATCCGAAGGGAAAATTTTGTGCAGATAGGTTGCCAGTTCACCAAGGGTTTGTTCCTTAATCTGTACTAAACTATGATTTCCTTCGATTATTGAGTTTTCCCACCCCAGCTTCTTTAACATTCCCACGTAAATTCCATCAGGCTGGTGCTTGTGCCAATGATCATGGAACCGCCATATAATTAATTTATGTTTGTCGATGAAGGCTTTTTTCTCCTGGAAAACCGGGTCGTTTGCTAATGATCCAGTTTCATCTGTACGACTATAAAATGTTGGTTCATGAACAATAATTAAGTTGCAGTTTTTTGCAACGGTTTCCTTTAATACCAACATATCGGCAAACATACAACTGACAACTCCGGTAACTTCGTCATCCGGATTCCCGATTTTGAAGGTGTCAACTGTTTTGTCCGACCATTCGCAATTTACATTATCCCTGATCAGTTGTATAATTTCTTTTGCTTTTGGCTTGCTGGATGAAAAAGCAAACGGGATAATCAAAAATGTGATGATAAAAGACAACCCGATTCGATGCATATTAAAAAGTTTTTAAGATTAATTAAATGGTAAAATTATGCATTATACATTCAATAAAAAAGCCCCGCCTGTAAGGTGAAAGGTAAGTCTCGGCGGGGCGTATATTAACAAAAATGTTTCCACAATATTATAAAAAAAACAACCAATCCTGAATCTTACGACTATCTACTTACGACTAAATTCTACTTTCCTTTTTTCCACCACCGAATGGCACCTAGCGGCGGAGTAGGCGAAGCAATATCTTTGTTTACAAATTTTACATCGCCGATTGAATAAAAAGCCAAGGGGTTGTATGTTCGTATAATTTCGATCACTTTTGACACATCAGCCCGTCTAATTATAGAATAAATAATTCCTACACGTTCAATTGCGCCCTGTGCTTCAAGATATGTAATACCGTAGCCGGCTTCCTTGAGTTTGACAATCAAGACATCAGCACTTTTCCGGGTGATAATTTGTATTTGGACGATTCCCATTGCCAGGCGTTCTTCGATGATCAGCCCGATATAATTACCGGTGGCAAAACCTGCTCCGTAGGCCACATAGGCAACCCAGTTGTCGATGTTCTGAACAATTTTACTCATCGCTAATAGCCAAATGGTGACTTCGAAAAAACCAAGGATCGGCGCAACCAACTTCTGCCCTTTTGAAACCATCACGATACGAATTGTTCCGATCGTTACATCGGTAATACGCGCAAAAAAAATCATCAGGGGCAGAAATAAATAGGAAAAAAGATCGCTATTATATACCGTTTCCATTTTATTGTTTATTTCTGTTTTTGCTAATATAGAAAAACTTCTTCGGGTAGAAATAAAAATCGGGGATTGAATAGGGGTATTTTATTTGGTAACTGTTATATATGAGGAAAAGTGAAAGTGCCTGTCGTATTTTAGTGAACTTGGAGCGTGTGCGTAGTTTGGTTGTTGAATTTCAGTATTATAATTTGTGCAGGATGAAATGGAAAAATAGATTTGAAGATTTAGAAAACACAATTCAATAACAAAACAAATAAGACAGAAACAATGGATCGGAAAAATTTTCTTGGGCAAACTGCAAAAATGGGAATCTGTTCCTGTGCAATGATGGCGCTAATCCCGAATATTATCAATGCTTCGGAACCAGAACCCAATGATGAAGCTTATCAGCAAATGAAACAAGGTCGGGAATTTGTGCAGAATTGGTTATCAGACCTCCTCGAAGCCATGGAGCAACAGCTGGATCGCGACACCCAGGTAAAATTAATCGAACATTGCGGAAAAGCGTGTTTCAACCGGCATCAGTTTAAAAAAGATATTGCCATAAATGGTAAAGGAGATATTGATAAACTGATTGATGCTTATAAAAACAACTTTAATGTTTCCAGGGAAGATGGTTATGTACACATTCGTTTTGGTGGAGGAAAATGTTTTTGTCCGGCGGCAATTTATCGGCCTAACAAGCCCAATGACCTTCATTGCGAGTGTACCCGGATGACTCACCAAAGCATTTTCGAAACTGCCCTTGGCCGGCCAATAAAAGTGGATATTATTGAAACGCTCAGAAGGGGAGGAGAAAACTGCCACTTCCGGGTTCATGTATCGTAACCAGAACCTCATTGTTCCGGAATAATCATTCAGAGCTAAAATTCGCTTGTAAAATGGAACCTGATATCCTTGAATTCGTCCTGCGCCATTTGGAGGATGAACGACGAATCGGCCATAAACACATCGCGGCCACGCTTGTCTTTGGCCATTTTCTGATGTTTGCGTTTCTTGAATTCTTCGAGCTTTTTCGGATCGTCGCATTCGATCCAGCAGGCTTTGTACATCGATAAAACTTCGAAACGGCATTTGGCTGTGTATTCGTGTTCAAGGCGATACTGAATCACCTCAAACTGAAGCTGTCCGACTGTTCCAATGATTTTTCGTCCGTTGAACTGGCTGGTAAACAACTGCGCGACGCCTTCGTCCATCAACTGGTCGATCCCTTTATTCAACTGCTTGGTTTTCATAGGGTCTGCATTTTCCAGATAGCGGAACAATTCGGGCGAAAAACTGGGCAATCCTTTGAAGTGGATGTCTTCACCTTCGGTCATTGTATCGCCAATAATGAAATTACCGTTATCCGGTACACCAATGATGTCGCCGGGAAATGCTTCGTCTACGATTTCTTTTTGCGAAGCCATAAATGCGGTCGGGCTCGAAATGCGGAATGTTTTTCCCAACCGTACATTTTTATACATGTTATTCCGGATAAACTGACCGGAACAAACTTTCACAAACGCAATACGACTACGGTGGTTCGGATCGATATTGGCATGAATCTTAAAAATAAAACCACTGAATTTTTCTTCGTCCGGCTTCACTTCCCGTTCTTCCGTGTAGCTGGGGCGCGGACTTGGCGCAATTTTCAGGAACGTATCAAGCAATTCCTGAACGCCAAAATTATACAGCGCGCTACCGAAAAATACCGGGGCAAGATTTCCGGTCAGGTATTCATTTACGTCCAGTTCGGGATAAACACCTTCGACCAGTTCAAGCTCTTCGCGCAGTATTTTGGCATCGTTCCGGATATAATTTTCCAGTTCCGGATTATTGATGTCGTCGAAAGCAATTAATGGTTCAATTTCCTGAACATTCGGGTTGAACAGGTTCAGGCTGCGGTTGAAAATATTGTAAACGCCTTTGAAATCGGGGCCGCTGTTGATCGGCCAACTCAATGGGCGCACTTTAATCTTTAGCTGGTTTTCAATTTCGTCGAGCAGTTCGAACGTGCCTTGTGTGGGGCGGTCGAGCTTGTTGATGAACACAATGACCGGCGTTTTTCGCATCCGGCATACGTTCATCAGTTTCTCGGTTTGCGGCTCCACTCCTTTGGCAGCATCCACCACAATGATAACACTGTCGACCGCAGTCAGTGTGCGAAAAGTGTCTTCCTGAAAATCCTGGTGACCGGGTGTATCGAGAATGTTCACCTTGTAGCCGTCGTATTCGAAACCCATAACTGAAGTAGCTACCGAAATACCGCGCTGACGCTCAATTTCCATGAAGTCGGAAGTTGCGCCCTTTTTTATTTTATTGCTTTTCACAGCTCCGGCCACACGGATCGCGCCTCCGAAAAGCAGCAGTTTTTCAGTTAATGTGGTTTTTCCCGCATCGGGATGGCTCACAATGGCAAACGTACGCCGCCGTGCTATTTCTTCTTGAAAATTCATTCACCAGTTTTTAATGACGGCGCAAAAGTAGCAGTTTAAAATGGAAAATTATATTTCGACCCATAAATTACATTCGATGCGAACTCATTTAAAAATTCAACCTCAACCTAACGATTTTAGATTGAGGTTGAACAGAGTATATCGTTTACAAATTATCCTTCTTGGCTTTCGACTGTATTATCTATCACAAGAACCGTTGTCATGGCAATTCCAGCTTGGTACATGTATGTTATATGGTACATGTAATCGCGTTCTTCATATTGATCGATCACGTAGCCTTCTTCTTTCGCGCTGAAGAATTGATTGAATGCGGGTAAAAATTTTGAAGTTCGTTCTGCCACACTGTTTGCATTGGCTTTGCTGCCGGCTTTATTGGTTGCCCTTATATTGGCATTGGTAAATTCGGCTTTCAGGTCGGTACACTGTTTCCCATAGCTCAGGAAATTGGTTTTTATCGTGGCAAAATTGGGAGTTTTCGTGTATATCACTTTTGAAATTTCACGGACACAAAGGTCTTTCCCACGCGTACCAAACTTTACCGACAGAATGTATCCTGCCGATTTTGACTTATACACTATTCCTCCCATTCCCATTCCCATATCATCTGTTCCTTCCGCAAAACCCATGCTCTTCATTTTTGCAATGAATTGATCTTTGGTTAAACCAGTAAAAGCCCTGATTTCGGAAATAGAGTTTTTTACATCGGGGGCAAGTGGTTTTGCCGGGCCTGCCGATGGCTCTTCATTCTTCACTCCTTGCTCTTTGGTAACAGCGTTTTTGGCCCCTTTTGTGTCGGTAACAGCTCCCTTCACATCAGATACGGCCCCTTTCACCTTGCTCATGGCTTTTTTTAACGCCTGCCCCTGAACGTTGTTTTGACAAATAAAAAAACAAAGCATCGCTGCAAACAAAATTCTTGTGTAGTTTTTCATTATTTATTGATTTTTAAATGATATATTCTGTCGATTGATTTATGGCGATTTCAACCGTTTTTATGCTTTTTCAAAAATAGAAAGTTTAATTGCTTTTACTATTGAATTTTAAAAGTAATTCCAAAATTTTGATTCGATAATTGTGTGGGCGCTGAACTGTTTTTTTTTATCTTTTTACTTGATTCTTCTCCGGGGTACAAAAATCAGTTCATTGCATTGTGAAATGCTTCGGAAATGTATTTCCAGTATTTTAAATGAAAATCAAGTCCTCTTTTCCCAATGATTTCATGATAGGTTTTTGGTTTGTTGTCAGGCGAGAATTTTAGTTTTTCACGATTTTTGTATAATGCAGGTACTTCGGGATGAAACTGGACGGCAAATACATTGCGATATTTTTCATGGCGGATGGCTTCAATAATTTTCCCATCGTGCGAAAGGGCAGTAGCGACCCAGCCTTTTCCCATCTGTTTTACCGACTGATGATGGCTACTTAAAACCAACGGGGCAGTTAATTTTTTATATCCAACTTCATTTTTGAAAAAATCATTGTTGCCAAATCGTATCGGATGAAAATTGATGCCCATCAACAAACTGTCGGACGAAATATTTTGCCAGTAATTGCGGTGCAGTTGGCTTTTGGGGAGGGTAACAATTTCTGGATCGGCATTGACATTATAAATCTGCGCCGGAATGTCTTGAAACAGGCTGCCGCCGGTTGCCACATTCATGGTTTGCATTCCCAGACAAAAACCAGTGACCAAAAAATTGGGTTTTTCATCCAGAAAGGGTGTAAATTCCGGCGTCTGGCTGCCACCCAACAAATGAAAAATCAGCGATAGTTCGAACAGGTGGCGATTGGGATCAGTAACTTCTGAATAACTATTTTTCTCGGAATACGCTTCAGGCATAATATCGGGGCCGCCAAACAAGATGAGGCCGGATGAATTTTCGAAAATCAGATGGAACTGCCCGGAGCATCCGTTGGTTTTGTAAATGTCTGGTGTTTCCAATGTCCCGGTTATTTCCTGAAAATGAATATTGGGCAGGTTTTCTTTTTCCACAAACTGTATCGATTGTACAAAATCGTATTTTTCGTTGTGCGAATATACCCCTACAAATTCGGCATTGCCGACATCAAAAATTCTGTTTTTCGTCAAAAATAAAATGGTTTTCAAATTCTGAACAGTTGGGTGCGCCAATAAAATATACGATTTTCCCCGGTCGAATTCCCCGTTGAAGAAATTCTGTCCAAATGATTGTTGTGCAAAAAGAAAAATCAGAAAAAATATTTTCAGAATATGTAATTTTTTCATTTCGAAAAGAGTTTGACACAATTTTATAGCCGAATTTACTGTTTTTACATCGAAGCCTGAAAAAAGTAGCAATATTTGCATTTATTGTTATTTTTATGACGTTGGAAAATGTATCCTAATATTTGAAGCATGTCGACGAAAATCTTTTTCATGAGCGCTTTCGGGCTCATTAAACCTACCGGTAAAATTGAACAGGAACACGAACGTTTGCTGGCGGCATACAACGAATATTGTGAAGTTGAACAATCGGGCGAATTGCGGAAATTGACCGAACTGGAAACTTTTGTGAAATCGGAAACTTTTTCACAGAAGAAAAAAGAAATTGAAAACCTTATTTTTAAAGGAAGCCAGGAAGAAACACTGCTGAAAGAGTTCTCAATGCTTTCGAAAAACAAGAGTTTGCAAAAATTTTACAAAACCCTGCAATCGGCAGAATTACAGCGTTACTTCAAAATCGAAAAATCGGAAACGCTGGCTAAATATCTTGCCCTAAAAAAGTTCATGGAAGACGGCAGTTTCGCGGCTGAAAAGAAAAAATCGGATGCTGAGGTTTTTAAAGGTTCGCCTGAGGAAAAATTGCTGAATGAATTCCATAGCCTTCAAAAAAGCAAGGCCATACGTATATTCCTGAAATTGAACGGATCGCCGGAGTTGAAACGTTTTCAGGATTTTGAGTTTTCATCTGAATTTAAAAAATACACCGGGCTAAAAGCAAAGATTGAGAAAGGACAGGCAGAGAAGGAAGAGAAACAACAGTTCGGTCAACTTAAAAAATCGACTGCCATTAAATCCTATTTTAGTTTTGCAGGTTCTTCAGATTATAAAATTTTCAAACAAACCGAAGAAAGTTCCACTCCACAACACTTCCAGGAATTAAAAAGAAAGGTTGAATCGGCTGATTTTCAGAAAATAAAAACGTATCTGGAAGACCATAAAAAGTTTGAGAAAACAGATGCTTTCAAAAAAGCAGAGGAATATAAAAAACTGAAAGTTTCTGATGATATTTTATTTTATCAGAAATTCGAAAAATCTTCAGAATTGAAGAATTACCGGCAAATGGAAAATTCGAAGGAAAAAAGTCGTTTCGAAGAATTAAAAAAACTGACTTTATCTCAAGAGTTCATTGCCCGGAAAACTTATTTGGAAGATTCGAAAAAATGGGAGAAAACAGAGGAATTTAAAACGTTTCAACAATATAACGAACTCAAAAAGTTGCCTCATATACAGCGCTATTTTAAATATAGAGATAATCAGGAGTTAGATTTTTTCAAAAACTGGCAGCTTATTTTCACGGATGACTTTAGCGCCGGAAAGCTCGATCCATCGAAGTGGCAAACGGTTTCGTATCGCGGCGGAGAATCGCTTGGCAAAAATTACTCACAACCGGGCGATTTGCAGGCTTTCACTTCCGGCTCAAATATTAAAACCGACAGCAAAATCCTGCGAATTGAAACCCGGAAAGAAAAAACAAAGGGATTTGTTTGGCAGCTTCCGTTTGGTTTTATCGAAAAAGAATTCGATTACAGTTCGGGCTGTGTCAACAGCAGCAACTCGTTTTGGGGAACTCACGGAATATGGGAAGCGAAAGTAAAATACGCTCCATTAAAGAGATTGGCAAGTTCATTGTATCTCACTGGAGAAGAAAATGCGCTGCAAGTAACTCTTGCTGAAACCGGTGTCAAGAACAGGGTGGGGCTGCTGAACATGAACGATGGGCAAACAACAGATATTTCGGGTTTGAAAGCCGGGCAGTATTATATTTTCAGACTGGAATGGTCGGAAGGGAAAATGCTTTGGAAAATCAATAACAAGGAAATTTTGACGCTCGAAAGCCAGATCCCCGCCGGGAAAATGTACCTGAATGCAGCCACCATTGTGGTTGATGAAATTGCATCCGGCTTGCCACATTCTCTTGAAATTGACTGGATCAGGGTTTATAAAAAGAAATAACCATGGATTTAAATTGGATCAACGAATTTGGCGGGGCAATTACGATTTGTGACCGAAAAGGGATAATTGTTTATATGAATGAAGTTTCAATCCGGCAATTTGAAAAATATGGCGGTGAAAAACTGATCGGGAAAAACCTGCTTGATTGCCATCCTGAGCCTGCCAAAAGTAAATTGGCAACCATGCTTGAAAAACCTTCTGCAAATACCTACACGATTGAGAAAAACGGACAGAAGAAAATGATTCACCAGAGTCCGTGGATGGAAAATGGCGAATTCATGGGCGTTGTTGAAATATCATTCGAAATTCCAAATCAAACGCCACATTTTGTGAGAGGATAGGAAGTGTTTAGTTTTCAGTCGCAGTTTTCAGTCGCAGTTTTCAGTTTTCAGTACAGGAATACATTGACATTCGAGCAAAGAAAATACCGTATTCAAACCAAAAAAATGCACTGATTTATTTCGATTGAGCAATTTTATACAGGCTGCTGTCGGTTCGCATCAATATACAGTTTCGCAAAATTGCAGGGGTCGATTTTAATTTTCCTTCCAATTTGTTTTCGGCTACCAGTTGGTATTGCCTTCCTGGTTTCAGAACATAGCTTGTTCCTCTTTCTTCTGAAAAATAAATATGCCCGGCGGCATAAATCATCGAAGCATCGAAATGACCCTTCAGCTGTTCGGTCCAGATGATTTTCCCGGTGATAGCATCGCGGCACGAAACCATTCCCCGTTCGGTTACCGCATACATCAAACTATCGACAATTACGGGAGTACTGATTTGCGGAATATATTCTTCGCTCATCCATTTTACGTGTGTTTCAGTGATGTCGCCGGTCCCGGTCGGGTCAACCGCGTATAGGCGGCAGAAAAAAGGAGTTCCTTGCGAAAGCACCCAGCCCGAATTGATATAGACGATTCCGTTGAAATACAAAGGCATGGCAACCGTTGAATCTTCGCCATAGAAAATTCGCCATATTTCCTTGCCTGTTTCCGGTTCGTAGGCCATGCAAAACAACGAGCCGTTGCTGATCAACAGGTCTTTTTCGTTTACATTTACAACGAGTGGCGTTTGGTACGATTTCCGGGAAACAGGTTGGACATCTTCGTATTTTTCCTTTGGTCGGTTGGTTTTCCAGATGGTTTGTCCGGTCTTCTTGTCAAGCGCTGTAATAAACTGAACGTCGGTGCCTTCCAAGTGAACGATCAGCAGGTTTTTGTATAAAATTGGCGATGAAGCGGCGCCTTGCATGTGTAGGCAATTCAAATCGGTACGTTGCCAAACCACTTCTATTTTTTTTGTGTCAATGCAGGCTGTTCCATAAGTTCCGAAGTGCATATACACAAAACCTTCTTCAATGCAAGGGGTTGGCGTGGCATAACTATTGGTGGGATGTACGTTCTGAACTTCTTCCGGGTGGAACAAATCAATCTCCCGGATAATTTTTCCACTTTCGAAATCGATACAAACGGCAAGCATTCGTTTTCCGTCGTCGGTTGCCGAACTTAACCATATTTGATCGCCATAGACAACCGGCGACGACCATGCCCGTCCTTCAACCGGGGTTTTCCATGCAATATTTTCCGTTTCATTCCATTTTACCGGGGCTGTTTTGCTCACCGAGATTCCATCGGCAGTCGATCCGCGGAGCTGAAGCCAGTTTTCTTTTTCAATGCTGAAAGAAGAAAGTATAAATGCAAGTGCGAATAATGAAAAAGGGAAAATATTCTTCATCGTTTATGTAGTTGAAAGGTTTTCACAAATCTAACCGGAAATGCAATTTAAACAAAGTCTTCAGTAAAAATTAACCTATCCTTTCTTTGAAGTCAAAAAAATACCCCGAAATTTTCGTCACGGGGTATCAATAGTTATGATGTTCTGTTTCTAAAACAGGTAATTCAGTCCCATGTAGAATCCCGAACTGCCGTCCTGTTTGTTGGCGGCCAGTCCATAATCCAGCGAAATAATGAAATTCTCGTTCATGGCAATGCGAAAACCTAAACCATACGAAGTATGTAGTTTTTCAGAATCCCAGTTAAAATAATCGGGTTGCGGTATGGAACTCATTATCATAAGGTTTTCGAGCGATTCAATTTTTTTGGTCACCATGCCAAAATCGACAAAGGCATTCAACCCTAAATAGAAATTGTTGTTGATGAACTGAAAGCGTTTAAATTTCCAGCGCATTTCGGCATTTCCGAGGAAATAACCATCGCCGACAACGCGGTTGCGCATGATCCCACGTAACGTTTTAGCTCCGCCTAACCCTTCAGAAACAGCTCCTTTCAGAATGGAAGTAATAACCTGCGACTGGTAATAAAACGGTACATTTCCACCCAAAGTAGTCTGATAATTCAACCGGTAAACAAACGAAAGGTCGTCGGGAATCAACGTAAAATACTGGCGGTGTGTCAAACTTAGTTTCGAAAATGAGCTTTCGGCGCCTAGTATTTTTGGCGAGGCCTCAATGACTGCTTCGGTCCAAACGCCTTTCATTGGGTTGGGTTTGTTATCGCGGGTATCGAACACCAACCCGGCTTTAAAAGTGGGCACAAAACCGCCGTCGACTTCATTTGCAGAAATAGCATGCCATTGCTGGTATTTTTCGAAAAGGCCATCTACATCGGGGAGCAAATCATCGCCTTCCTTACCTTTGTTCAGTTTTTTCAGGTCGACCGATGAAATATCGAAATTCTGGAAGTTTAAACCGGCAATCCAACGTAGTTTGTCGCCGCTTAGTTTGCCCTGCAAATCAATTTTCCAACGGAATAATTTTCGTTGGTATTTGTAAAACATACGGCTTACGTATGCGGGGTGTTCATCATCCACCCAATCGGCGTTGTATTTCGAATCGTACCCGTTAAATCCGTAAAAATCATACGCCTGATCGGGCAGATACGAAAGGTCCATCGATGTTTGCAGGCCTTTTATCAACTGGTCGGAATCGTAATAAAAACGGTAAATTCCACTTCCTTTGGTATAATGCGAGATTTCAAAATACAACGAATGGTTGTAGTCGGGATAACGGCTGCCATCTCCGTAATTGTACAAATTCACCAATGCGCCGTACTGAAACCCGAGATCGGTATCGAAAGTAATGGTTGGCAGGGCGCCAAAATTCCATCCCTTTTTTACCAGTTGTTCTTCTTTGCTGCTTTGTGCCATCAGTTGCGAGGCAAAAAACACACTGGCAACCAAAATTGCAATTTGCTTCATAAGTTAGTTTTTAGTCATTTTTATATTGAGAAAACCTGAAAAAAGGCTTGTGTACTGAGAAAAGGAATAAAAGAATTACAGTTTTTCTCATTGGTAGTTAAATTAAGTACAAACGAAGATAAAAAATATTCACAAAGCGACCATCCGTTCCCGAGCAGAGTGTGATTCTGAATTTTTATGCAGCATTTATTCTTCGCCGAGTTTTTTTGGCTTGCAAAGTTTTTCTTCTTTTTTCGCCTTTCTTCCGCATTTTTTGCAAACGAATTTCGGATTATCGTAGATTTTTTCGTCTTCTTTTTTGCAAAGTGTTTTTGTCATTCTTCCCAATTTTCCTGTTCTCTGTGCTGAAGAACAATCTCAACCGGGAAATTGTTCTTCAGGTATTCGGCTAATTTTTCGGCGGAATACACCGAACGGTGCTGTCCTCCGGTGCATCCAAAACAAACATCGAGGTTTGAAAACCCCCGCGATAAATATTTTTTTACTGACTGGCTTACCAGGCTGAAAACCGGGGTCATAAAATCATTGATATTGGAATTGTTTTTCAAAAATTCCTGCACTTTCTGGTCTTTTCCTGAAAGGTGTTTGTATTCTTCGTACCGGCCGGGATTATGAATAGCACGGCAATCGAATACAAAACCGCCCCCGTTTCCGGAAGGATCATCGGGAATTCCCCGTTTATACGAAAAACTAGTGATGCGCACGGTCAGTTTTCCTTCTTTCGATGCAATTTCGCGTAGTGATTTCGACTCGGTTACTTTTTGCAGCACACTGAAAAGCTCAGGAAGTTGAATGCCAATGGTGTGATTGGCAAGAATATATCGCAAGTTTTCCAGTGCAAACGGAATGCTTTTCAGGAAATGTTCCTTTTTCTCATAAAAACCGCGAAATCCGTATGCTCCCATTGCTTGCATGATGCGGATCAAAACGTATCCTGAAAAATACGATTTGAACTCGTAGCGGTTTACCTGAATATGTTTTTCCAGCTGATCAAGATAAAAATCAAGTAGTTGGTTTCGTATATGCTGCGGTATATCGGCTTTTGCATCGTAAAGCAATGATGCCAGGTCGTATTGGAGTGCGCCTTTTCGTCCGCCCTGGTAGTCGATAAAATACACATGTCCATCTTTCAGCATGATGTTTCTCGACTGAAAATCGCGGTACAAAAAATAACCGGTGCCTGTTGAAAGAAGGTAATCCGAAAGATTCTGAAAATCGTCTTCCAGAGCTTGTTCGTCGAATGATATTTGGGCCAGTTTCAGAAAATAGTATTTGAAATAATTCAGGTCCCACATCATCGATTGTTTGTCGAAAGCATTACGCGGATAGCAATTGGAATAATTCAGGTCGCTTCCTGCTTTAATCTGAAATTCAGGTAAAATAGCCAGTACTTTTTTATATTGGTCGACAATAGTTTCCGAAAAATCTTCAAGCTGTCGTTGCTGTCCAAGAAAGTCGAATAGGGTTGTATCTCCCAAATCTTCAATGAGATAATATATTTTATCGTCGGAAACTGTATAAATCTCAGGAACAGGCAACCCATGTTTGCGAAAATGGTTTGTGAATTCGATGAATGCCCGGTTTTCTTTCAGATCGTTGTTGAAAGCGCCGATTACCTGGCGATTTTCGCTTTTTAAACGACAATATTCCCGGTACGATCCGGAAGCCGGCAATTGCTCGAATGCAACTACTTCCTCGTTATAATAATTTTCGAACAGGCGAATTAGCTGTCCTTTTGTTTTTAATTCCAAAGTGAATATTTTTTGTTTGAAACAAATATATCTGAAATAACACTAGTTACAATACGCTGCAAAACTTGCATTTATTAGTTTTTGCTTTGCATTTGCAGCTTTTCGATGCTTTCAAGTTGTTTAATGATCCGTTTTTTTAATGCCGTTTTTCTCTCGATGTGGTCGAGTATTTCCTTGACGAAGGCATTGTCCTCGAAGTTTCCTCTTACCTTTTCAAAATCAAGTTTCTGTGTAACTTTGTTGCCATCCATTCCGAAGCCGGTCATTGCATCAAGCCGGAATTCTTTTTGAGCATCTTTGTAAAGCAGGTTGTCTATTTCAACCACGCTTTCCGCCCATTTTTCAATCAGTATGATCAGGTCTTTCAGATTTATTTCTTCGATTTCCTTACCGGTTATTTCTTTTAATAAACCGGCCGCCCAAACCCATTCGTAGTCGTAATAATTCTGGTGCAAAAGGCAGAACTCATTTTCAATCTCTTCTAATGAATCAAATAAACTGTTTTCGATTCCATTTAAAATCCGATGCACCTCTGTTTGCGGGGCAATTAGTCCGGCCAAGTCGCTCCAGCTACCGGTTCCAATGTTGTTCCCGGGTTTCAGGCATTCCATAATTTCCGAATAACTTTCGACCCCACACCGGTCGATGCGCGAAATAATGGAATTACCAAGGAATTTGTACATTGCTTTGGTATACAAATCGATACCTCGTTCGAGCGACCGCCTTTTTATTAATGTACTGTGGTATGCGTACGTGTCGGTTGTTTCGCCGGAAACCTGTTTTAGGTTTTTTAGTATTTCAAGGCCATTCATCATCTTTTGAATGGTAAACGGACTCAGGAGGTTGAAATTGATGCAATCCTGCTTTTTGGGGTCTTTCCTTCGGTCGCGGCGGGGCCACTTGATTACATCGCGGATCGTTCCCACGCTTTGAAGGTTTACACCCGGCGCCAGCCAACTGTCGTCTTTGTTTTCAATCAGGTACGAAAAAGGCAGGTCGGATGTGTCGATATTTTTATAATGACGGCCCATAACCAAAGTATATGCGCCGATTTTAGCAGGCCACAAAAGGTACGAGTCGCTGGTGGTTTTCGATCCTCGCTCAACAACTCCGTGATGGATAGGCCCCAGTTTATACATGTGGTTACTTTGGTTCGAGCCGCTGCCCGCATTACAAAACGAGAACATTCCGGCAATCAGCAACGTCGATTTGTGGTGGGTAACCGTATATGGACCGGCAAAAACAGCACAGGCTTCGCCGTGGAATCCTTGGCAATTGGCGAAAAACAAAGAGTTTTCGGCTGAATATTGTTTGCTCAAAATGCAACCTTGTCCGATAAAACAATTGGCAATGATTGTCCCGTCGCTGATTTCAGCTCCCGATGAAAAAATAAAATTATGCGCGGTAATTCCCGTTCCCAGAATTACAGGGGCATGTTGGTTGCCATTTACCGAACCGTTTTCAAGATAGTTGACACCGTTGACTTGCGAGCAGGGGCCAAAACGAACATTTCTGATTTGCCGACAATTTTGCAGTTTCGAATATTCACCAATAATTCCGCGCGACGATTTTACACTTTCTGAATATTGCATGATCATTTTTTCCAGCTTTTCAATCGCACAGCTTCGGTGTTTGTAAAAAACCATAATGTATGCCAGATGAGCTGAAAGGTAATCGTAAATCATGATTTTTCGGCCCCCTGTTTCGTCCAGAACCTCAACCTGAAAGCCATTGCCAAAATAACTTTCTCCGTCTGTTGCACACAATTCAAGGTTTTCAATAATGACATGATCTTCGATGTCGTAATTGGCAATATAATTGGTGACATGGTTGATATATACGTGGTTGCCAATGGTGCAATTGTGGATCGACGAATTGTATATTCCACATTGCTTTTTTATGTTCCCGTAAAATTCCACAGCACTTAGATTGTCACCGATTGTAATTTCTCCTGAAAAATCGGTATTTCGCACATACTTTGCTGAGAAAGCTTCGCTTACCATGATTTTCCCCCAATCGGAACATGTACATCCGTTATTGATCAGTTGTTTTATTTGATCGGGAGAGAGGCGTTGATAATTCGTATTCATCAGATATTTACTAGTTATTATCTTCAATTTGAGCCAGGTAATCGTAATGGTTGCCTTTTATTAGCTGCCGAACATTTAATTGACTGTCGGATGCAATTTGCCGCATCGATTCAGTATCGGCATACAACCATGAAAACGGCTGGCCCTTTATTCCTTTATATTCAAACTGATAGTGCAATTCTCCATAATATCGTTCTGCGTTTATGTTGACGGTTGCAGTTTTGTCCTCGTCTTCATATAAATAAATTAAGTCCGACGAATCAATCAGTATTTGGCCTCCTGGACGGAGTAATTTTTTCAAATGTACAAATAAATCGAATAAACGGGCGAGTGTTCCTGCGATGCCGGTTCCGTTCATAAGCAACAAAATTGTGTCAAACGTATCCTGTTTGTATTTAAAAATATCGTTTTGCACTACTTTTTTTATTCCTCGCTGTTGCATGGTCAGGCAACATTTTTCCGACCATTCGAGGGCCGTAACATCGAAGCCTTTTTCCTGTAACCAAAGAGCATGAGAACCCGCGCAGGCTCCCACGTCGAGCACTTTTCCCCGACAAAGGTTCAGCGCTTTTTTTTCCAGCAGGGGCATGTTTTTATAATTTCTGAAGAAATACGATGGGTTCATCGTATCGTCGTCAAAATCTTCAGAATGGATTATTAACGGATGATCAATTTTCAAGGTAAAATAATCATGGATTGCTTGTCCCAGCGGATCAACGGATGGTACGTTCATATTTTGAGGAACCATTTTTATACTGCCTGAAGTTGTGTTTCAAACTTGAAGCAGGTTTGCTGCTTTTGTGAGTAAATATAAAAGCCCTGATCGCTTCCTGAACCAATAATGAATATTTTGGCATCGGGCATTTGCTTCGAAAAACTTACAACATTGTCAAGATTAATATTTTCGCGCTGCAGCCATTTCGAAGTATCAAATTCGCCAATTTTCATCCGAAGTCCCAAAAGCTCTGCATTTTCGAATAAATGCAACGAATGAATATATTCTATTTGTTTGAAGTTAAACATATCTGGGCTTTGTTTTACTAATGTACGGAGAACCGACATCGGAAGTGTATGAAGGGGTGCTAAATTATGAACACGTTCGTTGTATTTATGAACACGTTTTCTTGAGTGTAAAATATAAAAAGGCGCTGGTTTTCTATCAAACCAACGCCTTTTGTATTTTTTGAATGACTAAAATTTAAATCCTAAAGTCAGGATAAAATTATCTTTTGCAATATCGTATTTTGCAAATTCAGAGCCTTCGTACAATGTATTATACTCTTCGTTCATGCTGTGTTTGTAAGTCATGTCAACGAAAAAGTTTCCCTGTTTGATACCCAGTCCGGCTGATACTGCCGAATAATTAGCATTGCTGTTTAATTGGTTTGCTTCGAAAGCATACGATTTAAAAGCGCTTGGGTAATTTTCATAACCGGCGCGCAGACTGAAATTATCGGTCACCCGGTATTCTCCTCCGATATGCAGGTTCCCAACCGATTTATATACTTCTGCAATATCGTTGTTTTCATCAGTAAATTGGTAATTCTGACTTCCGCCATCCCTCAATTTTATAGTAGAGTAATCGACCAACTCATAATCGACCGAAATCAAACCTTTTTTTCCAATCACGTAAGCCGCGCTGAATATAGCCCGAAGCGGGGTTTCCATATCATAATCGTACTCTCCTAATGGAGAAATGGAAGTGGCACTCTCCGCTTTTCCGTCGAATGTCATATTCGAAAGCATGGTATTTTCGTAGGTGTCATGTAGCCGATAGAACGTTGGGGTGTGAATGGCAATTCCCAACCGTAATTCATCGACGGGCTTATAAATGGCCCCCAGTTTAAAATTGAAACCGGTACCGGAGGTTCTCTGGTCGGTTAAAAAGTTCAGGTTGTTAAAATGATCAATATTGTTTTTTGCATCAAATTCATACAAGTTGGTGCTTTCTTTATAGTATAAATCGTGAATGCCGATGGTTGCCCCTACATAAAATTTGTGGTTGAAATTTGCTGCCAGCGAGAACAGGTACTCATTTATATACCCAAGACGATTGGTTGTTTTACGTTGCGATTGCCCGTATCCATGATCGGTCAGATCATTGAAAAATTCATCGTTTTCCTCATCGTAATCCATCAGGTTTGTTTCGTAATACGCCAATGCTTCGTAATATGGGTTAAAATCCTCTGGTGCTAGGTATTCATCGTTTACACGGTTTGTGAATGCTGTAAGTATTGAATTTTGGGCATTGGCTCCTGCAGCAAGCATGTTCATCGAGTAGTTTTTCAGCCGGTTGTAGCCAACCCCAAAACTGAGACTTACCAGGCTGGATTCTGTGCTGGGTTTGATTGTTGCTACATAGCCGATATTGTCGAGCGAAAAATTATATTTCGAATCGGAAGCAGTATTGCCTAAATACAAGCCATCGACATTTGATTTACTGATATTCGGAGTGAAAACAAACTCTCCGGAACGGTACAGGCCCAAACCTGCCGGATTGATGCTTAGCGATGTAAAGTCCCCACCAAGTGCTCCGAAGGCATTTCCCATGGCAGTCGAGCGTGCCGTCCCCGTAGTTCTATAGTCGGAATAGCGTAGTGCATCTACTAAGTTTTGGGCAAAAATGCCGGTGCTGAATAAAACAGCACTAAGTGTATATATTATCTTTTTCATTTGTTTATTTTTTAATGTTGATGTGTATAATTTGCGTATCAACTTTTGTTTTTCAATTTAGGAATTAATGAATGGATTAGCCATGAATGAACATTTTCTGTTGATGTAATTTTCGATATTCATGGCTGATTGATTTAATTATAATTGTCATTAATTCGTCAATAAGTTCAATTATTACTAACGTCTGCCAGAGCTACTTCCTGAACGGGAACTGCCACTACTGCCACTGCTGCCACTACTGCCACTACTGCCGGATGAGCCGCTGTAGCTGCCGGAACTACCGGATGAGTAGCTCGAACTTGGGCTATAACTGCTGCTTGATGATCTTGACGGACTATAACTGCTGCTTGGTCTGCTATATGACGAATTCGAACTTCTCGTTGGTGATGAACTTGATCCTCTGTTATATGATGATGTAGA
Organism: uncultured Prolixibacteraceae bacterium; assembly: GCA_942493345.1. GTDB lineage: Bacteria > Bacteroidota > Bacteroidia > Bacteroidales > Prolixibacteraceae > GWE2-42-39. The sequence goes on from OW818695.1 coordinate 3,636,574, forward strand.
TTGATATGTACTTTTTACATTTTCGGAACGAGTTTGCGGCTTCGAATAGTTCGAACTGTTGCGATCAATAACTGTCGGAGCCGGATTGTTGTTCGTGCTGTTGTAACTATTGCTGTTGTATGTTGAGCGAGTTACAGTGCGGGGCTTATTATAGCTGGGCACATAGGTGCGTTGCTGTGTTGTTGTTCCCGATTGATACGTTCTGCTTGTTGTACTTGGTGCATTATTCCTAATTACCGTTGAGTTGCTGCGGCTTTCCGGAACATTTTGCAAAGTTTCAGAACCGGTTCTTACCGAAGTCCTGTTTGTTGTGCTGTTTCTTTGATAAGAGTTTGCATCAACAGCCCTTCTTTTTTCAGTAAGAGTTGCACTTTTTGTTTCTTGCATATTTCCCTCAACAGAACGATCTCTGCGTGATGTGAGTCCCTCTCGAGGTGAGGAGTATTCACTTCTTCCCGTGCTTCCGCTTTTCAGATTGGTGTCATTTGTCCTTGAAATGGTCGATGAATAGCTTCCAGTCCTGCCATCGTTAACCGTTGAATACGAACCTCTTCTCTGTCCGTAATGATAATTGTCGCTGTTGTAAAATCCGTCACCATGAAATCCTCCATCATAATATCCACCCCAGTAATTACCGGAATAGTAGGGACTGTAATATCCTCCGTAATATCCACCGTAATTAGGCCATCCCCAACCTCCGTAATAATATGGCGAATACCACGAATTCCAGTACATACCTGAGTAAAACGGACTGTAGCCCCATCCTCCGTAATTCCATGAAGAATATGGCGAATACCAATCGTTCCAGTAGAAGTCATTCATAAATCCGTAATTCCATCCCAATGAGCCGTAAAAGTAAGGACGATGGAAATGATTGATTCTGTATGAATAATCTAAATCGTCCATTTCGTAATAATTGTTTATGATGTACTGATAATCTTCTTCATCTCCAATCATGGTAGTGTCAGAAGCTACCAAATCATAATCATCCAACGCATTCATGTCAGTCTGCAAATAGTCACTTTGACCATTGTCCTGAAAAATGTAATTATTCAATCCTTTTGTCCCATCCTGGTATATTTCGGATTGGCTGAGAATTAACTGTTCGTTCGCAATTGGGGCTGTATTGTCCGATTGGGTTTGATTTTGTATCCCATTTTCCGAATAGTTCGGAGCAGGTGGGAGTGTTATATCACCAGGAGTAAAATAAATATCGTCATCGTAGGTGCGAGTTACGTAAGTCCCGGTGCTGCAGGCCCCGAGTATCAGCAGCGAAGCCAGCATGAATGTTACTTTCGTTTTCATAATTCTTCCTCCTATAATTTTTAAAATATTTGCTTTCTTTGTAGCTTCAAAACTAAGAAGAAAAAGACAAATACCATACCAAAAAGTTAGAGATGGCAAAAGAATTGATTTCGCGGAGTGAAAATTATTCGCAATGGTACAATGACCTTGTTGTAAAGGCTGATTTGGCCGAAAATTCAGCTGTTCGGGGGTGCATGGTCATAAAACCTTATGGTTATGCAATTTGGGAAAAAATGCAGGCCGAACTGGATCGGATGTTCAAAGAAACCGGACATGTAAATGCGTATTTTCCTTTGTTTATCCCGAAATCATTTTTTAGTAAAGAAGCAGCCCATGTGGAAGGTTTTGCTAAAGAATGTGCTGTTGTTACGCATTATCGTTTGAAAAATGATCCGGATGGAAAAGGAGTGATCGTTGATCCTGAAGCCAAGTTGGAAGAAGAACTGATTGTTCGTCCAACTTCGGAAACCATCATCTGGAGTACCTATAAGAACTGGATTCAGTCATACCGCGACCTGCCTATTTTATGCAATCAGTGGGCCAATGTGGTTCGTTGGGAAATGCGTACCCGTTTGTTTTTGCGTACTGCCGAATTCCTTTGGCAGGAAGGTCATACGGCACACGCTACGCAGCAGGAAGCATTGGATGAAACCACGAAGATGATCAACGTGTACGCAACATTTGCTGAGAATTTCATGGCAGTGCCGGTTATAAAAGGTGCAAAAACGGAAAACGAACGTTTTGCGGGCGCTTTGGAAACCTTTTGCATTGAAGCGTTAATGCAGGACGGGAAAGCATTGCAGGCTGGTACTTCTCACTTTTTGGGACAGAATTTTGCCCGTGCATTCGATGTTACTTTTACGAACAAAAATGGTAAAGAAGAATACGTTTGGGCTACCTCGTGGGGCGTTTCCACCCGTTTGATGGGAGCATTGGTTATGGCTCATTCCGACGATAACGGACTGGTGCTTCCTCCTAAATTGGCCCCTTTCCAGGTAGTCGTTGTTCCGATTTATAAAAATGAAGAGCAATTGAATGCCATTTCAGAAAAAGTAAACGAGATTGTTGTAAAATTGAAAGCCCGTGGCATTTCGGTGAAATACGATAGCAATGACAACAAAAAGCCGGGTTGGAAATTTGCCGAATACGAATTGAAAGGCGTTCCGGTGCGTTTGGCAATGGGCCCGCGAGATCTGGAAAACGGAACGGTTGAAGTGGCCCGCCGCGATACCCTGACAAAAGAGGTGGCTTCGGTTGACAATATTGACGAATATGTCGAAAAACTGCTGAACGATATTCAGGAAAATATATACAAAAAAGCATTCGATTTCAGGGCAGGAATGATAACTAAAGCCGACAGCTACGAGGAGTTCAAAGAAATATTGAATAACAAAGGCGGCTTTGTTCTGGCCCACTGGGACGGAACTGCGGAAACCGAGCAAAAAATTAAAGAAGAAACAAAGGCTACCATTCGTTGTATTCCTTTTGATCAGGAGAAAGAAGACGGAACCTGCATTTATTCGGGGAAACCTTCAAAAGGTAGGGTGCTGTTTGCCGTGGCATATTGAAAATACTGGAAATGATAATACATGGAAAGCAGTCAAATTTTGGCTGCTTTTCTTATTTTTATAAAAAATTAACTGAAATGAAATGGCAAAATCATCGAAAAAACAAGACAAGTTTGAAAACTTGATAGCAAAATCAACAATAAAGCAACTGGCGTATAAAAATGTTTTCGATGCTTTTTTACTTCTGAAGGTAGTTTTGAAAGAACTGGTAGAAGAATATCATGATGCGTTGAAAGGAAAAGTCGACGACGACGTGTTGCCTGTTTTTATGGAAAAAGGCGTGTTTGAGGCCGAATTTAAAATAGGGGGCGACCTGCTTATTTTCAGCATGCACTCCAATGTTTTTGTGTTCGACCGCGACCATCCGATTTGGAAAACGGACTATGTAAAAGCGAATGGGGCCAACTCGTATTGCGGGGTAATCAATATTTATAATTTCTTGTCAGATTCGTTTAAATACAACCGGGTCGATGATCTTGGCTATCTGATTGCCCGGATTTTTATCAACTGGGAAAACCATTTTTTTGTACAAGGAAAGCGTCAGTCGGACGAAGTGGTGAAAGATTTTGTGAAGGACACCGTTCACAAGGAAATCCTGCGAAAAATTATTGAAACATCGATTCAGTATGCCGTCGATTTCGATTTGCTCGTGCCTCCGTACGACAATGTGAAAATTGCTTCGGTCGAGCAGATGATGGTAGAAATCAGTCATTCAAAAATTCAAACCGGCAAACGTTTGGGGTTCAAATTTAATTCCGATGATGTTTAGAACATGGAAAATATAGTTGAGCGATTCATTCGCTATGCGAAAATTCATACAACAAGCGATCCTAAAAGTGAGTCGTTCCCAAGTTCGGAAAGACAGCTCCATTTTGCCCGGCAACTGGAAAAGGAATTGTGCGAGATCGGTCTTTCGAATGCGAAAACCGATGACTACGGATATGTAACAGCGACACTTCCTTCGAATATTTATAAGAAATGGCCGGTAGTCGGTTTTGTTGCACACATGGATACCAGTCCTGATTTTTCGGGAGAGAATGTCAGCCCCAGGTTGGTGGAAAATTATCAGGGTGCCGACATTCAGTTGAGCGATGACGGGCAACTTAAATTGAGTCCGAAAAAGTTTCCTGAACTTCTGAAATATGTTGGTCAGGACTTGCTGGTTACTGACGGGAAAACTCTACTGGGCGCTGATGATAAAGCCGGGATTGCAGAAATTATCTCGGCGATGGAATTTTTGATTGCCCATCCGGAAATAAAACATGGGGAGGTGCGTATTTGCTTTACTCCGGATGAGGAAATTGGGAAAGGGGCCGATCATTTCGATGTGAAGAATTTTGGTGCCGATTTTGCCTATACACTTGATGGCGGAGAGTTGGGCGAGCTTGAATACGAGAACTTCAATGCTGCCGAGGCTGTAATAACTGTTCGTGGACGAAGTGTGCATCCGGGATATGCAAAGGATATAATGATTAACGCTGTGCTGGTTGCCAATCAGATTATCCATTCTTTGCCTTCAGCGCAACGTCCGGAACATACAGAAAAACACGAAGGTTTTTACCATGTTTCTTCAATGAATGGAAATGTGAGTGAAGCGACGTTAGAACTGATTATCCGCGATCATGACCTTAAAAAGTTTGAAGCCCGAAAAAACTTTCTGAAAGAATGTTGTTCACTGGTAAATTTGAAATACGGTGAAGAAATAGTACAGCTTCAGGTTGAAGACCAGTATTTCAATATGAAACAAAAAATAGAACCGGTAAAATACGTGGTCGATATTGCCGAACAGGCCATGCGCGAAGTAGGAGTGGAGCCGAAAATAAGAGCGATTCGCGGAGGAACCGATGGGGCGCGTTTGTCGTACATGGGATTGCCCTGTCCGAATATTTTTGCCGGAGGGCACAATTTTCACGGGCCGTACGAATATCTGCCGGTTCAGTCGATGAAAAAAGCGGCCGAAGTGATTATTAAAATTTGTGAGCTGGTTGCAGAAAGAAGTTGAATGATAAACTGAGGAAATAATAAATTTTGAATTTTTAATGATGAATGTATTGTTCTTGGTTTTGTGTTTCAAAATGCTTTACCCATTCATCCTTTCAATAGTTTAAACATTCATTTTTCAATGCAGTTATTGTCTTAGAAAAAAATATTGTTATTCCATTATGTTTAAAATTCAGTAAAATGAGAAAACTTGAAGAACTTCAGCCACAACCTCTTTGGAATTATTTCGAAGATATTTGTCAGATTCCGAGGCCATCGAAAAAAGAAGAAAAAATTGTTCAGTTTTTACTCGATTTTGCCACAAAAAATAAGTTGGATGCGAAATGCGATGAAATTGGCAATGTGCTGATATCGAAACCGGCAAGCGCAGGTAGGGAAGGGGCGCCAACCGTGATCCTGCAATCGCATGTCGATATGGTTTGTGAGAAAAACAGCGACAAAAAGTTTAATTTCAATACCGATGCCATTGTCCCTCTAGTTGATGGGGATTGGGTAAAAGCCAATGGTACAACGCTTGGCTCCGACGATGGGATTGGCATGGCTGCACAAATGGCTGTACTCACTTCTGCCGATATTCAACATGGCCCGATTGAGTGTCTTTTTACAGTGGATGAAGAAACCGGATTGTCGGGCGCTTTTGCCCTGCAGAAAGGTTTTTTGAACGGAAAAATTTTATTAAATCTCGATTCGGAAGATGAAGGTGAGATTTTCATTGGTTGTGCCGGAGGGATTGACACGTTAGCCGAGTTGAAAGTGAAAAAAGAACCGGTTCCGGGTAATTCTTTTGCTATCAAAATAATGGTAAAAGGACTGATGGGAGGTCATTCCGGCGACGATATTCACAAGGGACGGGGAAATGCAAATAAAATACTGGCCCGTTTCCTGTGGTATGCCATCCGCGATTTTGGGGTTCGCATTGCCGATTTCAATGGAGGTAACCTGCGTAATGCCATTGCCCGCGAAGCGTATGCTGTTGTGATTGTTCCAACCGTTCAAAAAGAGCAATTGGTGGCCGAATTAAATATTTTCTCAGCCGATGTTGAATTTGAGTACGAACGTACTGAACCCAACTTGGTTGTTGACCATAGTTCGACTATTTTACCTGAAATGGTACTCGATATTTCGAGCCAGGAAAAACTGATTAACATGTTGTATGCCTGTCCGCATGGGGTACTGGAAATGAGTCCGCGCATGGAAGGTATGGTGGAAACTTCGACGAACCTGGCTTCTGTGAAATTTGTCGAGAACGGGAAAGTGCAGGTCACTACCAGTCAGCGAAGCGAATTGGAGAGTCGCAAACACTATGCAGCCGAAATGGTGCGTTCTGTTTTTGAACTGGCTGGCGCGCAGGTGAAAAATTCAGATGGTTATCCGGGATGGACTCCAAATCCGGAAAGCAAAGTGCTTCAAACGGTAATAAAATCATACGAAAAACTTTTTGGAAACAAACCGATTGTTCGTTCTATTCACGCCGGACTGGAATGCGGGCTCTTCCTCGAAAAATATCCCGGTCTTGATATGGTGTCGTTTGGCCCCACTATTCGCGGCGCTCATTCCCCCGATGAAAAGGTCAATATTGAAACTGTAAACAAATTCTGGCTGCACCTAAAAGATGTTTTAGAAAATATTTTTTAATTTTTTTCAAAATTATTTTTTATGCAGATGCTTCTGAAATCTGCATTTATCCTACTGTTTTGCTAGTTTAAAAAATCAGGCCTGTTTTTTTATAGACCTTTTTGTATTATTTATCATTTGGTAATTAAAAAAAATGTTCTATGTTTATCCCACTAAAACACTAGGAAAAGTAGGATAATATGAAAAAGATGATTAAAACAATGAAAGTGAGTTTCTTCGTGGTGCTTTTTGTGATCATTTCACAAATGATTTATGCTCAGGTCCAATACAAATTGGACGTAAAAAATAGCTCGATGGTGATAAAAGGGACTTCAAGTATTCACGATTGGGAGATGAAAATAGAAAACATGAAAAGTGCGTTTTCGCTTCAGGCAGATAACATTTTTCAGGATAAATTGATTTCCGGAGACTTCCTGATTAATGTAGAATCGATTAAAAGTGAACACAGCCTGATGAACAAAAAAACCTATGAGGCTTTGAAGCAGGAAGTTTTTCCGCAGATAAAAGCAAAGGTAATTAAGGCAGAGCAAAGTCCGAATGTCGGGAAAGTACAGATGGAACTTTCGATTGCAGGTAAAACGAAACTTGTTACCGAAGACATTCATCTGAAGGATATCGGAAATGGAAAAGTGGAAGTGAAAGGTTTGTTGAACCTGAAGATGAGCGATTATGGAATAGAACCGCCGGTAGCTTTAATGGGATCGATAAAAACAGGCGATGAAGTAAAAGTCGAATTTAATTTAGTCTACAACAGGGAAGGACAGTTGTTGGGTGAAATAGGTAGAAATAAATAAAAAACAAAATTAAATTGAATAATCATGAACAAGTTTACATCGTTTTTTGTAATTGTGTTGTTGGCAACAACGTCTTTTGGTCAGCAATTTGAGTTGCCAAAAATTAATGCAGAAGAATTTACCAAGGTAAAAGCCAGTGTTGGAGCCGATTTTGCTATTCAATACCAGTCGATTGAGTGTGATGCCGATAACCTGGAACTTATGCCTATCGGAGCCGGAGTAAACCTTCCGACTGCAAATTTCACAATTAACGGGGATTTGGCTCCCGGTATGCGTGTGTCGTTGGTTACTTATTTGTCATCGCGCCATCACAACGAAGCATGGGTCAAAGGAGGGTATTTGCTGATTGACCAGATGCCATTTCTGAATAGCAGCTTTATCGACAACGTGATGAAATACACGACCTTGAAAGTTGGTGTTTTTGAACCCAATTATGGCGATAGTCATTTTCGCAGGTCAGATAACGGTAGTGTTACCCAGAATGCTTTTGTTGGTAATTATATCATGGATTCGTATACGACTGCGCCCATGATGGAGTTTTTATTCCGGTATAATGGCTGGATTGGACTGCTTGGTACAACTTCAGGTACAATTAATCCGAGTTTGGTTGGTTATGCCAATAATAAGTTTGAGACGTATGACATGTTAAAAGAGATGGCTTTTTACGGCAAACTCGGATACGACAAGCAATTGAATGACGATCTCCGGATTCGTCTGACAGGTTCATTTTACAGCCAGGCCGATAATCACCGGGGAACTTTGTACTCAGGCGACCGTGCCGGTGAACGTTACTATTCAATTATGGTACCGGCTTCGCTTGGAAGCGCCGGAACCGATATTAAAGCAAATAGCACCAACGGACGTTGGGGGCCTGGCGGTACGTATGAATTACATTCCCTGATATTCAACTTGTTTGCAAAATACAAAGGATTGGAACTTTTTACTACGTATGAAAATGCGAAAGGCACCAATGTGAAAAACGGTCCGGAATTCGATTTCAACCAGTTTGCCGTTGAAGGGATTGCCCGTTTTGGGAAAACCGATCAATTTTATGTGGGTGCACGATACAATACGGTGAAGAACCAAGATGATCTTTCTGTCGATCGGACACAAATAGGCGGTGGATGGTTTTTGACAAAAAATGTAATGGCGAAAGTGGAATATGTAAATCAGAAGTATCATGATTTTTCAAATTATGGTGCGGAAGCTGGTTTCAAAGGGATGATGGTTGAAGCGGCTATTTCATTTTAGTTGATTGAGGGGTGAAAAGCTATCCGGCGATTGCCGGATAGCTTATTTTTAATTGCAGGAGGGCTATGTATTTCAAATATTTGATGTTGGGGTTTTTCGTTCTTTTCGGATATACAAAAACAGGTTTTTCGAAAGAGTCCTGTAATATCGCGGCTTATCTTTTTAATGAAGTGATAATTACAGGTACAACAAATATCAATCAATTCCATTTGTTGTATAGCGAAAATGCGTATACACGTTTTAACGGTTCACCTGGTTTTTCCGGCAACCGTTTGCAAATTTCCATCCCTGCCCGGAATATTGAAGCCGAGTCGCAGTTAATGCTCGACGATTTTTTGGAGATGATACATGCCGACAAACATCCGGAAATAAAAATTTCAATGGATGCTCAACCGATTGACCGATTACGGAATGGCGATTCAATCAAGCATCGGATTTTCCTGACTATGAACGGGAAGACCAATGGTTATAACTGTTCTTCTGATGTTTTGCTTTGTCAGTCCGATACGCTTTGTTTGAAGGGAAAGCTGGATGTGCATTTAACTGATTTTGGCATCGAACCGCCGGGGAAATTTTTTGGCATCGTTAAAGTCAGGAATGAAGTAGCGATTAGTTTTAAAATTTTGTTGTCAACAGAAAAAGAGGAACCCGAAAATTGAAATTCAGTACAAAAACCCGATATGGAATACGTGCAATGCTTGAAATTGCATCGGATGAAACACAAAGTGGCGTTCTTCAGAAAGATATTGCTGAAAAACAACAGATTTCCGTAAAGTATCTCGATCAAATTATACATGAACTGAAAACGGCAGGTTTAATTGTGAATGTTCGTGGGCGAAAGAGTGGTTATATCCTGACACGTAAAGCTTCGGAAATAACCATGCTGGATATCCATAAAGCTTTTGAACCGGGTATCTGTGTTATTGATTGTTTAGCCAAAACTGCGCATTGCCAAATGGAAGATACCTGCCAAACGCGGGGTTTTTGGGGAGAGCTAAACAATATAATTCTGAATTATTTTCAACGTGTCACTCTTCAGGACTTGACAGACGACAAATCGTTGGTCGATTAAGCCGGGTTGCGGGTTTTATTTATACCATAATTTCCCGGCCTGGTCGGTTTGCATCCGGATACGCCATTCTTTTGGAAAGTAATTGTTGGTCCTATTCCCCAGATTTTTTATAAAACCAAGCGGAATGTCCCTGAAATAAACCAGTTGCCATCCCTGGCTTGCCGATACAGGTTTTACTTCTTCTTTCCGGAGATATTTTAATGCTTCATTTAAATCCAATCCGATTGGTTCAAATACATTCTTTTTCAGAAGTGGAGAAAGGGCAACAAAATGGCTGGGTGCAATATTTTTACCTTTCAGCTCGGCCAGCGGAAGCCCAAAATCAACAACTTTCAATATTTTCTGAATGATATTTAATTCATTTTTCCATTGCTGAGGAAATAGAATCGCCATGTCGCGATGGAATTGAAAATCGAAGTTACCAGGTGTTATCCAGTTTTTTACGTGTGACAAAGCTGCCGGAATTTTATCTGTATTTGGTTTCCCTTTTTTTGGAAAACGAAAGGCCGTTTCTGGTTCTGTTTTGCGGAGCAGGGTAATGAAAAATCCCTCGCCATTGACCCGGTGAGGGAAAAAACGATATGCAAAAATCCCATCGTTTTCTATTTCGTCGATGTTCCATTCTTCGCGCAACCCGATGCGGATACTTTCAAAATCGGTTTGTGTTCGCAGCCATTTCAGATTTTCCTCGTTTTCTTCGGAATTAAAAGTGCAGGTGCTGTAAATAAGGTATCCTCCGGTTTTCAAAGCTGGCCAGACATCTGCTAAAATTCGGCGTTGACGGACTGAACAAAGCCGGGCATTATCGGGCGACCATTCGTTGCGGGCAGCGGCATCGCGTTTGAAAAGACCTTCGCCTGAACAGGGAGCATCAACGATCATCAGGTCGAAAAAGCTGTTCATGCGATTGAAATCTTTGGGGTCGTTATTGCTGATAATTACATTGTGCGCACCCCATTTCCGAATATTTTCCTGGAGTATTTTTGCCCTCGATTGGATTACTTCGTTGCTTACCAGTAAATCATCATTGTTCATTAAACTGAGCAGATGAGTTGATTTTCCACCGGGAGCGCCGCATAAATCGAGGATCATTCGCGGTTCGTGTGATTGAATGGTTCGAAACGCCTGCTCCAAAAACATGGAACTCGACTCCTGCACATAATAAGCGCCTGCATGAATCAACGGATCCAGTGTGAAAACCGGTCTTTCGTTCAGGAAAAAGCCATCAGCACACCATGGAACGGGTTTTAGTGTTGTTCCTGATGAAGAAAATTTCAGGGGATTGATACGCACGCTGGTAGCGGATTCCTGCTCCAGTGAATTCAGAAAATCGGCCGATTGAACCCCAAATTGCGCTTTTATCCTGCTGACAAATTCTTTGGGTAATGGGTATGTGACTGGTGTGTTCATCTGTTTCCAAAATAACGGTATATTTTTCGAAGTTCAAAACCGGACTTTTGATTTCGATTTTTCAGGAAAGATGGATATGTGCCATTCTTTTTATCTCTTTTCAACCACGCTTTTGCCGAAAGGAGATAATGCCAGAGAAGTTAGTTTAAAATGCTGTTTGCCCCACGGAATGCCAATAATGGTGATGCTTAGCAACAAACCCATGACAAGATGAGAGAGTGCAATCCAGATGCCGCCTACTAAAAGCCAAATGATGTTCATGATCGTGGAAAGGCAACCCGGTGCGTAATTTTGGTATTCGATGGTTTTATCGAACGGCCATAAGGCCATAAATGCAAGTTTGAAAATCTGGATTCCGAAAGGGATTCCAACGATGGTGATACAAAGAAGAAGGCCACCAATCATGTATTCAATAAAGATGATGAAGCCGCCAAAGATCAGCCAGATTAAATTGCCAAGTGTATTCATCTTATTTTTGTTTTTATAAAGTGCAAAAGTAAATCTATCATTCTTTTTCGAAATGAATTATCGGTGAAACCGGGTTTTTGAAGTATGAATTCAAAAAATAGTGGTAGAGAAAAAATTTTGGCTGTCGATAGAAATACAAAAAACTCAGATCTGTTACTTCTGAATAATAGAAATCGGCATTTTCTTTGTCTTATTTTATATTGCCATGAATGAAAAAGTCCGGCCTCTGCCGGACTTTTTTTGTAAACCTAAACCAATTAAACCTGTTTTGCAGGTGTAATAGAATGGCGTAAAAATATAATAATTTCAACTTATCTGAAAAGATTTGACGAAATATACTGAAGTGTTGCCGGGGGCTGAAAAATTTAGAGGGCGAAGTCCGAAAATATTATCTTATAACGCTAAGATTTTAAGGTTTTTGACATGCAAATACTATTTTCCATGCCGACGTATTGTCCATAGTTATCAATAACGCTGTATCCCGATTTTTGATATAAACGAATGGCTTCGGGTTGTGCTTTTCCTGTTTCCAGAACAGCCTTGGCATAGTTCAATTCGATGGCCCACTCTTCGAGTTCTTTTAACAGTTTAGTCCCAATACCGTTTCCACGGGCTTCTTTCGAAACGAACATTCTTTTTATTTCAACCGTATTTTCTGAAATTTCTTTAAAGCAACCACAACCTGCAGGTTTTCCGTTTAAATAAGCTATTGCAACCGTTTCAATCAGGTTTATCTTGTTATACTGGTTGTATGCTAACTGAACTGTTCCGTAACGTGAGTTCAATTCAATATCTAATTGTCCGGCTAAGAACTTGAAATCGGGGTTGTCGCTGTTGGCGTGTTTTATTGTCAGCATAACTGGTGCGGTTCATTTCTTTTGCAGCAAACTTAATACGCCATTGATGAATGTTAGTGGATGAACCGGGTTTCCCGGAATGTAAAGGTCGATCGGATATTTCGACAGGAAACTGCGGTCCAGCGCCGGACTGTCGGCAAAAATTCCACCGCTGATTGCGTCTGTTCCGGCCAGAATGATAATCTTGGGATCGGGAACTGCACGATAGCAGCGTTCGAGTGGCTCGGCCATATTTTGTGAAATGGGACCAGTAATTACGATGCCGTCGGCATGGCGGGGCGATGCAACAAAATCGATACCGAACCGGCTGATATCGAACTGAACATTGTTCGATGCGTTCAATTCCCACTCGCAGCTATTATCGCCGCCGGCCGATACCTGCCTGAGTTTTAAGGAGTGTCCGAACAACCGGTGTATTTCTTTGCGAATTAAATCGGGATTGACCAGGATGGGATTTTCATCGCCTTCAGCAATTATCAGTTTTTCGCGTTCGTTGGCCGAAATTTTATAGTCGGAGGTAAAACTTATCTTGTCTGGAAACTGGATGGCACATTCTCCGCAGAACGTACATTTTCCCAAATCGATACGCACCGGGTTGCAGGAAATCGCATGGGTCGGACAGATTTCTTCCAGTACTGTTTCATCCACTTTTTTTGTTGTGATTACAGGCCGGCCGCGGAATATTCCCGGTAATTTGGCTTTTGTTACATCGGGAATAAATTGTTTTCCCTGGTGCCACATGATTTTGAAATTATCAAACATCTCAGTTCGGATTTTACATTTTACAAATCGTGTCCGCAATACGACAAATTAAAACTCTTGTTGCATATCGGGAAATCCGATATTTCATTGCTTTTTACAGCTTGTGCCAGGGCCATCCAGTTGTGGTGCGATGGGTCTTTGATCTTGTAAACCATTAAATCGCCCTGCTGATCGGTAATGGCACAATGGCAAATCTCGCCGCGCCAGCCTTCGACAAGCGAAATGGCAAATCTTTCTTTCTCCGGAGATAATGTGAAATTTTCAGGCTTCTTGAATTCGGGTACCTGGGTTATCAATTTCCGGGCATAAGCCATCGATTGCCTGATTTCTTCCCTTCTGATCCGCGCCCTCGAATATACATCGCCGTGGTGTTTTACAATTGGAGTATGAACGATGTAATTTCCATACAGGTCGTGCGGATGCGATAACCGGATGTCGCGACACAAACCGCTCATTCGTGCTGCCATTCCCACCGTGCCGATCTCGTACACCTGTTCGTAGCTCACTACTCCGGTTTTTTCCATTCGCGAAAGGGCGCTGGGAAGTTTAAAGAATTTGCTGGTCATTTCTTCGAAATCCGGTTCGTATGTGTTCAAAACAACATTCAGCCTTGCCGCCAGTTCTTCGGAAAACGGGTAATTGATTTTTCCCGCCCGGATCAGGCCCTTGGAAAGACGGTTGCCGCCCCATTCCTGCATGAAATTAATGATGGGTGTACGCAACCTTCCGTAAACCGAGTTGCCCAGTTGATAGGCAATATCGGCGCAAATGGCCGATAAGTCGCCGGTATGAATGGCCATTCGTTCGAGTTCCAGCGCCAGTGTCCGGGAAAATTTCAGCGAGCGGTCGGGGGTATAACCGCACAAACTTTCCCAAAGGTTTACAAACGCGGTGGTATGGCCGACGGTGGTATCTCCGGCAATATTTTCAGCAAGGGTGGTACGTTCCAAAAGTTTTTTCTTCTGAATAAATAACTGTTCGATTCCACGGTGCTGGTAGCCCAGTTGTATTTCGAGGTGCATGATTTGCTCCCCGTTGCAGATGAAACGAAAATGCCCCGGTTCAATGACTCCGGCATGAATTGGCCCAACCCCGACTTCGTGCAATTCTTCGCTTTCAACCTGGTAGAACGGGTAGTTTTCGATCTTTTCATTTTTGTCGGCACGGTTGTGGGCATACCGCATCGGTTTTAGCCAGGGATGATCGCTGTATTTTATTCCGAAGTTTTCGTGTATTTCCCTTTCAAACTTTTCAAAATTATGATTTTGCACCGTAAACGATGCCTGTTCGGAACCGCTGTCCACAACGGTTGACGAAACAAAAATCTCGTGCAGTTCGTCGTCTGCAATGCAGCAAATCAGTTTGATTTTATAGGTGGCTTTATACCCGAAATAGTTCACACAATGCCTTGCCGGATTGTCTTTCATCAATGCAATGTTCATCTCCATAAACACGGTGTAGGCATGTTCAGGAATGTCCTTTAACGCGATTGACTGGTTGTTATGTATGGAAATATAGTTCATCGTATTATGGTATAAGTTTTACTGCATCCTGAAGCAATGTTACAAATAAGGCAGGAGGGGCATAAGCCAGGTAAACGGCCAATCCCAGCAACAGGTATTGCGAAAGCGATTCCCATGGATTAATCCGTGGTATTTGTGTTTCGTCGATTTGCAACGGGGGAGTGAACAGCAATTTGAAAATATTCGAACCAAATCCCCAGATAATCATGGTCAAAAGGATCAGGACTGCCAACAGGACAATGATGTAATGGGCTTCGAACAGCGACTGGAAAATAAGGAATTCACTCAAAAACAAGCCGGACGGAGGCATGGCTGTTGCCGATATAAAACCAAGCAGCACCGCTACTGCCCCGGCTTTATTGTATTTGAAATAATTTCCGACATCGTATATGCTTTTACTTTGATAAACCCTGTAAATTTGGTTGAACTGAAAAAACAAGCTGGGTTTTACAAACGAGTGAAGTACAATATGTAGGATGGCAGCATACGTTCCGATGCCTCCGGCAGCCAATCCCAGCACCACCAGCCCCATGTGCTCGATGCCAGAATAGGCAAACATTCGCTTGATATTTTTAATCCGGGTCATGTAAACGGTTGCAACGAACACGGAAAGTACCGCAGCAATAATCATGATGGTGTTGGCCCAGTGCAATAACGGTGTGCGTGCAATAACCGCATAAAACCGGAAGATACCGACAAAACCGACATTCATGAGCACGCTTGCCAAAAGTGCTCCGGCCGGTGCCGGCGCTTTGTCTTTGGCGTCAATTCCTGCAGTGTACATAGGAATTAATCCCAGTTTGGCGGTGAAGCCGGTAAATATAAACAGGAACGAAAGTTTCAGCCAAAATGGATTTAATGCTGATGCATTGGCATACAACGAATCGAACGACAAATCTTCAATCCCGGCCTGTTTTATCGAAAGGCTCAGGAAAAGAATGCCAATGTATATGAACGTAATGCTGATGGCACAAATAAAAACGTATTTCCATACACCTTCCAGCGCCCGTAGGGTTCGGTGGTGATAAATTAAGGCCGACGCACTGAGGGTGGTTATTTCAGTAAAAATCCAGATTACGGCAATGTGATTGGAAATATAAGCTACCGAGCAAGCTGAAATCAGGATCACCATGGCTCCAAAAAACAGACCTCTCGATTTTGGATTATCTTCATGCGTGGCAATGTACCGGTATCCATGATAGAATGCCGGAATGCTCACAACCCCGATGGTTAAAAGCAGCAGTATTCCCAATGAGTCGGGCCTGAAAAATCCCAGTTGGGTGCTGTTTATAACGCCCAACTCATGGATGCAGAAAAACCACAACAAGGCAAGATAAATAACTAAAAATGAATAATTAACTACGGAGTTCCGGTTGAGAAACAATCCGCAGCTAATGATTAACGTACCTATTAAAAATATACTGATTATCATTTATTTTAGTCTTTAAGGTTGCGCAAAAGGTTTACATCCGGGTTTTTCAAAACGTCCCCGATTTTGTTGAAGAATACTCCAAGAATTAAGACGCTGGCGAAAATATCGAGCATGATGCCCATGTTTACCAGCATCGGCATCTCGTTTCCAACCGCCAGTGACAAAATAAACACCCCGTTCTCGATGATCAGATAACCAATGACGTGGGTGATGATTTTCTTACGGGACACAATCAGGTATAACCCGGTGAAAAGCGTCGACAGGGCCACCACGAAATAGGTTTTGTCGAGATTGTTGTCTTTTATTGAGTTGGAAAGAATGATGGTTGCCACAAAAATGAGGGTGACGATAATCAACGACACGAAGTTGGGCAAATACGGTTCTGCTTCACGGGTAATCTTGTTGCGTTTGATAACATGATTGACGAACCACGGCACTGCAATTGCTTTGAAAACGACGGTTTCGATCATGATAAATATGAGGTTTGCAGTGTTTACGTGGGTCAGTGTGAGATAGGTAACTCCGAAAAGGATAAAACCCTGAAGTACCAGGATCCGAAGGTACGTCAACAGCCGGTTCGCGATGCTCACATAGAGCAGCGACATGGCCAGCGCGATTAAAAGTATATCTGTCATATTATATAAATTTTCCAAGAACAAGCAACACCCCGAAGAATATCAGCAACGATACCGAGGTCAGGATAAATATAAATTGAGGATTATGCCCCAACCGGAAACGTGCAATAAACGATTCAATGCCACCGACGACAACTGCAAAACAGATTTGTACCCCGAAGAACAATGGAATCGAGATTTCGTAGGGCAATACCCCGATGAAAAAGTTGGAAATAATTGCTCCGTACATAGCGAATTTCAAGTGGGTTGTGTACATAATCAACCCCAGGTCGAAACCGCTGTTGTCCAAAATCATTACTTCGTGCACCATGGTCAGTTCAAGGTGGGTTTTCGGGTCGTCTACCGGCATGCGGCTGTTTTCGATCATCGCGATAAATACAAATACGAAAGTTGCCAGGGCCCCCAGCATGTACGAAATGTGCGAACCGTAATGCAGCGAACTGAAAATTGCATGAAACGAAGTTTGTTCGGTGAAAAGGGCAAATGAGCCGATCAGTATAAAAAATGCAGGTTCCACGAGCATCGAGTACAGCGCTTCACGGCTTGCGCCCATTCCTTCGAAACTACTCCCGGTGTCGAGCGCCGAAATAATCATCAGGAATTTGCCCAACGCCAGCACGTAGGCAAACATCACAAAATCGCCTTCAAATGAAATAATGCCCGGGTGGTTTCCGTGCGGGATCATTAATATGGCCATTAATGCCGAAGAAATATAAATGCTTGGCGCTATCTGAAAAATGAAACTGGTAGTTTTACTGTACACCGAGCCCTTTTTCCATAAACGGATCACATCTTTCATGGGCTGAAGAATACCGGGACCTTTGCGGCCGGAAGCAAGACTTTTGGTACGGACGACAATTCCCGTGAAAAACAAACTTGTCAATATAATAAGTACAAAACTGACCATATTATAAGTGATTTAAGAATTTGATTATTATCTGAATCTTTTCGACAACCACCGGAATCAATACGGCCAAACTTATGAAAATGAAGCCGTACAGAATATAAGCCTGAATGTTGCCATTCTGAAGAAACCGGAAACGGCGCAACAGTCTTCTGAAATAGAACAGGGGCGTGTCTATCAGCAGAATCTCGATCCAGTCTCCCGGATGGGTTTCCCGTTTTAACGGTTCAGGGTAAAGACCGGTTGCATCTTTCTTTTGTTTTTTGATGAACAAAACCGGTTCGGCCAGCTTGCGGTAGGTGCGGATGAACGACGATGCGGTGTATTGCATTTTTTGCGTTTCACCGGTGTAGCTGCATCCCCAGGTGGCATCGGCACGGTGCTTGTGACGTGACACAAAATAAGATCGTATAAAATATACCAACGCACTCAGTGCAACCAATGCCAGTGAAAGCCAGCCTATTGTTGTCAGGCTTTTCAGCAAACCCTGAATTTGCAGATACATATCCGGGGTCATCTGGGGCACATACAAGGCGATGGTTTTGGCCAGCGGTTGGTTCAGTAAAAACGGGAACAGGCCAATAAAAATAATGGCTGCCGCAATCAGGTAAAGCGGCCACACATTTCGGGATTTTTCCACGACCATATCTTCATGCTCATTTGCTTCCGGGGACAACTTTGAACTTTGAATTTTAAATTTTGAATTTTGAATTTGTGGTTTGTTATTTTCTCTGGGAGTTCCCAGAAAGACGATTCCAAAAGCTTTGGTGAAACAGATCAATGCCAGACCGCCAATCAGGACCAATGCCAGAATCGAAAACAACATCGCCAGGATGAACAAAAACAGGTCGGACGACAATCCTTTAAACAAGCCGCTGTAGATGAAGAATTCAGATACAAATCCATTGAATGGCGGCAATCCGCAGATGGCCAGCGAGCCAATCAGAAACAGGTAGGCCGTGTGGGGAATACGTTTTATCAGTCCGCCCAGTGATTCAATATTGAGGGTGTGTTTGGTGAGGTACACATTTCCTGCGCCAAAGAAAAGAAGCGACTTAAACAGGGAGTGGTTCAGCGTGTGCAGCAATGCCCCACCAAATCCGGCAACTGCCAGTATCTGATTGTTGTAGCCCAGTCCGAGGCATCCCAACCCAATGCCAATGCCAATAATACCAATATTTTCGATGCTGTGGTAGGCCAGCAATTTTTTTAGATTGTGCTGTACGATGGCCAGCATCACGCCATAAACGCCGGTAATTGTAGCAAAAAACAGGATAAAATAACCAATGGCCGCCATGTCGGTTTTAACCAGCATCAATACTCTGAAGATGCCGTAAATCCCGATTTTAATAATCACTCCCGACATGATTCCTGAAATGTGTGCCGGCGCGGCAGGGTGTGCCAATGGCAACCAGGTATGGAAAGGCACAAATCCGGCTTTAATTGCAAAACCGAAAAAGAAAAATACAAACAACCCGACTCCTGAAATGACGGGCTGCGAGGTTGTAAATGTGGTGATGGCCGTAAAATCGAACGAACCTGTTTTGATTTTTACCCACATAAATGCGATGGTCAGAAAAAGAATACAGACGTGCGACTGGATCAGGAAATTGATTCCCGCTTTCAGTGTTTCTTTTTTATAATGTTCAAAAATGACCATAACAAACGACGATAAGGCCATAATTTCCCAGACAACAAGCATCACGATGCCGTTTTGTATCATGCAAATATCAATCAGAGAGGTGTAAACCAACACGAAAGCAATAACATGAAGGGCAATGTTGTCAGCTTGTGCAGCATACTTTTTCATGTACCGGAACCCATACCATGCACCGGTAAAAAAAGTAAAATTGATGATGAGCATGAACCAGGCCGACAGGTAATCGATCCGGATTGGAATTTCCCCGGTAATCCACGATCCGGCATAAATAAATTCGACGGGGCCGTTTGTAAAAACAGAGATGGCTAACAGGCTGCTTATTGCGATCAGTGCGGTAACTACGCTCAACGTTAAGATAGCTCGTTTTTTCGTATTCAGAAAAAGGATGCTTATCACGGTCGTAATCGCAATCAGGTTGAATATTTCAAACAGCAATTTAGCCATACCACATCAGGTTATAATTTTAAAAACAGTGCCTAAAAAGATAAGCATTATAAAGAACAACCCGTATATAACATACGATTGTATTTGCCCGTTTTGTATAAACTGAAAATAATTCAGGAGAAAGGTTGTCCTTCGTGCCAGCGGAACAATCATATATTTCTCCAGAATATCATTGTAATAGGTTGCGAAAGATCGTTTTTCAGGATACAACACTGTTTTATTCACTTTTTTATAATCTTTTCTTCCTTTGACAATAAAATCGAAGAGCGATCCGAATTGGCGGGCAAACGACCTTCCTGTATATTGGGCTTTTACAACGGGCGTCACGTATCCGCAGCCCCAGGTTTCGTAAATTACAGATGTCCGTTTTCTGACCATCATCCATCGCAGGCCAAATACAAGCAGGAATATTCCGATAAAAGCCAGGCTCATCAAGCCAATGGATGCCAGGTTGTCCGCGACCGGGCTGCCGGCCATTGTATTATTTTCAAAATGAAATGATGAGGCAACAATTTCCGATGCGTAATTGAAATAGAATTGCGGAAAGAATGCGACTGAAAGCATGGCGGCAACAATCAGAAATTGCGGCAGAAGCATGATTAACGGAGTTTCTTTCGGTTCGTGGTGCAATTGGGTACGCGGGTTGCCTAGGAAAATAACCCCAAAAGTTTTTGTGAATGTTAAAACTGATATTCCGCCAACCAGCGCCAATCCGGCAATGGTTAAAATTAATAAAACAACCGAAGAAATGCCCTGTGAAGCGCCTAATCCTTTAAACAACCCCGAATAGATGAGAAATTCGGAAATAAATCCGTTGAAAGGGGGCAATCCGCCAATGGCAATTGCACCAACCAGAAAAAATACCGCCGTGTAAGGCATTTTTTTGATCAGCCCGCCCAGATGCTCAATGTTGCGTGTATTGGTTTGCTGGTAAATACTGCCTGCGCCAAAAAATAAAAGAGATTTGAATAACGAGTGATTGAACGTATGCAGCAAAGCGCCGCTGAAACCAAGAATCGCCAGAATCTGGTTGTTGCTTCCAATTCCCATCAGCCCCAATCCCAGTCCAATGCCAATGATCCCGATGTTTTCGATGGTACAGAATGCAAGCATTCCTTTGAAATCGCGTTTTACCGCCGCATTGGCAATTCCGTAAACAGCCGTTATTATCGATAAACTCAGCAGTATTTCGCCAAACAAAACCCAATCGTAGCGCAGGTTTATAATGATCCTGAAAATGCCGTAAATTCCCATTTTTACAATCACTCCCGACATTACTCCCGACACGTGCGATGGGGCAGCGGGGTGGGCGTGGGGCAACCATGTGTGGAACGGAATAAAACCGGCTTTTATGGCAAACCCGACAAACAGCAGAATGAATATCCAGATTGAATGGTTTGTATAGGGCAACTGCGATAATGCAGCGAAATCAAACGATCCGGTTTTTATTTTCAGCCAGATGAACCCGATGGTGAGGAACAGCACGCTGAAGTGCATTTGCACCATGTAATTGATGCCGGCTTTTAATGTGCTTTTTTTCTGAAATTCGAAGATTACCAGCATGAGTGAGGAAAGCGACATCAGTTCCCACGAGATGATAAAGGCCAGGCCATTTTCGAACATGCAAACCCAAATCATCGACAAATGGAAAATGGCATAAAATACCCAGTGCACTTCCCGGTTGACTTTCAGGTCCTGGTAGGCTTTCATGTAGCCGCTGCCATACAATGCCCCGTTAATCGAAGTGAAATTGATAATCAGGATAAACCATGCCGAAAGGCTGTCGATGCGAATAACAATATTACTTAACAGGTGAGGCAATACAAAACTTCCTGATTGAGGGCCGCCGGATAATGCCAGTATTGCCGGGATCGAAGTTAAAACAGCGTTTATCAAAACAACCGATAAAGCTGTGATTGACTTCATTTTGTCGCGAACAACCATTATTCCCGCTATCCCTGCCAAAAGTACAACTGCCGTATAGGCTGTTATCTGTGTGATCTCCATAATCTTATAAACAAATCAATAGAATACAAATATACGTTCACTCAGAAACTGAGTGCATTAACTTGTTTGTAATTAGTTTAATGGTTGTCGTCTGTTTTAAAACCTGATACGTCGCTTCTGAATTTTTGCTCCTCAAACTCCGTATATTTTTTAAACGCTGCAAAATTAGATAATTCATAACGATTGAATTTTGAGATAGGTCAAGCTAAAAAATGATTAATGTCAATTTTTGCTGTATTTTTGTTCAAAACAAATCGAGATGACATTTCATACGAATCATATTGCGGAGCGTTTCATTTTTAAAAGCGCCCCGATATTTTCAGGTTTGCCCGAAAATATAAAAGAAGTGTTTGCAACCCAGATGATGTTAAAACAATTCAGGAAAGGGCAAAATATTTTTACGGAAGGCACGTATCCTGCGGGCATTTATTTTATAAAAAAGGGGAAAGTAAAAAAATACAAAACGCTGAACGGAGGGAAAGAGCAAATTATTTACATCTGTAGCGAGGGAGAACTGCTTGGGTATGCTGCTTTTTTAGGAGAAGAGCGGTATCCCGATTCGGCGGCAGTGTTGACCGATGCAACGATTGGCTTTATTCCGAAGGAGAAACTTTTAATCCTGATGGACCAATACGATGAGATATCGAAAATGCTGACAAAAAATCTCAGTCACGAATTTGGTGTACTGGTTAATGTGATTGCAACATATACCCGGAAAAGTGTGCGGGAACGGGTGGCCCTGACTCTTCTGATATTGCATGAAAAATTCAGGGATAACGAGAACGAAACCGGAGATGTTCTGATTGAATTGTCCCGCGAGGACTTCGCCAATATTGTCGGTACCGCAGTTGAAACGCTGGTGCGATTACTTCACGATTTTAAAGAAGAAAACCTGATCGAAACACAGGGGCGTAAGATTCTGATCAAAAACATGCAACAATTATTGAAGATTGCTAATATTACAGACGCATTTTGACATTCTCGGTGAAGTGCTAATTCGGAAGAAACGGTAATTTTGAACGGCAAGATAATTTATAAGATAATTCGAAACACCATGAAGCAGATCATTGAATGCGTACCCAACTTTTCCGAAGGGAAAGATTTAAATATTATCGGGCAAATTGTCGGTGCGATAGAGGGTGTGCCGGGAATTAAATTGTTGAATGTCGATCCCGGTCATGCGGCAAACCGTACCGTGGTGACTTTTGTGGGCGAACCGGATGCGGTAATTGAAGCTGCATTTCGCGGGGCTCAAAAAGCGGCCGAATTGATTGACATGACCAAACATCAGGGCGAACACCCGCGATTGGGGGCAACCGATGTATGTCCGCTGACACCCATTTCGAATATCAGCATGGACGAAACCGTTCAGTATGCGCACAAACTGGCCCGTCGGTTGGGCGACGAACTGGGTATTTCGGTTTATTGTTACGAGTTTGCGGCCACCCATCCCGAACGCAAGAGCCTTGCCAACTGCCGTTCGGGGGAATACGAAGGATTGAAAGAAAAATTGCAGAAGCCGGAATGGAAACCCGACTACGGCCCGGTTGAAATGAATATAAAATCGGGGGCAACGGTGGTGGGTGCACGCAATCTTTTGGTTGCCTATAATGTCAATTTGAATACCGATTCAACGAGCCAGGCCGATACCATTGCATTCGATATACGCGAGTCGGGGCGGGTGCTGCGTACCAGCGACCCGGTTCCTGGGAAAGTGGTCTATGATGAAACCGGCAAACCGGTCCGCATTCCCGGAAGTTTGAAAAGTGTGCGTGCCATTGGCTGGTTTATCAAGGAATATGGCATCGCGCAGGTTTCGATGAACCTGACCGATATAACTGTTACCCCGGTACACCGGGCTTTTGAGGAAGTATGTGAAAAAGCGGGGGCGCGGGGCATCCGGGTGACCGGTTCCGAACTGATCGGCCTGATTCCTTTGCAGTCGATGCTCGATGCCGGAAAATATTTCCTGGAAAAACAAAAACTCCCAATCGGAATTTCCAATGAGGAAATAATAAAAATTGCCATCCAATCGCTCGGATTAGACAAATTGGCACCTTTCGATCCGAAAGAACGGATTATTGAATACCTGATGGAAGACCTTCGAAACGACTGATAAATTTACTTTGAATCACGGACCGAAAGTGGAATTTGCTTCCAATACATTCATTCATGCAGCATTTTAATGGTAAAATCGTCCAATAGGTAATTATCGTCCATTAATACCTTGTGAGTGAGCGATTTGCAGTATTTTATTATTTTCTTTTTTTCGAAGCCTGTCAGCACCGGGTGTTTCGGGAACAATTCATTATCGAGCATACAAAAGGCAATTCCTTTGCGGCTGGTATAAAACATTTTCCGGATCATTTTATAGGGAAAGTCTGGATCTGAATTTCGGTAGCACAGGGCACCGCAGCAAAAAACATAATCGACCTCGGTCATTGACGTTGTATAAAAGTCACCTTGAATGACATTTGCAAGCCGGTCGTTAGCAAATCGCCGGGCCGCTTCGTTGGCAAAGTCAGGTACAATATCAATGCCGGTATAGCTCACCTTGCTGAACTGTTTATCCAGAAATGGTTTAAAATCGGCATAGCCACAACCCACGTCAAGTACCGACGAATAGTTCAGATCGAATCCTTCGACCAGCGCTTCGAACCGGAGAACTTGGCTTTTTCTTTCTTTCCATCCAAGTTTTTTGTAATCTTCAGCAAAGTCGTGGATACGGTCGTTGTGGTATTTTATAATTTGTGCCTGGTCGATGATGTTCATTTTAATATGTTTTTAAATTCTTTTCCTTTTAATTTGGAGTTGTCTGTATGTCTAGTTTCGACATTGCAGGATCGATTTTGGAGATGCCCCCTGGTAATGTGATTTTAGTTTGAAGGCGACTGATTGTTTTGCATCTGATTTATCGGGATGCCGGGGACAGAAAAAGGAAGAGATAACCCGAAAAACCAGAAAGGACTGTCGGTTTTTGTGTTGTACGACCAGCCCGCCATTACAACGTCTTTCAGTAACGAAACTACTCCACCTATAGCAACATCGGGAGTTCCGTCCAAATCAAAATCGGGGGTCGACATGTTAAATCCAATTCCAGGACTAATATAATTCCATGCTCGAAATCTTCGTGACCCATATTTAAATAACAGGCTACCGGAAGGTGCAAACTGTAAATTATTAGTTAAAGTTACCTTGTCGTTTTTGTTGTATGGATTAGCTAATATGAGCGATACCTTCGATTCAGAATAGAACTTGACTTTGTATAATGCTAAATTAATACGTTCAATGATGGTTCCCGGGCGCTGTTCTGCTTTATCTTCTTGTGTTTGTATTCGCAAACAAAGCCTCAATTCGTCTCCATTGTCGCGCTTTCCTGTGTTTTTTAAACTGATATATCCTTCTTTTGGCAATTGGTTAATGCTGAGATTGAAAACTTCTTCGCCAACATCTTCTGTTTTTCCTGAAGTTTTGCTTATTGGAATAAGCAGTTCAGATGTAAGTTGAATGACATTTTTTATTTTCCCCAGATCATTTCCAATATATGTTTTTAAATGCGATAAACTGTCCGTAAAGCAAATCAGTTTTGAATTTGATTTGAGAACCTGATCGGGAAGCAAATGGATTAATGAATCGATTTGCCGAGGTATTTTGGCCAATTGACTCAATAGTTGTTGCCGTTTTTCGTTAAACATTTCCAATACATTTATATTGCTTTCTTGCTCCGTTGCTGATGTGAATTCAGAAAATAAAATCAGTTGCTTGTCGGCAATAAATCTGATTTGGTCTATGAAATCGGTAACTACTTTTTTATTTTCTCCCAAAAGCCAATCTTTCTCGTTGAGCAAAGATTGGCTTTGTCCCAAAATATAATTGAAGCAACGATAGGAAGGTAAATTTTTTGATAGGAGATTGTTCATACTCTTTGTTCCCGAAGTAAGGAGCTGATTCATGTTGTTGGCCCAATCCTTGGTTTTGTTAAAGGCATTGATGTCTTCTTCCGAAAAAGAATTGCCCCAGCGGGGAAGATCGTAATATTCTCCTTGCGAATAATTATCGAAGTTCTCAATATGTACTTTTTGATTCAGTTTGTCTTTGGTATCTAAAAAAGCGACTAGTCGAATATCCATTCTGTCTTCTTCGACCAGTGCATTTATCTGATCCAGTAATGCATTGGCTTCCAATGAGAATTTTTTTATAACATAAGTTTCAGGATTGGGATATTTATTCTTATCGATTGTCAACTCGGATGATCGATATTCTTTAAAGAAATCGTTGGCTTTGGCTCGAAGCTCGTTATATTTAAATAATAGGTTATAAAAGTTGACCATATATTGCG
The DNA here is from genome assembly GCA_942493345.1 of uncultured Prolixibacteraceae bacterium. Lineage (GTDB taxonomy): Bacteria > Bacteroidota > Bacteroidia > Bacteroidales > Prolixibacteraceae > GWE2-42-39. The sequence goes on from OW818695.1 coordinate 3,662,641, forward strand.
AATAGTCTCCAAGTAACTTTAGCTTTTCATCTGCCGACGATTGCTGCATATCTTTTTGGAGTATAGATAGTATTTCGTGCTGAAATGCCAGAATGGAATTCAACTGATCAAGTTGCTCTACCAGTTTTGTATGCGTTTGGAACGACCGGCTATATTTTAGGGTAAGGCTGTCGCGGTTCAGGCAAATGACCAAATCGCTGTTTATGTCAACAATATTACTTTTTGAAAAATCTATCGGTCGTTTGCCGTTGAATAAACATTCGCTTACTGATATTACCTGAGACGACAGGTGTAAAAAGAGTAAGCTGAAAAACAGTAGAAATATTGTTTTTTTCATTTCCTTAATTTTTAGTTGTATTGGTGAAGTCCAGCTTGCGAAAAAGCGTAACCAATTAACGCATAATCAACTACTTCGTCTTTTTTGATTACATGAGATACAATGTTTTTAGAGGAAAGGCTAAAGGCTTGTATGTTTGTAATATCGGCCGATAATCCAGGGAATCTTTTCGCTAGCTGGGCAAAATCGGGATTGGGTATCCAAATTACTTTCCGCTCAAATCCTAATGGTGGATTTTGAGATAGGTAATCAGCCTTATCTGCCAACTCCGGATCATTTACGAGAATAACCATTTTTAATGCAAATTGGTTGAGCAATGCATTTAGTTCTTTGGGAGGAACGACATCTGTTTTTGTTAAAGTTGCCATAGTCATAAAGTTTAAACGTGTGTGAAAAACAATTGAATTCTGATTATATGGTATTGTTGCAGTGCCTTTTGTATGATGAAATATGATCATGTGTGTTTAGTTGTTCCCGATTGTCAACAAAACATATAGAAATGGTGTTGTATGCCCGATTCTTAGATCAGGCACACAGCACCTTTGATCAGTTCTTCGGAATTATTCCATGCTGCATATTGCATCCCATGTGGTCCAGTAGTTGGCATCGGTTCCGTCTTCGTTCGAAACGATTCCAATCATAGACGAGCAGTTTGAGTTACACCCAATATCCGGTTTTGAGTACGATGCAGGAGTTAGCTTCTTCCATGCAAATTTCGGTCCTGAAGCATTTACGGTAACTTTAAATATGCCTGATAATCCAGGTGTTTGTAACTGTTGTTCCGGATTGTCGGAAGTGATCTTCCCTGTCCAGTTTCCATCTGTTTGCTGCAAAATAACTTCCCACTTTGTTACATTTTTGGAAGTATTGTTCGACGGTGAAACATAAGCCCAGAATTGAGCTCCTTTTCCAAGTTTCAACGTTCCTGTAATGTTTGCTTTTCCTTTCATGCTTTAATTTGTTTAGTTTATTGTTACTAAATTTTTCAATTTTACCGGCAACTGATAAAAATTATCATTTTGTCTTTTTTAATAAGGTGTAAATTCTCATACTTAAACATTCTTCCGAGAATGCTTTAATTCACCCCATTCGAGTGCCAATGTGTGCTTACGGGCCCGACTGAATCATATTACCTCCTTTCTTTATTGGTTTCTGATTTTGTCCCGTTTCACTAGCGCAATAATGTATAATAGAATAATGTTTTTTTGTATTTGATTTATTTAAAGTTAGATGCTCTTGCATCCATTGTTTCTTTCTCTTTCTTCGAGGTCGGGATTTACCTGTGTCAAGGCATGAAAGTTGTTCTATACCAACTTTCAAATACCAGACATGCCATCGTTTCCATAATTGTCTATTATAGGTTCCTATTATTATTCCTCGGACTGAATCTTTAATAGCTACTGTTTATCTCCATTTTACATGAATCATCTCTTTCATCCACGGGTGTTTTATGGGTGTATAACTCCAAGGAAGCTGGTCGAGTAAAACGTCGTACCCTTTTTGTTCGACGGTTAGAACCCATGCGTCGTTTTTCTGTTCCAGCTTTCCTTCGCGCATGAGGAATGATTGGCGAAATCCGGCAGGCGAAGTGTTCCCGATTGACCTCCAGTTTTGAATCATCCCCTGAAGCATTTTTTCGAGTGTCTCTTTTTCTTTTTCATCTATCTCAATCATTGGATTGATGGGAGCGCTCGTTATAAACCCACACAATATTTTATTCAACACCATCTCGTTTTCCGGGAAATAAGTATCCTGTAAAACTAAATACTGAAGCAGCAAAACAGCATGCTCTCTCAGCTTTTCATCTTCGAAACGACCTTCTGCCGTGAGATTCAGCAGACTGAACAACTGGGGCAGAAACGGTGAACACAAAACCAATCCAGCATTCCGACTATAAATTGTTCCCAATATTTGTTCTTCTTCGTCTTCAATCGCTTTTTTGCTGATTTCATTTTTTTGTGATAAATCCGAATGTTCCATTGTTATTTTCCATTTTTAAGTTTTTCTCTTTTGTGAGATTCGTTTTTTTTGATTTGATTTGATTATTGTATTGTGAATAGTGCGTTGAATAACTTATGTTTCTTGCCGGAAGAAGAAACAGATTGAAGGTATTTGCGAATAAAATTTTGTTCTTTTTTCGAAAAGGAAGACACGATATAATTCAACTCTTTCATTTTTTTATATTCTAAAAAACAAACTATTTTTCATAGAATATGTAAGTTAATACAAAAAATTGAATTATATGAATAATTATTTGATCTATAAAGACGTGAAACTTTTTAATTATGTTTTTTTTATGGGTGTGTAGTCCTTTAATAATTAGTAAAAACGAACACAGAAGAAAAGTTCAATGAAAATCATTTTAGTACTGAAACAAATCAGTTTAATAAATCTTATTGACAAAAAGAACTAATGTTCGTAGACAAAAAAAGGAATAGAGGAAAGTGTAAAACAGAAAAAACCTACAAACGTATAATTTGCAGGTTTTTCATTTTTTGCTTTTGTATTTCAGTCGGGATGACAGGATTTGAACCTGCGACCCCGTCGTCCCGAACGACGTACGCTACCGGACTGCGCTACATCCCGATCAATTTTTAAAGTGGTGCAAATTTAAAACTTTCTGCTTTAAATATCGATTTACTGCTAAAAAAATGCAGGTTTAACGATGAAATTTTTCGCCAGTGTATTTCAATCCGTCGTACAAGCCTGTACGCCAGTATTCCCAGCTGTGACCGCCTTGCCGTACGCGGTATTCATGCGGTATTCCCAAATCACGCATTTCGATGTGTAAGGTCGAATTTCCCTTGTACAGAAAATCATCATCGCCGCAATCGATATAAAACCGGATGGATTTCAGTTTTTCCATTGGTATTGAGTGGATCAGGTGGAGCGGACTATTGGCTTTCCATATGTCAGAAATTCGTTTTTCTCCTTTCAAATCGTTGCCGAATATTTTTCCGAAAAATAAGTTGTAGCGATCATCCGGATAATTTATAATTTCTTCATCGGTAAATATACCGGAACTCATGGCAACACAGGTTGAGAACAGGTCTGGATGGTTCATTGAAATATTGAGCGCTCCAAATCCGCCCATAGAAAGACCGGCAATGGCGCGGAACTCTTTTTTTTGTCGGATGCGGTATGTTTTTTCAATGAATGGGATAAATTCCTGCACGAACATATCTTGCCAGGGATCTTCCTTTTTGTAGTCGTTGCAATACCAGCTTACTTTTCCGTCGGGCATAACAATAATGGCGGGAGGGAAGTCGCCGTTTTCGACGCCCTGGTCGGCAATGGCATTGGCTTCGCCAAACTGTATCCAGCCGGTTTCATCGTCGCTGTACCCGTGTAAAAGGTACACTACCGGATAGCTTCGTTGCGACGTTTGATAATCGGCCGGGAGATAAATTGAATATTTTACGGGATAATTAAGTTTTTCACTCTTGAATTCGAGGCTTTCCGTAACGGTTCCTTTCTGAGAGAAAACCATCATTGCGAAAAAAGAAAGGGAAATTGTAAAAAGAAATTTTTTCATAGTAGCTGAGTTTTAGCTTGGTTGTGGTTGACAAAACTATGAATCATTTTAGAAACAAAAAATGGTTCACTGAAAAATCCAGTGAACCATTTTCATATACGTTGGTAAACAACTAATAACGTCTGTCTCTTTGAGGTCTTCCACCACCAAAGCCACCACGACTTGGTCTGTCAGATTTTTCAGGTTTTGGGCGTGCTTCGTTTACACGGATGTTGCGTCCTCTGATTTCTGCTCCTTCAAGCTCTTCAATAGCTGTTTTAGCGTCGCTGTCTTCGGCCATTTCTACGAATCCGAATCCTTTAGCTCTACCGGTGTCCCGGTCTTTTACGATCTTTACTGATACTACTTCGCCGTACTCGGCAAAAACTTGTTGCAATTCGTCTTCTGTTAAGTTGAAGTCCAAATTACCTACATAAATGTTCATATTAAAAAAATAAAAAAGTGAATAAAATCGACAGTGAGAAAGTTGTTGCAAATAGAAGCTACCGTAAAGTTTTTAATGACAGCAAATTAAAAGAACAAATCAACACTCGTCTTAAATAACATTAACAAAGAAACCTTTTTGATTTCAAAAAAGCAATAGGTTAAACAAACTTAATATAAAATTTTTAAAAATATTTTTAATTACTGGAAATCAGCGTGTTGATGACCTGTATTTGTGCTTTTTGCCCAATTATTCCACATAAAGGATCAATCCTTTGAGATATTCGCCCTCCGGATGATAGATATTTACAGGATGATCAGCAGGTTGCGATAACTGATCGACGACGCGTACTTGCCTGCCCGAAATGGCGGCGGCGGAGAACACGGCCTCTCTGAATTTTTCTTTACTGATGACTTGAGAACAACTGAACGTGAATACAATTCCGCCCGGTTTAATTTGCTCGAAAGCCTTTGCGTTCAGCTTTTTGTATCCCTGCAGGGCATGATGGATTGCGTCTCGGTGCTTGGCAAAGGCCGGCGGATCGAGGATAATCAGGTCGTATTTATCTTTGATGTCGGCCATAAATTCGAATGCGTCGGTGGCAAATGCTTCGTGGCGTGGGTCGTTGGGAAAGTTCAGTTCCACATTTTCGTTTGTCAGATCAATGGCTTTGGCCGACGAATCGACCGAGTGCACCAGTTTGGCACCGCCACGCATGGCATAAAACGAAAATCCGCCCGAATAGCAGAACATGTTCAGCACACTTTTGCCTTTCGAATATTCTTCAACCAACCGGCGGTTTTCGCGCTGGTCGACAAAAAAACCTGTTTTTTGACCGCGTTCCCAGTCCACTTTAAAGCGGTTACCGTGTTCGAGTACCTCGGTGGTTTCCGAATGGCCAAGCAAATAGCCGTCTTTCGCATCAGTCTTCGACTTGAAAGGAATGGTTTTTTCACTTTTGTCGTACACCGCTTTCAACCGGTCGCCGTAAATTTCTTTCAATATTTGAGCGAGTTCCATGCGTATTTGGTACATGCCAATCGAATGAAACTGCGTGACGATGGTCCCGTTGTAAAAATCGATAATCGCGCCGGGCATTCCGTCGCCTTCGGCATTAACCAGCCGGTACACGTTGGTGTTTTCGCTATCGACAAGCCCCAGGCTTTCGCGCAACCGGTATGCCTGTATCAGTTTTTCTTTCCAAAAATAAATGTCGGGTTCAACCTCGGTGAACGAAAAAAGGCGCACGGCAATGGAGCCAACCTGATAATGGCCAAGGCCGAGAAATTCGTCGTGGTTCGAATACACAGCCACCACGTCGCCTTCGGCAACCGGGCCTTTTATTTTCTTTATGGCGCCCGAAAAAACCCACGGGTGAAAACGTTTTACCGACTGGTCTTTTCCTGAACCCAGGATAACCGGCGTATATTTATTCTGCATTTTAATTATTTAGCGATTGGTAAATCAAATATGAAACCCACGCATCGGTGGCGGCATAGTTTTGTTGTGCTTCGGTGAGGTCGGGCGCTTCCCAGTTCGACAGGCGCTGCGATTTGGAGATGCGGAAACCCAAAATAATCGCGGTCATTTTTTTCAACCCGAAATCCTGGATGCCGTAATTTTTTACATGCTCCTGAAGTTCGACGAACCCGGCGGGTTTGAAATGCGACAGGCGCTGAAGGGTTTTTATATCGTCGCGGATAGCAGCGCCGATTTTTTTAATATTCGGGTTCTGAAGGATACTTTTTATCCCGTTGCTTAATTCAATCTGGTTGAGCCTGAACAAAAACGCTTTGTCGCTGGTTGCCAGTTGCAGGAGCGCAACCTGGTTGACTTGTCCTTTTTTAAATGAAGGTTTGGTTTCGGTATCGAAACCCAGTACTTGCTGTTTGCTTAAAAAATCAATAGCAGCCTGATATTCGGTGTCGTTGTCGATTAAATAAATTTCCCCTTCAAATTGTTTCAGCGGAAGTTCCTCCAATTCATCCTTACTAATGCTTTCCCTGTACATCCTTATTCCTCTTCATTCCTAAATTTCCGGTTCAGCCATCCGGGGCCTTCAGTTTCTTCTTCCTTTTCGGATTTAAACCGGATCGTTTTTTGTTCGTCAAAATCAATATCGCTGAAAACCAGTTGGTGAACAGCCCGCAAACAATTTACCAGTTTTTGGCCCCAAAACTCCCTGAAGTTGTTCCGGCATTCCCATAAGCCCGATTCCATTGCGGTTTCGTTCCCGATTTGGTACAGGCTGACGAAATCTTTCAGATCCTGGTAAACGTCGGTCAGGTCTTCTGAAATGCTTGCTGTTAGTGCCGATTCGCTGAACTGCATCCCAGCAGCGAACACTTCCTGGTAATCGTCGTGTTCGCCCAGTAGTCCGGCAATTTTTTGCTGAATCATGTTGTAATCCAGTTCGGTGACAAACTTTTCCGGTTCTTCATCGGATTCTGGTTCGACCTCGGGCAATAAACTCACTTTCAGGTACAGCAGGGGCAATAATTTCTGAATTTTTTCAAGGAAATCGCGTGTCCCGGTCTTTCCCGATTTTTCCAGAAAATTGCAATACTCGCCTGCAACGGTCACGAATTCAATGACATTTCTTGAGTAAACCACACTGTTCAGACTGCCGTCTTCCATCAAATTGAATTTTACAGCCGCAAAAGTAATAAGAAAATCGAAACAACTAAATTACAAATTCCAGTAAATCAAATTCAAAGTTGCAAATGATAACATTCTGAACCCCAGAGACACAATAAAAGACCCCGATCCTTCGGCGCCAAAATGAACAGCCAACAGCCGGTTAAACCACCGAGTTGCACAGAGGATTTCGCGGAGGCATACAAAAACAATCTCACATTCCAAACCCAAAGCACCGGGGAAAACTGCACATCAAGGCTTGTCATTCCGGCGCAGGCCGGAACCTCATCGCAACCAGCAGTGGGCTGGTGGGCTGACCAGTGAGAGCTTCACTCATAGTGAAACTCTCACGAATTCACAATGTTTTTAAAATTGTTCTTTTGTTCAGTTGCTTTTCGTAAATTGGGCTAAGTTTTTTTTATCGTCCTAAAGTGGAGTGATAAGAAAACCTTTTGAAGAGATAAAAGAGAAATAAGAACAATGAATATATAACTACGTGTGCACAATTTTAAAAACAGACAGACCATGGCTACAGATGTTAAAAGTTTCGCGGATTCGGCTAAAGGATTTACAAAAAGTCCATTAGGAATTATTGCATTATTCATTGTACTTGTATATGGATTTGCAACATTAGCTGTAAGTTTTGGAGATAACCTGAAAGAACATATTGCTCCGTTGATATATTTTCTTGTATTCTTTCCTGTGGTGGTCTTCTTTGGTTTTTTATGGCTGGTTTCTCAGCACCATGACAAAATATATGGACCATCAGATTTCAAGAACGAGGATAATTTTTTGAAAATGAAAATGTCCGCAGTCGCATCTTTAGCAGCAGCTACAGCAAAACAGCCCGATGGACAAAATGATTCTCAATCTGCTCAACGTCAACTTGATTCCATTGTTGAACTCGTTAATAAAACTTCATCAACTGACAAAAATCCAAGATTAGAAAAATGGAGAAGCCGAATTCTTTGGGTAGATGATAGACCAGAGAATAACGTTTATGAAAGACAAGCTTTTGAGTCGCAAGGAATAGAATTTAGCCTTGCATTGTCAACAAATGAAGCATTAGAGATTTTAGATAGTAACAAATACGCCGCAATAATATCTGATATGGGGAGAAAGGAAGGCCCACAGGAAGGATATGTATTACTTGAGAAAATAAGAAAATCAGGAGACAAAACCCCATTCTTTATTTACGCAGGTTCAAATTTGCCTGAACATAAGAAGTTGGCACGAGAAAAAGGTGCTCAGGGAAGTACGAATCAAGCACAAGAGCTGTATTCAATGGTGATGAACATGATTAACAAAATATAAGAAAAAACTCGGCACAATCGGGAAAAAGAAAGGAAAGGTTGCAGAGGAATTTAGACACAATACGAGAATTAAAATGAGCAAGCAGAAAAATATAATACCAACAGAAGGTTTCAATGAAGTGTTACTCTACACAACGCCAAACGGCAATGTGAAAGTTGAAATTTATCTACAGAACGAAACCGTCTGGCTTACGCAACAAAAAATTGCCGACCTCTTTGGTGTAGATAGAACCGTTGTTACAAGACACATTGGCAACATTTTCAAAGAGGGGGAACTGAAAGAAGAAATGGTATGTGCAAATTTTGCACATACCACTAAACACGGCGCTATTGAAGGAAAAACTCAACGGTCAGTTTCCCGATTTTACAACCTTGACGTGATTATTTCTGTTGGTTATCGCGTTAACAGTACAAGAGCAACACAATTTCGCATCTGGGCAACCGAAAGGTTAAAAGAATACATCATTAAAGGGTTTACCATGGACGATGAACGCCTGAAAAACCCAAACAACATATTCGGTAAAGATTATTTTGAGGAACAACTTGCCCGGATTCGTGATATACGCAGCAGCGAACGCCGTTTTTATCAGAAAATAACGGATATATACTCTCAATGCAGTGCCGATTACAGTGCCGATACCGATATAACTAAAACATTCTTTGCAACAGTCCAAAACAAATTGCATTGGGCAATTACAGGGCAAACCGCGGCCGAAATAATTCACTCAAGAGCCGATGGTTCAAAAGAAAATATGGGTTTAACTACATGGAAAAATGCACCCGGTGGGAGAATCAGAAAAACAGATGTGGGTATAGCAAAAAATTATTTAACAGAGCAGGAACTGGATGGTTTGAACCGTATTGTATCAATGTACTTGGATTATGCAGAGAACCAGGCACGCAAAGGTGTTGTAATGTATATGAACGACTGGGTAAAAAAACTCGATGCTTTTTTGCAATTTAACGAAGAAGCAATTTTACATCATCAGGGAAAAATATCGCACGAAGTAGCCCAAGCGTTGGCAGAAAGCGAATATGACAAGTTTAGAATTATTCAGGATAAACTATACGAAAGTGACTTTGATAAAACAATAAAAAAGCTAGAAGCATTAACAACGAAAAAAGGATAAAATTATGACAGAATACATTAACTGGTGCGGGTTGGATTCCTCCTATTTTTTCCACTCCAGCAAATTGTCGATCCGGTAAATAATCTTTTCGTTATCCAGCAGCCAGCGGATGGTTTTTACCACGGTGTCGTTTTTGCCTTCGGTTTTTTTCAGCAGATCGTCGTACGAGCATGGCGTTTGCAGTATTTTCTTCACCTGCGTACTAATCATGTCGAATTCGTATTTGCTCAGGTTTAGCTCGTTCCGTTCGAGGCAGGTGTCGCATTTGCCGCAGCGGGTGGTATCGGTTTCGCCGAAATAGTGCAACAGCAACTGGCTGCGGCACTTGTGTTTCGATTCGGCATAATGAATCACCGACTGCACCCGGTGGATATAATCTTTTTTGCGGTCGTCGTAATTTTCCTTCGATATTTTCAGCCGGTCAATTTCAACCCGTTCCACGTTCATGATAATAAACGGGGTCTTTTTGCGCGGGACGTAGTTGACAATTTTGTTTGTGTCGAGCGTATTCAGGAATTTGTAAACTGCATCCATCGAAATATTGGCGCGCCGGGCCAGCAGGTCTTCGTCGATGGCAACAAAATTCGAGAAAAGTCCGGTGTACGAGCGAAGCAGCAGTTTTATAAATCCGTCGAACGACGAGTTGGCCACCTGAAAACGGTACAAATCGTCGCGGTCGACGCAAAAATATACGCGCGACGGGTTGTCCAGCTCTTCCGTCAGTTCGAGATAGCCTTCGCGTTGCAGAATTTTCAGGCTGCTCAAAATGGTTGTGATATCCATTTTGTAACTCCGCGCAAAATCGGCAATGCTGAAATCATAAACCTGGTCTTTGCCAAAGCCAACGGCAATTTGCAGGTAGTTGCACAGCGCATTGTACACTTTTCGGATCACTTCCGGCTCAGGAAAAGTCTTCGTCACGCTTTTCTGAAGTTTCAGCTTGTCCGAATTATTGAACAACAGTACCCCGTAGGCTTTGTTGCCGTCGCGTCCGGCACGCCCTGCTTCCTGAAAATAGGCTTCCAGCGAATCCGGCGCATCGAAGTTGATCACAAAGCGCACGTCCGGCTTGTCGATGCCCATTCCGAAGGCATTGGTAGCCACAATCACCCGGGTACGGCCTGTTTTCCAGTCTTCCTGTTTGGTGGCCCGGCTTTTACCCGAAAGTCCGGCGTGGTAGTAATCGGCCGATATTTTATTTTTCTGAAGCAATTCGGCCAGTTCGCGGGTGAGTTTCCGGCTGCGGACGTACACAATGCCTGTACCTTTTACTTTTTGAACCGACTGAAGCATGTAATTCAGCTTGTCTTCCACGTTGCGGACAATGTAAATCAGGTTTTCGCGGAAGTAGCTTTTTCGCAGTACATTTTTTTTGCGGAACGTTAGTTTTTCCTGAATGTCTTCCACCACTTTGGGCGTGGCGGTGGCTGTGAGCGCCAGAACCGGAACATCGGGCAGTAGTTCGCGCAGCAATTGTATTTTCAAGTACGACGGGCGAAAATCGTAGCCCCACTGCGAGATACAATGCGCTTCGTCAACCGTCACCAAATTGATTTTCATGTCACCAATACGTTCGCGGAAGCGGGGAGTGGCCAGTCGTTCGGGCGAGAGGTACAGGAATTTGTAGTTGCCCCAAACGGCATTGTCCATGGCAATTTTTATCTCCTGTTGCGTCATTCCCGAATGTATGGCCAGCGCTTTGATGCCTTTCTGGTTCAGGTTTTCCACTTGGTCTTTCATCAGCGAAATCAGTGGCGTGATGACCAGGCAAATGCCTTCGCGCGCCAGCGAATAAACCTGGAACGTGATTGATTTGCCTCCGCCGGTAGGCATCAGGCCAAGCGTGTCTTTCCCGTCGGCAACCGACTGGATAATTTCTTCCTGCAATGGCCTGAAGTTGGAGTAGCCCCAGTATTTGGTCAATATTGGTCGGAATTCGCTCACCGGAAATAAGCAAGAGGTTTATTCATGGGTCAATATCATATTGCTTTCTGATAGTATCATTTGATGGTATCAAAGATACGTTTTTTTGTTTTGGGACGGTTTGAACTTCGGTCCTTGATACTTGGTCTGGTATTTAGATTCCTTTTTCAGCTTAACAAATTTTAGGGAAATTTAATTTTTATAGGGTAGCTAGTTGCTGGAAAAGCAGGACATTTATACCGTAATTTTTTCGTAGTTTTGTTCACAGCTAAGAATTCAAAAAATCAGGGAAATGTCGTTTATAACCGATAAAGTAGTTTCTGAAGGGTTAACGTTCGATGATGTCCTTTTAATTCCTTCATATTCTGAAGTACTTCCCCGTGAAGTGGACCTGAGCTCATATTTCACCCGAAATATAAAATTGAATACGCCGGTTGTAACGGCTGCCATGGATACAGTTACTGATGCACAGATGGCAATGGCCATTGCCCGTGAAGGCGGCATCGGGGTGATTCACAAAAATATGAGCATTGAAGAGCAGGCCCGGCAGGTGACGACGGTTAAACGGGCGGAGAACGGGATGATTTTTGATCCCATCACCATTACAGCCGACAAACTGGTGAAAGACGCCCTCGATATCATGAAAAACTACAAAATCGGCGGCATTCCGGTAGTTGATGAAGAGCGGCACCTGGTGGGCATCGTGACCAACCGCGATCTTCGTTTCGAAACCAATTTCATGAAACCCATTTCGTCGGTGATGACCAAAGACAATTTGGTGACAACGACCGAATCGACTGATTTGGAAAAGGCTTCTGAAATTCTTCAGAATTATAAAATTGAGAAACTTCCCGTCGTGGATAAAAACAACCGGCTGATCGGGCTGGTTACTTACAAAGATATTACCAAAGCCAAAGATAAACCGCGGGCCTGTAAAGATGAACTGGGCCGGTTGCGGGTTGCTGCCGGAGTTGGGGTGACCCACGATACCATCGAACGCGTTGATGCGTTGGTGAAAGCGCAGGTCGATGCCATTGTGATTGACACAGCGCACGGACATTCGAAACTGGTCCTTGAAATGCTAAAACTGGTCAAGTCGAAATATCCCGAGATTGATTTTGTGGCCGGAAATATTGCCACAGCCGAAGCTGCCTCTGATTTGGTTTTGGCAGGCGCCGATGCCGTGAAAGTGGGAATCGGGCCGGGTTCGATTTGTACGACCCGGGTGGTGGCCGGTGTTGGTTATCCGCAACTTTCGGCCATTTACAATGTGGCCAAAGCGATTAAAGACAGCGGTGTGCCGGTGATTGCCGATGGCGGTATCCGTTATTCGGGCGACATTGTGAAAGCCATTGCTGCCGGGGCGCATTCAATTATGGCCGGTTCGTTGTTTGCCGGGGTCGAAGAATCGCCGGGGGAAACCGTTATTTTCCAGGGACGAAAATTTAAAACCTACCGGGGCATGGGGTCTGTCGAGGCCATGAACGACGGATCGAAAGACCGCTATTTTCAGGATGTGGAAGACGACATAAAAAAACTGGTACCGGAAGGAATTGTGGCCCGTGTTCCCTACAAAGGTACGCTGGAAGAAGTACTTTTTCAGTTGATTGGCGGTCTGCGTGCCGGGATGGGCTACTGCGGGGCAATTAATATCAAAGCACTGCAACATGCAAAATTCACCAAGATAACCAATTCGGGTATTGCCGAAAGTCATCCGCACGATGTGATTATCACCAGCGAGGCGCCCAACTACAGCTCGAAACAATAACGGATGAAGCCAGAAAAAAATCAGAAAAAACAAACCATTCGGGAAACGATCATGATTTACAGATATATTATTTTTATCCTGTTTTTTATCTCAATCAACAGTTTTGCGCAGGATAAAAACCAAACCATTTTACAAATCGACAATCATTTTTTCAGTAAGGAAGAATTTCAGAATATTTATAAAAAGAACAACACTGGTTTGGCTGAGGATTCGGATGTGAAAACGCCATCCGAATACATGGAACTTTTTATAAATTTTAAACTGAAAGTACTGGAAGCACAGGCGCTGGGGATGGATACTGTTTCGTCATTCGTTAGTGAACTGAAAGGCTATCGCGATGAACTGGCCCAGCCGTATCTGACCAATATCAAGTACGACGAAGAAATGCTTCAAACGGCCTATTATCGAACGAAACACGAACGAAAAGCAAGTCATATACTGATTAATGTTGCGCCGGGAGCCGATACCTTGCAGGCATACCAGCGCATTATGGAAATCCGGAAAAAAATTCAGGATGGAGCTGATTTTGGAGAAATGGCTTTTCAATATTCCGAAGATCCGTCGGCCAAACAAAATCGTGGAGAATTGGGCTATTTCAGCGCTTTCATGATGGTTTTCCCGTTTGAAGACGCTGCTTACAAAACTCCGATTGGTGAAGTTTCGATGCCGGCGAGGACGCAGTTTGGCTATCATCTGGTGAACGTTGAGGACGAACGCGAATCGAAAGGACAGATCAGCGTTGCGCATATCATGAAACGTTTTCCACAACCCAACGTGCCGGATGCCGGGCATTCGCAGCCGTCGCGCGAAAGCATCCGCAGCGAAATCGACAGTTTGTATCAATTACTGAAAAACGGAGCCAATTTTGAAGAGCTGGCTAAAAAATATTCCGACGATCAATACAGCGCGCGGTCTGGTGGCAAGTTGCAGCCTTTTCCCGAAGGACGGATGGTCCCTTCGTTTGCCGGGGCTGCTTTTGCACTTGGAAAAGATAGCGATATTTCGCCGGTGATTGAAACGCCGTATGGCTGGCACATCATCAAACGGTTGAAATATTTCCCAGTTCCCGCGTTTGATGAAATTAAAAGCCAGTTGGCGGAAAACATAAAAAAGAACCCGCTAATCAGCAAACACAGTCGCGATATTTTTATTTCAGGATTGAAAAAAGAATACCACTTCAGTATCGATGAAGTGAATAAAAAATTGTTGTCGAAAAATTCATCGATTGAGCCAAATTCACGAAATGTAATTCATGCAGAAGGACAGGACACGGCACAGACGCTTTTCAGTTTCGATACTAAAAAATACACGATTGGCAATTTTATTTCGTTTCAGAATAAAAAAGGAGGATTGGTAACAAAAGATGAATTGGCCGGGGAAATTGATGAATTTGTAGCCGAAAAACTGCTTGAACTGGAAAACAGCCGCCTCGAAGAAAAATACCCGGAGTTTCGGATGTTGATGCAGGAATACCACGATGGTATTTTGTTGTTCAATATTTCAGAAAAACTGATTTGGAACAAAGCGTCGGAAGATACGCTTGGCTTGAAGGATTTTTATGAGAGGAACAAAATGAAATACATGGGCAACGAGCAGTTCAAAGGCTGGGTTATTTCGTGCAGCGATTTGGAAACCCGCAGCCGCGCCGATGAAATTTTATCGAAAGAAAAGACTGGCAAAGATGAATTGATGCAAATAATAAATGCCGGAAAACCGGGTGCAATTTCAGTTCAGGAAGGAATTTTTAAAAAAGGGGATAACCCGGTGGTCGATTTTTACGTTTGGAATGAAGCCAAACCGGCCGATCTGAATGATGTATTGGTTTATGTGAGGGGCGACAAAGTGCCGCCGTCTCCCAAAAATTTAGATGAATCGCGTGGGCTTCATGTTGCCGATTATCAAACCGATCTTGAAAAAAAATGGATGGACGAATTACGCAGTAAACACAAAATAAAAATAAACAGGAAGTTGCTAAAAAGCGTTCCTTCGGTGAAATGAAACGATATCGTATCTATATCATCTTTTTAATTGTGCTGGGTTCAGCCTGCCGACGTGCAGGGGAACCGGTACCCTTGGTAAAAGTTGGCGACCATACTTTGTACAAACATCAGTTGGCCGAGATGATGCCTGAAAGCATGAGGCAGTCCGATAGCGCGCTTTGGGCCGATGATTACATCGCCAAATGGATACGGAAAGAATTGTTGCTTTTAAAAGCAGAAGACAATCTTACAGCCGAACAGAGGGATTTGCGACGGGAATTGGAAGAATATAGGAATTCGATGATTGTTTTCCGGTATAAAAACGAGCTGGTGAACCAAAAGATGGACACGGTGGTTTCGCAGCAGGAAATAATGAATTATTATGAAAGTCATGAAAATGAATTTTTCCTGACACAGGATATTTTGAAGGCAATTTATATGAAATTTCCGCTGGAAGTTGCCGATCCGAATATGCTGAAAAAATTATGCGCCGATGAAAATCCGGCCAAGCTCTCGGAATTGAATGATTACTGCCTGAGTTACGCCAAACAGTACGATAAATTTAATGATAGTTGGGTACCCGCCCGCCTGGTGCTGGACTATATTCCGGTAAAAATTGATGACCTTGAACATTTTTTGCGCCGGAACAAATTCATTGAGAGTAAGGACGATGACTATTTTTACATGGTTTGTATTCGCGATTTTTATTTTGTTGGGCAGCCTGCCCCGATCGATTATGTGGAAAGTCAGGTAAAAAACTTAATTTTGAACGCCCGAAAATTAAAATTTTTAAAACAGATTGAAGATGATGTGTACAAAGAGGGCATTGATAATCACAGCGTGAAATTTTTTTAATAAATAAAAATCATATTTATGATGAAGAAACTGATAGGTTTAACAATGATTGCAGGTCTTTTATCTGTTGGCGTTTCGCAGGCCCAGGATAAAGTGATCGACCAGATTGTTGCAGTCGTTGGTGGTAATACGATATTAAAATCTGATATAGAAGGGATGTACCTCCAGAATCAAGCCCAGGGAATTACGTCGGATGGCGACCTGAAATGTGAAATACTGGAAGAACTACTGATCGAAAAATTGCTGGTGGCCGAAGCGTTGCTCGATACAACCATTGAAGTTAGCGACAGCCAGATCAACCAAAACCTTGACCAGCGTATTCAGTATTTTGTAAACAACCTGGGGTCAGAAAAGGAAGTGGAGAAACATTTCAAAAAGTCGATCATCGAAATCAAGTCCGATTTGGAAGAAGTAATCCGCAACCAGCAGTTGACCTCGCAGATGCAGAATAAAATTATTAAAGACATTGCGGTCACTCCGGCTGAAGTTCGTTACCATTATCGCAATATGAACCCGGAAGATATCCCGACGATTGAGTCGTATGTTGAATACGAACAAATTACTTTTCGTCCAAAAATTGACCCGGAAGAAGAAAACCGGGTGAAAAATGCCCTGCGCGATTTGAAAAAGCGAATTGAGGATGGATCCAGTTTTGCTTCTATGGCCGTAATTTATTCCGAATGCCCTTCGGCCCCGGGGGGTGGCGAACTGGGATATTCGGGACGAGCATCGCTTGACCCTACTTATGCAGCAGCAGCTTTCAATCTGAAAGGCGACCGTGTTTCGAATGTTGTGAAAAGTGAATTTGGCTATCATATCATTCAATTGATCGATCGCAAAGGAGAACAAGTGAATACCCGTCATATTCTTATGAAACCCAAAATTTCGAAGGAAGCCATGGAACAGGCGAGTCATCGTCTCGACAGCCTTGCCAATTTCGTCCGGGAACAAAAACTGACTTTCGAACAGGCTGCGGCATCCTATTCGTGGGACAAAAATTCGCGTAATAACGGTGGACTGGTCATTAACCCGATGAACATGTCGTCGAAATGGAAAGTTACCGAACTTGATCCGGCTGTGAGCAAAGTTCTGATGAATATGAACATCAATGAAATCAGCAAACCGTTCCAGCTTATTGACGAAACCACCAAACAAACCGTTTATGCAATTGTGAAACTGGTGAAAAAAAACAATACGCACAAAGCGAATGTGAGCGACGATTATATCGAACTAAGCCAGATGTACCTGGAAAAGAAAAAACAGGAATCATTGGATAAATGGATCCGGGAAAAGCAGGCAGCAACATATATTCACATCGACGATACGTATGCGAATTGTCAGTTCAAGTATTCCGGATGGGAAAAGTAAACCATTATTATGCAGGCAAACTTTAAAAACGACGTTGAAGCAATGGATGCTCTGAAGAAGAAAATCGATCTTCTTCAGGATGAAATAAAAAAACGGATATACGGGCAGGACGAGATTATAAGACAAACACTGATCACCTTGTTTAGCCGTGGGCATTGTTTGCTGATTGGCGTTCCCGGCCTGGCAAAAACCTTGCTGGTGAATACCATTGCCGAGGTGCTGGGGCTTCAGTACAAACGCATCCAGTTTACACCCGACCTGATGCCTTCCGATATTATCGGTACCGAAATATTCGATAAAGACCATCAGTTTAAATTTATTAAAGGGCCGCTGTTTGCCAATGTTATTTTAGCTGATGAAATAAACCGTACGCCGCCCAAAACGCAGGCTGCTTTGCTCGAAGCCATGCAGGAACGGGCTGTTACAGCTGCCGGTGAACGTTTCGAACTCGACAAACCATTTTTTGTGCTGGCTACCCAAAACCCGATCGAACAGGAAGGTACCTACCCGTTGCCCGAAGCCCAGCTCGACCGTTTTATGTTTTCAATATGGCTCGAATATCCAAGTTTTGAGGATGAATTGACCATTGTAAAGAACACAACTTCAAATTATAAGACCGCTTTGTCGGAAGTAATAACGGGCGAAGAAATCCGCTTTTTTCAGGACTTAATCCTGAAAATCCCGGTGAACGACAATGTGCTTCGTTACGCGGTTGGTTTATCGGCAAAAACGAGGCCCGGTACCGAAATGGCTGCACCCATTACCAATAAATACCTGAAATGGGGAGCTGGTCCGCGCGCTTCGCAATACCTGATTTTGGGTGCCAAAACCCATGCCGCCATGAATGGGAAATATTCTCCCGATATTGAAGATGTTATCGCCGTTGCTGTAAATATCCTCCGTCACCGGGTGATTAAAAATTATAAGGCCGAAGCGGAAAATATTTCGGTGGAAGATATTATTTACGAGCTGTTGAAATAGAAAATGGTTTTATCGTTGTTTCAATACCGGAAAATTGCCCTGCTGCTTTTTGTTTTGGGTTTTTTCTTCACTTTTCAGGCGGAAGCACAGAAAGAGAAAAAAAAGATCGAAATTGAAAAGGCCAATACGTTCGAATACAACGATAAAATAAATGCCGATGTGCAACGCCTGATAGGCAATGTGCTGATCCGTCATAATACGTTGCTGATGTGGTGCGACAGCGCCTATTCATACCGTACAAGGAACATGGTCGATGCATTTGGGAATGTCCATATTCTGAAAGATGATACGCTGAATTTGTATGCCGATTTTATTAATTATGATGGAGACCGGAAATTTGCCAAAGCCCGGAAAAATGTAAAACTTGAAAATAAAGGAACTACCCTTGTTACCGATTCACTGGATTTTAACATGGCCACCAATGTTGGTTATTACGATTATTTTGGTACAATAACCGATAGCGCCAATGTACTTACATCAATGATTGGGCAGTATTTTACCAAAACCGATATGGCCCATTTTAAAAAAGATGTGGTTGCCACAACCGATAAATACCGTTTGTTTTCGGATACACTTATTTACAAGGTGAGCGAAAAAACAGCCTACATTGTAGGCCCGACTACGATACAGGACGATAGCACGACCCTTTACTCCGAGAATGGTTTTTATAACACGGTAAGCGGAGAAACGCAATTACTTAAGAACTCCAAAATTACCGACCGCAAACACAAAATATTGGCCGACTCCATTTTTTATAACAAATCGACCGGCGATGGCCGTGGTGTTGGCAATGTGCATATCGAAGATTTTGAGAACCGGATGATTGTAAAAGGGAATCGGGTTATTTTTAATGAAATTGAAAATACTGCGCAGGTTACCGATTCTGCCTTGTTTATTCAGTATTCCGAAAAAGATTCGCTATTTCTTCATGCCGATACGCTGCGTATGGTTCCCGATACTACCGGTGTTGATGTCCGCCTGATAAAAGCGTATTACAAAGTGAAGTTTTTCCGCGACGATATGCAGGGAAAATGCGATTCGCTGGTCTACTGGCAAAAAGATTCTACTATTCAGCTTTTTAAAGAACCCATAATTTGGACTGGTGGAAACCAGATGACTGCCCGTTATATCGAGATGATAAAAAATACAGCGAAACCCGATGAGGTAAAAATGGAAAACGATGCGTTCATTATTGCTATGGAACCCGATTCCATCCGTTTTAACCAGATTAAAGGGAGAAATATGACCGGTTATATCCGCAACAATGAGCTGTTTAAAATTCTGGTCGACGGGAACGGGCAATCGCTGTATTACGCAAGCGACAAAGAAGGGGTGATTGGGCTTAACAAGGCTGAAAGCAGCAGTATTACTATTACTATGGAAAAAAACAAGGTAAAGCGGATCGCCTTTATTTCCAATCCCGAAGGAGTTCTGAACCCGATTCTGCAGTTGCAGGAAGAAGATACCAAGCTACCCGGCTTTCAGTGGATGTATTTAGTCCGCCCAAAAACAATTCTGGATATTTTCAAGAGGGAATAATTATTCTTTTACGTTAGAGTTTCTTTGAAAAGTTTGACTTGACACTAGCCGTTTACCACATTTTTTGCTTTCCCATGCAAGAATGCGTTTACATTTTCAACGGCAATATTCATCAGCCGGGTGCGTGCCTCAAAACTAGCCCATGCAATGTGCGGGGTGATAAAACAGTTTTTTGCCTTGAGCAGCGGATTATCAGCTTTCGGAGGTTCGGCAGATAAAACATCGAGCCCGGCGGCGGCGATTTGCCCGGAGTTGAGCGCATCGGCCAGATCTTTTTCATTAATCAACCCGCCGCGCCCGGTATTGATGAGCATGGCGGAAGGTTTCATTTTTGCGAGCATGGCAGCATTCACAAATTGCTGGTTTTCGCTGGTGAGCGGGCAGTTGAGGCTCACAAAATCGCTTTCAGAAAATACCGTTTCCAGCGAAACCTGCCGGATATTTTCATCCTGAACAGCTTTTACGGAACGGTTGTAAAAAAGAATTTTCATCCCCAATGCCCGGGCAATTTGGGCGACTTTTTGTCCGATTTGTCCAAACCCTACAATTCCAAGTATTTTTCCGCTTATTTCGGTTTGTTGCGATTTTGAGTATGAAAAATCGATGCAATTTTGCCAGTCGCCGTTTTGCACCGAAGCAGTATGTAATTCAACCCGGTTGCAAAAGGCCAGGATGTGTGAAAAAACCATTTGGGCGACCGAATCGGTGCTGTATGCCGGAATGTTGGTTACCGTAATTCCGATCTCTTTTGCAGCCGCAATATCCACCAAGTTGTAGCCGGTGGCAAGTACCCCGATGTATTTCAGGGCAGGAGCCGCTTCCATAATTTTGCGGTCGATGATTATTTTGTTGGTCAGTATAATTTCAGCGTTGCCAATTCGCGCCAGTATTTCGCTGGCTATTGTACGGTCGTAAATCTTGCATTTTCCCAGTTTTCGGAGCGCTTCCCACGAAAGATCGCCGGGGTTCAGGGTAAAACCATCTAAAACAACAATTTCCATAATCTCAATTATTAAAGACGTGAATTTACAATCTTTCAGAAAAAGAACACTGAAAAGAGAAATTGATGGACTATATTTTATAAGACCTTTTCGCTCCGGCTTCGCAGGCTTCGGTAAATACAGTTTCCACTGGTGCACATTTCGCAGTGGTATTTGTTGAATTTCACCTCTTTGCCAATGCCAATTACTCCGCTAACCGATTTAATGGGGTGCATCAGTGCCGACGAATTGACAGAAATACCGCATTGTTTTTCAGGGAAGAAAGAAAATAATTTGTGTTGATGTGCCACACTCCAGTCGCAATAGCCCGGACTGTAGCGATTGGTAATTTTTTCTCCGGAAGCCGCGAATTTTTGGCTAAGTTGCTTTTGTATTTTATCCATTGCTGTTTCGACGGTTATTGAACCCAGCACATCGTAAACATATCCTTTGGCCGGATCGTCGCCATGCAGCAGTTCCTGCGATTTTTTGCTGATACCTTCGCCTGCGGTACATATAAAAAGTGCCAGAGAAGTAGCTTTTTTTAGTTGACGACTGATTAATTTTCCGGCATCGAAATGCTGTCCTTCGATTGCAAATGATGAATTGTTTGCAATGAATTCAATATTTTCAGAAATATAAACAGCGCCACGGATGTTGCACAAATGAGCCGCATCCTGGTAGGCTTCGTCGAGGTAGGAGCCAAACGGTTCGGGCATTTCTTCGCCGTCATAACCCAGCAACTGCGATATTTCTTCCTTTGGAATTTCTAATTCCTGAAAATTGAATTGATAATTATGAATCATGAGTACAATATTTTTCGAATAATTTTTGAAAATAACCGGCATCGGTAAAATTTCCGATAGCCACCAGTTCGGTAGGAGCCTCAAAAAAAGCTGTCGGTTTTATTTCATACTGATTGTAAACTCCCTGGACGAAAACTTTTTGTTTTTCTTTCAGGCTGATATGCCCTTTGCAACGAACAAAGCAATCCTGAATTTCAGCAATAAAAGCATGCAGGTTTTTTTCTGAAATGACTTGGTTGGTTTTAATAACCAATGATTCCAGATCAGGCTTTGAAACCTCGTTTTTGTTTTCATGAAAAGTTTTGAAGGGCAATTTATTTTTCCGGAACGAAACCCGGGCAAAACGAACGGCTTCGATTGTTGCAAACGGGTTCAGCTTTCGTAATTCTGCTTTTATGGCATCTACATTTTCACCGGCCAAATCCGTTTTGTTTAAAACGATGGTGTCGGCCATTCGTACCTGGTGATTGATGCGGGTTTGCAGTTTTGAAATCTTTTCGAAATTGACCGCATCGGCCAGGCACCAGATGTAGTCGAGATAAACTTTGTTGCGTAATTTTTCGGCCTGAAGAATTTGCCCGATACTCACCGGGTCGGACATTCCCGAGGCTTCGAGCAGAATCTCATCGGGCCGGACTTCATCAATAAAACGGGCCAGCGAATCGATAAACGAGCCAAGCAAACAAACACAAAACACCGAGCCGTTGTTGACTTCCAGAATTTCGTATTGCCCTTTTTCATCGCGCAATTCGTGTGCATCAACATTCACCGGGGCAAATTCGTTCTGAACGATTCCGATACGTTTTTCAGCAGCAAAATTTCTCAGGTAATTTTTCAGAAAAGTAGTTTTTCCGCTTCCGAGAAATCCGGTGATCAATTGCAATGGAATCGTAGCCATTCAGAATTTATGATTTTACAACTTTACAGACTTCGCAAATATGATCGGGGGTTGTACCGCAGCAACCGCCAATGATGTTGGCCCCTGCCGCAATAATATCGTTTACCAGGGCGCCCATATCGGCAGGTGTTTCCGGGAATGTAGTTGCTCCATCGTGGTAGTGGGGCATTCCCGCATTGGCATGAATCAGTATCGGGATATTGGCGTTTGCTTGCCTGATCTCCTTTACAATACCGATCATGTCGGCAATTCCGTTTCCGCAGTTGGCGCCAATTACAGAAGCGCCTGCTTCGATGAGCGGTTCCACCATTTCGGTTGGCGAAATTCCCATCATGGTTCGGAATTCCCCATCGACTGTTTTGTCGAAAGTCATAGTGCAGATCACATCGCAGGCTGTATTTTCCCTGGCTGCTTTTACCGCGATACGGGCTTCATCGAGGTCGGTCATCGTTTCAATAACAATGGCATCGGCGCCACCTGCTTCGAGAGCCATCGATTGTTCCTTAAACGCTTCGTACAACTCGTCTTCGGTAACTTCTTCCATGAGCAATAATTTTCCGGTAGGTCCCACCGAGCCAAGCACAAATTTATCGATACCAGCGGCTTTTCTGCTGATTTCGGCAGCGGCCTTGTTAATCTCGAAAACCGAACCTGCAAGCCCGTAGTTGGCCAATTTTAAGCGGTTTCCGCCAAAACTATTGGTTTCAATCATGTCGGCGCCTGCATCGACGTAGCTTTTGGCAATATCAAATACGTCGTCGGGCCGGTTTATATTCCACAGTTCGGGGCATTCGCCTGGTTGCAGTCCCTTTTTCTGAAGAAAAGTGCCCCAGGCTCCGTCGGAAACCAGTACCCGGTTTTGTATTGCATTAATTAGTTTGCTCATTGTGTGAATTTTATATGAATAAATTGCCTTCTAAATTTAGAAAGCAATTTATCATTCTTTTCCATGAGAACAAGTTCCCGTGATCAAATTTCTTTTATCCATTCTTTTATCACATCAAGCGATGGGACAGAACCTTCCGCTTTTAATTTGTAGTTTACAACAACGACAGCCGGTCCTTTTTTTATCCCGAAAGAAGCCATTTGCTCCTTGTCGGTTATCACCGAAACCGGCGTTGATTTTCCCAGTTCGGCAATTGCCCTTTTCACTCTTCGGTTCATTTCTTTGCAATCCGACTCTGTTTCCCCGAGAATGAGCACTTCGCTTTTTTTTGCTTTAATTTTCAGCTTCAGCTTTTCGTTGATTCGTTTCTGGATTGCTTCAACCAATAGGTTCTGCGGCGGAATTTGCGAAACAAACACGATTTTTCCGTCGATACAAATGGTTGGGATGTTTTTTACCATCATCGATGACATGAATGAAACCGATTCCATTTTTTTGATCGGGTGTTCGCGCCATTCAACAACGCCCTCGAATTGCGGCACGACCCGTTTTACTGCTTCAACCATGTACTGGCAGGGGGCGCACGATTCGGAGTCGAGCGTGATAATGTCGACAATCACCTTGTCCGACTGGCCGTAATCTTTCATATTCAGCAAGTCGAGCTTGCTTTCTTTCTTTTCCAGTTTGCGGGCTATATCCTGAAGATATTGACTGTATACCAATTCGGAAACAGCTTTTATATTGTCGATTGGAGTTTGCATGGGCAGATCGCAGCCAGGGGCCAGGATAAACCCGGTGTTTCCGCCCAAATCGAGGCAGTTAAGGGCATCATGCTTGGCGTCGTCGGGGTCGCCCATTAGCAGAACGACGGTAAGTTTCAGGTTTCCTCCAAAGCTGATTTTCTTCGAAAGAGCAATATCTTTCACATAGTCGAGCGGAATATTTTCGTCAATCGAAATATTGTCGGGACGACAGTTACACATTGCTTCGATATTTTGCTGTGCATGGCCGCAAACAAAGAAAGAACTCAGTTTCTCTTTTTTTCTGACGAAATCGAAAATACGGCTTACATACGGAGTAACGTAGGTTTCGAACGAATCCGGGTCAATTTGGCTGGTCATCGGGTCGACCACTGCAATCACGTCGCAGCCGGCATCAATCAGCATTTCCGAGAATTTAATACCCACCTGGGTGCAAAAGTCCATAACTTCTGCAACATATTTAGGGTCTTCGAATAGTTTCATAAATATTTCGGTGCCCAGCAAATGCAAAGCCAGTGTAAACGGACCGGTAATCAAACCATATAAGGCAACATCCGGATTTTCAGAACGGAGCCTTTTTGTGGTTTCCAGGATAAGCGGGATACGACCGTCCGTCGCCGTTGGAATTTTTAATGAATTGAGGGCGATTCCTTCAGTCAAAGGGTGCGAAACAACTGCCGGTGGGTTTTCTTTTGCCCAGTTGAGGCGACAGCCCAATATTTCGGCTTCCAGTTGCAAATCGAAACATACCGGTATTCCGTCGGGTTTGTACAGCTCGATTGCTTTGGTAAGGCCGGAAACCATATTTTCTGTCGATTTGAGATATTGCTCTGCATCCACACCGATCAATGAGCCGCCATGAACCCCGACAAAAGGAACCCACGGAACCCGTTCAACCGGTTCAAGTTTAAATGCTTTTTTAATTAATGAAAGTCCGTTCATATTTGATTTATTTTAATCAGTTTTTTTGTAATTGTCAGATAACTAGTGTTTCTGTTTTGCTTTTATAGGTTTTATCAGGGCAACAAAAAACCGGCAGACCTTTAAAAACATTAAAGCCTACAACATCAATAATCAGGAAAACGAAAATCAATTATCAGTTCCCGGTTTCAGGGAAGAGAAATGCCTGTAAATTTATCAGGCAATCTTCGTATTCAAGAATTCAACAACACCCTGTGGATCGGGCGAATAATTGTCGGCCCCGATTTTCGTACAGAAGTCATTATTTACCGGAGCGCCGCCAATGGTTACCAAAGTTCCGGGCAATGCTTCTTTAATTTCTTTGGTGATTTTTTCCATGTTTACCATGGTTGTTGTCAACAAAGCCGAT
This sequence comes from uncultured Prolixibacteraceae bacterium, assembly GCA_942493345.1. Lineage (GTDB taxonomy): Bacteria > Bacteroidota > Bacteroidia > Bacteroidales > Prolixibacteraceae > GWE2-42-39. The sequence goes on from OW818695.1 coordinate 3,688,091, forward strand.
AACCCAACAACTGCATTGGGATTTTCCTTCACGGCTGCAATAAATTTTTCAGAACTTACGTCTGTGCCAAGATCAATAACTTTATATCCGTTGCCTTCAACCATCATTCCAACCAGGTTTTTGCCAATGTCGTGCAAGTCGCCCAGAACGGTTCCGATGATGAACGTTCCTTTTTGTTTGGCTGCACCTGATAAAAAGTGAGGTTTCAAATGCAACATGGCAGTGCTCATTGCTTTTGCCGACATCAAAACTTGTGGTACAAATACTTTGTTTTCGCGAAATTTAACCCCGATGCGCTCCATGCCGGGCATGAGGCCTTTCGACAAAATATCTTGTGGGTTTACTCCTTCTTCCAACGCTCTGCGGGTAATTTCATCAGCGCCTTCCTGTCCTTTCATTTGTGGAGGATACGGAGAAGCCATATTAATTTTTCCAAATTCAATACATTCAGCAAGTTTTGATAATAGTTCGCTCATGGTAAATCAGTTTTATTAATTTATGATCCAAATGTATTGGCTAAAGAATATACAAAAAATAGTATTTTCTTTGATAAAGATGTAAAATATTACTTTTTTTGATCTGTCAATACTGATTATCATGATTATCAAGAGACGATACTTTAAAATTCCCTCGTATATTGTTGCCGAACAGCAGCAAAATCCACTTACTAAAGATTTGTATTTGTGCGAATTGGCTGAGATTCTTGTTCGCAGGGAGACATTCTGGTCGGAAGAAATGAAGCTGGATAACCATTTGTTGATTTTTTGTACCAAAGGGGAGGGGATTTTACAGATTTCAAACGATTTGGTGCCATTTAGCCAAAACCAGTATTGCATTATTCCTGAAGGTTTTGCATTCAAGCTGCAGACGGGACACACCGACCCTTCCGTTTTTTATACCTGTAAATTCAATGGTGAAAAAAGTAAAATTATGGAGGCCGATTTCACTGTTGTGCGTGATTTGATCCCATCAACAAACAACCTTGTTGCCAATCGGATCATGCTTTTCGACGAGCTGTTCAACAACCTGAACAAAGGTTTTTACAATGCCAATTTCAAATATATAAACATGGCCTTTGGCCACCTGTTGGCCACATTTATATACGCCAGCCGGACCAGCGACGATTTGATGGAAGAACAAAACCCCGGCATTGCACATGCCATCCAGTTTATGGAGCAGAATCTTGGGGAAAAGCTTAGTTTGAAGGAAATAGCGGATGAAGCAGGATACTCTCCTTCTTATTTAACAACCATGTTTCAGAAAAAAACCGGGTACAGCCCGTCAAGTTATTTTTCGCATCTGAAGATTGCCAAAGCATGTGAATATCTTGATTTTAGTCGCCTGAAAATAAAGGAAATAGGATTTATGCTGGGATATTCCGATCCATACTATTTTTCAAAAGATTTTATCAAGCGAATGGGTATGTCGCCTAAAAGTTACCGGAACCGCTTGCTACAAAAGCCGGCCATAATTCAGCACGACGAATAATTTTAATTGATTCGGACGCAGCCATTTTGTTCTTAACAAATCTTATGTTTTTATAAGATTTGTTTGATAGCCATCAAAAATGAAGAACATATCTTTCACTGGTTAAATTTTTAAAAACTAAAAGATTATCGTTTTGGAAAAAAATGGGTTACTTTGTGCTGCTGAAAGGTTTTCTGATTACCGGCAGTCTGACAAAACAAGCACATTTAAAGAGGAATTTCAGGTAGCGCAAAATCGTTATGCCCGACCTTTTATGTCTCCGCGAAGGCTTCAGATGTTAAGCAAGAAAACAAGCAGTTTAAACAGAAATCCAGGTTTAACTATGAATTGTATTATTCTCGACGACGAACCTCTGGCCCAAAGTGCAATTGCCGAATATATCGAGCATGTACCGTATCTTTCACTGATTGATAAATGTTCGACGGCATTTGATGCCTACGATGTACTTCATAATCACAAAATCGACATTATTTTTCTGGATACCCAGCTCCCGGGAATTTCGGGCATCGATTTTATCAAGAGCCTTGACGAAAAGCCGATGATTATTTTTACCACAGTTTTCAAGGAATATGCCCTCGAAGCGTTTAACCTGAATGCGATGGATTATTTGTTGAAACCAATTTCTTTTGACCGTTTTCTGAGAGCTACCAACAAGGCATACGAATATTTTTCGCTGAAAAGCCTGAAATTAAAAACTTCAGGAAAAGTGAAAGAAGCAAATTCCGCCTCAGAATTCATATTGGTAAAATCTGATTATAAAACGATTAAGATAAATTTGAATGATATTTTGTACGTTGAGGGACTGAAGGACTACATCAAGATTTTTACGGTGGGGTCAGAGAAACCGATTATTACATTGAATTCGCTGAAACGGATGCAGGAAAATCTTCCGACCGACCGCTTTGCCCGGGTACACAAATCGTTTATCATTTCACTGAACCACATTAAGGTAATTAATAAAACGCAGGTTGTAATTGGGAAAAACTACATCCCGATTGGCGAGAGCTACAAGGATTTTTTTATCAATGAAATGGAAAATAAGCGCCTGATGCTTTAATTTCCGATGCTTAATTCGCCAACAGTGATGAACCGAATGTCGGACGAGTAAGCTGAAAAATAGCCGAGCGCTCCATTTGTGAAATTACTTTTTGGGTTTGCCGGAGCTGCCGATTCCATCGAATTTTGGGCAATCACATCAATGAACGTATTGAAATAATCGTAGGCGCTTTTGTCGATCGACATCAATTCCACCGTAACTCGGGTGCTTTTATCAAACCGCTTCCCGTACAGTTGCATTTGAACCGAGTTCCCATTAAACAGTTCATCATTCGTCAGGTAATAATCGTTCCCGTCGTTTTGTATATTCCCATTCACATAATATCTTATCCGGTAATAGTTTTTCTCATTTTCAGGATCAATAAGCCCGTAATTTACACGGTATCCGGCATCCTGAAAATACGTTTTCTCCAGGTATTCGAAATTCATATAGTTTATTTTTACCGGATTGGGCATTACCGAAACAGCTTCGTATTGCTCTCCATCTATTTCAACCAATAATTTATAAGAATCAGGGATTAGCCTGCCTGTTTTATTCAGGGTGTAAATCCCTTGTTCATTTTCGGTAAACGAATAGTTTGATGTATTGTTACTGAGGGTAATTTTTGCCCCGCTTACCATGATGGGAGTATACGATGAGAAATAGCTGCCGGTGCGTGTGATTTTCACATAACAGTTGCCGGGGTGGTTGTGAATGTTGGCTTCGATAACGATTTTTGAATTGGCCTCATTCAGGTCGATATCGATAATTCTTTCGCAGCAAACAAGCGAAAAGGCGATGATTATTATGCTGAAGAGATTCCTTCCCATTTTCAGAAGATTAAAATTTAAATTTATAACTCACCGAAGGGATAATTTTAAACAACGATACCTGTATGGCCTCCTGTGTCCCGGGTTGGTTTTCCACTTCCTGAAAATAAATGTAATATGGATTTTCGTGAGCATAGGCATTGTAAACTGAAAAGTTCCAGCTTGATTCAAAATTTTTGGTTTTTTTGTGGGTCCATGTTAAACCCAGATCGAGACGATGGGTTGCGGGCATACGGTAGCCGTTTCGCTCGGTGTAATAACCAACGGTTTGCCCGTCGATTTCGTAGCGTCCGCTGGGAAAGGTAACTGCATCGCCGGTACTGTAAACCCAAGTTGCCGAAACGGTTACCTTATCCGACAACTTGTACATGCCGACTATCGATAGGTCGTGGGTACGGTCGTGCCGGGCAGGAAAGGGGTTCCCATCATTTATTTCGTCAAACTGCCGCATGGTTTTCGACCAGGTGTATGCGATCCATCCGTTCAATTTTCCATAATTCTTTTTCAGAAAAAATTCGGCGCCATACGACCATCCTTTGCCAAACACCAACTCTGATTCAACAGTTGAATTGAAAATCAGGTCGGCCCCGTTTCTATAGTCAATCTGGTTGTACAGATGTTTGTAATAAACTTCCAGTGAACTTTCGTAGCGGTTTTTATTGAAATTCTTAAATAATCCCAGCGAAACCTGGTCGGCCATTTGTGGTTTTACATTGTCGCTGCTGGGCAGCCACACATCGGTTGGTGTTGAAGTGGTCGAATTCGATAGCAGGTGGACAAACTGGTAAATACGGGTGGCCGATCCTTTTATCGAACTCGAACGATTGATCATGTAGTTGAAACCCAAACGGGGTTCAACCCCTCCTTGTGTTTTTACCAGTTTAAATTTTTCGTATGTGGTTGTATCGCGTACTTCGCCATTGGCATCGAGCACATAAAACTCGCCAGGGCCGATGTTGGTGAAAAGAGCCAGGCGCAAACCATAATAAAGTTGGAACTTTGGACTTATAACACGGTTGTTCGAGAAATATACGGCTGATTCAACCGCTTTTCGATCGGTAATTTTCAGGGCATTGTAAACACTGTTTTCGCCCGGAATAATTTCACCCGGAACGAAATTGTGGTATATCATATTAATGCCGAATTTCAGGGTACTCTGTGAGCTTTTGTAAAAAGTGAAATCTTCTTTCATATTCAGATCCCTGATTTCGGAACGCATGGTAACATCCGAAGTTCCAAGGAGGTTTATGTCGTATGAATAATCGCTGTAAATAAACGATGAATTTAGAAACAGGCGTTCGTTAAAAATATGGTTCCATCGCAAAGTTCCTGTTGTGCTTCCCCAGTTGAATCCGAAACGGTCGGCAAAGCCAAAGTTGTCGCGTCCAAAATAACCCGAAAGATACAGGCGGTTGCGTTCATTTAGCCTGAAATTGGTTTTCATGTTCAGGTCGTAAAAGTAAAGGCTGGTTTTTTTTAGTTCTTTGTCCCCGGAAAATTTCAGGAACATGTCGGCATAGGTACGGCGCCCACTGAGCATGAACGAACTTTTTTCATTTTTTATAGGCCCTTCCAGCGTCAGGTTCGACGAGATTAGCCCGATGCTGCCTGTGATACTGTAATCTTTCAGGTTGCCTTCTTTCATTTTTATATCTAAAACAGAAGAAGCCCGGCCACCATATTCAGCAGGAATTGATCCTTTCAGTAAAGTTGCATCGCGGATGGATTCGGAATTAAAAACCGAAAAGAATCCAAGCAGGTGAGAGGCATTGTACACAGGCGCTTCATCGAGTAAAATGAGATTTTGGTCGATGCCGCCACCGCGTACGTAAAAACCCGAGTTTCCTTCGCCTGCTGATTTCACTCCCGGCATTAGTTGAATGGTTTTCAGGATGTCGGGTTCGCCAAACAAAACCGGGATGCTTTCAATTTGTTTCGGAGTAAAACGGGTACTTCCCATTTCAATTGACGAAACGTTGCGGTCGGATTTTTCGCCCCGCACGATAATATTATCAAGCTGGACGGATTTTTCAGCCAAATTTATATTGACCAGCTTGTTTTCGTGTGCCGTTACGTAAAATTCCTTGCTGTCGTAACCCATAAATTGGATTCGCAGTTTGTATTGTCCCTCCGGTACCCGAATTGAATAGTAGCCATACGAATTGGTAACCGTACCGGTGTGTTTTGTGGTTTCAATGATGATTGTTGCGCCGGCCAGATTTTCTCCTGTACGCTGGTCAGTTACCGTTCCGTAAATCGAATACAAAAGCTCCTGTGCATGCAATATTTGCACGGCAAATAGTAAAATAAGTGTAAGCTTGGTTTTCAAAGGATTCTATATCTGGTTCAGTTGTTGCAAATGAAATGAGCATGATTCGTATAAATACCAATCGGTTCGGAGAAGAACGTTGTTTCCTACAAAAAATTGTAAAAATTTTATATATAATGTTCTTCTACATTCATATCGTTTGTATCTGCAGAAAACACCCGAATGTAATTTGTGCCGGGACCAGAATCGTTGCGATTAATAAAATATCCTCTGCTTAAACCAAATTTCATTGATCGAAAAGTTCATGTGGAAAAGCACATAATCTTCACGGATCAGGCGATTGCTGATAGTTCCTTTTTGACCGACTTCAACTGTGAAATTTAAAAGGCTTCCTATGTTTTTGACAGGAATGCCCAGTCCAAACGTAAGTCCCTTTTGGTCGATCTGTACTCCGCCTATTTTCAGGAATGATGTTTCGTAATTAGCGCCAATCCGGTAGGTTAATTTTTTGTACCAATCGAGAGTCACAATTTCACCCCATGGCATTGTTTCGGCTCCAATGGCAAACCGGTGGCTATCGATAAACGCATCTTTTTGAATGGGATATTTTAATCCCGACCACTTCTGTGTTTCATAATCAGCCGCGATATTCAGAAACGGACCTTTTTTTATGCTGAACCCAAAACCGTATTTTTCAGGAACCCGCAATTGTTTCGATTTGTATTCTTCGCTTGAAATGGTTGTGTATGAAGTTGTTTTTGCATCAACCTGATGGCGCGAAGTAAGTTTTTGCTCATTGCTGTATATGGCTCCTAAAGTATAATCCCAGCCTTTTATTTTAAAAGAATATTGTGCTCCGTAATCAACGTAAAAACTTTTCAGGTAATCAGTCCGTTGCATTATGAAAGAGGAGAAAATTTCTTTTGGTTGGGTAATTAATTCATCCTGGGTAATTGAGCCAAAAAGGTATGATGAGTTTACTCCCAGCGACAAATTTCCTACTTTAAACGCATTTCCCCAGTACGTATAATTGATTCCGCCACTTCCTTCATATTTCGAATAAAATTTATCGTTTGTTCCTTCTAAAGAGGTTGAAGAGGTAATGGTATATCCAACATTACTAAATGGGGCAATTCCCATGCTGGAGGCCCACCAATTGTTTACGCGAAATCCGAAAGCGATATATTTGAAGTTGAACGTGTAATCGTTTAACTGGTCGTTTTGCGATTTAAAGTGTGAGTATTTTCCTTCAAATCCTGCTTCGTAAATAAATTTTAGGCTGTCGAATCCCGAATAAGATGCCGGGTTAATATTATTGATGAAATTGTCTGAAGGCATCCCGATTCCAGTTCCTCCCATTCCCATGTTTTTCCCAAAACCCTTGGGTTGCAATTCACCAGGACCAAAAATAGAATACGGAGAGCGAGTATTCTGACTCAGTCCGGAAACGTAAATAAAAACTGAAAATATAATGATGAATATTATTCTTTGACGCATTTGCTTAATTATAAAAAACATAATAGAGTTTCAAAATCGGTTTGTATTTTGCCTTCGATCCATCATAAAAAATGATCCGATTCAAAGTGCTTCCCATGTTACTGGTTGGTATATTGACCAGCAGTGCATGATCTACGTCGAAGTACCCATCGCCTAATTCCGATGAGATGAACGTAGTAATATCAAACTGGTAAAAGGTATTTTCATAATAAAGTTTATCCAGTACAAATTTTGCGGTTAATGCTTTATCTTCGGAGTCTGTTAATGGATCAAGAACTGCATTGACCCGGTTGGATTCATAAATGTATAAATTCTCGGGTAATGGAATTTTCTCATAACTTCGGTATTCTGGCTTTAATATAAGTTCAGCTTTCAGTAATAACCTTTTTTGGCTCATTTGGAGCAATTGTCCGAGTCCCGGAAATTCGATTCTCGTAAACATACCGATTCCACCTTGCGAAAAACTATGGTCTCCGGTCAGTGAAGAAACAACATTTTTTCTGCTATTGTTGGTAATCAAGGCCGAGTTGGTTCCCGTACGGTCGCTTTTTATCTGATTAAACTGAAGATTTGAATTGATGGCAGGAAAAACGAATTCCGATTTTACAAAATCATAATCGAACCGACTAGCATGCACAGTCATGTAAAATAATGAATCAGACAAAGTCATCGATAGGATAGCTCCATCGTCAGTTTCCGATTCAATAACAATTCCCGGAAGATATTTAATGAACTTATCCTTAGTTTGAACAGATTCCGATTTGTTTTTGATCATGTTGAAAAGTTCCTGCCCCCAGGTATTACTCAGACGAATCACTAAATTTTTGTCATTTACTGGTTCTGGTTTAAGTGTAATAGACCCGATGGGGGTGGCTTCATGGGCAAACGACGAATTATTATACAAATTGCCGTCTTCACGAGCTTTCAACTCCTGGGTTAGCCTGTATACATTAATTTTTTGCAGTTTTGTTGTGTCTCCGTATACAGCGCCTGAATATCTCATCGTAATGGTTAACGAATCAAATTTATCCCTGGTATCTACGGTATAAAGTTCTTCTTTTATGCCCAATTGACAAAAATTCTTGGCACGGACAATCCCCAGTTCATCATCTTTGTAATTACCAACAAGACCAATTGAAGTATTCGATGTCACCATTGAATCAACCATGAAGGTTGATAGCCTGACATCAAAAGTGTCAATTATAGAGATGGTTGTTTCTGATTTTATGAAATCGTCACCTATTGTATATGAATCAAATTCATTGCTGTCTTTACAGGATACAATAATCAGCAAAAACAGAATTAGCGAGAGTATTTTATACATTAATTATAGTCTTTTATTAAAATTCATACTTCAAAAGAATATAAGAAAAACATGAGTAAAAAGAAATATATACTAAAACTTCAATAGTATAGATGTAAAGTGCGATTCTTTAGTTTTTAAAACTTTTTAACGAAAAAAAACACCGTTTCGTCTTTGTATTTTGTGTCATGTCGATAAATATAACCTTTTTGTATGTGTTTTTTCATTTTTTGTCGAAATTCCTTTTTTTCTACCTTCCAGTCTGATAGGTTTGTACAATAAACAGTGCGAAAAATACAAATAATCATTAAAATACGTTACTCTATGAGTTTGAAAAAAATTTATTATTTATTATCGGTCCTGCTGATGGGATCAACATTGCTTTTCGTATCGTGCAATAAAGACGATGAAGAAGAGGAACTTCTTGGTGATTGGTCAGAAGGTTCTGATTTTGATGGAGTTCCACGTTCTGAGGCAGTGTGTTTTTTGATTGGGACCAATGCTTACATGGCAACAGGTGTTAACATAGATTTAGATAGGTTACGCGACCTGTGGGTTTACAACACAGAAGAAGGTTATTGGATACAAAAAGCAGATATGCCTGCCGGAGCGAAAGCTCGTAGCGGTGCTATTGCTTTTAGTGCCGATAATAAAGGTTTTGTTGGTACTGGAGTTGACGATATTGGAAATAAGTTAAAAGATTTCTGGTCGTATAATCCAACGACTAATACATGGTCGGAAGTTACTGCTATTTTTCCGGGTACTGAAAGATATAGTGCCGTTGCTTTTTCGATGAACAATAAAGGTTATGTCGGTACTGGTTACGATGTAAATGGCGAAACCAAAGATTTTTATGAATATTCGCCATCTTCTAATACATGGGCACAAATTCCTTATCCTGGTTCGAAAAGAAAAGATGCAAGTACTTTCGTTATCGATAATAAGGCTTACCTGTTGGGAGGTACCGACAACCAGGTTTATGACAATGAACTTTATGTTTTTGATGGCGTTGCCAAAACATGGACGAAAAAGAGGAATATTACAAATTCAAATGCTGATGAAACTTATGATGATGATTATACGTCCATTGCAAGGATGGCAGCAGTTGCATTTACGGTTAATGGTAAGGGATATTTTGCCACCGGCAGTAATGCGTCTTCAGTTAGCAATGTATGGGAATACAACCCCGCTACTGATTTGTGGATAGAAAAATCGCAGTTCGAAGGCAGCGTGAGGTCTGAGGCTGTTGGCTTTGGAATAGGGAATTATGGTTATGTGGCTACAGGAAAGAGTCAAGGTAGTTATGCCTTTGACGACTTGGTGCGATTCGATCCGAAAGCTAATTATGATGAAAATTATTAATTTTCACCGGATAAAAATTATTGTTCTTTTAATTACTGTTGTTTTTTTTACTTCCTGCCATTCGAAAACTGGTAAAAAAGTTCAGTCTGACGTAAAAAAAGGGAATCCTGCTTTTACGCTCGAAACGTTTAAAAGCGAAGCCGGATGGGGATACGAAATAAAGGTAGTCGGGAAAACAAAAATTAAACAGACTTTTATTCCTGCAATTCAGGGAAACCTTCCTTTTTATACTGAAATGGAAGCAAGAAGAGTAGGAGAGTTGGTGCTAAAAAAAGTAAAAAAGAAAGACTTACCGACAATAACGAAACACGAGTTAGATAGTCTGCAAATAACATACTAAAAAAGAGCCGTCTAAATTTATTTTAGACGGCTCTTTTTCTATTTCAATACCTGTTTTTAATATAGTTCCAATTTAAGGTGCTGCAGTTTAATCATCGTATGGATTGTCGGCTGAATTAAAATCCAGGTCATCAATGCCCTGGGCTTCATCATCAAAATCATCATAAATCGATAACCTTTTTTTGTCGTTTCGATCTTTCTTTACCCCCTTGTTTGCAGGGAAGTCGTCATCAAACCGTTGACCTTTGGAGCTTTTGGAATGCTTGCCTGAATTCTTATTAATTTTCATTTCTACAAAGCTATTTGTTTGAAAAATAACAATTTAAATATGATTTAGTAATTAACTTATTTATTCAGTAATAATAGAAAAAAAAATGTATAAATTCCAATAGCTAAAAAACACTTTTTTTCGTTTCTTTTTTCGTAGAAATTTTTCGTTTTAACCAAATTCCGAAACTGGACATTGTAACGCATAATTTATTGGCTTTGTTATAGGTTTCGTTTGAAATATTATAGGTTTTGAAGTATTTTATTACCATCGTTTGTGTCGTCTTTTCGCTGGCTGGCATTTCACAGGATTTGTCGAAGTATCCGAAAAAATTGGTCAAATCTTTTGACGAGGTTCGGCAATTGTACATCAATAAAAATTATACTTCCGCATTGGAGCAAATTAATGGACTGATTGATAAAAATAAATTATTTCTGGAAGCCTATTTGCTGAAGGCCGATATTTTACACGAGATGAACCAACCCGCACAGGAAGCCGATTGTTTGGAACAGGTTTTGGGAATCGATTCACTGAAATTTCCCAAAGTTTACTTCATGCTTGGGAGCGCTTTGAAAAAGACCGGTGAATATGCAAATGCAAAGCAAGACTTTTTGCGATTTATTGAGTGTGGTGGAAATCAGCCGGCGTTGATCAATAAAGCACGGATAGAAATCGGGAACTGTGATTTTGTCTTGAAGCAACTGGAACGGGCTTTTGAATTTAAACCCGTTGATTTGGGTGACTCGGTCAACACAGTTTTCGATGAATATTGGCCAAGTCTGTCGATTGATGGAAAGACTCTGGTATTTACCCGGTTGGTCCCTTTTTTTGATCGTTTGACGAACCGACAATTTTTTCAGGAAGACTTTTTTATTTCTGGTTTGAAAGATGGCAAATGGGAAAAAGCGAAGCCAATCTCATCGGTAAATACACAGGAAAACGAAGGGGCACAGGCAATTTCGCCTGATGCTGGATTGCTTTTTTTTACGGCATGTGCACGTCGTGATACTTGGGGTGGCTGCGATATCTATTTTTCAAAAAAGACAGATAACGGATGGTCGGTTCCTCAGAATGTTGGAGGGCCTGTCAATTCATCTGGGTGGGATTCGCAACCTTCAATTTCGGGAAATAATGAATATCTCTATTTTGTAAGCAACCGGAAGGGAGGCAAAGGAGGAATGGATATTTGGCGAAGCCGGTTGATTGGGTTCGACAGGGAAATACCACATTGGGGAAAAGCCGAAAATTTAGGCGATTCAATCAATACGCCCGGAAATGAAATGTCGCCGTTCGTTCATCCCGATGGGCAAACACTTTATTTTGCCAGCGATTACTGGCAGGGAATGGGGGGCAACGATTTGTTTTTCTCGAAAATGAAAGCCGATTCTTTCTGGTCGCAGCCTGTCAATTTAGGGTGTCCAATCAATACCCAACACGATGAACGGGGACTGGTGGTTGATGCAAGTGGTGCGACGGCTTATTATTCATCGGATATGACAGGGAAGGGAATGGATATTTTTTCGTTTGAAATGCCCGAGAAAATACGACCTGTTCCGGTAACATACATACAGGGGCAGGTGGTCGATGCGAAAAACGATACGCCAGTCGTGGCTGTAATAGAAATGATTGACCTTGAAAATTCAGGGAAAGTTATCCGGGTGCAGATCGATGAAAAAGGTGGTTTTCTGGTAGGAATCCCATTGGGGCAAAACTACATGATGAATGTTTCAGCACCGGGGTATTTGTTTTTTTCAGAACATTTCAGTTTGAACGATCGGAAATCAGCCATTGAACCGTTTTTGCTCAAAATCCGTTTAAATTCTGTTGAACCCGGATCGGTAGCTGTTTTGCGAAATGTTTTCTTCGATACCGGATCATTTCAATTATTGCCAGCTTCTGTTGTCGAGTTAAATAAACTGACTGATTTTCTGAGGCAAAATTCATCGATAAATATTGAAATTGGCGGACACACCGACAATGTTGGCAGTGAACAGTTCAACCTTGAATTATCGGCAAAACGAGCTGAGTCAGTTTGTTTATTCCTGACTAAATCAGGTATCGAAGAAAACCGGCTTTCCTATCGGGGCTATGGTTTCTCACAACCGGTGCAGTCAAACGATACAGACAATGGACGTGCAGTGAACCGCAGGACGGAAATTACGGTTGTGAAATAGGATTAGTAAATTGCTAAATTGTTGAATTGTTATTGGATGCTATAATGGCAAGTTGCAACAAAAAGGCCGCCTACCGAACGATAAGCAGCCTTCCAACTAAAACCTAACTAAACCAAACTATGACTTAAAAACTAATTCTTTGCGATAAATCCAAGGCCTCCGATGTTTTTATGCAATTCAGGATCGCCTTTATATGTGATTTTTCCAACTCCTTCGATGCTGGCTTCGAGATAATCGGTTGCATAAACAAAGCCTGTTCCAATACCTTCTATTTTAATTTTAACGCGCTCACATTTCAAGTTTTCAGCATCGATGTAGGAAGCGCCTGATGCAATGGCATCCATACTTTTACTAACCCCTTTCAGGTTAAAACAGACACCGCCTTTGCCAACCACTTTAAAGTTATCTGCTTTCACGTCCATTTCAACTTTTGCACCGCCTTCAACATGAACGTAAAAATCCTTGAGTTCGATATGTCCGCGGGTCTCAAGTTTTACGCCACCTTCAATATGTAATGTTTCGAGTTCTTTTACATTAATATTTAAAACAATCTGGTCGAGGGTAAAATGTTTGTCTTTTATTTCAATGTCGAGTACACTGTCGCGAACTTCAACATCCAGGTATTCGAAATCATCTTCATCGGCTTTTATACTCAATCCTGGCTTTTCCGATTGTTGTAAAACCACCTTAAAGCCTCCTTCCAGGTGAATATATTTGAAGTCGGAAATTTCGTAGCTTCGGGTATCCACATCGTCCCAATTGTCGGGAGCCTTTGCACTTGAATTGGCATTGCATGCAACCAGGGTGAATATCAATGCAAAAAATATCAGATCCTTCATGCGTTGGATTTTTAATTTTATTATCGGCATCAAAACTAGGAAATGCACCCAGCCAATGCAGGAAGTTATCGATAAAATGATGTTTTTTTTAGGTGAACGAATGTTTTTTCTGATATGGAGTTTAATTTTTAATGATTGACCGGGCAAACAGCACGCAATATAATAAAATTAGAAAGGTTGCAATAATGGTTATAAGATTCATGGCTTCCGGTGATTTATTGATCGAAATTGAATGAATTGCATAGCCACATGCAGTGATGAGAAAAACAAGCATTAAATTCAGTATCAGCTTGTTTCTTGTTTTTGAAAGCATCAAGCAGAGAAACAACCAACCTGCTCCGATGCCAACGAACGCAATAACGGAGGATTGGTTCTCGTGAAAATAATTTTTCCCGGCAAAAACGAACGGAATAACTCCTGAAATGTAAAGAATGCGTTGGATACTCGATAATATCTTTGTTTTTTGTTCCGGGTTGCTGATATCCGGAAACAAAAAACCGGATCGGCTTGCCGGAGGATTGTATTTTTCAGAAAACAAATCTTGTTCCGATTGCAAAATGCCCCGGTTGATTGCCTCCTGGATGGCTGCCTGGGCTGCCTGTGGCTGGTAACTTTTTCGCTTCAAAAGTATTTCCCCGATTTCTGCGTCGCCCAATTGTTTGTATTTCTCCTGATAATCAACCTCTGTTTGTATTTTATCCGACATGTTCACAAATATTAAGATTTTTAGCAAAATTAATTTTTTAAATTTGATGAACGAACGAGAATATCATTGGTTTAAGAATAATAAAAAATAAGCACATGGACAATTTTACATTTTATAACCCGGTGAAGATCCTATTTGGAAAAGGTACCATTTCGGAAACCCGAGCAGAAATACCGAAGGGAGCTAAAATATTGCTGACTTATGGCGGCGGAAGTATTTTTAAAAATGGAGTTTACAATCAGGTGAAAGAGTCGGTAAAAGATTTTGACGTAATTGAATTTGGCGGCATTGAGCCCAATCCGCATTACGAAACACTGATGAAAGCGGTTGAAATTGTGAAGAAGGAAAAGATTGATTTTCTGCTTTCGGTGGGAGGCGGTTCAGTACTTGATGGAACCAAATTTATTGCAGCGGCTGTGTATTATCAGGGAAACGATACCTGGGATATTTTAGCCAAGAGGACTCCGATAGAAAGAGCATTGCCTATCGGTGCCGTGCTTACTTTACCTGCTACCGGTTCCGAAATGAATGGAGGTGCGGTTATTACCCGTGCTGAAACTCAGGAGAAACTTGCTTTTGGCTCGCCGTTCGTAATGCCCAAATTTTCCATTCTCGATCCGGAAGTAATATTTTCGTTGCCCGACAGGCAGGTTGCCAATGGAATTGTCGATGCGTTTGTACATGTAATTGAACAATACCTGACGTACCCGGTGAATTCTCCGATCCAGGACCGTTTTGCTGAAAGTATTCTGCAAACCCTGATTGAAGAAGGGCCCAAAGTTTTGGCCAATCGCACCGATTACGATTCGGCTGCCAATTTCATGTGGAGCGCTACCATGGCACTGAATGGCCTGATTGGAGTTGGTGTTCCGCAGGACTGGGCAACTCACATGATTGGTCACGAGCTGACTGCTTTTCACGGAATCGATCATGGACGTACTTTGTGCATTGTTTTGCCCGGAATCATGAACGTATTTGCAGATCAGAAGAAGGAAAAGATCATCCAGCTTGGCGAGCGTGTGTTTAACGTTCAAGGTGGAACCGATGAACAAAAAATTAAAAATACAATTGCTGCTCTAGTCGATTTTTTTGAATCGGTTGGCGTACCTACCCGTTTGCCCGAGTACGGCGTTTCTGCCGAAACCATCGACCGCATCTGCGACCGCTTCGAAAAACGCGGGTACAAACTAGGGGAAAAAGGCAATGTTGGTCCAAAAGAAATTCGTTTAATATTGGAAGACCGGTTGTAATATTTTTTTTGAATGATTGATTTATACATTAAACAAATGGCAAACGAGTGTTGTTTGTAATCGGACACAATATATAAAATGATAAAACTGGCATTTGTTGCGTTGACAGTATTTCTGTTAAACATCCCATTTGGTTACTGGCGCGCCAATGTGCGAAAACTTTCGTTGCAGTGGATTCTGGCCATTCATATCCCTGTACTTCTTATTATTGCCCTTCGCGTTTATACCGAACTGGGTTTTGCCTGGTATACTTATGCTTTTATGGTGGCCGCTTTCTTTCTCGGACAACAGCTCGGAGCTTTCATTTCCGGATGGATGCGGATCCGGTATGCAACAGTTAGTTCTTTTCTTTTTTGCGATTTGATTCAGATCGCAAAGGCAGATAGAACGCTTTAGCCCAATTAAAATCCCTGCGAAAATATTTTTTTAGTGTTGTTATTTCAACGATGTTTGTTCCGATTGAAATATCTAAGTAATTGATGATTTATAATTGACTATTGATTATTATATTTTCATTGCCTTACATCGGTTTCACAGCGAGATCCGCAACGAAACGCTTATTGCCTAACTACGCGGCAGCCGCCTGAAATTCGACCCAACCGACCCACAACAAGGTATTTTCCTGATTGCCGCCGATGGAACCGAAACAAAAGCAGTACCGTGTCGCGCAACAAAAGAGCTATACCTCTATACTCTTTAGAGGCATAGCTCTGCACACAACGGAGTTGCTACTCTGCATACCCTGAAGTTATACCTATAATAAACCGGTCAGGTTTAAGATGTTCACAAACATAAAACTCTCCCGCAACCATTTTATAACCAATATCATCTGACTACCGGTTGCGATTCTGAAAAAGGGAAAAACAGGTCATTCCTGAAGAGATAACGGGAATGATGAGAATTACTAAACCCTTTAAATCGACAAACCATGAGATCGCCACCGTAAAAGTTTGAAACAATCAGCAATTGAAACAGAGAACAATCAAATATTAAAATTTTGAAAAATATGAAACCATCTATTTTAAAAACAGGATACATCTTGATATTCTTATGCACGATAGGAATACGATGTAAGAATGATCAGATAGTTGAGGATACTGATCCGGGATTATCTGTTTACAAAACAAGAAATGATTATTTTAACAGTGTTCATTCTCAATTAAAAGACGGTAAAGTTGTATATGTGCCTGATATATTGCAAAAAGTTGAAATTGATAATAGCGGAAAAGTAAAGTACAAATTCAGATTTAAACTTGTCAATGGATATATCCTGGGATGCGAAGAATATGTAACAACTGCCTATCTAAATTATTCGTTTGAAGAATATTATAACATTCGAAAACTGGGTATTCTTCCAAGTCTTAATGACATTCAATCAGCTATTATTGATGACGATCCGTTTGTTGAATTCTATTATGATGACGATCGCCCAAGAATTTTTGAATTGAAAGACACCATGCTTATAAATGAGATCATTAAAAACGGTGAAATTGAAAAATACTTTAAAAGATTAAAATAATGAAAAAAATATTTATCCTGATATTCATATTTTCCATTTGGATAGGAGAAGTATGGTCGAAAAAAGTAGAACCTGATATAGTAAAAAAAGTTGCATTACATACATTTAATCAAAAAATGAGAAACCATTCACTATCATCTATATTTAAACTCATATTTCCCGGCTTTATCTATCTCCATTTTCACTTTTGATGTTTTAAAATCCAATAAATTGACACTGCAATTTTCCGGAATTTCAATAAAACAGTTATTTTCATTGTCTATGTGAAGTCCAATGAAGCCTTCTTTTACAGGAATCCTTGCATCTACCCATTTTAAATCGACTAAATTGGGTTTGAAATAATATTCATTAATCTTTTGGTCCGACTGTGAAAAGCCAAGTATGCCATGAAGTATTGCTATAATGGGCGGAACGCCATTGCAAGGATGGCAAAGGCTCATGCCGAAAGGTCGGTTATAAAACGACAATTGTTTTTGTCTTTCTGCATTCGGAAAAATATTTTCAGGGAATCTTGTAAAACCTTTATCTACCCAGTCACCCCAGACATTGTTAATTATTGACATTACCTTGTCCACTTGATTGGCCTTGGCAAACGATAAATATTCGTATCCTTTTTCAATGCTGTAGGTTTCCTGATAATAGGACATTTTGGGAAGGATGTTCTCAAATAAATTTTTATATGCATAATCGGGAAACATGCCAGTATAAATACCCCAAAATTGGGCATGATGAGATATTCTGTTATCTTTCTCTCCATTCGGATAATATCCATTGATAAAAGTTTTGTTTTCTTTATCCCAAAAGTGTTTTATGATATTTTCTCTTAATTGAACTGACTTTTCGTTATACTCACGAGCCAATTTTTTATCACCCCATCGGTTGGCGAAATAGGCTCCGATCGAAAAATTTTCATATAAAAGCATTTGCGCATAGGTCGATTTTTCATCTTTATCGGGGCCCAACATGGTTGCCCATGAAGGCAAAAGTCCCCATTCCGTGCCGTCTCCCGAAATAAAGCCATTTTCATCTTGCATCGATTCATATAGATTAAGAAGCTCAATTATCCTGTCTTTGAAAAGCAAGGAGGTCTGAATATCCCCATAATGCAAATAGTTTTGTTTGAATCCGATTAAAGCATAAAGAGGAAAGTCAACTAATTGTAGTTTATCTCTGTGTGGATTCTTTGGGAGCAAGGCGATTGAAAGACCATTGCGGGAAATCAATTCGTCGCCAAACAAATAATCACCAACTAAAGACGACTGAATTAAATCCATGGCCCATGGTAATCCATCTCGCTTAATACCATCAAGATAAAAATCATGCATGCCCGTATGCATGGTTGCAGAAGCAACCTTCCATATATTGTTCAACCGATCATCGTTACTTTCAAACGTCATTAAATGCTCTACCGGCCAGATTTTGGCTTTAAACTTTATGGAATTTAAAACACATTGGCCGGTACTCTCTATTTTGAGAAATCTCACAGCCCTTTCAGGGATGATTATTTCCTGAGTCGTGCCATCAAGGACAAATTCGGAAATGGGATTCTGTTCGAAAAATTTTGTATTGCTGTTTAATGCTTCTTCCTGACTTTCGCCAACATTGAACGATAATGTGCCATTGCCCTTCACCTCCAATTGAACAGAACCTATTTCCTGATACCAGAAATCAACAATGACACATCCATCCTTCCCAATAGTAAGTAGGTTGTTTTCGCTGGTTGAGTTGTTAAACAGGATGTGTTTATAGGGTTTTATCTCGAATGTGGTTTCCTGTATATGGTCAGGACGTAACGAAGGAGAATTATATTTGGCGTATGATTCAGGTGCGTTCCAGTTTGTTTTGTCTAAACTTACTTCCCAGTATTTTGTGTCGCCAGCCAAGCCATTAACGATTATGCACGGCAACCCTTTTTCATCAAATACTTCGAAAAGCAAATCTGTAGTGCCAGAGGACAAGGTATATTCACGTAAGCTTTTATCGATTGATTTGCCATTAATAAAACATATGATACTTTCAGAACCCGCCCATTTGATGGTTGTTGAATCTTTCAATTTAAGTTTTCTCTGGAAATAGGCAACCGGCTCTTTTTCATAAAAATAATCGGGATAGCCAACATTTGTGGCTCTTTCTTTCGATTTATATTGAAGTCGGTCTTGTAAAAGAGCGCTTAATTGTCCGGGATACCACATGTAGCAGGTATTCCATTTTTCGATAACCGGTTTAGGTTGCTCTTTACATCGCGAATCCAAAGATGGGTCGAATATGATTTCTTGCGCAGATAGTTTTTCTAAAGGAAAATAGTTGCCAATCAAGAGTATAATAGCTAAACACTTCAATTTTTTCATAAATAGTATTTGATAAATTATATGCAAATCAGCATTCCAATTTTTAATTCCAAACTGAACAAAATTAATAATCCAGAGACGCATTCGCAATGTCATCTGGTACATTGAACAATACGAAATGTGCGCTGTAAATCTATCCCGAAATTATACTCAAAACAATTAGATCGATGCTTTTTTGCATGTCTGATCCTAAAATATGGCATTCATCCGGCAACACCGTCCTCTCGCACGGCGACAATTCTTGATTACCCGGTGCATTATTTTGATTATTTTTCGCATCATTTTGATTGAAATCCGACTGGTTTTTGATTGGAAAATACTCCGTCGGGAGGCAATCAATACAGGTATTTGTGTGATCAAAATTAGTTGGAAAACAAAAAAAAACGTGAATCGTTGCGCCCTAACCGAATTTTACTTGAAATGAAATCTTTGTTTAAGTTGTCGAGCCCCGTTTTTTATAAAAAAGAATGATCGTCTTGAAAAAAGTTTTTAATAGCAGGACGAGTTTTTCATGTACGAATTGACATATTCGTTAATACCGTCTTCCAACGTAAAAAATTCCTGTTGGTAACCAACCGACCGTAGTTTTTCGATGTTTGCACAAGTATAATATTGGTATTTGCCAAGCAAGTCGGCGGGGGTGTCCATAAAACTTATATTTTCGGTTTTCCCCATCGATTTAAATACAGCTTTTGCCAGATCAATATACGTGCGGGCCAGTCCGGTTCCCACGTTGTATATCCCCGAATGGGTCCGGTTTTCCATGAAGAAACGGATCACGCGGGCAACGTCTTCAACATAAATAAAATCGCGCGACTGCTCGCCGTCGGCAATATCAGGCCGGTGCGAACGAAACAAGCGCATCTCGTTGGTTTCGCTGATTTTGTGAAATGCCTGTAAAATAACCGATGCCATACGTCCCTTGTGGTATTCGTTGGGACCGTACACGTTGAAAAATTTCAAGCCTGCCCAAAAATACGGGTGCTCGTTTTGCTCCAATGCCCACTTGTCGAAATTGTGCTTCGATTGTGCGTACAGATTCAATGGTTCGAACTGATTCACCAGACGGTGATCATCGTTGAACCCTTTCGAACCGTCGCCATAGGTCGAGGCCGATGATGCATAAATTAGCGGCAAGCCGTATTTGATGCAAGCATTCCAGATATTTTGCGAATATTCGAGATTGAGCTGGTGGTATATTTCGGGTTCCTGCCCGATGGTGTCGGTACGGGCTCCCATGTGGATGATGATTTGAACGGATTGCTGATGTTCGGCCAGCCATGTGAAAAAATCGTCGCGGTCGATCATTGCACGATGTGTTTTGCCTTGGTAGTTTCGGTCTTTCAGCGGATCGTTAAACTTGTCAACTAAAACAATGTCTTTAAACCCTTCGCGGTTTAATTTTCCTACTATATAACTTCCAATAAAGCCAGCGGCTCCGGTAACTACAATCATGCTCATTCAAATTAATCGTACCGATTGAATCTGACAATGTCCTTTTGTTTTCACTCTATTTAACTTCGACTGGTATTTTTTATTGCCTGAATCATATAAAAAATGGAAGATTTTTCGACTTTTTTTATATGATTCCATACTCCCATTACCAAGCTGTTGAAATTCAATCTTTTCAAAATAAATAAAAAGGAACGTCAGATCACAGAAATCATGCTTCCTGCTGTTTTTTTTAGCAATAACAGAAAGCACTTTCGTTTCGCGATGTAAAAATAATAAAATCAATAAAACTCGTGCTTAATAATGCCAGAAATGCCTGTGAAATGAAAAATTGCGATGTTTTTTATATGGTTTCGCGCAGGTTCATTATAAATCAACATTTTTTATCCTGAACTTTTTACCTTTGTAGACTCTGATTTTTAATCATTCTGAAAATATTCAGAAACAAGACTTTTTGCCATGAGTTTGAAATATTCATTAAACAGCGAAAACAGTGGCTACCGGAAAGTAGAACTGTACGACGAACAAAAAACAGAAGCCCTTGGTCAGCATTATCATTCGATTCTGAAACTGATTGGAGAAAACCCCGACCGCGAGGGATTACTGAAAACTCCTGAACGGGTGGCCAAAGCCATGCAATTTATGCTGCAGGGTTATGAACAGGATCCGGAAGAAATTCTGCGTTCTGCCATGTTTAGCGAAGATTACAAGCAGATGGTAATTGTGAAGGATATTGAAATTTACTCAATGTGTGAACACCACATGCTGCCTTTTATTGGTAAAGCGCACGTGGGTTATATTCCCAACGGATACATCACCGGACTAAGTAAAATTGCCCGCGTAGTCGATGCGTATGCGCGTCGTTTGCAGGTACAGGAAAGGCTGACAACCCAAATAAAAGATTGCATTCAGAAAACACTGAACCCGCTGGGTGTGGCAGTGGTTATCGAAGCGCAGCACCTTTGCATGCAAATGCGCGGGGTTGAAAAACAACATTCAGTTTCTACTACATCCGATTTTACTGGTGCTTTCGAACGGGTCGCCACCCGCGAAGAATTTATCCGGCTGATTAGTACGAAGATGGGGTAAATGAATGATTGAATGAGGCAGCAGTGCCGGAAGATGTTTCTCCTCACTTCTTAATTTATACCAATTCCACGCCTTCGGGGCGGGTTCGTTTCCAGCGGCGGTGCGACCATAGCCAATGTTCTGGTTTTTCGCGGATGGTTTTTTCAAGCAAACGCACATGGGCATTGGTAATTTCATTTTCCAAGGTTGTGGAGGCATCATCGCAGATCTTGGTAAATAGCACTTCGTAATGGCCCCTTCGGGGTTTCATGATGTCGGCGAATAATACAGTCATTCCAAGTTTTCTTGCAATTTTTTCAGGCCCCAGAAAAACGGGTGTTTCCTGGTTGAGGAAAATCGTCCAGTATTTGGTTTCGATAGGTGACTGGTCGGCAATAAAAAAGGTAGCGGTTTTTTCTCCTTGTTTTTGTGCCTGAACAATCATCCGGTAGGCATCGTCCATCGGTAAAACTTTAAGTCCAAATTTAGTACGCGTTTCTTTCATAAACTGGTCGAAAGCCTCGCTGCTCAATGGTTTGTAAATAACACCAAACTGATGGGCTGAACATGAAACAATATCCGTCAGCATTTCCCAGTTTCCGTAATGCCCCGAAATCATGATCACATTTTTACCCTGCTGGTAAAGCTCATCAAATAGTTCCGGATTTTTAAAAACCATCCGTTTACGTATGCCCTTCTGTGAAAGCCGGTAAGCTTTAATCGGTTCAACCAGTAAATCGCCAAAATGATGGTAGTATTTTTTTGCGATTTGCAGTCTTTCTTCTTCTGTCTTTTCAGGAAAAGAGTTTTTGAGATTTTCCAATACCACCTTTTTTCGGTAGTCGATCACGTGCCATACAAGCAGAAAAATAACATCAGAAATAAAATAGAAGAATCCAAACGGCAGGAATGCAGCCAGTTTCAGAAGCGATATATTAAAATGACTAAAAAGTTTTTTCATGTTGATTTTAAAGCAGTACAAAGCTATTAAAAAACCTTTTGTGTAAAATGACCTGTAAGGCAGAAAATTCTTTTTTAATATGAGTTCGATATCTCAATAGTTTGTTCAAAAAACATCAATAATTAAGCGGCCATAGTGTCGAAATACAATAGTTCATTGACGTGTTGACTATTTTTTATTGAGTTCGGGTTCATTGCGAACAGTCGAAAAAAAATCTTGATCGCATTAAGGTGTTATGAAACAGGACCTTGTAAGTTACCATCGAAAATGAGTTTTCCCGGGTTTGCGGATTGCTCAGTTGCATTACCTTGACAATATTTACCGTTGTTAAGGCTGCTATCCAAAGCCATAGGTAAGGCTTTCTCTAAGCGAGTGAAAATAGAAAGGCTGCCTTTTCAGACAGCCTCTTTTGCTTTCTGTATTTTTGCTAGATCGAGTATTTCTTTTCGAAAAAGGAAATGGCTTCGGTTGCCCGTTCTCCTTCAACTTTCCATGTATTGCCTGAGTTCAGAAGCTGGTCCATACAGGTTATTTTGCGTTTAGACTGAACTTCTTCAATTTGTCGTTCCATTTCCTGATCGTAAACCGGTGCATCAACCGAGCGGATTACGCCAACGGCCACCGGGAAATCAGGATATGTCATATTAATCAAAGCTAAGTGAATCATCGGATCGGGATTCTTGGCATTGTGAACCAGGATATCGTTTTTGGTAATTCCGTTTTCGCCGATTTTTGCCACTTTCAGTCCTTCCAAAGTCCAAATGATACATTTGTCGTTTTCTTCGCCAAAAATCATCGGTTCACCGTGTTTCAGGAACAACTGGCGTTCGGCCCTGAATTTCGGATTGGCAATGGCTTCGTGGATGCCATCGTTAAAAATTACGCAATTCTGAAGTACTTCAACAACTGAGGTTCCTTTATGGGCTGCTGCGTCTTTAAATATTTCCTCGTTCTGTTTTACATTGTTGTCGATGGCGCGGGCGAAAAAAGTTCCCCTGGCGCCCAGTACCAATTGCCCCGGGAAAAATGGATCTTCAATAGTGCCAAATGGCGAAGTTTTGGTAATAAAACCACGGTCGGTAGTAGGCGAATACTGGCCTTTGGTAAGTCCGTAAATTTTGTTGTTGAAAAGAATCACATTCAGGTCGATATTACGGCGAACCAGGTGTATAAAATGGTTTCCGCCGATGGCCATTGCATCGCCATCGCCGGTGATTACCCAAACATTCAGTTTCGGATTGGCCGATTTTACGCCTGATGCAATTGCTGTTGCCCGCCCATGAATCGAGTGGAAACCGAATGTACTCATGTAATATGGAAACCTTGATGAACACCCGATGCCGGATATCACTGCAAATTCTTCGTGCGGAACGCCTAGTTCGGCCATGGCCCGCTGAACGGAATTCATAATGGCATAATCGCCACAACCGGGACACCAGCGTACTTCGCTGCTGCTTTTAAAATCTTTTGCTGTATATGAATATTCTGTCATGATTATGCCTCCAATAATTTGTCAAACTTCTTTGTTAATTCAAGTACAGTAAATGGCGCACCTTGTACTTTGTTTTCCTGATAGTAAGTATATCCCGGAACCTTATCGCGCAGGTAGCTGGCAAACTGTCCGAGGTTCAGTTCGCAAACCACAATCTTTTTAAACTTACTGAAAACTTCATTTGTGTTTTTCGGGAGCGGCTGTATGTAGTTGAAATGTGCAAGGCTCACACTTTTGCCTTGTTCGCGGGCTTCGCGCACGGCGCTGATCATGTGCCCAAAAGTGCCACCCCAGCCAACAACGAGCAGGTTGCCGCCATCGGCATCGCCAATAACTTCGAGATCGGGGACCATATCGACTACCCGTTCAACTTTTGCAGCACGTGCTTCGCAGTTCTTTTGGTGAATTTGCGGATCGTGGCTGACGCCTCCTTCTGCATTCTTCTCCAATCCCCCGATGCGGTGCTGGAAACCATCCATTCCGGGGAATGCCCACTCGCGCGACAGAATATTTTCATCGCGTTTGTACGCTTTAAAGGTCGCCGGGTCTTTTGCAATCCGTGGCGTAATCGGGGGAAGTTCGTCCATCGACGGGACTCGCCATGGTTCGCTTCCGTTTCCGAGGAAACCATCGGTTAGCAACACCACGGGAACCATGCGTTCGAGAGCTATTTTTGCTGAAATGTATGCGTAGTAAAAACAATCGGAAGGAGTGCTGGCAGCAACCACTACTACCGGGCTTTCGCCGTTTCTTCCATATAATGTCTGCAATAAATCGGATTGTTCGGTTTTTGTCGGCAATCCGGTTGACGGGCCGCCTCGTTGTACATTAACAACCACCAGCGGAAGTTCGGCCATCACAGCCAGACCAAGAGCTTCTGATTTCAATGCGAAGCCGGGGCCGGAAGTGGTCGTAATCGCCAGGTCGCCGGCGTATGAAGCACCGATGGCAGAACAAATACCGGCAATTTCATCTTCGGCCTGAAAGGTTTTCACTCCCAAATCTTTGCGTTCGGCAAGCGCTTGTAAAATATCGGTTGCAGGGGTAATCGGGTACGAACCGCAGAAAAGTTCCAATCCTGCTTTTTCGGCTGCAGCGATGAACCCCCATGCCGTGGCTTTGTTCCCGCTCATGTTCCGGTACGTGCCTTTTTCAATTGTTGCCGGGTGTACAATGTACTGGGGTGTCTCGTGCTGCATGTTCATCCCGTAATTGTATCCGTCATTCAAAACTTTCAGATTTGCTTCTACGATGGTCGGTTTTTTCGCAAATTTTGTTTTGATATAGTTTTCGATATAATCGAGTGAGCGTCCGAATATCCAGCAAACCAGCCCCAGCGCGAACATGTTTTTACTTCGCAAAACACTTTTGTTGTCAAGGCCGAATTCGCTTAAACTTTCTTTGGTCAGACTGGTAATCGGGACTGCAATTTTGGTGTAGTCGTCGAGATTACATTCCGTAAAAGGGTCGTTCGTTTTAAAATTTGCTTTTTCAAAGTTTTTTTCATTGAACGAATCCACATCAAAGATGATTGTACCTCCCGGGTTCATGAAATTTGCATTGGCCTTTATTGCTGCGGGGTTCATTGCAACCAGGATGTGGGCATAATCGCCGGGTGTGGCAATGTGCTTGTCGCCTAATTGTACCTGGAAACCTGAAACACCGCCAACTGTTCCCTGTGGCGCCCTAATTTCAGATGGGTAATCAGGAAAAGTTGAAATATCGTTTCCAAATAATGCAGATGTGTCGGAAAACAAGGTTCCTGTCAACTGCATACCGTCTCCCGAGTCGCCGGAAAACCGTATTACCACCTCTTCAAGCTCAATAACCTTCGTGTCTTTCATCTTTGATATTTATAATTAATTTGCCTTTTGTCTATTTTTTTGGTTCAAAAGTTAAAGAACCCAAATGTAATTATTCTAAGCTGGAATCATTTTGTCAGATAAACTCAAATTTATGAATTGAACCAAAAATAACCATTAATTAACACCTTAAAAACATGGATAAAATAATATACTTAAAATAAAAATGCAGTTTTTTTTGAATTATAAATATTTACCCGTCTTGTTAGGATATGAATAAGTCAATAAACAATTCCCATTTCTTTTTGTTTTTATAGGAAAACATGAGTGAAGGAAGATTGTTCCTGCTTGCCACATGTTTCAAACACTGGCTTATAATCTTTATATTTGCAATCTTATTTAAAAAATTATAAAATGGCTATTATAAAGACCCTTTTAAGTAAAACACCCATTTTTGGAAAGAACTGCTTCCTTGCCGAAAATGCAGTTATAATCGGTGATGTAGAGATGGGCGACGATTGCAGCGTTTGGTATAGCACGGTTATTCGCGGCGATGTGCATTCGATACGGATCGGGAATAACACGAATATTCAGGATTGTGCAGTGATTCATGCAACCTATAAAAAATCGCCTACCAATATCGGGAACAACGTGATTATTGCGCATGGAGCAATTGTACACGGCTGTACCATAAAGGACAATGTGATGATTGGAATGAATGCTGTTGTATTGGACGATGCGGTAATTGAAAGCAACAGTATTGTTGCGGCCGGTTCGGTGGTAAGCAAAGGAACAGTGGTGGAGGCTGGTTCGGTTTATGCAGGCATTCCGGCCAAAAAAATTAAAGATGCGGGGCCCGAACTGCTCGAAGGCGAAATCAAACGCATTGCCAATGCGTATGGCATGTACGCAAGCTGGTACAAAGAATAATTCATCCAAAAAATTTCTAACAGAACTGGTAAAAAGAATATTTCAGTCAACCGGAAATGGCACAAAAACAGAATTTCCCTTAAAACTCTCTTCCATTGATTCAATAAGAGGATTTAAGGGAAATTCAAAATAGAAATTTTTTCTTTTTACAAATTAACAAGCCATTTCTCCGGCATTCTTCTTGGCCGATAGTAAATTGTAGGCCCCTTTAATAACTACTTTCGCTGTTTTTATATCCAGATTTTCAGGTAAGGCAATTTCTGTATATCCATTATCGGTAACGCCTTTCTTAACTTCTATCATACGATATTCGGTAAAAGGTTTGCCATCTTCTTCTTTATTTTTGTCGAATACAAAAATGTAATCCTTATCGTCGAAACTCACAACGGCATCGGAAGGGACAGTGGTTACTTCATTCCCGGCTTCTTCAATAATTGCATTGACATACATGCCCGGCAACACATTTTTACAAACGCCCTGAATGCTGGCATATACCTTGTACGTTCTGTTTTCGTCAATCGATTTGCCGGTCTGGTATATTACCGCATCGTGTTGCTCTGTTTCATTGTTGATGAAGAACCGTATTTTCTGACCCGTGGATACTTTATTGGCATCTTTTTCGAACAAGGTAAGTTCAAGAAAAAGATTGTCGCTGTTTACGATCTCGAATAATATATCAGAAGGGGAAACAAATTTGCCAATGTTCACATTCACGGCTTTTACATAGCCTGAAATTGGTGAGAGCAAAGCAACGGAGCTGCTGATGTTCTCTTCTTGAAGAGTTGCGGGGTTAATGCCAATAAGAGACAATTTTTGTTCCAACGCCTTTACCTGTGTTTTGAGGCTTTTGTATTCGGTCGTAACTTGTTGTATGTTTTTCTTCGAAGAAACTTCGTTCTTGTACAGTTCATCCTGCCGGTTGAATTCGGCCTCGGCATACTCGAATTTGCTTTTTGCTTCCAAGTAACTTTGTTGAATATCGACGAAATCCTGGTTTTCGATAATTGCCAATGTCTGACCTTTTCTTATTTCTGTGCCGGGTATAAGGTTTGTACTTTTGATAAAACCGCCCATTGGCATACAAACCGTGGCCATGTTTTGAGGTGCTGCGGCAACGGTGCCACTCACTTTCAGTGTGCCGCTCAGTAAACGCAATTCGATTGCACCGGTTTCGACGTTGGCCAGTTTTATCTGGTCGTCCCTGAGTTCAACAATATCTTCGGGAAGTACTTCAACTTCTTTTTCCTCACTCTCTGGTTTTTTATCGCCGTTGCATGAAACCAAAGCAATGAAAAGGGCAGAAACAAAGATTGATGATAGGATTCTATATTTTTTCATGATACGGTTGTTTTAAAAGATTTTACCTGTAATGAAGTCAATGGAAATAATGGTTTGGTTGTAATTATTCAGTGCCTCGAGATAGTTTTGTTTGATGCTTAATGCACGGCTCAAATTCAGGATGTAGTCGATGTAATCCATTGCCCCTGCTTTGTAGCTGCGTGTGGCCTGTTCGATAATCAGATCGGCTTCAGGAATTGCTTGTTTTTCGTAATATCCGACACTGTTTTTGTATTTTGAATATTCACCCAATAGGGAGTTGTAATTGCCCGAAAGCGATTTCAAATAATATTCGAAATTTGTTTGTGCAACCTGTTCTTTCAACTTTGCTGCCTTTGTTCTGGATGTATAGGGCGCAAACCATAACGGAATTGTTATGCCCGCCTGAATGCCGTTGAAACGGTCGCCGGAGTCGAAGGTTCGGGGCATGCCGTTCACTTCCTGAATTCCTTGCATGGTCTGGCTGAAATACCCAATATTGAAATCGGGCATCATGCGGCTGCGTTCCAAATTCTTTTCAACGCGTGCTATTTCTACCTGTTGCCTGATATATCCGGCAGACGGGTTTCCGGCTACTGCCAAACTATCGGCAATAGGTGAAAAATCAATGCGGGTTAAAACGGTATCAGAAGGAAAAATTGTTGCTTCGCTATTTAAAAGTGTCTGTAAATTCCGGTTGTAAATTTTCAGATCAGCATAAATTTGTTGCAACTGGTTTTTAATTTCCAGACTTTGCGAACGGACGGAAATCATTTCGAGGCGATTGGTCTCACCGGTCTTTGCCCTGAGTTCAGCTGCACGAAGAAAACCGGAATACAGACTATCCTGGTACGAAAACAGTTTTTGTTTTGAATGCAGATAGGCCAGTTGGCAATATACCTGCTTGACCTGTGTGGCAATTTCAATTTGAGAAGCCTTCAATTGCCATTCGCTGCTTTTGATGTTGGCTTGCGCCAGTTTGTTTTGATTGATATAAACCGTAGGAAAAGCGAACGATTGCGACACCGTAAAACTGTTGTCGTTGGTATAGGAATTAACCCGGCCATATTCGCCGCTGATTTCTGTCTTGGGCAAATCCAGCGATGCCCCTTTCAATGCTTTCTGAACGTCTACCGAATAGGCAGACGAACGAATGGCCAAATTGTTATCCAGAGCGATCTGAACCGCCTGTTTCATGTTTATGGTGCTGGCTTTTTGTGCATGAATGGCATTCGAGAAAGAGGAACCTATCGTGAACAACAGGATTGCAGACAGTGTCTTTGCTGATTTTGTTTTAAAAACCGACCGGAATGAATGTGTGGAAAAAAACATGTAAAAGATTGGCAAGACAAATAAGGTCAGCAAAGTGGCTGTAATTAATCCACCGATAACCACTGTGGCCAAAGGTTTTTGAACTTCAGCACCGGCAGAGGTTGACAAGGCCATTGGCAAAAACCCGAGCGAAGCCGCCGCCGCCGTCATAATAACGGGGCGTAACCGGGTTTTCAAACCTTTTAATACCCGTTCTTTAATGTCGGTAATTCCTTCTTTTTCGAGCCGGTTGAATTCGGATATCAACACAATGCCATTTAAAACCGCGATTCCAAACAAGGCAATAAATCCAACTCCGGCAGAAATGGAAAAATTCATGTTGCGCAACCATAACGCAAAAATTCCGCCAATGACCGCCATCGGAACTGCCGTAAATATTAGCAGGGCTTGTTTTACCGAATGAAATGAAAAATACAGAAGTACAAAAATGAGCAGCAATGCCACCGGGACGGCAACAGCCAAACGGGCCTGGGCTGCCTGAAGATTCTGGAACTGGCCTCCGTAAGTTACATAATAGCCCATTGGTAATTTTACCTGCGAATCAATCTGCCTGGAAACGTCGTTTATAACACTTTGAACATCCCGGTTTCGGACATTGAAGCCAATGGTTATACGACGCTTTGTACTTTCGCGTGAAACTTGTGCAGGACCTGATTTAATCTCAATTTTTGCCAGTTGGTCAAACGGAATCTGCCCATTATTAGGCAATGCGACCAAAAGATTTTTTACATCATCCAGATTTTGCCGGTAATCTTTGTCCAACCGGACCACCATACCAAAACGTTTTTCTTCGTCGTATACCACGCCCGCCTGGCTTCCGGCAAAAGCAGCCCGCAGCACCCGGTTAACATCTTCAACTGACAAACCGTACTGAGCAAGACGGTCGCGGTTGTACTCAATCTGAATTTGTGCCAGCCCGGTCACTTTCTCCACATTTATATCTTCAATTCCTTCAATATTTTGAATGAGCTTTTCCACATCAGAAGCTTTTTCGGCAAGCACGTTCAGATCGTCGCCAAATATTTTCACGGCAATATCCTGCTTCGAACCCGTCATCAGCTCATTAAAACGCATCTGTATCGGTTGCTGAAACTCAAATTTGACACCTGCCAGCGGGATCAGGGCTTCTTCCATTTTTCCGATCAGTTCTTCACGGGTTTCAGCCGATGTCCATTCACTTTTGTCTTTCAGTGTAATAATATAATCGCCTGTTTCCATTGGGGTCGGATCGGTTGGTATTTCGCCGGCGCCTATTTTGCAGACCGTATGTATTATTTCCGGAAAATTGTTGAGTAGAATTTTGTTCGCTTTTTCTACTGTCTCGACGGTGTTCGAAAGGGATCCTCCCTGCAGGGTCATTACTCCGGCTGCCAAGTCACCTTCTTCCAACTGAGGAATAAATTCCCCGCCCAGACTGTTGAAAATAAATAAACTTGCCACGAAAAGCGCTATTGCAGAAATGGTCACAGCCGCTTTGTGTTTTAAGGCAAAAAGGATAGCCGGATTAAATATTTTGTGAAACCAAGCCATCAGCTTGTCTGACAGATTGGGCTTGTGTTCGGTACTTTTGCCCATGAATAAAGAAGAAATCATGGGGACGTAGGTTAATGAGAGAATTGTGGCGCCAACCAAAGCGAACGAAACTACCTGTGCCATCGGACGGAACATTTTTCCTTCGATGCCTACCAATGTTAAAATCGGTACATAAACGATCAGGATGATGATTTGTCCGAAAGTGGCGCTGCTCATCATTTGTTTAGCCGATTCAAATACCGTTTCATCCATTTGTTGCTGAGAGAGTCTTTTTATTCCCGGGTGATGGTGCTTGCTCATCGTGATCCGGTGAACTACGCTTTCGACGATGATGACCGCTCCGTCTACAATCAACCCGAAGTCGATGGCCCCAAGGCTCATCAGGTTTCCGGATACGCCAAATAAATTCATCAGGGAAATTGCAAAAAGCATGGAAAGCGGAATAACCGAAGCAACAATCAGTCCGGCCCTCATGTTTCCAAGGAATAATACCAAAATGAAGATAACAATCAGTGCTCCCTCAATCAGGTTCGTTGAAACTGTTCCGATCGCACGGTTCACGAGGTCTGAGCGGTTCAGGTAGGGATCGATTTTTACGCCTTTGGGCAACGACTTTTGAACCGATGCGATGCGTGCCTCAACCTCTTTGATAACTTCATTGGCATTTGCTCCTTTCAACATCATAACAACACCGCCAACAGCTTCGGTTGTATCGACAACAAAAGCACCATAACGGATTGCATTGCCGTATTGAACCGTTGCAACATCGCGTATTAAAACAGGGATTCCCGAGGGACTGTTTTTTACGACAATCTTTTCAATGTCTTCCAGCGTTTTAATCAGTCCTAAACCCCGGATGAAATATGCGGTTGGCTTTTTATCAATATAGGCGCTGCCCGTGTTTTCATTGTTGTTTTCCAGCGCATCGAAGATGTCGGTAAGCGCAAGGTTCATGCTCCTGAGCCTTTCGGGGTTGACCGCAATTTCGTACTGTTTTACGAACCCTCCGTAACTATTGATGTCGGCTACACCCGGGGTGCCCAGCATTTCGCGGCGCACCACCCAATCCTGTATGGTGCGCAGTTCCATCGGGTTATATTTTTCTTCATAGCCTTTTTCAACGGCAAGGTGGTACTGATATATTTCGCCCAACCCGGTTGAAATAGGAGCCAACTCTATGTTCGCCAGTCCTTCAGGAATCATTTCCTCGGCTTCTTTGAGCCGTTCGCCTAATTGTTGCCGTGCCCAGTAGATATCAACATTGTCTTTAAATACAATGGTAACCACCGACAAGCCTAAGCGGGAAATAGAGCGAAGCTCAATAATATCCGGAATATTGGCAACTGCTACTTCGATGGGGGCCGTAATGAAACTTTCTACTTCCTGCACGGCTAATGATGGTGCAATCGAAATTACCTGCACCTGGTTGTTGGTATTGTCGGGGGTTGCGTCGATGGGCAATTGGGTCAGGGAATAGATTCCCCAGCCAATTAATGCCACAACAAACAGTCCAACAATAAACTTATTCTTTATTGAAAAATGGATGATGCGTTCTATCATAATGAAATATCTTTAGTTGTTTCCTTTTGTTCTTTTGATAATTTTTCCCGGAAACTCATGGAAATGATTTCTCATTTCTTCCGGAAAGAAAGAAAAACTTACGGATTAAACTAAAGCAGGAGGGGCCCGGAGAAGGGATAGTTTCAGAATCCCGGAATCGATTAACGGGGGTTGAAAATTATTAAACCTGATTTGCAGAAGAACTAAATCAGTAATAATTGAATCAACATTTTCAATAGTGTATAAATTGAGCGAAGGGAAATTCAGGTTTGCATTAACCGACGGTGTCGATTTATTAAAAGCAAGGTCATTAAAGGCATGGCAATGTCCTGGAAAAACGGGAACGTTTCTTGAATTTTCTTCATGGGAAGAACATGCCTCCGAACGATCGGAATAAAAATGGTGATCGTGCGGGATAAATTGATGGGCCAGTATGACCAGCATTGCAAGCCATAAGAACGAAGATGCAATATGTTTTGACTTTTTACCCACTCCTAAATATCACTTTGTTTTAAAAATCAGACAAATATAGCTATTATCTTTAAAACGAAAATGAATTAATATTTGGAATGACCTGTGGGATAGGGTGAGAAAGAGATTCTTTTTTTGGACCCGAGATCTAAGATAGTTTCGTAACTTTAACTGATTTCGCTTTTTAACTGATTTTTAGGCGATTTTATTTCCATGATGGACAAAATAAAAACAAATCAAAAACTAATTTTGCAGGTCATGAAACAGATTTTGATATTTGGTGTTTTTTTGTTTGTGTTGTTTTCTTGTATCAATCAGGGAGCCAAACGAGCTGATCAGGCTGCCAAAGAAAAAGTTGAACAGGATAGTATTGTTATTATAGAAAAACCTTTCGCTGACAATCCGTCAAAAATTGAGTATAAAATTTCGGTACTAAAAGGGACCACTCTTCGACACGGGCTTCAGCAACGATATTATCCGCATGGTAGCTTGTATTCCGAAATTCCCTATGTCAGAAATGAACGAAACGGGATTGCATATACCTATTACAAGGTATTTAAAGGGGAAAAACCTGCGGTTTGGAAAGAGCAGACTTACCTGAAAGGGAAGCTGAATGGTATTTGTAAACGATATTATGAAAATGGAAAGATTCAATCGGAATATGAATACAAAGACGGAATGCCAGCCTTCGGACTAAAAGAATATAACGAATCGGGTGGTGAAATTAAACAGCCCGAATTGAGTGTAAAAAGCAGTGCTACTGATCGATATTACTATGTCACGGCGCAATTGTCGAAACGAATTAGCAATGTAACCTATTATACAGGCGAACTTGTTGAAGGGAAATATGTACCTGGTAACCTGAAGAAAATTCAGGAACGCGAAGGTGTTGCCGAGGTACTGATTCCGAAAGAAGCCGCAACCGTATGTATTGTGGCTATTTTTGATACACGCCTGATGAACGAGTGCATTTTGGCGAAAACAATTTCGTTGAAATAAGTGTTCTGCAAAACTTTTATTGCAAAATTTTGGTATTGACCAATTTGCAATTGGCAACAATTTATTCTGAAAAGAAATAATGATATTTAAGTTTTATCTAATTTTGTGCAAATTTTAATCTATTGGGATATGAGTTTATTTATTATTGCTGGAGCTATTGGTGGATCGGAAGTAATTGTTATCGTTGCTCTTGCCTTATTATTGTTTGGCGGGAAAAAAATTCCTGAATTAATGAAAGGGGTTGGACAAGGAATGAAAGAGTTTAAAAAAGCAGTTGCCAACGACAAGCCAAAAGAAGAAGAAAAAAAAATTTAGCACACAGGGCGATGTTTATTAGCGAGTTCCATCCGTTGTGTTTTAGGTTGAAGAACAATTGTTGATACGAAAATTTTCGTGAACAGCTTTGGAAAAATAAATAGATCGAAAAAGATGGGCGCAGGTAATCTTTAATTTCAAGTTGTCAAAAGTTGGGCATCAATGAGTGAGTGTAACGATTTGCTTTAGTGGCTATATAAACAAGAAACACAAAATAAGAAATAGAGAATTTGGTTGCAGTCGCATTTGCGATATTCCTCATCTCTTGTTCGTTATTCGATATTTAGAAATGAAGAGGAACCAATAAAAGTAGTCTCAACTTTAAACAAGTTCTGTTAATGTATTTTATTTAACCTTATTGCAATTAAAAAACATAAAGAAGAGATCGAAAATTGAAAAGGTTTCATGTTCGTCGTAATCTGATAATTGAACTACTCTATAAAAAACAGGCCAGCACAATTAAATATGCGGGCCTGTTTCCATTCTATGATTCAGAATTTTATTTTAAACATAGCTTGATCCGTCCCAGCAGTGGGTGCATAGTTTTTCTTTGGGAAGTCCAATGGCTTCTATCAGGTCATCAAGTCTCTGGAATTTGAGTGTGGTCAAATCCAAGTCTTTCCGTATTTGTTCAACCATTGCCGCATATTTGGGACTGTTGCTGTCGGAATATTCGGCCATGTCGACATCGGTTTTCCCTTCCAGTTGATAAACGGCTTTGTAGGTTGCCAGATCGAGGTTCGACCGCGAACGGCTGAAGTTCAGAAATTCACATGGGTAGGTGAGGGGCGGGCAGGCAATACGCATGTGCACCTCTTTGATACCCGCAGCATGTAAATCACGGACATTGTCTTTTAACTGGGTTCCGCGGACAATCGAATCGTCAAGGAAAATACCCCGGTTCCCTTTGATTACCGAATCGTTGGGAATGAGCTTCATTTTGGCCACAAGGTCGCGCATGTTTTGGTTTTGCGGCATAAAACTTCGGGGCCAGGTAGGTGTGTATTTTGAGTATGGACGTTTTAACGGGATCTTTTTCTCGTTGCTGTAACCCATTGCGTGGCCAACTCCCGAATCCGGAATCCCGGCAACAAAATCAGCTTCGGTCGTATCGTTTTTGGCAAGCGCTGCCCCGCAACGGTAGCGGCATTCGTCAACATTGAGGCCTTCGTAAAACGATGGCGGATAACCGTAATATACCCAAAGGAATGAGCAAATCTGCATTTTTTCATTCGGTTTGCGCAATTGGGTGTACCCATCTGCGGTTACATGAACAATTTCGCCCGGGCCAAGATATTTTTCAACTTCGTATCCAATATTCGGAAAAGCACAAGTTTCAAAAGAAACGGAAAAGGCACCTTCTTTTTTCCCGATGATTATCGGAGTGCGTCCCAGTTTGTCGCGTGCTGCAATAACGCCGTTTTCAGTAAGAATTAATATTGAACAGGAACCTTTTACAAGGTCGTAAACCTTTTCAATTCCGGATACAAAATCTTCGCCTTCGGCAATCAGCATGGCAACCAATTCGGTCGGGTTTACCGAGCCCTGGCTGGTTTCCGAAAAAGTACGCCGCATTTTCATGTAGCGCTCTTCCAGTTCGTCGATGTTGTTTATTTTGCTTACTGTGGCTACTGCATATCGTCCCAGGTGGGAAGTCACCAATATCGGTTGTGCTTCGTTGTCGCTGATGATGCCAATGCCAATGGTGCCTTTAAAACCAGTCATGTCATGATCAAATTTATTCCTGAAATAGCCGTCTTCGAGGCTGTGAATAGCCCTCTGGAAACCTTTTTCTTCAGAAAAAAATGCCATCCCGGCACGTTTGGTACCAAGATGTGAATGGTAATCGGTACCGTAAAAAACATCGGCAACACAATCGTTTTTCGAAACACTTCCAAAAAATCCGCTCATATAAATGATATTAATTGTAAAGATTTGAAGCTGTAAAAATAACAGATATGTCTATTCAAAAAAGGCCTTCGTTAATAACTGGCAGTAATTGTTAATAGAAATGTAAAGGATGTTTACCGGATGTTTATTTCAGGTATAGATTGCTGTCGCCGTAGCTCAGAAACCGATAATTGTTTTGCAGCGCATGGTTGTAAACGGCTTTCCAGTTTTCGCCCAGAAATGCGGAAACCAATAGCAACAGCGTGCTTTGCGGCTGGTGAAAGTTGGTCAGCATCCCGTCAATCATCGTGAATTCGTACCCCGGCACAATAATTATTTCAGTGGAAGCCGAAAGATGGTCGGTTTGCCTGCTTTTCATGAACGAAAGAATGGCCTGAAGCGACTCGTTTATTTCGATTTTTTTCGTACTCTGATAAGGTTCCCACTGCGAAATTTTCAGGTTCGAAATATCGGAAACTGAACCTGTGGCAATTTGGTTGCCGAGCCAGTAAATGCTCTCGAGGGTACGGATGGTAGTGGTTCCCACTGCAATGCGGGGTCCCCGGTGTTTCAGTAAACGTTCGATCAGTTGCTGCGGAATGTATATTTGTTCGGCGTGCATCCGGTGTGCTTCGATGGTTTCCGATTTTACGGGCTGAAAAGTTCCGGCGCCGACATGCAGCGTCAGTTCTTCAGTTTGATGGCCTTTTTCACGGATTCGCTGAAAAACTTCTTCCGTAAAATGGAGCCCGGCCGTGGGCGCAGCCACCGAACCTTTTATTTTTGAGTAGACGGTTTGATAACGTTGCAGGTCCGACTCCTCGGTTTCCCGGTTCAAATACGGCGGAATGGGAAGGATTCCCGCGTGTTCGATGATTTTTGAAAATTCGAAATAGACATTGTTCCAGCTAAACCGGATGATGTTTTCATTTCGGTCGGAACTGATTTTTTCGGCACAAAGTTCAACGTTTTCCCCTTCAATAATCATCGCCTTTTTTAGCGTCCCATCCTTCCATTTTTTCAGGTTGCCAATCATGCATTTCCAGGTACATGCTTGGGTTTGCTGAAAAGCGATCTGGTAATCGGCTGGTTCGTGCGGATCGAGACAAAATATTTCGATGCGGGCGCCGGTTTCTTTTTCGAACAAAAGCCTTGCCCGAATGACTTTGGTGTTATTGAAAATCAGCAGGCTGTTCGCGGGCAGTAAATCGGGAAGTTCGCTAAAAATGCGGTCTTCAATGGAATGATCTTTCCAGACCAGCAATTTCGATTGGTCGCGCTGTGGCAGCGGGTATTTCGCAATTTTTTCATCCGGAAGAGGATAATTGAAATCGCTGATTGAAATACTGCCCGGGTTTATATTGTTGAAATTTCCCATAATTCTGGCCGCAAATGTAAAGATTCTGCCGGGTAGCACAAAATACTTCGTACTTTTGACAAAAATTGGAAATACATGATACAGATTGGTGACAAAGTGAAATTTCTGAATGCCGTGGGTGGTGGTACCGTGACCGGTTTTTTAGGGAAAAATATGGCAAATGTAGAAGACAACGATGGTTTTGAAGTGCCGGTGCTCATTTCGCAACTGGTATTGGTTGACGACCGGCGTGACGAAAAGCCCGATGCCGGTCAGGCAAAACGGGAACCGCAGAATCCGGTTCAGAATAAACCGGAAGATAATTCTGCCGAACGGATTGTTGTTGCAACCAGCGATGCCCCGGAGTTTTATTTTGCTTTTGTTCCTGAAAACGCAGCCAACCCCATTGCCGGAGAAATGAAAGCGTACCTGGTAAATGGCAGCAACTTTTCGGTTTTGTACAATTACAATCATTTGAACGAAGGCGAGTATTCGAGTGTGAAATCGGGCAAACTGGAACCCGGCACAAAACTATTGCTGGAAAGTTTTTCGCAGAATGAATTGACCGATCTGCCTGATTTCTATTTCCAGTTGCTGTTTTTCCGCGAAAAATCGAAAAACTGCGAACTGCCGGTTTTCAAACGAATAAAAATCAGTCCGGTGAAATTTTACAAGGAAAAAAGTTTTCAGGCAAATGTATATTTTTCGACCGGCGCCCTTTTAATCCCGATCAGTAATTCCGATTTTGAAGACGAATTGCAGGATTTGACCAGCCAGGAAATACGCAAAGTGATTCGCGAAAAGCAGGAGCCGAAAGTTAAAAAGCAGTTGAACCTGAACCCCGATTTGGTGGAGGTTGATCTTCATATCCACGAGTTGTTGGACGACAATCGTGGCCTTTCGAACCACGAGATGCTTGAAATACAAATGAAAACATTTCGCGAAAAGTTGGATGAAGCAATAAAAAACGGAATCAAACGGATTGTTTTTATTCATGGTTTGGGCAATGGTACCCTGAAGCAGGAAATCAGGAAAGAGCTTTCCCTGAAGTTCAAAAAATATGCTTTTCAGGATGCCAGTTTCCAGGAATACGGCTTTGGGGCGACCATGGTCATACTGAGAAAATAGCAGTACTCAGTCACAGTAAAACTCATAAATCCAGTTTAGCAATTCAACAATTCAACAATTAAGCAATATAACAATTCATCCATTCTCATCTCCTCATCTTCTCAAATCGGGTTCATCATCCGAAAAGTTTACTACTTTTGCAGCCGCAGGCCGCTCTATCGCTTCCCGGTTTTACCGGGAGGAGGAAAGTCCGGGCAACGCAGGGCACCATGTTTCCTAACGGGAAGGCAGGCGAAAGTTTGCAGTAAGGTAACAGAAAATAACCACCGTGCGCCGATGTATTTGGGGTGCGGAACGGGTGAAAAGGCGAGGCAAAAGCTCACCGGTTCCGGTGGAGACACCGGGAGCCGTACCTCTCATGGGTTGCAAAGCCAAATATATTACGATTTGTCGGGTAACCGGCAAGCAGGGCTGCCCGCCTTGTTTTCAGCAACGGAAGTCGTAAGGGGTAGGCTGCTTACGATCATGTCAGCAATGGCATGGCTAGATAAATGATAGAGGTTTTGTTTCGGCAACGGGGCAGGATACAGAACCCGGCTTACAGGCCTGCGTTTTTTATTTTTTTTTGAAGTATTTTCAAATAGAATTTTGAAATTTTTTCATCGAATTTTCTTCTGATTTTATAGAATTAGTACCATCCAACATACATTGAATCAACGGAAATGCGTTTTGTTTAAATTAGATTTATGTGTTTTGTGAATTTGCCTTCAAAAGTATTTCAGGCTTCACGCGCATAAAAACAGAATGGAAAACGAGGGTGATTTTATCGACGTTTAGGCTTAAAAAGACGACGGGAGAAAATGTGGAAAATGTTTGAATTGTAACTGATCCGATGACTTTGAAGTCATCGGATCAGTTACAATTCATGGTGATTTTTTCCCTAAATTTGCATCAATTGCAAAAATTTCCGTCTTTATTAAATAACGAATTAATTTTTCGGAAACAATGAGTACAATGGACGTTATATGGAAGGAACATCACGATCAACTCCTTTCGTTTATAAAAAAGCGGGTGAAAGATGCTGATCTGTCGGAAGATATTTTGCAGGATGTGTTTGTAAAGATCCTTTCGAAAATCGATACGCTCAAAGATCAGGCAAAATTGGAAAGCTGGATTTATCAGCTCACACGAAATGCCATTTCCGACCATTTCAGAAACAAAAAAATTGCAGAAGATATTGACGATGTGACGGTAGAGCCGGATCCCGATGACCTGCCGCAGGCCATGCAGGAAGCAACCGGCTGGATTGGTTTCTATGTGCACGCCTTGCCCGACCCGTACCGCGAAGCGTTGGTTTTGTACGAACTGGAAGGTTTGTCGCAAAAAGAAATTGCCGAGCGATTGAATATTTCGTACGTGAATGCCCGGAGCCGGGTGCAGCGTGGGCGGAAAATTCTGAAGAAAAACCTGACCGACTGTTGCGTTTTTAATGTCGATGCCTACGGAAATATTCTTGAATACAACCGCAGAAAAGCATCGTGCACGAACTGCAACAATTAAAAAGTTTGCATCATTTTTCGAAAAGCTGCGTCAACAGGATGTAATCAAAAAAAACATTTTTACAATGAAAAATTCAGATCAGATCAGAAATGCAGTACGTGAACGGTACAGCGGTTTTGCAGACAAGAACACATCTTTATTTTCATGTTGCCAGCCAGCAGAAAACGCGGCGTCCTGTTGCGGTGGAAAAGAATTCTCGTTTGAAGAGGTTTCGCTAAGTGTTGGCTATTCAAAAAATGAAATCAATTCGGTGCCTGAAGGTGCAAACATGGGGTTGGGTTGTGGCAATCCGCAGGCCATT
The DNA here is from genome assembly GCA_942493345.1 of uncultured Prolixibacteraceae bacterium. Classification (GTDB taxonomy): domain Bacteria; phylum Bacteroidota; class Bacteroidia; order Bacteroidales; family Prolixibacteraceae; genus GWE2-42-39. Next base: position 3,728,727 of record OW818695.1, read on the forward strand.
GCATCATTAAAAGAAGGTGAAACGGTACTCGATTTGGGGTGTGGTGGCGGTTTCGATGTGTTCCTGGCAGCCCGGCAAATCGGAAAAACAGGCAAGGCAATCGGAGTGGACATGACCCCGAAAATGGTTTCGCTGGCCCGCGAGAATGCAGAAAAAGGAGGTTTCGAAAATACGGATTTCCGGTTGGGAGAAATTGAATATTTGCCGGTTGCTGATAATTCGGTTGATGTAATTATTTCGAATTGTGTAATTAATCTTTCTCCTGAAAAGCAAAAGGTTTTTAATGAATCGTTCCGGGTGCTGAAAACCGGCGGGCGTCTTGCCATATCCGATGTGGTTGCTTTGCAGCAACTTCCGGAGCATATTAAAAATGACCTCGCCCTTTATGGCGGCTGTATTGCCGGTGCGTCGACCGTTGACGAAGTTGAAACCATGCTGAAGAATGCAGGTTTTTCTGAAATACGGATCAGCTTGAAGGAGGAAAGCAGGAAATTTATAAAAGACTGGACATCGGTTGAAAATATTGTCGAATATATTTCTTCGGCAATCATTGAAGCGGTGAAAAAATAAACGGGAGAATAATGTTCCTGAAACCAATTCAAGATAACGATTTGCCAAAGGTTATTGAGCTATTGAATTTCTGGAAGTTGCCATCCGGCGACCTCCGGAAATCAGAAGTTCAGCTTTATGTTGTTAAAGATGAACGCGGTTTGCTGGGGATTGGAGGTCTTGAGATATATGGTGAGCTGGCTTTAATTCGTTCGATTGCCGTGGCTGAAGAATTCCGGGGAACGGGCATGGGAAAAACAATTTGCGACGAATTGGAGCAGATTGCCGCTGAATCAGGAGTCAAAACGCTTTATTTGCTGACCACCACTGCAACTCATTTCTTCGAACATCGGGGATATGAAATTGTAAAAAGAGAAGATTTCCCTGATAGCATCAAGCGAACCAGTCAGTTTTCGGAACTCTGTCCGGTGTCGGCCGTGTGCATGACGAAATATTTATAATAAAGAGAAGGCTTGGAAATCCGGGCCTTCTCTTTATTCTAATTTATCATCCAAATTAACGATTGATGAATAGGACACATCCGATAAACTTCAAGTTTATCGGATGTGTATGCTGTAAGCTCTATTCTGAAGGTGTGTTTCCGTTATTAATTCCTGAAAAAATATTGGTTTTCCGGTCCAGACGATGCAGTAGTGCATAGCCATACTGTTTTTTGATACCGTTTTCGTTTGTGCTTCCACTTTTTGAGATATAAAAATAGTTTTTCCCCAGAGATATAAATCCGGTGGCAGGATTGCTACCTGTATTGGTAAACCCATACACACCTGATGCTTCGTGTAGAGTACCTTTTTTTGCCAACTGTAATAATAAACCTGTTTCGTTTGTCTCTTTTTGCCCGTGAATGATTCCTTTTTCGGGACGAGCTTTGCCATCAATCAGGTAAAGCGGATAATTTGGAAATTGTGGTTTTGTTCCGGTGTACACGGCCATCCAGTAGTTGCGGGTATCTTTGTCGTATTCCAGATTTTGAACGCCATACGTCGTATTTCCTGTATAAACAAAATATTTAGCTTCGTGCTTCGGACCTTTGGTGTGATGGTGTTTTTGATCCAACACATCTTGATTTTCAGGAGTAAAAGTACTCAAGTCGTATTGTAATATGACCTGATAATCATTATCGGTTCTTTCGACGTTTCGGTATATTCCGTAGGCAACCATCAGTTTGATTTTAGCATCTTTGCTTCCGGGCACGGTGCCAAAAGTTACTCCGTCGATTCCGCTGCATCCGTATTTATGTCCCATCGATGACGGTTCGTTTTTATATTCGCCGGCATCCAACGGGTTGGTGTAATCCTTGACCACTTCGTCGAGGTACATGGTGGTTAATACTCCTCCCTGATTATGGGGCATATCGGTTCCGGTGATTTTTTTGACGTCGAAAACCGCAATGTAAAACGAGTTTTTATCCTTGTATTCCAACGAGCCATATACTTTGCCTTTGTAGAAGGCCAAATCGCCAAGGTGGCCGGTGAGCCCGGTTACCGAACCAACAACTTTGCCGGTCATATCTGTTTTTACCAACATGCTGGTGAAAGAGAAATACATATATTGCCGACTATCGTCAATGGTCATTCCCTGTACGTGGCTTGTGGGCCAGGAACCACCATAAATATTACCGGGTAGATTTGCCGGGTTCTGAGCAAAACCGGTTACTATTCCAAAATAAAATAAGAACGCGAGGTTCATCCAAAGTGCAGACAGTTTTTTCATTCTTTTATTTTTTCAATGTTATCAAATAGAATTTTCTTTTTGGAACCGAAATATCGCCAAAATATTTCTTTTTTCTGCTTTTTGCTTTTCTATTTGTTTCGGTTTCTTGTTTTTTTGCAAATATCTAAGAGAAGAACTTGAAAAAATGCTGTTTTTGTCCTGAACCGATGAATTTGAATTCGTCGGTTCAGGATATTCTGCCTGTCTTTATCTCAATTTTAGTCTGTTTACTTTAGCAAACGAAGCCGTTCGCTTACTTTTTCCCAATTCACAATATTCCAAAAATTATCGACATATTCAGCCCTTCGGTTCTGATAATGTAAGTAATATGCGTGTTCCCATACGTCAATAGTAAGTAGGGGAGTTCCTTTTTTTTCAACAATATCCATCAATGGATTATCCTGATTGGGCGTCGAGCTTACAAATAATTTTCCGTTATGGTCGGCTACCAGCCAGGCCCATCCGCTGCCAAACTGCGTTTTTGCCGCATTTCCAAAACTTTCCTTGAATTTTTCAAACGAACCAAAATCGCGTTCAATTGCATTTTTGAGTTCTGTCGAAGGGTTTGTCTTTTCCGGGCTTATGTTTTCCCAAAACAGGACATGGTTATAAAAGCCGCCTCCATTGTTCCGTATCGAACTGTTGAGTATGCTTATTTTTGCAAATAGTTCATCGATCGCGAGATTTGCTTCTGGTGTGCCTTTTATTGCGTCCATGAATTTTGTATAATATCCCCGGTGATGTTTGTTGTAATGCAGTTCCATCGTTTGGGCATCAATGTAAGGTTCGAAAGCATTGTAGGCATACGGAAGCTCCGGAAATTCGTAATTTCCCGCTAAAGGTGAACCTGTTTGATCCTTTATTCGTGCCATTGCCGGACTTATAGCCAACATGACTCCAGCCAGTAAAATAAAAATTATTCGTTTCATCATATTGTGTATTTGTTATTAAATCAATTACTTCCTTTTTGTGAATAATAACATAATTGTATCGTGTTTTGTTTGAACGAAACGAGCATGTTTTACTAAATACAAAATGAGATGTATCAATCGGAAATAATTGTGCTTAAAAACACTTGGTGTGGTAAACTTCATGTGATTTATTATTGTCATATTGTATAGGGGAAATAGGATGATATTGATTTGTGAAAATTGGAGTTTAAAGACAGATAGCTGTATCGAGAGTGTACAAATTCAACTTTATGTCGAATTTATTTACGGGAGGTATCGATATTTATGGAATGAGCATGATTTGTATAAGCATCAATTGGAATGATTATTGTTTTATGCGAATTGAAGCGAAGCTAAATTGGAGCACAGCGTAAATCAGTGAAACGAAACCCATGCAATGAATTCCATACGTTGAAAATTTAGTTTGAAAAGTAAAAGGCAGATACGAGAATTTTTCGAATCAGGTTTGAAAATTTATACAAATGAAACAAAAACTTGTCATACTGGTTGCTGCATTGTTGAGTGCAATAGTTGCAGTTGGAAATACGGATTCGACTGTCCGTTTTAATGTTGTAGTTGCCGGGAAATTGCCGCGTCTGTTTTTTGGATATGAAAATGAAGGCTATGCCGGTGTGTTTTCAGGAGTTGCCGGCGATAAACTGATTGTTGCCGGGGGAGCGGGTTATCCAGATAAAAAACCGTGGGAAGGAGGAATGAAAACCTTCAATGATAAAATCTTCGTGTACACAATTGTCGGCGACAGCCTCGTTTTCCAAGATGACTCGTCTGAACTTCCTTCACCTGTTGCTTATGGCGCTTCAGTTACACTTCCCGAAGGAGTTTTGTGCATCGGTGGAAATGATCCGGATAAATGTTTTTCCCGTGTTTTTCTAATCGGGTGGGACAAGAAAGGCCATCGAATTGTGTATGAAAATTATCCTGGATTGCCGGTGTCATTAACTTACACATCGGCAATACTGTTGGACAACAAAGTATATGTGGTTGGCGGTTCATCATCGGTCGATGGGATCGATACCGGAGCATGTTTTTATATGCTTGATTTGTCGAAGAAAAAATCGGTGGATTTTTCATGGGAAACTTTGCCTGCTTTCCCGGGAAAAGGAAGGATTTTTTCTGTTGTTGCAGGACAATCGAATGGCACTGTTCCATGTGTTTATCTGTTTAGCGGAAGAAATGTGGATGAAAAAAAAGAAATAACAGTTTTTACTGATGGATTGATCTATAACCCGGTTTTAAAACAATGGTTGCCAATCGTTTCTGATGGTTCGTTGAATTTTCCGGTGATGGCTGGTTCTGCGTTCTCATTCGGAAAAAACAACATTGCTTTTGTCGGTGGAACCTCCGGTGACCTTTTGATGAAAGAACAGCATTTGCGGAAAAAGTTGAATGAAATAATCAGGCTTCGCGACACTGCTGCAATCCCGTTGTACAAAGAAGAACGTTTGCGCTATTATTTAGACCATCCGGGGTTTTCCAAAGATATTTTGCTCTACAATACAATTACCAATACGATCGTCAAAGCAGGAGCGTTCGATACGCTATGCCCGGTAATAACTACTATTGTGCCGTTTAGAAATGGCGCATTTTTGACTAGTGGTGAAATCAAACCCGGCGTTCGTACCCCGGAAATATTTTTAATAAAACCGGTTCAGCAAGCGTTCAGTTTCGGCTGGTTTGATGCGATGGTTGTATTTCTATCCTTTCTGTTTATTCTAGTCGTCGGATATGGTTTTTCAAAAAAACAGAAAAAACACCGCCTGTAATTTTAAAGGCGCTGGATGTGTTTATGGCTATGCGGCTTTCATCTTAAATCCTTAGTTTTGAATCAGAAGACAAAAGAAAAGCAGATTATATGACAAAAAAAGACCAATTCGAAAAGCTGAGCGGTGGTGATGTCTCTGGTCGGGTGTTGTTCAGACCAATATTGATGCACTTTGCAGCACGTTTTAATGGAAATACCTATGGCGAATTTGCATCCGATTACAAGGTTTTGGTTGAATCGAATATCCGTTGCATGGACTATTTTGAAACAGACATGGTTGGTTTAATTTCCGATCCGTATCGCGAAACTTCGGCTTTTGGCGCAAAAGTCAGTTTTCCTGCGGAACAGGTTCCTCGTTGCGAACAACTGTTGGTTCAGAATATCGACGATGTCAAAAACTTGAAACGCCCGGATGTTTATAAATGCGAACGGACTTTGGACCGGATCCTTGGAGCCAAGTTGTTTCAGAAGAAATTGAAGGGAGAAGTGCCGGTTATCGGCTGGATTGAAGGCCCGCTGGCAGAAGCATGCGACTTGACCGGAATCAGCAACATGCTGATGCAACTAATGCTTGATCCCGATTTTTCGAATTTTCTGCTTGATAAATGTGTGCAAACGTCCAAAGATTTTGCAAAAGCCCAGATCGAAGCGGGTTGTGATATTATTGGTATGGGCGATGCTATTTGCTCGCAGATCGATGAATGTACCTATGACCTTTTTATAAAAGAACGACATCGCGAGATAATCGATTTTATTCACGGGTTAGGCGCCAAAGTAAAAATGCACATTTGCGGAAATATTACACATCTTCTTCCTTCTCTGAAGGATTTGAAAATAGATATTCTGGATATTGACTATATGGTTCACATGGAAGAGGCTTTTCGTATTGTTGGGCCGGAAGTAATCCGTTGCGGTAATCTGAACCCTGTTGCTATTCTGAATAGTACGGCATTCGAAGTAGAACAACTGTGCCGAAAATTACTGGAGGCGGAAAAAGGAAGGAAATTCATTTTATCTGCCGGTTGTGAAATTACGGTTTCTACTCCGTATGAAAATCTGGGCGCGATGAGACTGGCTTTGAAATAAAAAACACGTTTGAATTTTCTTTTTTCTGCTGTTTTTAGTTGCAAATCGATTGTAGCCTTACATGTTTTTCTGAGGCCTGTTGGTTATTTTATTCTTCATTTTTGTATCTTGCCGCTTTATTTTTCACAATGATTAAAAATGTAGTTTTAATAGGAGCCGGTAACCTTGCTACCCAACTGGGGCTGGCTTTATACGACAGTGAAATCAATATTATTCAGGTTTATAGTCGTACCACCGAATCGGCACGGACATTGGCGGGTAAAATAAATGCCGCATTTACCACCGATCTTTCAGCAATAAAAGAGCATTGCGATTTGTATATTATTGCAGTGAAGGATGATGTGGTGGCTGAGGTTGCCGCACAGGTAAATTTCGGGAACAGCCTGGTGGTGCATACAGCCGGAAGCCTTCCTATTGAAATCCTTTCACCATATACCGAAAACTATGGAGTTTTCTATCCGTTTCAGACATTTTCGAAAAACAAGAAGGTCGATTTTAGTAATGTGCCGGTTTGTTTGGAAACCAATACGCCTGAAAATTTTAAAAGATTGGAAGGGGTTGCCCGAAAAGTTTCATACAAAATCACCCGGCTCGATTCTGGTCAGCGGATCGTTCTTCATGTTGCGGCTGTTTTAAGTTGTAATTTTGTGAACCATTTGTATACATTGACCGAGAATCTTCTGAAAGAAAACAATATGGGATTTGAATTGCTCTATCCCTTAATTCAGGAAACAACAGAGAAGGCAATGAAATTGAGTCCTGTCGAAGCGCAAACAGGCCCGTCGGCCCGAAACGATCAGGAGGTTGTTTTGAAACATATAAAATTGCTGAACGATAAGCCTGAATTACAAAAAATATATCAGTTGCTGTCCGATAGTATTTACCAATTACACCATTCGTAATGGCTTTTTTAAAAGAAGAATTCAAGCAAATAAAAGCATTCATTTTCGATGTCGACGGGGTTTTGTCGTCCGATATTTCTCCTTTAAACGAACAGGGCGATCCAGTCAGAACGGCCAATGTGAAGGATGGATATGCTATCCGGAATGCACTGAACAACGGGTTTGAGATTGGAATTATTACCGGAGGAAATATTGACTCGGTGAAACTTCGATATGCAAAACTGGGGGTGAAGTACATTTACATGGGAGTTTTTGATAAGATAAAAAGCCTCGGCGATTTTCTGTCGAAAACAGGATTGCACAAAGAAGATATTTTATACATGGGCGACGATATGCCCGATTTTCAAGTGATGAAAGAAATAGGGATACCTGTATGTCCGATAGATGCTATTCCTGATATCAAGGAAATTTCGAAATACATTTCCGATAAAAAAGGTGGCGAAGGTTGCGTGCGCGATGTGATTGAACAGGTGATGCGCGCACAGGGAACATGGCTGAATGAGGATTCATTTTATTGGAAATCGACATGATGCCGTTTACAAATCTTGGGAAGTACAAAATTATTCTGGCCTCAAAATCTCCACGAAGGCAGCAACTCCTGTCCGATTTAGGATTGACCTTTGAAACGATGACAACGGATACCGATGAGTCGTTTCCTGAGGATATGCCAGTAGCTGATGTAGCTGCTTTTCTGGCCGAAAAAAAGGCAGAGGCTTTTTTAGCAAAAATCGATGAAAACCAGTTGGTAATTACTGCCGATACCATTGTCGCTTTGGGTGATGAGGTGCTGAATAAACCTGGTGACGCTGCTCATGCTCGTGAAATGTTGAAATCCCTTTCAGGAAAAAAACACGAAGTGATAACCGGGGTCTGCTTATTTTCGAAAACGAAAAAGGTGGTTTTTAGCGCTCAAACCAGTGTGTGGTTTAAAGAACTGAACGATGAGGAAATCAATTTTTATATCGAAAATTATAAGCCGTTTGATAAAGCGGGTGCATACGGTATTCAGGAATGGATTGGTTATGTGGGAATTTACCGCATTGACGGGTCGTATTTCAATGTGATGGGGTTGCCGGTGCAACAGTTGTACACTCATTTAGCAACATTTTAAAGCGGGACAGGATGCGAATTTCAAAAAGTGTGTTTGTTGTGTTGTTGCTGTTGGTCTCTTTTCAAAACCTGTCTGCCCGCGAAAAGGATACCATTCCTTCCATTTTTAACGATAATTTACTCTTTACGGAGGTCAACCCGGTACACCCTTTTGGAATTTTCACCCTCGATCATCCTTTTTATATTGGCACTTTCAATAAAAAAAGCAGCAAGTTCTCGGTGGGGTATTCCATGGGCAACAACTGGCATCCGCAATCAACCATTTATTATCCGCAATACTTAACTCCGAGGCAAAGGATCGAGGTAAACAGCCTGTATATGACCCAGCGGCCGTATTATTTTTTTCTGAACCAGATTCCAGTTGAGCGCAAAACATTTTCGTCGGACGGGGTGCTGCAAAACCTGAGTTTTACGTATTTGTGGGAATTGGGCAAAAAGGGCTCGTTTATTTTTAAACTGAACACGCATTTGTTATCCGAAGGAACAGCCTTTATTCATCATCTTGCCAGCGATGATTTTATTGAATGGTTTCACGACCGGATAAACCTGCACGACAATTTTGGTCGTTACCAGTATATTTTTAACAAAGCGCACATTGCATTTAAAGATGAAAACAACGAATCGATCCGGATTGATGAAGGAGAGTCATTTCTGGGAACTTTCGACCTTCATTATTATCGTCCGTTATGGCGGAAAGTGAACCGAGCATCGTACCATACGTTTCAGCTTGGCGTCCATGCCGCTTTACCCCTGAATAAATATTACCCGAAAATTGCGGGGGGTGTTTCCGGAGCTTTCTTGTACCGAAAAAGAATAACACCGCATTTTTATACCGACTTGGGTTTTGATTTCCAGATTACCCATCATTCGCTGATTAGCCTGAAAGAAACAGCAAATATAATCGACCATGATTTCAGAAGCTCAGCTAAATCGTATTTGGCGTTTAATTTTGTGTCGAAAAAAGACCGTGTGTTTTATTTTGGGCTGATGAACAATTATCAGGATTCTTTTCTCGATGGTTATATTTTTAGTCATTCGCAGGATGAATACGACGATTTGGGAGTAGCTTTTCTTCAGCCGGGCGAAGTTTGGGAAGGCTTTGAGGTAAAAGAACAATTCAAACATGCCAAACTTACCGCCGCTTCGATGTATTTCTTCTCGATAAAATCCTACATCTTTATGGGTTTCAAAGCGGCAAAAGGCGATTTTTCGTTCAACGTGGGCGAAGATTATTTTTCGGTAAACAATGCTCCCGATATTCAGTATGGGTTCCAGTATACACGGACGTTCGGGAAATGAATGAATGATGTTGGCTGTTTCTAAAAGTAATTCTTTGTCCATCTTTGATGATGGTAATTTATCAGGTGTCTGATTTGGAAAATGGTATAATACACGTTTGGAAAACGGCGTATTCTCGCAAAAATAATTTTGGTAAAATAAAATCCGTGCAGATATTTATTGCAATCCTGTTTGGTATTGTCCAATCAGCGATTTGATCAATTCCATTTTCTGGGCTTCGGGATAATAATCAAACAAATTACCATGGCTGCTGAAATCGATCTTCAACGCCTTTTCAAAGCGGATAGCCGCTTCAGCATCATTATTGTTTTCCAGCAAATAGGCCGTCAACCGGTAATTGATTGGGGCGCTCGATTCACTCACTTTTCCTGCTTTTTTCAGAATATTGATAGCGCGGGTGGTGTCGCCTTTTTTATGCAGAAATTCTGAATAGGCAATCCAGTATTCGGTATTTTCAGGAGCCAGTTTTGTCGCTTTCTGAAACGATGAAACAGCTTCTTTGTTGAGTTCTAACTCACCGCAAACCCGGGCGTAACTGATCCAGAATTCTTCGTTTTCTTTGTCGAGCTGGGTAGCTTTCTTTAGATAACCGAGACTTTTCTCCATATTGTTTTCACGCCACATGACCAATCCCATACCATTCCACGCTCCTGCATTTACTTCGCTTATTTCAATGGCTTTCTGATAATTTTCAAAAGCCTGTTCGTTGTTGTCCATATTCAGGTAACAATCGGCCAGATAGCAAAACGAGTCGTCGTTTTCAGGGTCGCGTTCAATATATTCCTTGTAACACGGAATGGCTTCCTCGTACTGTTCGTTGTTCGAATAGGTATTTGCTTTGTTGAAATAGGCTTGAAGGAAATTTTCGTTCAGCGCGATGGCAAAGTCGTAAGCTTTTACTGCATCTTCGTAACGGTTGCAGCGGTTATAAGTGATTCCAAGATTGTACCAAACCGAACTGTTGAACGGATCAATATCCAGGTATTTATTGTAATATTCAATGCTTTTGTCGAGTTGTCCGTTGCGTTCGTAGAAATAGCCCAATTCATACAAAACCATTTCGTTTTTCGGATTGGCCCGATGAGCTCTTTTTAAATAGTGAAGGGCATATTTTACTTCGCCGGTTTGTCCGAAAGTAATTCCGATGCTGTAAAGTATTTCATCTGGGTCATCGGTGTCGCAGTCAATTGCTTTTTCATATGCTTTAACGGCGTTTTTAATGTCGCCGACCAGGTTCAGTGCCGAACCTTTTACAAGATACAAATCAGCATTGCTAGTCTCTATTTGTTCGAGAAACTTTACCAGCTTCAAACATTTTTCTGATTTTCCTTCGTATGCAAATATTTGGGCTTTCTTCAGTAACAGAGCAGTTGACGAAGGGTGCATGTGAAGTCCGGTGACTATTGCTTTTTTTGCCAGTTTAAGTCGTCCTTCGTCCATGAAGTGGTCGGCTATACCTTCAAATTCAAACACATCGAAATAGGAGACACACTTATGCCGGATCATCTTTTTGAAACGTTTTACCGCTTCAATAATTTCATCGTCTTCGTAAAAATCCCTGCTATCCTCTTCCATTTTGTGCGATTGAAGTTTGCAAAAATAGAAATACTTTTTAAATAAACTCAGTCCGGCTGGTGTTCTTTTCGTAAAAGATCACATACCGTTTTTACTGGGGTGAAAGTCTCGACCGGAACTTCCACAAAAAGGGTATTCCAGTCGGCCATGGCGCCATTCCACAGGCCTGGCAGTTCCTGTGCTTTCAGTTCTTTTCCGTCTTTCGATTTCACGGAAATGAAACCTGTTTCAGGATCACGAAACTGCAATAAATCGTATTTTTCCCCTTTGTAATTTCGTACTGCACAAACCAGATTGACCGGGTTGAAATGGGTTGCACTTTTCGCGATTGATTGCTGCGTTTCGTCAGCCGGATCAATTTGCGAGCTTTCGGCTATTTGCAGCGAAACTGAACCATCGTTATTGACCGCCCAAAAGGGGCCACCACCTTGTTCATCTTGGTTTTTTACCATTCCGCAAACGCGCAGCGGGCGATTGTATTTCGTTTTCAGGTAATGGTATAATTCTTCTTTTTCAGAATAATATTGGTTTTGCGGAGGTTTTACGTTCAAAACATTTTCCAGAAAATTAGATGCTTCGGCAAAAAATGCACTATTCAGGGCATAATAATGTTGTGTATCCAATTTCTGCTGGTAGTAGAATATTTTTTTCTGGAGGTTGATAAGCAATCCGGCCAACGCTTTTTTATAATTAATAGTTGTTTTTTTTAGACGGTCGGGAACCACGTTGTCGATATTTTTAATGAAAATCAAGTCGGCCTCCAGATCGTTCAGGTTTTCGAGCAGGGCGCCGTGCCCGGCAGGACGGAACAAAAGACTACCGTCGGCTTCGCGGAACGGTTCATTCTCGTGGTTCACTGCAATTGTATCGGTCGATGGTTTTTGCTGCGAAAAACTGATGTCAAAAATAAGGTTGTATTTTTTCTCATATTTTTTACTGGTCTCGTTGGCAAGAGCTTCAAATCCTTGCTGGTGTTCCGGCGAAACCGTAAAATGTATTTTTACCCGTCCTTCCCTATCTTTTGCATAGCTGATGCCTTCCATCAGATGTTCTTCCATTGGGCTGCGTGTCTCTTCTACATAGGAATGAAAACGAAGCAACCCTTTGGGCAGATTCCCATAATTCAATCCTTTTTCAGTTAAAATCAATTCGAGAATTTCCAATAGGCTGCATTCATCCATTTTCTTTCCTGAAATTTTTTCAAGTTCAGGATAAAAAGCGAATCTTTTTAGCTGTTTGAAGAAATTAGCAATTTCCGGCGATTGCATCACTTCTCTTTCTTGCGTTCCGGTTTTTAGCTTTTCTTTTGCACTGAAAAGTACTTTAAACATGCGACTGGCCGCCCCTGAAGCGGGTATAAATTTCATGGGAATCATCCCGTTTGCAATATGTTCGTCGAATGTCTGTATATATTCTTTCAGTTCGGTCTCCTGAAGCCGGATCAGCCCGTTCCCAATCATTGCTGCCGAAATTATTTCCAGATACGGAAATCCTTCAATAAAATTTCTGATTTGCTGTTCAACGGTTTTTATGTCGCTTCCCCGTTGTTCAATTTGCAGCTTATCTTTGGGCGTTAGCATAGGTTTTTCTTTTTCTGAATCGTTTAAAGGTATAGAAACAACATGTAGAAAGTGTTGCTTGTTAATTCTTGTTTTCAACGAGTTTTCAACAATTTCGCACAAATAGGGCGGATTCGGCTTTTCGGTTATCTTTGCAACTGTTTCAAATTAAACGGATGGATTACCCTTGGGGACACGATAAACGTTACAACGATTTTTCGACTTACTTCCGGAGAAAATTCAACGAACGGGTACAAAAAGTATCGGTCGATGCCGGTTTTACATGTCCGAACCGCGACGACACCAAAGGCACCGGAGGGTGTAGCTATTGCAACAACAAAACGTTTAAACCCAGTTATTGCAACCTTAAAAAAACGGTGACCGAACAGGTTCGGCAGGGGATTGATTTTTTTGCCCGGAAATATCATTCCATGCAGTTCTTGGCATATTTTCAGGCCTATTCGAATACTTATGCACCACTCGAAAACCTTCGCGTACTGTACGAAGAAGCCTTACGGCATCCGAAAATTATCGGGTTGGTCATTGCTACCCGTCCCGATTGTTTGACGGAGGAAATACTTGATTATCTTGGTGAATTATCGTCGAAATACTATTTGATGCTGGAATTTGGCATCGAATCGCACCGGAATGAAACTTTACAGCAGATCAACCGGGGGCACAGTTTTGAGGAGTCGGTTTGGGCATTGGAGGAAACAGCACGCCGTGGAATCCATAATTGTGTTCACCTCATACTCGGTTTGCCGGGTGAAGGTTACAGCGACTTTATCGATCAGGCAAAAAGTATTTCACAATTGCCTGTTGAAAACCTGAAGCTCCACCAGTTGCAAATTCACCGGGAAACCCGACTGTATAAGGATTATCGGCAAAATCCCGACACGTTTCATTTATTTTCGGTAGAAGAATACACCGACCTGGTGGTTGATTACCTGGAAGTATTGAATCCGGCGATTATAGTGGAGCGATTTGTCAGCGAAGCCCCTGCCGAAATGGTGGTTGCCCCGTGCTGGGGATTGAAAAACTTTGAGTTTGTTGCCAAAGTAGAAAAACGCCTTGCCGAACGCGACACCTGGCAGGGGAGATTGTTTGAAGGATAAAAATTCCAAGTTCCAAAATTCAAATCACAAATTGGCCGCCTGATGAAAATGAAGGTAAAAAGACCTTATGCATATTTCTTTCGAAGTACATAAATGTATTTAAAGCTAAGTGTTACACGTAAATGTGTTGTAAAGATTTAGTTCTTAATTGTTTGGTTACTATTTTAGCTACAAACAGACAAAAGTTTATGTCACAATTTACAAAAGATGGCCGTTTGATGATTCCGATAGCCAAAAGGCGCAAGAATGTCAATAAAAATAAAGAACGCGCTGTGCGTTATGTCGTTGATAAAGCATTCTGCCCGGATGGTTGTAATTTAATTGATCCTGAGATCGAGATCAATGGTTTTCCCGGTTTGAAGATCAGGTTTAAACGCCCCGGGACAGAGGGCGAATTTGTTATTTCGGCCATTGAAGGCGATTTTGATAAAGTGGTACTTAGCGGTGAATTGATTGTTGGCGTTAAAGATGAACTCTTTTGCCCGCATTGTGGTATTCAGTTCGAAAAATTGGTTAACTGCAAATGTAGTCCCGATGCAGAAATGGTTGCTGTGGGGCTTACTCCTAAGTTAGATTTTAATAATGCCATTACATTTTGCAATATTACGGGCTGTTCAAATGGAGCTTTTATTAAATCTGGCGATGTTATCAGGCACATCCGGTTATTTTCATTATATTAGAAATGGGGAAAAGTGTGTAGTTAATAAGTTTTTTCAACGTATACAAATCCGCCACCAGTCAAAATTTTAAAAGAGTTAAACAAGTTTTTGGAAGATTAAAACAGAGTGACCGAATGAGGCGCTCTGCAGAAGGTATTTATCCAAATCATTCTAAAACTTAATTTTCAGGTAGCCTGCTATATGAACTTATATCCGTTTTTTATAACTTGTTGCTTTAAAATAATTTTCACTTCAATCTCGAGGATTTATTTTAATAGAAGTTGACGTAACAGCGTTTGTTAATATTTAAGCTGAATGAATAATGGGAATAATCTTATTGAGAGATCAGTCAATATTTCCGGAAAAAGAGGTTATAAAAAATGCATTGGGCGATAGTTATCCGGTATATGAAGAATTAATGGAAACCGTAACCGAAGTGGATTACGGATTGATTCCGCAATGGAATTACTACAAAGACGGAAAAGCGTGGTTGTGCAAAGTGGAATATAAAAAGAAAACCGTTTTTTGGCTGTCGGTCTGGGATGAATATTTCAAAACAGCTTTTTATTTTACTGAAAAAACCGGTTTGGGACTTATGGCGCTGGATATTGACGAAAGTTTGGTGGAAAGTTTTAACAGCAATAAACACATCGGCAAGTTGATTCCTTTTGTATTCGACATGAGAAGGAAAGACCAATTGGAGGATTTGCTAACGGTAATCAAGTATAAAAAAGATCTTAAATGATATCGTCAGGAGACAGAAATCGAAACATGAAATTTATCCAACAAATGCCCTGAACTTTTTTTGATCCTATATTTCTTCCTGCACAGCATCAAGTATTTCCAGGAAATTGGCCTCTAGTTTCAACATATTTTCGATGAGAAAATTAAAAATATCGGGCCATTGGCTTCGACGATGAATATCAACATGGGGCATTTTTTCGTAGATTCGGCACACTTCCTGTCCGCTTTCGCGAGTGATGCAGAAATTCCAGATCAGGCCATCTTTAAAACCATCTTCAAGCAGAAGTTTGTATTTTTCAAGTGTTTCATAAATTTGTAGGCGGCGGCTTTCTGCGCTACTGTTGATTTCAATCATAACCAGCGCTTCGTGGCGATCTACTTCAAATTTCAGATTGACGTCACTTATTTTTGTGTCGTACAAAATCCATTTCTTTTTTCTGTTCCTCAATTCGGGGACAATCTCGCAGCGTTTTGCAAAAGTATCCCAAAACTGCTGCCGTATTTGTTTGGCTTCTTCTTGTGTGTACATCTTGAAAATTGAGGTGCAAAGATAAAATTGTGGGCTTGCTTTTCAAAATATCGATTTTCCGGATACAAAAAGAGGCTGCCAAAATCGGCAGCCTCTTCGTAATGACGAAGTGATTTCGTCTTAAAATATTTTATATGCGATGCCTACAGCTCCAACTACCGTACGTTTGTCGTATGTTTCCTTGTAAGTGCCAAAATCTTTTTCATCCTTAACATACGGAGTGTACATAAACCCTGCATCGAGAATGAGTTTTTCACTTAGTTTGTACGAAAATCCCAAGCCTCCGGTATATGAGTCGTTGCTGTAGCTGAAATCGCTTTGGTACGCTTCGCTAACGCCCATGTTCGAGCTCATTGCTCCGATACTGAGATCCAGTTTGTCGGAAATGGCATATTCAAAACCAAGAGCCATTTCCACATAATTTTTGTCGATTGTACGTTGTACACCATAAATATTCAGGCCCCAGTCAACATCTTTGTCGAAATACAAATTGTATGAAAAGGAGGCTTTTAGTTTGTCTGTTATTTTATAGTCAGTGCCAATAGCCAAAATTGCAGGTATATCGCTGTGCGTTTTCTTCCCGTCAGGAAATAAACCCATATCGTCGACTGTTGTTTCGTTTTCCAGTTCCAGTTTGGTTTTGAATTCATACTTTATTCCAACGTTTAATTTTTCCAGTTTGAGATTAATCCCAATAATTGGAGTAATACTTTTTCCTGATTGATCTGTAATAACTCGTTTATCTGCGGTCTTATTTGCGTTTTCTTCCATACCATCAGCTTTTGTTGCAAATACAGGAGATACCACATTTAATGTTGCAGCAGCTGTGCCAATATTCATGCCTGTTGCACTAATCCCAGCCGCGCCTAGTAACTGGGTAACACCAGCCACAGTTTGTGCTGGCATTGCACTAAGAGGTGTTGAAGCAGGTACTCCACTGGTAATTGCATTGGAAAGTCCTGTGGCTGCACTAGCTGCACTCGATGAAAGTCCATTTAGGAATGTAGTTCCGGATGTAAAAAATTGATTTGCCGAAACCATGTTGCCATTATAAGCAGCGCCAAATGCAGGGTAATTCGGATTAATTTTTATATCTCTGATATAACCTTCATAACTGTTATTTGCCAAAAGATACCTTAAACCCACAGATGCACTAATAATCTCATTGATTTTTAAAGAGCCATTCAACTGAATTCCCCAGAAGATAGAAGATCCTTCAAAGGCTGCATCTAAACTATATTTGCTTGTTGGGATGCCCGATGTTGTTAACAGTCCGGGGATTGTAGCAAAAGGACCCTCGAACGAAGGCAACCCAGTGGCAAAATCGGCAGAACCGCCTCCTCCATTTGGCCCAAACCCAAGTGAAACGGCATATTTGTCGGTTTTGTATACAGCAAATGCTGTTGGGAAAACAGGCGCTTTTACATCGCCGATGTATTCATTATCATACAATAGTAATGGGTTCTCACTAACAATAGTCTTTTTCTGAAAAATGGTTTGGTTGTGAAGCCCGAAATAGAATCCATTTTTCATTACCATCAATCCAGCCGGGTTGAAATACACAGCATCCAGATCGGTTGATGCATTTCTGGAAAGCATCCTTACAAATTGGGCGCTTTGGTTTGTATTGGTCAATATTCCACCAGCCAAAGCCAAGTTTGCAACGGATATTACCAATGCAGATAAAAGGACTAGTTTCTTCATAATGATTTTTTAAGGTTAATTGAAAAGCAAATGTAAAATAATTTTGTATTTGTGCTTCGGTTTATGCTGAAAATCAATGTTTTACAAAACTTTAAAACAAATAGGTCATTTATTCGATATGCTTTATAATTAAAAATCAGGCTCTAAAAAGTCTTGGAAATAGGGCTATGTAATAAAATATCAATATTTTATGAATGAATAACCTCATTGTCGGCTGCCGCAGCTATTTCCATGATTGTTTCGCTCATGATTGGGTGTGGAAGGATTGATTTGATCGGTTTGTGATGCGTAATTTATAATCTTTTTGGGATTAGTTCCCCGAAAAGGTTCAATTGCACCCTGTATTGTGTATTCCTTTGATAATAATTTCCCAAACAATTAACTCGTTTAAACTTTTAACAAGATAAGAGCGAAAGCTAAGAAATGCCAATTTAGACAAGCAGAGTCAAGGGTGTCAAATCGGATTAATAGCGTTCTAAAGCTGTCTATCCAGGCAAAACAACGTTCATTGACAAATCGTTGCTGGTAGATTCTTCGGATAAAGAACCGTTTTATTTCTCTTTTGATCTTCTTTCGGTTTTTTGTGTTTTCGATGATGTTTGGGAAAAGTTTTCTTCTGTGACAGGCCCTGATAAGTTTCTTGCAATCAAAATCTTTGTCAGCATTCAAAAGACTATTATCTACCTGAATGCCACAATTTTAGACCTGTTTTGTCATCTTCGAAAATTGGGGCACGATCCGGTACAGGTCATTGTGATTACAACTAATGATTCCTCCGGTTGCTATCGGGATTCCTTTCCCATCTGTCAGCATCAGTATATTGGAAGTCTTTGCTTTCTTGCGATGCTGGTAGGCTACGCTTTCTGTCGATTTTTTTACAAGGCTGTGTGTACCGTTCAGGTTCAATTTCTCAGTATCCAACTTATCTCTTTGTATTTCAAAAAAGTCAAGAACATAACTTCAAAAACACCTTGATTACACCATATTACGATAGTAATATAAACAGTCTGTCAACTAAATGGAGGCTTAACACATTCAATATCAACAAACAAAAATTTCCATTGACAATCCGGTTTCAGTTTATGAACAATACTTTCGAATATATTAAACCATCTGAAACCTGCTGCTAAATCCTCGTTTGTTTTTAGGAATAAAAGGTAAAATGCAGTTTTCTATTTGCACTTTAGTTAAATTTGTACTCTTACAGTTCATTTTTTTATAATTTATTGTCATTCAACCCTAAATTACAGCTATTTGAACTGCTTTCTATTTTTTTATTAGTTTAATCACTTTATAGAAAAACATCATATTGTGCATACTAATGAGTGGATTAAAAGAAATAAAAGCAACATTTAAATCAGGACAGGAATTGCTCACAGATAATGGTTCAAAAACTAAATACAATCTGTTGGATTTTTGGCGCTGGAGTGTTTCTGATATTTTAAGCAATGCAACAAGAGGAAGATTTGCAGAATTTATTGTTGGCTCTGTAATTGGCTTCAATCCTGAAAATCTTAGGGATGAATGGAATGCATTTGATTTGTTATTGGATGGAAAAATAAAAATAGAAGTTAAATCGGCAGCCTATATTCAGTGCTGGAATCAAAAACAATATTCGCCAATCTCATTTTCTATAAAGCCTGCAAAATATTGGGATCCGGTAACAAACATTGAAGATGAAACTAAACGACATGCTGATGTATACGTGTTTTGCCATTTGAAACACACAAATCAGGATACCGTTGACCCGTTAAAAATGGAACAATGGGATTTCTATGTTTTACCAACATTCAGACTTGATAATTATAAAAGAAGCCAAAGTAGTATAACTTTAAAATCATTGCAAAATATGGCAAGTACAGAAAGTTATTGCAGATTAAAAGAGGGGATACTACAAGCATATAATGAACAGATTGAGTATATAGGACAACAGGCTTAATTTGTTTTTTTTTATCGAAAATGACGAATACAGAAGTGAAAAAACGTCATGAAAGGGCAGCATAATTCAGGCCGGGAAAATCAGAGTGAGAGAACTTAAACCTAAACTGTTTATGAGAAAAAAAATCATCTTCTCCATTTTTTTTGTTTCGATGTTTGCGACTTTTTCTGTTGCAAACAGTTGGCTGCGGGTCAATCAATTGGGCTATTTGCCGCAGTCGGTAAAGGTTGCCGTTTTTATTTCCGAAGAGCAACTGAACCCGGGACCGTTTCAGCTTTGCGATGCGGTTACCGGGAAAGTGATTTTTTCTGGAAAAACAAAATCGTACGATGCTTCCGGCTGGGGCATGAAAACAGCTTTTCGGCTCGATTTCTCATCATTTTCCGAAGAAGGAGGTTATTATCTTCAGGTTGGAAAAACGCAGTCGCCCTGTTTTCGTATCAATGGCGATGTGTACGAAGGGACAGCTGATTTCATTCTGAATTACATGCGCCAGCAGCGTTGCGGTTTCAACCCGTATCTGAACGATTCGTGCCATCGGCACGACGGTATTATTGTCGATCATCCGCAAAAATCGGGACAAAAAATTGATGTTACCGGGGGCTGGCACGATGCCTCCGACTATTTGCAATACCTTACCACCTCGGCCAATGCTGTTTACCAGATGTTATTCGCTTATATGAAAAATCCGGACGTTTTTGGCGACCGTTACGATGCCAGTGGACGAAAAGGTTCCAACGGTATTCCCGATATTTTAGACGAAGCGCGCTGGGGGCTCGAATGGATGGTAAAAATGAATCCGGCGCCCGGCGAAATGTACAACCAGATTGCCGACGACCGCGATCATCGGGGGTATCGGCTACCCAATAAAGATTCGGTAAAATATGGTTTGGAAGGAATTTACCGCCCGGTTTACTACGTTACCGGGAAACCGCAAGGATTGGCCAAACACAAAAACCGCACAACCGGCGTGTCGTCAAGCGCCGCTAAATATGCTTCGGCTTTTGCACTGGGGGCGAAATTAATAAAAAAATACGATGCCGGTTTTGCTGGTCTGATTGAGAAGAAAGCGTTCGACGCCTATCAATTTGCAGTTTCTGATTTGGGCGCATGCCAGACGGCCTGCAATGTGTCGCCGTATTTTTACGAAGAAGATAATTTTGTAGACGACCTCGAACTCGCGGCCTGTGAGTTGCATCGTGTGACCGGCGACGGATTTTACCTGGAAGAAGCTCTGAAATGGGGGGCAGCAGAACCTGTCACTCCCTGGATGGCAGCCGGTTCGGCAAGGCATTACCAGTTTTATCCGTTTGTAAATCTGGGCCATTCGTATTTGTCGGTTACACAACCAGCCTTTGCCGGGTACATGAAAGACGGGCTTCAGTATATTTATAACCGGGCCGAAAAAGACCCGTTTCTGAATGGCATTCCATTTATTTGGTGCTCGAACAACCTGGTGGCGGCAGCGCTCACGCAGGCGCGTTGTTACCGCGAGGCCACTGGCGATGCAACCTATGCCGAAATGGAAGCCGCCCTTCGCGACTGGTTATTTGGCTGCAATCCGTGGGGAACCAGCATGGTTTGTGGACTTCCGGAAGGCGGCGACAACCCGCAGTTGCCTCATTCGGCAATTACGTATTTGTTACATGAAACCACTACCGGAGGACTGGTTGACGGCCCCGTTTATAAAAACATTTACGAAAATCTGAGAGGGATTCATTTAATGAATAACGATCCGTATATTCCTTTTCAGCTTGGAAAAGCGGTTTATCACGACGATATGGGCGATTATTCGTCGAATGAACCAACGATGGACGGAACGGCAAGCCTGAGTTTTTATTTATCATCGCTCGAGAAAGATGGGAAAAAGCAGCAGGAAAAAATAACGGATTCGCAGGGCGCCGTGGTGCGAATAAGTCCATTATCAAAAACTATTTACCTGGTTTTTACTGCTGACGATAAAGCCGAAGGAGGCCCTTATATTCTTGATCTGCTCGAAAAAAATAAAATAAAAGCATCGTTCTTTTTCACTGGTAATTTTTTGCGGAATAGTCAATTTCGGGATTTTATAAAATCGACAATTGCCGATGGACATTACGTGGGGCCGCATTCCGATGGTCATTTGCTGTATTGTGATTGGAAAAAGCGCGATTTGCTGCTGGTCGATCAAACCCGGTTTGAAACCGATCTTCGAAAAAACTATATTGAGTTGGAAAAGTACGGTATTTCTGCCGGACAATCGCGATGGTTTATGCCCCCGTACGAATGGTACAACAAAAGTATCGTCGATTGGTCGAAATCGATGGGAGCGGAGTTGATCAACTTTACTCCGGGCATCCGGAGCAATGCCGATTATACCACGCCGGAAATGAAAAACTATCGTTCGTCGGAAGAGATATTGAAAAATATTTTTCAGTTTGAAGCCGAAAATACGCTGAACGGTTGTATTCTACTGGTTCATCCGGGAACCGATGCTGCCCGCACCGACAAATTCTATCAGCACCTCCAGAAATTGATCGACCAATTAAAAGAGAAAAATTATACCTTTAAACGACTATAAAAAAGCAAAATGGAAAAAACAGCCAAACGAAATCCTTGGTTCTGGGTTCCTTCACTTTATTATGCTGAAGGAATACCATATGTTATCGTGATGACGCTTTCCGTGATCATGTACAAACGGTTGGGAGTTTCGAATACCGACATTGCTTTGTACACCAGTTGGTTGTATTTGCCTTGGGTAATCAAGCCTCTTTGGAGTCCACTTGTCGATTTGCTGAAAACCAAGCGATTCTGGATTGTAACCATGCAGTTAATTATAGGGGCGGGACTTGCCGGGGTTGCTTTTATGATTCCTGTTGAACGTTTTTTTCAATATACATTGGCTTTTTTCTGGCTGCTGGCTTTTAGTTCGGCCACGCACGATATTGCTGCCGATGGCTTTTACATGTTGGGTTTGTCGTCGGGCGATCAGGCATTTTTTGTGGGTATCCGGAGTACTTTTTATCGTTTTGCCATGCTTACCGGACAGGGTTTGCTGGTTATTCTTGCCGGGAGCCTCGAAACGGCAACTGGTTTGGAGCCGGTGCAAGTGGTAGTGAATGCAAAAAACACCACGACGGTCCCGATTGAATTTAATCCGGAAGAATATCTGTCGGCAAACGGAGGTGACGGCCTGTATTTTATTTCCGAAGAAGAACTCAGCCTGTCGATTGCAGCCATCGAAAAACAAGAGTCTGACTCGTTGTTTAAGTTGGTTGAAAAATGGAACAGCGAAAATCATTTTTATACAGAAGAAAACCGGGCACTACAAACGAATGATGGGCCCGGGTGGTGGAGCCGGCAGATTGCGCAGCCATTGAAAATGTTTCTGAAAGATAAATTTGGGGAGCAAAATGTGGTGGCAGAAAAAAACAGTTTATCGGGGAATGTGGCCATCGTTCCGGTTCGCCTGTCGCAACAACCGCCTACCGGTGAAAAAGTAGTACTGAATTTCAGTTTCGAAAAAGGCGATAAAAGTATTAAACTGATGCGTAATTACCGGTACGAATTCACTGAAAAGAACTGGAACAAGCCTGCTTTTGCCATGGTTCAGCTCGATCCGAAACTAAAAAAAACAGCATCGGCAACATTTACTGGCCGTTCGGGAAACATCACTTTTGCATGGTCGATTGTTTTTATCGTCATTGCTTTTTCCTTTCTCTTGTTTTCACTGTATCATCGTTTTGCTTTACCCCGGCCTGTTGGCGATAAGCCAAATAAAACCGGCGAAAAAAGCGTATTTGGCGAATTCTTTTCAACTTTTGCCAGCTTTTTCAGGAAAAAAGAAATTGGTGTTGCGCTACTGTTTTTGCTCATATATCGGCTTGGCGAATCGCAGATTGTAAAGATGGCTGCTCCTTTTCTGCTCGATTCACGTGAAGCTGGCGGAATGGGCATCACTACCGGTGATTTGGGCCTGGTGTACGGTACTGCCGGGATGGTTGCCCTCACTATTGGCGGTATTTTAGGCGGAATTGTGGCATCGCGTAAAGGACTGAAATATTGGTTGTGGAAAATGGCTATTATCATGAACGTTCCTCATATTGCATATCTTTTGCTATCGTGGTTCATGCCCGATTCGCTGGGCTGGATTGCAATTGCTGTAGTTGTCGAACAGTTTGGCTACGGGTTTGGTTTTACCGCATTCATGCTGTACATGATTTATATTTCGGAAGGGCAACATAAAACGGCTCATTTTGCTATTACCACTGGTTTTATGGCTTTGGGAATGATGATTCCGGGGATGCTGAGTGGTTGGTTGCAGGAAATAGTTGGTTACCAGAATTTCTTTATCTGGGTGATGATTTGTTCCATTCCTCCATTTCTTATAATTCCTTTTCTGAAAGTTGACCGCGAATTCGGGATTAAGAAAAAAGAGGGAGAATCATAATTTCAATATCGGACATTTTCAATCAGTACAATTAAAATTTTTACTGAATTATTGGTTACCCGCCGGGTCGCTTTACTTTAAACGGTCTTGTGATTTGCTAACTGGAAGAAATCAGTTGATAGATGTGCAGCCAATTTTAATAATTTGTATCGTTCCAATGTTGGTATTCATCCAAAATGTACCTAACTTGAATAAAATTTATTAAAAATGGAAGCGGCCATTTCTTTTATCAATTATTTTAGAAGCTCCCTTGATAAGGAAATTAAGGAACTCGGGCAGGAGGGAAATATCAGCAAAGATTTTTTTTGTGATTTTATTCAATTTACCCCGCAGGTACTTCACGAACTGAATAAATACCATGAGGTAAAACGGATAGAGTTGTTTTATAATCGCTTGAATGACTTGAAATATTTGTGTGTTTTTGATGAAAACCTGAATTTATATTGGTTTTCAATGAGGGCGCTTTCCGGAACCTTATTTCGATTAAATTTTCCGGGAGGATTGGAAAACGCAAAAAAACTTCACTATTATTACATTGAAAAATACGGAGATCGCAAAATGTTGCGTGATGAAAACTGGTTCGAAAATAAACGCTGGATATTTTTAGATTCACTGGAAGCAGTTACGACCAAAGAAGAATTGACAACTTTGATTGAAAATTATAGCGTTATACTAAACTATTTTTTAGAAACTTACCAGTTCCATTTAAATCGCTTCGTTGAAGGGGTTAGAAGTACTTTAAGTATTCAGTAAATTGAATGTTGGGAGACAACAGGCTTTGCCTGCTAAAAATTTTGGAGATGATAAACGAAGGATCGAATATTGTGCCGGAAGGATTTAAAATTTTGTTGGCTGAAGATAATCCGATTAACCAACGCGTTGCTATTCTGTTGTTAAAACGTTTGGGCGTTCAGTGCGATGTCGCAAATAATGGAAACGAAGCAGTGGAAAAGTATATTGCGAACAAATACAATCTAATATTAATGGACATGCAAATGCCGGTATTGGATGGAGTTGGCGCTACTGTTAAAATCAGGGAATTTGAAAAAAATAATAAGATCGGAGAGCCAGTCCGGATTGTTGCCCTAACAGCCAATTCATTTTCAAACGACAGGGAGGAATGTTTTCAGGCAGGGATGAACGATTTTATCAATAAACCTTTTACTGAATTTGATCTGAAGCTGGCCATTGGAAAATTCTTTCAAAATAATTCATAACTGTGTCAATTGCTCCGGAAATAGAAATTTCTGATCATGAAATATACTTGTTGTTTGAACAGATATTTCAGAAATATTCTATTGATTACCGGGAATACAATATAAAACATCTTCGTCGTCGGATTATCCACCGGATTAATCTATCCGGTTATAAATCGTTTTCTGCTTTTCAGGATGAGTTGCTTTCTACCTCTTCATTTTTTAATCATTTTTTTCAGGATTTATCGATTAATGTAACCGGGATGTTTCGGAAATCGGACTTCTTTATCCGGCTCCGGGAAAAGGTATTCCCGAAGCTGGCGTTATTACCCGAGATAAAAATATGGGTCGCAGGCTGCTCAACCGGAGAAGAAGTATATTCTCTTGGCATTTTATTGAATGAAGAAAACCTGCTTTCTAAATCAAAAATAATTGCAACAGATTATAACGAAAAGTTGCTGGAAATTGCAAGCAGGGGAGAATATCCTCTTTCGAAGATGGAAGAGTTCAGAGAAAAATATGAAGCATGCGGAAAGAAGAGCTTTGGTGATTATTTTGCCCTGGATAGTACAAAAATGAAGATTTCATTTGAAATAGCACGAAAGGTTATATTTGCAGGCCATGATCTGGTGAACGATCCGTATTTTTCAGGAATCGACCTTCTGCTTTGTCGGAATGTAATGATTTATTTTAACTCAAAATTGCAGTCAAAAGTGGTCGATGGATTTTTTAATAGTTTGAATAATAATGCGTTTCTATGTTTGGGCCAGCAGGAAGATATTTTTTATACTAATTCCGAAATAAAATTTTCATTGATTGATTCTGATGTGAAAATTTTCAGAAAACGTTCACTCTAGCGTTCCCGCTTTTATCTGATATTTGTTAATAAATGTAACTATTTAGAACCTGATTAAATTTGGTGTTAACCTTCTATTGAATAGGAACAATGCTTACTTTTACCAAAATTGAGAATATCTAAATCACTGAAAATATCAATTAACCACGATAAAAAATTAAACGTATGAAAAAGCTAGCCACAATAACGTCTTTTCTGATTGTTTTTTCCGCTTTTATTTCCAATGCACAGGAAGCTACCCAGTGGAGGGGAAAAGGCTCAATGGGAATATATTCTGCTGAAAGACTGATGGAACAATGGCCTGCTGCAGGCCCCGAAATTATTTGGAGTGTGGGCAATTTGGGCGAAGGTTTTTCGTCTCCGGTATTTGCCAACGGGAAAATTTATGTCACCGGAATGGTCAGTGGTCAGGGAGTTTTATTTGTAATCGACAAAAACGGGACTGTCTCAAAAAAGTACGAATACGGTAGAGAATGGGAAACAAATTATCCTGGCGCGAGGTCAACGGTAACAGTAGCCGGAAATCTGGCATATCTGTACAGTGGATTAGGTAAACTTGCCTGTTTCGATTTAAATTCAGAAAAAATTATATGGCAGGTTGATTTAATCACTGATATGGCAGGAACAAACATTACCTGGGGAGTTACCGAATCGGTTGTTGTTGATGGTGACTGCGTATACTGCTCTCCGGGCGGAAAAACCAATAATGTAGTTGCATTGAACCGTTTTTCAGGCAAAATAATATGGTCGTGTGCCGGATTAGGTGAACAATCGGCGTATAATACTCCTTTGCTAATCGAACTGCCTGCAAGGAAAATCTTGGTTGCTATGATGGCCAATCACATCCTTGGTATCAATGCTTCTGATGGAAAATTGCTATGGAGTTACGAACAAACCAACCGCTGGTCGGTACATGCCAACACCCCGGTTTATTCTGATGGCGCTGTATTTTGCTTTAGCGGATACGGACAAGGTGGAGTGAAACTGAAACTAAGTAGCGATGGCTCTTCTGTGAACAAAGAATGGTTTTCAACGGATTATGATAGCCGCATCGGAGGTGTCGTTTTAATCGATGGTTATTTATACGGTTCGGGCGATAACAACCGCGAATGGATGTGTATCGATTGGAAAACAGGAGCAACTAAATACAAATCGGCAGTAGTAGGAAAAGGTGCAATAATCGCTTCGGGGAACAAGCTGATTGGTTATTCCGAAAAAGGGGAATTGTTTTTGGCTGAAGTAAACCCCAACGAATTTAAACTGATCAGCAAAGCCAAAGTTGAATTGGGGACTGCTCAGCATTGGGCACATCCGGTAATAAACGATGGAATTTTGTACCTGAGACATGGTAATACGTTGATCGCCTATAAGATATCAAATTGAGATTGTTAATTATTAATATTTTGACCTGATTACAGCCATGAAACATTTTTTTCTGATCAATGTATTGTTATTTATTACCGTTTTTTCTGAAGCACAAATAAGTCAGTGGCGGGGACCA
Source organism: uncultured Prolixibacteraceae bacterium (assembly GCA_942493345.1). Lineage (GTDB taxonomy): Bacteria > Bacteroidota > Bacteroidia > Bacteroidales > Prolixibacteraceae > GWE2-42-39. The sequence continues at coordinate 3,755,943 of OW818695.1, forward strand.
AACAGAGATGGAAAGTTCAATGAAACCAGTCTGTTGAAAGAATGGCCTGCTGAAGGTCCCGAGCTTTTGTTATCGGTCGAAGGAATTGGGAAAGGGTTTTCTTCTCCTGTTTCTGATGGAGAATTTATTTTTACCACCGGAATGACCGATTCATTGGATTTCGTTAGCTGTATTGACATGACCGGTTCAATAAAATGGAAGACCATTTACGGACGATCATGGATGAAATCATTCCCGGATACCAGAGGGTCGGCAACCATTGATGGCGACCGTGTTTATGTAATCAGCGGACAAGGAGAACTTGTATGCCTGAATAAGGCGAACGGTAATATTATCTGGAAAATAGATGTTGACAAAGATTATAAATCGGAACGGCACATTTGGGGCGTTGCTGAATCTCCGCTTGTTGTTGATGATAAAGTGATTTGTACACCCGGAGGCAAACAAACATCAGTAGTTGCTTTCAATAAGTTGACCGGCGCTTTGGTTTGGCAAAGCAAATGTGTGGGTGGACAACGCGCCTATACTTCGCCAACTTTATATCAGTACAAAAATTTTCGCTGTATTTTGGCAACTACGGCTAATAACCTGATTGCATTAGTACCTGAAACCGGGAAAGTGGCATGGAGTTTCGATTATTATAAAGAGGGCTCGTGGAATGATCAACCCGGGTTAATTTGGGCGAATACACCGATTTGCAAAGACGATGAAATTTTCATTTCCAAAGGATATGATTTTCCGGCTATAATGCTGAAAATAGATTCGTTGGGAACTTCTGTCAGTAAAAAATGGGTCGATCACACTTTCGATAACCATCATCACGGAGTGGTTGAAGTGGATGGTAAAATCTATGGCTCGAACTGGAAAAGCAACCGCGACGGGAAATGGGTGTGTATGGACTGGAAAACCGGCGAAATTGAATATATTGCCGATTGGAATACGAAAGGATCAATAGTTTATGCCGATGGCATGCTATACGTTTATGAAGAAAAATCGGGCAATGTCGGTTTGGTAAAACCCGACCCGAAAGGTTTTAATGTAATAAGTTCATTTAAAATAAGTAAGGGGATCGGACCACACTGGGCGCATCCGTTTATTGCCAATGGAAAATTATTTCTGCGTCACGGCGATGTATTGATGGTTTACAAAATAAAAGCATAAAATGAAGGGACTGATTAGTGGTGTATTGTTTGTGCTGATAAGCGGCGCTGTGTTTGCACAGGATATTGTGCAATGGCAGGGTCCCGATCGCAGTGGAATTTATCCCGATAAGGGACTTTTAAAAGAGTGGCCTGCTGCCGGACCTGAATTGTTACTGGAAGTAGATGGATTGGGCGGAGGATATTCAACCCCGGTCGTTTACCACGATGTAATTTATGTGACAGGCGTTCGCGATAGTTCCGATATTATTACAGCCATCAGGATGAATGGCGAAAAAATATGGGAAAAAATATATGGAAAAGCATGGTCTCGTTCGTATCCTGAAAACCGATCGACGCCAACCCTCGAAAACGGAAAGATTTATCTGGTATCGGGAATGGGCGAGATGGTTTGTTTGGATGCTGCCAGCGGAAATCCAATTTGGAAAGTCGATGCTCATTCAACGTATAAAGGTGAACTTCTGAATTGGGGCGTTGCCGAGTCTGTTTTGCTTACCGACCGGGCTGCTATTTATACCGTTGGCGGCAGCGAAACTACTGTAATTGCGCTGGACAAGATAAATGGAGAGTTACTTTGGAAATCGAAAAGTCTTGGAGGGCCGAGAGCGTATGCTTCTTCTTCGCTGATCGAAAAGGACGGAATGAAACTGATTCTTGCCCAATCTTCAAAATATTTGATTGCCCTTGATCCTGCCACAGGAAATATTGTTTGGTCATACGATCTTATTCAATACCATACCAATCAGACGGGAAAAGGGGCGAATACCAATACTGCCTTGTTTTACGACGGTGAAATATTTGTGACCAGTGGCTACGACCATCCCGGAATGATGTTTTCACTTTCTGCCGACGGGAAATCGGTTTCGCTGAAATGGAAAAACGATACGCTCGATTGTCATATTGGTGGCGTAGTGATGCTGGATGGAAAAATATTCGGTTCAAACTGGACCAGTAATTCTACCGGAAACTGGGTTTGCCTTGACTGGAAAACAGGGAGAACCATGTATGAAGAAAAATGGAACAACAAAGGATCGGTGATTGCTGCCGATGGGATGTTGTATTGTTACGAAGAAAAAGGCGGTAACTTAGCACTGGTAAAACCGAATACTGAAAAATTTGATGTTGTCAGTTCGTTTAAAATTGAAAAAGGGACAGGGCCGCATTGGGCACACCCTTCGATATACGGCGGAAAACTATTGGTACGCCACGGCGAGGTATTGATGGTTTATAAAATTTCGAATTAGTGCGCAGAAATTTAATAAATATTGTTTTAATCGGATTTGTCATAATATTGACAACTGCGTTTCTTTGGTGGGCAACCAGCGATCCGACCCGGGGTTTTGAACCCAGTATGCCTGGCGCCGACAATCGCGGGGCAAAAAGTATGGTTGAGCAAATTGTAAATATTGGCGAAAATTTTCAATTATTTAAAAATATTTTTACTGAATCTTCTGAAAACTGGCCTCGTTTTCGTGGCGAAGATATCGATAACATCAGTAAGTCGACAACAAAGTTGAAAGATACCTGGCAAGCCGATGAACCCAAAATTCTTTGGTCGGTCGAGTTGGGCGAAGGCCATGCCGGAGCTGCTATTTACGCCGGGAAAGCATACGTTCTCGATTATATCGAGGAGAAACGCGAAGATGCCCTTCGTTGTTTCTCTCTGGAAACCGGCGAAGAACTTTGGCAACGTTCGTACAATGTGAACATGAAACGCAATCATGGTATGTCGCGTACCGTTCCGGCGGTCAACGAAAAATACATCCTTACGATGGGGCCGAAATGCCATGTGATGTGCGTAGAGCGCGAAACCGGTAATTTGGTCTGGGGACTCGATCTGGTGAAAAAATATAACACCGAAGTTCCGTTTTGGTACACCGGTCAATGTCCGTTAATTGACGGGAACAAGGCTATTCTTGCGCCCGGAAACGATGCTTTGATGGTTGCTGTTAATATGGATTCCGGAGAAATTATTTGGGAAACACCAAATCCGAAAGGATGGAAGATGTCACATTCTTCGGTCATACCGGCCACAATGTATGGCAAGAAAATGTATTTATACAGCGCGGTTGGCGGGGTATGTGGTATTTCTGCCGAAGGCAGCGACGAAGGAAAAATCCTTTGGGAATCTACTGCCTGGAACCATGCAGTTGTTGCGCCTTCTCCGGTTGCCCTTCCGGATGGAAAAGTATTCCTGACCGCCGGGTACGGTGCAGGGAGTATGATGATCCAGGTGAAAAAGTCGGGTAATTCATACGAAACAGAAGTGTTGAAGGAATATCTCCCGAAAGACGGGTTGGCCTGCGAACAGCAAACTCCTGTTGTGTGGAACGGCCATTTGTTTGGGATACTTCCGAAAGATGCCGGGGCAAACCGCAATCAGCTGGTTTGTGTGTCCCCCGATGATGTTACGAAATTTATCTGGTCGTCGGGAAAGACAACCCGTTTTGGGCTTGGTCCGTACTTGATTGCAGATAATAAAATGTTTATACTTAGTGACGACGGAACGCTCACAATGATTAAACCGGACACAAAAAGTTTCAAACTGCTGGCCGAAAAGAAAATTTTTGAAGGCAGCGATGCCTGGGCTCCGCTGGCAATTGCCGACGGGAAAATGTTGCTCCGGGATTCGAAAACCATATTTTGTGTCGATTTGAAAAAATAGTCATGCAGAAAAAACTGATCAATATTTTTCTGATTGTTGCTGCTGTGGCAGTTGCCCTGATTATGGGACGCGATTTTATCGTCAATAAATCGGGTAAAAACATTGAAAATGCGTACGAATACAATCTCGATGAATTTCGACAGGTCGATTCGTCGCTGGTTCTTTATCGTGAATTTTTTTCATTTCCGGTTCAGGTCGATAAGCCGAAAGGAATTGTTTTGTGCGGAACCCAGATTTTTATTATTGGTGAAGATGTTTTTCTGAAGTTCAACAAGGAAGGAGCCCTGCTTCTCAGAAAAGTACTTGACACGTCTCCGACTTGTATTGCGTGTGTGAATAACAGTGAGTTTCTGGTTGGTATGCGCGACCATATTTGTTTGCTTGACGGCCAGGGTACTTTGCTTTCGCGCTGGAATTCTTTTGGCGATAAAGCCGTAATTACATCCATTGTGGTTAGTGGCAAATATATTTATGTAGCCGATGCCGGTAACCGGGTGGTTTATCAGTGCGATAAGCAGGGCAATGTGATTCGGAAAATCGGCGAAAAAAATGAAGAAAAAGGCATTCTGGGATATGTGATTCCAAGCCCGTATTTCGATGTGGCAGTTGATGCCGACGGTTTTCTGTGGGCTGCCAATACGGGTCGCCACAGCTTTGAAAATTACAATGCCGACGGTTCGCTGCGTACTTCATGGGAAGCCAGTTCTGTAAATATTGAAGGTTTCAGCGGTTGTTGTAATCCGGCTCATTTTGCAATAATGGACGACAACTCGTTTGTAACCAGCGAAAAAGGTTTGGTGCGGGTAAAAATATATGATCAACACGGACAATTTAAAGGGGTGGTAGCGCCACCGGCTGCATTCGCCCGCGAGGCAACAGTTGCTCCCGAAGTTTTGGCTGATGGTGCAAACCGCATCATCGCCCTCGATTTTGAACGGAAAACAGTACGAATATTTGAACGAAAATAAAATGAACAATAGAAGGCAATTTTTGAAACGGGCATTGCAATTATTGATGCTTTCCGGGCTGGTTGGCGGATCTGCGTATTTGGTTGCCCGAAACGGACTTGCTGACTCGTGCGATAGTTCTCAAGTTTGCAGCAACTGCTCAAAACTGAAAAATTGCGACATCAATAAAGCAAAGAAATTCAAATTGCAAAAGCAGAAATAAGAAATATCCTAAAATCTACAGGAACAACTTTCTTAGCTAATATTACTCCAATCGTATTCCGTATTTTTCAGGCTTAAAAGTTGTTGTTTCAGCAGGGCGTTCTCAGGTTTTTCGAACATTGGGTCGTGGTCGATTACGTCGCGGGCAATGTTGCGGGCATGTTGCAGAATCTCACCATCTTTACCGAGGTTGGCAATTTTCAGGTTAAACCCAATGCCACTTTGCTGGGTTCCTTCAATGTCGCCGGGACCACGCAGTTTCATGTCCACTTCGGCAATTTCGAAGCCGTCGTTGGTGCGCACCATCGTTTCGATGCGTTTGCGGCTTTCCTGACTGAGTTTGAACGACGACATCAGCACGCAGTACGATTGTTCGGCGCCCCGGCCTACGCGCCCGCGTAGCTGGTGCAACTGCGACAGGCCAAACCGTTCGGCATTTTCAATCACCATTATGGATGCATTGGGCACATCAACGCCCACCTCGATGACCGTTGTGGCCATCATGATCTGGGTTTTGCCTTCTTTGAAAAGTTGCATTTCGGCATCCTTGTCAGCCGCTTTCATCCGCCCGTGCATCATGCTGATTGCATACCGGGGAAACACCTCTTTCATCAGTTCGTAACCATCTTCAAGGTTCTTCAAATCAATTTTTTCTGATTCACTGATGAGTGGGTAAACAATGTAAACCTGTCGTCCGCGGTTCACCTGCTCACGGATGAAATCGTACAGTTGCTTTTTCCGGCTTTCGTAAAAATGAATGGTTTGTATTGGCTTGCGTCCCGGCGGCAGTTCATCGATCACCGAAACATCGAGATCGCCGTAAACGGTCATTGCCAGAGTGCGCGGAATGGGCGTTGCGGTCATCACCAAAATATGCGGTGGAATGAGCGTGTTCTTTCCCCATAGCCGGGCCCGTTGCGCCACACCAAAACGGTGTTGCTCGTCGATGATTACCAGCCCTAATTTGTGAAACTGAACTGTATTTTCGAGCAGTGCATGGGTACCAACCAGTAATTGCAATTTGCCTGATACCAGTTTTTCGTGAATAATCTTTCGCTCTTTTGCCTTGGTCGATCCGGTGAGCAGGGCCGTTTCCATTCCCAAGCCGGCGGTTATTTTCTGAATGGTGTTGAAATGCTGGTTGGCCAGAATTTCAGTAGGCGCCATCAGACAGGCCTGATAATCGTTGTCGAAGGCAATCAGCGCGGTCATCAGCGCCACCAGCGTTTTCCCGCTGCCCACGTCGCCCTGGAGCAGACGGTTCATTTGCCGGCCGGAGCCGATGTCGCGGCGTATTTCGCGAATCACCTTTTTTTGTGCTTCGGTGAGTTCAAACGGCAGGTGGTTTTTGTAGAATGTGTTCAGGTTGTATCCCACCTTCGAAAAAACAAAACCTTTGAAATATTCTTCCCTTTTGTGTTTCAGACTTAAAATTTTAAGCTGAATAAAAAACAATTCTTCAAACTTCAGTCTGAAACGCGCCGCTTTCAGCAAAGCCGGGTTTTCAGGAAAATGAATTTGCAGGAGGGCCAAATCCAGGGGCATTATTTTCAACTTCCGAATAAAATATTCGGGCAAGGTTTCGCTGATCTGATCTTTCAGAAGTTGCGCAAGCGTCCATTGCAACTTGTTGATTACTTTGGACGTTATAAACTTCTTTTTGCAGCCTTCGGTCGTGTTGTAAAAGGCCTGAAATATACCTGCTGTTGTACTCTGTTGTTCGACCGGCTCCAGCTCGGGGTGTACAATATTCATTTGTCCCCCGAACGAAGTAGGTTTCCCGAAAACCACGTAAGGTGTGTTCATTTTCAGATTTTCGCGCACCCATTTGATGCCCTGGAACCAAATCAGTTCCATCACCCCCGATTCGTCGGCGAAACGGGCAACAAGTCTTTGTTTATTACGTTCACCTATGGTTTCGAACCGACTAATTGTGCCTTTCACCTGAACGTATGGCATGTTGTTTGTTAGTTCAGCTATTCGATAAAAGCGGGTTCGGTCGATATATTTGTATGGAAAGTAGTACAGCAGGTCTTTGTAAGTAAAAATCTGTAGTTCTTTTTTTAGGATTTCGGCCCGTTTGGGGCCAACCCCTGGTAAATACATTATGTCCCGATCGATGATGTCTGGCATAAAACAAATATAAAAATTATATGTTTTCCGATGTGAATAAATTGACTTCTGTCTGAAAAATGATATTAAGAATGATTAAAAGTTGTTAGGATTTGTAATTTATAGCTTTATTAATAAAACAAAATCAATATATTTAATCGAAATTAGAAACAGACCTAAAATTTCCACACAATGAATGAAATAATCAACCTAAAAGACATTGTAAAGAACTACAAAGTTGGTACTCAAATAGTACGAGCCCTCTGTTCGGTTTCATTGAAAATTACGAAGGGTGAATATGTAGCCATAATGGGAGCTTCCGGTTCCGGAAAATCTACGTTGATGAATATAATCGGATGCCTCGATACCCCGACTTCAGGGGAATACACTCTGAATAATAAAAGAGTCAGTTCATTGTCAGACGACGAATTGGCTGAAATCAGAAACCAGGAAATTGGTTTTGTATTTCAAACATTCAATTTACTTCCGCGAAATACAGCCCTTGAAAATGTAATGTTACCGCTTGTTTATGCAGGTATAAAAAAGGTTGAACGACAGAAAAAGGCTGAAGGTATTTTGATGGATGTTGGTTTGTCCGACCGTGTGGAACACAAGCCAAACGAGCTTTCCGGGGGTCAGCGTCAACGTGTGGCTGTAGCTCGTGCCCTGGTGAACGACCCTTCGATTTTATTGGCCGACGAACCAACAGGTAATCTCGACTCAAAAATTTCAGAAGAAATAATGCAATTATTTGCCGAAATCCACCGGAAAGGAAATACGATTATTCTGGTGACCCACGAGGAAGATATTGCCCGTCATGCGCACCGTATTATCCGCCTGAAGGATGGCGAAGTAGAATCAGATATTGTCAATCCCAATCCGATTTATTAATGACAAAAGAGTTCAAAATTTATACAAAAACCGGCGATGATGGCACAACCGGATTGATCGGCGGTTTGCGGGTGAAAAAGTATGATGTCCGGCTGGAAGCGTATGGTACGGTTGATGAATTAAACTCCTGGATCGGGGTAATTCGGTCGACGGAAATTGATGAACATTCGAAAAGCATTCTGGAACAAATTCAAAAAAAACTTTTTGTTATCGGATCGATTCTTGCTACTGGCGAAAATGCTTCAGCAGTTAAAGAGCAACTTCCTTGCAAACAAGAAGATATTACTTTGCTTGAAAATGAAATGGATCAAATCGTTGCGGGTTTGCCAAAATTGTCGCATTTTATTCTTCCCGGCGGCTGCCTGCCGGCATCGTATTGCCATATTGCCCGGACTGTTTGCCGGCGAGCCGAACGACGCATTGTTGAACTGTCGGAAAAAGCAGAAATAAATTCGCAACTTATTATTTATGTCAATCGGCTTTCCGATTATCTTTTTATTCTTTCACGAGCTGTCTCACACAGTCTAAAAGTACCGGAGACACTATGGATTTCAGACGATTTGTAAATATCGCCGGAAACACTTGCAGAATTGATTTTTTTGCTATATTCGCAAAAAGTAAAATTAAGTTGAACCCCTTAAAATAAGTGCTATGTATTGGACTCTTGAACTTGCATCGAAGCTGGAAGATGCTCCTTGGCCAGCCTCAAAAGACGAATTAATTGACTTTGCTATACGTAGCGGTGCACCATTGGAAGTGATTGAAAATTTGCAGGAAATAGAAGATATCGGAGAAATTTATGAAAGCATTGAAGATATTTGGCCGGATTATCCGAGCAAAGATGATTTCTTTTTTAATGAAGATGAATATTAGAAGAAATTTGAAATAAATAGAAAAGCAGGACGATGATCCTGCTTTTTTTATGTTTGTAATTCTATGATTTCTGTATTCCAGGTAGGTATAAAATGGATCTTTTTATACATTTCATTTGATTCTCAATATTTCTTCTGCAAATAGAAAACAGGCCTGTTGTACTTCTTCCAGCGAACTGGAGAACAATTCTCCTCCGATCACATGTTCGCCGGCTTCAGGAAAATCCTGTTTGCGTTTTAGTTCTTCGGGAGTTCCAACCTGATCAAACATTTTGAGGATCGCATCCACGCGAACCACCGGGTCCTGATGGGTTTCATCCTTGTAATAATAACCTGCAAACAAAGGGGCTTTCACCCTTTCAAAGGTTTCCCGGTTCATGGTGGAACCAATTAGTTGCTGTAGGTAAACCGTTGCTTCGAGGCGATATTTACAGTTCCAGTACCGACATTCTTTGCATTCAAAATCTTCATTAGTTACCCGATAATTACTATTGTAAACCTTACGGGCAATTTGCAAGCCCCAGGGACCTGACAGCAAAAATGCCTTCGGATTGTTAATCCGAATATTGGGAGATAAAAGAATCAGTCCATCAACCAATTTCGGAAATTCGGCTGCTAGTTTCAGCGCCAGGGTTCCACCGGTCGAAGTTCCCATGATCACTACTTTTTCTCCCAAGATATGTGCCATTAACAAAGCTTCTTTAGCCGATTCATAGAGATTATCCGGAGTCATATTCAACAGGGGGTCTTCAGTAATAATTCCATGATCGGCCAACCGGGGAAAATAGGCATTCATGCCAAAACGTTTGGCAAAATTCTGATGGGTCGGATATCCTTCGTACCACGAGGCCGAAAAACCGTGAAGGTAAAGCAAACACCAGGCTGTTTTTTCTCTCAGCGAATCACTGTTCCAGATAATACGTGATTCGTTGTCCGGTTTCAGAGGCAGTTTGCTCTCTCTTTGCTGAATAAAATGTTCGATATTGTCGAGGGTACATTCTACTTCAGGAAGTTGGTTCGTTAATTGAGGTTTTTTAGGCTGGGGTCCCATGCGATATGCGAGAACCGGCAATAATGCTGTAATGAGCAGGATCCGGATTGACTTTTTCATTTTCAGACAATTTTAAACAGAATGGTAAATTAGGAATAAATTTGTATCCATACACGATTATTTTTTTACTTTTTAAGCCCGGCATTCTCTTTTTTTATCGACGACAAGCTAAAAGTTATCAGAGAAACAAGCAACTTATCTTGCACAATCAAAAAAATCCATCGGCTTTACTTTGCAAACAACTGATTGATCAAATCTTTCCGGTTCAATTTCAATAGTTCATTTTTAATTTCGTCGCGGTATTCGCGTTTGTACCAGAAAAAGAATTTGCGCTGGCTTAGTTTTTCCTTCTGACTTTTGGCAGTATATACTTTTTCCATCGTATACGGATGGTATCCGCTGTAATATATTACAGTTGCCAGAGTCATCGGGGTTGGCGTAAAATCCTGTACTTGTTCGAGTTTAAAATCCAGTTTTTTTGTTTCTACTGCCAAGTTGGCCATATCGGTATTTTGGCATCCCGGGTGGCTCGAAATAAAATACGGGATCAGTTGCTGGTTCAGGTTTTCCGATTTATTAATTTGTTCGAATGCTTCTTTTAGTTTGTAAAACAATGAAAATGAAGGTTTTCGCATAACCTTCAATACCTGATCGGAAGTGTGTTCCGGCGCCACTTTTAGCCTTCCGGAGACATGGTGTTTTATAATTTCGCGCAGGTATTCGCGTTTGCTGGCATCTACCTGTTTATCGCCTGATTCTCTCAAAATCATGTCGTAGCGAATGCCGCTACCGATAAATGCTTTTTTTACTTTCGGGTTTTGCCGTACTTTTTTGTACAGATTAAGCATGGGGTAGTGATCGGTATTCAGGTTTTTGCACACTTCAGGATAAATGCAAGACGGACGTTTACATTTGTGGCATATCCCTTCGTCGATGCCTTTCATCTTGTACATATTGGCCGAAGGGCCGCCCAAATCGGATATATATCCCTTGAAATCAGGCATTGAAGTCAGTTGTTCAACTTCTTTTAAAATAGATTTTTCGGAACGACTGGAAATAAATTTTCCCTGATGGGCAGATATAGTACAAAAAGTACAACCGCCGAAACATCCGCGGTGAATGTTCACCGAATGGCGGATCATCTCGTAAGCCGGAATGGCATTTTTATTTTTGTAACGCGGGTGGGGAAAGCGTGTAAACGGTAAATCGTAAAAACAGTCGATTTCCTTTTCTTCCAGCGGCGGCCATGGCGGATTGACAACCACCTGCTGTTCCCCGATATGTTGAATCAGTTTACTGGCTTCCATCTTGTTCGACTCTTCCTCGATATACTTAAAATTTTGGGCGTATTTTTTTTTATCCTGAAGACATTCTTCGTGCGAAGCAAGGATAATTTCGTTCCATTTTTTTTGCGTCGCATATTTTTCGTTCTGACTGACCAGAAAGGCTGTTTGTTGAATATTCGTCAGCTTTCGGGCATCGACGCCGCGCTGCACCAGTCGCGCATATTCAATGATCGATTTTTCGCTCATTCCGTAGAAAAGCAGGTCGGCCCCGGAATCTTTCAGGATTGACGGGTGCAGACAGTCTTCCCAATAGTCGTAATGAGTTACCCTGCGCAGTGATGCTTCAATTCCGCCAATAATCAAAGGTACATCAGGATAGATTTTTTTTAGGATATTGCAATAAACAACCGTGGCATAGTCGGGTCTTTTGCCGGGTTCACCACCCGGGGTGTACGCGTCATCCGAGCGTTTGCGTTTGTTGGCGGTGTAATGGTTCACCATCGAATCCATGTTTCCTCCGGTGACTGCAAAAAACAGGCGTGGAACCCCCAGCTTTTTAAAATCGCGCAGGTCGTCCTGCCAGTTGGGCTGTGGAACAATGGCCACTTTCAGGCCTTCGGCTTCCAGCACCCGGCCAATCACGGCAGCCCCGAATGACGGATGATCGACGTAGGCATCGCCGGTGAAAAGGATTACATCAAGTTGCTCCCAGCCACGTTCATGTACTTCTTTCAGCGAAGTGGGCAGCCATTGTTCGGTTTTGTAATTTTGATATAGAAAATCCAAAGTCGGTTTTTTTTAATGAATAGGTAATATTATCTGCAAATTATTGATTGTATTGTTCATCCCGGGCAATACAAACATCACAAAAATAAGCAGATCGTTGGGAATTCACCTTAAAACAGAAAAAACAATTCAGATTATAAATATCAACAATTCAGTGCGTTAAAAAAATAGAGGGAAACGATTGAATTCATTGGTTAAAAATTCTGATAATGATTGGAGGGATTTCGAAACGGATTTATAATTTTAGGCAAATAATTTCCTTTTGAAATGGAGATAATGAAACCAGAAGATGTATTGAGGGACAACCCTTATCTGAATTATTTCGGTGGCGAGTTTTTCGCAAAATTCCTCATGTACGCGCTGAAATTCAACAAAATAAATAAAGTCTATAAAAAAATAGGCAACAAGCAGGGGCTTGAGTTTATTGATGAGTTGATTCGTGTGCTTGAATTCAAGTTTGAGTTCGATAAAGACGAGTTGCAGCGCCGCATCCCGAAGGAAGGCCCGTTTATTGTGGTTGCCAACCATCCGTTTGGTGGACTTGATGGCATTTTGCTTATTAAAATTATCAGCGAGATTCGTCCCGATATGAAGGTTTTAGCAAATTTCTTGCTTCAAAAGGTTGACCAGATCAGTAATTTTTTTCTCGATGACAACCCGTTTGATCGTGGACGCGCAACCGGTTCAGGTTTTCGGGGAATTAAGTCGGCAAAAATGCATCTGCTACAAGGGGGTGGGCTGTGTATTTTCCCCGCAGGGGAAGTTTCGGGCTACGATAACTACCGCACTATTTCCGACCGTTTGTGGCAATATTCGGCTGTGAAATTTATAAAAACGGCGCGGGTGCCAGTTGTTCCGGTTTATTTTAAAGGACACAACAGTCGCCTGTTTTATCTGATGGGACGTATCCACCCGAATCTAAAAGTGATTAAACTTCCTTCTGAAATGCTAAACAAACGCAACACCTTGGTAAAGGTTCGTTTTGGCTCACCGATCACAGTGGCCGAGCAGGATTCGTTTTCCGATATATACCAGTTTGGTCGCTATCTAAGGGCAAGAACATATAGTTTGAGTTCGAAAATTGAAGTAAAAAAGTTTTTTAACTATTCGCTCAAACGACAACAAAAAGTGGAAGATATTATTAATTCGGTGGATGAAAAACTGATCTACCAGGAAGTAAAAAAACTGGAAAAAGATTATTTGCTTTTCAAATTGAAAAATTACGCGATATACTGTGCCCCGTCGAAGGAGATGCCTAATATTCTCACTGAAATAGGTCGTTTGCGTGAAATTACTTTTCGCGAAGTTGGCGAAGGTACCAACCGCAGCATCGACCTCGATGAGTTTGACTTGTACTACCACCAGATGTTTATCTGGGACGAAGAAGCCAAAAGAATTGTGGGTGCTTACCGTATTGGGAAAGGCGCCGACATCCTTCACCGATATGGCATCCGGGGCTTTTATACCCACACGCTGTTCCGTATAAAGAATACCATGGAACCAACACTGATGCAGTCAATGGAACTGGGGCGTTCATTTGTGGTGAAAGAATACCAGAGAAAACCCATGTCGCTGTTTTTGCTTTGGAAAGGTATTTTGTATTTCATCCTGAAAAACCCGGATTATCGTTATTTACTTGGTCCTGTGAGTATCAGCAATGATTATGGTGAGATTTCAAAAGACCTAATAATTAAATTTATCATGGCCCATCATTTCGATTGGCAACGGGCAAAAGACATTTCTCCACGTAACTCGTACAAATTTAAAAGTAACGACAGCAATATCAATATCTTGATGGAGAACATGGGGGAGGATATTAATAAACTCGACAAGGCTATCGGCGATGTTGATGAGCTGAATACCGGATTGCCGGTGCTTCTGAAAAAATACATCAAGCTGAATGGTAATATTATCGGCTTCAATGTCGATCCGAAATTTAACAACTGCCTCGACGGGTTAATCATTGTCGACCTTTTTGATGTTCCCAAAAGCACCATCGAATCGCTGTCGAAAGAAGCCAATGATGGCTCTATCCTCGAACGTTTCTATTCAAACCGCGAGAGCGACGAATAACGGGTAATTAGATTTGAGTCGTGAGTAATGAGAACGGAGCATTATCTGTTCAGCAATTCGCATTGATTATCCCTATCGAATATCATTCAACACTCAAAATTCAAAATTTACTTGGTATTAATTGCCCAGCTTTTGGTACGCTTCTTCAATCATACCGTAAGTTTCTTTACTGACCGGCCATAACGGAAGGCGAAGTACATTTTTCGCTTTGCCCATGATTTCCATCAGCGCTTTCACACCACCTGGATTGCCTTCGCGGAAAAGCAATTTGAACAGATCGAGCAGTTGGTAATGAACTTGCTGTGCTTCGGTCATTCGGTATTCGTTGGCAAGATGTGTCAACTGGCTAAGTTTTCCGGGCAGGGCATTGGCAATAACCGAAATCACTCCAACACCGCCAACCGCAATAATCGGCAATGCAAGCACATCGTCGCCCGAAATTACTTTGAACCATTCCGGAGCATTGCCGGCCAGATAGGCACAGTGCGACGAATCGGCCGATGCATCTTTTACGCCAACTACTTTTTCCGACGAACGGGCAACGCGAAGAGTTGTCGCGCAATCCATGTGGACGCCTGTTCTCGACGGAACATTGTACAAAATAATGGGTACCGGCGAGGCATTTATTATTTCCTGAAAAAATTGGAACAAGCCTTCCTGGGTAGGCCTATTGTAGTAAGGTGTTACCGATAAAATTCCGTCAACACCTGTAAGATCGAAATCGTTCATGGTTTTCACGATCTTCACCGGATCGTTGCCGCCCATACCAACCACAACGGGCAAACGTCCGTTGTTTTTACTGACAACACATTTTGCCACATCCTTTTGTTCGTCCAACGAAAGGGTAGGAGTCTCGGCGGTAGTTCCCAGAACCACCAGGTAGTCCATTCCGCTGTTAATCTGATCTTCAACAATATTTTCAAGGGTGCCGAAATCAATACTTTTGTCTTCGTTAAACGGCGTAACGAGGGCAACTCCTGCACCTTTAAACGGATGTGTTATCATGCTTCTTTCTTATTAATCTGGTTCAAATAGTTTATTATTTGTTCTGCCAAATACACGGGGTCGGGGTTTTTATGAATGTCGATATTCAGATCGTACGGATTGTAATCATCCGTTCCAAAACCAACTTTAAACGAGGCATCCGACAGGCTGACAATCGACTGAAGCGGAAATTTCTTTTTCACGGTCAAGTCGATCAACATATCCGTTTTTTGCTGAAGAAAACCGATTGCCGGTCCTTCTTTCGGAAATCCCAGCCAGTTTAACTGTGCTTTGTTAAAACTGTTTTTATCTTCCTCGTTTGCCTTTTTTTCAGGATTAAAAAACAGCGTTGTAACGTTTATGTTTTTCTTGGTTTGCAAATGTTGCTGAACCATCCTGAACGCATCGCTTTCATCAAAACTCCAAAGAACCGCAACCGTTTTGGCGGTATCAAAATTATGAACTTTTGTTTTCCGGGTTAGCTTGCCTGCCTTGCGGTTGAGCGCCCAATAAGCCAATTTTAATTGTAGTTTCATAATTTGTGGCAAAAATAATAATTTGTTTTTTCTGAAGACTATAAAACCCTAAAAGTTTCGAAACCGAAGCAAAAGGTTCAATATTCCTTAAATTTATAAGCAAATAGTGCTTTGTTATTCCAACATTTTCAGAAATTCTTTTTCTGAAATAATCGGGATTCCCAGTTTCTGAGCTTTGTCCAACTTGCTCGGGCCGATGTTGTTCCCCGCCAGCATATAGCTGGTATTCTTCGAAATAGAACTTACATTTTTGCCCCCGTTTTGTTCAATCATCTTTTTCAGTTCGTCGCGCGAATACTGCTCAAATGTACCTGAAATAATGATCGATAAACCATTCAGTTTTTCAGAACGGTTCTGAAGGCTGGTTTCGTCCAGCGCAAATTGCAGCCCGTGGGCTTTCAACCGCCCGATTAATTTCAGGTTTTCTTCATTTCTGAAATAATTGAACACACTTTCGGCAATTTTTCCTCCGATTTCGTCAATGTTGGTCAATTCATCAATCGTTGCCGACTGAATATTTTCAATATGGACGAGCCGGTTGGCCAGGATTTTTGCTACGGTTTCGCCTACAAAACGTATTCCCAGCGCAAAAAGTACCCGTTCAAAAGGAACATTTTTCGATTCTTCGAGGCTTTTTAAAATGCGCTCGGCCGATTTATCGCCCAGCCGTTCCAGTTGGCTGATTTTTTCTTTCTTCAGCTCGTAAATGTCGGCTACATTGCGGATCATTCCCTGGTTGTAAAACAGGTCGATGGTTTCTTCGCCCAGCCCGTCAATATTCATTGCTTTGCGGCTGATGAAATGTTCCATTTTGCCTTTTATCTGCGGCGGACAGCCGGTTTCGTTCGGACAATAAAAAGCCGCTTCGCCTTCGTTGCGAATCAGCGAAGAGCCGCATTCCGGACAATTTTTAATGAACTGCACAGCCTGCGCCATCGGGTGACGGCTGCCGGTGTCGACGCCAACAATTTTCGGAATTATTTCTCCTCCTTTTTCCACGTAAACGGAATCGCCAATATGCAAATCGAGGTTTTTTATGATGTCGGCATTGTGCAGCGAAGCCCGTTTTACGGTGGTTCCGGCCAGCAAAACCGGTTCGAGGTTAGCAACCGGGGTAACAGCTCCGGTACGCCCAACCTGGTAACTTACCGATTGCAAAACGGTTGAAACCTGTTCGGCCTTAAATTTAAAAGCGATGGCCCAACGCGGCGATTTGGCCGTAAAACCCAGGTATTGCTGCATGCGCAGCGAATTAACCTTGATGACCACCCCATCGGTTGCTACCGGCAAACCGTGCCTTCGATTGTCCCATTCGCGGCAAAAAGCGATCACTTCATCAATAGTAGCACATTTGCGGCTGTGCTCCGAAATTTTGCAGCCCCAGCGTGCCGCCGCCTGCAGATTTTCGAAATGGCCGTCAGATGGCAAGTTTTCGCCCAACAGGTAATATAAATACGAATCGAGTTTGCGTTTGGCAACTTCCGATGAATTTTGAAGTTTAAGCGTGCCGGAAGCCGCGTTGCGCGGATTGGCAAATAGCGCGTCGCCTTCTTTTTCTCGCTCGGCATTCAACCGATCGAAAACAGCAAACGGCAAAAGAATTTCGCCGCGTATTTC
This sequence comes from uncultured Prolixibacteraceae bacterium, assembly GCA_942493345.1. Lineage (GTDB taxonomy): Bacteria > Bacteroidota > Bacteroidia > Bacteroidales > Prolixibacteraceae > GWE2-42-39. The sequence continues at coordinate 3,773,145 of OW818695.1, forward strand.
AATTTCTTTAGGAATATTTTCTCCTTTTAGTTTCAGCGGAATGTTACGGATGGTACGCACATTGGCTGTCACATCGTCGCCTCGAACTCCGTCGCCGCGGGTGATGGCCTGCTGCAGTTCTCCATTTTTATAGCTGAGGCTGATGGATGTTCCGTCGAACTTCAGTTCGCAAACGTATTCGAATTGCTGATCGGTGAGTTTGCGGATGCGCTGGTCGAAATCGCGAAGTTCTCCTTCTGAATAGGCATTTGAAAGCGAAAGCATCGGGTAGCGGTGCTCTACCTGATGAAATTCTTTGTTCAGGTCGCTGCCCACGCGCTGAGTAGGGGAGTTGGCATCGAAAAACTCAGGGTTTTCGTTTTCCAGCTTTTCCAGCTCTTTCATTTTTATATCGAACTCGTAATCTTCAATTTCCGGTTGCGAAAGCACGTAATACCGGTAATTGTGATGATCCAGTTCTTCGCGAAGGGCTTGTATTTTTTGTTTGATCTCTGCTTTTTCCATTTTTCTGAAATTTCCCTTAAAAATAGGAAAATCCCTTATTTAATACACTGCACGGACAAAATTGTGTGTTTGATAAAAATGGTTGTTGCCTGATAGGGGGCAGTACAAGGTCGTGCCCCTTTGTCGTAATGAACCGACCAACTTTCTGCATAGTTGTCGAAGTAATTTGGTGCGTGATCGAATCGCGGAAGTGCGATCATGATAGTGGAGGGACAGAATTTCGTGCCGAACGATACAGGTAATCTTCGGGCTTTTGGTTTTTTTGGAAACCTACCGCTAAAGCTCAAATACGGGGGGGAATTGAATTTCCGGCCGGTTTTGTGCAGTGAAAATAAATCGGGGCAAAAAAAATCCCGCCGAAGCGGGACTGTTTGTATGTTCTAATCGTAAATGTGATCTTCGTCTTCAGGGTTCAAAAGTTCGTCATCCAGCCCTTTTTCGTATTGCCGGAGGGCGCGGACACTCATGGCCATACTCGAGAAACCGCCGTCGTGGAAAAGGTTTTGCATGGTAACTTTGCGCGAAAGGTCGGAAAACAGGGTGATGCAGTAATCGGCACATTCCAGCGCATTGGCATTTCCCAGCGGCGACATGCGTTCCGAGAAGTCGAGCAATTTATCCATGCCCTTGATCCCGCTTCCGGCTTTGGTGAGCGTGGGCGATTGCGAAATGGTGTTGATACGCACCCGGCGTTCGCGTCCGTAAATGTACCCGAAGCTGCGGGCAATGGATTCCAGAAGCGCCTTGGCATCGGCCATATCGTTGTAACCGTACAGCGTGCGTTGTGCCGCGATATACGACAATGCAACCACCGAACCCCATTCGTTAATGGCATCGAGTTTACGTGCCACGTGTAGTATTTTATGAAACGAAAGCGCTGAAATATCGAGTGTTTTGTCGAACATGGCGTAATCGAGTTCGCTGTAGTGCTTGCCTTTGCGTACATTGGGCGACATACCGATGGAATGTAGTACAAAGTCGATTTTCCCGCCCAAAAGTTCCATCGAACGTTTAAAAACATATTCCAGTTCTTCTACATTGGTGGCGTCGGCCGGGATGGCTTCGGTATTGAACCGTTCGGCCAGTTTATCGACATCGCCCATGCGAATGGCCAGCGCGGTGTTCGATAAGGTTATTGCAGCGCCTTCTTCGACGGCGCGTTCGGCAACTTTCCAGGCAATTGAATCAGAGTTTAATGCCCCGAAAATAATTCCCTTTTTTCCTTTTAATAAATTATACGACATAATAAAAAATTATATTTTGAGCAAAGTAACAGCTATATCCCCGATGATGTTGCCGGATTCATCCTAAAAATGGCCTTTTTAATGTTTTTTTTTCCTGACGTGATGGAATACTGGAATAATTGAAGCTAAAATTCCATACGGGCAGAGGGGAAAAAAGAATAGAAGAATAGAAGAATGGGAGAATATGAGAAGGGGAGGGGTGCGGAAGTTTTTAACTTCCGGAAGCCATTGGAATTATAAGATCCCGGCCTTCGCAGGGATGACAAAAAACCAGTTGAGACGACAATGAAAAAGAAGCGAAATAATAAAATCTTTCTTTTATTATTCCGCTTCTTATATTTCGAAATTTTTTTACTCAGGAACTTTTCCTTATCCACTAAATTTTCTCCATCGTTTCGGACGGAAGCCATCCCTGATTGCCATCGGCCAGGCGAATCTCGTACCAGTTGCCCAACTTGTCGATAACCTGCACTTTTAGTCCTTCGTGAATTACGAATAAGCTGGTTCCGCCCTCCGAAGGCGAACTTTTTACCGTGGCACTGGGCTGAATGATGATGGCAAAGTTGTGTTTTACAAGCTGGTTTTTTTGCTTGTTGCCAAATGTAAAAGTGGTAATGGTGCTGGTCAGAAATACGATGCCCAGCCAGAATCCCAGACGTCTCAGCCTATTGTTGGACGAAAAAACGTACAATCCGAGCAGCAATAAGAAGGAAATAAAACTTACAATGCTCCATGTTGCCCAACCGTCTGCCGGTTTGGATTTAATCAGGTTGTTCCACCAGCGGACAAAGAATACCTGTGGCAGGGCTTCTGTGTCGTCAACTACATGCTGGTTGGCCAGTTCGAGGTTGAACTGAACATCGGCATCGTTGGGCGACAACAATTTTGCCCGTTCGTAATTCAGAATGGCCGGGGTCATTTTACCCGCTTTGTAATAGGCATTGCCCAGGTTGAAATACAATTCGGTCGATTCAACGCCTGTTTTCAGCAGTTCTTCGTATGCCGCAATGGCTTCGTTGTATTTCTGATTGGTATAATATTGATTGCCCTTTTCGAGCAGTGGATTTTGTGCTTTCAACTGAAATACAAAAAGCAGGGCTAGCAGGGTATAAAATATCTTCTTCATGGTTTTGCTTATTTGATTTGTTTTTCCAGTTTTCCCATTATCGAAGCCGCGCGGTCGTATACATCCTGGATAGTTCCGGAGAAGGCGCTGGGTGCATAGCGGGCAAACTCGCAATCGTCAATGAATCCGGATGAACTCGTTAATTGTTTCCTGCTGTACCTGTCGTTTGAGCAGGGTCGAGGAGGCAATTTCGCGGTTCAGGTCGGCAACCGGAATAGCCAGTTTATCACTCAGGTAACCCCAGAATGCTTTCAGTACCGATTCGTAGAATTTTTCTGCTTTATTGTCTTTCAGGAACAAAGCGGCTTCTTTCAGCCGTTTGAGGGCTACTTTATTCGCCTTTTTGTTGCGAACCAAAGCCAAGTTTGCATTCTCAATGGCTTTCTTCCTGTAAACAAAATAGAGGGCTGCAAAAGCGAGGATACTCAGTAGGTAAATCAGGTAAAATCCGGTTGACCCGAAGAAAGTATGTCCCTTTGCCGTGAGTTTTCCCCGGTTTTGTTTGATAAAACGAATGTCTTTCCCAATGAACCGGACATCTTCTTTTGAAATGGAGCTTACCACGGTTGCATTCTGGTCGTCGTCGCCTTTTTCAACATGAATATTGAATGGCCCGGCAGAACGGGTTTCGTATTTCTGAGCAGACGTATTGAAATAACTAAATTCTAATTCCGGTATCGTGTAGTCTCCTGCATATCTCGGGATAAACAAATATTCAAAAGTTTTGCTGCCGCTTAATCCGTTATCGCTGGCATTCACCCGGTCTGATGTTTTGGGGTCGTACTTTTCGAAGTCGGACGGAAGTTCAACTTTCGGCGCCTCGATCAATTTCAGGTTCCCGTTTCCGGTAACCGTAATTTTAAGGGTTGCCGCTTCGTTCGATCTCAATTTATCCTTGTCGATGCCGGCCGTGTAATTGAACGAACCCACCGCTCCGTAAAAACCGGTTGGTGCTGAAGGCAAATCTTTGACCTTGATGTAAACCGGATCGCTGGTTACCTTGGCTTCCACGTTCCGGTAATTATCGAAGAAATCGTCGAAGAAACTGCGCTGCTGGCGGATGCGTTGCTGCACAATGCAGGTAATTTCAAACGGATCGATTTTGATAGAGCCGGTTTGTTGCGGAAAAAGAATGGTTTTCTTCAGGATTCCAACCTGGTAAATTTTATTGTCGTATGCCTCACGGGTAAACGAAACCTGGTTTGGAATTTCAATATCCTGAGTCCAGAAGCCTTCGAAGGAGGGTAATTTTACATCGTTAAATCCTTGGACAGGCACGTTGGGGCTGACATATAACTTCACAGTTGCAATAAGTTGTTCTCCTTTGAAAACATTACTTTTTGTAACATTAACTTTTACAAACAGATCATCTTTACTGAGAGTCGTGCTGACGTTTTCTGATTGCTGATTCTGTTGACTTTGTTGGCTTTGCTGATTGCCTCCCTGTTGTGTTGCCTGGGGTTGTCCTTTAACAACCTTAATTTCCAGTGTATTGGATTGAAAAACTTTCCCGTCGATATTGATGCTGGCCGGGCGAATGGTAAAAGTACCTTCGGACTTGGCACGCAAAACATATATGTATGAAAAACTGACCGATTGGGTGGTTCTCCCATTGATCATCTGAAAACTTGAACTCTGGGACGTAGATGGCCCCATGAGTATCTCGAAGTTCGATAAATCGGGGAGTTGCAGGTTCGAGCCGCTTTCGTTCAGGGTAAAACTCAGCCTGAATTGGTCTCCTACGCGCACAGCATTGGGGGCCGACATGACGAATTGTGTACTTTCCGCAAAACTGCCTGCCGTTGTCAGTGCGAATGCCAGTATTATCAATATTTTTCTGATCATATCTCTTTTTTCTTTCAAGGCTTCCAAAAATACTATTTTCAATAATCAAAATCCAAAACCCAAATAACAAATTCCAAAATTAACAGCCGGTTTCACGCAGACCTGATGTAGAGTTGAACCAAAACCTCCTCCCCTTTGGGGAGGCCGGGTGGGGCTGCCTACCAGTCTTTTTCTGCTTTCCGGCTCTCTGCTTTCACGGCCTGCGCTTTTTTTACTTTTTCCTGAATGTCTTTCTCGTTGTTTTGCAGGGCCTGCAACAACCGTTCCGCATTTTCTTTTGAAATTTTATTTTGCTGCGGCTGCTGTTGTTGATTTTGCTGGTCCTGTTTGTCTTTATTCTGATCCTTATTTTGCTGTTGCTGTTGCTGGTCCTTGTTCTGATCTTGCTTGTCTTTGTTTTGGTCTTTATTTTTATCCTGATTCTTTTGTTGTTGCTCCTGTTTTTTCTTCATATTCATGGCATACAACAAGTTGTATTTTGTTTCCATGTCATTGGGATTTTTACGCAGCGCATCTTTATATGCTTCGATACTTTCGTCCAGCTTTTTTTGCATCAACAGGGAATTACCCATGTTGTGCAAAGCCCGGCTCTTTTCCATTTTGTCGGTGCTTTTGTCCAAAATTTCTCCAAACTTGGCTGCCGATTCTTCAAATTTCATCTGTTTGTACAATGCATCGCCCAAGTTGAAATTCCACTTCAGGTCGTCGGGCCGTTTGTCGAGGGCTTTGCGATAAGCCGTTTCAGCCTGACTGTACATGGTTGTATCAATTTTTGTGGTATCGGCCATCGCTTTTTCGTAATAACGGTTGCCTTCGCGAACAAATTTGCGCTCGTTTTGCGCAAATACCAGTTGTGAAACCGAAATCAGAAAAGTCAATATTATGAATTTAGTCCGCATCATTTCTTTCTTTTTTGTCTTCGGAATTTATTTTCCAAACAATTTAAAATTCTTCAAATATTTGTTCTTCCGCTCCAGGATCATGAATTCGATAAAAATCAGAAACAAACCAAGGGCTATGAAATATTGAAACTGGTCGTTGTAATCGGAATATACCCGCGATTCCATTTCTGAAGTTTCCATTTTATTGATTTCGCTGAAAAGCGTGTTCAGCCCGACTTGCGAATTGTTTGCCCGAACATAAATTCCCTTTCCGGCGGCAGCAATTTGTTGCAGCATTGATTCGTCCAGCTTGGTGACCACCACATTGCCGTCTTTGTCTTTGCGATAATCCTGTTGTCCGTTGCGGAATACTGGTATCGGCCCTCCCTGGGGCAGACCCATTCCGATGGTATGCACAACGATCCCTTTTTCAGCAGCAGCAGTGGCCGCCCCGACGGCATCGTCTTCGTGGTTTTCACCATCGGTAATGACAATCATTGCTTTGCTTCCTTCAAACTGGGGACTGAACGAACGCATGCCCAGTTCAATGGCCGCACCGATAGCGGTTCCCTGTGTCGGTACAATTTCGGTGCTGACGGATTCGAGAAACAATTTTGCCGACGGATAATCGGTTGTAATCGGGAGCTGCGTGTAGGCTTGTCCTGCAAAAACAATCAGCCCGATTTTATCTTCGTCAAGTTTATCAACCAGTTGAGAAATCGCCCGTTTTGCACGCTCCAGCCGGTTGGGCTGAATGTCTTCGGCCATCATACTGTTCGACACGTCGAGGGCAATTATCAACTCAACGCCTTCGCGCTTTACAGTTTTTAATTTCGAGCCAAATTGTGGCCTTGCAAGTCCGAAAATAATGGAGGCCACAGCAATCATCAGGAGAACAAATTTCAATACCGGTCTCGAATTACTGGCATTGGGCATCAGGATTGCCAGCATTTCGTTTTGGGCGAAACGGGCCAGCGCTTTTTTCCGGGTTCGCCGGCCAATAATGAAGAAGGCAGTGAGCACCGGGATAACCAGTAGTGCATACATCCATTGCGGTTGTGCTATTCTGAATAGTTCCATAATCAGTCGGGTTTAAGGAATGTTTCTAAAAGTGGTTGTTTTCAGGAAAATTCCCAGTATCAGAAAAACGACGGCAAGAATGGCGTAACGTTCAAATTCTTCTTCTTTTTTGCTATATTCTTTTACCTCGATTTTCGATTTTTCGAGCTTGTCGATTTCCTTGTAAATTTCTGCCAGTTTGTTGTTGTTGGTTGCCCTGAAATATTTGCCATCCGTGGTGTCGGCAATTTTCTGAAGGGTTTCTTCATCAATTTTTACCTCTACATCGCGAATCTGCGTTTGTATGCCAAAGGGCGTTTGCACCTGCATGGGGTAGGGGGCTGTGCCGATGGTTCCAACGCCCACTGTGTACACACGGATGCCAAAGGTTTTTGCCAGTTCGGCGGCAGTAACCGGGGCAATTTCACCACGGTTGTTTTCTCCGTCGGTCAGCAGAATAACCACGCGGCTGATGGCGGTACTTTCTTTCAGGCGCGAAACAGCCGTTGCCAGTCCGTTCCCGATGGCTGTACCATCTTCAATCATGCCGCTTTCAATATCGTTCAGAAGGTTGATCAACACGGCATGGTCGGTGGTTAGCGGGCATTGTGTGAAACTTTCGCCTGAAAAAACAACCAGCCCGATTTTGTCGTTTTGCCGGCCTGAAATGAATTCAGTAGCCACATTTTTGGCGGCGGCCAGCCGATCGGGCTGAAAGTCGCGGGCCAGCATCGAGCTGGAAATATCGAGCGCAATGACGATGTCAATTCCTTCGGTGGTCACATTTTGCCAGTTGTTCGACGATTGCGGACGGGCCAGCACCACGATCAGCAGGGAAATTACCATCAACTGGATAACGAACAGCAGGTGGCGGAAATAATACTTCCAGCTTTGCGGTATTTTGGCAAACCCCATGATGGATGAAAACTGGATACTGGCCCCGGCTTTTTTCTGCCGGAGAATGTACCACGCAATCATGGGCAAAAGTGCCAGATACAGGTAGAAAAATTCCGGGTTTTTAAATGTTATATGGCTCATTTCTTCTTCTTTTCAATTCTTGATACTTGATACTCGATTCTCATAACTCAAATCCCATGACTCATTTTACTTCTACATCTTCTCCTTCACGGTCGTCTGCCTTTGATTCTTCAGGCTTTTGGACTTCCTCTTTTTTTGTCTGGTTCACAAAGAAATAAGCATTGATGAGCGACAGGTTGTTGTCGTCGGGTAACGGATAATATTTGGCAAATTTCACCAAATCCGAGAGTTGCAATATCTGGCTCAACTGTTCCAGCGATTTTTCACCGATCAGGTCCCGTCTGAATTTAAAAGAAGCCAGTGTTTCGTCGCTGGTTTGTTCCATCGCATTAATTCCAAACCGGTCTTCGATGTACATCCGGAGCGTATCCGATACTTCGCTGTAATATTCCTTGATTTTATCCTGCTGCCATATTTTTTCTTCCTTGATACGGTCGAGTTCGCGCAAGGCGATCACGTGAGCCGGTTCTTTTGGCTTCTCCGGCCGGCTGAAAAGCGGCTGGTTCTTTTTCTTCCGTTTCATATAATAGAAAATGAAGAAAATGATGGCTGCAATCAGGATAATTCCTAGAATATAAGGAGTTACTTCTTTTAAAGTAACCGGCGCAGCATATGGCTTTTTGATGTCGACAGGCCCCTTCGTGGTGTCGATTTTCATTCCAAGAACTTCGATGGCCAGCGGTTTTGTAAAAATTGAATCGCTCGTTCCGTCGTGTTTTAGCAGAAAGCGAAACGGAGGAACCATTTGCACCCCGGTATCGAATGACGTGATTGTAAAATCCTGGATAATTTTGATTTGTTCAGCGTCGCTCAATGTGAATGTGTCGAGCGGCGAACGTTCGATCACTTCAATAGCGGAAGTAATCGAATCATCGATTTCCGGAAATTGCAGTTTTGCATTTTTGGGCTGTTCAATTTCCAGGTGCAGTTTTATCTGGTCGCCAATCAATATTTTTGTTGAATCGATACTTGCTGTTGCTTTGACTTTGCTGATCTGGGCATTTCCCAGTTGCGACAAAACAACCGTCAGCAGAAATAAGAGTAAGCTCCGTTTCATTGATTATCCTCTCTTTTTAAATAAGCTTATCAGTGATCTTACGTAATCTTCGTTGCTGTTGATGTTCACGTAGTCGACCCCCGACTTTTTAAAATTGCTGTCGAGTTTAGCCGACAGATTTGTCCACCATTGTTTGTAAGCCTTTTGCGTGCCATGATCTGAACTGTCGACCCAAATGTAATTGCCGGTTTCCGCATCTTTCAGCTTGATCATGCCAATGGGCGGCAGCTCGGTTTCACGTTCGTCGTATATGCGAAGGGCTACCATATCGTGTTTATTATTGGCAATCGATAGGGCGTTTTCCAATTCCTTCTCATTCTGAATGAAGTCCGAAATAATGAAGGCTGTACAGCGCTTTTTGATGGCGTTGGTCAGGTAACGAATGGCCCCGGTAATGTCGGTTCCCCGTTCCTGCGGCTCGAAATCGATCAGTTCGCGGATGATGCGCAATATGTGGCTGCGGCCTTTTTTCGGAGGAATGAACTTTTCAATTTTTTCTGAAAAGAAAATCACCCCGATTTTATCGTTGTTCTGAATAGCTGAAAATGCCAGAATTGCTGCTATTTCGGTGATCACGTTTTTTTTCAGTTTGTCGAACGAACCGAATTCGCGCGAACCGCTCACGTCAATCAGCAGCATCACGGTTAGTTCCCGTTCTTCTTCGAAAACCTTGATGAATGGCTTGTTGTAACGGGCTGTCACGTTCCAGTCGATGCTGCGGATGTCGTCGCCATACTGGTACTCGCGCACTTCGCTGAAAGCCATCCCACGCCCTTTAAACGCACTGTGGTACTCGCCGGCAAAAATATTGCGGCTCAATCCACGCGTTTTAATCTCAATTTTGCGTACCCGTTTTAATAGTTCTGTATGTTCCACTGTTCAAGTAAAAAGTAAAAAGTAGAAAGTCAAAAGAAATGAGAACATGATTTTCCTCGGGTTCTCCCCCTTTGGGGGAACCAGAGGGGGCCTTTTCTCTATGGAACTTCAACTGTGTTCAGGATTTCAGCAATAATTTCTTCTGAAGTGATATTATTTGCTTCGGCTTCGTAACTCAGTCCAATTCGGTGACGCATTACATCGGGGCATACCGCGCGCACATCTTCGGGAATTACGTACCCGCGACGTTTGATGAAAGCGTATGCTTTGGCGGCTTGCGCCAGGCTGATGCTTGCACGGGGCGAACCTCCGTAGGTGATCATATCAACAAATTTTTCGAGCTTGTATTCTTTTGGTTCGCGGGTGGCGAATACAATATCAACAATGTATTTCTGGATTTTCTCGTCCATGTACACATCTTTTACCACGTCGCGCGCTTTCAATATATCTTCAGGTTTCAGCACCGTAGATGCCTGAGGAAATTGTTTCATCAGGTTTTGCTGAATGATGAGTTTTTCTTCTTCTTTCTTCGGATAATTGATGACCACTTTCAGCATAAAACGGTCGACCTGCGCTTCGGGCAGCGGGTAGGTCCCTTCCTGTTCAATCGGGTTTTGGGTTGCCATTACGAGGAATGGTTCCTGTAATTTGAACGTCTCTTCGCCGATGGTTACCTGGCGTTCCTGCATGGCTTCGAGCAGCGCCGACTGCACTTTGGCGGGTGCGCGGTTGATTTCGTCGGCCAGTACAAAGTTGGTAAAAATAGGCCCTTTTTTAATTACAAATTCTTCCCTTTTCTGACTGTAAATCAGCGTACCAATCAAGTCGGCTGGCAACAGGTCGGGGGTAAACTGAATGCGTGCAAATTTGGTGTCAATGGTTTTTGCCAGAGCCGTGATAGCCAGTGTTTTTGCCAGCCCCGGAACCCCTTCCAGCAGGATGTGTCCACCCGACAAAAGGCCAATTAGTAAACTTTCAACCAGATGTTTCTGTCCAATAATTACTTTGCCCATTTCCATGTTGATGATGTCAACAAAGGCACTCTCTTTTTGAATTCTTTCGTTCAACTCACGAATGTCAACTGCTTGATTCATATTCCCTTTTTATTATATATTTTTTTGAATTTTTTCGACGCACGAATTTAAGCTGCTAAGCTACAAAAAAGGATAAAAAATCGTTAAATATTGTTAAGCTATTTTGAGGTCTGTTGCTCGGTATTCAATGATTTTAAATTGTTGATAATAGAAATGATCCATCTGTATATTGCTGAATTGCCGAATTGTTTAATTGATAAATGGTAGAATTATTGATTTATTGAATTATTACCAGGTTTTAGCGGTTCGCAGCCGGTTGCCAGTAGCTTTTTCTGAAAACTGCGACTGAACACTGATTTCCTGATACGAGTAACTTGAACCCCGAAACTTTTGTCATTATGGGAAACGGTGGCTGAAAACTCATTTCTATCTATTTTTTCTATTTTTGTTAAAAAATAACACTTTGACACAACGATATTTTATAGAGCTGGCATACAACGGGACTCGTTTTCACGGTTGGCAGGTACAACCAAATGCTCCCAGTGTTCAGGAACATCTGGAAAAGGCATTGTCAATCATTGGTCACGAAGAAATATCGGTAACTGGAGCCGGGCGTACTGATACCGGGGTTCATGCCCGTTTTTTTGTAGCTCATTTCGATTCAGAAAATGAAAATTTGGACGATTCTGATTTTGCCTGGAAATTGAACAGTTTTTTGGGTCGTGACATCGCTATTTTCAGGATTTACAAAGTGAAGCCGGATGCACATGCCCGTTTTGATGCCCTTTCGCGAAGCTATCATTACTATATTACACGCAAAAAAGATCCGTTTGCACAGGAAACGGCCTGGTATTTTAAATATCCGCTGGATGTGGAGAAGATGAACGAAGCTTGTAAGCTATTGTTCGAATACAACGATTTTACCAGTTTCAGCAAGTTGCACACCGATGTGAAAACCAACAACTGCAAAATTTATCAGGCAGAATGGAAGGAGCAAGGCGACCAGCTGGTTTTTATTATCAAGGCCGACCGTTTTTTGCGAAACATGGTGCGGGCCATTGTCGGCACGCTGATTGAAGTGGGGCAGGGCAAAATTTCGACAGAAGGTTTTCGGGAGGTCATTGAAAAAAAGAACCGGTGCATTGCCGGGGTTTCGGTTCCTGCACCGGGACTTTTTTTGGTTGGAATAGAATATCCTAAAAATATTCTAACCAGATGACTCTCAATGTATTTTTAACTTGCCTGACGCAAATCTTTTGATAATAGTTCCAATCCTCTTATATCCAAACATTTTAAAGGAGCAGCAGTGTTTTTTATCCTATTTGTATCCTTTTTCGTGTACACTTTTTACGGCACGTCCCGAAGGGTCGACCATGTTTTTAAATGCTGCATCCCATTCCAACGCAATTGGTGTGCTGCAAGCTACCGAAGGAACGGACGGAACACATGAGGCTGCAGAATCAGACGGGAACAACTCACTGAAAATGGTACGGTAATAATACTCTTCTTTACTCATTGGAGGATTTATCCTGTATCTTTCAGGTGCTTTGGCCATTTGCTCATCGGTTACGCTTTTCGAAGTGAGTTCGCGCAAGGTATCGATCCAGTTGTATCCAACCCCGTCGGAGAACTGTTCTTTTTGTCTCCATGCAACGCTCGCTGGTAAGTAATCTTCAAATGCTTTGCGCAAGATCCATTTTTCCATTTTTCCATTTTTGGCCATTTTATCTTCGGGATTCAACCGCATGGCCACATCCATGAATTCTTTGTCCAAAAATGGTACACGGCCTTCGATTCCCCATGCAGCCAGTGATTTGTTGGCACGCAGACAATCGTACAAATGAAGTTTATCTAATTTGCGAACCGTTTCTTTATGAAGCTCTTCGGCATTGGGCGCTTTATGAAAATAGAGATACCCACCGAAAATCTCGTCGGCACCTTCGCCCGAAAGAACCATTTTTACCCCCATCGATTTAATGACGCGGGCCATGAGGTACATCGGCGTAGAAGCGCGAACGGTAGTTACATCGTATGTTTCCAAATGATAGATGACATCGCGGATAGCATCCAATCCTTCCTGAACGGTAAAGTGAATTTCGTGATGAACGGTTCCAATGTGGTCGGCTACCTTGCGGGCAGCAACCAGGTCGGGGGAACCTTCCAGTCCCACTGCAAAAGAGTGCAACTGGGGCCACCATGCATCCTGTATGCTATCACTTTCGACTCGTTTCGAAGCGTATTTTTTTGCAATGGCCGAGATAATGGATGAATCCAATCCGCCGGAAAGCAGCACCCCGTATGGAACATCGGACATTAACTGACGATGGACCGATGCTTCCAGCGCATCTCTCAGCTCGTCAATGCTCGATTGATTATTTTTCACTGCATCGTACTCCATCCAGTCGCGTTTGTACCAGCGGGTCATTTTCCCATCTTTACTCGACAAGTAATGACCTGGCAAAAATTCTTCAATTTTAATGCAATAGCCTTCCAGCGCTTTTAATTCCGAAGCGACATAAAAATGTCCCAGTGCATCCCAACCCATATACAAAGGAATAATTCCCATGTGGTCGCGGGCAATCAGGTAGCTGTCGTTCTCAATATCGTACAGTGCGAAAGCAAATATTCCGTTTAAATCTTCCAGAAAATCAATTCCTTTATCGCGATATAATGCCAGAATTACTTCACAGTCTGATAACGTAAGAAATTCATACTGATCGGCATATTTCTTCCTGTAAAACTGGTGGTTATAAATTTCGCCATTCACGGCCAGAACCAGCTTGCCATCTTTGCTGTACAAAGGTTGCTTGCCCGACTGGGGATCAACGATTGAAAGCCTTTCGTGAGCTAAAATTGTTTTTTCATTGCAAAAAATACCAGACCAATCGGGCCCGCGGTGACGGATGCGTTTAGACATTTTCAACGCCTGAATGCGTAATTCCTGCTGGTTCTGTTTTATATCAAAAATACCGACGATTCCACACATAAAATTCGAGTTTAAAAGAGATCATTTAGTATCTCATTTGTAATTTACTTTAAAAAGCGATCTATTTCTTCGGCCACTTTTCGACCCGAAGCGATGGCTGTAACCACGAGACTTGCACCTCTCACCGTATCGCCGGCTGCAAATATTTTCGATTTTTTCGTTTGCATTTGTGCGTTTACTTCCACGTTTCCGCGTTTGTCGTAACTTAAGCCAAGTCCGTCGAGCAGACCTTCATGTACTGGGTGAATGAAGCCAAGTGCCAGTAAAACCAAATCTGCTTTCAGTATTTCTGTTTTTCCTGTCGGATTCATTTTCCATGCGCCGTTTTCATCTTTGGCCCATTCTACTTCTTCTATAACCACTTCGGTTACATTCCCTTCTTTGCCCTTGAAACATTGGGTGTTCAAGCTCCATCGCCTTTCACAACCTTCTTTGTGCGAACTTGATGTTTTCAACACATTGGGGTACATCGGCCAGGGCGTGTCGGGGTTTTTGTCTTCGGGAGGCTGGGGCAGCAATTCAATTTGTGTTACCTTCAAAGCCCCTTGCCTGACAGACGTTCCCACACAATCGGACCCGGTGTCGCCACCGCCAATTACCAATACCGTTTTTCCTTTTGCTGAAATCAGTTCTGCTTCGGGAACATCTTTTTTCGAAACGAGTGCGTTTTGTTGATGAAGAAACTCCAGTGCAAAATGAATTCCTTTCAGGTCTCTTCCGTCTACCTTTAAATCGCGTGGTTCGCCGGAACCTACCGTTAAACAAACCGCATCAAAATCTTTTATAAGTTCTTTTGAAGAAACATTTTTTCCAATTTCCGAATTCGGTTTGAAAACAATACCCTCGGCTTCCAGGAGATTTAAACGCCGGTCGATGATTGATTTATTCAGTTTAAAATCAGGAATTCCATACCGCAGCAATCCGCCAATGGCGTCGCTTTTTTCGAAAACAACCACGCTATGACCTCTTTTATTCAACTGGTCGGCACAGGCAAGGCCTGCAGGTCCGGAGCCAACTACGGCCACTTTCTTTCCCGTTCTTTTTTTCGGAGGTTTGGGCTTTAAATAACCTTCGGTAAACGCATGTTCGATAATGGCCGCTTCATTTTCACGGATGGTTACCGGGGAACCACTCAATGCCAGTACACAACTTTTTTCGCACAAAGCCGGGCAAACACGGCCTGTAAATTCAGGAAAATTATCGGTTGAGTGAAGCGAATCGAGTGCCTCGTGCCATTTGCCTTTGTAAACTAAATCCTGCCACTCCGGGATTTTATTTCCGAGCGGACATCCCCAATGGCAAAAAGGTACTCCACAGTCCATACAACGTGAAGCCTGTAATATGCGGTCTTCGGTATTGAGGGTTTGTTCTACTTCGCCAAAATCCGAAATCCGATCAAGTACCGGACGATAACCGGCTTCTTTTCTTTCTATTGTTATAAATGCTTTTGGATTGCCCATGATTCTATATTTTTAAAATTATAGTCATCCGATGACTATTTCTTTTCCTGTAAAAAAAGGTTTTTAATAAATTTTAATAGTCACCCGTTCTAATAGTCATCGGATGACTAGTTTTTTTTCTTAATAATCACGTTCTACTTGCTCAATCTTCTTTTTAATGGCTTCCATTTTTTCATCATGAATAACCTTCTTATATTCAATCGGCATTACTTTGATGAATTTCTCAAGATAAACTTCCCAGTTATCGAGGATTCGTTTCGCCAATGAACTTCCGGTATAGCGGTAGTGCGCCGAAATAAACCCTTGCAGTTCATGGGCATCAGCGCTGTCTTCGATCAGCGACAGTTCAACCATTTCCATGTTGCAGAAATAATCGAATTTGTCGTTTTCATTCAGCACATATGCCAATCCGCCGCTCATACCGGCAGCAAAGTTGCGGCCCACTTCTCCCAGCACAACCGTACGTCCGCCGGTCATGTATTCGCAGCAATGGTCTCCGGCCCCTTCAACGACCGCAGTTGCCCCGCTGTTCCGAACACAGAAACGTTCGCCGACGATCCCGTTGATATATACTTCGCCTGTAGTCGCACCATAAAGCATTGTGTTGCCTGAGATGATATTTTTTTCAGGGGCAAACGTTGAACCTTTTGGCGGAACAACAATGATTTTACCACCCGATAATCCTTTTCCCAAATAGTCGTTTGCTTCACCTTCGAGTTTGAATGTTACCCCTTTGGCCAGGAATGCGCCAAAACTCTGCCCGGCTGAACCAACAAACGTGCACCGGATGGTGTCGTGAGGTAAGCCTTCGTTCCCGTAACGTTTGGCAATTTCGCCCGAAAGCATTGCCCCAACAGTCCGGTCGGTATTGTGAATTGTCTTCGACATTTCGGTTGGAACATGAAGTTCGATTGAAGGCATTGCTGCTTTTATCAATTCATGATCCTGAACGTTTTCAATTTTATGGTCCTGAAGTTTAACCTGTCTGACTGCGTTTTCGGAAGCCTCAGCAGGCATTGACAACAGTTTTGAAAGATCTACTTTCTTCGTTTTTTCATTCGTGTCGGAAGGGACAAACTCAATTAAATCGGTGCGTCCAATAATGTCATCCAATTTTTCGAAGCCCATTTCGGCGAGGTGTTCCCGCACATCCTGGGCAAGAAAATTGAAATAATTTACCAGGTATTCGTACCTGCCCACAAAACGTTTGCGGAGTTTTTCATCCTGCGTGGCAACTCCAACTGGACATGTGTTTATATGGCATTTGCGCATCATTACGCAGCCCAGGACAATTAAGGCACTGGTGGCAAAGCCAAACTCTTCGGCTCCCATTAACGCTGCGTGAATAATATCTTTACCGGTTTTCAACTGGCCATCGGCCTGCAAACGAACCTGACCTCTCAGGTTGTTCATTACCAATGTTTGTTGCGTTTCAGCTAATCCCAATTCCATCGGGAGTCCGGCATGTTTTATTGAGCTTGACGGGCTGGCACCTGTACCGCCTTCGCAGCCACTGATTAAAATCATATCGGCTTTTGCTTTTGCAACGCCTGCAGCAATGGTTCCGACACCACTTTCCGATACCAGTTTCACACTGATACGAGCCTGTGGGTTCACATTTTTCAAGTCGAAGATTAGCTGCGCCAGGTCTTCTATTGAATAAATATCGTGATGGGGTGGTGGAGATATGAGTGAAATTCCGGGAATAGAATGACGTGTTTTTGCAATAATCTGGTCTACTTTGTAGCCCGGAAGCTGACCGCCTTCACCCGGTTTTGCACCCTGTGCAATTTTAATTTGCAGTTCATCGGCATTTACCAGATATTCGGTAGTTACTCCAAACCGGCCGGATGCAACCTGTTTGATGGCACTTCTTCGGTTCAGTCCATCTTCACTTATTTTATATCGTACCGGGTCTTCTCCGCCTTCGCCTGTATTGCTCTTTCCACCCAGAATATTCATGGCAATTGCCATGGCTTCGTGCGCTTCCCGGCTAATCGACCCGTACGACATGGCCCCGGTAACAAACCTCCTGGTGATTTCAGATGCGGGCTCAACCTGGTCAATCGATATTTGTTTCCCTTTTTTGAATTGCATGAAGTCGCGCAGGAATACCGGATCGGGCTTCGAATCGACAATGTTGGTGTACTCTTTGAACTTCTTGTAACTACCCAAACGAGTTGCCAGTTGAAGGGTTGAAATGGTTTCCGGGTTCCATGCATGGTATTCGCCATACTTACGATATGAGTAGAACCCTTTGTTTTGAAGCGCTTCTTCATCGGTGTACTCATCGGAAAAAGCTCTCCGGTGCGCCGCGATTGATTCTTTGGCAATATCTTCAAGGTCGATTCCTTCGATTCTCGATGTCGTGCCCCTGAAATATTTATTCAATACTGCGGAACTAATTCCGATTGCTTCGAATATTTGTGCACCGCGATAACTCCGGATCGTTGAAATTCCCATTTTTGAAAGAACTTTCAACAAACCTTTATTAATCGACTTGATATAATTCTTTTCTGCAGTATGGAAATCCAATTGCAGATCGTGTTTTTTTACCAGATCGTTCAGAACGGCGAACGATAAATAGGGATTCACTGCTGTGGCACCATATCCAAAAAGCAGTGCAAAGTGCATTACTTCGCGTGGTTCGGCAGTTTCGACCACCACGGCGATCTGCATCCTTTTTCTTTTTTCAATCAGGTAATGATGAACGGCTGAAACAGCCAGCAACGAAGGTATTGGAACATGGTTTTCATCAACCCCCCTGTCGCTTAATATGATGTAATGATATTTGTCGTTTACGGCTTGTTCTGCTTTGTTGCAAAGTTCATCAACCGCTTTTTCCAATGCCGAAGGTCCTTCTTTCGGATCGAAAAGCATGGGCAATGTGAGCGCTTTAAACCCTTTGTAACGAAGGTTTTTCAGGATGTCGAACTCGGTATTTGTTAAAACCGGGCTCGTCAACTTTACCATTTTGCACAAATCGGGCGATGCTTCCAATAAATTGCCTTCCTGTGCGCCAATATACAATGTCAGCGACATTACCAATTCCTCGCGAATTGGGTCAATTGGAGGGTTCGTTACCTGTGCAAAAAGTTGACGGAAATACGAAAACAACAATTGCGGTTTGTTCGACAATACGGCCAGCGGCGTGTCGTTACCCATCGAAGAAACAGGTTCTTTGCCTTCTGAGGCCATCGGGATCATGATTCTTTCAATGTCTTCTTTACTATAATCGAATATCCTCAGTTGGCTGTCGAGTTTCTCAACATCGTCCTTCACACTACGACCCGATGAAATTTCATCCAGACTAATTCGGTTTTTGCTCAACCATTCTTTATAAGGAAGGGCTTTTGCCAAGGTTTCCTTCAATTCGGCATCGTAATAAACCTGTCCCTTTTCGGTATCAATCATCAACATCTTGCCGGGTTTCAGACGACCTTTTTCTTTTATTTGAGAAGGCTCGAAAGGAATTACCCCAACTTCAGAAGCCACCACAATCATATCGTCTTTGGTAATCAGATAGCGGGCCGGACGTAATCCGTTGCGGTCGAGCAAACCGCCCCCATAACGGCCATCGGAAAATAAAAGGGTGGCAGGTCCGTCCCATGGTTCCATCAAAATACTGTGAAACTCATAAAACGCTTTCAGGTCGTCGGAGATCGGGTTTTTGTCGTTCCAACTTTCAGGGATCAACATTGCCAAAGCATGTGGCAAACTTTTGCCCGACATAACAAGAAATTCGAGAATATTATCCAGCGAAGCGCTGTCGCTCATCCCGGGCTGTACCAAAGGCAAAATTTCATTGATATCGCCCAGTAATTCAGATTTTAAAATACTTTCGCGGGCTTCCATCCAGTAACGGTTTCCGCGTATGGTATTAATTTCACCGTTATGCCCCAGCAAGCGGAATGGCTGGGCCAAATCCCAGGTAGGAAATGTGTTTGTACTAAACCGCGAGTGTACCAGCGCCAATCCACTTGTAAAATAAGCATTGGTGAGATCGGGATAATATTCTCTCAGTTGCAGGGAAGTCAACATCCCCTTGTAAATCAAACGTCGTGTTGAAAGGCTTACAATGTAGAAACTTCTTTTTTGCTTCAATGACGACTGCAAGGTTGCTCTTTCGATTTTCTTTCGAACCAAAAAAAGTTTACGCTCCAAATCGTCCTGGTTTTCGCCTCCCGTAATGAAAACCTGTTTTACCAATGGCTCATTCGATCCCGAAGTTTCTCCAAGAATGCTGCTGTTCACCGGGACATCGCGCATGGCAAGTAACGATAAACCTTCTTTTTCGATGTATTCTTTCATCAATTGAAGGCATAGTTTGCACTCCTTCTCTTCTTTCGGAAAGAAAATAAGACCCGTACCATATTTGCCTTTTTCAGGCACGGGGATTCCTTGTAATAAGATAAACTCATGTGGAATCTGAACTAAAATTCCTGCACCATCTCCAGTTTTTATATCTGCACCTTCTGCACCACGGTGAACCATGTTTTCAAGGACTTGCAATCCTTTTTCTACAATTTCATGTGTTTTGCTCCCATTGATATTGGCTAACAAACCAACTCCACAGGCATCGTGTTCAAATTCAGAAGAATATAAACCCCTCTCAACACTATTTGCTTTTTCCATTGGAACTTTCATTTTCTATATTTTCTTTCACTATCATACGAATATCATGCAACCTTGAAATTGTTATTTCCTGGTTGCATGATTCCCAATTATTCATTTTTTATTCAAAAAGTTATAACGCAAATTATAGCTTTTTGTTTAGTGTTAAAGGACTTACCGTATAAATAATAACTCTCTGTATTTTGGTAATGTCCACATTTCGTTGTCCACAATCAATTCCAGTTTGTCGATATGATAACGAATGGTTTCAAAATAGGGCAGGACTTCATTCTGATAAGCTATTGCTTTTGTCCGTTCACCTTCTATTTTGTTGGTAACCTTGCGTGCTTCAACCATCTTGTCGACATTTGTTTTGATGACGCTTACGTGTTTCGCGATCTCTTCGATAATCTCACGATCCATTGCCGATAATTCTTTTTCTTTCTCCGCACTGTAAACCGACTTGATTTTGAATACGTTATCAAGCAACATCGATTGGTAACGGTTTGCAACAGGAATGATATGGTTGATGGCCATATCGCCCAACACGCGCGATTCAATCTGAATTTTCTTGGTATAAGTCTCCCATTTTACTTCATTTCGTGAATGAAGTTCTTTTTCTGTAAAGATGCTCAAATCAGTGAACATTTTTACAACCTCTTCAGATGTATAAGCATCCATAATGACAGGCACACTTGTTTCGCAATCCAAACCACGGGTTGCTGCTTCAATTTTCCACTCATCGCTGTACCCATTTCCGTCGAAACGGATTGCTTTTGAGGCTTTTATATACGATTTAATTACATCGAAGATTGCTTTTTCTTTTGCCGTTCCCGACGCTATTTTTGCATCAACTTCAGCTTTAAATTCTTTTAATTGAGCTGCAACTGCTGTGTTCAATGCAGTCATTGCCGAAGAACAGTTTGCCGAAGAACCAACAGCACGGAATTCAAAGCGATTTCCTGTAAAAGCAAAAGGAGAAGTACGGTTGCGGTCGGTGTTATCCAAAAATACTTCAGGAATATGGGCAATGCCTAAACTTAATTTCTTTTTATCCCCAACCACAATCGCTTCCTCGCTTGTACTGTTCTCCAGTTTATCCAGGATTGAAGTTAATTGTGTTCCAAGGAATGCAGAAATAATAGCAGGAGGAGCTTCGTTTGCACCCAGACGGTGTGAGTTCTGGGCCGACATAATAGACGCTTTCAATAAAGCATTATTTTTGTAAACAGCCATCAAGATGTTCACCAGGAAAGTAACAAACTGAAGATTTTCTTCCGGGGTTTTTCCTGGGGTCAACAGTCCTACGCCGGTATCGGTACCAAGCGACCAGTTGTTGTGTTTCCCTGAACCATTGATTCCGGCAAAAGGTTTTTCGTGTAACAACAAGCGGAAGCCGTGACGACGGGCAACCCGTTTCATGATGGACATGATCAACAAATTCTGATCGACAGCCAAATTACACTCGCCAAAAATAGGAGCTAATTCAAACTGGTTGGGCGCAACTTCGTTATGACGGGTTTTCAAAGGAATCCCATATTTATAACCTTCAAATTCGATATCTTTCATGTAAGCTGCAACCCGGCTGGGTATAGCTCCAAAATAATGGTCTTCCAATTGCTGGTTTTTAGCCGATTCGTGTCCCATTAACGTACGACCGGTTAATAAAAGATCGGGGCGGGCGGCATACAAACCTTCGTCAACCAGAAAATATTCTTGTTCCCATCCCAGGAAAGCAACTACTTTTTTTACGTTCGGATCAAACATCTGGCAAACATCAGTCGCTGCTTTATCAACGGCAGAAAGAGCTTTTAATAAAGGCGCTTTCAAGTCTAAAGATTCGCCGGTATAGGAAATAAAAATAGTAGGAATACACAGCGTATCATCGACAACAAATGCAGGCGAAGATGGATCCCATGCAGTATAACCACGCGCTTCAAACGTGCTGCGGATACCTCCATTTGGAAACGACGATGCATCCGGTTCTTGTTGTGCCAGAAGTTTACCTGAAAAATCTTCAATGATCGATTCGCCGGGAGCTCCTTTGTAATCGATAAACGAATCGTGTTTTTCGGCAGTGCCATCGGTCAAAGGCTGAAACCAGTGTGTATAATGTGTTGCTCCTAATTCCATCGCCCACATTCGCATACCAGCTGCGACATCATCAGCTATTTTACGATCCAGTGTAGTTCCTTTATCAATGGTATTTCCCAATGCTTTCATAATATCTTTTGAAAGATATTTTGCCATTGTAGACTGAGTGAATACATACTTCCCGTAATAATCGGAAGTGTATTTTGATGGTGCTGAAACAGCTAACGCTTTTTTTCTAAAAGCATCTTCTACTACTTTAAATCGAAGTGTTGCCATAATTTCGTTTTTATACTATTTATAAAATCATTTTTATATCTAATTGAATTCTTATATGTCATTGTGATATTTTAGTGAGGCAAATATAATTATTCTGTCATTATATATTTAAAAATATAGTACAATGTGTCAAAATAAAGACGAAATATTAAATTCAAGTTAAGAAACAGAATTTTACGAATTGGGGATCGTCATCTTTTTTGCTGCTTAGACCGCATTATATTTCAATTGCTTATAGATAAGCTCGGTCTGGTGAGAAAGTGATTTTTGAGCCAGCAGTTTATTACTCACTCGACAGGTTGTAGATAATTGCCTAATAATCTGTATTGAAGGCTCTTTTGGCTCATTCTAATGAATGGAAAAATTACTCTGGTCAATCTTGTTTTAAAATCTGGATTTTAAAACTTCCGGAATTTTATGGAGTTTTTTTTGATAAGTTCAGGGCGGTGGTAATGTATAGGTAATGGAGCACTTGCCATGCAGAAGTCAGGCAAGTGCTCCATTATGATATTTAAATTTCGACAACCAGGATCGTATCTGTTTTATCTTGTTTCGCTTTGGGAATGTTCAGTAAAATCCCGAATTCGGTTTCTTTGAACTTCACTTTTTCACTGCCTCCAAAGTAAATGGCCGATTTTATTTTCTTTGGAAGAGAAGGAATCAGCAGGTTTTCATCTTTCAAATCCATCAGATGAACGTATATTTTCCCGTCTTTTGACATTGTGGTAGCTCCCCAGTCTTGTGGACGGATGGGGCCTTTTCGCGTACCGTAAATGGTTTCGCCGTACTTTTCGAGCCATTTGCCCATTGCCAAAAGGGTATCTACATTCTCAGGCTGGATTTTACCGTTTGGCATAGGCCCGGTATTCAGCAAAAAGTTGGCTCCGTAGCCCGCTGCTTTTACCATCGTTTGGATCAATTGTTTTACCGATTTATAATCCTGATCTTTTATGTTGAATCCCCACGAACCGTTCATGGTTTCACACATTTCCAAAGGAAGATCAGAGATCGTTCCGGTTTGGTTGAAACCCATCGAATTTTCGCCGGGCAGATCGCGTTCGAACATCTGAAAATCTTCACCGTGAAAGGGCGCTTTGTGGTGGTTGCTGCCAATCATGGTTCCGGGTTGTAACTTGTGAATTAAAGCATAGGTTTCGTCCAGACGCCAATTGGCATCCCACTGATCCCACATTCCATCGAACCAAATACCGCCAACTTCACCGTAATTGGTCAGCAGTTCGGTAAGCTGAGTGTTCATGTAATCGATGTATTTATTCCAGTCGCCGCTTTCCGGACGACCGGTATATTTTTGCCCGGTGTTTCCTCTTGGAAAATAATCGGGGTGATGCCAGTCGAGCTGCGAATGGTAGAAAAATAATTTTATACCCTGTTTGTCGCACTCGTTCTTCAGCATTTTCAGTACATCTTTTTTATATGGAGTACGGTCAACAATGTTGTAATCGCTGATTTTTGAATCATACATTGCAAAACCGTCGTGGTGTTTGCTGGTGATCGTGATGTATTTTATCCCTGCTTTTTTCACGGTAGCAACCCATTCTGCCGGATCAAAATCAACCGGGTTAAAAAAGCCGGGAAGTTTTTCGTATTGTTTGATCGGAATTTGTTTTTGGTTCATAATCCATTCAGCTACTCCCTGATCGCCGCCGCCGGCCATAACACAGTAGACTCCCCAATGGATAAACAAACCAAATTTTGCATCCTGAAACCATTCGCGGTTTTTAAGATTTTCTTCGCTGGGCTGATAGCTGGGCTGGGCACGTAAAAAAGTTGAAAAAAAAAGCATAATTGCCAATGAAAGAATTGTGTTTTTAATGATTTTCATGATTTGATAGGTTTAGTTATTATTGCTGTGCTGCAATGTGCTGACAAATGTAAAAAATCTTTGGATTTTTCCACATTATTTTTGCCATGAGATATTTCCTGTTTCCCGGATGTGTTGTGATAAACGGTATTGCAAGTCTTTAAAATACGATGAATTGCCGTCAAGCGGGATATATTCCTTTGGATCGGTATCGAGATTGAACAACTGAAACGGTTCATCCGGCGTGTTTTGCATTAGTTTATATTGCCCCAGCCGGGCTGCATAATAACAAAGTCCTTTATAGGAGCCACCTTCACGTCGCATCCAGTATACTACGCGATTGTTGGTAACCTGCGGGCGGCTTTCGAGGGTTGCCCGTAAACTAATTCCGTCAATCGGATGGTAAATATTCACGTCTGCAATGTCACAAAGGGTAGGATAGAGATCCATTATCAGCCCCAGATTGTTGGTTTCTGTTCCGGGCTTGATTAAATCTTTCCATACAATACAGGCAGGCACTTTTATTCCACCTTCGTACAAATCCTGTTTCCCGCCACGAAGTTTTCCGTTTGAGGTTCCACACGACAAATCTCCTCCATTGTCGGAGGTGAAAACGATAATCGTGTTTTTTATCTGGTTCGATTTTTCAAGCGCTTTTAAAACCCGACCAATGCCATTGTCAAGATGTTCGACAAATGCCACATTTTTTGCCCTTTTTTCTGAAATATTTTTTTCGCGTTTTTGTACTCTTACAAAATATTCAATAGGTGGCTGAATGGGAGTGTGAGGGGCATTATAAGCCAGGTATAAGAAGAAAGGTTCCTCGCTTTTCTGCTCACCATTAATGTATTCAATCGACCAATCAGAGAAAATATTAGTTGCATGTCCTTTCGGATTTATTTCTTGTTTGTTAAAGCGCATGTAATTGATGTCATGTCGCAAGTGTGTCAAGTAATCGTCCATCATATCCCCCAAAAAACCTTTAAAAAAGTCGAAACCGCGTTCATTGGGTAAATTGGGCGATTCGAGTCCCAAATGCCATTTCCCGATTATAGCTGTTTTATAATGGACCGATTTCATTACCTGGGGCAAGGTAATTACCGATGGTGAGAAATATCCCCAGCTATTTGTTTCTTGTGTACGGATAACACCCGGAACTCCAACCCTGTCGGGGTAGCACCCACTCATGAGCGAGGCACGCGAGGGCGAACAAACCGTACTGTTGGCATAAAAATTATTGAAGCGCATTCCTTTGCTGAAAAGATTATCGATATTGGGTGTCTGTATATCGGTTCCGCCCATGCACGACAAATCGCCATAACCCAAATCGTCGGCGATGATAATAAGAATGTTCGGTTTTTTTGAACTTTCTGAAGCATTAGATGGAGCGCAGATACTAAGAATGTATAACGCAGATATAATGATGGATATGTAAAAACTTTGCTGTTTCATCGTTTTTTCTTTTTGTTTTCTGTTTCACTATAAATTTATTAAAACAATGTGGTAATTCGCAATAAAATAGCCTAAGAATAGTTAAACTTTGACAAAAAATAATGTTTCGGTTTCAAATGGTAACTGATTGTTTTATAATTCTATTTCTCTGAAAGAAAAATGTAACACTGAACATGAAAGCAGGGGAATTAGCGTTCAAAATTTTACCTTTGTCAACCAATTTAATTCAGCTTATGAAATTCAATGCAAAAATTCATTGTGGTATTAAAGTGCTGGTCGATATTGCTGTTTATGATGATGGGAATGGGGTTTTTCAGAAAGATATTGCCGAACGATATGACATGTCGGTAAAATTTCTTGACCACATTATTGCCGCACTAAAAACAGCCGGTTTAATACAAAAACAACGGGGTTATAAATACGGATACAAATTAACCGTGGATCCATCGTTAATTACCTTGTACCATGTTTACCGGGCATTTGAGCCTGAATTGGGTATTTATCCGTGCGTTGTTTCAATTACTCCCTGTCCGCGTATTGGCATTTGTGCAACTCACTGTTTTTTGGAAGAATTTAATAAGGATGTCAGGAATTTGCTTGAAGCAAAAACCATTGGCGAACTAAAAACGTTGCAAATTGAACTGAAAACAAACGCAGCTTTGGATAAAAAAATTAAGCTAAAGTAGCCACCATAACTGCTTTGATCGTATGCATCCGGTTTTCTGCTTCATCGAAAACAATAGAGGCAGGGCTTTCGAAAACATCTTCCGTTACTTCCATCGAAGGAATACCGAATTTTTTAAATATTTCTTCGCCTATTTTGGTCTTGAGGTTGTGAAATGCCGGCAGGCAATGCAGAAATTTTACGTTCGGGTTACCGGTCATTTGCATGACTTCTTTGTTGACCTGGTATGGCAACAGTAGTTTTATCCGTTTGGCCCACACATTGTCAGGTTCGCCCATCGAAACCCATACGTCGGTATAAATAAAGTCGCAATTTTTTACCGCTTCGCCAATATTTTCAGTAATCGTAATTTTAGCGCCGGTTTGGTTGGCAATTTCCCGGCAAGTGTCCTGAAGTCCTTCCGACGGTTGGCACGAACGTGGGGCAGCTGCACGGAAATCCATGCCCATTTTAGCAGCGCCAACCATCAACGAGTTGCCCATGTTATTGTGGGCATCGCCCATGTAACAGAATTTAATTTCTGAAAGCGGTTTATCCGAATGTTCCATCATGGTTAAGAAATCAGCTAAAATCTGAGTTGGATGAAATTCAGTAGTCAGCCCGTTCCAAACCGGAACTCCTGCATATTCGCCCAGTTCTTCAACAATATTTTGTCCGTAACCGCGATATTCGATTCCGTCGTACATTCGTCCCAAAACGCGGGCGGTATCTTTCATCGATTCTTTTTGCCCTATTTGCGAACCCGATGGTCCCAAATAGGTAATATTTGCCCCCTGATCGTATGCTGCTACTTCGAATGCGCAGCGTGTGCGGGTCGACGATTTTTCGAAGATCAGCGCAATATTGCGACCTTTCAGTAATTGCTTTTCTGTATGATTATATTTATCGCGTTTCAGTTTGGCGGCCAGTTCCAAAAGGTAGGTAATTTCTGCCGGTGAGAAATCGAGCAGTTTCAGAAAATTACGGTTTTTCAGGTTTGTCATATTTTAGAATTTTTATTGGTCGTAATACATGGTTATTTTAGAGCCGAAAGAACGGTCTTCCAGCTTTTTAGCTTCAGTAATTACACTCTTTTCACCACCTTGTTCTACAAAGAATAAGCATGCTCGGATTTTTGGAGCCATTGAACCTTCGCCGAATGTTCTTTTTTGAAGATACATAACAGTATCGTTGTAATCAAGAAATTCCAGTTTTTCCTGCGTTGGAAGCCCAAAGTCTTTGTATATGAAGGGAACATCGGTTAAAATATAGAATTCGTTTGCTTTTATTTGTGCTGCAAGCAGCGCCGAAGCGAGGTCTTTGTCGATTACTGCATCAAGTGTACGCAGGTTTTTTTCTTCGTCGATATAAACCGGGATTCCCCCGCCGCCTACTGCAATTACAATATTCCCGTCGCGGGCCAGTTTTTCGATATATTCTTTATTAATAATATCCACAGGAAAAGGAGAGGGGACCACTCTCCGCCAGCCGCCTTTCTCTTTCGAGGTGGGTTTAAATATCCATCCTTTTTCAGTATTTAGTTTTTCCGCCTCCTGCTGATGATATATTTTACCAATCTCCTTGGTCGGATTATTCATGGCCGGGTCATCGGGGTTGACAACCGTCATGGTAACAAACGTGATAACGTTCTTTTTTATTCCGTGTTTGTTCAAAACGTTCCTCACCATTCGTTCAATCATGTACCCGATTCCTCCCTGCGAGTCGGCCACGCAGATGTCGAGAGGCATAGAGGCGATGTTATAAATCTGCTCGCCTGCATCGTTGCGCATCAGTATATTGCCCACCTGTGGCCCGTTGCCGTGGGTAATTACCAGGTCGTAACCTTCTTGTACCAGGTATATCAGGTTTTCCAGCGTGTCGATGGTGTTGGCTTCCTGTTGATCAATTGTTCCGGCTTCGTTGCCTCTCAACAGTGCATTGCCACCAAGAGCAATAACTGCAAGTTTATTCATGCTATAACTATTTTGATATTAGAAACAAACAAACTTATAAAATAAGAAGCTTTAAAAAACTGATAAATTTTATTATTACGAGGTTTATAATTTAATTGGAATTCCCCGGCTCAGTAAAATATTGGAATACCAAAAATCGTTAACTTTGCAAACGAATTTAATAAATACCATGGCAAAAAAGGCAGCTAAAGCAGACAAACTAAAGAAACCAAAGAAACCTTCTGTATTTCGAAAAATAACAGGCTTTTTTACGGGCAATAAATTCAGGTATACTCTCGGGGTATTTTTCCTGGTTTTCGGAGTTTATCTTCTGGTATCTTTTGTTTCCTTTTTATTTTCCGGAGGAAAAGACCAGAGCAAGATGGATATTTCCTGGGGACAATTAATTCTGGATTCAGAAATAAAAGTTGAAAATGTGGCCGGAAAAACCGGCGCTTTCTTGGGCGAAGTAATTATTAACAGAGGGTTTGGGCTATCGTCGTTTATTTTTGTATTAATGATTGTTGCTACGGCTCTTCGTTTGTTCGGAACCAAATTTATCAATTTGTCCAAAACGTATTCCTATTCGTTAATTTCTATCGTTTGGATATCAACTACAATGGGTGTGCTGTATGCCGATTCTGGCGCCGAACAATTTATTAATTACGGAGGACTTTACGGGGTTATCCTTTCGACTTGGCTAAGTGCTATGATTGGTACAATTGGTGCAACATTGCTGCTTTTTTCAATCTTGTTCCTGATATTGGTAATCAGTTTCAGCGGTTTCATTCCGTGGCTCGACAGATTGTTCGCGAAAAAACCAAAAGAAGAAGAAATTGCGTTATTTCCGGCAGATGCCGAAATTTCGGAAGAGAAAGGAGAGAAAGTTGTAGAGCTGGACGATCCGGTTATTTCGAAAGTGATTACTGAAGACGATTTGATTGAAGCTATTTTCGATCCCGACAGCGATGATGAACCCGAATTTGAACACAACCTGAACAGCAAAGATATTTTGGCCAGCATTGAAAGCCAGCAGAAAAAAATTATTGAAGATCCTGAGCTTTTGATTGAAAAAACGGTTGGTGAAGAGGATGAAGAGTTTGATGCAGATGCCATTGAAGAATACGATCCCACGCTGGATTTATCAAATTATCACTTTCCAACCCTGGAGTTATTGGATGACCATTCGGCTAATAATGCAGAGGTGAGCAATGAAGAGCTGATTTCGAACAAAAACAAGATTGTTGAAACTCTTCGTCAGTATAAAATTGAAATTACCAAAATACGGGCCACCATCGGTCCAACCATAACGTTGTACGAGATTGTGCCTGCTCCGGGTATCCGCATTGCGAAAATAAAAAATCTGGAAGATGATATTGCCTTGAGTTTGTCTGCGCTTGGAATTCGTATCATTGCGCCAATTCCGGGTCGGGGAACCATTGGTATTGAAGTACCGAACCAAAATCCCGAAGTCGTTTCCATGCGCTCGATCATTGGCTCGAAAAAATTTCAGGAGTCGACCGCCGATTTGCCAATTGCACTGGGAAAAACCATTTCGAACGAAACATTCATGGTCGACCTGACCAAAATGCCGCACATTCTGGTAGCCGGGGCAACCGGACAGGGAAAATCGGTGGGACTGAATGCGATTATCACGTCGCTGCTTTACAAGAAACACCCTTCACAGCTAAAATTCGTTTTAGTCGACCCCAAAAAAGTGGAGCTGAACTTATACGCTTCTCTGGAAAAACATTTTCTTGCCAAAATGCCCGATGAGGAAGACGCGATTATCACCGATATTCAGAAAGTAAAAAATACGCTGAGTTCGATTAATATTGAAATGGACAACCGCTACGACCTTCTGAAAAAGGCACATGTTCGTAACATTAAAGAATACAACAAGAAATTTACTACCCGTCGTTTAAATCCTGAAAAAGGACACCGGTATTTGCCATACATTGTTGTCGTTGTCGACGAATTTGCCGACCTGATTATGACGGCCGGGAAAGAAATAGAATTGCCGATTGCCCGTATTGCGCAGCTTGCCCGCGCTGTGGGTATTCACATGATTATTGCAACACAGCGTCCGTCAATCAATATTATTACCGGGGTGATTAAAGCAAACTTCCCGGCGCGTATTGCTTTTAAAGTAGCTTCGATGATCGACTCGCGCACCATTCTGGATACACCGGGAGCCAATCAACTGATCGGGAAAGGCGATATGCTGATCACTCAGGGAAGCAGCATGACCCGTGTTCAGTGTGCATTTGTCGATACTCCGGAAGTAGAGCGCATTTGCGATTATATAGCAAAGCAACAAGCGTATCCAACAGCATTTCTATTGCCCGAATTTGTTGGCGACGAGTCGGGTGTACACGATGTTGATTTGAATAATAAAGATGAAATGTTTGAAGATGTAGCCCGTATGATTGTAGCGAACCAGATGGGTTCTACTTCAATGATACAGCGTAAATTTTCAATTGGCTACAACCGTGCCGGCCGTATTATGGATCAATTGGAGGTCGCCGGAATTGTTGGTCCGAGCGAAGGCAGCAAAGCCCGGCAGGTGCTTATTCAAGACGAATATACTTTGGAACAATTATTGAATAGTTTATAATAAAAAACAGCTATGACTAGAATTTTTTTACTGGCGGCATTTGTTTTTGCCGGAATTGCGGCGCTTGCACAGCAAGACCCAAAAGCGAAGGAAATCCTCGACAAGGTTACCCAAACAACGCAGGCGTATAAATCCATTGAGGCAACGTTTTCGTTTGATATGGAGAATAAGGCCCAAAATATCAAAGAAACCAATAATGGCTCGATCGTATTAAAAGGAAACAAGTACAAAGTACACCTGAATGAATTGGGCGTTGAAGTTTTTTCTGATGGGAAAAATATATGGACTTATATGGCCGAGGCGAATGAAGTCAGCATATCGGAATTTAATAGCGAAAATGCAGATATGATGGATCCTTCAAAGGTTTTTACCATTTACCAGAAAGGTTTCAATTACAAGTTTGTAAATGAAGCAACATTGAATGGGAAAGCGGTTTATGTGATTGATCTGGTTCCGCAGGAGGCCGATATGGAATACAAAAATATCACACTGAATATCGATAAAGCAAAGATGTTGATTTGCAGTGCAAAGATGCAGGGGAAAGACGGGAATATTTATACCGTGAAAGTCGATCAGTTTAAAACCGACAAGATTTTCACCGATTCACTTTTTACTTTTGATGCTTCGAAACATCCGAATATTGAAATAAGCGACATGAGATAAAAAAAGGGAGCTTCAAGCTCCCTTTCTCGTTTAATTATCCGATTTGTTTTTGTACGTCATATTTTCAACCTGCGTTATCTCCATATAGGTTGAACCACCTCCGATTCCCAGGCTTCCTCCAACATAAATCACAATGTCATCGTTCTGCAATATTCCTTCTTCGACCAGCGAATTGAGGGCTGCACGCGCAATTTTAAATTTGTTCCTTTTGGGTTCCAGTAAACTGGGGAAAACTCCGTACGACAGCGATAACTGCCTTACAACGTAAGGAATATAACACTTTGCATAAACCGGATTGTCACCGCGGAAGGCGGCCAGGTAACGGGCCGTTCGTCCGGTCAGGGTGTTGGTTACAATCGCTTTTGTTTTCAGCTCGTTCGAAGCAATAATTGCTGATTCGGCAAGGAATGCAGTGATTTCGTTATCAACAGGAGGCAATATAATATCGTTGCGTTTGTCTTTGCTCGATTCGATTTCAAGGGCAATGCGGGCCATGCATTCAACTGCTTCAACCGGATATTTTCCATACGCTGTTTCCCCGGAAAGCATGACTGCATCGGTGCGCGAATAGATGGCGTTTGCCACATCACTAACTTCTGCACGGGTAGGGCGGGGATTGTCGATCATGCTGTGGAGCATCTGGGTTGCAACAATCACCGGTTTTTTCCGCTGAACCGCTTTTTTAATCAGGGTTCGCTGGATGCCCGGGATTTGTTCTGCGGCAACCTCAATTCCCAAATCACCGCGGGCTACCATGATTCCGTAAGCATGATCAAGAATTTCATCAATGTTGTCTACACCATCCGAATTTTCAATTTTTGCGATAATTTTAATCGGGCTATTAAACTGATCGAGAATTTTCTGCACGGCAATCACATCTTCTTTGTTCCTGACAAATGAATGTGCAATAAAATCGACATCGTTTTGAGCTGCAAATTCAATAAATTCCCGGTCTTTTTCGGTGATGGAAGGCAGCAGGACACTGATACCGGGAGTGTTTATGCTTTTCCTGTTTTTTATTGTACCGCTGTTCTCAACCTGGCAGATAAGTAATTTCTTATTTTTTTCAAGAATGGTTAATTCAATATCGCCGTCATCAATTAATATTTTATTGCCAACCGGGATTTCATCAACAAAATTTTGATAGCTAACAGAAAATTGATTGGAAGCCAATTCTTCGGAACCAGTCGTGATTTCAACAATCTGACCATGAACAACCGGGATTCCCGTTTCTGAAATTCCGCTGGTTCGTATTTCCGGGCCTTTGGTGTCAATCAATATCCCTATTTTATCGGATACAGAACGAATATTTTGAATGATGCGAAGTGCCGATTCCGTTGAGATGTGTGCCGTATTCAAACGGGCCACGTTAAAACCTGCATCATATAACGATTTGATAAATTCAGGTTCACAACGTTTATCTGAAATAGTCGCAACAATTTTTGTGTGTTTCATATTTGGAATTTATATAAAGGCGGCAAATGTAGATATTTTTGGATAACTAATTTTGTCCGCTATTCCCAATTCACCCAATGTTATCAAACCTTTAATTCGCCAATAAAATGTTCTATCGCAAGTCGGTATGAATCAAGGCCAAAACCCATTATACTGCCTTTGCAGGCCGGGCCAATTATCGATTTATGGCGGAAACTTTCACGAGTCAGGATATTCGAGATATGAACTTCAATTACCGGCGTTTTTATGCCTGAAATAGCATCCCGGATGGCAATGGAAGTATGTGTGTATGCACCTGCATTGATAATGATCCCGTCGTAGCTAAAACCGACCTCATGCAATTTGTTTATTAGTTCACCTTCAATGTTCGATTGGAAATATTCTAAGCTGATGTGTCCGTATTTTCCCTGAAGAGTTTTAAAATAAGTTTCAAAAGAAATATCTCCGTAAATGCCTTTCTCTCTGATGCCTAACAGATTCAAATTGGGTCCGTTTATTAACAAAATTTTCATATTTTTGTAATTTTATAAAAAAAAAGTAACTTAGAATACTCAAACACGTAGTAATTATTATGTAATTTGTTTTTATATAAAACACACAGAAGCAAGTAAAACATTTTTAAGTATTTATGAACCAAAATTATCGAAAATTGTTATAAAAATTCAAACTAAAGTGTTATTAAATTATGAAATGGGAAGATAGCAAAAAAGGATTTGAATCTTTTTTACGGTTAGAGAAATCACTTTCAGCGAATTCGGTAGCTGCTTATATCAACGACATCAGCAAATTGATGATGTTTTTGGATGAGAACTACAAAAAGCTGCCACCTGAAAAGGTGAAGCTGGAACACCTGAAAAGTTTTGTTGAACACATTAATGACCGGGGAGTTTCCCCGCGCACTCAGGCCCGGACTATTTCCGGCATTAAATCGTTCTTCAAATATTTACTAATGGAAGGAAAGATTGTTGCCGATCCAACATCGTTACTGGAATCTCCGAAAATCGGGAGGAAACTTCCGGATGTATTGTCGATGGAGGAAATTGACATGTTGATCGATGCAATTGAATTGAACAAGTCGGAAGGCCAGCGTAACAAAGCAATGCTGGAAACCCTTTACAGTTGCGGATTACGTGTTTCCGAACTGGTTAATCTGAAGGTTACTAACTTATTTTTCGACCAGGGATTTATTAAAGTAGAAGGAAAAGCTGGTAAAGAAAGGTTAGTCCCGATTAGCGAAAAAGCCATTGAAGAAATTTCTCTTTATTTGGCCAATTACCGCAAAACGCTAAAAATTAACAAGGAAAGTGAGAACATTCTTTTCCTGAACCGACGTGGGAAGAAACTTAGCCGGGTAATGATTTTTACGATCATCAAAGGACTTGCTGAAAAAGTTGGTTTAAATAAAAAAATTAGTCCTCACACCTTCCGCCATTCGTTTGCAACGCACCTGATCAATGGGGGCGCTGATTTGCGTGCAGTACAGGAAATGCTTGGACACGAATCGATTTTAACAACTGAAATCTATACGCATCTGGATCGAAACTACCTGAAAAAGACGATGAACAAATTCCATCCGAGGTCGTAGAAATCGTATTTAAAAGCTTTTATTATAGAATGTTAAGAGGTTAATAATTTCTTAACATTCTTTTTTTTATAAAATACAGGTTAAAATATTAGCAACCAGCAGATTGAACTATTATCTGCTGGTTTTGTTGTAATGGGTGAACTGATTTAAGTTTAAATTAAAATTGGGCTCCAAAGGCGAACAGGAAAAAAAACTATTTTTGTCAATCGAGAGATTTTATCTATGTGGAAAATTCAAATTTATAATCGTTGACTATGAAAAATTTAGATCTATCTAAGTACGGAATCTCGGAGAATGTCGAGATCATTTATAACCCATCTTATCAACAACTTTTCGAAGCTGAAATTGATCCCAGCAACGAAGGTTTTGAAAAAGGTGTTTTGACCAATACCGGAGCAGTATCAGTTGATACAGGTATTTTTACAGGACGTTCTCCAAAAGATAAGTACTTTGTAAAAGACGAAATTACAGAAAAAAATATGTGGTGGGATGGCGTAATTAATCGCCCTATTAACACTGACGTATGGGACTATTGCAAAGGGTTGGTAACAGAACGTTTAGGCTCAACCAAAAAATTGTACGTTGTTGATGTATTCTGCGGAACGAATGCCGACACTCGCATGAAAGTGCGTTTCATCATGGAAGTTGCATGGCAGGCTCATTTCGTAACCAACATGTTTATCCGTCCTTCTCATTTCGAATTGGATAATTTCGGTGAACCCGATTTTGTGGTTATGAACGGTTCAAAAGTAACCAATCCAAAATGGAAAGAACACGGCTTGAATTCTGAAGTATTTGTTCTTTTCAATCTGGGACAAAAAATGGCTGTTATCGGTGGCACATGGTACGGTGGTGAAATGAAGAAAGGTATTTTCTCATTGATGAACTTCTACCTGCCATTGAAAGGTATTGCTTCGATGCACTGCTCGGCTAACGTAGGTGAAGAAGGCGATGTTGCTGTATTCTTCGGTCTTTCGGGAACAGGAAAAACAACTCTTTCAGCTGACCCGAAACGTTACCTGATTGGTGATGATGAACACGGCTGGGACAACCATGGAGTATTTAACTACGAAGGTGGTTGCTACGCTAAAGTTATCGACTTGAGCAAAGAAAACGAACCGGACATCTGGCGTGCGATCAAACGTGATGCTTTGTTGGAAAATGTTACTGTAAAAGAAAACGGAACTCCTGACTATTCTAAAGAAGCTTCGAAAACAGAAAACACCCGCGTTTCGTACCCAATCTATCATATCAACAAAATCGTTCTTCCTTCAAAAGCTGGTCACGCAAGCAAAATTATCTACCTGAGCGCTGACGCATTTGGCGTATTGCCTCCGGTTTCTATTTTGGACGAAAAATCAGCTCAATATCACTTCCTTTGCGGTTATACTTCGAAATTAGCCGGAACCGAACGTGGTATTACGGAACCGGTTCCTTCATTCTCACCTGCATTTGGCGAAGCGTTCCTGACTCTTCACCCAACAAAATATGCCAGCGTATTGGCTGAAAAAATGGAAAAACACAATGCAAAAGCATATTTGGTGAACACTGGCTGGAACGGAACAGGCAAACGTATTTCGTTGAAAAACACCCGTGCAATCATCGATGCAATCATTGACGGTTCAATTGAAAATGTTGAAACAATCAAAGTTCCAATCTTGAACCTGGTTGCTCCAAAAACATTGAACGGTGTTGACACTGAAATTCTTGACCCACGTGCTACCTACGCTAATGTTAGCGACTGGGAAACCAAAGCAAAATCGCTTGCTGCTAAATACATCAAAAATTTCGAACAGTATTGCGATACAGAAGCTGGTAAAGCGCTGATCCCATCAGGACCACAATTGTAATAATTCAGTTACAAAATACAGGAAAGCCTCGCGTTTGCGGGGCTTTCTCATTTTATATCGCTGAGCGCTTCCTTTATTGTTGGATTGCTGAAAATGAAGCCGTTTTTTATCAACCTTTCAGGAATAACAGAGGGCGATTTTATTAAAAGCTGCGAGGCCTCTCCAAAAATTAATTTCAGGATGAAAGAGGGAATTGGAAAAATGGCCGGGCGTTTCAGCTTTTTTGCCAACTGAACGGTGAATTGCCGATTGGTAATTGTTTGCGGAGCTGCCAGGTTGTAAATTCCCTTGGCATCCGTATTTTTTATAGCCCAGAGAAATGCCGAAATCAGATCATCGATGTGAATAAATGGAAATGATTGTTTTCCGTTGCCGATTTTGCCGCCCAATCCCATTTTGAAAGCAGGCAGCATGTTTTTAATTGTTTTTGAATCATTTCCCAAAACCAGCCCGGTTCGAAACACAACCCTCCGCACATCGTCGGGCAATGTGGTTGAGGCTTTTTCCCAATCCTGAACCAGTTTTCCCAAAAATCCGTTGTCGTACCGGTGGCTCAACTCGCTGTGTATTTCGCCGTTTCGGTATATTCCGACGGCAGAAGCGGAAATAAATATCTTCGGTTTCTTCTGTTCAGGTAAAAGATAAATGGCCGAAACAAGTTTTTGTGTGGTGAAAATTCTGCTGTTGTATATTTCTGTTTTGTTTTTGGCGGTCCATCGTTGGAGGACGGGCGCGCCGGCAAGGTTAATTACAACATCTGTGTTGTCCAGTAATTCTGAAATTTTTTCAATCTTTTCGTCCCATAATTCCCTTTTCAGCGGGACACATTCGTGTCCTTCCGCTTGTAAACGGCTGATGAGCTTTTTCCCGATGTACCCACTTGACCCTGTGATGGCAATTTTCATTTCTCCAGATATTTAATATTACTAATACAATTTTGTTGAAATAAAGTTTGGCAGATGAACGTTTTCAGTATAAATATGCCTTATTTTTGATAGAAACATTCTGTAATGACCAAAACGGAAACATCTTCAGCAAAACGAAAACCTGCATCGGGTACAAAAAAGAAAGCATCTTCCTCGAAAAAGAAGAAATTGACTTTCAGTCGTATCTCCATTTTTATATTGAAAGTTTTTATCGCAGGGATTTTGCTGTCGGGTTTGTTTTTCATGATTGTTTATCTGGGTTTTACAGGTACTATACCGGATACGGAACAACTTCAAAAAATTAAAAATCCGGTTGCTTCCGAGGTGCTTGCTGAGGATGGCCGGGTGTTGGGGCGTTTTTACATCGAAAATCGGAGCAATGTCCGGTTTAAGGAAATTAGCCCGAACCTGATTAATGCGCTTATTGCAACCGAAGATGCCCGTTTTTACGAACACCGGGGAGTTGACGAGATTGCCCTGATTCGTGTTTTATTTAAATCCATTTTGTTGCAGAAAGAAAGTGCGGGCGGCGGTAGTACATTGAGTCAGCAAATTGCCAAAAACCTTTATCCACGGAAGAATTTCGGGCCATTTACCATGCCGATCAACAAATTGCGCGAAGCCATTATCGCGTATCGCCTCGAAAAAGTTTATTCAAAAGAAGATATTCTGGAACTTTATTTGAACACCGTACCGTTTGCTGAGAATATTTTCGGTGTGGAAGTTGCCTGCGAACGGTTTTTCAGCAAAAAACCTTCCGAAGTAAGTGTGGATGAAGCCGCTGTTATTGTCGGAATGCTGAAAGCGCCCAACAGTTACAATCCGCGAAAACATCCTGATCGGGCGAAAGAACGGCGCAATACGGTTATCAGCCAAATGGTGAAGTATAAGTATTTGAGCGATGTGGAAGGCGAGATGTACAAAGAGGAACCGCTTGAACTGAAATACAGTGTGATCAATTACAGCCAGGGACCTGCTCCGTATTTTACCGAACGTTTGCGGCCCCAGTTGCTCGAATGGTGCGAAAACCATTATCAGGCTGATGGTAGCACTCCATACAATCTTTATACCGACGGGCTGAAAATAAAAACCACGCTTAATTTCGATATGCAGCGTTACGCCGATCAATCGGTGTTGGAATACATGAAAAACCTGCAAAATATTTTCGACCAGCACTGGGAAAATCGCAATCCATGGGGAAACGACCAGTCGGTGGTCGACCGGGCTGTAAAACGCTCGGATGTATATGTCAAACTGAAAGAAAAAGGGCTGAATGACGCAGCTATAAAAGCTGAAATGAAGAAGGTTGACAACCGGCTTCTTTTTTCATGGGAAAATGACCTGGTTCAAAAACAGGTATCGGCAATCGATTCGATAAAACATTTTCTGAAATTATTGAATGCCGGTTTTATGGCTGTTAATCCGGAAAATGGAGCTGTAAAAGCGTATGTCGGGGGCATCGATTTCCGGTTCTTTCAATACGACCATATCCGCTCGCAGCGCCAGGTAGGATCGACTTTCAAACCCTTTGTTTATCTGGCTGCGCTTGAGAAAGGGATCAGTCCTGCGGCATATTTTGCAAACGAGCAAAAAATATACACTGATTATAACGATTGGTCGCCCAGTAACTCGCATGACGAATACGGGGGATTTTATTCCATGGAAGGAGCGCTGGCAAAATCGATCAACACCATTGCCGTTGAAGTTTTGATGCAAACCGGTTTTAGCGAGGTGGTCGATGTTGCAAAATCGTTGGGGATCACGGCTGATTTGCCCGAATATCCGACCCTGGCACTTGGTGTTGCGTCTGTTTCACTGGAAGAAATG
The DNA here is from genome assembly GCA_942493345.1 of uncultured Prolixibacteraceae bacterium. Lineage (GTDB taxonomy): Bacteria > Bacteroidota > Bacteroidia > Bacteroidales > Prolixibacteraceae > GWE2-42-39. The sequence goes on from OW818695.1 coordinate 3,812,052, forward strand.
GTGTGTGCCTATTCGTCGTTTGTGAACGGGGGCAAAAAAATCAGCCCGTATTATTTGGTATCAATTTCCGATGCCGACGGAAATTTGCTCGAAGAATTCGAAAATGTTCAGGATACAGAACCGGTTGTTGACCCGGAAAATTGCCGGATACTTGTACACATGCTGGAAACTGCAATCAATGAAGGAACCGGGCAGTCGATCCGTTCAGTTTACGGTATCGACTCGGATTTTGCCGGGAAAACGGGTACTACCCAGGATCAGGCCGACGGATGGTTTATTGGCATGTCACCCGGTTTGGTTGCCGGAGTTTGGGTTGGAGGAGAAGATCCGGCCATTCATTTCCGTTCCATTACCTACGGGCAAGGCGCTTACATGGCCCTTCCGATTGTGGGCAAATTTTTTCAGAAAACATTCTCCAATTCACGATTTTATGGCCTGAAAAATCTTTATTTCCAGGAACCGTCGGAAGAAAACCTGGCCCTTTTGGATGTTCCGAGGTTCAAAGAGATTCTGGATGTTGAAAGAAAAACATTCGATATACGGAATATTTTTAGGCGTGACGAACCGAAAGAACAACCAAAAATTCAGGAAAAACCAACTCAGCAACCCAAAGAACCCGAAGAAGAAAAAGTATGGGAAAAGATTAAAAAGATTTTCAGGAAAAAGGAATAGGCCGCGCAGCCCGGGATTTTAAATAATTGTTGGGCCAATTCGCCAATTCTCAAAAAACAGCAATGACATTGGTTCTGATCTTTTTGATTTGTTACTTTTGTTCGATGGTTGGATGCAGGTATTATTTGTACCGAAAAAAATATCCGGCATTTATTTCATGATTAATAATCTCATAGGATGAAGTTTGGTAGCTACATTGCCTGGAAGTTTTCAAAAATATCAGAACGCAATTTCCTTTATATTTTGAGTCTTGTAATTGGTTTGCTGAGTGGAATAGCGGCTCTGGTACTGAAAAATTCCATTCATTTTGTTGCGAATTTTCTGACGAGCAGTTTTTCAGAATCTCAATGGAGTTTCCTGTACCTGGCCTATCCGATGATTGGTATTCTCATTACCGTGATTATTGTCCGGTATTTGATCCGGGATAATTTAGGGCACGGGGTGGAGAAAATTTTATATTCTCTTTCGCGGAGGCGCGGGACGCTGGAAAAACATCACACATTTTCATCCATTGTTACCAGTAGTTTTACCATTGGTTTTGGAGGTTCGGTGGGAGCCGAGTCGCCCATTGTGATTACCGGCGCTGCCATCGGGTCGAACCTGGCCCGGTATTTCAAACTCGATTACAATGCCATCCGGCTGATGATTGGTTGCGGCGCCACCGGCGCTATTGCCGGTATTTTCAATGCCCCGATAGCCGGTGTTATTTTTACGCTGGAAGTGCTCATGCTCGATTTAACCATGGCTTCGCTGATTCCTTTGCTGATTTCCGGAATTTCGGCTGCCGTATTGGCCTATTTTTTCATGGGCGAGTCGGTGCTCTTGAAGTTCACGCTTACCAATGCTTTCAATACACGAAATATTCCATACTATATTTTACTCGGTATCTTTCTCGGTTTTTTGTCGCTATATTTCACCCGGTTGACCATGTTTATTGAAAGTCTTTATAGAAAGATCGACAAATTTTACGTTCGTCTGTTTATCGGCGGTTTGATATTGGGTATCCTGGTTTTTTTGTTTCCCTCGCTGTGGGGCGAAGGCTATACTTCAATAAGCAATATTTTTAACGGGCGCAGTGCCGATTTGCTGAATAACTCAATTTTCTATTCGTTCAAAAATAACCCATTGAGTTTATTGGCCGTCTTTGTTCTGATTTTGTTGTTTAAAGTAGTTGCCATGTCGTCAACCTCAGGGGCTGGGGGAGTTGGGGGAATTTTTGCACCGAGCCTGTTTATGGGAGCGGTTGGCGGTTATTTTGTAGCCCACACGCTCAATCTGTTTTTCCCGTTAAATCTTGCTGAAGAAAATTTTGCACTGGCCGGAATGGCCGCTATGATGGCCGGGGTGATGCACGCGCCTTTGCTCGGTATCTTCCTGATTGCCGAGGTGACCGGCGGTTACCAGTTGTTTATGCCCCTTATTATTGCGTCAACGGTTTCTTACCTGACAATTATGAATTTTGAACCGTATTCGATTTATACGAAGCGTTTGCACGAAGAAGGCGATTTACTGACCCATCACAAGGACAAAATGGTGCTTCATTTTATGAAGGTTCGCGACTTGATTGAAAACGATTTTGAGATGGTGTCGCCCGACCTCACTCTTGGCCAGCTAACATACGCCATTGCCCGTTCGAAACGAGACCTGTTCCCGGTAGTCGACGAAAACGGAATGATGAAAGGAATGATAAAAATGAACGACATCCGGAATATTATTTTTGAACAGGAATTGTATGATAAAATTACGGTCAGCGAGTTGATGTACATGCCCGAGTTTTTTATTTCTCCGGAAGATTCGATGGATGTTGTGGTCGAAAAATTCAGGACCTCAGGGCGTTTTAACCTGGCCGTGATCGATAAGGGAAAATATTTGGGCTTTATTTCAAGGGCACGGGTATTTTCATCGTACCGGGATAAAGTTGCTGATTTGTCGGAAGATTAATGTATTTTTCACTTTCATTTATTAATAGCTATGAAGAACCGTATTTGCCAGTTGTTTGGTATTCAATATCCCGTTATACAGGGAGGAATGGTTTGGTGCAGTGGCTGGAGACTGGCTTCTGCCGTGAGCAATAACGGCGGCCTTGGTTTGCTTGGCGCCGGATCGATGCACCCGGAAGTTCTGCGCGAACACATTCAAAAGACAAAAGCCGCCACCGATAAACCTTTTGGCGTGAATGTCCCGCTTTTTTATCCGGAACTGGAAACCATTATGGATATTATTATTTCAGAAAAAGTACCGGTTGTTTTCACTTCGGCAGGAAGTCCGAAAAAGTGGACGCCCATTCTGCATGAAAAGGGGATAAAAGTAGCGCATGTAATAGCCAGTTCTGCTTTTGTTGTGAAATGTGAAGAAGCCGGAGTTGATGCGGTTGTTGCCGAGGGTTTTGAAGCAGGCGGCCACAACGGACGAGAGGAAACTACCACGTTAACATTGATTCCGTCGGTACGAAAAGTCACAAACTTGCCATTAATTGCCGCAGGAGGAATTGCAACCGGCCGGGGAATGATGGCTGCGATGGCCCTGGGCGCCGAAGGCGTGCAAATCGGTTCGCGTTTTGCCGTTTCCGAAGAATCGTCGGCTCATCCCGATTTTAAAAAGCTGATAACCCGGTTGGGCGAAGGAGGCACGAAGCTGGCCCTGAAAAAATTGACGCCCGTACGTTTGATAAAAAATAGTTTTTTCGAGCAAGTGAACATGGCTGAGATGGAAGGCATTCCCGCTGAAGATTTGAGAATATTGCTGGGAAAAGGAAGGGCAAAAAAAGGAATGTTCGAAGGAGATCTTGATGAAGGTGAATTGGAAATCGGTCAGGTCTCGGCTTTTATTGACGAAATTCTTCCGGTAAAAACCATCATGGAAAACCTGATCGGTGAATTTCAGCAGGCAAAGCGGGAAATCAGCGATTCTGAAAATTTTTGTTTCTAATCATTTCCTGTCTAAAATCTAATATCTGGTATGCTATTACAGTTAACAAACATATCAAAGTCCTATTCCGGGAGAAAAATTCTGGACGGGCTCAATCTTTCGATCGACCGGGGTGAAAGCATTGCTATTATCGGGCCGTCGGGGTCGGGAAAAACTACTTTACTAAACCTGGTCGGGGCACTGGATCAACCTGATTCCGGTGAAATTGCATTCAATGGTCGCAATATTTCAGGATTGAATGCGCTGGACTTATCGGCGTTTCGTAGTGAACAAATTGGACTGGTTTTTCAAATGCACCACTTGTTGCCGCAATTGAGTTTGTGGGAGAATGTTTTGCTGCCCACACTGATTGATAAAAAATTTCAGTCGGAAGAAACCAGCGAACGGGCGAAACGATTGATTGATCGGGTGGGGATCGCAGCTGTTACCAGCCAAAAACCGGCAGAGCTTTCGGGAGGTGAATGCCAGCGTACGGCAGTAGTGAGGGCATTGATTAACAAGCCCAAACTGATATTGGCCGATGAGCCAACCGGTGCGCTTGATCAGCACAGTGCTGCAAACCTGGCCGATTTACTGGTTCAGTTGAATAAAGAAGAAGGTACTGCGCTGATAACCGTGACGCATTCGATGCAACTGGCCGAAAAAATGGACAAAATTTATGAGCTGAAAGATGGAAAACTCATTGAAGTAACCTGAACAGTCTGTCATTCTGAGCGCAGCGAAGAATCTGCAACTAAAAATAGAAAATGAAACCAATAGGAACGCATAACTATTTTGTTTATATCCTAACAAATAAGAACAAAACTGTTTTGTACACTGGTGTAACAAATGATATTGAACGTAGATTAATGGAACACCAGAATAAAAATTTTGCCAAACAATTTTCTTTTACATGGAAATATAATTGTTTCTATTTGATCTATTATGAACATTTTGAATATATTGAACATGCTATTGACAGGGAAAAGCAGATCAAAGGATGGAAGAGAGAAAAAAAGGAAGAGCTTATTAACTCGTTTAATCATGACTGGCGATTTTTAAATAATGAAGTATTTTAAAATAACAATTATTGTTTTAATGAACAGACCCTTCACTACGTTCAGGGTGACAAAGAAACATCGTGTTTTGTCATTCTGAGCACAGCGAAGAATCTCTAACAATCAAACAATTTAGCAATTAATCATCCAACAATAAAACTCTTTTCTCCGTGACCCTATTTCGTTACATCATAAAATCGATACTGCATTACGCTAAATTGAATATCGCGACCATTTTGGGCGTCGCGCTGAGTACAGCCATCCTGGTGGGTGCGCTGATCATTGGTGATTCGGTGAAATACAGCCTTCAGCAAATTACCATCGAACGGCTGGGAAACACCGACGCGGTGATCACTGCCGGAGAACGGCTTTTCACCCGTCAACTGGCCGAAAATATCAGCAAAAACAGCAATCTAAAAACCTCTGCTGTGCTTCGTGCCAATGGAATTGCTATTGTCGATGGCGGCCAGGTACGCGTTAACCAGCTCCAGGTATGGGGAATTGATAGCCTGTTCGCTTCATTTTGCAATGTTTCCGGACAATTCAGTCTGTCGGGCAACGAAGTGCTGATAAACGAAAATTTGGCTTCTATCATGCAAATAAAGGAAGGTGATGAATTTCTGCTGCGTGTGAACAAACTTAGCACTTTCCCGGCAAATACCCCTTTTGTTGCGGCAGAGGAGACCACTATCTCGTTCCGTGTAAAGATAAAGGGGATTGTGGGTGCGAAGGAAACCGGAAATTTCAATTTGCAAAATATTCAATCGGCGCCTCGCAATGTTTTTGTAAATGTTGCTTGGCTCAACACTCAGCTTGGCTTGAAAAACAAAGCCAATGCAGTTTTAATCGCCGGGGACACAGGAATTAGCAATATCAATTCACTTCTGAAAAGTAGTTGGACGGCGGATGACCTGAACCTGAAAATAAGGGAGAACAAGTATCTTGGCTATTCTGAAATGATCTCGGAGCGGGTATTCATCAGTCAGGAAACGGAAAATTCCTGTTTGCAGAATATTCCGGGTGCAAGTTCTGTTTTTAGCTATTTTGTGAACCGGTTCCAACTACGCGGAAATGAAACTCCTTATTCGTTTATTTCAACGCTCACCGAAGGTATTTCTGGAAACGAAATAATCATCAACGAATGGCTGGCGAACGACTTGAATGCCAAAAAAGGGGACACCATCCCGGTGCAATATTTTGAAGTTGGCCCTCTTCGCCGGTTGATTGAGCGGGATACCATGTTTGTTGTGACGCAAATTGTACCCATAAAAGGAGCGTGGGCCGATGTGAACCGCATGCCGGAAATACCCGGATTGTCGGATGCAGGGCATTGCCGCGACTGGGAAGCCGGTATTCCGGTCGACTTGAACAAGGTGCGCGAAACCGACGAAGAGTACTGGAATCTTTACAAAGGCACGCCAAAAGCATTCGTTTCGCTCGAAACAGCACAAAAATTGTGGGGAAACCGCTTTGGAAAAACAACGGCCATTCGTTTCCCGTTTCAGGATAAAGAAAAACTTGCCCAACAGGTTGTATCGGTTTTGCAGCCCGAAGAGATGGGTTTTCAGCTTCAGCAGGTAAAAACCGAAGGGATGGTTGCTGCCAGCAATGGCGTCGATTTTGGCGGCTTGTTTATCGGACTCAGTTTCTTTGTGCTTGCCGCTGCCATCCTGCTTTCAATATTGATGTTCAAATTGTTTTTGGGCTTCCGCAGAGACGAAATCGGCACGCTCACTGCGCTTGGTTTCGGTATTCGGCAGGTGCAGAAGATATTTATTGCTGAAGCCTCTGTTTTGGTTTTTTCCGGAATTATTGTCGGCATCCCGTTCAGTATTGCATACAACAAGCTGATTTTGCAGGCGGTAAATTCAATTTGGGTCGACATTGTGCGCACATCCATTGTGTACATCCACATTCGAACCGGTTCGGTCATTCTGGGCACTTCGGTCATTTTTGTTTTATCGCTATTGCTGATCTTTTTTATAACGAAAAGTTTTCTGAAACAGGAAGTTGTCAGTTTGCAAAAACAGGTTCAGCAAATACAGAAAGCGCCGCGAAGAGCAGGGAAATGGCTCGGGATTGTGCTGGTTGTCGCATCGGTATTCATGGTTTTCAGCGGTGGTTTAAGCAAAGGGGAAATCAATCCTGAATTGTTTTTCATCAGCGGGTTTGGCCTGCTGCCGGGGTTGATACTGGTTTTCAATGATTTGTTTTTCAGAATAGGACAATCAAAAGCAACCTCCGGTTTTAGCCTGAAAAGCTTTTTACTGAAGCGCATTGCAGCCAACCGGAGACAAAATACGATGATTATCAGTTTCCTTTCAATTGGAATATTTTTGGTGGTATCGACCGGGGTGAACCGGAAGAACCTGGCCAAAGATGCGGACCGGAATTTCTCGGGAACGGGCGGTTACAGCTTGTTTGCCGAAACAACCATCCCGGTTCTGGAAGATTTGAATGATGCCAAAGTCGCTGAAAATTTCGGTTTCGATGCCAATACTCAGTTTGTACAGTTCAGGGTGAAACCGGGCGACAATGCCAGTTGTCTGAACCTGAACCGCATTGCCCGTCCGCGTATTATTGGTTTCGATCCGGAGGTTTTCGACCAACGCAAATCGTTTACTTTCCTGGTAAAATCGAACGATTTGGATGTTGAAAACCCGTGGAATTCGCTGAACAAACCGACAGCGCAGGGATATATTCCTGCCATTGCCGACCAGACGGTAATAAAATGGGCACTGGGTAAAAACGTGGGCGATACGCTGGTTTATGTAAGCGAAAATGGCGAAAAACTGAAACTGCAGTTGATCGGAGGGCTTGCCAACTCGGTTTTCCAGGGCAATGTGCTGATTGCTGAAAAGTATTTCAATGAAAATTATCCGTCGGTAAGCGGCTCCAATTTGTTTCTGATTGATTCGGAAATTGGAACAGGAGAGTTTGAGACAACGATCAAAGACAATCTTCGGAATTACGGGGTTGATGTTGTTCCCGCTGCCCAACGCCTGCTCGAATTCTATAAAATAGAAAACACGTATTTGAATATATTTCTGATGCTTGGCGCGTTAGGGCTTCTTATCGGTACCATCGGATTAGGAATAATTATTTTCAGGATGGTCAGCGAACGAAGCAATGAATATGCGGTTTTGCTGGCGCTCGGTTTCCAAAAGCGAACGATTTACCGCCTCGTTTTTACTGAAAATCTGCTGATTATTCTGGTTGCATTGTTCACCGGGTTGATTCCATCTGTTGTGAGCGCCATTCCTTCAGCAACCGCCGAGATTTATCAGAACTTGCTTTGGTGGCCATTTATCATCAGTGTGCTGGTGTTTGTCAGCGCCGTGGTTTGGATGGTTGTCAGCATCCGGTTGGCGATGCGCCGGAACCTGGTTTCGTTGCTGCGAAACGACTAATTTTTAGCTTATTGAATATTTTTCAGACTAAATTTCGATGAAAGCGTTGAGATAAAAATAAAATTTTTATTTTTGCTCTGGTCTGTTCTGGTATGTTTGTGTTTTTTTATTTTAAGTATCGAGTATCAAAAATCGAATACAGGCATACTACAACGGCAATAAACAAACTAAAATATTGACCAATGAACAAATTCAAAATCCTATTAATTACCCTATTACTTGCAGGTTCTGCAAAAGCTCAGCAAGACCAGAGCTTGAAATTTTTAGATCCTAATTTGCCTATTGATGAACGGGTCAATAATTTGATCTCGCAAATGACCTTGGAAGAAAAAATCAGCCAGCTGGAACATACTGCACCCGCCATTCCACGATTGCAAATTCCGGAATACAACTGGTGGAACGAATGTTTGCACGGCTTGGCACGAACCGGGTATGCAACGGTTTTTCCACAATCGTTGACCATTGCATCGTCGTTCGATGCCAATTTGATTTTCGATGTTGCAAATATTATTTCTGATGAAGCACGTGCCAAACATCATGAATACCTGCGCCGGGGACAGCGGGGAATGTACCAGGGACTTACATTCTGGTCGCCGAACATTAATATTTTACGTGACCCTCGCTGGGGACGCGGCCACGAAACGTACGGGGAAGATCCATATCTGATGGGAGAGATGGGATCGCAATTTATCCGGGGGCTACAGGGCGACGATCCCAAATACCTCAAATTGGTAGCTACTTCGAAGCATTTTGCAGTTCACTCGGGACCCGAAGCTTTGCGCCATTCGTTTGATACGGATGTGAGTGATTGCGATTTGTACGAAACCTATTTACCTGCTTTCTATAAAACAGTTACCGATGCTAAAGTGTATTCGATAATGAGCGCTTACAATCGTTTTCGCGGTGAATCAGCAACAGCACATTCGTTTTTACTGCAAAAAGTTCTTCGCGACCAGTGGGGATTTCAGGGATATGTTGTATCCGACTGCGGGGCAGTAGCCGATATTTATGGAGGCCATGCCATTGTTAAAACTCCGGAGGAAGCAGCAGCCTTGAGTATAAAAAATGGTTGCGATATCAACTGTGGAAATACATTCAGTCATCTTGGCGAGGCTATTAAAAAGGGATATGCGACAGAAGCTGATATTGATGTGGCTCTGGAGCGTCTTTTCACTGCCCGTTTTAAGCTGGGCATGTTCGATCCGGATGATAAAGTGCCGTATGCACAAATTCCATATTCTTCCGTTTGTTCCGATTACCACAACGCAATGGCGCGCAAAGCAGCACAGGAAAGTGTTGTATTACTGAAAAATAGGGAAAACATCCTTCCTTTTTCAAAAGAAAAAATTAAAAAACTGGCTGTTATTGGTCCCAATGCTGACAACTGGGAAGCGCTGATTGGCAATTATAACGGTATCCCAAAGAACCCGGTTACTGTATTGAAAGGCCTTCAGAATAAAATTGCTCCTGAAGCTGAAGTGGTATACACTTTGGGATCCGATTTGGCAGAAGGCATTCACGATATGAAAATTATTCCATCGTGTTACTGGCAAACCGAAGACGGGCGACAGGGGTTGACCGGTGAATACTTCGATAACAATAAGTTTGAAGGAGAACCTTTGTTTGTTAAAACTGAAGATAAAATTGATTTTTACTGGGAACAGGAAACTCCTGATCCACGGATGAAAGATCACAATTATTCCATTCGCTGGACTGGCTACCTGCTCCCTCCGGTATCGGGTGCTTATCAGTTGGGTAGTTGGATCATGTCTGGCGGAAATGTATATTTAAATGGCGAGCAGATATTTAAAATTCGTGCTGATCATCATGGAACTTATCAGGAAAAGGCAGTTGAATTACAGGCCGGCAGAAAATATAAAGTGGTGTTTGAGTATTCTAATTTTTTTGGCGATGGCGATGCCAAGTTGTTGTGGGCGATGCCCAACCGCAATTTGCTGCCTGAAGCGCTGGAAGTTGCTAAGTCAGCAGATGCAGTGGTGCTTGTTTTAGGCCTTTCACAACGCATTGAAGGGGAAGAAATGCCCGTTAAACTCAAAGGTTTCGACGGTGGTGACCGCACCAGCCTTGACCTGCCGGAAAATCAGCAACAATTATTGGAAGCCGTTACAGCAACCGGAAAACCCGTCATTTTGGTAATTATGGCTGGAAGTGCAATTTCTGTAAATTGGGCGCAGGAACATGTCGCTGCCATCCTGTATGCCGGATATCCCGGAGAAGAGGGCGGAAATGCAATTGCCGATGTGCTATTCGGCGATTACAACCCGGCCGGTCGCTTACCGGTTACTTATTACAAATCGGTTGACCAGCTTCCTTCGTTTGAGAATTACAACATGGAAGGCCGTACCTATCGCTATTTTAAAGCTGAACCACTGTATCCGTTTGGGTACGGGCTGAGTTACACTACATTTGCCTATTCCGATCTGAAACTGCCTGCTGATATAAAGGCTGGTGAAAATATATCGGTTTCGGTAACAGTAACGAATACTGGTAAAAAAGACGGAGACGAAGTGGTTCAGTTGTACCTGACAGACGAAAAGGCATCGACTCTGCGGCCAATACGCCAGTTGGAAGGTTTTAAACGCATCCGCCTGAAAGCGGGCGAAAGTAAAACCGTTGAATTTGTATTGAATGCCCGACAATTGTCGATGATTGATAAAAAAGGCAACCGTGCTATCGAACCCGGTTGGTTTACGCTATCGGTGGGAGGGGAGCAGCCCGGTTTTCAAGGATATTTGAATGCACCGACTACCGAAACAATTTCAGTAAGGTTTAAAGTTTCAGGGACTAAATATTTTGAGATAAAATAAGCATGTAGAATTATTGATAAGATTTTTGGGGTGCAGTTCACAATGCCGGGCTTTTTTATCGGGTGTCGCGAATTGTATTTGTGAAAAGCCTTCATAGAGAGAGTTTCACTTAAAGTGAAGCTCTCTCTATTTGAAAAACAAAAACCACTTTCCGTGTTCCGAAGAATCGCAGAAAGTGGTTTCTGAAATAAAACTATAAATGATTGATTTATGCGATGTTGGTAAATACTACCTGAACATCTTCATCGTCTTCCAGTTTGTCGAGTAACTTTTCAATGTCGACCAGTTGTTCTTCGGTAAACGAAACCGGAGTGGTGGCAAAACGTTGCAGGTTTGATTTGACAATTTGGATGCCTTTTTCTTCAAAAGCATGGGTCAGCGTACCGAAGTTCGTGTAATCGCCGGTAGCAACCACCGTATTGTCATCCACTTCAATTTCTTCCAAACCGGCGTCAATCAGTTCCAGTTCCAGTTCTTCAATATCAATCCCGGCCGATTTTTCAAATTCGAAAACAGCTTTGCGGTCGAACATAAATTCGAGTGAACCGGTGGGCACCAAACTACCACCAATTTTGTTGAAATACGATTTTACGTTGGCCACAGTACGGGTGGTGTTGTCGGTGGCGCATTCCACAAAAACCAGAACTCCGTGAGGGCCTTTGCCTTCGTAGTTTACTTCAATAATATCAGCGGCATCTTTTCCGCTGGCTCGTTTAATAGCGGCATCAATATTATCTTTCGGCATGTTTTCCGCTTTCGCGTTCTGGATCGCTGTTCTCAGTTTTGCATTCATTTCCGGATCGGGCCCGCCTTCTTTTGCCGCTACCTGTATGGCTTTTGCCAACTTTGGAAATACGCGCGACATGTGTCCCCAGCGTTTCATTTTTGCAGCCTTGCGATATTCAAATGCTCTTCCCATGATGGTGTTCGTTATTGATTTTATTGAATGTTGTAAGTTCTATATTTTCGGCAAAAATACAAATTCATCGTTTATCGCATCCTGCATCTTCATTTTTTTTCTGATAAAGCAGTCTGTTTTCTGTAAATGCTTTTCTTTGTGTACCGAAGGATTGATTTTTGTAATCGGTTCCTTTCCTTTATTTTTGGAAAATATGAGCAAACGCGAGTTAAAACAGTACCTGAAAGAATTGAACAAAGAGCAGCTCGAAGAGCAATTGTTGGATATATATAACCGCTTCAGGGAGGTGAAGGAGTATTACGATTTTGCTTTCAACCCGAAGGAAAACGAGTTGCTTGAACAATGCCGCTTCGCGATTGGCAAGGAATATTTCCCGTTGAATGGGCGAAAAGCAAAGGCGCGCCGTTCGGTTGGACAAAAATGGGTACGAAAACTAAAACTTTTGGGCGCTGAACCATCGCTGATTGCCGACATCATGCTGTATAACGTTGAAATAGCACAATCTTGGTCGGGCGAACGGAAACCGGCAAAAGAAATTTTTTATCGCAGCATGTTCAAGTCGTTCGATGAAGCGCTGATTTTTATTGCTGAAAATGGCTTGCATCGTGATTTTTCACTCCGCCTGGAAAAGATTGTCGGGGTTTGCTATTCGCAGAACTGGCCCAACCGTTCGTCGTTTGAAAAATTGACCGAAATGTACACGACCAGGGAATGATTGCCGGACATCAGATGTTTCAAATGATGAATTTTGAATTATAAATTTTGAATGAAAAATCCGAAAAAATGATTCGTTGTATTTGCGGTGAACCATGCTGTCAATCTTCCCTTTGGATTTTGGATTTTTTATTTGGGATTTTACCACAAATTATATCAGTTCTCGTATTGAAATCAGATCGAATTTCCCATATTGCTGCATATCCGGGCTTTTTATAAATTCTTCGTTCAGCAAAAACAGTTCGCTGTTGAATTTATCTTGCGGAAAAGTATTGTCGTCGTCAAAATCGTCGAAATCGGTAAAATTCAGTTCGCAGGCCGATAATTCCCATTCTTCGGTTTCGCTGTTCACGTACAAAAAGGGGAGACCGTGGGTACGGCATATAATAGGACGGTGTTCGTAAATGGTGCATTCGTGGTTTTTCAGAAAAATACAGGCATTTTCGTCTTCCGGCTGCGAAGCAACAATCGTGCCTTCGCTTTCGATCTGGTTTTTGATGTAATAAAACTCGATCGGGAAGATGGAATAATCCATGCAGCAAAGGTCGCAGCCCTTTTTGCATTGCACGTGCGATTGGTGCAAATTGAATAATTGATCGGATAATTGGTCAATTTCGTTGCGAAGAGCAATGTATTTTTTGAATTTCGTTTCCATAGGGCAAATGTAAACGATTTTGCAACTCATCCGATGACTCGAAGTCATCGGATGAGTTGGCCGTGAATTCCGGCTTTTGAATAAATTTATATCAACAAGTTTTCTTCGTGTCTTTGCCTTCTACCATATCGCGGTAATCCTTTAGGGTGAACGACGATGGCCTTTCGATAGGCAAACCATACAGGCGGTCGACAATCAGGGATGCCAATACGCCTAGCGACCTCGAAACACCAAACAGTACCGTATAAAAATCGTATTCCTTGATTCCGTAGTGATACAGCAATGCGCCGGAGAAGGCATCTACGTTGGGCCACGGATTTTTAATTTTCCCGGTATTTTCCAGGATTGGCGGAACTACCCGCGAAATCTGGTTGACAACGTTTATTAGTTTATCATCTTTTATGTATTTGGCTGCAAATTCCTGCTGCGCTGTAAAGCGCGGGTCGGTCTGGCGCAAAACAGCATGTCCGTAACCGGGTACCACACGGCCTTCTTCCAGCGTAGTTTTCACGTATTCGGCAATTTGTTCGTCACTGGGTTCTTCGGTGTCGAGCGTTTGGATCATTTCAAAAATCCAGTGGATCACATCCTGATTGGCATACCCGTGCAACGGCGCACCCAAACCAAGCATTCCGGCAGCAAACGAGTAATGCGGGTTCCCCAATGCAGAACCTACAAGGTGAGTGGCATGTGCCGAAACGTTTCCACCTTCATGGTCGGCATGAATGACCAGGTACAAGCGCAGCAACCGTTTTACTTCTTCTGAATCGTACCCCATCATGTGGGCAAGGTTTCCTGCCCAGTCAAGGCGCGGCTCGGGTGCAATGTGTTTGTCTTTATAATAGAGATGACGATAAATGTATGCTGCAATGTGAGGCAAGCGGGCAATCAGGTTCATTACATCGTCGTACATGAAATCCCAGTAATATTTCTTGTTGATGCCCGAATGATACGCTTTCTGGAAAACTGATTCGGTAGCTTCGGCAACAATTGCCGCGCTGAAAATAGTCATTGGCTTGGCAGTCCTTGGCATTGCATCGATCACCTCGAAAACATGCTGGGGAACCTGCGAACGGGTTGCCCAGTCTTTGCTGATGTTCATCACGTCTTCGCGTTCGGGTATTTCGCCAATCAGCATCAGGTAAAACAAGCCTTCCGGCAGCGGTTCGCCTTCCGAAGCTAAACGGGGCAGTTTTTCCCTGATTTCAGGAATGGAATATCCTCTGAAACGGATTCCTTCCTGCGGGTCAAGTTTTGAGGTGTCGGTTATCAGGCTGGGAACGCCTTTCATTCCCGACATTACTTGCTCAAGCGTCACGCTGGCAATTACTTTGTCCCCATATTCTTTTCTAAGTCTCTGGTATTCGCCGATACATTTGCTGGCTTTCTCGTAAAATCGGTTCTTGATGTATTCCATATCGATTGCAATTTATTGATTCTGATAAATTCAACTGAAAGTTAATGAATAGTCCGGATAATCTCATCCGCGAATTCTGAAGTTGTCAGCAATGTCGCCCCTCTCATCATGGAATGAAGGTCGGAAGTGACCCTGCGGTTCGAAAAGGTGCGTTCCATCGCGTCGAGTACCTGTTGGGCAGCTTCGGTCCAGCCCATATAATCCAGCATCATCACCCCGGAAAGGATCAGCGAACTGGGGTTTGCTTTACCTGTTCCGGCAATATTCGGCGCAGTGCCGTGGGTCGCTTCGAAAATAGCGTATCCGCTGTTGTAGTTGATGTTGGCGCCTGGACTGATGCCAATTCCACCCACCATCGCGGCCAGTTGATCGGAAATATAGTCGCCGTTCAGGTTCATGGTGGCAACTACCGAATAGTCGGACGGATGCAGCAGGCTTTCCTGGAAAAAGGCGTCGGTAATTACATCTTTTACAATTATTTTCCCGGAACGACTGGCTTTTTTTAGTGTTTTTTCCGCATCCGCTTCTCCTTTTTCTTTCTTTATTTTTTCGTACTGACGCCAGGTGAAAGTTTGTTCTGTAAATTCGTTTTCAGCCACACTGTACCCCCAGTTTTTGAATGCCCCTTCGGTGAATTTCATGATATTCCCTTTATGAACGATAGTCACAGAAGGCAGTTTCCGTTCGATGGCATACTGAATGGCGGCGCGCACCAGCCGTTCCGAACCTTCTTTCGAGATGGGTTTTATCCCGAAGGAAGTACTTTCAGGAAAACGGATTTTTGTGACCCCCATTTCATTAATCAGGAAGTCGGAAAACTTTTTCGTGTTTTCTTCGCCTGTCATGTATTCAATTCCGGCGTAAATATCTTCGGTATTTTCCCTGAAAATATGCATATCGACCTTCGAAGGATGACGAACGGGAGAGGGGATTCCTTTGAACCATCGTACCGGGCGCAGACAAACATACAAATCGAGCGTTTGTCGGAGTGCCACGTTTAACGAGCGGATTCCACCGCCAACAGGGGTTTGCAGCGGTCCTTTTATGCCCACCATGTATTCGCGGAAGGCTTTCATGGTTTCATCGGGCAGGTATTCTCCGGTTTTCTGAAGGGCTTTTTCACCCGCCAAAACTTCTTTCCAGATGATTTTTCGTTTTCCTCCGTACGATTTTTGCACAGCAGCATCCAAAACCTGCTGCGACGGAATGCTAATGTCTTTCCCGATGCCGTCGCCTTCAATAAAAGGAATCACCGGTTGATCGGGAACAATCAGTTTCCCATCGCATTTTTTTATCGTATTGTCCATGTTATTTGTTCTGTTTTTTTATCAGGTTTAATGCTGAACCTGCCCTGAACCAGTCAATTTGCTGCTGGTTGTAACTGTGATTCAGTAAAAATACATCTTCACTGTCATTGAAGTGTATTGCATTTAAAGTCAATGGCTTGCCCGGTGCGAAGTCCATTAAATCAGAAAAAGAAAAGGTGTCGTCTTCCTGAATTTTATCGTAATCACTTTCATTCCTGAAGGTCAATGCCAGCATGCCCTGCTTTTTTAGGTTGGTTTCGTGAATCCGGGCAAACGATTTTACAATAACTGCCCGAACGCCCAAATGACGTGGTTCCATGGCGGCATGTTCGCGCGAAGAACCTTCCCCGTAATTCTGATCGCCAACGACAATGGTTGGAATGCCTGCAGCTTTGTAAGCACGTTGCACGGCCGGTACTTCTCCATATTCCCCGGTGATTTGGTTTTTTACTTTATTGGTTTGCCCGGTGAACGCATTTACTGCACCAATAAGCATATTGTTTGAAATGTTGTCGAGGTGACCACGATAACGCAACCAGGGACCAGCCATCGAAATATGGTCGGTAGTACATTTTCCCTGTGCCTTGATCAGCAATTTGGCGCCGGTAATATTTTTGCCGTCCCACGCCGGAAAAGCATCCAGCAGTTGAAGCCGGTTGGATGCCGGATCAACAACTACCTGAATGTGTGAACCATCGGCAGCAGGAGCCTGATAACCGGCATCTTTCACTGCAAAACCGTTTGCCGGTAATTCATCGCCGATAGGAGCATCAAGCATCACACTTTCTCCTTTTTCATTAATTAATGTATCCTTTAAGGGATTGAACCTCAAGTCTCCAGCAATGGCCAATGCAGTAACCAGTTCAGGTGAAGCAACAAAGGCATAGGTGTTCGGGTTGCCATCGGCACGTTTCGAAAAATTTCGGTTAAACGAATGAACGATGGTGTTTTTTTCCTGTCTGTCGGCGCCCTCGCGTGCCCACTGCCCAATACACGGGCCGCAGGCATTGGCAAACACACTGGCCCCGATCTGGTTGAAAATAGCAATAAAACCGTCTCTTTCAATCGTGTAGCGTACTTGTTCTGAACCTGGGGTGATGGTAAATTCAGCTTTTGTTTTCAGGCCTTTTTCTACTGCTTGTTTGGCGAGTGACGCTGCCCTCGAAATATCTTCGTATGATGAGTTGGTACACGAACCAATCAGACCCACTTCAATTTTGGTTGGCCAGCCGTTTTTTTCGGCTTCTTCTGCCATTTTCGAGATAGGAGTATCCCGGTCGGGCGTGAATGGCCCGTTCAGGTATGGTTCCAGTTCGTCGAGATTAATTTCAATCAACTGGTCGAAATATTTTTCAGGGTTTGCATAAACTTCGGGGTCGGCAGTTAAATGTTCTTTTACTTTATTGGCCAGATCAGCCACTTCTGAACGGCCTGTTGCACGCAGGTAACGTTCCATCGATTCGTCGTAACCGAAGGTCGATGTGGTTGCGCCAACTTCAGCGCCCATATTGCATATAGTGCCTTTCCCGGTGCAAGAGATAGCCTTCGCACCTTCGCCAAAGTACTCAATGATTGCTCCTGTTCCTCCTTTAACTGTCAGTATACCTGAAACTTTAAGGATAATATCTTTGGGCGAAGTCCAGCCGTTTAGCTTTCCGGTGAGTTTCACTCCAATCAGTTTCGGAAATTTCAATTCCCAGGCCATGCCGGCCATCACATCCACTGCATCGGCGCCGCCCACGCCAATGGCAATCATGCCCAAACCACCGGCATTCACGGTATGCGAATCGGTGCCAATCATCATTCCGCCCGGGAACGCGTAATTTTCGAGTACTACCTGGTGAATGATACCTGCTCCCGGTTTCCAGAAACCAATTCCGTATTTATTTGAAACCGATTCCAGAAAGTCATATACTTCTTTATTTGTACTGATGGCTGTCCGTAAATCCTCCGGTCCGTCTGTTTTGGCCTGTATCAAATGGTCGCAATGCACGGTTGAAGGCACGGCCGTTCTTGTTTTTCCGGAATTCATCAACTGCAAAAGCGCCATTTGCGCCGTGGCATCCTGCATGGCTACCCGGTCGAGTGCAAAATCCACGTAATCAACACCTCTTCTGAGATCTTTAATGTCTTCAGGGTTGAATAAATGGGCATACAAAATTTTCTCAGAAAGACATAAAGGCCTGTTTATAACCGCTTTTACCTTTCTAACTTTATTCTCTAATTCAAGATAACTTTTCCTAATTAAACCGAGATCAAACATATTGGATACTTTAAAATCATTTACCATAACAAGAAATAGGAAATAAATGTTTTGCAATAAAAGTATAATATTATCAAAAATATTCAGGCATGTGGCTGAATTATTGAAACATGTTGGCGGCCGGAATATCAATTTTTTACTGATATGGAAATGAGAGGGAATCTGATTGGTTTGGTAAATGTTTAAGATCCAATTGATTTTGTTTTTTCATATAGGTCTGTTTGCATGGTTATCAACACCCGTTAATACTTTAACAGAAAATTTACATATAATAATGAGCTGGTAATTTCAATTTTCGTATATCTTCGCAGCCGTATTGGTAACACAATTTGTGTTTAATAGGGAATCCGGTGTCCCCGAATAGTAAACGGGAAATTCCGGAGCTGTACCCGCAGCTGTAATCTCAGTAAGGTTTTTGCAACCTCTGCCACTGTCCGTTACCCGATGGATGGGAAGGCCGCAAAAATTTGAGTAAGCCAGAAGACCTGCCAGTGCTTAATACAATATTCAAAGCTTTCGGGAGAAAAAGCTTGGTGTAGCCAAATTATTCATAAAGGTTATTTCCAGCTGGTTTTGTGTATTGTAAAAATTTTATTAAAACTTAAAATTTTTACGAATGAAGCATTTTTACTTGTTTTCTTTGTTTATCATGCTTGCTTTTTCGGGCAAAGCCCAGAAAGCTGCCAAATTTGAGGATGTGTCTCTGGCAAAAGCATCGTTCTGGAATGGTTCCGATGGTTCGGGAAGTTTTAAAAGCTCAAATCTCACGTTCATAAACAGCTACAATGCCGACTGGTTTAGTTGGTCGGGGTTCGCCTGTTCGAATATTGCTGATAATAAGACCAAAGGATGGAGCAACCAGTACAGCGCTATCACTGGATCGGGCTATCTGGGGTCGGCGAATTACGCCGTTGCTTATGTTATTGGTTCTTCTTCTGCTATGTTTGATGCTGCCCAATCCATGCGTGGCATGTACATTACCAATGCCACTTATGCTTATTATTCGATGAAAGAAGGTGACGATTATTCTAAAAAATTTGGTGGAGCCAATGGAGCTGATCCCGACTATTTCAAAGTGATTGTTGAAGGAAAAGATGCATCGGGCAAAACAACAGCAACAGTTGAGTTTTTTCTGGCTGATTTCCGTTCGAATGATTCTTCAAAAGATTATATCATAAAAGATTGGACCTGGCTCGATTTGTCGTCGCTGGGATCAGTAAAATCGGTCGAATTTAAACTAGAATCAAGCGATACGGGAATGTGGGGGATGAATACGCCTGCCTATTTTTGTGTTGATGATGTGAACGGTTTTGGCCCGCTACAGTTGAACGATGTTTCGTTCGCGTCATTTGATAACGTTGTTGGTCAGAAAAACACGTATTATAATGGTTCTGATCTGTCAGGCGGCTTTTACAGCGGTAATTTTTATCTGAAAAATGAGTACAACGAAAGCTGGGGAAGCTGGTCTGGCTTTGCTGCTTCCAGTATAACTGATAATCAGACTGCAGGTTGGGGCAACCAGTACAGCGCCATAACCGGAAAAGGAGTGGCTGGTTCTGCTGGTTATGCTGTTGTTTATCCAGGTTCCGAAAAATCGGCAATAGTTTTGAAAAAAGCTGCTGTTTCGGGCTTTTATGTTTCGAACAGTACGTATGCTTATTTGTCGATGAAAAATGGCGATGATTATTCGAAGAAATTCGGCGGTGCGAGCGGCACCGATCCCGACTGGTTTAAACTTACAGTGAAGGGCTATACCGACATTGAATACATGGGACACATCGATTTTTACCTGGCTGATTTCAGATCTGCTAATTCTTCCGAAGATTATATTGCAAGCGATTGGCGGTGGGTCGATTTATCTGCTCTTGGCGAGGTTTCGCGGCTCGAGTTCAGTTTGAGTTCTTCGGATGCAGGAATGTGGGGAATAAACACTCCGGCGTATTTTGTAATGGATAACCTGAACAAGCAAATCCCGACAGCCGTTCAGTCCGATCTGAATGAGATTGAGGCCGAAGTTTATCCCAACCCGTTTAACGATGAGTTGAAAGTTTATTTAAAAGATTCCGCAGACGAGATTTCGTTGTACGATATGGCAGGTAGACTGGTGCGCAGTTTTGGTCCTTTAGAAAAATCAACCACACTTCGTGGACTTGACAACCTGACATCGGGAATTTATTTCCTGAAAATTACAAATGAAAATCAATCTGTTATAAAAAAGATAGTGAAAAAATAGGTGCTGTTTTGGCACTTTTCGTTCGATTGCTCGCCCCGGTAGGATAAGGAAATGTAAATGCTATAATGTAACAAGTTTTTGCCGCCGGTAAAACGGGAATAATTGAAATAATTGTTTGGGCTGGAAACCGCTTCCGGGAAACTGACAATACAGGGTGACGATTCTGTTTTGTCGGGGAGCCGGGGCGGTTTTTATTTTTGAAATAAAAAAAGGATAAAACTGAACCTATTTTTACCCGCAATGTTATTTTAATATTGAAATGAATTTCAAAAGGAGCAGTTATTTATCCCGGCGAATTTCCTTTCTTTGTAAAAATTATAAAAATACTTTAAAAGGAATACACTATGGAAATCAGGAAAAACATGATGGTTTCACTGACCTACGATTTACATCTGGATGCGATGGATGGTGAAATTATTGAACAAGCCACCAGTGAAAAACCATTAAGTTTTGTTTTTGGTGCGGGCGCTATGCTGCCTAAATTTGAAGATCTTCTCGAAGGCAAAAAGCAGGGCGAAAGTTTTGAAATAAGCCTTTCATGCCAGGATGCATACGGCGAAGAAGATGAAGAAGCAATTGTTGACTTACCCAAACATATTTTCTTTGTTGATGGCGAATTTGATGATGAAATCATTAAAGAAGGAAATACCGTTCCGATGATGAGTTCGAACGGACAGCGCCTGAATGGTATTGTTGTTGAAATTACAGACGATACAGTGAAAATGGATTTCAACCATCCGCTGGCTGGCGAAGATTTGTTCTTCAGTGGAAATGTTTTGGAAGTACGTGAAGCTACTGACGAAGAAATTGCAGCATTGTTATCAGGCGGTTGCGGCTGTGGTTGTGGAGAAGGAAATTGCGGTGATGGAGACTGCGATGAAGGAAGTTGTGGTTCTGAAGGTGGTGGCTGCGGCTGCGGTTGCTAAAATATTGTATATTTGTTGAAAGTTGTTCCACTTCGGGGCAACTTTTATTTTTAATAACAGGTTCTGGTCGGGATACAGGAAACAATCATCCGGCATCAATGATCAGAAATCAAACAATCGGATAGGTGAATACATTCGGACAAATATTTAAGTTGACATCTTTTGGCGAATCGCATGGAAAGGCGATAGGAGGAATTATCGATGGCTGTCCGGCCGGTTTGGAAATTGACATGGATTTTATCCAGTCGGAACTCGACCGTCGGAAACCCGGGCAATCGAAAATTACCACCCAGCGAAACGAAAGCGATCAGGTCGAATTTCTTTCCGGAATATTTGAAGGAAAAACACAGGGAACACCCATTGGTTTCATTATCCGGAACCAGGATCAGCATTCAACCGATTACAACGATTTGAAAGATGTATTTCGTCCGTCGCACGCCGATTATACCTATATTCAGAAATACGGCATGCGTGATCATCGCGGCGGGGGTCGTTCTTCGGCCCGCGAAACCATCGCCCGCGTGGTGGGTGGAGCCATTGCCAAATTGTTGCTCAAACAAGCCGGTGTACAGGTGAATGCTTTTGTATCGAGAGTGGGAGAGGTTGAGTTGATAAAAAGTTACCAGGAACTTGATCTTTCGAAAACCGAAACCAATATTGTTCGCTGCCCCGATCAGGAAACGGCTGACAAAATGATCGCCCGCATCGAAGAAGCCGGATGCGACCACGATACCGTTGGAGGTGTTATAACAGCCGTTGCTACAGGTGTTCCTACAGGCTGGGGCGAACCGGTTTTCAATAAACTACATGCCGATCTGGGTTTTGCCATGTTGGGTATCAATGCGGTAAAAGGTTTTGAATATGGCTCCGGGTTTGAAGGAACTAAACTAAGCGGTTCGCTGCACAACGATATATTTGTCAAAACAAAGGATGGTATTCGCACCAGAACCAATCACTCCGGAGGCATCCAGGGGGGCATTTCAAACGGTGAGGACATCTATTTCAAGGTTGCTTTTAAACCCATTGCAACTCTCCTGAAAGAGCAGCAAACAGTCGACAAATCTTCCAATGAAGTGACGATAAACCCGAAAGGCCGTCACGATCCCTGCGTGTTGCCACGTGCAGTTCCCATTGTTGAAGCAATGGCTGCCCTGGTTTTAGCTGATCATTTTTTATTGAACAGGATCAACAAAATTTAGTATGCCAAGACAAAAACGTAGCCGATTAATTTTAACCCCACCGTCTATTAAAGGAATGTCCGTTGTTGGAGGACAGAAACGCAGTCCGGAAAAAATCAGCCTGTTTATCGAAGAATATCAGGCAATTAAACTGCTCGACTATGATGGGATGACCCAGGAAGAAGCGGCAGTACACATGGATGTGTCGCGTCCTACCATAACGCGGGTATATGAAACGGCGCGGCAAAAAGTTGCCAAAGCAATGACCGAGGGAAAAGACCTGGTGATTCGTGGTGGAAAATTTCATTTCGATGATAGTTGGTTCTGTTGTCCTTCGTGCAAGGCAAATTTCAAACTGGATGAAGGAAGCGATAAAAAATGCCCGGCTTGCAACTCTTCAGAAGTCACAAGTTTGAACGAATACTACTCGAAGTAGCCTTTAATCGGATTATTCGCTTTATTCTTCCTGATAATTTTCACGCCTCTGCTTGTTTCCAAACAAACATTGGAACATGGAATGTAACATCGCTAACGACCATGTTTCGATGTGATTACCTGTTATTTTCACTCCATTCATCCTGATTTATTTCCTGCCCCTATGTTGATTATTCCTGAATTGAGAAAATTCATACAGGGATATAAAAGGAGAGTCCAAAATGTGTTTATGAACATCTTCAGAATACGAAAAATTATTTGTTATTTAGCAGCACAGTGCAGCACAGCATTTCTGTGTTGAAAAAAAAAGTTAAACCTAAAAAATATAAGATGAGCAATAGATTAATCGGAAGATTACCAAAAGTTGGTATCCGGCCTGTTATTGATGGCCGGGAACGCGGAGTACGCGAGTCACTGGAAGTACAAACCATGAACATGGCCAAAGCTGCCGCTGCTTTAATTGAAGCAAATCTTCGTTTTCCAAGCGGGGAAAAGGTCGAATGTGTAATTGCCGACACAACGATCGGTGGAGTTGCAGATGCGGCCATGTGTGCCGATAAATTCAACCGGGAAGGAGTTGGTGTATCACTGACGGTAAGTCCTTGCTGGTGTTATGGTTCCGAAGTAATGGATTCCGATCCGTTAATTCCAAAAGCAGTTTGGGGGTTTAACGGAACAGAACGTCCGGGAGCTGTATATTTGGCTGCAGCATTGGCTGGTTATTCACAAAAAGGGCTTCCTACATTTGGCATTTATGGCCGCGATGTTCAGGATGCCGGTGATACCAGCATTCCGGAAGATGTGAAAGAAAAAGTCCTGCGTTTTGTGAAATCTGCTTTGGCAGTGGCACAAATGAAAGGAAAATCGTATTTGTCAATCGGCTATTCATCAATGGGAATTGCAGGTTCAATGGTTAATCCTGAATTCTTTCAGGAATATCTTGGAATCCGTACCGAATTTGTTGAATCGGTTGAATTGATCCGCCGGATGGAAGAAGGAATCTACGACAAAGAGGAATTTGCAAAAGCAATGGCCTGGACCAAAGAAAATTGTGCTGAAGGTTTCGATCCAAATGAGCCGGCAAAACAATCGAGTCGTGAACGAAAAGATTGGGAATGGGAAACAGTAGTAAAAATGACGCTTATCTGTCGCGATTTGATGACCGGAAACCCAAAGTTGAAAGAGATAGGATTTGGCGAAGAGTCGAGAGGCCGGAATGCAATTCTGGGAGGTTTCCAGGGGCAGCGCCAGTGGACTGACTATTATCCGAATGCCGATTTTCCTGAAGCAATCCTGAATTCATCGTTCGATTGGAACGGAATTCGTCAGGCGTATGTGTTTGCAACCGAAAACGATAGTTTGAACGGCGTTTCCATGCTGTTTGGTCATTTGCTGACTAATACTGCACAAATATTTTCTGATGTTCGTACTTATTGGAGTCCCGAAGCTGTCAAACGGGTTACAGGAAAAGAACTGACTGGTTTGGCAAAAGACGGAATAATTCATTTAATAAATTCAGGTTCAACAACTTTGGATGCCACAGCTCAACAAAAAGATGCTGCCGGCAATCCGGTAATGAAACCTTTCTGGGATGTAACTAAAGAAGATGCGAAGAAGTGTTTGGAAAATACAAACTGGTGCCCTGCAAACCTTGGTTATTTCAGAGGAGGAGGTTATTCATCTCATTTTAAAACTGCCGGACAACTGCCGGTTACCATGACCCGGATAAACCTTGTTAAAGGACTTGGCCCGGTAATGCAAATTGCCGAAGGATGGACGATTGAATTACCCGATGAAATACACACTGTGCTTGACAAACGTACCGATCCAACCTGGCCAACTACGTGGTTTGCCCCGCGCCTTGCCGAAAACGATGCATTTAAAGATGTTTACAGTGTAATGGCCAACTGGGGTGCCAATCACGGCGCTATTTCCTACGGACACATTGGCGCCGATCTGATAACCCTGGCCTCTATTCTTCGGATTCCTGTCTGCATGCACAATGTACCCGAAGAAAAGGTTTTCAGGCCAAGTGCATGGTCGGCTTTTGGAACAGAGAAAGAAGGAGCTGATTACAGGGCTTGCAGTAATTACGGACCTATTTACAAATAGAAAATCATCAAATTATAAAAAAAAGGGAATGTACATTGTGTACATTTCCTTTTTTTAAGTTTTCTGATTAAGAGTAATATGGCCTGCAATTTTCTTGCTGAATCCATTTTGAATTAGCATCTTCCTGTTGTTTTTCTTTATTCCGGATAACTTTTGAAACATATTCCAATTTTCCGTTTCGGAAAGAATAAAAAGCCCGGTATATCCAATCGGGAAGACAAAGCTAAAAATCAGAAATATTTCAAAAAAACATATAAATTGTAGCATCTGAGCCGCTTAAAAAATTAACAAACTATTGAACTAACACATTGATAAAATTTTTGTATAAATAACCAATTAACTATCGAACAAATGAATGTAAATAAATCGGCTAAGCTAATTACACCAGGTTATACATTAACCTTTATTCTGGTTACTTCTCTTTTCTTTTTATGGGCTTTACCTAATAACTTGAATGACATTCTGATCCCTCAGTTTATGAAGTCTTTTGAATTGAATAGGTTACAGGCAGGATTGGTACAATCTGCATTTTATTTTGGCTACTTTTTGCTGGCCATGCCTGCCGCCTTGATTATGGACAGGTTTGGTTATAAAGCTGGTTTGCTGATTGGCTTATTACTTTTTGCTTCAGGTTGTTTCTTATTCTGGCCTGCAGCTCTGGTTGGCAAATATGGTTTTTTTCTGGGGGCTTTATTTATCATTGCCGCAGGTTTAGCTTTTCTCGAAACCGGCTCCAATTCATTTATTGCAATACTCGGCGACCCCGACAAATCGGAGCAGCGGCTTAATTTGTCGCAATCGTTCAACCCGCTTGGGTCGATGACTGGTGTTTTAGTTGGTACAGTCTTCATTTTTTCAGGAAAAGAATTATCATCTACGGAAGTCGAAACTATGAAATCAATGGGAACCTACAACGGATACCTTCATGATGAAATAATGCGCGTTGGACCTCCCTATTTATTTATTGGTACCATTATCCTGATATGTGCATTTCTAATCTGGCGGGCAAAATTTCCGGAAAACAGCAAGAAAAGTGATGCCGTAAAAAACAAAGGCAAATTCTCTGAATTGGTAAAGTATCCACACTTTCTAAAAGGTGTATTGGCCGAGTTCTTTTATGTTGGGGCACAGGTTGGAACTTGGAGTTTCCTGATTCAGTATACAAAAGATTACATGCAAAAATCGGAAAAAGAAGCGGGGATTTACCTTACCATTTCATTGCTCGCATTCGGAATTGGTCGTTTTGCATCAACTGCTATGATGAAAAAATTCGAACCTAAAAAAATGATGGGATTATATGGGATTATTAATGTGGGGATGCTTGCATTGGCAGTACTAACACCGGGCTTTATAGGAGCGTGGGCATTAATTCTTTCCAGTTTCTTTATGTCGCTGATGTTCCCGACTATTTTTGCACTGGGAGTAAAAGGACTGGGGCCAAATACAAAAATCGGTGCATCGGGAATTATTATGGCTATCATTGGCGGTGCAATCTGGACTCCACTGATGGGGTATATTTCTGATCAGACGCATAGCATGTCTCTGGCAATGATTGTCCCCCTGATCAGTTACATTTATGTCAGTTATTATGCTTTGGTTGGTTCAAAACCATCAGGCCCGTTGTATAATAGTACCGATGAAAAGGTGATTGCAGCGCATTGAGGTTAATGATTCTGTCGATAGAAGAATTGCCTTTTACAACATTGAGCCGATTGCAAGTTTGAGATGTTTGGCTGATCATCGTTCTTTGCTGATATGTTATTTTCGGATACATGGGTTTGTTATGATATAGTTTTTTTAATAAAAAGGCAATCTCAAATTGTATAGCTATTTTGAATAGAATTATTACTTTTGAAGCGAATATCGAAACCAACCTGTTTGGTTTCACTGAAAATTCAGTTATCGTTGCTAAAACGATGATGTTTTTCTACTACATATTCAGATAAGTTGTTGGGTTTAAGCCTGGATTGCAGCGGCAGTTCAGGCTTTTTTTACAAAACGATATGAAAGAATTTAAATTTAAACCAGAAGAAGGTTCCAGCCTTACCAAATTGCAGCAGTTAATTCATGCCGTTACTGAAGCAATCAGCATTGGAGTTTTAAAAGAAGGTGATATTTTGCCTTCGGTAAACAAATTGAGCAGGGACAGCGAAATTTCAAGAGATACCATATTCAAGGCTTATAAGGTATTGAAACAAAGGAGTATAATTTCATCTACTCCAACAAAGGGCTATTTTGTTTCAACTGAATCGTATCGGGTTTTTGTTCTGCTCGACGATTTTAGCGCATTTAAAGAACAATTTTATAATAGTTTGAGAAATGAACTTCCTGAAAGTTACACGGTTGATCTACTTTTTCATCATTATAACTACGAAATCTTCGAGCAGTTGATACAAAACAGCTTGGGAAAATACAATATGTATTTGGTCATGAACATCAACAATAAACGGGTCGAAGATGTCGTCCGGAAAATTGATCCCAACAAATTGTTGATATTGGATATGGGAAAAGTAACCGATGAAGGCATTTCCTACCTGACTCAGAATTTCAATAAAGCTGTTTGCCAATGTTTGCAGCATGGATTGGAACGGATCAGAAAATATGATGAATTCATTTTAATTTTTCCACCTAATACGCCACATCCTTCCGAAACAATTGATGCATTTAAGGAATTTTGCTCGACCAACTCGATTAACTGTTCGGTTCACAAAAAAGTAGCCGATATTGATGTAAAAAAGGGACAAGCCTATTTTGTTATTAAAGACAATGACCTGGTGTCCATTGTAAAAAATTGCACACAGAAGGGGTTTAAATTGGGAGAAGATATTGGTATTCTTTCGTATAACGATACACCGATGAAAGAAATTGTCGGGTCGGGAATCACTGTTATTTCTACTGATTTTATTGAAATGGGAAGAAAAGCTGCTCATTTTGTTTCAAAAAAGGAAAAAATATCTGAAGAGATTCCTACGCGTTTGATTGTAAGAGGCTCGTTGTAAGTAATTTTTATTAATGAAGTTGTCAAAAGTTAAGCATTGATGAGTGAGTGTAACCATTTGTTTTAGTGTTTATAATGAAATTAAACAAGAAACACAAAAGAAGAAATAAGGAATTCGGGTGCAGTCGTATTTGTGATATTTCGATATTCCTTATTTTTTGTTCGTTATTCGATATTTAGAAACGAAGAGGAAGCAATAACCCTGATTTCAACTTTAAATAAGTTCAATGGATAAAATCCCGAAAAACACCGATTCCCGCTTTTTTCGGAAAATTTATCATCGGGTTGGAAAGGCAATTCACGAATATCAATTGATTTCGGAAGGCGATACCATCGCGATCGGATTATCAGGCGGCAAAGATTCATTGTCTCTTGTGGATATACTTTCAGGCAGGATGAACTATTCGGGTACTAAATTTCAACTGATTGCTATCCATGTAAATATAACTTCGATACCATACCTTGTCGATATCGGCTACCTGACTCAATTCTGCGCAGAACGGGGTGTACCGTTTCATCTGGTTGAAGCCGATTTGCCTGAAACAGATGATGAAAAGCGAAATACCTGTTTTGTTTGTTCCTGGAACCGACGGAAAATTTTATTCCGGGAAATTCAGGAAATGGGATTTTCAAAACTGGCGCTAGGACACCATAAAGACGATGCCGTTGAAACTTTGCTGATGAATATGGCTTTCCAGGGAAGCATCAGTTCGATGCCCCCGAAACTTAAGTTATTCGATGAAAAAATACAGATTATCAGGCCATTAATTACTTTGAGTAATGATGAATTGTCCGAATATGCTCTTCGGAAAAGCTTTTCTTCAGAAATAAAAAAGTGTCCGTTTGAACAGGACTCAAAACGAAATGAAGTCCGGGAAATGTTGAGCTTGTTCAAAAAAATGAACACTGATGCTGTAAATAATATCTATGCTTCGATGGGCAATATTCAGCAAGAATACCTTCCCAAAAGGCAAAATTGAGTTGGTACAACAGTTTTTCTTATCGGACTAAATACGGAGAATAGTAATATTTGTATATTGCATTACGTTTTAGAACAAAAATCTACCATTATGAAAAAACTAATTTTTGCCGCTACATTTCTGTTTTTTGTTTCATTCACTTTTGCCCAGGGCGATTTCTTCGATTTGGGTCTTAAAGCTGGCATGAACGTATCAAAACTTTCAGTTGATGCAGCTGATTACAATGATGAAACCGTTAATAAAACCAATTTTGGCGCTTTTGCCCGTTTGAATCTGGGGCGAATTTATCTTCAACCTGAAGCTTATTATTCGAATAAAGGAGGCGCTATCGAGGATGTTGGTTTGAGTACAATTAACGATTTTGACCTTAAAACTCTTGATGTTCCTGTATTACTGGGCGCAAAAATCATTAACAAGGAAGTCTTTAATCTTCGGGTGATGGCCGGGCCTATGTTTTCGTATGTGACGGATAAAGATTACGAGGGTAGTGCTTTTAGTTCTTCCAATATTAAAGATAGTTTTCTTGGATGGCAATACGGAGCAGGTATCGATCTTCTGATGTTTACTTTTGATGTCAGGGTTGAATCGAGCAGCAATATAATTACTGAAATACCGGATTTCTCTGATTCAAAAAGTAAATCGTTTATTTTAAGTTTGGGAATAAAATTGATGTAAAAAACAACACGAAGGCTGGTTGAAAAGATCAGCCTTCTTTTTTTGTATGCGATCGATAATTCTTTTATTGATTATATTGAATGCTGCTTCTGCCTGCTATTCGCAGGAAAAAATAGATAGCATGAATGTAAATGATTTCGAATTAAAGGAAAAGAAATTATTCTATGATCAGCTTTTTATGTTCTCAGACAATTCGTTGTATGGCGATTTAATCCAGTTTAACACTGCATTTTTCAATCAACCGTTGTTGCCTGACACCAACTGGAAAATCGATTTTAATGCATTGGAAAACCCTTTTGCTCCGGCAAGTACATCTTCGATATTTTACGGCTACCAGCCGTTTTTCGGTTCTTTTTCAATTATGAACCAGGCACGTTATCAAATAAACAACAGGCTTTCAATCGGAGGAAACAGTTTTTCAGGAAGTTCAATTTTCGATCCGGTGCCGCTGACCCGGCCGTTTAACGAAAGGAACATCAATGGGGCATCCATGTTTTTGGAGTACAAAGTTTCGAAGAAGTTTAAAATTGAGACCCGTGTTAGCGTTAGCCATCGTGGATCAATTTTTCCCGCTCCGTAAAACTATTTTCGTTCACTTAAATAGCTACAAAGATTTGTTGGATCGTTCGTGTTAATGAAATCGACTTTTGACGTAATCAGCACTTCCCATGCAGTTTTATGATTGGGGCAATTTATCACGCTCAATTTCCGGCCTTTTTGATGAATTTTACTGACCAATTCTTTAATCTTTACATAGTCGGGGAAAGGAATGTTCCCAACGCCGCTCCAGGTTGTTAGTTCAGCGAAATCCATTTCAATCAGGGGCATCTGAGAATATTCGAGTGTGCTTTCAATGTCTTCCATATTTCCAATCACCCCCAGACAAGTAAAGCCGTCTTTTGTTACTTCTTCTTTTAAATCTTTATTTTTAACCAAAAACCTGACTTTACCTTCATGTAAACCTTCACTTTTATAGGTTATTAAGCCTTTCAGCGGACCGATCATCGATTTCAATTTCTTGTTTGTCTTTTTGAATTCATTATGGATGTTCAAAATGATAAAAGATTCCCTGCTGTCGCCGTTGATGATGGAATTGCCATTTTTTTTCAGGTTACTGTACAATGGGAATAAATAGGCATCGGAGAAAAGCGGAACTGTGTGGCTGGCGCTGTCGGGCATGTTTGGCGTAACAAACAATTCCCCGTAAATATACATCAGGTCGACTTCAAAACAGGATACCCCGTGTCCGAGTAAATTCCAAATATCATCGGTGGTTTTTAAATCATCTGATGATATAACCCGGGTTGGTAATTCCTGGGCGTGGGTAACATTTATAAAAGCTATAAATATTAGAATCGTTATAATCGCCTTTTTCATATTCTGGTTTTCAATTATATCAAATATAAGGAAAATATAGGGCACACCGATGTGTAAAATAAATAAAGGTTCTAATCTCATATAAAATATTACATGAGTATTTTTGCTACTCTAAAATTATAACCAAATGATTGCCTCAAAAGTTCAGAATATATCTCCGTTCATTGTAATGGAAGTGTTGGAAAGAGCAGAAATGCTGGAAAAACAAGGTGCAAAAATCATACACCTTGAAGTTGGGGAGCCTGATTTTGATGTTCCGCCCAGCGTATTAAAAGCTTCACGTCAGGCATTTGAAGAAGGAAAGACACATTATACCCATAGTTTGGGCGATCCTGAATTGCGGGTTGCAATTTGTGAATATTATAAAAAAGAGTATCGTGTTGAAGTAAATCCTAGTCAGGTTCTGATAACCTCCGGATCATCGCCTGCCATATTGCTGGCACTTTCGGTACTTTGTAATCCCGAAGATGAAGTTATTCTGAGCGATCCCGGTTATGCCTGTTATCCGAACTTTATCCGGTTTATTGGCGCCAAAATAGTGAACGTTCCGGTTTTTGAGGAAGATGGCTTTCAGTACAGGCCTGAAAATATCTGCAAAAAAATTACCGAGAAAACGAAGGCAATTCTGATAAACAGTCCGATGAACCCGACCGGAAATTTGTTGGAACCGCATACGCTGGCCGAAATTGCCCGATTTGAACCGTATATTATTTCCGATGAAATTTATCACGGGTTGGTGTACAATGGCAGGGCGCATTCAATTCTTGAATATACTAACAAAGCATTTGTACTGAACGGTTTTTCCAAACTGTATGCAATGACCGGACTTCGGTTGGGATATGTAATTGCGCCGCTTGAATTTGTGCGGCCGATGCAAAAACTTCAGCAAAACCTTTTTATTTGTGCCAGTTCCGTTGCCCAGTGTGCGGGAATTGCTGCCTTGAAGGACAGTGATGCGGAAGTAGAACAGATGAAAAAAACTTACAACGAACGACGTTTGTACATGCTCGACCGCTTATCGAAAATGGGACTGAAACCGGCCATCGAACCGACCGGGGCTTTTTATGTGTTTATCAATGTGAAACATATTTCCAACGATTCGTACAAGCTCGCTTTCGATATTCTTGAAAAAGCGCATGTTGGGGTCACTCCGGGCATCGATTTTGGCGAAAATGGCGAAGGGTATATTCGTTTGTCGTACGCAAATTCAATCGAAAACATTGACGAAGGGTTGACCCGACTGGAAAAGTATTTTAACGAATACCGGTATTAAAACTGATTCCAACTAACAATATCGTCCAGCGGCTTCCTGATTTTTGTTTTCGGAACGTCTTCGCTGTATCCTATGGAAATGATAACCAGTGGTTCCACAAAATCGGGAATATTCAATACTTCTTTGCATTTTCCGATATCGAAATTGCACACCCAGCATGTGCCAAGGCCCAATTCTGTTGCCTGTAAAATAATATGGTCGGTGGCAATGGCGGCATCTACTTCTGCAAAATTCTTTTGATCCCGGTTTCGGACCCAGGCCTGCCGGCGATCGGCACATACAACAATATAAATAGGGGCTTGCTTAAACCATTCGCGCGGATATGCTTCCTGTAAGGCTTTCTTCTTACCATCTTCATCAACAACCACAAAGTGCCATGGTTGGTAATTGATGGCTGATGGGGCATTTCTTCCAGACTCCAGTACTTTCAGAATAAGTTCTTTCGAAACAGGTACGTTTTTATACGATCTGACAGAAAAACGGGCTGTAACAAGTTTTGAAAATTCCATAACAGATTGGTTTTTTAGCAAAATTAGCTCAAAAGCAGAACAGACGGTATGGAAAGAGATGCAATTTATTCGTGAAATGTTAAAATTTTATTAAAGTGATTTTTTTCTGTAACAAAAATTGCTTCTGTCAGTCTTACATGAAGAAAAGAGATAATTAAAAACTCTTTTACATAGAAACAATAAATGAAAACAAAATTCAAAAGTTATGAAAAACAATTTATTTGTAATGTTATTAATCTTTCTGGCAACTTTTTCATTTGGTGCCAATGCCACCAGCTTCGGCACGGATGAATTTCAAATTACCCCAATCGACAAACCTACTGTTGAATCGGCTACGAAAGAGTGGATACTGAAGTATTCAAACAGCAATGATTTTGAACTTCGAATTGCTCTGATGCCAACCCCAAAAGGGCTTGAATATATGGTTTATTCCAAATATTTTGAAGTATGCTATGCCAATTACAAAAATGGATTTGGAGTAAAAGGAGTAAAACCTTCATGGAGTAAGATAGAGACTAAGTACCGAGATGTGGCGCTGGATCCAATGAAAATATCGAAACAACGGATTATTTCTCAAAAAGAGGTTTCTGAATCGGAAGCGCTTGACTTAATAGCAAGTTATCTTCCCGATCTTTTAACAGAAGAATACAAGTACCTGTTGAAATAGTTTGGTTTAAACAAAAACGGAAAGGTGTCGAAAAAGCTCTTGTATTGGTGAGCTTTTTCGACACCTTTTTATATCCATTTGCAAACTAAGCTGTAAGTAAGGTCCTTTGCCGTTTTTACGGTTTCTTTTTCTTCGTCTGACCTTTCCCTTTATTCACAAACAGAACGATCTATTCCCGATTAAGAATATATTTTCGCCATCCCTTTGCATTATTTTCTTTCTACTCTTTTCATTGTTCTATGAATGTTTGTCATACAATTTTGTAACTTCTGCCAATAATTGGTAAAAAGTTACACGATAGCAGGAATGGCACAATTATTATGGAAAAAAAACGCAAGCGTTTTAATTACTCTTCATTATAATTACATTTGTGAGCATTAATTCAGAAATATAAAAAAACTACAATAATGGCATTTGTGAATAAACTACTCGGAAAGTTTCTGGGTAACAAGTCTGAACGTGATATCCGTGAAATAAACCCAATCCTCGAAGAAGTAAAAAAAGAATACGAACGGATTAAAAACTTATCCAACGATGGGCTAAGAGAAGAATCTACGAGGATAAAATCAATAATTCGTGAGCGGATCAGGCCCGATGAAGAACAAATCGTCGCATTAAAGCAGCAGGTCGAAGAAGTTGAAATTCAGGAAGGTGAGAAAATATATCAGGAAATTGATAAAATTGAAGAACGCATTGAGGTTAAAATTGAAGAAGTTTTAAATGAAGTTCTTCCACCGGCTTTTGCAGTGATAAAGGAAACTGCAAAACGTTTTTTTGAAAATGAAGAAGTTGAAGTTTCTGCCAGTGATTTCGATCGCGATATAGCTGCAACCCGGAGCCATGTTGTTATTAAAGGCGAAAAAGCATTGTGGCAAAACCGTTGGATTGCAGGAGGTAACGAAATTACCTGGGATATGGTGCATTACGATGTACAGTTGATTGGTGGGATTGTGCTTCATTCCGGAAAAATTTCAGAGATGGGCACTGGGGAAGGAAAAACATTGGTTGCAACATTGCCGGTTTTTCTGAATGCCCTTGCCGGACGTGGTGTTCACGTGGTTACAGTGAACGATTACCTGTCGAAACGTGACTCCGAATGGATGGGGCCGATCTTCGAATTCCATGGTTTGAGTGTGGATTGTATCGACAAACATCAACCCAATTCGGATGCTCGTCGCAAAGCGTACATTGCGGATATTACCTACGGAACAAATAACGAATTTGGGTTCGACTACCTGCGCGATAACATGGCTATCAATCCGAACGATCTGGTACAGCGCAAACACCATTATGCAATTGTTGACGAGGTTGACTCGGTATTGATCGATGATGCCCGTACGCCGTTGATTATTTCCGGTCCGGTACCGAAAGGCGATAATCAGAAGTTTGAAGAGTTGAAACCAAGAGTTGAAAAACTTTTCAATGCTCAACGAAACATGGTGACCCAGCTTTTGGCCGATGCCAAACGTATACTTAATAAAGAAAATGCTACCAAGGAAGAACAGGAAGAAGGTTCTCTGCTTTTGCTGCGCGCCCATAAAGGGTTACCAAAAACCAAAGCTTTGATCAAATTTTTGAGCGAAGAGGGAATCAAGGCGCAGATGACCAAAACGGAGAATTACTATATGCAGGACAATAACAAAAACATGCACAAGGTTACTGATGACTTGTTTTTTGTTATTGAAGAAAAACAAAATTCGGTAGAACTTACCGATAAAGGAATTGATTTAATTTCGAGCGACCTCGAAGATGCTTCGTCCTTTGTTTTGCCTGATGTAGGTTCTGAAATTGCTGAAATTGAAAATAATAAAAGTCTTTCTCCCCAGGAAGTACTTGAGAAAAAAGACGAATTGCTTCAAAATTACGCTGTAAAATCGGAGCGAGTGCATACGATCAATCAGTTGTTGAAAGCCTATGCCATGTTTGAAATAGATGTGGAATATGTGGTGATTGATAACAAGGTCAAGATTGTTGACGAGCAAACAGGTCGTATCATGGAAGGTCGCCGTTATTCCGACGGTTTGCACCAGGCCATCGAAGCAAAAGAACGATTGAAGGTAGAAGCTGCAACGCAGACATTTGCAACCATTACCCTTCAGAATTATTTCAGGATGTACCATAAACTGGCCGGTATGACTGGTACTGCCGAAACAGAAGCAGGTGAATTCTGGGATATTTACAAATTGGAAGTGGTCGTTATTCCAACCAATCGCCCCATTGCCCGCGACGATCGAGAAGACATGGTTTATAAAACCAAACGTGAAAAATACAATGCTGTAATTACAGAAATAGCTGACCTTTATCAGGCAGGCCGACCAGTACTGGTGGGTACCACTTCGGTCGAAATTTCCGAGCTACTGAGCCGCATGCTTAAAATCAGGGGCATCAAACACAATGTTTTGAACGCGAAATTACATGCCCGCGAGGCTGAAATTGTTGCTGAAGCTGGTCAGAAAGGAATGGTGACCATCGCTACGAACATGGCTGGTCGTGGTACCGACATCAAGTTGTCGCCGGAAGTGAAAGCCGCCGGTGGTTTGGCCATTATTGGTACCGAGCGACATGATTCACGACGGGTCGACCGCCAGTTGCGCGGACGTGCCGGTCGACAAGGCGACCCCGGGACTTCGCAATTCTATGTTTCGCTGGAAGACGATTTGATGCGTCTGTTCGGTTCCGACCGGATTACCGGAATCATGG
Organism: uncultured Prolixibacteraceae bacterium; assembly: GCA_942493345.1. GTDB lineage: Bacteria > Bacteroidota > Bacteroidia > Bacteroidales > Prolixibacteraceae > GWE2-42-39. The sequence goes on from OW818695.1 coordinate 3,848,265, forward strand.
ACCGGTTGGGGTTGAAAGAAGGGGAGATGATCCAGCATTCGATGATTACCAAGTCGATTGAACGGGCACAACGAAAAGTGGAAGAAAATAATTTCGGCATTCGTAAACGGTTGCTCGAATACGACGATGTGATGAACTCGCAGCGCGAAGTAATCTATAAAAAACGTCGCCATGCCTTGTTTGGCGAACGTCTGGAGGTTGATATTCTAAACATGATGTACGATTCCGTTGAGAACCTGGTAAACGAATATCATGGTTCGGAAATGTTTACTGATTTCAAGCTCGAATTAATGCGATTGATGTCGATTGAATCACCTGTTTCTGAGAGTGAGTTCAATAAAATGACCCCGGATGAAATTACCAATGCGATCTATGAAACGATGATTGCTTTCTATACCCGAAAAGTGGAAACTATTTCACGTCAGGCATATCCGGTAATTAAAGATGTTTACGAACGTAAATCGCACATGTACCAGAATATTGTTGTGCCTATTTCCGATGGTAAACGGGTATTCCAGATTGTGACCAACCTCGAAGCAGCATACAACAATAAAGGAAAAGAACTGGTAAAAGCGTACCAGAAACAAATCGTTCTTTCAACCATTGATGAAGCATGGAAAGAACAGTTGCGCGAAATGGACGACCTGAAGCAATCGGTTCAGAATGCTACTTACGAACAAAAAGATCCGCTGCTGATATACAAATTCGAATCGTTCAATTTGTTTAAAGTGATGGTTGGAAAGGTGAATAAAGATATTGTTTCAACCCTGATCAAAGGTCACATCCCAATCAGCGACCCGGACGAGGTGAAAGAAGCTGCAGCTCGCAGTCATACCGATATGAGCCGTTATTCAACGTCTAAAACAGAGTTACCTGGAATGCCGGGACATAGCGGAGAACAACAGCAAAAAGAACCGCAAAAAACACAACCTGTAAGGGTTGAGAAGAAAGTGGGACGAAATGATCCATGCCCGTGTGGTAGTGGAAAAAAATTCAAATCGTGCCACGGTATAGGGCAAGTTTAATAAATAAAACGCATACCGGATGATGGATTTTATAACCTTTATTCATTGGGATGCAAGTCCTGAAATATTTAAACTCGGATTGTTTTCCGTTCGCTGGTACGGGCTGATGTTCGCAGTTGGCTTTCTGGGCGGCTATTACATGGTCGAGCGGATGTTTAAATACGAAAAGCTCGATCTTAAATGGTTGGAAAGCCTTTTCATGTACATGATTATTGCTACCATTGTCGGCGCCCGTCTGGGACATGTTCTTTTTTATGGATGGGACTACTATTCGCAGCATCCTTTCGAAATCATCAAGGTTTGGCATGGAGGGTTGGCCAGTCATGGCGGTGCATTGGGTATTGCTATTGCATTGTTTTATTGGAGCCGAAAAGTGTCGAAACGCCCGCTGGTATGGGTACTCGATCGTGTGGTTGTGCCAACGGCGCTGGTGGCGGCGCTCATTCGGTTCGGTAATTTAATGAATTCTGAAATTTACGGAGTTGAAACAACTTTACCCTGGGGTTTTATTTTCCTGCGAAACAGCGAAACAGTTGCCAAACACCCGACCCAGATTTATGAGTCGCTCAGTTACCTGGTCACTTTCGGAACTGTGCTTTGGATGTATTGGAAAACCAAGTCGAAAGACCGTCAGGGATTGATTACCGGGATATTTTTTATCATGGTATTTACGGCTCGTTTCTTTGTTGAGTTTGTAAAGCAAGTTCAAGAAGATTTTGAAGCAGACATGGCTTTGAACATGGGACAAATATTAAGTATTCCGTTTATTTTGATAGGAATATTTTTAGTTGTGAGGGCTCTCAAACGTGAACCGGTGATATACAAAAACTGACCGGTCATTACCGATAAAAGTAAAAATCCCCATCCAGAGGAAGGGGCTTTGTGTTACCCCCTAGAAGGGGTAAAAATGTCGTTGCCCTCTAAGAAGGCAACGGGTCGTCCCCTGGTTAAAGTCATTTTTTATCTTCTCGCTTTTCTTGTTCTTCTTGATATTTCACATATCTCTTTATCATTTCCTCATCCAGGCCAACAGTATCTACACAATATCCTTTCGGCCAGAAATGATTGCCCCAATAGGGGCGGTTCTTCAAACTCTTGAATTTGTTGAACACGCGTATTGCCGTCCGACCTTTTAGAGTCCCAACAATACCCGAAATTGACTCTTTCGGAGGTACAAGTATCAACAAATGAACATGGTCTTGCTGAACATTTAGCTCACTTATTGTGCACCCTTTTTGATCGACAAACAGACGAATGCAATGTTCAACTTCTTCTCGTAACTCATCTTTCAGAATTCTATACCTATATTTGGGTGTCCAAACAATATGGTACGTACAGTGCCAAATGGCATGTGACATCTTTTTAAATCGACTCATTGTTTTTTCCTTTCTTTTGTTGTGGGGACAACTTTTGAAAGGTAACAATGAGCCGTTTTATAGGCAAACCCGTAAAACGGCTCTGACCACGTTCTGAGAACGTGGATTTTTAATCCGCATTAAAATAAAGAAGGTGAAATCAGTGTTGAAACTGGTTTCACCTTCTTTATTTTAATTCTTGTATTTGACGTGATTTAAACTATTAATACCAACCATTTTTGAGCTCATTACCTTCAAATTAATAAATCAGCATAACACGACAATCATTTTTCTTTTCAGAGGACAAGCATACTTTCTTTTCATTGTTAAGCCAGTCCAATACTTGCAAAACATCTTGTTTCTCAAGGTTCGTATAATACTCCAGTTCTTCAACCGACATTATGCCTTCTTCTTCGAGAGTTGAAAGAACTGTTTGTGCATCATTTTTTAGTTTTTCGGTAATCATCTTCTTTTTAAGATTTATCCTGCCATCTCCCCATCCGGGTTTTTCCGGACAGGAAGAGCAGGAATTGTTTCTGTTTTCAGAACATTAAAATGTATTTATCAATTAATTAAACGATTTCATTTCAGTATAAATATGCTCCGTTTCTGCTATCTCCTTTTGGCGTTTTTGTTCGTTCAGTTTGTCTTTCTTCAGCAATTTTGAGATAAGCACATAAATAACCGGAATAATGATCAGCGACAGGAACATTGAGCTGGTTAATCCGCCGATCAGTACCCACCCGATGCCACTTTTCCATTCGGCGCCTGCACCATTGGAAAGAGCCAACGGCAGCAATCCGAATATCAGGGCTAAGTTGGTCATCAAAATCGGGCGGAAACGAAGACTGGTTGCTTCCACAATGGCATCGTAAACTTTGTGCCCTTTTTCAACCATGTCGTTGGCAAAGTCGACCACCAGGATGGCATTTTTGGCCACAAGCCCCATCAACATGATGATCCCCATGATGGAGAAGAGGCTCATGCTTTTTCCGGCCAGTGCCAGCGCCAGTAACGCACCGATTATGGAGAGGGGCAACGAGAACATCACAACAAACGGATAAGCATAGCTGTCGTATAGTGCCACCATGGTCAAATAAACCAGGAGGATAGAGGCAATCAGGGCAACCAACATGCTTCCGAACGACTCGGTTTGGTTTTCCATGTCACCTGCATAAACCACGTCAACACCAATCGGTTTGTCGGTTTCGGCCAGTTTGGCCTGAATTTCTTCTCCAATGGTACCAATGGTGTTCCCGGCCACCTGTCCGGTAATGGAAACCGACGACAGTTTATTGTAGCGGGTCAGCATTGCAGGGCCTTTCTTTTCCGTAACGCTTGCAATCTGTTTCAGTTTAACGATACTTCCGGTGCGGGTAATCAGCGACATGTTTTCGACATCCTCTTTATTCTTTTTGTTGAACTCGTCGAGCCGGATGTTAATGTCGTACTCTTCTCCTGATTCTTTGTATTTCAAATCGTTGTCGCCGGCAAAAGCGATACGCAGTTCAGCGCCTACTTCACCAAGGGTCAGCCCCATCTTAGCCAGTTTTTCACGGTCAATCTCAACATTCAGTTCCATATTTCCTTCTTCGTCGGAGGTTTCGACATCCGTGGTACCCTGGGCATTTTTTGCCACTTCGAAAACTTTGGCCGCATATTGTCTCACCTCCTCGTAATTGTTTCCGCGGACGATTAATTCGAGCGGACGGGTAGTTGTCCCCATGATGCTGAGTTCGTTTACCGTAAATTTAGGACCGGCAAACATTTTAGCCAGTGCATTTTTTGTTTGAATGCTGAATACTTTTGACGAAACATTCCGTTTCTTCTTGTCAACCAGTTTGATATTAATTTCAGCAGTATTCGGAGTTTCGTTGAACGACATACTTCCTCCTTCAGAACCTACTTTGGTGAAAAGCATATCTACTTCGGGGTACTTCAGTATTTCCTGTTCAACTTTTGCGCACATTTTTGCCGTTTCGTCCAGCGTTGCATTTTTTTCAAGTTCCAACTTCAGGATAAATTCACCCCGGTCGCCGGCATCCATAAACTCGGTCTGAATAAAACCTTTTGAAACAAGCGAACACGAGGCCAGCAACAGCAGAAAAACAGAAATTAATGTTACCGTTTTGTGATGTAAGGCCCATTGCATGGCGGACATAATGTATCCTTTTATTTCGTTGACCACCGATTCGAACCCTATCAGGAAACGGTCGAGCCAACTGTTTTTTTTCAGTATTTTAATTTTTCCGAAGCGCGAAGTCAACAGTGGAACCAGTGTAAACGATACCAGCAAACTGATTAAAATAGAGAACACGATGACCAGTGAAAACGAGCGAAGAATTTCGCCGGTCATTCCACTGGTTAACCCAATTGGCAGGAACACTGCAATTAGCACGATGGTAATTGAAACCACCGTGACACCAAGTTCTTTGGTTGCATCAAGCGATGCCTGCCAGCGCTTTTTGCCTTCTTCCATGTGGCGGTAAATATTTTCCAAAACTACAATGGCATCGTCAACAATAACCCCAACCACAATCGACATAGCGAGCAGGGTCATCAGGTTCAGTGAGAAACCAAAGATTTTGAAGATCACAAAAGTTGAAATAATGGAGGTTGGAATGGAAACGATCACAAACACCAGGTTCCGGAAACTGTGCAGGAACAGCAACATGGTGATGGATACCAGGATGATTGCAAATATCAGGTCGACCATCACACTGTTAACGGCATCTTTCGTGAACTCAGAAGAGTCGCTGGCGATCGTAAATTTTAGGTTCTGGTCGCTGTATTTGGTTTCAAATTCTTTGAAAAGCAGTTGTGCCTGTTCGCTAATTTCAACTGCGTTTGCCCCGCTTTGTTTCTGAATTGACATGCCAATAGCCGGAATACCATTGATGCGGGCCGTTTTGGTGCTTTCTTTATTCCCGTCGACGACAGTAGCTACATCTTTTATCTTGATGGTTGAGCCGTCGGGCGATGTGCGAAGGATTAGTTCCCTGATTTCATCAATGGAGGCAAATTTCCCGCTTAAACGGATCAGCGAACGGGTTTGGTCGTCTTTTATATTTCCGATCGGGAAATCGAGGTTCGATGCAGCAATCATCTGTTTCAGCAGAGAAAGTGAAATGCCGTATTGCTGCAATTTCTGGGCATCTGCTTTAATCTGAATCTCGCGCTGGTTACCGCCGATGATTTCAACCTGGGCAACACCTTTAATCTGAGAAATGTAAGGGACAATATTTAAATCGATCAAATCATAGAACTGTTGTTCCGGCATGTTCGACGAAGCTGCGATGCTCATGATTGGCATCATGTTCATGTCCATTTTCATAAACCGGGGCAGTTCGGCATCTTCAGGCAAATCGCTTTGAATCATGTTTACCTTACGCTCACAATCCTGAAGCGAAATGTCAGCGTCCATGTCATCTTTCAGCTGAATAACCACGATGGACATGTTCTCGAACGAATAGGAGTTGAGTTTGTCAATTCCTTCCATACCCGAGACCGCATCTTCAATCGGTTTGGTTACCGAGCTTTCTACTTCGCTGGGTGCCGCTCCGGGGTACACAGTCATCACCACATTGACGGGGATGTCAATGTTCGGGATCAATTCAACATTCAGGCGGGTGTAGCTGTAAATACCAGCCAGCGCAAGAATGGTGAAGATTACAACCGGAATGGTTGTTCTTTTTATAGAGATTTCGGTTATATTCATAATTTTCTACTGAATGATTTTTACCCGGTCGCCGTCGTTCAGGTTTATCTGTCCGCTAACAACAACACGGTCTTCTTTTTTAAGGCCACTTACCACTTCGATGAATTTATCATCGCTTTCGTTGATAATTATTTCTTTCTTAACCGCTTTGTCGCCATCAATCACAAAAACGGATGGGCTTTTCATACTTCCGACAATGGCTGTTTTTTCAACCAGAATGGTTTCCGAAGCCTCAACCGGGATATGTACTTCTGTGAAAAGTCCGGCTTTCAGGTGTTGTTCGCCGTCCGAATTATCCATAACCACTTCGGCATCGAATTTCATGGCATTGTCGGCTTTTTCCCCGATTGAATTTATTTTTCCGGAGAATGTTTTTCCGGGGAAAGCAGGAATGTCAACATTCACCGGCTGTCCTTTTGCCAGTTTAAAAATGTCTTTTTCCGGAACTTTAACCCATATTTTCAGTTTTGAGGTGTTTACAATTTCACAGATTGGCATTCCCCCGGCCACAAATTGTCCGTTTTCTACCATCCGTTTGTTGATAATACCGGAAATCGGAGCTTTTATTTTGGTGTCGCGCAGGGCTTTGCGGGCAGTTATCAGGTCGGCTTCCGCTTTTTTCAAACCGATGCGGGCCTGTTCTAAGTCGTGTTTCGAAATAGCATTTCCCTGTTCGAGTCGCTGTAACCGTTCAATATCTTTGGTTTGCTGTTCGAAATTAGCTTCGGCAACCAGCACGTTGGCGGCAATTGTTTCGTCATCAACTTCAACGATTACCTGATTTTTCTGAACCCGGTCACCTACGTTTTTATATATTTTTTCCACTTTACCCTGGGTTTCAGATAAAACGATTAATTCCTCGGTGGCGCTGATAATTCCGGTTGCCGAGATTTGTTTGCTGATTGTGCCTGTTTGGGGCGAAACCACTTTTACCGGAATTTCAGAAACGGTTTGTGACGCCAATGCGGTTGTGGCTTGTACTTTTTCTTTGTTTGAATTTAGCCTGTATGCTGCCAATCCGACCAGTGCAATGATGATTAGCGGAACGAGAATTTGTTTGATAGTCTTCATTTCTATTTCAATTGTTTATTAGCGATTTTAATTTTCCGGTGGCTTTGAGTAATTCGATTTCAGCCAATTTGTATTTCAAAAGTTGTTGGTTGAATAAATTTTCGGCTTCCAGGAGCGATGATTCAACATTCATAAGATCGGTCAGCGAAGCCATCCCTTCATCGAACTGAAGTTTTACCTGCCCGTAAACCTGGTTGGCAAGTGCTTTATTTTCTTGCTGATCCTGAAGATTCGACCAGGAAGACAGAAGTGAATTAGTGGCGTTTTGGTAGTTGGTTTCAAGGTACTTCCTCGATAAATCGAAATCTTGCTGGTTTTGCTCAAACTTTAACTGCGATTGTTTTACCTTTTCTTTTCTCATTCCTGAACTGAAAATCGGGATGGTTGCTTTCAGTCCGATGGTATTCATGTTGCTGAAATCGTTGAATTTAAATTCCGTGGCATAACTTGAATAGGTGAATTGTCCGAAAGCCGCCAGATTGGGATAGAATGCCGCTTTGTCCGATTCAATCTGCAATCCGGCCAGTTCGTTTTGTTTTTTCAGCAACTGGTATTCTGGTAAAATATCAAGCACGAATTCAGACATTGCCGGTTTTTGATAGTCCATTTTGTTGACGATGGCAGTATCCAGGATCATCTCTTTTTCGACCGGAATACCTGAAATGATTTTCAATATCCGCTGCTGAATATCGATCCCGTTTTTCAGGGTTTCGCGTTGGGTTTTCATGTTGGTCAAAGTCACCTTCAGGCGGCTCACATCGGTTTGTTTCACGAAGTCGTTCTCATACTGAAGTTTCAGGATATTGTACAATTTTTCCAGGTTCTGGATATTTTCGTCCAAAATTTTAAGGTTCGAATAGTTCATCAGGATCTGATAATAACCTGCCGATACATCATGAATAACGTCTTCTTCAGTTTTCTGAAGCAGTGAATTGTACAAATCTTCGGCTTTTTTAACTTGTTTTACCCCGGTCCAGTACGATTTGCTGTAAAGTAACTGGCTCACGGTCACCCCGGCTGAAGAAGTATGGAGCGCTTTAATGTCGGACAATCCCCCCAGCAATGGGGCAATTTCTTCGGGCAGCGCATCAATCATTTCCTGGGAAATGCTGATTTCAGGAAGGCCCATTCGTGAATAGTTTAGACTACCATCAATCTGTGGGAGACCGTTGGCGATCACTTCTTTCGTTTTCGAAGCGCTTTCCGATTGTTGCAGTGCAGCTTTTTTCATCGCGTGACTGTTTTCAACGGCCTGTTTTAGCAAGTCGTTCAGAGAATATTGCTCTTGGCTTTTCCCGCTTTCAGGGAGCATAAGAAGCCCCAGCAACAGTAAAATTGCTAATTGTTTCATTTTAAATAATTTGTTCTGTTTTTGGTAATTGGTTCTGAAATAAAAGAACCATTTGGGTAAAAAAATTATTGCCCGTTTTTGTATTCTACCTTTAATTCTTCCAGATTACGGATAAAGAACTCCATTCCCTTCACAATGTTTTTCAGAAACAATGCATTTCGCGAATTTGGATCTTTTTTCAATTCTAAAATCTGATTGATATTTACTAAATTTTGCTTCATTTTTTTTTGCATTTCATCGATCATTCCATCAATCTCTGTGGAAATAACGCGGAAATAGCGTTTGCGGTCGCCGGGGTAGGTGATATACTCGATCACACCGCGTATTTCTAAATTTTTAAGTGCGGTACTGGCCGAACTTTTGCTGATCTGCATCTCGTCAACAATCTCTTCAAATGTATATTCTTCCTTATCCATGACCAATAGCAAGCCCATGATTCGTGCTGTAACAGGCTGATAACCATCTTTTTCATTTTGTCTTCCAAGGGATTCGATCAGCTCTTTTTGTTTTTTTAGTCTTTCTGAATCTTCCATTTTTTGTTTAAATATGATGCAAATGTAATAAGTTTTTTTAGTTCGCAACAAATCGAACCAAATTTTTTATTTTCAGAATAAATAAAAATGGACGATAAGCGAGGGTGGAGTTCCTAATTCCAACCATCTTTTAATTTCAATATAAAATCGGCATAATTTTCGGCTCACTCAGCAACATGCCAGGTTTTTCCCTTCTGATTTCTTCAATGGCTTTTTCAATCTGGATGAGAGTGCACGGCATGGTGGCTACCGAGAACATGGCTTTTTCGCCCGCATACCGGTTGTGGCTGACGGTTTCGATGTTTATTTGCTGGTTGCCAATGGCGGTTGCAATAAAACCGGTTGTTCCCGGAACATTCCCGGTGTGGAAGGTGATTAAATAAGGAAAAATAAACTGCCGTGCATCGGCAAATTTACGTTCCTGTTTGGCCGGAATATTCTGTATTTTGTCGCCATAACGGGCAATAAAAACAATATCGGAAACAATCGACATGGCTGTTTCGGACGAACCGGCCCCTTTGCCCACCAGAAAATGAATTCCTGAATATTTGTTGTTGATGCGTACGGCATTGGTCGCTCCGCTGACCTCGGAAAGGAAGTTGCTGTTTTTTACCAGCATGGGCCGCACGGTAGCATAAATGTCGCCGTTTACTTTCTTTGCATAACAAATCAGCTTGATTTTTGCATCAATTTCGCTGGCAAAATCGATGTCTTCTTTAGTAATATTTTCAATTCCGGAAATCGAAAGGTCGTCTTTCGACACATCAATCCCGTAGGCCAGTTTAATCAGCAGGATCAGTTTGTGTCCGGCATCGCCTCCGTTGATGTCAAGCAGCGGGTTGGCTTCGGCATAACCGCTTTCCTGTGCCAGTTTCAGCGCTTCTTCGAACTCCAGTTTTTCATTCTGCATTTGCGTCAGGATGTAATTACTGGTTCCGTTCATAATTCCTGAAATCGACAAAATTTTATCGCCGGTAAAGCTCTCCTGTATGGTTTTAATGATGGGGATTGCACCGCAAACGGCGGCTTCGAAGCCAATTTTTACATGTTTTGCTTCGGCGGTTTCAAAAATTGTTTGTCCTCTTTCGGCCAGAAGGGCTTTATTGGCAGTAACCAAATGTTTTCCCGAATTCAGAATATCGATGCACAGATTATAAACAAAGTCGCTTTTGCCGCCAATGGTTTCAACTACCAAATCGATTTCTTTGGAAGAAATAATGTCACGGATATAATCGTTGGCTTCCGCTCCGGAAAGGTCTTTCCCTCCGCCACAGAATAAATCGAGGGGCAGGCTAAATCGTTCGGCTGCTTTCGCAGGGCAAAGTTCAACAATTTTTTTCAGTACAATTTTTTTTCTGGCCCGAACCGAAAGGTCATTGTTTATTTCTGATATAATCTGGGCAACCCCTCCGCCAACTGTTCCGCAGCCCAATATGGCTATGTTTAAAGTATCCATTTTTCTAGTAGTTGAAATTTGCCCGAAATATAAGAAATTTTACCGTTGCAGTTTCATCTGGAAGCGGTTGTGGCATTAATTATAAAAAGCATTGTATTCAAAGTATCTGCCTGACTTTTGTGCCCCGGGCGAAGAAAAGCATCAGAATTGCTGAAAGCACAGCGGTTGTGGCGCCAAAATAAAATGGAACGCTCGAATTTACTTTGTCGTATAACAATCCGGCGATCAGACTGGCCGGTAACAAGGTAACACCAAGCAGTGCATTATAAATACCCAGTCCGGTACCTTGTTTGTTTTTATCGATGATGTCGGAAACAAATGCTTTTTGTATCCCGTCGGTTGCAGCCGAATACAAACCATACAAGGCAAAAAGTGCGATAATGGTACCCACACTGCTTGTAAATCCAAACCCGAAATAAACAATCGCATAAATCAGAAATCCAACGATGAGTAGTTTTTCTTTTCCGATTTTATCGGAAAGAGAACCCAATGGAATGGCCAGCAACACGGAAACGACGCTTGTGATCAGATAAACAAGTGGAATAAAGGCAACTTTCACGCCTACCTCATTGGCCTTTACCATCAATAATGCATCGGTGGAATTTCCAAGGGTGAAAATGAAAATGATGAACAGAAAGAGATAATATTTTCGCGGAAAATCGTTAAAATGAAATTTCTTAAGCAGGCTTTCCTTGTTTTTTTTGGCTTCTTTTATGCCGAATATTATCACGAAAATACTCAGGATTCCGGGTATTCCCGCCAGTAAAAATATCAGTTGATAGTTGTCGGGAAAGAAGATTAATAAAGCAAACGCAGCCAAAGGACCTGCTATTGCGCCACTGTTGTCCATTGCTTTTTGCAATCCGAAACTTTTCCCGGTTTCTCCATTGGTTACCGATCCTGCAATTAAACTGTCGCGTGGTGCAGTGCGGATGCCCTTGCCAAACCGCTCAATAAAACGCAGGTACAACACCTGCACGGGCGAAACAACAAACGAATAAAGCGGAATGATAAGTGCAGAAATTCCATATCCGATCAGCATGAAAGGTTTATTTCTTCCAATTTTATCGCTCCAAAAACCCGATAATGTTTTTATCAGTGCGGCAGTACTTTCGGCAATTCCTTCGATCAGCGATAAACTGGTTTTTGAAGCGCCAATGGAGAGTAAAAACATAGGCATCACCGAATAGACCATTTTTACAGATGTGTCGGTGAGAAAACTGGTCAGGCCGGTAAACAGGACATTTCTGTTAAATCCGAAAAACCGTTTTTCCTTTCTTACAATGCTTTTTTCTTTCATGTAATTAATTTCTCCTTTAGCTGAAGAAAAATAAAACCGTCAAGATTGATGCCCTTGAGTTAGATGCTGTTTATATCTCTGATTTGCTATCTTTTGTGGTGGTCAGAATGCTGTGCAGATTTTGCATTCTCATATCAATGTCGGCAATGCCATCGGCACAATTTTTTAATTCCCTGGTTACTTCTTCTGTTTTTTCATCCGTCAGTTTGTACCACAATTCGTGTTCCAGCGATGCCCAAAAATCCATGGCAATGGTTCGTATCTGAATCTCTACGTTGACCAATTCAGTGCTTTCTGAAAGAAAAACAGGGACGGTTACAATCAGATGGAGGCTGCGGTAACCATTGGCTTTGGGGTTTTTAATGTAGTCGGAGACTCTGACTGTTTTTATATCGTCCTGCGAGGTAAGTAATTTGGCAATCAGATAAATATCGTCGATATACGAACAAATGACGCGCACCCCGGCAATGTCGGTAAGATTATTCCGGGCCGACTCAACGCTGAGCTCAAAACCGCGTCGTGTCAGCTTATCGAGAATACTCTTGGGCGTTTTTACCCGGGCTTTTATCTGATGGATAGGGTTACGGTCTTTTACATACTTGAATTCATCATTCAGGTTTTCCAGCTTTGTCGTAATTTCACGTGTGGCAGCCAAATATAGATTTTCCGTCACCATAAATGCATTGATTGCCCTGACTGCATCTTCCGGCAGTATGTTGCCTGCGATTCCGTCGAATATGTAGGCGATTTTCGTTTTGTCAATATCTATCATTTTTTCACTCCTTTCTTTAATGTTGTTTCAACCCGCAAAATCATTAATAACCTGAGTTCGATTACAAACTAACTGAGAATGAATAGCAAAAACAAAAATAATTGATCAAATATCTGGCAAAAGTATGGATTTTATTAATTTAAAAGTCTGACAAACAGATGATTAAAAACAAAATACATAAAATTAAGTGAAGATAAAATTATTGAAATTTTCTATTTGACTGACGAATTTTGCCAGGAATTTGACAAAACTGTTTAAAAACGTTCTCTGGGCAATGAACCAAAGAGAAAACCTGGAATATCAGAAAGCGAGGTCGTTAAATTTTTGTGGTTCAAAGAAAATCCCCGTCCAATATGGGTATTGAAAACCAATAAATGAACGGGGATCTTGTTGTTTCAGAATTTTATATTTTACTGTTCATATTTCCCGATAACCTGCAAATACTTCGCTTTTGCGAGCTGGTAGTTGCATTTGAGGTTGGTCATGTTGTCGTTCGACGATTGCACCAATGCCTGCGCTTCGAGCATGTCGGAAACATTTACCATCCCGGCTTCATAGTTGTCGCGGCTCACTTTCAGGTTTTCTTCCGCCTGGCGGATGGAAACTTCGGCCAGTTGCACCTGCTCGAACGCTTCGTCGAGCGTGTTGCGGGCCTGCTGCATCTGAAGCAACAACTTTTCGGTGTTGTCGTTTACCATATTTTTGTTCTGTTCTTCTTTCAGTTTCCGCTCTTTCAGTTTGTGCGAGGCTTCCCACCAGCCTGAAATCGGAACATTTACGGTTCCGAAAACCATGCCGATGGAAGAACTCTCATCGCCGGTTATTCCATCCATGTACAGGCCTCCGACGCCAACTCCCAACTGGGGCATGTATTCGCCGCGCTGCATTTTGGTTTGGTACTTTTCTGCTTCCGTACTTTTTTGCAGCAACTGGTATTCGACCCGGTTTGCCAGCGCCTGCTGATGATCGGTGTAAATCGCCTGCGGATTGTCTGTTTTGGCAAGCTCGTCTGTGAAATTGATCCCCGGATTATATGTTATGCCGATGTACTGGCACAGCGCCATTTTGGCCAGGGCAATCCCATTCTCCAGTTTCAGACGGTTCATTTTTAATTCGTTTTGTTTCAATTCTACTTTCAGCAGGTCGTTGCGGGTAATCAGCCCGGCCTGGTACGCGTCGTTCACTTCTTTGTGCAGTGTGTCGACGAGCTGAATGTAACGTTCCAGCGTTTTCATTTTTTCGTTCAGCGACACAATTTGCCAGTACTGCTTTTCAGTTTCGTAAAGTGTTTCATTTTTGGTTGAAATAAGTTGCAACTGACTGACTTCAATTCCGAGGTTTGCCAACTTGTTACCGGTCGTGATACGCTGTCCGGCAAAAACTGGCTGAATTGCCGTTACCATGCCAACGGTTCCTTTTTCGAACATCGAGATGGTAGTTCCCGGAAAATATGCGAATTGAGTTGCTGTGAGCAGGTGTGCCGGATTTCCGTCGTACACGGGCAGATTTCCGCCTTCCATTTTCATTTCCATCATCGGGTTGTTTGCCCTGAAAGATAATGCTGTGGCTTCAACCGTTGGGAAATAGCTGGTAAATGCTGCTTTTTTTACTTCTTCAGCCGATTGGATGCCAATTGTTTGATTTTTTATCTGCGCATTGTTTTCAAGTGCCATTGTTTTGCATTGTTCCAATGTCAGCTTGTTTTGAGCAAATAATGAAGTGCTTGCAATAAGGATTACTGCGATTGATAAAATAGCGGGTTTCATTTTTACGTTTCCTGAAATTTGATCGATGGTTACTTTTTCTTTGTTTTTATCCGTATTTCGAAATATCAGCCAATAGGCAACCGGAAGAAATAGCACCAGCAACACCATTGAGGTGAGCGTGCCAAAGCAGATGACCGTTCCCATCGGTGCCCAGAGAGCGCTTTTGCTGATAATCATCGGGATAACGCCCATCGATGCGGCAGCCGAGGTGAGGAAGATCGGGCGCATCCGTCGTTTTCCGGCTTCGAAAGCGGCTTCCAATGCAGTTTTCTTTCCGTGATGGCGCAATTCTTCGGCATAATCGAGCATGATAATTCCGTTTCGGACGATGATGCCAATTAAGCTGACAACGCCTAATATTGACGTCAGGCTGAATTCAACCCCCATTACCAGCATGCCCAACACGGTCCCGATCAAACTTAGCAGTGCAGAACTTAAAACAAGCGCCGCAAGATTTACTTTCCGGAAATGGAAAACCAAAATCAGGAAAATAATAAAGATCGCGATGACCAATCCGCCCATGATCTGAGGCAGTTGTTCTGCGTCGATTTCATCGGCACCCCCGTATTCAAGCCGGGTTCCCTGCGGCAGAAGCTGCTTGTCTGCAATTTTCTTTACATCGCGGAAAACTTTTTTAATGTTGATTCCGCGGTCGACATCGCCCATGATGCTGATGGTACGGACTCCGTTCCGGTGTACAATTTGTCCCTGGGTCCAGTCGGCGTTTACATCGGCAATCTGCCGCAAAGGCACCGATATGCCCGGAATGAAGGAGTGAATGTATTCATTTTCAATGTCGTCGTAAGAGGTCTCGCTTTCGCGCTCGGCTTTCAGTTTCACGGAAACCGGATAATCGTTTTCCCATAATGTAGTCAGCGGCAACCCGTTGAAGCGCATGGCCAGGTTGGTGGCCACGGTCGTTTTGGTAATGCCCAGCCGGTTGGCTTCTGTGGCATTGATGTCAATCCGTGCACCGGGCAGCATTTCTTCGTAATTGGTATGTACCCAGGTCAACCCGGGAATATTTTTCAGTTTTACAGAAAGTGAATCGGCCGCAGATTTCAGGTCCGATATGTTGTTCCCGGAAATACGAACTTCAACAGGAAAAGCAGCCGTTTGGTAATCGAGTTGCTTGAAACGGATGTGTGCATTCGGAAAATAATCTTCGTATTTTTTTGAATATTCATCGAGCAACTCCTCGGTAATCTTGTTCGACGGAGTATTCACGATAAACTGGGCATAGTTTTTTGCCGGCAAATTAGGCGCATACGTTGTGTGGAAACGGGGAGAACTTGTTCCGGTAAATGAAGTCACTGATTTCACCCGTTCATCCTGCTTCAATATTTTTTCCAGGCTGTCGGTTACCAACGCAGTTTGTTCCAGCGAATTGCCCTGTGGTAAGTAAATTTCCACCGCAAGCTGGTTGCGTTCTGCTATTGGAAGCAAACGCTGCGGTATCTGAGTAAATATGATGGCGCCTATCGCAATCGACAGGAAAGCTCCGCCAATGGTGATTTTCGGATGTTTAAAGGCTTTGATCAGCCATTTTTCATACGTTTGCTGAATAATATCCAATAAATTACGCTTTCCTTCTTTTTTCGTCCGTTTCGATTTTTCAAAACCCTCTTTTATAAATGTATATTGAATGAACGGAATAAGCAGCATGGCCACCAACAGGGAAATGCCTAGCGTGATGGAAACTGTCCAGGGGAAAAGTTGTACAAAATCCTGAAACATTCCTTTCAGGGTAAATAAGAACGGGAAGAAAGTGATACTGATAGCCAGTGTAGCTGAAAAAATAGCTTTGAAGAAACCTTTGGCGCTGCTGATGGCTGCATGCCAACGCGACATGCCGTGATCGAGCTTGTCCATATAGCTGTCAACAATTACGATGGAATTGTCGACGATCATCCCCAATACCACAATCAGGGCGGCCAGGGTAACCGTATTCAGCTCCATTCCGCACAAAAGCATGATTCCCAGCGAAGCAAAAATCGTTATCGGGATTGACGTTGCAGCTACCGAAGCTACCCGTAACGGCAATAAAGCCATTGTTACCAGAATGACGGCACAAATAGCAATCAGCATTTCGAGCAGGAATGTTGTAATGGAGTCGCCTACTACTTTCGGTTGGTCGGCTATCCGTTCAATATTTACTCCTTCGGGTAGTTCTTCCTGAAATTGTTTCAGCACTTGATCGACTTCTTTTCCGTATTGTACGATATTATTTCCCTGTTGCATTTCCATCGAAATCAGCAGGCATTTGTGCCCGTTGTTGGTGATGTAGCTGTCCGGATCGGGGTATTCGCGCACCACGCGGGCCACATCTTTCAACCGGATAATATTTCCGGTCGGGTCGGAATAAATAATTTGCCCGGCGATATCCTGTTCGTTGGAATACGATTTTGAAATATGGATCGGCGCTACAACCTGACTGTTGTCGATGGTTCCGCTGGAAGTGGTAAATCCCTGTGTAAACAAATTGGCCAGCAAGGCCGACGAGCTGATTCCGTAATTGGTCAGTTTCTCTTTTTCCAGGTAAATGCTGATTTGTTCTTTCTGCAATCCGTAGTGACGCAGCTTCGAAACCGACTCGATCCGACGCAGACGGCTTTCCAGCTCGTTCAGGTATTCTTCCAGTTCGCGGTATGTTTTATGGTCCGATTCGAGTGTAATCAGCAGCGCCGAAGTATCGCCAAAGTCGCTGTTCGACATCAGGGCCAGCACGCCGGATGGTAGTTGCATTTTAAAATTGGCGAGCCCATCGTTCAGTTTGGACCAAAATTCATCCGAATTTCTCACATTGTCGTTTAGCTCGACAAAAACGATCATCATCCCGTCTTTCGAATACGAGTAGGTTTTCTTCTTTTTAATCTCTTTATAACCGAACAGATACTTTT
The DNA here is from genome assembly GCA_942493345.1 of uncultured Prolixibacteraceae bacterium. Lineage (GTDB taxonomy): Bacteria > Bacteroidota > Bacteroidia > Bacteroidales > Prolixibacteraceae > GWE2-42-39. Next base: position 3,865,512 of record OW818695.1, read on the forward strand.
CGACTTCGGTGGTCAGTTGTTGTTCCACTTCATCGGAGCTTGCCCCGGGATACATGCCAATAACCAAACCCTGACGGATGGGGAAGGTAGGAAATTCCTGCCGGGGCATGACCAGCAATGCATACGCCCCAAGCCCAACCAACAGAACGGTAATCATGATTACGATCTGCCTGTACCGCATGGCAGATTCGACTATGCCTAATCGTTTCATAATTATTTCATTATTTCGATGGTCGTGTTCTGATTGATTTTCTGATAACCTTCGGTGATGAGCAGATCGCCTGACGACAAGCCATTTTTAATAACAACGCCATTGCTTACCAGCGAACCGGTTTCGACGGCTCGTTTTTCAGCTTTTCCCGAATTGGCTACAAAAACATATTTTTCGCCATTGCTATTTTGTTGAACGGCCGATAACGGAACAACAATACGGTTTTCAATTGCAGGGTTGCTGATGGTGGCTTCGCAAACCATTCCGGGTTTCAACGTTCCATCCGGATTATTCAATTCAACTTTTACGGTATAGGTGTGCGAAAGCGGATTGGAAAGTACCCCGATTTCTTTCACTTCGCCTTCAAATGACTGATCGCCAATGGCCGAAACTCGTACCTGAACTTTTTGTCCTTTGGCAATCCCGGTAATTTCATTTTCAGGAACAGGAATGCTCACTTTCACTTTCTCGATTTTTACCAGTTGAAGTACCGGGTTTCCCGGAATAATGTTCATGCCCGGTTCAATCATCCGTTTCCCGATCATCCCGCTTGTGGGCGCATAAAGTTTGCAGTCTTTTATGTTTTTTTCTGACATCGAAGCCATCGATTTGGCTTGTTCCAGTCCGGTTTGAATTTCAACGTATTTGATTTCCGGAAGGCTTCCTTTTTTATAAACCGGGTCCAGCCGGTCGAAAGCATCCTGTGCTTGTTTTGCTTTCGAAAGCGCGATTTGGTAGGCATTTTGGTAGTTTTCGCTGTTCAAAACGGCCAGCAGTTGGCCTTTCGCAACGCTTTGCCCTTCATCGACCAGCACTTTTTCGACACTTCCGGCAACCAAAAAACTCAGAGGCACCGACACCGACTCTTCGATAGTCCCGATATACGATTGACCGGCGCTCCCTGAGTTTGTTTCCAGTTTCTGTGTTTTTACTTTAACCGCCTGATTTGAACCGGCAATTTGTGTGTTTTGTGTGCCGGAAGTGCATCCGGTCAGAAGGAATGCCCCAAGTGACAATCCAACTAAAAATTGTTTCATTCTTTTCATGGCTTTATTTTTTAAAATGAGATTATTCTACTTAATATTCGCTTTTCTATTCCGTATTCAAAGAAAGTATTTTTCGAGACTAAAAAACTAAATTCATATTTTGGTCGGTAAAATATCAAAAAAATTAACAGAAAATTTTGGGCGCAATTAAATTGATTGTTCTTTCCAGTTTTTCTTCATCAAGAAAGCCATCTTTTTCTATTGCATATTGAACAACACCCAAAAAAGCAGCCAAAAATATTTCGGCAACCCATGGAATTTCTTCCCGGGCAATCTCTTTGTATTCGCCTGAATCATAACCATCTTCCAGAATTCGAATAATATATTTTTGTTCAAATTCCATCATTTTGAAGAAAAGTTTTTTGGCATAACTCTCGGCGATGGAATCCTGTTTTATAATCCGGTACAGGTTCACTTTGTTAATTGCTTCCTTGTGAAACTCCAACGCATACGTTTTTATCTTATCCAGCATCTTTTTATGCTCTTCCACTCTGTCTTTTACATGCTGTCTCAAATTAAGGACTTCCATTTCCACAACGGCATCGAAAACCTCATTTTTGCTGATAAAATAATGATAGAGTGTGCTTTTCGCTTTTCCGCAGGCAATGGCAATTTCGTCCATGGTTGTTTTTTTCAGCCCGTACTGCTGAAATAACTTTTGAGCCTGGAGTAGGATTTCATTTTTTATTATTTCGTCTTTCTCTGTAATCATCGTTTCGACCAATTTCGTTTTTTAGTAGTGCAAATATAAATTGTTATCTATATTCATTCGCATTTTTTAATGTGATTTTTTTATATGATTGCTGTTTCTTTAACATTCAGGAGATGTTTTTTACATTTCCGAAATGAATATTAAATTTTTGTTTCTCTGGTTTAAACTTTTTCATTCCGAATTTTGTTTTCTCAAAAAAGAATGTATGTTTGCATCAACTAAAAAGGCATAATAAATGAAAATTTATTCTGAAAATAATAAAATTGTTACAGCTTACACATTGAGCTGCAATGACTTTATTATGCCCTCCATGTCTATGATAATGCGATAGCCTTCTTCAGTATGCTCGTTCATATTGCTTGAAGGCACTTCATTTTCGCAACCGTTTTTAAAAATCAAGTTTAAAATTTTTGTTGTACCAATTGGATTTGTCCTGTTTGGCAAAAATAGTTTCAGAAAAGGATGCGGTTAAAGCATCATTGGTTTATCCTGAGGCTTTTGTATTGATCGGAATGAAAAAACGGTTTGTGAATACACTGAATATCAACGGAGTAAAAATCAAATCCCGGATATTCAAATTCAGATAAAAATATCAAAATAAAAAATAGAGCTTAAAAAATTAATATCATGACAGAGAGAAAATTACAATTCGAAACCTTGCAATTACACGCAGGACAACAGCCCGATCCAACCACCAATTCGCGTGCTGTACCGATTTATCAGACTTCAGCGTATGTGTTCAACGATGCCGACCATGCAGCCAACTTGTTTGGACTGAAAGAATTCGGAAATATTTACACTCGGATCACGAATCCGACCAACGATGTGTTCGAGAAGCGTATTGCCGCACTGGAAGGCGGAGTGGCTGCTCTTGCTGTTGCATCGGGACATGCGGCCCAGTTTATAACGTTTACAACCATTCTGGGCATTGGCGACAATTTTGTGAGCTCACCTTATTTATATGGTGGTTCGTACAACCAGTTTACGGTTTCGTTCAAGCAACTGGGCATTGAGGCTCGTTTGGCCGAAGACCTGTCTATCGAGGCTTTTGAAAAGCTGATTGATGAAAAAACCAAGGCTATTTATCTGGAAACCATCGGAAACCCGGGGTTTGTTATTCCTGATTTCGATTTGTTTGCAGCGTTGGCAAAGAAATACGACATTCCGTTTATTGTCGACAATACATTTGCCGGAGGTGGCTACCTGTTCCGGCCAATCGAACATGGCGCCGACATTGTTGTTGAGTCGGCTACCAAATGGATTAACGGACACGGGAACAGCATCGGCGGTGTGATTGTTGACGCCGGAACGTACAACTGGGGCAACGGTAAATTTCCCGGTTTTACCGAGCCGTCGCCGGGCTATCACGGGTTGAAATATTGGGATGTGTTTAATTTTGACGGACCATTCGGAAATATTGCTTTCATTACAAAAGCACGTGTTGAAGGATTGCGTGATTTTGGCCCGTCGCAAAGCCCATTCAACTCATTCCTGTTGATTAATGGTATTGAAACCCTTTCGCTGCGCCTCGACCGCCATGTGGAAAACACGCTGAAACTGGCGAAATGGCTGGAAAAACACCCGAAAGTTGAAAGTGTGAATTACCCGGGACTGGAAAGCAGCCCATCGTACCAACTGGCAAAGAAATATTTGCCAAAAGGTGCAGGCGGCGTACTTTCTTTTACGGTGAAAGGCGATAAGGAACAGACTAAAAATGTAGTGAACGAATTGAAACTGGTGAGCCATCTGGCCAATGTGGGCGATGCCAAAACGCTGATCATCCAGCCTGCTGCAACGACGCATCAGCAGTTGTCGGAAGACGCGCAACGGGCTGCCGGTGTTACACCAACCCTGCTCCGTGTTTCGGTCGGGTTGGAACACATCGACGACATTATTGCCGACTTTGAACAAGCGCTGGCAAAAATTGGTTAATACATTTAGTTTTACATTGAAAAACTGTTTTTGGTTCTGTGAAAACCCTGTGTAGCTCTGTGGTGAATTAACTTAACCACAGAGTTGCACAGAGAAAATCACAAGAGAATACAGAGATTTTGAAAATAAAAAACAAAAACGACATGCCACTTAATTTACCCGATCAGTTGCCAGCAATTGATCTTCTTCTGAAAGAAAATATTTTTGTGATTGACGAGACGCGTGCCAGCCATCAGGATATCAGGCCGTTGAAAATTGTTATCCTGAACCTGATGCCACAGAAAATTACGACGGAAACAGATTTGTTGCGTTTGCTGTCGAATACGCCGTTGCAAATCGAAATAGATTTCATGAAAATTAAAGGCCATACGTCGAAAAACACGCCGGTTTCGCACATGAAACAATTCTACAAAGATTATGATGAAATCTTTAAAAAGAAATACGACGGGATGATTATTACCGGCGCCCCGGTCGAGCAATTGTCTTTCGAGGAAGTGGATTACTGGAACGAAATGAAGCAGATTTTCGATTGGTCCGAACACCACGTGACCTCAACTTTATTTATTTGCTGGGCTGCACAGGCTGGTTTGCACCATTATTATAATATTCCGAAATACCCGCTCGACAAAAAAATGTTCGGGGTTTTCCATCACACGCTTTCCGATGAACAGCTTCCTATTTTCCGTGGTTTCGACGATGAATATTATTTTCCGCACTCGCGCCATACGGAAATCAGGGAAGACGATATTCTGAAAGTTCCGCAACTGGAAATTATTTCGAAATCGGAAGAGTCGGGAGTAAATATTGTGCTTGCCAAGAATGGCCGTCAGCTCTTTGTTACCGGGCATTCGGAATATTCGCGCTACACGCTCGACAAGGAATACAAACGCGATAAACAGAAGAATTTACCGATTGAAATTCCGAAGAATTATTATCCGAATGATAATCCGAAAAACATGCCTTCGATGAAATGGAAATCAACCGCTAATTTATTATTTTCCAATTGGTTGAATTATTACGTGTACCAGGAAACGCCGTACAACCTGGACGATATTTCGTGAAGTAAAAATTGCTTTTGTCAAATCATCAGGATTCAGTCATGCTGAATTTGTTTCAGGAGTTCATTTCTGCGGAGATGCCGAAACAAGTTCTGCATGACTTTAAAAAAAATAAGGCTTCCAATTTCGGAAGCCTTATTTTTTAAACCCTTATCTGGTTTAGAATCTCTTTTCTTTAATACGGGCTTTTTTACCGGTTAAGCCACGCAGATAATACAATTTAGCCCTGCGTACGCTACCTTTTTTGTTGAGTTCGATTTCTTCGATAAACGGAGAGCTTATCGGAAAAATTCTCTCAACGCCCACATTTCCTGACATTTTACGCACTGTAAAAGTTTTGGTAAAACCAATTCCTTTTACCTGAATAACTACACCACGGTAGTTCTGGATACGCTCTTTGTTACCTTCCTTAATTTTGTAATGAACGGTAATCGTGTCACCAGGGCCGAAATTAACGGTGGTTTCTTTTGGTTCGAATGCGTGTTCCGCTACTTTTAATAAGTCCATTATTTCTAAGTTTTAGTGGCAATATTACTCATTTCACGAGTAAGAGATTGCAAAATTGTGGCGCAAAAATAACAATTTTTAAATGATCTCAAACATTTGCAGATGAATAATTTCAGATCAAATTCAGTTGATTCTGAAAAATTATCATTTTTGCTGTCCGGTAAGTTGTCTGGATAAAACTAAAAAACCTCCCGGAACACATGATCCCAGAAGGTTTTGATTTTGCAAAAAGTGATCCCTATCGGATAAACCTTATAAGAATAAAAGCAAGCCCGGCAGGGCAAACGCATCTAATCTTGTGACTTATTTCCGGATGAATATAAAGACAAAATTTTGTCGCTAGATAACTTCGTAAATCATATGAAGTCGTTACAGAATTAGTGTTATGCTTTTTTATTGAGAGGCTTAATTCATATTATTGAGAACATCGCGAATTAGCTGGACAAAATTGGAAACATTCAAAACATCCCCTTCAATGTCCCCTATAAAAATAAAAAGCCTCGCAAATCATTGATTTGCAAGGCTCTAAAATTTAATTTTGTGATCCCACTGGGACTCGAACCCGGATCGTCAGAACCGGAATCTGATATTCTATCCATTGAACTATGGGACCAATTCTCAATTTTGAGAGGCACAAAAATAATAAAACTTCGGTTGTATGGCTGTTTTTTGCTTAAAAACATAGTTGCGATTTTGAAAAAATATCAACACCCTGCCATTTACCATTTTTTACGTGCCTGGTTAGCCGAACGATTGTTAATAATTATCTTTCCCCGGTCGAAAGGGGGCTCCAAAAAATACATACTTTTGAATCATAAAAAATTATTTATGGTAATAGAAACTATTCTGACAAAAGCAAGAAGTTTTTTCGATTCGTATTATCAGAAGCACAAATCAGAAGATGCAATTATTCAAAAGAATATTGATCTGAAAAAGAATCATACAATGCGGGTTGTTGAAAATACAGGAAAACTTGCCGGGGTATTGTTGTTGAACGATGAACAAAAAGAGATTGCCGAGGTGATCGCTCTTTTTCACGATGCAGGGCGTTTTCCCCAACTCGCCAAATATGGGACTTTTAACGATGATGAGTCGGAAGACCATGCCGCGCTTTCGTTGGCCGCACTTGCTGAAGCTCCGTTTTTTGTCGAAATGGATGAAACATCACAAAAAATTATTAAAACAGCCATTCATAACCATTCGAAAATTCAGTTGCCTCTTTTTGAGGATGAGCAAATGCAATTGTTTTGTCAATTAATCCGTGATGCTGATAAACTGGATGTATGGGCTATGGTTACCAATCAGTTTCGCGACAGAAGTAATGATGACATGAAAATTATCATGTACAATTTGCCCAACCAGAACTTGGTTTCCGATAAGGTTATCAAGACTATTCAGATGGGAAAACTTGTTCGGAAAGAAGATATGAAAACCATGAACGATTTCAGGCTGATGCAAATGTCGTGGGTATTCGACCTTAATTTCAAAGCTTCTTTTAACATCCTGAACCAAAACAGATACCTCGAAAAAATTTACAACGAACTGCCCAAACAGGACGGAGTTATTAGTGCACACCGGGCCATAAAACTTTTTATTGAAAACAAATTTGTTGAATAGTTTTCGGCAAGTTTAAAATCAGGAAACGAATGGGGAATAGCTTGGTATGTATGTGTAATTTTGTTACGGAAGATGAAATCATTTCCGTATTGAAAAAGGGAGCTGTTTCAACCGAAGAAATACAGGAGTATACAGGAGCAAGTACTTCATGTGGTAAATGTAAGTCTGCTATCGACCAGATCGTAAACGATTTTCTGACAAAGAAACCAATCAACCCACAAACCAAATTCGATTTCAAGTAAATTTCAAAAGTTGACAGACTGGAATTTTTCTATTTCAGAAAAGAAAAAATCACTTTCAATTTTGGCATTCTCGTCGCTATCGGAGCCGTGTATTGCATTGCGCGATTTCGATTCGGCAAATAGTTTTCGGATTGTGCCTTCTTCTGCATCTTTCGGATCGGTGGCGCCAATCAGTTTTCGGAATGTCTCAACGGCATTTTTTTCTTCCAAAATAGCTACAATAATGGGGCCCGAACTCATAAAATTGGTCAGGTCTTCGTAGAAGTATTTGTCCCGGTGAACCGCGTAAAAAGCTTCGGCCTGCAATTTGCTTAGCCGGGTCATTTTCATTGCAACAATGCGAAAACCAGCTTCAGTAATTTTATTTAGAATTGGCCCGGTATAGTTGTTTTTTACAGCTTCCGGTTTAACGATCGTAAGAGTTCTTTTGCCTGCCATATCTGTATTTGTATTAATTTATAAGTACATCCTGAGTATTTCTTTGCGGTTTGCATTCCGGTAAAAATACTTCGCTTTTGTGTTGTACTCGTTGTTTTAAAAGTAGAAATTAAAATTCTAAAAAAGGGACTGCCACCGGCAGAATTTTTATATTTGTAATTCATTAAAAAACGAAAAAGATTGGAACGTTTTAGCAACGAGGATATTAGCAGATTTAAAGATTGCCTGAAAAAGAATCGGGGGATCATTGTTCTTGTCCCGCACATCAATGCCGACGGCGATGCTGTCGGTTCTGTTTTTGGCCTATGGAAAGTTTTGAAGAATATGGGCCTGGATGCAAAAGTAATCAGCCCCAACAGTTACGCCAACTATTACACCTGGATGTGCGGACATTCGGAAGCCATCGTATTTACCTGGAAAAAAGAATATGCAACAAAATTGATGGGACAGGCTTCCACCTTGATATGCATGGATTTTAACCAGTCTTCGAGGGCCGGAGAAATGGAAAAACTGGTTGAAGATTTCCAACACACCACGATACTGATCGATCATCATCCATATCCTTCCGATTTTGCTGATATTTTATTTTCAGACACGAAACGAAGCTCGACTGCTGAACTTACATTTGCTTTACTATGTGAAGCTGGGTTGCAGGAATATATCGATAAAGACGCAGCGTCGTGTTTCTTTGCCGGGATCATGACCGACACAGGTTCGTTTAACTACAGTGTTTCCGATCCGGAAACGTTCAAAACAGTTAGCAAATTGCTCGAATACGGAATCGACCAAGATGCAATCCATTCGGCTATTTACGATAACTTTTCGGAAGAACGGATGCGTTTGCTGGGGTTCTGCCTAAATACCCGGATGAAAGTTTTTCCGCAATACCACTCGGCGTATATGTACCTTACAAAAGAAGATCAGAAAGAATTCAATTTTCGAAAAGGCGACAGCGAGGGATTTGTTAATATGCCACTGTCGATAAAAGATATTCATTTTAGTGCATTTTTTACTGAAAACGACGATCATGTCAAAATATCGCTTCGCTCGAAAGGGAATTTTCCGGTTAACCGTTTCTCGGAAGAAAATTTTAACGGCGGCGGGCATTTAAATGCTGCTGGCGGTGAAATTTATGTGACTCTTCAACAGGCAATTGATAGGTTTGAAAACTTGTTGCCATCATACGAAGAACAATTGAAAAACTCAGAAAAATAAATAAAAATGAAACTCAGAAGTCTTTTTAAAACAATATTATTTGCTGCATTCGTTCTTGTTTTCATTTCGTGTGGAAAAGAAGATGAGTCGGAAGAAGTTACCTATACTCCTGAAAAAGAGCAGGCTTTGTTGCAGGAATATCTTGATTATTTGATCGAAAAAGATTATGATATCGATACTACTGCCAATGGCGTCTATTATGTGACAATTGAAGAAGGAACCGGAAATACTCCTCATTCGGGAGATCAAGTTTCTGTTTCATATAATGGCTTATTTATTGGCGGAACAGTTTTTGATTCATCAGGAGACCCTTCATTATACAGATACTATACCTACACACATCGGGTCACGAACATGATCGATGGTTGGGACGAAGGTATTGAAACAATAAAAAAGGGAGGCACTTCATTAATAATTGTTCCTTCTGAATTGGCATACGGCAAAGATGGTTTGTACGATATACCGCCTTATACTACATTGTTATTTGAGGTATACGTTCATGATATTGTCCCTCCTGAAGAATAATACCTTTGTTCAGGTAGCAAATAACAGATGAATAAAACTGATTTGTTGAAAAAGCTGCTTCCCGGTTTTATCCCGCTTTTTGTCTTTATTGCCATCGACGAAATTTGGGGGACTACTGCTGGTCTGGTTGCCGCACTTGTAATTGGCGTGGCCGAATTGGCATGGATCGGCTTTAAGGAAAAACGCTTCGATAAGTTTGTCTTGTTCGATACGATTCTCCTGATTGTTCTGGGCGGTGTTTCCATCCTTCTCGAAAATGATATTTTTTTCAAGCTGAAACCTGGATTGGTTGAGCTCATCCTGTGTGCTGTTTTGGCTGTTTCTGCTTTTTCATCGTTCAATATCGTTGGCCTGATGACCCAACGTTACATGAAGGATTTGCAGATGAACGATATTCAGTTGAAACAGTTAAGAAACAGCATGAAACTGATGTTCTTCCTTTTCCTGGGACATACTTTGCTGGTTTTTTATTCGGCGTTTTTTATGTCGAAAGAAGCCTGGGCTTTTATCAGTGGCGGTTTGTTTTATATCCTGTTTGGAATTGTCTTTTTAGTCGAATTTTTGAAACAGAAACGCAAGCAAAAAACGGTTGTTGCAGACGAAGAGTGGCTCCCGCTGGTTGACGAACAAGGGCGGATACTGGGCAAAGCGCCGCGTTCGCATTGTCACCGGGGCGATAAATTATTACATCCGGTAGTTCATCTCCATGTATTGAATAAAAATAAAGCCATATTTCTACAAAAACGCCCGATGGACAAGCTGGTACAACCCGGAAAATGGGACACTGCAGTTGGCGGACACATTTCGTTTGGCGAAAAACTGGAAGATTCGCTCAAACGGGAAGCATGGGAAGAAATTGGGTTGCGCGATTTTTCAGCCCGTCTGGTGAAAACCTATCAATGGGAAACTGAAATCGAAGCTGAATTGGTATACTCATTTGTAACCTACGATTTTAAAAATATCAATATTCATTCTGAGGAGGTTGAAGAAGGTCGCTTCTGGACCAAAAACCAGATTGAGAAGAGCCTTGGACTGGGCGTTTTTACTCCCAACTTTGAATACGAATATCAGATGTTAAAGGAGATCTTTTAACTCAATTATTCGCCATTTCGAATCAATTTCCGTTGCATTTTTTTAGTATTTTGCGCAATCGGTTGCAACTTGAAAATATAGACATCACTAGTGTCTTGTTAATGTTGACTTTTAGAAGACGATTTTATGTTGACCTGAAGAAATTAATAATCAATAAACGAATTACTTATGAACTTCAAAATCTTATCGATCCTGTTTTTAGTATTACTTTTTAAATGCTCTTTTTGCCAGGAAAAAATAAAAGTAGTTGGCCTCGATAATTGGTTCAACCGTGAATATCACAAAAAAACAGGGCAGCTGTATCACTACACCTGGACGGATACCGAAAACAGTGGTTTTTCAGAATTAGGCGATCTGTTTAAAAATCAAGGAGGAGTGCTTAAAACAATAGGGAAGGAGCCCGTCAAAGCTGTACTTGATTCTCTTGATGTATATATTATTGTTGATCCGGATACGACCACTGAATGCGAAAAACCCAATTATATTAATCCGAAATCAATCGATTCCATCAAAAAATGGGTAAAAAAAGGAGGTGTGTTCCTGTTGATGGCTAACGACAGTCCAAACTGCGAGTTCTCTCATTTTAACAAATTGGCTGAAACATTCGGATTTCATTTTTTGCCGGTAAGCCTGAACCCGGTTCTCAATCGCGACTGGGAAATGGGAGCTGAAACAAACCTACCCGATCATCCGCTTTTCAATGATGTCAGTAAAATTTACATGAAAGAAGTTGCACCCATCAAACTAAGCGGTGATGCCCGTTCTGTTTTGGTTGATAATGGCAATGTGTATATTGCTGAAACTACCTATGGAAAAGGTAAAGTGCTGGCTATTGGCGATCCTTGGCTCTACAACGAATACATTGGACATAAATTGCTGCCCGATTCATTTGAAAACGCCAAGGCTGCTAAAAATCTTGTTGGGTATTTATTGTCGGGAACAGAAAAGTAAAACCAAATTTATACGAACATTTGAATTCGTTTTGAGATTACTCGTTTGCTTTGTTTTGTTCCAGTCGCAAAAGCTCGGCCTTTTTCTGTTTTAATTTCTTCAAAAAAATCTCCGTTTGGTTTCTATAAGAACTTTGGTGCGATTTTGATATCCATGCGATCGCATCATCAATCCTTCCGTCAAGTTCACAGGCGAGGGCCATGTTGAATTCAGCTTTGCTGCGTACGGAACGGTTTTTACTTTCTGTCAGTGGTTGCCAATATTCGGCCAGCTGGGTCCAGTCGCTGTCTCCAATCAGCTTTTGTTCTGTTTCGTTTTTCTTGTCGATAATGAAAATGCCTCTGTCGTCGGGTATCCAGGCCGGTGAGATGTAGCTGTCTAAATCCAGTGCAACTTTAATTCCTGTACTAATCAGCCCTTTTTTGATACTACCAAGATTTTTGAAAAGAGTTCGCTGGTCAACATCCCCGTTTTCCCAAAAAATAGTATCTGAAATAAAAATTTGTCCGACAATTTCCTTTTTTGCAGGATAATAAATCCGGAAAAATGAATCGTAAATGACATCGTATGACGCGTAGAAATAGGAATAATTTGCTGATCCGTCGGAGTGCAACTGGTCGACTTCTGCCTCAAAACGGGTATTCACACGGTTCACATATTTTTCCATTACCAGCAGTGCATCTGTATTATAATTTTTGCAAACGTTGTCCACATAGTCCCAATCCAGCGGTTGCTCAATAATGTAGTATTTCGAATCTCTCGGAATATTTCTTTCAACCGGTATAACAACATCGAAACGATCCGATTCATAAAGTAGTTCGCCAATTGCCTGTAAACAGGTGTCCGAAGCCATGCTGTCGAGTACGTTGGTGTTGACCTTGAATTCTTTTCGGTAAAAATACCGTTGAAGACTGTCTTCGTTGAAATTGCGGAACTCGCCGGTCAGCGACCGGTTCATCAACGTCAAACTTTGGATTTCGTCAGGAATCTGAACTTTCGGAGGGCGCTGGTTCTCGATCGTGATGGTACGATATTGCGAACACGACAATGCCATGATTGCAACAATCGACAGAAGTATATATGAAAGATGATTTCGTAACATGCCAATCAGTTTAATAAATTCCCCAGTATTTTCTCAAAAACCATTCCAATCCGAATGCTAAAATAATGAATATAAACAGCCATTTTGAATTCAGTAATTCGTTATGTGCAAAATGTACAAATTTATCTGGTTTTATCTTTTCATTCGCTTTTATTTCAGAGCAGAGTTGATCTTGCTTTTCAGGAAGAAAGAAATGGCCTCCGCTTTCATGTGCCAATTGATAGAGAAATTGATGGTTCGCTACTGTTTGTTGCTCTTCCAGGTTTAATCGTACCACCCGGAAATTACCACTTTTGCTATATTCCTTGTCGCCCAACTTTACAATGGCTTCCATCCGATACATGCCAGCTTCCGGTTTTCCCAAATTTAATGAATACTTGTTCTCTATCTTGTCAAGAGTATACCGGAATTCAGAAATGCTGTCTTTTTGTAAAACCAATGAAACATCGGGTGAATTAATTGGTTCGTAACTATCGTTGTATAATTCGGCACCAATTACAATTTCCTCATTTTCAGAATAAACGGTTGAATACACCAGTTTGAAATTTTCGTCGTTTTCTTTTAAAACGAGATAATTAAAAATCTTATATACAAATTCGTTGATTGTTTTATATTGACGATTCATGCTGAAATCGTGAATTCGCCACCGCCAGATGCCTTCGCCAAGAATATAACTGATCTTCCGGCCATTCAGGTTTCCGAGAACGACCAGTGGGTTGTTCGTGTTTACTCCTTTAATTTTCTGTCGGCCCAACATCTGAAAATCGCTGTTTATCTTGAATTCAGTATATGGAACATATAATGGGGGAAAGTTTTCAATGTTTTCGACATATTCATTTTCAATTTTGAAAAGCGAAAAATCCTTGTTGTATGCGATCTGGCTTTCGTTGAGCCCTTTTGCCGACAGCGAACTGATGCCTAGTTGAAGGTTATTCAACTGCGGCAGGCTGGTCGTTCCGCCTACCACAAACAGCAACGGTTTTTTCGAGTTCACGATGAGTTGCAGCGCTTTGCTGTTTTCATTTTGCACTGAAGGCAGCTGGTACAGGACAAACAAATCGAAGTCGTTAATATTTTGGGGTATTGTATTCCCATTTACCAAGGTAACTTCGAAGTTGCTGAAACTTTCCAGGATTTCCTTCATGGCGCCAATGTCGGGATGCGGGCCATCGCTGAGTACCAAAATCTTGTGCTTAGTGTCGATCACGTCAATCACAAACTCGTAACTGTTGTTGGCCATATTGGCTTCCGTTTCGGCCGGGATAATTTTTAATGTGTAGTTCTGCAATCCTTTGTGGGTTGCCTGAATACTGAATTTTTCGGTAACAAAATAATTGTTGCCGGGGATCGCAAAGGTTTTCGTTTCAATAACTTTATTATCGAGACTAAGTTCGAGCCGGGCTGTTTGATTGATTAATTTTTCGAAATGAATATCGGCTTCAATCGTGAAATAGTTGTTTATAAATACCGATTTGTTGTGTTTTATATCTGTAATCCGGACATCGGGAATGCTGACTGTATCACCGAACCCAATCGTATATATTGGAAAATCGAGTGTGTTCAGATGGTTTAATGGGTTTTGCCCGGCATTGTAAATACCGTCGCCGAGAATAATAAGCGCGCCAATATTTTTATTGATATACTGGTTGGAAACCGAAGCCAGCAATTCGCTGTAATCTGACTTATTTCCGGTGAAATTCATCGTGTCGACTTCCGTTGAAGTTGCGCCTTCGCCAAAAAGCCAGTGATCCAGCTCGTACTTATCCGACAACCCGTTCTTTATTTTTTCAACCGTTTCGGTTACCTGATTGCCAAATTTTGCCAGCGATTGCGAATTATCGACGGCAACAATAATCATTGGTTTTTCCTTTACTTGCTTCCTTGAAATGACGATGGGTTTCAGAAACAATAACAGGCATAGGAAAAGTCCGGTAGCCCGCAATATTGCCAAAAGCCGTTTCTGAGAAGTCGAAAATTCAGCGTTTTCGCGGTTTTTATAATATACAATCAGGCTGAAGCCAATCGCAAGTACCGCGAAAGCCAGCAGCAAAACCGGTGCAATATCATTTTCAAACGAAAGTTTCAATCTCGTGATTTTTAGGAAAACCAAAAATAGCATTAAACCGGCAGTTAAAAAACTAAATAAAATGAACCGGGTAATAAAATTCTTTTCAAGTTCGAATCAACAAAATGAGTTTTGCATTGTTGAATTAGCAGAGATCAATAAAGTCTCATAGTTATTGATTTTAAAATCAGGGTTTAACAGGCGTCAGACCCTGGTTTTATTTTTTCATTCACGAGGTTTACAAGCTGCACCCGGCTCGAAACGCCGGTCTTTGAATAAATGCGATGACTGTGGTCTTTTACGGTTTGCAGACTAATAAACAATTTCTCCGAAATTTCGCGGTTCGATTTTCCATCACAAATTTCCCGGATGATTTCACATTCGCGGTTCGAAATTCCGAATTTTCTGCATAAATCTGATAATGAATTGAACTGTTGAGGTTGAACAGGCGATGGTTTTACTTTCAGAAATAATATTGCTGAAACAAATGCAGGAGGAATGAAATAGAACAGCACGAAAAATATTCCGGCCACAGCGAACGAACGGGACAAAAAATAGAAAATCAATAAAAAAAACGGGGCAGCTATGAAAATAAAAGCAATCCATGTTTTTGCCTGCAAAACTGATTTGCCCGGTATTAGAACCAGGAAAACACCGGCAGATGCGGAAATCAGTAAATTCAGTAAAAGAATTGATTTTGAAATGTCGTTGAGGTTTATAGAAATACTTCCATCCAGAAAATATTTGAATAGAAGCCCTGTACCCAGAAAAGCAAGCGAGAAGACGGAAAAAAACAGGATTGGAAAAAGTTGGGTGGTTTTTATCGATTTCAGTTCAAATGTGAATTTCAGTTGTAAATACCATGATAAAATTAAAAAAGGAATGCCCAGAAAAGGAAAAAGCAGGATGATATTTTCCAGCATGCTTTCAGAACCTGGTACGTTATTCAGAATCAGCTTGCTGATGATCGTTCCCCAGATGCCGTAAAAACCATAGATAAAAGAAAATGCCTGAAAGTAAAAAAGACTTGAAAAATGGGTTTCGGCAAAAGCCGTTTTTAAGCGGTAGGAAGTTGTTGCTCCAATCGCGCAGAGTCCGATAGAAAGTCCGAAAGTAAGTATGTATAGGAAAAATTGCATCGCGACCCGAAATTCAGAAAAATAATGATTCAAAGCTACATACTAAAGTAGGATTTTTTATTTTTCCAACTTTGGTATTGCGTAGATTAAAAATTCATCGTGTATTTTTGATCCTAAACTATAAAAATAATGCTATGAGAGAACAACCATTTTATACCATTAAACCTGGTGTTTCGAATTGTTTCAGCTACGGATGGCAGATCATGAAAGAATATTTTTTGCAAATATTTCTAATTGTCATTGTTGTCGGTATTTTTAACGGGCCTCAATCGTTTTATAAAAGCGAGCATTTCTCTTTTTTTAGTGTGATGTTTGGATTTTTTGCCCTTATGTATTCCGTATTTTTTCTGCCTGTTATTAAATATGGCGCTCAATACCTTTATGTACAAACCGTTCGAGGGGAAGAAATTGATTTCAAAGAGCTGTTTAACGGCTTTTTTAAATATCTCGATATTGTTTTTGCAAACCTCTTGGCTGTATCGTTAACCGTTCTCGGGTTTATCTTTTTTATCATTCCCGGAATTATTTGTGCTGTACGGTTTTCATTTGTTGCGTATCTGGTGATGGACAAAAATCTTGACCCGATTAAAGCGCTGGAAGAAAGCTGGCGGATGACCCGGGGGCATTCGTGGAAAATATTCTGGATGGGTATCCTTTCATTGTTTATTATAATTGGAGGATTCATTTGTTTCATTGTTGGTATTTTCCCCGCGTTGATGTGGGTTCACGTGAGTTTTGCCAGCTTATACCAGTCGGTTTTAAACGAGGAGAACAACACTACGTTTTTGGTTTAAAAAATGGTTGAATCTGGATTTATAGGATTAAAAAGACTTTAGAAATTATGACAATCCTATAAATCCAGATTCAGACAATATTATTATTTCACAAGCGCCCCGTACAAAATCTCAACCGGATGATATGCTTTTTTACCGGTCCCGTCGGCAATATGGTGACGGCACGAAGTTCCCGGTGCAGCAATCAGCACATCCGATTCCGTTTTTCTTACTTCCGGGAAAAGTACCAGTTCCCCAACATTCATGCTCAGCTCGTAATGTTCTTTTTCGTAGCCAAACGAACCGGCCATGCCACAGCAACCGCTGGCAATTTCTGTTACTGAATAATTCTTCGGAAGTTCGAGCATTTGTTTGGTCGGAACGGTAGAAGCAATGGCCTTTTGCTGGCAATGGCCATGCAATTTTATTTGCCTGTTTTCTTTGGTAAACGAACGGTTGCTTATTTTTCCTTTCCCGATTTCACGAGCGATAAATTCTTCGAACAACAAGCTGTTTACGGCTAGTTTTCGGCTGACTTCAATATAAACAGGATCAACCAACTCCGGATATTCATCGCGAAACGAAAGAATGGTCGATGGTTCGATGCCAACGAGCGGGGTTTCTTCTGAAATCAGGTCTTTCAGGAGCAGAAGATTTTGAGTGGCAATTTTCTTTGCCGTGCACACCAATCCTTTCGATAAATAGGTGCGGCCGCTTTCACGGGTTTTCGGGATGACCACTTCGTACCCCAGTTTATTCAGCAATAAAATTGCTTTTATCCCGATGTCGCTTTCGTTGTAGTTGGTAAATTCATCCGCAAAAAGGTACACTTTCCCGTTCGGGAATTGGCCGCTGCCGGGGCTTTTCCCGTACCATTTTCGCAGGCTGAGTTTCGATAATTTCGGAATCCGCCGCCGGGGCGCAAAACCAATTGCTTTTTTGAACAGGCCTCTTGCTGTAACCCAATTGGCAAACGGACGCAATGCCATTCCCAATTGGTTGATCCGCGGCAAATAAGCGATCAGCCGCGTCCGCAGCGGAATCCCGTTCAGGTCGTAGTAATGTTGCAGAAATTCGGCCTTGAATTTAGCCATATCAACATTCGACGGGCACTCGGCTTTGCAGGCTTTGCACGAAAGACACAAATCCATCACCCGATAAATTTCGGCATGGTCGAAGCGGTTTGCTTTTTCTGAACGGGTGAGAAACTCGCGCAGGATATTGGCGCGTCCGCGAGTCGTTTTATCTTCGTCGCGGGTGACCATAAAACTGGGGCACATACTGCCGCCTGCCAGTTCCGTTTTGCGGCAATCAGCCGATCCATTGCATTTCTCAATGGCCCGCAACATTCCCTGTTCGTCCGAAAAATTGAAAATAGTTTTTGGCTCGTGAACCGGCCCGGTAATAAACCGCAGGCTTTCGTTAATCGGCGGAGTATCGATAATCTTTCCGGGATTGAAAACCGCGTCCGGATCCCATGCTTTTTTCAGTTGTTTTATCAATTTATAATTGTGTTCGCCCAGCATAAACGGGATAAATTCGCCCCGCAAACGCCCGTCGCCATGCTCGCCACTGAGCGATCCGCGGTGTTTTTTCACCAGCGCGGCCACATCTTTCGCCAGACTGTGATAAATTTCAACATCTGCCGGGTCTTTTAAATTCAGCAAAGGACGAAGGTGAATTTCGCCCGTCGCAATGTGAGCATAAAACACACAATTCAGTCCATATTTTGTGAGCACCTGCTGAATTTCGGCCATGTATTCAGGCAGATAATCGGGGGCAACAGCAGTATCTTCGATCACCGTGGTACTTCGTTTATCGCCGGGAATATTCGACAAAATACCAAGTCCGGAGGCGCGTAACACCCATACTTTTTTGATGTTGGCAGCCCCGGTTACCAGCGGGAAACGATAACCATACCCCGCGGCACGCATATCTTCTTCAAGTTTTTCGGCCCGGTCCCTGATTTTTTCCTCGGAATCGTCCGAGAACTCGATCATCAGCATGGCCTTTGGATCGCCTTCAATAAAAAACCGGTTTTTGCGCTGTTCGATGTTTTCCTTCGTGCAATTCATGATGATGTCGTCCATCATCTCAATGGCATCGGGCCGATGGCGAAGCGCCACGATATTTCCCCGGAAAGCTTCTTCCATACTGTTGAAATGGGCACAAACCAGCCCTTTGTATTTGGGCGGCAGGGGAATCAGATTGAGACGGATTTTCGTAACAAAAGCCAAAGTTCCTTCCGATCCGGCCAGTAATTTGCAAAAATTAAATTTGGGACCACCGTCTGTAAAAACTTCCGATTCGAGCAGCACATCAATCGCATAGCCGTTGTTCCTCCGCTGAACTTTCGGGTCGGGAAACTCTTTTCTTATTTCTTCCTGATTGAGAGGATCAGAAAGAATATCGCGGATATTCCGGTAAATTTTTGTTTCGAGCGAATTGACCGAACCGTTGCATTTTTCTTCGAACTCCGTTTTGCCAAGCGTTTTAAAAGTTACTTCCGAACCGTCGGAAAGGATCGCATCCACTTCGAGCACATGATCGCGGACGCTCCCGTAAACCAGCGAATGCAGACCGCACGAATTATTCCCCAGCATTCCGGCCAGCGTACAGCGGTTGGCCGTCGATGTTTCGGGGCCAAACTGCAACCCGTGCGGAGCAAGAAACTGGTTCAACCCGACCAAAACAACGCCCGGCTCAACTTCGACCCACCGTTCTTCTTTATTGAACACCCCGATTTTATTCATGTATTTCGAAATGTCGACCACAATGCCGCTGCCAACTACCTGTCCGGCCAACGATGTCCCGGCTCCGCGCGGAATGAGCGAAAAGCCATTTTCCCGGGCAAAAGCGAGAATTTTCAGGATGTCAGTTTTGTTTTTGGGTTTGCAAACCGCTTCCGGGATTTCGCGGTACGACGATGCATCGGTAGCGTAGATAATTTTTTGAACATTATCGGTATAAACGTCGCCTTCGAGTTGTGATTTCAGGATAAAAAATGGGTCGCTTGACTTCATGCAAATCGGGTTTCAACAAAAATAAGAAATCTTATTTATCGGACGAACTGAAGTTCTATAATGAGAACAAATCTTGTGTATGTAGCAAAAAAAGTAGACAACCCAATGGTTGTCTACTTTTTTATAGCTTATTTTTTAGTATAATCGTTGTAATATCATCGATATAATCCCGCGATTATGCTTTATTTTTCAATTTCTGCTCTTCAAAACCGGCATCGATAACGGCGATGGTTACCATGTTGACGATGTCGCGCACCGAGCTTTCGATGTTGAGGATGTGTACGGGTTTGTTCAATCCCATCTGAATTGGGCCAATGGTTTCGCTCATCCCGATTTCGAGCATCATCTTGTACGAGATGTTGGCCGAGTTCAGGTTTGGGAATATCAGCGTGTTTACATTCATTCCGTCAATTTTCGAGAAAGGAAATTTCTCGTGGCGTAGTTCTTTGTCGAGGGCAAAGTTTACCTGCATTTCGCCATCAAGCAACACTTCGGGATATTCAGCATGAACGCGAGCCACGGCATCGTGCACGGTAGCCGGGCTACCCGTGTTGCGTTCGCCAAAATTCGAATATGAAAGCATGGCGATCACCGGTTGGATGTTAAACAATTGGATGGTACGGTTGGTAAGCAGGGCTACATCCACCAGCGTGTCGGTATTTGGATGATTATTTACCAACGTATCGGCAAAGAAAAAAGTTCCCAGTTTGTTGTTTACAATATTTAAGCCGGCAATATGTTTCAACCCATCGCGAATACCAATGATTTCAATGGCTGGTTTAATAGCATCGGTATATTTTGTGTAAACGCCTGTAATGCAAGCGTCAGCATCACCTGCTTCTACCATGGCCATGCCAAAATAATTGCGGTCAAACATCTTTTCGAAAGCTTCGTCGTAGGTCATCCCTTCGCGCTGGCGTTTTTCGACAAGCATGTGGGCATACTTTTGCCGACGATTTTCTTCACGATCGTGACGCATGTTTACAATTTCAACTCCTTCTAGATCAATGTTGTTTTCGGCAATGATCTTGGTAATACGTTCTTCGTTACCTAACAAAACAGGGATACAGATACCTTCGGCACGTGCCACCTGTGCTGCTTTAAGCATATTGATATGGTTTGCCTCGGCAAAAACTACTCGTTTTGGATTTTCCTTGGCTTTTTCAGTAAGTCCATGAATGAGCTTATTGTCAAGCCCCATGCGAAGACGCAGTTGTTCTGCATAAGCATCCCAGTCGGTTATGGTTTTGCGTGCCACACCGCTTTCGATAGCAGCTTTTGCTACTGCTGTTGATACGGTTACCAACAAACGGGGATCGAGCGGTTTTGGAATGATGTATTCGCGGCCAAAGCTGATGTTTGAAGTATTGTAGGCAGCAGCAACCACTTCTGGTACGGGTTGTTTTGCCAGTTTGGCGATAGCCAGTGTAGCTGCCACTTTCATTTCTTCGTTAATACTGGTTGCACGAACATCGAGCGCGCCGCGGAAGATGTATGGGAATCCCAGCACATTGTTTACCTGGTTCGCATGGTCGCTACGACCAGTGGCAAAAATGATGTCGGGACGTGAGGCCATGGCATCGTCGTACGATATTTCAGGATTGGGATTTGCCAACGCAAATACAATGGGGTTTTCGGTCATGGTATGCACCATCTCTTGCGAGAGGACGCCGGCAACCGAAAGTCCAAGAAACACGTCAGAACCAAGAACTGCTTCTGCCAGAGTGCTTATTTCGCGCGAAGTGGCAAAAGGACGCTTGCGGCTGTTGAGATCGGTGCGGCGGGTGGAGATAACACCTTTGCTGTCTACCATCACAATATTTTCGAGTTTGGCGCCCAGGTGCATATACAGTTGTGCGCATGATGAGGCGGCAGCACCGGCTCCGTTAACTACAATTTTTACGTCTTCAATCTTCTTTCCAATCAATTCTAAAGCATTCAGCAGGGCAGCACCCGAAATGATGGCTGTACCATGCTGATCGTCATGCATCAGCGGAATATCTAATTGCTCTTTGAGTTTTTCTTCAATTTCGAAACATTCCGGAGCTTTTATATCTTCGAGGTTGATGCCGCCGAAAGTAGGCGAAATGGCTTTTACTACCTCTATAAATTTTGCAGGGTCTTTTTCGTTGACTTCAATGTCGAACACATCGATGTCGGCAAAGATTTTAAACAGCAGACCTTTGCCTTCCATTACAGGTTTGCCGGCCAAAGCTCCAATGTCGCCAAGTCCAAGTACTGCTGTGCCGTTGGAAATTACGGCAACGAGATTGCCCTTTGCTGTATATTCATACGCGTCTTGCGGGTCTTTTTCAATTTCGAGGCAAGGTTCTGCTACTCCCGGCGAGTAGGCCAGTGATAAGTCGCGCTGTGTACTGTGTGGTTTTGTAGGTATAACCTGAATTTTTCCGGGGCGACCTTCCGAATGGTAATTCAGAGCGTCAGTTTTTTGTTTTGAATTCATATAAATTACTCCTATTAATTATTGTCTATAGATATAGCATTACTCCGGATGCTAGGGAACAAAATTAACTAATACCTTAAGATCTGTTAAGAGGAGTACTACAATTCACATAAATTTAAAGATTTGTTTTTGTTCGGAAAAAACAATTGAAAGACATTCCTTCTTTGTCAAAACTCATATAAATAAATATGCTATTATCGTTCAGTGAGTGTATCTTTCGTATAACACACTCATTAAAAGCTCATCTGAAATTGTAAAATGCAAAAAAAAGATGAAAGCTGATCTGTGGAAAGATAAAAACCTTAGTTCCTTTAAAGTTATATGAGCAACAAAATTATAGCTGCCACGATTCCTGCTCCTGCAATATAAATTCCCCTGCGAAAAAATCTTGTCCCGGGTTTAAACATCCAGAAAGATGATATTGCTAGAAATAGTAACAGGATTCCAAAAATTGTGGCAACCCAGTGTGCTGCGTTCTTACTTGATGATTTATGCAATTTGTTAAATGTATTGAGCCACGAAGGAAGTGCTTTCGCCGAATATGCTGCAACTCCTGTTGTTTTATTATAGGTTCCGTTGGAAAAATAAACGATTTCGCTTTCCTCTTTCAATACCTTGAAATCTTTCAGCCGCAAAGATTTTTCAAGTTCTGATGCATCCATGTTGAGCGATAATTTTGTCTCAACCAACGTTTCATACTTAAAAAAATTTGTATCCCTGTAAATAAGGGCAATTCCACTTATGCCGTAAATCACGATAAGTCCAATAATGAAAAAACCAATGTCGCGATGTAATGAACGCATGTAATGGCCTATCGATTTCTTCTCTTTTTGTTTCATTTGTTTATTTTTTCAATATTGTATTCCTTAATTCTCGTATCAACTTCAGTATTCTAAATTAGATTTCAACGAATGGAATAGCCATAAATAATCATTTTCGGTTTGTGAGAACTTTGGCACTCATGGCTATTTCATAATTATCTCCTGTTTTTTTTATGAATGATTTTCCTGATTGCTGCTTTTAATTCAAAGAAAGGAATTTTATACATACAGTGTCCATCTTTTCGTTTTTTACCTTCAACGATTAAACTGAAGTTCAATTTTTCAATTATTTGTCGTCCTTCTTTAGACGCGGGCATTGCATAAATTATTGTGGAGGGATTCGGATCACAAATAGTTTCAATTAATTTGTCGAAACTCAGCAAAACATCTTTTAGCGCACATGAACGAGCAAGGTCCGTCACATACGGAATCGCTAAACTTTCGATGTATAAATGATTTATTTTTTCTCTTTCTTCCTGCTTAAATATCGAATTTCCGCGGATATTCCGTTCTATTATTTCTCCGGCAATAAATTGATTTAGTATTTCCTGCCGAAGCGGTAAAATATCGATATGTCCTATTTTGGTCCCATCTTTTTCCCTGATTATAAAAAAACAATTCGGGTTTGTCTGATGCCACTCTTTTAGAACAGCATGCGGAATGGCGTCAATTCCCGAATAGATATTTTCTTCCAACTCGGCGATCCACTCAATATCAGCCTCGGTTGCTTGTCGAATTTCAAATTTTATTGGCAAAGAATATGTTTGTTCAATTTTTTTCAGGTTCATAAGTTACATTTTTACAACTGTGGTTTATCAATGGCTACAACTTAAGTTGAGATTTTTTTCCGGGCAAAAACAAAATTGCTGCATTGATTGCAAACCCGGCAATAATAATCCAGTTGCCGTATTCAAATTCGAAAAAACTCAAACTTATTTTTCCTGATAGTGCAATAATTCCACCCAGTAACATAGCCCATAAGCTGTACTTTTTGCTGAATGGAATGTCCAAAAGCGCGGCGATCATCGGGACAATGAAAGCGCCGGAATAGAATGACAATGCCAGCAAGAGCGAAGAGACAATGGAACTTACGTGGACGGAAATCAGCATGCTGAGGATGCCGATAACAACGATAAAATATTTTGTTTGTATGTACGACCGGTGGTTGTTAATGTCTTTGTGAAACAGTTCACTCATGATTGTGGAGGCGGTGAGCAGGGCCGTGGCAGCCGATGAAAGTACGGCTGAAAGCAAGGCTGCAACCATCAATCCGACACCCCAATCGGATAGGTACGTCTGGGTAATATTAACCAGCGCTGAAGTCTCTTCCTGGTCCGGGTTCAATTGGAACGAACAAATACCGATGTATGCCAGAAAGAAGGCAAAAGGGATCAAAATCAGGGCGGTAATGAGTACGCTGATTTGAGAAATGCGCTCGTTGCGGGCACAGAAAACCCGCGAATAAATATCGGGGCCAACCACGAACGTGCTGGAGAAGGTCAGTGCCAAAATCAATAAATCGATTGGTGAAAAATTCGGGTTGAACGGGAATGTCTCCCTGATGGGAACAGGGTTTAGTTCCGGACTTTTATACAAAATGAAAAACGTAAAAACAACACCGGCAATAATGATAATCGATTGGATGAAGTCGGTTTTCAGGATTGAAATTTGTCCGCCAATCAAGGTGTAAATAATATATACGGCGCCGGAAATAAATACGCCAATTGTATAGTTGAGACCGAAAAAGCTGGACAGAACTTGTGCCGCAGCAATAATTTGCGCGGCGATTATTCCGAGCCAGGCAACAGGGATAATGACGGAAGCCGTTTTGCGCGCCTGCTCGCCATAAAATTGACCGATCAGTTCAGGAAGCGTGAATTTTCCCAGGCGACTTACTTTTTTTACGATGGGTAGTAAAAGCAACAGCCCGAGTGCGGCAGATAACAGGTACCAGGTAGCGGCCCAACTTTGGTGCTGGGTAAGGCCAATGCTCCCTAAAATGGCCGAGCCTCCCAGTATGGTTGCCAGCAAACTACCCGTGATTTGTAATACTCCGGTGCGTTTTCCGGCAATAAAATAATCGTTTGGATTCTTTATTCTTAATGCCGAATAAACGCCGATGGCAAGTAATATTATTCCGTATACAATAAGAATGATCAGCGCCATTATTCTCCTGACTTGCTTTTTTCCATTGTAAAGAAAAGAATTTTCAATTTAAAAACCGCTCAATCCAGAAAGTTCGGGATCGGAGGGGAAAAAGAAATTGCTAAATTGCTAAATGGTTGAATGGTTCCAGAAACTACTGTTTGTTCATAGCTGATTGGCTGGCAGTAAGTTGCCAGAATTTTTTCGTGTTCACTGCAACTGAACACGAATTACTTAATTTCGATTATTGGCTGCTGAACCTGTCGAAGCATGGATTTTGTTTTATTGGATTTTGAAATTTAATTTTTGGCAGCTAAATTGTCGAATTGCCGAATTAGTATATTTTTGCGAAATGTTACTTTCTCTGCTCATACAAGGATTGGTTGTTGGTTTTTTGGTTTCCATACCACTGGGGCCAATTGGGGTTTTTGTGATCCAGCGAACGGTTAATAAAAGCCGGAGCGCCGGGTTGCTCTCAGGTCTTGGCGCGGCAACATCCGATACTCTTTATTCCATTGTTGCCGGGTTCAGCTTGACCATTATCATTGATTTTATCCGCCAGCACCAGATCTTGTTTCAGATTCTTGGTGCGCTCATTCTCACGGCGCTTGGTTTTTATATCTTTTTCAAAAATCCGGTGCGCGACCTGAGGCGAAACAAACGTCGCGGATCAACCCATTTTCAGGATTATATTTCATCGTTTTTAATCACTGTTGCAAACCCCCTGGTAATATTCGTTTTTATTGCCGTATTTGCCAGTTCAGGGCTGGTTTTAAATGTCGAGAGACCATATCTCGCGCTGGTTGTTGTTGTCGGAGTTTTTATTGGAGCCTGCAGTTGGTGGTTTACCTTGTCGGGGTTGGTAAGCCTTTTCAAACACCGTATTAACCTGCGGGTTTTGTGGTGGTTCAATAAATCGGCAGGCATCATGGTTTGGCTTTTTGTGCTGATCTCCGTAGTTTTTGTTCTTATAAAGAATGTTCAAATTTAAGAATTGACAATTGTTACTGAAAATGAACACGCTTTTTGTATAGTTGAAGGGCTTGTTTAAATTTGCACAATTTTTTCAGAAAAATCAGAGGAACGAAAAATATTTACAAAGGAAGGAAAAGGTTATGGCTCATTATTTTAACGATGTTTCAAGAACGTTTAGCGAATACCTGCTGGTACCCGGTTTAACAACCAAAGATTGTGTTACCGGGAAAGTTTCGTTGAAAACTCCGTTGGTAAAATTCAAAAAAGAGGAAGTTCCCTCGCTGGAATTGAACATTCCGTTTGTATCGGCAATCATGCAGTCGGTGTCGGATCATAACCTGGCTATTGAATTGGCCCGTAATGGTGGACTTTCGTTCATCTTTGGTTCGCAACCGATCGATTCACAGGTCGATATGGTGCGCAGAGTAAAAAAATTCAAAGCTGGGTTTGTGCTGAGCGATTCGAATGTTATGCCCAATCAAACCCTGGCCGAGGTTATCCGGGTTAAAAACGAAACCGGGCATTCGACCATAGGGGTTACCGAAGACGGGACATCAAACGGGAAACTGCTGGGTATTATTACCGGGCGCGATTACCGAGAAACCCGCGACCCAATGGATATGAAAGTCACCGAATTTATGACTCCCTATGACAAACTGGTTATTGGTAAGCTAGGAATTACTCTGGGCGATGCAAACGATATTATCTGGGACAATAAACTGAATACCCTGCCTATTGTCGATGAAAATCAAAACCTTTGTTTTTTCGTTTTTCGGAAAGATTACGAAAGCCACAAAGACAATCCGAACGAATTGCACGATAACCAGAAAAAGCTTTTGGTAGGAGCGGGGATCAATTCGCGCGATTACAAAGAACGTGTTCCCGCCCTGGTTGATGCCGGCGCCGATGTGCTTTGCGTCGATTCGTCGGACGGCTATTCCGAATGGCAGGCCGAGGCCATTCGCTACATCAAGGAAAAATACAATGATAAAGTAAAAGTGGGTGGCGGCAATGTGGTCGATTGCGATGGGTTCAGATATCTGGTCGATGCGGGCGCCGATTTTATTAAAGTGGGGATTGGCGGCGGATCGATTTGTATTACCCGCGAACAGAAAGGTATTGGGCGTGGACAGGCTTCGGCTGTTGCTGAAGTTGCCAAAGCCCGTGATGAATATTATCAGGAAACCGGTATTTACGTGCCAATTTGTTCCGATGGCGGCATTGTTCAGGATTACCACATGGTACTGGCCCTGGCGATGGGCGCCGACTTTCTGATGATGGGCCGTTATTTTGCCCGTTTTGATGAAAGCCCGACTAAAAAGCTGAAAGTCGGAAATAACTACGTGAAAGAATACTGGGGCGAAGGTTCGAACCGCGCCCGTAACTGGCAACGCTACGACATGGGCGGCAGCGAAGGGATGAAATTCGAAGAAGGCGTTGATAGCTATGTTCCGTATGCTGGAAAATTGAAAGATAACCTGGATATTACGTTGGGTAAAATTAAATCGACCATGTGTAGTTGCGGTTGTCTGACTATTTCGGAGTTAAAAGAGAATGCAAAAATCACACTGGTTTCAGCCACCAGCATTGTTGAAGGTGGTGCACATGATGTGATCCTGAAAGAAACAAACATTTGATGATATGATGATGTTTCCTTCGTCAATAGGAAAGAACATCTGCAAAATATAAATAAAAAAATCACGGTTTTATCAGGCCGTGATTTTTTTTATAAGTATTTATGTAGCTTCTTAAATTCCTTACATATTCCAGATTTCCCACGAACGGATGGCCTGCAGGTGAAGCATTTCCAGCCCGTTTTTCACGGCGACCCCTCTTTCTTTTCCTTTTTTCATGAAAAGGGTTTCTTCCGGGTTGTACACCAAATCAAACATTACATGTTCCGAAGTGATGAACTGATACGGAATATCGGCACAGTTGTCAACATTTGGGAAAGTACCCAACGGTGTGGCATTGATGATGATTAAATAGTCTTTTATCAACGCTTCGCTGATGTCGGAATAGCGGATTTCCTTGTCCAAAAGCGGTTCTTCAATAGAAGCCGAAACGTATTCGATACCGAGTTTTGTCAATATGTATTTAATGGCTTTCGATGCGCCGCCAGTCCCCAGTATCAGGGCTTTTTTATGTTTCCCGGAAAGCATGGGTTTGAGCGAATTTTCGAAGCCGAAAATATCTGAATTGTAGCCAACCAGTTTCATCGCCCCGTCGTTGCGGATGATCTTCACCGTGTTTACAGCGCCCACTTCAGCGGCTTCTGCATCAATCGAATCCATGTATTTCATGATTTGCTGCTTGTACGGAATGGTGCAGTTCAGCCCGGCAATGTTTGGGTTCTTTTCGAAAATTCCGGGAAATTCATCGATTGAATCCAGTTCGAAATTCACGTATTCGTGTTCTTCCTGCCCTTCTTTTTCAAATTTTTCAGTAAAGAATTTTTTTGAAAATGAATACCCCAAACGGTGACCGATCAATCCAAATGTTTTCATGTGCGATGTGTTTTCAGAATGAGTGGTAAAGATATTCTTTTTGATGTTTTCAGGCTTATTCAGAAAATGAAAAATGCCTTCATGCATCGTGCTTTTGGAAAAATTTAAAATGAAACGGACACAGTCGAGTCAAATCGCGTTCATGTTTTAGAGAATTTCGGATGGAGTGAGACAAAATTTGATATTTAAAGTTCTCCGATTATCTTTGGGCGACATCTTTAAAAACAATTGACATGTTTGAATTTTTTCAATCTCTGGCCGACTGGTACATGAATAACATGAATTATTTTACCATCACTTTGTTGATGGCTATTGAAAGTTCATTTGTACCGCTTCCTTCTGAAATTGTTATTCCGCCTGCTGTGTGGAAGGCGGCTTCCGGAGAATTGAACGTTTATCTGGTTGTGCTGTTTGCCACTTTCGGGGCAATAATCGGTGCCATGTTCAATTATGTAATGGCCCGGTGGCTGGGGCGTGTCATTGTTTACGGTTTTGCCGAATCAAGGGTTGGTAAACTTTTTCTGCTGAATCAAAGTAAAGTTGAACATGCCGAAGCCTATTTCATCCGTCACGGGCGCAGTTCAACATTTATTGGCCGGCTGATTCCAGGTATCAGGCATTTAATTTCAATTCCTGCCGGATTGGCCAAAATGAATGTCAAACAGTTTGTGTTGTACACTGCAATGGGATCTGCAATATGGCATACCATTCTTGCTGCCCTGAGTTATTACCTGTATTCACAGCAGGATTTACTGAAAAAATACATGAGCGAACTTTCGTACGGGTTGCTTTTCCTCGGTGTCATCTTTGTTCTTTATCTGATTGTCAAATACCGAAAGAAAAAAGAATGACTTCTTTCTTGAAGTCTCCCCTTGGGGGAGATTTAGAGGGGCCTCTAACTCAACCGGTTTTTATAATCTTCGTAGCCGAAATTTCGCACCAGCCTGATTTCATTTTTTTCAGAATTGAAAATATAAATGGCCGGAAGCCTGACCCCGTTGAACATGGTGTTTTTCACCATCGTATAATGGGCCATGTCGCCAAAAATAAGGAAATCGCCTTCTTTTAACGGGTGGTCGAAACTGTAATCGCCAATTACATCACCTGCCAGACACGTCAGTCCGCCCAAACGGATCGTATACGATTTTACATCCGGGTAATCGGCATTCAGAATGTATGGACGATAAGGCATTTCAAGCACATCGGGCATGTGGGCGCTCACCGAAGTGTCCAAAACAGCAATGTCCTTTCCGTTGTTGAACGTATCGAGCACGCGGCTCACTAAAACCCCGGTGTTCAGGGCAATGGCTTCGCCCGGTTCCAGGTACACATCCAGCCCGTATTTTGCCTTGAAGTTTTTTATCAGCGCGATCAGTCCGTCTACATCGTAGTCGGGGCGCGAAATATGATGTCCGCCTCCAAAGTTGATCCACTTTATTTTATCGAAATAGAAACCGAATTTTTCTTCCACTACTTCCAGCGTGCGTTCGAGTGCATCACAGTTCAGTTCACACAAATTATGAAAGTGCAAACCGCTCAAACCTTCCAGTTTGTCGAGGTTTTCGGTGAAGTTTTTCAGCGTGATTCCCAGTCGTGAATTGGGCGCGCTTGGATCATAAATTTCAGTAGTTGCTTCCCTGTGTTCGGGATTGATGCGTACCGCGCACTGGATATGCGGGTGTCGTTTCATTTGTTCTTTGTATTTCACCCACTGATTGACCGAATTGAAAACAATGTGGTCTGCCATTTGGATGTGCGCATCGATATCGGCCTGCGAGTATGCCGGGGCGTAAGCATGTACTTCGCCGCCAAATTCCCTGCGCCCCAGCTCAGCCTCGAAAACAGAACTGGCTGCCACACCGGGCAGATATTTGCGTACCAGCGGGGCCATGCTCCACATGGCAAAACCTTTAAAAGCAAGCAGAATTTTACATCCTGCTTGCTCCTGTACTTTATGAAGAATCTTTAGATTTTCTTCTAGTTTTGTTTCGTTTACAATGTAACAGGGCGTTTCCAGCCCGGCCAATTGCTCGTGTGTGAGGTTTATTCTACCGAACTGTTCCATTCAACCACTTGCCAGGGTAAACCATATTTATTTAAATCGTCCATAAACGGATCGGGGTCAAATTCTTCCATATTGTAAACTCCCGCTTTTTGCCATTTTTTAGTGAGCATCATTTTGGCGCCAATCATGGCCGGAACGCCGGTGGTGTACGAAACGGCCTGAGCTTCTACCTCTTTGTAGGTTTCGGCGTGGTCGCAAATATTATAGATGAATACGCGTTTGAATTTCCCGTCTTTTAAACCTTCAATTACACAACCGATGCTGGTTTTGCCTGTGTAGTTTTCAGCCAGAGAACCCGGATCGGGAAGCACGGCTTTCAGAAATTGCAGCGGAACAATTTTTTGCCCGTTGTATTCCACTTCGTCAATGCGGGTCATGCCCACATTTTGCAGCACACGCAGATGGGTCAGGTATTCCTGTCCGAAGGTCATCCAGAAACGCATGCGTTTCACCCCTTTGATATTTTTTGAGAGCGACTCCATTTCCTCGTGGTACATCAGGTACATTTCGCGAACGCCAACGCCCGGAAAATCGAACGGTTGGTGAACCGAAAGCGGGTCGGTGCTTTTCCATTCGCCACCTTCAAAATAACGGCCACGGGCGGTCACCTCGCGGATATTGATTTCAGGATTGAAATTGGTGGCAAATGCTTTCCCGTGATCGCCGCCGTTGCAGTCAACAATGTCAACCGTGTGAATTTCGTCGAATAAATGCTTTTGCGCGTAAGCACAGAAAACGTTGGTTGTGCCCGGGTCGAAACCACTTCCAAGCAGAGCCATGATGTTCGCATTTTTGTAGCGATTTTGGTAGTCCCACTGCCATTTGTATTCGAATTTGGCGGTGTCGAGCGGTTCGTAATTGGCCGTGTCCAGATAATCGACGCCGGTTTCGAGACAGGCATTCATGATGTTCAGGTCCTGGTAGGGAAGGGCCACGTTAATAACCAAATTGGGCTGGTGTTTGCGTATCAGGGCAACGGATTCGCTCACGTTATCGGCATTCAGTTTCTCCGTTTTTATTGCCCGGTTAAACTTGCGCTTTACACGTTCAGCGATTTCATTGCACTTGCTGACAGTTCGTGAGGCCAGAACGATCTCACCAAATACCCCGGGAACGGATGCGCATTTCTGCACAACTACGTTGCTAACCCCGCCGGCACCAATGATTAAAACTTTGTTCATTCTCTGTTTGAATTACTTTTTTAATTATACATTGTTTCTGAAATACTTATGCTAAAATATAGCGTTTGGTATTTAATTGCAAATAAAACAAACTATTGGAATACTATATCAGATGGATGTCATTTTTTTGTAAAAATTGACATGGAAATCATGAGCTATCAAGAATCCAATAATGAACCTTACTTTCTAAATAATTTAATAATATCAGTAATCGGTATTCGGGGCAAAACTTCTTTGAAAAATTTTGTGATTTCTCTGATTTTTAAAGACGGTATAAATGCAAGAATGATTATTACGATAATAATCCAACCTAAAAAGTATAATGTAATTTTTTCCATAATGATGATATTTCTGTAATATATCGCCTTGTCGAAATCTTTTGTCTTAAAATAGAAATTGATAGATACTCTTTAGAGTGTGTTTTTCTTTGAAATTTTAATATTGAATTACTTGGGTGTTTTTAGTTGTTTCGAAAAAATGTTGCAAAACATTTAAAAGATGAAAAATGATCTCTATAAGTCAGCAGATTTGGCTCAAATCAATTTGAGTTAGAAATAATATGAGAAGGTGAAGAAGTCCAAAATCGAAAAAAGAAAAGATGATTTATTTACTGAATATGAGTAAATATATTCGTTGTATTAATCGTATTTTTAGACACAATAAAATCAAAATCATCAAAATTTAAATATTCATGAAAATCGCAATTTTATTTATTGCTTTATTTTTCTCGATGAGTTGTTTTGCCCAGAAAAAAGAAATGTTATTCAACGGAAAAGACATGAAAGGCTGGACCATTTTTGTGAAAGACAACAGTGTTGAACCAGAGAAGTAAATATTAAGATAACTTTTCTCTGTGAAACTCTTTTGTCAACTCTGAGAACCTCTGTGGTTCAATTGTTTATTTTTTACCACAGAGTCCACGGAGTAAAAATACAGAGAAACACAGAGTTTCTGAGCAGCCTCTTTTTTATAGCTGATTTTTCTCCGGCAAAAATTTCCAGAAGCGCTGAGGCATGTGCTGACGCTGGAGTTTCATGTTTTTCCGTTCGTCAATACAGATGTGGTCGAGATAATCTTTCCACAGAATTTGGTATATTTTTTCTCCCTCCTGAAGCAGGTTTTCGGCGACTTTCCCATCGGTGGTGTTAAACGATTTTTCGGTCAGCACCACTTCGTGCGTTTTTTTCAGGTCGAAATAAATTCCGTAGTTCCTTTTTAAATCGTAAATCAGCCATTGCTGGTCGGCAAAACGGTTGGTGAAATGCTTGATGGCAAAGGGCAGCACATCGTACTGAGGTTCGATTCCCGAGAAAAAAATGCCATCACGGGTTTTCTGGAACCGGACAAATTGCAGGACGCGCATGGCTTCGCGCATCACTTTTTTTTCCAGTTTTTTCAGTTCCAGCACATCGGGGTCGCCAAAATCGGTTTCAACGCTGAAATGGGTATCGAAAATGCGGCGGATGAAACGGTACAACATGATTTCAATCCCGGGCGCTTCCGACAAAAATGCAAGCAGCGGCAGTTCCTTGTTGCGCGTATGCAGCTTATTTTGCAGGCCTTTCCAAACTCGTTCGGCTTTTTCCGGAGAGGTGACGATGAATTCTTTTTGTGCAAATATTTTTTCCTGAAAAGCTTTTTCTTTTCCAATATCAATGGGTGAAATTTTTCTTGAATAACATTCAAAAACCACCGTCAAAAAGCCTTCAAAACTGCTGTCGTAGGTCAGGTATTCCATGATAAGCCCCCTCTAACTCCCCCAAAGTGGGGGAGAACTTTGTCTGTGATTTGCCAGGCAAAACTCCTCTCTCCAAAGGGGGAGAGGTTGGGAGAGGGGCCTTCAGTGCTGCCATATCATCATTGCATTTGTTTCTTCTTTTTTCGGTTGCAGAACGAGCGGGAAAAGGTACAGTTGGGTGTCGCCCGCTTTTTTGTATTTCGAAATGCTTTCCGAAACAATCTGCGTTTTCAATCGCTCTGGCTCCCACGAATATGCCTTTGCCGGCAGTTCGTGGGAGGTAATGAAATATTTTGCACGCTTCATCACTACCCCGATTTTCTTCAGGTGATCTGATGTCAATCGACGGAAACGCCGGGCATCTACAATCATCTTGGCCGACTGGACGCCAACGCCCGGAATGCGCAGGATCATTTCGTAGCTGACCCGGTTCACATCAATTGGGAAAAGGTGATAATTCCGTATTGCGTAGGCCAGTTTCGGGTCTATATCCAGATCAAGGAATGGGTGTGCCGGATCTAGGATTTCTTCGGCATTGAACTGGTAAAACCGCATCAGCCAGTCGCTTTGATACAGCCTGTTTTCGCGTACCAATGGCGGCGACTGGATGGCAGGCAGCCGTTTGTCGTAATCGTTGACCGGCAGATAACCTGAATAATATACCCGTTTCAATTGCTGCTCATGGTAAAGGTTCGACGAAAGAAGCAAAATTTGCCGGTCGCTTTCGGGGGTGGCGCCAACAATCAGTTGTGTACTTTGTCCGGCCGGGGTAAAAACCGGCGCTTTTCTGAATTTTGCCCGTTCTTCCTTGTTTGCCACAATGCCTTCGTGTATCTGGTTCATCGGGGTCAGCACACTTTTGAAATTCTTTTCGGGCGCCAGCCGTTTCAGTTCGGGGTCGGTCGGTATCTCAATGTTGACACTCAACCGGTCGGCATACAAACCTGCCTGGTGGATCAGTTCCGGACTTGCACCGGGAATGGCTTTCATGTGGATGTAACCGTGGTAGCGTTGTTCAAGCCGCAGTTTTTTGGTAACCAGCATCATGCGCTCCATCGTAAAATCGGGGTTTTTAATTACCCCTGAACTCAGGAAAAGCCCTTCAATGTAATTTCTCCGGTAGAAATTGATGGTCAGGTCGACCAGTTCGTCGACGGTAAAAGAAGCGCGCGGGCGGTCGTTGCTCCTTCGGTTGACGCAGTAGGCGCAATCGTAAATGCAATGGTTGCTCATCAGAATTTTTAGCAGGCTGATGCAGCGTCCGTCGTTGGTGAAACTGTGGCAAATTCCGCAGGCGACAGCACTGCCCAGTCCGCCACCCGGGTTGCGCCGGTTGTTGCCGCTCGACGCGCATGAAACGTCGTATTTTGCTGCGTCTGCTAATATTTTTAGTTTTTCCTGAACCGAACTGTTCATTGTTGTATTCGTTTAATGATTTGATTTGCAATATTTTATTATTGATTTGTCATGTGTTTAAAAAATATGATTTCAGGAAATAAAAATACTAATATAATTAGTAAATACTAAAATATTTAGATTATTTTTGAAGAAGAATTTTTTGTGGCTTTAAACTTTGCGGCTTTGTGTGGAATAATTTCTCGCAAAGCCGCAAAGAAAAAATAAGAACGATGAATGAAAATGAATTAGCAAAAGCAATTGTGAATATCTGCTATAATATTCATGTTGAACTCGGCCCGGGATTGCTTGAATCGGTTTATGAAGAAATCCTTTATTACGAATTGTGCGAACAAGGTTTTGTAGTTGAAAGGCAAAAAGCTATTCCTGTAATTTGGAAAGATATAAAAATGGATATTGGATTCAGGGCAGATTTGGTTGTTGAAAGCAAGGTAATTGTTGAATTAAAGTCAGTAGAAGCAATTGCTCCTGTTCATCCCAAACAACTGCTGACTTACTTGAAAGTAACGGGAATGAAACTGGGCTTGTTGGTGAATTTCAATGAGAAACTGATAAAAGATGGAATT
Organism: uncultured Prolixibacteraceae bacterium; assembly: GCA_942493345.1. GTDB lineage: Bacteria > Bacteroidota > Bacteroidia > Bacteroidales > Prolixibacteraceae > GWE2-42-39. Next base: position 3,901,038 of record OW818695.1, read on the forward strand.
ACTCGAATTGTGAATAATCTGTAATGTCTCTCGCGAAGACGCGAAGAAAAAATAGAATAGTGGAATCTATAAAGAAATATTAGAGTGAAATACCTTTGCGCCTTAGCGTCTTTGCGTGGAATGATTTCTCTCCAAGCCGCGAAGACGCAAAGAAAAAACTGGAAAAAAATAAAACAGTGGAATTTATAAAGAAACATGACGTGGATTATCAAGGTTTTATTAAAGTGAAATTACCTTTGCGCCTTAGCGTCTTTGCGAGCAATCTAATACGATGAATCATCTGACCAAAAATATCAAATACCTTCGGAAGCTGGAGAAGCTCACGCAGCAACAGTTTGCCGATCATTTGCAGATCAAGCGTTCGCTGATAGGCGCCTACGAAGAAGGTCGTGCAAAGCCCCCAATAGCTGTGATGCAGAAGTTGGTTGACCATTTTAATATCAGCATTGATGAATTGATTAATTCTGATCTGGGAGCGAAACAGATTTCCGGGCATGAGAAAAAGCAAAAAGAATTACAAATTTTGCCTATTGTAGTGAACGACAGCAACCGGGAGTTGATTCCCATTGTTCCGGTGAAAGCGTCGGCTGGCTACCTGAATGGCTTTTCAGACCCTGAATTTATTGGCAATTTGCCACGATTTTCGATGCCCGTTCCCGAATTGTCGTCCGAGCGGACATACCGTGTTTTCCAGATAAAAGGCGACAGCATGTTGCCGGTACCTCAGGGAGCTTACATTTTTTGCGAATTTGTTGCCGGGGTGGACGACCTTAAAAACGGGCAAACCTACATTTTAATTACCCACGATGAAGGCCTTGTTTATAAACGGGTTTACCTGACTGAAGAAAACCACCTGTTGTTGGTTTCAGATAATAAAGAATACAGTCCGTACAGCGTTGCTGTTGAAACGATTTGTGAAATATGGAAAGCACGCGGCGTATTGAGTTTCTATACCGATTAATTTTCATTCTGAATAATCGGTATTGACCTTTAGTAAAGAGATGAAAATTGCCAAAAGCCTGTTAATCGAAGATTAATTTTCCGCATCAATTATTCAATTTGAATATTTATCCGGGGGTGGGGAATGATGGAACACTACTTTTGCGCTCTGAAAACTTGTAACAATTATGCCATATCTCGATAATACGATGATTATTCGTCGTCGCCTTGTGCGAAAAGTCGTTCAACGATTTTTCGAAGGTCGCTTGGTAGAAACAATTGATCGTATTCCGCTGGAAATGTCGCCCCGCGAAAAAGGGCCGGAACGCCGTTGTTGTATTCACAAGGAACGGGCGGTTACGCGCTACAAACTGATGCCGATACTTGGATTGGGAGTGGATGAGGAAACCGACGAGCTGACCCCTCTTTCTGTGTATGCACAAAAAGCGATCGACCGGGAAAAACCTTCGGGGAAAATACTTACCGTTGTTGATGAGGCCTGCACTTCGTGTGTAAAAGCCAATTACGTGGTCACCAACTTGTGCCGCGGATGTGTGGCCAGTCCCTGCATTATGAATTGCCCGGTCAATGCCATTCGTTTTAATAAAATGGGGGCTGCGGAAATTAAATCGGAAACCTGCATCAACTGTGGAAAATGCAAGGAAGCCTGTCCGTACCATTCCATTGTATATATGCCGATTCCCTGCGAAGAAGCCTGTCCTGTAGGAGCTATTTCGAAAGATGAACGCGGTATCGAGCAGATCGACGAAGACAAGTGTATTTTCTGTGGACGATGCCTGAATGCCTGTCCGTTTGGATCTGTTTTCGAGGTGTCGAACCTGGTGGATGTGTTGAAAGCTATTCAGCAAAAAAGAAAGGTTGTTGCCATGGTAGCTCCCGCTTTGTTGGCTCAGTACGATTGTCATCCCGGACAGGTTTTTGAAGCCATCAAAAAAATAGGTTTCTCTGAAGTAATAGAAGTGGCAAAAGGCGCTGAAATCACTGCTGCCAAAGAAACCGAAGAACTGAAAGAGCGGTTGCACGGCGGAGCACCGTTTATGACCACTTCGTGTTGCCCTGCCTATGTTGAACTGAGCCGGAAAAAACTCACAGAGATTGCGCCTTTTGTGTCGGAAACACGTTCGCCTATGCACTATACGGCAGAGTTGGCTCGTCGCGAAAGTCCCGATGCCGTTTTGGTTTTTATTGGCCCTTGTGTTGCCAAACGCAAAGAAGGAATCGACGATGAATACGTGGATTTTGTGTTGAGTTTTGAAGAGCTGGATACCATTTTTGAAGGACTGAATATTTCAGTAACAGACTTTGAAGTAACCGGTTTGCAAGACCTCAGCCGTTATGCGCGTGGTTTTGCGCGTTCGGGCGGAGTTATTGCGGCTGTGAAAAACGAAGATTTGCAGTTGGATATTCAGACGTTGGCTATTAATGGGTTGAATAAAAAATCAATGGGTTTGCTGAAGGCTTTTGCCAAAGGAAAAGTATCGGCACAATTTGTGGAAGTGATGGCCTGTGAAGGAGGCTGCATTGCTGGTCCTGTGCGCCATGTGAATCCGGTGAAAGGGGCGGCTAATTTTGAAAAAGCAATGGAAAAGCTATAAAACAAGAGTTGCTAATAGATCTCTGTTTTTATAGTTTTCGAGAAAAATATCAGGCGTTATTTTGAAATACCATGAAGGATGATTCCTGTAATAAAACTAGCAAAAAACCAGTCCGATCAGAAAATAATCCATCAGAAATAGTTTTTACGCCGATCGTTTTTTCTTTTCGCGTTTCATGGTAAGCAGGGCAATCAACGCAAGGCCAACCAACATAACCAGCCCACTAATCATTAATTGATTGTTTTTCGGCATTAGGTAAAACGATGATTTGTTAATACGGTCTGCGTATTCGATCGATAACAACACCAATCCATTATTGATTGCGTGTCCTGCAATGCAGGCGAAAATATTCCGGGTACGGACCATGATCCACCCCAGCAGTAATCCCAAAATAAAAGTGGCTGGAAATTGCCAGGGGTTCAGATGAAACAATGCAAACAACAAGCCGGAAAAAAAGATGGCAACCAGTTTTGGATAATTCCGCATCAGCCCATGCATGATAATTCCCCGAAAAATGAGTTCTTCAATAATTGGTGCAATCACAACGACTTTCAGAATAGCTCCGTAAATGCCGTAATCGCTTTCAAATATTTTGTTGAAAAGCTCCCAGAACCAGGGTGGTGGCGGAATTTGTTTATCGATCCAACTATTTATTTCAGCCAAAAAGTTATGTGAACCCCAGAGGAACAGAGCAACCGGAATTAAAATAAGCGGATTGAAAAATTTAACCGGAACCAGTTCGCTTACTTTGGTTTTTGCTTTGCGATAGCCATAGTACAATATGAAAATGACCGAGCCAACTCCGACAATAACCTTTTTTACCGGATTGTACAGATAATCTGTACCATTGAAATAGTCGATCAGCGCCAACGGAAAATCAATTATGGTTTGGATAAAAATGTACAGAACCACCAAGTGAATGGCTCCCAGGATTGTTGGGTAATATGTTATTTGTCGTTTTTTCACCGCCGTAAAAAGTTCAGCCTAAAATAAGCGACTTTTTGAAAATATAAAAAGGTTCTCAGGTTTTTTAATTGAAAATGATGGGGAAGTACAAAATTGTTTGAAAGTTTTAATGTCTGAACGTCTGAATGTTTGATAGTTAATGATGCCAGATTCCGGACATTGGATTTGATTATTCTATAATCGGATATTCTTTTTTTGAACCCGAAACATGAAACTTGGAACCTGGGATTTGTATTTTTATTCCGCTTCAACTGCGTATCTGTTCGCAGTTTTGAACGTGTAAAATCGTTGAATAAAATAGCTGTAGCCAACCACAATGCCGGTGGCTAAACCTTTCGATAAAGTAGGCCATAAACGCATGTATTCGACAAAAAATTTGAGGAGTATGTAATTCAAAAAGATAGAACCGCTAACACTGATACCATAACGAATCAGTTGAACTCTTCCGTGAATAGCCGACTGGGTAAAAGTAATGTATTTTGCCAGTAGGAACCCGCTGGTAAAAGTGATCGGAAAAACAATGATAAACGCGGCAATATGCGGACTGATAACGAAAAATTCAAAATCAAGGTTTTGTTTATCGAGTACAAAATTGTAAAAAAGGAAATAAAGAGTAATATCAAATATGGTGTTCATTCCACCGGTAACTGCATAACGAAATGTCTCGGGAGGAATAAACGATTGAAAAAACGGGTAGAAAAAATCAATTAACCATGATACGGCCAGCCTGATATAACGCAGCAATTTTTTCATTCAGTTTATTAAAGTCAGATGCACAAAAATAAGGTTTCTTTTGGAAAATTTAATCTTGGTGAAAAAAAAGTGGCATCATCAGCGATAATGCCACTTTCGTGGAGGCTTCATTCGTATTGTTTGGCCTTCATAATGAGATTAGTAGAGATGATATTTTTGCTTTTTGTTTTTGAATTCGGCAGCTGGTCTTTCCCATTCTTCCTGAATGTCTTCGTAGCGGTAATTTGCGGTGAATTTTTCACGGATACTCTTATTTCCACATACTTTGTCGAACATGTCCCACCGGTCTGGATTCATGTCAAAAAGACTGCTGTCGGGAACCAGTTTGTGAGCTGCCTGTACCAGACGGAATTGTATTTCTGTAAGTTTTACTTTGCTGAAATCGGTAATATGAATTTGCACCCCGGAATATTCTTTGCCCTTATTTTTCATATAATAAGGTTTAAAACTGATGGGGCGAAATAAAACTCCTTCCATTTTAAATACGTTCATTTGTTCGGCCAGCGCATCGGCATTTAACCATGTGGTTGCAAACAGTTCAAACGGAAGCGTGTAGCCAACGCCGATTGAATTGGCATCGAGCTCCCCGATGATTCCTGTTGCAGAATAGAAAAACGCTGAATTATCACGCGGTATATGAGGGGAAGCTGGCACCCAGGGCAAACCGGTTTCAGGGAAGCTCATCCCTCGTTTCCAATTTTTCATTTTTACCACATGAAGTTTGCATTTGACGCCATTTTTCAGCAAACCTTCTTCGTTGAGGTAGGTGGCCAGTTCGCCGGGGGTAAGTCCGTAAATGTATGGCACCGGGTATTGACTGACAAACGAAAAAAAGCCGTCTTCAACCAGAGCTCCTTCGACCCTTTTCCCTCCCAGGGGATTGGGACGATCGAGTACCACAAATTCAATGTTGTTTTCGGCAGCTGCTTCCATGGCAAGTCCCATCGTGCTGATGTACGTATACGAACGCGCCCCGATGTCCTGAATGTCGTATACCAAAACATCAATCCCTTTGAGCATTTCCGGAGTTGGTTTGCGGGTTTTTCCATACAACGAGAATACGGGAATTTGGGTTTTTGGATCAGCGGAGCCTTCGATTTCGTCGCCTGCCGAGAAATTACCGCGAACGCCGTGTTCCGGGCCGTACAAAGCGACTAACTGAACATTTTTTGCTTCGTGTAAAATATCAACCGTCGATTTTAACTGTGAATTCACTCCTGTCGGATTCGTAATCAAACCTGTTCTTTTGCCTTCAAGAATGTCAAAATTCCTGGATTCAAGCACTTCGATGCCTGTTTTTGTGCGTTGACCGACGCCGGAAAAAGACAAAAGCAGCAACAAAAATGTGATGATTTTTATCTTCATAGATTTAGGTTTATTAAAATTCAATTCAAAAATATCCATACTTTTGTAATATGTAATACAAATTCAATGTTTTTTGCCATAAAATGAAAAATAATATGACTGGTTCTATGAAAAGTTTTATTACTGAAGCGCGAAAAATATGTGATGTAAAAAATGTCAGGACAGATAAATTGAGCCTTCTCTCGTATGGCACCGATGCCAGTTTTTATCAATATCTGCCTGAAGTTATAATTTGTGCTTCCAACGAAACAGAAGTTCTGCAATTAATGCAAGCGGCCTCTAAATATGGCGTTCCGGTGACTTTTCGTGCTGCGGGGACCAGTTTGTCGGGACAAACGATTAGCCGTTCGGCAATAATTCTTATCCGGCGGGAAGACTGGAAAAATTACACGGTATACGCCGAAGATGAATATATTACACTGCAGCCTGGTTTGCGTGGCGGCGAAGTAAATACAATATTAAAAAAATACGGACAGCAGATCGGTCCCGATCCGGCTTCCATTAATTCGGCCATGATTGGCGGGATTGTAGCAAATAATGCCAGCGGGATGCGTTCAGGGGTATATTTGAATTCATACAATATGCTGAAACGCATTCGGATAGTATTTACTGACGGAACGGTACTCGATACTGGCGATCAGCAATCAAAAGATCGTTTTTTATCCCCAAAAAGCGCTTTTGTCGATGAATTGATGAATATACGAAAAGACTTGTTTTCTCATCCTGAACTGGTGCAAAAGATCAGGGAAAAATACCGCATTAAAAATACGATTGGTTATGGGCTGAACAGTTTGGTCGATTTTGACGATCCGTTGGAAATAATAGCCCATTTAATGGTCGGTTCGGAAGGAACGCTTGGTTTTATTTCCGAAGTGAGCCTCAAAACAGTTCCTTTTCTACCCTATACAGCCACAGGTTTATTTCTTTTCCAAACGCTGGAAGATGCCTGCGATGCGGCAATTGCGCTGAATGAGAACGGTGCATCGGCAATTGAATTGATCGACCGGAAAGCGCTTCGCGCCATTGAAAGGAATAAAGGTATTCCGGAATATATAAAAGGGCTGGGTGAAACAATAACCGCATTGTTGGTCGATTTCACCGCAAATGACGCTGATAGTTTACAACAGAAAACTGCAAAAGCCGAAGATTGTTTGCGGAAATTTGAGGCGGTAAGGCCATTCTCTTTTACTACCGATGCGGTTGAAATTGCCCGGTTGTGGAATGTTCGAAAAGGTATATTCCCGGCAGTAGGAGGAAATCGCAAACCTGGAACAACCGTGTTTATTGAAGATGTCGCATTTAATTTACCGAAACTTCCCGGTGCGTTGACCGATTTACGCGACTTGCTCGAAAAATATAATTATTCGGATGCTGTAATTTACGGCCATGCCAACGATGGCAATGTGCATTTTATTTTTTCTGAAGATATGCAGGTTCCTGAAAATGTTGAACGCTACGCTGTTTTTATGGAAGAAGTAGCTGCTTTGGTCGTTGATAAATACAACGGTTCGCTGAAAGCAGAACATGGGACAGGTCGTAATATGGCTCCTTTTGTGCGAAAAGAATGGGGCGATGAGCTGTATCAGGTACAACGAAAAATTAAGCAATTATTCGATCCGAAAGGAATCCTGAACCCGGGGGTAATCATTAACGACGATTCGCAGGTACATATTAAAAATATAAAGTACATGCCCGTTAGCGATCCGCTTATCGATCAATGTATTGAGTGCGGTTTTTGTGAAGTGAACTGTTTGACCAATGAGTTGAATATGAGCGCCAGGCAACGGATTATTGCTTTTCGTGAAATTCAGCGCATGAACGAAGGGAATGTTCCGTTTTCAGAACGAAAGGCCCTGCGCAAAATATTTGAAAAGAATGGCGTTGATACCTGCGCTGGCGACGGGCTTTGCTCTACTTCGTGTCCGGTTGGGATTGACACAGGCCAGATTGTGAAGAAAATCAGGGGATTGAAAGTGACCCGGTTTCAGAAACAGATTGCAAAAGGAATTGCCGGTCACATGAAACTGACCCAATTTTCAGTTAAAATGGGCTTGAATATTACACACGCATTTGCCAGTATAATTGGGGCAAAAGGGTTAAACAATATTACCGTTTTTTTTAATCGTGAAACGAAAGGAGCGCTTCCTGTATGGCATGGTTTTTTCCCGGTTGCAAATAAAAAGATCGAGGCTGGTAAAACAATTTCAGAAACAGAAAACCGGGTCGTTTATTTCCCTAGTTGTATCAGTCAGACAATGGGATCTGCGGTGACCAGTAAAAACCGCATGTCGCAAACAGAGGCAACCGTCAGGGTATTGGAACGTGCGGGTTATCAGGTTGTTTTTCCTGAAAATATGAATGCTCTCTGTTGTGGTACTCCCTGGGAAAGTAAAGGTTATTTCGATATTGCCAATCAGAAATCGGATGAACTGGAGGCGGCGTTATTGGAAGCCAGTCAACAGGGTAAAATTCCTGTTTTAATCGATACCAGTCCTTGTTTATACCGGATGAGAAAAGTTCAAAAGAGCGAAATAAGGATGTACGAACCGGTTGAATTTGCTCTTGACTTTCTGGTGGGGAAGTTAAAGTTGAATAAAATCGCCGGGAAAGTTGCCCTTCACAGTACCTGTACAACAACGAAGTTGGGGTTGGGAGAAAAACTGTTGGAATTGGGAAACTTGTTGGCGGACGAAGCATTTATTCCCGAAAATGTTGGTTGCTGCGGTTTTGCGGGCGACAAAGGGTTTACGAAACCTGAAATGAATGATTGGGCTTTGCGAAATTTAAAAAGCCAGGTTGAAAATTGTCGGGGCGGTTATTCAAATAGCAGAACATGCGAGATTGGCCTGTCGAAAAACAGCGGAATGGAATACCGTTCGATATTTTATCTGCTGGAAGAAGCAAGCCGTTAAAAAGCATGAACTGGTTTCATAATGCAACGGTTATGAAAAAGTTAGAAGATCGTACAAATCAGATCGTACAAATTTTATAGTATATTTGCGAATGCACAACGAATTTGATTAAATCAAAAATGAAATGAGCCACGACATGAAAACTTTTGAAGCAAAGGGGAATGTTTATTGGCGAATTGGAGCATGGCGAAAATCCGTGAAGTGAATTCCATCCGTTGTAATTTAGTTTGAAAATTTATACATATAAAATCATGGATGATATTTTTGGTAAAATAGGAAGCAAAATAACTCTTAGTCAGAAGATTGAACGTAGAATTGAAGCTGCAATCAGGGATAAAAAATTGCCTATCGGTTCAAAACTTCCTACCGAACGCGAGTTATGTGAGTCGTTTGGGGTCAGTCGAACGGCCTTGCGGGAAGCATTGCGGCGTTTGAGCGCCAGGGGATTGGTCGAAATTACCAAAGGCAGTGGAATGTATGTCACCGGCTTAAAAATTGACGATGCAATCAAGCATTTGAATTTGTACTACGACATGCAGTTCGATCGCAACCTCATTGCCCAGATCATTGAAGTGCGGCGTCTTTTTGAGCCCGAAATAGCACGATTGGCTGCCAAACAGAGGCTTCAGCACGATTTGAGCGAATTGCAGGACAACATTGAAAAATTCAAGGAATGCAACCCCGACAATATTCAGTTGGAAGCAGATATCGATAATAAATTTCATCTTACCATTGCCATGGCTACCCACAACCCGATTGTGCAAATTTCGATGGAACCTGTCTATTTGTTATTGCCCCGTATGCGTAGCCTGATTTATGCCAATATTGAAGGAGAAAAAGATATCACGCTCGATTATCATATCCGGATTTTCAACGCGATTAATACCCAGAACGGAAATGAAGCGGCTCAGTTGATGACCGAGCATCTTATGCGGACAATGGAAATTTATTACAAATACCTGCACGGCGCTTTTTCTCTCTAAATATAACTTATCCCTCCTGCGAAGTAACGAATGATTGTTATTTTTTATGAAAACAAAGGGATTTCTTCTGATCGTATTTTTTATTTCCTTTTTTGTGGGATGTTCTGATAATGAAGAACGTATCGATCAATCTTTTGTAAATGGAGATTTTATAAAAGCAGAACAGTTGATTGCCATTGCTTTGCAAAAATCGGTAGGCGATTCGTTAAAACATGATCGGTTAAATTATCAGTTGGAATTGATGAACCGTATCCGCAAAGAATTTTCGTTAACAGAAAAAGATGTGCGGTCGCGGTTTGATAAATATTATCCTTTGCTAACCGATTCGATGATTGCATCATGGGTGAGGTCGCATGAGTTGGAAATGAAAATTATTGACGGGCAAAAAAAATATTTCAACAGGGCTGTAAGCAATTTTTTCAGGTTGAACAAGCAAGCCAAAGTGCTGAAAGATTCGATTGATGGAAAGCAGGCAGGCGGAACGGTAAACTTTAAACAACGCTATTGGCCGTTGATTTTCGCTGAAAATAAAGTTCCCGTGAAAATTCCTTTTGACCGCCAAAAAATCAGGGTGGATTACACTATTCAGTTAAAGGCCAATGCCGTTCCCGACGGGGAGCTCGTTCGTTGCTGGCTTCCTTATCCCCGGGTTCATCCGCAACGGCTGACGGAGATCGAATTTCTGGAAGCCAATTCTGACAGCTATCTGATAGCTCCCGAAAATCAGTTGCAACGTACTGTTTACATGGAGAAAACGGCAATCAAAGGTTCGGTTACTGAATTTAAGGTTTCGTATGTTTTTCATACCGCGGCACAATGGTTTAATGTCAACCCAGAGGATGCAAAACCATATGATACCAATACGGGATTGTTCCGTGAATATACCGCAGAACAACCACCTCATATTATTTTTTCAGATCGGGTGAAACAACTGGCTCGCGAGATTGTGGGCGACGAAACCAATCCGGTCAGGCAAGTGCGCAACTTATATTATTGGCTTGATGAACATATTCCCTGGGCCGGATCGTTGGAATATTCGGTAATGGAATGTATCCCGGAATACGTACTTAAACATGGTCGTGGAGACTGTGGTATGCAAACTTTCCTTTTTTTGAGCATGGCCCGAAGCCTGGGAATTCCCTGTAAATGGCAAAGCGGCTGGTATTTATTGCCCGAGGAAAAAAACCTTCACGACTGGGCTGAAGTTTATTACGAGGGCATTGGCTGGGTTCCGGTTGATGTGTCGTTTAAATTGATTGATTCACCCGATCAACGCATTCGGGAATTTTATCTGAATGGGCTGGACAGCTACCGGCTCATTATAAATGACGGGTATGCGCAGAAATTATTTCCACCGAAAAAATACCCGCGAAGCGAACCGTATGATTTTCAGCGAGGAGAACTGGAGTGGGACAGGGGAAACCTGTATTTCGACTCTTGGTCGTACCGGATGGAAGTTTTCTGTGAACCTTTGAAGTAGCTGTTCATTTTCATGCTCCACATGGGTAATACATATTTTATTCTGAAAAGAACAACCGTTTCTTTTTTTGTTCCCGCTGTTTTAATATTTGCCCGAAGTCTATTGTATCATAAAATACAAATATTCTATTTGTTTTAATTTTCTTCTGGAATCACTTTTGCGTGTTGTTGTATTTCTATTATTGTCTGCATGCGCGCATAAAATATAGGTATTTTGTAATATTCAGTAAATAAGAGGTTCTTGTAATTTTATAGAAAATTTAAAAGTGTTCTTAAACATGATAGTGTGCCTTGAAATTTAAAATTTCAGTTATAATTTTGGGTATACGTAATATGTATTACAAATTTTTATAATCACTGAATCTTGCCAAGTGGTGAAGTTTCTCAGACTGAAGAATGATTATTGGCAAGTTTCCTGCCTTCTACAGGCAAAAATGACATTGAAAAATTAAAAATAACGGGTCGAAGCGCTGATGCACGTATAAAAATCGATTAAATTTATATAACGAATGAAACGAGCATGTTTTGCCAAATACAATATTTATTCTGAAATTTTTAGTCGTTCAAATTTTACTTCGTTATTGAAGAACAAAAAACAGAATGATGCGGATTTCGCAGGCTCAATTCCATACGTTGAAAATTTAGTTTGAAAAGTAAGAGGCAGATACGAGAATTTTCCGAATCAAGTTTGAAAATTTATATGATGAAAAGTAACATTCTATTGATTAGTCTTGTGTTAATCATATTCTCTTGTTCTTGTGAGAAGCAAGACCGATTAAAATATGCGGAACAAGTTTGTAACAAAATAAAAACTGAAGTTGCCCCGGACAAAAGAGAAGCAATTTTCGACGTTTCCTTTACAAAATCAAAAGCTGGTATAATTGTTCGTGGTGAAACAAATTTGCCGGAGGCAAAAGCCGATCTTTTATCGGAATTAGATAAAAATGGATGTATAATAACCGATAGCTTGGCTATCCTGCCCGATCAGGAAAATGATTCATTATGCTGGGGGCTTGTAAATGTAAGCGTGTGCAACCTGCGGACTAATCCCGGGCACGATGCCGAAATGGCGTCGCAGGCTTTGCTGGGAACTCCGGTACGGGTACTCAAAAAACAGTCGGGTTGGTATTTGGTACAAACCCCCGATAAATACATCAGTTGGGTTGATTCAGGCGCTTTAACGCTTTTGTCGGAACAAGCGTTTGAAACATGGGAAAAACAGGCACGGATGATTTATTTGCCTTCTTTTGGAATTGCCATGAATCCGGTTTCCGGAAAGCCGGTTACTGATTTGGTTGCAGGGAGTATTCTTCAATTTAAGGAAAATTCAGGAAAAAATTGTTTGTTGTCCATGCCCGACGGACGTTTGATGGAGGTGCCATCGGCCGATGTCGAAGATTTCGGAAACTGGAAAGAAAAGAATATTCCGTCTGTTTCAGAAATAACAAAAACTGCAGAACTTTTTTTAGGGCGGCCTTACTTATGGGGCGGCACTTCAACAAAAGGGATCGATTGCAGCGGTTTTGTTAAAATGGTTTATTTCATGAATGGCCTCATTCTGGCCCGCGATGCCTCGCTTCAGTTCTGGCACGGTGAAAAAATTACGCAAGAACAAGGATGGCAGGGATTGCAGGAAGGCGATTTGGTTTTTTTCGGGCGAAAGGCGACCGCTGAAAAACCAGAAAAAGCAACACATGTTGGTTATTATAAAGGGAATAGCGAATTCATTCATGCTTCCGGATTTGTGAAAATAAACAGTTTTGATTCAGGAAAAGAAAATTATTATGACAAGGATATTGCTATGCTTGGAGGGCGAAGGATAATAAACTCCATCAATACGGATGGTATTGTAAAAGTATCCGATCATCCCTGGTATTAAAATAATCAAGGAGCAGCATAACGTACAACTAAAATTGATAAAACACATGATAACAAGCAGACGCCGGTTTATAGGGACAAGCGGGATGTTGGCCGGAGCCGCAGCATTGACGCCTTTGTTCCAGAATTGTAATTCTTCTCGGTTAAATTCAGGGAAAACAGGAATGGGCTTAAAATTATCGTTTGAAGCTTATGAGCTGAAGCTAAAGCATGTGTTTACGATTGCTTCAAATTCGAGAAAGACTACACCGGTTATGCTGGTTAAAATCGAGTGGGAAGGTTTTACTGGCTATGGCGAGGCATCAATGCCACCGTATTTAGGCGAATCGCATCAAACGGCGACAAAATTTCTGGGTAGTCTCGACCTGTCGCAGTTTACCGATCCGTTTCGAATGGAAGAGATTTTGGAATATGTGGATGCCAAAGAACAGGGAAATACAGCGGCTAAAGCATCAATTGATATTGCCCTGCACGATCTGGTCGGAAAATTGCTCAACCAGCCTTGGTATCGTATCTGGGGTTACAGCCGTGAAAAAACGCCGCTTACCACATTTACCATTGGCATTGATACGCCAGATGTAGTCAGAGAAAAAGTAAAAGAAGCTGCCGCCTTTAAAATATTGAAAGTTAAAATTAGCGATGGAACAGAACGGCAAATGATCGAATCTGTCAGGTCAATAACCAATGTGCCATTGTGTGTTGATGCCAACCAGGCTTGGAAAGACCGGCAGAAAGCCCTTGATATGGTTTTCTGGTTAAAAGAACAAGGGGTGGTTTTTGTCGAGCAACCAATGGAAAAAATGAAATATGACGATCATGCCTGGCTGACCCAGCAAAGTCCACTTCCGATTATAGCTGATGAAGCAGTACAACGTTTAGCAGATGTGAGAAAACTTTATGGCGCTTATTCCGGAATTAATTGTAAACTAATGAAATGCACAGGCATGCGCGAAGCTCATCGCATGTTGGAACTGGCCCGTTCGCTGGGCATGAAAACAATGATTGGCTGCATGACGGAAACGTCGTGTGGAATTACTGCAGCAGCACAACTTTCCCCGATAGTCGATTGGGCCGATCTTGACGGGAATTTATTGATCTCTAACGACCCGTTTAAGGGGATTGGAATAAGTGAAGGAAAGGTCGTCTTACCCGAATTGCCGGGAATTGGAATCTTGGATATTTAAAAACCATATCTATTTCTTTCAAACTTAATCTTATTAATTATGAGAAAATCTACTTGTTTAATTTTGGTCCTGCTTTTTAGCTGGCAGTTTGTGTTTGCACAGAAACTGTTGGTGAAAGGTACGATTACAGGAGTTGACGACGGGGTAGTTATTCCCGGTGTATCCATTATCGAAAAAGGGACCGCCAGTGGAACCATTACTGACGTTGATGGTAAATACCAAATTTCAGTTGCTCAAAATGCAACATTGGTATTCAGTTATGTCGGTATGAAAGCTCAGGAGATCATCGTAAAAGGACAAAACACGATTAATGTCGTGTTAGAATCAGAAACAATCGGACTGAACGAACTTGTGGTTGTAGCTTATGGCACACAAAAGAAGGCAAATCTTACGGGTGCTGTTGCCTCCGTTGATACAAAAGTTTTGGAATCCAGGCCTATCGCCGATGTTGGTCGCGGGCTACAGGGGACAACAGCCGGGCTTAATGTTGTTATTCCAAGTGGTGAAATTGGTTCTGACCCGGTATTGAAAATTCGAGGTCAATATGCTTCAATTAAAGGTAAATCATCGCCATTGATTTTGTTGGATAACGTGGAAATACCTTCTATTCAGATGGTCAATCCTGATGATATCGAATCAATTTCAATTTTGAAAGATGCCGCTTCTTCTTCTATTTACGGATCAAAAGCTTCATTTGGAGTTATTCTGATAACCACCAAAAAAGGGGCAAAAACAGAAAGTGTAAATGTATCGTATTCAAGCAACCTATCGTTCCAGAATATTTCCAAAAAGATGGAAATGGGTGGGGTTGATGCAATGGAATATACGATGAATGCTTTTGAAAGGGTTGGTAGTGTTTCTGCCGGCGCATTTTGGCATGTTACCCGCGAAGGTTATTTAAAAGCAGTTGAGTGGAAGGAAAAATGGGGGAGCATTGTGAAACCCGATGATCCAATGGTTTATGGCCGTGACTGGTATGTTGATGCAAGTAATCGTAAAATTGGTTTGAGGACTTACGATCCATATTATTACATGATAAAAGAATGGACACCTACTCAAACACATAATTTGTCGGTAAACGGAAAAAATGGTAAAACCGATTATAATATCAGTTTTGGATATTTAGATCAGTCAGGAATTATCAAACCTTCGCCGGAAGACGATTTTAGACGTTACAACGGGTCAGTCCGTGTAGGTACCGAGATAAACAACTGGTTAAAAGTTTATGCAGGGTCAATGTATTCGAAGAGGGTAAAAAGATATGCTTATGCAACAAATTCAACAACTGCTGACCCATGGTTGTATATTTATCGTTGGGGGCCAACTTATCCGATGACCACAGAAGACGGTGATCCGCTACGTTGTCCGTCTTTTGAAATGGCTAATTCGAATACCGCTTCCATGGAGACAAATTATACAAGTCTAAACGGAGGTTTTACAATTTCTCCACTGAAAAACTGGAAAATTAATTTCGACTATACCCACGCCAACGAGGAATATATATCGAACAGGCCAGGTACCCGATTTACGGCCCGTAATACGTGGACTGCTGCTGTGGTCAAAAACGATGAAAACGGGAACCGTATCTATGTTAATGATGCAGGCGAAGTGGTATCTTCAACTACTCCGGGAGCAATGGCTGCATATAAATTAAGCATGGAAACATATACTCCAGCAGGGAACAATCCCGATCATATGTATCGTTATTCCTCAAACAATAAAAGGAATACAATAAATTTGAATACAACTTATGATTTGAATATTGATGATATTCATAAGTTTAATTTTATGCTGGGTTTAAACCGGGTCAGTTACGAGAGCGCTTATAACTGGTCGCAAATTACACAGTTGATCGATTATTCAAATCCTCAATTTGACCTTGCCACAGGGACACAAACCACTAGTGGTGGTGCATATTGGGAATCGCAAATAGGTTTTTTCGGACGCGCCAATTATAATTTCAAAGAAAAATATTTATTGGAAGCAAATCTACGTTATGACGGAACATCAAAATTTCCGACCGATTTGCAATGGCGTTGGTTTCCATCATTCTCTGCAGGTTGGCGTGCGAATGAAGAAACATGGATGGAATGGGCAAAACCGGCTCTTAGCACCTTAAAATTTCGCGGTTCATGGGGAACAATCGGAGACCAGTCAGTTCCTAATGACTTGTATGTTCCAACGATGAGCGGTTCATTCAGTAGTTGGTTGATAGGAGGAGTCAAACCGTATTTGTTTAGTACCCCAGGTTCTGTTTCAACATCAGTAACCTGGCAAGATATAACCACTCTTGACTTAGGGGTTGATTCACGTTTCTTTGATAATGAATTTGGAATTACGTTTGACTGGTTCCGGCGTGATACCGAAAATATGATTGTTCCTCAGGAAGGGCTTCCTACTACTTATGGAACCGGTGCTCCACAAAGTAATTTTGGATCACTTCGCACCAACGGTTATGAAATAGAAATTGATTATACGCATACATTCAAGAACGACCTGCGGATTAATTTAGTTGCAACATTTTCTGACGCTGTAACAAAAATAACCGAATACGGATCAACAAAAAGTATTGATTCATGGTATGTTGGGAAGACTTACGGTGAAATCTGGGGGTACGAAACTGATCGGTTATATCAAGAAGAAGATTTTGAACATGACACAGATAAGAAGTTGATAAAAGTAACTTCTTCTGATGGGTATCAGGTCAATAAATTATCAGACCCGGCTGGTGTAACACAGGGAAAATTGCAATCAGGGAACTTTGTATTTGGCCCTGGCGATGTTAAATTTAAAGATTTAAACGGTGATGGAGTTATAAATCCGGGCAATCGTTTAACAGAAAATGCAGAAGGAAATCCTGATTACGGCGACTTAAAAATTATCGGAAATTTCACGCCACGGTATGAATACGGTTTTCGTGTTGGTGCCGATTATAAAGGTTTCGATGCATCAGTTTTTATTCAAGGTGTAGGGAAACGTGATAATTGGGGGAATGGTTTTCTTACTATTCCCGGCTTTAATTCTGCTGACGGCGCCATCCCTCAGGCAATTGCAGGTGATTTCTGGAAACCCGATCGTACCGATGCTTTTTATCCTGCTCCATATAATATGGCAAGTGTTAATAGTACAACTCTAAATATGCAAATTCAAACAAGATATTTGTTGGATATGTCTTATGTGAGGATAAAAAATATTACTGTGGGTTATACTTTCCCATCCAGTGTATTGAAGAAAATTTATGCCAGTAAATTGCGCGTTTATGCTGCATTAGAGAATTTCTTCACGTTCGATAATTTGCGTGATTTGCCGATTGATCCGGAAGAAATTGCAGGCTTCTCAATGTGGCGAGACGAGAATGATAACGGAATACGTACAGGTTATAATTCTGACCGCACAGGGGTTGGTATTCCAACATTCAAGAGTGCATCTGTCGGTATTCAGTTGAACTTCTAAAAATATAGGAATCATGAAAAAATATATATCTGTTTTAATATTTGTAGTTGCGCTTGTCGTAGGCGGATGTGAAGAGTTTCTTGACAGGCCTGTTCTGACAAAAATGAATGATGACAACTACTGGACGAGTGAAAACAATTTACGTTTGTTTGCAAACAGTTTTTATCCTTACTATTTTGTTGGATATAACCTCGCATGGGGTGTTGATTACGCACCTCTTCGCGGGTATAATTTTTCCGATGACTTCACATCAAGTGGTAAGCAATCGGGTTTTGAAACCCAGGCTCCTGCTTCCCGTTCATCAACGAGCGAATTAGTATCAGATATCTGGATTGCAAAATCATCAGGTCCTACCTGGAATTTTGCCTGGGTACGAAAATCAAATTTGTTCCTGGAAAGAATTGAAGGAATGAAGGGGAAATTTATAACTGATGAGGCATACAAACATTGGATCGCTGCGGGCCGTTTCTTTAGAGGAGCTGAATACAGCCGTTTAGTAAGTGTATTTGGCGATGTGCCATATTACGACAGGGTCGTGGGAGACTCTGAAATGGATGAATTATTTAAAGACAGAGAAAGCCGGACGCTAGTAATGGACAAAGTATATGATGACTTTGTTTATGTTCTTGATAATATGCGTGTAAGTGATGGCGATGCTCAGTATCTAAATCGTTATATTGCAGCAGGTTTTATTTCCCGTTACATGTTGTTTGAAGGTACCTGGCAGAAATATCACTTGAACAATACTGAAAAAGCTAAGAAATATCTTGAATTGGCAGTACGGGCTTCAGGAATCGTAATGGCTTCAAACAAATATTCGTTTACCAGCGATTTTCGTTCTCTTTTTGGGTCCGAAAGTCTATCTGCGAATAAAGAAGTGGTCATGTTTCGTGCATACGACGCTGCATTGTTAGTAACACACCACATTGCTTCGTATTCGAATATTACTGAAAGCCAAGGAGCTTCTGCAAATTTATCGTTGGCAAAAGAATTCATTTGTAACGATGGAAAACCTTATAAACTATCCACTGTTACGAATGCCGACAAATTTGATGTTAAAAGCATGATTGCTACTCGCGATCCTCGTTTCGAAGCTACTTTCTGGGACGCTCCCAAAATTGAAGCCGGAACTTTGCTATATGCCTGCAAATTTATCGACAGGGTAGGACCGACATACTTCGGTAAAACCTATCCTGCACAGTATGGTTCGAACACCAATACCAACGATGCGCCGGTAATGCGTTTGGCTGAAGTCGTTTTGAACTGGATTGAAGCCAAGGCTGAACTGGCAACCATGGGTGGAGCTGCCGTTGTGCAGGCCGATATCGATGCTTCAATTAATGCTATTCGCAATCGCCCGTTGGATTCAACAGCATCTGGAAAAGGTATAAAGAAAACTTCTCCGTTGTTATTGGCAAGTCTTCCAAATGATCCCGAACGCGACTCGGATGTTCCGGCTCTGATTTGGGAAATACGTCGTGAACGCCGGATGGAGTTTGTGTTTGAACATACTCGTTTATTGGATATTAAACGTTGGAAGAAAATTAATTATATGAATTTTACAGCTTATCCCGATAGGCAACTTGGTTTGTGGATCAATTTTCAGACCGAGTTACCTTCATGGTTGGTAACAGCAAAGGTTGGTAAACTAAAAGTTAAAAAAGCTGACGGGAGTATCGTAACCTATACCGGTACAAATGCTGCTGATATGGTGGGTTTCTATATTCCTGAAAATTTCTCTGATCGGGATGCTTTTACCGACAGAGTTTATTTAACTCCTCTGGGAAATACCCAAATAAGCCAGTATCTCGAAAAAGGGTACACTTTGACCCAAAACCCGGGATGGAACTAATAATACATTATTGATTTCATTTTTAGGAGGCTGCTGCAGTCAATGTTGCAGCCTCTTTTTTCTCAATCCCCTACAACTGAATATGAAGAAGGTACTATTTTTTATAGCCGGTTTTTTATTTGCAATTTTACTTCAGGCACAAACCCTCCGTTTTGCTCATGTTACCGATACGCATGTCGGAGGCAGCACGGGTAAAGAAGATTTGCAGAGAACAGTGGAAGACCTCAATTCGCTTTCTAACATTGATTTTGTATTGTTCACAGGCGATATTACTGAATTTGGCTCGGATAAAGAATTACAGGAAGCGAAAAAGATAATCAGTCAGTTGAACAAACCTTGGTATGTGGTTCCGGGCAACCACGACTCGAAATGGTCGGAGAGTGGCTGTAATAGTTTTGTACGGATTCTTGGTGCCGAAGAATTTTGTTTTGAAAAAGCAGGAATTCTTTTCATCGGTACGGCCAGTGGACCCAATATGCGGATGGGGCCGGGATTGATTCCGCACGAACAAATAGTTTTTATCGATTCGGTTTTGGTAAATATGAAGAACCCCAATCAACCGATTATTTTTGTAAACCACTACCCGTTGGATGAGTCGCTTGCAAACGGGCATCAGGTTGTGGAAAAATTAAAAACCCGAAATATTCAGGTTACCTTACTTGGCCATGGTCATGCCAATCAACTATTCAATTTTGAAGGAATTCCCGGAGTTATGGGACGTTCGAACCTTCGGGCAAAAAATAAAATTGGAAGATACAACATTGCTACGCTGAAAAAAGATACCTTGTATTATGCTGAACGCACCCTTGGCAAGCGAACCTATCCTGTATGGTGTAAAGTGCCTTTCGGACAAAAAGAATTTGCAGGTGAACTTTTCGTAAAATCGCAAAAAGACAGCTTTGCAGCTCGTTATCCGCAGGTAAAAGTAACCTGGGAATTTCAGGACAAAAGTGATATTGGAACAGGAATAACAACGCAAGGCAAATACGCTGTTTATGCCAATACACGCGGGACGGTAGTTGCAATTGACCATACCACTGGAAAAACATTATGGACATTTCAGACTGGCGGAAAAATATACTCTACTCCGCTGATTGAGGAGACGAAAGTGATCTGCCCTTCAACCGACAACAACATTTATTGTCTTGACCTGAAAACCGGGAAATTGGTTTGGCGTTTTGAAACCGGAAAGTCGATTGTGGCTTCTCCTGTGTCGGACGGAAAAACTGCTTTTGTTGGGGCGTCTGATGGAGTTTTCCGGGCAATTGATATCAAAAAAGGGAATCTAATTTGGCAATTCGACAGTGTGAAAAACTTTGTAGAAACACGACCTCTGCTTTATGAAAATGCGGTTTATTTTGGTTCGTGGGGAAACACGTTTTATGCGCTCGATAAAACCAATGGTAAACTACTCTGGAAACGCGAGAAATACGCAAACCGGATGCTTTCGCCTGCTGCTGTTTGGCCGGTGGCAGCGAATGGAAAAATTTTTATTGTGGCCCCCGATCGGCGAATGACAGCCCTTGATGCAAAAACAGGCCGCGAAATATGGGATTCGGGCGATTATTCGTGCCGCGAATCCATCGGAATATCGAACGACGGGAAGCTGGTTTACATCAAAAATATGAACGAGGGGAATGTCGATGCCTTTTACACTACTTCGGATAAGCAAGAACTTGCATGGGAATGCAAAGCCGGACTGGGTTACGAAATTGGCCCTTCGCCCATTACCGAATATGGGAATACGGTTTTTGTTCCTACCGGGAATGGCATCGTTTGCGCCATCAATAAACAGTCGCCGCAGCAGGTGGAGTGGAAGTACAAGGTTTCGGACGCCCTGGTCAATTATGTTTGTCCGGTTACTAAAAACAAGATATTGCTTACCACGCTGGACGGAAAAGTAATTTGTCTTACGTTCTGAATCTGAATCAAAATTCTCCGGAATTTTATGTCCGGTTTGTGTGAAAATGATTAGAAATAATATCCCTTTCAAAATAAAATTCAACAGCCTTTTTATAATCGCATTGATTTGTGTGTTCGTTGCTTCCTGTAACAAGGAAGACGATGACAGGATGGATGATGGTCTGGTTGACCGGCCTTACGATTCATCGAAAGATAAAATTGCGATTGCTAAAAATGAATTTAGGGCAGCCTGGATTTCTACTGTTTATAATCTTGACTGGCCTACAACAAAAGGGAACGCTGATGCTCAAAAAGCAGAACTGATCGCTATTCTCAATCATTGCCAATCGTTGAATTTCAATGCCATTGTGCTGCAGATTCGTCCGATGGCCGATGCATTTTATCCGTCTGAATTAGAGCCGTGGTCTTCGTATTTGACAGGCACTCAGGGCGCTGATCCCGGTTACGATCCGCTTCAATTTGCCATTGATGAAGTCCATAAAAGAGGCATGGAATTACATGCATGGCTCAATCCATACCGGATTGCGCCAACAACGCTGCAACTGGCATCAAACCATCCGGCGATAAAAAATCCGGATTGGGTGATTACCTATAAAGATATGCTCTATTACAATCCGGGCATTCCCGAAGTTCGAAGCCACCTGAAAAATGTGATCCGTGATATTATTACGAGATACGAGGTCGATGCAATTCATTTTGATGATTATTTCTATCCCAGCGGGGCAAAGTCAACCTCCGATCCTTTTGGTTTTAACGATAAAACAGCCTTCGAAAAATACGGAAATGGGACAGATATTCACACATGGAGAGCTGAAAATATAAACACAATGGTTCGCGAAGTAAGCCAGTTAATTCAATCGGTCAATCCGGATGTTTTGTTCGGAATTTCACCTTCCGGGAAAAGGGAAAATAGTATTGCTTTATATGCAGATCCATTGATTTGGCTTGAAAATAAATGGATTGATTATTTGGCGCCCCAAATATACTGGGAATTTGGTCATGCGACAGCTGATTTTGGTATACAGGCAAACTACTGGAATAATAATTCGAAAGGAATTCCAATGCTAATCGGCATCGCAGCATATAAATTTAACGATCCGTCTGTTCCTGCTTTTTGCGATGTTGAAGAATTCGGGAGACAAATCGATTTGGTGCGAAACAGCGCTAATTTATTTGGTTGTATTTTTTTCAGGGCGAAAAACCTTGAAAATTCATCTCTTTACAACTATCTGAAGAATAAATACAAAGGGAAATCCTTGTTGCCGGTGATGGGGAAAACAAATATACCGACTCCTGCTGAACCCGTTATTTCATTGAATGGAAATGAGATAATCTGGAATAAAGTAGTCAATGCCGACCGGTATGTTGTGTATGTATTGGAAAAAGATCAGACAAAAACCAATACTTTCAATGCAATTGCCCTTGATATTATTTCCGATACCCGGTATTCATGCCAGCCGGGGATGAGTTATTTTGTAACTGCTTCCAATAACGACTATTTAGAATCGAAACCTTCAAATATCATTACAAACTAAATTTAAAATTCATGAAATCTGTAAACCTTAAACCAAATTGGCATTTCAACGAAATGCTGAATCTACAATCATTTGTGAAAAGAACCGGGATTCAGACAACCGCATTTTTTATCCTGATTTTATTTATTGCATGTTCAGGATTCGAATCGCAAATAAAACCGTGCGTTGTTGGCGCTGCACGAATCGGTGAATATTTACCTCTCCTGAAAAACAAACGGGTTGGACTTGTCGTGAACCAGACTTCCATGATTGATACCGTGCATTTGGTCGATTTGTTGCGGGCCAATGGCGTTGATATTCGTGCTATTTATGCCCCCGAGCACGGGTACAAAGGCAATGTTGAACGGGGACAGGACATTTCGAGTACCAGCGATTCGGTTACCGGCATTCCGGTTTATTCCATCTATGGTGCTACACGGAAACCAACGCCTGAATTTTTAAAAGATGTAGATGTGGTAATTTTCGATATTCAGGATGTCGGGTGCCGTTTTTACACCGTATTCGGAACCATGCATTATGTGATGGAAGCCTGTGCCGAAAATGGGAAAAAAGTAATTATCATGGACCGTCCGAACCCGCTTGGCTATTATGTCGATGGGCCGGTACTCAAACCGGGCTTTACTTCGTTTATCGGGATGCATCAGGTGCCGGTTGTACATGGGATGACGGCAGGCGAGTATGCACTGATGATCAACGGCGAGGGTTGGCTGAAGGATAGCGTGAAATGCGATATGAAAGTTATAGAACTTGAAAATTATACTCATGCCACCAAATACCAGTTACCGGTGGTTCCATCTCCAAATCTGCCCGACATGAAGTCGGTTTACTTGTATCCTATTGTTTGTTTTTTTGAAGGAGCTGAGGTAAACGAAGGTCGGGGAACTTACAAACCCTTTCAGCAATTTGGCGCTCCATATTTTATTCCTCATGATCATTCCTATGTGCCGGTATCAATTCCGGTACTCAGTCTTCATCCCAAATTCGAAGGCCAAACCTGTTTTGGGTACGATTTGTCGGGAACGGAGTTGACAGAACTTCAGAAAATAGAAAAGGTGCGGCTTAATTATTTAATCGAGTTTTATCAGGAATCGAATCTCAAAGAATCATTTTTCACCGATTTCTTTGAAAATCTTGCAGGCTCCGATACCTTGCGAAAACAAATTATTGCCGGACAAACCGAAGAACAAATCAGAAAAAGCTGGGAGGTTGATTTAATCCGGTATAAAGAAATGCGGAAAAAGTATTTGCTTTATAAAGAACAATAGCAAGAAAAAAATAAAATGAAAGGCAGAAATTTGTATTACAAATTTCTGCCTTTCATTTTTAGAAAAAACTCTTGAGATGTTATTCTGTGAATGTCAGAATATAATTAATTGTGAAAATTATTCAATACGGCTCTGACTGAACCATGTAACAACAATAGCCTTTTTGCTTCGTCTTTTCGTATTCCAAGTTCGTCAACAATCATTTTTGTTCCTCGTTCAATCAGCTTTTTGTTGGTCAATTGCATATCAACCATGCGATTACCTTTCACTCTGCCCAGTTTTATCATCAGCGAAGTAGTGATCATGTTCAGTACCATTTTTTGCGCTGTACCGGCTTTCATTCGGGTACTCCCGGTTACAAATTCCGGGCCTACAATTGGCTCTATGGCAACATCAACCTCTTTGGCGATGGCCGAATCGGGGTTGCAGGTGATACAGGCGGTGAGCAGTCCGTTTTTTCGTGCATCCCGCACTCCGCCAATGACGTATGGCGTTCCTCCAGATGCTGCAATTCCCAATACAGTATCTTTGCTGTTGATTTCAAATTTTTGCAAGTCTTCCCAGCCCGCACTCAGGTTGTCTTCTGCCATTTCTACGGCTTTACGGATGGCTTTGTCGCCTCCTGCAATGAGCCCGATTACAACTCCTTCGGGCATTCCGTATGTTGGCGGAACTTCCGAGGCATCGAGAATGCCCATTCGTCCACTGGTACCTGCGCCCAAGTAAAACAAACGTCCTCCTGACATAATCCGTTGAACCAGTAGTTCAACCAATCGCTCAATCTTGGGGATTTCTTTGTTTACTGCAACATGTACTTTGCTGTCCTCTCTGTTGATGCCTTCCAGTATTTCCCGGATCGACATATTCTCTAAATCGTCATACAACGAAGGTGATTCTGTAACTTTCATTGTGTGTATTTTCTTGTTTTTTGTTCTGTACTATTTCGACAGGTGATATTCCAATAACCCGTCAATTGGTTTGTGCAGGATTTTTTCAATGCGAATCTTTCTTTCTGCAGCAACTTCTTGTAATATATCTTTATAATGAAAAGCGATTGAACCGACAAAGTTTACAGGAAAATCCCGATATGCCTTGTATTGTTCGACATTCTTTTGCAGAAAATCTTCAAAACCGCTTTTTATAAGTTCTTTAAAATAAGGGTGTCCGATATTTTTCATCATAAATTTTGAAAAACCGGCCAGATACCTGCTGGGGTATTCTTCCCGGTACACAGCCGCTAAAACCTTGGGCATTTCCAGTTTTAATTCATTGTCAATGATTGATTTTAGATCGTTGGGAATCGCACGTTTGAAATAGTTGTTCAGGAAGATCTTCCCCAAGTAGGCGCCGCTGCCTTCGTCTCCTAAAATGTAACCGAGGCTCGGTACTTTTTCTGTAATCTTTACGCCATCGTATTTGCACGAATTTGATCCTGTGCCGATAATACATGCAATGCCTTCCTGTTTGTTCAAAAGTGCATGGGCTGCGCCAAGCATATCGTCTTCAACTTCAATTTTTGCGGAAGGGAAGATATTTTTAAGGGCATGAATAACGGTGCGATCAGTTTCATTTTTAATACATCCGGCGCCGTAAAAATAAATATTGCTTACCGAGTCTTTTGTTCCTTCTCGAAACGAATGTGACAGTTTTCTGGTAATTTCATCTGAATCCTGAAAATATGGGTTGATTCCAGTGGTCTCAATATCGCCAATAAGCTGGTTGTCTTTTACCAATAACCAATCTGTTTTTGTAGTGCCGCTGTCTGCAATTAATATCATTCGTTGAGTTTGATAATAAATCATTTAGTAAGAAAAATAGACCTTGCAAATATAAGGTTTTTTTGTTATTTATAATATGTATTACAAATATTATTTATCTTTGTTTTCATCAACAAAAATCTTTTTAAACCGATGTCCAAACATATTGAAAATTCATCGATTAGGAGTGGAATCAGATATATTTTAAATTGTTATTTAACGGCTGTAATTTTTGTTGTGAGCCCGGTAACATTGCTTGCGCAGGGATTGCCACAACAAAATGCAATTTCATTGAAAACTATTAAACAGGTACTGGATAACCGTGTTGGAAATAAGCTGCTTTCACTTGATTTTAATTATCAAAACGGGAAAAAGATAAAAATAGATACTCTTTATTATTCGCCTTCAAACGATACCCTGAACATTTTTTTTAGTGCTGCTTTTGCCGAAATGCCTCTCCGCACAACATCTATTCAGCAGTTAAATGATACTATTTACAAGTATCTTCCGAATACACCGTCGGTAGCATTGCAATTTTATTCGAATCATGTTCCGGTTGAGAAATTGATTCCAAATTACTATCTGGAGCAGTCGGATTATAGCCGGTTGCCTCAAAACAACGGATTGAGGCCGGAACGAAAAAATCTGGTTGTGAAAACGAGGCAATATGAAATTCCCAAAGGACTTGAAAATTCGAATATTGCTTTGTGGAACAGTCATGGCTGGTATTATGAGCAAAAATTGAATCGCTGGGAATGGCAGCGCGCCCGTTTGTTTACCACATTGGAAGATATTTCTCCGACAGCATTTGTCATACCATTTCTGATTCCAATGCTTGAGAATGCCGGAGCAACTGTATTTCTCCCGAGGGAACGCGACTGGCAACCCAACGAAGTAATTGTCGATAACGATTCTTCGACCGGGAAAAGCAGGTTGTTGAAACCACGGAAGACAGAGGAAAAAGAAAGTGGCTTTGCTATCGGAAATATTCCGTATACAACTGAAAACCCCTTCAAACAGGGAACTTTCATCGAAATTAACGAAAAAACAAAACGGAAGGACGTGGTTTATTTGCCTGATATTCCTGAAGATGGGGAATACAGCGTGTATGTTTCGTATGCAAAAGGAGAGGGGGAAGTAACATATCGGGTTTATCATACGGGCGGTACTACCGATTTCCGTGTTGATCAGCGGATGGGCTTCGGAACGTGGGTGCATCTCGGCAAATTTTTATTCAGAAAAGGGAAAAATGATGAAACCGGAAAAGTAGTATTGTTGGTTCCTTTTACATCCCGGCAGTTGATAACTGCCGATGCTGTACGCTTTGGTGGTGGCATGGGGGTGATCAACCGAAATGGTCAGCTCAGCCAGCGTGCCCGCTTTTTTGAAGGAGCCCGCTACAATCTGCAATATTCGGGGGCTCCCGATACATTGGTGTGGAGTTTCAGCAACGGTGAAAATGATTATACTGACGACTACAAAAGTCGTGGTGAATGGGTGAACTGGCTTATTGGCGCCCCGTTTGGACCAAATAAAGACCGTAATTCGCAGGGGTTGGGTATTCCTGTTGATTTGTCACTCGCTTTTCATACCGATGCCGGGATATTGGATGGCGATAAAATTGTCGGTACACTGGGCATCTATTCAACGACTCAAGATCAGGCTGTTTTTCCCGACGGGCAGTCGAAATATGCTTCCCGCGACCTTACAGACCTGATTCAAACCCAAATAGTTGATGATATTTCCAGAAAATATAATAAAGACTGGGCACGGCGCGGCATGTGGAATTCGGAATACAGCGAATCGTTCCGTCCCAATGTTCCTGCCATGTTGCTCGAACTGCTTTCGCATCAAAATCTGAATGATGTTCGCTATTTGTTGCATCCTTCGTATAAGTTCGACGTGTCGCGCGCCATCTACAAGGGAATGCTCCGGTTTTTGGCCACGCAATACAATTATTTGTATGTGGTACAGCCTTTACCCGTCGATCATCTGTTTGCTGAATTCACAGACGAAAATGAAATTACGCTGCAATGGTCTCCGGTTGCCGACCCCCTGGAATCTACGGCAGTACCTGATAAATACATCGTTTATCAGCGGGTTGGCGACAATGGTTTTGATAATGGAACGATGACTTCTGGAACGAAACTAAAAATTACGGTTCCGCAAAAGGGAGAAATTTACCGTTTCAGGGTTACAGCGGTGAATGACGGTGGCGAAAGTTTTCCGTCGGAAGAAATTTCGGTGGGAATTTCAGAAAAAAGCAAAGGAAATATGTTGATCGTAAACGGATTCGACCGGATTGACAGTCCCGAAATATTTGAAACCGATTCGCTTTCGGGCGTCATGCGGGCGCTGGATCACGGAGTGGCTCGTGGATACGATGTTGGCACGGTTGGCGACCAGTATGATTTTGTGCGGAAATCGGCTTGGTTGGACGACGACAGTCCCGGTCACGGAGCCAGTTACGGCGATTTGGAAACAACTATTTTTCGTGGAAATACGTTCGATTTTGCTGCAATTCACGGCGAAAGTATCTTGAATGCAGGCTACAGTTTTGTAACTTCCAGTGATGAATCGGTAGAGGATAAACAGCTCGAAATATCAAATTATCAGATGATCGATCTTTTGTATGGTGAAGAAAAAACCAGCTATTTTCCCGGAAAAGACAGTACTGCTCATTTTTCAATTTATACTGAGAAAATGCTCAGCGCGTTGGAAAATTATACCCGTTCAGGAGGAAATATTTTTATTTCGGGCGCCTACATTGGCAGCGATATTGGCAATGACTCCGTTCAGATAAACCGGGTAGGCAAGCTCTTAAAATACAAATGGCGGACCGGACATGCAGTGAAAAATGTCGATTTTGTTTCGGTTTCGCCCCGTTTCAATGTTTCAGGAACGGTAAATACTGCATATAATTTGCAACAATACCCGGTGGAAGCGCCCGATGCCATTGAACCTTTCGATGCCGGGGCCGAAACGGTTTTTAGATACGTGGAAAACAATACCAGCGCTGCGGTTGCCGCCAAAGGCAATTATAAAGTAGTTGCGTTGGGTTTTCCGTTCGAATGCGTGAAAAATCAATCAGACAGATATAAATTAGTACAACAAATTTTTGATTTCTTTACTAAAGATTAAACCTTTTTGACGATGGCAGTAATTTATAGTTTTATCCCGAATGGTACAGAGAGTGAAGTGAAAGACCTGATCAGCGAATTGCAAAGCAACGCTTCGGTTGAAAAAATAGTTATAAACGATTCTCTTGATGCAAAGGAAAATGTAAAAATAAAACGGTTTTCCTACGAAAACTTTACCGGAACCGACTTCTTAAAGCGAATGGAAAAAGAATCAGAGGGGGCTGATTATATTTTGCTTGTTACAAAAGAAACATCAGTAGAAACGGGCCAATTTGCCCTTGAGCGTTTGGTTAGTGTGGCCCAGGCAACTGGGGCCGGAATGGTATATTCCGATTACATGGAAGTGAAAGAGGGAAAACTTTCGGCACATCCGTTAATCGACTACCAGCAAGGCAGTTTGCGCGATGATTTCGATTTTGGGCCGCTGGTTTTGTATTGCGCCAAGGCATTCCGTGAAGCAGTTCGCGAAATGACGCAACAATTTTCGCATGCCGGGTTTTATTATTTGCGACTGAAAGTTTCGCAAAAACACGACATTGTGCGTATCCCCGAGTTTTTATACACCATCGATGAGACCGACATTCGCAAAAGCGGACAAAAAATATTCGATTATGTCGATCCGAAAAACCGGCAGGTACAGATTGAAATGGAACAGGCCGCGACCGAACATCTCAAAAATGTGGGAGCCTGGCTGAAACCTGAATTTTCAGAAATAAAGTTTTCAGAAAGTGAATTTGATACCAAAGCTTCGGTGATTATTCCGGTGTTGAACCGTGAAAAAACGATTGCCGACGCCATTCAATCGGTATTGAATCAGAAAACCAATTTCCCGTTTAACCTTCTGGTTGTCGATAATCATTCAAAAGACCGGACAACCGAAATCATTAACTCTTTTTCAGAAAAAGACGAGCGGGTAATTCATATTATTCCCGAACGCAATGATTTAGGAATCGGCGGTTGCTGGAATGCTGCGGTACACAATCCGCGTTGCGGAATGTTTGCTGTTCAGCTCGACAGCGACGATATTTATAAAGATGAAAATACGCTGCAAACGATGGTCGATGCCTTTTACCGCGAAAACTGCGCGATGGTGGTTGGCACGTATCAGTTGGTGAATTTTAAGCTGGAAGAAATTCCTCCCGGAATTATCGATCACAAGGAATGGACTCCCGACAATGGTCGGAATAACGTCCTTCGAATCAACGGACTGGGCGCTCCGCGTGCTTTCTATACGCCGGTTTTGCGTGAGGTGAAAGTCTCGAATGTGAGCTATGGCGAAGATTATGCGGTGGGGTTGGCTATTTCGCGCGAGTACCGCATTGGCCGTGTGTATGAAAATGTGTACCTGTGCCGTCGCTGGGACGATAATTCGGATGCCGCGCTCGACATCGAAAAAATGAACAAGCACAATCTGTACAAAGACCGTATCCGTACAATCGAACTGAAAGCACGGCAACGAAAAAATAAATAAGCATGTTGGATTTCAATGAAAAGGCAAAGCAGTTACTGATTGCACAAAAAAATGATTGGCCGACAGCCCGGAAGAATTATTCTGATCTGGAAAATGTTCAGGTTCGGGTATTTGATTTTAATGGCTTTCTGATCAAAGTTCAGTTTAACCCGGTACGCATTGTTTCATCGGCTGCCAAAGTCGACCAGCAGTCAATTGCCAGCCGGAAATGCTTTTTGTGTGCGGAAAACCGCCCGACAGAACAGCAGCAACTTGTTTTTGGCAACTACGAAATACTGGTGAACCCGTTCCCGATTTTCCCGGAGCATTTTACGATTCCGGGTCGCGATCATGCGCCGCAGCAAATGGCAGGCCGATTCGGTGAAATGCTCGACCTGGCTGAAGTTTTACACGATTTTACGATTTTTTACAACGGTCCGAAATGTGGCGCTTCGGCTCCCGACCATTTTCATTTTCAGGCCGGGAAAAAGGGTTTCATGCCGCTTGAATCGGAAATTGAAAATCTGAAGCAAAAAAAAGGGACAAAACTGGCTGCAGGTTCGGTCGATGTTTGGGCAATAAACGATGGCATCCGCAATTTTCTTTTCATGGAAAGTTTCGGAAAAGCGAATCTTGAGTCGTGCTTCAATTCGATATACGAAAAGCTGGATTTTTTAAATGAACTTGTTGGCGAAGAGCCGATGATGAATATTTTAGCCGGATATGAGAACGGGAAATGGCAGGTTTTTATCTTTCCCCGGTTTCGGCACCGTCCCTGGCAATATTTCGACGAAGGAGAAGCGAATATCCTGTTGAGTCCCGCTTCTGTTGATTTGGGCGGCGTTTTGATTACGCCGCTGGAAAAAGATTTCGGTAAAATTACAAAAGCTGATATTGTCGATATTTTTTATCAGATTTTGTGGCCCGCAGAAAAGTTTGATTCATTGGTGAAAAGCATATTTTAGTAATGGCACAAAATATTGTTTTTCTGGGCGATAGCTTGACCGAATGGGGAAAATGGAACGATCTTTTCCCGGGTGAAAACATTATAAATTGCGGAGTTGCCGGCGATACAACCTTCGATATTTTGCAACGGCTGGATGCAGTAATTCAGCAAAATCCCGGAAAAATATTTTTGATGGCTGGCATTAATGATTTGGGCGATGGAGACGATCCGGTGCATGTGATCGCCAACTATCGTGAAATTGTTCGTCGGTTATCGGAGGTTTGCCCGAATTTGTATTTATTGAGTGTTTTGCCGGTAAATACCGACCGCTTTTTCAACCCGAAATTAGACGGCCGGCAGATTATTCTGCTAAATTCAGAAATAATAAAACTGGCTCCTGAAAAAGGATGCAGTTTTATTGACATGCACAACTATTTTGCAGATGAAAATAATTGTCTTGATGACGAATTAAGTCCCGATGGACTGCATTTGAATAAGGATGGATACATCTTGTGGAAAAGCCTGATTGAACCTTTTTTATAACAAAACTAACATGAAAACAGAACCCAATATTACCGTTGGAATCATGTCGCGCGACGAAATTGAATTCCTATTGAATGGAAATTTCTCATGCAACGAAAATCCGGAATTTGTAACGGGAACATTTTGTGCAAAACATGAAGACGGAGAAATCGCTGTTACCGGGCCTTCAGGAAAATTTTCAGGAAAAGAAATTATTTTCGAGCCTATGGATATCGAATCCTGCGAACTGGAATTAAGGAATGTGACCATCGGTGTAAATTTCCATTGGGAACAAAACGAAAACCAGCGTTTTCAGGGAACTTTAAAATTGATTATTGAAGACGGAAAAATTACCGCGATCAATGTTTTGCCCATCGAGAATTACCTGATCAGCGTTATTTCTTCGGAAATGAGCGCTAAAAGTTCGTTGGAATTACTGAAAGCTCATGCAATCATTTCGCGAAGCTGGCTGATTGCGCAGATCGAAAAACAGGAAAAAATCAGCGAATCGCAGGCAACATATAAAACAATTTCTGAAACCGATGACGAATACATTCGCTGGTACGACCGCGAAGACCATCTGAATTTTCATGTGTGCGCCGACGACCATTGCCAGCGTTACCAGGGAACGACCCGCTCGCACAATCCCAATGTGGTAAAGGCTGTGAACGATACTGCCGGTGTGATTTTATCGTATCGGGGAGCAGTTTGCGATGCCCGTTTTTCGAAATGTTGCGGCGGGATTGCCGAATTGTTCGAAAATTGCTGGGAACCGGTAAATCACCCGTACCTGACCAATGTGATTGATAATCCGTCGGTTCCGGTAGTTTTTGAAACAGAATTGACAATTGATGAAAATGCAGTGCGCTGGATTCATGGCAACCCCGAATCATTTTGCAACACCCGCGATGAGGAAGTTCTCCGGCAGGTGTTGAAT
The DNA here is from genome assembly GCA_942493345.1 of uncultured Prolixibacteraceae bacterium. Classification (GTDB taxonomy): domain Bacteria; phylum Bacteroidota; class Bacteroidia; order Bacteroidales; family Prolixibacteraceae; genus GWE2-42-39. Next base: position 3,933,893 of record OW818695.1, read on the forward strand.
GAATACGACTGGTCGGCCAAAAATTTTTACCGTTGGAAAGTTGAATACTCGCAAGAGCAAATATCGAGTTTGCTACGTCGCCGTTCAGGTCGCGATTTTGGACAAATTATCGATCTGATTCCCATTGAACGTGGAAAATCAGGGCGATTGATCCGGTTGAAAATTGTTGGCTCAAAAAAAACGCTGATAGTCGGGAAAGAGCTGGAAATACGCCGCTGGCTTAGCGAATCGCATTTGTACAGTTCGGCTTTTACTGTTGAAAAGCAGGATATTCGGAACGGTATTCCGCAGAAATTTGTTCTGCATGGCGCCGGTTGGGGACATGGCGTTGGCCTCTGCCAGATCGGCGCTGCCGTGATGGGCCACAAAGGCTACCGGTACGATGAAATCCTGCTCCACTATTTTAAGGGAGTGGAACTGGAGAAAAGGTATTAGTATGCTCTAATGTTTGCCAGACTTTTAAATTAGCAAAATCCATGCTTTTGCCAAATATTTAATCTATTCCTTTATTTTCAATTAGTTAAGAATTGAACTCAGGTTGTTAGTTTAAATCACTTCTATCAGATAATTGATGTTTAATTTCAATTGCAAGCTATGTTTTGGCTAAACATATTTGCCTGTATCATGTTACATTATTTGTATTCAAAGAGAACAGAACAATGACTATGCAAGATACAAGCCGCCAGAAGCTGCAAAAGCAATTACTGGAAAAAGATGTAAAGCAAAATCCGTTGACCCAGTTCCAGATTTGGCTGGACGAACTGCTGGAAAAAAGGACGGACGAGCAAACAGCCATGATATTGTCGACCGTCGATCGGGAAAACAGGCCACATGCAAGGGTGGTATTTTTGAAAGAACTGACCATTCACGGGTTCATGTTTTTCACCAATTATAACAGTGCAAAAGCTGAACACATTTCGGCTAATCAGTTTGTTTCTCTTACTTTTTTCTGGCCCGAACTCGAACGCCAGGTGCGTGTTGACGGGAATGTTACAAAACTGAGCCACATGTTGTCGGACGAATATTTTGCTTCCCGTCCGGTTGGCAGCCAGCTTGGCGCCTGGGCATCGCCACAAAGCCAGGTAATCAGTTCGAGAAGCATGTTGGATGATAATTTCAATATGTACAAGGAAAAGTTTGGCGATAAAATTCCACGACCACAATACTGGGGTGGCTATTTGGTTAAACCCTACCAGATCGAGTTTTGGCAGGGAAGGCCCAACCGTCTGCACGACCGGATTTGCTATCGGCTGGATAGAAATGAATGGAGAATCATGCGACTGGCGCCATAAACTTGCACCAGCAGTTCTGATCCATATTGAGACCTATTCGGAAGAATACGGATTTTTTATTTGAATATCCCGGATAATTCGGGGCAATAGACATAAAACTTAATGTAGAAGTATGAAAATCAATGTGAACAATTTAAAACGATCAACTATGCAGGAAATATTTGGCAAAGGAAAAGTGCTGAACCTGAAAGAAATGGTAGAATATTCATCCGGAGGCGTTATCAGCAAACAGGTTCTGAAAAATCAGTCAGGAAATATCACTTTGTTTTCTTTTGATCAATGACAAGGTTTGAGTGAACACACCGCTCCGTTTGATGCTGTTGTTCAGGTATTGGATGGCGAAGCGCAAATCGTTATCGGCGGCAATTCTAATTTGGTGAAAAAGGGCGAATCCATTATTATGCCGGCCAATGTACCTCATGCTTTGCAGGCTGTTGAGCCGTTTAAAATGTTGCTGACCATGATGAAAGGCTAAGGCGTGAAAAAAGCCACTCCCTTTCGGAAATGGCTTTCTGTATCATTGTGAAGATGAAATCTTTTAGAATCCGTTGATGATCTGGATGAAATCGTCGGCTTTTAACGAAGCGCCGCCAATTAAACCTCCGTCGATGTCTGGCTGAGAGAATAATTCAGCAGCATTTTTCGCATTGCAGCTTCCACCATAAAGGATCGAAGTTTCTTCAGCAACAGCAGCGCCAAATTTGGTTGCAATGATTTTGCGGATGTAGGCCAGCATATCCTGAGCCTGTTGAGTGCTTGCGGTAACGCCGGTTCCGATGGCCCAAATAGGTTCGTAAGCAATAACCAGTTTCGAGAATTCTTCAACCGAAAGATTGAAAATAGTTTCGTCTAACTGAGTTTTTACGAAATCGTTTTGTGTTCCGGCTTCGCGGATTGACAATGATTCGCCACAACAGTAAATAGGAGTGAGGCCGTTTGCAAGAGCAAGAGCTACTTTTTTATTCAGCGTTTCGCTGGTTTCGTTGTAGTATTCGCGGCGTTCAGAGTGACCTAAAATAACATATTCGGCGCCGGTCGATTTTACCATGGCAGCAGAAACTTCGCCGGTGAAAGCGCCTTTGGCTTCGGCTGCACAGTTTTGCGATGCAACACCGATGCGGTTGGCATCAACACTTGCAACAACACTGGTAATGTGTGTAAAGGGAGTTCCCAGAACTACAACTACATTTTTATTGCCTTCTTTGGCAACCAATTCGTTTACTGCTTTTGCAAGCTCAATACCTTCCTGAACGGTGGTATTACATTTCCAGTTACCGGCAACTACTTTTTTCCTCATTATGATTTGGTTTTTAATGTGTTTTTTTGAATGGGCGCTAATTTATAAAAAGCAATTGAACCTTCATATATCTGTTTTCCTGCAAATAAAGGTTTTAACTATAGTTTAACAGCATGGAGAGGCTGATTTGCTAAATGATTGAAAGGTTATTCCAAAAACTCATAACTCATATCTCACGACTCAATCAACTCTTTCAGCTTCTTTTCATCCGGAATATCGTTGTAATGCCACTTGGCAATGATGGTCCCTTTTTTCAAAAGCAGCAATCCGGGGTTCGAACGCACAATGGTTTTCAAGGTAATTTCATCGCAATTAAGAAATTCAAACGGCGTTTCGGTTTCAGTCATAAATTTACTGATTTCGTCGCGCGCAGAGGATGTCATCCCGACAAACTGCATGTTATTCGCCTTTGCAAATCGTGCCAATTTATTGATTTTTGGCATTGCTTCTCGATTGGTTTTCTGAAGGTTGTGAGCAATCAGCAAAAACGTGTAGCCGTTGTCGTACAGGAAAAAGTCTTTTACATCTTCGCCGTTCTCATTTTCCATTATAAAATCGTGAATTGGCGCTTTATATCCGGCTTTTAACAGGTTTGACTCCATCGAAACATATTCCCAATTCAAGGTATCCTGCCACGGGTAATTGTCTTCTGTGAATGTTTTTATTTTTCCTGTTTCTTTGTTTTTATACTTGAAAATAGTTTTGAAAACATCTTTGGGAGCGCCTTCCGGAATTTGCATTGCTTCCGGAATATTGGTGCCGACTTTGTACGGAAGAAAATCAATCAGCGGCAGGTGATTATATGAGTAGAAAACCAGCGAGAAATAAACCGCCATGGTCATTCCGCTGAAGGCAACAGGTAAAATTGCCTCTTTTTTATTTTCAAATTTTTTTCGGTTCCTGAAAATAATAATAGCACAACCAACGAATACGATATTCTTATAAAATGTTTGCCAGTTGGTAAGCACCAGCGCATCGCCAAAACAGCCACAATCGGTAACCGGATTGGTTATCGCAATGTACAAAGTCAATACAGTGAAAAAAGCCATGAAAAGCATGGCCAGCCACGAAGTAAGGCGCATCCACAATTTAAAAATCAGCGCGATCCCAATGGCAAATTCGGCAGCCGCGAGCAGAACCCCCAGAGGAAAAGCCAGTTTTATCAGTGGTTCCCAGCCAAATGAAGCAAAATAATCGGTGAATTTATAGGCTGATCCCCACGGATCGACGCCTTTTACAAAGCCAGAGAAAACAAAGGTGGCTCCTAAAAGAATTCGTGCTATTTGTTGTAAAATCTTCATCTGCAATTTCCGTTTATTCATTCAAATATACAACAACCATTCCGGCACATTATTGATCCGGTTTCAATATCCATTTACGTGGAAATTCCGGATCAGGAAGGCATTTCTTCAAATTCAGTTTTAATCAGGGCAAACACCGAATAGTTGATCATGTCCATGTAATTGGCATCAATTCCTTCAGAAATAATAGTTTTTCCCTGGTTGTCTTCAATTTGCTTGGTGCGTTTAATCTTCATCAGGATCAGGTCGGTGTACGAACTCATGCGCATATTGCGCCAGGCTTCGCCGTAATCGTGGTTCTTGTCCAGCATCAATTCTTTGGTTTTCTGAAAATAGTGCTGATAGAGTTTCAATATTTCGTCATTACTGATCTCTGTTTGGTCGGAAAAACCTTTATCAAGCTGAATCAGCGCCATAATGCAGTAATTGACTATGCCAATATATTCGGGACGGATGCCTTCGCCTACCTTACTGATGCCTTTTTCTTCCAGACTGCGTATCCGCTGTGCCTTTATATAAATCTGGTCGGTTAGCGAACTGGGACGCAATATGCGCCAGGCCGTGCCGTAGTCTTTCATTTTTTTTATAAATATGTCCTGGCATATCAATATGACGTGATCGTATTGTTGAGAGGTTTCTTCCATGTTTACATTGATTTGAATGGCATAAAAGTATTAAATTAATGCGTAAATTCGTTCGATTTTATTTTACTTTTGTAAAGTACGGTTGTTAATAAATTCAAATTATCCGAACCATGTTAATCACATCTAACGCATCAAAATTTTTTAAGCGCAAGCATACCATTCAGTTAAATGGAGAAATTATTGATCTGAAAGATCCGATCGTAATGGGAATTCTGAACCTTTCGCCTGATTCGTTTTTTGACGGAGGAAAATACAAAAATGAAAAGAAGATATTGGCGCGTGCCGAAGAGATATTGGAACAGGGGGCAACATTTATTGATATTGGCGCTGTATCGACCCGCCCCGGCGCTGCGGAAGTTTCGACCAAAACCGAGCTTGATCGCCTGCTTCCGGCTGTTTGCGCAATCCGCAAACGGTTTCCCGAGGCGCGCCTGTCAATCGATACGTTCCGTTCGTGGGTAGCTGTGCGGGTGATCGACGAATGCGGGCCGTGTATGGTGAACGATATCTCAGGAGGCAATTTCGATGTTCACATGTTTGAAACCATTGGAAAACTCAATGTTCCGTATGTGCTGATGCACATTCAGGGAACTCCGCAAACCATGCAGGAAGAGCCTGAATACGATGATATTATTAAAGAAATTTCAAATTTTTTTACAGAAAAAGTAAAAAGACTTACCAAATGCGGGGTGAAAGATGTTATTATTGACCCGGGGTTCGGTTTCGGTAAAACATTGGAAGATAATTACGAATTGCTCAATCGCCTCGATGCGTTTAAAGTGTTTCAGTTGCCTTTACTGGTGGGTGTTTCACGCAAATCGATGATTGCCAATTTACTGGGACAAACGCCTGCCGAGAGTTTGAACGGAACTTCGGTGGTAAACACCTTGTCGCTGGTGGGTGGCGCCGACATCCTGCGGGTACACGATGTCCGGGAAGCTGTTGAAGCGGTTCGCATATACAAAAAACTGAAGGAAATAGCTCTTTAATGAACCTATTTATAACCATACGTTTTCTCGATATCCTCGATATTTTGCTGGTAGCATTTATTCTCTACCAGCTTTTCATGTTAATAAAAGGCACTGTTGCATTTAATATTTTTCTTGGCCTGTTCTTTATTTACATGTTTTGGTTGCTCGTAAAAGCCCTGAACATGGAACTGATGGGTTCCATCATGGGGCAATTCATTGGGGTGGGAGTGCTGGCGCTGATCATTGTGTTTCAGCAGGAAATACGCCGTTTCTTACTGATGATAGGCACCAATTACCAGATTAGCCGGACTTTTGGACTCGAAAAAATATTTTCGTCGGACAGAGATAAAGTTGATTCGGCAAAGGTCATTAAAGAAATCGTCAGGGCTTGCGAAAACATGGCAAAATCAAAAACAGGAGCATTGATTGTAATTCCCCATAAATCGGAATTACCCGATTTGATCCGTACCGGCGAAAAACTGAATGCCCGTGTTTCGGATGCATTGCTCGAAACCATCTTTTTTAAAAATACTCCGTTGCACGACGGGGCGGTTATTATCATTGATGATAAAATTGCAGCTGCCCGTTGCATTTTGCCTGTTACCGACCGGCGCGATTTGCCCGGCAGCCTGGGCTTGCGGCACCGTGCCGCTATTGGTGTGTCGGAAAGTACTGATGCGGTGGCCATTGTTGTTTCGGAAGAAACCGGCAAAATTTCGCTGGCAAAAGGTGGGCAGCTGGAAACGAATCTGAATGTCATTGCACTGGCCAAAGAACTTGAAACAGTTTATACATTCGCTGAATAGAAAAAAGAATCTATTCTTTTCTGAAAAGGCAGATTCACAACAAACGCCGGATCATTTTTAAAAGTGATCCGGCGTTTGACTTTCTAAAAAGGTTTATTATTCCCTGCTCTTTCCAGCGCGTTTGGCTGCTTTAGCTGCCCTTTTTTCTTTCAGATTTTTTTCCGGCGCTTTTTTAGTGTTTTTTTCTTTTCCTTCTTTTTCCTTTACCATGGCTATAAATTTTAAGGTTATTTAGAAATATATTCACACTGATTTTATATCAGCAAAATTAATCCTTTGTTTTTAATAGAAACGATTGCATCGCTCTTCTGATAAAATCAGGATAAAAATACAACAATTATTGCTGAAGACAGATTCTATTTCCTGGTTTTTTCGAATGCTGAGATTGATCGTGCATGGATGAATTGTGAGGCTGTTTCAAAAGAGTTCAGTCTCTTCATTTATCAACAGTTCGTTCGATCGTGCTGCTTTTTCGATTCCTTTCCGTTTTACTTTTTGACAAATTTTTCCGTATAAAATTCTTTTTCTGTCTCCATTCGAATTAGATAAACGCCTTTATTCAAATTGTTCACAGAAACAGAAACAGTTCCGGTTGTATGAGGTTCCTGCCTTGAAATCTGTTTGCCGGATATATCCAGAATTTGAATAGACTTGATTATAGAGGACGACTTAATATAAAGCACATCGGTGACCGGATTTGGATATATACTTGGTTTGCCGGCAGTAAATTCCTCAATGCCTGTTGGATAGGCTACGGTGAAGTTTATCATATTGTATGAATCGGGAGAGAACGGGGTCCAGCCACTGGTTTCATTGAGATAATACAGGGCCATGTAGTAATTTCCTGCTGGTAAGTTCATTTCCTTATAAAAAGTAACCACTTTTTCTTCATCCGTATCGAAAATAACATTTTTAGGGCCAATAAAATCGATAGAAGTATCACCGGTTGGCTTGAAAATAAAAGCCGCCAGGCTATTGTTAAAGTAACCACCTGTATTTTTTATTTTGGCAGAAAGCACGGCTTCTGAATTTCTTGCTATAATGTTGTTCGTTAATGAAATATTCCCGGTTAGGGTTAATGCCGGAGCTATCGTATCGGTACCCAGCACGGTCACATGAATTGAATTATTCGTACCTGGAGTCATAGGCGTCAGCGAATAATTATTCTGGTCATTATTAAAATCATACATGAGTTTTAATATATAATCACCGGGCTGTAGTGTAACATGACCCGTAAGCTCAAGGGTTTTTGTTGTTCCGGCAGGAATATTAACCGGGTCAATGGTCAGATTTTGACTAATGGAAGGATCTGTCGGCGAACTCAGCTTAAAAACCATGTACGAGTTGTACTCACCTCCTGCATTATGAATGGTGGCACTTAACCTGGCGGTTTTCCCTTTATACAGATTTCCCGTCACCTTTATTGCTTCGGATAAAGTCAGTTGGGGATATGTATTCGGAGTTGTAAAAGTTATGTCGGAAGGATTTACAACGACATCCAGTGAATTAGGTATTCCTACTTTATTTCTCATGACCGACCAACTGCTTTGATCTTTCGCTTTGTAAATGCCGTAAATCTGATAGATCCCATTGCTCACAGATGGAGGGATCGACAATGAGTCTACGGCCATGTTCGGGTCTCCGTAGTATGATGGAAGATAAATATCGGTATGCTCATCAAGTATTGATACAAGTGTGTTCTCTTGATAAAGCCCCAAACCGATACTTCCTTCGAACGTATTTCCTCCATAATTAGCAAATCCATAGGTAATACTGAATTCTGACTCTCTGGCTATTCTTGCATTGTTTGCCTCAAGCATTCTTAATAAATGGATTTGATATGATTTTATGGATTTGACGATCGGTTTTCGAATGCCGGTAATTATATCTTGTCCAACGGAGAATCCACCTGTCCCTCCTCCAATTCCCGGAGTTTCTACATTCAGTGAGCTTAGTTCGAAATACCCGTTGCAGGTACCGTTCCATCCCCAGTTAAAGTGGAAAAGATTTTCAGAATCATAACCGTCACAGATGAATTGATGTCCGGAACCGTCTATACTTGCGCCTCCATATAATATAGGACGTTTTGAATTCAATTCTTTTTTTATCATTTGTATCCATTCCGCTTCACTGTAATAATCACGAACGTACAGTTGAGCATTTTCATCGTAGCCAAAATAAGTGCTTAAGGCTGCGGGAATATCGTTACTATAGGCGCTGGATGAATATGCAGAATATTCCATGCTTACAGCAACCCCGCAATGATACATGAGAGTGGCCACGGCTGTATCCTGAATGGCTGTGCTGCTGTAGCCATCGTATGTGTTGGCCATATTGGCCCAGTCGTATGTTGCCTTCGAAAAATCAACCGTAAGAGGATCATCTACTTCGTAGGGTTTATAAGTCTTGGCTCCTGCACCTGCTAACGGCCATTGATGATATTTCATGATTTGAGCCATGGCTGTTGCCACACAACCGGTAGGGGCTTGTTTTGAACCGATAAAGGGACATAAAATGTTATAGGGCGCTGATTGATCCCATTTGATGGTTCCTAAAAGGGGATTTATGGATGTTGCGAAAGCGTTGGTATTTATTTTAGCCGGAATGTTAGTAGACGAAACGATTGATGTGTCGGGTATTGAAGCCAATGCTTTCAGTTCTTTTTCATAGAACGCCATCCAGTTTCTGAAATTTTCCGGCATGTTTTCAGTCGGGAAACTGCCGCTATCTGAATATCCAAGAATATCTTTTGCCCGATCGTCACCAGAAACAATAACAAAGCCATTATTTTTTTCAATATTGAAAATGTAATAATATGCATTTTCATTGGCTGTTTGGCTTGTATCATTATCGGTACAAGTATAGGCTAACTTCTTTACAGCAGATTTTAGAGATATGCCCCGTCCCATTGGGCTCTGATCTTTTTGACAAAAAGAATTAACAATGCGAAGTGCCTCAATACTTGTTCTCGATTTGGTAAACCCAGTTGTAACTATGAATAGCAGAAACGAAATGAGAAATAAAGCTCTTTTTACACAAGTCCCCATGCGCCTTATACTTTATTTAAAGTTGAAATGGTGTTATTAAAAATACACATTTATAGTCTCTTATATTAATAACAACACTTATTGAAAAGATGTAAAACAAAGATAATAAGATCGTGGAATGTATGGCAGGGGAAGCTAATAAATATTTAACAGAGGCGTTTTTTGCAAATAGGTTTCACTTTCGGAGGGGGAAAACCACATAAGAATTCAATAGTCTTTTAAAGGGACGGAGTGCTAATACCCAAATGGCTCATTTTAGGGACACATTCGCTCAACTGGGTTTAATAGAATTGCAAATACTAAATCTAAGAGGTCTGGATTGCCGTTAGATTTATCGGTTCATAAATAATCTTATTACAAATCCAGACCAGCGAGAGCGAGGTTTATACCTGAGAATAAACTCTCAGGGCTGTTGCCTTGGCGAAATCATCCATCTGCTGCTGTACATTCGCCTTCGGTAAGGTGGGTGTTCCATTCTGTGTAGAAGCAGCGTGGTTTTCCTTTCTGGCAATTTTGTCTAACACATGAATTAATCGATCAACATCCTCTTGGTTGTTTTCGATTCCCAAACTCACTCGAGCAAGGCCAGGCAGCTTTAACTTAGGGAACAGGGTTACTATCAGGCGTTGAAATTGCTCAAGAAAAGGGCTGATATTGATAGTGCGCTTGATTATGATATGAGCACAGTGACAACCATATCGAATACCAATTCCACTACGTAAAGCCAGTTCTTTGGCCACCTGGTTGGCCATCATGCTCTTCAGACTGAATACAATGACGCCAATTTTACAGGCAAATTTTTCTGATTTCGTGTCCTGTATTCCGTATATTTCGAGACCAGGTATTTGTGCCAGACCATGCAAAGCCCGCGCTGTTAAAGCTCGTTCTTCCTTTTGGATTAAGTCCATGCCAATCCGCTGTAAAAACACAAGCGCCTTACCCAATGCGGCGATACCTGCTGCGTTTTCTTCGCCGGAAGATTGGATCAGCTTCATTTCTTCGGAGTTGAAATTAAGCAACCCTTTTCTGACCATGAGTACACCACAGCCAAATGGCGCATATACCTTATGGGCAGAGAAAGCGAGATAGTCAATGTTGCATCCTTTCATATCGACCTTGCGGTGAGCGACCAACTGTGCCGCATCCACCAGCAGGTGTGCTCCATATTGATGAACGATCCGGCTTATCTCTTCTAAATTGTTGCATACGCCAAGAACATTCGACGCACCACTCACGGCCATAAGTTTAATTCTCTTCTTTCCGTACAAACCTTTCTCATTGTATGAACACAAGAGCGTTTCTAACTCGTTTAAATCTACAAAGCCTTCAGTGTCCACTGTCAGCCGAATCAGAGAATAGCGGGGAATCATGCGCCACGGCAGATCATTCGAGGAGTGTTCGAGGAGTGTGTTGAGTACAACAGGCTCGGTGTCCTCTGATTCATGGCTTAAACTTTCTGCTATCAAATTGATGGATTCGGTGGTATTGGAAGTAAATATTACATCATAGTCAGTCAGGGGCGCACTCAATACTCCGGCGCAGATGGACTTGACCTCATGAATGATTTCTTGCTGAACTAGTTTGAGCTGGTGCAATAGCTGACGAAAGGTGTTCCAGATCGGAGTGAATGTGGGTGTGCTGGCGCTATTGTCCAGGTTGATAAAAGGACTGGAACCTTCTATCGTTGGGACACAAACACCACGACCTATCAAAGTCTGCCGGAGTTTATCCAACAATTCCTGTCCGGTGTATTTCTCCAGTTCGTCATTGTACAGTATTTCAGTGGCTGTTTGGTTTTCATTGGTGCAACCCTTAAAGATCTCTTTTCCGTATTGTTGTGTCAGGCGCAGTGCCTTAGCAAACGCAACGACATTGATGATAGCGGGTGTGCCGGCCTCGAACTTATCTGGTGCATCGGCCCAAATTACCCAATTCCCAGACATAAGTTTAGCCGTCCCTCCACCTGTCTGGAAAGGAATACCTTCGGGCAATGTTTTTTTCTTAACAGCCAATGCTTTTATCCCTATTGACAAACCTATATCATGGCTTGACACACTCTGAAAACTTTTTGGTTTAAGTTGCACAATTAAGGCCGCAGCTCTTCGGGGTGTGCAAAAAATGACAGTGTATTTGCCTTTGTTCAGACCCAGATATTCTAGGATAATATCTCTGGCTTGTTCGTATAAATACGTGGACACTATCGAGTTGTGTCCGCTACCCCGGTGGACATTCGAATAAGTCTCTAGCCCTGCATACACTCCGCGCTCAAGTTCTGCAAATGCTTCAACTATTTCATTGTTCCTGTAAGTACCTTTTCCTACTTCTTTTTGCTGAAAAACATCAGCTGTGACCTGTATTTTGTCCATATAATTGTTTTTATTTTATAACGACCGCTATCGTATAAAACTATATGCAGAGTCGGATTGCGGACGTTATCCTGTTCGCGTACCACTATAGTCTGTGCGAGAGTATGAGAGTGGCGTACCACTTCAACGCAATTCACATAATCTTTGTGTGTGCCCGGCATGAGCAGAACACACCCTCTGAAAGCTCATTGAGAATATAAAAATGCAAATAAAATTTGATAAGGACAATCGGTGGGTATTGTTTTATTATTCAAAGGCTTCAAGTCCCTTATGTACCGGGCTAATGCTCTGAAGCACATAAAAGGTAGGCTGATTGTTGGCGACAACAACAGTGAAGGTTATTTGTACCTAATTCGATAAGAAAGTCAAAGTTTCGGGTTTATGAGCCTTGTCTTAAACAAAGACAAAGGTAATAACGATGTTGCTGATACCTTATGAACCGCTATATACGAGAACCACACATAATTACGTTAGTTGCATTAGCTACCACTTAATCTGACAGTTAGGGATTAAACTAAAATTGAGATTGAATACGATGAACGGTTTTTGTTTGATTTTGGGGACGTAGATATTTAACCGTTTCGTGGTTTTCCCTTAAATCCGAAACATTTGTGCTACAACACCTGATTTCCATGCGGACATAAGATTCAACATTGAACCGATAATCGTGCAAAAATTACCGCGAAGCGGTTCATGTATTTTAAACAACAATGTACCCAGGAACCTTTCGTCGAAGGGGATTAACCTTATATCATTGATTACTTTCCGATGCAAAAATGCTTGAAAATGTGTCCCAGCACCTCGTCGGTTGATATTTCACCGGTGATTTCACCTAAATAATGAAGGCATTCGCGGATGTCCTGTGCTAGGAAATCGCCCGATATTCCGGCATGCAAACCTTCGACAACACGCAAAACAGCCTGGTGTGCATTGGTCAAGGCTTCGTAATGGCGGATGTTGGAAACAATTACATCGTTGGTGTCCAGATCCTGCAACCCTGCTTTTTCTTTTAACAACCCGGTCAGCGATTCGAGGTTTTGCTGTTTTTTTGCCGAAATAAAAACAATATCTTCATTTTCGGCAAGATGAATGGAACCAACCAGCGCTTTTATCTGTTCTTTTCCGGCCAAATCGGCTTTGTTGCCAACAATAACCAGGGTTTGGCTTTCAATACGTTGCCGTATTTTTTCAATTCGTTCCAGAATCAGTGGGAGAGGGTTCATCATATCGGTGACCAGCAGCACAATATCGGCCTGCTCCAGCTTGTTGTAAGTCCGTTCGATGCCCATTTTCTCGATCATGTCGGTGCTTTCGCGGATTCCGGCCGTGTCGAAAAAACGAAAAGCAGTCCCGTCGATGTTTACCACATCTTCAATCACATCGCGCGTGGTGCCATGAATCTCTGAAACGATGGCTTTTTCCTCATTCAGCAAAGCATTCAGCAGGGTCGATTTTCCCGCGTTCGTTTCACCGACGATGGCCACCGGAATACCGTTTTTAATCGCATTTCCGAGGCGGAACGAACTGGCCAGTTTTTTTAGCAGGGCTTCAATCTTCGCAGTCAGTTCAATCAGTTGTTTGCGGTCAGCAAATTCCACATCTTCCTCACTGAAATCGAGTTCCAGTTCAACCAGTGCAATGAAATTCAGCAATTCGCCACGCAGCTTGCTGATCTCGTTCGAGAAGCCACCACGCATTTGTTTCAGCGCTACTTTATGCGCCGAGGCATTGGTCGAGAAAATCAGGTCGGCCACCGCTTCGGCCTGCAAAAGGTCCATTTTTCCGTTCATAAAAGCACGCTGGGTAAACTCACCCGGGCGGGCCATAAGGGCGCCTTTGCTGATTAAAAGTTGTAGTATTCGCTGCTGGATATATACCGATCCGTGGCATGAAATCTCAATAATATCTTCGCTGGTAAACGAGTGCGGCGCACGAAAAAGCGCCACAACGACTTCGTCAATGGCTTCGTCTCCGTCGGCAATACTTCCGAAGTGAAGTGAATTGGCTTTCTGTCCGGCCAGCTTTTTACCAGCTTTGGGCGACCGGAATACCTGGTCGGCGATTGAAACAGCGTTTTCGCCCGCCAGCCTGATGGTAGCAATAGCGCCCATCCCGGGCGATGTGGCAATAGCACATATTGTTGATTGGTCGATCATGTTCTTTAATTATGGCATTAAAATTATAAAATTACATTTCATATTTCTCTGCCCAAAAATATATATCAAACGGATTTCAGGTGCTTAAAATAAATAACCGGCAGCTCTTTTATGCGAAGTTGCTGATGAGAGACCCAAATTGTCAACAGGCGTTCAGCTAAAAAACCCATTATTCGCTGTTGATATCCCTGGTATTCTGCTTTGTCGACTCGCTTTTCGAATTCGAAAAGTATATCGAACCACCATTTCATACATTTTTCGAAATCCTTTTTGTGAAGTACAAACATGTTGTTGGCATACAGCCTGTTGCTATTCATTATTTGTTCAAAAGCAGGCATGTATTCAGGATAATTTGTACTGATGATTTCAGTAATTAAATCAAGGTCTTCAGCACGATGGTACCGGCAAAAATGTTCTCTTACCGAATACCTAAGTTTTCTTCTCACCGGGAATATGGCATCGTATTCCGACATAATCAGGTGGGTTTCATCTTCTGTAAGTATGCGCTCTGAAAAGCGATTGATTTTTCGGGTATAAATTAAGCCAAACCGTTTTTTATAGATGCCTGCCGGGAAATAAAGAGCACGTTTTATCTTATACAAAAAGGGTTCCTGTTTGGCTGTAAAATACCGGCGATAATGACAGCTGCCGGTTATGTCGTGAGACGTATTTTTCCAAGTCCAGTAGATGCCTGTTAATTCGCTGTAATATTTATTTTTATCTGAAATTGAATCACCACTATCATCACCGGTGAACCCACTTGTATTTTGTTGCAGAACATTTCCGGCCATCACCGGCTGATAAAAGGAATGGTTAAAAGGGAAAATGCCGTTTTTATAGTAATAAACAAAAATTGCAATGTCTGATGAAATTTTCATAACTGAGCTAAACTTTAACGCGTTCAAAGATATTGATTTTTGAATGTTTTCGTCGCTTAATCAATTTGTATCCTGTTTCAAAAGCATTGAAACCCTCTGCGTGAGCTTTATTTTTAACTGTTGAAAGAACTGATCTGATGATTCTTGTCTCATTTGATCCATTTCATCAATGATCAGTTTCATATTCCAGCTTTGTTTGCCATGTTGTATGATCAACTTTTTCCAGTGCCTCCTGATTCGAAGCCGGTCTCTGTACGAAGGGGATACCATTATTCGTTTTTTTAGCACCGGCACACCCGATTCGATCAGTTCAGGATAAAATTTATGTCCGATATTTGCAGGTTTTCCCCCGTTATATTGTTCCAAAAACGACTGGCAATCCACGTAGCTTCCTCCTGAAAGATCGGCATCAAATAAATACCGGCTTAGCCCGATTTCCCATTTATCAATGACCAAACGTCTCAGTTTTTTTGGGTCTTTTTCGGCAAAAATTTCCTCGGCATCAATTGTATTTATAAAATTAGCGAGTACCCCGATAGCTTTTCGTTTAAAAACAAGGAAGTGGCTTTGGATATGGTAATTATTGTTGTGCGACGAAAACCAGGGGCGTTCGTTTGAATCCATCAATCCCCAAAAATCATACTCTGCCTGTTGTCCCCAATCGATAACCTGTTCAAGTTTATTAATAAGGATGTTCGAATCATTTATACAGGCAATTTGTGAAAAATTTTCAGGTTGAATTGTTCTAAAATATTTATAAAACAGACCAAAATCATATCCTTCATTTTCATAGGATACCAGTGAAATGTTCTTCTTTAGATTTTTAATATCGGTTTTCATCGGTCTTTTATTATGGACAATTACAACTTTACTGAAATAATTTGCCAGTTCGTTTACATACACCTGTACATAAAATGGAATATACGGATGCCTGCTATAATGAATGAAGATGCACAAACTCTCTGTGGTCATTGTTTTTTCTTTGTTAATGATAGGTGGAATCATTGAATCATTGAATTGCAATATACGGTCAATTATCTGGGTATAAACATAATCAATTAAAATTTACAGAAAGCAGAAAATGATTTCAAAATTCAGTTTTATAGAAAAATGCCCCGGGATTGAAGCCGGAAACACAGAAAAGTATATCGATCGTGAAATTTTAAAATAGAAATTAGTACTATTTTAAATCTTTAATTTCTTGAAATACAGTACTGGAAGTAATTTGCATTTAAGTTGTTGTTCCGTCATCCAAACATCGAAAAGTCGTTCGGAAACAAAGCCGTACAATCGTTTTTGGTAGAAATTGTATCGTGAAATATCAGTTCGTTTTTCCAGTTCGAAGAGAATATCGAACAACCATTTCATGAATTCATTAAAATGCTGTCGTTTCATTACAAACATATTGCACGAGAAAATTTCTTTTTTCTGCATCACCTTTGTAAATGAGGAAAGGTACGACGGATAAATTTCTGTAATAATTTGCTGGGTGGTTTCCATATCTTTAATCAAGTGCCGCCGTTTGTATTGTTTCCAAACCGTGTATTTCATTTTTCGGGCAAAAGGAACAATGGCATCGTAGTCTTTCAGAATTTCCTGCACCTCGTTTTTCCCGATAATTAATTTGGTATTGGCTGCATTCGATGTATAATAAATGCCAAAACGCTTTTTGCCTTGTCCAATCAGCTTTTCAGCAAACTTCTTGAACTGCATTCTCAAGGTTGGTTTTGCACCGAAGAAAAAACGCCGGTAGTGACTCAAACCAACGACTTCTGAGTTGGTATTTTTCCATATCCAATACAAACCGGTAAGCTCCGAATAGCTCCTGTTTTTTTCTGAAATATGATCGCCCGTATTGTCGCCAATAAATCCAAGATCGTTGTCCGACAGGACTTTCCCGACGTGCAAAGGCTGGTATGCCGGATCGGATGTCAGGAATGGGTATTGTTTGTGATATGCAATGTAAATGGTCATCGGATTATTTTTTCATGATGGTTTCTGCATCGGTCAATGCAGTTTCAATAACCTGATCCATATTGTAGTATTTGTATGCTCCCAGCCGTCCGCCAAAATGTAGCTTCGGATCGTTTCCGGCCAGCATCCGGTAGCGTTGGTACAAATGGTTGTTTACCGCATCGTTAATAGGGTAGTAGGGATCGTTGTTTCCGGTGAAATCAGCCGAATACTCGTATGTTATAACCGAATCGGCCTGTTCGCCGAATTCAAAATGCTTGTGTTCGAGAATGCGGGTAAACGGAACCGACTGTTCGGTATAATTCATCACTGCATTCCCTTGAAAATTCGAAACTCCTTCCAGCAACTGATGGTTAAAAATTAGGCTGCGGTATTCCAGTTTCCCGAAACAATAATCAAAATAGCGGTCGATTTCGCCGGTGTAAATGACTTTGCGTGACTGTTTCGTGTAAAAATCTTTATTCTGAAGGAAATCCGTTTCCAAAACAACTTCTGTTCCTTCCAATAATGCATCAATCAATGGATTGTAGCCGCCAACCGGGATTCCCTGGTAGCGGTCGTTGAAATAATTGTTGTTGAAGGTGAACCGCAACGGCAACCGCTGGATAATAAAAGCCGGAAGTTCGGTGGCTGGTTTGCCCCATTGTTTCTCGGTGTACCCTTTAATCAGCTTAAGATAAATGTCTTCGCCCACCAGACTTAAAGCCATTTCTTCGAGGTTGGTCGGCTCTTTTTGTTGGTATCTCAAGCGCTGACTGTTGATTTTTTCCAGCGCTTCTTCAGGCGTTTTTATCTTCCACAACTGGTAAAAGGTATTCATGTTAAACGGAAGGTTATACAACTCGCCCTGGTAATTTGCGATGGGCGAATTCACGTAATTATTGAACTGCACAAACTGGTTTACATACGCCCAGACCTTTTCGTTGTTGGTGTGAAAAATGTGTGCGCCGTATTCATGAACATGAATTCCGTTACTATTTTTACAGAAAATATTACCACCTGTGTGGTCCCGTTTCTCGACGACAAGGCATTTATAACCTTTTTTTCCGGCTTCGTGAGCAAAAACAGCTCCATATAATCCGGCTCCTGCAATTACAAAATCGTACATCCAGTTTGTATTTTCTGTTTTGGCAAATATATTGCTTTTAATGCTGAATCGTAATTACATGCTTTGAAGACGATTTATATTTTCTGAAACTTTTCATGAAATTTGTCGAATGTTTTGCTGGCAATAATTGAAACTACCGGCAGTATGCAAAAAAGATGGGCAATTTTATATCATGAAAAATCATTCTGCTATATTTGCTCAGCTAAAAATAAAAATTCAGAAAAATGAAGTTATTAGAAGGTAAAACTGCTATTGTAACCGGCGCTTCCAGGGGAATTGGGAAAGCCATTGCACTAAAATTTGCTGAAGAAGGCTGTAATATTGCATTTACTGACTTATTCGCTGACGATAATATGAAAGCAACAGAAGCTGAAATTGTTGCTTTAGGAGTAAAAGCCAAAGGTTACGCGTCGAATGCGGCCAATTTTGAAGATACCGACCGGGTTGTAACTGAAATTGCCAATGATTTCGGAAGTATCGATGTGCTGGTAAACAATGCAGGTATCACCAAAGATACCCTGTTGATGCGAATGACCGAAGACCAGTGGGATGCAGTAATTAACGTGAACCTGAAATCGGTTTTCAATTTCACCAAAGCGGCTCAAAAAACCATGTTGAAACAGCGTTCAGGTTCCATTATCAATATGAGTTCGGTCGTTGGTGTGAGCGGAAATGCAGGACAGGCCAATTACTCGGCATCAAAAGCGGGGATTATTGGATTTACCAAATCAGTTGCCAAAGAACTAGGTTCGCGCGGTATTCGAAGCAACGCAATTGCCCCGGGCTTTATTATTACTGAAATGACCCATGCAATTCCGGAAGAAGCCCGTAAACAGTGGGAAGCATCGATTCCATTGAAGCGAGGTGGAACACCTGAAGAAGTTGCGAAAACAGCTCTTTTCCTTGCATGCGATCTCTCTTCGTACGTGAGCGGGCAGGTAATTAACGTCTGCGGTGCAATGAATACATAATAGATTCTCGTACAAACGATATATGGAGAGCCGTCCTTCAAAAGAGGTCGGCTCTTTTAATTTTCCATGAAAAGCAAAAAATCGTTTTGGCATACGTTTACGAAAAGATATTCCGTTTCACGGATCTATGCTGCACATCTATTCGTCAATAAACATTCCCTGTGTGTCAAAAGTTTTTTTATTATAGCTCGTTTCATTTTTTTTGGTGAACCGTGAGTTTTTTTTGTAACTTGTATCACTTTCGTGAAAAAGTGGATGCATGAACAGAAAGAGGATTTCGTACAGGTTGAGTATATATATTTTGTCCACCTCTATAGTTGTTATTTCAACTATCGTATTATTGAATTACAATTATACGAAACGAATGTTGATGCAACAAATAGAAGAAAGTACGATTAATCAAAGTGAACTGATTATCAACCGGATTGCCAGACAAATTGTTAGAGCTCAGGAAATTACCAGAAACGTTGCCAACCAATCGTTGTATTATCACAAGCACGGTGATCTCGAATTTTTTCTGAAAAATGTTCTGAAAACCAACCAGATATTGAACGGGATTCATGTCGATTTGAAACCTGAATTCTCAAGCGGACAATTTCAAAAACATTATACTGCTTTTAACGATAGTGGTTCTGTGGTGTGTTCAGATTCAGGCAACAAATGTATTTTTGAGCAATATCCAGATTTCTATAAACAGCTGGAACAATCTCCCAATGGTTTCTGGACAGACCCATATATTTCTGACCGCAATAACAAGCAATATCTCATCTCGTTTAGTTTTCCTGTAAAATTGCCTGGGACTGACCAGATCGTTGGAAATGCTTCCGGTGAAATATCGATGGAATACATCAACCAAGTTGTATCTGGAATAAAAATAGGAGAGGAAGGCATTTCTTTTGTTATCAATAAATCCGGTTTGTTTCTGACCCATCCGGTCAATGAATGGATCATGAAACGAAATCTTTTTGAACTGAACGATAAGATTCTTCCTGAAAATTCGAAAGAATTGCGGAAAATGATTGAAACGGGAAAACCGGATTCTGGTTTTGGATACCCTGAAATGTTTGATTACCGGAAATCGTGGTTTTATTTTGCACCTATGCCATATACGAACTGGACCATCATCATTATAATTCCCGAAAAAGAACTGTTTCACGACCTCTGGCTGGTATTCCGGCAAATTGTTACAGTTTCGTTTATCGGTATTGTTTTGATGTTTATTATTTTTATTACAATCTTCCGGCGTACTTTAAAACCATTGGTGCAAATAACCAAGGATATACAAAAATTCAGTTTTGAAGGTCGAAAGGAAAGTGTGAAAAATGAAATTGTGACTCTGGTAGAAAGTCTTGAAGAGTTACAAACCCGTTACGGACAGTTTATTCAGGAACAGAACCAAACAAGGAAAGATAAGCGTCGATTCGAGAAAGATATGAAATCGGCCAAAGAAATTCAGCTTAATATTATTCCATCCGGATACCCCGCTTTTCCTGACCAGGAAGACCTAGAGTTGTATGCGATTTTGAGACCTGCACAGATTATCGGAGGCGACCTTTACGATTACTTTTTTATTGACAATAATCATCTGTTGTTTACGATTGGCGATGTTTCAGGAAAAGGAATACCCGCTTCGCTGTTTATGGCCGTAGCACATACCCTGATAAAAGGTAATGCAAACGTGCTTTCATCCAAGCATATAGTTGAACAGTTAAATAAAAAACTATGCCACCGAAATACCAATCAACATTTTCTGACCATATTTATGGGAATTTTGGATGTGAAGAATGGTATTCTCGATTACTGCAATGCAGCACACAATTATCCGTACATTCTTCGTAGCTCGGGCATCATTGAAACTCTGGACGAAACACATGGTTTGCCGGTTGGTATTTATCTGAACAAATCGTACGGCAGCGGATCTGCTATGTTAAAACCCGGCGACACGATATTCCTATATACTGATGGGGTTATCGATTGCAGGGATGAAAATGACAGTACATACGGACAACAGCGTCTCGAAGAAAATTTGCAAAACCTGAACGGTCTTAGTTGCATCAAAATGATAACAAAGATTGAAAACAGCCTTAATTTATTTAAAGGATCAACAAAACAGGCAGATGATATTAGTCTGATGGCGCTGAAATACCTGAAGAAGTAAACTTTCGGCCTGTTTCAGACAGGGCAGGATCAAAAAAAAGAGGCTGTTCGCCTCTTCTTTAATCTTTTTTCGCCGAATTCAATATTTTGATTTTTATTGCTTCTGTTTTTTTATCGAAACCAACTGAAATCACATCTCCTTCGGTGACTGATGCCTTAATAATCACCTCGGCCATCTCGTCTTCAAGGTATTTTTGAATAGCCCTTTTTAAAGGACGCGCTCCGTATTGGGCATCAAATCCCTTTTCAGCGATATAATCTTTAGCAGCAGACGAAATTTTTAGTTTATAATTCAATGAAGCAACTCGTTCATACAATCCTTTCAATTCAATATCTATAATCTGGTGAATATGGTCTCTGGTAAGCGGATTGAACATGACTACATCATCGATACGGTTCAAAAATTCAGGTGCAAATGCTTTTTTGAGTGCTTTCTGCACGATGTATTTGGCATTTTCGTTATCATCTTCAGCCGTTTTCTGGGTCGTAAAACCAACACCACGACCAAAATCACTTAACTGACGCGAACCAATATTTGAAGTCATAATGATGATCGTATTCTTGAAATCAACGCTGCGCCCCAAGCTGTCCGTCAGGCGGCCTTCGTCAAGAACCTGAAGCAGGATGTGGAAAACATCGGGGTGTGCTTTTTCGATCTCATCAAGCAATAGTACGGAATAAGGTTTACGACGTACTTTTTCAGTCAGTTGGCCACCTTCTTCATAACCGATATATCCAGGAGGAGCTCCGACTAGGCGGGAAACGGAAAATTTTTCCATGTATTCGCTCATGTCGATGCGAATTAACGAATCGATACTGTCAAACAAATATTTGGCAAGCACCTTTGCCAATTGGGTTTTTCCAACTCCGGTAGGACCAAGAAATACGAATGAACCAATTGGTTTGTTAGGGTCTTTCAATCCTGCACGGTTACGCTGAATGGCTTTTACAATTTTTTGAATTGCTTCGTCTTGCCCGACAACACTACCTTTCAGTTCTTTGCCCATGTTCATCAGGCGAATGCCTTCAGCTTGGGCAATACGTGTAACCGGTACCCCCGACATCATAGCGACTACTTCTGCTACTTTTTCGTCGGAAACTACTTCGCGATGACTTACCAATTCCTTTTCCCATGCTTCTTTTTCTGTTTCAAGAAGTTGCATTAAATTCTTTTCCTTGTCACGGAAATTAGCTGCCAGTTCAAAATTTTGACTTTTTACAGCTTTTATTTTTTCGTCGCGGGTCTTGTCAATCTTTTCTTCCAGCTTTACAATGCGGTCGGGAACATTAATATTTGAAATATGTACCCGAGAACCTGCTTCGTCAAGCGCATCAATTGCTTTATCCGGCAAATAGCGGTCGGTAATATACCGGGCTGTTAATTTTACACAGGCTTCGATAGCTTCCGGAGTATATATTACATTATGGTGGTCTTCGTAACGCTCCTTGATATTATTTAATATTTCAATGGTTTCGTCAACAGAAGTGGGGTCAACCATTATTTTCTGGAAACGGCGTTCCAGTGCGCCGTCTTTTTCAATGTGCTGACGGTATTCATCCAGGGTAGTGGCCCCGATGCATTGAATATCACCCCGGGCCAGCGCAGGTTTCAACATATTGGCAGCATCAAGCGAACCAGTGGCGCCACCTGCTCCAACAATGGTGTGTATTTCATCGATAAATAGAATCACATTGCTCACTTTTGAAAGCTCGTTCAAAATGGCTTTCATTCGCTCTTCAAACTGTCCACGGTATTTGGTGCCGGCTACAATCGAAGCAATATCGAGGCTTACAACGCGCTTATCGAACAGCACACGCGATACTTTTTTCTGAATAATTCGGATGGCTAAACCTTCGGCAATAGCCGATTTTCCCACACCGGGTTCACCAATCAATATTGGGTTATTTTTTTTTCTTCTTGATAAAATCTGAGCCAACCGTTCGATTTCGTTCTCACGCCCCACAATCGGGTCGAGGCTATTTTCTTCGGCTGCTTTGGTAATATCTATACCAAAATTATCAAGCACCGGAGTTTCCGATTTTGTTCCTGAAGTTTTTTTCGGAATATTTGGCTCTTTGGGAAACGATTCTTCTGCCTCTTCGTCGTCGTCATCGCTCGAATAGTCCGATTTGGCTTCCGGTTGTTTGTAATCTTCCATGCGTGATTTTAAAATGTAATAATTTATATGAAATTCGCTGAGTATGCTGGTAATTTCACTTTCTTTTTCCTTTAATATCGCGAGCAGCAAATGACCAGTATTAATAGTGGAACTATTCATTGAACGGGCTTCGAGATATACTATTTTAAGTGCTTTCTCTGCCGACTTTAACAGCTGAACCGATGCCTGGGGATCTATTTCCTTTTCTTTGCGCAGTTTATTTTCGACAGCCATTTTTACCTCTGTCAGATTGATTCCCAAATTAGTTAAAATATCAATTGCAATGCCTTCTCCATCGCGCAAAATACCTAAAAAAATGTGTTCCAGACCAATGTATTCGTTTCCCAACCGGATGGCCTCTTCCCGGCTATACGACAGTACATCTTTTATCCTTGGTGAAAATTGTGAATCCATTCTTCGTAATATAACTTTATAACATCATTTATACTTTAACAAAAACCATTCCTTATTATTGAAAGGCGAAAATACCGTTTTCTGAAATATACTCTATTCAAAATTAAGGATATTTTATCAAGGCAGTTGTTTAAAATGTTGATTTTTTGAACATTAAATTGTTAAAATCTTATTCATTAATAATAACCTTAAATGCGGCTGAAATGCTTCGTGGAACAACAATTTTTGTATTTTTGTAAGTCAAATTTTTACAGTTTAAATAATGTAAAGGAGGATACATGTCTGAAGGTGATAAAATTATAAAAATTAATATTGAAGAGCAGATGAAAACTGCTTACATCGACTATTCGATGTCTGTGATTGTTTCCCGTGCTCTTCCTGATGTGAGAGATGGTTTAAAACCTGTTCATCGCCGTGTTTTGTTTGGAATGAGCGAATTGGGAATATTGTCAAATAGATCCTATAAAAAATCGGCCAGAATAGTGGGAGAGGTGCTTGGTAAATACCACCCACACGGCGATTCTTCAGTATATTTCACGATGGTACGTATGGCTCAGGATTGGTCGTTGCGTTACCCTCTGGTTGATGGGCAAGGAAATTTCGGATCCATTGATGGTGACAGTCCTGCTGCCATGCGTTACACCGAGGCCCGTATGTCGAGGATTGCAGAAGAAACACTGAGTGATTTGGATAAGAATACGGTTGATTTTCAACCCAACTTTGACGAGTCGCTAAAAGAACCAACTGTTCTTCCTACCCGGATACCCAATCTGCTGGTAAACGGGGCCAGTGGTATTGCAGTAGGTATGGCCACCAATATGCCTCCTCACAACCTGAGCGATACCATTGATGCCATCATTGCATATATCGATGACAAAGATATTGAAATGCAGCATCTTATCAATATTATAAAAGCACCCGATTTTCCGACCGGAGGTATTATTTATGGTTACCGGGGGGTTCAGGAATCGTATGAAACCGGACGTGGACGAATCGTTTTGCGTGGTAAGGCTCATATTGAAACCACAAGCAACGGTCGTGAAAAAATTATTATTACTGAAATCCCTTACATCGTCAACAAAGCGGAAATGATCATAAAAATCGCCGAGTTGGTAAACGAAAAGAAAATCGAAGGTATCAGCAATGTAAACGATGAATCGGATCGTGAAGGAATGCGCATTGTCATCGATATTAAAAAAGATGAAATTTCCAATGTCGTTCTTAATAAATTGTACAAATACACACAACTTCAGAATAGTTTCAGTGTAAACAACATTGCATTGGTTAAAGGTCGTCCGCGATTGCTGAACCTGAAAGAGTTGATCCGTTATTTCGTTGAACACCGCCATGACGTGGTTGTCAGAAGAACCCTATTTGAATTGGATCAGGCCGAGAAACGCGCTCACATTTTGGAAGGTTTGATCATTGCCTGCGATAATATCGATGAAGTAATTGCTATTATCCGTGCATCGAAAACACCTGATGAAGCGCGTGAAAATCTGATGGAACGTTTTTCACTCAGCGATTTGCAAGCTCGTGCCATTGTTGAAATGCGTCTTCGCCAGCTTACCGGACTTGAACAAGAAAAGTTGCGTGCTGAGTATGATGACATCATGAAACTGATTGAGCGATTAAAAGAAATCCTTGCCAATGAAGAACTACGAATGCAGATAATCAAGGATGAACTTCTGGAAATAAAAGCAAAATATGGAGATCAACGTAGAACTGAAATCGTTCCAAATGCTGAAGAATTTAACCCTGAAGACTTCTATGCCGATGAAGAAATGGTAATTACCATCTCGCACATGGGGTATATTAAACGTACGCCTCTTACCGAATTTAAAACTCAAGGAAGGGGAGGTGTTGGTTCTAAAGGAAGTACAACTCGTGACGAGGATTTTCTGGAACACATGTTTATTGCCACCATGCACAATACCATGCTGCTGTTTACTGAAAAAGGGAAATGTTTTTGGCAGAAGGTGTACCAGATTCCTGAAGGAACGAAAACTTCGAAAGGACGAGCTATTCAGAACCTTTTGAACATTGAACAGGATGATAAAGTACTGGCATTCATCAATGTGAAAGACCTGAATGATTCGGATTACATCAATAATAATTATATTATTCTTTGCACGAAAAAAGGAATTATTAAGAAGACTTCGCTGGAAGCATATTCCCGTCCAAGACAAAATGGTGTAAATGCAATCACCGTGCGCGAAGGAGACCAGTTACTCGAAGCCCGTATGACCAATGGAAATCACGATATTATGATGGCTGTTCGTTCCGGAAAAGCAATTCGTTTTAAAGATGGAGCAGTCAGGCCGATTGGCCGTACGGCATCGGGAGTAAGGGGAATTACCTTAGGCAATGAAACAGATGAGGTAGTTGGCATGATTTCTGTTGAAAACGAGAGCGAAGATGTTCTGGTTGTTTCAGAAAACGGATTCGGAAAACGTTCCAGTATTGAGGATTACAGGATTACCAACCGGGGTGGAAAAGGGGTGAAAACCATTAACATTACGGAAAAGACGGGAAAACTCATTGCCATAAAGGGTGTTGATGATACCAACGATTTGATGATCATCACACAAAATGGTTTGGCCATCCGTCTTCCGGTAGCCCAACTCCGTATTATGGGGAGGGCGGCACAGGGCGTCAAACTTATAAATCTGAAAGACAATGATATAATTGCTTCAGTTGCAAGGGTAATCAATAGTGATGATTCTGAGTCAAATTCAGAAAGTATCAGTTCTGAAAATAATGAAGGAGACGAATAAAAGTTTGATAAACTGGGATTTGTACCGAAGTTAAAAAGAATTATTTTTGTAAAAAATTATTTATAAACTATTTGTGATGAAGAAACCAATTTTATTACTAGCCATGCTTTTTGCTTTCACCGGCATTTTTGCACAAAAAGGAAAAGTTACGACTGCATTAAATTTTAAAGATACAGGGAAACTCGATAAAGCGGTTGAAGCGATTGAGGAAGCTGTTGATCCGAGCAACGAAAAAGCTGAAACGTCCATTCCTTGGCCAAGAACATGGGAAGTTCGGGGAGAAATCTACCAAGCTGTATCTCAGTCGAAAGATGCGAATATTAAGAAATTGTCAGACAATCCACTGGGAATTGCTTTTGAATCGTATAAAAAAGCACTGGAACTGGATGAAAAAGCCAAGAATGCAAAAAGTATAAAGATTAAACTAACCCTGCTGACGGCTGATTTTTCCAATCAAGCCGTTGAGGCATTTAATAAGGAAGATTACGATCGGGCACTTGATGCATTCGAGCAAATCCTTGAACTTGAAGCACTTCCGGTTATGAAACCAGAAGGAGATGAAGTTGTTGTTGACACTGTAATCATTTACAATGCAGGTTTGGCTGCATATAATGCCGAAAAGTATGATGAAGCGATCAAATATTACAAAGAGGCTGCAAAATACAAATACAATGGAGCCCATACACATCAGTTAATTTCAAGTAGTTACATTTCAAAACAAGATACACTGGGTGCATTGGACGCACTGAAAGAAGGATTAAAAGAATACCCGAACAACAGTTCTATTATGGTTGATCTGATTAATATTTATTTGAATCTGAAAAGAAGCGATGATGCCATGAAATATCTGGATTTGGCAATTTCGAAAGATCCTAAAAATGCTTCGTTCCATTTTGCTCTTGGAACTCTTTATGATAGATTGGAAAGATTTGATGATTCGAAAAAATGCTATGAAAAAGCAATTGAATTTAAACCAGATTATTTTGATGCTTATTATAATCTCGGAGCCTTGTTTTTCAACCGTGGAGTGAAACAGGTTGAAGCTGCGAACGCAGTACCGGCGAATGAACCGGAAAAATACGAGCTTGAAAAAGAAAAGGCCAATGTAGAATTTGTAAAAGCGATTCCATATATGGAAAAAGCTCATGAGTACAATCCAAAAGATCGTTATGCGTTAGAATCTTTAAAAGCTTTATATTATCGACAAGGAATGGTTGATAAGCTAAAAGAAGTTGAAGAAAAACTGAAGAACTTAGAATAAAACATTTTAAGGGAGAATAAAAAGCTCCCTTAAATTTTAAATACACAAATCAACATAATATCAATTCTAAGACAAATATTTAGTCTCATATTACCTCTTTCTCCGACATTATTATCTAAATATCAACATCCCGTTTTATATAGCTTGAATAATCCTTCAGTATTGGCGTGTATTCTTGTGCAAATAGTTCGGATGAAATAATAAAATCGGCGGTCGACCGGTTTGTTGCAGTCGGGATATTGTATAAGGTTGAAATGCGCAGCAACGCTTTTACGTCAACATCGTGAGGCTGTGGTTGCATCGGATCCCAAAAGAAAATAAGCATGTCTATATTTTCTTCTGAAATCATAGCTCCTAGTTGCTGATCACCTCCCAAGGGACCTGATTTTAACCGGGTGACATGAGGCGGAATCACATCGTTTTCCTCGCATTTTTTAACAAGCGCTTCTTCAACCAGCTTCCCTGTGGTACCGGTACAAACCAAGCTGTGAGGACATAGCTCTTTCCAGTTCCAGGAAACCCATTCAATCATATCTTTTTTGCGGTTATCGTGTGCTACAATGGCAATAGTTTTTTTCCTTTTCATTTTTGATTTTGTTTTCTGCAAAGATAAACCATTGGGCAATATATTTTCAACCGATTGATTAGAAAGGTTCTTTTGTAATTCAATAGAAAAAATAATTACTTTGACGGATGATAGTTGAATAAATCCTGATCAGGCCATGTTTTTACATTTGCTAGAACTTTGGTCATTATACCATTTATTTCGTGGGCAAATGAAGTTCCTTTCCATGAACTTGAATTAAACAGCACGACCCAACTCATCCCGTTGGTGCAGCGTTTCATCATTGCCGAAGTACCCGCCATGCTACCCGTTCGCCACCAGCTACCGTCTTTATTAATTTTGAGCCATCCCAGTGGGCCGCGGGTACGTTCATCACAAACCATTTCCTGGTGTAAACGGGGCATGACAATATCTTTTACTTTATTATTTCCATCAATCATTACAAGTAGTTTCGCCAGTTCAACCGATGATGCCACCCATCCGCCGGCAGGGCCCAGCAGTTCGATGGGATTGCCGCCATAAACTTTAGCCACTAACTGTCCTTTTCCGTCAAAACAGGGAATCAGGGGACTTTTTTCCGGTTCGTAATATTTTACTTCATTGGGCAGCCTGCCACTTTCAAAACTCGATCCTATATGCATATCGTATATCCCGTTCAGTGAAAGTATTTCATTCTGGATATAATCAGCATATGGCTGGCCGCTTACTTTCGAAATAACTTCTCCAAGGAACATATATCCCATATTGGAATAAGAAGCACTTGTTCCCGGGGCGAAATGCAAATTGCGGGCAGCAATGAATTTGTAGAATGAATGAATTGTTGCGGGAGGCACATCTCCAACCTTCTCTGCAATGCTCAATGAATTGAAAGCCGGGTCACCATAGCGCTGTGACCAACCTCCGGAATGCGCCAAAAGATTGCGTACGGTAATGTTTTTCAGTCGGTTATCCTTTATTTTGTCGAAAATTGAGTCGTTGAGAATCGCGCCGTTGCCAAATACCCTTGACTCGAGGTTTAATTTTCCATTCTCGACGAGTTTAATAATAGCTACGGCAGTAAGCATTTTTGATACACTGGCTACCCGAAAAATATTTCCGGGTGTCATCTTTATTTTATTTTCACGATCGGAATAACCAAAGCCATGAGCATATACAAGGCGTTCGTCTTTTATAATTGCAACCGACATACCGGTCATTGCCCATTTTTCAAGAAAATTTTCAAACTGACGATCTATGTAATCCGATTGCTTAAATTCGGAAAGTTCATTGGTTATAATATAGTTTAAACCTTTGTATTCCGGTTCTTTCGTTTTTTCAGGTACTTTATTGTCCCGGTTAGCAAATTTGCAACTGGTAAGCAATAATAGAATGCACAAGGGGAATATTTTCATAAAATTACTTATTTACAAATATAAATTATTTGTATTTACATTTGTAATTCATTAACTAATTCACTGATTGATTGAAAATTATGTCGATCTAAATACGACTCGATTCCCGAAATAGTCTTTTTAAAAATGTCAGGATCTTTAAAAATACCTGTTCCAATCTGAACAGCAGAAGCGCCTGCCAGTATAAATTCGATAGCGTCGGTTGCATTCATAATACCTCCTATTCCTATAATCGGGATTTTTACTGCATTGTGAACCTGCCAAACCATGCGCAATGCAATTGGCTTAACTGCAGGTCCGCTCAAGCCCCCGGTAACTGTCGATAAAACAGGTTTTCTCTTTTCGGCATCAATTGCCATTCCCAGTAACGTGTTAATTAACGAAACGGAATCGGCTCCTTGCGCTTCACAGACTTTGGCAATCTCTGCAATGCTGGTAACATTGGGTGAAAGTTTCACAATCAAGGTCTTTTTATACACCTTACGAACCGCTTTTACCACTGCTTCCGCGGCAGGGAGACTTACACCGAAGGCCATTCCTCCTTCTTTCACATTCGGGCAACTGATGTTCAGCTCAATAGCCGGAATCTTTTCCAGTTCATTAATTCTTTCACTTACAGCAATGTATTCATCAATGGTTGAACCATTTACATTGACGATGAAATTTGTATCAATATCTTTAATTCCGGGATAAATATTCCGGATAAAATTGTCAACTCCTTTGTTTTGTAAACCAACGGCATTCAACATTCCCGAAGGTGTTTCGGCCATCCGTGGATATTGGTTTCCTTCCCTTGGATTTAATGTAGTTCCCTTCATCACAACCCCACCCAGGCTTTCCAAATCCACAAAATCTTCGATTTCTTTACCAAAACCACAGGTTCCTGAAGCTGTAAGTACCGGGTTTTTAAACAGGATATTGTGTATTTTTATACTTAAATCTGCCATTTTAAATCATTTATATTGAATACCGGTCCTTCTGTACACACACACTGGTTGCCATGTTTGGTATCTTCAACACAACACAGGCATACACCAAAGCCACATGCCATTGTATTTTCAAGTGAAACTTCGCAAAAAATATCTTTTTCATATGCTGCCTTCGCGATAGCTTTCATCATCGGGTTGGGTCCGCAAGTATATATTTTATTAAACGTGCCAAGTTGGTTAATAAATAACGAATGTTGGGTTACAAAGCCCTTTTCCCCTTTCGATCCATCTTCAGTCGTGTAATAAAAGTTCGCCAGGCCTTCATATTCGCTTATATCTACATGATCGGAAACAGATCTTGCTCCTAGTATCATATGCACCTGATCGGGTTTTAAACCGCTTCGTTTAGCCAAAAACAGCATCGGTGCAACCCCGCTACCGCCACCAATCAACAATATTTTATCGTTCTGTGTAGGTGAGGTAAATGGCTTGCCCAGCGGAAAAACTACACTGATCTGTTCTCCAACCGAATATTCAGTCAACACTTTTGAACCTCGCCCTAATATTTTTACCAGCAACGAGATCGTTCTGTTCGGATAATCAACATCTAAAATGGAGAAAGGGCGCCGCAGAAATATTTCGTTGGTCTTTTTAATCTCCACATTAACAAATTGACCGGGGAATATATCACTAATGGCAGTTTCCGATTGAAGTTTTAGTAGAAAATTATCTTTATTAAGCTGCTTATTATCAATTAATAATAAGTTACTGACCGTTTTCTTCATATTTTCTGATTTGAAGACAAAGATAATCCTATGCGGGATATTACACAACACGAAATGCGCTGAAGCATGCAATAAGAGTTATCCTATCCATGCACATTTGTCCGGCAACTATAAAAAGGTCAAACTTTTACCCCGTTGATATTTATTTTGAAGGATTATAAACCCGAAATGTTTGGTCAGAATAGAATATCATGACCCGTTCAATGGTCTTACTCTCTGAATTTATGCTTGTTTGTAAGGATATTTCATTTTTTTGAACCTGCATTTGTGGTTCCGCTACCGGAATTTTTTCTGCTTTTTTCTCCGGAACAGAGTATGAAACTGCATCTTCTTCTTTCATCTCCGTTTCGTTCCTTTCAGAAGTAGCAGGCTTTTCAAGGGATTCAGGGTGACTGTCGAATAAACTGGCATTAAATACAGGCTTTCCTTCGATCATTTCTCCTTCACCCATGAGCAACCATTTAGCGCTTAGTTTGGGATATTTTTTCAGGAGTTTTTCAATGAAAGGAAAACTGGGATTATTCCGTCCATTGAGAACATGAGTCACATTTGATCTCTGGACTCCTATATTATCAGCCAATTCGGAAGGTGTTAGTCCTTGAAAGGCCATAAATTTTTTGATTCTCTCATTCATCTGATGTGAATTTAAGCATTTCACAAATGTATAAAAAATCATTGACATATATGAATTAATACAAAATTAATTCATATATACATTTGTAAATACAAGACGATAAATGTAATGGAATTTTGCATTTTAATTTTTAAATATTACTTCATTTAAAAAATGTATTTAAATGGTTTTTAATATGATATATCTGTAAAATAATTGATTCTGATTGAATAAATCATTTTTGTAAATAATAAAATCAATTTAAAGTCTATATAAACATACATTAGTCGCTGAATAAGTGTACTTTATAACTTTAATATCTGCTCATATTATAGAAATATTTAATGAATACATTTGTAATTTTCACAGTTATAAAAAGTACAGAGATTAATGAAAATAAATAAATACTTATTGAATTACTTTTGTAAATAGAGAAGATTGCATTAGGAATCACAGGCTTTATTTACAAATATAAATTGAAATTTATTTGTGTCTTGCAACGTTTTTCACTGATTTGCAAAATGCACTTTCAAAAAAGCTATTGTGATTTACAGTTTTCGAGATAAGGGAGAATCAATTTCTCCGGAGATGGTCCCCTTGCCGATTTTGTGGAAAGATAAAGTTTCAGGAGAGAAGAGCATTAAAATATCGGGATGATGCAAAGGAAAAACCAAATATTAAATTCTCAGTAGCTTAAAATCCCTGTTTTCAGTATATACTGCGCTACTTTTCAGACAATTATATTGATAAAAATAGATTTCAAAAAACACGTCATTCAGAAAAAATCAAGCAGTCCTCTCCTTTTACATCGGTTTTTCACCCTTAATTTCCAATTGGTTCATAAATTTTGGGCAAAAAGGCAACTTACTTCTTATTTTATTCTGTTCCGGCAATAACAGTGTACATATCATCTGGCGACAAATACTTTTTGGCCAACTTTTGCAATTTTTCTGCTGTAACCTGGTTTAACACCTCCAGGTAATGATCGTAAAAATCATAACTGAGCCCAAAATCATTAATCGCCCGAAAACTCGATGCCAAAGCAAATGGTCCATCGAAATCGCGCAAGAATTCGCCCAAAAGAAAATTTCTTACTGTTTCAAGTTCTTCTGAAGGCACGGGTTCATCCTGCAATTTTTTCAGTTCCTTGTTTATTTCAGCAATCGTTGCATCAGTATATTCGCCGCCTACCTCGGTAGAAATAACCAAATAAGCAGATTCTTTTAGCGGAAAAAGGTATGCTCCAATACCATACGTGTACCCCTTTTCTTCACGAATATTCATCATCAGGCGCGAGCCAAAATAACCACCCAGTAAGGTCACCAATACGGATAAAGCCGGGAAATCGGGATGTGATTTATGAACCCACAACCGTCCTACCCGAATCGCCGACTGCAATGAATTGCGTTTTACTACTTTGTGATATTTTTCAGATGAAGATGCAGGTACAAACTCCCGGACAAGATTAGCCTCCGCTTTCCAATCGTTTCCCCCAAAATATTGGTTGACAAGCAACTGAACCTGGTTGTCAGCATTTCCGGCAACAATAATCTGGCAGTTCGCCGAGTGATAGTACGTTTTGAAAAAGCACACCAATTTATCGCGGGTAATTGAACCAAAATCGTCAATGCAATTATTTATTGAATACGGGTGTTTCTCACCAAATAGCACTGTCGTAAATTTCTTCTGACAAAGGACTTTTACTTTTTCATTTTCGAGTTTAAACTTTTGTTTTTGTTTTTCCAGCAACACATCCAGCTCGTGCTGCGGAAAAGCAGGCCGTTTCAGAATGTCTTCTGTTACCTTCAGAATATCAGGTAAATATTTATTCAGACTAATAATGCTGACAGTTGCAAAATTCTGATCAGCCCCAGCTTGAATATATGCACCGTAGTAATCAAAAAGCTCTGCAATTTCAGCCGAACTATAATGGTCGCTGCCTTCCTGAAGCATGTAACTGGTAAAGCTGGCAATCAGTTTTTCGTCTTGTTGCCATGCGCCCGCTTCAAAAACAAAATCGATTTTTACCACGTCCTGCCCCGGTACATCAATATAATACACAGGCAGTCCATTGGGCAGCAATTCTTTTTCAGCTTTCAGATAATCGATATGCCGAATCGATTGAACGACTGGCGCTATATTTCTGTTAATCATGATTTTACTTTTTTCCCCTGTAATATAGTACCGAACAATTTTCTGAAATAAACACCTGCGAAGCCACTCGTTGAATATCGGAAGCAGATACTTCGCGGTAAATATCCATTTGTGTATTGATCAAATTTGCATCTTTCAGTACTTCCAGTGTTGCCAGATTTTGTGCTTTATTTTGATAACTGA
This sequence comes from uncultured Prolixibacteraceae bacterium, assembly GCA_942493345.1. Lineage (GTDB taxonomy): Bacteria > Bacteroidota > Bacteroidia > Bacteroidales > Prolixibacteraceae > GWE2-42-39. Next base: position 3,968,092 of record OW818695.1, read on the forward strand.
TTTCACCATAAATCAGGTTTGCTTCGAATTTATTTTTTACTTTTTCGAGTTCCAGAGCATCCACAGGAACCGACTTAATCTGCTCAATCTCATTCTCAAGCGCTACCCTCGCCTCTTCCAGACTGATTCCATCCGAAGGGTTTCCGGAGAAAATGAAAAGCCCCGGATCGTAATCGCCGGAAATATAGGCATCAAGTGAGGCAAATATCTTTTTTTCCTGCACCAGCCGCTGATACAAACGCGATGAATTTCCACTCGAGAGGATATCCGAAACCATATCAGCCACATAATAGTCGGGATGCAGATGGTCGGCCATGTGAAATGTCATGTAAAGTGCATCGTTGGGGACATCGCGGTAAACTGTTTGTTCGCGATAGCTGGTCTGTGGTGGTTCTGCCGGAATGTTTTTTGGAGCCAGTTCGCGCGCCGGGATCGGGCCAAACCATTTTTTTGCCAGTTCCACCACTTCGCTGCCAGTAACATCGCCAACCACCACCAATACTGCATTATTGGGTGCATAGTGGTGATAAAAAAAGTCTTTTACATGTTTAAGCGTGGCATTTTCGATGTGGCTGATTTCTTTGCCAATGGTTGCCCAGCGATACGGATGTACCCGATAGGCCATTTCCCGGATCAGTTCCCATACATCGCCGTAGGGTTGATTCAGGTTGTGCTGTTTAAATTCCTCGATTACCACGTTTTTTTGCACATCGAGACTTTTTTGTGAAAAAGCCAGCTCCAGCATCCGGTCCGATTCGAGCCAGAAACCGGTTTCTATATTTACTTTCGGAACCGTTAAATAATAGTTAGTCAGGTCGTTGGTGGTATAAGCATTGTTATCGCCACCAGCCCGTTGCAACGGCTCGTCATAATTGGGTATGTGCTTCGATCCGCCGAACATCAGGTGCTCGAAGAGGTGTGCAAAGCCTGTTCGCGTAGGGTCTTCGTTACGCGAACCAACCTTATAGCAGACATCAATGGCCACCATCGGAGTCGTTTTATCCTGATGGACAATGACGGTCAGTCCGTTGTCGAGTATATATCTTTCGAAATTGATCATTTTATTCTATGTCATTCTTATATCAAAAGGGTGTAATTTCTAATTGCACCTTCATAAATCATTTATTGTATATTTTTTCATACAGACCAATTAGTTTTTCGGCCTGTTTTTTTATGTCGAAATGCATTCGCACTCCCTCCTGTCCTTTTTCACTAAGTTCAGCCAGCTTTTCTTTATCCAGAATGATATTGCCCAATGCTTCGGCTAGTTTTTCCAGCTCGTTTGGAGTATAAATGATACCGCCACCACTTCCTCCGGCTACTTCAGGAAAAGCCCCCAATGCAGGCTGTACCAATGGAATGCCTGATGCGAGCGCTTCCAGTTGATAAAGCCCGAAAGCCTCGCCAGACAGGACCGGAACCGACACGACCGACACTGTATCAAAAAAAATCTGTCGCTCTTCGCCTTCAAATTCTTCATCCCAGTCTACCTGATCGTCCAGTTTGGCAGCAGTAATCTTTTTCTTTTGCGCTTTAATGAATTTCAGGTCGTCGCCGGTTTTTCCGCCGGTAATTTTCAACTTCACTTCCGAAAAACGGGGGTCTTTTTTTAGCAAAATAAACGCATCGATCAGCACATGAAGACCGTTGCTGTGGCACATCCGCGATAAAAAACCAATAACCGGTCGTTTTTGCTGAATATTTTTGGGTTGATAATCATCCGGGTTAACACCCAAATGAATGGTATGCAGGCGATCTTCACGGATCGTCATTCTTTTCCTGATTTCCCCGGCATAAAAGTCGCTCACCGAGACAAATGCATCGACGTCGTTTCCGCGCTCGCTCATTAGTTGCCAAACTTCCGTACGAAACGGTTCGTCCATCACATCAACCCACACATCTTCGTCCTGCAATGAGCAAACCACCGGAATATTAAGCTCCTGTTTGATGCGGTGTGCCAGTCCAAGCAGCAGGGCATTCGAAAGGTGCACCACATCGGGGCAAACATCATCGCGCAGCCAGGTTACCAGTTTCTCCAGTTCTTCTTTCTGGTTCCCCTCTTCGCCCAGCAACATCGACACGGTCATTGCTTCCAGTCCTTTGGCACGGGTCGACCCAGCTTTTTGCGCCGCCACCTGAAGCATGGGTTTCGAGTCGAGCATTTTTTCGACAAAACCTGGCATGTACCTGAAAACCGGGAACTTCTGTTTTAGGTACAAACTGACTGCTCCGTAGAAAACAGGAACTTCATTCAGGTCGTGTGCATCGTCGAAGATGGGCAAATACAAAGGAACCTTGATCACTTCGTGACCAAGATCGCGCAATGCCTTTAAATATTTGCTGTCGCGAAGGCAATTGCCGCAATAAAAACTGCCTCCCGAACCGGGTATAATCTGGGCGATTTTCACATTTGCTGTTTTAGTTATTTATTTTCCGGAAAAGTTCAAAAGTAGCGATCATTTTTACATGGAACAAAGGCGTTTGCCAATAAGTTCAAAAGTTCCGGTTACAGGTCGGGAGAGACCTGAAAAAGAGGGAATCCAAAATTTTACCGGGCAACAGCGATTTTTTATATTTTTACGTTTGCATTCAAAGCATTCACGAACAATTATTCTATGCGAGGTTTATCCGTTTCTGTCTTTTTGATTATCATGCTGGTATTTATCAGCTTCGAAATAATTTCATTTTTAGGCTTGTACAGTGCATTCTCGAAAGCGGAAAGAAAGCAAAAAATCAGGTTCAGCATCCTTTTCTGGATTGTTTCCATCTATATTCTGGGTTCATTTTTATATATTTTTTCAAACCCCGAACGGCTACGGAACAGCACCGGGTATGGCTATTTCAACTTTATTCTGGTCCTTACTTTTTTCAATCTTGTACCCAAAATCATCATTAGTTTATTCACTATTATTTCAGGAATAATATCGTTTATTGGCAAACAGGTTGCCCGAATTGTATTCACTTCAGGTTTAATTATCGCCCTTGGCGTGATGCTGACGATGGGATACAGTGTTTTGGTCGATAAAAAACAAGTACGGGTTGAACGGGTTTCGCTGTCGTTTGACTCGCTGCCGGAGCAGTTGGATGGTTTTACAATAGCTCAATTGTCGGATATTCATTTGGGCAGCCTGGATGGCGATAAAACCATTATCCGGAAGACCCGGAGAATAGTTGAGACGCTGAAACCCGATCTGCTTCTTTTTACCGGCGACATGGTCAATAATTTCAGCTACGAAACCAAAGGCTATGTTGATTCTTTCAGGGAAATGAAAGCCCGATACGGGAAAATGGCTATCACTGGAAATCACGATTACGGCGATTATTACCAATGGAAAACGCAGGAAGAGCGGGCTGAAAACCTGGCAGCAACCAAGGATTCGATCCGACAAATGGGCTTCGATTTATTGCAGAACGAAAACCGCCGGGTTCCGGTGAAAGATACTGCCATTTATATTATCGGTGTTGAGAATTGGGGGCATCCCCCGTTTCCGCAATATGCCGACCTGAATAAAGCAATGGCAGAAATTCCGTCCGGCGTTTTTTCCGTACTGATGAGCCACGACCCGGCCCACTGGGATGCCCAGGTAATTCCGCTGACTGAAATTCCTCTCACCCTGGCGGGGCACACCCACGGACTTCAGTTTGGGTTCCGCATTGCCGGGATTGAATTCAGCCCGATGTTTTTTATTCAGAAATACTGGGCAGGCCTGTACCGGAAGGATAATCAGCAATTGTATGTCAACCGGGGAATGGGAACCATTGGTTTTGCCGGGCGTGTTGAAATGCGGCCGGAAATTACTTTGATTACGCTTCATAAAAAATAAGTACCTGAGCACCTAAGTTCCTGATAGACAAAGTGAAGAAATGAGTAATTTAGTGTCATGTCAACCATCAAATGACGGTTTGTCTTTCTGAACGAAGCGAAGAATCTTTAACTTTATAGAGTTAAACATGAGACCTTTCACTCCGTTCAGGGTGACAAAATAAGGTTGACACTAGTTGCAATTTCAAGATCAGGGAATGGGTTATTTCATCGAAAGATGATCATCGCAATATCTGGTAGTATATTTATATTTGTTCTACAAAAAGAAAAAACATGATACTGTTAAAATCTGCAAATCCCAACCGCCTGCTGATAAGGGGCATTGTGACTATGGCCGTGGGGGGAACCGTCATTATTGTTCCCGGTCTTTCGATAAAAATGGTTATGCAACTGCTGGGAATTCTGCTATTGGCCGATGGCGTCGTTGCATTTTTAATCGACTACTTTACTTCCAAAGAGAAAAAAGCCTACCTGATTTTGCCCCGTGGCACTTCCAATCTGATTATCGGAACCATTCTTATTGTGTTTCCATCGCTTCTGCTGAATGTATTTGTGTTTGTTATGGGCTTTTTATTGCTTTTAGCGGGCGCATCGCAGTTGCTTAATCAGCTTGGTACGATTGGCAAACAGAATTTTTCGTGGCCAATGGCAATCATCTCGTTCATCTCATTGGCTGCGGGTATTGTGTTAATTAGCCGTCCGTTTGAAAGTGCCAAAGTGGTACTGATCCTGTTTGGGGCGGTGATGCTGGTCTATGGACTGGGAGAATTTATCTGGTCGTTCAAAATTCGAAAACTGCAGCAACAGCAGCAGGGGACCGAAAATCCTGGTGTGGTTGATGTGGAATATGAAGAGGTGAAGGAAACGGGCGAAAGATTTTAAAGGATAAATTTTGAATTTTAAATGTCGAATAACGAACAATAAAATAAGCCTGCCTGCCGCAGGCAGGGAATATCGAAATATCAGAAATTTGCTTGCAACAGGCTTCCTGATTTTATATTTTTTGGTAGTCAGCCATTGACAGCTTCATAACTTTCTTCGTGGCTTCGTGATTTTGTGTTTAAATTCTTTTAATGCCTTATTGTTCCGGGTTAGTCAAAAACAAGGGAGGTGATCAAGTTATAATCTACAACCCTGAAAAATCAATCGAGAAGAGCAACTCAAACTGAACATCCTGATAATCCGGGCGGTAGATACTGCGAACACCCACTTCCATTGGTGCGAAGAAGCGCAACACATGCAAATCGGATTGTAATTCGAGTCCCAATGAACTCATTGTCCGTCCAACACTGTATTGATAATCTCCTTCCCTTGTATAGACAGGGATTTGCAGGTTGCCGTAATCATAGAACAACGATGCTTTTATCCGCTTGATGTAAGCCCATTTGCCGATGCTCAGGTCGGGACAAACAACCGGGAAACGGTAATCGCCTGCAAACGAATAAAAACGGGTATTCTGAATACTTTGATAGCCACGCGGAACACGGACTGTATTGGAAAACGTATTCTGTCCCGAAAAGGTTTTTTCCTGGTAACCATTGTAAATACGGAAGCCGTGGTTCTTCATCAATCCGGGAAAATACAAATACGACTGGGCGGCAACAAGGCTCCCGAAATCGATGTTTCCCAATGGCGAATGGCGGTAAACAAACTCAATCGTTTGTCCCCATTTATGCTGAATATCCTGATGCGACATCCGCTGGAGATTGTGAAAATACAATCGATATGCAAGAGTTTGATAATTGCCGCTGAAAAACACATTCGGAGTGCTTCCGTCGTGCGTAATATTGGTGTATTCATATTGGATTTCGGGTTGCAGCAGACGAAGATATTTGCCCGAACTCAAATCCAGTGGCAAATTAACTTTCAGGCTCAAATCCTGTTCATTCCAGCTAAAACGTTTGGTTACAGTATCTTGTTTTACCACTTGTCCCTGCTGGTTCACGGTCTGGATGATCTGGTAATACTCCGAAGCGCTTTTCCCTGCTTTTACATCCGCCTCGAAAACAGGAAACCATCCGGAGTATTTGAAACCTGCGACGAACTTTCCTGTTTTTTTTGAACGGTCGTAGTCGTAGCCTAAATTCACCACGCTGGTCCCCAATTTGTTCTGCGAGAACATCGAAATGCCGGGGCGTATCTCGTATTCATCGGCATCGACAAACAGGGGCGCCCAACTGTGAAAATTCAGTGCATGTCCCAGCTTGCTGTATCTTTTCGACGGGTATATCACCGAATCGGGTTTTTCCAGTTTCAGTTCACCCTTCATCTGCGCCGACAGGTTCTCGGCCAGTTCAAATTTTTTATCCGGAAAAGCACTGAGCTCTTTCCAGCTTCCGGCTTTCATATCCAGCCTGGCAAGCGCAAAACCATCCGACGAATAATTACTAAAGATGATCTCTGTACCATCTTCTGAAACAGCAGGATAATCTGCGCCAAATTTCACCGACGACAATTGGTATTTGCGTTTATCGTTCAGGTCAATCGCATAAATATTATCGGTTTCGGAGTAACTTCCGACGAAGTGCAATTTTCCGGAACGGTATGCCGGATTTTTAATGTTGACAAACGATGCCTCGGAAAGGGCCTCATGACGCTCCTCCCCGATTTTCAGCGATGCCAGGTACTTCCCTTCCGGTTTCAGGGCGATAAAATACAAATGGTCGCTGTTTTCGTTCCAACAGGGTGTGAAAAAGAACTGGTTGTCGGGCGTTGCATATTTCAACCGCCGCTCCCCTGTTTCCAAATCGAATACCGAAAGAAAAGACCGGTTCTGTACATCTACTTCCACGGCGGCAAAAGCCGTTAAATCGGGCGATATTCTGGGAGCAAACAATTTATTTTCAGTGCGAAACCTTTTTTGGACCCCCGTTTTAACATCAAGCAAACAAATCACCGAGCGGTCGGAATGCGTCCAGCGAATGTCGGGCTGATTTTCGGACCAGATAAGCAGGTTTTTCTCGCCGGAAAACGATTCCTCGAAAAGATAAGCCGGTGTATGCAGCACTTTTTCCTTTTTCAGGCTGTCGATGCGCACGATGCGGGGAATATCGTCAAGCGATTCGCGCAGTGCATAAATATTTCCCTTCCACGGATGGGCATACAGATATCTGGTAAACGTTTTCGTTGCGGGCGAAACCTGCGGATAGTCGACGGTCTGTGCAGTTTCAATTTCCTGCTGCCACTCGTTTTTCAATTCAGAAAATGCTTGCTTATAAAGGCCATCCTGGTTTAACCCGGTTTCTTTTTTCAGTACCGAATTGATTGGCGTTACCGAAAGCGGGTTGCGGGCAGCCCTGTTCATTCCTTCATTCCAGACGTTCTTCCCGTATTTTTCTTTTACTTTCCCGGTAAGCCAGTAGCCCAAGTAGTAATGGTTGGGCACGTAGTCTTTGTACGAACCGAGGTACAGTTTATTGAGCGAATAATCTCCTTTTTCAATTGAAGCGGCTTTGTTCTCCATCAGGAATGAGGGCAAACGCCCGCGGCCGGTACGGGAAAAAGCGGTTTCGTTGCTCACCGCATCGCCTTCGATGAGCCAGAAAGGCAAATAAGCGCCCACTACGGCAGCAGCAGCTTGTTCGCCCAGCAGAAGGGTCAATAATTTGGGCAGTTCTTCCTGTACCCGGTCCATCTGCATTACGTGGGAAAACTCGTGGACGGCCAGTTGTTCGAGCCAGTCCTGTGCATAGATTTGCTGGTGCGGGGTGGTGAAAAACTCGATCCGCCGGGGTGTCCAGGCCACCAGCGCGTTCGACTTCACGGTATGGGTATGCAGCACTACCGATATTTTCCGGGGCGATTGTCCCAGATTTTCAGCCGCATATTGATACACCCGTTCGAAAATATAGGCCACCCGTTGGGCCTCAGGCTCAAAATCTTCGGGAAAAATTACCTGGAAGTTGGCAGTATTGATTTGCCGCCAGCGGATACTGGCCGGATCCTGCCCGGTTTCGTAATATTGGGAAAATGCGGCTACCGGCAACAAAAAGCCAAGCGTCAGCAGGGATAGTATTTTCTTCATTTGCTATTCTCGCTAAAAAACGAAGCAAGATAATGAAAAGCCTCCCCAACCCCTCCAAACGGAGGGGCTTTTTTACAGCAGCCCGATACAAATACAAGATGTGTTCAAATCGTCGTTCAAACTTGTCAGCTTTATGTTGCCAACAACACAATTAATACCTCATGTTTTAGTTTATACACTGTAAATGCTATTTTTGCGAGATGAAGAATTTTACTTTCTCCCTGCTTATATTTCTGAATATCGTTTTTACTTCGGGGGCACTGGCTCAAAGTAACAATGCAACTATTTTCGGGCGAATAAGCGACGAAAACAGAGAAGCGTTGGAAATGGTTAGCATCGCGATAAAGAACTACCCCATTGGTACCACCACCAATCGCAACGGCGAATATTTGCTGCGTGTGCCCGCGAAGAAAAAAGTTACGCTGGTATTCTCGATGATTGGCTTTTTGCCGGTTGAAAAAGAAATAAACGCACAGGAAGAAGAAAAAGTAGAAATCAATATCAACCTGAGCAAGTCGAATCAGCAGATCGATGAAGTGACAGTTGCCGAACAACGCATAAGCAGAGGAAATGTCAGCCGCATCGATCCGAAATTTGTGAAAAACATGCCCGATGCAGCTTCGGGTGGCGTGGAAGCGCTAATAAAAACCCTGCCGGGCGTATCGTCGAACAACGAGCTGAGTTCGCAGTATTCGGTGCGCGGCGGAAATTTTGACGAAAACCTGGTGTATGTAAACGACATTGAGGTGTACCGTCCTTTTCTGGTTCGTGCCGGTCAGCAGGAAGGACTGAGTTTTATCAATTCCGACATGGTTTCGTCGATTGGTTTTTCAGCCGGAGGTTTCGATGCCAAATACGGCGATAAAATGTCGTCGGTGCTTGATATAAAATACCGCAAACCCAGCGATTTTCAAGGCTCGGCATCCGTCAGTATTTTGGGCGGATCGTTTCACCTGGAAGATGTCAGCAAAAACAAAAAATTCTCACACATCAGCGGTTTTCGCTACAAAACAAACAGTTATATGCTGAATAGCCTGGACGAAAAGGGCGAATACGATCCCCGTTTTACCGACTTTCAAACGTATATTACGTATAATTTTTCGCCTAAATTCGATGTTTCGTTTTTAGGCAACCTGGCCCGCAACAGATACCATTTTGTACCAAAAACCCGCAATACGCATTTCGGGACCTGGAACAATGCAAAGAGCGCTACCATCTATTTTCAGGGGCAGGAAATCGATAATTTTACAACAATCACAGGTGCTTTATCAGCCAATTATCATCCAAATAATAATTTAAACCTGAAACTGATTGTGTCGGCTTTCAATTCAAAAGAAAACGAATCGTACGATATTTTAGGGGAATACTACCTGAACGAATTGGAGCGCGATATGGATTCGGAGGAGTTGGGCGACAGCATCATGAACCTTGGCACCGGATCATTTCTAAACCATGCACGCAACAAACTTGATGCTACGGTTTACAGCATCGAACACAAAGGCGCTTTCAGCAGCGATAAACACTTGCTGAACTGGGGATTGAAATTGCAGGCAGAGCAAATCGACGATTATATGAACGAATGGATTTTCCGCGATTCAACTGGTTATTCGCTACCCTATTCCGATGAAAATGTGGAATTGTTCAGCAGCTCGTTTACCGATTTTTCGCTGCGTTCACTTCGTTTTTCAGGATATATACAGGATACTTACAAACTGACAGTTGCCCGTGGCGAAATGTACCTGACTGCCGGTATCCGCAGCAGTTGGTGGGACTACAACAACGAATTGCTGATCAGTCCAAGGGCTTCGCTGAGTTTTTATCCCGACTGGCAAACGAACATCAGTTTCCGCCTGTCTGCGGGTGTGTACAACCAGCCTGCTTTTTATAAAGAGCTGAAAGACCTGCACGGAAATATCAATCCGGATATAAAAGCGCAAAAATCGACGCAGTTTGTGCTGGGGAGCGAATATATTTTCCAGGCATGGGACCGGCCATTTAAACTCACTTCGGAATTGTACTGCAAAAATCTGAGCTACCTGATTCCTTATAAAGTTGACAATGTGCGTATCCGCTATTTGTCGAACCAGGAGGCAAAAGGCTACGCAGCCGGTATCGATTTAAAAGTGAACGGGGAATTCGTAAGCGGAATTGAGTCGTGGGCCAGCCTTTCGGTGATGCAAACCGAGGAAGATGTACGGAACGACGGACATGGCTACATCCCACGTCCTACCGACCAAACAGTAAATTTCAGTGTATTTTTCCAGGATTATTTCCCCGGAAACCCGAGCTATAAAATGCATCTTGCCGCCTATTTTGGTTCGCGCCTGCCAACCGGACCACCCAACTCGGAACGCTACATGGATTATTTCCGTATGCCGGCATACCGCAGGGTCGATTTGGGCTTCTCCAAAATACTGATTGGCGAAGATCACCGCCTCAAACAAATGCGCTTTCTGAATAATGTGAAAGATATGTGGCTCAGCCTCGAAGTTTTCAACCTGCTGGGCATTAACAATACCATTTCGTACTTCTGGGTAAACAGTAATTCGGGCGACCAGTACGGGGTTCCCAATTACCTGACCGGCCGGAAAGTGAATTTAAAATTATCAGTAAAGTTTTAATCATGAAGTTTGATATATTTCAGGTAGATGCCTTTGCCGGCGGGCTTTTTGCAGGAAATCCCGCCGCAGTGGTGCCGTTAACCGAATGGCTCCCAGACCAAACTATGCAACAGATTGCCATGGAAAACAACCTTTCGGAGACAGCTTTTTTTGTTCCGGAGGGTGAAAATTATCACATCCGTTGGTTCACTCCGCTTTCAGAAGTTGTTTTGTGCGGGCATGCAACCCTTGCTTCGGGGCATGTACTTTTTAATGAATTGGGTTATACCAAATCGATAGTTCGTTTCATGAGCAAAAGCGGACTGCTGACCGTTGAACAAAAAGGCGAATTGTTGGAGTTAAACTTCCCCGCCGACTTCGTAAAACCGGATATTTTACCTGAACTGGTAGCTCATGGCATGGTGGCAACGCCGCTTGAAGTATACAAAGGAAAAACTGATTATTTGCTGGTTTATCCATCCGAAGAAACCATTAAAAATTTAAAACCCGACTATTCGCTATTGAAAACTGCCAATGCACGGGGAATTATTGCCACCGCTCCGGGAACAAAAACTGATTTTGTGAGCCGTTTTTTTGCCCCTGCCGTTGGTATTGACGAAGACCCTGTAACCGGTTCTGCACATACTCTTCTGACCCCGTTTTGGGCCGACAGACTTCAGAAGAAAACCATGACTGCCATGCAGCTTTCTAAACGCGGCGGTCATTTGACCTGCACTTTCGATAACGACCGCATATTGATTGCAGGAAAAGCAGTTACCTATTTGAAAGGGGAAATCAGTATTGGGTGATCGACCAACAAATTTCAAAAAGAAGCGGTTTTTTATAACAATCATTTCCATACAAACAGAATTGTGGATATCATCCGCAAAAATCCATTGCTTTTTGGCAATCTGAATGGTACAATTAACTCTTATTTTGCTGGCAGTTAGGAAGATAAACTTTTGCTTCGACCTCTCCTTTGGCGACGCGAAGGGCGTTCATGGCCAAAGCCTGCAATTCATCTTCGCCGGGGTAAATTCGGAGCGGAGCAATAAATGAAGTTTTTTCAGAAATATAATTGCAGAGGTATGTGCTGTATGCCAATCCTCCAGTCAATAAAATAGCATTAACTTTTCCATTGAGCACCACCGCCATTTGCCCGATGCTTTTGGCAACCTGGTAAGCCAGCGCATCCTGGATGAGACGGGCTTTTTTGTCGCCCGACGCAGCGCGTTGTTCCACTTCCTGTGCATTGTTGGTTCCCAAATGAGCAACATATCCCCCTTCGCCAACAACCATCCGGTATATTTCATCGTGCTGATAACGGCCGCTAAAACACATTTTCATCACTTCGCCAACCGGCAGCGAACCACTGCGCTCCGGACTTAACGGACCATCACCATCAAGGGCGTTGTTCACATCAATTACTTTTCCGTTTTGATGGGCGCCAACCGATATTCCACCTCCCAAATGGGCAACGATCAGGTTCAGTTCTTCATATTTTTTACCGATTTCCGAAGCAAAAATACGGGCTATTGCTTTTTGATTCAAAGCATGAAAAATCGACCGTTTTTTAAACCAGGGATGACCAGTCACACGGGCCACATCCTGCAGTTCGTCGGTAACCACCGGATCGGCAATAAAAGCGCGGGCATTGGGAATCTGGTTGGCAATGTAATCGGCGATGAGTGGCCCCAGATTGCTTGCATGTTTCCCAAGCACCCCTCTTCGCACATGGGTCAGCATCAGGTTATTTACCTCGTAAACTCCTGATTCCAAAGGGAAAGTCAAACCTCCGCGACCAATAATAAACTTGATTTTATCAATATCGAACCCTTCTTCTATCAGCGCATCAATAATCACCCCCTTACGGAAGTCAAACTGGTCGATAATGTCGGAATACGCCAAAAGCTGGTCGACGGAATGTCGCAATGTTTTATTTAGCTTGCATTCTTCATTGAAATAGACTGCAAACTTGGTCGATGTCGATCCTGGGTTTATAGCCAGTATTTGATGTACACTCATAGTTTCTATTTGCACAGGATTGCTGCCAGGGCAATCGAATTCAATTTGGTTTGTATACTATCGCTGCGAGATGAAAGTACAGCCGGGACTTTCGCGCCCACGACAATAGCAGCCTGCCCTGAATTGCACAATTTTGTATTCGTTTTATAAAACACATTTCCGGCTTCAATGTTCGGGAATAGCAGACAGTCGGCATCGCCAGCCACCAGTGAATCGATTTTTTTAATTTCTGCTGATTCTTTGTCAACGGCAACATCCAGCGCCATTGGACCAGCAACCATTGCCCCGGGAAAACGACCCTGCCTGTGCATCTCTGCAATTGCCGAGGCATCGGTACACGAAACCAGATTAAGCAAAACCTGCTCGCTAGCGGCAATCAACGCTACCTTTGGGTGTCTAATTCCAAGTGCCCGAGCCGTTTCAATCAGATAGTTTACCAGAATAACTTTTTGTTCCAGTGTGGGATACGGTATTACAGCCACATCGCTAACGATCAGAAGTTTATGATAGTTCGGGTTATCAATCAACGTAACGTGGCTCAAAACTCCATTAACAGGAAGCATACCATATTCCTTGTTTAGCAAAGCACGTATGTATTTGTCTGAATTTATCAGACCTTTCATAATGATGTCGGCCCTACCCTCTCCGACCAACTTTACGGCTTGCAAAGCAGCGTCCTGATCGTCTTCAGTATGAATAATTGTAAAAATTCCGGAATCAATATTGGATTCGTGGCATAAACGGATAATTTCATTTCTGTTTCCGGTTAAAATTCCCGAAACAATATTCAGGTTGATTGCCTGACGAACAGCTTGTAAACTGTGTTCGTCAACGGCATTAACCACCACCAGCCGCCGGGCTTTTTTGTCTTTTATTGCTGAAAATAAGTCGGACAATTTTCTAATCTTCATATCTCAACGATTTGATTAGTCGAAATCACAGAAACAGAAAAACCATTCACAGAACGAATATCAGCCTTAAAGATATTTCTAAAACATGGTAAAAACAAAACATCCGGCGCTATTTAACACCGGATGTTTCAATGCTTTATATTGTTGTTGAAAATTGTTCCACTTTTTAAGCAACACGAATAAATTGATTACGTTCTTATCCGTTCACTGACAATCTTTTCTGTATCGAGGGCGATCATCAATTCTTCATCGGTAGGAACGACCAATACTTTCACTTTTGATCCGGGAGTTGAAATGATTCCTTCGATTCCCCTGATCGAAGCATTTTTTTCGCGATCGATCTCGATGCCCAGCCATTCTAAGTCAGAACATACGCCTTCGCGGGTAGTAGCGGCATTTTCACCAATTCCACCGGTCATGATGAGAATATCCAGCCCGTTCATGGCAGCCATATACGAACCGATGTATTTTTTCACCTTGTAATTATACATGTCGAGCGCCAGTTTGGCCCGTTCATTTCCTTTTGCTTTGGCGTCTTCGATTTCGCGCATGTCTGACGAAACGCCCGTCAGTCCAAGCATACCGGCATGTTTATTAAACAGTGTATTCGCGGTTTTAATTCCCAAATCTTCTTTTTCCATGATGTATGTAACTACGCCCACATCGAGGTCGCCGCAACGGGTTCCCATAATTAAACCTTCAACCGGCGTAAATCCCATCGAGGTATCGACTGACTTTCCGTTTTTCACGGCGGCAATAGAAGCTCCGTTTCCCAGATGGCAACTTATGATCCGCTGTTTCTCGTAATCGACGCCCAATATTTCAGAAGCCCGTTTGGTCACGTAGCGGTGGCTGGTGCCGTGAAAACCATAGCGACGAATGCCGTATTTTTTATACAGCACATAAGGAATCCCATACATGTAGGCCCGTTCGTCCATGGTTTGGTGGAACGCAGTATCGAAAACACAAACCTGCGGGATGCCGGGAATTAATTCTTCCATCGCTTCAATACCTCTGAGGTTCGGCGGATTGTGCAAAGGAGCCAGATCAATACATTTGGTAACTTCCGCTAAAATTTCATCGGTAAGAAAAGCGCTTTCACTGAAACGTTCGCCACCATGAACTACGCGATGTCCAACTGCGTCGATTTGTCCCAGGTTATTCAGGCAGCCGTGTTTTACACTGGTTAAAATGCCCAAAATATATTCAATACCACTTTTATGATCGAGAATTTCACCTTCAAAAACAACTTTTTGGCCGTCGGCTTTGGCATGTTTCAGCATTGAACCTTTCATGCCCAGTTTTTCAATTCCTCCTTTGGCAACCACTTTTCGATCGTCCATATCAAAAAGCTGATATTTTATTGAACTGCTTCCACAGTTTAAAACAAGAATAATCATCCTTTTATTTTTTTCTGAATTAAATTCAATATGTTAATTACCGGAAAAGACAAATAGTTTCAGGGATCAACAGTTTTCCCTTTTTTATATTATTCGATTGCCTTTTTCATCGTACTTATAAAAACCTTCGCCCCAATCCATTCCCAGGTTTTTTGCACGGACCAGCCGTCGTATAATCGGATTGGGTTTGAATTTCTGATCGCCAAACTCGTTGTAAATATTATCCATCCAGCGAACAATTTTGTCCAGTCCGATTTTGTCGGCAATTTCGAAAGGTCCCATCCTCATACCATAGCCGATTTTCATCGTTTCGTCGATATCGTTCATCGAAGCAATGCCTTCCATTAGAATCTCACAGGCTTCGTTCAGCAAAACGACTAACATTCGTACGCTTACCAAGCCGGCCGATTCGACCACCGGGATAATTTTCCGGTTGATCAGTTGTACAAATTTGCAAACCTTTTCGTAGGTTTCTTCGGATGTATACAATCCTTTTACTACTTCAACAATGCGGGCTTCGGGCGATGAAACGAGGACGTTTAAACTGATGCAACGATCTTTATATTTAAGTTCGGATGCCAGTTCGGTAATTACAATGGTCGTTGAATTGGTTGCAATAATGCAGTCCGGTTCAACTATTTCTTCAACTTTCCGAAAAATCTCTTTACGCTCTTTAACTTTTTCTCCACGGTCGATAGCACGAATGGCTTCCACCACAAAATCACAGCCTTTCAATTTGTCGTAATCAAGGGTTCCTTTAATTCTTGATAAGATAGAACGCTTTTCGCTATCGGTCATTCCCCAATGTTCGATGCGGTAGTCAAGAATTCTGGAAATACTGGAGTATGCCTCTTTTATTTTGTCATCATTAATTTCAATAAAAACGACTTCCATCCCATACGTGCTGGCAATTCGCGCTATATTCTGGCCAACCAGTCCGCACCCAATAATACCAATTTTGGAAAAAAGTGTTTTGCTCCTATTTTTTTTACTTAAACCAAAATCTTCTATTGGTTCATAAATAATATCACTTGACATATATAATTTGATTTTTGGAAATTCTTTTATTTAAAAATAGCTGCCGCCTGATTGGACGTGACAGCCACCATATTTACAATATCGCTTACCGAACAACCCCTTGAAAGGTCGTTAATAGGTGCAGCCATTCCCTGCAAAACAGGCCCGATTGCTTCGGCTTTTGCCAAACGCTGTACCAGCTTATAACCAATATTTGCCGATTCCAATCCCGGGAATACCAATATGTTGGCCCGACCGGCTACATTGCTTCCGGGTGATTTTAGTTTTCCGACTTCCGGAATCAGCGCTGCATCCAGTTGAAGTTCACCGTCAATCATTAAATCCGGGTCAATTTCTTTGGCGATGCGGGTTGCATTGACCACTTTATCGACCAGCGGGTGTTGGGCGCTTCCTTTGGTCGAGAAACTTAACATGGCAACACGGGGTTCAAGACCTACAATTGCGCGGGCTGTTTTTGCCGTGGTAACTGCTATTTCGGCCAATTGACGATCGGTTGGATCAGGCATTACCGCACAGTCGGCAAATACAAGGATGCCTTCGTGTCCGAAACCCGGGTCGTTCAAAAACATGATAAAAGCGCCGGAAACGACACTTACACCGGGTAGCGTTTTAATATATTGAAATGCCGGACGCAACACGTCGCCCGTAGCATTGATGGCACCGGCCAATTCACCGTCGGCATCCCCGTTTTTAATCATCATCGGAGCAAAATACAAGGGGTCATTCAGAAGTTTCAGTGCTTGTTCTTTCGTGAGGCCTTTTTCTTTTCTGATCTCCACCATGAGATCGGCATAATGGGCACGCCGGTCGTCAGTTACAGGATCAATAATGGTAGCTCCTTTTACACTCACACCACATTCATCAGCTACTCTTCTAATTTTGGCAGGGTTGCCAAGCAAAATGATTTGTGCTATGCTTTGTTGAATAATAATTTCGGTCGCTTTTAAAGTACGAGGTTCCGTCCCCTCGGGTAATACAATTCGTTTTTGATAGATTTTCGCGTTTTCAATAACTTTTTTTAGTAATTCCATTTAGGTATAAAGTTTAAAACTATCGGGTAAAATTTTCAAAAACAAAAGTACGGAATTTATTATGTGACTGCATTGAAAAAGTGCCAATAATTACGAATAACTGATAAAACTTACATAAAAAAAATGGTTCCGGCGAAATGCAAATACAAACGATTGCACACGATTACCTTCAAATGCATCAACGATGGAAAATTTGGAAAATAATAGAAGGGACAAACCGGAATTTGTCCCTTCTATATTCAGAATTTCACACTCAAATAATCAAAGTCTTCTAATGAACCGAAGTAAACAAGCGGTTCCAGCGTATTTTATTTAAAAAGGATTGGTCTTTATCCAACGAAAGCCAGATGAAAACAGCTTTTCCGACTACATGATCTTCCGGAACAAATCCCCAGTAACGTGAGTCGGCCGAATTGTGTCGATTGTCTCCCATCATCCAGTAATAATCCATTTTAAATGTATAACGATTGGCGATAGTACCATTTATGTATATGACAGAATCTTTTACTTTTAGCTCATTCCCTTCGTAAAGATCGATGATGCGTTCGTACATCGGCAGATTATCGATCGTTAAATCAACCGTGACATCTTTCTTCGGAATAGTTATCGGTCCGAAATTATCAACATTCCATGGGTAGTTTTTGCTGAACGGGAATATGTTGTTGTCCCAACTGTCCCGTGGTGACAATACTTTATTTATGGCGGTTACATTTGCCATGGTTTTCATTTTTCCGGCATTTTCTTCGGTCAGTGGAAATGAAAACTGCGAATTTGGATATGAATGGCGGTCTTCCTCTGCAATTTTCATGTTATCTAAAGTCTTTTTATTGATCGCCGTTCCGTTGGTTGCTACCTGGTAGTCGTATTGTACACCCGGAAATTTTTGCTGGGCTTTGCCGTTTACATAAAGTTGGCTCTCTTTCAGCTCAATTACATCGCCCGGAATACCTACGCAACGTTTGATGTAGTTCTCGCGCTTATCAACTGGGCGGGCTATAATTTCTCCAAAGTTTTGTTTATCGTTCCAAACCCGTTCTCTTCCATACGAACGTACCAATTGGTAATAGCTTTGGTTTTGTGCATTCAATGCAACCGTATCGCCTTCAGGAAAATTAAATACCACAACATCGTTATTCTTTATTTTTCCGAAACCGGCAATGCGTTTATATGGCCTTTTAATCCACTCGACATACGATTTTTTGGTTTTCGATAGCGGCAATGTATGGTGTACAAACGGGAACGACAAAGGAGTATTTGGCAATTTGGGACCGTAGGCGGTTTTGCTCACGAACAGGTAGTCGCCAATTAACATCGATTTTTCCATGGATGAAGTTGGAATGGTATAGGCTTCGATGAAAAACATACGAATGAAAGTAGCTGCAATCACGGCAAAGATGATCGCATCAACCCATTCCACGACTTTGGTTTGTTTTCCCTCCGGAGGATTTTTCTTTTTCCAGAAAGCCCAATGTACCTTCTTGCTTATGTACATATCGAAAATTGGGGCAAGTCCAATGAACCACCAGTAGCCTTCGAGCCATATTACCCACAGGGAGTAAATCAGGCCAACCACTGCAAATTTGAACCATTTGTTGGTCAGAATATTTTTCATATAAAATATGATTAAAGATTTAATAAATCGTTCATTCCTAAAATTCCTTTTTTCCCGAAACAGAATTCGGCAGCCAGCACAGCGCCCAATGCAAAGCCGGCCCTGCTTTTTGCATTATGGATGATCTCAATTGTATCAACTGCCGATTCGTAGCGAATGGCATGATAACCTGGAACCTGTCCTTCCCTTTCGGAAATAATCCCCACTTCTTCTTGTTTATTGGTTGGTTGATTCACCCACTTTGTTTTTCCGGGTATATTTTTTATAATTCCTTCGGCCAAAGTTATTGCGGTGCCACTTGGCGCATCCAATTTTTGTGTGTGATGGATTTCTTTCATTTCAACCTTGTATTCATTGCGGGGCGCCATCAGTTGAGCCAGCTTTTCGTTGATCGAAAAGAAGATATTTACACCGATGCTGAAGTTTGAGGCATAGAAAAAAGTGCCGTTTTTCATCCGACAACTACTGTGAACTTTTTCTTTTTCACCGAGCCATCCGGTTGTTCCGCTTACCACAGGTATCCCGGCATCGAAGCACAAATTGTAATTGGCAATAGCCGACGAAGGGATCGTAAATTCAATGGCGGCATCGGCCTTCTTTATGTTCTCTAAAGTAAGTTCGTTCTGGTTGTTTATATCAATTTTTAAAACGACTTCATGTCCGCGTTCCAAAGCAATCCGTTCTATCTCTTTGCCCATTTTCCCGTATCCTATCAATGCAATCTTCATCTGTTATTTTTTTATTCGGTGTACAAAGATATAAATTACACCATAAAAGTATAATTACAAAAGCAGGCATTGGAAATTTTTCGATAAACAATGCCTGCCGTTCGACAAAACCTTATTAAAAAGATTTTGGATGCAGGTATAGATACACGATAATAGATTACAGATAAAAAGACAGAAGGACAAAAAAGTACGAAATATCGAAAATCAGGTATTCAGCATCATTTTAAATTAACAATCCAACATATTTAGCAATTCGATACACATTGAGAATCCGAAATCGAGTGTCAATAATTGTTTTTCATTCTGAAAAATAAATTATTTTCGTGGGATGCAAACAAATGAAAAAGTAAAGCTGGTTGCCACCGATTTGGATGGCACCTTCCTAAAAAACGATAAGACGATCAGTAAGAAAAACCTTGAATCGCTTCATTTAATGGGACAAAAGGGCATTGTGAGGGTGGCGGCCACCGGGCGGAACCTGCAAAAAACCAAAGACGTAATTCTTCCGGAGATCCCTTTCGATTACATTGTTTTTTCATCGGGTGCGGGAGTTTTCGACTGGCGAACCAGCGAATTGCTTTATTCACAAAATATTCCGGTAGAAACCGTTCGTAAGCTTTCCAAATATTTGATTCGCAACCAACTGAGTTTCCATCTTTTCAGGCCTGTACCCGAAAATCATTATTGCTGGTATTTCCGAAGTAAAAATGCAAGCTCTGAATTTGAACGCTATTTCGAGTTCCACAATTCGTTTGCAGAACCGTTTCCCGATGATGCCGAGATAAATTCAGAAGCCTGCCAGTTTCTGATCATCATGCCCAACAACATTGAACTTTTCGAACAACTGAAAGAAAATATTGGCCGGACATTTCCCGATCTGAAAGTTGTGCGTACCAGCTCTCCTTTGCACACTCCATTTATTTGGATGGAAATTTTTCACAAAGATGTTTCGAAGGGAAACGGGGTGAAGTTCATTTGCGAAAAAGAACAAATCAATCCGGCCTATACATTGGGCATTGGCAACGATTACAACGATCTGGAATTACTTGAGTTCACCAACTTTTCGTATCTTGTTGAAAATAGCCCGGATGAGTTGAAAATCCGGTATTTAGTGACAAAAACAAACGAGGAGGATGCATTTTCTGTTTCAATTGATCTTCATCTGTAACAAATACGAAAAAAATTTGACCTAATATACAAAACAAGTGTTCACCCAAATAATTTGAAAATGAGAACTCTTTTAAGCATTTTATTGACGATTATTATTGGAGTCTGTTTCGGACAAGTAAATATTCAAAAGAACGATTTATTACCGGTCGACCCAAAAATATCTACAGGAAAGCTGGAAAACGGGATGACGTATTATGTACGAGCCAACAGCACCCCGAAAAACCGTGCGGATATGTTTCTGGCTGTAAAAATTGGTTCGATCAATGAGGATGACGACCAATTGGGATTGGCTCATTTCTGCGAGCACATGGCATTTAACGGCACAAAAAACTTTCCCAAAAACGAACTGACCAGCTATCTCGAATCGTTGGGGATGGAATTTGGACCGGAAATAAATGCCTATACTTCGTTCGACGAAACGGTTTACATGATTAAAGTACCGCTTGACAGCGCCAAATTTGTCGACAACGGCCTACAAGTACTTTACGACTGGGCCTGCCAGGTTTCTTATTTCGATGAAGATATTGAAAAAGAACGTGGCGTTATTCATGAAGAATGGCGTGGTGGCCGTGATGCCGATGAGCGTATGTTGCAAAAATGGCTGCCTGCTTTCCTCGCAAATTCAAAATATGCCGAACGCCTGCCGATTGGAAAGATCGAAGTTACCGACCATTTTAAAACCGATGTGATCCGTCGTTTTTACAACGATTGGTATCGTCCCGACCAACAGGCTGTGATTGTTATTGGTGATTTCAATCAGGAAGAAATGGTAAAACAGGTGAAGGAAATGTTTTCGAAAATCCCCGAAAAAGAAAAGCCGCGAACCAAAGAGTTATTCGATATTCCCAACCATAAAGATACCAAGATTGCAATTGTAACTGACAAGGAGGCACGGTATTCCATTGCTCAGGTTTTTTACAAGCACCCGCTGGAAATTGCGAAAACGATTGGCGATTACCGCAAAATGATGGTTGAAAACCTTTACAACGGAATGATCAACATTCGGTTGAACGAGCTGACCCAAATTGAAAATCCGCCGTTTATATACGGAGGGTCAAGTTTCAGCGAGTTGTTTGGTCCAAAAAGCGTTTATTCTTCGGTTGCTGTGTGCCAGAACGGAAAAATAGAAGAAGGAATCAAAGCTGTATTAACTGAAAATGAACGTGTAAAACAATTTGGATTTACTGCTTCGGAACTGGAACGGCAAAAAGCGACAATGTTAAAATCGATCGAAAAAGCATACAACGAGCGCGAAAAGCAGCAATCGATCAGCTATGCAGAAGAATACAAACGCAATTTCCTTCTTTCGGAAGAACCAATACCCGGCATTGAAAACGAATTTGCCTATTACAATACATTCATGCCGGAAATTACACTGGATGAAGTAAATACCCTTGCAAAAAAATGGATTACCAAAGAAAACAGGGTGGTAATTATCACTGCTCCTGAAATTGAAGGAGTAAAAATGCCAACCGAGCAGGAAGTGCTCAGCTTGCTTAATGAAGTTGAGGAACAGAAAATAGAAGCCTATAAAGATAAAGTTGGAAACCAGCCGTTAATCGCAAAAGAACCGGTAGCCGGGAAAATTATCAGTACAAAAATAATCAATGAAGTGGGTGCCACCGAATGGAAACTATCGAATGGCGCGACCGTGGTTGTGAAAATTACCGATTTTAAAGACGACGAAATTCTATTTACAGCCTACAGCCAGGGTGGAAATTCATTATACGGACAAAAAGATGATATTTCGGCCGATATTGCAACCACTATCCTTTCCCAGAGCGGAATTGCCGATTTCGACAACATCACGCTCGACAAAATGCTTTCCGATAAAGTGTTTAGCCTGTCGCCCTACATTTCTGATATAAACGAAGGTTTTAGTGGCAGTTCGTCGGTGAAAGATGCAGAAACGCTTTTCCAAATGTTATACCTCTATTTTACCCGCCAGCGAATTGATCCGGTTTCATACGCATCGTACATCAACCGGATGAAAGGCATGTTGGAAAATAAAAAGGCCTCGCCGGAAGCTGCTTTTCAGGATACTTTCCTCGTTACCTCCGCGAACCACCATCCACGCAAAAGACCCATGTCGGCTGAATTGCTGGATGAAGCCAATCTCGACCGGATTGCCCAGATTAATAAAGAACGTTTTTCGGATGCCAGCGATTTCAAATTCTTCTTTGTCGGAAATATCGATCAGGAAAAACTAAAACCACTGGTTGAAAAATATATTGGTTCCATTCCTTCTTCCTATTCCAACGAAACGTGGAAAAACCTTGATATTGAAAGTCCTTCAGGCATCGTCGAAAAAACTGTTTATCGCGGACAGGAAGAAAAAAGTGTCCATTATATGAGTTTCCACGGGAAGTTTGATTATTCAAAGGAAAATGTGATTGCAATTACTGCTTTGGGCAAAATTCTGTCGACCCGCCTGCTCGAAGTGATCCGCGAAGACAAAAGCAGCGTGTATTACATCGATGCCAGCCCTTCCATCAATAAATACCCAGAAGCAGAATACAGCATGACCATTTATTTTGGGACTGCGCCGGGAAAAGTCAGCGAATTAAAAGAAGCTGTTTTTGCTGAAATCAGGGATATTGCCCAAAACGGCCCGTCGGAAGAAGATATGAACAAAGCCAAAGAAAAACTGCTGCGCGAACGGGAAACAAACCTTCGTGAAAATAAGTTCTGGCTCGGAGCGCTTTCTTCATATTACCGAAACTACAATGGTCATTTTGAAGAATTTGGCACATACAATGACCTCATCAATGGATTGACCATTGAGACCATTAAAAATTCAACTTCAAAATATCTCGACTTCAATAATTATTTCAGTGTTACCTTAAAACCTGAATCAGCAAAAAAATAGCACGCTAAAAAATATTGACAGATAACAAAAACAGGCCATCCCGGTAAAAATGAGATGGCCTGTTTTTTTGTCCTATTCCGAAAATATTATCTTTACAGCTCTTTAAGGGTTATTTTAGTATAGAGAAAATCAGCGGCCATTATTTGGCAAAATTTATAGTTATGAAGAATAAGTATGTTGACTTGATTGTAAGAATGGTAGCTTACTCGGTATTGGTGTTAATCGCCATAAAATTTTTCATGTACGACGCAGTTAATGTTTATGACGGGCAAAAGTTCACAGAGAATTCATTGACCGAGTCTTATCAGGAAGTATTATTTTTTCTGGCATCGCTCATGTTTTTTATAACGGCAATTAAGTTTGAAGATAGCCGTCCACTTTCGATTCTAGCTGGAGGTTTCACATCGGTGTGTTTTTTCCGGGAACTCGATTTTCTGACCGATTTTATCAATAGCAGCTTCTGGGGAGTTCCTTCCGCAATTGTCATTGTAACAGTTTTTATTTTTTCCTGGAAAAACAGAGGTAATCTCACCAAATCATATTATGAATACTATAATAGTAAAGCATTTGCCTTTATGATGTGCGGAATCTTGGTTACTTTTTTGTTCTCGCGGCTGTATGGCAAAGGTGATTTCTGGAAAGCGTTAATGGAAGAAAATTACATGCGATCGATTAAAAACGCTGCAGAAGAATGTGTTGAATTAATGGGTGATATCCTGATATTTATTTCATCGTTTGAATATCTGATTTTCAAGGTTCAACAAAAATGTGAATCCAAAACATTGAAGTAAAAAAAGATTGTTCCTTCTATTTTATTTTTCCTGGATATTTCTGATCATTTTTTCGGCTTCGTCCAGTTGCTGGGGTTTTCCAAGATCAAGCCATATTTCAGAATTGTCGACGAAAGCCTTTATGGGTTGGTTTTGCGCCAGTCGCAAATACAAATCGATGATCGAAAATTTTCCTTCTTCAGTTATCAAATCAAAAATTTCGGGATTGACAATGTGGATACCGCTGAAGGCATATTCTTCCGATTCGCCAACAAAAGTAGGTTGGCTGATTTTTATTTTGCCGGAACGAAGATCTTTCCATCCGGCAAGTTGAAACTGTTTGTCAAACAAAAGATAGCGTGTGGTTTCCCGTTTCCGGACGACCAGGGTTGCCAAAGATTTTTCCTGCAAATGATACGAAAGCAAGCGGGTTAAATCGAGATTGGAAAAAATATCGACATTGTACAAAACAATGGGATCGCTGCCGGAAAACAATGGCGCTGCTTTTTTTAAACCACCGCCTGTTTCGAGCAATAAACCCTGTTCATCCGATATTCTTATATCAATTCCAAAATTATTTTTTTCATGAAGAAACCCGATGATCTGATCGGCAAAATGATGGACATTGATCACCACTTCTTTGATGCCAAAACGTTTTAAATAATTGATGGCATGTTCAAGCAACGGCTTACCCGAAATTTCGACCAGTGCTTTGGGTTTATTGGCAGTAGCAGCCTGCAAACGGCTGCCAAGACCGGCGGCAAATATCATTGCTCTCATAGATTTTAGTTTTTCGTAAAGATCATAAAAAAAGTCTGAGTCTAAAAATTATTCGGATTCATCCAAGAACTTCCCCTGTTTGTATAATATAGAATCCCATTAAGCAAATAGCTTCATATTATTTGTAAATTGCATTAAACCCTGAGTCGAAATCAGGGTCAAAACAATCGATAATAAAAATATAAACTTCAATTAAATTTTATAAAAATGAGAAAATTATTTTTGATTACAGTACTATTTTTGAGTGTAGTAACATTTGCACAGGCACAACGTGGCAGTGGCCAGCGCCCGTCGCAAGGAAGCGGAGGCCAACGCCCGCAAATGAATCCGGAACAAATGATACAACGTCAAGTAGACCACTTAAATGAAACTTTAACATTGACTGATGCACAAAAGCTAAAACTTAAAGAGATCATTCAGAAGAATGGAGAAAAACAGCGTGAGTTATTTCAAAGCATGCGTGCTTCAGGCACTCAACCATCGGAAGCCGAGCGCGAGCAAATGAAAACAAAAAGAGATGAACTTCGCAAAAAGGAAACTGCAGAAATTAAAGCCATCCTCACCAAAGACCAGCTTCCCAAGTACGACGCATACTTGAAAGATCTGGAAAATAAGATGAAAGAAAGAAGGAATAATGGCGGTAATGGTGGAGGAAATCGCTAAAATAGATCTTGGTTAACTAAAAAGGGTCCGGTGGGACCCTTTTTTAGTTTAGCTCATTTTTTAACGCAACCATTTTAATAGCGGTCACAGCAGCTTCATCGCCTTTGTTCCCAAGTCTTCCGCCGGCTCTGTCCAAAGCCTGTTGCTGGTTATCGGTTGTCAGTACCCCGAAAATAAACGGTTTATTGTATTTTATATTCAAATCGGTCATTCCCTGCGTTACCCCGGCGCAAATAAAGTCGAAATGGCGGGTTTCTCCCTGAATAACACAACCCAACGCAATCACTGCGTCAACATCGGTATATTCGGCCATATACTGGGCGCCGAGGGTCAGCTCGAAGGTTCCCGGAACATGCTTTACGATGATGTTTTTATCTTCTGCCCCGTGCTTTTTCAACGTTTCACAGGCTCCTTCAGCCAAGGCCCCGGTAATTTCGTAGTTCCATTCCGCAACAATAATTCCGAATTTCATTCCTTTTGCCGATGGGACTTTTTCAATATCGTATTCCGATAAATTTTTTGTAGCCATTATTTTTTTATTGATGATTGATGATTTTTTATTGAACTTGTTTAAAGTTGAAACTAGTTTTATAGGTTCCTCTTCATTTCTAAATATCGAACAATGAACAAGAAATGAGGAATATCGAAATATCAAAAATACTCCTGCAACTTTATTCTTTATTTCTTATTATCTGATGTGCAAAAATATCATTTTGGAACACAATCTTCAATCTAAAATTGAAGATGCTTTATAAAAATAAAAAATCCCCTGTTTCGAGGGGATTCCTTATTCAATTTATATTGATTTTTTATTTTTCAAGATTGACTTGTGCGCGGGCAATATATTTGTCGATATTGCGACCTTCGGTTGAATTCGGAAATTTTTTCTTCAGCTCGTTGTAGATGTCCAACGCATCGTTGTACTTATTCATCGATTCGAGTATAGCGGCAGCTTTCAGCATATAAACAGGTGCAGTAAGTTCATTTTCGCTCAATTGGTATGCTTTTTTGTACTGGCTCAACGCTTTATCGTTTTTGCCAAGTTCCAGGTAGGCATCTCCCTTTGCTCCTTCAGCAACAGGGGCAACCAGAATATCTTCGGTATCAAATTTATTCAGATATTTAATAGCCTGATCAAAATCACGCAGCCTCAAATATGAAATGCCGGTGTAATAATTCGCCAGATTAGCTGATTCTGTTACGCCATAATTATCAATGATGTCCAGGAAACCCAGATAATTTCCATCGCCATTGATGGCCAGGTTAAATGAATCGGTCTGAAAATAATGTTCAGCCATAAACATTTGTTCTTTGGCTTCCTTTTCTTTCGGCTGAATATATAACTTACCAAAACCGAGGTAAATTAAAACAACAACAACCACTGCACCAATGATGATTGAAAACAACTTTTGATTTTCTTCGATAAACTGCTCGGTTCTTGTCAATGCGCTTTCAACTTCCTGAAGATTATCTTCCTGTTTGATTTTTTTATTGTTTGCCATCTTTTTTAGTCTTGTTCAAAAATCGTGTGGCAAAAATATACTTTTTTCAAAAACAAAAGACACAAAAAACCGATAAAATTCAAGATTAATCAACACTTTACTGTTACTATCGTCAAAATGGAACGAATTCATATAAAAAGCGTGTCGTAATTTTGTTAGTTTTGTTCATCCAAAGCACGGTATTTATAATGTTTATAGAAGAATTATCGCTGGTAAATTTCAAAAATTTCGAACAGGCAGAAATGAAGTTTTCGCCTGATATTAACTGTTTTATAGGAAACAACGGAGCTGGCAAGACCAACCTGATGGATGCTATTTATTACCTTTCGTTTTGCAAAAGTTTTCTGAACCCGGTCGATTTGCAGAATATCAGGCACGGTGAGGAATTTTTCGTAGTCCAGGGCAAATACCAGCGGCAGGGAAACGAAGAAAATATTTATTGCGGCCTGAAGAAAGGCAATAAGAAGCATTTCAAGCGAAATAAAAAAGAATATAAAAAGCTCTCGGAACATATCGGGTTGCTTCCCCTGATTGTCATTACCCCTTCGGATATCGACCTGATTATGGGCGGAAGCGACGAACGGCGCAGGTTTATTGATACGGTTATTTCGCTGTACGACCATCAATATCTCGATAGCCTGATCAAATACAACCGGGCTTTGCTGCAACGGAACAACCTGCTCAAACAATTTGCGTCAACCAACACTTTTCATGCTGAGAACCTTGAAATATGGGACGATCAGTTGGTACATTATGCTGAAATTATACACCGCGAACGCAAAATATATATCGAAAAATTCCTGCCTGTTTTTCAGAATTATTACAACCTGATTTCCGGCGGAAATGAAATCATCGGGCTGGAACACCAGTCGCATTTGTACGAGGGTGATTTTGCCGGGCAATTGCTGAATGCACGCCAGCGCGACCGGATTCTGCAGTTTACAACCGTCGGCATTCACAAGGATGACATTGATTTCAAGCTGGGCGATTTTTCGATTAAAAAACTGGGGTCGCAGGGGCAAAAGAAAACGTTCCTGGTCGCACTGAAACTGGCCCAGTTCAACTTTGTAAAAGATATTTCAGGAATTACGCCCATTTTGCTGCTCGACGATATATTCGATAAACTGGACAAACATCGGGTCGAGGAAATTGTGAAACTGGTGGCCAACGACCATTTCGGGCAAATATTTATTACCGACACCAACCGTGAGCACCTCGACCAGATTATTTCGCGCGTAAATGCCGAATGCCTTATTTTTACAATCAACAGCGGGATGGTCGTATCATGAGAAAGAAGAACACACAAAGTTTGCGCGATGTGCTGAAAGATTACATCGTCGAGAACCGGCTGGACAACAAACTTGCCGAAATCGATTTGATTAATTCATGGGAACGGATGCTGGGAAAAACCGTGGCCCGGTACACAAAAAACATATACATCCAGAACCGGATTTTGTTTGTGGAAACGAGCTCGGCCATGGTACGCAACGAATTGATGATGATCCGCGAAGAAATACGCAAAAGGCTGAACGAAGAAGCCGGACGCGAAGTGATTGACAAGATACATTTTAGCTGATTTTGCAATGATTTTACTGAGCACAGCATATTTCCCGAACATTGAATATTGTTCGAAACTGATATCCAACCCCACCGTTTTTATCGAGCAGCACGAGCATTTCGTCAAACAAACGTATCGCAACCGAGCGATGATATTGGCCGCCAACGGAACGGTCCCGCTGATTGTCCCGGTGGTGAAAGGCCGGGGGGCAAAAATAAAAATCAAGGATTTACAAATTGCATACGACGAAGATTGGCAGCGCAACCACTGGCGTACCCTGTTTTCGGCTTACAACTCCTCCCCTTTTTTTGAATTTTATGCCGACGATTTTGAACCTTTTTTTCAGAAGAAATACAAATTTTTACTTGATCTGAATACCGACATTTTAAATGTGTTGATCGGCTTACTGGAAATTGAACCTGAAATCAGACTGACCGAAAGTTTCGAACAGGTCCCGGATGGCTGTTTGAACTTCAGGGAAAAATTTCACCCCAAAAATCTTATTTCTTCGGAAAATATTGATGCCCGACACATCGAATACACGCAGGTCTTTTCAGAGAAAACAGGCTTCGCTCCCGGTCTGAGCATCCTCGATTTGCTTTTTAATGCTGGGAACCAAGCATATTCCATTATGGAAGATGAAGAAAAGATGAGATAGAAATTTTAAATGATGGATTTTGAATTTTGAATGATTCCGACACACGATTCTTATTGTCTGTTGCCGTTTTCTATGCTTTCACGGGTTGTTCCTGCCCACTACTGCGACTGTTTACAGAAAACTTCCCGTCACTTTTTGTCGAGAATATCCGTCACGAATAACGTTATAACTTCAGCATGATCGAACGCCGGTTCCGGGAGTCTTGACAACGGGAACCAGGCAACTTTTTTGGCATCGTCACCCGCTTTTATTGCCTGCAATTCTTCCAGAAAAATATAATAAACCACCGATATGGTTCGCCCCCGCGGATCGCGGTTAATTGCATCGAAGGTGCGGAATTGGGTCATCGCATTGACTTTCAGGCCGGTTTCTTCTTCCAGTTCGCGAATGCAGGCATTCTCCAGAAGTTCGCCCATGTTCACAAAACCGCCCGGTAGCGCCCATTTTCCCTTAAAAGGCTCAGCCCCCCGCTCAATCAGCAGAATTTGCCATTTGTCTTGCTGTTTACACAAAACAATGGCATCAACAGTGAGTGCCGGCCTCGGATATTTGTAAGTATACATGATTCAATAAGAGAACCTAAATAGCTTTTTCTACTAAAACATTAATATTGAATAACGATTCAATTCTTTCGGCAACATCTTCCAATTTCGGATCGAGGTCAAAAATACACTGCGGCTTCAGGTAAAAGAACTCCTTTTCGCTTTTAAAACGGGCTTCTCCCCCGCCGGTAATATTCAGCATGATCAGATCATCGGCTGAAACCGTTCCATCGTTTGCCGCATTGACCAAAGAGGCAACAGCAATTGCCGAAGCCGGGTGAATATCAATTCCTTCGCTTTCGATGAAAAGTTCCTGAGCAGCGCGACCTTCCTCGTTGGTGGCAGAAAGCACATCGCCACCGGTGTCTTTCAGCGCATCGAACAAACCGCCCACAATAGGATACGGCGGTTTCCGGTTCGACAACACTTTGGCATCTATCATTTCGACCTGACGGCGTGCCAGGTCGTCGTCCAGTGGCAGCATATTTCGCGAACCGGCTTTCCATGCGTCTTTCATCGGGACAAAAGGCTCGTTCTGCGAAACCATCAGTTTCATTTTTTTTGTCCCGAAGCGGCCATCTTCAATGAACCGGAGATTGGCTTCCCATGCTGCAATTGCACCGGTTCCGCTTCCAACCGCCTGAAAATAATAGTCAGGTATTTCGCCAATCGTTGTCACTGCCGACAGTACCGTAGTTGACATTCCATCGCGTCGGGCCACGTTTTTTGCACCTCCTTCAGCAATAAAAGAATTGAGTTGAACAGCCAGGTTCGACAGAAAAATGGCATCGAAATAGTCGCCACCCGATTTGCAGCAAATTACTTTTACACAATCGCGAATGGGTTGGTCGAACCAAAGGGCATCCAAATTATCTTCCGGAATACACAATAAAAGCGGAATATTATTGTCGGAACAAACACGAGCAAACGCACGGGCCGTATTTCCGGCCGAAGCAACCACCAAAATTTTGTTCATTGATTCGCTCATCCGGGCACAAACCGAATAGGCTTCGGTTTCCTTGAATGAACAGGTTTTCATCGTGGCGCCTTTTTCGGGCCAATAGCCGTTGAAGGTGATCCAAAGATTGTTCAATCCCAACTTCTTGGCCAGTCCTTCGCTTTTGTAGGTAACCGGCGACGACGATCCCTGAAGCATCCGGTGAACAGGCAACCAGTCGGAAAATTTATATAACCCAAAAGAGTCGTCCTTTACTTCAATCTGTTTTTTCTCGTATACCGCCCGGATTAAACTATTCTTTCCATCTGCTTCGGCATCAAGCGTCCATCCTTGATCTTCAAAGATTTTCCCTGTTGCAACCGACTGAAGTTTATAATTGGTAGCCTGAAATTTTGGGTTCATGTTTTCTTTAATTTTTAAGAATTTCAAAAGTATTAAAATATGAAGAAGATAAAAATCAGAATTTATACTTAATTACGCCAATTCTGAAATATGAGAAGATCAAAAATGACATAGTTCGTGAGCTTAAAATACTCTGGCAGAAAACCCGGATGTAATGAAATCATTTCTATTTTTACACCATGAAAATCATTCGCTATACATTATTCGTAATGGTATTGGCTTCCGGCCTGTCGTGTTCCATGCAATCGAAAGTTACAAGGCAATTTAAAGGGATGAGCAAAGCCGAACTGGATAAACATTTCGGACAAAATGGAGTGATTGTCCCACTCTCGTCCGATAAAAAATATGTTTCATATACCCAAACAAAAAATTTGCGGAGTACACCTATAAACAAAGGAGTTACCACGCTCGATCCCATGGTTAGCCCTTCGGTCGAAAAGAGGCAAAAGTTTATTTTTTATCTCGATAAAGAAGGCAAAGTGTCTGAATGCAAATACGATGTGGATTACCAGCATTAATAAGTTCACTTTTTTCAGAAAATAGTGTTTGCGTTTTCAGAATTTTTATAGTTTTGCACTCACGTTAAAAACAAGCCCAGATGGTGGAATTGGTAGACACGCTAGTTTCAGGGACTAGTGTCCGTAAGGATGTGCAAGTTCGAGTCTTGTTCTGGGTACAAAAAGAGGTAAACTGGTTGGTTTGCCTCTTTTATTTTTCGGGCGAAATGGTTTGCAGTGGCAAAAAAAATGAAAATCGTGAACCTTTATCAACTTCCGATTCGACCTGTATTTTTCCACCCAGTAATTCGACCAATCCTTTGCAGATCGACAGTCCAAGGCCAAACCGCCGTTCTCCAATATTCATGGTACGGGTGGCATAAAAGCGTTCGAAAATTTTATCTTGCTGGTCTTTGGGTATTCCATTTCCGGTATCTTCTACATAAAATTCGATTCCATTTTCAACCTGTTTATACCCAAATACCACCTGCCCTTTCGATGTAAATTTAATTGCATTGTTCAGTAAGTTGGTCAGCACCTGCCCGATCCGGATGGGGTCGGAATGAACCATATCCGAATCGTCGGGAAAACCTTTTTCAATGATCAATTCAATTTCTTTGCCCTGCTTTTTAAGCAATACTTCAGAGAAATTCATGTAAATATTGTCCATCATTTCATTTAATTGAAAATCAATTTTAACAATATCCAAAAGATTTTCCTGCAGCTGAGAAATATCAATAATATCATTGATAAGCACCAGTAAATTATTTCCGTTGTTGATGATATGCCTGGTAAATTCTTTTTTTCGTTCGTCCGAATACGTTTCCTCCTGAAGCAGACTGCTAAAACCCATAATTCCGTTCAGCGGCGTACGGATTTCATGCGACATATTTGCCAAAAAAGCCGATTTCATGCGATCCGACTCTTCGGCTTTTAAACGTGCCTTTCGGAGTTTTTCTTCAATCACATTCTTCTTGTTTATTTCTCGCCGGATTAATAAAAACAATAAAAATGCTGTGGCAAGTACATAAAACCACCCTTTATAGGTTTGTATATGGGTGAGTTGATCGTGATCATCAGTAAAATTCAATAATATTTTGTCTGAAAATAGTATCCAGAGAAAACCTAAAACCAAATAGATAATTGATATTTTTATGGCAATTCTATTTTTCATGATATACGAATAGTAATAGTTGTTTCAAGTTAAGAATAAATCTTCTCAATAAAAACAGTCTTTTGTAATGAGTGAAATTACAGGCAATTTTTTTCTGGCAGACGGGTTTTTCGAACCCATTGAAAAATTTGAAAAAGTCAGCCGGAAAATGATATTTGAAGTATACGAAGTGATCCGCGTCATAAGCGGGGTTCCTCTATTCTGCGAAGATCATTTCTGCCGGATGATGAACTCATTGCAACTTTTGCACAAAAATATACCTGTTGATTTTCAAGATTTTGAGGAGCAGATGAAACTTCTTTCCAGCAAAAATAATTTCCAAAACGGGAATATAAAAATCGTTGTTGGCGAACAGACCAAAAATCTACTGATGTACTTCATTCCTCACCACTATCCGGCAGAAGCAGAATACCGGCAAGGTGTAAAAACCGATTTTTATCATGCAGAACGAGTCAACCCAAACGTAAAAGCGCACCTGGCCGAACTCCGTAAGAATGTAAATGATTACCTGAAAGAAAGTGGTTATTTCGAAGTTTTTTATGTCGACCGAAATGGCGCAATAACCGAGGGCAGCAGATCAAATGTATTTTTCATCCGGGAAGGGATAGTTTATACCTGTCCGCCAGAAAAAGTTTTGTTGGGAGTCACCCGCCAAAAAGTTATTGAATGCCTGAAAAACACAAATATCCCGCTGATAGAAACAGCAGTTACAGAAGCCGAAGCCGCTTCGTTTGAATCTGTTTTTCTGACCGGGACGTCGCCAAAAATATTGCCTGTTTCGGCCATCGACGAATTGAAATTTTCGTGCGCCAGCGAAACGATGCAGAAAATCCGGAACGAATACGACCGGATGATAGAACAGTATGTTCAATTAAAACTTGCTGCCCGGTAAATATCAGCGAAATCTGGAATACATTCTGCTACGCAAACTTTCTTATATTTGCCGCATTAAAAATTCAGTAAAAATGGGAAGAAGCAAGCAAAAAAAACCGTTGCTTGAAAACGTCAGGATTATCGATGTGGGTGCCGAAGGCAAAGCCATAGCAAGAGTGAACGATATGGTGGTTTTTACGACCCATGTGGTACCCGGCGACCTGGTGGATATACAGGTTACCAGCAAACGCAAAAAATACATGGAAGGCCGTGTAACTGCTATCCGCGAATATTCGACCGAACGGCAGGACGCATTTTGCCAGCATTTTGGAGTTTGCGGCGGATGCAAATGGCAGTTTCTTCCTTACGAACGACAGCTTTTTTACAAACAGAAACAAGTAGCCGATCAATTACGACGTATCGGCCACATTGAATTGCCGGAAATCAACCCCATTTTAGGCTCGGCAAAAACAACTTATTACCGGAATAAGCTGGAATTCAGCTTTTCGAACAAACGCTGGCTTACCGAAAAAGAAATAGGAACCGATTTTGAAATAAACGACATGAACGCACTGGGCTTCCATGTGCCGGGACTGTTCGATAAAATCATCGATATTGAAAAGTGCTGGTTGCAGGGCGACCCGTCGAATGAAATACGGAACTTTCTTAGAAGCTACGCACTGGAGCACCAACTCGAATTTTTCGACATCAAAAATATTGCAGGTTTTTTGCGCAACATCATTGTCCGCACCTCCACTACCGGCGAATTGATGGTGATTGTTTCCATGTTCAGGGAAGATAAAAAAGAGCGCGAACAACTGCTGGAGGCACTGGCGGTGCAATTTCCGCAAATTACTTCGCTGATGTACGTGATCAACCCGAAATGCAACGACACGCTAACCGACCAGGATATTTTGGTATACCGGGGCAACGACCATATTTTCGAAGAAATGGAAGGCCTTCGTTTTAAAATCGGGCCGAAAAGTTTTTACCAGACCAATTCGGAACAAGCCTACGAATTATATAAAGTAGCCCGCGAATTTGCCGGTTTAACAGGCAGTGAAACCGTTTACGACCTGTACACCGGAACCGGAACCATCGCCAATTTTATTGCATCGAAAGCAAAAAAAGTAGTTGGAATTGAATATGTGCCCGAAGCCATCGATGATGCCCGGGTGAATGCAGCGTTGAATGGAATCGGCAACACCATTTTCTTTGCCGGCGATATGAAAGACCTGCTGACCCGCGATTTTATTGCTGAAAATGGCCGTCCCGACGTGATTATTACTGACCCGCCACGTGCAGGGATGCACGAAGATGTGGTTTGGATGATGCTGAATACCGGCGCCCAACGAATTGTGTATGTGAGTTGTAACCCGGCGACACAAGCCCGCGATATCCAGTTGCTTTCCGAAAAATACAAGGTTACAAAAATACAACCAGTGGATATGTTTCCTCACACCCACCATGTTGAAAATGTTGTATTAATGGAGCAAATTGTTTCTTAACGACTTAAAAATTCGAGGCAAACCGGGCTGGGTATTTTTATTTCAATGCCGGAATAGTTTAGCTTGCCACTTTTTTTATCAATATTGAAAACGGTGATATTGTCGCTTTTCTGATTAGCCACCAGCAGAAAATTTCCACCGGGAGCGATACTGAAATTACGCGGCCAGTTGCCACGGACCGGTTCTGTTCCAATAAACGTAAGCAACCCACTTTTTAAATCGCGGCTGAAAATTGCAATGCTGTTATGTCCGCGGTTCGAGCCGTAAACAAACCGGCCATCGGCTGACATGTGAATATCGGCACAGTAGCTGTTTCCTTTAAAATCAGTCGGCAAAGTCGAAATATCCTGAATTTTCCGAATACCTTCTTTCGTTTTTTTCAATACTGAAACCGTTGAATTCAATTCATTGATTATATAGATGAAATCTTGCCTGCGACTAAATGCGAAATGACGAGGCCCCGCTCCCGGTTCCATTTTTACAAATGGTTGTTTATCCGGGAAATAGAGAAGTGAATCTTCATTATAACTATAAATCAAAAATTTATCGATTCCCAGGTCGGCAGTATACAATTTTTTACCCGACGCATCGAATTGGGCAGAGTGAGTGTGTGCCGAAGATTGGCTTTTCTGATTGGGACCAGTCCCTTCGTGTTGTAATAATTGACGAATTGGGCTAATGCCGCCACCTTCAACAACATCATAAATAGCAAGGCTGCCCCCTCCATAATTCGAAGCAACAATTTTTTTATTGTCGGGTGAAACAGTTACATGACAAGGATAAGCTCCAAGGCTCAAAACATCATTTATTCTGCTTAATTTACCTTTTTTTTCAATTTTGTATGCAGCTATTCCCCCACCCCGGATGCCGTTAAACGAATCGCCTTCGGCAACAGAATAAAGGTATTTTTTGTTGGGAGATATTTTAAGAAACGACGGATTTTTGATTTCTCCGGTAGCATTTGCAAATTCGAGTTTCCCGGTTTCAGTATCGAACAAATAATGATAAATTCCCTTGCTTTCGCCATCAGTGTATGTCCCAATGTATAAATGCTTTTCCTGTGCCGATGCTGTATGTATAATAAAAAGTAGGGCCAGTGACAATACAGAATAGTAACGTTTCATCAGTCTTTAGTTTTAGTTTGGTATAGCATTTCACAATTGATTTGCGTATCTTTTATTATTCAAAATTAAAAATTAATCGGTATGAATCCGAATAAAACCATATTCGTAATTGTATTAAATTAAATGAGAAAAAAATGACCGTGAACAAATCAAAAGTAGCTGACAACAAACCATTGATGATGGAAATGCAACCGGGAAATTATCATTGGTGTGCATGTGGACAAAGTTCGAACCAGCCATTTTGCGATGGCTCACACAAAGGAAGCGGATTTGTACCCAAATCAGTTGATTTTACTGAAATAAAAACCGTATTCTGGTGTATGTGCAAACAATCGGCAAATGCTCCGTTTTGCGACGGCACGCACAAAAAATTATAAGGTTTAAAGTTTACGTTTCCCTGAAATATTCTTTGCTTGCATTACAAATTGGGCATTTGTAATCATCTGGTAAATCTTCAAAACGGGTTGCGGGCAGAATTCCAATTGTGGAATCTCCTTCTTCTTCTTTGTAGGTAAAACCACAGATGGTGCAGATATATGTTTTTAATTCGGGTTCTTCGGGCTTTTTTTCATGTACCGCCGGTTCCTCCGGTTTCACTTGCTCAATATACGTCGGCGCATTTTTAGGGGCCAGCATTTTGTATTTCTCGCGGTAATATTCGTATGTGAGAGGTTCGCCTTCATCAATGACCTGGCTGTCCAGTATTTCGCCTACAATCATGATATGTGAACCCACATCAATTGTTTGCACTACTTTACAATCGAACCAGGCAAGCGATTCGTCAAGTACAATCGGGGCACCCGAAATGGCAGTTGTGGTTTTTACGGATGCAAATTTGTCGATGTCGGACGATGACATAAAACCGAAGTCGCCAATAATTTTAATATTCAGTTCCTTTTTCAGTACCGAAACTGAAAACACGCCTGACTTTAAAATCACATCCAATGTTGCGTTTTCCTTGTGGCACGAAATAGCCAGTTGCGGTGGTTTTGATGTAACCTGGAAAGCTGTGTTGCCCACATATCCGGCTTTCTTTCCTTCGTATCCCGACGCAATGATATACAGTCCGTATGATAATTTGTGAAAGGTTTTGTAATCCATACACGTTGTTTTTTTAACTATTTAGTTCTCTGTCCTGAAGTGAAGATTCTGCAGGTTCGGGCAAAGGTAGAGTGACATAAAAACTACTTCCCATATTGGGAGTACTTTCTACCCAAATCCGGCCACGATGTTTGTCGATCAATTCTTTGCATAAAATCAGTCCGATACCGGAGCCATCCTCATTTTGAGTACCTTTTTGTTTAACCTTTGAATCAATTTGAAACAGTTTTTCCAGATTTTCCGGGCTAATCCCAATCCCATTATCTTTTACACTGATCATGTATTCACGATCAGTCTGGCTAAAAGAAACAACGACTTCTCCTTCTTCTCCAGTATATTTTATGGCATTGCTTATCAGGTTTCGAACCACCGTTTCAAGCATTATCGGATCGGCAAAAACTTCCCGTGATTCATCAAAATCGGCGCGAATTGATACTTTTTTCCGGTCGGCATTCGATTTTAATAAATTCACCACATTGTCGTAAATCAGCACAAATTCAATATCAATTGGATTAAAAGTCAACCGATTCGTTTGGGCGCGCGACCACTCCAGAAGATTCGACAAAAGCTTAAAAATGGTATTGGCTGATTTAAAAATATTTTGGGCAAACTTTTCCCGTTCTTCATCCGAATACAAATGATACTCTTTACTCAATAACTGAGAGTAGCCCATCACTGTGTGAAAAGGACTTTTCAGGTCGTGT
The DNA here is from genome assembly GCA_942493345.1 of uncultured Prolixibacteraceae bacterium. Taxonomy (GTDB): domain Bacteria; phylum Bacteroidota; class Bacteroidia; order Bacteroidales; family Prolixibacteraceae; genus GWE2-42-39. The sequence goes on from OW818695.1 coordinate 4,006,137, forward strand.
GCAATAATTGAAAAGAATTTATTTTTGGCAGCATTCAAAACCCGCAAATCCTCCTCACTTTTCCTAATTTGCCGGTTCTTCTCAGCAAGTATTTCGTTGTTCCTTTTTTTCTCGTAGAATCGGTACGACATGTAAAATAAGGCAATCAGAAGAAAAAATGCAGAAACAAAACCGAGCATTTTAAAATATTGATCTTGTTTTCGGCGCGCCTTGCTCAATTCCTGCTCTGCTTTCAAGCGACCAATTTCGGCTTCTTTTTTTTCTGTTTCGTATTGTTTTTCCAACGTGGCAATCTGTTTTATACGATCTTTATTTAACAAGCTATCGGAATACTGACGTTGAATTCTTTCGTATTGGAGCGCCTTCTTGTAGTTTCCCTGCGCTTCGTAGGTTTTGGCAAGATCGGAATAATACAATTGCAACAACTGATAATCTGGCTTCGCTTTTTCGGCCAGCTTAATACCCCTTTGATAAGTGCTGATCGCTTCGTTGTAAAGTTTCATTTCCCTGTAAACACTGCCTAACCCTTCAACAACATGTACCACATTTTGTTTGTCCCCAAGATTATTAAAAACTTTTTCAGCCTCGTGGTAATAGGAAAGCGCTTTACGTATACTGTCCTTTTGACTTCCATAAATATTGGCAATATTATTCAGGAGAATCGCCACCCGCTCCCGGTTTCCCGATTCCTGAAAGACCTTTAATGCCCGGATGTAATATACTTTTGCAGAATCCGGTTTTTCCATCCGGAAGAACGATACACCAATCCCGTTCAGGTTTACCCCAATACTTTCAGTGTGTTTTAGCTCCAGATTTATTTTCAGTGCTTTACGGTAATATTCAGCCGCCATTTGGTAATCCGTCATCTTTGTATAAACCATGGCTATGTTCGAGTACAAGTAGGCTGTTTGCTCCTGATCATTCGCTTTTTCAGCCAGACGTAAACCTTCGAAATAATATTGAACAGATTGTTCGAATTGCTGCAAATAGAAATGGGACAAACCGATGGAATTAACTATTTCAATTTGCAGGGAAAGATCCCCGGCAACAAGGTTGCAGTTTTGCGCTTTTTTGTAAAAATGAATTGCCCGGTTATACGAACCGGCATAATAACAAGCTTCACCCATTAAAAAAAACGCTTTCCCCTTTTCTTTTTCTGAATTGTTTTTAACAGCCAGATCAATTGCTTTCCGGGCATTTTCAAAAACTTTTGCAGAATCGGTCTGTACGAATTTTTCAGCAATTTCATTATATATATGCATCTTGCCCGAATTGTCAGAAAATTCAAGCAATTGTTGCAAACTATCAACCGGGTTTTGTGCAAAAACGATCCGGGTTATTGCTAAAAATAGTACAATGCTAAAGAAACGAGACATGATTGCAGTCTTACAGCTACAAATATGGCAAATATTTCTGATGCTTTGGGTATGGGAAAAAGCTACATATTCAGATATTTCGCCATTTTTTTCAATAAAACATCTTTTTCAACAGGCTTTGTAATCAGATCGTTAAAACCGGCATCAAGGAATAAATCGAAATCGTCGGACTGCGCGTATGCTGTTTGGGCAATAATGGGCAGGTCTTTTCTGAATTTACGAATGCTCCTGGTGGCATCGATACCCGACATTTCAGGCATTTGAATGTCCATCAGCACCAATTCAATTTCCGGGTGCTCCTTGCATATATCAATGGCTTTCTGGCCGCTGTCGGCATAAAAAAAACGGACTCCGGTATTTACAAGAGTTTCAGAAAAATAGTAATAGATATCGCGGTAGTCGTCAACAATAAGAATGGTATGATCGACCCAGCAATCCGATTCAAACGTTTCCTGTTTGCCATCATCCTCTTTTATTTCTTTTATACAAGGTTCACTGGGAATCGTAAAATAAAATGTAGCGCCTGAATTTTTTACCGATTCTATCCACATTTTCCCTCCCATAAGTTCTGCTATGGTTTTCGATACGACTAGCCCCAGACCCGAACCTGTCAGGCTTTTCGAATCAAAACTGGAGATTTGTATGGATTCATCAAAAATATTTTTTTGGTACTCTTTTTCAATTCCAATACCCGAATCGGTTACATAAAACAGGATAAACTTGTCTTCCAGTAATTTATAACCAAATTCGATAAAACCTTCTTTTGTGAATTTCACTGCATTACATATTAAGTTGGTCATTATCCGACGAATGTGCTGCGGATCGACAAGAAAACATGACGAATTATCTCCCAGATATTTCACCGAATTCACTTTTATATGCTGCTTATTTTGATTCTTCAGTTCGGTTTTTATAAAACGTTCCATTTCACCGACAAACTGGTTCAAATTGTATGGTTCATTTTTCAATACAAAAAGTCCGTTTTCTATTTTGGTGAGATCGATGATGTCGCTTATGATGGATAGTAAATTATTTGCATTTCGGAGAATCATATCGGCATAATCGCCCCGCTCCCTGCTGTTGACATTCCGGTCCGAAAGAAGTTCTGCAAAACCCAGAATGGCATTCAATGGAGTTTTAATCTCATTGAACGTATTGAAAATAAGTGTCGTTTTTTGTTCGAGCATTTCCTGTACTTTCTTCAGATTTCCGGAAATCTGTATCATTTCATTTTTCATCACCTCATTTTCTTTCTGATACTGAACAGTCATTTTCTTTGAGATCGAAAACCGGAAATGGATATACAAATAGATAAGAAGTACAAAAACAGATAAGCCGATGAAAATTATAATTGAAAGTGGTATTTCAACGGTCTTTGTTTCGATTAAAAAAAACAATAACATTTGTTCGGTTTTAATGAATGTTTTCTATAATCATCCCGACAAATCAAACGATTCAATTTAGTTTAATTATTTACCAAATACAATATCCAGGGTGTTTTTTTTCAAGATTGAGAGATAAAGAAAAAGAAATAACAAAAAGAGTGGATTCAATAAACAAATCAAAAGTTGGGATTTTTTTTGCATTTCGGTTAGTTATTGTCGAACCAGCTACGTTGTTTTTCGAGCTTCAGATCTTTCAACATCGATGATTGGGCGTTTAACGTAAAACTGTAGCTTTTCCGGGCGCCAAACGGAACAAAGTTGAACGCCATGGTCCAGCAGTGCAGCGAACGAGTAATATTAAAGGTGGTAAATGAAAATTTCATGGCCTGAACATCGAAGTTGGTATTCATCGAAAGACGCCAGTTTTCGGTCAGGCTCAATTGCCCGTTGAAATTCAAACTCTGCATGACACTGGGCTTTACATCGGACTTGAATTGATTTACATAGGTAAGACTGTAATCAAAGTTGAAGCTCCATGGAACGTTAAAATCGTAATACTGATCGTATCCCCCCGGTAAAATCTGTTTTTCTTCATCTTCTTTTTTTGTTTCGGCAGCCTCATCCTGCCCTTTCTTCGACTGGAACGACATACCAAACGACATATTGGCGCTGGTTAAACGTCCCAATTTACTCAAGCCTTTACCTACATTCCACATGTATTCGTGGTACGGTACCCCGTTTCGGTCAGCATTATATGGATCAAGGTTTCCTCCAAAATTAACACTGACACCTTTGATTGTTGTCCTACCCCGGAGACTGATAATACTCATGTTCATCGAGTCGGCAATCAGGTTATACGAAGTCGACAGGCTGAGATTATCGAGGATTTTCACCTTCTTATATTTTAATTCCTTGTCGTTTTTTGTCGAGTCTTCAGCCATGTCAAGCATTTTGGCTTCCAGGTTATTGGATAAACTGAAGTTTATAGAGCCGCTTTCGCCCCTTCCTGCTGAACCGAATACAGCGCCATCATAGCGATTGTAATATTGTTCAACTCCATAGAAATCGATGTACCGATCATAGAAATTAAATTTTTTCCGACCAAAATCGGGCGTATAATTGAAACTTAACGAAGGGGTTATTTTATGCCGGATGGCTTTTATTTTCGAATTCGGGTTCTTCATGGTATACATCCCATAAAGATTGGTTGTGGCGCTTAATGCGTATGAATAGTTGTAATTTCGTTTGAAGGAATACAGCGTATCTAGCTGGAGATACGAACTTTTTTCGTCTGCCCCGGTCACATAATGCCCGTTTAGATAACTGGTATACCAGCGTTCAGCATAACTAAAGCTGGGACTTACGTTAATGTATTTAAACAAGTTGAAGTTGGGTAACGAAATCGGGATACTATGCTGCCAGCCGTTTTGCCAATCTTTAATCAGTGATTTGTCCAAAATCTCATATTCCTTTGCGGTTATCGAGTTTTTAATATTTCCGGTATAGCTGAACCCTATTTGGTCGTACCATCTTGCTTTCCCAATCCTGTTTCTATTTCGGAACGGATAAATCTTTGCCACGTTGAAAGTCATCTCCGGAAGGCTGAGAGAGAGAGTCGTATCACGCGAGTTTTGAGAATGCCTCATATTTACCGAAAAATTGAATGGCGAATTTTCAATTTTCTGGGTATATGAAATACTTGACGACTTCGTGGTTTGTAAATAATTTTGTGCCGAAAGTGAGTTTTCTTTATCGTAAGAACTGGTCGACAGATTCACGCTTGCAGAGAAAGTCCGGTTGGGATTTGCTTTTGAATCCTGCGAATGCGACCACTGCAAACTAAACCCATTCGAGGGAGCAGTATCTTCGTATTTGTTTGAGTTGTATTTAAAGTTAAACTGTCCGTTATATTTATAGCGTTTTTTATAATTTGTTCCAACGTCGGCGCCCCACGAACCTTTCGAATACACGCTTCCTTTCAATGTTAAATCGAAATATTGCCCGGCAGCCCAATAATACCCGCCATCACGAAGGAAAAAACCACGATTTTGTTCTTCCCCGTAAGTCGGGATTAAAATTCCGGAAGAATATTTGGTTGAATTAGGGAAATAGCCAAACGGAATTATCGGAAAATAAATCGGAAAATCTTCAAGCACCATATAGGCCGGTCCGGTAATGATTTTTTTGTTGGAAATAACTTTTGCCCGAGTCATTCGAAGATAAAAATGCGGATGATCGGCATCGCAGGTCGAATACTTTCCTTTTTGAAGGATGAAGGCATCGTCGCTGATTTTTTTTGTACGTTCGCTATGCACAATTCCATCTCCCTGCGTAGTTTTAACATCTACAATAATTCCTTTTTTTGTTTCGAAATTATACCTGAGGGTTCTCGATTCAAATTCCTCCTCCCCGTCTTTGAATACCGGATTACCCACCATGGTTCCTGTAGAATCGGGAAGGCCTTCGGCGTATATTTCTTTACTGGCAAGGTCAAGGGCAATATAGTCGGCCTTTAATTCAATCTTTTGATATGTAACAACACCTTCTTTGTATAGATATACTTTTTGGCTTTCCATATCCGTAATAATCGAATCGGTTGCGTTGTATTTGATTTCAGCTTCCAGTACAGGTTTCTTGGCTTTCAATGTATCCGGTTGTTCCGTTGAAATTGTATCAGACACACTCGGGCTGTCGGGAATCAAAGTTCCATCAGGCCGTTTGTTCGAAAGAATGGTATCTGCTTTCATTTGAATAGCCGGAAGTGTCGGCGAATCAATTAAAACAGACTCCTGCCCGGCAACTTTTATCCCGGACAAAAGGAGAATATATAATGTGTATCTTTTGATCAAAACAACGCAATATAAATGCAACTAGTTTTCTGTTTGGTATGCAAAAATATAAATTAGGCCTATACCAAAGAGTGAACGAATGCAAAATAATGCTAATATTTCTATTTTTGCTGGGAAATGACGAAGACCATAAATTATTCTATGAAAAAAAATAGCTTTATTCTAATCTTTTTGCTTTTACCTGCTTTGCTTTTTGCTGCGAAAAAAGAAATGATCGTGATTATTGATCCGGGACACGGGGGAAAAGACGTTGGCGCTGTATTCGGTAAAATTTACGAAAAAGATGTTGTATTGAATATCGGCTTAAAGTTGGGCAAATATATTAAAGAACAACTTCCTGGCGTGAAAATAGTATACACCCGGGATACCGACGTATTTGTGCCTTTGCACCAACGGGCCGATATTGCAAACCAAAGCAAAGCCGATCTTTTTATATCATTGCATGCTAATTTCTGCGGAACACCTTCAACCGTCGGCGCCGAAACATTTATTTTGGGGTTACATCGCTCACAGGATAACTTGGACGTAGCGAAAAAAGAAAATTCTGTAATTTTGTTCGAGGAAGACCACTCGGAGCGGTATGAAGGGTTCGATCCAAATTTGTCCGAGTCATACATCATGTTTGAGCTTATCCAAGATGAATTTTTGGGACAGAGCGCCCAATTTGCCAATCAGGTACAGAACCAGTTCCGAAACCGGGCAGGACGAAAAGACCGGGGCGTAAAGCAAGCCGGGTTTTTGGTGCTGAGACAAACCGGTATGCCCAGTGTTCTGGTTGAATCCGGTTTTTTAAGCAACCCGAACGAAGCTAAATATCTTGATTCAGAAGAAGGACAGGATTATATTGCATCTGCTATTTTCAGAGCCTTCAGCGACTATAAAAAAATAATTGATTCAAAAAGCGGATTTACTATTGCTGAAAATGCTAATGCCGAAGTGAAGTCGGAAACAAAAGCAGAAGCAAAAACGGAAGTAAAAGCAGAAGTTGTTCCCCTGTCCGCAATCTCACAAACGGCTCAAACACCCAAAGAACAGGATACCTATTTCTCTCTTCAACTGGCTGCAACACTGAAAGACATAAAAACTATACCGGCAAATTTTAAAGGACTTAGCGGCGTAAGTAGCCGGAAAGTCGGGAATGTTTTCAAATATTATATCGGAAAAGAAACCAAATATGAAAAAATTGAAGCATTGAAAAAAGAAGTTTGCAAAAAATATCCCGATGCTTTTATTGTTGCCTTCCGGAACGGACAGCAAATCACAGTTAAAGATGCCCTGAAATTCCTCGAGAACAAATAAGCTTTCGCTAATACTTTGTTTTCTAACGATTGCTTGTTAATATTGTAAAGAAATCAGAACCCATGCAGAAATTCTGTACTTCGATCAATAAAACTCGAAATCTCAGTTTATCGGTGTCGCCAAAAACAATTTTACAGAAGATATGAAAATCTCGAAATACACGAAACTCGGAATCCTGGTAATTTTTACCCTTGTTGTTCTTTTCTGGGGACTTAATTATTTGAAAGGAGTCGACCTTTTCAAGAAAAACAGCAAATACTATGTAGTTTACAACCGCATTGATGGTCTTTTGGAATCAAGCGCCGTAATTGTCAATGGATACAAAGTTGGACAAGTTACAGAAATTGGTTTTACGGAAGACAATTCAGGAAATTTGCTAATTGCATTCGCATTACAAGGCAATCTTTTAATTCCGAAAGGATCGGTAGCCCGCATTATTTCAAGCGACTTGATGGGAACCAAATCCATCCGTTTGGAAATTAAGCCGAACAAAGAATATTATATTTCCGGAGATACAATCCCCGGAAACATTGAAAGCGATTTAAAAGAACAGGTAAGTATGCAGGTACTTCCTCTGAAAAAGAAGGCAGAAGAGTTACTGGCTTCACTCGACTCTGCAATAACCGTTGTAACCTACGTTTTCAACGAAAGAACAAGAGAAAACCTGGTCGAGAGTTTTGAACACATTAACCAAACCGTAGCCAATATTGAGCAAACATCCGGCGAATTAAGGGAACTGATTCAAAAAAATAGCGGGAACATCAGTTCCGTTATTTCAAACATCAACACCCTCTCAACCGGTTTCAAAAATAATTCTGAAAACTTGAATCAGATTGTCCGCAATATAAAATCGATGAGCGATACGTTGTCGAACCTCAGCATTAGCCCAATGGTGGCGGAGATTAGTAAAACCATAGCAGGTTTAAATTCGGTGATCGAAAATTTGCAAAATACCGATAACTCGGCCGGTTTGCTCCTGAATGATCCAAAACTGTACGAGAATCTCAACCAGCTTTCATCAAGTCTCGACCTGCTATTGAAAGATTTCAGGAATAATCCGAAACGGTATGTCCATTTTTCGGCTTTCGATTTTGGAAAAAATATGTATATAACATCGAAACCCGAAGCCCAGGCTGAAAACAGTCCCATACAATTCAAGGTGCATCTTATTTCAACTCCCTCACAAATACCAACAAACAATAATCTATTTAAAGATTTAGGTGAAATTGAGGAAATCTATATTAGCGATGTGTACAATTACATGGTTGGAAATTCATCTAACTTTGATGAAATTTCAAAATTACTGGATAAAGCAAAGGTGAATTTCCCGGATGCAAGTATTATTGCATTCAAAAACGGTCGGAGAATAACGCTGGGCAGGGCTGTGAAAAACCAAAAATAGGCATCTCTTCGCACTTGGTATTATTGTTAATAAGTATATACCCTTATGGCACAAGCATTTTCAAATATTGAATTTGTAACTATTTGATATTCAGATATAAAAATAAATTTTAAGAAAATAAAAAAAATATTTTTTTTTAACTTACTGAAGACTATACCACTTATACTTTTTTTCAAAAAGTCAATAGTAAATAAATTTTTTTAATAGCTTTTTTTTCACAAAATTTGTTGAAGGGAAATTTCGAAGGGAAGATTGTCTAATCATTTAATCCTTTTCAAAGAAAGATGAGTAAAGATCACAGTGCGGTTTGGGATAATTGTCTATCAATCATTAAGGATAATGTTCCAAGCATTAGTTTTAAAACTTGGTTTGAACCTGTGGTACCGGTGAATCTGGAAGATCAGGTATTAACTATTCAGGTACCCAGTCCGTTTTTTTACGAATATCTGGAAGAGCAATACATCGATTTGCTACGTAAAACACTTCGTAAAGAACTTGGCACAGGTGCCAAACTGGAATATGTAGTGGTAATGGGTAACAACCACAGCAATAATCAGCCATACACTGTGAAATACCCAACTACCAACAATAGCAAGATTGAAAATAAACCGTTGAATATTCCTTTTAAAACAGAAGGAAAGCCATCGATTAAGAATCCGTTTATCATTCCAGGCATTCAAAAATTGCAGATTGACCCGCAATTGAAACTGGACAATACTTTCGATAATTTTGTGGAAGGTGAATGCAACCGTTTGGCCCGAAGCGCTGGTTTTGCAGTATCGCAGAACCCCGGCGGAACAGCTTTCAACCCGTTGATGATATACGGAAATTCAGGACTTGGAAAGACTCATCTCGCCCATGCAATTGGGATTGAAGTAAAAGAGCGTTTTCCCGACAAAGTGGTGCTGTATGTAAATGCCAATAAATTTCAGACCCAATTCACCGAGGCAACGCGTAATAACAACCGGAACGACTTTCTGAATTTCTACCAAATGGTAGATGTGCTTATTCTGGACGATGTTCATGAATTTGCAGGCAAGGAAAAAACACAGGAAACATTTTTCCATATTTTCAATCACCTGCACCAAAGCGGGAAGCAGTTGATTCTTACTTCCGACAAGCCGCCGATTGAGCTGAAAGGAATGGAACAACGCCTGTTGTCGCGTTTCAAATGGGGTTTGACAGCCGATTTGCAGGTACCCGATTTCGAAACCCGCAAGGAGATTTTGAAACGGAAAACATACAAAGACGGAATTGTTATCTGCGATGAAGTATTGGAATACATTGCTTCGCATATTACCAATAACGTGCGTGAACTGGAAGGCGCTTTGGTTTCCTTGTTGGCACAATCGACCCTGAATCGAAAGGAAATAACCATCGAACTGGCCAGTGATATGATTAACAAGCTGGTTAAAAACTCAAAACGAGAACTTTCGATCGATTATATATCAAAAGTGGTTTGCGACTATTTCAACATGACGGTTGATTCGCTTCAGACCAAAACCCGGAAACGGGAAGTTGTTCAGGCACGCCAGTTGGCGATGTATTTCTCGAAAAACCTGACCAAATCGTCGTTGGCCTCCATCGGTTCACAAATCGGGAATAAAGATCACGCAACAGTACTTCATGCCTGCAAAACGGTAAACAACCTGAAAGAAACCGATAAAAACTTCCGGTTGTTTGTCGACGAGATAGAAAAGAAACTGAAAATGTAAATACAAAAGCAGGTCATTTCGATCTGCTTTTTTTATACCGTTCCGGAAAAGATGATCTACCTGATATTAAGTATCCTCTCTTCTACCCTCATTTTTCTGACTTTCAAAGTTTCAGAACGGTTCAAATTCAATCTGGTCAAGCTGATCGTCATTAATTACATTACTGCGGTCTCATTGGGCTTTCTCTTATTCCAGGAACCATTTCGCCCCGGAGTTATCATTGCTGAACCGTGGTTCCCGTTTGCAGCAATTATCGGCACTTTTTTTCTTTTTTTCTTTTTCCTGATCGGGAAATCGACGCAAATTGCCGGTATTGCCGTCACCACCATTGCAGGGAAAATGTCGGTCGCGTTTCCAATCTTATTTTCAATCATTTACTTTTCCGAAGAAGTAAGGTTTTTGAAAATTACCGGACTGATCGCAGCTTTTTTTGCCCTGTTTTTCTGCATTTACAAGCCGGGAAAGAATTCGCTGACCAGCGCCCGGCTATTTTTGCCTGTTCTCATTTTTGTCGGCACAGGCATTGTCGATTCCATGATAAAATACACGCAACAAGTTCATACTGAAAATAATGAATCCCTTTTATTTTCGGCATCTGTATTCACCGTCTCACTCATACTGGGACTTGGGTACAGCCTTATTTTCGAACGGAAATTCAACGAATACGCCAATTTTTATTTGCTGCTCGGTGGTATTGTTTTGGGTGCATCCAATTTCTGTTCGCTCTATTTCCTGATGCAGGCGCTGGAAGAAAGCCAGCTCGATAGTTCCATTGTTTTCGGAATTAATAATCTGTGTATTGTTGGCCTGTCGGTAGTTATCGGTTATTTTATTTTTTCAGAAAAAATGAACCGGGTAAATTTACTGGGAATAATTCTGGCCATTTTGTCAATCGTACTTTTAACCCGTTTTTAATGGAGGATCTGTACAAAACGATAGAAAAACCATCGGAAGGACTGTTCAAGGACAAAGGCAGCCGGTTCATTGCATATGCTTTCCCGGTTTATACTGAAGACGAAATAAAGGATCATATCCTCCGTATAAAGAAGGAACACTACTCGGCCCGTCACCACTGTTATGCATGGCGTCTGGGAGCCGATATGGAGCGTTTTCGTGCCAACGACGACGGCGAACCTTCGTCATCGGCAGGGAAACCAATTCTGGGGCAAATACAAAGTTTCGACCTGACAAACGTACTGATTGTGGTAGTTCGCTATTTTGGGGGAACTTTGTTGGGTGTTAGCGGTCTGATAAACGCATACCGGGCTGCCGCGAAAGATGCAATTGAAAATGCCCGGATCGTGGAAAAAACAGTTGAAGATATTCTGACGGTTGAATTTGGATACGAAAGTATGAATGATGTGATGAAGGTATTTAAAGATGAACAGTTGCCGCAAATGGAAACTTCTTTTGACCTGAATTGCCGGATCAAAACATCCGTTCGGTTAAGCGATTCGCTGCGAATACAGGAAATTCTGAAAAAAACCAGCGGGGTGGTTGTGAATATTCTGAAATAGTATCGGATGGAACGCCGTTTTTTACTGTTGATAAGTTAATGAAAAATTATAGATAAAATCGTACTTTTAATGGCATTCAGCCTGTAATTTTGTGTTTTGATGAAACGAGCAAGCAGTCAATATTTTTCTTCTATCGGTGAACCTGTTCACAAGGAATTATTTTCTTTCAATTCCCTATCCGAAAAACGATTTCACAAACACGATACGATAAGTCGAATTAATTGGCATTTACCGCCAAATAAAAAAGCCAACAGAAAGTTGTTTCCTGTTGGCTTTTTTTTAATCCAAACGAACAACTAAATATTCATATATTATGAAGATGAAAAGTTTAATTTCAATTACGGATTTCAGCAAAGAGGAATACCTCCGGATAATGGAGCTGGCCGCCGATTTTGAAAAGAACCCCAACCAAAAGCTGTTGGAAGGCAAGGTTGTTGCCTCACTGTTTTTTGAACCGTCGACCCGGACCCGGCTGAGCTTCGAAACAGCTATCAGCCGCCTGGGAGGCCGCATCATCGGTTTTTCCGATGCAGGTTCGTCAAGTGTCAGCAAAGGCGAAACGCTGCACGATACCATCCGCATGGTGAGCAACTATGCGGATCTCATTGTGATGCGTCATCCGTTGGAAGGGAGCGCCCGGTATGCTTCCGAAGTCTCGAAAGTGCCGGTAATCAATGCCGGCGACGGGGCCAACCAGCATCCCTCCCAAACCCTGCTCGATATGTATTCAATTCTGAAAACACAGGGAACACTTGACAATTTGAACATTTTCATGGTGGGCGACCTGAAATACGGACGCACCGTTCATTCGCTGCTGATGGCCATGTCGGAATTTGAAAAACCGATTTTCAATTTCATTGCCCCCGAAGAATTGCAAATGCCCCACGAATACAAACTATTTCTGAAAGAAAAAGGCATCCGTTACTTCGAGCATAACGAATTCACCGATATTATTTCAGAAGCCGATATTGTTTACATGACGCGCGTTCAAAAAGAACGCTTTGCAGATCCTATTGAATACGAAAAGGTGAAAAATGTGTACATCCTGCGTAACAGCATGTTGAAAAACACCAAGGAAAACATGCGCATCCTGCATCCGCTTCCTCGTGTCAACGAAATACATCCCGATGTTGATGCCAACTACAAAGCGTATTATTTTGAACAAGCCAGAAATGGGGTTTTCACTCGCGAAGCAATTATTGCACATACCTTGAACCTAAAATAACTACTGCCATGAGCGACGAATTAAAGAAAAAGCTAAAATTGAAAGTCAGCGCCATTCAGAATGGCACGGTAATCGATCATATTCCTTCGGAGAACCTTTTCAAGGTAATTACTATTTTAGGACTCGATAAAGTAAACAATCAGGTAACTTTCGGGGCAAACTTCGAAAGTCAAAAACTTGGAAATAAAGCAATTATAAAAATTTCAGATAAATTTTTCGAAGACGACGAAATCAACAAAATTGCTTTGATAGCGCCCCATGCCAAGCTCAATATCATCCGCGACTACGAAGTAGCGGAAAAACGCATCGTGGAAGTACCCGAGGAAGTAAATGGTATCGTGAAATGTTTTAACCCGAAATGTATCAGTAATTTCGAACCGATGGTTACTCGTTTCAAAGTAATATCGAAAGCTCCCATTGACCTAAAATGCCGCTATTGCGAAAAAATCACCCACGAAAACCAGATTGTAATCATATAATAGAATCAAAAAATAAGGATCCCGGTTTGTTTTGCAGATCGGGATTTTTATTTGAAATCAGATTTTTATTCTGAAATAATTTGATTTTACTTATTAGTAAGTATATTTACGGCGAATAACAATTTGAAAGATGTCAGTAACACGTGAAAAGATCATTGAAATAGGAGAAGAACTTATTCTGACGAAAGGTTATAATGGCTTCAGCTACCAGGATATATCAACGGTATTGGGCATAAAAAACGCGGCCATCCATTATTATTTTCCGAGTAAAGAAAACCTGGGAACGAGCATTATTAAAACCAATTTGCAACGATTTGAGGAAATGGTTGCAAACATGGAAAACCTCAATTTTGATGAATGGAGCCAATTGGAATCATTCATGAAATTATACCTGAAAAGCAATCGTGAAAGCAAAATTTGTTTGCTCGGATCACTGGGAACTGATGTAAATACATTGAGCGACCCTATCCACCAGGAATTGACGAAAATGGTTGACCGAATTGTAACCTGGATGGAAACGATCCTGCAAAACGGTATGAAAAAAGGGCTTTTTCAATTTACACTTCCGCCCCGCGATCAGGCATTGCGGATACTGGGATTGCTTATAGCAGGCTTGCAACTCGCACGGATCCTGAATAAATCAGATTTTAAAACGATTTATCAATCGATAATAGAAGAAATAATACCTAAAACCCAATCATAATTAATAACAACTAAAAAATTAAGTATGAAACGAGTAGTAATAACCGGTCTTGGAGCCATCACCCCACTGGGAAATTCGGTTCCCGAATATTGGAATTCATTAATTCATGGGAAAAGTGGTTCTGCACATATCTCACGGTTTGACGCATCGATGCTGAAAACGCAGTTTGCATGCGAAGTAAAAGACTTCGACCCAACAAAGTATATGGAAAAGCAGGAGGCCCGGAAAAACGACTTGTTTTCGCAATATGCACTGGCGGCAACCCATGAATGTGTCACAAATTCAGGAGTCGATTTCGAACAGGTCGACCGTCGTCGGTGCGGAGTGATTTGGGCCACCGGAATTGGAGGAATCGGTTCTTTCGAAAAAGAGATTTACGAATATTTTTTAGGGGGAGGAAAATATCGGATCAGTCCGTTTTTTATTACCAAAATGATACCGAACATGGCTTCCGGGCTGATTTCAATTAAATATGGGCTGCACGGTGCCAGTTACGCCACTGTTTCGGCCTGTTCGTCGTCCAATCATGCACTTACCGACTCGTACAACCTGATCAAACTGGGCAAGGCCGATATCATGCTGGCCGGAGGATCGGAAGCGCCCATTACCCAATCGACCGTAAGTGGATTCAGTGTCATGCGGGCGCTTTCGGAACGCAACGATACACCGGAAAGTGCGTCACGGCCATTCGATGAAACGCGCGATGGATTTATTCTGGGAGAAGGCGCGGGGGTGCTGATGCTCGAAGAGCTTGAACATGCCAAACGCCGGGGTGCAACAATTTATGCAGAAATGACCGGTTACGGGCTGGCATCCGACGCGTATCATATCACCGGCTCACACCCGGAAGGACTAGGAGCACAGTTTGCAATGGCCGAAGCCATGCACGACGGAGGTTTAAAGCCGGAAGACATCGACTATATCAATGCACATGCAACATCAACGCCGGTTGGCGACATCAGCGAAGCACGGGCAATAACAAAAATTTTTAACGACTGTTTGCCGAATGTGGCGGTCGGTGCCACCAAATCAATGACCGGGCATTTGCTCGGTGCTGCGGGCGCTATTGAAGCCACCTGTTGTGTGCTGGCTGTAAAAAATGACATCATTCCACCGACGATCAACTTACAAACCATCGATCCGGCAATTGATCCGCGTTTGAATGTTTTCAGGCCTGAAGCCCGGAAACAAACGGTTCGTGCAGCGCTGAACAACTCGTTTGGCTTTGGCGGACACATCGTGAGTACACTGTTTCAAAAATTTGTGGAATAGCAGATATAAATCAAAATAGGAATAATGAGATAAATCCCGGATACACATCTGTTCGGGATTTATTATTTCGAAAAAGTTGTTACTTCAGCCCCTTCTTAAAATTGAAAGTCGTTGACGGATGGATTTGTTCGCCGTCTTTAAAGCGGGTCATCACCTTTTTAATCAGGTTACTGGTGGGCGTATCGAAACTCAGGTCGATTAAAAACTTGCGGAATCCGGCATCAAGCAGTTGTTTTTTGTATTGGGTGAGCGAAACCGGTACATCGGGAAGCACAATCGTCATCCCGTCTTTTATAATTTTCCGGAAAGTCTTGCCCGAATCGTCTTTGAACTTGCTTTCCGGGGAATTTAACTTCACCGGCATTCGCGAATAGAACAATTCCGGATAAAAATACAGTGGCACTATTCCGTTTTTATTTCGCATGTTCAACAGGTTTTCCATATCGTTTTCCTGTGGATAGCAGAAGCTCTGCAGACCTTCGTCGGTCATCAGCCGGGCGGCAGCGTCGTTGTAAACATACACATTTTCATTTCCCGAAAGGCTTGCTTTTGGTGGAAACAATAATTTTTGGGATAAATGACTGATAAAAAAACTATTAAACCCTATCTTCTGAAGCGCTCCTATTGATTCGCGATAAAAATTCAATTGCTCTTCGGATATGAATTTGGGGAGTTCGATGTGTATTTTTGCTTTATTTTCCTGAAGAAAAGCCGACTGCCAATCGGTTTTCTCCCAGTCACTTTTCCTGAATTTCAGGATCAGCGCATCAATATCTGTAAAACGAATTTTTCGAAGCCAGTCGGGGTTGTCAATGCGGACAAACAGTTGCGGCTGACCGACATATTTTTTTACATTCAGGTCATCGTACACTTTTTGTTTCTGGTTGCGCGACCACTGAAACGCAGGTTCCTGTGGCAGGTTCCGGAACTTGGTAGGGAATTTTTCATCGCCCAAACCAACCAAAAACACCGGGTCTCCGGCGCTGATTCCACTTTTATCGATGTTTTGCAATTCATATACTCCGTTCCGGGAAACTATTCCGCTAACTTTCATATTTACAGAAGAATTAGCATTGATACATTGAATGCGAAGCCGATTTCCTTCTTTTAACTCGAACCCGCTACGCAGCAAAATATTCTTTCCTTCGACGCGTTCAATCGCACCAATTTCCATTCCGGTATTCGGGCTGGCGGTGATTCCGTTTTTAACATCTCCCCCCAGAAAATACGAGATTTTTTCGCGTCCCATATCGAAATGCAGCATTTCGGCAGCCTGCTCAGTTCGCGCTGGCTGGTCGATTGCAAGCCGGTAGGCCCGTGCAACCTGAAAAACGTAGTCAGCCGATTTCATGCGGCCTTCAATTTTCAGAGAACTCACCTTGAATTCGGTTAATTTCTGAATATTTTCGAGCTGCTGGTTATCTTTCAGGCTAAAAATAAAGCGCTTTTCACCCGCATCATTGTAAATCATGCGACATGGCTGGGCACACATTCCCCGGTTCGCCCCCTGCCCTCCCTGGAAACTACTGAAAAGGCACATGCCCGAAAACGAATAGCACAGGGCGCCATGCACAAAAAGTTCAATTTCAGAATTTATTTTCCCGGAAATATGCTTCAATTCCTGCATGGTAAGTTCCCGGGCCAAAATAGTGCGCGAAATGCCTTTCGACGCATTGAAATTGACCCCAACCGAATTGTGATTGCCCATTTGTGTGCTGACATGAATTTTCAAGCCGGGAAAGAATCGACGGGCCATGCAATAAACGCCCCAATCCTGTATGATAACCGCATCAACCCGGGCTTTCGAAAGAAAAGAAAGAACATCGATCAGGTCTTTCATCTCCGAGTTTTTTATAACCGTATTGAGCGTCACATAAATTTTTACGTTTTTCTGCTTCGCTTCCTGCATGGCTGCAAGCAACTGGGCATTCGAGAAATTCATGGCCCGCCCCCGTGCATTGAAGTTGCGAAGACCCATAAAAATTGCATCAGCCCCTCCCCTGATCGCCGCATAAAATGACTCAACATTTCCGGCAGGAAGTAATAATTCAGGTTTTTTGTTTGCCATCTGTATAAAATTCAATGCAAACATAGAAAAAAGCCAGTGGCGAAAAAATTGAAACCAGGAGTATTTTCCCGGTCACCCAACGCCAATACACGAAAACCGAACTTCCGGGCATATTATAAAATACAAATTACAATCGCTGCTTATTTTTATCAATTATAAATTACAGTTCGAAGTTGTTTTTGCTATCCAGAGATTGCAATTTTAATTTTTAAAACTTTATTTTTGTACCTGAGGGTGAATTATGGAACATCTGATTGAAATACACAACACACTTCAGGGAAGTACCCGGAATACAATAAAAAGAGAACTGTCGGACGAAATCAACTGGGACGACCGGATGATTTGTATCAAAGGGTTTCGGGGGGTTGGAAAAACTACATTTCTGCTCAATATTGTAAAAGAACAATATTCCAACGATCGTACCTGCCTTTACGTCAATTTAAACAGTTTTTATTTTACCCGCCGGAAGATTTTCAATTTTGCCGATGAATTCTATAAAAAAGGTGGCAAAACATTGATCCTCGACCAGATCAACAAATATCCCGATTGGGCAAAAGAGTTGCGCGCCTGTTACGATCAATTTCCTGATTTGAAGATTATTTTTTCCGCATCGCCAGTTCTGCGGGTGATCGACGGAAATGAATACATGAATGGCATTGCCAAAGTGTATCATCTCGAAGGCCTGTCGTTCCGCGAATACATCAATTTTACAAGTGGTCTGGTATTCCGCAGATATACATTTAAAGAGATAATTGGCAACCATCAGGCAATTGCCAAGGAAATAACCGGAAAAATAAAGCCGCTGGCCTTTTTTAACGAATACCTTAAGGAAGGCTATTACCCGTATTTCCTGAATAACAAACCATTTTACAGCGAAACCCTGCTACGGCATGTAAACCTGGCTTTGGAGATTGATGTCACCTACCTGAACCAGATTGAATTAAAATATTTGCCAAAACTCAGAAAGCTGTTGCAAATCATTTCCAGCCAGGTGCCTTTTTCGCCGAATGTAAGTAAATTGAGCGCCGATGTGAAGACTTCGCGGGCTACGGTTATGAATTATCTTGCGTATCTGAAAAATGCGCGTTTGATTAATCAATTGTTTTCGAATGGGAACGAGGATCAGATGAAAAAGCCAGACCAGGTGTATTTGCATAATACGAACCTGATTTATGCCATCAATCCTGAGAATGTGAATAACAACAACCTGAGACTGACCTTTTTTTACAACCAGGTTGGTTATCAGCATAAAATAAAAAACTCGGCTATTGCCGATTTTAAGGTAAATGACGAATACCATTTTTCGGTAGGTGGAAAATATACCGAGCCCAAAGGCGAAAATTGTTATGCCGCAGCCGATTTAATTGAAATTGGCGATGGAAACATCATTCCGCTTTGGTTGTTTGGGTTTTTATACTAGGAGAAGAAAGAAAAAAACGAATGAAAATTATATACGAATACTTAAAATGAATAAAATGGCAAAAGAAAAAAAATTTGTAACATGTGACGGGAACTATGCGGCAGCGCACATGAGTTACATGTTCAGCGAGGTAGCCTGTATCTACCCGATTACGCCTTCTTCAACCATGGCAGAATATGTCGACGAATGGGCAGCAAATGGAAAACTGAATCTTTTTGGCCGTCCGGTACGTTTGGCCGAGATGCAGAGTGAAGGTGGTGCAGCAGGTGCTGTTCACGGCGCTTTGCAAAGTGGTTCATTAACTACAACTTACACTGCATCGCAGGGATTGCTGCTCATGATTCCGAATATGTATAAAATTGCCGGTGAGTTGCTGCCAACCGTATTCCACGTAAGTGCTCGTGCATTGGCTGCTCACGCATTGTCTATTTTCGGCGACCACAGCGATATTTATGCAGCACGTCAGACCGGTTTCGCATTTTTAGCTTCAGGTTCGGTTCAGGAAGAAATGGACCTGGCAGGTGTTGCCCACCTTGCTACATTGAAATCAAAAGTGCCTTTCTGTGCATTCTTCGATGGTTTCCGTACGTCACACGAATTACAAAAAATTGAAATGATAACCCAGGAACAGATGCTTCCGCTGGTTGACATGGATATCATTCAGGCATTCCGCGATAAAGCATTGAATCCTGAAAACCCTGTAACCAGGGGTACAGCTCAAAACCCTGATATTTATTTCCAGGGAAGAGAATCTTCCAATAAATTCTACGATGCAGTTCCTGCAATTGTAGAAAACTACATGAAAGAGATCAGCAAACTCACAGGCCGCAATTACGATCTGTTCGATTACTATGGCGCCGAAGATGCAACCGACATCATCGTGGCAATGGGTTCGGTAACTGAAACCACAAAAGAAGTGATCGATTATTTGATGGCCCAAGGTAAAAAAGTAGGTTTGGTAGCTGTTCACTTGTTCCGTCCTTTTTCTATTTCACACCTGATGAAAGCTTTCCCGGCAACAACCAAACGGATTGCCGTACTTGACCGTACCAAAGAACCCGGATCGCTTGGCGAACCTCTTTACCTCGACATACGCAGCGCCATTGGCGAAGCCCTCGAAGCGGGTAAAGCTCCGTTTAAACAATGGCCTGTTGTGGTTGGCGGACGTTATGGATTAGGTTCAAAAGATACTACTCCGGCACAAATTCTTGCCGTTTACAAAAACCTCGAAATGAACGAGCCTAAAAACAAGTTCACCATCGGTATTGTCGACGACGTTACGTTCACTTCACTTCCGGTTATTCCTGAAATTAAAGTTTCGCCCAACGACATCGTTGAAGCTAAATTTTACGGTTTGGGTTCCGACGGTACTGTGGGTGCAAACAAAAATTCGATTAAAATCATCGGTGATGCAACCGACAAATATTGCCAGGGCTATTTCGAATACGACTCGAAGAAATCGGGTGGTTTCACCTGCTCACACCTTCGTTTTGGCGACAGCCAGATTCGTTCAACCTATTTGGTAACTACTGCCGACTTTGTGGCTTGCCACGTTCCGGCTTATCTGCACATGTACGATGTATTGAAAGGTTTGAGAAAAGGTGGTTCATTCCTTCTGAACTCCATTTGGGACGAAGAAGAAACAAAAAAACGTCTTCCGGATAACATGAAAAAATATCTGGCTGAAAACGAAATCAACTTCTACATCATCAATGCGACCAAATTAGCCGTTGAAATTGGGCTGGGCAACCGTACCAATACCATTCTACAGAGTGCGTTCTTCAATATTTCGAAAGTAATTCCGTTCGAATTGGCTGTTTCACACATGAAAAAAGCCATCGATAAATCGTATGGAAAGAAAGGCGAAAGCATTGTAAAAATGAACTATGCTGCGGTTGACGCCGGTGGACAAAATGTTGTAAAAGTTGAAGTTCCTGCCGAATGGGCAAAAATTTCAGTTTCTGCTGAAAAAGAAGACACCAGCCGTCCTTCATTTATTACAAATATTGTAGATGTAGTGAATGCACAGAACGGTGGAAGCCTTCCTGTTTCTGCATTCAATGGGTATGAAGATGGTACTTTCATCTCCGGAACATCTGCATTTGAAAAACGTGGTATCGCTATCGATACTCCGGAATGGCAAGCCGACAACTGTATCCAGTGTAACCAGTGTGCTTACGTTTGTCCCCACGCTGCTATTCGTCCGTTCTTGCTGACCGACGAAGAAGTAGCTGCAGCTCCTGCAGGAACAATCGTTAAAGAAGCCACTCCTGCAAAAATGTTCGGCGGGTTGAAGTTTAAAATCCAGGTTTCGCCACTCGACTGTACCGGTTGCGGCAATTGCGCCGATGTTTGTCCTTCGAAAGAAAAAGCTCTTGTAATGAAATCGCTCGAATCGCAAATGGCCGAAGTTGAACGCTTCAAGTACATGGACGAAAAAGTGGGTTACAAAGATACCGTCGTCGAAAAATCGAAAACAATTAAAAATTCACAGTTTGCACAACCGTTGTTCGAGTTCTCCGGAGCTTGCGCAGGTTGCGGTGAAACTCCTTATATCAAAACAATCACCCAGCTTTTTGGCGAGCAAATGATGGTTGCCAATGCAACAGGATGTTCATCAATCTATGGTGGTTCAGCGCCTTCAACCCCGTATTGCAAAAACAAAGTAAGCGGACAGGGTGTGGCTTGGGCCAACTCCTTGTTTGAAGACAATGCCGAATACGGTTTTGGTATGAGCGAAGGTGTTAATGCACAACGCGAACGTCTGAAAACAGTTATGACTGGTGCAATCAACAATGGTGCATTGGAAGCAGAAAAAGAAGCTTTTGCAGCCTGGATTGAAGGAAAAGATAACTCCGAAGCATCGAAAAAAGCATCAGCAAAAGTGCTCGAAGTAATTGCAAGCAGCGACAGCGATTATGCAAAAGTTATAAAAGGGCTGAAACAATACCTTGTTAAAAAATCAATCTGGGTATTCGGTGGCGACGGTTGGGCATACGATATCGGTTACGGTGGTCTCGACCATGTTCTAGCCAGCGGACAGGATGTAAACGTTTTGGTACTCGATACCGAAGTTTATTCCAACACCGGTGGACAATCATCGAAATCGACCCCGGTTGGTGCCGTTGCTAAATTTGCTGCTGCCGGAAAACGGATTCGCAAGAAAGACCTCGGGGTAATGGCAATGAGTTATGGCTATGTATATGTTGCACAGGTTGCAATGGGTGCAAGCCAATCTCAATACTTTAAAGCATTGAGAGAAGCCGAAGAATATCCGGGCCCATCGCTTATTATTGCATACGCACCTTGTATCAACCACGGGTTGAGTGCAGGAATGGGCAGAACACAGGAAGAAGAAAACATTGCCGTTGAATGCGGATATTGGCACTTGTACCGTTACAACCCAATGCTCGAAGCCGAAGGAAAGAACCCGTTCACGCTCGACAGCAAAGAACCAAACTGGTCTGACTTCCAGAAATTCCTCAATGGTGAAGTTCGTTATACTTCACTAAAAAAGGCCTTCCCGGAACAAGCTACCGAATTGTTTGCTGCTGCTGAAACCAATGCAAAATGGCGTTATAACTCATACAAACGTATGGCTGCAATGGATTTCTCGGTTATTGAATAAAGAAACTCGATTATAAATTTGGAAAAGCCGTCGCCTGATTTATTGGGTGGCGGTTTTTTTTATATCAAAAAAAACATTTGTAAAGGAAAAGTAAGGATTCGAATGGTATGCAGTTTCCAACCTGTTTTTTGTAATATATCCTAATGATTGCAGCTACTAGTCACCGACTTTCTCGCTGTAGATTTGCGAGGTGCTGATTGATAAATTGGAAAGTTACTGTATGCGAACTTTGCATGAAGGCTCTAGTTTCATACAAAGTTCGCAATAACATTTTAATTTTTATCTTTTTTAACGCGAACCGCATTCATTCCTTTCATGCCACGTTCGATTTCAAAAGTAACAATATTGTTTTCCTTAATTTCTTCTTCCAGACTGTTGACATGCACAAAATAGCTCTCTTGTGTTTCGAGGTCCTTTATAAAGCCAAAACCTTTTGAGTCGTTGAAAAATTCAACCCGCCCTTTTCGAATTGGGTTATATTCTTCCTCTTCCCTTTTGGCAACTCCTATTTCAATACTTTCAACATCAATCTTTATTCTCTTGCTTGGATCCGGCGGAGTATCTGTAATATTTCCGTTTTCATCGACATAAGCATACATGCTTTCAAGTCCGCCGCCTGATGGATTTGCCTTCCGTTCCTCCCGTTTCTGGAGTTTGTCTTTTTGTTTTTTTAAACGATTTTTCTCTCTTTCTTTCTTGTTGTAAGTCTGTTGCGATTTCGCCATTCTAAATATTTATTTTTAATGAATATGTTTCGACCTCATTTAATCAGTCAAACTATTGCCAAAAATACAATAATTTGGGAGATTTTGAAAATCAAATATTTGAGAGGAAGAGATGACGACAGATGTTTAACACACGGTACTTGTTTCTTCTAAAAAAGTACGAAAAACACCCAACCACCTCCCCCTTTGTACCTCACCTGCTGACCAAGAGGTAAATTATTGGCCAGCAGTAAATTTGTTGGCCCAGAGTATTTATACAGGCCATCTTTCTTCGTTTCCCCTCCTGTTTTTTCAGGAGGGGTGGCTTTTGCTTTGCAAAAGTCGGGGTGGTCACGGTTTCGTACCAACGGCACCTTTAAATTTGAATTGAAAATGCTCACAACTTGTTGAAAACAAAAAGATTTTCAATATCAGCTTTTTAGAAGGCTATTTGTATATTTGATAAAAAAGATTGGGATATAAATATTATTCGTATTTAAAATTACTGAATATGAGAGAATATGTTAAAATTCTGGACAATGTTGATTTTGATGAAGCGAATGAAATTTTCACTACTTATAGAAATATCTTGTGCATTAAGGATTTCGATTTAATGATGTCATTGTATTTATTGCAGGTTTCGGTTGGGTTTCAATTTCGCATTATTTTTAGATATTCTAAAGAAAATGAGAGTTATAATATGATTGATGAAATTAATAGCGAGTTGAAAGATAAAAAAAAGGAAAACTTAATAATCAAAAATTCTGAATCTGATATAGCTAGATGCGAAAGTGGATATGAATCTTTAATAGAAAAATTCTGTATTAAAAGATTCGGAAAAAAAGAAGAAAGTATCGAATTAACCAGACTGGATTCTTGATAATTACAATAATTCTGAATTGGAACTGGCTGTTCCCTTTGGGATTTGTTTTATCGGATTTTGGAATTTTACTCTTTGAAGCATTCGTTGAGATTCCGGCCTGCGCTGGAATGACAGCCTTGAAGAAAAGATTGGATTTTGGAATTTGGTTCGATGTTTCGGGTTTGGCATTTGAAATTTGATACTCGATCCTATATGAACCTGATTGCTAACCCGGCTGGTGCAGATTTGCAATCTGCACCCATCAACTATAATCTTTGATTTGTTTACGTTTAACATACAGAATAAAAAAAGAGGATTTCACCCGAAGTGAAACCCCCTCTGCAATATAGAAAATATCTTTTTACAACCTCTTCCGCACCACCTCGTAAACCAGCAAAGCCGCAGCTACCGAAACATTCAGCGATTCAATCTTGCCTAAAATCGGAATTTTTACACGGTGATCAGCCAGTGAAAGAATGCGGCGGTCGATGCCTTTGTCTTCCGATCCCATTACAATAGCCAGCGGGCCAGAATAATCGGCTGTCGTATATAATTCGTTCGATTTTTCGGTGGCAGCAATAATTTTTAATCCCGAATGCTGCAAATACATGCAGGCATCCACAATATTTTTCACGCGGCAAACCGGTACCAGGTGCAATGCACCGGCCGATGTTTTTACCGCATCGGCATTGATTTTCGCAGCTCCCTGTTCAGGAATAATTACCGCGTTGACGCCCGCACATTCAGCAGTACGGACAATGGCGCCAAAATTACGTACATCGGAAACCTGGTCGAGCACCAGCACTACCGGCGATTTGCCTTCTTCGAACCAGGTGGGCAGTAAATCTTCAATTTTATAGAACGAAATCGGCGAAATATAAGCCACTACACCCTGATGATTTTTGTGGGTCACCCGGTTCAGTTTCTCTATTGGCACAAACTGAAACGAAACATTGCGGCTTCGTACCAAATCGAAAAACTCTTTATACAGTTCGCCTTCCAGCCCTTTTTTTATCAGCACACGGTCGATTTCCTTTCCCGCGTTAATTGCTTCCATCACGGCACGGATGCCAAAAATCAGTTCGTCTTTTTCCTTGTCTTCGAAGTTCATATTACCAGTTTCTTTTTTGTTTCAATTCTTCGTATTCCGAATTCAGCGCTTCCCATTCTTCCATTTTTCTCTCCAGCCCGGCCTTCAGTTTTTCGTATTTTTCGTATACCGAAGCATCGGTAATCGCCTCGGGCGACGAAAGCATCTTATCCATTGCATCAACCTGTTCTTCCTGTACGGCAATTTCCGTTTCCACTTTTTCAATGCTTTTCTCGCAGCGCGAAATATTCCGGTTGATCTCTTTGCGCTCCTCAAAACTAATATTGGTGATTTCTACGGGCTTCTCTTCTTTTGGTTTTGCTTCGGCAGGTTTGTCCTTGCGTTCCAGCTCCTTCATCGATTCCATTTTCTTTTTCTGAAGAAAATCGTAGATACCGCCCAAATGCTGTTTAATCTTTTTATTCTTGAATTCATACACGCAGTTTACCAGCCCGTCGAGAAATTCGCGGTCGTGCGACACCACCAGTACTGTGCCATCGTAAGCAGCCAGTGCGTTTTTCAGCATTTCCTTTGAACGCATATCCAGATGGTTGGTCGGTTCGTCGAGTACCAGGAAATTAACCGGTTCGAGCATCAGGCGGATCATCGCCAAACGGGTACGCTCTCCCCCACTCAGTACTTTCACTTTTTTATTGACATCGTCGCCCGAGTACATAAATGCCCCGAGAATGTCCCTGATTTTGGTGCGAACATCGCCCACTGCAATCTGGTCGACAGTTTCCAGCACCGTCAGGTTTTCGTCGAGCCGCTGCGCCTGATTCTGTGCAAAATAACCCACTTTCACATTGTGGCCGATCTTCAGTTCGCCCTGGTATTCCAGTTCATTCAGAATAACTCGTGCCATCGTGGTTTTTCCTTCACCGTTTTTCCCGACAAAAGCAACTTTTTCGCCTCGTTCAATGGTCAGGTCCACCCGGTCGAGTACCAGCAAATCGTCGTATCGTTTGGTAATTTCCTTTGCTTCGCAGACAATAGTCCCCGATCGCATTGCAGGTGGAAATTTAATATTGAGCTTCGAATTGTCTTCTTCGTCAATCTCCAGCCGGTCGAGCCGATCGAGCATTTTCACGCGCGACTGTACCTGCACCGACTTGGTAGCTTTGTAGCGGAACCGCTCGATGAACTTTTCCGCGTCTTCAATCATTTTTTGCTGGTTCTGAAAAGCAGCCATCTGGGTTTGTTTGTCATCGGCCCGCAACTCAAGATAACGCGAATAGTTGGCCTTGTAATCGTATACTTTGCCCAGCGAAATTTCGATGGTGCGGTTGGTCACATTATCCAAAAAAGCCTTGTCGTGCGAAACCAGCACAATGGAACCGCTGTAATTTTTCAGAAAATCTTCGAGCCACTGAATCGATTCAATGTCAAGGTGATTGGTTGGCTCGTCAAGCAAAAACACATCGGGTTTCTTCAGCAATATTTTTGCCAGCTCGATACGCATTCGCCATCCTCCACTGAATTCGGACGTCAGCCGGGTAAAATCGGAACGCTCGAAACCAAGTCCCATCAGGGTTTGCTCAATCTCGGCGTCCACATTGCCGCCGTCCAGCATATGATAATGGTCGCTCAATTCGGTTACCCGCGTGAGCAGTTTCATGTATTCCGCCGATTCGTAATCTTTGCGGTGCTCTATTTCGTGGTTCAGTTTTTCTATTTCTTTCTGAATAGAAATCAGTTCATCAAATGCCGTGTGCGTTTCGTTGAAAACCGTTCTCGTATTGGTGAGTACCATGTGCTGCGGCAGATAGCCAATGCGGATATCTTTGGGCAGCGAAAGTACCCCCTCACTTGGTGGTTGCTTCCCCGCAAGTATCTTCAATAAAGTTGATTTGCCGGCTCCGTTTTTTCCAACCAAACCAATGCTGTCTTTCGGACTGATTAAAAACGAAATGCCCTTGAATAACTCAAATCCGCCAAATACAACTTTTAACTGGTCAACAGAAATCATGCTTTATTTTTTTGTGGCAGCAAAGATAGAAAAGAATGGGGAATGAGGAGAAATTCAAGTGGTTCAATGGTTATTTTATATATTTCAACCTGACTATCCAAAAATATTTTTCGATTTTCAGGCTTCGTTTTGCAACGCTTTGATCCAGGGAACCATGAAAAAGATGCCGATCCCGAAAACACCGATTACAGCGAAAGAATAGCGCAACCCGGCAGCAGCCGAAATATAACCAATCAGTGGCGGCCCCATTAAAAAGCCGAGGAAACTCACGCTCGAAACGGTTGCTAAAGCAATCCCAGGAGGGATTTTTGAATGTTTTCCGGCGGTGCTGTACACCGTAGGAACAATGCTGGAAACGCCAATCCCCACCAGCATGAAAGCAATGGTTGAAGAAATAAGATACGGAAACAGAACAGAAGTAAACAAGCCAGTTGAAATAATCAGTCCACATATCTGCAACAGGAGTTTCCGGCCAATCTTCGAGATAAAATAGTCGGCAACAAAACGTCCGGTCGCCATCATGATCATAAAAGACGTGTAGCCCAAAATAACCAGCGAAGCCGGCGCATGAACCACATCTTTGAAATAAACACCGCTCCAGTCGAACATCGCGCCTTCGCTGGCCATACTGCAAAAACCAATAATTCCGAGCTGAACCAGCATTTTATCAGGTTTACCAAAGAATTTCCTTCGGGGCTCTCCCTGGGCTGGATTGTGGTTGGCACGCACCAGGTACGGGTAATTGAACCAAACAATCGTCCACACAATTAAAATTACGGAAACGAAATGCCAGTATGGAGGCACTTTCAGATTGATCATGACCAGCCCGATCAGTGCACCGGTAAAACCAGCCAGGCTCCATCCCCCGTGAAACGAAGACATAATCGGACGCTCGTAAATCCGTTCCGCAGCAATTCCCTGCGTATTGATTGAAATATTGCAAACATTCCCTGAAATGCCAAACAAAAACAAGGCAATGGCAAGTTGCCAACCGGCATTCACCAAACCAATATTACTCAAACAAATCGTATAAATAGGAAGGGCAAAACTCAAAACTCTATGACTTCCAAATCGGGTAACCAGCTTTCCGGAGAAAGCCATCATCAGGAATTGCCCCACCGGCATTGCAAACAAAATACTTCCAAATACGGCATCGTTCAAATGAAGTGCTGTTTTTATATCCGGAATACGGCTGGCCCACGAAGCAAACGAAAGCCCCATGCAGAAATAAACCAGCGCCACAGCGATCCGCATCCGCTTTTTATCCGGAATTACGTCAGTTTCTCTGCTAATACTGAAAGAATGAATTGTCATATTCGTCGTTGAAGAAACAGGGTTTGCACCCCAGTTCAATTGGGCACAAATTTAGGAAAACCCTGAAACGGGTATATTTTTACTGAAGAATATAGCAGTTCGTTAAGAAATTGCGAAGCCGGAACTATCCAAACACGTATATGCGCCCGTCAGCAGCGCCGAGAACCAGTATGTTGCCGTACACTGCAGGACTGCCAACAACCGGGCTACCCATTTCGTAACTCCACAATAGTTTGCCGGTCGACAATTCATGAATATATATCATGCCGTCCATGGTAGCACTGACCACTTTGTTTTTGCATATTACAGACGAAGCATTGATCCGGTTGCTCAGGCGGGTTTTCCAGGCCAGAGAACCATCGTTTTTGCGGAAACAATATAAATCACGGTCGTCGTTGCCAATCACCAGAAAATTACCCCCCAATGCTGGCGATGCAATAAACGGCAGGTTCTTTTCAGGATTATCGTAGGTCCATTTTACGTTTCCTTCAGCCAGATTAACGGCAAAAAACCGGCCTTCGTAATCGCCCACGTACAGCAAATCGCCTTCCACCACCGGCGACGAAGCCACATAGGTATCGAGTTTCACTTTTTTAACGACTTTGCCGGTTTCCATGTTTACCACATGAATAAAGCCGTCGCAACCGCCAAATACCGTGTTGCCTTTATAAATAGCAGACGCCCCGTTGATAAAATTATCCGATTCGTACCGCCACAGGCTGTCGCCTTTTTCGAAACCCACGCCGTGCAAATTGTAATCGTAGCTCCCCACTGCCAATTTATACGAAGCACCTGATTTAATAAAGTTGGCCGATCCAACAATCTGATTGTCGGTTTTGTATTTCCAGATTTGTTTGCCGGTTTTGGCGTCAAGCCGGAAAAACCAGCCGTCCATCGAACCAACAATTACCGAGCCGTTCAGATACAATGGCGGCGCCTCAATCACGTTCCCGGCGTTGAACTTCCATTTCAGTTTTCCTGAAAAATCGATGGCATATAAATTTCCGTCCGACGAGCCGCAAAAGATAGTATTTTCGGCCACCACCGGCGACGATTTAATGTCATCACCGGTTTGAAACGAAAACAACAATTTGGGCTGCGCCGGAAGATCGGTATTGGCAAAGCCCGTCAATTGCTGATTTCCACGAAAAATGGGCCAGTTATTTTGTGCAAACAAAGGAATTTCCATCAACAAAAAAACAATGAACAGGACGATTGGCATTTTGACGTTATGGCGCATCACAATTATATTGCGATTAACCGTAGAGACAAGGCATGCCTTGTCTCTACAACAAAAACAACAATCTATATTTTGATTTTTCATTGAATTCATGATTACCCTAATTTTTTTAACGTTCCTCTTCACCAAACATAGCCAGCGCGCCGGTCGGGCATTTTTCAGCCACCAAGGAAGCTGTTTTGCGCAAGGCATTTTGCACGCTTTCGTTAAACGGAACACCTATTTTCACATCGAAACCACGGCCAATAAACGTAAAACCGAATTCCTCCTGATGCTGTTGTGTCAACCGCACGCAAATGCCGCATTTAATACATTTTGCAGATTCGAAAACAACTCCTTCCCGTCCCACATACTTCTGCACAATTTTGCGTTCGCTGGTCTGAAAACGTTTTTGTTCGGCCCCAAATTCATCGGAGAACAAGCGCAGTTTACAGGATTCCGGGTTGCGACAGTCGCAGTGCATACAGCGTTCGGCCTCTGCCCTCGCCTCTTCAGCAGAAAAATCTTTTTTGGTATCCAGCCTTTTGGACTTCACCGATTCTTTCAAATATTCGTTGAACTCGATCGGATACAGCTTCCCGAATTTCGAATTAAAACGCTCCGGATTGGCTTTTACTGTTCCCGATTTCAGAAAACGGTCGATAATTGCAGCCACTTCTTTTCCCTGTCCAACCGAGCGGACAGCCAGTTTTGATGACCGTAACGCGTTGCCAACAGCAAATATTCCTTCTTCTGAAGTCTGGTATGTCAGTTTATCAACTTCGATGCCCTGTTTCGAACTTTTCAGCCCAAAACCGTTTTCCTGTTCCTGCGAGCCCGTTGCCAAAACCACGGCATCAAATGTGTTTTTTAATTCCTGAAACCGGGGTAGATCAATGGTCTGGTTCAACCGGAATTCTACTCCGCTACGGGCAATCACAGCAATTTCATTTGTAATTACCGCGGAAGGCAATAGTTCTTCTCCAATTTTCAGAAGGTCACCACCCGCTTTTCCGTTTTTGTCGAAAACAACCGACTGGTGGCCTTTCAGTTGCAGGTAATATGCAGCCGCCAACCCGGCAGGGCCAGCGCCAATAATGGCTACTTTTCTCCCTGTTGATGGCTGATTCGACGGCAAATAGGAAATTGTTTCCTTTAAATCTTCATCGGCCACAAACTGTTTCAGGTGGCAGATTGCCACTGATTCGTCGATTTGTTTACGGCGACAGCCCGCTTCGCAGGGAGCCGGACAAATGCGTCCCAACACAGCCGGCAAGGCAATGTCGCGTTTCACCACCTGAAGAGCTTTGTCAAACCCGCCTTTCACAATCAGCCGGTTCATCAGCGGAATGTTCATGTGTGCCGGACAAACCAACTGGCAAGGCGCTTCGCAGTCGCCTACATGTTCGCTGAGCAGCAGTTCGAGCGCCGCTTTCCGCGAATCGGTACACTCTTCGTCGTCGGTTACAATGTCCATTCCTTCGGCAACCGGCATCGAGCACGAAGGCATCAAACGCCCGTTCCGCTGGTCTTTCACCAGACAAATCATACACGAAGTAAAATGTTCGGTACCTTCCAGATGGCACATGGTCGGAATGTTAATTCCCAATTGCTGTGCGGCTTCCAGAATAGTTGTTCCGGGAGAAACTTCGATTGCCTGTTTATTTATTTTTAGCTGTGTCATTTCATTCTATTTTTCAAAAGTCATGCTGAACTTGTTTCAGCATCTATAACTTACACGAGCCCCTGAAACAAGTTCAGGGTGACGAGTTAAAGATTATATCACCTCCACCGCTTCCACCGGGCAAACTTGTTTGCAGGCATCACACTTGATGCACTTTTCATTATCGACAACATGCACTTTGTGCGGCTCAAATTTGATGGCATCGGTTGGGCATTTCTGTGCACATTTGGTGCAGCCGATGCAATCGTCGGTAATATGGTAGCGAATCAAATCCTTGCATTTTCCTGATGGGCAGCGACCTTCGATATGCGCTTCGTATTCGTCGTAAAAATATTTCAAGGTTGAAAGCACCGGGTTGGGAGCAGTACGTCCTAATCCGCACAAACTACCTTTTTGCGTCCAGTTAGCCAGATATTTCAACTCTTCCAAATCGTTTTTCGTTCCTTTTCCTGAAGTTATTTTCTCCAGGATGTCGAGCATTCGCTTGGTTCCAATCCGGCAAAACGTACATTTTCCACAGGATTCATTCTGGGTAAACGAAAGGAAATAACGGGCAATATCGACCATGCAATCGGTCTCGTCGAGAACCACCAAACCACCCGATCCCATCATGGCACCCACCTTTACCAGCGATTCGTAGTCGATGGGTGTGTCGTACAACGAAGCAGGCACACAACCTCCCGAAGGGCCTCCGACCTGCACCGCCTTGAATTTTTTACCTCCCTGCACACCACCGCCAATTTCTTCGACAATTTGCCGCAGAGTTATTCCCATCGGGACTTCAATAAGTCCGCCCCGGTTTATTTTACCGGCCAATGCAAAAACCTTGGTTCCCTTGCTGGTAGCCGTTCCTATCGAGTTAAATTTTTCTTCGCCTTCACGTATGATATACGAAACCTGTGCGTATGTTTCCGTATTGTTGATCAGTGTTGGTTGCCCCCACAAGCCTTTTTCGGCCGGAAATGGCGGACGAATATTCGGAAAACCGCGATTTCCTTCGATGGAAGCCATCATGGCCGTTTCTTCGCCGCAAACAAAAGCGCCGGCCCCTTCCGCAATTTCAATATCGAAAGAAAACCCGCTGTCCATAATATTTTCACCCAGATAATGATGTTCGCGGCAATTGATCAGCGCCTGCCGGATGCGCCGCACCGCCAGCGGATATTCGGCACGGATATAAAAATACCCCCGGGTGGCGCCCACTGCTTTGGCTGCAATCACCATTCCTTCGATTACCCGATACGGATACGATTCGAGCAACATGCGGTCCATAAAAGCACCGGGATCGCCTTCGTCGCCGTTGCATATCAGATATTTCACATCCGACGGCTGATTTTTCACCATCTGCCATTTCATGCCGGTTCTAAAACCAGCGCCTCCCCTTCCGCGAAGGCCGCTGTCGAGTACTTTTTGCACAATCTGTTCTGCATCCAGCTTTTTCAGGCTGATATACTGTGCTTTAAAACCGCCATACGATTTGTATTCCTCCAAATCCAGCGGGTTGATCATTCCCCGGTGTTCAGTAGCAATGGGAACCTGGCGATCGAGAAAATCGGAAACTTTTTGCTCGCGCACGTCAATCGAGTAGCGCTCCACTCCTTCCCAAACCTGGTCGGTCTGCACTTTTTCGAAGAAATTGTACATCCCGTTTCTCATTCTATCCAGAAAACCGACAGGTTTAAAATGGGTTCCAATAATATTTTTAACATCCTCGGGTTTCACTTTGGCGTACAAAACCGATTTTTCGTTTTTCGGAATCACTTCGACCAACGGAACCTGATGGCACATTCCCACGCAGCCAACATGTTTCAGATGTACGTTTACGCCCGTTCCTTCCACCGTTTGTTCCACTGCTTTCCGGACTTCAGCGCTACCGCTGGCCACACAACACGAACCCAGTCCAATGCGTATCTCACCCTGAAATTCTTCGCCATCAGCCGTGCGGAACAAGCCTTTTTTTCGGCCGGTCTTGCCAATCTGTATTTCAAAATCGCTGATTACATTGGCTATTTTATCGGAAGCCACATGCCCGTATGTTATATCGTCGATCTGTACCACCGGCGCCAGCGTACAACAGCCCAGACAAGCTACTTTTTCAAGTGTATATTTTCCCGAAGCATCGGTTTCTTCCTTTTCCTTTAAATTGAAATGCCTTTTAAACGCATCGAAAACCAGGTCAGAACCTTTCACATGACAGGCCGTTCCCACACACACTTTGATCATGTGGTCGCCCACCGGTTGCAGGCGAAACTGCGAATAAAAAGTAGCAATGCCTATAATTTTTTCAGGTTTGATCTCCGTCAGTTCACAAACCTTTCTCAGTGCTTCTTCAGGTAAATATTTAAATTTTTCCTGAATAGCCTGAAGAATAGGAATCACCGATTTGGCAGCAGTGCCTTTTTCAGCAACAATCTGCTCCACAACCTGACTGATATTTGATGTTTCTTTCACGTCCAAACTCCTCTATTTTCCAATACAATACAAATTATCAAAGCCACGGATCAAGGTTTTTCCATCGGCAAAAACCGGGGCGCAAACTCCTTTTTCACCCAATACTGGTTCAGCAACCGACTGAAACTCTTTGGCTGCCTTAACAATGTGGCAAACTCCCGTCATATCAATCAGGTAAATATTTCCGGCGGCATACACCGGCGAAGCATAAAAACCACTACCATATTCCTTTTCCCAAAGTTTGGTTCCGGTTGTTGCATCAATAGCGGCCACCATGCCATAACTGGTTGCAATGATTACGATGCCGTTCACGGCCAGCGGACTGGCAACTTCGGGGAGATATTCGTCGCTTTGCCATACAATTTCAGGCGTGCTTCCCGGTTTGATTGCCGCTAAAGTAGCGTATTCGTTGGCCGCAAAAACCAATCCGTCGGAATACGCAGCCGAAGGCCCTACTTCGCCCGTAAGACATTTCATCGACCACAATTCTTTTCCGGTTTCCGGATCGTACGAATCAACATTCGGGTTCGTCGTTAAAATCAGTTCCATGCGGCTACCTGTATTCACCAGAACAGGAGAAGACCACGCGATCTTTGTTTTCCGTGCGGTGACCCATATTTCGTCGCCTGAAGCAGTTGACAAGGCAATCAGCTTTCCTCCTTTGTTCGTATCGTACTGTATCAGCAACTTATCTTTGTAAATAATCAACGACGACGAATGCCCGTAATGATTGTCGGGAACGTCCATATTTTTGGCCCATAAACGGTTTCCGTCCATGTCGAGGGCCAGCACGTCGCCGGTTGAAAAAATGGCAAAAATGGAACTTCCATTGGTTGCCATGGTGGGTGCGGCAAGCCCGGTATCAGCAGTTACCGTAGGCATTTTAACAGGCGAGCCGGGAATG
Source organism: uncultured Prolixibacteraceae bacterium (assembly GCA_942493345.1). Classification (GTDB taxonomy): domain Bacteria; phylum Bacteroidota; class Bacteroidia; order Bacteroidales; family Prolixibacteraceae; genus GWE2-42-39. The sequence goes on from OW818695.1 coordinate 4,040,672, forward strand.
TTATCGGCTTTGGCAGTCCACAGCAGCTTCCCTGAACCCAGATCGTAACAATATACTTCGCGGCTCGCGTTATCGGCGCCGGTAATAAATACTTTATTTTTCCAGACAATAGGAGAACTGAAACCATGCTTCGGCGATTTTACTTTCCACAAAATATTCGTTCCGGCAGCGCCGTCCCATTGTGTTGGAACATTGCTCTGATAGGCAATTCCGTTTCCTTCAGCTCCCCGGAAAAATGGGTAATTGTCCCGTAAATCTTTTTGAGAAGCAACAACCACAGAACTTTCCGTTTTTGCTGCCATTTCGGTTTTCACTTCCTCTGCGACTGTTTTGGATTCCGCTTTCATTATTTCTTCAGGAACAATATTTTCCTGAATTGCAGCGGCAGTTGTTTCTTCCATAATTTTTTCTTCGGAAGTTTGTACCGTTTCAACAACAACTTCATCAGTTTTTACTTCGGACTTCGAAAACTGATAGGCATTCAGCGAATTATACGATAAAATGCCAGAAATAGCAGCCAATACAAACAAGCCACACCCAACATAAATAATCCATTTTCGAGCCAAAACAGAATCCATGTATGGTTCTTTTCCAATCTCTTCCAACTCCCCGAACTTCGGTTTGTTCGATAATACATAGCGAACCGACAAAACCGCTGCAATGATGCCAAGCAACAATAAATAGCCACCTGTGCGCAACTGCCACTGACTGGTAAAATACGCTTTGCGCGCCAGCAGGTCGAATGCGCGTATTTCGCTGATCAGGGCTTCGTTCTGAGGATCTTCCTTCAGCCTCTCGACCAATGCTTTCAATGTTTGGCTTTCAATGGGATTTACCGATCGCGACTGGATGAAATTGGCAATCAGCAATACACAAATAAGTGCAGAGAAACCAGCTGCGAGCCAGGCTATTTTTTTCGCGATATTGATTTTATCGTTTGGTTGAATATTCATAATCTAATAAATTTATAGGCCTCTCTCCCCTCTTTCAACGAGAGAGGAACCGGTCTGTGAAAATCCAGAAGGTTTGGCGTTCATTTTAGTTTGGTTGTTCATCATTTATTATTCTATATCCGGGTGCAGCGATTTTTAATCGCTATTCCTTTTTCCGGAAGTTAAAAACTTCCGCACCCGGTTTTGACGTTTCTTTCCTCACCGGGCAATAGTCCATGCAGCGTCCGCAACTGAGGCAATTCACCTTATCCGGAACGTAATCATTTCGTTTCCTGAAAGTAGATAACTTAATCAGGCTGAAACCGATAACCAGGCCAAGAAATGCGCCCAAAATCCAGCTTCCGACATAAAATTGAGAACGGATTTGCTGTGCGTCTTCTACCAACTGGTCGATCGTTTTTCCTGAAGACATAAAAGTACGGACATCTATATTGTTCGGGTCACTTTTCAGTTCCGGGTGTTCAATGATCTGTTCAGCCAAATACACATTGGAATTGAATTTCGAAAGCGGAACATGAACCAGCGAACCGGCAAAACCTCCAATCAGTGCCCAAACGGGTAAAAGCATCGCGTAGGTAATCAATCGGTTCACATTCTTTTTGCGGTCGCCCTGCTCTGCTACCGGTTCGTCGATTGCACCAAACGGGCAGGAAGGAACGCACAATTTGCACTGAATGCATTCGGCCGGGGTAATCGACAGATGCTTGGATGAAAATTTTGACATCCAGCCCAGCAAAACGCCGTACGGACAAAAGAAACGGCAATACGGGCGTGCCACGAAAATGCCCATCAATAAAAATAAACAGCCCAGCACGAACATCTGAAATTCGGCATCGAAACGGAAAATTCCCACAAACGGATCGTAGCGGCATATAATGAATTCGGACTTGGTGGCGGCATACAACACAGCCAGTCCCAGATACACATACGGTACGAAGCCCAATACTTTTTGCAACCACTTGGATAGCTCAATTGGCTTAAAAATAATTATATCCTGAATAGCGCCCAGCGGACAGGCCCCGGCGCAAAATGCACGTCCTGCAAACAGCGTGAAAGCCAGCGGGATCAGGAAAAACAGAAGGGCTGTCAGCGGAATGGCATACGTTGGATCGAAGATTGCCAGCGCCACATTTTGGATGGAGCCAATCGAACAAATGCAGCCTTCGCGGTAGAAACCAAAATACAGGAGCGAAAATACGGAAGTCCAGAAAATGCCGCTACGGGAGCGCTTTTTCAAGGCAAACCATGAAATCAGTAACAAAACAAAAACCAACATAAAAACATCGACATATTCCATCAACAACATACGCGGATCAGGAACTGTTGGTTTAGGCTGCTGGTAGCCAGTTTCAAATTCAGGTTTAGGGAAACGCTGCTGCTGCGCCCACACCGGCAGGCTCACCGTAAAAAACGTAACCAGAAAAAGTGTATATCTTAAAAATCGTTTCATATATTGCTGTTTAAACACAGAAGCACGAATGAAAATTTCACTTTGCATTCTCATTTTTTTGTGTTTGATCTTTACTATTTGCAGTGAAATCACCCTTTATTTTGTATGGTTCACTGGCAGGCACCCGCGTGATAGCACCGGCCGGGCAAACACGCGCAATAGCACATTCGTTGCAGTTGTCGCAAAGGTTCTGGCGGATCTGTAAATGGAGTGATCCATTGCCAAACGAGGTACAACCGGCGACACACTTGGCACACCCAATGCACAAATCTTCAACAATTTCGTATTCGAAATACGGTTCTTCAATGAATTTCCGTTTGATGGCCGAAGTCGGGCAAAGCTGGTTCTCGGCGCCGGTAGCCTGCGCAATGGCATCGGGTTTCAGGTAACCACCACACAAATCGCAGTAGCCACACAAATCGTAGGCATGTACACATTTTACTGCCGATGGTGTTTTCACGCAATAGTCGGCACAACGTCCGCACTGCACGCATTTAAACGGATCGATTTGCCACACGATGTTGCTTTTTGCTGTTTTCAGGGCAGCCACCGTCCCGATGCCGCCCAGCGAAAGCGCCAGTGTGAGACGCATCCCCGTTTGGATAAAATCGCGCCGAGGCATGGATTTATTATGTTTCTGGTCTGTCATTGGTTTAGCTATGAACGATTCCAAATACAAAAACTTGTATAGTTGCAAAGTTATTTTTTTTAAGTTATAAATGAAGAAAAGATGACTGATTGGATGCTAAGTACTTTAATGATAATGGCATCAAAATATTCCAAAAATTGAACTTTCACCAGTTTAAACTTTTATGAGATATAAAAGTCTAAAAGATGAATTTGTTGAGACTTTCGAATAATGATCCAAATTATTATCAGGCAAAATTATTTTTCTTAATTAGGCCAAATGGAGGTTCAAATATACCATGAGAACAGATTTTTTTGAAAACATACACTTCCGTTTGGGCTAAAAAACTATTTTTGTAATATCTATATTTTCAATTTTTATGAAGTTACACGTTTATTTTATCGTTTCCTTTTTAATCATAGCAGGCCAACTGATGGGACAATCAGGTGAACCTGACACAATTATATTTGACGGTTCAACAGCTGCCGATTCGCTCAATTCAAGTTTAGATTCTGTTGCTGTAAGTTTATTTCATCCGGCCGACAGCCTTTATTTGGCAAGCTGGAGCCAAGTTAATATTACGTATTCTTCAGTAAAACTACCGGCAGTAAAAGATACGCTCAAAATTGTACTGAAACCTTCGCCCGAAAGCGGTTTTGTGTCCCCCATTAAGGGAAAGGTCATTTCTGGTTTTGGAACTTCCCGGCGACCGGGGCATACTGGAGCCGATGTTAAACTAAATGCAGGAGATACGGTGCGATGTGCTTTCGACGGTCAGGTGAGGCTGGCGAAACGTTTCAGTGGTTATGGAAATTTGGTATTGGTAAGGCACAATAATGGTTTGGAAACGATTTATGCACATTTGTCGCATATCAACATAAAGGAAAATCAATGGTTGAAAGCAGGCGATTTAATTGGACTGGGCGGCCGTACCGGTCGTGCAACTACAGATCACCTTCATTTTGAAACCCGTCTGCTGGGCAAAGCTTTTAATCCTGAAAAACTCATCGATTTTGGAACCGGCCAACTTTTGTGCGATACATTTTATTTTCATGGTTCGCGCATGGAATTACAACTTGCCGATTTCAGAAATAATAAAAAACCAGCTGATGAAATTGACTCCGGAGAAACTATGTCCTACTCTATCCGCAGAGGAGATACACTTAGTTCAATTGCCCGGAAATTCGGCACAACAGTGAAAAATATTTGTATGCTGAATAATATCAGCGCTCGGAAAATCCTTCGGATTGGTACAAAACTGATTATTCAGTCCTAAAAAAACCAGTTTCAACCTAACGATTGAAGCTGTCCATGATCGATTTTAATCAAGTTTATTTGTTTTTTATATCGAATGCCATTAGTGCATTCCCGTGGCGAATGTAAAGTACTCCGTTACGAATCACAGGATGTGAAAAATGTTCTTTCGTTCCTTTCTCAATTTTAAAAGATGAAACCGGATTCATTTTACCACCGGCAAAGCCAATAAGATGTACCTCTCCTTTGAAATTATAATAATACAACATCCTGTCGTCAGCAATAACAGAACCACTTCCAATTTTCAGGCTGTCGGTTAGCTCGCCGCTCGTGGCATCGGCACATAACAAACCGGGTTTTACAGTTCCGCAACCATACAGATTGTTCGCAAGTTTGACAATGCCGCCCATATAGCTGTCGAATTTTTTATTGTTCCAAACTTGGGTAATTTGCAAACCATCGTCTGATAGTTGCAGTTTCACCCCGCCATTGCCATCGCCTGCAGCATAATAAATTGCCCCATCTTCGAATAGAACTGTATTGGCATGGGTATCACCCATGCCGGGTTCCCGTTTCTCCGGCGATACATTGGTCTGCTCGTGCGACCAAAGCAGTTTCCCTGTTTTTGTATCAACACCCAATAAATGGTAAGCTGAAAAAGTTACCAGAATTTTTCCCTGCGGAAGAGAAATCAAAAGCGGGCTATTATATCCTGAACGTTCTTTAAATCCTTCGTTCGACCAGAGTAGTTTTCCTGTAAAACGATTCATGGCAACCACATTATAAACAGGCCCTCCGGCGGTCCAGAAAATTTTATCGCCATCAATAACCGGAGCTTCAGCATGACCAAACATCGGGGATTCAGCCTGAAAATCATCGATAAACTTTTTCGACCAAAGGGTTTCTCCCGTTTTGGCGCTAATGCAAAAAAGATTTCCCATTCCTGAGCCAACATAAATCAGGTCATCTGCCACTGTTGGAGTTGATCTTGCACCAGGAAACGACTTTGTCCACTCCTTATCGTAGGCAACTTTCCATATCTGTTTTCCGTTCAGATCGAACTTAAAAAGGTTGGCAAGGCTGTCGATCTCCCCGGTAATGTACAGGGCATCGTCGGTAACCGTCGGCGAAGCATATCCATTGCCTATTTCACCGGTTTCCCAAATTAACTGAGGCCCTTTTTCAGGCCATGTTTTTAAAAGGTTTTTTTCTCGATAAATTCCGTCGCGATTTTCACCCCGCCACTGATAAATTTTTGTCTGGGTACAGGATGAAATGAGTAGAATAACTGTCAGGGATAAAAATAATGGTTTCATGAATTACATTTTTTCAATAAGAGTATCGCCTATTGCAGGTTTATTACAGTTATGATACTTAAATTGAAAAAATAACAAATTAATGTTCAGAACAGTTGCGAAAGTTCTTTTTGGAAAATGCGATACCGTTTATAGACTTTTCCTTCCAGTTTTTCCATCTCTGCCCGAACCTTGTGGTTGTATTCCAGTTCGAGATGGGAATCAATGGTTGATTTTCCCATTTGCCGGGCCGACTGAAGCATTTTTATTCCCATCATCACATCCAGTCCGCGCCCCCGGTAATCGGGAGCAATTGCGCCAAGCAGCAAATTAAGCTGTTTCGATTTCCGCGCTGCAAGAAGCACCTGAAATATTCCCAAAGGAATTAATTTTCCCTTGCATTTTTGAATTCCTTTACTGATATCAGCCATTCCGATTACAAACGCAACAGGTTCAATCTCTGCATTGACTACCACTTTCACAAATCGGGGATTGATCAGATATAAATAGCGGTTGGCAATATCGTCCATTTCAGCCTCGGTATAAGGAACAAAGCCGTAAATCTCATGAAAAGTTTTATTTATCAGATGAAAAACCGGCCGGATAAATGGCCTGACTTTTTTCCGGGAAGTAAACTCCATCAATTTCAATTCGCTGTTCTTTTGAGAAAAGCGTTCATTTATCTTTTGATAAAATTCGGGGATTTGTTCAGGAACCGGTATCTGGTAAACAACCAGATCGACTTCTTTTCTGAAATTTTCGTCTTCCAGTAATTGCGACTGGTATGGAAAATTACAGTTCGATGCAATGACTACCGGTTTATCGAACCCTTCGACTAGCATTCCCTGCGGATCTTTGTCGGAAAAAGCAAGCGGCCCCACCAACTTTTGCATTCCTTTTTCCCTTGCCCAATTTTCAACCTCCGAAAGCAGGGCATGCGCCACTTCCCGATCATTATACGTTTCCATATATGCGAAACGGCCGTTCAGCTCCCGGTTGATCTCATTGTATTTATGGCTGATCAAGCCCATTATACGCCCGACAGCTTTTCCATCTTTCCAGGCCAGCAGCAAAATATGCTCACAATTCCTGAATGATTTGTTTTTTGTTGGATCGAAATACTCCCATTCGTCCATGTAAATTGGAGGTACCCAATTGGTGTGGTTTTTATGAATTTCAGAAGGGAGAAAGATAAAATTTTTCAGTTCCTGCTTTGACGAAACTTCCCGGATTTCAACAGCCATACTATCTTTTCGGTTATTTGAAGCAATTTATTCATTTTTAGGAATGAACAAACAGGATATGTTTTAAAAAAGAAAATTGCTATTATATTCTGAAAGATGAACCTGCGCTGAATTGAATAAAAGAGTATCTAGCTGATTCAGTAATTAAAAACGGGAGCTGTACTTTTCTTTTCCATTCTTCGTAACTAACCAGCATATCATTGGCAAGTTTATCAGCCTTTTCTTTCGATCCGAGCAATTCAACAATGGTCAGCGCAAATTGCAATGCAGCGCCAATTCCTCTTCCGGTAATAATATTCCCGGAAACAACAACGGGGTCAGATTTGATGTTTGCCCCGGCCAGATAGCTTTCAAATCCCGGGTAACAAACGACATCTTTATTTTTCAGAAGGCCCATATTTCCAAAAATCAAGGGGGCGGCGCAAATGGCGGCCAACAGTTTTCCTTGTTGATTAAATTTTGTTATTTCTTGCTTCAAGCCTTCATGGTCGTTCAGGTTTTTGGCTCCGGGCATTCCCCCGGGTAAAATAATCATATCGAATGCCGTGTAGTCAGCTTCTTCAAAAAGCTGGTTGGCCAGTACGATTATTTGACGGGCCCCGGTGACATTTATATTGCCCGACACAGAGATTGTTACCGTGTCGAACTCCGCCCGTCGCAGAACATCGATAATGGTAATGGCTTCAATTTCTTCGAATCCTTCGGCTAAATGAACAGCTATACGTTTCATAATCGTGTGTTTTTTGTATAAAAATACAGATTATTGCATATAAAAATGACCTGCCAGACGACAAGTCATTTTTATACACGATATGATCTACCAATAAACTAGTTTGCAAATTCTTTCAACGTTTTTTCAAGTTTCTTCCTGGTAAAGAAAATCCTGCTTTTAACAGTGCCGAGCGGAAGCTCCAAATGTTCAGCAATTTCTTTGTATTTGTAACCGTCAAGGAACATCGTGAAAGGAACACGGTATTCATCTTCCAGCTCATTTATACTCTTTGAAATTTCTTTTGAATTGTATAACGATTCCGGAGATGGATAAATTTTATCTTTCGAAAATTTCAAATGAAATTCATTGTTGGCTCCGTCAAACGTATTTTTCGATTTCACATTCCTGCGATAATTATTAATGAATGTGTTTTTCATGATCGTATAAATCCATGCTTTAAAATTGGTGTTCTGCGCGAATTTATCACGATATGTGAGCGCTTTGAGCAATGTTTCCTGACGGAGATCCTGTGCTTTTTCCTGATCTGATGTCAAACTAAGGGCGTAAAATAACAACTTGTCCTGTAGCCCCAATAATGCGTTGTTGAACTGAAGTTGTGTCATGGCGTCATGTTTTATATTAATTATTGTTTTCCAAATATACTTATTAGCGCACACATAAAAAAGATTTTAATATCTTTTAATGTTTGATTTTTTTTATTGCTGATAAAGAAAATTTATAACTCAGATATAACTCTCTTATAATTAATGGCTAATACGTATTAAAATAGAAATAGGATTGAAACTTCAGGAATGTTCTTAAACAAAAAAGTATATGTTTTACAATCTCCTTTTTTCAATATTTATTTTGTATTTTATAGATAGCCTCCTTAAAATATCCTTCAGTTTCTTAATAATCTGTACATTTGGCGCACTTCATCACATAGATGACAATGAAACAAAAATTAAAACAACAAGAGGCTGAAATATTTACTTTTAAGCGCTGGGGTGGTAAAAATTATTCATTGTTTCGGGCATTAAGAAAAGAGGTAAAAATTGGCGTTTTACTTGCCATTTACACCTATGTTTCCATTCCTGAAGCAGTTTTTGCCCAATCCGACAGTTTGAAAGCAGGTATGGAGTTAAATCTCAATGAGATTGAGGTTAGCGCCCAAAGAGCACCTGTTACGTTCTCGCAGGTGGCACGGATTATTTCCGTAATCGAGAGAGACGAAATTGAGGCTGCCCCCGTGCAGAGTATTCAGGAACTTCTGGAATACGCCCTTAGTGTTGATGTCAGGCAAAGAGGCGTACACGGAGTTCAGGCCGACGTTTCGGTTCGCGGCGGTTCGTTCGACCAGACATTAATTCTTCTCAATGGCATCAATCTTTCCGATCCCCAAACAGGCCACCACAATTTCAACCTTCCGGTCAGTTTAAAAAACATTTCCCGCATCGAGATTCTCGAAGGGCCGGCTGCTCGTGTTTACGGACCAAATGCTTTCTCCGGAGCCATTAATATTATTACCGGTGAAGGCGAAGGAAAATCGGTAAAAGCGGATGTACTGGCCGGACAACACAATCTGCTGGACTGGAATGTTGCCGGAAATTTGCAAACAGGCAACCTGAACCAGTTTGTGGCAGTTAATTCTATTTCCTCGGACGGTTACACTGATAACACCGATTTCGAAAACCGAAATGTGTTTTATCAGGGACAATTAAAAACCGAGCCGGGAAAGCTGGATGTACAGTTTGGTTATACTGAAAAAGGATTTGGCGCAAATAGTTTTTACACGCCCAAATATCCGAACCAGTACGAAGCTACAAAAACCACTTTTGCATCGGTAAAAATGGAAACCGGCAAGCAGTTGCATTTTACACCAGCGCTTTACTGGCGCCGTCACCAGGACCGGTTTGAATTACTCAGGGGAAACACGACGGACTATTGTAATTATCACCTGACCGATGTGTTCGGAAGTAACCTGAATGCCTGGTTCAGTTCTAAATTCGGAAAAACGGCTTTTGGCGTGGAGTTCCGTTCGGAAAATATCTGGAGCAACAACCTGGGCGAAGCGCTTTCGGAACCCATTGATATTCCCGGCGAAGGCGGACATTTCTTTACCAAATCCCATTCGCGCACGCACCTGTCCTACTTTGCCGAACATTCGGTGTATTTGCAGAAATTCAGTGTTTCGGCAGGCGCCATGGCCAACTGGATTTCCGATTTGAATTTCGATTGGAACATTTATCCCGGTGTTGACATGGCTTACCAGATCAACGACTGGTTCAAAATATATTCATCGTTCAATACCTCCATGCGGATGCCAACTTTCACCGACCTGTATTACAACGGACCAACCAATGCCGGGAACCCAAACCTGAAGCCGGAAAAATCGTCGGCTATTGAAGGTGGAATAAAATACAATTCGTCTGCAATACAGGGCCATTTGGATGTTTTTTACAGAAAAGGGAAAGACATTATCGACTGGGTGCGTACCAGCGAAAACTTGAAATGGGAAACAAAAAACCTGACTGAAATTTCTTCAACAGGCATTGAAACCCAAATCCAGGTTCTGCCCGAAAAACTATTTCAACATCCTTTGTTTCTGAAAAAACTGAGCCTGAATTATTCGTACATCAAACTCAATAAAGGAGAAAACAATTTCTATTCGAATTACATTCTTGATAACCTGAAACACAAGTTTGACGTAACCCTTTATCATTCAATATGGGAACAAATGGGCGCCAACTGGCAGGTAAGCTGGCAGGATAGAAACGGAACCTATACAAAATTCAGTAATGGCAACTATACCGGTGAAGTTGAGTACGATCCGTTCTGGCTGGTTAACCTGAAACTATTCTGGAAAAATAAAAACATGGAAATATACTCGGTAGTTTCCAACTTGCTAGATGCCCAATACAATGATTATGGGAACATCAGCCAACCCGGGCGCTGGATTAGCTTTGGAGTGAGTTACCAGTTCAATTTTAAGTAATTCAAGATATTTATGGAAAAACAGAGGGGTTTTTACTGTTTTTTTTATTTCAGGAAAATAATATCTTCGCAGTCGGTTTAAAAAAACAATGAAATGTTAAAAGGAATAGTAGCAATTAGCGGACAACCCGGCTTATTTAAAGTAATCTCGGAAGCGAAAAACAGTGTTATTGTTGAATCGCTGTTAACCGGGAAAAGAATGCCAACTTACTCAACTTCGAAAATCAGTTCACTGGGAGATATCGCAGTTTTCACTCAAACAGAAGAAATTAATTTAAAAGAAGTATTTAAAAATATTGCCAGACTGGTTGAAGAAGGAAAATCATTCGATACAAAAGCTTCGGGTGATGATCTGAAAAAATATTTTGAAGAAATCCTGCCCGAATACGATCGCGACAAGGTTTATACTTCGGATATGAAAAAAATAATTGTGTGGTATACCCTTTTGAAAGAAAAGGATTTGCTCGACTTGTCGGATGACGAAGAGCCGGACACTGAAAAAAATGAACAAGAATAGAGAAAAGCAGGTCATGCCTCAGGGCATGACTTTTTTTTCAATTTTCACTGTAAAAACAGGAATCATCCCGAAACTTTTGGTATCGCGTGTTACTACCTGTTGATTTAAGAAATAAAACCTTCGCTTCAGTATATTTTCAATATTTAGTATATTCTGAATGTCGGCCATAAAAGTCCAGGCAAGTTTTTGTTTATTCAAACGATAACTTACCCCGAAATCGATCCGTTGAAACGCGGGTAATTTATTTTCGTACGTTTTATTGGTGTTATAAACCAGCTTTCTTTGCTTTATACTTTCGTCTGTACTGACCGGTGTGTATCGAAATCCACCACGAAACAGCCCCCTCAATTTCAGGCCAAATGTATTTTGCCCGTACCTGCCCATATTAAAATCCCTGCCACCAACAACATTCATCACATAATTGGTATTGTAAAATGTATTGTACCAGACATTGCTCCCCGTTTTATATTTCGAATCGAACAATGAAGCGGTTACCAGAAAAAAATAGTTGTCTGAGAATAGCTTTTCAAGGGTAAGTTCAACACCTTTATTCATCCCATATCCCTTGTTTTCCAATGTAACATCGGGCAACCCGTACGACAGGTTCAAAACCGAATACAGACTGTTGTCGTTTTTGTTGACCGGCACATCAAACAAATATTGGAAATAAGTTTCAGCCCCAAATTGAAAATGATTTCCAAAGTTTTTATTGTAACCCAAGGTCAGGTGGAATGCTTTAGTGGTTTTAATGCCTCTATTTAAAGCGACCCGTTCTGTTTTCGAAATTTTCACCATGTAATTATATACTGAAAAAGGTTCGATATGTGAATGAATTCCGCTGCCAAAACTAAGCGACTGATCCTTCGGAAGATGCAACAAAAGGTTTATTCGAGGTTCAACTAAAAATTCGTTGTTAATGCCCGATGCCATAAAATGAAGGCCTGGTGAAATCTCCAGTTGTCTGCCGGTTTGATATTTCCACTGAATAAAAACGGAAGCGTACCAACCTTTATCTCTGGTATCCATTAACGTATCGTATGCGGCAAAGTTATTCAGTTGGTGGGCAAAAAGATCACCCCACAGGTAGTTGAATGTTCCTCCGAAACGGACTGAATGGCTGGCATTGAACTTGTGGTTGAAAAGCGAGGCAAACCGGAACGCCATGTATTCGTAATAATCGTAATAGGTGGTTGTACGATGAAATGAAGTATCGATAATGCTGCTCTGGTTTGAATTAAAATCGTAGGTAAAAGCGGCCGTATTTCGCATATAGGTTTTGCTATCAGGCAGGGACATGCTTTGTTTTATACCAAACACGGACATAGAATGACGCTCCGAAAATTCATCCATATCATAGCCCAGGCTTAATTTCTCGGCTCCGGAAGATGCAATATCGCCTGCCGTACTTTGGCCTCCAATGCAAAAAAAATCGAACGTACCAGCCGTTTCAGTTTTAAATGAACTTTTAGTTGCCCAGTCGGTAGTTTTTGGAGCAATACCCAGATTTTCGTCGTCAATAATATTGTATTTGGTGAGCAAACTAAAATCGGAATGGCGGTAATCGAACAAAAACGAATTTCCTTTTTCTTTATTGAAAGGCCCTTCAGCTGAAAATTCCAGCCCGAGGACACTTATTCCACCTGATATTTCGTAATTCTCGGTATTTCCTTTTCGGATAAAAAGGTCGAGTACACCGGAATAAGCATTCCCGTATTCAGAAGGAAATGAACCGGTAAAAAAGTCGAAACCGGAAAGCACATTGGTAGTAATGGCCGAATAGCCACCACCGGTTGCACCCTGTCCACTCGAAAAATGGTTGGGATTCGGGATTTCAATCCCTTCGATACGCCACAAAACGCCACGCGGCGAATTTCCTCTGATGACCAGTTCGTTACTGTCGTCGCTGTTACCTGAAGCAACTCCGGGAAAATTGGCTGCCATTCGCGAAGGATCGAAATATCCGCCGGCATATCGACCTGCATCCTGGCTTTTCAGGCTTCGCACACTGACTGTTGCAACCGGATTGATGGCTCGTGTGTTTTCTGCTTTCACTAAAATTTCGTTGGCCTGATAAACTCGCTCTTCGAGCGGAACGTCAAGGATAACGGCTTTCCCCGTTCCAACCTGAACATCGCTCAATATTCGCGAATGATAACCAACATGGGTAAACGAAAGATTATGTCGCCCTACATTTACTTTCAGATTGAAACGCCCCAACGAATCGCTGGCACATCCAATAGTTGGGGTGCAGGTTTCACAACTGACATTCACCCCGACAAGAGGTTTCTGGCTCTCGCGGTCGAAAATTAGTCCCCTGATGGTTTGTCTGTAATCCTGTGCTGTTGCTGGTCCCGGCATAAATCCGGTGAAAATGCAAAATATGCAAAAACCGAAAAAATGACCACTGAATTTGAGATTATGCCGGGTTCGTTGCTTCATGCCTGAAAATTAGCAAACATTTGAGAGATTTTTTCAGGAAGAACGAAACGAACATCGAAATGTTTTTAGGGTCTTTATAAAATAGCGTTTTTGCTCTTATTCTGGCTTTAAATAACGCTTGTAACTTTCAATGGCCCGGGTGCGGGCAAACGTATGGTCGACCATTGGTCCCGGATACGAGTCAGTTCCAAACTCGGGTAACCATTTCCGGATGTATTTATTTTCCCGATCGAACTTCTGACTTTGCAAAGCCGGATTGAACACCCGAAAATATGGAACGGCATCGCAACCGCAACCTGCCGCCCATTGCCATCCGCCATTATTGGCAGCCAGATCGTAATCCATCAGTTTTTCGGCAAAATATGCTTCGCCCCAGCGCCAGTCAATAAGGAGGTGTTTGGTCAGGAAGCTGGCAGTCACCATTCGCACCCGGTTGTGCATGTAGCCGGTTTTGTTCAGTTCGCACATCCCCGCATCAACCAGCGGATAGCCGGTTTTACCGCAACACCATTTTTCAAATTCTGTCTCATCGTTTCGCCATGCAATCTGGTCGTATTCAGGTTTGAAACTTTGTTTTTCAACGTTTGGAAAATGCCAAAGAATATCCATATAAAAGTTGCGCCAAATCAGTTCGTTCAGAAATATTTCTGACGATTGAATAGCAAGCAGGGTAACTTTCCGAATACTTACAGTGCCAAATCGCAAATGCACACTCAGTCGGCTGGTCCCGTCTTCAGCCGGAAAATCGCGCAAAACAGCATAGTTTTTCAGTTTTTCTTCTGAAATATCGAAACCAGGAACCCAATACGTTGCAACTTTAAATCTCATTTTTTCAAGACTGACAATTCCGAAGGGCTTCGTTTTTAATAAATTATGAAACAGTTTGTGCGAAGGAAATTCATTCAGCGCATCATCCGACAATACCGTTTTCCATTTGCGTGAATATGGAGTAAAAACCGTGTAGGGTTGACCATTTTCTTTTACAATTTCGTTGTGATCGAATATCACCTGATCTTTGAAATCAAAAAAACAGATTCCTTTCTTTTCCAGAAATTCTTTTACTTTTTGATCGCGTTCGCGAGCCGATGGTTCGTAATCGCGATTAGTGAACACCGCGTTAATCGTATATTCTGTAATAATTTGCTGAAAAAAATCGAGCGGTTCTCCATGAAAAACGTTCAATGAGCTTCCGTTTTTCTCAAAACTATTTTTCAGTTTGAGAAGTTGATCGTAAATGAATGAAACACGGGCGTCGTTTGCATTCAGTTGATTCAGAATGTCCGTGTCAAAAATAAAAACAGGCAATACAGGCAAACCTGCATTCAGCGCATTAAAAAACCCTGCATTGTCTTCCGTTCGCAAGTCGCGGCGGAACCAAAAAATGTTAATTTTTTCCTTTTCCATAATTTACGAATTGATGCCGTACCTGATTTTTCTGTTTGTATATCTTTCAAAACAGTTAAAACAAGCTAAATTTATCGTTTCATATACAAAAATCAATTAAAAACACACCATAAAATGAAACGAGGGTTTGCCAGCGATAATAATTCGGGTGTTCATCCGCAGATTTTGAAAGCATTGGAAAAAGTAAACGAAGGGCATGTGACCGGGTATGGCGGTGATCCGTATACGGCTGAAGCCATTTCAATTTTCAGGAATGAATTTGGCGACGATACTGAGGTTTTTTTCGTTTTTAACGGAACCGGCGCCAATGTTTTAGGGCTATCGAACCTGACCCGCTCGTTTAATTCAATAATTTGTGCCGAAACCGCCCATATTCATGAAGATGAATGTGGCGCCCCCGAGAAATTTACCGGGTGCAAGCTGTTGTCCGTTGAAACGCACGACGGGAAAATTACCCCTGAACAAATTCTGCCGCATTTAAAAGGCTTCAATTTTGAACACCATTCGCAACCGGGTGTGATTTCTATTTCCCAGGTTACCGAAATGGGAACTTTGTATTTGCCCGAAGAAATTAAAGCCCTCGCCAGCCTGGCACACCAACACGGCATGTATTTGCACATGGATGGCGCACGCATTGCCAATGCAGCCGCGTCACTGGGGCTTCCGTTCCGCGTTTTTACCCGCGATGCGGGGGTCGACGTACTTTCGTTTGGTGGTACCAAAAATGGGATGATGATGGGCGAAGCGGTGCTGTTTTTCAATCCAGGATTAGCGAAAAATACCAAATACATTCGCAAGCAAAGCATGCAGCTGTATTCGAAAATGCGCTTTGTGGCCGGACAGTTCATTGCATATTTCGAGAATGAACTTTGGCGACAAAATGCGGCACACGCCAACCGAATGGCTAAATTGCTGAAAACAGAGGTTTCACAAATTCCGCAGGTCAGAATCACCCAGCAAGTCGATGCCAACGGGATATTTGCCATTGTTCCCCGCGAAATAATCCCGCTGCTTCAGGAAAAGTATTTCTTTTACATCTGGAACGAACCCCGCTCTGAAGTCCGTTGGATGTGTTCGTTCGATACGCAGGAAAATGATATTTACGAATTTGTCACATTAATAAAATCATTGGTTTCGTGAGACTTTTCAGTTACTTTCCATACAGGCCCGATCATGTTGACCCGGAAGTAGAGAAAAAAATATTCAGGTACAGCCTGATTTTCCCTACCTTCTTCGTCATTATTTTTTGGTTGGTGGAACTGGTTGAAACTGCTTTCGACTTGAATTTTACTACTTTTGGAGTGTTCCCTTTGCATTTAAAAGGACTTCCCGGCATTTTGTTTTCTCCGTTTATTCACAGCGATTTTAAACACTTGGGAGCGAATACTGTATCATTTTTCATCCTGTCGTGGGCGCTTTTTTATTTTTACAGAAAACTGGCCTACCGGATTTTCATCCTTCTTTTTTTTCTTTCCGGATTATGCGTGTGGCTGGGCGGAAGAGAAGCCTGGCACATCGGGGCAAGCGGTCTGGTTTATGGACTTGCCTCTTTTTTGTTTTTCAGTGGAATATTCAGAAACGATGTGCGTTTACTTACAATTGGATTGATTGTTATTTTTTTGTACGGTAGCATGTTCTGGGGGATTTTTCCCATTCTGCCCGAAATATCGTGGGAAAGCCATCTTTGGGGAGCTGTCAGCGGATTGGTGCTTTCTGCTTTTTACAGAAATCAGGGACCCCAGCGGCAAAAAATGGAATGGGAAGATGAGCCTGACGATGAAGAAGATGAACCAGAAGATGCTGATTGGTTAGGTAAAGAAAATGTTGCGAACGAACCGGACAATGAAAATATTCAGGAATCAAACAAACCGGATTGATAAAAAAGTATATCTTTGCCAATCCTATTTTAACATGTTCTAATACAATGATTAGCAGACGAATAATTCGAATTAAGGTACTTCAGATTTTATACGCGTTTTATACCTCGACCGATAAATCAATCAATAACACCGAAAAAGAACTTTTTTTCAGCCTTCAGAAAACTTTCGATTTATACCATTATTTACTTCTCTTGCCCGCCGAGATCGTTAAATATGCTGAATCGCGAATTGAACTCCGTAAAAACAAGCATTTTCCAACGGAAGAAGATTTAAATCCGAACTGTCGCCTGATCGACAACCGGTTGATTGCGCAGTTGCGGGACAACGAAGCGTTGAATAAATATCAGGAACGCTCGAAAATTACCTGGGTAAACGATGAGCAGCTGGTTCAGAAGTTGTACAACGAATTGGTTGAGCAGGATTTTTATAAAGCCTATATGAACGCTTCGGAAAATTCATATACTGCCGACCGGAAATTCGTAGAAAATTTCTTTACCAATATCGCCCTTGCGTCCGAAGACATGGACAGTCACTTGGAAGAACAGAGCATTTACTGGAACGACGATCTCGATTTTGTAATCAGCATGATATTGAAGACCATCAAACGGTTCAAAGAAACAAGTTCTCCGGAACTGGCCTTGATGCCCATGTTTAAAGATGACGAAGACGAGCAGTTTGCAAAAAATTTGTATCGAAAAGCAGTTCTAAACCACGAAGATAATTACAAAATTGTTCAGGATCACACCGTTAATTGGGAGGTTGAACGTATTGCATTTATGGACATCCTGATCCTTGAAATGGCAATCACCGAGTTCCTGTATTTCCCATCGATTCCCACGAAGGTTTCTCTGAACGAATACATCGAACTCTCAAAATATTACAGCACCGAGAAAAGCCGTAATTTCATCAACGGAATTCTCGACAAAACGCTGAAAGACCTGAAGAAAGACGAAAAAATACTGAAAGCCGGACGTGGCCTAGTCGGTGAAGGAGAATAATTGTTGCAATGGAAAAACTTTTCCTGATATTGGCGTTTATTTTTTTGTTGGCCTGTACCAACCAGAAAAAACAGAAAGATGTTTCCGCGTCGGAAAAAACAGGGGCTATGGCAATGTTTGAGATTCGAAAAGAATTCCATAATTTTGGAACTGTGCACGACGGAGAAATTGTTTCGTATCCTCTTTGGTTTCGGAACCCGGGCAAAGCGCCACTGCAAATCACTGGAACCGATACCGACTGCGGGTGCATTCAGCTTTCGGTTCCTGAACATGAAATTATGCCGGGCGACAGCGCTTATATTGAAGTTTCGTACAACTCGGCTGGCGATGTGGGGAAAATTATAAAAACAATCACCATATTTGCCAATATTGAAAAAAAGAAAATACAGTTTCATATCGCTGCCGATGTGAAAAGCAAATGGATAGAACTTAAATAACTAAAAATTTATAATCATGTTGAATTACATTTTAATGGCTCAACCAGCAGAAGGTGCACAAGCAAACCCGCTCATGAGTTTTCTTCCTTTGGTACTGATTATCGTAGTATTCTATTTTTTCATGATCAGACCACAAATGAAACGTCAGAAAGAATTACGGAAATTCCGCGAAAGTATTCAGAAAGGCGATAGTGTTGTAACAACCGGCGGAATCTACGGAAAAGTTGCCGAAATAAAAGAAACAACTATTTTATTGCAAGTTGACGAAGGCGTAAAACTGAAAGTTGACAAAAGCGCTGTTGTGAAAGACATGAACGACGTAGCTGCTCAGAGATAATCACCTGCAAAAAATATAAAAGCGGTCCAAAAAGTCGGTATTCATTCTGACTTTTTGGACCGCTTTTTTTATGGCAATACTATTAATTCAAAAGTTCCCGGGCAGTTTTCAGTGCAGTTTCCGAGTAATTTTCACCACTTAGCATTTTTGCAAGTTCCACTACCCGCTCCTGTTGGTTCAATTTGCGAATAGAAGTGTTTGTACGGTCGTTCTCGTCGTATTTGTACACCAAGTAGTGATGGGTTCCGCGGGCTGCTATTTGCGGTAAATGGGTAATATTAATCACCTGCACCGTTTCAGAAAGGCGACTGATAATTTGCCCTGTTTTTATGGCTATTTCGCCCGAAATACCCGCATCGATTTCGTCGAAAATAATAGTAGGAAGCGCCTTTACATCGGTTACCAGCGTTTTTATAGCCAACATCAGACGCGACATCTCCCCTCCCGAAGCGACTTTTGAAATATCTTCCGGCACAGAATTTTTATTGGCCGAAAAAAGAAAACTCACCTGGTCTTTTCCTCTACCGGTAAAATCATCCAATTCGGTGAAACGAACCGAAAAGTTGGCGTTCAGAATACCCAGTTCGCGCAATACTGAAACTACTTTTTCAGCAATGGCGCTGGCAACCGATTTTCTCGCGTCGCGCAGTTGGGCACATTGCCCGTTCAACTCTTTCTGAAGCTGATGCATGTTGGCTTTCAGCATTTCAATTTGCTCGTCGTACGAACTGACTTGCTGGATTTTCTCATCCATCTCACGGTAAATTTCAATTAGTTCGGCAACGCTTGTTACCCGGTGTTTTTGCTGAAGCAAATATATCAGGTCGAGCCGCTGGCTGACCAGTTCCATTTTTTCAGGATTGTTCCCTGTTTTTTCTGAAATCGCCGCCGCTTCCGATGAAATATCTTTCAATTCCAGATAGCAATAATTCAGCCTGTTATACAATTCCACAGCTTCACCAAAGTAATCTTTGATGCGGTCTACCTGATTGAGCATTTCTTTTATTTTGCTCAAAACATTCAGTTCTTCGCCTTCCAGTTCGTTGGTAATCTTCCCGAACGAAACCTGGATTTCTTCAGCATGATTAAGCATTTCCAGCTCTTCTTCCAGCTCGGTCTGTTCATTTTCCTTTAAACGGGCTTCGTCCAATTGCTTAAACTGAAACTCATAATAATCGAGGTCTGTACGCGATTGTGCGGCCAGCTCTTCCAGTTCTTTTAATTCAGCCTGGTTTTTTCTGTAAAGCGAATAGTTTTCTGCGTATTCACCCAGAAGTTCGGCATTGCCTGCCACCAAGTCAACCAGTTTCAGTTGATAATAATTGTTTCCCAATTCGAGGTTCTGGTGCTGCGAGTGAATGTCGACCAACTGAAGTCCTAGGTCACGAAGCACTTTTACGTTGACTGGTGTGTCATTTATAAACGCACGCGTATTGCCCGATACAGTGATTTCACGTCGCAAAATGATCATGTCATCAAAATCAAGTTCTTCGGTTTCAAAAAAGTATTCAAGTCCGTATCCCCGAACAGCAAAAGTGCCTTCAACCACACATTTCTTGGTTTTGTCGCGCAACACGGTGGTATCGGCCCGTTGTCCAAGCATCAAACCAAGCGCACCCAGAATAATCGATTTTCCCGCGCCAGTTTCACCGGTGATGATATTAAACCCGCTTTCAAACTGAATATCAAGCGAATCAATTAAGGCATAGTTGCTGATGGATATCGACTGTAACACGGATAAGAATATTAAAACGTACTGGCTTTTTCAATTTTTTCGTATTCGCTTCCGTTCGACGGGTCGCATTCGTTCAGGATGGTCATTACCCGATTTTTTTCATCGGGATACGACTCCTTAAATATGTTTACCATTTCATCGGATTTGGCATCGAAAAACACTTGTAAAATATACAAGGACGGGCGGATGCGGAATACTTTCTGAATATTTTTCAGCGTATTGGCAATGTTGGCCCTGCCTTCCTGTGGTTTGTCTGACATTAAATCCAATCCCATCCGGTGATATTCGTAAATGCAGGTGCGGAAAGGAGCATACGATTTATTCAATAAGTTTTCAGTAAGCCAATAGCGGTTTCGTTCGCTCTCATAAGCTTTCCAACCCTTTTCCACCGCATTCTGGCAATTGTTTACAATAGCCTGCGCTTTTACAAAATATTCACGACCACCATCGGGATAAAACGAATCATAATCCATCCCAAGAATTATATATGCATAATATGCCAGGATGTTTGTAAGATTGTCGCGATTCGCCGTTTCGTTGAATTCAATGGATTGGTATTCTGTGTATTTTGCCCTGAAGTCGTTGTCTTTTATATTCAAAACAGTTGTTTCGTACGAAGAATTAAAAACCGGACGACGCAACTGAACGGTAATCGAACCCGTGAATTCGTTCGACGAGATTTGATTTTCGAGTTGAATCTGCATGTTGCACTCAATACGTTCTTCCGTTTCATAAACATGATCGGTCCATTTTCGGTTGTTCATAAACTCGGTAAGATCCGATTGCATGGTCAGGAAAATATTCCGGTTTGCCCCTTGTATTTTGGTAGCCGAAATACTAATACTACACCGAAGCTCCTGGGCTTTCAGTTGCCCGGCAACCAGTAAAACGGCAAAAATAAACAGTAATCTTCTCATTTGTATCGAATTAATATCCGTATTGAAAAGCAGAAACAGATCATCTTTGACATTGCGAAGCTCCGGCTTTCAGTAAAAGTAAAAATAAACATTTCTTCTGAAGTTACGGCCTTTTTTCCATCAGTTCAACAATTCGCGAAACAATGTCTTTTGCAACTTCTGCTTTTGATTTTAACTGAAAATCCTGCCGTTTATTGTATTTATCGATGATCGTTATTTTATTGGTATCGGTTTCGAAACCTGCCCCTGGATCGTTCAACGAATTCAGCACAATAAAATCGAGGTTTTTCTTCTGAAGTTTCCGGTTTGCATTGGCCTGTTCGTTGTTCGTTTCCAATGCGAATCCGATCAGTATTTGTTTTTCGGTTTTGGCTTCGCCCAGACTTGCCGCAATATCTTTTGTCGCAACTAATTTTATTTGAAGTTCAGTATCTCCACGTTTTATTTTTTGTTCCGATGAAGAATCAGGCATGAAATCAGCCACCGCAGCAGCCATCACAGCCCCATCGGTTTTTGGAAAAATACGACAACACTGATCGTACATTTCGAGCGCTGAAACTACTTTTATTACATGAATATTCGGATGTTGTAACGATATTTTTACCGGCCCCGACACCAAACTGACGTTGGCGCCCTGTCGTGCCAGTTCTTCGGCAATGGCATAACCCATTTTCCCGGATGAATAATTTCCGATGAAACGAACGGGATCAATTTTTTCGTGGGTTGGGCCTGCTGAAACGAGGAAATGTTTATTCAGCAGTTTTTTTTTTCATCGAAGAAAAGAATAATTTCTTCGATAATGGCATCCGGTTCTTTCATTCGACCTTTGCCGTGAAGCCCACTGGCCAGTTCGCCTTCATCGGGTTCGATGATCCGGTTTCCGAACGAACGCAAAGTTTGAATATTTTTCTGATTGGCCGGGTGACTGTACATATCAAGATCCATCGCGGGGGCAATCATTACCGGGCATTTGGCCGACAAATAAGTTGTAATCAACAAATTATCACAAATGGCGTTGGCCATTTTGCCAATCGACGCTGCCGAAGCAGGTGCAACCAACATCAGGTCGGCCCAACATCCCATGTCGACATGCGAGTGCCACGTTCCATCATTGGCGGTAAAAAACTCTGAAGCAACAGGCTTGCCCGATAGTGCCGACATCGTTACAGGCGTAATAAACTCTTTCGCTGAAGGAGTCATTACCACCTGTACCTCGGCACCTTCTTTCACCAAGCCTCTCAAAAGATAAGCTGCCTTGTAAGCAGCTATACTTCCGGTTAAACCAAGTATTATTTTTTTTCCCTGAAGCCTCATTATCAGGTTTTTTACTATTCCCTGTTACGATTTTCCCGGGCAGGGTTGCGGAAATAAATCTGCTCCTGAAGGAATTCTTCGTAGGCAATTAATGTCGGTTTTGGCAAACGCTCGTAGTATTTTGAAATCTCGATTTGTTCACGATTTTCAAATACTTCTTCCAAATTATCGGTATAAGAAGCAAATTCCTGAAGTTTCTGGTTCAGTTCTTCCTTCATTTCCGAAGAAATCTGGTTTGACCTTTTAGCCAAAATCATTACACTTTCGTATACATTCCCGGTAGATTTTTCCAGTTCATCCAAATTACGGGGAATCGTTGTTGTTTCTGCTTTGATCTTTTTGAAATCCATGTATCTCTATTTTAATTCTTCTTCGTAATTCAACAATTTAGTAACCGACTTATAATATTTTTCAGCCTCTTTCATGTTCTTACTTTCCGGATATTCATCCTTAAAAGCGTAATATTCATCAAGCGCCGAATTCAAACGTTCTTCCTGTTTTTCTTCAATACTTTTTATTGCAAGGAAATATTTTGCTTTTAAAAGCATGAACATCAGTTCTTCGCGATAGCGGGTGTCCGGAAAATCTTTTAGTGAATTGGTCAACGCCACAACGGCTGCCTTGTAATTGTCAAGGTCGTAATACAATTTCCCGTTTAAATAAGATTTGTAAACCAGCTTGTCACGCAATTCAATAATCAGGCGGTTGGCTTCTTCTACTCTTTCCGAACGCGGATTCAGGTTAATAAACAATTGAAGTGCATCAATTGCTTTCTGAGTAACCTGTTGATCGAGACGCGGCTTGGGTGAATCGAGATAAAAACAGTATCCAACCATGAACTGGGCTTCTTCGGCATATTCACTTTTCGGAAATTCTTCTTTTAAGGTATTGAAATAATGTCCGGCCATCAGGTAATCCTTCATTCCGAACTGGCTTTTTGCGTAATAATAATAAACTTTATCGGCTCGGCTGGTTCCGCGATATATACTAACCAATTCCTGCCAAAGCTGCGATGCACGGACATATTCCCCGCTCTCGTATAGTTCAACGGCTTTTTTATATTTAAACTCGTAATCGGTACTTTTTAATATCTGGTTAAAGTCACCACAAGAGCTGATAATCAACATAAAAAGCAGCCCAAAAACCTGAAATGTTCTAATTTTCATAAACATGGCGCAAATATACATTTTTTTAAGGAAAATAAATCTTCGAAAAATAGAATGTTTTATTTACAAAACCTCCTGCTTTAGTATTATTTAACAAATTTGCAGACTTCTTAAAAAAAATTACATTTGCACAGTTAATTTTAAAACTGATCAAGTGGATATATTTGAAAAACTAAGGACTAATATGGGAAGCCTGGGACAATATATGAAACAGGCACATGGCTATTTTGCATTTCCAAAACTGGAAGGTGAAATTGGTACCCGAATGAAATTCCGTGGGAAGGAAGTATTGGTGTGGAGTCTTAACAATTACATTGGCCTGGCAAACCATCCTGAAGTACGAGCGGCCGATGCTCAAGCTGCCGCTGATTGGGGAATGGCATATCCCATGGGAGCTCGTATGATGTCGGGGCAAACCAACAAACACGAAGAACTGGAAAGAGGATTGGCTGATTTCGTAAAAAAAGAAGATGCGTTTCTTTTAAACTTCGGTTATCAGGGAATGATTTCAATCATCGACTCTATATGTGGACGTAACGATGTAATTGTTTACGATTCAGAAGCACACGCCTGTATTATCGACGGATTACGCCTACACTTGGGGAAACGTTTTGTTTATCCCCACAACAATATTGATAATCTCCGCATTCAACTTGGCAGGGCTACCAAACTAGCTGAAAAACAAGGTGGGGGTATATTGGTTGTCACTGAAGGTGTATTTGGTATGTCGGGAGATCTTGGTAAATTGGATGAAATCTGTGCTCTAAAGAAAGAATTCAATTTTCGCCTGCTGGTTGACGATGCTCATGGCTTTGGAACCATGGGAGCAACAGGTGCCGGTACTGCTGAACATTTTGGCGTTCAGGACGGTGTAGATCTATTGTTCGGAACTTTTGCCAAATCAATGGCCGGAATCGGAGCTTTTATTGCCTGCGATGAAGATATTTGTAACTATTTGCGTTACAACATGCGTTCGCAAACCTTTGCTAAATCGTTACCGATGCCAATGGTTATTGGTGCATTGAAACGTCTTGAACTGTTGCGCACGAAGCCAGAATTGCGCGCAAACCTTTGGAATATCGTCGATGCTCTTCAGTCGGGTTTAAAAGCACAGGGATTTGACCTTGGGGCAACCAACTCGCCTGTAACCCCGGTATATTTTGCCGGTGGTGTGACTGAAGCGACCAACGTGGTAATGGACTTGCGCGAAAATTTCAATGTTTTCTGTTCTGTGGTTACTTATCCGGTCATCCCGAAAGGCCTGATCATGTTGCGTTTGATCCCGACAGCACTACATACATTGGAAGATGTAAAATATACAATCGAAGCATTTACTCAGATTAAAATGAAACTGGAACAAGGAAAATACAACCTGAGCCAGATTCCGGATATTTCATAACTAATCAAATATCACATATAAGAAAGCCCTCTTGTTTTTAAACTTGAGGGCTTTCTCTTTTATAAAATTTATGTTTTAATTCTTTTCTGAAAGATAACGTTCGGCATCAATAGCCGCCATACAACCCGATCCGGCAGCAGTTACAGCCTGTCGATAAATTGAATCCTGAACATCACCACAAGCAAATACGCCGGGCACGTTGGTTTTCGAAGTTCCGGGAACCGTTTTAATATAACCTACTTCATCTGTAGTAATGAAGTCTTTCACAAAATCAGAGTTCGGCTTGTGACCGATGGCAAGAAAAAACCCATCAATTTTAATATGAATTTCTTCTTCATTCGCTTCCCCTTTGTTTTTCCACAGTACAGCTCCTTCAACCACTCCGTCGCCTACCAATCCTTTCGTCTGGTGTTTCCATAGAACTTCAATATTGGGAGTTCGGGCAACCCGTTCGGCCATCACTTTTGAAGCGCGAAGCTCATCGCGACGAACAATCAGGTAAACTTTTTTTACAAGTCCTGCAAGATAGATGGCTTCTTCAGCCGCCGTGTCGCCACCGCCCACTACAGCAACATCTTTTCCACGATAGAAAAAACCGTCGCAGGTTGCGCAAGCCGAAACCCCCCCTCCAGCATATTTTTTCTCATCTTCTATTCCCAGGTATTTGGCCGTAGCGCCAGTTGCAATAATTATGGCTTCAGCTTCAATCAATTTATTGTCATCAATCCACACCTTGTGAACAGGACCCGAAAAATCAACTTTTGTCGCAATACCCCAACGGATATCGGTACCGAAACGTTCTGCCTGTTTTTTCAGGTCTTCCATCATTACCGGCCCGGTAACTCCTTCCGGATAGCCTGGAAAATTTTCAACTTCCGTTGTAGTTGTCAACTGACCTCCAGGCTGTAGTCCTTCGTACATAACCGGATTCAAATTAGCGCGGGCGGCATAAATAGCCGCAGTATACCCGGCAGGACCTGATCCAATGATCAGGCAACGTACTTTTTCAATATCAGGATTTGTATGCTGATTATTATTGCTTTCGTTCAGATTTAATGATTTAAACATGGTCATTTAATTTTTATGTTTTTCGTCGCTCAAAAATACAAAACATGGGAATACTTACAACATTCGGATTATCAATAAAATTATACAGAGATAGACAAAACTGAACAAACAAATGTGATACTTTTTTGTTCCTATATATCATTCTTAGAAATAAGAACATCAAGAAATAAAGTGCTGAAGAATACAAAAATAGATATTAGAATGAAGAAACATTTTCGAATTATTCCAGTATAAAAAATTGAAATAATATTCTCATGAAATAGCCATTAGAGCTAAAGCTCAAACCAACAGAAAATGAATAAATGGCTATTCTATACGTTGAAAATTTAGTTTGAAAAGTAAAAGGCAAATACGAGAATTTTCCGAATCAAGTTTGAAAATTTATATAGATGAAAACAGAAAAGCATATTATCCGAAAAAGACCCCATACCACACTGCGGCTTCCCAAAGGGAAATTGGGGGTTTTTAATGAAAATAAAGAAATGTACCTACCGATAATGCCAGAAAGAGAACAGAACAAAAAGGAAATTCCATTTGTGGTCGACTGGCAAATGACAGACAAGTAATCTGAGCCGTAAAAAAAATCTATTAAACTGTTGCATAAGTGCAGAAGATATATACTTTTGCATCCACAAAAGTTCGGGGTGTAGCGCAGCCTGGTAGCGTATCCGTCTGGGGGGCGGGGGGTCGCAAGTTCAAATCTTGTCACCCCGACTTTAAAAGGTAATTTTCAGAATAGAAAGTTGCCTTTTTCGTTTTTACCTGTTTTAAAACTGTCATTAATTTACTAAAACCGACAGATACAGTTCCATCTGGACAATGACATTTCATTCCGAAAAGATTTTAAACCATCATTAAATTTCGTTAAAAACGATTGAATTTCAGGCTTTCAAATTTATATACCAATGATCACCAAAACGATACGCCTGTATTTTGGTTTTTTTTGAGAGAAAAAAAGGTTAAGAAAACAAATGGCAAGACTAAAGCAATATTCCGATACGATATATATTCTCTTTTAGTCCGTTCATAATTTTCAGACCTGCCTCTGTTTATACGTGTCGCAAATGCAGCTATTTCATCGAAATAAAAAGAAAAAAGTAGGAGATAAAAATTGACTTTATACGTTGAAGATTAAACGGTTAATTTTTCTGCTTTTTTTGAATGAGAATTTCTGTTTTTGGAAAGCGGAATTGTACCCGGGTCTTTTTTTGTTGTATAGAAACTAGGAAGAAATTTAAGTTTTCTGTTCTCTAACTGGTTTTTCTGAAGATTAGACGCAGCTAATGAAGTTAATTCGTCTCGCTTATATCTCAACAGGTAGGAAGGTAAATACCCGATAGCCAGTCCCAACGTGAACAGAATAGAAAAAAGACTGTTTATTTCGACCAAAGAACTAAGTCCTAAAGATAATAGAATGAAAGCCACATTGACGCTTGTGATGATAATTGTAGATTGCAAATGGTTGTTCCCTAATTTTAAAAGACGGTGATGAATATGGTTCATGTCGGGAGAAAAAGGTGATCTTCCTTCTGATAAACGAATGAAAAACACTCTTAATGTATCAATTACCGGAACAATTAATATTCCTATAGATACAGCAGGTGCCGATAAAATTGCATGTGGAACATTTGTATTGATATTAAATTCGTTAAATTTTATAACAATCACAGACATAGTTATTCCCAAAATTAACGAACCGGTATCGCCCATGAAAATTTTATTAGTATTTCCAAAAACATTATACAGGGAAAATGCAGCCAAGCTACCAACCAATCCAAAGCACATAATTCCGTATTCGGAGTGTCCAGTCAAAAGAAAACAACATCCAAAAGTAGAGGCAGTTACCATGGATACGCCAGAAGCCAAACCATCAATACCATCAATCAAATTAAATGCGTTTATTATTACGATAATTGTAAAACATGAAATCAGAAAGCTTGTCACATAGCTAATTTCCTGTATTCCAAGCAATCCGTGAAAACTAGTAAAGCGAAAATTACCCAGAGTCACCAGAAGAACCGCAGTCAGAATCTGAACATATAACTTTTTCCGGGCCGAAATGGTCTGAATATCATCTTTTAATCCCACAAAGAACATTATTATTATTGCAGCAATAAGGTACTTCAGCTCATTAAAAGCAAAGCCATTGGTTCCAATTATTGTACTTATAGTCAAACCTATAAAAATTGCAACCCCACCCAATGTTGGAACTATCTTTTTTGAGGCGGTACGTTCATTGGGTTCATCATAGAGGTGTTTCGCCCTTGCAACATTAATAATTGTTGGGACACTATAAAAAACAAGGATGAACCCAACAGTAAATGCAAGAATTGAATACAGTACATTCATAAAAAAGGGCGTTAGGTTTGGATATTAAAATATAACAACAACAAAATTAATATATCTTTTAAAAAAACTGTTACTTACTCTATCTATAATATGTCAGTTATAAAATAGAAAATCAGAAAACACAAGTAAAATTTCGAAAAAAAGTTATGCCTTTTTTCAATAAAAAACAAGTTTTTTGATTCATTTCAGGATATGTAATAGTAAAAAATATTCATTCTATAGTTTTTCAACTTCCTAAGTATCCCATTTTCTGATCTTTTCATGAATAATAAAAGGATCATCTGCAACACGTATAAAACGGGCATAATGGTTTTGGGCAAGTTATATCCTTCCCTAAAATAATTAAATCAGTGAAGTGCGGATGAAATCTACTCCACCCTATTTATGTTTGCTACTTCCCTCGTTGTATTTTTGAATATTCTCCAGCCCGGGATTTCCAGTCCCTTTTTTCATCAGTTCAATAAGTTTGTTCAGATGGTTTTGATACAATCCACGTGGATTCGTATTCTCGCTTTTACAAATAGAGGCGGCCATACCAATTACTTCTCCCATCATGCCGGTAGTGCGCATTACCCGTACAGTTCCCAAAGCCACATGTGTTACACTTATATTGCGCCCGGCCATCATCAGGTTGTTCACATTTTTCGAGTACAGACAACGAAACGGTATTGGGTACGGATAAATCGGGATATGTTTGGCAATTGATTTAAATTCTCTATCGGGAAACAGCTCACTGTTTCTCGGATCGGGGTAATGCAAATCGATGGTCCAACTGGTGAGTGCAGTCCCGTCGGGATAAATATTATGCGCGGTCAAATCCTGTTCTTTCAGTATGTAATCACCAATTAGACGGCGCGATTCGCGTTTCCCTGACACATATGCAATCCATTTCATCTGACTGTTGCTGAATTCTGCTTTTTTGCTGCTATGATTTTTTAAATATGACCAATTCGAGAACACCACCATCAAACCGTAATCCCGAATCCTCTCAAAATCATTAATTTGATCCAGACTCATGCCTGTTTCCCAGTTCCAGTCGCCTCGTTTGATGGCTTCGGCACGCCGTTCGTCCCAGCGAAGCCCCCAATCGATATCAGGAAAAGCTACCGGTTCCTCTTTTTCTTCGGCAAACCATTGAACCGAGGAACCCATCGTCATATCATCTTCCTCTTCCGGAGCCGTTGATTCACCATACATTTCGAGACTTTCGCGTCCCATCATATATTCTGCATCAGCAAAAAAACCAATGGTTCCATCGCCGGTACAATCGGCAAACAATGGTACGGTAAAAACAAGTTCATGCCCGGTTTCAATATTTACAGCGACGACTTCTTTTATATTGCCGGCTTCTGTAATAACCCGATTTGCCCGATAATTCAGAAAAAGTGAAATATTTTTCTCTGCTTTCACAAAAGATATTTTTTTATCATCCTCATAATAATCGTATGGTTGGGCATTTCCTCCCCGTTGGGGGCCAATTTCATTAACCAGATTTCCCAGATTTGGATATGGCTCCAGCTTGATGCGGCCTCCCAAATGCACACGTACTTCGGAACTATTGTTGCCGCCCAATACCGGGCGATCTTGTATGAGCGCTACTTTTACGCCTAAACGGGCTGCCGAGATTGCCGCACAGATACCGGCCATTCCCCCACCAACAACCACAAAATCGAATATCCCTGCCGATTCGGGCTGATTGGGTAATCCTAGTACCCGTCTACGCCAAGCAGCCATTTCTGTTTTTCCTGAAGGAGGGGTAACCGTTGAGTCTTTAGTAAAAAATAAAGCATCGCAACGACCATTAAAACCGGTAAGATCGTGTAAACTCAACCTACATTCTTTATTGTTGATTTCGGCTGTTCCTCCATCAATCCATCCCCATTCTGCAGGATATAAACCAAAAGTTTCGCCTGCTGGCTGACCATCAATTAAAATCTGAAACTGGCCGGGAGCTTTATTTGTCCACAACGAAGCCCAGTTGCGGGTGCGTACCCACATATAATATGTCCCTTTCTTCGGAAAGATCACATCAGTAGTTGCATCTTCAACCGGAATACCCAATCCGTGCGCCAATAAATATGGAGACCCCATTTGATCCATAAATTGCTGATCGATGACCCAGCCTCCTTTATTTGCAAAACTTTCAGCTTCAACCAGAACAGATTGAGCATGTATATTTAATACAACGGTACAAATTAGAAATGATATAAAAAAAAGACTCTTCATAATTTCACTATAATTCCGTTCTCCGGCTTAAAATATTGAACTCTGTTTTCAGATGTGTAGTTCATTGAAGGTGTAATTGACTGGCAGACACATCGTGTCCAAGGAAAAAACCGGCTTTTTGCTCGAAAATATTTGCGTTTTCAGTTGTATAATAAACGATTTTTCCACTTTTCAAACACCGGGCATCCATTTCGGGATGGCGTTGCAGGTAATTTTTCAAACTCTCGCTAACAATTTTGCCTTGCTCAAGAATATTGATCCCTTCGGGTAAAAACTTTTTGATTTGGCTGATGAGCAATGGATAATGGGTGCAACCAAGAATGATGGTATCCATTTTTTTGTCCCGGGACAGAAGATTTGCAATATTTTTCTGTACAAAATAATCGGCACCTGGTGTATTGATCTCATTGCTTTCAACAATGGGAACCCACATGGGACAGGCTTCCTGGACGGTGCTCACCACCTTACCGTTCGACCATTTCTCCAATTCAATCGGGTACGATTCGGAAGCGACAGTACCGTTTGTTCCCAACACACCGACATGCCCGGTTTTAGTCATTTCTGCCACTTTTTCGACACTGGGGCGGATTACACCAAGTACCCGGCGATCGGGCGCAATCCGGGGCATGTCGAGTTGCTGAATATTTCTCAGCGCTTTTGCCGATGCAGTATTGCAGGCAAGTACCACCAAAGGGCAGCCCATATCAAAAAGTTTTTTTACGGCTTGAAGAGTATATTCATAAACCACTTCGAACGAACGGGTCCCGTAGGGTGTACGGGCATTGTCGCCCAAGTAAATAAAATCATACTCCGGAAAATCATTTACGAATTCTTTCAGAACGGTTAAACCACCGTAACCTGAATCGAACACTCCTATTGGTCCTGATTGGGTTGCCATTCAATTTTTTTCTACAAAAATAAAAAAAGCCGCCTTTAAAAAAGACGGCTTCCTATAATTATTCCTGTTATAACCTATTGAATTCCCAATTTTGCCTTGCAAAGCGGCAGCAAATCGATACTCTGGTTCGATTTATACAACACAGGGCTACCCTGTTGTGTATCGAAAACGTAAATCAAACCTTGTTCTTTGGCAACAGTTTCGATGGTTTTATTTATTTTTTCGACAATCGGTTTCATCAATTCACCTTGTTTCGTTTGGTATTGCTGCATGGCAAGCTGTCTGAAATTCTGAGCGCGTTGCTGCATATCTTGAATTTCCTGCTCAATATTTGCCAAGGCTACATCAGAAAGGCTATCTTTTTTTGCAACATAACTCTGATATTTTGCTGTTAATTCATTTTCAATAGTTGTCTGCTGTCCTTCCAGATCTTTTGCAACTTTATCAAGGGTTGCTTGAGCAGTAGCCTTTTCCGGCATAACCTGCAACAGCTGTTGCGTATCGATATGACCAAATTTAAGCGATTGTGCGCTAACAAATCCTGCTGTTAAAACAAAAACAGCAAGCATACAGATTTTAAAAACACTTTTCATTTTTTTATCGGATTTAAATTTTGTAACAAATATAAAAATTATTTTTTATAACCCATCTTCTCCAGAACCTGATCGCTAAGATCGTATTTTGGGTTGGTAAAAAGCATTGTAGTTCCTCCGGCTTTATCAAAAATTACCGCGTAGCTTCCTTCGTTGGCCAGTTCCTGAATGGCATTAAAAACATCGTCCTGAATGGGTTTAATCAAGCCCTGACGTTTTTTAAACAAATCGCCTTCACGTCCAAAATATTTCTGCTGCAATTTTTTGTATTCCTTTTCTTTCGAAACAATTACATCTTCGCGTTTGCGTTTCATCTCATCTGACAACAAAACACTTTCGGCCTGATAATCCTTATACATCTGCTCAATCTCCGCATGAATGGTTTCCAGTTCTTTCTGGTATTGTGCGGAAACCTGGTCGAGTTGTTCCTGTGCCGCTTTGAATGCAGGGATATTATCCATGATGTATTCGGTATCGACAAAAGCATACTTTTGCGCCATCGTAAAAACAGCAAAACCCAATACGAATCCAAACGCTAAAAAAATCTTCTTCATGGCTATATTTTTTAATGTTATATGCACATTCATTTCAAAATTCAGGCCAAAACCTAGAACTGCTGACCTATCACGAAATGGAACTGGCTACCGCCATACTCTTTGCTCCCGTTGATGTCGTCAAACCCATATCCCCAGTCGATCCCCATCAAACCAAACATCGGGAGGAAGATACGCACACCTGCGCCCGCCGAACGTTTCAGTTTAAACGGTGTAAAATCTTTAAAATCCATCCAGGCATTACCCGCTTCGAGGAAAGTCAGTAAATAAATGGTTGCCGATGGTTTCAGTGAAACCGGGTAGCGCATTTCTAAAGTCAACTTGTTATAAATATTCGATCCTGTATTCGGACTCAAACTGTAATCTTTATAACCTCTCAACGAAACGATGTCGCTGCCATACAAGTTGTATCCCGACATACCCGAACCTCCCACGCGGAACCCTTCAAATGGGGAACGGCGGTTCTTGTCGTAATAACCGAGGAACCCATATTCGAAATTTCCGTGCAATACCAATTTATTATCGCGTGAAACAGGCGTGTACCAACCCCCTTTCAGCATCCACTTGTGGTATTCAATCCACTTGTAACGTTCGTCGTTTGTCAGAGTCGGGTTGCTGTAATCAACCCCATTAATTAATGAATACGGCGGTGTAAACTGCAGCGAAAAAGTAAGACTTGAACCACTTCTCGAATAAAGCGGATTGTCTACTGAATTTCGTCCAAACACTGTTTTAATGCTGAAGTTATTAAATTCTCCGTCACCACTACCTGTATTATCGTTCAAAAAGTAATAATAATCAGACATATTTTGCAGCTTATAGTGTTGCCAAGACAGTTCATGATATACAGTAAAATAGTCGTCGGGCCATTCCAAACGATACCCGTAACCAAGAGCTATTGCTGTAGTAACCTGAATTTGATCTTGCGATTCGTCGCGGTCTTTTGGATCAACATACTCCTCTTGGCCATAACCGTAACCATACCCGTAAGGCGAACCACCGTAACCGCCATAGCCACCACCATAACCACCATAACCATAAGGTGAATAACCACCATAGCCATAAGGTGAATAGCCTCCATAACCACCATAGCCTCCTCCGTAACCACCGTATCCGCTTCCGTATGGACTATTGTAACTATTATAATAACTATTTGCCGAATAATTCACCCGCGAATGGGAAACTGACAGCGAGAATGAATTTGGTTTTTTACCTCCCAACCAAGGTTCTGTAAAAGAAAAACTATACTGCTGATAAAATTTACCGCTTGTTTGTGCCCTAATACTAAGGGTTTGTCCGTCGCCGGTAGGGAGCGGGCGCCATGCTTCCTTGTTCACGATATTTCGCACCGAGAAATTGGAAAATTTAAGTCCCACGCTACCAACAAACATGCGTGCTCCCCAACCACCGGAAAGTTCGATCTGGTCGTTGGCTTTTTCAACCAGTTGATAGTCAATATCAACAGTTCCATCTTCAGGATGAGGTACAACATTCGGATTAATTGCTTCGGGATCGAAATGCCCCAATTGCGAAAGTTCCCTATACGAACGCATGAGCAAATCCTTGCTAAACAAATCGCCCGGCAATGTACGTATTTCGCGGCGTGCAACATGCTCGTGAGTTTTGGTGTTCCCCGAAATGATGACTTTATTTATGGTAGCTTGTTTTCCTTCGTAGATACGCATTTCCATATCAATAGTATCGTTTTCGATACGAGTTTCAACCGGGTCAAGGTTATAGAACAAATAACCATTGTTCTGGTATTGGCTTCCAACACCATCTTCGTCTTCAGTTAATCGTTTATCCAGCAATTTCTGGTCGAAAACATCCCCTTTTTTAATTCCCAAAACAGCCCCCAAAAATTCGCCGGGATATACGGTATTTCCAACCCATTTAACATCTCCAAAATAATATTTATCGCCTTCGTCAACCCAAATATCGAGGCGTACCCGGTTATCTTCCGCCGGAGAGATCGAATCTTTTACAATAGTAGCATCACGGTAACCTTTTTCGTTGTATTTCTTGATCAGGTTGATTTTATCTTCAGCATATTTTTCTTGTAAAAATTTTTTGGAACTAAAAAAGTTTCTGATCTTTTTTGCCTTGGTTTTTTTCATTGACTTTTCCAAAACCCACGGGGTTAGATTTTCAGTACCGTGAAAAATAATTTCGCTGATTTTTACTTTTTCCTTCTTATCAACCATTATCTCAAGAATAACATTGTTAGCCTGGAGAGAATCGTCACGCTGAACAATGTTTACTTCAGTATTCAAAAATCCCTTTTCATGGAAGATATCCTTGATAATACGGGAAGCTTGATTCAACTGGTTATCAGTCACCTGACTTCCTTTTAGAAGTAATACTTTTTCAGTAATGTCGTCCTGTTCACTTTTCGATACTCCGTGAAAATTCACATCCGCCAAACGGGGTCTTTCCTGCAAGGAAATAGCAAGCCATATTTTATTGTCAATAATCTTTTCAGCTTCAATTTTCACATCCGAAAAAAGACCCTGTGTCCATAATTTTTTAATCGCATTGGTAATTGATTCACCTGGTATTTCAATTTCATCTCCAACCGATAACCCTGAAAGTTGTGTCAGTACATCTTTATCGAGATAACGAATGCCTTTAATTTCAATACTTTCAATAATATACTCTTTCGGACTTGAATAATATATAGAAAAATTAGTACTGTCGGCTACTTGCGAAAAACCTTTTACGGAAAATAAAAGCAGTATAAATAATAACTTAAATTTTTGCATTCTTATTTTTATTGATTAGCTCATTAGTTGTTCACTGGTTTTTCCAAACCTTCGTTCTCTATGCTGGAAATCGTAAATTGCTTTAAATAAATCTTCTTTTCTGAAATCGGGCCATAAAACAGGGGTGAAATATAATTCAGAATAAGCAATTTGCCAAAGCAGAAAATTACTAATCCGATTTTCGCCACTGGTCCTGATCAACAGCTCCGGATCGGGCATTCCCGCAGTATTCAGGTAACTGTCGATTAAGTCTTTGTCAATATCATTGGTTTTTATTTTCTCTTGCTGGACATCTTCGGCGATCCGCCGCACCGCTTCGGTCAATTCCCATTTCGAGCTATAACTTAACGCAAGAACCAACGTGAGTCCCGTATTCTTTTTCAGGGTATCGATGCACCAATTGAGTTTGTTCTGTACATTTTCGGGTAAACTTTTCACATCTCCAATCACCTGAAGCCTGACATTTTTCGTCATCAGTTCACCGGTCTCGTTACTGATTGCCTGAACAAGTAAACCCATCAGCGCATCCACTTCGGATTGCGGCCGCCCCCAGTTTTCAGTTGAAAAAGCGTATAATGTAAGATATTGAACACCTATTTCGCCGGCACCTTCAACCACCGAACGTACCGACTCAACGCCACTTTCGTGGCCAAAAGTACGTTCTTTCCCGTTTTTCTCGGCCCAACGCCCGTTACCGTCCATGATGATGGCAATATGCTTTGGAACTTTATCTTTTATGAGTTTTTTCTCGACTGACATTTTCTGTTATTCATATTCGTAAACCGGACATGCTTTTTTACTCAGATTAATTTTGTAAGTAAGGTGCATACCTAGGTATGCTGTATAATCGTTATTGTGCCATTTATCATTAAAACGCTGCATCGTGTAAACTCCGGGTATCCTATTCCCATCTGTGTCAGCCGACGCAGGAGTTACAAGAGTGTAAGATCGTCTGGGGTCGTCCAGATTGTCAATTTTATCGGAAAAATATCTATTGACCAAAAATTCAAGCCCTACTCCTACTTTTTCACTCAAGTTGAATTTCACCCCAAAACCAAACGGGATATGGAGTGACATCACATTTTCCGAAAAATCGCGTAAACCTTTATCGCTCAAAACATCAGAATTAAAGTCATCCAGATAATTCACAACCGGTTGCAAATTTCTAAGGACACAATCATACGGATACATCCCCATGCCAATTCCACCCAATAAATATGTGGTAAAAGGCGTTTCCTTTCGTCCGATCGTGTACCTGAAAAAGTTGATTTCAGCCATCAATGAAAGGCTGGTTACAGTTTTCGGTTCAAAACTCCAGTCGTGCGAATCGAATTCCCCTCCCCCTTTTATAGAGCCATTAATTAACTGCAACCGGGCAGCAACTCTCTGATTGAAATTGTATCTTATAAAAGCGCCATAATTAAACCCCAAAGAACTTCCCAAATTTGATTGGGTCATGTCCCCAAAAGAAGTACCTGTACCTCCCCAAATACCAACGTCGGCAGTTTTCTGGGCTTTTGCCCCGTTGATAATTACGAATAATGATACAGCAATCAGTAATCTTTTCATCTAATCTGATTTGAATGGTTCCTCAATTTTATTTGATAAAACCATCAGGTACGTCCTTGAAAACTTATGAACATAAACCCGTTCAAGGGTTACAAAAGTAATATAAATCTCAAATATACATACCCGAGGCATCTTATAAAACCCAAATAAACTTTAAAAATTGTTAAGCCCCGGAAATCCTTTCTAATTTCGTTTATCGAGTCCCCACATCAGCTTATTCCGCAGGGTTGAATAGAAAGTATGCCCGTGCAGGCGAAGGGTCTTGATTTTAAAGTTGGCCTTGCGGATTTTCAATATCCCGGGAAAATCGAACGACTCGGAACGCGAATCAACAGTAGCAAGAAACTGCTGCCCCCGGCCTTCTATTTTTAAGGTGAGTGTATGTGTATCGGGAATCAGGATGGGCCGTACAGTGAGATTATGAGGTGCAATCGGTGAAATAACTATATTTTCCGAATCCGGAGTCAAAATAGGACCACCTACGCTCAATGAGTAGGCGGTTGACCCGGTCGGGGTAGAAATGATCAGCCCATCGGCCCAGTAGGTGTTCAGGTATTCCCCGTTGATGGACGCATGGATATTGATCATCGAACCTGAATCTTGCTTGGCAACGACCAATTCGTTCAACGCGTAATTGAAGCCTCCAAATGCATTACCAGGCGATTCGATTTCCAAAACAGTGCGTTCGTCAATACTGTAACGGCCATCCATTATTTGTTCAAAAGCATCGTCGATTTCATCAATCGGAATATCGGATAGAAAGCCCAAACGGCCAGCATTGATACCGACTACCGGTATCGGCTTGTTTTTTATCGTATAAATCGATTTCAGGAATGTACCGTCGCCGCCAATACTAAAAAGAAATTTCACATCGTCGGGCAGGTCGTTTCCCGAATTGAAAGTAGCTGTAACATCGGGTAGAAAATGACATTCGCCTTTCATGAAACGGTAAAACGGCTCATGAATGTATACTTCGATATTTCGTTGCTTTAACAATGAAAAAAGATGTGATAATCCATTGGAATAATCACGACTTATCGTTTGTCCGTATACTGCTATTTTCATTTTCAAATATTCAAATACTTCATTAACTGATCGAAACGATCATCGTACAACTCACCCAACATCGATTCATCCATATAAACTGCCTTGATGTTGTAATCGTAGCGTACAAAGGTTTGGATTATCCGCGACAAATCAATAACATTTATCTTTAAAGTAACAGTCATTTTTTTCGAATCGTTTCTTTCTTTCACATAAAGGCTCAATATTTTGGCTTCATTCCCTTCCACTATTTGAGTAATCTGCGACAACGAATAATCAATCGAATTCAATTCCAGCTCGATTACGCCACCCGGTTCGTTCACTGCAACCAAGGTAGCAAATTCCTTTGCCAGGTCGAATGCCGTTACTACGCCCCGGTATTCTTTATGTAAATCGAGTACCGGAACCACACTCAGTTTAAATTCGGAAATAAAAGATACGACCTGATATATGTGCTGATTAGTAAAAACGTGTGGTGTCATCAATTTATCGCGCATTTCTACCATTTCTTTATCAAACAGGTTCAAGTCGTAAATCATTTTATCCGACACTATTCCGTAATAATGACGATCTTCAACAACCGGCAGATGAGAGATGCGAAAAACATCCATCCAGTTTAGGGCTTTTTGCCCGGTATCCGCCCAACGCAGCGACGGAACAACTTCCGATATAAGGTTCTCAGCAATCAAAACTTATTCTTGTTGGTATATAAATTCAATTCAATATTGTAACTTGCGAGCCTAAAATTTCATGTATGACCAGGCTAAGTGTAAATATAAACAAAATAGCAACACTACGAAATGCACGCGGAGGAAATACCCCCAATGTACTGGAAGTAGCAATAAACTGCCAGCAATTTGGAGCACAAGGAATTACAGTACATCCGAGACCCGATGAAAGACATATTACACGCAACGATGTTTACAATATAAAACCTCATATTGTCACAGAATTTAACATTGAAGGCTATCCAAATGAAGATTTTATCCGGCTTGTTATTGACGTAAAAGCCGACCAGGTAACACTGGTACCCGACGATCCTTCGCAGTTAACTTCCGACCATGGATGGGACACCATTAAACACAAAATCTTTCTACAGGAAACCATTGTACGCTTTCAGGAAGCAGGTATCCGCACTTCAATCTTTGTTGATCCCGATCTTAAAATGGTGGAAGCAGCCAAAGCCACCGGAACCAATCGCATTGAATTATATACCGAATCCTACGCGACCCTCTACCCAGTCAATCCAGAAAAAGCTGTTGCCCCTTTTAAAGAAGCGGCCCAACTGGCAAAATCGCTTGGAATTGGCATTAATGCCGGGCACGATTTGAGTTTAAAAAATCTGCGTTTCCTATACGACCAGATCCCCTATCTCGATGAAGTTTCCATTGGTCACGCTTTGATTGCCGATGCACTTTATCTTGGTTTGCGAAACACGATCCACGAATATCTTTCCTGCCTCGATTAGCAGATGAACTTATTTTTCAGACAAGAAGGAGAAGGTTTTCCGTTTGTAATTGTACACGGATTGTACGGTTCGTCGGACAACTGGCTGACCATTGGCAAAAAATTGTCATCGCGGTTCAAAGTGTACATGATCGACCAGCGCAACCACGGCCAATCGCCCCATTCGGACGAACATTCATACGAATTGATGAAGGAAGACCTGGCTGAATTTTTCCGTCAGCAAAACATCGAAAAAGCCATCGTGCTCGGGCACAGCATGGGCGGGAAAACAGCTATGTATTTTGCAGTTGATTATCCCGAAAAAGTTGAAAAACTGATTATTGCTGATATTGCCCCGAAGGATTATCTTCAGGCGAAAAAGGAAAGCCAGTATCGCCTGCACAGCAACATTTTGTGGGCCATGCAGGAAATCGACCTCTCCCGCGTTTCATCGCGTGCTGAAATTGGCGACTTGCTGCACAAAAAAATTGGTGATCTGCTGATTGTTCAATTTCTGCTGAAAAATGTTCACCGCAACAATACAAACCACCAATTCGAATGGCGACTGAACGTAGATGTTCTGTACAAAAACCTGGATGAAATTATTGAAGGGGTAAATGAAAATTGGTTTGCGGATCGAATCCCGATTTTCAATTACCCGGTACTGTTTATTAAAGGAGCCAACTCGGATTATATTTCTGAAGAAGAATTTTCAGTTATCAACAGGGTTTATTACGATGCCCGGATTGTTACGATCCCCGGTGCAGGTCATTGGCTGCATGCCGAACAACCCGGATTATTTCTGAAAGCAATCAGCGATTTTGTTTAGTCAAACCTGACGACGTTTTACTTTTTCAAAAACGATGATTCCCGGATAATCAGTTCTGTGGGCATGGTTACTGTTTCGTACGCGCCAGCCCGATCTTTGTTTTCAATTTTTTCGATCAGCATTTGTGCTGCTTTTTGCCCCATCTCGAAACCTGGTTGTTTAATGGTTGATATCGACGGGGTGACCACCTCCGAAAAGGGTTCATTGCTAAAACCAACAATCGCAATATCTTCGGGAACCTTTATTCCGACTTCTTTTAAATATAATATAGCGCTGAGCGCTGTCGTATCGTTTCCACAAAAAATGGCATCTGGTCTGTTTTTCAGTTTTAGAAGTTGCTGAACCGCCATCAGCCCGTCGGCACGGGTCAGATTATTCACGATAATCAATTCGTCGTCAACCTCCAATTGATAATCGATAAGAGCTTGTTTGTAACCACGCTTCCGATCAATGTATGTAATCAAATTGAGGGGGCCGGTCAGATGTGCGATCCGTTTGCAACCCTGCTCTATCAGGTGTTTGGTAACTTTATAGCCTCCATTGAAATCGTCAACCACCACCCGGTCGGCCTCAATTTCGCGGACAATGCGATCGAAAAACACCAGCGGAATTTTTTTTCCGGCAAACAACTGCAGATGGTCAAATTTCGTAGTTTTCATTGCAATCGAAATAATCAGCCCATCCACCCGGTTGGCAAACATCGAACGCACGATGCGCTGTTCTTTTTCCCCTTCGTCGTTCGACTGTGAAATTACCACATTATAACCGGCAGCGAAAGCCACATCCTCTACTCCGCTGATGACTGACGAGAAAAAATGCCGGTTGATAAGAGGAACAACGATTCCGATCGTATTACTTTTTCGGTTTCTCAGGTTCGAGGCAATTGTGTTGGGTTGATACCCCAATTCCAATGCCGCGGTTTTGATCATATCGCGCGTTTTTTGACTGATTCGCGGATTGTCGTTCAATGCCCTGGAAACAGTTGATGCAGATATATTTAATTTTTTTGCAAGGTCGTGAATTGTCGGTTCTGTTTTACTACTCATTTTAAGCGAAAATTTAAAAACAATATGCAAAGATGAAAAAATATTTGCACACAGCCATAAAAACAAATGAATTTATGCAATCGATTGCATTTTTCATTGCGAATAGATATATTTGCAGAAATATTACCAAATCATGAAAAGAGCAATTTTATTTTCCTTTTTTGCAGCGATGTTCGTCGCCTGCAATTCAATCAAGATTGAAATAAACTCCAATTTCTATTCAAAACTTTCTGATCAGCTGAATTATCTTATTCAGCAAACCCCCGATTCGCTAAAAGTACCTAGAACTTATTCCGAAGAAAAAGGATACAAACTGGTTGATTTCAAAGACTGGACCTGTGGTTTCCCAGCCGGATCATACTGGTACATGTATGAACTCACCGGAAATGAGAACTGGAAAAAAATTGCTATTGAGAATACGATAAAACTCGACGGAGTACAATACCTGACCACTACCCACGACCTCGGGTTCATGGCTTTCTGCAGTTATGGAAATGCCTATCGCATAACCGGCGATACATTATATAAAAACATTATTATAAAGG
This sequence comes from uncultured Prolixibacteraceae bacterium, assembly GCA_942493345.1. GTDB lineage: Bacteria > Bacteroidota > Bacteroidia > Bacteroidales > Prolixibacteraceae > GWE2-42-39. The sequence goes on from OW818695.1 coordinate 4,082,674, forward strand.
CTTCCGAATCGCTCATTACCCGGTTCAATCCAACGGTTGGCTGCATCCGATCGTGGGATCACGGCGACTGGCAATTTCCTGTAATTATCGACAACATGATGAACCTTGAAATGTTGTTCTGGGCTTCGAAAGAAACCGGCGACCCGAAATACCGCGATGTTGCAGTTACCCATGCAAACACGACACTGGCCAACCATTTCCGCGAAGATATGAGTTCGTACCACGTGGTCAGTTACGATACAATTACTGGTCAACCGGTTGTCAAACAAACACACCAGGGATTGAGCGACGACTCGTCGTGGGGACGCGGACAAGCCTGGGGGTTATACGGATATACAGTTATGTACAGAGAAACAAGCGACCAAAAATATTTGGATGCTGCTGAAAAAATTGCCGCACATATTCTTGCCAATTTACCGAAAGACATGGTTTCGTACTGGGATTTCAACGATCCGAAAATACCTGATACATACCGCGACGCTTCGGCTGCTGCAATCACCGCATCGGCATTTTACGAACTAAGCAAGTATACGAACAATAAATATCTGGATGCTGCCGAAAAAATAGTCGCCAGCTTATCATCCGACGCATTTCTTGCCGCGAAAGGCGCCAATGGAGGATTTCTCCTGAAACATTGTGTCGGCCATTTGCCTGGCAATTCAGAAATCGATGTTCCGCTGAACTACGCCGATTATTATTACCTGGAAGCGTTGAAACGCAAAAGAGATTTCAAAAACTGATTTTCTATTTTACTCATCAATATAAAAAGATATGGCTACAATTTTTGAAGAGCGTTATGCTTATCATCCCGACGATTTTAAACATTACGACACAGAAAAAATCAGAAAAGAATTTTTGGTTGAAAAAATTATGGATCCGGGAAACATCCGCATGGTGTATTCGCACATCGAACGTTTCATTGTTGGTGGAGCAGTTCCTCTGGCAACGCCGCTGGCACTGGAACCTATTGAGTTGCTAAAAGCAGAATATTTCTGCAGCGGAAGGGAAATCGGTATTATTAATGTAGGCAATACCGGCACGGTTTCGGTTGACGGGAAAGATTATATTCTGGCATACAAAGATGCCCTGTATATTGGCAAAGGCAGTAAGCAAATAATTTTCAAATCAACAGATGCATCAAACCCAGCTCATTTCTATTTCAATTCGGCTCCGGCCCACAAAGAACTTCCGACCAAACAGGTTACGCTGAAAGATGCCAACAAAATAAATACAGGGAGTTTGGCTACATCTAACGAACGAACCATCAATCAATTGCTGATTAACAGCGTGGTGGAAACCTGCCAACTGCAGATGGGAATGACCGAATTAAAAACAGGCAGTGTTTGGAATACCATGCCTGCGCACACGCATTCCCGCCGGAACGAGGCTTATTTCTATTTTGATGTACCCGAAGGACAGGCTATTTGCCACTTTATGGGACAACCGCAGGAAACACGCCACATCTGGATGGATAACGAACAGGCTGTTATTTCTCCTGAATGGTCGATTCATTCAGCCGCCGGAACCAGCAACTACATCTTCATTTGGGGAATGGCAGGCGAAAACCTCGACTATGGCGACATGAACGTAGTAAAGCCAACAGAACTGAGGTAAAAACAATTTTGTACAAAATAAAATGAACGAATTATTTGACTTAACCGGAAAAATAGCCCTGATTACCGGGGGGACGCACGGAATCGGGATGGCTATTGGCAAAACACTTGGCAGGGCAGGCGCTAAAATTTGCGTGAACGACCTTTCACCAGATAAACTGAATTCATGCAAAGTAGAATATGCCAAAGAAGGCATCGATGTATATACGATAATTTTCGATGTAACAAACGAAGCCGATGTCGACAGAGGTATTTCTACTATTGAAAAAGAAGTCGGAACCATCGATATTTTGGTGAACAATGCCGGAATCATTAAACGCATCCCGATTTTGGAGATGCCGATAGCCGATTACAAACAGGTTATTGATGTGGATTTAGTTGCACCGTTGATTGTCAGCAAACGTGTGGCGCCGAATATGATTAAAAAACGCGCCGGAAAAATCATCAACATGTGTTCGATGATGAGCGTTTACGGGCGTAACTCGGTTTCAGCATATGCTTCAGCCAAGGGCGGTTTGAAACTACTGACTGCCAACATGTGTTGCGAATGGGCAAAATACAATTTGCAAATCAATGGAATTGGGCCGGGATATATTGTTACCGCCCAAACAGGACCAATTCGTGAAAATGGTCACCCGTTTAATGACCTGGTAATGACCCGCACCCCTGCCGGACGCTGGGGACAGCCCGAAGATGTGGGCAATGCAGCTCTTTTCCTGGCCTCGAAAGCCAGCGATTTTGTAAACGGACACGTATTGTACGTTGATGGCGGTATTCTTGCCAACTTCGGCTACGTGAAAGGCGAAAACGATATACCTGAATAAAGATGAAACGCATATTTTTAGGACTGGCAATCATTGTACCATGCCTTTTTCAGGCATGCAAACAAGAGCCGAAACTGGTTCTCGATAATCCACTTGCTGCGGAGCGAATCGATGAAACACTTATTTTTTCGCGCGCTGATGTTGAAAAAGTGACCGGCCCTGTGGCCGAAACCATGGCTCCTGTTGTAAAAAAAGCAGAAACGCTGATTCCATCGCAAGCCGATGATATGGATGGCGATGGGAAATGGGACGAATTGGCTATCACCCTTAATTTTCAGGCTTCAGAAAAAATTGAACTTGTTGTTGAACTTGTACCGGTTGCCGAATATCCGGCATTTGAAAAACGCACAAACGTAAGACTTGGATTACCCAAAGGCGATGGAAGCTGGACTGAAGTTGACCATGCTGTTGCCCAGGTTGGGCTGGCTGGGTTCCCAACTATTCCGCAGGGGGAAGGAGTAACCTGGGAAAATGACAAATTTGGTTTTCGTGTATATTTCGATTGCCGTAATGCGAAAGACCTGTTTGGCAAGCTAAAGCCCGTTTTAATCGCCGATAAAGTACACACCCCGGAAATGGGTAGTTACCACGAACTGGCCGATTGGGGAATGGATGTTCTTCATTGCGGAAGTTCGTTGGGGTCCGGCGGTTTGGCCATGCTCGAAAACGACTCGCTTTACAGGCTGGGTTCAACTGAAGTTTACGAATATCAGAAAATTGCAGAAGGCCCGGTGCGCTCGGTTTTCGAACTAAAATACCAGGGATGGGACGTGGCCGGACAAAAACTCGGAGCTGTTGAACACATTTCGATTCATCCCGGTAAATACTGGTTTCAGAGCGATATAACGGTAACCGGTTTTGAAGGCGAAAAACAACTGGTAACCGGAATTGTAACCAGCTTGCTGAAAAATGAACCGTATCAATTCGATGCCAATGCCGATTACCAGGCAATTGCAACGCTTGATGTACAATCGCTAAACAACGATGAACTGGGAATGGCCGTGATGCTGAAAAAAGAAGAGGTAACTAAAATTGCCCGCACAACTAATATCAATTTTTACAATCTGGGCTTCCAGACTGTTCCTGAAAAAAGTTTCAGTCATGTAATTTCCGATACTTATTATGTGGCGCAGAAAATTAAAAATGATGTTCCGGTTCGCCACTATTTTTATGCTGTTTGGGGGCTTGAAAACCAGAAATGGAAAGATATTGAGAACCTGAAAAAGTACATGGGAGACGAAGCAAATAAGCTGAGCAGTCCGATCGTTGTTTCAAAATAACAAAGTCGGCATTTCACTTTATTTATGGGCTGTCCAGAATCGGATATTCAGAAAAAAACCGGTTTGGAACAGTTTTTTTCAATGGCACCAAGATACTTGCTAATTCGGGTCAGAATTTTTTCTTTGAAATTCTAAAAAAAATAAAAGGGAGGCAACCATCCGATTACCTCCCTTCGATTATGAGATGTTTCTAATTTCTATTTTTTATATTCTTTGCAGGCATTGTAGATTCCTTCGAACAACGCTTTTACATCGCGGGCAGCCACTGCGGCAAATGCCACACGAATGATGTTGCTCAGGTTAATAATACCAATGCTGTATTTGCTGATCAGCAGGTGACGTAATTCCTCTCCGTCGATTCCTTCGGCTAATTTCACGCACATGAAATAGCCAGAATTGTAGGGAAGCGCGGTAAAATATTCGCTGTATTTTTCATCTTTCAATGCTTCTTTCACGGCTTCGTAGCGTTCTTTCATTGTGTTGAACTTGGCAGCTTTTTGCTGATTGTATTCCGGACTGCTGAATGCCTGAAGCAGTAACGACTGCGAAATATTAGCCGAGTTGGAAATATTTCCACGAATAGCTCCTCCTGTTTTATTTTCAAGAGCAGAATACAGAGCTGCATCGCCGCCTTTTATTCCGTAGGTTATAAAACCAACGCGGAAACCCCAAACATAGTCTTCCTTTGTAGGGCCGTCAACTTTCACGGCAAGCACATTGGAATGCAGGTCGCACAGGTCGGCAAAAATACTTTCCAGCGAGATTCCTTCTTCAAAAACCAACCCGAAGTATGCATCGTCGACAATAATAACCAATTTGTTGCCTTTTTCCGCCGATTCGTGAATTACGTTAACAATGGCTTTGCTTTCTGCAAAAGTCGGAGAATAGCCTGAAGGATTGTTGGGAAAATTCAGGATAACCACTTTCTTGCCAATGCCACCTTCTTCCAGCTTCGCTTTAAATGCGTCGATATCGAAACCTCCATTTTTAAACAGGTTGAATTTGTTGGCAGTTGCCCCGAATGCATTGTCCAGAGTAAGGTTGTAATTTCCCCAAAACAAATCGGACACAATGAATTTGTCGCCTTCGTTCATGAACATGTACCCGGCCATGCTGATACCATGTGTGAGCGCGTTGGTCACAATTGGCAAACTCAACTCTTTCCCCGCCATCGATGGGTTCTTTTCGTACATCATGCTTTTCCATTTGGCGCGGATGTCGGGTCTTCCGAAACTTGGGGCATAAGGAAATACCAGCGACGGATCGATGCCAATTTTCGATGCAATGGCTTCCAGCCGCATGGGCGAACCATCGTCTTCAATGGCGGCGCCAATCGTTGCATTGATCCTGGTTCCTTTGGCATCAGCCGTTTGGCCAAGAATTCCCTTCTTTGGAAAGAAAATGTTTTTTCCCCGTTCCGATAACAATTCAAAAACCACAGGATTATTTTCCTGAATAATCTGGTTAAGTTCTGCAGCTTGTGGATTCATTCCAATGTTTTTAATATGAAGTTTTAAATAGTGATTTTGTAGCCTTTCGGGGCGCAATATAAGAATTTATTAAAGTATTTTCCAAAGAGGGTATCATATTGCGAAAAATACTGATAGTTTATTAATAATTTGTATTTACAAAACTTATTCTTTGCACAGAGACCTTGAATACAAAGGGCATCCCTGACGGAACGCCCTTTGTATATACTCGTTATAACGTTCTAAAATTCTTTAAAAAAGTCGTTTCCTTTATCATCAACAATAATGAATGCCGGGAAGTTTTCTATCTTGATTTTTCGAACTGCTTCCATTCCGAGTTCTTCAAAATCAACGATTTCTACCGATTTAATGCTTTCTTTTGCCAAAATTGCGGCCGGACCGCCAATTGATCCCAGGTAAAAACCGCCATGTTTTTTGCAAGCATCAGTAACTTGTTGAGTACGGTTTCCCTTTGCAACCATGATCATTGATCCACCCAGGCTTTGGAATTCATCAACGTAGGGATCCATTCGCCCGGCAGTAGTTGGGCCGAAACTGCCCGATGCCATTCCTTTCGGTGTTTTGGCCGGACCAGCATAATAAACCGGATGTTTTTTTAAATATTCCGGCATGGGTTCTCCTGCGTCGATCATCTGCTTGATGCGGGCATGCGCCATATCGCGCGCGACGATCATTGTCCCGGAAAGGTTCAAACGTGTTTTTGGCGGATATTTGGTCAGCACTTTCAATATTTCTTCCATGGGTTGATCCAGATCAATATCGACAGCAGGTTGCATGTGAGGAGCTTCTTTCGGAAGATATTTGATTGGATTTTTTTCGAGTTCTTCAAGAAAAATACCGTCGGCCGTAATTTTTGCCTTGACATTGCGGTCGGCGCTGCAACTTACACCAATACCCACCGGGCACGAAGCGGCATGACGTGGCAAGCGGATTACCCGAACGTCGTGTACAAAATATTTCCCACCGAACTGGGCGCCAATGCCACTTTCGCGGCAAATCTTTTCGATTTTTGCTTCCCATTCCAAATCGCGGAAAGCCTGTCCTCCTGCGTTTCCTTCGGTTGGCAGGTGATCGAAATAACCGGCCGATGCCTTTTTCACTGTTGCCAAAGTTGCCTCGGCTGATGTTCCGCCGATAACAATTGCCAAATGGTAAGGCGGACAAGCCGACGTTCCGAGGTCTTTAATCTTTTCTTTGACAAATTTTGTCAGATTTTCCTCTGTCAACAGCGATTTAGTCTGCTGATACAAATACGTTTTGTTTCCGGAACCACCACCTTTGGTTACAAACAGAAATTCGTATTCATTTCCTTCCGTTGCATAAATATCAATTTGTGCGGGAAGATTGTTGCCGGTATTTTTTTCATCGAACATGGAGAAAGGCACCACCTGCGAATAACGAAGGTTACGGTCACGGTACGTTTCAAAAATACCTTTCGACAAGTGTTTGGCATCGGAAACGCCGGTGTACACATTCTCTCCTTTTTTACCAATTACAATCGCCGTTCCGGTATCCTGGCATGTTGGAAGTTCGCCTTCGGCAGAAACCACCTGGTTGAGTAACATGGTATATGCCACAAAACGGTCGTTGTCGGTTGCTTCTTCGTCTTTCAGAATGTTGGCAAGTTTTTGCAGGTGCGCGCCGCGCAAATAGAACGAGACGTCGGCAAATGCTTCTCTGGCCAATAATTCAAGTCCTTCAGGGGCAACTTTCAAAAGGGTCCGCCCATCGACTTCAACCGTCGAAACATACTCTTTCGTCAATAAACGGTAATGGGTAGTATCCTTTAAAATCGGAAATGGTTTTTGATATACAAATTCAGACATTGTGCTTAAATAGAATCGGTTAATATTTTTATTTTTTGCTTCAAACTAATAGCGAACAAATATAGGGGATTTATAAAGAATAGCCGAGACTCCTATGATTTATTGGCAAAGCGTTAAGAGAATTTTAAAATGGGAGAAAGATGCTCCTGATTTTTTCAAAAAGAAGACGGTTTTTGATTTATTGTCCCGAATTATAAAACTCAATAATCTTGACAATATCTTCCTGATCTCCAACTTTTAGTTTGTTCTTTTTGATAAATTCTGTTGTTTCTGTTTTCTTATCAGGAAGTATTTCTATTAATTCCTTGCTGCCGGAAATCCGTTTGGCTTCTGCATCACCAAAAGCAATATAAAAATCGGCCTTTGATGAAACAAATCTTGCGGGAACCGGGTCTTCATAGGCTTTGGGAGGCCTTGCTTCTTCAAACTTTATATGGTACTGCTTTAAAAGCATTGCCTTGCCTTGAAGTAAAACTTCGAAATACGAACGCCCCAGCTTGTTGCTTATTAAATAGGCTTTATAAATAAATTCAGAGTTACCTATTTTTATATTTTTCACGGTTGATTTATCGAAATAGAAGGTTTTATTATCTTCCGCTTCAAATTCAATTTCATCGGCGTAAACATTATAACGTAGCGGGACATCGCGAACGACAGTATTGCTGGTACTAACAACTTCTCCCTTTTTAAATTCATCGTTAAAAAAAGGAGATCCCTTAATATTTGAATAGGTAAGTTGGTTCCCCATGGCTCCTTTTTCTCTTGAAGCTGTAAGATGGAAATCTTGCATAAATTGGGTATAGGAACTCTGAGCGAAAACAGTGGCTATGCAGAAACTTAAAATCAAGAACAGAATCGTTGTTTTTTTCATCTCGGGTCTGTTTGTTGTGTTTTATAAATACGCAATAAATATACGAATTCCATTTTTTACCTAAAAAAGGAATGAACAATTATTGACTTCCAGTTGTATAAATAAAAAAAGAGATGAAATCAGTTTTCTTCTTATTATTAATGGTTATTATTTCAATAGTTATGGCTCAGGAAATAAAGAAGGAGAATACCTATAATACATTGACCGAATTTGAAAAATTAGTGATGATCAATAAAGGGACAGAGCGTCCGTTTTCGGGAGAATATTACACTTACAATAAGGACGGCACGTATCTGTGCAAACAGTGTAACGCCCCGCTGTACCGTTCTTCCGACAAATTTGATGCACATTGTGGCTGGCCTTCTTTCGATGATGAGATTGAAGGAGCCGTAAAGAAAGTCCCCGATACTGACGGCCGGAGAACAGAAATTGTTTGCGCCAATTGTGGTGGACATTTGGGACATGTGTTTTATGGTGAAGGTTTTACCCGTAAAAACATCAGGCATTGTGTCAATTCGGTTTCCCTGAATTTTATTTCTGCTCCTTCAGACAGTTCTCAAGTCAAAAAATTAAAACCATCTCGATAACTATTTTTCTGTTTATTATATTCAAAAAAAAATCGCAACCCAATCTTCTTTTTTTTGAATTTTATCGGTTCAAAATTCAATATCCCACTTATCAGCTACAAGTATCGCTGAATACAGTGAATATATTTTATAACATATCTTCAAATTTTTCTGTCTGATATGCTGCGTTTTACAAAGAACAAAAAGAGAAAAAACGCTCGAACATTATTAAATTCTTAATAATTCTTAAAAAATGTAAAGAAAGAAATACTATATTAGCATCGCTTTTTTGATAAAGGCTTTTAAATTAAAACATTGAATCTCTACCTTTTCTCTTTTAACCAATATCTATTTTCCGATCTAGCTAAACTAAATTATGGACAACGGGTTATCCTACAGGTAACCCGCTTTTCTTTATATATCCGACATAGTAATAAATTTTGCACCACCGAGATTACCAAAGAACCTATTTTTACATTCAACTTTTTCAAAAAAATCGTTTCTTTTCAGGTTATAAAAGAAAGAAGAAAACTAAGTGAAATTAACAACCCGCTATGCATTAGGTTGCAGACTGATTGACGACTTCGTTGAAATGATTTCAGCTATTTTATAGCTTATTTATAGTCCTTTAATATTTGCGATTTCTCTTGATTAAAAACCTCGGACAACTTGCCTGATCTTTACCAGTTTAGTCAGCAAATCTTCCAGCAAATCGAGCCGGAGCATGTTGGCGCCATCCGATTTGGCAACAGCCGGGTTCGGGTGGGTTTCAATGAAAATACCATCCACACCAACGGCGATGCCTGCTTTGGCAATAGTCTCAATCAATTCGGGCTTGCCACCGGTAACTCCGCTGCTTTGATTGGGCTGCTGCAACGAATGGGTAATATCCAAAATCACGGGGCAATTATTTTTTTGCATCTCCGGAATTCCGCGATAGTCGACAATCAAATCCTGGTAGCCGAAAGTTGTTCCGCGTTCGGTGAGCATCACGTTATTGTTGCCGCTGTCGCGCACTTTATTCACTGCAAACTGCATGGAATCGGCAGCTAAAAACTGACCCTTTTTAATATTGACAACTTTCCCGGTTTTCGCCGCAGCCACCAGCAAATCGGTCTGACGGCAAAGGAAAGCTGGAATCTGGAGCACATCGACATATTCGGCAGCCATTGCAGCTTCTTCGGCCGAATGAATATCAGTCACCACCGGAATATTGAACGTATCGCCCACTTTTTTCAGGATTCGCAGGGCTTTTTCATCGCCAATTCCCGAAAATGAATCGATGCGCGAACGGTTTGCCTTCCGGTACGAACCTTTGAAAACAAAAGGAATATGCAAACGATCGGTTATTTCAACAATTTTCGCGGCAATTTTGAGGGTCATTTCCTCGCCTTCAATCACACATGGACCGGCAAGCAACAAAAAGTTCTCACCCTCATATTTTAATTTTGGAATCATGCTTTTAATTTTTGTACGAAGATAAAAATTAGTGTCGAGTAAGGTCGAATATGAAAGTGAATTTCTTCGGACTGCATTAATTTCAAATCAATAATCAGAAGGAACCAGACATTTCAAGCCTTTTGGAACAATCCTGATTTCAACTCTGCCGACACAGCGATTTACCAACTCACCATCTATCTGGAAATAATTCAGGGCAGGACGAAATTCCACCGCCATTTTTTTCACCCGATGCCGGATGTACTGAGGATGATCCGATGGTTTCCGTAGAATCAAATAAATTGCTTTAAACATATTCCGGCTGTCGATAATAAGCAAATCCAGAAACCCATCTTCGGCTTCAATTCCGGAAGCAATTTTCACATTGTACCCGTATTGGCTGGTATTGAATATGGAAAATAAATACGGTCGAACCTCCAACGTTCGGTCGTTCAGAAGAACCGTGCAACACGGTGGTTTAAAAGTAAATATGTTTTTTATTCCGGCTACGAAATAAGAGAAAAAACCTCTCGTTTTCGTTGATACAGCATTAAAAATTATGTCTGAATCAATCGCAAATCCAGTATTACTCAGAAATATCTGATTGTTGACGACACCTACATCAACATTTGCTATTTTCCCTGAAACGATTGTTTCAAGAGCATTTTTCACAGGAAATGGTATTTTAAAATGACGGGCAAATCCATTTCCCGATCCAATGGGAATCATGCCCAAAACAATATCGGAACCAGCAAGTGCACCGGCAACTTCATTCAATGTTCCATCTCCGCCGGCAGCCACCACAATATTGGCCTTCCATTCAATTGCCTTTGCAACAAGTTCGCGTGCATGATTCGGGTATTCAGTAAAATGAATTTCATATTCATATCCATTTCGGGAACTAAAAAAACGTTCAATAATTTCACCGACAGTCGAATTATCGCCGGTTCCGGATATGCGATTAATAATGAAAAACAGTTTTACCATACAACTATTCAGAGATTTTAACAGCCCAAAAACTTACTTTGCGCGATACAACATTTTTTGATACTGGTGCGATGCCACCATCTGATATGCACGTGCGTCATTTAAAAATTCCTCATCAATGGCTTGTTCTATGGCCTGTCCGTCTGCGCAAAGTTCAAACTGTTTGAAAACACTTCCCGGCTGCAAAACAATCATTTTATTTTCAACCCTGTACGCAAACGATGAGTAAAACTGCATAAAACTTCGCCCCGGCACAGAGTCTGGTAATTGCATCAGGTCATGTCCGAATGCCGGTATTTCACAATCGACGCCTGCAAGGTCCAACAAGGTAGGAACCAAATCGAGTTGGCTGCACAGTTTCGTATATTTTGAAGGATTGATTCCGGGTGCAACAACGACAGCCGGAATATGAAATTTATGCACCGGCACCAGCATATCGCCATATACCCGGGTATTGTGATCGGCAACTACCACAAAAACAGTATGGTCGTAATAATCGGCGCTGCGAGCCAACCTGAAAAACTTTCCGATTGCATAATCGGCATATTTTATCGCATTATTAACGGTATTTTTAGGTTCTTCAAAAAGCTGGATTCGCCCATCCGGAAATTCAAAAGGCACATGGTTTGACGAAGAAAATATTAACGAGAAGAAAGGTTTATCGCCATACGACAAGTATGTTTCGTGTGCTTTTTGCACCAAATCCTCATCCGAAACACCCCATGTACTTTTAAAAACCGGAGATTCGTAATCAGTTTCATCTATTATTTGACGAATTCCATTCCCCGAGAAAAAACTGCCCATGTTATCGAAATTGCTCATTCCTCCATAAATAAAACTGGTTTCAAAGCCAATATTTTTAAGCAGCGCCGCAATGCTGAAGAAATTTTGCTGCGATTTTCCCAACTTCACAACCTCTCTTGACGGGGTCGGCATGAAACCGGTAAAAACAGCTTCGATACCTCGTACGCTCCGGGTCCCGGTAGAATACATATTGGTGTACAACAAACCGAGATTTGCCAAACTATCCAGCATCGGGGTTAGTTTGCTGTTTCCGAGACATCCTGTATATTCAGCGCCCAAACTTTCCTGCAAAAAAATAACAATATTGTATGGTTTCGAACGTGGTAAAACTGATTTTTGCTTGTGCACCAACGAATATTTTTCGCCTGAAAAGTCAGTTTCCGGTACAGCCATTAATTTCTTCACCCGCCGATACGATTCATCCAGGGGAAACTCACCATACATTTTCGAAACATTTTCTTCACCTTGAAGCCCTTGGGCAGCATACAATATCGTATAAAAAGAATTCAAACCCAAAGCATTTACAAGCTGATCATTTGAAAAGGCAGCAACACTCGGATTGTCAGGTCTGGGTTTTGTGAGGTTCCCCCGAATTCCCCAGAAAAGAAAAAACAAAACGATGGGGTAAACAATTAGTTTATTGATCCAACGAATATTCGTAAAAGCAGGCAGTTTTTTATAATTCCTTTTTATGAAATAAATGCAAACTCCCAATACAGAAAATGCCAAAACAGCTTCCATCCAAAAACCTTTTGCCAACATCGAAAGTAATTCTTTCGGATAAATTAAATATTCAATGGCTATACGATTGGGGCGTGTATCGTATTCATTAATGAATGGGATGGTGCATAGCTCAATAAAAATGACAAATAAAAGAAAGAATATATAATAAAGAGAAATGAATTTACCCGTCAACCGTAAAGTCCGTTTAAAAGCGATAACCGATAAAAAAATCGGGATTACAAGGATGTACCCCAGGATCATACTGTCAAACTTCACCCCATACATCAAAACCTTTCCGATTATTTCCAATGAATCAATTCGCTGGTGATAAATCAGCATGTACGAAACTCTTGATAAGAACAGGAAAGAAAATAATAATACGGCAAAAATCAGGTGCAAGCTGAAATGAGAGAAGATTTTCTTCATCTGGTTATATCGTTTTGTATTTACTGCATTTTATTTTTCAAACCGCTTGCCCCACCAGCTTTTCAGCTTCTCCAGAATTTTCGCTTCGGTTGGATTATTCTGCGGAAAATAAAAACGTTCGTTTTTTATTTCCTTCGGAAGAAACTCCTGTTCAACGAAATTATTATCGTACGAATGCGCGTATTTGTAGTCTTTTCCGTAGCCCAAATCTTTCATCAGTTTGGTTGGCGCATTGCGTATGTGAAGCGGAACCGGCAAATCGCCGACGCTTTTTACCAGCGCTATCGCCGCGTCGATAGCCGAGTATGCCGAATTGCTTTTGGGCGAAGTCGCCAGGTAAATAGTGCATTCAGAAAGAATGATACGCGACTCGGGCATCCCGATTTTATGAACGGCATCAAACGTACTTTGTGCCAGCAGCAAGGCATTCGGGTTGGCAAGTCCCACATCTTCGGCAGCCAGAATAAGCAAACGGCGGGCAATAAATTTCGCGTCTTCTCCACCCTCTATCATGCGAGCCAGCCAGTAAACTGCCGCATCGGGGTCGCTGCCACGGATGCTTTTTATGAAAGCCGAAATGATGTCGAAGTGCATCTCACCGTTCTTGTCGTAAATGGCCAGATTATTCTGAAGACAGTCGATTACAATCTCATTATTGATCACAACCTCATCGCCATCTTCAGCATTGATAACCAGTTCCAGCACATTCAGTAATTTCCGGGCATCGCCGCCTGAAAACCGGAACATGGCTTCATTTTCTTCAATCGTTATTTTCTTTTCCTTCAACACCGGGTCTTTGGCAATTGCCATCTCAACAATCTTCGCCAGATCATCTTTTTCGAGATATTGCAGCACATAAACCTGGCAGCGCGACAGCAACGGGGAAATTACTTCAAACGAAGGATTTTCGGTGGTTGCGCCAATCAGGGTGACAATGCCCTGCTCAACCGACGCCAGCAGCGAATCCTGCTGCGACTTGCTGAAACGGTGAATTTCATCGATAAACAAAATCGGATTGGGCCGATTGAAGAACTGGGTCTTTTTTGCCTTGTCAATTGCTTCCCTGACATCTTTCACCCCCGAACTTACCGCACTCAGCGTGTAAAATGGACGATCGAGTGTGTTGGCAATAATTTTGGCCAGCGTGGTTTTACCAACTCCCGGCGGCCCCCACAGAATGATGGAGGAAATATTTCCCGATTCAATCATTTTACGCAACACGGCTCCCTTGCCAACCAAATGTTGCTGACCAATATATTCGTCCAATGTTTTCGGACGCAAGCGCTCTGCCAGGGGTTGATTGCTAATCATTGGCTTAGTTACAATATCTTTTAATCACATTATATGCCTCCTGGATACCCAGTTCGCCGGCTTTGCTTAAATCGGCCGCACCGCCTTCCACATCGTCCATAAAAATACGAATCAACCCACGATTAAAATACGCTTCTGCAAAATCAGGCTCCAATCGTATGGCTTCGTTTAAATCAGTCAATGCACTTGGGTAGTTTTTCAATTTACATTTCACATACGCACTGTTGAAATATGCAAACGGAAATTTCGGGTTCAACCGAAGACAGATGGCATAATCGGCCAAAATTGTGTTGTAATCGTCGAGTACCACATTCTTATCCGACTGTTTTAAAACGCCTTTTATCGGAAGTTTCAGTTCTTCCGACGGATCGTTGAGCGACTCGATTAATTCGGCCATTTTCACCCTGTAATTTGCGCGGGAAAAATAGGCAAGCAAATTTTCGTCCTTCAATTTTATTGCCTTATCGAAATCATCTGTTGCCCCCTGATAATCATTCACCAAACCACGGAAGATACCACGATTCAGGAAATTTCCGCTTAAACTGTTGTTCACTTTTATCTTTTCATCGAAAAAGAGTACATAATTTTTAAAGGTTTCAAGGAAATAATCCGTTGGATTATTGGTAAGCATTATCGTTGGATTGTAATTATTGAAACCGTTCAGTTCTTCGAGCGCCAGGTTGTAATATCTCGATTCGCTGAATTCAGCCGAGCTATTGTCGTACGCGCTTAAAATGAAAATAGGTTGCAGTTCGATAATTATATTTTTATTCTGAATGAGTCCATCGTCAATTTCTTCGTCCTTCATATCTGGCAGATTACGGGTATCGGCAAGCGACAGCCGAAACCGCCGACGGTCGCGCTCTTCTTTTGTCTCCGCAGGAGCAGCCTGCTGCTGCGATCCACCTTGCTGAGCCGACGACTGCTGATTGGCAGCCTGTTGCTGTTGCGAGCTGTTCGCGTTTTGTGAACTTGAGGTACCAGATGAAACTCCCGCCTGCTTGTTTTGCTGTGGTTGACCCTGTTGTTGCTGGTTCTGCGCAAAAGCGCCGGCATTGACATCGCGTTGCAGATATGCAAATTTCGGGTCCAGTTTACCCGCAATCTGATAATCCTGCATGTAACCCTCCATTTTCAATACCTCTTTTGCAATCCCCCGGTTCATATACGCATTTGCCATGGTCGGATCAAGATAAATAGCAAAATCGTAATCCATGATTGCCCCCTGAAAATCTTCCAGTTTTTGTTTCACAATTCCCCGGTTATTAAACGCAAACGCATTGCCCGGGTCAAGTTGAATACACTGATCGAAATCTCGCAGGGCAGCCGCATAATCTTCCAGCTCGAAACGAGCCAAACCACGTAAAAGATAAGCGCTTGCAAAGTGAGGCCGGATAATAATCGCTTTGTTCAAATCGCGGATTGCCTCTTTGATGTCGTTTTTCAGGATTCGGGCATTGCTCCGGTTGATATATGCGTTGGTGAATTTGGGGTTTAACTCAATGGCTTTGCCGTAGTCGGCAATTGCGCCATCAATATTTTTCATCGACATTTTGGCAATCCCCCGGTTATTGTATACGGCTTCATTCCGCGGATCGAGTTCCACTGCTTTATCGTAATCGGCTATACATTTCTCGTATTCGTGCAGCGATAAATAGGCCAGTCCACGGTTCATATATGCTTCCGGGTAATACGGTTTTATTTCGATAGCTTTATTGTAATCGTCAACCGCGCCCCGAAAATCTTCGAGGTTGTGTTTGGCAATTCCCCTGAAAAAATAAGGTTCAGGCAAATAGGGTTTGAATTTGATGACAATATTGAAGCTTTCAATCGCACCCACATAATTCCCGATTTGAACCCGGGTTCGCCCAACACGCATAAAATGATCAATATTTAGCTGCCCCATCGAACTGATGGAAGCCAGCAAAAAAAATATCAGTAATGTCTTTCTCATAAAATAGGATACATGAATGCGGATTGTTCTACCGGTTTATTTTGTTGGTTCAGAAAACTGATGCAATTTTATACTCTCTGAGAATCTGCCGCAATTTAATAAGGGTAAAAATAATAATTTGCATGGCTCAGGCTGTATTTTCAGTTTTTTATTTCTAATTTGAAGTTTTTAACACAATAAAAAACAAATCAAAAAAAATTGAAGCGATGACTAAAAGATGCAGCTGGTCGACCAAAGACCCGTTATACATTCAATACCACGATGAAGAATGGGGAGTTCCGGTACATGATGACGGGAAATTATTTGAGTTTCTGATTTTGGAAGGCGTTCAGGCTGGGTTGAGTTGGCTGACGGTTCTTCGGAAACGTGAAAATTACCGGAAAGCATACGATGATTTTGATGTTCGGAAAGTTGCCGCATACGGGCAGGATAAAATCGATAAATTGATGAACAATGAAGGTCTGATCAGAAATAAACTAAAAATTCTGGCAAGCATCAACAACGCAAAATGTTTTATCGAAGTGCAGAAAGAATTCGGAAGTTTCGACCGTTATATTTGGGGTTTTATTGACGGAAAACCAATTGTGAACCACTGCGAAAGTTTAAGCCAGATTCCGGCAACCAGCCCTGTTTCGGATGAAATCAGCAAAGACATGAAAAAACGGGGTTTCAAATTCGTCGGCTCAACCATTATTTATGCGCACATGCAGGCAACCGGCATGGTAAACGACCATTTTACAAGCTGCTTCCGGCATAGAGAATGTAATGATTGAATGGTTGGATAAATGGTTGAATTGTTAGATTGCTCGAAGGTTTGACATGTTTGAAGCGAAGAATTTCAGGTTGGAGATTAGAGAAATGATTGATTTATGAAATCGTTTTCTTTTTTCGTTTCCTGTCTCACTACTCAAAACTCATTTCTCACTACTCATCTGGTATAAAAAACAAAAAGGATGGTTCCTCTGAACCGATCCTTTTCTCTTAACCTAACTAAACTAACTAAACCAATAAAACTAATCAAACCTAAACTTATGAAAAAAAATCTACGACAAAGATATGCCCAAAAACACAAACATGTGTTAAGCGAATATTAAGTTTTGTGTTATATAGCATTTTGTTTTTAAGTAAAATTAACTAAATAGAGCAAAAAAAGCCCTGCTATATACGCAGGGCTTTCAATATCAAATATTTACAGTATTTTATTCTTGCTTTTTGCTATCTTCTCCTGCAATCGATTCTCGCATTGACGTATCAGCCATGATGTTTTTGTACTTCATGTAATCCATAATTCCAAGGTTTCCACTCCGAAAAGCTTCAGCAATAGCAAGCGGAATTTGCACCTCAGCTTCAATTACTTTAGCACGTGCTTCCTGTGCTTTGGCAATCATTTCCTGTTCGAGGGCGACAGCCATTGCCCGGCGTTCTTCAGCTTTTGCCTGCGCAATATTTTTATCAGCTTCAGCCTGGTCCATCTGAAGTACCGCGCCAATGTTTTTACCGATGTCGATATCGGCAATATCAATTGAAAGTATTTCGAATGCAGTACCGGCATCCAATCCTTTATCCAATACAACTTTCGAAATTGAATCGGGATTTTCCAATACCGATTTATGACTGAACGATGATCCGATGGATGAAACAATACCTTCGCCAACACGGGCAAGTACGGTTTCTTCACCAGCCCCACCGACCAATTGTTTAATATTCGCACGAACGGTAACACGGGCCCGGCAAATCAACTGAATACCATCTTTCGAAACAGCGCTTACAGGAGGCGTATCGATCACTTTCGGATTTACCGACATTTGTACTGCTTCGAAAACATCGCGGCCTGCCAAATCGATTGCAGTAGCCATATTAAACGGCAATTCGATGTTTGCTTTGGCCGCAGATACCAGCGCATGAACCACCTTTGCAACTTGCCCTCCGGCCAGATAATGAGCCTCCAGGCTATTTCGGTTCAGCGGTACGTCGGCTTTGGTACCTTCGATCAGCGCACGAACAATAACTGACGGCGGCACTTTCCGGAACCGCATCAGGAACAATTGCAGAAGAGAAATATGAACGCCGGAAACCAGCGCCGAAAACCACAACCCGATTGGGATATAGTATAAAATAATGATCAACAGGACAATGATCCCGGCAATCAATCCAAATGCTCCGTAAAATTCCATTTGTTTTAGTTTATAGGTTCAACAATAATTTGCGTGCGTAAAATTCCGATCACCTTTACTTTTGTTTGCTGATCGATAAAACTGCCGGTTGATTTGGCTTCGAAAACTGCCCCGCCAACCCGCACTTTCCCGATTGGAGCAAGACGGCTCACCGTCATGCCTTCATCGCCAAGATTGACACTTTCTGCTTTTATTTCAGAAGAAGTGCCGGTAATTTTTGAATCGAGCATCATTTTTTTGCCCATGCGGGTTTTAAACATGCGATAAACCAGAATTGGGGAAACAATCAATACAAATATCAACGCGATTATTCCGGCGACTGTGCCATAACTTTTAAAAGCCAGGTAAACAGCGGCTCCCAACATTAATAAACCGCCAATTCCGGCAATTGTAATACCCGGAAGAATGGCAAACTCGATGAGCAAAAGCACAATTCCAAGGAAAACCAGAAAAATAATAACCAGAATGTCCATAAATAATAAGTATAAGTCAGAAAAAGTATAAAAACGAGAGAAGTCGTTGAAGCCAATGAATGGAAAAAACCTTCAGAAAACAGATTTTCCGGTAAAGAAATAATTACGTTAATCGATGGTTGCTTTCAATTCACGGTCGACCAATGCTTTTCTCATTGGACTAAGATACGTAAAACTTCCCTTTTTAACATCACATTGTCCTTTGTAATGAACCAACATGGTACATTGTATGGCTTGGTTGACTTCATGCTCACAAACGTCAATCAATGCATCAATTACATACTCAAACGTATGATAGTCGTCGTTATGAAGAATAAGGAAACGATCTTCTTTCAATTTCCCTTCTTCCGTTATTTTGTTTCTTGTTTTCTCTTTTGCAGCCATTTTATTCGCCATTAATTTTCCGGGCTTCAGCAATCGTAATCCGCACGCCATCGTTATAAGCAGCGACACTTGCATTTTTAATGCCTTCCAGTTTCACCTGCTTTTGCATTTCAACCGCATCAGTATACGAACGCAATTCGCCGGTTGTATATACTGTGACGCCTTTCTCGTCGGTATAGTTGCTTATCTTCCTGATTAACGACAACTTTTTAAATAAACGTTGAGCCCACTCCGGAGGTTCTTTACTGAAAGCGCCGATCTGTATTTTGTATACAACTCCCTTATTTACTAAATCTTCCTCTTTCGGCTTCTCTTTTTCGATAACAGGCAACACAATATTTTCGGGAGGCAACAACCCAATTTTATCTTGTTTTCCGGCGCGTAATAATTCCAGACTATCGGTAATTGCCTGATTTTGGGCAAGTAATTTTTCTACTTCATCGGAAGATGGATTTTCCCAATATGTATTTTCAACCTGATGAGCAATTAAATTGTATTCGGGTATTTCCCGGTTCAGTGAAATAATTTTTTGCTCGTTGTCGAGTATTTGCCCGGTCAGCAATTGTTTTTCATCCGGAACAGCATGAGTATATTTTCCTCGTAAATTATCAGTAACCAATATTATCGAATCAAGTTCCTGTTTTTTTAGCCATCCTTTCACGAAACTTATTTGTGCTTCGGCGCTCCGAAACTGGCGGATTTTCATGTATTGAATCTCAGGGGTTACCTGAAAAACAATGATCGAATCGTATAATCCGGCAGGAATAACAAAATTCTCCACGACCTTTTTTTGTTCTGAAATTTTGATTGTATCAGCGACCGTTGCCTCCGCAACAAAACTGATATTTTTCACAGAATCGACAACCTGTGCCTCTTCGTTTTTAACAACAAAAGGGTTAGCGCCACGTTCGCACAGTTCAATCAGTTTCTGATAATCGACCGTTTTTTTTGTTTTGCCATTCGCTTCTTTTTCGAAACGATGATAATAATTGAGCGCCGATAAATAATCATTTTCAGCATGAAACGCCATTCCCAGGTAGTAATAAATTTTATCGGGATTATTCCTGTTGACGGAATTCAACAATACATCACAGGTGCGGGTTCCGTAATTTTTTGTTTCAACCAGGCTGGCACCCAGATAATAATTCAGCATTTTATCTTCGGGATGCAAACGGATTAAATCTTCAAAAACCGGCAATGCCTCATCGAATTTACCTTCATCGAAAAGAGAAATAGCTTTTTGTTGCGGATCGTCGGACGAACGAACCGGTTCCCCCGCATTCATAAACGAAGGCGAAACCAATTGAAAAACAGACAGTAGGATTATATAAAGAAGAAATCGTTTAAACATACAGGTTTGGTTGATTAAGGCATTAAAATTACAAAAATTGTACAAAGGACTTTAAAAATGAGCGACCAAATTAGCACAATATTTTTCGATAGATATTTCTTATTCCTTATTGAGATTATTGATTTGACAATCATTTGTTTATACAGTATTTTTGATTCAGAAAAAAGAATCAATACTTAATGAACCGATAGTTGCACAAAAAGGGAATAGAAGAAATTGGTAGTTTGGTTTGGGTTAGTTTGGTTAGTTTATAGTTGGGTTATTTGAAAGAGGAGTTGAAGTCTCCTCTTTTTTTTTACAATCGTATTTCGATTTGTATTAATATTGCACAAATTTTCAGGCAAAATATGTTGACAATCATCCATAACATGCATGTATTGCAAGGTTTCACGCGAAGCCGCAGGTTCCTCATTTGCCTGATTATTTTTTCTGAATTTTAAGAAATCTCCCTTCCTGCCCCTTTTTCTCAACATTGAATTTTTACTTATCCGAATAAAAAATGAACACCTATCATTCGTTTTTGAATGAATTGATCAATGAAAACCATTCCACTTTCAGGAAATTTGAAAACCTGAAATGGATGAACCCCTACCAGGCCCTTGATTGCGAAGCCGAAAGGGAAGAACTGATCCATTCGTTTTCAGAAAAAATAAAATACGAATTCAAGGATACCAAACCGTATATCAACCAAATATCGAAAGGCTGCCAGTTGTGCGGGCAAGGCGAATGGTCGTGCCTGTTTATTACCGGACGGTGTAACGCCAACTGTTTTTACTGCCCGGCCCCACAGGACAGCGACGATTTGCCGACAGCCCAAAAACTGGAGTTTGAAGATCCGCTGGTCTATGCCGATTTCATTAACTATTTCGGGTTTAAAGGATGCAGTTTCAGCGGGGGCGAACCGCTGCTGGCATTCGACCGCACCTTGCATTTTCTGAAAACCATCCGCAAAAACTGTTCTCCAGAATTGTATATGTGGATGTACACCAACGGCATTCTGGCCAGCGAAGATAAATTCAAAGCGCTGGCCGACGCGGGGATCAACGAAGTACGTTTCGATATTGGCGCCACACAATACAACCTGAAAGGCTTGAAAAAAGCAAGCGGCATCATCCCGAACATTACGGTTGAAATTCCGGCCGTTCCCGAAGAACTCGACCGAATGAAAGAACTGACTCCGCAACTGTGGGAGGCCGGTGTTACCAACCTCAACCTGCACCAGCTCCGCCTGACCCAACACAACGTACAGAGACTTGCCGATCACGAATACACCTATTTGCATGGCGAACAACCGTCGGTTTTTGAATCGGAAATGGCGGCTCTCGAAATCATCCGTTTTGTCGACGAAAACAACCTGAAAATGGGCGTTAACTACTGCAATTTTCAATACAAAACCAGGTTCCAGAAAGCCGGTTACCGCACCAAAGTTGCATCGAGAATATTTTCAGAAAATGAAACGGTTACCGAAAATGGGTTTATCCGAAAAATTCATGTTCCCACTGATTCTTCAGTAAAACCGAATGCAAATGGATTGATTGAAACGCCCGATTCGTTCCGGTTTGTTTCCTTCGACGATTTTCTGAAAAACAACCAGCAATACCCATTTGCAGTGATCGAGTATTCAGGAATTATTCTTCACAACCAGAAAAATAAACAGCCCCTTTTCGAGCTTCTGAATATAAATACCGAAACCTATCCGTTCGAACGGGGAAAACCCTGCAACCCGGTGCTCCTGAACAACGAACAATTTCCGCTGTTCGTTGCTATATTAAACGAGAATGGCGAAAACATACCGGATGACCAGAACATGTTCACGATTTGGAAGCATGAAAAAATTGAATTCGGACGAAGGGATTATTTTTAAATTTATTATTCGAATATGAGTTACCTGATTAAAACGGCCAAAAAGGTTGAAAAGGTTTTTTCGGAACTGGACAAACAGATAGCAGCTTTTCAGAACAAAAGCGGGCTGCACTGTGCCGCTACATGCAACCAGTGCTGCATGAAAGAAGATTTGGAAACCTCGGTCCTCGAATTTTTGCCGCTGGCAGTTTACCTGTACGAGAATAATTTACACGAACAATTCCTCGATGAACTGGCGAAAGGACACGATTACTGTGTTTGCCTGTCGCAACTGAAAGTGGAAGGAAAAGTTACCGGCTGCACCCAATACCAGCACCGGGGACTGATTTGCCGCCTGTTTGGTTTTTCGGGATTGACCGGGAAAACCGGCGAGAAAAAAATATACACCTGCAAGGTGATAAAAACCTGGCAGAAAGAGGAATACGAATCCGCCCTTGCCCGCATCAACACGAAGCTAAAAATACCGATGGCGTCCGATTTTCAGATGAAGATGGACCAGATCGACCCCACGATGGCAAATGACTTTAACCGGATCAACATCAGCATTGAGAAAGCGATTTCGAAGGTGGCGTATTATTACAGCAACCGGCCAAGCCGCCCAAAAGGATTCCCCAAAGCCAGTTAACTGGCTTTTTCGTCCGGCCATAATTATTTCACTGCGATGGTTTCAATTTCGATTAAAGCGCCCAGCGGCAATTCTTTTACGGCAAAAGCTGCGCGGGCCGGAGGATTTACCGCATAACAACTTCCGTACACTTCGTTCATGGCTTTGAAATTGGCCATGTCGCTCAGCAGACAGGTCGATTTCACCACATCCTGAAAAGCATATCCGGCGGCTTCAAGTATTGAACCAATATTTTTTATTACCTGGGTGGTTTGCTCGGTAATACCGCCTTCTACCAATTTCCCGGTTGCAGGATCAATGGGAATCTGTCCCGAAATATACAAAGTGCCGTTTATGTCAACGGCCTGGCTGTATGGCCCAATTGCGGCTGGCGCATGTTCTGTTTTAATAATTCGTTTCATTCTGATATAGATTTTATTTGTTACAAGGTGTGAAAAATAACGAGCTACGGTGTATACCTTTCAAAAAAGAAGAGAAAAACCTGATTTACCTTTCTCAAACTTCATCAATTCCGACTCATAAAATTTAATCTGCTGGCGACATATAAAGTCCCTGAAGATATTCAAATCTTCTTTTTCTTCTGTTTCATTCAAGGCATCAATATATGCAGCCCTGTCTTCTGTAAAAATCTTTATTAATGGTTCATGGTGATAAAGCTGAATATAATTCATTAGCAATCTCGATGTTCTGCCATTCCCATCACCAAAAGGGTGGATATTTACGAAATTATAATGTATATCTGCTGATAATTTTATAATCTCATCGCCCGAAACCTTGTCAATTCTGTCATTTACGTTATCAATAAGTTGCTGCAACAGCATTGGCACCTTGTGAAAATCAGGAAAATATTTTTTATCAACATACACCTGGGCCAATCTCAAATCGCCTTTCGAAGTATCGAAACCGCCTGATATGGTATTGGCTATGCCTCCCGTCGATTTCATTACAAGGGCATTAATTTCCTGCATAAACCCGATTGAAAATTTTCGTTTATTAACGGCATCCTCTTTTATTTTCAGGAAAGCATTATAATGGTCTTTAACCATCAAATGATCTGTTAATGATTTTCCCGGGGCTGTGATATTATTTTCAAGCAAGACTTTTGTATCGGTCTCAGAAAGTGAACAACCTTCAATTTTGGATGAATTGTAAACAATCGAAATCATGCAAAATTTCTCGTAATCAACCGAATCCATGATCCGTTGATTGATATATTGTTCCCTTAATATGTGTAGTTTATTCCACATTGCTTTTTTCGCAAATATACTGAAAATTATTACTTTGACTGTGAGTTCATGCGGTTATCGGTGGTAAATGTTGCGCGACGATTCACAGAGTAATTTTCTGTCTGGAGGACTGAGAAATCGATGCGAGAATCTGCTCCCCACAAACCACCGCACGAACTATTATAATCATACTGTGTTGAAACTGAATTTTATTTATCATTCCAATACCACCTTTTAAAATGTTCATCATATTTTACCCAGCCTATTTTATCAATGCCCATTTTACCAATTTCGGGGAAGACTACTTTTAATCCGTTATATCTTCCTTTTACTTTTTCTTGAAATTTCTCCAAATATTCTTTATTACAACGAATAAGATGGTGGTATAAAAGTATGTTTTTATGAAATCGCACTTCCCAATCATTAAAACTGATTGCTTCAATTGTGTAATGCTTGCTCTCGTTCTTATTTGTCAAGATTATTGAGTCATACATCAAGTAATATTGTGAATGTGCAATGGCATTTCTTATTTGACTAATATAAACTTCATTTATCAATTTATTGAATTTAGGTGAAATTTTAGCCAAATTCTTTTGAATATTATCTTTTACTAATATTCTCCTTGTATTAAAAAATGACTGATTGTATTCCCAGTCATATTTTTCTCCCCGTGCTAACCTTGCAATATTATAAAGCCTTCGTAAAATCAAATCTGTCTCCCAAAATTTTAGGTAAATAATGAGTTCATTTTCAATAAAATAATCTCGATCATTAGAATTTAATAGCTTAACGTCCAGATCATCCTTTCTAAAAACCTTACATCCATATTGATTTATGAAATTATAAAAGCTATTGTAGCGAAATCCTATTATATCTGCTCCAATTTGATAGTTATCTATATCTAATCTTTTCAAAGTTTCTGGTGGATAATCAGTTTTTAAAGCATTCATAAGGACCAAAAGCAAATCTGTATCGTTCGACTGATGTGAATAAGCTTTAGCGAACAGTTCATCTACTGCACTTTTTACTTCATTATCATACTTTTCTATGGTCTCTTCGAATAACATGATTATTTTCTGATAACATTAAAAATTTCATCCTACAATTCTACAAGATGCACAAGATCATGGAACTTTTTTAGCTTTCCTTATCCGTAAAAATACATTTATTTCCTCATTCCCCGGCAACGGTTTCAATTCATAATGACTGGTTTTGAAAACAGGGGGAAAAGCCCGTCGTGAAAAACTTCTGTTCATAACTTACCGTTTTTACTGAGCTTTCGTGGCAAAAAGCACGAAAAAACCATTCGGCATTGCCTATAAACTGCCAATTTGTTAATAACTGCCCCAATAACTACTGATTATATCAGCCCGCACCGGTTGTTCTTTTTCAACTTTTTACCTAGTTTTATGCCTGACCATAAACCATTTGTCATGATTCAGTCTTCAGAACTTATTATAAACAAGGATGGAAGTATATTTCACCTTCACCTCCGGCCGGAACAAATTGCCGACGATATAGTTTTGGTAGGCGACCCGGGCCGGATAGACCTGATTGCTTCGTTTATGGACAGCACCGAATTCAGGGTGCAAAACCGGGAATTTGTTTCCGTAACCGGAACGTATAAAAACAAGCGGATAACGTTGGTTTCTACTGGAATTGGCACCGACAATATCGACATTGTGCTGAATGAACTGGACGCGCTGGCCAACATCGACCTCGAAACGCGCGAAATTAAACCCGTTCACCGTTCGCTGAATATTATCCGCATCGGCACTTCGGGCGGGTTGCAGGATTACCTCCCGGTCAATTCATTTGTGGTTTCAAAAAAAGCCATCGGGTTCGACGGGCTGCTCAATTTCTACGCAGGGCGAAACCGGGTTTCCGACCTCGCTTTGGAGAAGGCTTTTAAAACCCATACCGGATGGAATCCGCTGCTGACTTCGCCTTACGTGGTCGATTGCTCCGAAACTCTTTTCAATAAAATACACAGCGAAAAAACTCACGCCGGGATTACCATTTCGGCGCCGGGTTTTTATGGCCCGCAGGGACGGGTTTTGCGGTTGCCGCTGGCCGATCCCGACATCAATTCAAAAATTGAAGCCTTTTCGTTTGGCGGGTTAAAAATTACCAATTACGAAATGGAATGTTCCGCTATTTACGGGCTTTCCGCTTTGCTTGGGCACCAGGCGCTAACCGTTTGTACAATTATTGCCAATCGGGTGGCAAAAAATGTCAACAGCAATTATCACGAAGCAATTGAAGAGCTCATCCAGCTTATACTTGAGGGAATCAGTCAATAATCAATATGCCGGTTATGAACGACAAAAAACTGTATGCACTAATCACCCTTCTCGATGATCCGGACGATTCGGTATTCCGGATGGTTGAACAGGAAATACTGAAAGAAGATGCAACAATTGTCGAAAAACTGGAACAAATATGGGAAACCAGTCTGGACGAACTCATTCAGCGAAGAATCGAAAACCTCATTCAACAAATTCAATTCAACGACACCAAGGAGCAAATAAAAAAGTGGTCGACCCAAAAGACGATCGACCTGTTCGATGGTTTTTTTCTTATTTCGAGATACCAGTATCCCGACTTAAAACTGAAAAATATAAACAACAAACTCGATAAAATTACCAAGGATATTTGGCTGGAATTCAACAACTCGCTGACAGCACTCGAAAAAATTACCATTGTGAACCACATCATCTACGATATTCACAAGTTTTCGGTCAATCTCGCCAATATCAGCTCGCCACAAAATTGCTATCTAAACCAGTTGCTCGAAACACAAAAAGGCAACCCGGTTTCGCTGGCCATCTTGTATGTATTGATCGCCCGACGACTTAATTTGCCGGTTCATTTTATCGATTTTCCACGAACTCCTCTCCTCGCCTATTTTGATCCGGGAATTGCAGAATTGGCGCTGGGAAAAGATACGGGCAGCCCCATCCTTTTTTACATCAACCCATCAAACAAAGGGGCTATTGTCGGCAAACGAGAGATTGACTATTTCATTAAAAAAAATGAAGCCATCACAAAAAAACTGGTAACCACACCCTGCCCCGACAAAACAGTTATCCGCAAACTTCTGGAAGCACTTATTCAGTCGTACGAAGAATTGGGTTTTCACGATAAGGTTGAAGATTTGAGCGAAATTGCTTCCATGCTGTAGCAAAAAGAGGCGCTTCTGGTTATTTTTTATTTTGCGCTGTATAATCTATCACATAAACCATATAAACGAATAACTCTAATCGCTACGGGGTCAGAAGAGACAGTCATATGAAAATAAAATAGCCCCACAGTGACGTGAGGCTATAACCCGGATTCAATAGGTTTAGGTTTACATTTCTACTATTGAATATTATTGTTTCTTCCGGTAATTAACGCCAAGCATATCCAGGTGCTGGTATTCAGTGTCCATTCGTTTCTCGAAATCAGCAAAATCTTTTTTGTCTTTTGGAGACCAAACTACTTCCGATAAGGCACATACTCTTGGGAAAAGCATGTATTCAGCCTGCATCGTCGACGGGATATATTCAGTCCAAAGATTGGCCTGAGCACCCAATACAAAATGTTTTTCATCTTCAGCCAATTCGTCAGGAATAGGCTCGTATGAATACACTTTCTCAAGAGGAAGGAAACCTCCAATTGCCAAAGGTTCACTTTCTTTATTTTCTGATTGATAATGATCGATATACATATGCGAATTTGGCGACATAATGACCATGTGTTTTTCTTTTGCAGCAGCAATTCCGCCTTTTATGCCGCGCCACGACATAACCGTTGCACCAGGAGCAAGGCCTCCTTCAAGTATTTCGTCCCATCCGATAATCTGCCGTCCTTTTGAGTTCAGGTATTTTTCCATCCGCTGGATGAAATAACTTTGCAGTTGGTGCTCGTCAGCCAAGCCTTCGTCTTTTATTCTTTTCTGACATGCTGCACATTTCTCCCACTCTATTTTCGGGCATTCGTCGCCGCCAATATGTATGTATTTTGAAGGGAACATTTCGCAAACTTCGTCGAGTACATTTTCCAAAAATTTAAATGTTTCTTCCTTGCCTGCGCAAAACACTTCCTTGTGGACACCCCATCTTTTTTGAACTTTATAAGGACCACCTGTACATCCCAACTCAGGAAAGGCAGCTAAAACAGCGCTGGTATGTCCCGGCATTTCAATTTCGGGAACAACCGTAATGTACCGATCAGCTGCATATTTTACAATGTCGCGCACTTGTTTCTGTGTATAAAAACCTCCGTAACCAACGCCATCATATTCCTGAGAAATTTTTGCATGTCCAACAACAGTCTCTTCGCGCCAGTGCGATATTTCTGTCAGTTTGGGATATTTCTCAATTTCGAGCCGCCAGCCTTGATCTTCGGTTAAATGCCAGTGAAAAGTATTTAACTTGTACATCGCCATATAGTCGATGTACTTTTTAATGAAGCTAACCGGGAAAAAATGACGACCAACATCGAGAAGAGTCCCGCGCCATTTGAAACGTGGCTGATCTTTGATGTCGCAATAATTAATCGAAAGAATTGCAGCTGCCTGAGGAACAGGAATCAGTTGCTTTAAGGTTTGTACCCCGTAAAAAATCCCGGCAGGCGAAGCAGCTGTGATCTGTACTCCTTTTTTATCCACCTTCAGCATGTATCCTTCGTCGCCAAGAGGAAGTGATTTAATCAGTTTAAAACTTATAGCTTCTTTTGCTTTCTTATCTGCCTGAAGTTGAAATCCATAATATTTTTGAAGATATTCGTTGAAAACGCCGGCAATATTTTTCAAGTCGGCATTCGACGAATCAAAAATAATTCCCGTTTCAGCAGTTAATACAAGAGTACCCTCTCCCACTGTTATTTTCGATGGTTCAGGAATAATTGCCGGCTTCTGGGCAAAAGCACCGCAAGCAAAAACAGTCATGGTCAGAAAAAAAAGATGTCGTTTCATCGTTCAAATAAGTTTAGGATTCTTACATTTATTTGACAAATATATTTATAAAAAAATAAGAAAACAACTCTATACTTTGTTAAAAAAATTAAGAAAGATATTTTTTTAACAATTTGAAGCATTTCGACCATGATACAAATTAATATTGAAGAACTTTGGAAAGATACATGCCCCATGCTGTCGCTGGCCTGCATTGAAGCTGAGGTGCAAGTACAAAATAATCAGGAAGAGTTATGGACTGAAATTGAAACAACCTTACTCGAGATTCAAAATAATTTCAAAGTTGAAGAAATCAGCAAAATACCCGCGATAGCTTCTTCCCGCCAAGCCTACAAAGCCTGTGGAAAAGACCCGGCACGCTATCGTTTATCAGCGGAAGCCCTGCTGCGCAGGGTCGTCAGCGGGAAAGGGTTATACCGAATCAATAACGTAGTCGACCAGTTGAACCTGGTTTCGGTCAGTACCGGCTTTTCAATCGGGGGATATGATGCAGCCAAAATTCATGGCGCTGTTTCATTTGGTGTAGCAACCGACGAACCCTATACAGGCATTGGCCGTGGGGCTCTGAACATCGAGGGATTGCCTGTTTTCCGCGATAGCCTGGGCGCTTTTGGGACTCCTACCAGCGATTCGGAACGAACATGCGTAACGGAAAATACCCAACGGTTTTTAATGATTATTATTAATTTTGGAAATGATTCGGGTTTGCAGGAAGCCCAGCAAAAAGCGGTCGGATTACTGGAAAAATATTGCGCTGCTAAAAACATTGAACAAACCGTACTAACATGTTGAAATACATCTGTAAATTCATAATGAAATTGTGGGGATGGAAACCTGTAAACGGGATAATGCCTCACAAAAAGGCGATTATCATTGGCGTTCCCCATACCAGCACACTCGATTTTGTAATTTCTTATTTGTATTACACGGCAGCAGGAGGGATTGCCCATATTGTCATCAAAGAAGAAGCTTTTGTCTGGCCGGTTGGTTTTTTCCTGAAAAAAATGGGAGCCATTCCGGTTGACCGTTCAAAAAGCACCCCGATCGTGAAACAGATTATTGATGAAATGAACCAGCACGATGTATTTCATCTGGCCATCACTCCCGAAGGAACCCGGAAGCTGACAAAGAAATGGAAAGCGGGATTTCATACTATCGCAAAAGCCACCGGGGCAACGGTATACCTGGGATTTTTCGATTTCGGAAGAAAAGAAATTGGCTGGATCGATACATTGGATTTGACCGACGACCCTCAGGAAGACATCCGCCGGATGAAAGCCTATTACCGGGAACGCGGGGTTGTGGGCCGCCACAAGAAAATGTTTACTGCGGAAGATTAATTTAATGTAAAAACCGATTGAAATGAAAAACTTAACAACATCGATAGTCCAATACAACATTGCATGGGAAGACAAACAGGCCAATTTTCGGAAAATTGAAAAACTGGTCGACCAGATTGACACCTCCGATTTAATTGTTCTACCGGAAATGTTTTCCACCGGATTTTCAATGAATGTTTCGGGGTTGGCGGAAAAAATGAATGGCCTGTCGGTAAACTGGATGAAACGGTTGTCAGCCCAAAAAAATGCAGCTATTTGCGGAAGTTTGATTATTGAAGAAGCAAGAATTTATTACAACAGACTGCTGTTCGTACAACCCGACGGACAAGTATTTTGGTACGACAAACGCCACCTGTTCACTATGGGCAACGAGCAAAACTATTATACTTCAGGCAACCAACGGCTAATTGTTGAGTTCCGGGGGTTTCGCATCCTGCCGCTGATTTGCTACGATCTTCGTTTCCCGGTTTGGAGCCGCAACCGAAACGATTTCGACCTGATGGTTTATGTTGCCAACTGGCCTACCCCACGCCGCAAAGTATGGAAAACCTTGTTAAAAGCGAGAGCCATTGAAAATCAGTCGTACCTGGTAGCCGCCAACCGCACCGGAACCGATGCCAACGGAATAAATTATTCAGGCGGTTCATACACAATTGATGCGAAAGGGAAAATAACCCGTCAACTTGCAAAAAATGAAGAAGGTATTCTTTCAGAAAAATTCTCACTCGAAAGCCTGCAAAGATTCCGGCAGAAGTTTTCTGTTCTCAATGATGCGGACCGGTTTTCTCTAATCTAGCGGGAGTTTCATCTACCCAATCACTCATAAGCATATAATATGAAATACCGCTGATGGTATTTTATAAAAATTAAGAATAAGGTAAAAACAGAAGACCGATACAGAATAGTTTTTGTCTTCAATTCAGTTCATATAGCCTCTTTATGAACTGAGCAGTTATGTGCGATTTAAAATCATTTAGTACTCTACCTGTGCCTTTGATGAGGCTTTGACGTACAAATAGAATACTGATGCAGGATGTTTGGATTGAGATGCGAATGTTTGATTGTTTCAGAGTTATCGTTATTTTAAGATTATACCCCTGCCCTGCGAACATCTCCTCTCGAACTAAATTCAGGACAAGACAATCGGTTGCAGTTGGCAGTCATAATAGAAGAGCCAGAAAAGGAAATGTCCAATATCCAATAAGGAATATTGAATATCCAGCAGAATAGCCAACCGTACAGTGAACAACTGGTTAAACGAGAAAATGCGAAAGAAATTCAAAAAGGTAAATTCCAAATTCCAAAAACAGTCGCAGTTGGCAATTTTCAGGATTGTTACGGGTTGTAAGGTACGAGGTCAACAGCCGAAAAAATAATCACAATTGACAGTAGGAGAACCGGAAGAAAAATATATAATACACAACCCGTTGTGTGAAATTATAATTGAATAAAATAATCGTGCATTAAGCTACTATTTAGTATTTTAAGGTTGCGAAACAAAAAATATTAAAACAAGCCATGCACGATATCAAGACGAATTTCGACAAAATTTTGGAAGTATTAAAATCCATATTGCAGAATAAGGTAGATCATACCGGTAATTTTCCAAAGGTTGGGAAGAAACCTAAGTTTTCAGATATAGAGGTAATAAGCCTTAACCTGACCAGTGAATATTTGTCAATAGACAGTGAGAACCTGCTGTTTAAAAAATTGAACGGAGAATATATGAACGAATTTCCACGGTTAATTGATCGTTCACAATACAATCGTCGTAAAAAATCACTCTTCCATCAGACAGAATTTGTCCGCAGGCAATTAAGCCGTACTTTCAGTGAAAATGAAGACGTGTTTGTTATTGACTCAATGCCCCTTGAGATTTGCCGAAATGCCAGGGCATCAAGACTGAAAATCTGTAAAGAAGATTTTTCTACTTCTCCAGCCAAAGGCTAAGGCCAATGTTCATGATTTCAACTATTTAAAAGATGTGAAAGTTAGCCTTTCCAATTGTACCTTACTGGCAGACAAAGGATATATTGATGCCGGGCAACAATTGGATTTATTCCATTCAGCTAACATCAGGCTGGAAACACCAATGAGAACAAATCAGGAAAACTATAAAAAGCACCCGTACATTTTCCGAAAATCCAGGAAAATGAATCCGTAACGGGTTCCGGTTGACGACAGAGTGCTATTGATCTGCTAATATAATCAAATCCGTACCGCATTATTGATTTTGATAGATTTCATCCAAGAGCCGATACCGATCATCATTTTCTGCTTTAATTGATTTCGACTCCACATCAATCAACATTATCGGTGGAGTATCATCATTCGGGGCAGCAGCTTGCCATTCAGGTAATCCCGAGCCATTCGGATTACCAGTCTTAATAAAATTCGCAAAAAATTCCTGCATGGTTTCCGATACTGTGTAATCGTCTTTTGTCCAGGCAAAATCTTTGTTTATTTTGAGATTTCCCATGCAATAATCGATATCGCTGGCATGTTTTGCCCCCAAAGGTCTTGTAACGGTAGTGCGTTCCTCTGCTTTAACCAATCCCGGGTTTGTATTTTGTTCGACTGCAGGTGGAAGAATTCGGCTGAACAAATAACGAAACACCGGTTGATCGCAATTTTTTCGATGCACATCAAACCATTTCCAGGTGCAGTAGCCGATAAAACCATCGGAAGCTAAATCAGTAGCTGAATATTCAACCTGACTGATATTGCCATGAGGATATAATTCCAATATTTCACGAAATTTGTCAGGATAATTTTCTTTTACTTTTTGTACAAAATTATCAGGAGTATATGACAGCTTTTGCATAAAGCGATCGCCAGAGGTTTCTGCTGAATTCCAACCTACCAGCAATGGTACCTGTGACTGCTCTTTTGCCTCGAAAATTTTCACCAGGTCTTTTGGAAAGAAATATCCATCAATTACCAGAGGGAACTTGGCATCGATTGATTCCGAATATATCTCCCAGATTTCGCGGGTACTCAGCGACCGTAGTTGTTCCACGGAGAAATTACCGGCTTTTTTAGCCATCTCTACTCCGTTTTGTTCAGCTTTGTCGAGAGGTACCGGGGCCATCGTTGGATTAATAGCTGCTCCGCTTTCGCCGATTGCGCCACGAAACAGACCTTTGGAAAGTGGCGTTGCCATTTGTGCACTCACTGAAAGTGATCCTGCCGACTCGCCTGCAATAGTTACTTTTGCCGCATCTCCGCCAAAGGAGGCAATGTTTCTTTGAACCCATTTCAGGGCAGCATTTTGATCGAGTAAACCATAATTGCCCGAAGATTTGTATGGCGCTTCAGCCGATAACTGAGGATGAGCAAAAAATCCAAATATATTCAAGCGGTAATTAACAGTCACCACGACGATTCCTTTTTGAGCCATACTGGCGCCATCATAGCGAATTTCAGAACCATCGCCTCTTCTAAAACCTCCTCCATAGAAATAAACCAGCACCGGAAGCCCTTTGGTGTTGCGTTTGGCCGGAGACCAGACGTTGAGATATAGACAATCCTCACTAACACCATTTGATCGCGATTTCATATTACCTACAGGCACTCCCTGAACCGGACGGGCACCAAAGGCTTTCGTTTCTTTTACACCCTTCCAGTCTTTTACCGGTTGCGGAGCCTTCCAGCGAAGTTCACCAACCGGTGGTTGGGCAAAAGGAATTCCAAGGTAGTGTTGAATCCCGGTTTGTATATCGTAATAACCTTCAATAACTCCATTTTCAATTTTAGTCTGAACGGCTATTGAATTGTTATTCTGAGCCATTGCCGGCAACAGAATTATTACCAGCAAAATAGTTTGTGTGATTTTTCGAAATAGTTTCATAGTTGATCATTTATGTGAATTAGTTAAAAATTGAAAGCAACTTATATTTTTATAGTGTGTAGTGTAAAGAAACACTCCGGGCTGAAAAAAGATTTGTAATCTGTTTCAGTCGGTCATTTTGAGCTTCCCTGCGTTTTTTGAATCAATTCTTTAATAATTTCATATATCGATTTCCCTTTGTAAGGACCATCCGGTGATGTAAATAATTTTGTTGCATCCCAGTCATCCTGAAAAATAGCATAGACAAACGTATAACCATCCTTCTCCTGGGGTGCGTGGATATTATTTATATAGACATTTGCCTGTTTGTCTGCAGAGTTGGTCGATCTGAACTTATCCATAGCGCCGGGATAGTCAATATACATAAAGTACTTCTTCAGGTTAGGATCATTCTTAAGTGTGTTTAAAGTACTCTCTTTCACGGTCCAGTTTTCGGTGTCAATATTAAAATCCATATAATCCACATAACCGTAACCATGATGGTAACCGCCAGTCATATTAATACCAATTACTTCGAAGCCTATATCTTTCAGCCTTTTTAGCATATTTTCAATCTCCACTTCACTATGAACTTTCCAGTAATCGGGCCAGCAATCCAGGTTGATGTTTCTTATTGGCTTTTCCAAAGGAAGATCGTAAAGGTTTTGAGCAGCTTCAAAGAAATAATCCTCATTCCACTTCAGGTTCAGCTTCGGAATAATGATACATTTCTCACTACCGGCTCTCACTGCTGCGTTGAGGAAATCCAGCACGTTCATGGGAGCTTCGCCTTCGTCGACAGGAACAAGCATATCCGGGTCCTGTTTCCCGGTAATGAAGCGCTCTAGACAATCCGGTTTTAATTCTTTAATTATCTTCAGAATATCCTGAGCAGTGTAATCATTCAGCATCCATCTGCCTGTTTGAGTACGTACCTTATTAGCATGCAAGGCAAGTGTGATCATTCGCACATATATTCCATCCGGCAAATACGGATTGATCTCAATATTATTTTTCTGAACATCCTTTTCATATGCGAAAAGAGATTGCCCTAAAAAGAAGATTATTAAACCTAATATGATATTTTTCATCTTTATTATTCTTCTGATAATTTGGTTTTAGGAGAAATGGCTAAAATCAACAGGTTGCAAAAAATCAACTACCGTTGGATATACCTGTCTACAAATACACACTATTGAGTCGCCTCTATCCAGTGTTACTTTATGATCCCCATAAATGATCATTAAACGGGATTGTATTTTCGGAAGAAATTGTCTCTTTCAACTTAACCCGTTTAATGATTCATTTTTATTTAGAATATTGTTCGGTTTGTAATATTATTTACGCTTTTTCAGGTAAGCATCCAAAAAACGTTGGTTGTTGGCATCCGAGTCACCATATTTCTCGCGCAATTCTTCCAGACGTTTGTGCATCATCTGCTGTACCTCAGCATACGCTGGATCACCGTAAACACTGTGCATTTCATGCGGGTCTTTCTCCAGATCATACATTTCCCATTCGTCAAGATCGTAGTAAAAGTGTATTAGTTTATAGCGGTCGGTAGCTATGCCGTAATGGCGTTTTACCATGTGTGTTGAAGGATATTCGTAATACGTGTAGTAAACGGCATCGCGCCATTCTCCTGTTTTGCCGGAAACCAGCTTACGGAACGATTCACCCTGCATATCGCCTGGGATTTGAACACCTGCATAGTCGAGAAATGTAGGGGCAAAATCGAGGTTCTGCACTAATTTGTTGATCTTCGTTCCCGGTTTAACTTCTTTTGGAAACCGCATAAGTAAAGGGGTACGGAATGATTCTTCGTACATGAACCGTTTGTCGAACCAGCCATGTTCCCCCAGGTAGAACCCCTGGTCTGAAGTATAAATCACAATGGTATTTTCAGTCAGACCATTTTTATCCAGATAATCCAGTACCTCACCAACCCCGTCATCGACCGATTTGATACAGCGCAGGTAATCTTTGATGTAGCGGTTATATTTCCATTCGGCAAGTGCTTTGCCTTGCAGATTTGCTTTTAGGAAAGCCTGGTTTTCACTTTCGTAGGCATCCATCCAGTTTTGTCTTTGTTTTGGATCCATGCGTTTCAGGTCGCTCACAAAGTTGGTACTGTCTCCGTTCGGGTCAACAATCAGTTTAAAATCGTGTCCCCACTGTCCATGACCATCAATTTTCATTTCCTGGGTTTTGGCCGCAGTTCCCCGACCTGAGTAATCATCGTAAAAAGTAGAAGGCGGAGTAAACGTCTTGTCATCGTATAGATTCACATATTTGGGGGCCGGCAACCAGTTGCGGTGAGGGGCTTTCTGGTGGTAAAGCAGGCAAAACGGTTTGGTTTTGTCGCGCATTTCGCTGAGCCATTTCAGTGCATATTCAGTTACAATTTCGGTACAATAGCCCGGAATGTGTTTTTTTACGCCGTTAATCAGAAAATCCGGATTGTAATATTGTCCCTGACCGGGGAGAACCATCGAATAATCAAATCCCTGAGGATTGCCTTCGAGGTGGATTTTACCGATCATGGCTGTTTGGTAACCGTTTGACTGCAATAGCTTTGCAAAGTTGGGCTGGTTCCAGTCAAAAACAGATTGGACAATATCTATTTTGCCGTTCACAAAACTGTGTTTCCCCGTCAGCAAAACTGCCCGGCTGGGGGCACAAAGAGAATTGGTAACACAGGCGCGTGTAAAAATAGCGCCTTCCTTGGCCAGTCGGTCGATATTCGGGGTTTCATTCAAACCATAACCGTAGGCGCTGATCGCCTGATAAGCATGATCGTCACTCATGATGTAAATGATGTTGGGTCTCTCTTGATTTTTTGCAGTGGAACCTGTTGAGAACACAATCACCAAAATCATTGTGGTGAGTAATAAATTAAAGCTCTTCCTCATAATTTTAAAATATTTTGATTTGTTTTCTTATGTTTAAATAGTTGTTATTCAGAATTAAAATATTGCTGTCTGTATTTGATGTTAAAAAACAAATTTCTGTTTTGTCTATTTTGCAGAGCGGCTTCTACCGGCCTCAACGAGCTTTTTTAGTTTTCCTGACATTTCCGTTGCCCGAACTTTTTCCTGAAGAATCAGATTATTGCATTCCAGCGAATCGACTTTCATATTATATAACTGACCTTTCACTTGATCGTTCACTGGTGACAAAACCGAAGGACTGGTAAACCCGCCCGATCCCAGACAATCAATGTATTTCCATGGTCCCTGCTTGATTGCCAGTTTTCCGGCAGAAGACAAATAAATAACATGATCGCGGGTTGGAGAATTCATATCACCATTCAAAACACTTATAAAACTGAAACTGTCTTCGGCCACGTTTTCCGAAAGTTGCTGCCCTGTCAGGTCGGCAAGAGTTGCAATTACATCAATCAGGCCGACCGTTTGAGGGCAAACAGCCGGTTTTTTAATTTTTTCAGGCCAGACAACAATCAATGGAATATGATGACCACCATCCCAGATATCCCCTTTTTGTCCCCGGCGGCTCCAGTTGCTTTGATGCACATAATGTTGTACATCGTCTTCTGCCCAGGGAGCACCGTTGTCACTCGAGAATATCAACAAAGTATTGTCATCTATCTTCAATTCACGCAGTTTTTGAGTTACCCGTAGCACAATGTTATCAATCTGGTTGATGAAATCACCATAGGTTCCGAGTTCCGAAGTTCCTTTGAAAGAATCATCGGGCAGCCACGGTGTATGCGGTGCTGTTAATGCCAAATATAGAAGGAAAGGTTTCTGCGGCGACTTATGAACCTGTCCTTCAATAAACCCGATTCCGCGATCAACAATGGTATTCAAACAGTTTTCAAATTTGAATGATTTTGACATTTCACCATTACGCCACCAAACACCACGGTCGTAGTAAATATCATTTTCATCGGTATATTTCCGGTCCCAGTCGTAACTGGTATCATCCTTTTTTGTTGGATACGCATCAGCTGTCAGAATTACCTCCGGATCAGTCACCTTACCGTTTTCAACAAACACGTAGGGAGGCATATCCAACGAACCGGGAAGGATGAACGAATAGTCGAAGCCCAATTCATTTGGACTATTTTTCACTGGCTGATGAAAATCGACATTTGTATTATATCGGGAACTTTTCCCCAGAATCAGTGGTTTTGATTCATCCTTTTTAGCCCATCGCAAACCCAAGTGCCACTTTCCGACAGCTGCTGTGGTGTATCCAGCCTTTTGCATCAAGCTACCAATGGTTTCCCGGCCAAGCTCAATCAACGGGCTCAGGTAGCCCCAATGATCGGCTTGTTTTGGGACGCGGAAAAAATACCGTCCGGTGAGCAGGCTGTAGCGAGAAGGGGTGCAAACCGAGCCACCGGAATGAGCATCTGTAAACCGGATTCCTTTTCCAGCCAGATGATCGATGGCCGGAGTGGTAGTCCGGGCATACGGGTTATTTACCGATACATCACCATATCCCATGTCGTCGGCAAATATTATTACAACGTTAGGTTTTCCCTTCGCCAATACATGGGACGAGGCAATAATAACTGAAACAAATAAAATGAAACTGAGTACTTGTATTTTCATTTTTCTCTGAATATAATAACCTTTAATAAGGTTGATTATTGAATTCTGGATAGTTCGATCAAATGTATGACAGGTTTATTGATGGTATAGATCATTTTCACAATTCCATCCATCTCATTCTGCCATTCCTGCCTGAATCCGGGATATTGAGCCTTTTCGTACGACTTAAAAAATCTTCTAACGGTATTCCAATTAGCCCTGATAGAATCAAGTGCAACCTCATTGTCTGCAAACAACAATCCTTTTTCCTGAAGGAAAGTGAATTCCATCCATGCATAATCACGTAGTAATTTTTCTTTTTCCAGGCGTTCTTCATTCAGAAGCAAGATTTTCGTTGCCTGTTGATACTGAGGTGTATTGGTTAGTTCAGCCATATTTATACCATCGGCCAAGTTTGAAGCTGAAAATTTCGCTATCGGCTGCCCATCAATTAATAATTGATAATTTCCATTTGACAGTTCACCTACTTTTAGAAGTTCCTGGTTAAACTCTTTGGTAAACGGGATTAACCGAAGCGCTTCTGTTGGTGCTTTCAAATTCCCAAAACCACGGGCAATCGAGTCGACCGGGAAGGGCAGTGCTTTTGCCAGGTAATTAAACGACAGTCCGTTTTCGTTTCCCTTCAGGCTTGAAACAGTACAATTATCAGTCGAGTCAATCTTTTTAGTTTTTGCGTTAATGTCAATTTCAGCGACTTTCTTTCCGGCCATTCCCTGGGCTTTCAGAAATAAATAGGCCATTACCAGTTGTCCATCATTGTCGGGGTGGACACGGTCATCGCCACACAATGCAAAAGATGGATCTTTCTGCACTTCGCGTTGAATGATTTCCATCATCGGGCGTGTGAAATCAACGAATCCCCAACCGTTAGCTTTGGCTGATGCCTGCTGAAATTCGTTCACTTTCAGCAACGCTGCATTTTTTGTAGGGAAAACCTGTCTTTCAATTTTCGACATTTCATCGTACGGTGAGCCGCCAATAATCACTTTGGTAACGCCTTTCGCATCTTGCATGCGTTTCTCAATTACCTGGTAGTTCTCGAACGACTTTTTGATTTGAGCCTCCGCAATTTTCTGGGCATCTTCTTTCAAAAAATCACGGTAACCAACGTCATTCATCCCGAAAGTCATCGTCATATACGTTGGATTTCTACTAAAGATGTCATCATCCAGGCGTTCTTTAATATCCCAGGACTTATCACCCCCGATACCGGCATTGAACACGGTGACCGGCATATCGGGGAAGCGGGTCATATAATACAGCCAGATATATGCATGATAATGTCCTTTGTGCGTGATACTGTTGCCTACAAAAACAACTCGTTCCCCTTTTTTGAAAGGGGGAACCGTAATTTGTCCCTGTGCTCCGGCAAACAGAATACAGGTGAAAATGATCAGAAAAAATTGTTTAAAATTCATACGTTAATATTTTCGGTAAATAAGACATTAAAGTCTATTTAAAAATCAATTGTTTGATGGAGGCCATCGTTATTTAATATGTGGAGCATTGGTTTTCTTTGCTGAATATTCCTTCAGTTCCATGCTCAATTCTTTTACAACTTCAGGATACTGATTCCAAAGGTTTGTTTGTTCACCCGGATCTTTACTCAAATCGTAAAGTTGTCCCGGTATCGTCGTGAGTTGAGGCTCCGGACTGTCGGTACTGTTTCTCCTTCCGGCTCCCTTGTAGTTGCATTCCGGGATCATTTTCCAGTTTCCTTTACGTACAGCAGTCACCTGGGGATTATTGTTATAGTGATAAAATACGCGGTTTTGATAATCAATATCCGATTTTTCACCAAGCCAGAGAGGCAAGATATTCCAGCTGTCGATGGCATCTTTCTGAGAAAGTTCGTAGCCGGTCAGCGCTGCAAAAGTTGCAAAATGGTCGGCCAGCGAAACAGTTGTTTCATTTACTGAACCCGCTTTAATATGATTTGGCCAGCGTACAATATATGGAATCCGGTGTCCTCCTTCTTCGGGTTGGCCTTTCCCTTTTTTGAAAGGGCCGTTGGCAAGATGGTGGTTGTTTAAAAGTTCAGCCGTATCATCCGAACCTGAATTAACGGAACTGAGATAGTAATAGGAACCGTTGTCGCTTGAGAAAATAAGGATGGTATTGTCGCGAATTCCGGCTTCGTCAATGGTTTTCATTACTTCGCCCAAACACCAGTCGACCTGCTGACAATAGTCACCGTATTTTCCAATACCTGATTTGCCGATAAACGGTTCATCGGGCACGATAGGTTTGTGAGGTGAATTCAGCGGGAAGTAAAGGAAAAATGGCTGATCGCCTTTCGACAACTTTTGGATTTGTGCCTTCGACTTTGAAAGGATAACTCCCATCCATTTTTGAATATTGAAATCTTCTGTTTCAGGCAAATCCGGATTCAGTTTCGGGTTACCAACTAATTTATTTCCTTCCATATTGACATGCCAACCTTCTGCAGGTTGCAGCGGATTTCCAAAGAAATAATCAAATCCGCGATCCGTAGGTCCCAGGCGTGTTTCTGAAGTCAGCAGCCAATTATCGGCAGGATTTGGAAATCTGCCCCTGACCGGATTTGGTTGTCCCCATTTTCCGTCTTTCCCTTCAAACAAAACCCCGAAATGCCATTTCCCGACACATGCCGTATAATAACCTTCTTTTTGTAACATCTGCGGCATGGTCATACAATCCCATGCTTCAGACTGAACATCAGTAAATGTTGTCCAGTTTGCAGCATTTCTACCGGTAAGTAAACCAAACCTCGAAGGGGCACATAATGAACCGACACAATGAGCATCGGTAAAACGCATTCCTTCCCCGGCCAGCTTGTCGATATTCGGTGTTTTAATTTGTGATTTTGGATTGTTGCAATGCGCATCTCCCCAGCCCATGTCATCGGCATAAAAGAAAATAATGTTTGGCTTTGCATTCTTTTCAATTATAGAATTCGATGAAGTTTTAATTTCATTACTAGTAAAATTTTTTGCATATGAAGAAAATGCAAAGCTTGTTACTACAGATGCAAGTAATACTCTATTCATTTTAAATTATTTAAAAAGGTTTATATGATCAAAGTCCGGTTCCCCACGATTTGTTTGGCTTTGCTCCCATCTCAAATTCAAGTATTCCTCCGGATACAATTTCCTGATGGCTTATCCAGCTTCGGTTCAATGGTTTCCCGTTTAATTTTGCTGATTGTATGTATATGTTTTCTTTTGAATTGTTTTTGGCGACAACCGTGAATGTATTTCCGCTGTAATATTTTTTGTCCAGTTTAATTACAACTTTGTTGAAAACAGGGCTGGTAATCTGGTATTTTCCATCTCCGGGACAAATAGGATGAAATCCGATTGCTGAAAGAATATACCATGCCGACATCTGTCCTACGTCTTCGTTTCCAACTAAACCGAGGACGTCCGGACCATAGGCTTTTTCACAAATTCTTCGTGTCCATTTTTGAGTCAGCCATGGTTTGCCAATTTCATTAAATAAAAACGCAACATGGTGCACCGGTTCATTTGCATGGTTGTAATAGTCGTTCCACATAAAATTGTCAGGAACGCTGTCGAAGAAAGTAATTAGTTCTTTTTCAAAATATTTCGGCCCCATTAATTTTTGTAATCCTTTTATATCATGCGGAACAAACCATCCTTGTTGATACGGATTGCTTTCAACAGTACCTTGTCCTTGTTTCAGTTTCCCTCCCCATTTCATCCACGAACCATCTTCTTCCCGTCCTCTGAACCACTGGACATCCTCATTCCAAATGTTTTTATAATTCTGTCCTTTGTCGTGAAAAATCTTAGCATCTTCGGTTTTGCCCAATAATTCTGCTAATTCACCGACACACCAATCGGTATAAGCATATTCCAAAGTATGCGAAATAGATTTTATTTTTTTATTCCCCGGAGACGTGGTTGTATATCCTTTTTCCCCGTTACCAAAGACTTCGACACTTTTTTTTGCATATTGGTAAGCTTTCTCAATGTCGTAATTTCGTATTCCTTTTTGCCATGCATCAACCAAAACCGATACAGCTGGATTTCCTATCATACACCCAGAATATGAATTCATTATTTCCCACCGGGAATAATAATTCCGGCCACTGATGTCAGCCATCTGGATTAGCGAATTGATTTCATCATTTACCAAATCAGGTTTAATTATTGTCATCAACGGA
Source organism: uncultured Prolixibacteraceae bacterium (assembly GCA_942493345.1). Taxonomy (GTDB): domain Bacteria; phylum Bacteroidota; class Bacteroidia; order Bacteroidales; family Prolixibacteraceae; genus GWE2-42-39. Next base: position 4,125,759 of record OW818695.1, read on the forward strand.
AACTGACTTCTGAAAACATCCCAACCGCTAAAAATGGTGCGATATTGAAAAGTAACTTCATTTAAGTTGTGCGTTTTTTTATCAATACCGGTGTAATTGCCATCAACGTCGCTAATAATCCGCGGGTCAATAAATGAATGGTATAAAGCCGTACTGAATACTGTTTTATCTCTGTCTGTTCCTCCTTCAACCTGAATTGCGTCGAATGCTTTTGCCCAAAGCTGGTGCGCCTGTTCTTTAACTTTATCAAAGTCCCATCCCGGAATATCGTGTTCCAGATTTTTCTGAGCGCCTACCATGCTAACGAATGAAATACCACATTTTAATAGAACTTCTTCGTTGTTTTTCGTGCCAAATTCCAGAAAAAATCCCAGATGTTCTCCTTCCTTTGATTTGATTCCTCTTTCCACTTTTGCATTGACCACCAGTTCCTGATATTTTTCACCTGCTACATCTTCACGCAACCGGGACCAGTTATCAGGAATGTCGACGCTCCAAATTCCGGAATTCGTCAATGGTTTTGAAAACTGGCAGTAGAAATAAGCTATATAGTCGCAATTTCCTGCACCATTTCCCCAACCACCACCTTCAGGCGGACATTTCATCCAGCCCCTGATTGTATTATTGTCGACAATCTCTACAAATTGTTTTGTTGAGGTTCCTCCGATTCTACGGGAAAGATCAATCTGAATACGAGATAGCTTGTTTTCAGGATAGGTAAACCGGATCATCCCGGCTTTCGGTGCTGCTGTTAATTCCGTACGGATTTTGTAATCGTCCAGAGTTACGGCGTAATACCCTGCTTTTGCCACTTCTGTATCGTGAGAAAATCTGGATCTGTATCCAGATTCAGGTGTTTCATCTTTTCCTTTTGATGTTTTCAATTCGCCATTTGTTGGCATTACAAGGAAATTTCCAAATTCTCCGAACCAGCCAATACCACTCATGTGAACAAAACTAAATCCCTCAATTGTTGTATGATGCCATGAATATCCAGAGCCTGTATCGTCTCCGGTTCGGGTGTCAGGACTTAGCTGTATCATGCCAAAAGGAGTTGCAGCTCCAGGAAATGTTTTTCCTAGTCCATGGGCGCTTCCTCCGATTTCTTTACTTGAACTGGCTCCTATAAATGGATTTATAAAATCAGCTGAATCTTTTTTCTTTTCTTTTGAATACCCGGATTGAACCAGGAATATGTATATAAAGATTATTAAGAGTTTTTTCATAATTTTTTTAATATTTGGATCGTGTGCTCTATCAATTAAGTACAACATTGCGTCCTTGATTTCAGATTTCACCGATATCCTTTTTAGATTTCATTCAATAGAATCTATTCAACAATTCGAATTGCATTTTAAAATGGCTTTCAATTAAAAATAATGGCGTTTACAAAAGTTACCATGCTTAGAATCTCAACCTGTCGAATTTCGATTTAGCCGTTTCATTATTGATGCAATAAAGCAATGCAGAAGCAATCTGAACTCGCCATAAGAAAAAGGAAATAAGATTGGAAAGAACAGCTATGCATGCAATCATATTAATTACTGACAGTTTCTATGGGGCAGTATTGTTTTACTGCCCCTTAAAAAACTATCGATTAACTGATTCTTTCAACATCAAGATAAATTATTTTTATTTGCCTTTCAAATTTTATTGATTACAATAAAAATCTAATACCCCGGGTTTTGAGTTAATTCAGCTGCTGTATTTTTTTCAATTTCACTAAAAGGTATTGGCCATAAATTCTGATGAGGATAATAATCAAAATCAGGATTGTATAGATTGTTCCTTTCTACTAACAAATTTAAACGGTGTAGGGTCCTCATCCTATTTTCCTCAAACATCAATTCCCTGGCTCGTTCATCTAAAATATAGTCAATATTCACATTTGCGGCAGTAATATCGGGTGCCAGAGATCTTCTACGGATCACATTGATGTCGTCGGCTGCAAGTTGCTTCTCACCTTTTCGCCAATAGGCCTCCGCCCTGATCAGGTAAGTTTCTGCCAGCCTGGCCTCATACACATTAGCTTGTTTTAGACTAATAACGCCTCCTGCCGATAATATAGATCCATAGACTGTTTGATCCTCCACCCAATTATCTAATGGATGGTCTCCCATACATGCAGCTTTTGCTACAATTGGAAACCAATCCCTGTTTTGATCATAGCTAATGAGTGGCACTTTATCTTTAAACAACCACTTCCCATAATAATCACATGCAGGATTGGGAACGGTAACATCTCGTATGATATTATAACTGGAATTCCTGCGGTCCTGGGTATATCCACTTCTGTTCCAAATATCCTCATAGTAATAATTACTTATCTTCATCGCACCTGTTCCTTTTCCTCCATAATATGTATTCGGGTAAGGAAGTAAGTTCACCGATTTCCCATTTTTATTTTTTACTTTTAACATCCAAGTTCTGGGACATTGAGTAGATTCAAAACCATATCCCCCATCCATACCTCCAGTTACGTTGTACTTAAACTGTATAGCCCAAAGCGTTTCCTTATTGCCCGAAGACCGGTTTTGATTATCTATTCTGAACAAATCCCAGTAAGGGTCTCCGCCCGACGCCCAGGGATAAAGAGCATTATAGGTATCATTGACGCGTGAACCAAAACGTACGGTCATTAAGTCTGTATTGGGGTCGTCAATTACTTTACTGGCTGCATTTACGGCATTGTCCCATTGCTCCAATGAAAGATAAACCACAGAAAGCATGTGGTAGGCAACCAGATTACTCACCGTGTAATCTTTAACATCTGTAATACCGGGGAGGTTCTCTGCAGCGTATTTCAGGTCATCCAATGCTTGTTGATAGGTTTCTTCCCGTGAAGCCCTCACATAATCACGTTTAGGTTCTGTCGTTTCCTCCAAAACAATGGGGACACCTCCATACACATCAGCCAGTATCTCATACATAAATCCCCTAAAAAACCGTGCCTCTGCCTGTATCTTTACTTTTTCGGCAGGGGTAAGTTCTGCGCTTTCAAGTTCAGACCTGCCTATGATTACGTTGGCATCATAAATGATACGATAGCAGGGAGCCCAATACACATTCCTGACGAAGTCATTTGAAGGTGTTAAAAGATCTTGTAAATTATAGGCACGTTGATCATGCCCAATCAGGTCCGTGCCTACCCATTTTAATCTGGGTGAACTAAATCCATCCAGCGATGTCGAATAGAATGCTGATCTGTAATAAGAATAGATACCATCCAGTGCTGCCCTGAAATTTCCGGATGTAATGTATGAATTGTTCGGAGAATAGAAATCCAGAGGGACTTCTTTTAGAAATTCCATTTCATTACAGGATACAAGAAAGACCAAACTCAAGATGATTAATTTCTTAATAAGTGATGTCGATATCTTAATAAACCTCGTTTTCATAATCTTAAAATTTTAAATCAATACCAAATGTGTAATTCTTCAAAACAGGCCTGCCTCCAGAAGTAATCCCCTGCCCTGTTTCCGGGTCCCAACCATTCCATTTAGTGAAAGTCCACAAATTCTTTCCATTGAAAAACAGTCTTAAATTTGCTATTTTAAATTTGCCAAGAAATCGTTGAGGGACATTGTAAGATAAATTTAT